>NZ_LR882952.1:1832500-4007500 GCF_904830935.1 Planktothrix agardhii
ATCAAAGCTGTTGCTAAATCAAGAGTTCGAGCCGTAGAAGTGACAAATACGGTATCACAACCTTCTCCGGGTTTGAAACTCTGAATGGAATTGGTGCTTTGATTATGTAAAAATCGGAGTCGATCTGCTCCCGAAATTTTTAATAGTCCCCAGTAAGACCGATCATAGATCGCAACACCCTGTTTTGTGGCGGTGATAGCCTCAGCCTGATTGCCAAAACTCATGGGAACGCTTTCGCCTGTGTTTAAGGTTCCAAAAATGGCCCCCATAGAGGCTTGTAAATTCTGTAATTCTGAAATCATGGTGGGAGTCAGGAGATTAAATTTTTTTTCAACATTGATGAGTATAGAGAATTAAGATCAAGAATGGGGAGCGTCTGAGGGCAAATGAGCAAATAAGTCTTGAATAATTTTACGAGTTTTATTTTCTAGGTTCTGCCAATTTATATCTCCTATTTCTTGATCAATTAAACTTATATCAATTTCAACCTCAAAACTTTCTTGGGTAGTATGGGTCAGGTAATAGTTTTGAAAACAGATCTGATAACACAATTCCCAAATATCGACACTAACGTGCTGACCATTATGCTCTAATTCTAACCGATATCCAGGGAAAGGATCTTGGACTTCCTGATAACTTCCTGTCCAGATAGATTCGTCTAATTGTTTACGGATGTTGTCTAGGAGGCGAATCAAAGCAGGCTGCATCAGGAGTTCGGCTTGTTGCCAAGCTACGGGATCTTTAATTTTGGGTTTCATAATATCTGAATCTTAAAGGGATTTTTCTATTGTCTCAGTTCATGCTGAAAGTGCGAAATTTTATTTGATTTAGAGATAGTAAATAATTGTCATGTATTTTTTAGTTTTAATTAACTATAAAAGTCTTCGTCACATAGAACCGATTACTGATTACTGATTACTGATTACTGATTACTGATTACATTGCTCGCATAACCCAAAAAACTCTAGGGTATGGTAATAAATTTTAAAATTGTGGGATTGTTCCAGTTCAATTTCTAGGTGATGGACAGGACATTCATCCAGGGGAATCGAACGTCCGCATTCCACACAGGTGAGATGATGTTCGTCTTGCTGCATACAACTATAAACCGCTTCCCCCGTTGTTAAGGTTCGGACATGAATTAACCCTTCCCGTTTCAAAGCATCCAAAGAGCGATAAACCGTGGCTAACCCCATCATTTGGTTTGTTTTCCGCAACTCCAAATAAAGATCTTGAGCAGAAACCGATCGTTTTATGGTTTTGAGTTGGGTGAGAATCCGGTCTTGACTGCGGGTGCGACGAGGTTTCATTATTAATTATTTGCAAATCTTAGCCTATTTCACCGGCTATTCTACCAGGATACAATAAATACAGAAACCCTGACCTGTATGAACGGCTGACGGATTGGCGAAGATTATTTCTCATCGTCTAAGGGATGAAGTGATGGCTTCTTAAATAAAGATTTGACCTGAGCTATCCCAGATTGGAGTTTTTTTAAGGGTTGAATTTTTTGAAATACCATAATCCCACCGGTCACTAACATCCAGAGCAAGCCCAAACCATTGAACAATACATAAAGTGGTTCTAAGGTTTGTCCTAAATACTCGCCTTCGTGGATACTCATGAGGAGATGAACTTGGTCGCGGGATAGTCCCAGCCAACTTTTCCCGACCCGATAGAAAACACCTGTGGTAACGGTAACGAACAAAGGCAGTAAAACAATAGGTGCCAAGGTACGATGCCATTTTCTCAGGTGTTGATTCGGGTTCATAAATATAGTTCAGCCAAAATTCAACGGGACTGGGCGGATTTGAACCGCCGACCTAGCGCTTCAGATTTGTGTGAGTTTCCCCACTCTCTGGACTATTCCTTCACCGTAGGCGGGTGTCGCCCGTAGGTGGTGGCCGTTTGTCTAAAGAATAAAATTATTATTCCCTAGAGCCAGTCTCTGCACCTTCTTTCCCCGTTGAGAGGGAAAGCTTGGCTCAAGATTACCTTATCGGTTTCCAGACTTAGGCTTCCTTGAGTTTGACCACATTCACTCACGGGGTTTCCCCACATGGTGCCCGATTCTTCAGGAGGCGCTTGCTCTATCCACCTGAGCCACAGCCCCAAATTAACACTATTTCCATGATAGCATGATTTGTTCTCAATCTCATTCATCATTGAGAAAAGATTTTAGATAAAGATTTTTAACCCTGGGGCAACGCTGTTTTCCAGTTCAAAAATATAAATAACAAAACACTTAATAAATAAACTGAGATTGGGCAAATAATCAACCAAAATGCCGTAGCAAAAACCAAAAAAACGTAGATTCCTATATAATAGACACGGGATGATTGGTTGTCTAAATTTAACCAAACTACTCCCTCAAAAAATTGCTGAATTGCGAATAACAATGGAAAAGTTGCTAATAAAAGCTGCTTTTTCGAGGTTGTTTGTGTCGGCGTTGCAACGCCTAACACGGATAATGAGAAACTGGCGGTAAAACTGGCGGTTGCTGAAAAGCACATAAAAACACTAGACTCGGTGAGTCCTTCGGGTTCTAAAATCTGCCCAAAATCCATAGTAGGGTAAAATTATCAACAGTTTTGGCAAGTTCATTAAGAACTATAAAGTTGACATAGTTATGGAACCTCTCTATCAATACGCCTGGCTAATTCCCGTGTTGCCCCTATTAGGTGCGACCTTGGTTGGAGTCGGGCTAATTTCTTTCAACACCGCCACTAACAATTTGAGACAAGTTTGTTCAACCTTCCTGGTCTCAACGTTAGGGGCATCAATGGTCTTATCTTTTGCTCTGCTTTGGAGTCAACTCGACGGTCACGCTCCCTACACCTATATTATTGACTGGGCAGCGGCCGGAGACTTTAGACTAACAATGGGTTATACCATTGACCATCTGGCGGCGGTGATGCTGGCAATTGTGACAACGGTGGCTTTCCTAGTCATGATCTACACCGATGGTTATATGGCCCATGACCCCGGATATGTACGCTTTTATGCCTATCTGAGTTTATTTAGTTCTTCCATGTTAGGGCTAGTAATTTGCCCGAACTTAATTCAGGTTTATATTTTCTGGGAACTGGTGGGGATGTGTTCCTACCTATTAATTGGGTTTTGGTACGACCGCAAACCCGCCGCCGATGCTTGCCAGAAAGCCTTTGTCACCAACCGAGTTGGGGACTTTGGTTTACTCTTAGGGATTTTAGGCATCTATTGGGCTACCAATACCTTTGATTTTAGCCTCATGGGAGAACGCCTAGAACAAGCCGTAGAAACCGGTTCCTTGAGCGTGATTTTAGCCACGTTATTAGGGGTATTGATTTTTCTTGGCCCCGTTGCTAAGTCGGCCCAATTCCCCCTTCATGTTTGGCTTCCCGACGCCATGGAAGGCCCGACCCCAATTTCTGCCCTAATTCACGCCGCTACGATGGTGGCCGCCGGGGTGTTTTTAGTCGCCCGGATGTACCCCGTGTTTGAGGGGTTGCCGATAGTGATGAATATTATTGCCTTTACTGGATGCTTTACGGCATTCTTGGGGGCCACTATCGCCCTAACCCAAAATGACATTAAAAAAGGGTTAGCCTATTCGACTATTTCCCAACTGGGTTACATGGTAATGGCGATGGGGGTGGGGGCCTACAGTGCCGGACTATTCCACCTGATGACCCACGCCTATTTTAAAGCCATGTTATTCCTGTGTTCGGGTTCAGTCATTCACGGCATGGAGTCTGTGGTTGGCCATGAACCCGTTCTGGCCCAAGATATGCGTCTGATGGGCGGGTTACGCAAATATATGCCCGTCACCTCCGCTTGTTTCCTGGTGGGAACTTTAGCCATTTGTGGTATTCCCCCCTTTGCTGGTTTCTGGTCAAAGGATGAAATTCTTAGTAATGCCTTTGCTGCTAACCCGATATTATGGTTAGTCGGTTGGTTAACGGCCGGAATGACTGCCTTCTATATGTTCCGAATGTATTTCATGACCTTTGAAGGTAAATTCCGAGGTAATGACACCACCATCCAACAAAATCTGTTAACGGAAGCCAATGGCCCCCAATTTGCCTTTGGCCCTGGAGCCATGAACCCGGACGAGTTAGCCCAAGGCGACGATCACGGCCATAGCCACGATCCCCATGAGTCCCCAGTTACCATGATTTTACCGTTAATGGTATTAGCGGTTCCTTCGGTATTAATTGGGTTAGTGGGAACTCCATTTAATAATATTTTTGAACTGTTTATTCACGCCCCTGGGGAAAGTGTGAAACAAGTTCAGGAACATCTGGCTGAATTTGAATTAACGGAATTTTTGATTATGGCAGGAAGTTCCGTTGGTATTGCTTTAATAGGAATTAGTATTGCCTATTTGATGTATTTGGCGGGTAAAATTGACCCCGCCGCGATCGCTGCCAAATATCCAGCCCTTTACAATTTTTCCAAAAACAAATGGTATCTCGATGATATTAACGAAGTGCTATTTGTTCGAGGTAGTCGTCGGTTAGCCCGACAAGTTATGGAAGTAGACTATCGCGTTGTCGATGGTGCCGTTAACCTTACCGGGTTAGTCACCTTAGTCACGGGAGAAGGCTTAAAATACCTAGAAAATGGTCGCGCCCAATTCTACGCCCTGATTGTATTTGTAGCCGTTCTCGGCTTCGTTGTCTTCTCAGGAATTACTGGGTAAATTAATCAGTTAACAGTTATCAGTTAACAGTTATCAGTTAACAGTAGTTAGACCTGCTAACTGATTGTAGCTTAATTTTAATTCCTTCATTCAGTGCTTGATCTATGGAACATTTTCCTTGGCTAACAATAACCATCTTATTTCCAATTATCGCCGCCTTACTGCTCCCAATTATTCCAGATAAAGATGGAAAAACGGTGAGATGGTACGCTTTAATTGTGGGACTAATCAATTTTGCTATCCTCATTTATGCCTTTAATACGGGATACGATTTCCAGACCCCAGGTTTACAACTCGTAGAAAAATATACTTGGGTTCCCCAAATAGACTTAAATTGGTCTGTAGGGGCAGATGGGTTATCAATGCCCCTAATTATTCTGACAGGATTTATCACCACTTTAGCGACTTTAGCCGCTTGGCCTGTCACCCTAAAACCGAAATTATTCTATTTCCTGATGTTATTAATGTACGGCGGACAGATTGCTGTATTTGCCGTTCAGGATATGTTGCTGTTCTTTTTAGTCTGGGAATTAGAATTAGTTCCGGTTTACCTAATTCTGTCAATTTGGGGTGGAAAAAAACGCCTCTATGCTGCTACCAAATTCATTCTTTATACAGCAGGAGGTTCGCTTTTTATCCTAGTTGGTGCTTTAGCAATGGCATTCTTTGGAGATACCGTCACCTTTGATATGCAGGCGATCGCAGCCAAACACTATCCCCTGAATTTGCAACTGCTATTATATGGCGGTTTCCTAATAGCTTACGGGGTGAAATTACCAATTTTTCCCCTGCATACTTGGCTCCCCGATGCCCACGGAGAAGCCACCGCTCCCGCCCATATGTTACTAGCAGGAATTCTGTTAAAAATGGGGGGATATGCGTTACTAAGAATGAACGTCGGAATGTTACCCGATGCCCATGCGACTTTTGCTCCAATTTTAGTAATTTTAGGGGTGGTTAATATTGTCTATGCCGCCTTCACTTCTTTTGCCCAAAGAAACCTGAAACGGAAAATCGCTTATTCTTCAATTTCCCACATGGGTTTTGTGTTAATTGGGATGGCATCCTTCACCGATATTGGTATGAGTGGAGCGATGTTACAAATGGTTTCTCACGGGTTAATTGGGGCGAGTTTATTCTTTTTAGTCGGCTGTACTTACGACCGTACCCATACCTTAATGTTGGATGAAATGGGTGGGGTTGGTATCAAGATGAAAAAGGTCTTCGCCATGTGGACAGCTTGCAGTATGGCGTCCTTAGCATTGCCGGGGATGAGTGGATTTGTGGCCGAGTTAATGGTATTTATTGGGTTTGCCACCAGTGATGCCTATAACTCAACATTTAAAGTGATCGTGATTTTATTAGCAGCCGTTGGAGTGGTTTTAACTCCGATTTATCTGCTTTCAATGTTGCGTGAAATTCTCTACGGCCCCGAAAATAAAGAGTTAGTAGAACATGAAAAATTGGTGGATGCTGAACCGCGAGAAGTGTTCATCATTGCCTGTTTATTAGTGCCGATTATTGGTATTGGGTTATATCCGAAAATATTAACCCAAATGTATGATTCTACAACCACACAGTTAACGGCATTAATCCGTCATTCTGTGCCAACTTTAGCGCAAAAGCCAGAAGTTAAACCGAGTAAATGGAAATTCCTATCTGTGACCGCGCCTAAAATTGGCAATTAGTTAGTGATCAAATATTAGTGATTTCATAAACCTGATTTCTTCAAGAAATCGGGTTTCTTTTTATGTGTTATAGCGCTACGCACTCTTATAGCAGGTCGCGCTGGCTGGTTTACGATGGTCAAGCCTTAAATGTTACCACCAAGACACAAAGACACAAAGAAGTTGTCAACATTAACCTGCTCATTGATATAACTCTTTTCCCGTTGTCTCAACAACTCTGAAACTAAAATATTAGCATCAACAACTAAGTGCATCATTTTAAGGGTTGACTTAAATCTAAAGCTTCAGCTAATTCTTCCGGTGTTATATCTGTTTCCTCTAAAAATTGCTTAACCGCTTGGTCAAATTCATCTAGTGCTTGTTTAACTTGCTGTTCAGATGGTTTTTTAAGAGTTACGTTAAGTTTTAAGTTTTTTTCGGTTTTTTGATAGGGATTTAAAAGATTAAAAATTTCATCTCGATTAACTGTTTCAGAGGTTTCTCCTTCTTTAATCGCATTTTCAAAAGCAATATCTTCTATGACTTCCACGATTAAATTAGAAATCATTTTTTGATCCTCTTGAATCAGTTCTCGAATCGCCTGTTTTAGAGCATCTTTAAGTTTATTGTCATCTAAGGTAATGGGAATCATAGTTAAGGGGAGGGATGGAGTTAGTATAATTATAAGCGATGCTTAAACAATTAATCTAATTTGAGGCTAAAATCATGTCTGAGAATTCATCTATAATTAGTATATCTACTGAAATCATGGGAGGAACTCCAGTATTTCTAGGGACAAGAGTTCCCATACAAACGCTATTTGACTATTTAGAGGCGGGAGAGTCTATTGATGATTTTTTAGATGGATTTCCAACTGTTAGTAGAGAACAAATTATTGCCTTACTGGAAGAAGCTAAAAAAAACTGTTCAGCAGGATTGCTATAGTAAGCTTTGCGGTAATGGTAACTCGCTTTTTATTTCAACCCTTCTAATAATTTAATTTTAGCTAAACAGTTACTTTAAAGCAAACGTAACCATTTTTCTTCCTGTTCATTTCTTCGGGTAAAACCACGATTAGAAAAAGAAATACAAACAGGCTTTTTAGTATCACAATCTACAAAGTTATATACCCAACTAGCTCCTGTCCACCATCTTTCATCAACTTCATAGATGGTTCTTAAACTTTTGGGATCATAAACACCAACTTTTTGACCTTTGGAGAATTTCGGCTTGTCCATTATTCTACCTCCTTCAATCTCAATAAAAATAATAAAATAGGATCAGGGTTAGTTTTATTATAACCGATCGCTCCTCATCTAACAAAAAAAGTTAAACTATACAAGACATGAGTGTTGAGAGGTGATTTTTTTATGAATCCTCAGTTATCTCAAAGAGAGTCAAGTGATTTAACCCTTTATGAGCAAGATTATTATTTATGGATTCAGAAAACTATAGAAAAATTACATCATAACCAATTTCAAGAGATTGATCTTCAAAATTTAATTGCCGAGTTAGAAAGTATGGGAAGGAGTGAAAAACGCTCTGTTCAAAGTAATTTAACAGTTTTGTTAATGCACTTACTTAAATATAAATATCAACCGAATCAACGATCTCGAAGTTGGAGGAGTACAATTGTTGAGCATCGACGACGTTTATTAATTTTGTTTAAAGATAGCCCTAGTTTAAGGGGATATGGTCAAGAAATTTTTGCAGAATGTTATCAAGATGCACGTCAGGACGGGACAACGGAAACGCAATTAAAAGTTAGTGTTTTCCCTGATGAATGTCCGTTTAATTTAGAAGTAGTTTTGAGGGTTGATTATTTGGCTGTTGAAGAATAAGCGATCGCATTTTAACTCAAATCATTGAGAAATAGGACAGATAACAGAATAAAAATGATAAAATATCCTTAACTATGCCTGTATTATATTAATATGACTCTAACAGAATTCCAAACTCAACTTTTGTCTCTTACTCTAATTGAAAAAGCGGAAGTGATTCAAGCGTTAACTCAGACTTTAAGCAATGGTTCACGGGGTATTATTAAAACCCCTGGGGTAATAGGTGGAGATGCTTGTATTGCTAATACCAGGCTTCCGGTTTGGCTATTTGTGAGTTTACGCCGTCAAGGTGCGACGGATGCAGAAATTTTGCAATTATATCCCCATCTAACGGCGGCTGATTTGTTGAATATTTGGGTTTATGCAGAGGCGTATTCTGAAGAAATTGAACAAGCATTAAAAGAACAAGAAGAATAAATGTAGTAGAGAGTTGAGCAATGGCTAATCTTTATACAGATGAACAGTTTCCATTACCTATTGTAGTATTATTAGGACTTCCCCAAATTACGGTTTCATGTTTATAAATAACCATCCCAGGTTTAGCCCCTTTAGGTTTATAAACGTGCTTAGGTTTAGTATAAATAACCGGAACTTGTTCACTATTTCTAGCCCGACTATAATAGGCTGCTAAATTAGCCGTAAACTTTAAATCAATATCATCAGCAACCTGTCCGGGATTTAATCTTAATAATACATGACTTCCGGGGATTTCTTGAGTATGAAACCATAAATCATAATCCGTTGCTAGTTTAAAGGTTAACTGATCATTTTGACGATTATTTCTGCCAATTATAACCTCAATCTGATTCGGGGTTTGATAACGATGGAATTGTGTTGATAAAGTAGAATTAGGACTACGATAATTAGGAATATTAATATAACCTTGTTGAATTAATTCCTCTCGAATTTCGGCTAAGGTTTGTAAATCTTCGGCGGTTTGATAGGTTTCAACTAAACTAATCGCTGACTCGACTTGTTCTAAATAGTTAATTTCGGTTTTAACTGCATTTAGTAGGGGTTCAACGGCTATTCTCGCTCGTTTTAACTTTTGATGTCGTTTATATAAACTTTGAGTGTTTTGGACGGCATTACTCTCTGGATTTAAGGGTATTTTAACAGGTTCTCCCGTCTCAAAATCCGGTAATTTAATCTCCTTCATTCCCGGTTTCCATTCGTGTAGAAATGCCATTAATAAATCCGCTTTTGCCCGATAATCGTCCGCTTCATCGGATTGTTGTAACCTTTGAATAAATTGATCTGCTTTAACTTGTAGTTTCTTTAAAACACTATTAAGTTTTTGACTAACTTGATGGCGCAGTTGGTTAAATTCCTGTTGATTTAACTCATTTGTATAATAAGTATTAATTAAAATTTGAACCGATTTAACTTCAGCAATAATTTCTACATTCCAAGGAATAATATCATAACCTTTTGTGGTATTATAAGGAATAAAACTATTATTTTCTAAGGTTTTTAGCCAAGTTTGCCAACTTTGAAATAACCGATGCCAATCTTCTGAATTTAACGTATTTGTGGGTTGAGTTGGATCTAAACTCGCGGATTCAATCATTGCTTGAACTAACCCAGAACTTAAACCTCGATAGTTTTTTAATAGTTGTTGTTTTAACGCACTGGGAATTAAACTCACCCGCTCTTGCCAAAGGGATTGATCTTGATTTAAACTCGGAATTGGTTCGGTTAATTTAGGGGGGAGTTCATAGAATTGATTAGTTAAAATTGGTCTAACACTCGATTGTTGTAGATTCACTTGATGGGCGGCCGTTACAATAATATTGTCCGATCCCGTTAAAATAATATTACTATATTTCCCCATAATTTCCACATACAAATGCCAGAGGGGATCATCCCCCGGACGTTGGGCAAATTGCAGATCTAAAACTCTTTCCCAGGGGTCAAATTGCCGAATTTCAACTAATGCTAATCCCGCCAATTGATGACGGAGTTGATCACTAAAAGTAAAGGTATCAGGAATGCGAGGAGGAGGATCACCGATGCAAATTCTGGCTGCTTGGGGATGGCAAGAAATATCAAGCCAGCCTCGACTTTTTAGGGTGCGTAAGCCCAAAGAAATCGTAAAGCGATCGCGTTGATACACCTGTTCTAACCGCGATGGAAGCCAGTCTTGTCGCAGTTCATAACAGCTTGCGATTAATGTTGTTAAATCAAAAGATTGCATAATATTTGTCCGATCACCTTAACATTTCCCCATTATCTCATTATTTTTCCCCACCTGACCTAATATTTCAAAATCAGATGGTTTGGGAGAAACATCTCTTGGTTTAACTCGTTAAACTTTTCCCTGGTTTAAATAAAATTGAAACCGTTGCTGCATTTGTTCTATTGTTAGTTTTTGTGTCCAATATTCCACTAAAGCATGACCAAATGCCCAAGGGTTTTTTTCCGAGGGATTGTGATTTTCTAAAAGTAATGGCCAGAGAACTAATAAATCAAAATTCATCGAATCAGACTCTCCTGAATTTAATAATAAAAACAAGTCATAAGCCATCTGTAATTTCCCAATTACCACGGGCAATTGTTCGACGGGAATTTTTTCTGCGAGTAATAATGCTAAAGTCGGAGATCCTGTGGCTAAGGTGGAAATAAAACTCAGAATTGGACTTTTTAATAAAGCCGCTAATCCTTGAGTTGTTGCCATTTGAAAGGTATAATGATCAATTATTTTAGCCGTTGCTAAAATCTGGGCTTCTTGATTTTGTAAAAATCGAGCTAAACGTATTTGTTTGGCGGGATTAATCGTTTCTAAAATAGCAATTGATAACCTATCTACTCCCCAAGGTTGGCGCTGGGTTTGACTATCTTGGGTAACAATTGGTAAGACGCGATCGCAATATTCTCCTAACTGTTCTAATCTGTATTCTGTGGCTTCTCGAATTGATTTTTCCTTGGGACGATTTCCCCATTGCCAATCATAGGGCGGCTGCCATTCGCGGATAGGACGTAAGCGATCAACTTGGGTGACAATTGTAATAATAGGTAACTCTAATTCCTGCTGTTTAATCTCGCGTAAAAAATCCACATCTATCTGCAAAGCTGGGTCAAGGGCAGGAGTTATTAATAATAATAAATCCGCGTTAGTTGCATAGTCTAAAACCTGTTCTCGTAACTCAGGATGATGCACCTGTTCATAACCCGGAGTATCCCATAAATTGAGGCTTTCTCCGATGTCAGTTTGCCATTGATAATTTTGAATCTGCTCGGTACTGGGTAAGACATCAACGACGGCTTGATCCATTTTAAATAGGGTATTGATCAAACTACTTTTTCCTGCCCCTGTACGTCCAACTAAGAGTAAATTAACGGGTTTTTGTTCTAAGGTTTTAACGGGTTCTGTTGTTGTTAAAATATCCCTAATAGTTTGGGTTTTTGCTTGGGGAAAGGAAAGATTATTAACCGAAAATTCCGTTACGGGTAAAGTGTCTCCACCATAAAGAGCGATCGCTTGACAACACAAATTTCTCAAAGCCACTTCTCGCAAAGATTGACCCAAATTACCTAACAATTGTTGTGTGGCTTGATTGGTAGTTTTTTGAGTCGAAACTCGTGCTAAAGCCGATACTGGATTTAACAGCCATTGCGCCCAATTCCAAACTTTTAAAAGTTTACGAGCCGAGGGTTCTAATTTCTGATAAACTTGATAAGTTTGATAGGCTTGTCCAACGGTAACTTGATTTAATGCTGGAGATAATTTTTGGATTAATTGATCTAAATCATCCATAGTTCCCCGGATTAATTGATAGGCTTGGGGAATATAAATACTCAAAAGAGGATATTTAACTTCAGGATGATAAATATTAGCAACAGTTGTCACTACATCTTGACAGCGTTTCCAAAAAATTGAACTTTCTTCCCAAATTAGCGGATCATTCTGGGCTGCTTTTAAAATTTCTTGTAGGGCTATTTCGACTTGAGTAATATTGGGATTTGTAGCAGGTTCTAATCTCGATTGATCTAAGGATAATTCTAGTTCTTGATTAAATTTAGCGGTGATAGTTTCCATCTCTTTAAGCATCGGTTTAGTCCATCGGACTAATAGCCAACGCCAACCCACAAAAATCAGGGTAAATACCGCCCAAATCCAATTAATTCCCCAATTATGAATCGTGACCCCCGCCGCCGTTAGCAAAAAAATCACAATCATTGCCATCGGTGTGATCAATACCATCCATTGCCATAGTTTGAGTCTAATCATCGTTGCTTCCTCAAAATTTACAGACTATTTTTAAAGATAGATCATTTAATTAGAATTTAACCGATCAAGAAAGTGCGATTGTAAGTTAACAAGATCCGCTAAAATGTTAACGTTGGCTAAAATTGAGTCGTTCTAATGGATAATTTACCCCCAAATTCTCAGGATAGTGCTTTTTGGCACCGGATTCACACTAATGGTTTAGTGCGGTTTTTATTATTTTTTGCCTCTGGATGGGCATTAATTATGATTTTTAACTATTTTGAAAGTATCTTTTTTACTTTTATCTTAGCCGCTATTTTTGCCTTCTTTCTCAACTATCCTGTGCGATATTTAGAACGCTATTTAGGTCGAGGATTTGCGTTAGGAATTGTCATATTTCTGAGTCTATTTATGGTTGTTGCGACCGGATTAGCCTTGGGAACTATGTTTTTTAATCAATTTCAACAACTTCTTAACCTTATCATCCAAAGTTTAACATCAACAGATAATCCTTTTGACGACTTACAAAAGTTTTTAACATATCGTAAAATTAATGTTAATCTCGCTCCCCTAGAAGCTGAATTTAATAAATCTTTAGTGGCACTAGGCAGTATTCTTGTCGGTACTTTTTCTTCTTTACCGAATGCGTTCATTTCATTTGTAATTATCTTTGTGATTTCCTTTTTTATGCTGATTGATGGGGAAAGGCTATGGTTTTTACTATTAAAAATTATTCCTTATGACCATCGTAATCAGTTTTCTTTAGCTGTTCAAAGAAGTTTTTTAGGTTTTTTTAGAGGTCAACTTTTACTCTCGGTTTTCTTGGGAACATCTAGTTTTATCGTTTATAGTATCCTGGGAATACCTTTTTCTTTGTCTTTAGCTATTATTGTCAGCTTATTTGATTTCATCCCAGGAATAGGGGCAACTTTAGGAATTTTAACAATCAGTTTAATTATTTTAATTCAAAGTGGTTGGTTTGTGATGTTAAAAGTAGTGGTTGCTAGTGTGATTTTACAACAAATTCAGGACAATTTTATTGGCCCTAAAATCATGCAAAGTTCTGTTAATATTAACCCTGTAGTTTTGTTTTTTTCGTTAATGATTGGGGCTAGAATTGCTGGAATTTTAGGCGTATTTCTATCCGTTCCCATTGCGGGCGTGATTGTTAATTTATTAGATATTGAAGAAATGCAATCTAAAGAGGGAAGTAAGGATGCTCTTGAAGTTAAATTTTGACCTAAAAACCCGGTTTCTTATGAGTAAGTTCTTCCTTTCCAACTTCCTCCTTTTCCTCGCCAATATCTCAAGGCTGAATCTAAAGTCATTAAGGCATATAAAAATCCAATAAATGGTAAAGTTAATCCCCAAATAGGAGAAAGTTGATACAGTTTTAAGGTGGGATAATAGGCAATTTCCATCAATAACCCAGTTAATAAAGCTAAAAGGATAACTAAGCCATTTCCATGAACAATTCCCCAAATTAAACTTAAAGGTGACATTAAATAAATCAGAATCATCCCTATTAGGGTTAATCCTAATAAAATAGTAGAAAAATTCAGTTGACTAAATGCTGTTCTGGCTACCATATCCCAAATACTTAATAAATTAGGATAGGGTCTTAAACTCTGGGTTGTTTCTGTTAACCCTAACCAAATAGGATGATAGGATTTTGAGGTAAAAGGAAAGATAAAACTCCCAATAGAAAACCCCTGATTTACAGTAGTAAATAACTGATCTTCTCCCCCTTTGCTAAGGGGAGTTGGGGGGGTATTCTTCACCGCTTGAGCTAAAGAACAATCATCAATTAATGCTTGTTTTAATATTGCTAAACCCCCAATTCTAGTTAATGCTTCCTGATGAATTAGAATACATCCTCCCGCCGCCGCCGCTAGTTGACTTTGGGGATGATTTACCCAACGAAAAGGATACAATTTTTGAAAGAAAAATACAAAAGCAGGAATTAATAACTTTTCCCAAAAACTCTGACAACGTAATAAAACCATTAAGGAAACTAACTGTAATTTTTCGGTTTCAGCTTTTTCAACTAATTGCTTTAAATTATTAGGAGAATGTTCAATATCAGCATCGGTAAATAAAATATATTGGGGGATATAATTTAACATAGAAGTATATTTAACTCCCTGTTCCATCGCCCAAAGTTTCCCCGTCCATCCCGCAGGTAAAGGTTGAGAGGTAATAATATTTAACCTGTCTGTTTGATTTGATAATTTAGCAGTTTCTTGGGCAATATTTGCTGTATTATCACTACTTTGATCATCAACTAAAATAATAGAAAATGAACCAGGATAATTTTGATTAAGAAGCGATCGCAAACTGGTAGAAATTAAATCTGCTTCATTTCTTGCTGGTACAATTACAGCAACGGAAGGATAATTTAATAAAGGTTCTTTAACCTCAAAAAGCCGTTGATCTCCTCGCCAAAATTGTCCTCTAAATAGTAATAATATTATCCATATTATTAACGACAATAGCGTTAAAATTAAAATTGAATTTTCCATTTTACAATCAATAAATACTCGCGGTTTTTAACTGTATCGGTTGCTTGGATAAATAGGAATACAATACATCAGGATCTAAGTCAGCACCGCTATCCCAATAAACAGTTCCCCACTCGCTAGAAAGTTTAACTTGATTAAAGTAATCAGGGTTTTTTAGAGGTTCAAATATCCCGGTAAACTGAACGAGTTTAGACACATCAATTACCCCTTCTACTCCATATATCATAAAATTATGATTAATTCAATAAAAAATATGATAGAATATCTATAACCAATTAAAAAAATGATATTCTCAGAAACAATAGCAGGAGTGAAACAGATAACAATGGAAATACAAAATCAAGTCTCTGTAACTAAATTAAAAGATGCGATCGCAGCCAGCCAAAACTTTCTATTCTCTCAACAATATCCCGAAGGTTATTGGTGGGCGGAATTACAATCTAATGTCACAATTATATCAGAAGTTATCCTCTTACACAAGATTTGGGGAACCGATAAAACTCGCCCTTTATATAAAGCTGAAACCTATTTACGTTCCCAACAACGAGATCATGGCGGTTGGGAATTATTCTATGGGGATGGAGGAGAACTAAGTACCACCGTTGAAGCATATATGGCGTTAAAAATATTAGGGGTATCTGAAACAGATTCTGCCTTAATTAAAGCCAAACAATTTATTTTAGAACAGGGTGGAATTACCAAAACTCGGATTTTTACTAAGCTACATTTAGCCTTGATTGGATGTTATGACTGGCGCGGGATTCCCTCAATTCCCCCTTGGATTATGTTGTTACCCGAAGGTTCACCTTTTACCATCTATGAAATGTCTAGTTGGGCGAGAAGTAGTACAGTTCCTTTATTAATTGTATTTGATAAAAAGCCAGTTTTTAGGTTTAATTCTAGTCTAAATTTAGATGAATTATATGTAGAAGGACGAGAAAATGCTATTTTTAAATTACCTAAAAATAATGATTGGACAGATATTTTTTTGGACTTAGATCAGATTTTTAAATTTGCCGAACTCTTTAATATTGTCCCCTTACGAGAACAGGGATTAAAAGCAGCAGAAAAATGGATTTTAGAACGACAAGAAATTACCGGAGATTGGGCAGGAATTATCCCGGCAATGTTAAATTCTTTATTGGCGTTAAAATGCTTAAATTATCCGGTATCTGATCCGATTGTTCAACGGGGTTTAGAAGCCATAGATAATTTTGCGATAGAAACAGAAGAAAGTTATCGAATGCAAGCCTGTGTGTCTCCAGTTTGGGATACAGCTTGGGTTGTTCGAGCTTTAATTGAATCAGGAATTGACCCAAATAATGCTGATATAGTCAAAAGTTCAAAATGGTTAATTCGTCAACAAATTTTAGATTATGGAGATTGGAATATTAAAAATAAACAGGGAAAACCTGGGGGATGGGCGTTTGAATTTGCGAATAAATTTTATCCTGATTTAGATGATTCTGCCGTTGTAGTAATGGCATTAAATCAAGCTAAAATTACCGATGAACCCTTGAAAACAGCAACAATAATTAGAGGAATTGATTGGATGATCTCAATGCAGTGTAAAGCCGGAGGTTGGGCGGCTTTTGATATTGATAATGATCAAGATTGGATTAATGCGGTTCCCTATGGGGATTTAAAAGCCATGATTGATCCAAATACGGCGGATGTTACCGCTAGAGTGATTGAAATGTTAGGGGAATTAGATCCTAATTCTTCAGAATTTCAATTGAAAATTCAATCTTTAAAACCCTCAATTGAACGGGCAATTTCCTATTTAAAACAGGAACAAGAAACCGATGGGAGTTGGTTCGGACGTTGGGGAGTTAATTATATTTATGGAACCAGTGGAGTATTATCAGCTTTAGCGGTAATTAATCCTATTTATAAAAATTGGGGTTATACTTCTCTAAACCCCTTAATGGAACGGGGGACAAATTGGTTAGTTAGTTGTCAAAATATTGATGGGGGTTGGGGGGAAACCTGCCATAGTTATAATGATCCTAAATTCAAAGGAAAAGGGGTTAGTACCGCCTCACAAACGGCTTGGGCGTTAATTGGTTTAATGGCAACGGGATGTTATGAAATGGAGGTGATTCAAAGGGGAATTAACTATTTAATTTCAATACAACTTTCCGATGGTCGCTGGGATGAGTCGGAATTTACGGGAACTGGATTTCCGGGTCATTTCTATATAAAATATCATTACTATCAACATTATTTTCCGTTATTGGCATTAGGTCGTTATCAAAAGTTGCAACAACTTTAACCTAACTTTGGGTGGGTTTTACCCCATCCCAACTTTAATGTTTGTCAACAGTGGATTCAGGGCTTATAATTTTTGGAATTAGGGCTAAAGCCCAACAACGTTATAATTTTAATTAAACATGGGTAATCGAGAAAAAGTTATTGTTTCATTGGGTGTGATTGCATCAATTACATCTTTAGTAATTGGGATGGCTAGAACAGCTACAGTGTCGGAAAAAACCAGGGTGAAACCGGATTATGAACGATTAGCTCATTTATTATCAGCAAAACAATTCACTAAAGCTGAACTACAAACCTATAGAATCATGCTGTTAGCTTTAGGAAAAAACCCCAAATATTCTGATCCTATTGAGTTAAAAAAACGGGATATTGCTAAACTTCCATGTCAAGATTTAAGGAAAATAGAAAAAATTTGGCATCCTTATACCCAGGGAACTATTCATTTTAGAAATAAAATTATGAGTTGGCAGAATGATCAACAAAATTTAAGTTCTGCAATTATTTCTCGATTGGATATTTGTAGAATTGAAGATATCAAAAATTCTACTGCTCTGAATCAATAGGATATTTAAGTTTGCTTAATTTTTGTAACAAATGGAGATTAAATTGGTAAAAATTGAGAATCTAAGGTTTGTTCTAAGGTATAGAGACAAACTTCGGGAAAGATTTGTTCATCGAGTTTTGTTTCTCGAATAGCTAAGGCTAATCCTAATTCATAAGCATCGGGTAAAACTGGATTCAAATAGGATTTTAAACTGGGACTATCTTGTAATAAAAACTTAATTTGTACTCGTTGTTCTCGAATTGTTCCTAACCAGCTATTCGTTCGTTTATCAGGTTGAAATTGCCATTTTAATAAATGTCCTAAGAGAATCCCTAATCTATTTCTCAGTTCTTGCCGTTCTTTTCGTCCCAAAGCTTCTATTTCCTCAATTAAATTTAGATGATCTAACTGTTGCCATTGTTTAGTTTTAAGCAAATTAACTTGATTTTGAATCCAACCATAAAAATCGGTTTCATATAAATCCGTCATATTTCCTCCTTTATTTTGATGAATTGATCCCTTTAAATCTTTCTTTTGCTGTTTTGAATGCTTCGTCCATAACAACTTGAATCTTTTGCGGATCAGGTTTTTTTCCTCCCATTAAATCCCCGAAATAAACACAAGCTCCTTCCCCTAATGCCCAAGTATAAGCAGCAGCCCAAGACGCAGCAATAACACTACCAAAACCGGGGATAAATTTAATTAATTCTCGACCGATCATTTGGGCAAAAAACCCTCCAGCGATCGCACTAACTAAACCTCCAGCTTGAGAAATATTTAAGGTTTTTCCGTAGAGATTTCCTAATAACACTACTAGAGAAACTTGTACGGCTGTTAAGACAGGCATAGTGGCAAAAGGAAGGGGAACTGCTGCAACGGTTGCCGCCATAATACTAAAGGCTAAAATATAGCGTCGCCCCACATCTCGATAGATGTTTCCCAGTTGATTATTAACCTCTCCATTTAATAATTCATGAATCGTTCTAGCTTCGGCTTCAGGAAGCAAATTGGCTAAGGTATCCCGTAGAGATTCTAAGCCATAAAATACAGGATTATAACCATCTTCTTCTAGGGTAAAATCAATTAATACAGCCTGATCATATAACCCTTTAAACGCTATTTTTAAGGCTTCAAAAGCTCTGCTAATATCCTCAAAATCTGGGGGATAAATGGGATGATTTTCGGTTTGGGGCGGATAAATTTCATGCAAGCAAGTAATTGCTAATAGACAGGGAATATGGGGATAGTTTTTGCGTAAACTTTCGGCAATTATGCGGAGGGTATCGGTAGCAAAATCGTTAATTTTAACAGTTAAAATTAAAACCCTAGCTCCTTGACTTTCTTTCTGCAAATCGCCGATTAATTCTTCAATTATGATAGAAGTATCTTGGTTAATATCTCCTAAACCCACGGTATCTTTAAAGATTAGCAAAGGTAAATCATTAGACGGATAAGCATAACGTTCTGTATTTTGAGTATGGGGACGAAATCCTTGACCAATAATTTCCGATGAAACCCCCGTTAATCCTCTAACAATTGAACTTTTTCCCGCTTGAGGTTTGCCAATTAATAAGGCTTCTGTCGTGGGAAGTTCTGCCCGAATTGTTGCTAAAATCTCAGCAATTTGTGTCTCATTGACATTAAACCATTGGACAAAGGTTTTAGAGATTCGGTCAGTGGGGAATAGTCTTTTTAATTGTTGGGTTGTCCGATGCCAACCCCCTTTTATCCTAGGGAGATTAGCTGATGTCGGTTGATTAGAGGGTGGGGTCTCCGGGGTTTCAGTCATAGGTCGGGTCTGATATTTTGTAGATAAAGCTAATCGGTTTAATATTAATAGTATGCTAATAGTAGCGTACTTGTTTACAATTAGTGTTAATGTTGAGGTAGCATAATTTAATTATACTCATGGTAACAAAGAATATCAGAGCCGTGACTTACGTTCCGCCAGACTATCATAAAAAGCTGCGTCAGTACATGAAACGGCACAACTTAACTGAAAGTGCCGCTTTAGTCCAGATGATTAAACAGTTTTTTGATGGGGAACAACCTCAATTCAATCCTGAATTGAAAACCGAGGTCGAAGAAATTGTACAAGAGCAACTGAAACTGTTCCAAGAAGATATTGATCTTTTAAAAGATCAAATGTCTTTAATGCAGCAGTTATTAGACAAAAAAACTTCGGTTGAAACCACCCGTAAATCCTCAAGTTCTGTTAATAATGTTAATAGTAATCATCCTAGAAGTTTATTGAGGTTGACACCAAAAACAGAGGAAGAACTGACTCGTCGCTTAGGAGTAAATACGGGAAATGTTGCTAAAGAATTTTCTAAAGGTGCAGAACATTTTAGCCATTGGAGTCAACAAAAAGATCCCAGTGGTATTGGTTGGCACAGGCGGGGCGATGGTTTGTACTATCCTGTCTAAATAATTACACCATAGCCACATTTTTTTCCCAGAACCTGCTACCACTAGGAATATTAAATTATGAGTTGTTTGAATGATTATCGGGATAGGGAAGTGATTTCTTTTTCGAGTATTCTAATGACTAATGGCTTGATTTGTATATTCAGAATCATCTCCATCAGAGATAGTTTCTAAACACTCAACATCCACGTTCATTTGAGTCATTTCTACATCCCCAAAAATCGTAGCAAAAGCAGTATCCGCCGCATCTCGTCCGGTTCCAATTCTGATTAATCCATCCCGGGGAGCTAGACGAGTCGCATCAAATAGATACCAGCGATCGCTTAAATATACCTCAAAATAAGCATGAAAATCAGGCGGTTGTAGTTTATAAGCATAACCCGATGCAAACCTAGCTGGAATATTTAAAGCCCGACAAAAGGCAATTCCTAAATGGGCAAAATCTCGACAAACTCCCGCTCTTTCTGTCACCGTATCAAAGGCAGAAGTATGTTGATCACTACTCCCAGATAAATACATTACGTTATCATAAATCCAATTACAAATTGCCGTAATTCGGGAATAATCTGGCAGTAAATAACCAAATTCCGATTGAGCTAATCGCATTAATCGATCGGATTGACAATAGCGACTTGGATAAATATATTGTAACATTTCTAAGGGAATTTGAGCAACGGGAACTTCATTAATTGTTGTCGGATTTGTTTCTTCATAAATTACATCAACAATGGCTTGATAGGATAGGCGAAATTTTCCCGAAGGTACATTAATCCTCAGATAACGATTACCTAAAACCGGATTAACATATTCTTCAAAATGGAGATTTGATTCTAATTGTAGATGTTCTTCTAATATCCGTTGATTGTGAGCTTTAGCAACATTGATATTAAAAATAAACGTACTATAATCCCTAACTTCATACTCTAATTGACAACCAACTTTAAATTTCATATTTCCCTCCGTGATGGCAATTTATCCTGCATTCCTAACTAACTTTAATTGATATCTATATAAGGCCACCGGATGACCACTTGCCGCAAAGAAATTTGGATCTTTAGGAGATAAATAAACCGCCGTAACTTGATCTGCAACAATGGATTTAACTTCGGATTTTGATCCAACTTTCTCAAATTCTGCTCTGTAACCTGTGGTTGTTTCCACTTCATTCAAATAGATTTGAGATGAGCTTTCAAACACCTGTTGACTGATTTCCGTTGCAATAAATTGATCCTCCCTGGGACTTTCACTACTCCGACCCGTAATGGTGGAAACCAATTCTACATTTCCGGGTAAAGCGGTCATTTGACGATTGGGATTAGTCGGATCAATCTTAACCGATAAAATTCCATTTTCTCCCAAGGTTGCCTTACCAATATTAAACCCATTAAAAGCGCGATCTCCCACTATCTTAATATCTATTTTATCATGATTTTTGGGATCGGATTCCTGGGGAGAAAAAAATAAAGTTAGGGGAAAAATCTGTAACTTAGGTAACAATTCAACCCGTTTAAATCTAACCTGAAACTGTATCGGTTGCTTCAGAGATTCAGAACTATTTTTAAACCCAGGAGTGGTCACTTTAGGAGCAAGGGGAGCCACTTTATCTACTAACATACTCGTAACATTCCATTCCCCCTCCATCCACTCAGGATAATATAAATCTTCCTTCACCGCCTGCACCATTGGTTTATGATTCCAATTTGGAAATGCGGATAAACGGTCGGCTAACTGTCCCGCTTGAGCTTCGGTTTTCCCTATAATTAAACCAACAATTAAACCCAGAATTAGAATTAATTTTTTCATTTTTTTTTAATAGTGAATAGGGATCACTGATTTAAGAGGATTTCACGGATTTTAATCTGTCATGACTTACGCATCACCGCTATCAATAGTAGGGGTAATTCATGAATTACCCCAAATTTAGATGATTAATCCTATAAACTTTCCAGAGGAATAGGTTCCCAAACTTCCCCATATTGTTCTTTTAAACCCTGCCAATTTTCCACCTGTCCTGGCTCATATTCCCCTGGTTTTCCCCATTGTAAAAATGCACTTAACGCCACTTCATTTTGTTCATTTAGGAAGCGAATCGCGTAGGTAGTAAAATTGCCCCGTTTCGCTTCTCCGGTTTCAAATTTAACCTGTTTAATATGATCCATATTCAGATGAAATTCAAAGCCCTCGGTGTGCATATTCGCATATTTTCCTTTGGGTAATTCTGCATAAAATAGCTTTTCAATCTTTCCCCGGGCTTCTAATACAGCCGAACTACTGGTAACAATTAACCGTAAAGTTCCTAAACTTTCACAATCTTCTAAAAATGCTTTGAGATTACTCATGGTTCAAGTTCCCAATTTAATTAGTTTTTAAGACTTAATTTTACTAGATTTTTGGGAACTTCAGCTTAAATCTTTCTAAGATATATTTTTACTTAGGCTTTTCATGCTTTTCATAAGCCGCCACAATGCGCTGGACTAATGAATGACGCACGACATCTGCTTGAGAAAATTCACAAAAGGCAATTCCCTCAACATTTTTTAATACTTTTAAAGCCATTGTTAACCCCGATGTTTGATTGGGTAATAAATCCGTTTGGGTAATATCTCCCGTGACCACCATTCGAGAACCAAAACCTAAACGTGTTAATACCATTTTCATCTGACCCGGAGTAGTATTTTGGGCTTCATCTAAAATCACAAAGGAATTGTTTAACGTCCGACCCCGCATATAAGCAATGGGAGCCACTTCAATCACCCCACGTTCTATTAAATTTGCTGTTTTTTCTGGGTCAATTAATTCATAAAGTGCATCATATAATGGTCGTAAATAGGGATTAACTTTTTGTTGTAAATCCCCAGGTAAAAATCCTAATTTTTCCCCAGCTTCCACCGCCGGACGAGTTAAAATTAACCGTTCATATTGATCAGATAATAGGGATTGTAACGCTAAAATTGCCGCCAAATAGGTCTTTCCAGTTCCCGCCGGGCCAATACAAAATACTAAATCATGACTACGCATCGCCTGGATATATTGACGTTGACGAAAGGTTTTTGCCCGAATTTCTATTCCTCGCCTGGTTTTCGCTAAAACATCACGCTGAATATCTTTAAAAACATCCTCTTGATTAGTATTAATTGCATGACGCGCCGTTAGGATATCTACAGAACTAATCGGTTTTCCATCCTGCCATAACTCGTTCAAAGATGCAACTAATTTTTGACACAATTGAATCTGACTAGCGGTTCCACTGATTAGCAATTCCTGTCCCCGCATTACCAGTTCAGCGCCCGTTTGTTGAGATAGAATTTTAAGATTATCTTCTTGATAGCCAGAAAGCGCCATTGCACTTTCCATACTTGGTAACCCAAGGGTGAATCGCTCAGTCATTTGATATTACAAAATATGATTACTTTTAATAAAAATTCAAAACCAAATTACCATTATCCGTAATTCGTAATTCGTAATTCGTAATTCGTAATTCGTAATTCTTCAGAGAAGACGTTGGGCAAAATTGTTAGGGTTGGTTAAACCTAATTCTGCCCAACATTAAAAAACCAATTCCAAGGGCAAACCTATCCTCAATAGTGATTAGGAATTCACTACTAAGAATAGAGTTAAAACCACTTCATTCTTCGTATCTTCGATTCAAACGAGGCTTAGAAGGGGCTGCACGGACTGGACGAGCCTGTTCCGAATATTGACCCGGGGAACGCTGATTAAAGCTCTCCCTGGGTTCCCTCGGACTCGCGGGTTCATCGGATTCACCATTGTTATAGATATCCAGATAAACCGTTTCACCAGAGGACACAGCCAGGGCCGTTAAAACCATCCGAATCGCCTGAATATTGCGCCCGCCACGACCATAAATCCGTCCCTTATCTTCGGCTTCTACAGCTAACCGAATCCAAGTTCTGCGTATGCTAGAAAAACGCTCACAATCAACCTTCAGGGATTCTGGAAATTCCAGAAACGGCTTGACTAAAAACCGCACCAGTTCGTCATAACTGGGACTAGACTGCGGATTCTGCGACAGTTGTTTCGGGTTCGACTCCAGACTTGAGTAGTTCAAAAACATTTTCTTTTCTCAGGATGTCACGCACAGTATCAGTCGGTTGTGCCCCTTGCTGTAGGCGACGGATAATACCAGCCTTATCCAATCGAACTTCGTCGGTTCTAGGATTGTAGAAGCCCAGTTCTTCTAGGGGACGACCATCTCGGCGAGACAAACTATTCATCACCACAATGCGGTAACTAGCTTCCCGCTTTTTTCCGAATCTCTTTAAACGCAGTTTGATCATTAATTGATGCAAAACACTTCTCTATGGATTGTAAGCTATTTTTCAACAACCGAGCCATTTCTTTGGGATAAACTTTAGCCAACACTTGTTGTATGGGCGATTGACCCCTGAAAACGACTCAAACTGTCAGAAATACTATGCCATCACCTATTCTATCTCACTGGATTGACCTGAAAAAAAATAGTCGTAAATTCCTGTTCCCAGCTTTGGGTATCATTACCCTGATCTTGATTTTACAGTTGGGGAAATATTTCCGTACCCCGACCCCACACCAAAATTCCTTAATTTATCAACACCTAACCGAAATTCCCGCCACCGCCCAAAAAGTTACCGTTGGGGTTTATGCTCAAAATATTTATGAATTGAATGCTTCAAGCAATACCTATTATCTGGATTTCTATTTATGGTTACGTTGGAAAGGCAAAATTGACCCCGTTGCTAACTTAGAATTTATGAACGGCGTTGAAGACTGGGGAAGAATCATCGAACCCGCTTATGAAGAACCGAAAAAACTCAAAGATGGTAGTTTCTATCAAATTATGCGGGTAGAAAGTCGGTTTCGAGAACCCTTTGAATTTTCCCGTTATCCCCTAGATGAACAACGCTTAGGGGTGACAATTGAAAATGCTGTTTATCCATTAAATCAATTAGTCTATATCGCAGATACAAAAGAATCAGGTTATGCTGCGGATTTAACTGTTCCCGGATGGAAAATTAGAAATTCTGAAATTAAAACCTTATCCCATCAATATCCCTCTAATTTTGGGGATTTGGACGAAGGAAAAAATAACTCGATTTATTCTACTCTGCGGTTTGAAATGCACATTTCCCGTCCTCTAAGTTTCTTTACTTGGAAATTATTACTCCCGTTATTCGTAGTTTTGTTTTCTAGTTGGGGTGCATTATTACTCTATCCCATCTACGTTGACTCTCGAATTATTCTTCCCGTCACCGCTTTATTAACGATTGTTTTTCTGCAACAATCCTATTCCGATGCTTTACCTGATGTTGGCTATTTGGTATTATTAGATAAAATCTATGCCTTAGTCTATGTTTTAATTATTGCCGGGATTTTAGAAACCATTATTACCGCAGATTGGGCAAAAAGTGAAGATCCCGAATCCATTGTCCGAGTCAAAAAACTTGACCAATGGTTTTTAATTGCAAATATCGTAATTTTATCCGGGGGAATGATTCTATTTTTGCTATTTTAAGACTTTTATAGCAATCTTAAATGATTTGCGATCAGAATATAGAACCCCACCCTAGCCCTCCCCTTACTAAGGGGAGGGTTGGGAGGGGTCGAGATAGATGGAAATATTACAACTGATTTAGGATTGCTATAGCTAATTGGTGTTAGTTTTGGAGCGATCGCAATTAAGAATAAAGTAGGGGTAATTCATGAATTACCCCTACTCAATTGTCAACACCCGACAGGATGGGTTAGATGTAATAATCCTGAATCGCTTTCACTTCCAGGGGAGTAGACTTTAAGGAATGAATCGCTGCCACCGTCGCCTTAGCCCCAGCAATAGTTGTAATAATCGGGATTTTGTAGGCTAAAGCTGAACGACGAATCAGAATCCCATCACTGCGGGACTCCTCCCCAGAAGGAGTAATAATAGCCAACTGCACCGCCTGGTTTTTGATAGCATCCAAAATATTCGGCCGTCCTTCGTGCAGTTTCAACTCCATCTCCACTTTCACCTCATTTTCCCAAAGCACTTTGCGAGTCCCAATAGTCGCGGTAACTTTGAACCCTAAAGCCAAGAAATCCCGCACCACGGGCACAATAGCCTGTTTATCCCGTTCATTCACCGAAATAAACACCGTCCCCGATAGGGGTAACACCTGTCCGGCGGCCAGTTCTGCCTTGGCAAAGGCTTTGCCGAATTCGGTATCAATCCCCATCACTTCCCCTGTAGAGCGCATTTCCGGCCCTAACAGCACATCCGTACCAGGGAATTTAGCAAAGGGTAACACGGCTTCTTTCACAGAAACGTGGGTGGGAATTATTTCTTCGGTAAAGCCCAATTCAATTAAACTTTTACCCGACATCACCCGGGAAGCAATTTTGGCTAAGGGAACCCCAATCGCCTTAGAGACAAAGGGAACAGTTCGAGACGCCCGGGGATTTGCTTCTAAAATAAACACATTTTCCCCCTGTACCGCAAACTGAATATTCATTAACCCAACCACATTTAACGCCTTGGCCAGTTCAATGGTTTGACGGCGAATGGTGGTAACGGCGGCTTCCGATAGGGTTTGGTAGGGAATCGAACAAGCGGAGTCCCCAGAGTGAATTCCAGCCTGTTCGATATGTTCCATAATTCCACCGATCACAACATTTCCCTGTTGGTCGGCGATCGCATCCACATCAACTTCTATGGCATTTTGCAGGAACTGATCGACTAAAATGGGGTGATCGGGTTCGACATGAACCGCAAACAGCATATATCGTTCCAATTCTTCATCAGAATAAACGATTTCCATTGCCCGTCCCCCTAACACATAGGAAGGACGCACAACCACCGGATATCCGATGCGCTTCGCCACTTTTAAGGCTTCTTTGAAACTGCGGGCCATACCGTTTTCGGCTTGCAAAATATTCAATTCCCGCAGAATTTTTTCAAACCGTTCTCGGTCTTCAGCAATATCAATCGAGTCGGGAGAAGTTCCCCAAATCTTGGTTTTTAGGGTAGTTTTTTCTAAGGCTCGTTGCAGAGGTAAGGCTAACTTCAGAGGGGTTTGACCACCGAATTGAATAATAATTCCTTCCGGTTCTTCTGCTTCAATAATATTCAGAACATCCTCTTTAGTTAGGGGTTCAAAATATAAGCGATCGCTCGTATCATAGTCGGTGGAAACGGTTTCTGGGTTAGAGTTAACCATAATTGTTTCATAACCATCCGCCCGTAAAGAATAGGAGGCATGACAACAACAATAATCAAACTCAATCCCCTGTCCGATGCGGTTAGGGCCACCGCCTAAAATCATAACCTTGGGTTTTGTAGACGGTAAAATTTCGTCTTCTTCCCAGTAGGTTGAATAGTAATAGGGTGTGGTCGATTCAAATTCCGCCGCACAGGTATCCACCATTTTATAAACAGGTTTGACTCCTAATCCTTTGCGATAGGTTCGGACTTCATCTTCCGTGGTTTTGGTGGCAAAGGCAATTTGGCGATCGCTAAATCCTTGCCGTTTTACTGCTAACAGTTTATCGGCTTTTAGCTCAGGTAAAGAAGTCCGTTTGAGGAATTTTTCCGTTTCTAAAATTTCCTGCATTTTATCTAAAAACCACGGATCAATTCCGGTCAGTTCATAGATTTCTTCTACGGTCATTCCCAACAGCATCGCATTCCGAACTGTTAAAATTCGTTCTGGGTTAGGTGTGCGTAAACCGGAACGAATATGATCCAAACTAGAGAGTTTTTCTGAGCGATCGCAACCCCAACCTGCTAACCCAGTTTCCAAGGATCGTAGGGCTTTTTGGAAGGATTCACAGAAGGTTCCACCAATCGCCATCGCTTCCCCGACGGACTTCATTTGTGTGGTTAAAACAGGTTCCGAACCAGGGAATTTCTCAAAGGCAAAGCGGGGAATTTTTGTCACCACATAATCAATTGTGGGCTCAAAGGAAGCCGGGGTTTTCTTAGTAATATCATTGTTGATTTCATCTAAGGTATATCCCACCGATAATTTCGCGGCAAATTTAGCGATCGGGAATCCCGTGGCTTTGGAAGCTAAGGCAGAAGACCGACTCACCCGGGGATTCATCTCAATTACAATAAAATCCCCAGTCACGGGATTAACCGCAAATTGAATATTAGATCCTCCGGTTTCTACCCCAATTTCTCGGATAATTTTAATCGAAGCATCCCGCAATCTTTGATATTCTTTATCAGTTAAGGTTTGGGCGGGAGCAACGGTAATTGAATCCCCAGTATGTACTCCCATCGGATCGATATTTTCAATCGAACAAATAATCACCACGTTATCAGCCAGATCCCGCATCACCTCTAATTCATATTCTTTCCAACCAATTAAGGATTGTTCGATTAAAATTTGAGAATTGGGAGACGCATCTAAACCCGATTGAGCAATTTCTTCAAATTCTTCTTGGTTATAGGCAATACCACCCCCAGTTCCTCCCATGGTAAAGGCTGGACGAATAATTAAGGGGTAGCTACCAATTTCATGCCCCACCTGAATCGCCTCACTCATGGTATTAGCAATTCCCGAAGGGCAACAGGCCACTCCGATTTTTTCCATGGCCTCTTTGAACAGTTGCCGATCTTCGGCCTTTTCAATCGCTTCTAATTTGGCCCCAATCAGTTCGACTCCATATTTCTCTAAGGTGCCATTTCTGGCTAAAGCTACGGCTAAGTTAAGGGCGGTTTGACCTCCCATTGTGGGTAATAGGGCATCGGGACGTTCTTTTTCGATTACCTTGGCCACGATTTCGGGAACCAGAGGCTCAATATAGGTGCGTTCGGCTGTTTCTGGGTCAGTCATAATCGTCGCTGGGTTGGAGTTGACCAACACCACCTCATAGCCTTCTTCCCGCAGGGCTTTACAGGCTTGAGTTCCTGAATAGTCGAACTCACAGGCTTGTCCAATCACAATCGGCCCAGAACCCAGGAGCAAAATTTTCTTTATGTCTGTACGTTTCGGCATTATGAATTCTGTGTATATCAGTTGAGGTTTAGCTTCATTAAACGGGATTGAGTATACAACTTACTCTTAAGTCTCTAAACATTTTAAGGGTATCCCTTTATATTCTTGTGAACTGTTTGATTAAACCTTGACAAATTCAGTTTGGTTTTTTTTACAAAAATTTAAAATTTTCGGGGTTGCCACCGGATGCGCCGCCATGCTATATTAATGATATTGGTAATTATATATAATGGGATGGTTGCAAAAATTTTAAAATTGCGACCATTCCATTATATTAAGAGTATGTTCCCACAAATCCGCGGCCGTGTCAAGGGGGAATCCGGGTTTTTTTTTTCGATTTTTGGTAAATTTTTGTAATGATTGGGGTCAGTAGACTTTATCGACAATTGATGAGAGACTAAGAGCAAATGGTTAACATCCTGTCAGTTTAGCCAGTCTGTTTTTAGCTGCGAGTCATTATGCCCAGAACGCCCGATGAATATGTAGTTCACATCATGATTGAGGGGGGTCATCGAGAAGAAATTAAGTTTCCCACGATGCAAGACTTTCAGGTGTGGTACAACAAAGTTTTACTGCCCAAATTTGATAGTACCGAATTTATCAATGTTCCCATCAAACAAAGGGCAGAAGATAATAATGCTAAAGAATATATGGTTGTTCGTCCGAGTGCGATTAAGGCTATTCGGGTGGAACCTGTATTTAACTCCAGTATTGACCGTCGCATGGTTGACGAACCCGATATTTAAGTATTGACACTCCCACGGGTGAACCGCGTGGGCTTTGTGCGAGGTTGTTGTAAGCCCGACCGGGCTTATTCAATTATTAATGTTAATGAGAAAGCCCTTTAGGGCTTACTACGAGAAGTGAACACAGTGCAAGTTATTGGGATAGATTTAGGTGGGACGGCGATAAAATTGGGCTGTTTTGCACCGGATGGAACTTGTTATCAATCCTTAACGGTTCCCACACCTCAACCAGCGACACCGGAAGCGGTGTTAATAGCAATAGTTGAGGCTTTAGCACAAATCAGGAAAAATGTCAATAATATTGTGGCAATTGGATTGGGAACTCCTGGGCCTGTGGATGGGACGGGAAAAATTGCCAAAGTAGCGATTAATTTAGCCGGATGGCAGGATGTTCCCTTAGCTGATTGGTTAGAAGAAAAAACGGGTTTACCTGTGATTTTAGCCAATGATGCTAACTGTGCGGGGTTAGGTGAAGCATGGTTAGGGGCGGGGAGACGGTTTCAAAATTTAATCCTATTAACATTAGGAACAGGCGTTGGCGGGGCGATTATTTTAAATGGGGAATTATTTGTCGGACATCAAGGGGCGGCGGCGGAATTAGGATTAATTAGTCTTAATTTTGATGGCCATGTTTGTAATAGTGGAAATCGAGGTTCTTTAGAACAATATACTTCAGTTCAAGCTATTCGCCGGGATACGGGATTAGAACCCGCAGAATTAGCGGAAAAAGCCTTAGCAGGGGATGAAAAAGCGATTGAATATTGGCAAGAATATGGCAAGTTATTAGGGATAGGATTAGCGAATTTAATTTATGTATTAACCCCAGAAGCGATAATTTTAGGCGGGGGAATTAGTGCGGGGGCTGATTTATTTTTACCGACGATGAAAGCGGAATTAGAACAAAGAGTATTATTCAGTTCCAGAGAGGGGTTAGAAATATTAATTGCCGAATTAGGGAATCAAGCGGGAATGATTGGGGCGGCAAAATTAGCGTTTCAGAAGTTTGTTAGGATAGAGGATCAAATTGATTCATAAAAACAGGTGGCAATAGTTTTTACTTTCTCAAATACCTGTATTGATTCATCTATAATATAACAAAACTGTAGGAGCGAGACGCACTTCGCCCCTAAAAAATTACATTATGAAATTAATCGTCATTCAATAAACATCTTAGTAATTACCCATAACCCCTGTTCAGGACGAATTTCACAACGAATAGGTGCAGAATCATAATTTGTCAGGGGAATTCCTAAAACCGATATCTTTGATTGAGTATCAATAATTGCAGAAAATAGATCGTTACTATTAATGATCTGAAAGAGTAAAACCAAGTCTAGTAATATTTTTTGTATCATAAGCCTCTTTAAATTGCTTAAATAGCAAAAGAGCATTATCAGGAAGATGGGGGGGGATTAGCCTGTTTTTCATGCCACATCCGAATCCAATTATAACCATGAATTGCGGTTGGAATTAAACCAATAGGATCTACCATTTTAAATCTTATCCTCCTCTTGACTTACAATTACTTTATTTTTGACTAGAGTATAATTATTACTGTCAAATAAAATATTAACACCGATCGCAAATGTGATCAAGGAGTTACAGATTTAAACGCTATAATCAAGATTGATAGAGAAGCATAGGGGTTTTGTTTTAATATCTCAACCAATTTTTTCATATTGTCTTCCAAATTAGCAGACTTCAACTTTTTGATATCTTTTAAAAGCATCACGTCTAAATTCAATCTTCCAAAGCATCTAATGAAGTAATTCAGGACTATCAATATCAACGTTTTGATTCCTAGACTTTGAAGTATCAATTAAGCCACTAACCATAGGCTAGAATCCAAGGAATCTGTTAATGATGGAACCCGATCAATTATACCATATTGAGCCAGTTTTTCTGACATTTCTTGCCAACGGTTTGCCGAAATATAACCAATTTGATCAGGGTTAATTCCGCAGGTAAGATAATCAGCAATTAACTGTAAAGATTTGGTTTGATAATCTAAATTGTGATATTCACTATCGGGTTTTATATAGGCATCAACCACAATTTGAGCGGCTTGATTAATATTATCTAGGGCTAATTTCCATCCGGCAAAAGATGCTTTTAAAAACTGATTCACCCATTCAGAATGATGGTCTAATAACTGTTGATGGGCAAAAATTACCTGCACATAGGCATCATATCCATAATCGCTGAATTTTAAAATATTGGGTTTAATTCCAGTTTTATAGCTAAAACCAATGGGTTCATCAACACTATAACATTGAACGGCTGCTAATTCCCCACTTTGTAATCGATCATATTTATCCTGATAGGAAATCGGGACAATTTCAATATCTTGAGGTGATAAACCATTGGCATTAATTATTAATTCCATGACTTTTTTTATGTTTCCATGAATCCCAACTTTTTGCCCAACCAAATTATTAAGAGAATGGATATTTTTTTCGGGAATAGACATTAACCCCAAAGGGGATGCTTGAAACATAGTTGCGATCGCTTTAACCGGATATCCTTGCACTTGGGCGGCTAAAATAGCATCCTGTTCCCCACAGCCTAATATTAAAGGATTTTCTGCCATTTGTTCAAATACATTTCTATCTGAATTTACAGGTAGAATCTCAATATTTAATCCTCTTTGTTTATATAATCCATAATAATCTGCTAATAGTAACCCTGCAAATTGAACATTATATTTCCAGTCCAACTGCATAGTTAAATGGGGAGTTGAGGTTGGGATAATATCAATAATAGAGGTTGAAGGATTGGCTAAAAGCGCAAATCCCAAACCCCCACAATATTTTACAAAGTCTCGACGCGAAATTAATTCTATTTCCGGTTTATCCATGGATTTAAGGGTTAAGTTTTGGCGCACGACCGATTAGACCTGTCATTAATCTTAATGCCAAATAGCGGAATATTTGCACCTTTGTTAATACCCCTAATCCTAGGCGACGCAAACTAACTTTTAGAGTCCAATCTCCTGAGAAAGTTCTATCCAAGAAATCCGTTAATCCCAAAACAATTAAATTCTCCTTTTGTCGCCAACCTTCATACCGTTTTAACACCCGTTTTTGCCCAATATCCTCACCTTTTTGAGTTGCTATTTTCAATACTTCTGCTAAAGCTCCCCCATCCCGAATCCCCATATTTAAACCCTGTCCTCCTACGGGATGACAACAATGGGCGGCATCTCCAACTAGAGCTAATCGGTGTTGAATATAGCGATCGCTCTGCATTAATTGTACTGGATAAACATAGCGATCGCTCAATAATTCCAACTTTCCTAATAATCCTCCGGTGCGATATTCTAATAACTTTAAAAACTCCGTTTCATCTAATTCTTTTAAAGCCTGGGCTTCAGCATGGGGAGCCGTCCACACCACCTGACAGCGATTTCCGGGTAAGGGTAAAACCCCCATGGGGCCACTTGGCCAAAACCGTTCAAAGGCAATATTTTGATGGGATTTTTCCGTTTTAATCGTCATCGCAATACAAGATTGCCAATATTTCCAACCGTGGGTTTTAATTCCCGCTTCTTCCCGCAATCGAGATTTAGAACCATCGGCTGCTACAATAATTTTACTATAAAAAGTGTTAAGATTACCTTGATTTTCAATTTCAACTTCTACATAATCGGGATGATAATTAACATTTTTTAAACTAGCCGGACATTGCCAAGAAATATTCGGACATTGGGATAAAAATTCATACATTGCCGATAAAATTATCCCATGTTCACCGACATATCCTAATTGATCTGTTCCCAAATCTTGACACATAAACTGCACCACCCTATGATAATCAGAATCACTTAAATTAATCTGATAAAAGGTAGTAATTTTTGTGATAATTTCATCCCAAACTCCAATGGATTTAAGAATACGTCCCGTTTGTAAAGTCAAAGCATAAGCCTGTTTTTTACTAATTGCAACATCTGGCTGTTGGGATTCAATTATTGTTATTTTCAACCCCGAATCTTTCAACCCACAAGCCAAAGTTGCCCCAACAATTCCACCCCCAACAATAACAACATCATAATCGATCTTGGGTTTTGATGAATCGACGACAGAAGATTGAGTTTGTAACCGCGACTGCACCAGCATTGTATTATGTGACTATATTTATAATTTGACTATAGCAATTCTAAATCAATCGTGGTAGGGGTAATTCATGAATTACCCCTACCGTCAGGGTTAAATTTGAAAAAATATGACAACTCAAATAGGATTGCTATAGCTCTATTCTTACACAGTTATCAGTTATTCGTCTATTACCCATTACCTATAACGGATTTTAAGCGAATTACGCAGATTAACACAGATTAAAATCCGTGAAATCCTCTTAAATCCGTGATCCCTATTCCTATATGTCACAATAGGGGGGATAAAACATTAATCACTGTAAGTATGACATTATTATTAGCCGGAGATATTGGGGGAACAAAAACGATTTTGCGCTTGGTGGATGGGACGGAAATTGTGAAAGGGAGCCAAACCCAAGAGCGATTAAAAACCCTCTATGAATCCCGTTATTTAAGTGGGGATTATCCTGATTTAGTTCCCATTGTAAAACAATTTTTACAGGAAGCAAGGGAACAATTGGGTGAGAATTTGCATCCCGAAAAAGCCTGTTTTGCCATTGCGGGGCCAGTGGTGCATCAAACCGCCAAATTAACCAATTTACCTTGGCAATTAGATGCTCAATATTTGGGGTCAGAATTAGCTATTTCCCAGGTAACTTTAATTAATGATTTTGAGGCGGTGGGATATGGTGTTACGGGTTTACCAGAAAGCGATCTTTTAGTATTACAAAAAGGACAGCCCCAGGCGGATTCACCTATTGGAGTGATTGGGGCGGGAACTGGCTTAGGTCAATGTTTTGTGACACCTTTAGCTAATGGAATCAAAGTCTATCCCTGTGAAGGAGGTCATACGGATTTTGCCCCACGTTATGAATTAGAATTTCAGTTAATGAAGTATTTATTAGCTAAACATAGTATTGATAGAATATCCGTAGAACGGGTGGTATCTGGGCCAGGGATTATAGCGATTTATCAGTTTTTACGCGATACTGCTACGCAACGCTGGCGCGATCGCAATATGGCTACAGAATCTCCAGAAATTAGCGATATTGTCAAGGAGTGGGAACATCAAATTGGGTTAACAGAAGTAACAGTTGATCCCGCCGCGGCTATTTCTCAAGCTGCTTTAGAAAAACGGGATCATTTATCAGAACAAACCATGCAGCTTTTTGTAGAATCCTATGGAGCAGAAGCGGGAAATTTAGCGTTAAAACTATTACCCTATGGCGGGTTATATATTGCTGGAGGAATTGCACCTAAGATTTTACCTTTATTAGAAACTTCTGAATTTATGCAGGCTTTTTCTAATAAAGGACGCATGAAACCGATATTAGCAAAAGTTCCCGTTTATGTAGTCTTAAATCCCCAAGTGGGATTAATTGGGGCGGCGGTTTGTGCCGCGATTTTTTAACCTTTAAAAATAGTAGGGGTAATTCATGAATTGCCCCTACTTGAGTATAAAAATCCCATATTATTTGTCTTTCCAACTGGATAACGGAGGGGTTTCTGTTAACGCTTGACTTAAACTTTCATGTAAATAACCATTAGTTGCTAAAATTCGACCCGAACTAATTTGAAACGGACTGGTATCATAAGCTGTTACTTTCCCTCCCGCTTCTTCTACTAATACAATTCCCGCCGCCATATCCCAAGGAGATAAACCCCTTTCCCAATAGCCATCTAACCGTCCACAGGCCGTATGTGCTAAATCAATTGAAGCCGCCCCACTGCGACGAACTCCCTGGGTTAAATGGGTTAAATGGGCAAATTCGGCATAATTATTATCCGTGGTTTCTCGGCGATCATAGGCAAAGCCTGTGACTAATAAACTTTTATCTAAACTATTGGTTTTAGATACACTAATTAAACGATTATTGCAAGTTGCTCCTAATCCTTTAGCGGCTTGAAATAATTCATCATGGAAGGGATCATAAATCACCCCAACTTGAGGAACGCCATTAATTAATAATCCAATAGAAGCGGAAAAAAACGGATATTGATGGGCGAAATTAGTGGTTCCATCTAAAGGGTCAATAGCCCAAAGATAGGGACTTTTCAAATCACCCAATTCCCCCGATTCTTCGGTTAAAATTCCATGGTCAGGGACATGACGCTCCAATACGGCTAAAATCGCCGCTTCCGATGCCTTATCCGCTTCGGTGACTAAATCCCCAGACCGTCCCTTTTCCTGAACATCTGTTAAATTTCCCAAATAGTATTTTAAAACAGCACCCCCCGCCTGAGCAGCTAAGGTGGCAACATCTAAAAAAAACTGTAATTCATTTTTAGTCATATTATTTCAGCATTCGTAATTCGTAATTCGTAATTCCCAATTCATAATTGTGCCCACTACTCCCTGCCTTCTAAGGCTGTTGCTGTCGAAATTCCGTTGGTGTTAAACCCATGGGTTTATCGGGGTTCCAAATGCCATTTCCCATGAGTCGGGCATATTCCTGAGCATAGTTAAACCTTTGACTATATTGAGTCTGGAAATTGGAAGTCACCGGGCGATAAATAGAGGATGTTTCTGCTAAAACATATCCTTCTTTGAGCAACTGTTCATTAATTAAAATTCCGTCAATCCAGATATAACCTGAGATGCGACCATAGCGATCTTTTGCGGTTAAATCTGCTTCTAATAGGATTTTTTTACCCTCAGAAAGTTGTTTTAAATGTTGTTTAGCTCTGGTTCCCCAAGGATCTTGTTTCAAGTCAGGGGCAATAATTCCTGCTAATCTAACTTGTTGCAACACCGGAATTTTAGCCGTTTTATCAAGAATTTCCAGGGTTTGACCACTAATCACCCGTTCAACTTTGGTAAAAATGCCTTTGGGAAGGTCAGGTTGAGAACAACTGGTCAGCAGGAGTAATAAACCCAATACTATTGCGCCATACCATTTTCCTCTAAACCTGAAATCCAGTAGATTAGTCTTCGTCCAGGGGTAATCTGGTTTTAACTTTACCTTTACCAAAGTAGCGTCCGAATTGAAGTTCATACACTTCATCCTCGTCTTGGGTTTCCACAACTAAATCGGAGTGGGGATAACTGACACAGAGTAACGCATATCCCTGTTTCTGTAAGTCCGGGGAGAGTCCCATGGCTTCCGGTTGGTACAACTCCCCAGAAACTACCCTTACTGCACAACTGGTACAGGCACCATTGCGACAAGAAAAGGGCAAGTCTACCCCTTGATTTTCGGCACTTTGCAGAATATATCGGTCTTCGGGGACGTTGACATAAAAACGCTCACCTGTCTGACGATAATGAATTTCTACGCGATGGGAACTGGCCATAAAAAAAATTTCTGAGATCGTGTTGACTTTCCGAAATTTATGATAGTATATATTTTCGTGGGTAAAAATGAAATATTCCACCTGGAGAGGTGGCCGAGCGGTTGAAGGCGCGACACTGGAAATGTCGTTTAGGGGTGACTTTAACGAGGGTTCGAATCCCTCCCTCTCCGTTTTTGTTAGAAGGTAATGGGTAATAGGTAATGGGTAATGGGTAATAGAAAGAGTTTACTCCCCCTGCTACCGATGCTCCTCTTGTTCGGACATTGCGATCGCTAGATCAGCAACAACCGAACCCAATCCTGTTAATAAGTTTGATACCCTATATACAGGGAGCATACTATCCAAAAATGAGTAGCCTAGGGATCACTATCACTGTATTGAGGAAAGGGGAAGAATGTCTGCGACTGACTATAAAGACTACTACACGACTTTAGGACTAGATAAAACCGCAACGGCGGAGGATATTAAAAAAGCTTATCGCAAACTAGCCCGCAAATATCACCCGGACATGAATCCGGGGAACAAACAAGCTGAGGCGAGTTTTAAGGATGTCAGCGAAGCCTATGAGGTGTTATCCGACCCTGAGAAACGTGGAAAATATGATCAATTCGGTCAATATTGGAATCAAGCTGGAGCGACAGGTTGGCCGGGTGGTGCGGGTTCGGCTCAAGACTTTAGCGGGTTTGATTTTAGTCAATTTAACAGTTTTGATGATTTTATTAATAGTCTTTTAGGTCGTGGGGCTACCGGGGCTAGACCCGGAAGTAGTAGCAGTCGTAGTTATTCCTATCGGACTCAAACTGGAAACCCTTCTGGATTTGGGGGGAGTCCCTACGGTAATGATCTTGGTTCGGGATTTAACACCCGTAATCCTTCCTCTGTCGCTGATACGGAAGCGATTATTACTCTAACTCTGGCTGAAGCCTTTCATGGGGTACAAAAACGCTTTGCAACTGGAGAGGTAACGATTCCGTCGGGAGTTAAGCCTGGAAGTCGGATTCGAGTGAGAGGCCAAGGTCAACTTGACCCCTACAATCAACAACGGGGGGATTTATACCTGAAAGTGGAAATTCAACCCCATAGCTTTTTTCAATTTGATGGGGATAATCTGGTTTGTGAAGTTCCGGTTACTCCCGATGAAATGGTTTTAGGGACATCAATTGAAGTTCCGACACCTGATGGGATGGTGACGATGAATATTCCAGCCGGAATTCGTTCAGGACAGTCGTTAAGGTTACGGGGCAAAGGATGGCCAAAACCTAAAGGAGGCGGTCGCACGGATCAATTAGTTAAAATTATTGTTGTGCCACCAAAAGAAATTAGTCCAAGTGAACGGGAATATTATGAGAAAATTCGTGCCAGTCGCACGTTTAATCCCCGCAATAGTTTAAAAGACATCAAGCTTTGAAGGGGAATAGGCAATAGGAATAGGCAATAGGCAATAGGCAATAGGCAATAGATTTTTATTCCCATAAATACCGAAAATGCTTACTTTTGTATCTTGACAAAACACGCGAAATATGTATATCAAGCCCTAAAAGAATTAAAGTCAGCAATTTTGCCGATCAAACTTGTTAACTTTATAGATTTTCAAACTCCAGTAATATTGCCATAATTGGCGCACAGTAGCAGAGGGATGTGTCCTGTACGCTCCGAGATTATATAAATACTTTTGAGTAATTCAGGGGAGTCTAATATAATCTCAATCCGGTGGCATCTCTCTTTGAAGATGTGGTAGCGGGTTCGTAAGTAGGGGTTGAAGTCACAAAAGGTCTAAGTTCCCCTTTGATGTGATATTTGTTCACCCCTACACTTTTTTTTGCTCTAGCAGGGAATAGGGAATAATATAAAAAGTTCCAATCTATTGGTACACTCGAAAAAGTGATCAATAATTGGTTTTTTATGTCTACTTATGATGTGATTATCATTGGTGCAGGTCATAATGGGTTAGTTTGTGCGGCCTATCTCCTCAAAGCCGGATATAGTGTTTTACTATTAGAAAAACGTTCCGTTCCTGGGGGTGCGGCCACAACGGAAGAAGTCATGGCAGAAGACGCACCCGGATTTAAGTTTAACCTCTGTGCAATTGATCATGAATTTATCCATCTTGGCCCGGTGGTGCAGGAATTAGAATTAACCAAATACGGCTTAGATTATTTATATTGTGACCCGGTGGTGTTTTGTCCGCACCCCGATGGACGGTATTTTTTAGCTCATCGTTCCGTGGAAAAAACCTGTGCGGAAATTGCGCGATATAGTGAAAGAGATGCGAAAAAATATAAGGAATTTGTTGAATATTGGCAACGAATAATGAGTGCGGTTAGTCCTTTATTTAATGCTCCTCCGACTTCAATTATTGATATTGCTAAAAATTTTGATCGGGATTCTTTTCTGGATTTATTAGCAGTATTAGGAGGAAAGGATAAAATCTTGGATTTTGTCAGAACTATGTTAATTAGTCCAGAGGATTTAATTAATGAATGGTTTGATACGGAAATTGTTAAAGCACCTCTGGCTAGATTAGCCTCGGAAATTGGCGCTCCTCCCTCTCAAAAAGGGATTTCTGTGGGTGCTAGTATGTTAGCCATGCGCCATGAACCAGGGATGTCTCGCCCTCGGGGTGGCACAGGAGCGTTAACTCAATCTTTGGTAAATTTAGTTAAACATTTAGGAGGAGTTATTTTAACAGAAACTCCGGTGCAAAAAATATTAATTGATGATGGTCGGGTGGTTGGGGTTAGGGTTTCAGAACATCAAGAATATCGTGCTAAACGGGGTGTAATTTCTAATATTGATGCTCGACGTTTATTTTTACAATGTGTTGACCCGACGGATATTGATGCGGCAGATCCGAATTTAAGAGAACGATTAGAACGAAAAATTATTAATAATAATGAGACTATTCTTAAAATTGATTGTGCGTTGTCGGAACCCTTACGATTTGATGGCTATAATCATCAAGATAGCTATTTAATTGGCTCGGTTTTAATTGCAGATTCCGTAAATCATGTTGAAAAAGCCCATAATTTATGTACAGTTGGTGAAATTCCTGATCAAGATCCTTCGGTTTATTTAGTTGTGCCAACGGTTTTAGATCCTTCGATGGCTCCTGAAGGAAAACACACTTTATGGATTGAATTTTTTGCCCCCTATCAAATAGCAGGAGCCGAAGGAACGGGGTTAAATGGAACCGGATGGACGGATGAGTTAAAATATAAAGTAGCGGATCGGGTGTTGGATAAAATTGCTGAATACGCTCCTAATATTAAGCATTCAGTTTTAGCCCGTCGGGTGGAAAGTCCGGCGGAATTAGGAGAACGTTTAGGATCTTATAAAGGGAATTGCTATCATATTGATATGACCTTAGATCAAATGATTTTTTTCCGTCCCCTACCTGAATTAGCTAATTATACTACCCCAATTCAAGGTTTATTTTTAACGGGTGCAGGAACTCATCCAGGGGGATCAATTTCTGGGATGCCTGGTCGTAATTGTGCTCGTGCATTTATCCAGGCTCAAAAACCTCTTAATCAAGTTTTAAAGCAGACTCAAAATACTCTCAAGTCTGTCTGGAGTCGATTAAGGTAAAGCCATTATCTGAAGAATTGAGACATCAACAAGATGACTAAATTAATATTTTTGATTCCTGTTCCCAATTCCCTGCTATAACAGAAGTATAGTTAGCAACCCATAACCACAAATGTCATGAAGCCACCTGAAACCAGTGCCAATTCTATATTAATGAGTACCCGGGAATTATTGGATCGTTATGCTGCTGGAAAACGGGGTTTTATTGGTGTGAATTTACAATGTGCTGATTTAAGGGGGGCTGTATTAAAAGGGATTTTATTGTGGCAAGCTAATCTCAAGTCCGCTAATTTAAGTGGGGCTGATTTAAGTAATGCCCATTTATTTGCTAACTTAATTCAAACGAATTTAAGTGGTGCTGACCTATCGAGTGCCAAATTGATTTATGCAGATTTAAGAAAGGCGGATTTAACCCGTGCTAAGTTATTCAAAACTAATTTGAAAGGGGCGGATTTAAGGGGGGCGGATTTAAGAGGGGCTAAGTTAATTTATACTAATTTGGATGGAGCTAATTTAAAAGGTGCTAATTTAAAAGGGGTAATTTTATTTGCTGTTAATTTGAATCAAGCGAATTTAGTGGGAACTGATTTGAGCGAAACTACACTAATTAAAACTGATACTAGGTATACAATTTTATCGGAATCTGAGGAAAATCAAGATATAAAATATTAAAGTTGTGAAACTGTCCTAAATATCTGTTAAGTAGTTGCACAAAATAAATTACCTAGTTGAGAGAGGGAACAGCCACCCTAGCCCCCCGTGCACGGGGGGCTAGGGGGGAGGGAACAGGGTAGAGGATGTGTAATTAATTTTGTTTAGGTACTTATAATATTTTTAAGTTTAAAATAGTTTCTAAGGTTAATTGTAGATTAGTTTTAAGTTGGTTTTGTGAATGGCGATCGCTTAAATAATCCAGATGTTTATGTGCTCCTGTGGAAATTTTAAATAAGCGGTTTTCCTGCTGTATTTTTGTAAAGAATGTAGGAATATTACCTCGATTTAGTAATAATATTTCAGCTAATTTAGAATAGTTACATTTTCATTAGGCAAACTCAAGAAACCCGGTTTTTTCCGAGGGACTTTTAGGGATTTCCATCAGCTTACCTGCCTAGCTCTACAAGAAGGAGAATGTCAATGCTAAGATTAAAGAATTGTTGAATTAGGGATTTAGGCTCATTGCAGCTTAAACTATTGTGATAGGACAGGTCTATCTTATTGATTCTATCAAGGGTAAAGAATTTGAGGGTGCAGCTATCTTACCCGAAGTCAAAAATTGAGTTCTACCAGCCATTAATCAACTATGTCAGGTGTACGAGTCGGGTTACTGCATTCTCTAAGTGGAGCGATGGCTTATAGGGAAAGACCATTGCTAGAAACTGAATTAATGACCATTGCCCAAATTAATGATCAGGGGGGGGTTTTAGGGCAAATCATTGAACCCGTTATTGAAGATGGTGCTTCAGACTGCTTCACCTTTGAACAAAAAGCCCAAAAATTAATTCAACAGGATGGTGTCACGACCCTTTTTGGCTGTTGGACGACTGCAAGTCGTCACGCCGTTAGACCGGTGCTTGAAGCCTTTAATGCTCAACTTTGGTATCCGGCTTCCTACGAAGGGTTAGAAAATTGTAGCCAAATTTTCTACACAGGATTTTGTGCGAATCAGCAAGTAGAATTAACTATTAATTGGTTATTGCGAAACCAGAAAACTCGATGTTATTTATTGGGTTGGGATCAGGTGTTTTCCTATACCCTAAATAAACTGATGAAAGTCCACCTCAAACATTATGGTGGGGAGGTAGTTGGAGAAGCATATCTTCCATCTTCAACAATGGATTTTGAAGCGATTATTACTCGGATTCGACAGGCACAACCGGATATTATTATTAATACTCTCAGAGGCGATCGCAATTTAAGTTTTTATCGCCAATTTTATGAAAGTGGAATTAAGGCTTCTGATTTACCAATTTTAGCAACCTCTCTCTCGGAATCTGAAGTACAAAAACTTCAAGAGGCTGCCGTTGGTCACTTCAGTTGTTTTCATTATTTTCAAAGTTTAAATACCCCAGAAAATCATCAATTTGTTCAAGTATTTAAACGCTTTTATGGAGAAGAACGGGTTATTAATAACTCTATGGCAACCGCCCATACTCAAATTCATCTCTGGAAACAAGCCGTTGAATTAGCTGAATCTTTTGATGTAGAACGGGTGAAAATTGCAGCCTATGGACAGTGTTTTGTGTCTCCTGGAGGGTTAGTCCGTCTAGAACCAAATCATCATGTTGCTAAGGTTTGTCGCATTGGTCAGGTATTACCAAATCAGGAATTTGAGGTTTTATATACCAGTGAAAAACTGATTAAACCTTTGCCTTGGTTGGGGTTTAATGAAGATAATTTTAATGCCTCTGGTATTGTTTTTGAGTTGTTATCTGAAGTGAGTCAAGGCATTGAAAGAGCCGAACAATTGGAACAAAAATCGATTGAACTGGAAGCAACAAAGGCACAACTCCAGCAGGAAATTGAAACTCGCAAACAGTTTGAATTAGCACTTCAAAAAGCTAATGAACAATTAGAAAAAAAGGTAGCAGAACGCACCGCTGCATTAAAAGAATCAAATGATAATTTAGTCCAAGAAATTGTCCAGCATCAACGATCAGAAAATGCTCTTCGCATGGCTACAGATCAACTACAAACGGTCTTAGAAGCAGTTCCGGGAACGGTTTCTTGGATTGACTCAGATTTGTGTTATATCGAAGTGAATCAACGATTAGCCAATATGCTTAACCTTCCTAGGGAGCGTTTTATCGGTCAACATATTGGATTTTTAGGAACCAGTTCGGAATTCCAAGATTTTGTTCAAGATTTATTTGATAGTCCTGAAATTGACGCCTATCGAGAAGTCAGAAATCAGGTGAATGGGGAATGGCGACACTATTTAATTGTGGCCCAAAAATATAATTATAATCGAGCAGCTTTTGTAGTCGGAATTGATATCACCGAACGCAAACAAGCTGAAGAATCTTTAAGAAATGCTAAAAATCAACTACAAACGGTCTTAGAAGCAGTTCCGGGAACGGTTTCTTGGATTGACTCAGATTTGTGTTATATCGAAGTGAATCAACGATTAGCCAATATGCTTAACCTTCCTAGGGAGCGTTTTGTCGGTCAACATATTGGATTTTTAGGAACCAGTTCGGAATTCCAAGATTTTGTTCAAGATTTATTTAATAGTCCTGAAATTGACGCCTATCGAGAAGTCAGAAATCAGGTGAATGGAGAATGGCGACACTATTTAATTGTGGCTCAAAAATACAATCATAATCAGGCGGCTTTTGTGGTCGGAATTGACATTACTGATCGCAAACAGGCTGAAGAATCTTTGAGAAATGCTAAGAATCAATTGCAAACAGTATTAGAAGCGGTTCCGGGGACAGTTTCTTGGATTAATTCAGACCTACGTTATATCGAAGTTAATCAACGGTTGGCAGATATGTTTGGGATGCCAAGGGAAACTTTTATTGATCAACATATTGGTTTTTTAGGCAATCATTCGGGGTTTACTCAATTCATCGAGGATTTATTTAATAGTTACGCTATTGATGCCTTTCAAGAGGTAGCATTTTTCCTGCATAACAAGTTACGATATTATTTAATTGTGGCTCAAAAATATAATGATAATCAAGCGGCCTTTGTGGTCGGAATTGATATTACAGAACGCCGGGAAGCTGAAGCAGCACTAAGATTAAGCCAAGACCAATTAGAAGCGGTATTAGATGTGGTTCCAGGTACGGTTTCTTGGATTAGTTCGGATTTACGTTATTTGGGAGTCAATCGTTATTTGGCATCAACTTTTGACCTCCAACCTGAAGATTTTGTTAATCAAGATATTGGGTTTTTGAAAGCTAGTTTTGAGTTTAATGATTTTGTCCGAAACTTTTTTGATTATCCCGAAAAAGACTCCTATCAAGAAGTCATGTCTGTAATTCAAGGCAAACCTCGGAATTATTTAATTGTTGCCCATAAATATAATCAAAATCAAGCCGCTTTCTTTGTGGGAATCGATATTACCGAACGGAAACAAGCGGAAGAAGCGTTAAAACAAGCTGAAGCTAACTATAGGAGTATTTTTGAGAATGCGGTTGAAGGCATATTTCAAACCACACCCACGGGGATTTATTTAAGTGCAAATCCAGCTTTAGCTCGAATTTACGGTTATCAATCTCCTGAAGAATTAATCCAGAATATAACCAATATTCAAGACCAACTCTATGTTCAACCCCAACGTCGCCAACAGTTTGTTAAACTATTGGCAGAACAGGGGGCAATTGTTGGTTTTGAATCTCAAATCCGACGCTTAGACGGACAGTTAACTTGGATTTCAGAAAATGCTTTTGCTGTCCGAGATGAAGCTGGAAACCTACTCCATTATGAAGGAACCGTTGAAGATATTAACGAGCGCAAACAAGCAGAAGCCGCCCTACAAAGGGCAATGGAACAGTTAGAAATTCGGGTAGAAGAACGCACTGCCGCCCTCCGAGAAGCCAATCATCAATTAGTTCGAGAAGTTGCCGAAAGAACCAGGATTGAAAATGCCTTACGAGAGTCGGAAGCTGAATTGAGAGCTTTATTTGCTGCGATGACAGATGTAATTACAGTGTTTGATTCAGAAGGAAGATATAAAAAGATTGTCACCACAAATTCAGAGGTTTTATATAGTCCCACGGAAGAACTACTTGGGAAAACTGTGTTTGAAGTTTTTCCAGCTAGTCATGCCACTTTATTTTATAATCAAATTCAAGAAGTATTAAACACAAAGCAAACTTTAAATATTGAATATAGTTTAGTTTCTGCTGAATATAAACCCGGACATCCTGGAACTAATTCATCCCCTTTAAATCCTGGAGATGAAGTTTGGTTTGCAGCAATGGTGTCTCCCATGCCGGATAATTGTGTGATTTGGGTGGCAAGAAATACGACGGAAAGACGTCGGGTTTTAGAAGCATTACAAGCCGAACGGGAAAAATCAGAACGGTTATTATTAAATATTCTCCCTCCTTCCATTGCCGAACAATTAAAACAGAATCAGCATTCTATTGCCGAGCGCTTTGAACAAGCTACGATTATGTTTGCAGATATTGTTGATTTTACCGGATTTTCTGCTCGCATTTCTCCCTCAGAATTAGTCAATTTCCTGAATCAAGTTTTCTCCGCTTTTGATGAATTAGCCGAAAAACATCATTTAGAAAAAATTAAAACCATTGGAGATTCCTACATGGTGGCGGGCGGTTTACCCACTCCTCGCCATGACCACGTGGAAGCGATGGCAGAAATGGCTTTAGATATGCAGGCAGAAATTCGCCGATTTCAAGGACAAATGGGTCAATCTTGTAATTTAAGAATTGGAATTAATACCGGGCCAGTGGTGGCGGGTGTAATTGGCACGAAAAAATTTATCTATGATTTATGGGGAGACGCCGTTAATATTGCTTCTCGGATGGAATCCCAAGGAGAAGTGGGTAAAATCCAAGTTACAGCCACTACTAAAAACCTTTTAAATGGTAAATATGACTTTGAAGAACGGGGTTTAATTGATGTTAAAGGTCGAGGAGAAATGCTCACCTATTGGTTAACTAAACGCCGATTGGTATAATATAGCAACCGCTAAGGCAGATTACTCGGCGGTTGAAACCGCCGAAAATTTCAATCTTTTTCCGTATTTCCACCTTTAATCCATCCCGTGCGATCTCTATCAGTCAAAACCCGCACTTTTTGCCATTGTTTATCATCACTTTCTCCCAGGACAACCACTTTTTCTTGATAGGCAATGCCACCAATTCGGTTAGCCTCGGTACTGGGAGTATCGCGTAAAATCAAACCGATAGGCTGGGTCACAATCGCCCGATAAGCCCCTGGTTCAAGCTTTTCTGCTTCGGGAGTTGGGATCGGGGTTGGCGTGACCGCGGCTTGGGGAGTAACGGGCTTTGCTGCTATTTTTGGTTGGGGGTTATCATTGGGAAAAGTCGGACGTTCTGGAAGTTCTGATAAACGGGCTGCGAAATATAAAGCTGTAGCGACCGTTGCACCCGCTAAAATTAAAATTGCCAGAAAAAAACCAACAATAAATTTAAAAACACCATAAAGATTCATAGTTTTGGGAATAGTTCTATACATAGGTTTTAAACCCCGATCTAAAGATACCTACTATACCATTAACCGGATAAGCGACGATTTAAACTACCCTGTCGAGAAGCTAAACGGGCTTTCCCGGCAGCAGCCCAATTTTGCAGAAACTCAATTTGCTCCTTCGCTGTTCTGGCTAAGGGGACAATTTGACTCGCTGCTTCTAAAATATCATCGGTGACGAAATCTCGGTTTTGACTAAAGCCAATGTGCATCGCTTCAATTAAAGTTTGTTCAATTTCTGCCCCAGAAAAATCAGGGGTTTCATAGGCTAATCGTTCTATATCATAGTTTCTAATATTTTGGGGACGTAGTTTTGATAAATGCACTTCAAAAATGGCTTTTCGTTCTTCTTGATAGGGTAATCCCACAAAGAAAATTTCATCAAATCGTCCCTTTCTTAACATTTCCGGGGGCAAAGATTGAATATTATTGGCCGTTGCGACCACAAAAACCGGGGAGGTTTTTTCGGCTAACCAAGTAATAAATGTCCCAAACACTCGATTACTGGTTCCTGAATCTCCTCTACCATCTAATCCCGAAAAGGCTTTATCAATTTCATCAATCCATAACACACAAGGCGCTAGGGCTTCTGCTAATTGAATCATTTGTCGGGTGCGAGATTCCGATTCTCCAACCAGTCCCGCAAATAAACGCCCCACATCTAATCTTAATAATGGTAAATGCCAATGATGGGCGATCGCTTTTGCCGTTAAGGATTTTCCTGTTCCTTGGATTCCTACTAATAATAACCCTCTGGGATAGGGTAAACCATATTGTCTCGCCCGTTCTGAAAAGGCACTTCCCCGGAGTAATAACCAATCTTTTAAATTATCTAAACCCCCAATATCCGAGATATTTTCCTGGGCAGAATAAAAGTCTAAAATTTGAGTTTGACGAATGGTTTGGCGTTTTTCTTCTAATATTAATTCAATATCATCCTCTTGTAATTCTCCATGGGTGGCGATCGCCTTTGCTAAAATTCGGCGAATCCTTTCCATCGAAAGTCCTTGACAGGAACGCACCATTTCATCTAATAAACGAGGATCTAAAGGCTGTCCTGTTGTGATTAATAATCGTTCAACTTCCGTCTTAATTTCTATTAGATTGGGTAAGGGAAATTCTAAAACCGTTAAGACTTCACTCAAGTCCGAGGGAATCGCAATTTGGGGAGAAATAATTACTAAATTCTTAGGTTGAGACTTTAATTTTTTGGCTAAATTTCTTAATTTCCGCGAAATTGCAATATCTTCTAAAAATCTATGAAAGTCCCTTAGAATAAAGACAGCAGGCATCGCCTCTGGTAATTTTTCTACAAATTCTAAGGCCTGTAACGGATTGCGTTTTCCGGCTCCTAAATCATTAGGATTTCCCTGCTGATATCCTTCCACAAAATCCCAGACATAAACCCCACGGTTGCCTTGATCTTTTGCCGCCTGTTTAATTACAGTTTCGACTCGTTCTTCTTCTAAAGTCGGAATATAAATAATAGCGTAGCGCGATCGCAATAATAACTTCAATTCCTCATTGAATTTACTCATAGAAAGTGGGAGCAGGGGGAGGTAGGGGGGCAGGGGGAGCGTCCTCGCTCGCTGACTATCAAATGTTAACTATCAACACCTCTTAATTATTGTAGATTTTGCTTCAAAGATTGTAATGAAGCCCAACGTTGATCAACAATAGGCCCGGATTCGGTTGATATCGGTTGGGGAAGTTCACAGGGCCCCTCACAGAGTTGGCGTAGGGGTAGGGCTAAACACAATTGTTGATAGAGCCAATCCCCAAGTAAAAAATGACCTTGGGGATGCAGACTTTCCACAGGTTCATCTAAAGAAATTTCTACTTCAGCTTTAGAAGCATCGACTTTATCTACCGAAGCCATCAACCAAATTAATTCAGAAGTATCGACCTTTAACCGATGGTTATATTGTTTTAAACATCGGTCACAGGTCAGGGTAACAATAGTTTCCGCCTGAACCACCGCCTCGATATAAGTGGTTTTGTGACTGACCCGCATCCGACCTCGAACCGGAGTTAGAGTTTCTAAGTCGGGGAAAAACTCTTGAAACTCAAATTCTAAAGATCGGTTTTGTGTCCTAAGTAAATCTGGGATATAGATGGAGTCCATAATTATTTTCCCACCTGCGGTACAATAAGCAAGGCTAAACAAAGTTTTCGGTGTCTAGCCTTTTATTTTAACCACCAAACGACGATCGGGTTCCTGTCCCCGACTATAGGTTTCTAAATCATCGCTTTCTTCGAGAAAAGAATGAATCAGACGTCTTTCTGCCGAAGACAGGGATTTAATTTCCACCTCTCCCCCGGTCTCTCGGACACGACTGGCCGCATGGTCAGCTAAAGCCCGCAATTCCAAATGACGTTGAGTTCGATATCCGTTGAGTTCTACGGTGTAAGAGGTGCGATTTTCGTCCTCTTTGCCCAGGTTATGAATGGCGTTGAGTAAATATTGAATCGCATCTAAAACTTCCCCGTCCTGACCGATTAAAGTTGCCACCTGTTCGGGGGTGAGATTAACTTGATCAATGGTTAACCAACAGGAATCCGCTTCTAAACTAGGTTTTACCTGGGAGGGAACCGCCCCTAATTTGAGCAATTCCTCCAACCATTCTTGGCCCTGTTGTATATCGCTATTATTCATTTCTACGACTGCGCCTTTTTCTTAGAACGTCCCGGCTCAAAGGGTAATGCTTCTCTTTCCCCATCAACCGTTGCTAATTTAGCGGTTTTACTGGATTCTTCCACAATTTTTTGCAAGTGTTCGGGTAGAGGTTCCCGGGACAAAATAAATGCTTGAACCGTTTGGAAGATATTCGCAATCAGCATATACAGCAACACACCCGCCGGAAGGGGAAAGAAGAAAAACATCCCACTAAACAGCACAGGTGTAATTTTATTAACAGTATCCTGCTGAGGATTACCACTACTAGAACCTTGTCCCGATAAAACTTGGTTGAGATATAAAGATACCCCAAAAGCCAGAATCATCCCGACAATATCCCAGTGAATCGTACCATCGGGATCAACGGCCCCGACTCGACCCAAAGCATCAATAAACAGAAATCCTTTATCCGAAGCTAATCCCCTCAGACCCACTTGAATCGTGGCATCTCCAGGTGCTAAGGCCAGGATTTGACCGTTTTCACCGACTTGGATCTTATCTTCCCCTTTCAGAATTTTCCAGGTGGGGATTAGGTTTACTTCGGGATATTTTTCCAATTCCGATTTTAAGGGTTTACCGTCAACGGTTTGGAGTTCTACCTTTACCTTTTCATTCAGCCCTAAACGATTACCACCGGGAATCATCGCGACAACGGAGGTGTGAATTCCATCGGCGAAATAATAGTTTTGAGCTTTAGTAGCGTAGGCTTGGGGCTGAACCTGTTCAATTTGTGCTTGGGGTAAAATCTGTAGGTCTATGCTGTAGTTGACATCAGAAAAGGGTGAACCCCGCAAAGTAGCAAACAGAGCAAAAAGAATCGGCATTTGAATCAGAAGCGGGAAACATCCAGCTAAGGGATTTCCCAGTTCTTTGTAGACTCTGCTCATTTCTTCCCGTTGTTTCACCGGGTCATCTTTATGCTGTTGTTGGATTTGATCAACCCGTTCTTTCATCAACGGTTGGGTGACTTTCATTCGCCGCATATTGCGAATTGAACCCGCATTCAAGGGGTAAAGCGCGAAGCGAACCACTAAGGTTAACGCTACAATTGCTAAACCATAACTAGGCACGATCCCGTAGAAAAAATCTAGGATCGGCAACATCAAATTATTGGAAAGAAACCCGATACCAAAGTCCATTCTTTTGAGTTTATTGAACTGCTTGCGTCAAATTTATATAATTTTAAGAACCATTAGCCGACGCTGGATTCGTGGGTTGGCGACAACCCATACCATTCGTCAGGCTTCAGGCTCAACACCGAAAAAACTGCATCCTTTTCCCAGATTATCGGCTGGTTATCGCACTGGCTTTTTGAGCCTGGGGTGAGATTTTATCGAGGATAAAGTCATAGGCTTCTCGAAATCGAGGAACGGCCCGCAGTTCCAGACGAGACCCATTTTTCAGGGTGACAACCATATCCCCCCAAGTCCCGAGTCCTCTGGGAACCTTCACGATTTTGATAATTTCTGAATAGACAATATCGGTACGATCCTGTCCCATCCATCCACCGATCACAGATATCCGGCGGTTCGTGATCCGATAGCGCAGCCATAATGCCCGCACAATTGCCCCAATCGCCAGAGGGATACCAATAACCGTCAGTCCTATTAATAGATTGATAATCAGGTCGCCGATCGCCGGGCCTCCCTCATAAAAACTTTCCTCCCGTATACCCATTTAAAACCTCTGCTTCTACCAACAACTTTTCTAATTCTTGCAGAATTTCTGAATAATTGCACTGATCGGCCGTTGGTTTAACAACGATCACAACGTCCCAACCCGGTGATATCAAGGGTAAAAACTGATGCCAAACTGCTCTAATTTGACGTTTGATCCGATTCCGAACCACAGCCCGTTTACTTACTTTTTGACTAATGGAAATCCCCATCCTAGTCGGCTGAACACAGGACGAGTCGGTTAAATTCCGTTCTGTTCTATGGGGTTGACCTCGTAAGGCCCTCAAGGTTAAATGAGGGGTTTTGCGATGCAGTCCTTTGCTATAGACGGCTTTGAAGTCTTTGGGATGTCGGAGTCGATTGATTTTCGGTAACATTAATTAGGTACTGCTACCCACAAATTCAAAATTCCCTTTAGCTTGATCATCAGGATGGCAATGAGTTCGTGGGAATAGCAATAGGTTTTCTTGAATTGGGATCAAGGATTTAAAACGTTAAACGCGCCCGTCCTTTCTTGCGACGAGCTTTGATAACTGCTTGACCGTTTTTTGTCCGCATTCGTACTCTGAAGCCAGAAACTCTTTTCTTTTTGCGGTTCGTTCCTTGCAGGGTTTGTTGAGCCATTACTTACCTCCGGTGCCTTTTTGTTAATTTGTTAATTAAAAGTCACAATTTTTCAGTGTACCACAATTGTTGGACTTTAGGCGCGGGGTGCAAAAAGCTTCTCCACAACTACAATATTAATCAATACTCAAAACCCAAGTTCCCACATAACGCAACATCGGCACATCTCCGGGGGTGCGAATATTGGCATTAAAGTTGAAAACGCCCCCAAAGGTGGGATTTTTGACGTTAGAGAGAACGATTTCTACCTTAGTCCCCGCCGGAATCGGTTCTTGGGGATAAATTTGGATAATATGGTTCTCTTTATCCCAAATCACGTCTTCTAAGGGAATCGGCTTATCTTTAATGCGAATTTGTACTGATTTAGGATCAATTTTGCCTTTATAGTATTTGGGATAGGTGATGGAAATTTCGGCGATCGCTAAATTCAACTTATCAGCCGGAAGTCTTAATTTATAACGATCCCATTCTCCCGACCGTCCGCTTTGGAGAAAATAATTTAAGATGTTGGCCTTGTCGGGGCCACTCAACAGGGTCATCCCTGGTAAACCTTGGGCTTGGGTGATTTTAGCTAAACTTGTCAGGGCTAAACCCGTTATTAATAATGCAGAAAATAGTTGTCGCATATCGGCTCCTGTAAAAAAGTTAAATTTTGTTTAAATTTTAACAACTATATCAAATATAGGTTAAAGGATTAAGAATCTACATCGACCAAATACGCGGGGAATTGTAACATTTTTTGGGTTTTTGTGCAACAATTATTATAAGCTCTATTATTCTATCCTTTCGCGTACCCATTTACGAAATGCTCTCAAGGCTACACTCGTCCCCTTTATCCAACTCATTTCTACAAACTGAGAAATTACTTCTATGACTGGAAAATTGGCAAAAATTGGGCTAATTTGAGACTTAATATATTCTCCATTTCGCAGAACATAAATTTGCAATTGATCATTTTCATAGCGCCACAGTTCTGTAACACCGAGCGCTTGATAAGCACTTAACTGAGTTTTAGAGGTAACATCAACTTCAATGGCTAAATCTGGGGGTGGGTCAACCGTTAAATCTAACCGTTTTTTCCCAATCATCGCTTGATAATTTTGAATATAAAAACAATTATCCGGTTCAATTCCAGCCGCCATTCCTTGACGTTTAAATGTTGTTGATCCAAAACACTCCCGTTCCATTTCTAGTTCTTCTAGCAGAATTTTTACCATATCCCCAATAATTTCTTTATTAAATTCATGTTCTGGTAAAGGCATCCTAATCTCCAAAATTCCTTGAAAATAAGCCACTCGCGCCCCCCGATGTTCGCCCAATTCCGCTAAAATCGCCTCAAAATCTTGCCAGCTTACATCCAGAAATAGCACACGCTGTCCAGGGGGAACGCTGAGTTGCTTGAATTGCAGTGTCACCATCACCATTACCCTTTTCTAAGAGTTACTTTTAGTTTAATACAATTCAAAATAAAAATTTTATCCTTGTTCCCTGGTTCTACCAGGGAATGCAATTAGGCAGGCTCTGCCTCCTCTTATATTAACAGCAAGTAGGGTCTTTTATTCCCTATTTTTTTAACGGGACATAACTAATAATATCTTGATATTCATTTTATGGGCATTCTTGACTCACCTTAACCGCTTCCTGTTCAGCTTTTAACTTCAGCAATCTTTTGACAACAGTAGGGGGATTTTGATCATGTTCTGCTTCAGCTTGATTCGTAGCTGTCAACCAATTTTCTAAATAAGCAGAAACCTGTTCTTGATTTCTAAAATAATAAAGAATAGTGGCATAAATTTGTTCTAATGTAACTGTTGTAAAATGCTTTTGGATTTCTTCGGGGGATTGATGATTATACAGATATTCATACAAAATCTGTTCAATGCTAATGCGTGTTCCTTTAATTCGGATATCATCAGAAGCAAGAACATGAAAGTAATCGTGCAATTGAATTAATGATTGTATCATTTTCGTTAAAGTTTATAGTTGTTTAGGATGACCTGTTTTAGCTTGCAAGTGGGTGTTAATCATCATTATAACAATTTATTAAAACAACTGATTGCAGTGAAGCGATCGCTTAAACAAAAAAACAAGGAAGGGTTAAACAGATGTTATTAATACCCAGTGTTAAGCAAGAGTTATTAAATTTAATAGAACAGTTACCTGCTAATTCTTTATCTAACAGGGGCAAGATTTTCGGCTAAATAGTTTTCTAAAAAGGTTTGGGGAGAAATACCCTGTTTTTGAGCTTCGGCTTCGAGTTGGCGAATCATCCAGAGGGGTAAATTGAGTTCTATTTTTTGTTTTTCTCGGTTGGGTCGTCTGGCGGTCGAGAAATCCATAAATTCGGTGAGGTCTTCACCTGTGTCAAATTTTGCGTCAAATTCTTCGGCTTTCATACCATATAACCTCATTGGGACGGGAACGGCGGACGGAAATAATTCGGATATTTTCTAATCTGTAAGTGATAACGGCTGTCCAGTGTTTTTGCTTCAGTTTGCCAATGGCTAAAAAACGCGATTCTGTTTCGCTTGTAGCCTGAATTTCCAACAAGTCATCGTCTTGCCAAAGTTGTTGGGCTTCGATGAAGTCTATGCCGTGTTTTTGTTGGTTGGTTCGACTTTTATTGTCGTCATACTCAAAGCTATACATGGTTAGCCTTGGGGAATGGTCTCTAGGAGGCTGGCAAATCCGTGTTTATTACGGGTTTTGGTCAGGGTGTAGCTGTTCATTTCCTGAGCTTTTTGACTGTTTTGTACATTTTAGCAGTTTTATTAGGTGAGTTGACCTGTAAAGGCTTTTTGTAATTGTAACAGCAATTTTTCACAGTCGGACAGATCCGAAATCTTGGAAAATAAGAACATAATTAATACTGGCATTTTTTTATCAATTGAGATAAAAAATAATTAAAGTGAAGCGATCGCTTAAACTAAAAAAACAAGGAAGATTTAAATAAATGTTACCAACAAGGGAAAAATGGTAATTTACCCAATAACAATAACTTCAATTATTATCCGTATTATTATTACCAATATTCTCATCAATATTACAATCTTGTATAGATAATTCAGTAATTTCTGATGTTGGAATTGTTAGATGAAACTGAAAAACTATTTGATCTTGTTCAATATTAAAATTAGTGATATTAACAATGCTTTGTTTAGGTAATAAATTTTTAACAGGAACTTTGTTATCCAGCTTAGATTTATAACCGGATTCATCAAGCCATTCATAAATCTTGCGCCAGTTTTCTACTTTTTCTGCTTTATCTAACAAAGACTTTACATATTTATAAACCGTTGCACATAAATCAGACTCTACGCCTCTGGGAATTTTCTCTAATTTTTGAGCGATTTCCGAGGGACTACAGCCAGACAACAACCCCCTCAAGTGAGCTTTTTCAATAGGGGTGAGATGCTTTCCTTTCGCAGATGCCAAGTCAGCATAAAGACTTTCTAAATCCCATTCCTGGGCAGCCTGACTAAATATTTTGTCCACTTGAGCCATATTGCGGGTATAAAAAACAGCTAACACGATTCTAACATAAATTCTAACGTTAATCAGTAGACAATCAGAAGTTAGTTAATTTATTATCAGTTACAGAGGAGTTCGACGATTAATAGCAGAGATAACAAAATAATAACAGATTAATCTGAAAATCTGTTATTAAACTGTAAAATTATAACATTTAAGGATTGAGAACACATGGCTAAATATATTATTTCCAAAACAGATTTGGATCAATTCGGTCAATTTTTTGGCAGTATTGATAACGATACTATTACATTAGAAAATTATCAAGATACAATCTCTTACACAATATTAGGTTTGTCAGGACAAGATTCTATTGTTGGAGGTGAGGGGAAAGACATTTTGTTCGGAATGGAGGGAAATGATACAGTATTAGGTGGGGATGATAATGATATTTTATATGGTAATGAAGGCAACGATTCGTTAGAAGGTGGCCCTGGATATGATTATGATACAATTTATGGAGGTCAAGGTAATGATATTATCCAAGATATTGGTTATTCTGTGTATGGTAATAATAGTATCAGCTTTTTATTTGGTAATTTAGGAGATGACTCAATTACTGTATCCTCTAATGGAAATGCTGATCTATTTGGAGGGCAAGGTAAAGATATCTTAACGGGAAATGGAGGGAGCAATAGAATTTCTGGAGATCGAGATCAGGATATATTAAGAGGTGATCCTCTTTATGAAACAGGTGGAGTAGATACTTTTATTATCAGTAAAACTGCTGATCTTAATGAAATTCCGACGGGTACTGAAAATGCTGACTTAATTTTAGACTTTATCAATAGTGAGGATAAAATTGGTTTAGTTGGTGTTACCTTTGAACAATTATTAATTAGCGATATCCAACCGCAACAGATTGATAGTATTTTTGGGAAAGGAAGCGTTGAGGAAAACTTTGGTACTAATATTACCAAGTTTTTGAAAATTGAGTCCGGTGGTGAGTTACTGGCAGTGCTAGGACGAGATCGAGATAACTTTACTCTAACTGCTAATGATTTTGTGATTATTTAGCTTAACTTTTCTGATTTGATTTTAGAACTATCATTCAGTATATTTGAGATAGAAGAAGGGCGGGTTTAGTGAAATCTTTGATGGGTATTCAATATCTGGGTGAACCCGCCCCTACGGAGATTTTGTGGATTTAACCGGATATCATATCAACATTATCCTTTCTATGAGCAAATTCTAATGCTGAACAATTTTGGTAAATTTTTAATTGTATCAATCATTCCATTGATTGAACTAATTGGTAATTGTACATCAGTCTTGGCTCAGTCTACCGCAGTTCCCATGAGGTTACAACATGGCGAAGGAATTTATACAATGACTGTTCCTGACCGAGATACAACTCGTGCTGCTTATGGGGGAAAATTGAGGCTTTATGATGTGCATATCGCTAAAATGTTTGAAGTGACTTATTACGATTGTCAACAGATTAATGCCGGATCAAGAACTTGGTTATATTATGCTGGCAATGGTCAAATTAATATGGGGGAATTCTTTATTAGTTGTGACCTTGCTAATCGAATGGCTAACCGCTATGGTTTAGGTCAACCTGAATCAACAGTGATTGAATACTCTCAAGAAGAAGCTGGGCCACCGATTCCTAGAACTCGTTCTATTCCGATTTTAGATATTACAGGTTCAAAAGTGGATTCATGGATTGATTTTGTACAGGGATTTAAGCCTGTTCGTTAAATTGGTATTATGCTGATAGCTAGAATTAAATTTCACTTCAGGACTTACGCAATTGCGCTATATATAGCACATAGAAAACCGAGCAATTTTCGGCGATTTAGCTCAGAGAATCGCAAGGAACCCGGATTAAATTAGTCTCAATTCATGAGTTTTAAAGCTCAATAAATTTTAGCTTCAAAGACAGATATTTAAGCTCTTGGGTAAGGTATTTAGACAATAAATTAGCTTTTAATTCATAAACAGTTTGAGAAACTTTCCTCGCTGTTGTTGAGAGAAACGTCCAAACTAATAAAGCGCAAGCAATATGGTTTTTTTGAATTTTCCCTCAGCGACATTGACAAGATTCTATCCCGGTTAACTGTTTGATTTCCCATACAGGGCTACGCTACGCATAGCATAGCTGCGTAAGTCCTGTTAATGTAGAAGCAGAGGAACAAGATATTTTGATCAACGAAGATAGGGTTGAAGATGAGTAGACATTGGTATTGCCAGAAGTCGCCGTTTTATACTAAGAATTGTTGCAAATTAAAACAAAATCGAAATCTTTGAATAATGACAAAAAGTTAATTGTATCTTAAACAATATCCAGAGTTGAACAACCGACCCAGATTAAAAAACACAATTTAAACAGGACTTAATTGATGATTAATACTGTAACACCAGTTCCCAAAGGGATTGGCGTTCTATTAAAAGCACCTTTATCGGGACATATTCTACCCATTGAACAGGTTCCCGACCCGGTATTTGCTCAAAAAATGGTTGGGGATGGGATTTCTATTGACCCCGTGAGTCAGGTGTTAATTGCCCCCTGTGACGGGGAAGTGATCCAACTGCATCCGTCCTATCATGCGGTGACACTGAAGACGCCAGAAGGGTTAGAAGTGTTGATGCACATTGGTTTAGATACGGTGACATTGCGGGGTCAAGGGTTTAGTCCTAAAGTTAAAATGGGCGATCGCATTCAAACAGGCGATCCCTTAATAGAATTTGATCCCGATTATATAGCTCTAAATGCTAAAAGTTTGCTCACCCAAATTGTGATTACTAATAGTGAGCAAGTGGCAACTTTTCAAGCCAGTTCGGGTAATGTTGTTGCTGGAGAAACAGTTATTTTAGAACTGACTTTAGCCCCAAAAGTCATTGAAAATAACCCAATTTCTGCCGAGATAATTACCTCAGATGAAATTATTATTCCTAATCCTACAGGATTACACGCTAGACCCTCGGCCGTATTAGCAAATTTAGCTAAAAAATATAAATCAAAAATTCGTTTACAACGGGGTGATCAAGACGCAAATGTTAAGAGTGTAGTCGGATTAATGGCCATAGAAGTCAATAACGGCGATCGGGTGGTATTGGTGGCCCAGGGGCCAGATGCGGCCGAAGCGATCGCCGAACTCACTGAGGCCATGCGTTCCGGGTTGGGGGAAGAAGGAAGTGCCCCGATCTCAGCCCCGGCTAGTGTTGCTCAAGGAGAAATCTCGAATCCAGCCCCCCGTCGGCGTTCGGACGATCCGAATCTGGTTTTAGGGGTGGCTGCATCCTCTGGAATAGCCGTTGGTCAGACCTTCCGGGTCAGGGAACAGGAAATTGAGGTGACGGAAAAGGGCGAAAACCCCAATACAGAAAGGCGTAAGTTAGAATCGGCGATCGAACAGGCCCAATTAGAGGTAGAAGCGTTACGGGCCAATGTTCATAGCCAGGGCGATCCCAGCAAATCGGCGATTTTTGCCGCCCATCAAGAATTATTAGAAGATCCCGAATTAATTGATATTGCTACCAGCACCATTGATAAGGGAAAAAGTGCGGCTTTTGCTTGGAAACAAACCTTTACCAATAGTGCAAAGCAACTGGCACAATTACAAAATGAGTTGTTATCTCAACGGGCAAATGATGTCCGAGATGTGGGGCAAAGGGTATTAAGAATTTTGACTGGAGTAACCTTAACCGGGCCGATTTATCCTGAGAATACTATTTTAATTGCTGAGGATTTAACTCCTTCGGATATGGCAACCTTGGATAGATCAAAAGTGATTGGATTTTGTACCGTTGCCGGGGGTTCGACCTCTCACGTTGCCATTTTAGCGCGTTCTATGGAAATTCCGGCGATCGCGGGAACTGAACCTCAAGTATTAGATTTAGCTGATGGTACACCTGTTATTTTAGATGGCAGTAAAGGCACTTTAAAATTAAATCCGACAACGGCGGAAATGGAACGGGTAAAAACCCTGCAAGTTGAAATAGCAAAAAAACGGGAAACCGACTTAGCTAATGCCATGAAACCCGCCATCACTACCGATGGATACCGGATGGAAATTGTTGCCAATATTGGAAGCAAATCGGAGGCAGAAACTTCGGTGAAATTGGGGGGAGAAGGGGTTGGTTTATTACGGACGGAATTTGTATTTATGGAGCGTGCTTCTGCCCCTACAGAGGACGAACAAACGGAAATTTATAGTAGTATTGCCAGGGTTTTAGGGAAGGAACGGCCGTTAATTATTCGGACGTTAGACGTAGGGGGAGATAAACCTTTACCCTATTTACCAATTCCCCATGAAGAAAACCCATTTTTAGGAGAACGGGGAATTAGATTTGGCTTTGATCGTCCTGAACTTTTAAGAACCCAATTTCGGGCTATTTTAAGATCGGCGGAGGCGGGAATGTTGCGAATTATGTTCCCAATGATTGCCCGATTAGAAGAAATTAGAATGGCAAAAGCGATGTTAGAAGAAGAACGGGAAAAGTTAAATCTTCCTCCCGTTTCTGTGGGAATTATGGTGGAAGTTCCCTCGGCGGCAGTCATGGCAGAACAGTTTGCCAAGGAGGTTGATTTCTTCTCTATTGGCACTAATGATTTAACCCAATATACTTTAGCTATGGATCGGGGACATCCGAAATTAGCGCCCTATGTAGATGGGTTAAATCCGGCTATTTTACGATTAATTGATTTAACTGTAAAAGGAGCTATTAAACAGGGGAAATGGGTGGGGGTTTGTGGGGGAATTGCTAGTGATCCTCAAGCTATTCCATTATTAATTGGTTTGGGGGTTAAGGAATTAAGTGTTAGTGTTCCGAGTATTCCCACAATTAAGGCACAAATCCGAGAATTAAGTTTAGTTGAGTGTCAAGAATTAGCCCAAAAAGCTTTAAATGCAGAAACGGGGGCGGATGTGCGGGGGTTGTATTCTATGGATGTTTGACCCCCCCTAGCCCCCCCTTAGTAAGCTGGGGGAATAATTGAAATCCCCCCCTTAGTAAGCAGGGGGAATAGTCAAAAAAGGTAACGGGGAATAGTCAAAAACTCCTCCCCTTGGTAAGGGGAGGTTGGGTGGGGTTCTTCTTCAGGAATTTTAATTCTGTCTAGTTATTATCAACAATCAACAATTAATAACAAAAACGATGTTCAAAAACGCTTTTGCTTTATTACAAAAAATGGGAAAGTCTTTAATGCTTCCCGTTTCGGTTTTACCCATTGCTGGCTTATTATTAGGATTGGGTAGCGCTCGTTTAATTGAATTACAAAATCTGGCATCGGGAACAATTTCCTCCCCTAAATTTTGGTGGCTTCCTGAAGGTTTAGCGAACATTATGAAAACTTCCGGGGATGCAATTTTTGGCAATTTACCGATTATTTTTGCGATTTCCGTTGCCATTGGATTTGCGGAAAATGACGGGGTGGCTGCTTTAGCTGCAACGGTGGGATTTGTGGTTTTTGTTGCTTCTTTAGGGGCGGCTTCTACTACTTTCTTTGGCATGAATCCCGAACAATTAAAACCTGTTATGGGCATTCCTTCCCTAGATACGGGGGTGTTTGGCGGGTTAATTATGGGCTGTGTTGCCGCCTATTTATTTAACCGTTATTTCCGAATTCAATTACCTCAATATCTGGGATTTTTTGCCGGAAAACGATTTGTTCCGATTGTGACTTCCTTTGCAGCGATCGCCATGGGAATCTTAATGAGCGTGGTCTGGCCGCCCATTGGAGCCGCGATTTCTACGGCTGCAAATGCCGCTGCATCTGGGGGAAATGTTAGTCTTACCGCCGCAATTTATGGGCTTGTAGAACGGTTATTATTACCCTTTGGATTACATCATATTTGGAATGTTCCTTTCTTTTTTCAAATCGGATCATTTCTTGATCCAATTACCAATAGAATCGTAACCGGAGACATTAATCGCTTCTTTGCTGGCGACCCAACGGCCGGAATTTTAGGGGGTGCTTATTGGTTCAAAATGTTCGGTTTACCTGCGGCGGCGATCGCTATTTGGCGGACAGCAAAACCCAAAAATCGAGCGTTAACTGGCGGGATTATGATCTCTGCTGCTTTCACCTCTTTCTTAACCGGAATTACCGAACCGATTGAATTTTCATTTATGTTCGTAGCCCCGCCTTTATACGCCATTCATGCAGTAATGGCGGGCTTTTGTGATTGGTTATTTGTTGCCTTGGGTGGGCGCATGGGATTTACTTTTTCCCAGGGATTTATTGACTTTTTCCTGTTTAATGGATTAGGTACAAAGGCGTGGTTAATTCCCGCATTGGGGCCGTTTTTTGCGGCTTTATATTTCTGTGTTTTTTACTTTGGAATCCGACAGTTTAATTTCTCCACTCCGGGTCGAGAAGATGAGGTAGAAACCGTAACAACGATTACCCCAGGAACCGGAGTTGGTAGTATGGCAATGGAGTTAGTTCGAGCTTTTGGCGGACGCAGTAATATTGCTACTTTGGATGCTTGTATTACTCGATTACGAATCACGGTTAATGATATTAAAAAGGTGAATAAACCCCGACTCAAAGCATTAGGAGCTTCGGGAGTTTTAGAAATGGGAAATAGTGCTCAAGCTATATTTGGCCCCCGTTCGGAAAATTTAAAAACGGATATGATGGAATATCTCAAAAATGCGGGGCCAGAGGCGGATTTTGTTGAGGAAATAGCACCGGAAGCAACGGAGGTTAATGCAACGGAAGCGGAGATTTCATCCCCAATTATCTCGGATTCCGAGGCAAAAAATCGGATTCAGGAGATCATAATTGCCTTGGGTGGAAAAAAGAATATTCAAAGCGTTGATGCTGTCGCCTTAACTCGATTACGAGTTAAAGTTATTGATAATAACCTGGTTGATGAAGATAAATTAAAAACCGCAGGTGTGGAAGGAATTTTACGTTTACCCGATGGTATTTTACATCTATTAGTCGGTTTGGGTGCGGAACAATATGCAGCCCAAATTCAAGATTGATTGCTAAAATTACTGGGTAAAATTGTTATAGTAGGGAATAGGAAACTAACCCCCCGGTAGAGACGTTATGGAATGTCTCTACCGGGGGGAATGTGTAGCAAAAATTAAAGGATGGAATATCAGATAGGTTTAAAATCAGTGTTAAGATTGAGTTGATTAGCTTGGACTCCTGGTAAAAATGCAATCAGTTCTTCTAAACCAGATTTATTAACATAAATACCCGCTCCTGTTCCATGCCCGGATAAGGTTAAATCTTTAAAAGTAATTACATCATTAGTTTTATAAGCAAAGTAATCTTGACCTACAGTAAAATCACTAATAAAGGCAAAATCCGTTAAACCTCCGGCGGCGTAATAGGTGCTAGAATCAGAACTCCCTAAGTAAAATCCATCTAATCCCGCACCCCCAACTAAAGTATCAATTTCACCCGCCCCTGGAGTGGCTGAATCAACATCAATCCCCGCAATAAAATCATCTCCAAGATCACCGGAAACATAATCATTTCCCCCGCCACCCGCTAGGAGATCAATTCCTTGACCTCCAAACAAAGAATCACTATCATTTCCTCCAAATAATAAATCTGAACCTAAGTTACCAAAAACTTGATTTTTACCTGATTCTCCAATCAGAACATCGTCCCCTTTTCCTCCAAATAGCAGATCATTCCCTGGACTACCATAAATAACATCTGCTCCTAGATTCCCATTCATCGTATCATCGCCTTCAAGACCTTTCAGGGTGTCATCTCCCCCTAGCCCGTAAATTTCATCGTTTTCAATCAATCCAGTTAGATTATCGGCTGCTTCAGTTCCTAAAATCAAAGTCATTTTTTTAATCAGTTATTAGTAATCAGTTATCAGTTATCATTAATAAAGCAATTGTTGGTTATTGTCAACTAAAATTAATATTTATTTTACTTAACTGATGACTGATTACTGATGACTGATGACTGATTTCTGAGTGGTGGCGATCGCCACAATACCCGCGACAGAAATTCCCGATTTTTGAAGTTGAGAAATGGCTGATTTAACCGTTGCACCCGTTGTATAAATATCATCTAAAATTAAAACCGAACCCTGGGGAGGGCGACGCCGGAAATCCTGACCAATATTAAACACACTTTGCATTTCTTTTAAACGTTGATCGGGCGAAAGTTCATGGAGTGCTTCCGTTTGTTTAATTCGTTCTAAACCGTGAGAAGATAGGGATAAACCCGTTAATTCACAAAAACTTTTCGCCAACAGTTCTGCTTGATTAAACCCGCGTTTTTTTAACTTAGCTGGGTGGAGGGGAATGGGTACGACGGTCACAGGGGAGATCCCTAACCCGGGAGTCGATAACCAAGTTTGTGCCAATCCATAGCCCAAAGGTTTAGCTAATTCGGTATGATGATTATATTTGAGAGCAGCGATCGCTCGTTTGAGAACATCTTTGTACTGTCCCCAGACACAAAGCGGCACCTCAGAGGTAAATTTAACCCCAGGGGGAAACCGACAGCGAAGTAACTGTCGTTCGCAATAATCACAAAGTTCTGTTGTCGCAGGTCGGTCACATAACGGACAGTTGGGTTTGAGAAATAAACTTAGGAGCGCTTTCACAGTTCGGGTTTTCAGATCAAGTTATTACTAAATTTAGTTCAAAGTGTGGATAATTTTTATGGGCTTCACGAAATTCAATCTGATCATCGCGATTTTGTTGGGGAGCCAGCCTTTTATTTAAGCCAATTACTCCATCAGGGTCATCCGGTTTTACCAGGTTTTGTAGTTACGGATCATTTATTTTGGGAGTTTTTAGAAACCATTAATTGGTTAGAACCCCGATTTGTTGATTTCCCTGAATTATCTCTGTATTTTGACATCAATCAACCCCGGCAATTACAAATTATTGCTCAACATCTTTGTCAACAAATGATGGATAGTCATTTACCTCCGTCATCGAGTCAACCTATTCAAGACAGCATTGACAAATTAAAAACCTCAGCGTTGATTTTTTATCCGAGTTTGAACACTCCCCATCACTTACAGACATCGGGACTTTTTGAATCGGTGATCGGGTGGGCGGATACTCAAAAAGCTTTAGTGGGATTAAAACAAGCCTACTGTGAATTTTTTCGGGCAAAAAGTTTATTATATTGGCAACGATACAAAATTGAATTACAAAATTTACGTCCGGTGGTATTAGTTCAACCTCTCCAGTCTGCGATCGCTTCCGGTTTTGTGGAAATTCGCCCTAACTGTTGGGAAATAAACTCGACTTGGGGTTTGGAATTTTCCCTGTTATGGGGAGAAAGCCATCCTGATATTTATTTAATTCAACCCCAAACGGGAATAATTCAACAACAATTAGGCTCTAAAACTATTATCTATAATTTAAAATCTTCTCCTGATCAACCGACAAAATATCCAATTCCCCAAAAGCAATTCGGAACTCCAATTTCTCAATTTCCTATTTCTGCCACCTTGATTTCTGAACCACAACAAATATTTTCCTTAACGCCGGAACAATTACAACAGTTAATTAAGATTATTCAACAAATTATACAGTCTAATCCCGCCATTACTCGATTAGATTGGCGTTTATTTCAACAGCCCCAAGATCAAGAACCTCAATTCTATCTAGTCGGGGCTAAATGTTCCGAAAACAGTCTTTATTCTAATCCGATAATATCAGATTCTAGCTCGAATCAACAGCGTTTTAGAGGACTAGCCCTAGCCTCTGGAAAATCTAGGGGAACTGCATATATCCTAACAGAAACAGATCCAATCCCATCACAATTACCTGAGAATACTGTGTTAGTTGTTACAGCGATTACTTGGGATTATTTACCATTATTAAAACAGATTGTTGCTATTGTCGCTGAACAGGGAGGAATGACCAGTCATGGTGCAATTGTGGCGCGAGAAATAGGTATACCTGCTGTTTGTGGGATCGTGAATGCAACAATGAAAATAAAAACGGGTGAATCTATTTTTGTCGATGGTAATTACGGGGAAGTTTATATTATCAAAAAAGAATTTCCCGTTAATAAAATGTTTTCACAACCGAGTTTTCAGCAACAACAATTGGTCGAAATCTCGTCAAATGTAAACTCCACAGCCCTGATGGTTAATATTAGTCAATTGAGTTCTCTACAGCGACTCGATTCTTTACCGATTGATGGAGTGGGTTTATTGCGTTCAGAATTAATGGCTATTGAAGTATTAGAACGTTCTGAACATCCTACTATAAATTCCTGGATTTCTCAGGAAATAGGGAGTAAATTCTATAATTTTAATGACTGGATTTTATCAGAAAAACAGCCGATATTTGTTCAAAAAATGGCTGAACAACTTGATCAGATTGTAACAATTTTATCCCCTAGACCTGTTTATTATAGAGCCTTCGATTTACGAGAAGTAGAACAATCTGTCTCAGGATTAACTTATTTTTACCCCCACCAGCCCCTTACCAATGGGGGTAGGGGGGATCAGAAGTTACCCTCTCAGGATGGGATTGATCGAGGTAATTTTCTGGCTTCAGAATCTCCATCTTTAGAACGTCTGGCTTTATTTGATTTAGAACTTAAAGTTTTATTAGAATTGTATAAATCTGGGGATAAAAATATTCATCTTATTTTACCATTTATTCGCTCTGTCGAGGAATTTTTAATCTATAAACATCGGATTGAAGCATCACAATTAAGTCATTATCCTGAGTTTCAAGTGTGGATTATGGCGGAAGTTCCATCAATTCTATTTTTATTACCTGATTACCTGAAAGCAGGAGTTCAAGGGATTTCAATTGGCACCAATGATCTGACCCAATTATTATTTGGAATTGATCGAAATCAAATGCAGGTATTCCCAGGTTTATATGAAAGCAATCCGGCTTTTAAAAAAGCGATAAAACAGTTAATTGAAATGGCAAAAACCGCTAATATTCCTTGTTCAATTTGTGGAGATGCTCCCGCATTATATCCCGAATTAATTGAAGATTTAGTCCGGTGGGGAATTACATCAATTTCCGTTAATTTAGATGCCATTGAATCTACCTATATGGCGATCGCCAAATCAGAAAAACAGATTCCCCTAGAAACCTCTCGCCATCATCTTTAGAGAGTAGGTAGGGGCGAGGTCTTCTCGCCCTCAACCCTCAACCTTAATATTGAGTCCGTTGGAAGGCTTCTTCTGGGGAAATATTACCGTAAATTACCGATAAAATTCCGGGTAAATAGTCATCCATCGTCGTGACACTGGTATAGATTAAATGTTTAATCAATGCCGGGTTTAGAGCCGCATCTTCCGCATCTAAACTGGTTTTATATCGAAGTTCACCATCTTGAAAATTCATTTCAAAATTTCCCACCACTGTCCCATAGTTGAGCAGGGTGATAAATGTCGCCATATTATAGCGTTTATAGTCAGGAACTTTCACTGGAGAAACGGAATAAACCGCAATTTGCCGTTCTTCTTCCCTAACAATGGTATAACAATCAAATCGGCCGTTTTTGCCCTCTACACCCAATGCTAAGACTCGCCGATGTTCAATTTCTCTATAAACCCAACCATCTAGGGTCATAAAGTCAATGAGAACATCAAATACAGGCCGATCTGATGGGTATTCTTGAGAAAGTAATTCCGGGTTCGGGTTTTGTTCTGACACAGTAAACATCCTTAATTTTCCTATATCTACAACGTTCTATGAATAGTGGCTTTAACAATTACGCTCGATGGGAGTTATCTGGCGTTGGCATATTATACGCAATTTTATTTGCTTTAGCACTCCGGTAAACAATATTAGTTAATTCATAATAAATGGGGGGATACAAGGAGTAAAGTTGACCATAATAAAAACGATTTTGATATCGGTTATAATCTTGAATTTTTTTTCTAATTCCCGATCCTAAACGAGAATTTTTTTCAAAGGTTTTATCACTCTGTTCAATTGTCCATTTAATTTCCTCACCATCAACTCCGCGACTAATTAAATCAAAACACTGTTCAATCACTTGACGAATTCTTTCCCTATCTTTGGACTGAAATTCTAGTCCCTCTTGCTCAGAATTTCTGGGTAACAACTGCAACCGATAGCATCCATTAGGATCAGCATGGGGATACCAGCCAAGTTTTAAAGTATAACCATTTTGATTAATAATCCAGTCTGTTTCCTTAAACTCAATTGATTGAATCAATAGCAAGTTTTCATGATAAAAATGCTGATTGAGAATGCGACCATCCTGTACAAACGGATCTTCATCCCCAAAAGAATTATCAGTGATTGCCCAACCACTAGGAATATTCAGACGAACAAGGTTTGATTGCATAAATTAGGATTGACTGGCTCAAGAATCAAGTAAACTCAGCTATCTGGTGTGCTGTTAGCAGCCATTAATATTGCTTTCTGCCCACTTCTGACGAATTATAATGCAACTTCTGATCAATATCATGTTTTTTTATAGACCGCAAGGCAAATATCCCCGTTACCTGTTCGAGATCGAAGGCTGATAGGCGGATTAATCGAGGTGTGATTGCGTTGAAGTGAGTTTATGTTTAGCCGTTAATCAACTGTCTACTGAGCTACCCGCGCATCTAATCTTGACTATTTACCGTTCCCTTCTTAACTGATAACTGATAACTGATAACTGATGACTGAAAAGATCAGCCTGTATTTCGCATTCCGGCGGCAATACCGTTAATGGTTAATAGGGCGCCTCGGAGTAATTCACCCTTGCTATAACGGGAATGGACGACACCCGAAGCCACGGATTTTCCGTGTTGACGTAACCGTTTTAACAAAGCCACTTGTAATAAACCCAAAGGAATAATCGTGGCATTGCGTAACTGCACCGAACGTTGTAGAACCGGATCATCTTCTAATAGTTGTTGATGTCCGGTAATTTCTTGGACTAACTGAACGGTGAGATGGTATTCGGCGAGGATTTGTTGGAATAATATCTCAAACCGTTCGAGATCATCGGGATGACTTAACTCCCGAACGTAGTGATGGGCGATTTCCATATCTACTTTAGCTAAGGTCATTTCCGTCTTGGAAATCAACACTTTAAAGAATGGCCATTTAACGTAGAAATACCGCAGGAGTTTCAGATTTTCCTGGGGTTCCTCGTTGATAAATGCCTGTAAAGCGGTTCCCACACCATACCAAGAAGGCAGTAAAAAACGGCTCTGAGTCCAGCTAAATACCCAGGGAATCGCCCTTAAACCAGAAATATCCTTTTTCTTATCACCACTGCGACGGGCGGGGCGAGAACTGATTTGTAGTTGGCTAATTTCTTGGATCGGGGTAACTTGATGGAAGAATTCGGGTAAATCAGGTTCTTCATAAATTAAAGCCCGATAGTGCGCCCGCGATCGCATTGACAACTCCTCCATAATTTGATTCCAGGGATCAATCTCATCAAAACCGTTATGGAGAAGACTGGCTTGGATGGCTGCGGTAGTCACGCTTTCGAGGTTAAATAAAGCCAACTGTGGGAGAGAATATTTAGACGCCAGGACTTCCCCCTGTTCGGTAATTTTAATCCGGCCATTAATACTGCGGCCCGGTTGAGCCAAAACCGCTTTGTAGGCTGGGCCACCGCCTCGACCCACCGAACCCCCGCGTCCGTGAAAGATTCGCAGACCGACTTTATAGGATTCAGACACTTTCTGCAAGGCTTTTTGGGCTTTATGAATTTCCCAGTTACTGCTCAAGAAACCCGAATCTTTATTACTATCGGAATAGCCTAACATAATCTCTTGTAGAGATAGATCGGGATCGTGACTCACAAGTTTATATTGTTCATAACCTCCGGCTAACATTGCCCGATATAAAGGTAATTCAAACAGAGTTGTCATCACCCGGGGAGCACGTTTGAGATCTTCTACCGTTTCAAACAGAGGAACAACAATAACATTCCCAATTCCGGTGGCTGGATCATAAAGTCCGGCTTCTTTTGCTAACAGTAATACTTCCAGTAAATCACTGGCTTCATTACTCATACTAATAATATAGGTTTGGCAAATTTCCGGCTCAAATTCCTGTTGTAATTCCCGCATTACCCTAAAGGTGGTAATGGTTTCGCAGGTTTTTTCAGAAAACGGTAATTCCGCCGGAATTAGGGGGCGACGGGTTTGGAGTTCTGTTGCTAACCATAGACATCTTTCGGCTTCTGAAAGCTCGGTGTAGGGTTTGGGTAAGACTTGCAAATAGTTAGTAATTTCGTTCAGAGCATTACAATGAATTGAAGACTCTTGACGCATATCTAACCGGGCTAAACTAAACCCAAAAACCTCCACCTGACAGATGAGATTTTCCAGTTCTTGACAGTTCATTCCGGTTTCCTCTAGGTTGCGTTGAATCATTTTCAACTCCACCAAGAAATCATTCCCAGAACGGTATAATTTACTGGCTTCGTGGTCAGGAACCAGACGCTCTCGGATGCGAGACATTTCGGCATTATTGTACATTTGCCAATTGCGATCGCGAGTATTTTCTAACCGTTTTTGGACATAAGAAAGTTTTAAACGATAGGGTTCTTGACGATAGCGAATGGCGGTTTGATCATAGATATCAGGTAATTGTCCTTGATCTCGATCCAAAGATTCTAATAATTCGGGAAGAACATCACTCCAATGTAAGGATAAACTCAATAAACGATTGAGGCGTTTGACGGCTTCAATATATTTTTCTAGGACAACATGACGCTGATAACAAGCAGTTTTCCAGGTAACTTCCGGTGTTACCGATGGATTTCCGTCTCGATCTGAACCCACCCAAGATCCGAATTTACAAAAATCATGTTTAGGTAATTTCAGATAGGGAAAAGAAACATTTAAAGCGTGTTTTAAGCGCTTATAAAGTTGAGGAATGGTGTCAAATATAACTTCCTGAAAGTAGTGCAGGGAATAATCTACCTCATCCAAAACCGTTGGCTTAAATTGGTGGAGTTCATCGGTACGCCACCACAGCCGAATTTCTTCGGTCAAGTTTTCATGGAGTTCTTCTGTCAATTCCGACATAATGGAAGATTCTCCTAGCTCCTCAGTTCTGAGTCCGCCAAAACTTTCATCAATTTGATCAAGTTGTTCTAGGATAGTGGCAATGCGACGCTGTTTGGTTCTAATTGTATGGCGAACAATTTCCGTCGGGTGAGCCGTAAATACCATCCGCACATCTAGTTGATCTAATAACCTTTGGATCTTTTGGGCGGGAACATTTAACTGTCGCAACATCGGAAACAGGGAATGGAAAGTAGCCAACTCCCGATCCTGTTCGCTGTAATTGGTGACATTAGGAAGGGGACTTTCTTCTTGATCGGAAAAACGTTGATTCCGAGTATCGAAAGTAGACATGGATTTCACCGGGGAGACAGGTGACTTTGCTTTCCCTTTTCCGTGGTTATAAGCAAGCTGTTGTTCCCGTTGTTCATAGTGCTGTTCAACGATATTAATCAGTTGAAAATATAAGGCAAACCCTCTGGCCGCACGAATAGCCTGGTTAATATCAAGCTGTTCGATTAACTTGAGGGAATCCGATCCTTGAAATTCTTCAGCCTGTCCTTCCGGTGAGGTCATGGATGCTAACTGATGGAGTAAATCCACCAGTTGTTGACCGCACTCTTGACAGAGAACGGACTCCCAGACATCCTCAATAATCTTGAGACGATTGCGTAAAAATAAATCCGAAGTGGTAGTTGGCGGGTTTGACGAAACGACCGTATTTGGAGCCTGTTCGGAAGATTGGAGCAGTGAACTCATGATCGTCTTTTCCTGTGTGTGTGGCAAGAATATCCAGTTTATTGTATTGCCTAATTTCTCGCATAACCACAGAACTTTACAGTCAAATCTGTCACCGTTCTCTATTCTATTTTTTGTCTAATTCGGGAAAATGCAGAATCGGAAGGCGATCGCCTCGGAAAATTTCTTCGCTGTTGGTGCTAAGGTTCAACATAAAATCATGGAGTGCTTTGGTTCCCAGTGCAGCGATTAATAGGGGTGGAGTAGCCAAACTGACCAACCACTCTTGGGGAAAAGCAATGGGGTCGGGACTTTTTACTGGATGATTATTGGTGGGGGTGGGTTGCATAGATGATTTGTGCTCAAGCGCAACAACGGGGAGTTGATCTAAATTTTGGGCTAATCGTGCCAAAATTGTAGTCGAATTCTAACATGGGTGTTGTTGTATTTTTGAACCCATCTCAGGCATTAACCCTTGAGATTAGAAATGAAATTCACAAATCGGGCCGTTTGGTAGGGGTAGGGAGTTGAATTGAAGGCCAATAAAACAGTTTTAACCGGAGAGGGTTTAGCTTTAACCCAATGGGCAGAAAAAGCCGTTGGACTTGCGGATGTGCAGGTTCAAATTCGTTTGCGTGGCAATCATTTGCACGTTCTGTGTGAAGCACTGATCAGTCCCGATGAAAAAATCGCTACATCTAATTTTTCCGGGGCCTTAACCCAAACGAATCTAACGGCTTTACTACCGCCCAATCAACCAATCTACAAGATTTTTTTATCGGGTCGAAGTTTGGGGGCGGCACGACCGGATTGGACAGTTAAGCTCGAATACACGGAATTACAATTTAAGACATCTACAGGGCCTTCTAAGGCTGTTGAAAGCCCCCTAACATCAGAAAATATTCAACCTATTCCTGAGCCTAGACAGAATCCCTTAACAAAAATTACCAGCCTATTTAGACGCTCTCAGCCCCAGGAACTTGCTCCGGCCCACCGTATACAGCCAGGGGGGGTTGAGGAGACGATTCAACCCGAACCAGAACCATTTTCCTCCCTCGCCGATGAAGGTTTGGCTTTCACTTCCATGCCTTTGGAATTTAATACCGAAGCACCCGCAGCAGTGCCAGCGTCCTCCCTCCCTAATACACAATCATCAACAACCCTCAACCCTCAACCATTAACAACTAATAACGAACCATTAATACAACCATCAATAACTGACCCTCAACCGTCAACGGTTACAGCCATTGAGGTGTCAACGGAAAGTTTAGCCCGACAGGGTTATCCCGATGCGATCGCCAGCTACCTGAGCGAAATTTTAGGAGGATTAGGCGTTGGGGTAAAAGTGACGATTCGGGAAAAATCCCAAAAAGGCACAAAAACCGAAGCCCCACCGGAAACCAATCCATCCGGTCGGCGGCTGTGGGTATTGTGTGAATCGGCTTATAGTCCCGATCCCTCCCTATTAGCTCAACCCATTGCTCAACGGTTGCGACAGTTGCAGCTTGAGGGGTTTCGGGATGCTTGTATTTTGTTGCAAGTCCAGGGGGAATCTACCCCCGACTGGATGTTACGGATTGATTTAACTTCACCGGATCGGATTCTCAAACAGTGGGGGCGCTGGGGGGATGAACAGGCGATCGCCCGCTTAATCAATGAAAAATTGAGTCAATTACAGGTAGAAGTCCGAACTACCTTAAAAGAATCCACCCTACATCTGTTCTGTACAGACGTGCCAATAGCCTTCGGCATGGCTTCGCCCGGGCGCGTCTCTACTCAAACGAACGGCGCAACCAAAAGCCGCAAGCGTCAGGTTCCTGATAAACAGGCGGTGATGGATATTGTTATCCCCCTATTGGATATCCTGGCTCCTCAAGGAATTTGTGCCGTCACGGTCTATGGTTTAGAAACCACCGCCACCCAAGCTAAACCGGGTGCTCCGATTTGGGTAGATTGGTTAAATTTACCCGCGGCCCAACATTCTGACCTCCAGCCCACGGCTCTAACCTTAGCGGAACAGGGCAATCTTTCCGCCTTGCGCTTTGTTCTGACTCGTTTAGTTAATCCCGATTTAGAGCTAAAACTAGCCACGGGGGGGATTCGGGTACTGTTATTACAAAAAGCCGAATTACTGCACGTCATGACCGAGGGAGCCACTTGTCCGTCCCAATCTCAGGTGGCTCCGGTGATTGCTCAATTTTTACGCAACCATCGGATTAGTGGTATTTCCGGGGTGAGAATTTATGGCCGTCGTTCAGGACAGAAACTTCCTCTCTGGCGCTACGGGATTTATCTAAAAACCAGTCAACCTGATACTGTCCCCTCCGTCTTACCCGATTTTGTTACTCCCCCAGAGGAGGGCGAAACCCTGGGAGAAAAGTCATCTTTACCCGATGGTTTAGTCCTGCGTCCTGACTTAAATCTGGATCATCTTGAAGCCGATGTTTCCAAACCCTCAAATCTGCTCTATCCCAATTGGCGAGAGGTTTTAGATCGGGGGGCTGAAGTTCTCGCCCAAGGATTGGTAACTACCCGGTTATTTGCCCCACGGACGGCGATGATGGTTTCCATACCTAGCAAAACCCACCGTTATCAAAAAATTGCTTTAGCTTTAGTTTGGGCAACCTTGGGAGGATTATTTGTTGTACAGGTGGATAAAATTCTAGGGGAATTGTTAGTAGAAATTCCTCTGAGTCGGGTTGGGGAAATGGTAATCACTACTGATAATTCTAGTAATTTAGAGGAAAAAAACTCGGAAATTATCGTGGCATCAGATATTACGGAAAGTCAGAAAAATTCCAAAGAAAATGATATCTTTAATGGCAGTAATTTTATTTCTTCCACGGTCAAAAACCAAAAATGCAATTTATCTGATACAAAATTAGGGTTAGAAGCCTGTAAGTTAGCTCAATTTCTTTATCCAACTTTTAAAAGCCCCCAATTAGATGAACAGTTGGCTCGATATCAACATTTTATTTTGACGGAAAAACGCCCCCCGGATATTATGATTATTGGGAGTTCTAGGGCTTTACGGGGGATTGATCCTGGGGTTTTAGAAACGGAATTAAAAGCCCGGGGTTATGGGAAATTAAAAGTTTATAATTTTGGGGTGAATGGAGCAACTGTACAAATTGTTGATTTAATTATTCGTCAAATTTTACCCCCGGAACAATTACCCAAGTTAATTATTCTAGCTGATGGGGTACGCGCCCTGAATAGTGGTCGAGTTGATCGTACTTATGAAACTATTTCTGCCTCGGAAGGTTATCAACAAATTTCCCAGGGAACATTTCAAATTCAGCCCCAAATTGAGCAGAAGCAGCCTTCTATTATAGGTTGGCAATCTAGTTGGGGAAATTTAGCTAAAAAGTTTCATCAAGGACAATTGAATTTTGAGGGGTTTCAAACGGAATTAAATCAACAGTTTGTACGCTATTCACAAGTATATGAAAAACGCGATCGCCTGCAATTTCTATTACAGTCTATAGTCAGGGGAGAAGGGTTTAAAAACCAGATTGAATCCCCCGTTGACGAAGGTGAACCTTTTAATGACCAATCACTGAAAGCATCTGAGTTTTTACCCAGTGGATTTTTACCTTTATCGACTCAATTTAGCCCTGAAATTTATTATCAAAATCATTCTCAAGTTTCTGGTTATTATGATGGGGATTATAAAGGGTTTGAATTAGAGGGAAAACAAACCACTGCTTTAAAAAATTTAATTGAATATGTAGACTCTAAAAATATAAATTTGGTGTTTGTCAATATGCCTCTTACTGAGGATTATCTAGATCAATTGCGGATGGCTTATGAAGAAAAGTTTAGGGATTTTATGCAATCAATCAGTCAGGAAACGGGAATTACTTTTATTGATTTATCCGGCGAATTGTTACATAATTATAATTATTTTTCCGATCCAAGTCACTTAAATCAATATGGTGCGGTGGCTGTTTCTCAAAAGTTAGTTGAACTGGATCAAATTCCTTGGCCAAGAAGGAAGTAGACAAGCAAAGAGAGTTGGGAGACCCAACCCCTACGATAAAATGTTACAACCTATTTAGGATTGCTATAGGAGTATTTCAATGGTTATTCCCTACTTAAGAACCCCATTATGCTGACGCTGTATCTATTCTGTCTTACTATTGGTGGGGGTTTTGTGATTCTATCAGCCTTTGCTGGATTTGATGGAATTGATTTTGATACTCATTTTGAGATGGATGTTGAACTTTCTGAACCTAAAAATGATCCAGAAACTCTCACATCCAGAAGCCATCGAAAATTCCCTAAACCAGCATTTCACTTACCCTTTTTAACCTTACGATTTTGGACGTTTGGGAGTTGTTTTTTTGGCTTAACTGGATTTATTTTAACAAAACTTAATCCTCTGTTGCCTCCTATCCTGATTTTGGCGATTTCCTTGGGAATTGGAGTTAGCTTTGGAACCATCATTGTAGGAATTTTAGGCCGACTTCGCCGACAACAAGCCAATAGTTTAATTTTATCTGAAGATATGATTGGATTATCGGGAACCGTTGAAATTCCCTTTGATCAAAATTGCAAAGGCAAAGTCAGATTATATCTGAAGGAATCTATGGTAGATGTTGTCGCCATTACCGAAGATACCCATAGCTTTGAAAAAGGGGATAAAGTTTTTGTCGTTGGTAGAAGTCATAATAAAGTCTTAGTAATTTCGGAGGAAAACTTGAATTAAGGATTAAGATTGAGGAGAATCCCAAAAAAATCACCGATAATATAGCAATCATAAATAGGTTGTAACATTTTAAGACTGACATGAAACAGTCAGAAGTATTACCCCAGATCCGGCGTTCCCTCCCCCCCAAGCCCCCCGTGCACGGTGGGTTTGGGGGGTTGTTCCGGTGTTCCGGTGTTCCGGTGTTCCGGTGTTCCCTCTTAACTGATTAATTGGAGTAAAAATGACCCAAGATTATATCCCGAAAATCAACAATTTACCGATGATTACGGAAGTTGCCCAAGTTCCTAATGCTGATCTTCCTCCTGATAATAGTTCTGGCAGTATTGGAACGGCTTTACCCGTCGCCCTTTCTATTTTTGGTATTATTATTTTTCTGTGGTTTCTTAATACCTTTCTGCAAATTTGTAAACCCAATGAAATTTTGATTTTATCCGGTCGGAAACGTCGGAATCAAGACGGCCAGGAACTGGGTTATCGGGTAATTTTTGGCGGTCGGACAATGTGTATTCCGATTTTAGAAACCGTTAAAACCATGGATTTACGGACAATGCCCGTGCGAGTGGAAGTTAAAAATGCCTATTCTAAAGGGGGAACTCCGTTAAATATTCAGGCGATCGCTAATGTTAAAATATCTAATGATCGGAAGATTGTAGGAAATGCAATTGAACGATTTTTAGAGCGAGATCGTTCAGAAATTTCTCGGGTTGCTAAAGAAACCTTAGAAGGAAATTTACGCGGTGTTGTGGGAACTTTAACCCCAGAACAATTAAACGAAGACCGTCTACAATTTGCCGAAAGTATTGCCGAAGATGTCTCCCGTGATTTATCAAAATTAGGTCTACAATTAGATACCTTAAAAATTCAAAGTGTTTCCGATGATGTTGATTATCTTAACTCCATTGGTCGCCGTCAAATTGCCTTAATTGTTCGAGATGCGGAAATCGCAGAATCTAATGCCATGGCGGAAGCTGAACAAACTGAAGCTGACTGTCGGCGACAAGCAGAAGTGGCAAAAACCCAAGCCCAAACTATTGTTTTACAGAAGGGAAATGAACTCAGAAAAATTAAAGCTGAATTAGAACAACAAGCTCGTTCTGAGGAAGAAAGAACCACCGCAGCAGGAGAAGAAGCTCGGGCAAAAGCGGAACAATTATTGCAAACTGTCAGGGCAGAATTAGAGCGGTTACGGTTAGAATCCGATGAGGTTTTACCTGCGGATGCTCAACGTCAAGCGAAGGAATTAAGAGCCAGAGGAGAGGCGGCATCTTTAATCGAAAATGCCTTGGCTGCGGCAACGGTAACGGATTTATTAAATCAAGTGTGGAAGGAAACGGGATCGGATGCTTCGGAATTATTTAATTTACAACAAATTGAAATGATTCTCCGTGAAGCGGCTAAGGTTCCTAACCGAGTGAAGTTACAAAATATTAATGTTATTGATAGTGGGGATGGGAAATCTGTTGCGGGTGTGGTTAATATCTATCCTGAAATTTTCCGGCAGTTTTTGGAAACTGTTGAGCATATTTTGGGGGTTAAATTATCATCAAAATAATCAGGTTTTTAAGCCGTTGTTGGGCTTTAGCCCTCTTATCTTAATTTGGGAAGTTAACGTTGTTGGGCTTTAGCCCTCATGTAAAGATTGCGCTTAAGCGCAACAACATATTTTAGGAGATTTTAAACATGGGAATTATCATTGCATTGTTAGGGGTTCTGGGATTAGGAACGGGGGCAGGATTTTTAATCATTCGCAACCTATATTATATTTGCCAACCCAGTGAAGTGTTAATTTTTGCCGGAAGTCGTAGCACTGTTGAAGGTGGAACAGATGTTGGTTATCGTTTGGTTAAAGGTGGAAGTAGCATTAGAATTCCTTTATTAGAAGATGCTTTTCGGATGGATTTAACCAATATGATTATTGAGTTAAAAGTCTCCAATGCCTATTCTAAAGGAGGCATTCCGTTAACGGTTGAAGGGGTAGCTAATATTAAAATTGCTGGGGAAGAACCGACAATTCATAATGCAATTGAACGGTTATTAGGCAAGAGTCGGAAGGAAATTGAACAATTAGCTAAGGAAACTTTAGAAGGGAATTTACGCGGTGTTTTAGCCAGTTTAACCCCGGAACAAGTGAATGGGGATAAATTAGCTTTTGCTAAAAGTTTATTAGACGAAGCAGAAGATGATTTAGAAAAGTTGGGGTTAGTGTTGGATACCTTGCAAGTTCAAAATATCTTTGATGAAGTGGGATATTTGGATTCTATTGGGAGAAAACAACGGGCGGATTTATTCAAAGATTCTCGAATTGCTGAGGCTAAAGCCCATGCGGAATCAATTATTCAAACCGCAGAAAATCAGAAAAATACTTCCTTGAAAAAATTAGAAACCGATATTGAAGTCGCCAAAGCTGAGGCAGAAAGACGGGTTAAAGATGCCGTTACAAAACGACAAGCTGTAATTGCCGAATCGGAGTCGGAAACGGCGTCTAAGGTGGCAAAAACCCAGGCTCAGGTGTTAGTTCAGCAAGCCCGAATTAAGCAGGTCGAACAACAGTTACAAGCGGATGTAGTTGCACCCGCCGAGGCTCAATGTAAACGGGCTATGGCTGAAGCGAAAGGGAATGCGTCTCAAATATTAGAAGCTGGAAAAGCTCAAGCGGAAGCTACTAAACGATTAGCTGAATCTTGGAAGTTAGCGGGGTCAAATGCCAGGGAGATTTTCCTATATCAAAAATTAGAAGTATTGTTAAAAACCATAGTGGAAACGGTTCCTAAAGTTGAAGTTGATAATGTTACTGTTATCAATAGTCAGCAAGGAGGAACTGCGACAAAGTTAGCCGCATTTTTAACGGAATTAAAGCAAACAACGGGGATTGATGTGGCAGAAACTATTGAAACCATGAGTCGAAATCATTCACCATCCCAACCGATTCCTCCAATTGTACCTCAAGTGTTACAATCAGTCTCCAAAAATTTCCCCGAATCTAATTCAGAAACCTAATTCTGTTGTAAATTAAACCGTAGGGGCGAGGTATCCTCCCCCTAAGCGATTAGTAATGCGGTGTTTCTAACTAATAAAGGACGGCGAACTTTTCTAAACTCGATTAATGCTTTCTCTAGGCTGGTTAACTCCCCAAGTTGCAATAACCTATAATCCCTATAAATAAGGACTAATCAACTCATGACCCAATCCCTAATTCCCCTAAAATTATTGTATGATTGCGACTTTTTAAAATGGACAGAAGAAACGAGCACCCATTTACAGAATCGAGACTTTAAACAATTAGATATTGCCAACTTAATAGAGGAAATAGATTCTTTGGGGAAAGCGCAGAAAAATGCCTTTAAAGGACAAATTAGGGCATTAATAGAACATATTATAAAGCGCTACTATGTTGATATGCCCCTAGAATATCATGGCTGGGAAAGGACAATTCGCAACATTCGCCCCGAAATTGAAGACTTGATTGAAATTTCTCCTAGCTTACAGAATGACTATCCCCAAGTCCTGGATACAGTTTATCAGCAATGTCTGAAAAAGCTGCAACCCGAATATAAAAACACAAAATTTCCTGATACTTGGCAATTTACCCGCTCCTTAGATGACCTTCTTAACCTAGATTTCTGGGAGTAAGGCAAAGCAGTTAGGAAGCGAGGACGTATGAATACGCCCCTGCTATGGGTTGTGACTTAAACACCCACCCGACGATGTTCTAATACCACTTCAAAACCTTCTCCGGGCTGGGGGTTGAGTACCCGGGTGGATAGATTTTCTTTAGCTAACATAGACCGAAAATCCTCTAAATTACCACTGACTTTTAATAACGAAACTAACCACCCTTCATAAACCACATCCCCGGCGGCGGCCGTGGGTAACATCACTTGGGGACTGACTAATTTAGCTAACTCCAAGGCTGTTTTTTGCCCACGAATAATTGGCCCAATTAACGGTAAACTAATATCAATTAATGGGGTAATAACGACATCAATGGGGGCTAGTTCTTTTAATAGAGAATCATGATATCCATGGGGTTCATAATAAACAGTATTTTCTGTTATTAAATCTTTTAAAAGATAGGCATTTTCAAGAGTTGTTGGGCCGATGGGAGAACCTCGCAAGGATTTAATTTCTACCTGATTTTCTAAACAATAGGTTTGTCCATGTTCCAAAGCTTGTACTTGAGTATATCCCAACTCCTGAACAAGTTTTGCCGCACTAGGAGAGCCGACAACGGGGATATTTTTGTTCAGTTGTTTTAAGGTTTCAGGATGGGCGTGATCTTCCAATCCCTGAGATAATAAAATTAAGTCAATCTTTTCAGGAATGGGTCGGGAATTTCGTCTTTCCCCCTTAAATAACCAAGTTTGATTCCCAAAGGTTAATGCACCCACTAACCAAGGGTCAATCAAAATTTGTTTTCCGCCTATTTCCAGTAACCAAGAGTTGCTATCGAGCCAAGTAAAATACATAGAGGTTGATTCCATTAGAACACTACTATTGTAGAAAAAAATCAAAAAACTGGCGAGTAATATTAAATCCCTATTAATTGGCTAGAAAGATATTAACTTACACAGCCAAAAATTCAAGTTAAGAGCGAGTCTGACTGGCTTGCAACTGTTGTAACAGTTCTTCGGAGTTTTTGGCAGGTTTATTACATTTTAATCCCTGACAAACTAAGCCAATAATATCATGAGAAAGCGTGTTATCAACTTTAAAAATAGTTGAGGGGAAATACTGCACACCTAACCCTAAAATTTGTTCGGGAGAAGTCCGAACTAGGGTATTATTCCGATACCAGTCTAACGCCGTAAATAAACTCGGACAAGCTTGGGGGGATTTTTGCATCACCGAACTAAAGGCGGTTAAACCTTGTTCCGCTTGGTCTAAAAAATCCAGATTTTCTGTTAATAAAAACAGACGCACTAAATTAGCAATAGCTACCCCATTCGCCGCCGGAGTTGCATTATCAATATAACTGCGTTCTCGAACTAATAAATCTTTTCCGGTATCTTTGGCGGTATTAAAATAACCTCCTAATTCCACACTCCAAAGTAAATCATTAAATTCTTCTTGAACTTTTTTCGCCTGTTCTAACCAATAATCTGGCTGTACTAAAGTTGTAGTTAATGTTAAACTAGCTTGGTGTAAATCAATCAAAGATTTAACTAATAACGCATAATCTTCAGACTGAGCTACAACATCCGGTTTTCCTTCATAATTAACTCGATGTAAACGTCCATCTACCCATTGATGATTCAGAATAAATTGGGCTGCTTTTGTGGCTAATTCTAAATACTCAACTTCCCCAAAAACCTTTGCAGCCTTGGCTAAACCCGAAATCATTAAACTATTCCAAGCTACAATCATTTTAATATCCGTAACCGGAGGAATTCTACCTAACCAATTATGGGTTTTTGCCTCCTGATTATTGCGGGCGGGGGCAAATAGTTTTAATGTTTTTGGCATTTCCCCATACCGAACTTGAAACAGTTTTTCTAAACCAGATTCGATGATATCACTTAACTCATCTGCATTGCAACGTTGTAAGACATTTTTACCTTCAAAATTACCGGATTTTGTAATAGTAAATTGTTTTTGTAGGGCGGCATATTCTTCAGGAGTTAATATTTTTTCCAGTTCACTATTATTCCAAACATAAAAAGCCCCTTCTTCCGGTTCTGACCACCCCGAAGCCTCCCCTTGGTAAGGGGGGGATGGGGGGGTAAAATTATCGGCATCTTGGGAAGCATAAAAATACCCTTCCGGGGCTGTCATTTCCCGTTTTAACCATTCAACAGTGCCTTGAATTGAACGTTTAAAGGCAGGTTTTTGAATACCAGCACTGCATAAATCCGCTAAATATTCCACAATTTGCCCGTTATCATAGAGCATTTTTTCAAAGTGGGGAACTGTCCAAGTCGGGTCAACAGTATAGCGATGAAATCCTCCCGCAACCTGGTCATAAATTCCCCCTAAAGCTAAGTCTAAACCCCGTTGAGTACAGGCTTCCTTTCCATCATATTTTGACTCAAAATTAAACCGAATTGTTCGTAATGCCATCTCGGAATAGGGAATCATCGGAAACCTTGGCCCCCCATATTCATTGCGACTAATCACCCCAGTATTGGCATCTAATCCTATTTGTAATAAATCTTCAGTTAATGTAGAAATAGGTAAAATTGTAGACTGCTGCAAATGCGTCATAATTTCATCTTTAAACGCTTGCAATTTGGTTTTTTCTAAGTCATAAAATCGACGAATTGCTTGTAAAACTTCTAAAAATCCTGGTCTACCATAACGGGGTTCTAAGGGGAAATAAGTGCCGCCATAAAAGGGGATTCTTTCATCGGGAGTTAGGAATATATTTAACGGCCATCCTCCTTGACCAGTCATCATTTGTAAGGCTTGCATATAAATACTATCAATTTCTGGCCGTTCTTCTCGATCAACTTTAATTGGCAAGAAATTTTGATTCATATATTGAGCAATTCCAGGGTCAGAAAATGCCTCTCCTTCCATTACGGTACACCAATGACAACTGGAATAACCAATCGAAAGAAATATGGGTTTATTTTGCTGATTTGCTGTTTCTAAAGCCTCGTCACACCAGGGCCACCAATCAATGGGATTTTCTGCGTGTTTGCGAAGATAGAGACTTTTGGACTCAGAAAGACGATTAACCATTAGAGATACCTAAAGATGTTTTGAGTAGATACGTTGCATGAAACGTCTCTACGGAGATTATTAATTATATCAAATCTGGGTATGGATTTTTTAATTAGCAATTCATGGTTTAATATTAATATCGGATTAGAGAGACGCGCCGTGGCACGTCTCTACGGGGATTATTAATTATATCAAAATTTTAAAATCATGGTTTCTCGACGACGCTTTAATCAACTTGCTGCTTATTTTTCTTTAGGATCTCTAATTCCTTCTGGTGTTTCTCAATTATTTAACTTTAGCACAAATGAAGCAGAAATTCAAGAGAAATTTAAAACTTTATTATCAATTTTAGATCCAGAAATTGAGTTATTAGTTCCGACTTATTTAGGTAATGATCAACGGCGTTTTTATGGGCGAGGAGTGCCGGAAAACCTGAAAGAAATTCATAAATTCCCATTAGGAACAGGAGTAACTTATGTGGGACGTACCCGTAAAGTTTGGAGTGGGGCGGGATGGACAGGACAACCAACTATTACCCGCGATCGCGGCAAAACCTATTTAATTATAGGAGCATTTGACCATTATTTAAGAAAAATAGAATTAGACACTCAAAAGGAAATTTGGAGATATAAATTTGATGATGTGGTTAAAGGAACATCAAGTATTTATATTGATCAAACTGCAACAGATGAGAACCAAATTGTCGTTTTACAAGGGAGTCGTAGCAGTATGTCAAAAGGAGGATTAGCTACAAGTTTCCGGGCAATTTCCTTTAGGACGGGAAAAGAAATCTGGAAATTAGATTTACGTCCCACCCCAAGTTATAGTCGAGATAATGATAGTTCGCCGTTATATTTAGGGGATGGAGTTATTTTTAATACTGGGGAAAATGCGATCGGTTATTTTCTCAATAGTTCAGCTAAAACAGCCGAAAAAAAATCGGGTTTCTTACAACCTAAAATTTTATCAGAAGTGCAACTTTATCAGGATGGAGATAGTAGCAGACATGGGGGAAATTTAGTTAGTGAATCCTCTCCTTCTCGGTTAGATAATCGGATTTTTATGGCATCGGGTTCGGGACATATTTATGGAATTGATATAAAAAATAGAAAAATTATTTGGGATTTTTATACGGGTTCCGATATTGATGGGTCGGCGGTTATTTCTCAAGATGGTAAGTTATTTTGTGCGATTGAAAAACAATATATTCCGGGAAATGGAGGTGTGCTTAAACTCAATCCTAACAAGAATCCTCAAGATAGTTTGGAATGGTTTTTACCGACAAAAAATCAAAAATTTAATACCTGGGATGGCGGTATAATAGGTTCTGTGGCGTTAAATGATGAATATAACCCCGATGGATTTCCGGCTATTTTTGCCACCAATGCCATTGACGGTTATTTATATATTGGATCTCAAATGATTACAACGGATAAAACCGTAACTGGGCCATTAGGAAAGGGAGAATATAAAACCCCTTTAATATTAGTCCAAGAAAAAATCGGAGCTTCGATTTCAACTCCTATTTTTACCGATGGTTATAAATTAGTAACGGCGGGATATAATGGAGTTTATTTATTTAATTTATATTGGGAAGAAGCCAGAGCAAATCAAAGCAATGCTATTCCTAACCAACGGGGGGAATATTATCGGTTAAGGGTCGAAGAAAAGGGACGATTTAAACCGGAAGTTTCCTTTGAGTCAACGCCTGTGGTTTGGAATAATCAGGTGATGATTTGTGGACGGGATGGGGGATTATATACGTTAGGGTGAAACTATCAGAAACCGGGTTTCTCGCTTAAGGGTAATAATCCTTCGTCCACATCTGCAAAGTCTTCGTCTAAGGGTTCAAGGGTAGAAAGGGTTTGTAGGAGGGATTTTTTCTGGACGGGGGAAATAATAGCGAAGGGGATACCGTCTTGGATGATGGTGAGGGTTTCGCCTGTTTTTTTTGCTTGGTTAATTAGGGTTTGGAGGGTTTCGGGAAGTTCAGCAAGGGTAATTTGTGTCATGGTGGTTTCTAGGGTTAGGGAAGATCAACTTGGCTTACATCTATTTTAACTGTGACGGCGGTACGATATTCTTTTAATAATATTACCCCAGCGAGCGAGGACGCTCGCACTACTCGATGGCAATTTTATCAATTTCTTTCATTAGTCTATCGGTTTCCGTCAAGGCAACAATAATTTTTTGATAATGGAATATGTCTTCAATTTCTAATTTTCGGTCTTTGCGGTCTTTGAGCCATTTTTGAGCGGGTTGATAGCCACCAATATAAAAGTTCCAAGCTATTTCGGGAACAAAATTAAAATATTGGGTATTGTTGATGTAAACTTTACCATCTTGATACTTTGGTTTTGTGACAATATTATCTCCGTCCATGGGATATTGTGTAATATATTTTTCAACGGTTGGACTTTCTAATAAATGGATTTGTCTGATTTCTTCGCCTAATTTGATCAATTGCCAAAAAGTGTTTTGGTCTTTGGGATAGGGGACTCTGGGAAAATCAATTTTCAGAAACTCTTTATATTTTTCTCGGTAAGTTAGCGAGTGTAAAACCGCATAGATATAGTCTAAAATATCTATGGGTGCAAATGTGTTTTCTGTGGTTTCTTTCTCGTTAGTAAAAGTTAATCCTAATTTTTCTGCTATTTGCTTTATAATTTCTGTGTTTAGGTTTGGTATTCTTTCGGCTGTTTGTATGATGATTTGTTGTTCAGGGTTATCAGGATAGAGGTAGAGAGGGAAGACATAACCTCTTTCTCTTGATTTGTTGGACACAAAAGAATCATCAACTATTTTATTTGTTACAAAAATATGCGAATACTCGTCCGTTACTAATTGACGGCATAAATCAATACCAACATTATCTTTATTGATAAAGTGATACATAAATTTTTCCCTGCCCCAATCAACCATAGAACTATGGTAATAAATGTATCTATCGTCAAATAATCTATACGCAATTTTTTGAATAATATCATTGTGGTTAAAACTCTGTATCGTCTTTCTCGCTTCAACCATTTTCCAACCTCTGGAATCGCCTGCTAAATATTTACCTTCCTTTTTATTTCCAAAAAATTTTCTTCTTATGGAATCATCAGTGAAGTTAATGTCCGAAAACTCTTCCATTCTTTTTTTAAGAATTGGTTTTTGAAAATCAATTACAAAACTATCTCTTGCCGTTACAACACCTGTAACATTTACTGAAAATAATTCATCAACTCTAAAACCTTTTTCGTATTCCTTTGAACCTTTATTGTTTTTTGGAACAAAAAATAAAAATGGTTTTTCTGGTTTTAATTCTTGAAAATTTACCGATTTTAATGAACTATCAGAGAGAAAATCATATTTCATTTCTCGTTTGCCATACAAGTCAAAATGAAATACTTTTCCTAATTCGTTTGCCTTTTTCTTTCCTGTTTTTACGAAAATATTAATTGAAACACCTTGCATAATGTCAAATACATTAACATCAGCATTTCCATCAGGTGCAGTTTCTTTTTTCTTGCTATTTCCGTGTAAGTCTATAGTATAAATTTTGTCATAAGTTTTTAGCAAATTCCAACGCATTCCCCGAAAAGTTGGGTTGTCTAAAAATCCGTGGGGATTGATAAACGCCAAAACACCACTCCCATTTTTTTCAATAAAATGCTGTCCGTAACGCAAGAATTTAACATAGTCATCATTTAACCAATGTTTGCGTTCATTAAAATGTACGCCATCAATATATTTATAATCTTCAATTAGTTTATTAATCCATTCGCCATTATTAGATGAAATTCCGCTATAAGGTGGATTCCCAATAACACACATTACAGGTGTATCTCTTTTAATATAATTCGCTTCATTCGCTTCAGCACTTAACCAACTTGCAAACAGCGTTCCAGTGTCGGGGTGTTTTTCTTCTAAACTGTTAGTAAGGTAAACTCTAAAACGTTGATTTGTGGTGGTTTTATAGCCCGTTTCAGTTAATAGTAAATCTAATTGAAGATGTGCCATAGCATAACTCGCCATCAGCAACTCAAAACCGTTGAGACGGGGCAATAAATGGGTTTCTACATAGTTGCTCCAAATCCCTTGTTGTCCGACAAATTTGTTATGAATATGTTTAATAACTTCCGCCAGAAAAGTTCCAGTTCCGGCGGCGGGGTCAAGGATTTGGACTTTGTGAACTTCCTGCTCAACCTGTTTTCCCTGCACATCAACTTTGATTTTAGTTTTGCTATTGTCTGCCAGTCCTTGGGGTAAATCAAATTCGGTTTTTAAAATATCATCAACCGCTCTAACTATAAAATTTACAACGGGTGCGGGTGTGTACCAAACACCACGAGCTTTACGCAATTTTGGGTCGTATTCACTTAAAAAGGTTTCGTAAAAATGGATAATTGGGTCTTCCATTTTTGTAGATTTACCGTAATTCTTTAAAATTTCTTCGACATTACAAGCTAAAAATATTTCTACTAAATTATCGACTATCCATTTAATTCGATCATCAATATCTGGCCCAGCAATGTATCCAAATAGCTTTCTTAAAAACGGATTTGATTTAGGAATAAGTTCCGCAGCTTTCTGTCGGCTGAAAGTTTCTAAAATCGGGTCATGTAATCGAGCCGCAAACATCCCATAAGCAATAGTTTGAGCATATACATCAGCAAATTCTTTAGGGGTAATATCGTGAATGAGGATTTTCTTAAAAGCACCCATTTGGTCTTTAAGCGTACTATTTTCTTGGTTAATTTCGTCACTCATTAAGGCTTTTTCAATTACTCCAGAAAGAAGACGAGCTTTCCCTGCCATCATTTCTGCTAGTTTTTTAGGACTTTTGATCGTTTGTCCGATGTGAGTACAAAAATCTTTAATTAGGTTAGTAAATGTTAAAAAATTTTCGGGTAAAGATTTAATCCCTGTTTCTGTTACTTCTCCTATAGCAATTTTAGTAATAAATTCGCCATCTCTATATAAATGAAAATCAAGATAATCCGTGAAAATTAAGTTATTTAAAGATGCTTTGTAACGATCAAATTGTTCTTTGTTTCCGGTTTTTTTAGCTCCTTTAAGGTCTTTATCCCCAATATCTTTTGCTTCTATAAAACCAACGGGTATATCTTTTTTGGTTAAAATATAATCCGGTGCTCCACAAGATTGCCGTTTAGGTTCATTGGTCGCACTAATAGTAGGAACCAAATTTTCAATCAGTTGTTGTAAATCGCCCCGAAACGTATGTTCAGTTGCATTACCTAGTTGATAACGCTTATTGATATTTTGAATGTATTTTTCTATCATTTCCGACCTCTTGAATTTTATAAAATTGAATATAGAACTCAAAAAACAAAGTAGCCTATTCAAGTTCTTTCAGACGATTTAACACCTCTTGATAGGCAGCTTTTCGACCTAATTTTTCATAAAGTTCCGCCGCTTTTTGAAAATCCGATCTGGCGTTAATTTTATTCTTCAATTCCAGATAAGCTAAAGCTCGATTATAATAGGCATCAGCAAAACCAGGATTTAAACGAATAGCTTCGGTATAATCCTCAATTGGATTAGGGGCACGGGTGGGTTCACCAATATTAGTGGCTAAAAGAGTCCGGGCAATTCCTCGATTAAAATAGGCTTCAGGAGTGTTAGGATCTAATTCAATCGCGTGATTAAAAGCATCAATCGCATCCCAGGTTTCACCTTGATCTAATAAAGTTAACCCTTGAAAATAAAACGCCTGATAGGTTCGCGGAAAATCCAAGGAAACGGGGTTAGCTTCCGGTAGTTTTTCATCAATGACTAAATCCGATGATTTTAAGCCTGTTTCTAACAATTTTGTGATAAATAAATTGATGGGAATAGCCGCATTGAATCCCGTTTTAATCGGGGCGACATCACCGGAACTGGTTTGAGCAAAGCCAAATTCTCCCTGTCCATGTAAGCCCACCACCCGGCCTTCAGAATCGAAAACTGGCCCCCCACTCATCCCGCTCCAAGTCACCGCTTGATAGCGTAAATTATAGCCTTCTGGACGACTTTTCGGGCGACTGGTAACTAATCCAGGGGATAATTCGGGTTCCCTTTCTACTCCAGTTAATCCCCCGGTTGCGGGATATCCATAAACATAAATCTGAGCACCAATAACTGCTTGTTCAGAATTACCTAATGTAGCAATCGGATAGTTTTGAGAACTTTCAAATTGAATAATAGCTAAATCCGGTTCTTTATCATCATTTTGTAACCGAACAATTTTTGTCTGTGGATGACTATTTCCATCGGAAGTTCGCACGGTATATTTAACATTTGGATCTTCTACAACATGATTCACCGTCAAAACCGTATAAACCTTGCCATTTTTAGCAATAATCACCCCAGACCCATCCCCTAATGGGCTGTTAATTTGTACGGTAATGGGTTCGGCGATTTCTGCCACCTGTTGCGCTGTTTTTGCCAGTACAATTGCGGACTGACTGACAACCAGGGTGACAACCGTTGCTGTTCCCGTTAGCAGATAAAGAAGGGAATCAGACGAAAACAACCCTAAACCCATAATTTAACTCCTAGATATAAATTCCCTTAATTTGTCATTATCCGTTACCCACTACCCGTCAAAAACTAGGACAAAATTCGTAAGAGGACATTTTGATCAAAAGACGCAAATTCACTAGATTTTGTTCATCATTTTTCTGACTTTTTTTCATCTGGGTTTGGGCAGTCATCATTCTTAACCCCCGAACTAATAGTCTAATTAAGCGAATTCTATAGCTAATTTTTAAGTCTTTACTAAGGCTAAGGGTTGATGAACTTTTAGTTGCTCGGTATTTTCCGTAATTAAATTAGCAATATTTTTAATTCCTTTAGGGGGTCTAAAGCCCAACAACTAGGAGGGCTAAAGCCCAACAACTAGCCCAACAACGGAATATTAGGATTGAAGTTTGGCTTTCGGACGTAAAAACTTAATAACTGCATATAAATCCGGGTCGGTTTTGGCCTCCTCTCGATAACGGGCACTGAGATCAATTGCTTGCTCTAAGTTTTCAACGGCTAATTCCGTTTGACGTTGTTGAGCATAAATAATTGCTTTATTATAATAAGCATCGGCATAATCGGGTTTTAAAGTTAACGTCCGATCTAAACTTTCTAGGGCTTCTTTTCCCCTTTTTAACTTAATTAAAACATAACCGCGATAATTCCAGGCTTTAGAATTATCCGGGTCAAATTCAATCGCCTGATCAAAGGATGTTACCGCATCTTGATATCTTCCAATTGCTTGCAATGCCATGCCTCGATTTAACCAAGCCACACTATCTTCTGGTTTGGCTTTCACCGCCTGATCAAAGGCTTCAAAGGCGTCTTGATGTTTTTGTAATTTGCCATAGGCTACACCTAAATCTACCCAGGCTTGGTGGTAATCTGGTTTAATTTCTAGGGCTTTTTTATAGGATGCGATCGCCTCATTTTGACGTTTTAATCGACTTAATGCCATGCCTCGATTTAACCAAGATCGATAATCATTGGGTTGCAATTCTACCACTTGATGAAAGGTAGCTAAAGCATCTTCATAACGCCCCTCAGCAAACAATAAATTTCCCCTTTCGACATAATCATCAACGTTTAAAAACAACTCCGGTTTATTGGATTTTAACCGATCTAATTGCTCAGAAATGGTGTCAATTTTCTGGATCATTTCTGAAACCGCCGATTCCATTAAATCCGTTGGCGAAACGGCTAATAACTGTTGGAGAATTTCATCTTTTTTCACCAAGGCTTCCGACTGCATTGCCACTAATTCTTGGAAAATTCCCGCTTTTTGAGCATTGGCATCCGCTTGAACTTCTGTGATCTGCTCCGTTAACATTAAATCAAATTTATCTAATTTATTAAAAGTAGAATCCTTGCGGGTTTGTAAATCTCCTCTTAACTGTTCAATTACCCCAGTTACATCTTGATCAAACTTTTCTAACCGTTGGACAATTCGTTCTTTTTGGGTTTTCCATCCCGTTTGACTATCAGCAATAATGGTAGTATATTCCGCTTCTAATTGTTGTAATCGTTGTAACTTTTCATCGACTTGAACCTGTAATTGTTGTTGATAGGTTGCTAGTTGGGTTTCCGCTTGCTTTTCTAACTGTTGAATGCGTTGGAGTTTCTGTTCCATTTGTCCTTGAATTCTGCCTTGGGATTCGGAGAGTTGAGTCACCGCATCCTTGCCAAATTTCTCTAAATTTTTCAGGGATAAATCAATTTGTTCTTGAGCTTTTTGTTCCGATTTAATTCTAATTTCTTCTAGTTGCGGCGCGGAATCCGTTTCATAACGTTCTAAACGAGCAAAGACCCGATCTTTTTGGGTTTCTGCCTGTTTTTGTAGTTGGGATAATTCCTGAGCTAATTCAGTTTCAATTTGTTGTAAATTCTTGCCCACGGTATTTTTTTGACCTTCGACATCGGTTTGCCAACCGGATACGGTGGTTCTAAATTCTGTACCCACCTGTTCAAGAGTTTTGAATAGGCGATCGCGTTGATTTTGAACTTGAATTTGTAACTCGGATAATTGATTAGTTAAAGTGGCTTCTGATTGTTTGAAATTCTCTAAAACCGTATTTTTTTGACCATCCACATCCGCCTGCAACCCGGCGACATGATTCGCGTAATTTGTTCCCAGTTTATCTAAGTTTTGTAAGATTAAATCCTGTTGATTACTAGCGCGATTTTGTAAATCTGCCAATTGTTTAGAAAACTCAATTTCTAAGCGATTAATTTCCTGGGTAACTTCTTGAGTTTCCTGTTGAAAATTTTGTAATGCTCCTTGACGAACTTGGGATAATTCAGTTAACCATTCCCCAATTTGATTGCGATGGGTTCCTAATTCATCCTGAAAATCATCCGCTTCTGCATTCAGGTCTTGAGCAATTTTATCGGTTTCTCGAATTACCGCTTGCATTTGTTGATTAGCGACGGCAATTTTTCCTTCTAAATCCCCTAATTCATTCAGATGATTTTTAACAATAACGGTTACTTCTCGGACAACGGAACGCCGTAATAACCATAATCCCACTAAGGTTGCTGCTAATAAAATTCCTAACAATCCTAATAGGAGATTAAACAGGGTCATTGTCTGTTTAAAGGTGCGTTGAGCTTCCGCTTGAACTTGTTCCTGTAAAAGCTGCTGTTGTCGCAGTTGTTCCAGTTCCAGCCGCTCCTTGGGGGATAGGGTTTTTGTCGGAGTGCTGGGTTTCGGTTCTGGAGACTTGGGGGACTGAGCCATGCTGACTCCCGCCGAAAGTAATACTAAAGTCATAATCACGCTACTGCGGGATATCCAGGCCAAAAAATTCAGGCGTCGATCCGAGATCACACCAGCATCAGTCCGTTGATAATTTTGCATGAATAGCTTTGTCTGCTTAACCAAGTCCGAGTTCTCCAACCCATCCCCTATAGTTTACCCTAGATCCAAGCGATCGGATTCTTAATCAATTATCTGATTCCCCGATCAATGAAAACCAATTTCCCATCTGGGACTGACCCAATAATTGATCTGATCAGGGTAACAATTGCGGTAAAATTATCAAAATTCTAGGGTGAAAATGATGATTTTTAAGAGTCGATGGATGACTTTAATCTTAACCAGTAGTTTGTTTATTTTTAGCGGGGGATGTAGTAACACAAACCCGACAAAAACAGCAGAAGTCGCCGCAGAAATTATCAACCCTCAACCCCCCCAACCCCAATCTTATACAAAAGAAGCAGAATTAATCGCCGTGGGGGATATTATGATGCACGGAGCTCAAATTAAATCCGGCTATAACCCAACTACAAAAACCTATAATTATGATAATTTCTTTAAGGAAGTTAAAGGAATTTTATCATCAGGAGATTGGGTGATTGGTAACTTAGAAACTACCCTATCAGGCCCGGAAACCGGATACACTGGATATCCTTTATTTAATGCTCCAGATTCTTTAGCAGATGCGATCGCCAAAGCCGGATTTAATATTATCTCAACTACAAATAATCATTCTTTGGATCGAGGAGAAAAAGGAGTTTTAAAAACCTTAGAAAATGTGAAAAAACGAGGTTTAATTTCCGTGGGAACGGCTGCCTCGGTTGAGGAAGCTGAAAAAATAGTTATCGTTGAAAAGAATAATATTTCTATGGCAATTTTAGCTTATAGTTATGGTACTAATGGTATCCCGATTCCCAAAGGTAAAAATTATTTAGTCTCATTAATAGATGCTAAAAAAATTACCGAAGATATTACTAAAGCTCGTAAATCAGGGGTAGATGTGGTCACGGTTATTTTACATTTTGGTTCAGAATATCAACGTCAACCGAATACCGAACAAAAAACCTTAGTAAAACAGTTAGTTGATGCTGGGGCTGATATTATTTTAGGGAGTCATCCCCATGTTGTGCAACCCTATCAAGTTTTTGAACAAACTGGGAAATTAGGAAAGTCTAAAAAAGCTGTAGTTATTTATTCTATGGGGAATTTTGTCTCTAATCAACGGGAAAAATATCGAGATTTAGGGACTATTTTTAAAGTGAATATTTTAAAGAATTTTCCTGATAAAACCATTGAAATTAAAGACATTCAAACCCTACCCACTTGGGTACATCGCTATGATCAGAATGGGAAATATCAGTTTCGGATTCTGCCCATAGAACAGGTATTAAAATCTCGCAAAGATCCCTTATTATCGGCGGGAGATTATCGACAGTTAGAAATTGACTTAAATAATATGAATCGTCATCTTAATTCTTTAAAGTAAACTACTTCATACTTTCCCTCAAAATTTCTCTTGCCTATAGCAAAATTGCCTATTCCTATAGAAAGTCTAAATAAATTAGACACCTATAATGATCGGGGTTATTAACCCTAAAAAATACCTACATTCGCTTATTTTGGTGGAGTCTTGGAGTCTCTACGCATCTGACACCAGGCATTAAGTGTAATTTTACCCATCGTCATGAATAAAAGAACGACTATAGGCATCACATAAGTTGCTGCTGCACCTATTGTTGATGCAATTGCTGCTGACACAGCACTCACAAAAGTGGTTTGCAATAGTTCTGATGAGGAAAGTAGCTCTTTACGCTCATCAGCATACTTTTCATCACCACACAAAAACTTTTCGATTTCATCCTGGACTTTTTCAAGAAATACATTTTTCGCCCTTTCTGCTCCAAAAGGAAATGTGTTCTCCGGCATTGCATCAAGCCACTGTTTTGCTGCATCTTCGTAGGAAGTAGTAGAGCTTACCCTTACTTGTTGGTATTTAGGTAGTGCTTCCAATTCATCCTGGACTTTTTCAAGAAATACATTTTTCGCCCTTTCTGCTCCAAAAGGAAATGTGTTCTCCGGCATTGCATCAAGCCACTGTTTTGCAGCATCTTCGTAGGAAGTAGTAGAGCTTAGTAGTTCCCTTACCCTTACTTGTTGGTATTTAGGTAGTGCTTCCAACCAATTTTCACTATCAACTTGGAATAACTTGTCTAATTTTTCTTGCATATCTACAACATTTGTTTAATGTACTCGGCAGAGACTGCATGAGTCGTTTGATGAAGTGTGTGTGGATCAACCCCGCCCAATGATATACCACCTCCACCACCTGGGGCATATGATCCAATCAGTATAGCAACAATAACGGAAGTTTGTGAGGAAAATATAGGGCTTCCAGATTGACCTGGACGAGCTTGAGTGTTTAGTACAACGTGCTTAGTCTTAATCGACCCATTTTTAATGAGGATTCGCGCACCGATTTGAGTTCGATGCTGGGTGAGTACCAATCTTCCAGAATCTGCATGGGGATAACCAAAAATATCAACAATATTGCCTAGACTAAGAATGTCTGTGTCACCTATTGATAGATTTGAAGATGCCTCAATATCAGCAGCCAAGATGCACAAATCTGTAAATGGATCAATAGCTTCAATGCGAACGGGAATTAATTTAACCTCAGAATCCGAAGTATCTTGATAATCATTGATTGAATTGTATGGCCTCAGAACAACGACCAGATTCTTGTCATTTTTGTTAGTCACATGAGCAGCAGTAACAAACTTTCCAGGACTATTTATTAGCGTTGCTGTACCAAGTAGGGACACTCCACTTGTTCCAGTCCGCCCAACGGCGAATATTATGTTTGTAAGAGCCGAATACACCATATTTCTTTTTTTAAGAGATTACACTATGAAGATTTATCAATTCTAGTTTAAAACTAGGAAATTAATTCGGTAGAGACATTGTATACAACGTCTCTACTTTAGGTTACTCTAAAGTTGCTTCACTTCCGAAACTAACTTAGCAACAACATCCTTAGCACTACCAAACAACATCATGGTTTTGTCTTTGTAGAACAAATCATTTTCTACCCCGGCAAACCCAGTGCTCATACCGCGTTTAATCACAATGGTATGTTTGGCTTTATCAACATCCAAAATCGGCATCCCATAAATGGGGCTATTTTTATCTTCCCGTGCCGCCGGGTTCACCACATCATTAGCTCCGATAACTAACGCCACATCGGTTTGATCAAACTGCGGGTTAATATCATCCATGTCATATAATTGAGGATAGGGAACATTCGCCTCCGCTAACAGCACGTTCATGTGTCCGGGCATCCGTCCCGCCACCGGATGAATGGCATATTTGACATCCACCCCATTACTTTCTAATTGATCGACCAACTCCTTAACACTATGCTGCGCTTGGGCTACGGCCATTCCATATCCAGGTACAATCACCACAGAACGGGCATATCCTAACATCATCGCCCCTTCTTCGGTGTCAATACTGCGAACCGTTTGATCCGTTGAACCACCGCTACTAACAGTCCCAGAACCACTTTCTCCCGTGCCAAATCCGGCAAATAGCACGTTAGTTAAAGAACGGTTCATTGCCTTACACATAATCACCGTTAGGATAATTCCCGACGCCCCAACCAACGCCCCAGCAATGATTAACAGGTTATTCATCACCACAAACCCGGCTGCTGACGCTGCCAACCCGGAAAAAGAATTTAACAGAGAAATCACCACGGGCATATCGCCGCCCCCGATGGGAATGACGAATAACACCCCCAAAATTAGGGAAATAAATACTAACCCTAAAAATACCGACACATTAAAAGGAGTTAGGCAAATATAAACACTGCCGACTCCAAAAGCAACAAACAGCAGAATATTAAACTGTTGTTGCAGAGGAAATAAGATCGGAGAACCACTCATAATTCCCTGCAATTTGGCAAAGGCAATCATCGAACCTGTAAAGGTTATTCCTCCAATTAATACTCCTAAAATCGCAGTAATTGTTGTGCCTAAAGGGGGAGTTTCTGCTAGGGCTAAATAGCGCCAAAATTCTCCCACCGCCACCATTGAAGAAGCGGCACCCCCCAAACCGTTGAGTAAACCTACCATTTGGGGCATTTCTGTCATTTGAATTTTATAAGCCATCACCGCCCCAATGACCGAACCAATCACTAAGGCAAGGATAACCCATTCATAGTTCAAAACCTGCCGATCTAACATCGTGGCAACAACAGCAATTAACATCCCAATGGCGGCCCATAAATTGCCACTTCTAGCTGTTGCTGGAGATCCTAACTTTTTCAATCCAAAGAAAAAGAATGTGACAGCTACTAAATAGCTGAGTTGTATTCCTGTTAAGCGAATATCCATTAGGCTTTAACCTCTTTTTTCTTGAACATTTCCAGCATTCGATCTGTGACTAAAAAGCCACCGACAACGTTAATCATGGCGAGAATAATTGCAATAAATCCCAGAATAACGGTGACATTCCAATCGCGATCGCCAGCAATAATTAACGCTCCTAAAACGGAAATTCCTGAAATCGCATTTGCCCCAGACATCAGGGGAGTATGCAAAGTTGGGGGAACTTTCGTAATCACTTCAAACCCCGCAAAAGTTGCTAAAACAAACACAAACAATGCGGAAATCAATGTTTCTGCGGTCATATAATTTTAGATTTAGAGATTGTGAACTTAACCAGAAATCGAGACTTGTTGACTATTTGCATTCAAAGCATCTTTAACTCGTTGAGAGCGAATTTCACCATTATGGGTTACACAAGATCCATCGAGAATATCATCGGCAAAATTGATCTCCAGTTGCTTATCTTTATTAATCATTAATGCCAATAAAGCCGAAATATTTTTCGCATAAACTTCACTGGCATGAATGGGCATGGAAGCAGGTAAATTAATCGGCCCAATAATTGTCACACCATATTTGACCACATCTTTCCCGGCTTCGCTGCATTCACAATTTCCTCCCTGTTCGGCAGCCAGATCGACGATCACCGAACCGGGTTTCATTTGGGCCACCATATCCTCCGTGACCAATACCGGGGCTTTTCTGCCCGGAACTTGGGCCGTTGTCACCACCACATCAGAAGCCGCGACGTGCTGCGTCAGGACTTCCCGGGTGCGTTCCTTGGCTTTTTCGGAAATTTCCTTAGCATAACCCCCCTCGGCCACGGTATCTTCCTCTAGGGACACATCTACAAACTTAGCCCCCAAACTTTGTACCTGTTCTTTAACTTCGGGACGAATATCAAACCCTTCGACGATAGCACCCAGACGTCGGGCCGTGGCGATCGCTTGTAACCCAGCGACTCCAGCCCCCAAAATTAACACCTTGGCGGGACGAATGGTTCCCGCGGCCGTGGTTAACATCGGAAAATATTTCGGTAAGGCTGCTGCGGCAATTAATACCGCCTTATATCCGGCCAAGTTTGCTTGGGAGGATAGGGCATCCATGCTTTGGGCGCGACTGGTACGCGGGATCAATTCCATACTAAAGGCGGTCACGTTCTGCGCCGCCAGTTTCTGGACTAATTCTGGGTTTCCCAAGGGGTTTAAAAAGGTAATTAACACCCCTCCAGACTTGAGTTGAGAGACTTCAGAGTCCTCTAATACCCCGACTTTCAGCAGGACGTCCACTTCGCCCCAAAGTGTCCCCTGATCAACGATTTTCGCCCCAACCTGTTCATAAGTTGCATCGGAAAAACAGGCCCGTTCCCCGGCCCCTGCTTCTACCCATACTTCCACACCCTGTTTAACCAAACGGGCGACAACATCAGGGATGAGTGCCACTCGCCGTTCATCTACCTGACTTTCCTTAGCAATGCCAATTTTCATAAATCTCCTGATAATTTGTTCACAGTTAACAGTTAACGATTAACAGTTATGTTGTTTCCTCCGCTTAGGCAAGTTAATGCAATATGGGTCAATCCCGATAACATGAACAAGATCGTGTTATATTATATGCGAGGTTTTGAAAATTCGATAAGATTCCAGACATACAAGTTTAGGTTATATCTTAATACAGATAAACAAATATCCCTAAGAAAAAGCAAGTAATAGTAAAGATCAAGTACGGTTAGCTGATAGTTAGTTAGAAGATTAGCCCGGCGATCGCAAAATCTCAAGTCAAGAAACCGGGTTTTTAATTGAGATTAATTACATCTTTGATCAAAATATCTTGTTCCTCTGCTTCTACATTAAATTCCACACGACTTTGTAAAACGATTTCTTCAATGACGGCTGCACCTTTACCCCGTTCTAAAACCCTATCAAAATGACTCATCAGTTCGGGAATATTAATCACTTCTTCTACAGATTCCATATATTTTTTAACAATAGCTTTAATATTATATTTTTCCGGTGACCAACCCCAATATATTTGTTGGTCTGCATAATATTCCTTCAAAATGGCGTAGCTGACAATTTCAAAAACTCTTGCATCTATATTAGGTTTAAGTAAATCTTTAATAAATTTAACCGCTTGTGAAGGATCTTGTTTCTGAATATCGATCATCTGTTGACAATAGATCATAAAGTTATTGAATGCTTGACCACGCGCTGCTATATAAGCATCAATAATATCTTTAATCGCTTCAGCAATATTTATTTGAGAATTATCAATAGAACATTTTAAGAGATTTTCATTAATCCAATATTTATTGGTTTTAGAATCTCTGATTATCGGTACATAAGATGATGTTGGAAAGTATTTTTTAAATTCTTCATTTAGTCTACTATTGAGGGCATGATTTTGCAGTTTACTTCCAAATGGAAGTTCTCGTTGTCTCTGAAGAAGTCTTGTAAATTTTGCTCCTTCATAATCACTATAACTACCATTAATATGAAACTTATTATTTAGATAGTCGTCGATCAAGACATATATAGCATAATGATTTGCAAATCCTGCTCGTGACTTAGAACCACGATTAGCAGCTTTTGTCTTAATATTTAGATATTGTAATAACTCGCTAGAATCTAAGATTTTACTTCCCTGTTCAGGAAAATATATATTTAAAATCTCAGTAATCTTATCGGTAAATTCATGCTGTACTGTCGGCATTAAAAAGCTCCTGTTGAATGAAATCAAAATTTTGAGTGTTTTTATTTCTTTTAGTCTGTTTTTTCTGTGGAGGTAATAGCTTCTCACCTTTATATTCTTGCCATCCCAGAACTCGCCTCAGACCAATTTTAACATACTCCTCTTGAGATTCTATACTAATAGAATTTCTTCCTAATCGTTTGGCTACCGCACCCGATGTAAATGTACCTCCAAATGGATCAAGTACAATACCACCCTCCTGACTACTGGCAAGAATTATCCTCTCTAGCAATGCTTCAGGCTTTTGGGAAGGATGGTTTTCGTATTCTTCCATAAGATATCTAACACGAGGAAAATACCAGACATTCCCCGGTATTTTTTCCGAATTATAGGGACTAGGAACGGATTTTCTATAATCAATTAACTTCCGTTGCGCGCCTGTTTTTGCTTCTACTTTAATATTATTTGAGTTAAATACATAATTACTCTTATTTTTAACGCAATAAAGTAGGGGTTCATACATTGATCCAAAGTATTTTTTGGCTTGAACTCCTGAACTATCATAATGCCATATAATGCGGCTCAGAATTACTATTTTATTTCTTAAATAAAGATCAAAATATGGCATCGCTTGGGTACTTGCCATCACATATAAAGTTCCATTAGGCTTTAATATCCGAATACACTCATCCAGTAATTTATAAGCCCATACTGCATATTCATCATCAGACTCCCACTTGTCGTGGAAATTTGAGAATTGTTTCCCGATATTATAGGGAGGATCAATAAAAATTAGATCTACAGATTCCGATGTTATTTCACTCGACAAAATAGGTAAAGAATCACCGTGAAATATAATATGTCCCTGGTCTTCATATCGTTCAAACATTACCATTGGTTAGGAAAGTAATTTATAAACCAACAAAGTGTTTCTAGCTATTAGCGATCGCCCTAATCTAAAGTTACTGAATATCACCTTAGATCAGGACTTATTATAACCTTTTTTTCAATATTTAACAACAACTAGAACTCACAGGAGCGCAACAGGAATCATCGGAATTGGTGATGGTAACGTGATAATGCTCTCCCTTGGTTTCTTCCGGTTTGCGAATAGCATTCCGTCTACAATCAAATTCTGGGGCTGATTCTAGGGGGATAGTTTCATGGGGTAAAATTCCTAAAATATCTTGATAATAGGGGCCGTTTATGTTATTATAAATTTGGTAGGTTTTATCACAAACTGCCATTCTTTCCCCCCGATATAAAATATGTCCGTCATCGTCCATGACTTGTTTCCAAGGCCCTTTATAAATCACGGCTTGGTTCACATCTAAACAGGGGCCGTCTTTGCCTTTAAATGCAGTAACTGTTAGGGAACGAAACTCAATGCCATCAATCACTTGCCAAGGTTCTTCTTGTCGGGCTAATATCTCAATCCCATAAAATCCGGCCTGTTCAAAACGTTCTAAAAATTCATTTTCCCGAAACGCTCCCGCAATACAACCACTCCAAAGATCGGGATCATTTAAAATCCTGGGTGTGGGATCTTGATCGCAAACAATATCGGAAATAACTGCCCTTCCGCCCCGTTTTAAGACTCGATAAATTTCTTGAAATAGTTGATCCTTATCCTGGGGACGGACTAAATTTAAAACACAATTAGAAATAACAACATCAACACTATGGTCAGCAATTAAAGGATTATGTTGACGTAGGCGATCGCATTCTAACTCAAATTTCCCCAGATCTTCAATAGATTGAATCGGATTAACCGTTAACCACCGTTGAACTTGATCTAAATCTAAGGCTAAATCCTGAATTTTTGCCTTAACAAAACTTGTATTAAAATAGCCTAATTTCTCCGCTATTTCCGGTTGATGGCTGCGGGAAAGAGTCAACATTGTATCATTAAAATCCACCCCGATCACTTGACCGGATGATCCTATTTTTTGGGCGATCATATAACAATTTTTACCCGCCCCGGAACCTAAATCAACTACGGTTTCCCCTGGGTTTACATAACGAGTAGGATCACCACAACCATAATCTTTATCTATAATTTCCTGGGGAATAATTTCTAAATATTGATTTTCCTGATATTCCACCGGACAACAGAGGGAAGGTTGTACCGTTTGGGCTCCCGCTTTGTAGCGTTCAATAACTGTTTCTTCAATATTGTAATTCATATCACGGATTTAAGAGGATTTGAACACGGATTAAGAGGATTTCACGGATTTCACGGATTTTAATTAGTTAATGGTTCACTATTAACTGTTCACTATTAACTGACAACTATTAACTGTTCACTATTAACTGACAACTCTTAACTGATAACTGATAACTGTTAACTGATAACTGATTTCATCCGCCCCAGATTTTTTTAATTACTTGATCGGGAGAGATATCAGACATTTTGCCTGAAGGAGATTTAAGCCCAATTACCCGATCGCTTTTTGGTAATAATTTAGCGGGTTCAGTTGGGCCAAATAGGGCGATCGTATAGGTTCCCACCGCAACGGCTAGGTGCATCGGGGCGCTATCGGTACAAAGCATTAAATTCGCCGAGGCGATCATCGCCGATAATTTACCAATATCCTCCGGTTGGGTGACTTTAACCTGGGGACAAGATTCGACAATTTGCCGCACTAAGGCCCCATCTTCTGGCCCCTGGACAATGATCACGGGGAGGTTAGGTTGGCGCTGTTGAATATCTTGAATAATTTTTTGCCAACTGGTCACGGGGTAGATTTTATCAATGCCTTTTTGTTTGGCTAACTGGCTAGATCCCCCATGAATCAAAATATAACCACTATCCTTGACTCCTAACCGTTTCTGTTCCGCTTCTCCCCAGTCGAGATCCAGTTTGGGCACATTAATTGATAATCCTGGGAAGGGACTAATAATATCCAACCCTTTGAGCAGGTCATAATACATTTCGGCGGCGTACTGCTCTGGTTTTAAGGGGACTGGGTTGCTAATAAATAACCCCTCACCCCCGCCTGCGTAACCAATGCGGGTGGGGATACCCGTTAACCACAATAACAACCCGACTGTCCAACTTTGACCCAGGGAGACTACCACTTCATATTCCCGGTCACGGACAATTCCTAAAAAATTTCCCCAGTCGGCCAAACTGTTCCGTCCCTTGAAATCATAGGTTAAAATTTCAGAAACGGACTTACAAACTCGATAAGCTCCCCTGGCTCTGGGTTCTACCATAACAGAAATTTGGGCTTCGGGATAGGCTTGCTTGAGGCCATCAAGGGTGGGAAAAAACAGGATTTGATCGCCTATTCCACCTGGGACAAGGGCTAGTATTCTCATAATTAAAGAGTTAATCTACAAGGTCAGCTTAATTCTAATATGAACATAGAATTGTCAATCTTACCTCTAAATTTTCACAATGCACCTATTAATTCCGGCGGCGGGTATGGGACGAAGAATGGGGAGCGATCGCAACAAATTGCTCCTAACTTTATTGGATAAACCCCTATTAGCCTGGACACTTGAAGCGGCGGAGGCGGCGACGGGTATTGACTGGATCGGGATCATGGGTCAACCCGTGGATTTTCCCGACTTTCAGGAAATTTTGGCCCAGCTTAATTTAACTAAACCCGTCGAGTTAATTCAGGGGGGTGAAACCCGTCAACAATCGGTTTATAATGGCTTACAGGCCTTACCAACCGATGCGGAGCGGGTGTTAATTCATGATGGGGCGAGATGTTTGGCCACACCGGAGTTATTCGAGCGCTGTGGGATGGCTTTGCAGACTTGTTCGGGGTTAATTGCGGCGGTTCCAGTTAAGGATACGATTAAGGTTGTTGATCAAAATGGGTTAATTTTAGAGACACCCGATCGCCAACAATTATGGGCGGCGCAAACTCCCCAAGGTTTTGAGGTGAAATTATTAGAAGAATGTCATGATCAGGGACGTCAACAGGGTTGGGAAGTCACCGACGATGCCGCTTTATTTGAAAAATGTGGGTTATCCGTTCATATTGTTATGGGAGAAGAAACTAATTTGAAAGTGACAACTCCTGTAGATCTAAGTGTGGCCGAATTTATTTTAAGATCAAAAATCAAAAATCAGGAATAAAAATATGATCGCCAAAACTACACTGAATAACTGGAAAAATATCTTAATTCGTGAGTTCATTAATCTCGGAATTATTAATTTATATTTAGCCTCATCCTTTAGTATTTTAGTAACCTTAAATTCCCTAGCTTTAGTTAAATATGGCATTAATGGCTTTAACTACGGAATTGAGATTATGGGAGCTTTAGTTTTAGGAAAGGTAATTCTTTTATCGGAAAAAATGCCAATTGTAGAACGCTATCAAGATAAGCCGTTAATTATTTCGGTGGGTTATAAATCCGTTTTATTTACCATCATTGCTTTGTTTTTTAATAGTATAGAACATTTAATTGTAGGTTTATTTCAAAATGAATCTCTGGAACGGATTTTAATAGAATTTAAAAATCAAGTTTCTCAAATTGATTTATTTTATCAAATTTTATGTTTATTGATTGTTTTTATTCCTTTCTTTATGATGAGAGAATTGAATAAAATCTTAGGAAAGGGAACCTTATTTAATTTGTTTTTTAACAATAGGAGTTTGAAGGTTAAGGAAGTTGCTTCAATGCCTGCTCAAGAACTTCTACTCCAGCATGGGTCAGATGGGCATTTTCACTAATATAACGTTTCCAGGCTTTTGTCCCTGGTTGTCGGGCAAATAACTCTAAAAAATGGCGGGTCATACTATTTAATTTTACCCCTTTTTGTAACCAATATTCCAGATAGGGATACATAGCTTCTATGACTTCTTGACGGGTCAAGGGAGGTGTCTTTTCTCCATAGATTTCTTGATCCGCCGTTGCAAACAAATAGGGGTGATCATAGGCGGCGCGTCCGATCATCACAGCATCAACAAATTGCAATTGATCTTTAACTTCTGCTAAGGTTTTAAACCCGCCATTAATTTCAATAAATAGCTGGGGAAACTCTTGTTTTAAACGATGAACTTCTTCATATCTTAATGGGGGAATAGTCCGGTTTTCTTTGGGGCTTAAACCCTGTAACCAAGCTTTGCGTGCATGAACAATAAAATGTTGACATCCGGCGTTAGCAACTATTCTGACAAAATGCGCCATATATTCATATTTGTCCTGGTCATCAATACCAATTCGATGTTTAATTGTCACCGGAATATTAACGACTTTTTGCATTGCTTCCACTGCTTTAGCTACTAACTCCGGTTGCGCCATTAAACAAGCCCCAAAATTACCATTCTGCACCCGATCACTGGGACATCCCACGTTTAAATTAACCTGGTCATATCCCATATCTTCGGCTATTTTAGCGCAAGTTGCCAGATGATTCGGATTATCTCCTCCTAATTGTAATACTAGGGGTTTTTCTTCGGGTGAAAATCCCAATAATTGCTCTTGATCTCCATGCAAAATTGCCGCCGTTGTCACCATTTCGGTATATAGCAAAGTTCGCCGGGTGATTTGTCGCATAAAATAGCGATAATGGCGATCGGTGCGATCCATCATTGGTGCAATACTGAGGGGATAAACCTGATTTGAGGTGACAATTGAGGTCGGAAGATTCATGGAATTTAGGATTTTGTGGCTTTTAATTCTAAGGTGATTTTGAGTTTTCCACTCACGGGGTTAGACGGTTGCCAAGTTAAGAGCGATCGGCGAATTTTATCAATAATCATTGCCTGTTTTATATTATTATCTAAATCCAGATTAGAGTCAATATCATCAAAAATGGCTCGTTGGACATTTCCTTGATCAATAATCATTTCAAAGGTCACTTTTCCATTGATTTGATCGGCTAAATTTAAGCCTTGTAAATAACGGTTGAGGTCATTAATTAGGGTGCGATCGCTAATTCCTGCAACTTCAACAACTGTTATTTTTACAGGACTATTTCCGACTGCATTAATATTTGTGGGTTCCGGGTTTATTCCCCAAATAGGAGGAGGCGGTGGCGCAATTTCTGGACTACGTTGACCGCCATAATTATTATAACCAGATGCAGAACGAGTTGGCCCGAAATTAATAGGAGCAGATGAGGGTAATTGAGCAGGTTTGGGTGTGCCAAAAATACCATCATAACTCACCCCTTGGGGCAATTCTAGGGGAACTTCTACGGTTTGACGGGTTCCATTGGGATCGACTCTAACTTCTTCGCTGACGGCGATAAAAGCGGTATATTCTGATAGTAATTGATAGGATAAAGCGGTGCGTGTTACCCCTTCAACCCCTGACTTTGTTTCCCCGGAAAACATTTGATTCATCAGGTCTTTAATTCTCGCCCGTCCCCACAATTTAGCAATGGCAATGTTACCAGATTCGTTATTATTGATCTCAGGAAAATTAACGGGTAAGGTTTGTTCATAGCGATCGCCTTTTGCGGTTATTCCGGTGATTTTTAATAAGCCATTACGCCGATCTAATTTACGCCCAAACAACACTAAAGGTTGATTATCAAACAAATCTGATAAGCTGATCGGATAAATTTCGGGTTTTAATCCTTCCCCTTGCCAAGTGATTTCCATATCTGTTAGAATGGGGTTATTAATTTGTTTGAAAAAAGTTTCCACAACGGTTTCTGTAGGTTCATCTTGACGCACAATTTGGGTTGTTCCCCGGCCGATTTCTCCCAAACGATTAAGTAAAAAAAGATTGACAGAACTTCCCACCCCAAAGGCGTACAATCTATTTCCGGGTTTAAGTTTATTTTGAACTTCTGCAATTATTTCTTGATCATTTCCAATATATCCATCTGTTAATAAAACGATACTACGTAGGCGACCCGTCGGGGGAGAGGGAAATTTCATTACCGTCTGGATTCCATTTAATAATTCCGTCCCGCCATTAGCTTCTAATTGATTAATATAATTCAAGGCTTTTTGTCGGTTAGCGGCGGTATTTTCTAGGGGAGTTTCTGATAGGGTATTGGTGGTATTGGCAAAATCAATAATATTAAAGGTATCTTCGGAATTTAATCCTTGAATAAATCTTTTCATTAATTCTTGAGATTTTTTCAGGGGTTCTCCTTCTTGGGAACCGGAGGTATCCATCAGAAAAATAACATCTTTCGCAATAATTTGATTAGGATTATAACTAATTGCAGGTAACAAATAGGCGGCAAAATGTCCTCCCTGTTGATCTACTTCTGTTAATACCGATGCTCTGGTATTTTCTCCTGAAATCTGATATCTTAGAATTAGATCTTTATTGGGAATTTGATCGGATTGATCTAAACTAACAAATATCCGATTTCCCTGCTGTTGGGTAATAATTTTATGGGAAGTTGATCGGACATTTTCAATCGCAACCCCCGCATCAATTTCAACATCAACTTGAATTTTATGGGGGGATTTTGTCTCTCGGTCAATAATTGGTGACGTGATCCGATCCGCATCGGGAACTTGATCGGTATTGGGTTGATTTTTATTAATTAATTGACCGGGAATATAACGGGGGCCAACTACCATCGGAAACACAAATTCATAGTTTCCCCCTTCAAATTTTAATTGATCAATATAGCGAATCGTTACGGATATTTGTTCGCCGGGTTGAATATTAGCTACAGACTGAGTAAAGATATTATCTCTTTCCTGTTCTAATAATGCGGTGGTGCGACCTTGAGCTTTAGCCCGTTGATAGATTTCCTTGGCGTCTTCTCGGGTTTCAATTTTGGATTTTATGGTGCGATCGCCTATTTTAATTACCATCTGATCAACGGCGGCTTGATCGGGAAGGGGAAATACATAAATCGCTTCTAAAGGTTCTTTAAAAGGATTTTCAAAGGTTTGAGAAACTTCAACCTGTGAAACATTCCCCGAAATTTTAGCCTTAACCTGGGTTTGTTTTAATGGAAAAACTTGGCTTTTAGTTTCAGATTGAACATATAAATTGCCTAATTGTTTATCCATGGTTTGTTGAGGAAGTTGTGCTAATTTTAATACTGAGGATTGACGATTCAACTGTTGAGATAAAATAGCAAAACTTGGGGGAGTATTTACCATAAAATTCAAACTATTGAAAATCATAATTCCCAAGGAAAGCCCGGCTATATTTGATAAAGAGTTCATAAATAAAATTGTCATTATTTGAGTTAGACTATTAATTGGAGATACTCACTAAGACCCGATTCTGATTATAAACGTTCCTGAGTCAGATCACTTTTTTACAGTCCCAAAACGACCGGAGGAAAAGCTACAATTTTTGTCTGTGAATAGTGATTGTATCGTTTGTTACTTCGTCTGAATCATCAGATTTTCAGGAAAATTCAGCAGGGACTAAATAAACGGCTATAATCTGAGGTTGGGTTATGAATAAAACCGATCTAATCCGTTCCCAAATTATTTACTATTGAGTTCTAATGCTTCCAAATCAAACCCTAATTCGGATTTTTATAAGTACGGGAGAAGTCTCTGGCGATTTACAAGGGTCAATGTTAATTGAAGCCTTATTTAGACAAGCTAAAAATCAGAATATCCCTATAGAAATTATAGCATTAGGCGGGGAAAAAATGGCCGCAGCCGGAGCAATATTATTAGGAAATACTACAGGAATTGGTTCCGTTGGGCTTTTAGAATCTTTACCATATATTATTCCGACTTATTTAATTCAGCAAAAAACTAAACAATATTTAAAAAATCATCCCCCCGATATTGTAATTTTAATTGATTATATGGGGCCGAATATTGGTATCGGAAATTTTATTAAAAATCACTTCCCCAAATTGCCGATTTTCTATTATATTGCACCGCAAGAATGGGTGTGGTCATTAGGTTCAAAGAGTACGGAACAAATTATTAAATTAACCGACAAAATTTTAGCGATTTTTCCAGAAGAAGCCCGTTATTTTAAATCAAAAGGTGCCCAGGTAACTTGGGTGGGTCATCCTTTATTAGACCGGATGAAAACGGCCCCCAGTAGAGAAGAATCTCGGATCAAATTAGGGATGAAACCCGATGAAATTGCGATCGCTTTACTTCCGGCTTCCCGATGGCAAGAAATTAAATATTTAATGCCAATATTATTAGAAGCTGCTAAACAAATTCAAGTCAAAATTCCTGGGGTTAAATTTTGGATTCCCGTATCTTTACCCGAATATTATAAAACCATAGAAACCGCCATTAAAAACTATCAATTAAATGCGGTTTTAGTTTCAACAAAAGCAGGAAATTGTCAAACCTTAGAAGTAATATCCGCCGCTGATTTAGCAATTACCAAATCAGGAACCGTTAACTTAGAAATTGCCTTATTAAATGTTCCCCAAGTTGTGGTTTATCGAGTCAGTAATTTAACCGCTTGGCTGGTTCGTCGTTTCTTAAATTTTTCAGTTCCGTTTATATCCCCAACTAATTTAGTCCAAATGCAAGCCATCGTGCCTGAACTTGTTCAAGAAGAAGTGACTCCTGAAAATATTGTGCGAGAGGCAATAGAATTGCTAACTAATCAACCCAAAAGACAGAAAATATTAAATCACTATCAACAGATGAAACAGGCATTAGGAGAGGAAGGAGTCTGCGATCGGGCGGCGTTAGAAATTCTCAGTAGTATAGCAGGGAACACCGGAACAGTAAACAGTGAATGAGTTTGCTGGATTTAGAAGTGTCCTAACTGTAATGCGTAGCGCTATAGTGGTCAAGCCACTGTTCAGTTAATTCCTACCAAGCGACTTGACCCAGTTTGATTTTTGGATGCTGTCGCCACCATCTCAGGCACAGGTCTGGACTCTTGATCATACTCCTCACGAATTCCCATCCGCTAGTTCCGATACTCCAGAGTCTTGCACACTAACCAGGGACGCACCAACAACCCAACAAACCCGAAAGCCGTTGTTGTTGTTGAAGTTGTCGGGGGTGTTCCTGTCACGATTAGCAGAACGGCAGTTATCAGGATTGTTGATCCACGAACCGCCCCGCAGACATTGGGATGCCTGTCCCTTCTCTACTCCCTCGTCCAAGCGAGTGAAGCAAATATCTGTTGGCGCAAATGCCAGGTATCTCCGTGGGCGAGGTGGGCGAACCAACTGTTGAGCGATCGCATCACGTGAGATGAGTAGATTTTACCTTGAATGGTGTCTCGTTTGAGTCGCCTTAACCGTCTTCTTCCCCGTCTGAGGTTTTCGGTTCTGACCCGTATTGTGTGGGGAAAAACACGAAATCCCATAAAGTTTCCGCCGTGTTTGGTTTCAAATAGTTGGCTTTTTATCGGGTGAATTTTTAAGCGAAATTGGGCTAAATATTCCTCTAGGGCTATTCGACAGTCGGCTAAAAAGATAGGGTCATCTGAGAACAGGGCAAAATCATCGACATAACGAACATATTTGCTAACTTTGAGTTGTTCTTTGATAAAATGATCGAATCCATTTAGATAAATATTAGCAAAGGATTGACTGGTTAAATTTCCAATGGGTAAACCTCGTTTTCTTTCTAGGGGTGTTAATAAATTATCTCCAGGGAAATACTCAATCACGGGAATCTGTTCATTACTTTGAACAATAATCAGATCAATTAACCAGAGGGTCTCTTTACATTTAATTTTACGGCGAATAACAGTTTTAAGAATTTCATGATCAATACTGGGAAAATATTTTTTTAGATCACACAGAAGGACGTAGCGACTGGAATGGGCAAATTGAGTAAACTTTTTTAAAGCTTTATGGGTTCCAAATCCAATCCGGTTGGCGTAGGAATCGGCAATAAAGGTACGTTCAAATATAGGATAAATCACTGCACAGAGGGCATGGTGAACAACACGATCTCGATAAGGGGCGGCGGAAATCATCCGACGTTTGGGTTCAACTATTTCAAAGGTTCTATATTCTCCAGGTTGATAGGTTTTTGTGGTTAATTCTTGTTTGAGTTGAGCCAGTTCTAGTTCTAAGTTATAGTTAAATTTGAGAACATTGGGACGAAATCTTTTACCCCGTTGGGCTTTTTTGGTGGCGGCGTAGAGGTTTTCAAAGGCAATGATTTGGGGCCAGAGGTTGCCGTATCGTTTCATGGCTTTTTCTTGCGATTTTGTTGGTGTTTTATCCATCCCCCTAAATCCGTTCCAATATCGTTAATTTGTTGTCCAGCAAATTCATAGCGGTCTAGGGAGATGAGTTGAAAGTCTAACAACATTCGAGTTTGGTAACGCAGAATATCGAGTTGACTGTTTATGGATTCTAAATAGGAAAGTTTTTCGGCTGAATATCTTGCCAAAATTAGGGTTTCTAAGATATCATAGAGACAGTTGATCATGCGATCGCCTAACATGAATTTGTGATCCTTGGGCAAACGATTTAAAATGGGAACATACCATTTGATCAAATCGTAGGTTTTTTGGATGATTGGGAGTTCTTCCATTAACAAAACTTAATATTTTAGAAAAAATAAAAACGCTCGCTTCGCTCGGACACAAGGGAAAAGAAAAAAGAAGGGTAGAGGGCAAAAGAGCTAAAGAAAACAGGGCTAAGAATCCCGCACACTAACCAGGGACGCACCAACAACCCAACAAACCCGAAAGCCGTTGACGTTGTCGAAGACGTCGGGGCGTCCGGCGTAACGATTAGCAGAACGGCAGACATCAGGAAGGCTGATCCACGAACCGCCCCGCAGACATCGCCTCTGTTCATCAGTTAATAAGTTGACTAAATTTTCAACATTATAGATTTGATAACGATTATCATTATCATTCTGCTCATCCCAAACTTCTCCTTGTGTTGGCGCTCCTTGATAGTTTTCATGCCAGGGGTCGGCGCACCATTCCCAGACATTGCCATGGAGATCATACAGTCCGAAGGCATTGGGAGGGAATTGACCAACGGGGGTAGTTTCTTCTCGATATTTTCCCTTGGGTTCGTTTGCATAGGTATGGTTGCCATAATAATTGGCTAAATCACTGGTTAGGGTTTCCCCAAAGTAAAATGGGGTGGTAGTTCCAGCGCGACAAGCATATTCCCATTGGGCTTCTGAGGGTAAACGATAGGGGCGTCCGGTGCGTTGGAGTAGTCGGGCACAGAATTCGACGGCATCGTACCAGGAAACGTTTTCTACGGGTCGGTGAGAACCCCCCCTAGCCCCCCCTTGGTAAGGGGGGGAACTGGAGGTTTCTGAAGCCCCTGTTTCTAAAGGGGGTCGGTTAGAACCCCCCCTAGCCCCCCCTTGGTAAGGGGGGGAACCGGAGGTTTCTGAAGCCCCCCCTTTGTAAGGGGGGGTTGGGGGGGGTTTGCTTGTTAAAGGGGGTTGGGGGGAAACTCCTAAAGCCCCCCCTTGGTAAGGGGGGGTTGGGGGGGTATCTTTAAAACGAGAACAGTCAGGATCAAGATCCCGTTGAATTTTAGGCCCCTTAGCCACGGCTTTCCATTGGGCTTGGGTGATGGGATATTTGGCCATGAAAAAAGGAGGGACTGTAACTTGATGTTGGGGGTATTCGTCGTTGTCTCCTTCCCCCTCCAGTGAACCCATGAGGAACGTCCCCCCAGGAATATAAACCATGTCTAAGGTGACTCCATCCCCCAGGTCTTCGGTGAAATATCGGGCTTGTTCGGGTTCCTGTTTGGGTTCCTGTTTGATAATTTCACCCTTTTTGTTAACAGTAACGGTTTCAAAACTAAAGGTTTTCAGAGGAATGCGACCGAGTACACTACCCGGTTTTGCCAGTTCAACTCCCGCTAAAGTAACGGTTTCCTCCTGACCTAAATATTGTTCCCATTCCCGTTGGGCGTTTTCGGTTTCTCGACGAATACCTCGCGCTTCGGCGCCATATCCTTTAGCCGCAATTAATAAGGGTTGATATTTTTTATCGGTTAAAACCGAGGATAGGGTTTGTGCTAATTCCGACCACTGGACTAACTCGGATTTATTATTTTCTAAATAGGCTTTTTTCAAGGATTTTGCCAACTGTTGCACGGCTTCATCCTGTTGGTCAGTATAGGCTAAGGCAGCCCATTGTTGTCGTTCATAAAGACTCCCTAACCAATGGGGAAGTGTAGATTTTAGCTGTTTTTTTAGGTATTTAATGATAAAATCAGATAATTCTTTTAGTCGTTTTTCTCCTTCTTGGTCTGTGAGTTTGATCAATAATTGATTACGGATATCTGGTTCTATTTCATAGAGTTCTATTAATTCTTCTTCCACGGGTTGGCAAAAGTCTGATAACAATATATCCGCTACTGCATACCAAGGAAGTTCAAGTTTAGGGTGAAAAGGGACTAAAAATTTTTTCCAAAGACGATAGAGAAGGTCTGGAGTTAAAGTTAGGGGAAAGGCGGCATGGGACGCTAGGTTTAAATAGGAATTACCGTATTGTTGGGTAAAGCTATTAATTCGACTGGTGGCGTCGAAGTCCCAGTTAAGAGAACCCCCCCAACCTCCATTGGTAAGGGGGGAGTTAGAGTCTTGGGAAGTTTCTGGGGAAGAACCCCCCCAACCCCCCTTGTTAAGGGGGGAGTTAGAGTTAGTCCCTTTAGTAAGGGGGGAGAAAGAGTCACCCCAGCGTAACCAGCGCAGCATTTTTTGATATTCTGCGGGTGTGAGGGCAAACATCGGGACTTGTTTGGGGTATATTTTGGCGATATCCTCCGCAGTGGTATCTAACCAACGGTGACGGGGGAGAGGGTTTAACCAAGCGACACGGGAAACGGTATCGGTGAGGAGGTTGAGAAATTCTACGGTTTCGTCCCAACGGTCAGGGACTGAACGTTGTTTCGCTGCGCCAGCATCACTAATAATTAAAGCAACGGTATTGTTAGGGGAAAATTGGCTTAAAATTTCGATATCTTCCCCTTTTCGCAGTTGGGGGTCAAGATATAAGCTATCGGTTGGGCAGTTATGGAAATAGTAAACCGTCGCGTCTGACCACAGGTTAACCCAATGGCGACAAAGGGGATGAAAGGGCGCCATTGAGCCTTTTTGGTCGATGAGTAATAGGACTTTTGGGGGTATTTCTAGGGTCTGGGTGGGGGCGAAAACAGGTTTAATGAAAAAACCATCTTTGGTAATTTGTTCAACGGTAGCGGGAATATCTATTTCTTTGAAAAAGGTTTTTGGACGTTGAGGTTTAAAGGTTTCCCATCCTTTCCGCAGTTGTTGACGACTTACGGGGAAATAATACCTTTCTTGCCAATTTACAGAAATAGCAGTTCCCACTTGCAGGTTTTGGTTTTCAATTGTTAGGTATTCTTCTAATTCTCCATCGCCCCCATTTCCAAGGGGGGTTGGGGGGGTCTCAACAGAATTTTCTGGAGTAGTGACTAATTGTTGTTTACCTCCATCGCCCCCATTTCCAAGGGGGGTTGGGGGGGTCTTATCGGGGTTTTTTGAACTTAAAATTAACTCTTGCCAACAGTCTTCAAACCGATGTTGTTCTTCTGGAGATTTAACCCAAACGGCTTGACAAAGGTATTTTATTTTATCAAAATTAGTCGGATCAAAACCATCATCAATAGACTGGGTTAAGGCTTCCACAGCAAAATTATACTGGTCAATTCCTAGGGGAAAATCAGCTTTTTTGAGTAGGTTAAATAATTTTCGCAGTGGTAAAGCGGTTGTCATTTTTGAGGTTAGGTTTTACAGGGTTATAGAGTTCTGAGATCCATTTCTGGCGTAGGTCTGTAGGCGCGCCTCGCCCCTACAGACCCGTTGAATCATTAGGTTAAATATCCTGATAACTATTAGAACTCTGATGATCTTTACATAACGTACTTGGTAGAGGAATTCCTGGTTTTTCGAGCATAGCCTTAATTTCCCCCGTAGGATAGTCATAAAGGGCTTTAAACCAATCAATTAATTCACTGGTACTAACTTGTTTAGGAAGTTCATCTTCTTCCATTGCTGCTCGCAGTTCCAGAAATTTATCTAAAGCATTTTTAACTATGATAGCCGGAGGATTCTTAAACCGACTATTAATAATTTCGGTTAACCGTATGCTATCAGGAAATTCCACATAATGATATAAACACCGTCGCAAAAAGGCACTGGGAAGTTCCTGTTCTCGGTTAGAGGTAATAATAATAATCGGTGGTGCAGCTTTATTAGCACGTTCCCAACGGGGTTCGCCATTGTCTTCTCGAATTTCTTTAACTAGGAATTTCTGTTGGTCAATAGCTAATAATAAATCATTGGGTAAATCTTTATCAGCTTTATCTATTTCATCAATTAAAACAATAGTCCGACAGTCCTGTTCTCGAAAGGCATAACCCAAGGGCCCCCAGTTAATAAAATTTTCTGGTTTACGAGGGTTAATACTTTCATCTTGTACCCTTTCTTTGTCTAATTGTGCGGCTTGAAGTCTCCCGACATAATCATAAGTATAAAAGCCATCCTGGGCTTTACTGGTAGATTGAATATTCCAGAGTCTATATTTCCAGTGAATATCACGATAACGTTGATTCAGTTGATAAGCAACCGCCGCCGCCAACTGACTTTTCCCACATCCGGGCTCTCCTTCCAAGAGTAACGGACGGTTAAGACGAATGGCTAAATTAACCGCTTCTATTAACCCATCACTGGGATAATAGGGATAAATTTCTTGGTCAACTAAATCACTCCATTCGCCACCTTTAGGGGGTTGGAATTCTTCAGTTTCATCTTTTATATATTTAGGGTTTATCGGGGTGGGTAGGTCTGCCATTGTCGCATTAAGTCCTCATATTGACAGTTAAAAGTTTCCACTATATTATTCAACAGTTGAAAAGTATCGATATCTTTACCAGAAATTATACAATCCTTGAGTAAATTTTGAGCAATTGACTGGGCTTCTTCATCCGATTTTAATATCCTCTGCTCAAATTGTGAGGAGAATTTTAAATTCAGGCTTAAAATCAGATCTTGCGCCAACGACATTTATGCACCATTAAAAAGGCTTGTTTATAATTATTAATACCAGTTTGCTTTATTACTTTAATTTGAGACTGGTGATTAAAAGCAGTTAATTCTGAAACTAGCGCCTGGATTTTAAGTGTATTAATATCGGGAGAATCACTCTTTATTTTTTCAAAATAAGATTTATAATCTTTCGGTGCTATACCCAAAGCATCCCAGAAAGCCGCAAAAATATCTTCGTCAATTTCCTGTTTACAGTCTAAAAATCTTCTCCAATTAGGATTAGTAATATTATAAAATCTCACTTTTTTTTGATTTGATTTTATTAAATCATTGATTATTTCTACTAAAGCAATTCTTTTAATGGATTTATTAATAAACTCCTGAGTCACATATTGTATAACAATTTCATGAGAAGATTCTCCTTTCCTATTTCTTGATTCTTTCTTAACAAAAACTTCCTCGTCATTTATCCAGTCTAAAAAATCTTGTATAGGAATATCAACATCGTCATCTTTTCCGTCTTTTTTAAACTTCTTAGCAAAAGCGTTTCTAAATTGATATTCACTCGCAAGCATTAAGGCTTTTTCAGAATTATTGATAGCCCACTTCTTCGGCTCCTTCTGAGTTTTCTGTTTATGTGCGTCCTCAATCATTAACTTGCCCTTTTCAGAAGCTTTCCCTAGAACCATATTTCAATCAATTTGCAGCCTAAGAGTCGTCAGCGTGCTCGACCCGTGATCAAAGTTCCACACTCATCTTTAGATCATGCCATCTTATGTACAGCTTGATCACACAATTTTCAGGTCTGCACCTAGGATGGCATAGCCAGCTTAGATAGCGACGATGAAAAGCCAATGATCCAATTGCCAGTTTAGACAATCAACCAAAGGCTCAAAACTAATGATTACTCAGATTGTACAGAAGAATGACGGTGCTTTATCACCGGACAGGGTTATTCATCGCTTAACCATCGAGAACTTCCTGATCAAAATCAAGGCAATTCCATCTTACCAGTTAAGCCTGGAGACATTCAAAGATCTGGTGACTCGCTTGCATTTACCGAAGGAATGTTGGGAAGCATTTGTGCTCTTTCTCCCTGACCGCTATGGACATCAAATCCTGTTTCGTAATGATCATGTTGAGGCGCTGGTGATGTGTTGGGGGCCAGGTCAACTGTCAGGTATCCACCCGCACAAACAGGCAGCCTTAAATATTACAAAAGTGTTGCAGGGGTCTATCACGCAGCAACGCTATATTACTGATGGAAAAAAGAAATTATTTCTGTGGAAACAAGAAACCGTAAGTGCGGGGGAAATCACCTGGACTGACCGTTATGAATACCACCAGTTAATTAATAACAGTGCTGAAGATTGCGTAACTTTGCACGTTTATTCTCCCGTTCGAGGTTAGCAATTAAACCCCAAGGAAAAGGCTAAACTTGACCTTTTCCTTTCTTCAGAATTGTCATTAAAAGAAAAGGAGGTTTGTTATGGATTGTCCAAGAGATCATAAACAGGGACGTAGAATGTGTGACTTAGTAAAACTCCCAAATCATCAAGAATGGCTCTGCACTGAATGCAAATCGGAGTTTATTAAAAAAGGAGAAGGAGGTGATATTGATTGGGGCTGGTTACTGATTTGTATTTTAGGCTTTCTTTTTGTGGTTTTAGTGCTGAGTGGGTGTGAGAAGCCAGCCAATTTATTGTTAATCAGAATAGCAGATATTAGTGCTTCTGCATTGAATGATTCCCAGCAAATCAAAGTCTCTAAAGATGCTTGTTTTGGGGTGGCTGATGTTGCTAAATCTGGGGATAAAGCAGCTTTAATTCAGGTCAGCCAAGATCTGATTGCATCTGATCCGGTTGTCATCAAAGACCAGAGTGATCTGTATTCTCTCTGCCATCAAAAACCTGAACTTAAAGGACAAGGAACCTATATTTGTCCGGCTTTAGAACTAGCAGCAGAAATGAGCGATCGCCATTCTGAAACTCTGATGATTATTCTACAGGCTCAAGCCAACGAACAGGAAGAATTTTGTCCCGAAACCTTAACGAATTTAGCTGATAAAGTGTCCTCCCGAAACGGGACGTTATTAGTGGTTGGAAGTACCAATGATGGCAATACGGGCTTTAATTCACAACTTTGGGATAGTCTAAAAAGCTTACCTAATACCCAATTTTGTAACCAAAATATCAGAGGTTGCGTTAAAGATTCGATTCAAAAAATTCGTTCTGCTCAGGAGAAGTAAACCTATGATTTCTAAATTTGATGAAGATGTGATTTTACAGGAATTTATTGCTGAGAAGTTGTTACCTGAACAACTCCCCAATATCTTTGTGCTTTACCCTCGCTTAAGCCAAAACTTGACGATTTTAGCCCCGTTAAAGTATGCCTTAGAAATGAAGCGACGGTATCAAGTTAGTTAATTATCCTTCCCAGTCGAACAAGTAAACTTTGTTAGGAAAGTGTTGCTATTTTCTATTTAATGCTACTTTAGTACACTTTCCTAAATTTTTAATCCATCTTACTTTGTGAGGAAAATTATCCTATGAACTTACACAAATTTATCGTTCTTTTCTGTATCACAATTGCTGCACTAATGAATAGTCGAGCACCTTATGCGGCTTTAGCAGGGTTTTCCGGCGAATGGCGCTGGGTTATTGCGATCGCAGTTAGTTTTCCTCTTGTTTATTTTACAGAATGGGCTATTGCTTATGATGTGGCAATTTCCAGTATTAAACGAGATATTCACCATGATCAAGAGCAAATAGAAGCCAAAAAAATAAACACCAAAAATCAACTAATTGCAGTACGCGCAGAAGCAGAACAAATGGTCTTTAATGCAGTTTTGAAAGGCTATTTGCATCAAAAATCAAAAGTCTTTGTTGTTTTTGCCAGTGGGCTTTTAATTGTGGAATATGCAGCCACTCTATTTTATGTTCGATTTCAAGGGGAAGATACCGATTGGATTATCTATATTGTCCCCTTACTCGGAATCATTTTAACAATAATGACAGGATTCTATACCGGGAAAATTATTCGTTATCCTGAATACAAACGGCAAATTTCCCAAAAGTTTGATGCTTATTATCAACAACGTTATCAAGAAAACCCCGATGGAATTAAACACGCCAGCCGTGAGTTTTGGGTCTTAGAAGAACAAACTAAGTATGTGTTAGATCACCCCCAATCTACCCCTGAACAACGCAATCAAAAAGAAAATCAAGTTTGGATAGAACTGCTAATTCATCAATATAATCAAGTCTTGAAACAAGGGCAACAAGCAATTCAGGAGAAAAGACGCCAGTTAAATCAAAGTCCAGTGGGGTTAATTAGTCGAGAAGCTTGGGAAACAGCCATTAATGAGGAGATCAAAGCCATCACTGAGGAGTTCCAATTAGAACTTTACCAGCTTCAAAGTGAATTAAAACGACGGGGCTATTCTATTGAATCTAATCAGGTCTTATCGACTGAAAAAATGAATTCTATTAAGCCTCCTAAATGGCAACTTAAACCTGATTCTCATTCCTAATTATTCAAGGAAGTCTCACTGATGCTAGGTGGACTTCCTTAAATTTAAGGGAAATTAAGAAGAACTATCAACCTCATCATCCGAATAGTCTACGGATCGATATTCAACATAGTCTGTTGAATTATCATTCGGACGGCGATCTTCAGAATAGCGATATTCCGAAGAAGCAGAGGGACGACGGCGAGATCGGGGTGCATCAGAAGCCGAAGTTGTCCAATCCTCTCGATCTACCGCAGGCGTTGCGGGAGGGCGGTTAGAGCGACTTTTAGGAGGTCTTTGTTGCCGTTCTCTAGGGGGTTCTCCCCAATCCGAGGTCGGTTCTGGACGAGATTCTGGACGAGATTCTGGACGAGATTCTGGACTGGGACGACGTTTGCGAGGACGTTCCGCCGAGGTCGGATAGTCAACGGCACTACTTTTGCGACTAGAGGGACGCCGACGAACCGTATCATCCTCATAAGCATCGGCTCGGCTCAAACGAGTATCACGACTCCCGCGAATTTGACGGGCCATCGGCATATATTCGTCCGTCGGTTCGAGTTCATCTGCATCCACCCGATAAACGTCACTGACATAGCGTTCATCGTCCACAATGGGCCCTCGTTCCTTAGCTTGGACAACGGCAATTCCTCTGAGGCGAACACTTTCCACCGCAAAGAAAACCGCACTTCCAGTTAATAAAAATTGACCAAAGGCTAGAATTGGATCAAGTCGCCATCCTTGAAACAACAGAATCCCGCCACAGAGTAACGCAATGGCAGCAAAGAAAATATCATGATCCCGTGCTAGTTTTGGCCGCCAAGAACGCAGGAAATATAATCCAGCACCAGAAACCGCGAGGGCAATGCCCACTAAGCTGCTGAAATTTAAACCTAAATTAACCATTATTTTTTCTCCTATGCCAGTCCTATCTTAGCGATTTCTTTTGAAAATCTCTAATCACCGGAGCTTGGGGCTGGGTATTTTGGCAACAATACAACATTAGGGGCTATCGATTCAGACAAAATTCTGATTCTTAGCCCCTAAGTTTATGGGTTTAACCAGGATTTTGGCAAGTCTGCCTAGACCTGTTCCCAGATAACCAATCTAGGAACGAATGACTTTATCTTTTTTGCTGATAAAGAGCAGACCGACAGTTGCAGGAATCACCACAATCAGGATTCCAGCCAGCAAACTATAGAAAAAGTTCATTAATGAAGGTGTCATAACAAATGCGATCCTTGTCTTAGATTGATTTCTTGGTTTAACAGTTTAACAAAATTTCACAATCTTGAGAAGGTATTTGTCTGTTTATGAGAAAACTTCCCAAAACCGCTAGAATTGATCCGATAAACAGTAACAAAACTTAAAATATTTTTTCCGATCCTATGGACACAATAACAATTTTAACTTGGGGTTTAGGTTTAATTCTGGGTTTGATGACCTTTTTGTTTATTTTCAGAATCGTCCTCACCTGGTATCCCCAAGTTAACCAGCAGCGTTTTCCATTTAACCTAGTTGTTTGGCCCACCGAACCCTTTTTAGTCATTACCCGCAAAATTGTTCCCCCCGTGGGAGGAGTTGATATCACCCCGATTATTTGGGTGGGACTATTCAGCTTGTTACGAGAAATGCTCCTCGGTCAACAGGGATTATTAAGAATGATGTAGGTTAATCTTTGAATATTAGTGGATCAGGATTTAGATCAAAACAGTGTATTATGTCCGATACTGGCGGTTTTGTCCAGAATTTCAATAACAACTATATTGTCTAAGTTTATTTATGTTACGCCGAATTATTCAATTTTTCAAACGACTGATTCAACGACTGTTCGGGAAACAACCCACTCCTCCGTCCCCATCGGTCGAAACGACTCCAACTCGCACGGATACGGAATATGAAGCCCTATTTCTGCAACTGTTGGAAACCTTACAACCCGCCAGCAGTCGGGGACAAATTAAGGGATGGTTAATTGGTAACAGAGTTCAAGAAGCGGAATTAGTGGCTTGGTTGGAACGCTTTGGCACCCGACTACAGGAAACACCCAGCCAACACGAAGAACTCGCACGACGTCTGGTATTTTTAGCGAGTTTGGATATTGGTGATTTAGGAGATGTGGCAGGAAGTATTGGTAGAAGCATTTTAGCCCAAATAACTCCACAAACCGAGGTTACAACTTCAGATATTAATGAGGTTAAACCGATTATTGATGCAGATTTTATCGAGGATGGGTTGAGGGTTGCTACTCCGGTGAATCCTTCTAATAATATTGAGGTTTCTCCGATTATTAATGCGGAATTTATTGGGGGTGGTATCACCAATTCAACAGCAGCAGAAACTCCAATTATTCAGGAAACTCCCGTTAGTTACCAACCGGATATAATTGCTGAAGAAACCCCAATTGTTGAGGAAACACCCGTTAATTACCAACCCGAAATTATTCCGGAAGAAACCCCAATTATTCAGGAAACTCCCGTTAGTTACCAACCGGATATAATTGCTGAAGAAACCCCAATTGTTGAGGAAACACCCGTTAATTACCAACCCGAAATTATTCCGGAAGAAACCCCAATTGTTGAGGAAACGCCCGTTAGTTACCAACCGGAGATTATTCCTGAAGAAACTCCAATTATTCAGGAAACTCCCATTAGTTACCAACCGGAAATTATTCCTGAAGAAACCCCAATTATTCAGGAAACTGCTGTTAATTATCAACCGGAAATTATTGTTGAAGAAACCCCAATAATTGAGGAAACTCCTGTTAATTACCAACCAGATATAATTCCTGAAGAAACCCCAATTATTCAGGAAATTCCTGTTAATTATCAACCGGAAATTATTGTTGAAGAAACCCCAATTGTTGAGGAAACTTCACCGGAAGTTAAAGAATGGTTTGATCAAGGCATTAAACAAGATGAAGCCGGAGACTTTCAAGGAGCTTTAGACTTATTTGATCAGATACTTCAGCTACAACCGAATCATGTTTGTGTTTGGTTTTATCGAGGTAATACCCTCAGAAGTCTAGGGAGAATAGAAGAAGCATTATCATCCTTTGAGCAAGCGATAATACTGCGACCAGAATATGCAGATGCTTGGAATAATCGAGGTAGTGTATTAGAGGTTTTAGGGAATATGGAAGAAGCCTTAAAATCCTATCAACTTGCAGTTGATTTAGAACCCAATGATCCCTATATTTGGAATAATCGCGGAAACGCTTTATCGGATTTAGGACGATTAGAAGAAGCCTTAGAATCCTATCAACAGGCTATTAAATTAGAGCCTAATTATTTTAATGCCTTATATAACCAAGGCATTTCACAACTCAATTTAGGACAATTAGAAGCAGCCTTAATTTCTTTTAATCGTGCCCTAGAATTGCAACCGGATGATGCCGATGTTTGGTATAATAAAGGTCTGACATTACAGGATTTAGGACAAACAGAAGCAGCCGTTGCAGCCTTTGAAAAAGTCAGGGAATTGCAACCGGATGAAACCGAAGGTTAAACCCATTAAAGTAAGGTGCGTGTATTGGAATACCCGCACCATTTCACTAAAATTAATATAATATTTATGCGTTTTAACCCCTATTTATTAAAGATCGTAACCGTTGTTGCGATCGCATTTTCCCTAAACAGTTGTAGCAGTAAACCCGCTGACTGCATTAAACTTATGGATATGATCAATGAAGGTCAAACCCTAGTAGTTAACCTCAGTCCTAAATTAGATGGGAAAACCACACAACAACTGTCTCAAGAATTAAACAGTATTGCTAAGGAGATAGAAACCCTAACGATTAAAGATAAATCCCTACAAACCTTTCAGAAAAACTCAACCAAACAGTTTAAAGACCTCTCCAATAGTCTAAAACAAATCGCTGAATCCCTAACTATTGCGGAGAAAGTGCCCGTTACTCCAGAAGGGAAAAAACAACTATTAGAAGCTCAAAAAAATGTCGAAGAAAATGGTCAAAAAGCCAAACAAATTGCTACAAATAATGAGGCATTATTCAAAGAATTAGTCAACTATTGCCCCAGTAAAAAACCCTAATGGTGAATTTCCAGACTTAAAACATAACGACCCATTTGCAAATTTTCTGACCAGAGTTCGTATTCCAAACGCACATATTCCGGTAGAGGATGTCCGACTAATTCCAACTTCCGAGTAAAATTACGCAGACGCAATTGACTGCCTATAGCTTGTAAATCCGTTTGTAAATAATAGCGACTCAAGCCATACATTCCCTGTTGCCATAAATGACGATAACTATATTTTCCCTGTCCCTGCATCGTCATCACCGCCCGATAGGGAGACACCTCCAGCCACAATAACCGGGGTTTCTGGGGAGGTTTTGGCGTTTCCTGGGGCAAAATATCAGGCTCCCATTCCACTAAGGCAGGTTCATGTAACAATAAATGGAACTGGTCGCGCTCCTTCTGATAGAGGGTTGCCGACCCCTCAATTAAAGAGCGAAGGGGTAAGTCTATGGCAACTAAAGACAGACTCACGGGGACACGATAGTGTGTTAACATAACTCATCTCAATATTAGGTAAAATTCTCGATGTTTCCAATTTGCTTAGGGTCGAGAAAGCGGTAGGATCACTTTTAGAAATCAGTGGCCTAATCTAAAATCATAAAATGCAAGAGACTATCGTAACAACAGAAAATAGAGAAACTGAGCAAATATTAACAATACACCCCCCCAAATCGGGATTATCCTTACAAGGTCGCATCCGCATTCCTGGGGATAAGTCAATTTCCCATCGGGCTTTAATGTTAGGAGCCTTAGCCCAGGGTGTCACCACCATCGAAGGGTTATTGTTAGGAGCAGACCCCCGCAGCACCGCCCAATGTTTTTCTCGGATGGGGGCAGAAATTTCCGAGTTAAATTCCGAACGGGTAGAAGTCAAAGGCATTGGACTGGGTAATCTGCAAGAACCCCTGGAAGTCTTAGACGCCGGAAATTCCGGTACAACCCTACGATTAATGTTAGGAATACTCGCCTCCCACCCCGGACGATTTTTTAGTGTCACCGGGGATAGTTCCCTGGCACGTCGCCCCATGTCCCGTGTTACTAAACCTTTACAACAGATGGGGGCCACCATTTGGGGCCGTCAAGGGGGATCTTATGCACCCCTAGCGGTTCAGGGTCAAGCCCTGCGCCCCATTCATTATGTTTCCCCCATTGCTTCAGCCCAGGTGAAATCCTGTATTCTGTTAGCCGCGTTGATGACGGAGGGGGAAACCACCGTTACCGAACCCGCCCTGTCCCGGGATCACAGTGAACGAATGTTAAGGGCATTTGGGGCTAATTTAACCGTTGAACCGGATACTTATAGTGTAACGGTTAAAGGGCCAGCAGAACTGCACGGTCAGCACGTTGTAGTTCCGGGGGATATTAGTTCGGCGGCTTTTTGGTTAGTGGCGGCGGCCATTGTTCCCGGGTCGGAATTAGTCGTGGAAAATGTGGGGGTAAACCCGACTCGCACAGGGATTTTAGAAGCCTTAGAAAAAATGGGAGCGAATTTACAATTAGACAATGAACGGACTGTGGCGGGGGAACCCGTGGCGGATATTCGAGTTAAATATAGTCTGTTAAAAGCCTGTGAAATTGGGGGGGATATTATTCCTAGATTAATTGATGAAATTCCGATTTTGGCGGTGGCTGCGGCTTTTGCTGAGGGGACAACTATTATTAAAGATGCGGAAGAATTAAGGGTGAAAGAAAGCGATCGGATTACGGTAATGGCGACTCAAATGAGTCAATTAGGAGCTAAAATTAGTGAACGTCCCGACGGTTTAGAAATTACCGGGGGTTTTCCTTTAAATGGGACAGAAGTTGATAGCGATACGGATCATAGAATTGCCATGAGTTTAGCGATCGCGGCTTTGAATTGTCAAGGAAAAACTACTATTCACCGCGCCGAAGCTGCCGGAATTTCTTATCCGAATTTCGTGGCTACGTTAACCGAAATTTGTACGGTTTAAAATTGTCTTAAAAACCAAGAATCCCGGTTTCTGATTAGTTGAGAAGCCGGGTTTCAACGCATTTTTAAAATATACTTTTAACAATTTAAGGTTAAGTATAATGGAACATAATCAACGAATAAAAGTAATCTGACAAATATTAAGAACTATTACAGGTTCAAATTCTTTGCGATCAGATGTGAGCAATATTCCTGCTTCTTTCTTAGCTAAAGCTAGGGCAAAACAATCGGCTAAAGAAATTCGTTTTATACTTGCTTTATAACGTCCAACCGTTCGCCAAAACATGGCATCTAAATCGTAACGAGTGATTATATTAATATTAGTTAATTCCTGTATCAGTTGTTCTGTTTCTGCTTCGCCAATATCCCTATAAAAATCATAGTAAACTTCACAAAGGTTAATGGCATGAACCATACAAGTGTGATCTTGATTAACCAGGGTTTCTCTAACAATATCTGCACCCGTTTCATTCCGCAAAAAAGCAATCACAGCACAAGCATCTAAAATAATATTCATCCGTTGCGTTCCTCCCAGTCAATATCCTTTTGTTTTTGTTGAGCAAAATCTTCACTACTGGTGGAAGCATGAGCATATTTTCCTTGTAGGGTATTAATCAAAATTTTTCGTTTTTTGAGTTTATCAACAGAAATTAATCGCTCTTCTAAAACATCTTCCTTGCCTTTTTCAAAAGATTCTTTAAACCCAGGAATTTTAAGTAATTTTTCTGTTGCTTCTTGACTTTCTCGTTCTGCTAAATATGATAAAAAATCCGCAGCTACCATGAGTTTTTCAGGAGATAGCTGATCAACATACTGTTTAACTTGATTGCGAATATCGGTAATGTTCATAAAGTGCTTTTGAATTGGGTTATTGTTTATAATATATTTTTTTTTAAGAATGCGATCGTAAAAACTAAAGAAACCCAGTTTCAACAGAAGCGCTCGCAGTTAACCCAACCTGAGTATTAGGATGTACTAGACTAAAATAATATTCATCCGTTTTTATTTTACAGTGTGATCGCTGATTCTGAAAAGAATCAACAAGTACCATAAAAACCCCTATTAATTCTGTTAACTTTTATAATATTTTTTGAAAATAATCTTGTGAGTTTTTAAAGACTCAAGTAAAGTATATAAAATATTGTTAACTGGAGATCAACATTGATGTTAGTTCCTAATCGAGACCAATACCGCCCTTCGGAAGAAGAAATTGAGCAAATGTGGCAAGAATTACAAGTCGTATATACCCCCCTAGAAGATCCATCTGTTAATAAACTCCTCCAAGAATTAAGAAAAATTTTGGTTAATGGGGGTGCGGAGTTCGCCCGATTTAAGGTTTCTCCCCATGCGGTGTTAAATTGGTTTGGCTCCAGGGACTTACTGAATGAAATTAATTTTTTTGAACAGTTTGTTACCTTACCCCCAGTGATGGATGGTTTATCAGCTTTAGAAATTGAAACCCCTTTAACCACAGACCTAGACCTAACGGAAGATACCAGTGCTTTCACCTTAGATGGAGAATTAGCAGAGGCTTTATTTTTAGGTGGCGCAGATGAAGAATTTGAAGGAACTGCGAAACAAGCCAAGGATATCGGGATGAAATTTTGTGAGACTTTGTTTGGAAGTCGCTATGATGAAATTCAGATGTATATTTCTCAAGAACCTTGGACAGAGTGGTTCGCGGGCGTTTCTTGGGATGTGACTTGGTTTGGAATTGATAAGCGAAACTATCAAGTTTGGGTATTGTGTATTACGGATACCGATTAATTAGAGAGCGATTCCTAGTCAATAAGTTGGGATTACACTTTTTGGTTTTCCCCGCTATAATTGGCTTTAGGGTGAAATTCAAGCCATCGTCATCGAGAATTAACACCTAAATTAAAAAAAAGATTGCTTTTTCAAAGTTTATGCTATACTCATGATCGAGGAAGTTGCTTTGAGTGGCATCAGCCCTGTATGCAAAGAAAAATCGTTCAGGTTGGAAAGCGTTAACCCTTTAGAAATTAGAACAACTTAAGAGGTATTATGAGCCAAAAGGTTATACACCCGATGGATAAATTACAGCGTCAGGTGGATTCCCTGGTCAAGTCTGACATTATCAAACCTTCCGATAGTCTATGGAAAATTGCCCTTCTCTATGGCGATGAATGGAAATATTGGAAACAGGAATTGTTAGAATTTGGTTTCTCCATGCAAGATCCACTCAGCGAGTTATTAGCCGTTGAAGCTTGGGATGAAGACGAAGATTAGAAACCTATTTCTCAAACTCTCCTTGATTTCAGTCGGTCTATAATCAATCAAAAATTCATCCTTTCAAATTCCACTGTCTAAAGTTTTGTATTTCTCTATCCGTGGCTTTTAGTCCTTTGCTCTTTCCTCCTGCTTTGCATAAATCTTCCTCACGATTTGATCAATTTAGGCACTGGGCTAAAGCTTGAGATAGAGATTGAGCCGTTGGATAGCGATCCTTGGGTCGGTATTCCGTGGCTTGTTCAATCACTTTTCGCAGTTGAGGCGTAATCGTGGGAACGTTATCGAGTTCAAAACCATAACTATTCCCTCGTTTACCATAGAATTTGAGGGGTGTTTCGGCGGTCAGTAAAAAAATTAAGGTTGTACCGATCGCATATAAATCCGATTGAGTCAGGGGTTGTCCTCGATCCTGTTCAGGAGCGCTATATCCTTCAGCCCCGATGCGGGTTCCGGGCGGCGTTCCGATTTCCTTCACGGCTCCAAAGTCCAAAACTACAATGCGGTGATCCCGTCTCCGCAACAGCAAATTGGCAGGCTTGATATCTCGGTGGATTAGAGGCGGATCGAGGGAGTGAATATAGTCTAATATCTCGCAGGTTTGAATCATCCACTGGATCGCCTGTTGGGGAATTACTGGCCCCCGTTGATGGATATACTGTTCCAGATCGGTGCCATGGATCATTTCCATGACTAAATATTTTTTGCCATCTTCCACGAAAAAGTCATAAAACTGGGGAATTCCCCCATGGTTTAAGGCTTTTAGGGTACGGGCTTCCCGTTCAAATAATTCTTGGGCCTTGGCAATTTGTGCCATATCCGCATTCATTTCTTTGAGAACAACGACAACAGGGACAGCCGATTTAGCCGTGGTAGAATCCCAGGCTAGGGTGGTTGTTCCCATTCCTCCCTGTCCGATGGTTCTCAATACTTGATATTGTCGGATTGTGCGTTCAACCAGAATGGGAAGCCCACAATGAATACAGAATAAATTCCCCGGCGTATTCCCTTGATGTTTGCAGGAGGGAGGAGTGGCCGGAATAGCAATGACACTGGCCTGGAGTTGAATTTGCAATAAGGGGCCATCTTTTGCTAATTCAATTAAAGCACCATCCCCGACTAAACCCTGATTCATGAGAACCCCATTCACAAAGGTTCCATTTGTTCCCTTACTCACGAGTAACCAAAGGGAATTCAGGGTTTCATCCGTTGGACGGTGTAACTCCAGATGATAACGGGAAACCAAGGAATCAACGATTACAACTTGATTATCCGCCGCCCGTCCAACTCGAATTACCGCCTCCTGTGCAAATGTCCACTGTCGCAGGGGGGTTTTTTGTTGGGGGTCTAACAACGTTAGAATTAACATAAATTCAGTTATCAGTTAAGAGAATTACGAATAGGTAATGATTAATGGGTAATGAGTTTACCGATACTTTTTGGCTTTTGTATCAGGTTGCTGTAAGTATTTAATAGTTTCGTTTTTTCTCAACGTATTTGGATGCAGATCCAGAAATTCGACCGCTTTTCTGAGTGGTATGTATGCCATGTCTTAAACTATAACATACGTTAGCATTTGTTAACAAAACTTACTCTGTTAAACAACCTCCCTATGCTCTCTCTAAGAGAGTCCTAAAAGACTCACTAGGTTGAGACACCCCTTCCCCTAAACCCAAGCTCGAACTACAATAGCCGTAATATTATCGTGACCATTATGTTGATTCGCCAGAGCAATTAAACTGTCTACTGCTGTGGATAAAGGGGTTTCGGGCTTGAGTAAGGGTTCAAGTTGGGTTTCGCAGAATATTTCTAAGAGGTTATTATCCGTTAAGCCGTCGGATGCTATAATTAGAACCGTATCTTCCTCAATTTCCAAAAACTGAACCTCTGGATGAACAAACTGCTCCTCCCTCGGCCCTAGGGCTTGGGTTAATTGATAGGCGTCGGGACGAGAGTAGGCCAGTTCTGGATCAATTCCTTTTTGAATTTCCCGTTGTCCGACTTCATGATCAACGGTAACTTGCTGTAACCCATGGGTGCGAGTTAAACGATATAACCGACTATCTCCAACATGAGCCACCGCCACTTGGTGACCAACCACTAAGGCCATCACTAAGGTTGTACCCATGCGACCCACACCGGAACGGACTCCCTGTTGATTTTCAGTATAAATCGCTTCATTTGCCTGAAGAATTGCATCCTGTAGGATTTCTGCCGTGGGGAGTCCATGGGGATATTGGTTTTGAAAATAGTCTTTCAGGGTGTCAACCGCCATTTGACTCGCCACTTCCCCTCCGGCGTGTCCTCCCATCCCATCACAGAGAATATATAAACCCCGGACGGAGCTTGTTTGTCCCTGGGGTGTTTCTTGAATCTTGATTTGGGTTTCCATCCCAAAACAGTCCTCATTGTGATCCCGTTGACGTCCGATATCGGTACGTCCCACCGCTTCTAGGGATTTGAGTTTCTGAGCCGGAATTACCGTTGGAGCTTGATTTAAGCTCGATGGCGGGGTTGCTGTTCGATCTATCGGTTGGGGGGTTGAGGTTGAGGGAAAATTAATTTCATCTAAAACTACCATTAAATCTTTTTGCAATTGTTCAACGGTTTGAATTTTTCCTTCAATTAAATCGCGTAATTTTTCTTTTAAGGAACCTACATAAGTCCGTTGGGATTGTTCAAATAACTCCTGCCATAATAATCCTAAATCCGATAAACTCAGGGCAGAATTGGGCGATTCAAAATACAATTGTTTTAAACATAACTGTTGAGAATCTTCAGAAAAAAACCTTAAATTCTGAATTTCTAATAAACTTTGACGACAGTTCCAAGGTTCCAACAATACCCAGAGTTTTACTAAGTCCTCTAACCAATAAACAATTTGTTTGGCTGTGTTTTTCTTGTTACTCCACAGGTCAGATAATAGGGGGAAATTAGTAAAATCTTCTAAAATAATCACACTATAGAAAGGCTGTTCCCAGGCATCTTGTAAGCGAGGGAAATAGTTAGAATGCTCGGAAGCTAAGGAAAAATAGGGTTGTGCCGCCGTAATAATAAAGGTCTGTAATTGCTTATCTGATGGGGTAGAATCTTGTTTTTCTAGGGCTTTTAGGGGAGACACCTGCAAGGGCTGGGTATCTAAAACCTTCACCGTCAGGGTTTCTCCTGACTGTAGCGGAGGTAAGGGTTCGAGGAGTTGATAACGCTGTTGGGGGTCTAAATAGGCTCCAATAGGGAGTTCGAGCGATTCCATATCCTGCGATGACGGTTCACCGGAGGGACTCAGGGCATCCTGGGGGGCGATGGTGATGGCTTCGATATCTGCTTGGGAGAAAATTTCTTCTTCGGGTTCAATAGCTGCAGGTGTTGGGTCTGACTCTTGAGGGGTTTCAGGAGTAAGGGGTTCAGTCTCAATTCGATCTGAAATCGCTTCCTCGACGGTATTGGCCCCCTCTAAATGGTCATTATTTAAAGATTCTAATTGATCAGGTTGAGCAGCGACTAAGGACGAAGGGCTAACCACGGCTAGATAAACTGTTCCAGTTACTGTCCCGCAGTTGTGACATTCCAGGGTATTTAGGGGAACGGTAGCCGCACATTCAGGACAATATTTCTGGGTAAGGGAAGTACCGCAGCTTTGGCAAAACTTATTTAGATTAGGGTTTTCAAATTGACACTGGGGACAAACGACCATAGTTAGATTCCCTGCCTTTTTAGAAATCACACAGGGATATTTTAAGGGTACGATTTTTTATTATACAACAGGATTAGGAAAAATGGATCATTCCCGATTCATGAATCTTAACTTCCATTATTTTAAATTTTTAAGTTCAGTTTTTGTTACCTTCCTTGATGATGGTTTGAATCGCGATTGATTCGAGGGTTGACAAGGGAATTTTACAGAAATATCGACGGCGAAACTGTTCTTCTTGGATGGTATCTAGGAAGTTTTGGATTAATTGATTCAGGGTTTCAGAAGCATAAAAACTGGATAATTTTTCCCAGCTAATATCTAACTTTTGATCCTGATATTCAATATCAAATCCTAATTGTTGCAAGATTTTAAAACCAATTTTTAAGGGAATCACTCCTAAATTTAATTGATTTCGGAGTTGTTGAATAGTCACGGGTTGATGGGTGCGACTGAGATATTTGGCAATACCGATCAGTTGTTCCCAAATTTTTTCAGGCGGTAATAATTCGGGTAGGGTATAAGCGATCACTAAAGGTCTTTTTTCAGTATGGGCGCGGCGAAACCAAGATTGTAAATCTTCCCAACAGGTGGGACAGTCATTGAGAATTAATAAGTGATCAGATAAAGGTTGATTAAAGTTTTGATTACGATAATCTAAAATAGGATGGTTAGCAAGATTAATAGAGGCTGGAGGATTCTGATCTTGAGCAAAACGTAATTCTAAGATTCTAATTTCATATTGTTCTTTAAAGGTATTAAAATCGAGTTCTACAATCACATCTAATATTCCTTCGGGTAGCTCATCTTTATAATGTCCCCACCATACCCCAGGAAATCCAGTTGATATAGACTGATCCCATAGTTCAAAGGTGGTTTTAATATATTGAACTTTTTTCCCTCTTAAATCCTTTTCTGAAGTATTCCAAGCATTAGTAAACCAACAATTTTTAATTAATATTTTAGGAACTGGGTTTCCCATACCACAGGGTTCTAATAGTTTTAATTCCTGAAATAAATCAAACCCTAATTCGGCAACGGTACAAACTAAATCAACTTGAATATTTCGTTGTCCAATGTCCGACAAATCAGATTCTAATTTTTCTCGCATTTGGCGATTAATTGCATCTATAAATATCGGAATATTTTTTATTGGCAAACTCAACCCGGCGGCGAAGGGATGACCCCCAAAACGATGCAAAAGATGGGCTTGACTTTTGACTAATTCATATAAGTCAATTTGATTCACTGAACGAGCAGAACCCCTGGCTAATTTTACTTCTGAATTATCGCTAATTTCCTGCTGATAATTGCTTAAATCTATGCTTCCTTCTGTACTTAATAAAATGGTCGGTCGTCCATACTCTTGAGCTATTTGACCCGCCACTAAACCCAAAACTCCTCCTTGCCATTGCGGATCAGATAACACAATAACTTGAGTTGTAGATAGGTCAATTTTTTTTAATTTTTTCATCACATCGTGACTAACTTCTTTTTGTAATCCTTTGCGCCGGGTATTAGCTAATTCGGTTTCTATCGCTAATTCTTGACAGCGTTTTTTATCCTTGCTGGTTAGAAGTTCAACACAGAATTTAGCATCCCCATAAATGCGACTCACGGCATTAATTCGAGGGCCAAGACCAAAGGAAATATCGGTAGGACGATCGCCTGTTCGTTTGCATAAATCTAACAGTTTGACAACCCCTGGACGGGTAGGATTTTTTAATTGTTGTTGTAATTTTTTTATTCCTAATTGAGCTAAATAGCGACAATCTCCTTTAAGTTGAACTAAATCAGCAATTAAACCAATGGCGACTAAATCCAATAAATCTTCTAAGGGACGTTGGGGAATATCGGGCAAAGTTTCATATAATGCTTCAATTAATTTATAAGCAACCGCCACCCCCGATAGATGATATAAAGGATGATCTAAAGATAAATAACGGGGATTAATAATAGCAACTACTGGAGGTCTTTCTTCAAGTAAAGTATGATGATCGGTAACAATAATATCAATGCCTAATTGATTCGCATATTCAATTTCTTTTAAGTTGGTACTTCCGGTATCGCAAGTAACTATTAACTGACATCCCTGTTGATATAATTGATCAATTCCAGCACAATTTAATCCATGAGATTCGGTTAAACGATTGGGTATATAATAGGATAACTGCTGATTTTCTTGGTTAAAAAACTGTCCTAATCCATCCCATAATACGGAAGTTGCGGTAATTCCATCGGCATCAAAGTCCCCCCAAATTGTGATAATTTCTTGTTGATTTCGGGCTAAAATTAATCGCTCAATTGCCCTTTCCATCTCTATTCCAAATTCAAATGGACTAGATGGTTGATAACAATTATAGTTTAAAAACCCTAGCAATTGTTGAGGGGTTTGTATACCTCTATGTAATAATAATTGAGCCACATATTTCCCTGAAATTTGAGGAGCGTACTCTTGAATAATTGGGATAATCCAATCAGGAGTATCTAAATTTGGTTGAATTTGCCACATAGGAATGATGATTTCTTTAAATTATAACTTCTTGGACTTGATCAATATTATATAGATTCAGAGAATTTAAAGGTTGATCCAGGGATAATTCTTCGGAAACCCGTTGACAACGGATAGCAAATTGACAGGATTTACAATGTCCTTGACTTTGATCAACTTGGGGGAAAGATTCACCCTGTTGATAACGGTCTAAATAGTTATGAAATTGATCAATTAGTTGGTTTAAATCCTGTTGATTTTTCTGATGTTGTTGTTGAGTATAGGGAAAGTTTAAAAATTCAGGTGGTTGTTTTTGAGGAGACTTAACAAACCAATAGGTCATTGAAACTTGTTCGGGTAAATATTGACTGGTTTCGACTAAAAGATAGGGATATAAACGAGTTTGCCAATTATTTTCTAAAAGTTGGCGATTTTGAGGACGAGGATAGGTTTTCCAGTCAAAGATTTGTGCTTGTTTTTCTTCGGCTTTAATTAAATCATAAATAACTACTAATAAATCATTCCTAAAATTCAAACTACGGTAATGTTCTGCTTCTCTAAAAAAGAAGGTTGCGGGATCGGAATTTAACCTAAAAATATCCGATGCTACACTTAAAAATTCATCATAACAGCGTTTTAATTCCTGATCTTGGATCAGTAACAAATCCACAGGTAATCCTAACTCATGTTGCTGCATTAACAAGTGAAACTGATTTCCCCAGGCGATGCGTTCTTCCTGTTCTGGGGAAGTGGGTGAAACTAATTGATCTAAATAGGTATATTGAAATTTTCGAGGACACAGAGACAACAAATTTAAGTGTTGTTGAGATAGTCTAAATTGAGTCATAGCGATTGGATTAACAAACAATTATGATCTGAATTATAGCAACCGTCAAGGCATTAAAATATTTTTAGTTATTGTTCTTAATAAGTATCAAAAAAAATGATTTATTTTAAAGAACAGCTATCAAAACTGCATCGTGTTAAGCGTTTTCTCCGGGAAGCCACAAAGCTATAAATTTTCGGCCCTAAGAGGGAAGCACCCGGAAAATAAAGGATGAATAATAACGGCCAGAGAAGGGGTAGATAGTGAATCATTTCGCGCAATGCAAAGAAACCTGTTTTCACAGAACCATTAGGAAAAATGAGATGAATTTCAGCTAAACAGGCTTCTAAAGAAAGCTGAGGATAGGTCTTTTGAAGGGTCGTCCATTGTTCTTCAACGGGAATATAATTGAATTGTTGAAACCAGTCACAATAACATAAAAGGGTCATGGAACGAATACACAGAGGACAGAAACCATCATAAAGAATTTCCGGTTTTGGTTGACCCGAAAAATTGAGTTGATAACAGGAAAACATTTTAACCATCCTATTTAAAGTTGTTCAATTACTTTGGCTTGGTCTGATAATTTAGCCTGTTGTTGTCCTTGGAAACGAGCATTTCCATTAAATAAGGAGATGGGGGTACTAATTAAATCCACGATTTCGGCTTTTCCGGTTAAGAGTTTGACCGTACCCAGGGGTAATTCTTTTAAGAACCAACGTCCTAACCGATATAAATATTCTGAAGTTGTTAACTCTTTCATTAAATTAATCCCATGGAGTTCATGCAAATACCGATTTGATTCTCCATAGCGTCGCCACTGACTTTTTAATGCTTTTAAAGTTGACCGATGACGGTGTTTAACTATTGCTTGGGATGCTAATTCTAATTGATAATTGGTTTGTTGTTGAATCCGCCAACACATATCCGCATCTCCCCCAGTAGTTAGGTAGGGACGGAACAAACCTACCTGTGCAAAAATAACGCGACGTATGGCTAAATTAGCGGTTTGACCGTAGGGTAAAAAACTATTATTTAAGGTGTGTTTTTGGGATAAAGTTTCTTGTTTATCGGCATATTTTTCTAATAAATTGTGACTGGGTAGGGCAATAATTTCACCTGCTACTAGACCAATATTGGGGTTAGAAAAGGGCTGAATTAATTGCTCTAACCATTGGGGTTCCGGTCGGCAATCCATATCGGTAAAGGCGATAATATCACTGGTTGCGACTTTAATTCCAGCATTGCGAGCGGCATAGGAACTTTGGATATTATTTTCTGATAATGAACAAATATTAATTGAAGAAGATGCGGCTAATTCCTGAACAATAGAAACAGAATTATCCTGACTATTGTTATCAACTAATAAATATTCTACTTGATCTGCCGGATAGGTTTGCGATCGCAAACATTCAATTAAATCCGGCAAATCCGTCTCGCCATTATAAACCGGAATGACAACAGAAAGGTTAATCATGATTCGGCTAAAAACCTAGAAAGGATTGTATCCTAGAAGCAGGGTAATTAACACTAAGATAGCATTAATTAAATAGAAACTCCCGACCACTTGGGTTTCCTGCCATCCTGATAATTCTAAATGGTGATGTAGAGGAGCCATTTTGAACAGACGTTTACCCACACCCTCGGTATTTTTTGTAGCTTTATAATAGCTAACTTGAGCAATTACAGAGAGGGTTTCCACGAAGAAAATTCCGCTAATTATTAATAACACCCATAAACTGTTAGTTAATAGGGCAACCGTGGCTAAACTTCCCCCCAATGCTAAGGCTCCCGTATCCCCCATAAACACTTTTGCGGGGTTACGGTTGTGGGTAACAAATCCTAAACAACTGCCACTCATGCAGGCACAAAAAGTGGTTAATTCCGGTGCGCTGGGGGCGACATAGGCCCCTAAACCTAAAAATGCGATCGCACCTAAACCGCCCATTAATCCATCCACACCATCGGTTAAATTAGTGGCATTACTTTCAGCAACTTGGGCAAAAATTGCCAGGGGCAAGAATAACAATCCCAGGGGAATTGCTAATCCTAAAGGTAAAGCAACGGTGGTTAAAGTGGAAGATTGAGTTAATGTTAACCACACACAAAATAGCGTCGCAAAACCTACCTGCAACGCCAATTTCATTCGAGGAGAAATCCCTTTATTTGATTTACGTCTTAAAATCTGCCAATCATCTAACCAACCAATAAATCCATAGGCTAAGGTTAGGGTAGAAACGGCGATCACATTGGGATTAAATTGAGTTAAAATTAAAGCGATCGCAACTCCCACAGGAACAAAAAATATCCCTCCCATGGTGGGAGTTCCGGCTTTTTGTAAATGGGCTTGGGGGCCATCTTCTCGGATGAATTGTCCGGCTTTAATCTTGACTAAAAGTGGAATTGCCCAATATCCTAAGATAGAAACGGCGATCGCACAAATCAAAACGGGTAAAAATAACGAGCCTTGAACTTGAAATAAATTATCGTTCACCCGGTCTAAACTAAGAGCGAATACACTCAACCCTAAACTCAGTAGAAACAATAGGGTTTGTCCAGACCAGTTGGATGATTTAACCGAATAAAGTTTGCTATCCACAAAAATTTTTAATCCTCAACACCACAAAATCACCATCCCAGAAATCGCTAGTTTCCTAGCGTCTATTTCTAGCTTTCTGATATATCATCATCATCATCATCATCGTCGTCATAGGCAGAGTCATCAACGGAAATCAGATCGGAGATTTCTTCTTCCTCCTCCAAATAGTCAACGGTTGTGGTACTACTGACGGTATCTCGTTCGATTAGACGTCCGGTGGACTCTAACCAAGCTATCAGTGAAATTTCTTGTTTGGAAGGAATCACATCAGCCGGTTCATGGGCTGGGATTTCTCGTAAGGATGGATTAAGCATTTTTAGTTTCCGGTGTCAAATAGAATTGAGTTAGACTTAATCTAATTTTACACAATCATTGGTTATGGACAGTATCATATTTTTTAAATCTATTTTGAGTCTTATAGATTTAAAAAAGCTAACTAATAATCATTTAAGCATAAGATAAAACTATGATTGACTCCAAAAAAGCCCTTTTATTAGAAATGATTGCGGGGAAAAATCGCGGTCTACTCGCCACCCCAGGGGATAAAGCCGCTATTTTATCCGCCTTGACTCAATTGGAAGAATTTAATCCCAACCCCCGCCCCCTAGAAGTTCCTCAACTGTTAGAGGGAAATTGGCGGCTACTATATACCAGTAGCGATGAATTATTAGGAATTGGTCGTTTTCCCTTACTTGAATTAGGACAAATTTATCAATGTATTCGGGTTGCGGATCGGAAAGTTTATAATATTGCAGAAGTTCAAAGTTTACCGCTATTAGAAGGATTAGTTAGTGTAGCCGCAGAATTTGAACCCGTTTCAGAAAAACGAGTTAATGTTAAATTTAATCGCTTTATTATTGGTTCTCAAAGGTTTATTGGGTATCAATCTCCTAATAGTTTAATTTCGGATATTGAAAAGGGGAAAAAATTCATTGCGATTGATTTTAGTTTACAAGCGCGGGATCAAAAAGGCTGGTTAGATATTACCTATTTAGATGAAGATTTAAGAATCGGACGGGGAAATGTAGGGAGTGTGTTTGTATTAACAAAAGTCATTTAATTTTTTTATATCCAACTCGTAGGGTGCGGCCATCGCAGCGCACGCACCAAAACCTTAATCAAAATCCAGGCAAAAATTTTAATAATTGTAGGGTGCGTAAGCCCCGTGCACGCACCAAAAACTAAAGATGGCAGATCCATCGACAGATAGAAGCGATTTGCTGATCATTTGTTAGATTAGCTGCATTCTCTAAACGTTCTGTTTCCAATTGATGCCAAATTTCTATTTTATCTTGAATTTCTAAATATTTTATGGCTTTCTCAGATAATCCTGCGGCTGTTAGTAAAGCAGGTTGTATATCTGTAATATTTACAAGATCAGCAGGCATTTTAGCTTGGGATGCAAATAACTTTAGGGTTCTTGCTTGTTCAATAAATGGGGTTGCTCTCCGGTTTTTTTCTAATGCTAAAATAACAAAACCTGATCGAGTCGCTTGATAATCCGTAATCAGATCATCACTACTTGTTAAATGTTGAAGATAGGGGTTATTCGGTGTCATTTGCACTTTCTCCAAATATAAATACACTTTCTTAAAGATTCCCGTCCATGTATTCCCATTTGTTTGCTACTATTTCCTTTCCCATTGGGTAATACTAAAATATTTTCAATATAAAATCCTAATTCCTCCGCTATTTTTGAGAGGATTAAATCTACAGAAATACTGACCACGGCATAACGAACATTATCATTTACCATAATTAAAGGTGTATCAGGTTTCATGACTCTACCACACTCTTGAATCACACAAGCCATTTCATAAAAATAGCCTCTGATCATTCTAGTAATTCCATTATTATTTAATAAACCTTGCGCTTTTTGTTCCTCTAAATAATTTAAAATAGATTGTAATAGATCTTGATTGTCTGTGATATTAATTGCTGTTTTCCATTCTGGATTTATTTTCAATAAATCTTTAGCTTTATTTTCCACAGTACAACTTAACATCTGTTGTCTAAGTTGGAGCAGTTCTTTTTCATTCACGCCAAGTAACGCTAATTCTAACGCATAGGTTCGAGTATAGTCATAACGATTACAATAAGGAGGAGAAGTAATCACTGCATTATAGACATTTTCAGGTAAGGTAGGGAGAATATCCAAACATGAACCTTTATAAAGTTTAAGAATTCCTTTCTGTTGATGCTTAGAAAACAGTTCTAATTGTTGACCCGGTGGCTGAATATCCTGAATAATTTCATCCAGTTTATTAACAATAGCCTGTTCAAAGTTGAGGATTTTTCCTTTGTTAAAAGGTATTTTCCCTTGTTGATGGTTTGATCGATAATCCCATCGCAAATATTGACCATCTTTGCGAGTATAACTAACTTCTTCTAATACACATAATAAGGCAAAACGTAATAGGCTTTTTACCTGTTCATTTTCTTGAAATAAAGCAACCCTGTATTTTTCAATAGATGCTTTTGTTTCTTCAGGATAAGCACTTTTTGTAATTCTCAGTTCGGGTAAAGGATCTAACTCTTTTGTTTCTAGCCAAGGTTTTTGATTTTTCCAGTATTGAATTCTGGTTAAATCTTCTAAACTTAAATCTAAATCAATGATTTTTCTAGTATTGATAATTTCCTGACCAATGGGAAGTAATTCGATTCCTTCCGCATTAATTCCCTGAGAATTAGCAGCAAATAAAGTTGTTCCACTCCCCGCAAAGGGATCTAAAATATTACCCTGATTAATATTGTACTTTTCTAGTAAATATTCAACTAGAGAGGCTGAGAATGCTTCTTTTGAAAACTAACTAAGGTTCGATTTAGTTCAGTCAAGGGATGAATAGAAATATTATTAATAATATCATAAAACTCAAGAGAACCCTAGTCTAAAGCAAAATAGAACCTTTCCCTTTTGTTATAATCAACATATAACCTGACTTTTAATCCCCTACCCCATAATGCTATTAAAATACAATCCTGGTCTTTGTTTACCTTCTGCGGAAGATTTACCCGATTCTGATGATACGCCTGTGGATAACGAACTGCAAGATTTAATCCCCGGACTCCTGAAAATTCTCCTAGCTTCTATTTGGTCTGAACGCATGGATTGGTTTTTTGGGGTTGATATGGGAATCTATTATGATCCTGAACAACCTGCTATTGTTCCCGATGGCTTTTTAAGTGTGGGTGTTCCTCGAATTATTGATGAAGATTTACGCTTGAGTTATGTCCTTTGGGAAGAACAAGAAGTCCCAATTCTGATTATTGAGGTGGTGTCTCACAAACGCCGGGGAGAATATACGAAAAAGAAACAGTTTTATGCAGAAATGGGGGCATTATATTATGTGGTTTATAATCCCCTACGCAAACGAAAACCGCCTTTAGAAGTTTATAAACTGGAAAATGGCACATACCAATTGCAAGCGGGTGAACGAGTTTGGTTGCCGGAATTACAGTTAGGTATTGGTCGAGAACGGGGAACCCATGTAGGAATTACCAGAGATTGGTTATATTGGTATAATCAACAGGGAAACCGTTATTTAACCGCCGAAGAACGTCTGCAACAATCTCAACAAAAAATACAACAACTGGAAGAACAATTACGACGTTTAGGAATTAATCCTAATCAACTAGATTAATATTAATTTGGAGAATTGTTGCCAATAAAATTAATTTCCTAACGTAGAGACGTACCATGGTAAGTCTCTACAATAATTTGGAAACTTTTTAAGGGTTGCGATCGCTAATCCACATCAAAAGTTAAAATAGGATAGTTGTGCTAAATGGGATGTTAGTGACGTCGCTCGGATGCAGTGGATAGGAAATTGGGCTACAACTGTTTCACCAGTCTACTGTTGAACGATTAACGTCTGTTTTAACATCAAAGCGATAAAATCCAAACCCAGAATATGATAGAACGGTATACTTTGCCCGAAATGGGCAATTTGTGGACAGAGACTTACAAGCTACAAACTTGGTTACAAGTGGAAATAGCCGTCTGTGAGGCCCAGGCGGAGTTAGGATATATTCCATCGGAAGCCGTTGAGGAAATTAAGGCTAAGGCGAATTTTGATATCAAGCGGGTGCTGGAAATTGAGGCAGAAGTCCGCCATGACATGATTGCCTTTTTAACCAATGTTAACGAATATGTTGGGGATGCCGGACGCTACATTCATTTAGGCTTAACCAGTTCTGATGTCTTGGATACGGCCTTAGCGTTGCAATTAGTGGCCAGTGTGGATGTGTTGTTAGAACGCACGGAAGCCTTAAGTCAGGCTATTCGTTACCAAGCGCAACAACATCGAGATACAGTAATGATCGGGAGATCCCATGGTATCCACGCTGAACCTATCACCTTTGGGTTTAAATTAGCCGGATGGTTAGCGGAAGTTTTTCGTAACCGGGAACGTTTGGTGCGTCTGCGTCAAACCGTGGCGGTGGGCAAAATTTCTGGGGCGGTGGGAACCTATGCTAACGTTGATCCTAGGGTAGAAGCAATCGCTTGTCGCAATTTAGGACTCGAACCCGATACCGCTTCCACCCAAGTTATTTCCCGGGATATTCATGCGGAATATGTGCAAACTTTAGCGTTATTAGCCGCGAGTATTGAACGGTTTGCAGTAGAAATTCGTAACCTGCAACGCACCGATGTTTTAGAAGTAGAAGAATTTTTTGCTAAAGGTCAAAAAGGTTCCTCTGCGATGCCCCATAAACGCAACCCTATTCGCAGTGAACGCTTAACCGGAATGGCGCGAATTATTCGGGGAAATGCGGTGGCTGCATTAGAAAATGTTGCCCTCTGGCATGAACGGGATATTTCCCATAGTTGCGTTGAACGAATGATCTTACCTGATTCTTCAACTGTGGCTCATTTTATGTTAGTTGAACTCACGGATTTAGTCAAGAATCTGTTAGTTTATCCTGAAAATATGCAGCGCAATATGAACCTTTATGGCGGTGTTGTCTTTAGTCAACGGGTATTATTAACCTTAGTTGAAAAAGGAATTAACCGCGAAGAAGCCTACAAAATTGTTCAATCTTGCGCCCATATTGCCTGGAATCAAACCGATGGAGATTTCCAATCTTTAATTAGAGAAAATGAACAAGTTAAAGCAACATTATCTCCCACAGAAATTGATACTTGTTTTGATCCTAAACATCACTTGAAAAACCTCGATCAAATCTATCAACGTTTAGACATATAAAAAGAAACCGGGTTTCTTCTCCTAACTTCTGGGATAAAATCAATATATTTCCTTCGGAAACCCGGTTTCTAACTAATTACATCACCATCATTTTAACCCTATGCTTTCTAAACTCTTGATGCGATTATTCTTATTTTTACTCCTAATTTTGGGTATTAACTGTAATTCCGTTCATGCTCAAAATTTAAACGCCCCTCCTGCTTCTCCTCCTGCTTCCCCTCCTCCCCTAGTAATTCAAGATTATAACCAAGTGCCAGAAACAGACAAATTAGTTGATATTAAAAGCGTTAACCTGAATATTCGTCACGATATTCGCTACGCCACAACCAACAATTTTTTAAAGAAAAAAATCTATTCTGTTCCCCGATGTTTATTACGTTCTGATGTTGCCCAACGGTTATCAAGAGTTCAACAGGATTTAGAACAAATGGGGTTAGGATTAAAAGTCTATGACTGTTATCGTCCCCTATCTGTGACTCGTCAAATGTGGGCAATTTTACCCGATACTCGTTATGTTGCTAACCCCGCCAAAGGGTCTCGCCATAACCGAGGGGCTGCGGTTGATTTAACCTTAGTTGATTTACACACCGGGGCTGAATTAGAAATGCCAACCGCCTTTGATGATTTTACCGATAAAGCCGCCAGGGCTTACCCCGGAAATTCTCCCCAAGTTCGTCGGAATAGTGACTTACTTGCTGTTAAAATGAAGAAACAAGGATTTATTCCCTTAATTACAGAATGGTGGCATTTTGATGCCCCCGGATGGGATAAATACGGCCTTTTGGATATTCCTTTAGAAAATATTCGTTAAAATAAATAATGCTCAAACCTTAATAGGGAACTCTTTTCTTTCCTATTCCCTGTTCTCTACTATACAATAGTGAGGTGCAAGACCTTATGGGAGTTGGAGGTTGTAAAGCCCCCCTCGACCCCTAATTTACCCCCTAAATTGAAAATAATAGAAGTATGAGTTCCACAATCACAGAAAACCCGCTATTAATTGGTCAGGGATTACCCCCTTTTGAACAGATTACACCCGATCAGGTTGTCCCTGGAATCACCCAACTGTTAACTGAATTAGAACAGGATCTTATTCAGTTAGAAACTGATGTAAAACCCACTTGGAAGGATTTAGTTGAACCTTTAGAAAAACTACAGGAACGGTTAACCTGGAGTTGGGGAATTGTGGGTCATTTAATGGGTGTTAAAAATAGCCCTGAACTGAGAACAGCCCATGCAACGGTTCAGCCTAATATTGTTCAATTTATCAATAAACTAAATCAAAGTAAAGCAATTTATCAGGCTTTTAAACAGTTAAGAAATAGCGATGAATGGGATAATTTAGATTCGGCTCAACAACGAATTGTGAATACGGCTTTACGAGATGCTGAATTATCTGGAGTTGGATTAGAAGGAGAAGATCGCGATCGCTTTAATACCATTCAGTTAGAATTAGCCGAGCTTTCCACTAAGTTTTCTAATCACGTTTTAGACGCAACAAAAGCCTTTAGTTTAACCTTAACAACACCGGAAGAAATCGCCGGATTACCCCCAAGTTTACTCAGTTTAGCTGCTCAAGCTGCCCGTTCATCGGGGTCAGAAAATGCCACCGCCGAAAACGGCCCCTGGCGAATTACTTTAGATTTACCTAGTTTTAGTCCTTTCTTAAAATATAGTCAGAGGAGAGACTTACGGGAACAAGTTTATCGAGGTTATATTAGTCGGGCGTCGAGTGGGGAATGGAATAATTTTCCCTTAATTGAAAGAATTTTAGAACTCAAAAAACAGAAAGCCAATATTCTCGGTTTCAATAGTTTTGCCGAACTGAGTTTAAAGAGTAAAATGGCTCCCAATGTGGAAGCAGTAGAAGCATTATTAGAAGAATTACGCCTTGTTAGTTATCAAGCAACTCAACAGGAATTTCAAGATTTAAAAGCCTTTGCACGGTCAAAAGGAGCGACGGAAGCCGAGAATTTACAACATTGGGATATTGGCTTTTGGTCAGAACGACAACGGGAAGAAAAATTTGCCTTTACCGATGAAGAATTACGGCCTTATTTTTCCTTACCTCAAGTGTTAGATGGGTTATTTGGATTAGTTCAACGTATCTTTGGAATTACGATTATTCCCGCCGATGGTCAAGCCCCGATTTGGCATCCAGAAGTCCGTTATTTTCAAGTAGCTAATTCAAGCGGAAATCCGATCGCATTTTTCTATTTAGATGCCTATAGTCGCCCCGTAGAAAAGCGAGGAGGGGCATGGATGGATGATTGTATTAACCGGGCTAAATTCGTCGAAAATGGCGAAACTAAAATCCGATTACCTGTTGCTTATTTACAATGTAATCAAACGCCCCCGGTGGATGATAAACCTAGTTTAATGACCTTTGGAGAGGTAGAAACCTTATTTCATGAATTTGGTCATGGCCTGCAACATATGTTAACTATTGTTGACTATCCTGGGGCGGCGGGAATTAATAATGTGGAATGGGATGCTGTAGAATTGCCTAGCCAATTTATGGAAAATTGGTGTTATGATCAAGCCACATTATTTGGTATGGCAAAACATTATCAAACCGGAGAAACTTTACCCGAACATTATTATCAAAAGTTATTAGCGGCTAAAACCTACATGAGTGGGACAGCCATGTTAAGACAGTTACATTTTGCCTTGCTGGATATCGAATTACATCACCGTTATCAACCCGGAGGGAATGAAACTATTAACGATGTTCGTAACCGGATTGCCGAGAATACTATGGTTTTAAAACCTATAGTTGAAGATGCGTTTTTATGCGCCTTTGGTCATATTTTTGCCGGGGGTTATGCGGCTGGATATTATAGTTATAAATGGGCAGAAGTATTAAGTGCTGATGCCTTTGCCGCCTTTGAAGAAGCAGGATTAGATAATGAAAATGCGGTATCTGAAACCGGGAAACGCTTCCGAAATACGGTATTAGCTCTGGGGGGAAGTTTGCATCCCATGGAAGTATTTAAAGCCTTCCGAGGACGGGAACCAAGTACAAAACCTTTATTAATTCATAGTGGTTTAATTGCGGCTTAGTAATCAGTCATCAGTCAAATGTTACAACCTATTTAGGATTGCTATATTAACTGATGACTGATGACTGATGACTGATGACTGATGACTGACCACAGCTTATTCCAAGAATAAATTAGGATCTGGTGCATTATTTTCACCACTGGGGGCGGGTTCCGGTGCGGGTTCCGGTGCGGGTTCCGGTGCGGGTGCGGGTGCAATCTCCTGAGTCGGAGGTGCTGCGGGTTCGGAATAGCTAGGTTGTGAATAACTAGGTTCAGAATAACTAGGCTCGGAATAACTAGGTTCAGAATTGTTAGAATAGCCCGAATCATTGGAGTAGCTAGGTTCGGAATAGCTGGGTTCGGAATTGTTAGAATAGCCCGAATCATTAGAGTAGGAATCTTGATATACGGGACGGGCGGGTTCGGTGGGGGCTTGTTGGATCGCAAGCGACGCATCTCTTTCGGCCGCCCAACCTGCCACCGCCCCTTGAGCTTCAGAATATAATGCCCGACCATATCGAATTTGAGTAGCTTCGGCGATCGCCCCACTCAGATTTCCCTTTTTCGCTAAATTATAAGCTCGATCCAAAATCGGCCGATCTTCGGCGGTTTGAACCGTGGCCACCCAACCGAAAACTTTATCCTGTGCCTGCTTATACAACGCTCGACGGTTGCCAATTTTAGAGGCTTTGTCAATTGCAGCACTCAGATTGCCTGCCTTGGCCAAGGCTAAAGCTTCATTAAGGACAGGCTGATCTTCAATAATCTCAATCCGTTTGTTCCATTCGGCAATTAAGGTTTGAGCCTCCACCCGCAAGGGACGCCCCAAAGCCACCTGACGGGCTTGTTGTACCGCCAGGGAATATCCTTCCGGGGTTTCCGTCTGGGCTAACCGTTGCGCTAAAGCCAGATAGGGCCGATCCTCAAGACGTTGAATTTCCTTACGCCAATGGGCGACTAAGGTTTGAGCATGAACCCGCCGAGGCTGTTGGGGGGTAATCATCTGAGCTTGATCAATCGCCAATTGTAAGGCTAAAGGGTGTTCAATATTTGCCACCGCCGTTGCCAATTGTAAACTGATTAGATCTTGGATTTGTCCTGAGACTTCTGTGGAAGTAACTTTTGCTTCTTCGTAGGGAAGCTGATTATTCCCCATTTTATCCAGAGTCGCTTGTCCTTCCCAGAGAATCGCCATTTGTTGCCAAATAGATTTGCTACTGGCTTGATTCCAACTGAGGGCTTTCACTTCCGCCATTAAAATTAAATTTTGCGCTTCTGAATATAAAGGAGAATAGTTAGGAACTAAACCCGCAATTTTTGTTAAACCCTCTATATTTTTTTCCTTTAATTGTTTAGTGGCTAAATCAAGTAAAGATCGACTCCAATTTTTAATTTCTTTAATTGCGCCCGCTTGAATATAAAGTTTTTGATCAATTTGATTAGCTAAGGCGATCGCTTCGGCTAACTTTTCCGGGGTATTTTCCTTCGCCAACTCCCTAGCTTCATTCAGACGTTGATTCCCTTGACGCTCTAAGCTCAAACGATCCATGACTTCATTAAACCGTTTTTCACTCCAATGACTATTATTTAATTTGGATAAAGCCTGGGCATATTCAAAGGCTTTACTCCAATCTAATGCCTTCATTGCTTCTTGGGCTTTGTCATAAATTTTTTGCCCCTGACCCCAATTATTTTTCCATCCCTCAATAGCGACGGCCACCGATTCATAAGCGGGGGTATTTTTCGGTACAATATTAACAATGGCTATGGCATCCTCTAAATTTCCGGTTTCAATCTTCTTCTCTGCAATTGTAATTAAAGTCTGTGACCACTCTTGCATTTTTTTCTGCGCCAGTCCCTGGAGAGGATGGTCAGCCGGCCAACTAGCAACCAGGGCAAAGGCTTGACGTAAGGGTTCAATTTTGCCCGACTTTGTAGCCATATCAGCACAATACAAATGTTCGCTATCGGGAGATAGGGAGGAAATATCCTCACAGTTTGGCACGGGTGGCATTGTCAATAACCACAACAACGCCCCTGTCCCCATCGTCCCAAACCCCAGTAAGACAATTAGCCACAGAAAAGGCCAACCCCAAAACCAAGCCGGAAGTTTCAACGGGATTTTTTTCTCGGTCTTGGCGGTTTCCTCTACCGGGGTTTCTAAAGCATTTTCCGATAGGATAGGACTCGAAACTTCCTGATTGGGTTCTGATGGAGAGACATGGGTTTTGTCAAACTGTGGCATTGTCATGACTGCGCCTTATTCGGTACGATCTTTCAAAGTTGCCTTATTGACATCCTCACCGCCCTAAAAGCGCGACGATTCCTAAATCTCACGATTTAGGTTTGGTGCTTTTTTGCAACTGCCTCCACATTCTAATACAAAGCCTAACTACGAAGTTAAAGATTTTAGACCTAATTTTTCGATAATGGTGGGAAGCTTTGACATATCCCTGAGTAGTTGTGGTGCTGGTGTTCAAAACTCTGTTTGTCCAGTAGCTTAGACTAAAGCGATTATCAAACAGTTAGTGACATTACGGCAAGGAACGGTTAAAGCTGAAAATGAAGGTTAGGGAAAAGGATCTATTTTTACTATTAATTTTCCCTTGCAAAAATCTTCCTATTTAACCTCTTTTAATTCAATTAATTAGGAATTTTAATCATGAAACGCTTAGAACAATATACCACTAAACGCCCTCAAGAAGTTTTAATTGTTAAAATTGAAATTGATGGCGAATTTGATGAAATTGCGATTTTTAAAGGATTTTCTAGTTCGTTAATGCGTCCCACCGCTTTTGATCCTGATATTCCTATTATTCCTAACACAGCTAAAATCCTTGAAATTGATCGTCTATCTAGTCCTTATAATCCCACCGAACCCCATTATATTCAACAGGGATTAACCTGGGAAATGATGCAGGAATTATTAACAGAATTGGGACTATAATTGTTGATTCAGAAATCTGGTTTCTCAATTGATCTTTTTGTTAATAGTAAAGGTGATGGCAGAAACCCGGTTTCTAGGTGTTCATTTCAAACTGCGATCGCTTACAATAATATAGATTGACTCACCTCTAAACTTCTATGTCATGGACACCGGGCTACCAGTTGCGTCAACGTCCCTATATTATTGAAACAATTCTGGGACAAGGGGGTTTTGGGATAACTTACAAAGCCAAACATTTACAATTAGATCATCAAGTTGTTCTGAAAACCCCCAATGCGGGTCTACAAAATGACCCCGAATATCCTAAATATGTTCAACGCTTTATTCAAGAAGGTCAAACCTTAGCTAAACTTGGCCAAAATTCCCATCCCCATATTGTCCGAGTTAGTGATTTATTTGAAGAAAATGGGCTTCACTGCTTAGTGATGGATTTAATTGTGGGGCAGAGTTTATGGGAATTTGTGCAAACAAAAGGTCGGTTATCGGAAGCAGACGCGGTTAATATTATTCGTCAAATTGCTGATGCTTTGGTGATGGTTCATAACGCTGGAATTATTCACCGAGACGCTCATCCGGGGAATATTATGTTAAGAAATAATACCTCGGCGGTGTTAATTGATTTTGGACTAGCTGCGGAAATTATGCCCAAAGTGATGAGTTCTAAACATCCGGCTAATTTAAACTTTGCCCCCTATGAACAATTCCTAGAAGGCAGTGGGAAACCGACGGTTGATGTTTATTGTTTAGCTGCTTCTTTATATTATGCCATTACGGGACAATTACCAACCCAGGCTTTAACTCGCAAGTTGAAAAATCAAGCCTTAATTCCACCTAATGAAATTGTTAAAATTAGTGATAAAATTAATAATGCTATTTTGAAAGGCTTGGGGTTAGAACCGGAACAACGTCCTCAAACGATGGCGGAGTTTTTGAAATTATTAGATATTCAACCCCAACCTGCTAGGACTCCCCAACCCAATATAGAATTAAAGTCAGCTAAAGGCGTTAATTATCGTCAATTAGAACAACTTTTAAAAGCCGGAAGTTGGAAAGAAGCTGACCAAGAAACGGCTAATAAAATGTATGAAGTCGCCGGAAGAACAAAGGAGGGATATTTAAGGGTTGAAGATATTAATAAATTTCCCTGTGAGGATTTACGCACCATTGACCAACTTTGGGTAAAATATAGCAATGAACGCTTCGGCTTTTCGGTACAGAAGCGCATCTATCAAAGTCTGGGAGGAACCCGGAGTTATGATAGTAAAGTCTGGGAAGCGTTTGGTGATCAGGTGGGTTGGCGTGTAGGAGGTAGCTGGTTGTACTACAATAATCTAAAATTCAATCAGACAGCACCAGAGGGCCACCTCCCGTTAATTAATCCCGAATTGGTGGGTTGGTTGGCGGGGATGTGGGAGGATAGGGTGGGTATCTTCTGTCGCGTCGAGACTGTAGAGTGTAACGATATTCAACCCCAACCTGTTCAGACTCCCCAACCAAATATAGAATTAAAGTCAGCTAAAGGTGTTAATTATGATCAATTAGAACAACTTTTGAAAGCCGGAAACTGGGAAGAAGCTGACAAAGAAACGGCTAAAAAAATGTTAGAAGTCGCAGGAAGAACACAGAAAGGATGGGTGGATGTAGACTCGATTAATAACTTCCCCTGTGAGGATTTACAAACTATTGATCAGTTATGGGTAAAATACAGTAACGGTCGCTTTGGCTTCAGTGTCCAGAAGAAGATTTGGCTCGAAGTTGGGGGTAAGGTAGACTATGAGACAGAATGTAAGCTGGGCTATCGCGTCGGATGGAGAAAGAATGGCAGTTCGATGAGCTACTTCAACTCGACCTATACGTTGCAGGCTCCGGTTGGCCACCTCCCCGTCCGTCCGCATTTTTTTGCCTTGCGTGATTATTTTTCCTTGACGTTCTTGTCTCGCGTCAAGAACTGTAAGCTTTAATCTATAACAATTTCAGCCCTTTGTCAAGTCGAGTTTATGGGGGTCTGTTTGACCCAGTTTTGGTTATTTCAGCATTTCATTACCTGTTAGGGGGTTCAGAAACCGGGTTTCTTAATTGAGCTTTCTGTTAGTAACAAAGGTTAACGCAGAAACCCGGTTTTTAGGAGGCGTGGGTGATGCCTGTTCGATATAATTAAGTTAAAGGAAAAGAAAAGGAGGTGAAACAATCGTACATAAGTTCTCTGGCCAAAAAGTATGTGACATTTTAAAACTAAAAAAAGGCAGTATCAAACAAGCACAACTTCCACAAGGATCGCCTAGCTGGGAAGAATTTAGTGAGATGACATGGGAAGAAATAGAAAAAGGAGTTGCTGAAAACTCTCCGGGTTTTAAAGTTGTTCGCAAATTATTAAGTGATCGGAGGTTTGATAAATGAAAAATGATATTTTTGATCGGTTTCTTGGTTTCTTACAAAATTTAGATCAACAAGAAATTAGCTATTCTCTAGCTCATCATCGGGATGAGGCGATTATGGTGAGTGTTGCGCTTCCTGGGGAGCGTTGGGAAGTTGAATTTTTGAATGATGGATCTGTCGAGATTGAAAGATTTATTAGTCAAGGCGAAATATCGGGAGAAGAAGCTTTAAACGAATTATTTTCTCGATATTCAGATCCAGAGGATGTTTCTATTAAGACTAATTTCAATCCTAACTTGGTATCTATGTTCTTAATTCCCAATAATGTCCAATAATTTCCAATTTACCGATGAACAAATATATCAACAAATTGCTAAAATTATCCAAAGATACAAATTGTTAGAATGTGCGGAGTGCGCTGCTGCTATCAAAAACTGGTTAAAGGCGAATCAAATTAATGGTATCCATCTGAAAATAAAACTCGTAGGTCGGGGATTATTTATTGTTAGTAAGCGTTGGGATAATGGTCAAACATCAATTACCCAAAATGGAACGCACTATGGTATTGAAGCAAGAGGTAAAGTCTTTGATAACCTATCTACTTTCGGGTTAACTAGAGAACAATGGGTTGCCGATTTTGACTGTCCAAGCGGAAAGTTTATAATAGAAGAAATTGAGAAGTTTTAACTGTAATATTTCTGGAGAAAAAAAGATGACCAACCTCTACGACTTACTCGAAAAAATTAAACAAAAACCAGGAATGTATATTGGAAGTCCTAATATTAATAATTTATTGATGTTTTTGTGTGGTCATCAATACGCCTGTGAAGCTATGGAACTTCCTGAAAGCGAACAAGAAATGGAATTTGCACAATTTCAGCCCTGGTTACAAACTAAATTTGGGGTCAATACTTCCGCATCTTGGGCTAGAATTATTTTATTGTATTCTAGTGATGAAGCCGACGCTTTTAAAAATTTCTTTGATTTATTAGCCGAGTTTAGAAATCAACAAAAAAATTCTGCAACTTTAAAAGAAGAATCATTATCTGTCCTGTAAAAAACGCATACTCATCTTTATACAATTTAGAAAAATTGCTATAAAAGTGTGGAGGGGACGCTTTTAAAAAGGTTTTTTGACCATACCTGGCACGGCTCGGAAACCGGGTTTCTTAATTGAGCTTTCTGTTACAGAAACCCGGTTTCTTGTTTGTTATTCGATAACACCACCAGCCGCTTGTAACCGCGCTCTGGCTCTTTTAATAGCTTTTGTCGCTTTAATTTTGGCTTTTTTAGAATCACCAGTTTCAGCCGCTTCTAAATCAGCTTGAGCCTTGGTATAGGCGGTACGGGCAGCTTCTAAATTAATAGTATCACCCCGTTCAGCACCATTCACCAAGATGGTGACTTCATTGGCTTCAACTTCAGCAAACCCACCCATCAAGGCGATAGGAGTCCATTTATTTTTAGACCGAACCCGCAGCACCCCGGTATCTAAAGCTGTCAATAGGGGAGCGTGACCCGTCAGAATACCTACTTGGCCGGTTGTACTCGGAAGAATCACCTCATCAGCATTTTCATCCCAGACCGTCCGATCTGGAGCGATTACACGCACAGTTAATGTCATTTGTCAAGAGGTAATAAAATATTATCGAGATCAAAAATTATTGTTGTTGGGCTTTGGTAAGAGGGCTAAAGCCCAACAACGGGTGAAACTTAGCCTTTGAGTTTTTCGGCTTTAGCAATCACTTGGTCAATGTCGCCCACCATGTAAAAAGCTTGTTCTGGCAGGTCATCGAGTTCTCCAGCCATAATCATATTGAACCCTTTAATGGTTTTTTCCAGGGTGACATATTGACCCGGAGAACCTGTGAACACTTCCGCCACGAAGAAAGGCTGAGATAGGAATTTCTCAATTTTCCGAGCGCGAGCCACAGTCATCCGATCTTCTTCAGACAATTCATCTAAACCTAAAATGGCGATGATGTCTTGTAATTCTTTATACCGTTGCAGGGTGGATTGCACAGCCCGGGCGGTGTTATAGTGTTCGCTACCGACAATCGACGGCTGTAACATCGTCGAAGTGGAATCCAGGGGATCAACCGCAGGATAGATACCTTTAGAAGCCAAACCCCGTGATAATACGGTGGTCGCATCTAAGTGAGCAAAGGTGGTGGCTGGAGCGGGGTCAGTTAAGTCATCCGCAGGCACATACACCGCTTGAATCGAAGTAATAGAGCCTTCTTTAGTAGAAGTAATCCGTTCTTGCAATTCACCCATTTCTGTCCCTAGGGTGGGCTGATATCCCACAGCAGAAGGCATCCGACCTAACAGAGCGGACACTTCCGAACCCGCTTGCACGAACCGGAAGATATTATCAATAAACAGGAGCACGTCTTGTTTGCTGATATCGCGGAAATATTCAGCCATCGTCAAAGCCGACAGACCCACCCGCATTCTAGCTCCGGGGGGTTCGTTCATCTGGCCATAAACCAGAGCCACTTTCGATTGAGTTAAGTCTTTGGTGTTGATAACCCCAGACTCGATCATTTCATTGTAAAGATCGTTCCCTTCCCGGGTACGTTCGCCCACACCGCCGAACACGGAAACTCCCCCGTGCGCCTTAGCGATGTTGTTAATCAGTTCCATAATAATAACGGTTTTGCCGACTCCGGCTCCACCGAACAGACCAATTTTACCGCCCCGACGATAGGGGGCTAACAGGTCTACCACTTTAATCCCCGTTTCAAACACAGAGGGTTTTGTTTCTAACTGAGTAAAAGCTGGGGCGGGACGGTGAATGGAAGAAGTTTCTTCGGTTTGCACCGGGCCTAAATTATCGACGGTTTCACCGATAACGTTAAAAATCCGTCCTAGGGTCGCTGGGCCAACGGGAACACTAATCGGAGCGCCCGTATCAACAACTTCCATCCCCCGGACTAAGCCATCGGTGGTACTCATGGATACGGAGCGAATTTGGCCGTCGCCTAGAAGTTGTTGGACTTCGCAAACAATAGAAATATCTTGACCAACTTCGTTTTTGCCACTAATTTTTACTGCATTGTAGATTTCCGGCAAGTGACCGCTCGGAAATTTGATATCTACAACCGGGCCAATGATTTGAGTGACGTGGCCTACATTTGTTTTTTCTGCGGTGCTGACCATGGGTTTGCTTATTGGTTAATACAAGTTGATTCCGAAATCGTCTCGGAAACGTTTAGAAGAATTTAATATTGCCATCTTTTAGGTTATCACTGATCAGTGATCACGTTTGAGCGATTTGATTCTATTGAAAATCCGATCCCAATAATTCTACAACCCGATTTAGTTGCACCGAATGGGAGGCTTTAAATAAAATCCGATCCCCGGGCTGGATCAAGGCTTTTAACTGTTGTACCATTTGAGCATGAGCATCGGAGGTCTGTACATCAACTATTGACACTAACGGAACACCGCCAGCCCCCTTTGCTAAGGCATTGGCGGCCTCAAACTCTGCCAAAATCAATAATCCGTCCAAATTCAGTTCCCGCACGGTGCGCCCCACTTGTTCATGGAATTCTAGCGATCGCTCTCCTAACTCTTTCATCGTCCCTAATACGGCAATATGGCGTTTCCCTGGGGTTTGGGCCAATAACCGCAAGGCTGCTAACATTGATTCCAACCCGGCATTATAGGTTTCATCGAGGATCACTAAATCTTCCCCCCACTGATAGCGTTTTGCCCGGCCATCGGGTAACTGTACCGCTATTGGTTGCTGAAAAGGCTTGTATGAGGTTTGCGCCCCATAAATTCCCCTAAATACGGCTAATGCGGCTAGGAAATTAGAGGCGTTATGCTCCCCAGGTAAGGGTAAGGGTAAATCTATTCCTTCGACTCGCAAGGTTTGGGCGTCGATTAATTCTCCTCGCAGATCTCCCTCTTTTAACCCATAGGTAATTGTATTACCTGACCAAACTTTAGCGGCGGTATTGATCAAACGTTCTTGATGATTTAATACTGCTAAACTGGTTTTTGGCATTTCTGCTAATAGTTCACACTTGGCCCGAGCGATCGCATCTTCTGAACCCAACAGTCCAATATGAGACGTTCCCACATTGGTAATTACCCCAATTGTCGGTCGAGCAGTTTGGGTTAATTCGGCAATTTGTCCGGCTCCACGCATAGCCATTTCTATTACGGCAAAATCATGATCGGCGGTGAGTTGTAAGAGGGTTTTGGGAACCCCAATTTCATTGTTATAGTTAGCTTGGGTTTTCAAAACCTTGCCTTGAGTCCCGAGTAAGGCGGCAATTAATTCCTTAGTTGTGGTTTTCCCCACCGACCCTGTTACCCCGATAATCGGAATCTGAAATTGATCCCGCCACCATCGGGCAATCTGTTGATAGGCTTTTAAGGGGTTGGGAACCGGGAAAAGGGGCAAATTCGGGTGATTTTGGGCAAAATCCTTAGTGACAATCGCAGCAATGGCCCCCTGGTTAATCGCCTGTTCCACAAAGTTATGGCCATCAAAGTGTTCCCCCTGTAGCGCTAAAAACACCTCTCCAGGTTTAATACTGCGGGTATCGGTTGTGATCCCGATTACGGTTGTAGAATCCGTGGAATTACGGTAAAATGGGTAATTAATCGCTAAAATCTGGGCAATCTGACCGAGAGTGATGAGATTAGACATTCTCTGAACTCTTGAAAATTGATTATTATAGATTACTCAGATATGATATTCCAAAACATCGAGGGTTTTGTAGCGATTTAATTTTGTTTAGGTACTTATAGCAAGAGGCAACAGGTGAAATAATCTTGAAAATTTGCTTAATTATCCCAAAGTGACAGAAGAATGCTATAATTAAACTAAAAACTGCTCAATAAAAATGCCATGACTCTTAATCTTTCCTCTCGGAAATTATCCCCGTCGCTTCCTGTGAAATTTCATATTTTGCTTGATCGTTCAAATGCAACGCAAATACGCGCATCTTTTATAGAACTTCCTAACTTGCGCGTTGAAGCTTCAACGCAGGAAGAAGCCCTAGAAAATCTAAAAACATTGTTGTATACTTATTATGATAAACTAGAAATTATTCCTTTTGAAATTGAAGAAGTATCTACTCAACAATCAGAAAACCCTTGGTTGAAATTTGCGGGTGTTTTTCAGGATGATTCTGACTTTGCTGAGATTGCTAAAAGTATTCTAATTGAACGATATGATAATGATCCTGATAATCATGATTTTTATGATGATATGATTTATGAGGAAAGAATTGGTTATTATGATGAAATTATCAATGGAACTGTTAATACTGTTAATATTGATATTGATAATCGTGAAACCATAGCTTAACTATATAACAATTTGGGATAACACAACTAATGACCATTTGGGTACTGGATACGAATCAAGTTTCTGAATTCCTTGGAGGAAACAATACAATTAATTCTAGGGTAACTCAAGTTTCACTTAACGACATAGCTATTACGGTTGTTACAGTTCAGGAAATTTTTAATGGATGGATTGTTAAAATTAATAAGCCTTCAGAATCTAAAAATTTAGTGAGACTGTACACTAAACTCTCGATAACTTTAGACTTCTTCAAAGCAGTAAGGATACTTAATTTTGATGAAAAGGCTTCCAAGATTTATGAAAAATTAATTAATGAAAATAGGGAACTTAACAGAAAATAGCTTCACAGCAAAGGGTTTCAAAGAGATTTGCGAATCGCTGCAATTGCTCTTTCTGTAAATAGTATTATGGTAACTGCTGATAAAAAAGATTTTTCCTTAATTCATGGTTTAGTTATTGAAGATTGGACAGATCCCTCAATTCTATTGACAAAAAGATGACTTTTAGATGAAAGAAAGTCCAGGTTTTAATCTATAGGATATTAAGGTGGGTAAAACCCACCCTTATATTAACATTAACTCCCAGGAATCGTCACATCAATTGTAGTGACTTTTGATTGGTTATCTAAACTACTTAAAGCCGGATTAATTAACGCTTTATTTCCGACAACTAAGATGACTAACTTGTCGAAATTAAGATATTGTTTAGCGACTTGTTGAACATCTTCGATGGTTGTTGCTTGGACTTGACGTTGATAATCAAAGATAAAATCCTTGGGATAACCATAATATTCATACTGCATTAAACGGGATAAAGTTTGAGCCGGATCTTCAAACTTAAAGATAAAAGAATTTAAGGTAGATTCCTTTGCATAGGTTAATTCTTCCGACTTAATGGGTTCTTTTTTTAACCGTTCAATTTCATTTTTTAACCCTTGAATTAATGGAACTGTTGTTTCAGAACGAGTTTGTCCTCCAGCATTAAAAACCCCTGGATAATCATAACTTGCACCCCAATAGCCATAAACAGAATAGGCTAAACCTTGGCGCGATCGCAGATTATTAAATAACCGTCCACCGAACTCATTTAATACCCCATTCATAACCGCCAATTTGGGATAATCGGGATCACTGAATAACCCGCCTAAATGACCCATTTCCACATAACTTTGAGTTAATTGGGGTTGATCGACAAAGAAAATACCACCTAAATTGGCTTGAGAAACCGCAGGAAGGGGGGGAATAACTGCTTTTTGACTTGGTTTCCAATCTCCTAATTTTTGCTCAATTAAAGCCTTCATTTTTGCTCGATCAAAATCCCCTACAATTCCCAAAATCATAGTTTCAGGATGAAAATATTTTTCATAAAAATCAACCAAACTCTCGCGGCTGATATTTTTCAAGGTGGAATATTCTGTGATGCGGGCGTAGGGACTATCTACACCATAAATCAGCTTAACAAACTCCCGAGAAGCAATGTCTCCGGGGTTATCATTCCGACGCGCAATTCCGCCTTTTGCTTGAGTTTTTGCTAAGTCTAATTGATCTTGAGGAAACAGAGGATTACGAATGACATCCGTAAACAATCCAAACACTAAGTCTAAATCTTCTGTTAATCCTGAAAATCCAACACTACCAGAAGTTGTAGAAATCCCGACTTCAACGGAGGCGGCTTTTTGTTCTAATAATTGATTCAATTCATCGCCAGAATTTTGACGAGTTCCCCCATTCCGCATCACCTCTGCGGTAATACTTGCTAAACCAACTTTATCCGCAGGTTCAAATCGATCTCCGGTGCGAAATAACGCACTTCCTCCTACTAAGGGAAGTTCATGATCTTCGACTAAATAAACTATGATTCCATTGTCTAATTGATAGCGTTCATAATCAGGAAGTTCAATGGTGGGTAAGGGAGGAAAAGTTAAATCGGTGTAATGTTTGGGCGTGGAAGCGATCGCCGGAATATGGCTAAACGCGGTAAAAAAGAAGGTCGTTAGCAACAATCCAATCCAAAAAAGTATGGATTTTTTCAAGTTTAGGGTTTTCAAAGTCAACATAGTGAATCGAAAGGTTAATCAGAATAGAATGAGTCAGGATAAAATCAGGTGTAGTTAAAGTTTATTCGTCGGATAATAGGCGGCCAATGGTGCGTTTTTGCGGAAGAAATACCTCTTGAGCCACCCGTTGAATATCTTGGGGAGTAATGGCATCAATTTTTTCTAATTCCTCAAATAAGTTTATCCAAGATCCGGTTTTGACTTCATATCCAACTAAAGCAAATGCCATGCCCATATTAGAATCTAAGGATCTTAATAAACTAGCTTTAGCTTGAGTTTTCACCCGATCTAATTCGGTTTCAGACACCAATTCTGTTTTCAGTCGTTCAATTTCTTTGCGTAGGGATACCGCCACTTCATCCACGGTATGACCGGGTGCTGGCATAGCATAAAATAACATTAAATTGGCGTATTTATTACCAGGATATCCACTTGATCCTTGAGCAGTTAAAGCAATTTGTTGTTCTTCAACTAAGGATTTATACAAACGAGAAGTTCTACCATCACTCAGAAGACTAGAAATCATATCATAAATCACAGAATCAGGATGATTTGCCGCCGGACTGGGATAACCTTCTAAATACCAAGGTTGAGTTTTTAAGGTTAAAGTCACTTCCCTGGTTTCGGTTTGAGGCGGTTCAACAATATTTAATTCAGGGGGTTTCGGTCTGGCGGGATAACGACCAAAGTAAATTTCCGCTAAACGTTTGACTTCGGTGGGGTCAACATCGCCGACAATTGCTACGGTTAAATTATTAGGAACATAGTAGGTTTCAAAGAAATTTTGAACATTTTCACGAGTCAAATTTTCTAAGTCTTGTACATAACCAATCACCGGACGACGGTAGGGATGTGCTTTGAATGCTGTGGCGGAAAATGCCTCGATCATTTGACCAATGGGAGAATTTTCTGTCCGCAAGCGACGCTCTTCTAAAATGACTTGTTTTTCTTTATAAAATTCTCGAAATACGGGTTCTAAAAATCGCTCGGATTCTAAGGACATCCATAGTTCTAATTTGTTAGCAGGAAGGCTATAAAAATAAGAGGTAGCATCGGCGGAGGTTGTTGCATTCAGTCCCACACCTCCAGCTTGTTCTAAAATTCTACCAAACTCATTTTGCTTGACATATTGATCAGCTTCGCGACTTACTGTTTCTAAATCAATGATTAATTGTTTTAGTTTTTCCTGATTTCCCTCGGCTTTAGCTTGTTTAATTTGGGCAAAAATTTGATCTTGCTTTTCTAAAAGAGGTTGTTCAGCTTGATAATTTGTTGTGCCAATACGTTGAGTTCCTTTAAAGGCTAAATGTTCTAAATAATGGGCGACTCCCGTTTGTCCTTGGGGTTCATTCACTCCTCCAACATCGGCATAAATTAAAAAAGAAACCACGGGCGCTCGATGTCTTTCTAAGACAATAAATCTCATGCCATTATCGAGGGTAAATTCTGTAATTTCTCGCTTCACTCGTTTTAAATACGGTTGAATTGAAGAATTTGAAGGGGCAATTTCATCGGCCCAAACGGCTTGAAATCCCATGACCCAAAATAAACATAGACTTAACAGCGCAACGGACAAACGTTTCCCCATTAAGGATAGTTTGTGAGTTCTTTGTTTCCCTCGGAAAAAATAATCCCAAAACATAGGTTTTTAGCGGTATAACTTGACAAAAATTCGAGAAGCAACTAAGGTCTAATCTATCTTAAAATATCACAAAATCAGAATTTTAACCGTAAAAATATCAAAGCATTAAGAGTTATATCGTTTCCGCTCGGTCTTCCCCAACGAATGATAGGCTCAAACCAGAGCCACATAAGATAAAAAGGTTATGTCGCATCTCCATTCCCCTACAGCATTGGAATTAGAAAACCAGATTCTACTGGCAGCCCGGGGGTTATTTGCCCGCAAAGGCTATGATAGTACCACTACTCGTGATTTAGCGACAGCCGCCGGGGTCGCCGAAGCTACTTTGTTTCGACATTTTGCTAATAAAAAAGCGATTTTGATTGCCATTGTGATTCAGGGATGGGCGGAAATTTTAACGGATTTACTAACAGAATTGAGCTCTATTAGTAACTATAAATCCATGGCACAATTGTTATATCGACGGATGATAAATCTCCATGAAAATGCAGATATGATGAGAATTTGTTTTTTAGAAGCTCAAGTTCATCCTGAATTACGCGATCGCCTTCAATCAGAAATTATTAATAAAATGATTGATGTAACCGAGGCTTTTTTTGAAACTGCCATCCAAAAAGGAGTATATCGTCCGATGAATCCTAAAATTATTGCTCAAGTATTTCTAGGAATGTTTGCAATTGCAGGATTTAGTTATAATACCCTCCTAGAACCCAATGCTTCCCCCCAAGAAATGAAAGAAATGGCGGAAGGATTGGCTGATATTTTCCTAAATGGAGTATTAGCAAAAGAATAAAAAAAACCTATAAAAATCTAGCTTGTTGCACCCATTGTTGAATTTGATCAACGGACGGACATAAATCTCGACGCTGTAAATTAACCACATAAAAACGGAGGATTTGTTGATGTAAACGATGGACGGATAACTTAGTTAAATGGTGAACTGAACTCACTCCCGCATGAAGCAAAAGTCCACAATATTCACAACCAACCCCAGGAATCCTCGCTAAGTCCGCCATGGCAATCCATTTGTTAATATCTCTAATATTAATCTGGAGCAAATTGGCTAAAATCATTTTTTCGGCGGGAGTTTTGCCTTGTTTTAACAGTTGATTGGTGGTTTTAATGCCATAATTGTTTAATCGGGTTTGATTGTCCGAATTCAACCCCGGAAGTTGAGAAATCGGCCAATTAACCCCTTGAATAGAGTTATGGGAGTTCGGTTTAAAAGATGTCATGATCTTGTTCTTGTTGGTTTCAGTTTGAGGCGGTATCATCCTCCTCAATTTGTGCTGTTTGATTCTAACCTATTTTTTTCTAAAATTCAGGGTGGGCTGTTCAGGATTTACACCCTATACTTTAGATAAAGATGATACTAACACTAGCATCACTTAAATTAAAATTACCCAAATTTCGATTAAATTATGTTATTTAATTCTTCCCAATTCCTGATTGATACCCTCCGCCAACGGCGCCAAAAACTCGGCTATTTAATTGATTTTCCGGCAATTTTGTGGTCGGGTCGTGAATCTTCCCGCAATTTTCCTGCTAATATTTATCCCTTTCGTGCTAGTAGTCATTTTCTTTATTTTGCTGGATTTCCCTTAAAAAATGCAGCGATTCGTTTGTATGAAGGTGGCTTAGAATTATTTATGGATGATTCCCCCGAAGGTAGCGCCCTTTGGCATATCGAAATCCCCCCAAGAAATCAGATTGCAGAAATGATCGGTGCGGATTTTTCCTATCCCTTATCAGAATTATCTGATCATCTTGAAGATGCGGCAACTATTCTGGTACAAAATCCGATTACCGCCAACGAACAGCGTCAATTATTGAATTGTCCTTTAAGATCAGCAAAAGAGCCCGAAGGAATTGATTTAGAATTAACCCAGGCAATTATTTATTTGCGTCTAACCCATGATGATCAGGCATTACAGGAGTTACGCCAAGCCGCAGAAGTTAGTATTCAAGCCCATAAACAGGGGATGAAAGCAACAAAAATAGCCCAATTAGAAGCAGAAATTCGCGCGGCTATGGAAGGGGTAATTATTAGTCATAATATGGCCTGTTCCTATAATAGTATTGTCACGGTACAGGGAGAAGTTTTACATAATCAACACTATCATAATCCCTTACAATCTGGGGATTTACTATTAGCTGATGTGGGGGCAGAAACGGCGATGGGATGGGCGGCGGATATTACCCGAACTTGGCCGGTTTCGGGAAGATTTTCCCCAACGCAACGAGATATTTATCAAGTGGTTTTAAAGGCTCATGATACCTGTATTAATTCTATCAAACCTGGGATAGAATATCAAGAGATTCATCGAATTGCAGCAATAATAATTGCTGAAGGATTAGTCGATTTAGGAATATTAAAAGGAAATCCAGAGGATTTAGTAGAACAGGATGCCCACGCCTTATTTTTCCCCCATGGAATCGGGCATTTATTAGGCTTAGATGTGCATGACATGGAAGATTTAGGAGATTTAGCTGGATATGAACACGGACGGGTGAGAAGTCAACGGTTTGGCTGGTGTTTTCTGCGGTTAAATCGTCCCTTAAAACCCAGGATGTTAGTAACAATAGAACCCGGTTTTTATCAGGTTCCAGCTATTTTAAATGATCCTAAAAATCGAGAACAATATCAAAATATTGTTAATTGGGAACGTTTAGAACAGTTTGCCGATGTTCGAGGCATTAGAATAGAAGATGATGTCTTAGTCACGGAAACAGGAACAGAAATTTTAACCCAAAGTTTACCCACATCTATTCAAGATATAGAAGATTTAGTCAAAAATTAATAGCGTAAATTTATGCTGAGTCAACAATGATATTCAAGACCAACCAAATAAACAATGGTGGACAGACCCCACGGGTACTAGAGAAGCAACGGGGGCAGTTACCTTAGAAAATAGAGGAATTGATTTTTCAGGATGGAATGTTTTAATTGAGGGGAATAACTATCAAGTTTATCGACATAAAATTGGAGATACAAAATATTTAAGTGTGGATGGAGAAGGGATTTTAATGCAGGAATGTTGTGGGGGAACAACGGTTAAAAATGTTATGATTAAAAATAATCAAGGAAATGCTTATATTGGACTCTATAAAGTTCAAGAAATTAATCATGCAACTATTGAAAATAATCAAATTTTAGGTTCTGATATTTTTGTTATGGCAGATACGAATAATCAACCATATAGAATGAATCAGGTTAAAATTATTAATAATCAAGTTTCTGGGAATATTCTGGCGAAAGCCAGTTTGGGCGGTCAGGGGAATGAAATTTCAGGAAATAGAGGAAACCAGGGCGGAAAACTAGAGTATTCCTGTTCCATTGAAGTTAATAATAACTCAGGATTTAATACTCAACCCTGTTTTCCTTTACGCTAATTTACCATAACGTTTTTTTCTATTTTAAATATGTAAACTTACCATTTTTTCCCGTTTCATCCATTTTAATTTGGGCAACATAAAACTTTTCTTGCACCACTTCACCTTCGGGGGTAAAAGAAATATTGCCTAAAACCGTTTCATATTTTCCTGATAAAATTGCTTGATTTAATTGTTCTCTTAGCTGTTCTAAGGATAAACTATCAAGTTTATTTTTCTGGTCAACCGCTTTTAAAGCATCAACAAATACCTGAACTCCGGCGAAGGCTTGGGCGGTAAATTGCGGGGGTTCTTTTTTATTTTGGGCTGCGTAGGTTTCCCGAAAGGTTTTATTAATTGGATTATCAATTTCAGGACTATAGGCTTGGGCAATAATTACCCCATCACATTCTTTTTGACAGACGGAAAAAATATTAGAAGTATTTAAACCATTTCCCCCAATAATTAATCCTTGATAACCCAATTGTCGTAACTGTTTGATTAAATTTCCTCCATCCGCCGCCAGTCCCGAAATAATAATTAAATCTGGGTTTAAATTAATCGCTGCGGTGGCTTGATTTTGAAAATCCGTGTCGGTGGTCTGGAACTTTTGAACTGTCACCAAATCTAGGTTTAAATCTTTAACTGTTTGTTGAAAAGTCTCCGTTTCTGATTTACTAAAAGCATCATTTTGAGCGTAGAAAACCGCTACTTTTTTAATATCAGGATTGATTTTTAATGCCGCTTTTACCGCATTCGGGGCGACAACGGCAACCGGGGCAGAAACCCGGGCAATATAATCACCAATTTGAGGCACTCCTTTGGCAGTATTAGAAGGGCCTAAAACCGGAACTTTTGCCCGTTCCGCAATGGGGTCAGAGGCGAAGGCTTGTTGAGATAAAGAAGGGCCTAAAATGCCCACAACTTTCTGTTGAGTAATTAGGGTATTAAAGGCATTAATTGCCCCTTGTTCATCGCCTCCCCCATCTTGGAGAGCTAATTTAATTGGAGTGCCATTTATGCCTCCTTGTTGATTAAAATATTGTTCAGCCATTTTCGCCCCAATCACTTGTTCTTGTCCTAATAAGGCAGCGTTACTGGTTTGGGCGAGAACAACTCCAATCGGAATTCCTTTAGAATTTTCAACGGTATTTGTCGTGGAATTGGAATTAGAAGCGGTGTTATTTCCAGATGGTTGAGAGGGACTACAGGCTAATACGAAAGCCCCGGTTATTCCTGATAATAATAGCGGGATAAATTGTTTTCTTTTAATCATGGCGGTAAAATCATATAAAAATAGTGAGTTGTTTTTAACTCAAGAGATAATCTGATTATACAACTATTTTTAATTATAGACAAGTGGATATTTAGAGTAGGGTTGTAAAATCAGTGAGCGAGGACGTTTGCACTACATTTAATTATAATAATCAAATAAAGTGTATTTTTCTTCAAATACCTCTTGCCAAGATAAAGATATTAATGGGCATTTTTTTCCCATTTCATCCTCCGCATCCTTGAGTGACCGTTGAAAACATTGTTCCCAAATTGAATCAATAAAATTTTGGTTTAAACTGGGAACTTCTTCTTGAATATCAGCAATTTCTTGACGCGCCGAACGAATACTAATAGACCAACTGCCACTCCGTTTTTCCGGTTGGCATTTCCATTTAATAACGTGCATCATTAACCGGGTTAATTGACTTTTTAAAGCTAATTTCTTGGATTTTCCCATAGATTCAATTAAAACCGCTAACCCAGATCCGGCTTCCATAAATTTTTCCTCCTGTAATAACTCTTGAACGGCAACCGCCGCTAAATATTCAGAACTCGCCGCTAACCATTCCCAATCTTTTCCAGTTTCCATAATAACTTCTAAGTTTAATTAGAATCAAATAAACTATATTTTTCTTCAAATACTTCTTGCCAAGATAAAGATATTAATGAGCATTTTTGATTCATTTCTGTTTCCGCTTCTTTAACCGCTTTTTCAAAACATTTATCCCAAATTGAATCAATAGTATTTCGGTTTAAACTGGGTGTATCTTCCTGAATTGCTTCAATTTCATTCCGCGCTGATAAAATTGTAGTTGACCAACTAGAAGTCCGTTTTTTGGGTTGACATTTCCACTTAATAACATGAGCCATTAACCGAATTAACTGACTTCTTAACGCTCGTTTATCAGATCGTCCCATTGCTTCAATTAATGCCTCTAAACCTATCGTAGCTTCCATAATATTTCCCTGTTTTAAACAGTTTTTAACTTCTAATGCCACTAGATAATGAGAACTCATGGCTAGATCTTTCCAATCCATTTGAGTTGACATAAACCCCTTCTCCTTAATTATAATCAAATAAACTATATTCGTCTTCAAATACTTCTTGCCAAGATAAAGCCATTAATTGATATCTCTTTCCCATTTCACTTTCCGCTTGTCTAACAGCTTTTTTAACAGAAGTTTCCCAAATTGATTCCAAGTAATTTCGATTTAAACTAGGAACTTCCTCCTGAATATCAGCAATTTCATCCCTGGCGGAAATAATTGTAGTTTCCCAACTGGAAGCCCGTTTTTCTGGTTGACATTTCCATTTAATAATGTGCATCATTAACCGAGTTAACTGACTTTTTAAAGCTAATTTCTTGGATTTTCCCATAGATTCAATTAAAACCGCTAACCCTTGTCCCGCTTCCATTAGTTTTTGATCCTTTAATAACTCTTGGACAGCAACCGCAGCTAAATATTCAGAACTCGCAGCCAACCATTCCCAATCCTCGGATGTTCGCATTTTTACCTCAACAGCAAATAACTCAAATCATACTTTTAATTATATGTCAAGTCTTTGGGATTGAACTTAACATTTCTATTTAATTTAACAAAATATGGCTGAAAATTTAAGAATCATTGCAATTAAACAATGTTATCATTGTTTTAGTGTCAAAATGAATTCTAAAATAGAGATTAAATTGCGATCGCTATGTATAAATACTCCTAGCGATTGGCACAATTTCTGAGAATATAAAACAAGCTGTCCTCATCACCTATCAACGGAGAAACACGCTATGAAATTAGCTTATTGGATGTATGCTGGCCCCGCCCATATTGGCACCCTAAGAATTGCCAGTTCCTTCAAAAATGTTCACGCCATCATGCACGCCCCTTTAGGAGATGACTACTTCAACGTCATGCGGTCTATGTTAGAAAGGGAACGGAACTATACACCTGTGACCGCTAGTGTTGTAGACCGGAACGTTTTAGCCCGGGGTTCCCAAGAAAAAGTGGTTGATAATATTGTTAGAAAAGATCGAGAAGAACATCCCGATTTAATTGTATTAACTCCTACCTGTACTTCTAGTATTTTACAAGAAGATTTACAAAATTTTGTTGAACGTGCCCAACTCGATGCTAAAGGCGATGTCATGTTAGCCGACGTCAATCATTATCGCTTTAATGAACTGCAAGCTGCTGACCGGACATTACAACAAGTGGTTCAATTTTATCTGGAAAAAGCCAAGAAAAAAGGCGATATTCCTGAAGGAAAAACCGAAAAACCCTCGGTTAATATTATTGGAATCTCTACCCTCGGTTTCCATCACCATCATGACTGTACCGAGTTAAAACGGTTAATGGTAGATTTAGGAATTGAAGTTAATGAAGTGATTCCTGAAGGAGCATCAGTTCACAACTTAAAAAACCTGCCTCGCGCTTGGTTTAACTTGGTTCCCTATCGAGAATTAGGGTTAATGGCAGCCAAGTATTTAGAAACAGAATTCGGGACACCTATAGTTGATATTACGCCGATGGGAGTGGTTGAAACCGCCCGTTGTATTCGCAAAATTCAACAAGTAATTAATGATCAGGGGGCGAATGTTGATTATAGTGAATATATTGATAATCAAACCCTGTATGTGTCTCAATCCGCTTGGTTTTCCCGTTCTATTGACTGTCAGAATTTAACCGGAAAAAAAGCCGTTGTGTTTGGGGATAATACCCACGCCGCCGCAATGACAAAAATTCTGGCGCGAGAAATGGGAATTCACGTCGTTTGTGCTGGAACCTATTGCAAATATGATGGCGATTGGTTTAAGGAACAAGTGAGTGAATATTGCGATGAAGTTCTGATTAGTGAAGATAACGGTCAAATCGGAGATATGATTGCCAGAATTGAACCTTCTGCTATTTTTGGAACCCAAATGGAACGTCATGTTGGGAAACGTTTAGATATTCCCTGTGGTGTGATTGCTTCCCCAATTCATATTCAGAATTTCCCCATTGGTTATAAACCATTTTTGGGTTATGAAGGAACTAATCAAATCACCGATTTAATCTATAATTCCTTTACCTTGGGAATGGAAGATCACCTCTTAGAAATCTTTGGCGGACACGATACTAAAGAAGTGATTACCAAAGGAATTTCGGCGGGTTCGGATTTGAATTGGACGCGAGAAGCTCAAACCGAACTGAATAAAATTCCTGGGTTTGTGCGTAGTAAAGTTAAACGCAATACCGAAAAATTCGCCCGTGAACGAGGTTTCAACGAAATTTCCTTAGAAGTGATGTATGCGGCCAAAGAATCCGTAGGAGCTTAATTTTAAGGTTGACATTGCCACCTTTTTTGTTACAATCTCAATCAAAGCAACCCCAACTTTTTGTACTCAGCTAGTTTGGGTTAACTTAGTGTTATTCCGACATAATTTATAAGAGGTAATGTATGTCAAATATTCGGAAAATTTCAGGGAATCCAGGTGACACTTGGGATGATTTGAGTTGGACAGATATGAATGATGTTGAGCAAGCTTTGTGGGCTACTTTAGGCTGGAATGAAGCCAGTTGGGAAGAAGAATCTGAGGCTCCTGATTCTAATGAGAAATACTGGGAAGACTTAACCGAAAATGAACGTGATGCGGCAACAAAACTCGGTTATAACCAATCTTATTGGGATGAGGATTAAGGTCTAAATAAAGTCCCCATCTGTATTATTAATCAAATAGTTTGTAAGGTGCGTAAGGCGCAATTGATTTATTGGGAAATCCAATCATTAACAATTTGTTCCTCGCACCATTTTTTTTGATTAATAAAATTTGGGTACGCTTTTTAATCAGTGATAATATTGTTCTATAATTTTAACATTATAATAGGTAAGCCCTTGACTCAAAATCCAGACTATGAAACGGAAAGATCTGCCTTAATTACAGAACTTCAAGCCAAAGGAATCAAGCATAATCCTGAAAAGATTGTAAGAATCGCTAAATGTACGGATGATCAAATTGTATTCTTAGAAACCGGAGATGAAAACCGAGGTTTACAGCATATTTTAGCGAAAGCGGATCAATTTGCTAGAATAGGAATCAATGAAGATGAAATTGTTGATGTTGTTATGGGAGGAATTACCAAAGGTAGCATTGTTAGTTCCCAAGGTAGGGACACAGTTAACCCCCGTCCAGTTTATCAATTTATTCATAAAGGTGAAATCAAATATATTGCAGTTACAATAGGGAATAATGGATATATTGTAGGGGCAAATCCGAGAACAAAACTAAAATAATCTTTATAGAGGTTCAATTATATGCCTAAAAAAATTAGACTAATGACAGATTATGGATGTTATCCTTTATGGTGGGATGAACCTGATCAAGTGGGTGATTTAGATCCAGAATCTTTACCTTTAACTCAAGAAACCATTCAACGTTTGTATCATTGGGCTGATGCTTTTGAAGCTCGATTAAACTTGGCTGATCCTTCTGATTCTCCTGAAGTTACACCGGAAGAAGTAGAACGTTTTGAATGGGAAGGATTAAATTTATGGAAACAGTTAAATCAGGAATTAGTACCTGATTATGAAATAGTTTATTTTAGTAGTCATTTCCATCAAGTTTTTACTAATCCAGTTGAATTAGAGGAAAAATTAAAATCTAATTTTATTGAATTTAATCAAACAGAAAGGGGAATTGTTTTAACAAATAACTTGATCAAGCAAACAACTTAACCATCAATTTTGTATGATTAATCAAATAGTTTTTCTGGTGCGTAAGGCGCAATTAATTGATTGGTAAATCCAATCATTAATAATTTGCTCCTCGCACCATTTTTTATTAATTAATAAAATTTTAGTGCGTTCGCTCCCATGGCCGCACCCTCCAAAAGCCTTCTTGACTATAAAAAAAAATAATATATTATAGCTTTTAGTATAACTTAAACTTTTCTTTCGGGAGCGACTGATGAACGACATTGAAAACCTGACGGATACAGAACAACTTATAACTGTGGGAGCTTCCTTAGTATTTTATTTTCTTCCCTGGATTATTGCTCTGTTTAAGTCCAAAAGAAATACAACCGCGATATTTTTGCTCAACATCTTTTTAGGATGGACAATTATCGGATGGTTTATAGCACTGATTTGGTCAGCCACTAATGAAAAAGACTAATTGATAAAAATAAAGGCTTGATATCCTCTATTTCAAGCCTTTATTTGTGTTTAAAGCGATCGCACAGGATAAGGTTTATTTATATTGATGGTTTAGTTTATAGGGTGCATGATGTTTGAAATGGGATATAATTATTGTATAATAATGGTCAAATTTGCAATATTAATATTATAAGAGGAAATAACCCATGATTCCAGGGGAAATGATTGTTAAAGAGGGTGAAATTGAACTTAATGTTGGTCGTCCGACTTTAAAGGTCAAAGTAGCTAATACAGGCGATCGCCCGATTCAAATTGGCTCCCATTATCACTTTTATGAAGTTAATGAAGCCTTAAAATTTAAACGCGAAAAAACTAAGGGAATGCGGTTAAATATTCCGGCGGGAACTGCGGTTAGATTTGAACCGGGAGATGAACAGGAAGTTGAGTTGGTTTTGATGGGGGGAAGTTTGGAAATTTATGGGTTTAATGGGTTGGTGGAAGGTCAGTTAAATTTGAATTTATCTGAAGCAGAGAAACAAGAAAAAAAAGAGAAGGTTAAGAAAGATAAAAAAGACAAGGGGAAGAAGAAAAAATAATTTTAGTTTGACTTGGGCTTGTAGAATTAAATGATTGAAGAAAGCCCTGAAGGGCTTACTACTGAAGGAGTGAAAAATGAGTTATAAAATGGATCGGCGGGCTTATGCGGAAACTTTTGGGCCGACGGTGGGCGATCGCGTTCGGTTAGCGGATACGGAGTTAATAGTTGAAGTGGAAACAGACTATACAAATTATGGGGATGAGGTGAAATTTGGGGGCGGAAAAGTAATTCGAGATGGGATGGGACAGTCTCCAATTTCCCGTGCAGATGGGGCGGTGGATTTAGTGATTACTAATGCTTTAATTATAGATTGGTGGGGGATTGTTAAAGCAGATGTGGGGATAAAAGATGGAAAAATTTATAAAATTGGGAAGGCGGGAAATCCCTATATTCAAGATAATATTGATATTATTATCGGCCCTTCTACGGAAGCGATCGCAGGGGAAGGAATGATCCTCACCGCCGGGGGAATTGATAGCCATATTCACTTTATTTGTCCTCAACAAATAGAGACCGCCATTGCATCAGGAATTACCACAATGATCGGGGGTGGAACTGGCCCGGCAACGGGAACAAATGCCACCACTTGTACTCCGGGTGCATGGAATATTTATCGGATGTTAGAAGCGGCGGAAGCCTTTCCGATGAATTTAGGATTTTTAGGCAAAGGAAATAGTAGTCAACCCCAAGGTTTAGTCGAACAAATTGTGGCGGGGGCGATGGGTTTAAAACTACATGAAGATTGGGGAACGACTCCGGCGACAATTGATACTTGTTTAACAATTGCTGATCAATATGATGTTCAAGTTGCTATTCATACGGATACTTTAAATGAATCGGGGTTCGTAGAAACAACGATTGAAGCGTTTAAAAATCGGGTAATTCATACTTACCATACCGAAGGGGCTGGAGGCGGTCACGCACCGGATATTATTAAGGTTTGTAGCCTGAAAAATGTCCTACCTTCTTCTACAAATCCCACCCGTCCCTATACGATGAATACCTTAGAAGAACATTTAGATATGTTGATGGTTTGCCATCATTTAGATCGAAATATTCCAGAGGATGTGGCTTTTGCTGAGTCCCGAATTCGTCGAGAAACTATTGCCGCCGAAGATATTTTGCATGATTTAGGGGCATTTAGTATGATTTCTTCTGATTCTCAAGCGATGGGAAGGGTGGGAGAAACTATTATTAGAACGTGGCAAACAGCCCATAAAATGAAAGTACAACGGGGGCTATTAACTGACCCTGAAAATGCTCAAGTAACCCATGATAATTTTCGGGTAAAACGCTATATTGCTAAGTATACCATTAATCCAGCGATCGCCCATGGAATTTCTGATTATGTGGGGTCAATTGCTGAAGGAAAATTAGCAGATTTGTGTTTATGGAAACCTGCTTTTTTTGGGGTGAAACCGGAATTAGTGATTAAAGGCGGGTTAATTGCTTGGGCACAAATGGGGGATGCTAATGCTAGTATTCCTACTCCTCAACCTGTCTATGGTCGTCCGATGTTTGGGAGTTTTGGAAAAGCAATTTCATCTACTTCTTTAACCTTTATGTCTCAAGCGGCTTTAGATGCCAAAATTCCCGAACAATTAGGGTTAAAAAAACAATGTGTTGCGGTTTCTGGTACTCGAAATATTAGTAAAGCGGACATGAAATTAAATGATGCCTTGCCAGAAATTGAGGTTGATCCTGAAACCTATCAGGTCAAAGCAGACGGGCAATTATTAACCTGTGAACCTGCGGAGGTTTTACCAATGGCGCAGCGTTATTTCTTGTTTTAGTTTTCGACAGATTTCGACAGATTTCTACAGATTCCGATAGATTAAAATCTATCGCTACACAGACAAAACCCGCCTGCGCGGGTTATGAAATCAAATATTAGCGATATTCTATCCTTTAATTATACCCTATTCCCTCTTTTTTAAGGAGGGTTATGGGTTATAATTTTTTTAACCGATCTAAACAAAGTTGATGGGAAGAATTAAGTAAAGATTGCCATGCTAATAATACCACTCCTAATGTTCCTAAAGCTGTGGCTGAGGCGATCGCAAAAATTATAATAATTTGATAACGCACCGCATCTAAAGGGTTTGCACCCGCTAAAATTTGACCCGTCATCATGCCGGGTAAACTGACAATTCCCATTACCATCATTGAGTTAATCATCGGGATCATTCCAGTTCTAATTGCGGCTTTAATTTCTTCGTGGGTTGCTTCCCAACGGGTTGCTCCTAATGCTAATAAGGTTTCGATTTTTTGGCGTTGATTAACTAAGGATTCCATGAATCTATCTAATCCTAAAGAAATCCCGGTGAGGGTATTTCCTAATACCATTCCCAATAAAGGAATAAAATATTGCGGATCATACCAAGGTTGCACTTGAATAATTCCCAAGGTGGTTAAATTAGTAATCAAAAATGATGATATAAAAACTGATAATAAACTTCTCCAATAAATTCCAGCGAACCTCCGAGAAGTTCGATTAACACCAGAAATTCCCGCAATTGTTGTCATGATCATTGCTAAAGCAATAACCGGAAGGGGTTGGGATAAGGCAAATAGCCAATTTAATACATATCCAATTAACAATAACTGCACCACCATTCGCAAACTGGCAACAACTAACGATTGAGCTAGACCTAATTTTAGTCCTAAAGATAAGGCAATATTAATCACAATGAATAATACAGATAGGGCTAATTGTTCTACAGTAATCGGAATATAACTACTAGACATTTTAGGATGAATGAGATATAATTATTGATCAGAAATTAATTCTTGTTGAACTTGAGTTACCCGATGCAATTGTTTAGAATCATGACTTGTCCAAATACAAGCTCGTTCTGGGTTTTCAGTTAACCAACGTTGAATTAAAGATTCAACTTGTTGCGTGGTTTTAGGGTCTAAAGATGCGGTAGGTTCATCTAATAATAACACTAAGGGATCTAATTGTAATCCTCTAATTAATGCCACTAATTGTGTTTCTCCTCCTGATAGATTTTGGGTAGATTGTTGGAGAAAATCAGGCGATCGCCCCAGATATAAAAACCAGTTTTCTACCCGTTGCGGATTATAATATTTTTGATGATGAACCGATAGATCATAAATCCTTTTTAAATTTGTTTCTACAGTTCCTTCTAATAATACCGAACGTTGATGTAAATAAATAACTAAAGAACGATATTGAGGGATATAACATTGGGTTAAAGACCGATTTCCCAGTTTAATTTCGCCTTCATTAATGGGATCTAAACCTGCTAAAGCCCTCATTAACAGGGTTTTTCCGGTTCCTGTAGCCCCAACTAAACCCAAACACATCCCGGGGGACAATACCAAATTAACCCCTCGCCAAACCCATCGAGACTGAATTTTACGACCAAGATTAATCGCTGATAATTGGCTCATTGGATATTACGAATTATACTTTTCTATTCTATCAAAAACTTAAACCGATTGATACAATTCTAAGTAATTTCTTATTTGTATTCATAGTAAAAAGTGAAACAACTTTTAGGAAATAAAGATTAGGAAACAAGTCACACCGCTAAAAATCGTTGGATGACTTCTTGACTTAAATCTTTTGTTGCACCAGAAGCCACAATTCCACCTTTTTGCATAGCATAATAACGGTCAGCTTGACGAACAAAATGCAAATGTTGTTCGACTAATAAAACGGATATTCCTGTTGTTTGAATAATTCCCCGCACCGCCGCTTCAATCTCTAAAATAATTGAAGGTTGAATCCCTTCTGTGGGTTCATCTAAAACTAATAATTGCGGTTTTCCCATTAACGCCCTAGCAATAGCTAACTGTTGTTGTTGTCCGCCACTTAAATCTCCTCCCATGCGGGATAACATAGTTTTTAAAACTGGGAATAATTCAAAAATTTCATCAGGAATTTCTGGTTTTCCTTTCGGTCTTTGGGCTAATGCTTCTAACCCTAATAATAGATTTTCTTTCACTGTCACCCTGGGAATAACTTCTCGTCCTTGGGGAACATAACCAATACCTAATCTAGCCCGTTTATCCGTTGAAACTTTATTAATGGGTTGACCTTTGAAATAAATCTCTCCAGTTTTGGGTTTGAGTAACCCCATAATACTTTTTAATAAAGTGGTTTTTCCCACGCCATTCCGCCCAATTAAACATACCATTTGTCCGGGGGAAACGTTTAAATCTACATCGCGTAAAATATGACTTTCCCCATAATAAACATTCAATCCAGACACTCTTAACATAATATCTGGCGGTGCTACAGATTCCATAACTGCTCCTTCTGTTCTTCCGATCATTTTGAAATTCTCCTAATAATTAAAATTAAAATTTTCTATTATCTTAACTCTTAGTCATAGCCCCCGCTTACCAAGGGGGGTTGGGGGGTATTAATCCTCCTCTTGTTTACCCAAATAAACCTCAATCACCCTGGGGTCATTTTGAACTTCATCCATATCTCCTTGACATAATACCGAACCTTGATGTAAAACCGTCACAGTTCTGGCAATTTGTCGGACAAATTCCATATCATGTTCAATCACAATAATCGAGTGACTTTCTGCTAATGCTAACAGCAAATTACCCACATTTTCCGTTTCTTCATCCGTAAGTCCCGCCACGGGTTCATCTACTAATAATAAATCGGGAGATTGTGCTACTAACATCCCAATTTCTAACCGTTGTTTTTCCCCGTGAGACAGTAACGCCGCCGGAAAATCGGCTTTAGCAATTAACCCAATTGTATCTAAAAGTCCCGCAACGTTTCTAATTTCTGGCCCTGTAGTCCGTTGAAATAGGGTGGGAAATACATTTTTATTGCGGTTACAAGCTAAACCTAAATTATCTCTAACTGTTAAATTTAGATAAATTCTAGGGGTTTGAAATTTCCGCCCAACTCCAAAACAAGCAATTTGATATTCGGGCATTTTTTTTAAATTACGCCCTTTAAAAAATACCTGTCCGCTCGTGGGTTGAACTTTTCCGGTAATCACATCCAAAAAAGTAGTTTTACCCGCTCCATTGGGGCCAATAATTACTCGCAATTCCCCCACATCCATACTAAATGTTAAGTGATTGAGGGCTTTGAATCCATCAAAACTGACGGTGACATCATTAATTTCTAAAATTTTAGCATTCATGGTTTTAATCTTTGGTTATTTTCTGTTCAAATTCCTCTCTTTCTAACTCTATTTCCTGGTCTTCTTCTAAACTGGGATAGGTCGCCACGGGCTTAGGAAATCCGAATAAGGCACGAATTTTATCAAAGCTAAAGTTTCGTACCCATCCCACAATTCCATCGGGTAATATTGTCACTACAATTAAGAATAATGCCCCTTGAAAAAATAGCCAAACTTCGGGGAATTGTTCACTTAATACGGTTCTTCCTAAGCGGACTAATAGGGTTCCTAAAATTGCCCCAATTAAACTTCCTCGCCCTCCCACAGCCACCCAAATCACCATTTCAATAGAAAAGGCAACATCCATCGCATTCGGGGTAATAATTCCGGTTTGGACGGTATACAGAGCCCCGGCAATTCCGGCAAATGCTCCAGAAATTGCAAAGACTAAAACCTTAAACCAAGTGGGATTATAACCGGAGAATCTCAACCGAAATTCATCATCTCGAATCGCAATTAATAAATTACCAAACCTTCCACTGGTTAACCAACGACAGATTAAATAGGTAGCAATTAAAAACAGAATTGTGATTTCATAAAATGCTAACTGAACAGGGGCAGAACCGACAACAAATCCAAATATTTTATCGGTTTCGGTTTTTAATCCGTTGGTTCCATTAATTAGTTGTTGTTGACCATTAAAGAAGTTAAAGAATACGATTAATGCCGCTTGGGTAATAATCGAAAAATATACCCCTTTAATTCGATTTCTAAACACTAAATACCCTAATAATCCGGCAACAATCCCCGGAATAATAATCACGGCAAATAGGGTAAAGGGAAAGGAATAAAAGGGTTTCCATAACCAAGGTAAATCATTCACCCCATAGAGAGTAAAAAAATCGGGGATTTGTCCGGGGGGAAGTTGCAATTTTAGGTACATGGCTAGGGCATAACCCCCTAAAGCAAAAAAGATCCCATGTCCTAAACTCAATAATCCCGTATATCCCCAGATTAAATCAATTCCTAATGCTGCAATGGCTAAGGCGAGAAATCGACCCAATAATTGTAACCGAAAAGTAGGTAAGATTAGGGGCATAATTATGGCAAAAAACAAGCCAAGTGCCATAATTATTGACCCTTCAATCAGCTTTTTTTTGTGTTTCTGCTTCTGGGTTTTAGGTAGAATAACATCATTATTCATAGTTCAGCCGTTCTCCCTTTTTGTGGAAATATTCCTGATGGTTTAACTTGTAAAAAGGCAATAATTAATACAAAAACTAATACTTTTGCCATACTGGTTGTGGCAAAAAAGTTGAAAAAATCAACAAAGAAAGGCGCGGCGTTCATGTTGGTTAATAATAACGCTAGAGTTCCTGAGCCGATTAAATAACTGGTAACACCAATGGCGAAGGAAGCAATCACTGTTCCCAGGAGATTTCCTACCCCGCCAACCACCACCACCATGAAGGTATCAACGATATAATTTTGTCCTGTATTGGGGCCGACTGAACCTAATAATGTAATCGCACATCCGGCAATTCCTGCGAGTCCTGAACCGATGGCAAAGGTCAGGGCATCAACGGTATCGGTGGGGATACCTAAACAGGCGCTCATGGTGCGATTTTGGGTGACTGAACGAATCCTTAATCCCCAGTTAGATTTGTTGAAAAACCAATAAATTCCGATTAAACAAAGTATCGTTAAAACAATAATAAAAACTCGGGCATAGGGAATCTGAAATGTGCCTAATTCTAATCCCCCTCGCAACCAAGGAGGAGCAGTAACATCGACGTTTCTGGCACTAAACCAAGGTTTTGATAGGGCTTTTTGGCTTTGTCCAATTATTAATCCAATGGTTAGACCGATTCCTGATGATAATAGGAATAAAACTGAAACCGCCCACTTTTGAATATTCTCCCAATTGGGACGTCGCCGCAGTACCCATAATCCCCCAAAAAATAGTAGACAAAAGATCACAATTGCGATCACAAAGGTGGTACTCACACTGCGAACCAATTGTTGCAAAATTAAACTAACTCCCCAAGTTGCTAATAAGGTTTCTAAGGGTCTTCCGTACAAAAATCTAATTACACCTCTTTCTAATGCTAATCCCGCTAAGGCTGTGATGATAAAGGCAATCGGAATTGCAAAAAAAATGTAGGTACTAAACAGAGATTCGCCGAAGGATTTGAATATATTTTGCACTACAAACGTTGTATAGGCTCCTAACATAATTAATTCCCCGTGAGCGAGGTTAATTACACCCATGAGTCCAAAGACAATAGCCAACCCTAATGCTGCCATTAACAGCACTGAACCAATGCTAATTCCATTAAAGATGGCAATTAATAAATCCTGCATTTTTTAAGAAAAATTCTAAATTAGGTCAGAAAACTGAAAGTTCCTTGATCTTTTCTAAGGGTATATCTCCCTAAATCCCCTTAAAAAAGGAGACTTTGACTTCTTTAATTTCCCCTTTTAATAAGGAAGACTTTAACTTCAAGTTCCCCCCTTTTAAGGGGGGCTAGGGGGGATCTAATCTAGGGTTAATTATGTCGTTTCCATTTTGTATTTTTCCCCTTTTTTGGGATCTGTCCAGTCACAACCAAAGCCTTTTGTGGCGGGAACAAATTGGTTCCAGGGAACTGGATCAACGGGGCCTTCTGTTGCCCAAACAATGTTAAATAATCCATCATCCCGTACCTGTCCCATCCGCACGGTTTTAGAAATATGATGGTTAGGGAACATCGTAACTTTGCCGCCAGGAGCATCGAAACTTTGACCGATAGCAGCTAATCTAACCTTATCTAAATCATCGGCTGTTCCCGCTTTTTCTACCGATTGTTTCCACAAATACACCATCAAATAAGCGGCTTCCATCGGGTCATTTGTCACCCGATCTGGCCCATATTCGGCTCTAAATGCTTCTACCCATTTCTTATTAATGGGAGTGTCAACGGTTTGGAAATAGTTCCAAGCAGCATAGTGACCTAAAAGAAAATCTTTACCAATTTGTCGCACTTCTTCTTCGGCAATACTTACCGACATCACCGGATATTTTTCCGGGGTCATTCCCGCCCCTTGTAACTGTTTGAAGAAAGCTACATTACTATCTCCATTTAAACTATTAAAAATTACACCGCCATTGGGTAATGCTTGTTTGATTTTAGTAATAATTGGAGTAACTTCCGTATTCCCTAACGGTAAGTAATCTTCCCCTACTGTTGTGCCGCCAATGGCTGCTAATTGTTCCTTAATAATATTGTTAGCTGTGCGGGGAAAAACATAGTCAGAGCCAACTAAGAAAAACTCCTTACCCTTATTATCAAATAACCATTGTACGGCAGGTTCAATTTGTTGGTTAGGGGCGGCTCCAGTATAAAAAATGTTTTTAGAACATTCTTGACCTTCATATTGAACCGGATACCATAACATATGATTTCTGGATTCAAAGATATCTTTTACCGCTTTCCGACTGGCAGATGTCCAGCACCCAAAAACCGTGACAACCTTATCTTGATCGATTAATTTTTGGGCTTTTTCGGCAAAAGTTGGCCAGTCAGAAGCACCATCTTCAACTACGGCTTCAATTTGTTTACCGAGGACGCCACCATTGGCGTTAATTTCTTTAATGGCTAACTTCTCTGCTTCAACAACCGTGGTTTCACTAATTGCCATTGTTCCACTTAAGGAGTGAAGAATTCCCACCTTAATTGTATCGCCATTACTCGTAGGGGTTGCTGTGGGAGTTGCGGTGGAGGTTGAGCTAGTGGTATTATTGGTAGCAGGGTTGGCACATCCTTTCAGAAACAGGGTGCTTCCAAAGGCCGCCGAACCATAAACCAAGAATTTGCGTCTACCGAAATTTTTTTTCACGATGACTATTTAGCGATTTTACTTAAAATTTTCCTCGAAGAATAGGCTACTTTCTTTACCATATCTATAACCATGAGTTGGTTAAATTGAAACATCGAGCAGTAGATAAAAACACTTAAAAATTAACAATTTACTGCAATTCGATGAAGATATGGTATGGTCAATTTCCTATTCAGGCTTCGTATAATAAAGGAGTTTTGCATAGTAAATTGTAGTCTACAATACAAAATATTAATAATTAATAATCAAACCTTAGAAAAATCAATGACTCTTTAAATCAGTTGATGAGCTAGAGTATTTATTACATCAGCTTTTAAATGAAGGAGAGTTATTTTTTAAATGAGGACGTAAACTTAAAAACAAAGGTAATGCTATAATCACAGTTTAAATAAACAACAGCTTAATCAAAATATGAGCAAAAAAACCGAAAAATATGGGTCTTGGAAATCTCCCATTACCGCCGATTTAATCGTAGAAGGAACCGTTGGACTCGGTGGTTTAACCTGGGATGGGGATAATATTTATTGGACAGAAGGACGGTCATCAGAAGCGGGACGCAGTGTGATTGTTCGTTTGACTCCTGATAATCAATTAAGTGATGTGACTCCTCAGTCTTTTAATATTAGAACTCGGGTTCATGAATATGGGGGGGGTTCCTATATTGTTAATCAAGGAACAGTTTATTTTTCTAATTTTGTTGATCAACGTCTTTACAAACAGAACATTCAAGGAGAAAATACACCCTATCAAATTACTCCCAACCCTATCACCCCAGAAGCAGAATATCGTTATACGGATGGGGTAATTAATACTCAAAATCAACGGTTAATTTGTGTTAGAGAAGATCATACCGAAGGGGGAGAACCTGTTAATACCATTGTCAGTATTAATCTGAATAATAGTGAGGATATTCGGGTTTTAGTCGAGGGTAATGATTTTTATGCCTTTCCTCGTTTAAATCCCGATGGTAACAAATTATCTTGGATTTCATGGAATCATCCAAATATGCCTTGGGATGGGACGGAATTATGGGTTGCTGAGGTTAATTCTGAGGGGTTATTAGGAGAAAAAGTATTAATTGCGGGAGGTTTAGAAGAATCTATTTTTCAACCCCAATGGTCGCCAGATGGGGTGTTATATTTTGTAAGCGATCGCTCGAATTGGTGGAACTTATATCGCTATACTGGAAAGATAGAACCTCTATATCCCATGGCTGCGGAATTTGGTTTACCGCTTTGGGTTTTTGGAATGTCAACTTATGGGTTTAGTTCCGCAGAAAAGATTATTTGTACCTACAGTAAAAATGGGAATTGGTATCTAGCAAGTTTGGATACTAAAACTCTGAAATTAGAGGATATTGAGATACCTTATACTGCTATTGATGGCTTAACTGTTTCAGGAAATCAAGTGTTATTTATTGGCAGTTCTCCCATAGAAAGTAGTGCTATTGTGCAACTTAATTTAGACACGGGAGAACTCGAAGTATTACGACGTTCTAGTCAAATTGTACTAGATAAAGGCTATTTATCCGTACCTCAACCAATAGAATTCCCTACAGAAAATGGGAAAACTGCCTATGGATTTTTCTATCCTCCTCAAAACAAAGATTATCAAGTTTCAGAGGGAGAAAAACCGCCTTTAGTTGTTAAAAGTCATGGTGGGCCAACGGCGGCTACTTCTAGCAGTTTGAGCTTAAAAAATCAATACTGGACAAGTCGAGGATTTGCGGTTTTAGACGTCAATTATGGGGGAAGTACGGGTTACGGGCGGGAGTACCGTCAACGGTTAAATAAAAGTTGGGGAATTGTGGATGTGGATGATTGTTGTAACGGGGCAAAATATCTGGCAGAACAGGGTTTTGTGGACGGAAATCGAATGGCAATTGCGGGCGGAAGTGCGGGCGGTTATACTACTTTATGTGCTTTAACATTTAAGGATCTATTTAAGGCGGGGGCTAGTTATTATGGAGTCAGTGATTTAGCAGCTTTAGCAACGGATACCCATAAATTTGAATCCCGTTATTTGGATGGTTTAATTGGGATTTATCCAGAAGAAAAGGCTATTTATCAACAGCGTTCTCCGATTTATCATGTTGATAAATTATCCTGTCCGGTGATATTTTTTCAGGGTTCAGAGGATAAAATTGTGCCTCCCAACCAAGCAGAAATAATGGTAGAAGCGTTAAAAGCGAAAGGAGTTACGGTGGAATATGTTCTGTTTGAAGGAGAGCAACATGGCTTCAGGAAAGCGGAAAATATTAAACGTACTATTGATGGTGAATTTGGTTTTTATGCCAAAATTTTTGGTTTTGAACCTGCAAAATAAACCAATTTAACTGTAGGGGTAATTCATGAATTACCCCTACATATAGGGTTACATCCCCAAATTTGCGTAAGTCCCGTATATAATGGTCTATAAACAGATAGCATGAATTATTATGTCTGTCACACCGATTCAACCTCCTACGATTGATTTAACTGAAGTTATTACCGAGGATGATACTCCTGTGGATAATTTTTTATCTGCAAAGTTACAGCGTTTATTAGTTGAATGTTTATATAGTTCTTGGCAAAGATTAGGAGAAAATTCAACATTTTTAGCTGATGCAAATGTGGGTATTTTCTATGCACTCCGTCATCCTCCCATTGTACCCGATGTATTTTTATCTTTAGATGTGGAAGTTCCGCCGGATTTTCGAGAAAAACGAAATCGGACTTATTTTATTTGGGAGTTTGGAAAACCGCCCGATGTGGTGATTGAAATTGTTTCTAATCAAGAAGGAAATGAACTCGGAAGTAAGTTAATTAATTATGCCCGGATGCGGGTAACATATTATGTTGTGTTTGACCCGTTACAACAATTGGGCGATATTTTATTACGAGTTTATGTTCTACGGGAGGGAAACTATCAATTATTGGAAACAACAGAAATTGAAAATCAATCAATATTTTGGTTAGAACAAGTTGGTTTAGGATTAACTATTTGGTCAGGAATATATGAAGAAAAACAGGATTTTTGGTTACGGTGGTGTGATGATCAAGGGGTGATTATTCCCACCGGAAAAGAACGGGCTGAACGGGCTGAAAAATCTCGGCGTAACGCTATTCCTCGGTTACGAGAAATGGGGTTAACAAACGAACAAATTGCTGAAGCGTTAGGTTTAGATATGGGAGAGGTTTAACCCTCTTTTATCAACGTTTTCTCAAATTTATTTAGAGGATAGTGAAAAATGAAAATAGAATCTATTACAGTCCAAAAATTCAAGCGATTTGATAATCTTGAAGTTTCTTTTAAAAACAAGACGCTTCAAGAGGTTACAAATCGCTTTCTGATACTGGGTGATAATGGTACAGGGAAAACAACACTTTTGCAGGCAATTGCGCTTCCATTAGCACTAGCGACTAAACAGCGTACAACAGTATATGATTTCGATTGGGTGGGTTTTTTGCCCGGTCGTTTTTTTGCTTGGGGTTCTCCACATATTGAATTAGAAATATCATTTGAAGATGAGGAACTTGAGGCAACAAAATCAGTCGCCCAAAGATGGTATGAGGCACAACCCATTGAATTTCGTCCTCAGAATTTTGTTGAACCGGGGAATAATCGCTTAGTTAAATTAATTTTGAATGGTGAATACTGGAAAGTTGGAGAAAATAATGATCAGCAAGAACGCGCTCAGTTTCAAGGACGTTATTATGCTCAAAAATTATTGAACAGAGATCCATCGATTCGCTCAGAATTCTCGAAACTTCCCGGTATATTCTGGTTCGATCAGTTTCGGAATCTGGGTTCAAAACCAACTCCAGAAAGTGGCGGAGATGGTTTTAGAGAGACTGCTGCTGAAATCTCATTTGAGTCGGGAGTTGGGCGTTTGCGTCAATATTTAATTCAATGGAAACAATGGAAGCAATGGAAACAAAGACCACAATCTTACAATTATTCAGTTGACTACCTTTCGCAATTAGAGATGCTTTACAAGAAGGTTTTTCCAGATCGTTCATTCATCGGTATAGAATATCAACCGAGTCATGATTCTCCAACCGAACAAAATACTTATTTCACACTGAATGATGGGCATAGAACCTATGACATTGTTGAAATGTCAGCAGGAGAACAGTCTGTTTTTCCGATGTTATATGAAATCGTTAGACAGCAAATCGCATACTCAATTGTTTTGGTAGACGAAATTGATCTAAACCTACATCCACCTGTAGCACAACTTTTAGTTAATCAACTTCCTAAAATTGCCCCTACCTGTCAATTTATTTTGACAACACACTCTGAAGCTGTAAATAACATGATTGGTGAAGCAGAAACCTACCGCTTGCCAGGAGGTTCTTTGTGTCTATAAATATACTTTATTGTGAAGGAGGAAACAAAAGTCCTGATATTCGTGTTCTAACGAATATATTGTCTGGATCGTGTGGATCAATTAAACCTGCTGGGAGTAAATACGGTCTTGATCGGCAAATTCTTTTCATCCGGCAACAGAATCTTCTGCCTAGTTCTGTTGTAGTTGCTGTGAAAGATAGAGATTTTGATAGTGATGATTCACTACCTCAAAACACCCCTCGAAATTGGTCAGCTAGAGTCAACAACCAAACGATTCAAGTTGGTTGGTCTTGGGAAAGAAAAGAGATTGAAAATTATCTCATTGATCCTGAAGTTGTATCACGTGCGCTTGGTTCAAAAGCTCCGCCAATAGATGACTATCGTGAGGCACTTGAAGAATCTGCCAGAACCATTGCAGATTATACTGCGGCTAGAATTGCGCTGTCTCTTTCTCGTCAACGACTTTTACCACTTCAGAACTGTTGGGGAAATACAGGGGGTCAACACCCATTTCCAGATGCTCTCAGCGAGTTAGACTGCCGTACTGGAATACAAAATATTGTGAATAACGAAGATGTTTGGACTTGGTTGCCAGAATGGGAGGAACTTAGGCAACAGGTTCAAAACTTTAGTTATTGAGTTAGTTTCTCTGATAATAACCTTCAAATATCTTTAGACACAGAACGCCGTTTTCTGATTCCTTTGGTTAAAATTGCTAATAAAAATCCTGTTAAAAATGATAATTCTAAAGCCGGATTTTGAGTAGTTAACAGGAAAGACCCAACAATTGAAATAGCAGCTACCGTGTAAACAATCTGTTTGGGTTTCATTTTTTTAACCTTAAAGATCACAAAACTAGACAAAATGAATTATAATAAACTCTGTAGAAAGGCTAAATTTAACCTTTCTCAAGAGATAGGAGACTTCTAAAATTCGATGACTACAAATTCCCAACGTTATCATATTACAACTTTCGGCTGTCAGATGAACAAAGCCGACTCAGAACGCATGGCTGGCGTTTTAGAAGAAATGGGCTTTGATTTTACCGAAGATCCCAATGATGCTAATGTGATTCTTTATAATACTTGTACAATTCGAGATAATGCCGAACAAAAGGTTTATTCCTATTTAGGAAGACAGGCAAAACGCAAACAAAAAGAACCGAATTTAACCATTATTGTCGCCGGATGTGTTGCCCAACAGGAAGGAGAAACCTTACTGAGTCGGGTTCCTGAAATAGATTTAGTCATGGGGCCACAACACGCCAACCGTTTACAAGACCTATTAGAACAGGTATTTCAAGGCAATCAAATTGTTGCCACAGAACCCATAGAAATCATCGAAGATATTACTAAACCCCGTCGAGATAGTGAGGTAACAGCCTGGGTTAATGTAATTTATGGTTGTAATGAACGGTGTACTTATTGTGTGGTTCCCAATGTACGCGGGATTGAACAATCGCGCCGACCGGAAGCTATTCGGGAAGAAATCGAAGAATTAAGCCGTTTGGGGTATAAAGAAATCACCTTATTAGGGCAAAATATTGATGCCTACGGCCGCGATTTACCCGGTTCAAGTCCTGGCGGTCGGAATTTATATAATTTCACGGATTTATTATATTTTATTCATGATGTTCCTGGCATCGAACGGATTCGATTTGCCACCAGTCACCCCCGTTATTTTACAGAAAGATTGATTCGGGCTTGTGCGGAATTACCGAAAATTTGTGAACATTTTCATATCCCCTTTCAATCGGGAGATAATCAGCTTTTGAAGGCAATGGCGCGGGGCTATACTCAAGAAAAATATCGCCAAATTATTCATACCATTCGGGAATATATGCCCGATGCTTCTATTAGTGCGGATGCGATTGTGGGATTTCCAGGGGAAACCGATGAACAGTTTGAAAATACGATGAAATTAGTCGATGATATTGGCTTTGATTTATTAAATACAGCCGCCTATTCTCCCCGTCCTGGGACTCCGGCGGCGTTGTGGGAAAATCAACTCAGTGACGAGATAAAAGCCGATCGTTTACAACAGTTAAATCGCTTAGTTTCTGTGAAGGCGGCCGAACGTTCCCAGCGTTATTTAGGCAGAATTGAAGAAGTGTTAGTTGAAGGTACAAATTCTAAAGATACTTCTCAAGTTATGGGACGCACCCGGGGAAATCGTTTAACCTTTTTCTCAGGAAATTTAGCGGAATTGAAAGGTCAACAGGTGAAAGTGAAAATAACCCAGGTAAGACCCTTTAGTTTAACTGGGGAACCTGTTGAGTTGTGTATACCTGTATGACCGCTAAAAATGATTTGAGATTGGTGATTTTATCCTTGGGTTTGGGGTTGGTATTAACGGGGATGGGCGTCCGGGCGATCGCCTGTCAAAATTCGTCGAATAGACCCCCCCAACCCCCCCTTACCAATGGGGGGCTAAGTTCTGACTCTAACTCTCTTAACAATGGGGGGCTAAGTTCTGACTCTCTTAACAATGGGGGGCTAAGTTCTGATTTTCCTCCCTTTACCAAGGGGGGGACACAGGGGGGGTCTATTCCCCAACCACAAGCAAATGGAGATTATCGGAGATCGCCCCATTCTTCCTGGAAAATAACCCAATCTAATCCTCAAGGAATTGATTGTCGGATGTTAGGAAATACCAATTATTCGCAATTGGAAAATCCTAGCAATAAAACCGAATTAAATATTGAAAATTGGCCTGTGGTGGGAAAACTTCCCGCAGGACAAGACTTTGAAATCAATTTAGGCCCGGCGGGGTTTGGTGTGGTTTACGATACTAAACAGCAACCTTGGATTTATGTTGAAAAAACCGATCAAACTAGCGATCCTTCCCATTGTTTTGTGCGAGCTAATCGGCAGTTTGTACAACCAATTTCTGCTAATTAGATTATACCATAAAAACCTGGTTTTTTTTAACAATACCGTAGTCTTTTTTTTATTAACCACAAAGGTACAAAGACACTAAGAAGGATAATCAAGGTTAAGGTATTCTTGGAAAGACTGGGTTTTTATTCATTACTAATTAATTTTACAACTTGCTAATTTTTCGGCTAAAATTTCTAGGTTTTTCCACCATTTTCCGGTGCTAACTATCCAATTGCGGGTGGGTAAATGTCCAGTGGGGGCGGATGTTTTATATTCGATGCCATAATCAGGATTATTGGGATTATAGGTTAACCATCCCACCTGCTGACAAAATTTTCCATAGTCTCCTTCCACTGTTTGATAAATTTGATTTTGGATACTAAATCCAAACCGACTATTACTATATTTTACCCAAAGATGATTAATGGTTTGTAGATCTTCACAGGGTAAATTGGCTAAATCCTGGGCGTATAAATAGGTTTTTTTAGATTTTTTTAGGGCTTGACAGAGGACAAACCAAGTTTCTTGATCCGCTTGTTTCCAACGTTTTTGAGCTAAGAGGGTTTGGAGTTGAGTATAATCGACTCCCACGGCGGATTTTAAAGGATCATTTAAGGGCTGATAGCCTAAGTTTTGTTTAATTCTCTCTAATAAATTAGGCGTTTTAGCTGGAGTTTGGACGACTTTTGCAGATGTTTTTTTAATCGGAATAACCGGTTTAACTGCTATATTTACAGGCGTTTCAGAAGATTGAATTGCTGTTAAGACTTCTTCGGCGGATTTATAACGTTGATTAATGGCGATCACAATTAATTTATTTAAAACGGTTTCTAAGCGATCGCTAATAATTTGTTGCGGGATTAAATAACTTCGCCAATTCCATTTTTCATCATGATCATCATATAATTTTCCAGGGGAAATTCCCGTGATTAAATATAAACAAGTTAGCCCTAAACTATATAAATCACTAGCGGGATAAACGGTTCCTCTCATTTGTTCAGGAGCCATAAATTCCGGTGTTCCGACAATAGTTCCACTGTGGAGTAAAGCGGTTCCTGTTAACAGTTTGGAAATCCCAAAATCTATTAAAACAATATCATTTTTATTAAAATCCGTGCTTGTTTGAAGGTCGGAATTTTCTGGGGATAAAATAGGATAAATAGTTGATTTGAGTTTAGCACTAATTTGAGCCTGTTCCTGATCTCTCATTGGAATAGTAGGCGGAATTTGGGTTAAATCTACAACCGTATCTAAGGAGTTTTCACCAGAGGAGGGGAGAGAACAACGCCGCATCAAATTAGCAGGTTTAATATCTCGATGAATAATATTTTGTTCATGAATAAATTGTAAAATAGGGAGAATTTGTTTTAAAACTTGCCAAATTTTTTGTTCTGTAAATAATCCATCTTGTTTTAATTCATCAAATAGGGTTTTTCCCTGAATATATTCTTGAATAATAAACAATTGTTTGTTTTGTTCAAAATGTGCTAATAGTTGAGGAATTTGAGGGTGTTTTCCCAATTGATCTAAACGGACTGCTTCCTGACGAAATAATTTAGCGGCGGTTTGATAATCCTGGGGGTTTTCATATTGCACAAAGAATTGTTTAATTACACAATGGGGATGGGAAGGAATTTGTTGATCAATTGCCAAAAATGTCCGACCAAAACCGCCTCTACTTAAAGGTTTTATGGCGAGATAACGGTTTTGAAGTAATAGAAATTGACCACAACCTTGACAATATTCGGCTGAGTTGAGATTTTCTGGATGAGAACATCCTACGGTCATACAATAACTCATCGCAGGTGAGGGAATATATTGTTGAGTCGATAATAACACAACTGTGAGTGTTGTTGCGCTTAAGCGCACTCTTACAAGAGGTCTTAGCAACAACAACAAACACCATTATAAATTAAAAACTTTCGCAATTTGACAAAATCCTTCAACTTCTAAACCTGCGGTAATATAACGGGGTTTATGGGTTAATTGATCCCTATATTCTAAGAGATTAGCAACTCCAATAGACTGAGGAAATAACTCAGAATTAAATAGAGTTTGATCATTAGGACTATCGCCAATAGTAAGAATTTGTTCCGGGGTTAACTCTGACCAATATTGTTGAATAACCTTTAATAATCCCGTGGCTTTGTCTTGGTTTTTAGGTTTAATATGACCTTGAACAGTGCTATAGGTAAATCCCCAACCCAATTCTGCACAGAGTTCTGTTAATTGTTGAATTTCTGATAAACTAATATTTTGAATATCAAATGTCCAATCCGTAAACCGAAAAGGATTATCTTCGGAAGCCTGGAGATGGGGATACTGAACTTGGAGAATTTGAAACGCTTGGGCTAAATTTTTACGATGTTGGGAGATAGAATTTAAAGAGATTAAAAATTGTGGCTGATCAGACTCCAAGGGATAATATAAACCGCCATTCTCGGCGATCGCACCTGTCACCGGAAGATAATTTTTTAAGGCTTGTACCCATCCCGCCGACCGTCCTGTAATTAAAATTACCGGAATTTTAGCCTGTTTTAATGCAAACAAAGCCTGGAATAAATCCGAGGTAAATTTTCCGTTTTGGGTTAAAGTTCCATCAATATCCGTTGCAATTAAACGAGTATTATCGAGTGCATTGGCTTCTATGGCTTCGCTCAATGGCATTAAGGACATGGACACAACCCCCCTATCAATGATTCAAGTATTTTAATGATCGGGGGCGGAAAAAACGGAGAGGGTGGGATTCGAACCCACGAGGAACCGTAAAGCCCCTAACACATTTCGAGTGTGTCGCATTCGACCAACTCTGCCACCTCTCCAAGTTAGAAATGATCTATATCTAATTCTAAACCACTTTTTGAATTATATCAGAGAAGGGAACCATCTGTTTGATCAAAATCTAAAGTTGTTTCAAAACCCTGGGTCGGCGTCCATTTTAAAGCCCCATCTCGACCCGTCCAGAAGATTTGAGTTTGCTGTTGATTCAGGGTTTCTACTGTTTTCGGATCAATAGAATTGGAAGAAGCGATCGCAATTTTAGGCCTTAATACGGATAAAAGTTCCGGGGTTAAGGATTCTCCCGACCACCATAATACCTGAGTTGACCTGACCTTTTGAATTAACTGTTGTTGTTGGAAGGCGGAAGTTTCTCCTAGTAATGTCCAAAGATTTTGATCAATTTTAAATTGAATTACTGGAGGTTGAGCATTTAATAATTCCAGTTCTACAGAACCTAACATAATTGGTTGACCAACAGTTAGGGAAACATAATTTCCTTTTTGTTGGGCTAAGGCTTTTAGAATGATTTCATTGGTGGCTTGATAGTTTTTTTTCGGAGTAGGATTATCATAAAAAGTTTGAATCGGAATATTTTCTAAAATCAACGGCCAACCAATACTTAAACCCAGTTGGGAATGGGTAGCTACGGCGTTATTAATAGCATTAATCCCTTGGGCATTTAAAAAGGGTAAAATTGCAAATTTAGCGGTGTTCTGACTCCCACTATTGATTAAGGTAACTTGTCCTTTTTCTTCAATCACTAAAATCGGTTCTTGAGGAGTATTGAGAAGGTTGGCTTGAAACCCTAGGGTTTTAGTATACCAACTGGGGATAATCACAATCAATAGGGCTAAGGTGACGGCAAAGAGAACAGGAATAAATTGGGTTTTTGATCGGGAAAATTTGGGGTTTGATGCCGGATTAATCCAGGTAAAATAAACCCAAATTATCACAATTAAACTATAGAGAGTTATTAATTGAATCAGGGAAATACTCCCAACTGCAATCGAATTTCCTGGCAGTTGACTAAAATATTTGGCGATTTCAATTAAACCTAAAATTGGATAATAGAGAAATTGGGCGATCGCACTTCCCAAACTGGGTACTAATAAGGCGGATAAAGCACTCGCCATCCCTCCCAATGTAATAATAGAAATCAGGGGAGATGCGATAATATTAACCAGAATACTATAGGGAGATAATACTTTAAAAAAATAGAGTTGCAAAGGTAATGTCCAGATTAGTGCTGATAAAGGAACAGCAATTAAAGATGCGAAGAAAGGGGGCATCCAATTTAATCTTTCCATTAAGGCAGGAACCGTAACCATTAATCCTAAAGTTGCTAAAAAACTGAGTTGAAATCCAATATCAAAAATCCAATTTGGATTAGCAATTAATAATAAGATAGCAACAATTAATAATACGTTTAAAGGTTTAGTTTGCCGTTGGCTTAACAGAGCAATTAATACCGCCAAACCCATTAATGTTGCTCGTAATACCGAAGGAGAAATCCCTGTTAATCCCAAATAAATCAGTAAGGTTAATAATCCCAAACTAAATCTTATCCTGGGAGAAAACTTTTGAGTAATCGCTAAAATAACTCCCAATAAAAATGATACTTGAAATCCTGAAGCTGCTAAAATATGAGCCAGTCCAACTTGAACAAAAATATCTCTAATATCGTAGGGTAAATCAACAGCTAAACGTCCTAAGACCATCGCGCTTAATAGGGAACCTTTGGGAACTCCTAATAATTGAGCTTGAGCGCGGGTAATCCGTTGGCGAATTTTCCATAGTCCCCAAGGAGGCGGTTGACTATCATCATGACTAATATAACGTCCTCGAAGTCCGGTAAATGATCCCTGTTGAGCGAGATAGTTTTGAAAATCAAATCCCCCCGGGTTAGAAGGGGGTTGAGGTTTGTATAAACTTCCAGTAATTGCTATACTTTCCCCCGGATATAATCCCGTAGCTTTTAATAGGGGAACAGTCACATAAACCAAACCACTAACATCTTTACTAACGGCAATGGTCGTATTATTATTAGTAATTTCATTAACTTGATTCACCTCTAGCCAAAATTGTCCCCGTCCTGAACGAGTTAACCGAGGAATACTGCTAACTTCTCCCCGAACCGTAATTAATAAATCTTGGCTATTTCCACTATTAATAATTAACTGACTAATATCATTTGTCGCGGGTTGAGGCGTTCTGATTTGTAAATAAACACTGGCTAAAAAAGCAATAATTCCGGCTAATAACCACACCCAAAAGGGAATTTTAGGACGGGGAATTTTAGGGATTTTATCTACAAATTCAATCGGATCAGTTAGGGCATCTTTGCGGGTTTGTTTTTGCCGAGTAAATTGTTTAATTCGAGCTTGACGGGATTGTTTTTGTTGATAAACTTGTTTTAGGGCGGTGGCTATTGCCAATATAATTCCTAAACCTAATATTGCATAATTTCCCCCAGGAATTACACCCACTAGCAAACCTAAGAGATAAGCAAAAGCCAGAATTAAAATCACCGTCTGATTCATGATATAGCAGGGAACAGGGAACAGGGAACAGGGAACAGGGAACAGCCCCCCCTAGCCCCCCGTGCACGGGGGGCTAGGGGGGGAGGGAACACCGGGGGAAAATACTTCACTGTCTGGGTTACAAGATCCGTCTGGTGTCCTAACTGCCTTGGCGGTTGCTATATGACAAAATAGGGATCAGGGGGAGTTTCTTGGTTTCAATAGCCAACCGTCAACAATATTAGATAGACAATCCTAACTTTAAACCTAAAAAGGTATGGACTAACATTAATCCTAAGATAACGGTTCCAATATAAGCATGGGTCGCCCTAAAACCAGAGTTATCTTTGTTAAATCCGGTAAAAGCAATCAGACTATTAGTTAATAACAATCCTAATAATATTGTTCCTGTCCAGAAGTGGGGACTTTCTAAAATGGGTTCTTTTTGCATTACTAAAGATAATAAACCTCCCGTGTAGCCTAATGCCAAAAACAAAAACATTAAAGGGGCGAGTTTTCGGTGGTCAGCACGATTTTTTAAGGCGACTTCCTTATCTGCTGCGAGACGCCCGCGCCATCCCGTCCAACCCACATAACTCCCCATCGTAAAAATAACAGTTCCCATCATCACCGGATGTCCCCAATGGGTGATAGGTTCGGGAATACCTAAACCCCGAAATAGATTAGCAATGGGTTCTAAAAGTTCAACTAAACTCATATTTTTTGTTCAAAAGCCGATTAGATTTCCATAGTTTAGTTTAGGACAATTAGGTACCGAATTGCTAGATTACGTTTTATGAACCCGAATGAGTTGATAAGCACCCGCTTGATCCATAATTTGATATTGATCGGGTTTTAATCCTAGATCAATTAATTCTTGGGGATGTGCCAAAATTAAAAGGGTTTGGGGAGGAGATTTTTGCACCAATGGAGTTTGAATATAGGCGATCGCATCCCGGGGGTCAGGACGGTATTGCACTCGATGTTGAGTATAAAAAACTAAACTGGGTTTTTTGAAACCAATCATAATTAATTCTTCCCCTAATTTTCGCTGTTGTACGACGGTTTGGGCTAGGTGTCGTAAGGGTTCTTGTCGATGTTGATCGAGTAAACTATAGGTGGGAGTTACCGCCACAATAAAAAAAACAATAAATCCCAAAATATTAACTATAAAAATAGATGAAATTCGACCTTTCCACCAACTTAGGACTATTCCTAATGTTGTGATCACCCAAATCAAAGCCGATATATTTGGAATCCCAGAGGCTTGTAAATCCCCTCTAAAATCCGGCATATCTGCATCATATCCAATTAAATTTTTACTAAAATAACTGCCAATAGATGCCAAAAAAACAAATAAAATATTAATAAAAATTGCAATATTTAGGGAATTAAATTTATTTTTTTGAAAGCTATTTTTAGAGATGATATTATTCCAAAATAAAGATACTAATAAAACTGAGGCAGGAATCAGGGGCAAAATATAACTGGGAAGCTTAGTAACCGCTAGGGTGAAAAATATAAAAATTCCGCCAAACCAAAAAACAGCAAATAATTGGAGTTGTTTAATTCGAGTTTGATGTTGCCAATAGCGACGTTTCCAGAATTTTGTTGAAGCGATCGCCGGAGGTAAATACACAGAAAATGGTGCAAATCCGACTAAAACTACAATAAAATAGAAATACCAAGGAGCAGAATGGTGATTCACAACCGTTGTAAATCGTTGAAAATTATGATAACCAAAAAAAGAGTTAATATAGTTTTGACCATTAACTAAAATTACTAAAACATACCAAGAAATTGTAATTACTAAAAAAATTAAACTTCCCTTTAATAAATCCATTTCTTTTAAAACTTTGCGCCCTTCTCCCAAATAAATTAAAAATGAACCAATAATTAAAATCGGTAAAACAATCCCCACCGGGCCTTTGGTTAAAACAGCTAAAGCGGTTAAAATATAAAAAGCCAAATACCAAATTTTATAAGAATTAAAACCTGGAGGTAAATCTTGCCCTTCCTGTAATTCTGACTTTGCATATCCCAGAAAAAAAGCTAATAACGCCGAACCCAAACACCCAGTTAATAACATATCGGAAACCCCAATTCTTGCCCAAGCCAGAATCCCCGGATTAAATGCGATTAATAAAGCCCCCATCCAAGGTAAAGGATGTAAAATAATCTTTCTAAAACCTGGTTGAACCAATGGAGAAATAAAATCTTGTTTTTGATTATCTTTTATAGTATAAAATTGGGTCTGTTGGACGTAATAACTTAAAGTATAAAATCCTAAACAAACGAGAAGAAAACCAGAAAATGCCGAAGGAAGACGGACTCCCCATTCATTCACCCCAACTATCTGATAGGAAATTGCCATTAACCAATAAATTAATGGCGGCTTATCGAAACGGGTTTCCTGATTAAAATAGGGAGTAATCCAATCTCCATTTACCAACATTTGACGCGCAGATTCCGCAAATAAAGGTTCTGTTTCATCGAGTAAACCTGAAGTTCCTAAGTTCCAAAAAAAAGCCAGAAAACCGATTAAACCTAAACCTAAAATAAAAACTAGCCAAGGGAACCCAGGTGTTTTGAGTAGAGGTAAAAAAAAGCTGGGAATTTTTCGATTTGAACTTGATTTCATTGGCTAAAAATGCAGATATTAACGATTGAGATATTGACAGTTTACTGTTAATGTGTTATCTAACTAACACCTAATTCAATATATCAATTAGTTATAGCAACCGCCAAGGCAGTTAAGACACCAGACGGATCTTAGAACCCAGACGGTAAAGTGTTTCCCCCGGTGTTCCCTCCCCCCCAAGCCCCCCGTGCACGGGGGGTTTGGGGGGGCTGTTCCGGTGTTCCCTGCTGTATTATCGTACATGGAAGCATAAATACTCACATCATTAGGAAGATTGCTGCTTGAGTCAATTCTACAATGATTGATTTCTTCATGGGGTCGGTTTAATTACCAATTCCCATTCCTGGTCTTGAGGATTCCAAGCTGGAAGGGAAGTTTCCCCGACAATATACGGCCCCCAGTAATAGCGAGAACCATCAGGAGCAAAAACCACCAGAATATCACCAGATTTGAGGATTAAATTTTCTTGGGGAAGGGATAAAATCAGACCCTCCCTACTACCCTCGGCGGGGGCAAAATCCCAGTGAACAGGTTCCGTGATATTCGGCGCCGAACGACTGAGTAGGGCCACACGCACCGGATGTTCCGTCAGGTTACTGACTCGAAATGACCCTCGGCGATAGTTTGTGGACAGTGGAGGCAAAGACGGGGAAATCATCTCAGATTTCAAGGGAAGACTAATATTCGGGGGGGATGGTTGCGGAATAGAGATTTTAGGAAAAGTTGTAGATAGGGAACTATGGGCAGATAAGACCATCTGTTCGGCGGGTTTTCGCTCCGTTTGGACACAATAGCGAAACAGAAATTGCCTTAAACTAATTAAAGTTAATAAAATTATTCCAGTAATTAGAAAGGCTGGATAAAGTTTATCTTTCATAATCTTTTGCTTTAAATTAGATCATTAATCCCACTAAAATTCACACTCTGTTTTATGCAAAATACCCGTCTGAATAGACTTGTCAATGTAATTAATGCCCAGGTAGGGCGATTGTTAATGAATCCTTGGCGACGGATTTCGCTGCTAATTATTAGTCTACTGTTTGGGATATTCCTAGCCGTGGCTATTTCTGGGATAACCGGACAAAGGGGGCGTTTAGATGTGACGGTGGCTTTAGTAATATCTATCTTTGTCGAAGGGGTTAACTGGTTAGCTTACAATCGTTCTCCTCGTTTACGACAATCTTTTTGGGTAGAAAATCTAAATGCCCTCAAAATTGGTTTGAGTTATGGGTTATTTTTGTTAGCCTCAATGTTAGGTTCATGATAGAAATTCATTGAATAAAATTAGGATGGTCTATGATTGAAATTCTCAAGGCTTGGAAGACTGGACAAAAGCCCCAGCCCACAGATTTAGAAGTTTTAGAAGAATGGGAACTGTCTGATCATCAACGTTCAACTGCTTTTGGAATCACACCGGAAAATGTTATGGTGAACATAGAAGCCCGATCCCGTCTATTCTGTCAACTTCAACAGAAAAAGATTGAGTTTCCTCTGTTATTTGAACAGCTAGAAACCCTGTGGAAATTTTGGCTACCTTTAGCGGCCCAACTGGCTGAACATCGTCAACGCTTGGGTCGTCCTCTGGTTCAAGGAATATTAGGAGGGCAAGGCACAGGAAAAACAACTCTAGGGAAAGTCTTAACTTATATTTTGTCTCTGTTCCACTATGACACACTTAGCTTGTCCTTAGATGATCTCTATAAAACTTATTCGGAACGTCAACAATTACAAAAAGCTGATCCGCGTTTAATTTGGCGAGGGCCACCCGGAACCCACGATCTTGAATTAGGAATCCAGGTTTTAGATCAATTGCGTCAACCTTTGCCTGATCAAACCATTGCCATTCCTCGGTTTGATAAGTCATTATGGCAGGGGGCAGGCGATCGCATTTCACCGGAATTCGTGACCGGAATTGATATTATTTTATTTGAAGGTTGGTTTGTAGGCTGTAGACCAATTAACCCCCAACTCTTTGATTCTGCCCCAGTTCCGATTATTACTCCCTCGGATAAAAAATTTGCTAGGGACATGAATAAACAGTTAAATGGGTATATTTATTTATGGGAAAAATTAGATCGGTTGCTAATTTTAAATCCTGTAGATTATCGCCTATCAAAACAGTGGCGAATCCAAGCCGAACATGATATGATTAAAACAGGAAAATCGGGAATGACTGATGTAGAAATTAGTCAATTTGTTGATTATTTCTGGAAAGCCTTACATCCCGAATTGTTTATAAACTCCTTGATGGAAAATCCCGAATTTGTGGATTTAATTATAGAGATTAATCCCGATCATTCTATCGGGAATGTTTATCAGGTTAATCTATGATTACCTCCGAGATTAGATCCCCCTAAATCTCCCTTTCCAATGAGGATTACGCAGATTAACATTGAAAGTAGCTTTAATACCAAATTAGTACGTTATAATTTAGAATATTGGGATGGAATTTGGAAAATTGCCAACTCTCAAGTTATGAGTTAAAGGTTTTAAGAATTAAAAATAGCGATCGCATTTGCAGAAATTCACTATGGTACAAGAACTGATTGATTTAAGAACTTGCATCGAAGAACAACGCTATGACCAAGCGTTAATGATTATTGATGAATTGGAAGGAATGGGAAAACAAGCTATTTTACGCAATATTCAGTCTTATTTACTTAGACTGTTGATTCATTTAATTAAAAATCAAATTGAAGAAAGGTTAACAAATTCTTGGGCAGCTTCTATCCGAGGTTCTATTCGAGAAATCCAAAAACTCAATCTTAAAGATAATAAAAAATCCTATTATATTCAACAAGATGAATGGCAAACTTGGTTAGAAGATAGCTTGGAAGATGCCATTCGAGATGCCAGTGTTGAAGTCATGAATGGAACCTATACCCCTTTTAAATTATCAGAAATAGTAGAACGAGATTCAATTTTAATGAGGGCTCAAATCTTACTCGATTTAACCTATCGTTATCCGGCTAAAGAATTAGCGTCTCAAGTTGATCAAACCTTAATAGAATTACCCGGAGGAAATGCTTGGAAAGATTAATAATCCGATAAAAAAGGCGGGTTTAGTACAATCAATGATTACTATGATAAATTTTTGCGAACCCGCCCCTACAGAAATAATATGCCGTTTTAATGTCTCAATTTAAAGTTTATTAATCATCGGCATAAATATAACGATACAACTCTTTAGGATCAGGTTCCGGGCTACTTTGGGCAAATTCTACCGCATCATCAATAATGGCTTGAACTTGCTGATCAATAGCTTTCAATTCCTCATGGGTTGCCAAATTATGTTCGGTTAAATGAGCCGCAAATTTTTTAATCGGATCACGAGCAAACCAAAATTCCTTCTCATCTTTATCGCGTAATTCATCGGGATCGGCCAAAGAATGTCCACGAAAACGATAGGTTAAAGCTTCAACTAAAGTTGGGCCTTCACCCGCCCGGGCGCGAGCAACGGCCTTTTTAGCCACTTCCCTAACCGCCAAAACATCCATCCCATCCACTTCATAACCAGGCATTCCAAAAGCCGGGCCTTTTTTGTAGATTTCCGGGTCAGAAGTTGCCCGGTCATGGGCCATGCCGATCGCCCATTTATTATTTTCCACCACATAAATAATTGGCAAATTCCATAATGCCGCCATATTCAAACATTCATAGAATTGGCCGTTATTACAAGCGCCATCCCCAAAGAAACACATAGTTACCTGATCGGCATTCGGATCATTGATCGCTTCCCTGCGGTATTTGGTTTGAAAAGCCGCCCCTGTAGCCACCGGAATCCCCTCAGCAACGAAGGCAAACCCCCCTAATAAATTATGGGCCGAGGAGAATAGGTGCATCGAGCCGCCCCGACCCTTAGAACAACCTGTGGCCTTACCAAATAATTCCGCCATAACTTCCCGGGGTGGAACCCCCGCACTCAAAGCATGAACGTGATCCCGATAGGTACTACAAACATAATCCTCATCCCGACGACCCGCCCGGATCATCCCCGTAGCCACGGCTTCTTGACCGTTGTACAGGTGGACAAAACCGAACATTTTGCCCCGATAATACATCTCGGCACATTTATCTTCAAATAGCCGCCCCAGCACCATATCCTCATACAGCATTAACCCTTCATCGCGGGTTACAGCATTTGCATCCGCCTTAAACGTCGGTAACGTGCGTTCCTGTACCATTTTTTCCAATTACCTTTACCAATTTGAGATTCTATTTTACAGGTTGGGGGCGGGTTTATTAAAATTTCTGCTAATTAACAAATATTGACCCGAACCCGCCCCTACGGTCTGGGTAATATTAAGATAATTAGGGGGATTTAGAATCAATCTGATTGATCATTACTAAAAGGCAAATCCTGATTAACATGATCAATTTCCTGTTGTTCCATTTCGTTAATTCGTCCTATATAAGACTTTAAAATCTGAGCTAAACGTTGATCATAGAATCTATGCAAACTATAATTTGGTGTGGCGGGAAAACCACGACGTTTTTTATGACGACCTCCCGCACCCGGATCAAACAGAGAAATTTTGTTTTCAATTGCCCATTCAATCGGAGAATAATAACAGGCATCAAAATGTAAACAATCAATATCTTGAACACTTCCCCAATAGCGACCATATAAACGATCGCCTTTAGTTAAACAAAACGACATTCCCATCGGTTGATGTTGGGTAGTATCATCAAAAGCCGCGACAAAGACCACCCGATGCCGATAATTATGATGCAATTGTTCAAAAAATCTGCGGGTTAAATATTTACTTCCCCACCAACCAAACTTATCACAGGTACTAGCATAAAATTGATACATTTCCGAAAAAAACGCTTTCGGAATTTGATCACCCGTGTGAGTTTTTAGTTGTAATCCCGCTTGAGTAACTGCTTTACGTTCCCGCTTAATATTCCGCCTCTGATTAGCATTAAAACCTTTTAAATAATCATCAAAACTTTCATATTCTTGATTTTTCCAAATATAACTATGGTGTAACCAAGAAGCAAACCCAAACTTTTCTAACATCGGTTTCCATTCGGGATCAACATAGAGAAAATTACAGCCAGAAATTTTATTTTCAATACAAAATTGATCAATTGAATGCACCATTAACCCCGTAATTTCTTCTTCATCTTCTCCGGGTGCAATCATAAATCTATAGCCTTCGGCTGGAGTAAAAGGCGACATTCCTAATAGTTTAGGATAATATTCAATGCCTAATTGATGGGCAACATCCGCCCATTGATTATCAAAAACAAATTCCCCGCGACTATGCCCTTTAAGATATAAAGGTGCAATTCCTACTAACTGTTGATCCCGCCATACGGTTAAATGATGGGGTAACCAACCCGTGCGTCCAGTAGCACTTCCCGATGATTCAATGTTATGCAACCAATCCCACTCAAAAAAGGGCGTAATTAAAGGTTGGGCTAGGTTATCCCAGGCTGTTTGAGGGACTTCAGCAACCGTATTAATCCAACGGGTCGAATAGGAGGAGGTTAAGGGTTTTACCATATTATTTCAAAAATGATGATAGACGCATTCTTCAATATTTAGGGTAATCTAATTTTTACAAAAATGGGAAATAACATAATTATTCGCCAGTTAATACTTGATAATGTAAAAATACTTCTTGTCCTATGGTTTGTACCTCCAATAATTGCAAACGGGGGGCGACGGCGGATAAAAAACCCTCTCCATCGGCGGGGCTGGGGGAATTTCTACCACTTAAAATTAAGGGACAAATGGTTAACCAGAATTGATCAATCAGGTTTTGTTTTAAAAGGGAAGCAACCAGTTGACCACCTCCTAATATTCCTAACTTATTTAAGCCTAATTTTTGGAATTGTTCAAAAGCCATACTCCAGTTAATTTGATTGGAATTATGATCAGTAATAATTATATTTTCAAACCCTTCTGTATTATTCCATAATTCTTGACCCTGATTTGTGGTCAGTAACCAATGGGGAACAGATTGTTGAAAAAAACGTAAATTCGGATTAATATTTCCCGAAGCAGATACAACTATTTGTATGGGTTGAGGGGGTTTTCCGTGCCGTTTTCGGTATTTTAATAATTCAGGATCAGTAATTTTGATAGTAGTTTGATAGGCGTTTAATGTTCCCGCACCGAATAAAACCCCGTCCATTTGTGCCACTTGTTTTTCTAAATGTAGTTTATCTTGTTCTGAACCAAAACGGGCGGGCGATCGCATTTGATCAGAAATTTTACCATCCGCACTCATCGCTAAAATTACCGTCGTTTGAGGTCGGTTAACACCGGGTTGAGGAGTCATAAATTAAATTCGCAACAAGCACCAATAATACACCCACAGTAAGCATTACTTAAGTGTTTACAACTTCTTGATATTCTTTGTGTCTTAGTGTCTTTGTGGTTAAATTAGGTTTTAAAATCCTTAACAGTTTAGCTAATTAACTAACCAGATGATTTTTAGCATTTCTCAATTCTTTTTGAATAGAAATCGCTTTTCCTAAAGAAGAAATTGCTTCAGGATATTGTTTTAACTTAGACAATAAAGAACCTCTATAACGCCAGGTTTGCGCATCATCAGACTGACAGGAAAGAGCCGCATCATAGGACGCTAAAGCTTCAGGATATTGTTCTAATTTTTCTAAACATAACCCTTTAGATCGCCATGCTTCTGATGAATCGGGTTTTAAATTAATCGCTTGTTCATAAAGGGCGATCGCTTCTGAATATTTTTGTAGTTTAACTAAAATTTCTCCACATTCAAAACAAGTTTCATAACTATCAGGTTTAATTTCTATGGCTTTTTTATAGGAATTTAATGCCTCTTGATTTTGGTTTAATTTCCCTAAAGTATTTCCTTGAATTTTGAATAATTCAAAATTATTAGGATTTAAACTCAATGCTTTTTCCAAGGATTTTAATGCTTCTTCATGGCGTTGTAAAGCTAATAAAGCATTGGCTTGATTTAACCATAATTCTGATTTATTGGGATTAAGTTTGATCGCTTGTTCGTAGGATGCGATCGCTTCTTCATACCGTTGTAATTTTGCTAAAACATTGCCTCTATTATGCAGAGTTTCATATTTATCGGGAGCAATTTCTAAGGCTTTATTATAGGATTCTAATGCTTCATCAAACCGTTTGAATTTTCTCAATAATGCCCCACGATTGTGCCAAGATTCATAATCATTAGGTTTAATTTTAATAGCTTGGTTATAGGATTCAATTGCTTCTGCATACCGTTGTAACCGCACTAAAATATTGCCTCGATTATACCAAATTTCATATTTTTGCGGTTGTAAACTCAGACATTGATCATAAGTTAATAACGCCTCTTGATACCGTTGTAATTTAACTAAAACGCCCGCTTTTTTATACCAGGCTTGATCTAAATTAGCATTGGCTTCAATTGCCTTTTCTAAATATTTTAAAGCCGGGTCTAACTGACCTTCTATAATTAAAGATTCTGCTTTTTTTAAGTAATCATCAGCAATCATTAACTCGGAAACTGGCTGGGATTTAACAGCCATGGATATCGGAGAAATTACTAATTTTTCTGGCTCGGAAAATTTTGATAACCCATTCAAAGAGACTAATTTTTTATCGGGTAATTCGGGGATATTTTTGGGAATTTCTAAGGTTTGTTCCTTTAATTCTTTTAAAGACTGCTCTTTAATCTCTTGTACTTCAGAAATCATGGCTTGTAACCGGAATACAAATTGAGATTTAAGGGTTTCTACTTGTTCAATAGAAGACTGAGAAAGTTTAGCTTCTCGGCTTAAAAAATCAAGAGATTCCTGGGCGGTTCCCATTTGTACCTCTAATTCTTTAATTAACTGTTGATAACGCTGTTTAGAGGCTTTTAATTGTGCTTCTAAATTATCAATTCGGTTCAACTGCTTTTGCGCTTGAGTCACAATCTCTTTAACTATCAAACGACGCACTAACCAAAAGAATAAAATTGTTACACTGGGGATTAATGTGGCGACAATTAATAAGGTATTTAATAAAGTAATTGTCTGACTAAATTCATAATTTAATGCAGAAGCTGGGCTAATTTGTGCGACGGAAATGGGGGTTGTAATTTTGCTTTGGGCTTCACCCTGAACAATTTTAACTAATTTCGCTAACCAAGTTTGATCCAGAACATTAGTCATTGATAATGATGCCAGTTCTGTTGAGGAATATTCCGCATCGCTAAAAGATGGACTACCGATCATTTCCGGCATACTGACTGCTAAACTAGGAGCTAATGCAATCATCTCAACCGCATCAGCCGACTGACCCGCCTCGGAAGCATTGGGTAGAGGATTTGGAGATTGTTCAGGAATAGAACTCGCTTCAACACAGGAGTCCTGAGCAACAAGGGCTGCTAAGGTTAAAAGGGTAACTGTCGATAACCGCATAAGTGTCAATTCGTTTAGGGGGAGTGCTGTTCTATCTTACGAATTGACACCGCTTGATCAGGATTTTGCAGCAGAAACCCGATTTCCAATTTTTAAACCTGAGCTAAAACAGGGTGTTGGATTTGAGAGACTGTAGACTCAGATTTCGTATTTGTACAATACACTTCACAGGAATTATTCGGGCTTTCAATCAGTTTGATTTTATGTAATTGCGCCCCTAAATTATGAATTGGTTTTTGCAATAAATTTTGGATATGAACCGCAATATTTTCCGCCGTTGGTACAACTTTAGAAAAGTAGGGAATATCTTTATTTAAAAACGTATGATCAAAGGGTTCCACAACATAATTATTAATCACTCTTTGTAACCCTTCTAAATCTACAATCATCCCCGTCTGAGGATCAACTTCCCCTTTAACAGTTACTTCTAAATGGTAATTATGACCATGACCGTTAGGACGGGCGCATTTGCCATAAATTTCAAAATTATCCTCAAAACTGAGGTCAGGATGAGCCAGCCGATGGGCGGCACTAAAATGTGTACTAATTGTCAGATAGGCTTCCATACTGTTTCCTTGATATTCTGCCCAGAGTTCGGGATGTTCAAATAGTTGAATTTTGGTCAGGGGAAGATGGGGGGCCAACCGATGCCAAATCGCCTGGGCCAGAGCTTCCGTTGTCGGTAAGGTTTGCTGAAATTCCGGCCAAACATCATTCAGGTAGGAAAAGTCTAAATGGTCGGTGACTTCCCGTTTCAAGGTGTGTTTGACGTCGGACAGGTTTAAGACCATACCATATTCATTGAGTTCTCCGACCATGGACACATACAAAACATAGTTATGTCCATGTCCAGGGGCGCGAGATGTGGGGCCAAACCGCTTCAGGTTCTCGGTGGCGCTCAATTCGGGCAACCAATACCGATGACTGGCGGAAAATTGCGCCCGACGGGTGATCACGCATTCCATAAAATCTGAGCCAGAGGGATGTTGTTAATTTATATGAACTTAATTTTAAGCTTTTTTGATGATAATTTCAACTTTGATTTAATAAAAACCCGCACTGTCAATCATTCCGGTCTGTGATGTATTGCCTAATAACAGCAGGTAAATAATAAAAATGGTCTTGCTTTTCTAGCCAACACCGTCTTCTGATAAGCCACTGGCTTTTATAATTTCATCTGAAACTAACATACTCATGGTTGTTCCTAAAGTTTGGTTTAAAATATAACTATTTTAGTATTTCTATATTTTAACCGATATTCCAAATTTCTTGTAAATCTAATACAAAACCCGGAAGCACATCTTCTCCCGATATATTAACAGGAGATTGTAAAATTTCTACTTCTTTTCCTAAATGATAAATTTCTACGCGCTGATTTTGAGGATCAATTAACCAACCGAGTTGAGTCCCATTTTCCAAATACTCTTGCATTTTGTTTCTTAGGGTTTTGAGAGTATCTGTTTCTGAACGTAATTCAATCACAAAATCTGGACAAAGAGGCAAAAATTTCTTTTTTTGTTCTGGGTTTAAGGCATTCCATCTCTCTAATTTCACCCAAGACAAATCCGGCGCTCGATCTGCACCATTGGGGAGTTTAAAACCTGTTGAAGAATCAAATGCTAATCCAAGTTTTGTTTGTTGATTCCAGATGCCAAACTTCACTGCTAGGTTAAAGTTCCGATTTCCGGTTTCACCTCCTGTTGGTGACATAATAATTAATTCTCCTGTTGCTGATCGCTCAAATTTATAATATCGGTTATTTTGACAAAGTTGAAAATACTGTTCATCGGTTAAGTCGATTTGCAATTCTAGGGGATTAGGTAAAGAAATTATTGTATCCATAACCGTTGCAATAGGCTCAAAATATAATTTCAATTATAACACCTTTTTAGTTCTTAGGAAATCTTTTTCATTTCCTCCTGGGCTTCTCGACGGGAACTGGATGCCATTCTAAACATTTCTTGTCCCGTATGTAGAGACGAATAATCATAATTAAGGGTAAAGGTTTCTAATTCATTTAGTCCATCTTCTAAATGATTCAGGGTATAATAAATATGGGCAGCAACTCCAGCAACGGGTGAGGGATTTTTTCGAGAACGAAATAGGTTTTGAGCTTGATTTAAACAGTTTTTACAAAGTTCAATATAGGCTTGAAACTCCTCCATTAATTGATCATCAAAGGGATCGGCTGATAGTTTATTGACTTCGGATTTTAAGGGTTTTAAAATTTGATTTATAGAACGATTAATTGGTTTATAAACTTTATTAATCCAAATCGTTAGTTCCGCATCCGCTTCCGTTGCTTGTTTTTTGGCTTTGGCAACAAAGGGTTTTACGGAGTCGAAATTGGGATTTTTACCCAAACCCAGTTCCCGATCATGGGATTGACGTTTTTGTGGATCACTTAATATTTCGTAAGCTGCATTAATCTGAATAATTTGGTTATGATCAGCCGATTGAGTTTGACTATCAGGGTGGAATATTTTTGCTAATCGACGATAGGCTTGTTTAATTTCTGTAGCCGTCGCTGCGGGGTTAACTTGTAAGGTACTGTAGTAGTTTTTGAGCGTAGTCATACCGATTGATTTAAGATTAATTGGGGATTTCTATAATATGGTTTTCAGACCCTATTGATTATAGCGCGATCGCGATTGACAATGGCTAGTATTTTTTTTCTGGGCTATAGATTATTATTAATAGTATGAATTATGGTTCAGGGTCAATATGAAATTAAGTAAAGTATCAGGATCGAATATTTTACGGTATTTGGGTATCGGGTTTGCTGTTTTCCTGACTTTAACCGGATGTCAAACTCTGTTTAAACCGCCAACAGCATCGGATATTCATTTAAAACTGGGAAACCCAAGTCAAGCGAAATCCGATCCTCAAAATCCTACTAATTTTTTGATAGAAAAACCGGAATTTGTTCTATCTTATAATAGCACAACCGGAACAGCAAATTGGGTGAGTTGGCAACTTAATTCATCTTGGGTAGGAATAGTAAAACGTCAAAATAATTTTAGACCGGATGAGACTTTACCCCCAGGTTGGTATCAAGTTCAGTCCAATGATTATCGGGGTACAGGTTATGATCGAGGTCATTTAGTTCCTTCGGGCGATCGCACTAATAACCTTGACCAGAATAGCACAACTTTTCTGATGACGAATATTATTCCTCAAGCCCCGGAATTAAATCGCGGGATTTGGAGTGATTTAGAAAAAGAATGTCGAGAATGGATCAAAAAAGGCAAGGAATTGTATATAATTGCTGGAGGTGAAGGTAAACGAAAAACCATTGCCAAAGGTAAAGTAACTGTTCCGAAATGGAATTGGAAAGTTATTGTTATTTTAGATAAACCGAATCAAAAGATTACGGAAAATACGCAAATTATTGCGGTGAGAATGCTTAACTCTAATTCCTTGATAAAAACAAATAATTGGCGAGATTATCGAGTTTCCGTCGATGAAATTGAACAAAATACAGGACTAGATTTTTTAACCAATATTCCTAAGAATATTCAAGATAAACTAGAGGGTAAAGTTGATTACCGTTAGTTTAATTTGTTGAGTATTTAAACAGTAAGCTGTTAACCTTCTAAATTTGGCATTTAGAAATTGTAAAACCCCTGTAATGCGAGCGTCCTCGCTCGCTAGATGGGGAGAGGAATATTCTAGCGAGCGGGGACGCTCGCACTACCAGAGCGTTAAGTTATGGTGCAGATCATCCTGAATCCTAGGATAATATACCGAAATTGAGGAACAGCCAGGGTAAAAATAACTTCTAAATAGTAGTTAATATCCTGATAGTTATACCCCTTTCTCACTCTCAAAGGACGTCTACAATGTCTTTACATCAATCTTCTTCGATCAATCCCTGGAGCCTGATTACCGCGTTATCCTTAAGTTTGGGATTAGTGAGTATTCCCTTCATTGCTCCAGTTTTCGCCCAGGAACAACGGATCAGAACCTTAACGGTCAGTGGTCAAGGGGTAGTTACCATTCCAACTACCCAAACCCAAGTTCAATTAGGAGTTGAAGTTTTGGGGAAAACCGCCGAGGAAGTTCAAACAGAAGCCGCTAAACGGACTGCTGCGGTGATAGAATTACTGCGATCGCGCAATGTTGAGAAACTCGAAACCACAGGAATTCGTCTCAACCCCACCTACAGTTATGCTAATGATCAACAACGATTAACCGGATATTCCGCCACCAATACCGTCAGTTTCAGATTAAACACCGAAAAAGTCGGAAGTCTGCTTGATGATGCCGTGAAAGCCGGAGCAACCCGCATTGACGGAATTAGTTTTGTTGCCTCCGATCCCGAAATTAACGCCGCCCAACAACAGGCTTTAAAACTCGCCACCCAAGAAGCAGAAAGTCAAGCTAACGCCGTATTAAGTGCCCTCAATTTAACCCGTCGAGAAATTATCGGAATTCAAGTTAATAATGCCAGTGCCCCTGTTCCCATGGCTGTCATGTACAGAACAAATACTGTAGCCGCAGCCCCAGCCACCCCCGTTGTCGGCGGAGAACAGGAAGTTAGGGCTTCCGTCACCTTGCAAATTAGTTATTAGTTGACACTCCCACCCCTGAAAAAGAGGTTCAATTCCCCTCTGTTCCCCATTACCCATTACCCATTACCCATTACTTAAAGTCATGTAATGACAACACGGGACAAGATCCATGCCTTAGTCTGGAATAATATTGAGGTGATTCCAGATTCAAGGTAGATTAAATAAAATGTCCCTGACCTCTGCACAACCAGCTTTACTTGTCCTTGCTGATGGAACCGCCTACACTGGCTGGTCATTCGGCGCTCCAGGAACCGTGATTGGAGAAGTTGTCTTTAATACGGGTATGACCGGATATCAAGAAGTATTGACCGACCCTAGCTATTGCGGACAAATTGTTACCTTTACCTATCCAGAGTTAGGCAATACTGGCGTTAACCCCGAAGATGAAGAATCAACCCATCCCCATGTTCGGGGGGCGATCGCCCGTAATATTTCTAGCCGTCCCAGTAATTGGCGTTCCACTCAGTCCCTACCCGACTATTTAAAACAGCACCATATCCCCGGTATTTATGGCATTGATACCCGCGCCCTAACTCGCAAAATTCGTACCGTTGGGGCGATGAATGGGGCAATTTCCACGGAAATTTTAGATCCGGGTGAACTAAGAACTTTAGTTGAACAAGCCCCTAGTATGGCTGGGTTGAACCTAGTTAAAGAAGTCACCACCAAGCAACCCTATGAATGGTTGGAACCCACAGAAACCGCTTGGGAGTTTAGTAATTCTGCCACCGGAGATCAAGAACCCCGCTATACCGTTGTCGCCTTAGACTTTGGGGTGAAACGCAATATTTTGCGACGGTTAGCTAGTTATGGCTGTCGGGTGATTGTGGTTCCAGCTAATACCTCCCCAGAGGAGATTCTTAAATATAATCCCGATGGAATTTTCCTCTCTAATGGCCCTGGTGATCCCTCGGCCGTTACCGAAGGCATTGCCATCACAAAAGAATTAGTTAAGGCGGAAAAACCCGTATTTGGGATTTGTATGGGCCATCAAATTTTAGGCTTATCCCTAGGGGCTGAAACCTTTAAGCTCAAATTTGGTCATCGCGGCTTAAATCAACCCGCAGGTCTGGCACAGCAGCAAGTGGAAATTACCAGTCAAAATCATGGGTTTGCGATTGATCCAGATACGTTGGCTTCAGATGTCCAAATTACTCACCTGAATCTGAATGATCGCACCGTGGCGGGCTTGAAACACAAAACTTTACCTCTATTTTCGGTTCAATATCACCCCGAAGCCAGTCCTGGCCCACATGATGCTGATTATCTGTTTGAGCGCTTTGTTCAAGCGATGCAGCAACAGCAAGAACAGAACTAATATCCTTTTGTCCCTCCTAACTTACCTTAAACAGCAAGAAGGCTCACACTGTACCTTTACTCAGGTCAGTGTTGAGATAGTGACTAGACAATTTCTTGAAAAGCCCTTATACTAGATCGGCGATGTCAAGCTTTATGTAGTTAGGAGGGTATCATTTCTGAGCCACTGAATTTAACCGTTAGCCTGCGGGGTACACGGGATGTCAAAGACAACTATCAGATCTTTCGGCTAACTGGATTGATGGATGCTTTCTCAGAAGGCACTTTTAGGAAGCTGGTCAGTATTTATATAGAACAAGGCCCCAAGCACATTATATTGGATCTCTCTCAGATAGATTTTGTAGACAGTTCTGGATTAGGGGCGCTAGTTCAGCTTGTAAAAAAAGCTGAACAGAGCGACGGAACTTTACAGATTGTTTCCAATCCTCGTGTAACTCAAACTGTTAAATTGGTTCGCTTGGAAAAGTTTCTCTCTTTACGGCCATCTGTAGAAGATGCGATAGAAAACATCAAAAACCCCTAGGTGTGAACGTCAATTGGGTAGTGCCACCCCCGATAAGGTGAGGATACTGAGTCAATGGGATCATGGTGGAACAATCTTTACGACGACCTTTTAACGACTAGCGAGTTAATCTGTTGCCTAGTCTCTACCTTTGGATCAAATGCTCGATCAAAGCCTATCACCAGAACAAGTTCAACGGATTTCTCCTGCGTCTTGGGCCTATTTAGGAGATGCCGTTTATGAACTCTACATTCGTAGTTTTTATCTGATGCCCCCAAAGCGATCGCATTTGTATCATCAGTTAGTCGTGTCTCAAGTTCGCGCCGAAAGTCAAGCTCGTCACTTGCGATCGCTAGAACCTCACCTTACCGAAACTGAATTAGAAGTTTTAAAGCGGGGTCGAAATGCCGCTTTTGGTTATCCCAAAAGACTCGATCCCAAAACTTACCAGCAAGCCACCAGTTTAGAAGCATTATTCGGGTATTTGTATTTAACGAATCCGCAACGTTTAGATGAATTGTTTAATTATCTTGAGCTTGATTCTAAAGATTGTTGATTGTTGATTGCTCAATGATACGTGAATGCCTATCAACTTAAGTCAAAAATTCCTAATTACAGCCTAGATCAGATCGCCCCTAAAACTCGAAAACGATCCCCCCTAACTCCCCTTAACAATGGAGGAAACCGATTTCAAAGTCACCCTTTTTAATGCGATGCCCTGAGCTTGCCGAAGGGAGGATTTAAGGGGATCAGATATAAAAGAAGAACAGGGATTTTAGGCTGTCGTTGACGTTAATTAATGAAACTCCCATCTCTACACCCATCTATTTCCTATCTCGCTAATTATTATGCCAAAGTTTAGTCGTTCCAATTCTCCATCGAGATCTTCTAAAAAACCATCGATTCGCTCTAAGTTTAATTCTAAATCTGGAGAACGAGATAACAGCAAACCTTCTCGATTCTCAGATGACAGAAAACCTTCTCGATTCTCAGATGATAGAAAACCTTCTCGATTTTCAGATGACAGAAAACCTTCTCGATTCTCAGATGATAGAAAACCTTCTCGATTCTCAGATGATAGAAAACCTTCTCGATTCTCAGATGACAGAAAACCTTCTCGATTTTCAGATGACAGAAAACCTTCTCGATTCTCAGATGATAGAAAACCTTCTCGATTTTCAGATGACAGAAAACCTTCTCGATTTTCAGATGATAGAAAACCTTCTCGATTTTCAGATGATAGAAAACCTTCTCGATTTTCAGATGATAGAAAACCTTCTCGATTTTCAGATGACAGAAAATCCTACCGATTTTCTGATGAGCAATCCGACAAATATCGGGAATTTTCTAAAGAAAGAAAAGAATCTTTTTCTACTTCCAAACCTGAACAAATAACAAGAGAAAAACCGAGCAAATTCTTAGATAAACGCCAACCAAAAGAAGACCAAAATTATTTACCCTATCCTCAAAGAAGTCAGCGATTTATCGAAGAAACCAAACCAGAATTTGCCGATGAATATATCGAATCCTTAGATGTTGAAAATGAATTAATTTATGGACGACGTACCGTTCAAGCCGCTTTAGAAAATGAGCGATCGCTAAGTCGAATTTGGGTGGTTTCCCAAGTCAAATCCGATCCCCGATTTTACAAGTTATTGCAAGAAGCAAAAGCCAACGGTGCGATTCTTGATGAAGTCACTTATCAACGCTTAGATCAACTCACCCAAGGCGCTAATCATCAAGGTGTGGCGGCTCAGATTTCTCCATACACTTATAAAGACCTGAGTGATTTAATTGAAAGTGCTCAAGCTGCTAGTGCTCAACCCGTGATTCTTGTTGCCGATGGGATTCATGATCCCCATAATTTAGGTGCTATCATTCGGACAGCAGAAGCCATTGGAGCACAGGGTTTAATCATACCCCAACGTCGGGCTGTGGGTATTACCTCAACGGTGATGAAAGTTGCCGCAGGTGCATTAGAAACTTTCCCCGTCGCCAGAGTGGTTAATCTGAGTCGGGCTTTAGAAGACCTCAAAGCCGCTGGATTTTGGATTTATGGTACTTTAGCCACCGCCCAACAATCCTTACCTACTGTGGCTTTTAATGGTGCGATCGCCCTAGTTGTTGGGAATGAAGGCGAAGGTTTAAGTCATTTAATTGAACAAAACTGTGATGTTTTAGTTTCAATTCCCCTATCAGGAGAAACCGCTAGTTTAAATGTTTCCGTAGCAACGGGAATGGCGCTGTATGAAATTTATCGTCAAAGACAATTTCCCGCACCCAATTTGAGTTAAAAAAAGTATAAACGGATGCTTTAGGGTTGGAATTGTTTAAATAAAATATTCAATAACAACCTTATTGAATTTGGACTGCATAACTACAGAGTTTTCAGATAATTTACATCTAAAAAATTTAACTTTTCCCTGAAAACTCTCTCGCCTATTCTGAGCAATTAAAGTATTTGTTTAATCTAAAATTCATTTGATCGGGGTTGATTTTTACAGATAAAGACTTTGCTCAGTTTATTGAAAAAATCAAGATCATTGATAGTGAATATGAAAGAACTTCTGATTAGCCTACTCAACGTTTTTGGATGTGCTTTCTGGGTAGAAATTCTGACAGAAACTCCAAACTGTACCTACTATTTCGGGCCATTTATCAGCCAACAAGAGGCTCGAACTTCTCAATTTGGTTATCTCGAAGACCTAGAAGCAGAACACGCACAAGGAATTAAAGTTAAGATTAAACGCTGTAAACCCGATACCCTAACCATTGCATAGAAGTTGTTGCGCTTTAGCGCTCCAGGTATGGGCGATCGCCTAACAGTTTGTTGTTGCGCTTTAGCGCTCCAGGTATGGGCGATCGCCTAATGATAATTCAGCGATCCAATCATCAATATCTGTAAGTATAAGTTGAGGAATTTCCCAAGGGAATAAATGGGCGGTATTTGGATAACAATAAAATTGAGAATTGGGTAATAATTGCGCTGTTTCTTGACTGGATACGGCGGTAATATGGCGATCGCATTCTCCCGCTAAAACTAAAGCCGGACAGTGAATTTGTTGTAAGTATTCTAAGCGATTATAGCCCGATATCAAGGCTTGATTTAGGGCTTGAGTTGCAAACCCAGAAGTTTGTATAAAAGCTGGAATTGCTGCTTTTGCTAAATAGTGGTAAGCACTAGAATTATGTTGTTGAATTAAATAGCGAAATAGCGATCGCTTTCCCAAGGTTTCAATATTCCATCCCCAACAGGGAAATACCCAATTAATAATTCCAGCTAAACCCGTATAAACATAATCTAAATTAGAAATTGGAGGATGATTTCCCCTGGGTTTTGCCGCCGAAGCAATTAAGATTAAACCCTTAACTTTTTCGGGAAATTTTAGGGCTAATTCTAATGCTAAAATTCCCCCTAATGACCATCCCAAAACCAAACATTGATCAATATTAAATTCTTGAAAAAGTGTTTCTAAATCCTGCAAATGATCCCCCATTTCAAACCCTTGACGGGTGCGACTGTTTCCATACCCTCTTAAATCCGGTGCGAGGGTAAAATACCGTCGGGAAAGATGGTTAGTAAAAACAGACATACATTGACCCGAACCCGGATGTCCATGTAAACAAATAATCGGAAATCCTTGACCTTGAATTTGGGTATTTAACCGCAATTGCTAACCTCCTAAATTTGTTTTTTATAGATTAGCATTAAGTTCACCCATTAGATCGACGGCTAGAAGTGATAAAATATTAATATTGAGCAAAAAATAAATTTAAGAATTGGCTATGAGTATACAAGATGAAACCATCACTAAAATCAAACACCTTCCTGATGAGCTTGTTAAAAAAGTTAATAACTTTATAGACTTTTTATTAATTAATTTTAACAAAAATTCTTCTGATTTTGACCCGATTTTAAATGAGGATTTAGAGATTTCAGAGTCAGATTTTTCTGACTATCTCAAAAATTTAGAAGACTATGAAGAACGTTTAGCACAGGGCGAAATTAAATGGTAGAGATTTATCGCGGAGATGTTGTTTTGTGCGATCTCAATCCAGTCATGGGTACAGAACAAGCAGGAATAAGACCTAGTGTAATTCTACAAATTGATCGGGCTAATGCTGTTAGTCCTCATACAATTATTGCTCCATTTACAACAAAAATTAGGAGTGTAATCTTACCTTCTCATGTCTTCGTTCCAGCAGGTACAGGAGGATTAAATCAAGATTCGGTGCTTCTCTGTGAACAAATTAGAGTTATTGATAAATCGAGAATTATTAAAGTGCTGGGAAAATTAAATCCAGAAAATTTGCCAGAAATATTAAGAGCTTTGTCTACAATTTTAGGTTTAACTATAGATCGCTTTTAACAATGCTTCACTGATATTTGCATTCTACCATAAAATTGATTAACATTTTTGGGTTTTGAGGTGCGTGTATTGGCACTTACACACCCTACAAACGAACTATACCTGTGGTATTAAGTTCAATTAATTAGGTTAAAAAATAACTGATTAAAGTTGCCCATTCTCAACAATATATTCAGCTATTTTATGAATGCTCTTGCTAATTTGGGGAACATTAGCTGTATTATTATCAATAGCGGTAATAATATATTTTTCTCCATTAATTTGAGCCGCGACTGTTGTTCCAATTACCCTAGAATTTTGACCGGTTTTTTCTCCTAACCATTGGGTTTTAGGTAATCCTTGTAAACCCGCATAACCAATAACTCGATCATATTGACGATTTAAGGCATCAATTAATACCTGGGATGAGGGTTGTTCATAATTATAAATCTGTACCATCATTTCCGTGAGTTCATTACTGGTTAATCTATTTCTTCCAGTTCCCGGTCGCCAAGGCATAATCCGATCTCCCATTAATTTAAAATTAACTTTTGTGAATTTATAGCCTTGGGATTCTAAATATTTATTAATATAATCGGAACCTAAATAGTCAATTAATTGATTCGTAGCAATATTACTACTATGATCAATCATTTGTCCCATTAAGTCTTTTAAAGAGTAGGATTGACGAGCTTGAATAGATGAAGCATCTTCGGTAAAATTGCCTCCCACAACCAGAACTTTTTGCTCTAAACTAATTTTTTCCTCGCCTGTTTTATGTAAAAGTGCGATCGCTACGGGAACTTTAATTAGACTCGCAGGACTCGCCGGAGGTTCATTTCCTCGTAAATTAACGCAGTCTCTTTTTAAGGTACAAACTGTTAACATGGCTTGACGAGTTAAGCCACTTTCTTGACGAATTTGTTCTAATATTTTTGATCTAGCATCCAGTAATTCATCGGTAATTTCTGACAGACTGAATTTGTATTCTTTAATTTTGTTAGAAGTTTTACGAGCTAATAAAGAATGGGGGGAAATTTCCTCTAAATTATTAATTGCTTTTTCCCAAAGTTCTTGAACTTGTTTTCGCTGTTGGGGAGAAGGATTATTAGGATTAGCAATTTTTTGTGCTTGGGTTACTAAACGGCTGGCTTGTTGCCAATTATCTTCGGCTCGTTGTTCAACTAACATTTGAATCTCAACAGTTTTTAATTTTTGAAGTAAAACTTCATTGGGTTCAAATTTCAGGGGATCGGTAAATAAAGAGTTAAAAAAATTCGGTTCGGGTTTATTTTTCGGAGGTGTTTCTAACTCTTGAATTAAGCGATCGCGCAGGTTGATTAACTCTTTTAAAGAACCAGCCCCATACAATTCCGAAGCCGTCCCCAGGGAAGGAAGTGTCTGGGTCAGTCCCAGACCCAAGATCATTGCCATAGTACCTGTTACTGTTGTAGCCCAACGCCAGACTTGACGCATCTTTAAAACTCCTCAAACACACGCTTTATCGGTTTATAGACGTTATATCAAACGTCTGTTTGTCAGCAAAAAAACATTTTTGCCCAAGGTCTGAAATGGATAAGATACCTAATTAGATTACCATGATTATCAATCGTCAGATAAATTTTATATTGGGACGAAAAATTGGCAACTAGATCATAAATAGTGATTGGGGCGGGTTCGAGACAATATTTATTAATTAGCATAAATCTAAATAAACCCGCCCCAACCAATTAATAATTACCAGAAACAGGGTGAAATATAAAATCGGTTATTTCTTGGTTTTTTTTATCACTTTTTTAACTAATATTGGAATTTCTGAGGGTTGTTTAGCAACAAGAACTTCAGCATTTTTAAAAGCAGAAACTTTACTTTCAACCGTTCCAGGATCGACCATATTCTTAACCACTTTTGAAGTCATTAATAGACTAGCATGACCCAAAAGTTTAGTAGTCGGAGCGTGTAACCCAGCAACATAAGCAATAACGGGTGTATCAATAGATTCCGCAATATAAGAAGCCGCTTCTTCTTCGCTAGTTCCCCCCATTTCTCCCACTAAAACAATAACATCTGTATTTTCATCCTCATCCAAAATTTCTAACCATTGCAGAAACGAAGATCCCACAATAAAATCACTGCCAATACTAACAGCAACTGATTGACCTAATCCTCCTTGAGTTAACTCCGCCGCCACTTCATAGGTTAGGGTACTACTGCGACTTAATAATCCCACATTTCCGGGTCGATAAAATTCAACCGGATGGGTTCCTAATAACAATTTATCAGGAATAATAATTCCCGAACAATTGGGGCCCACCACTAAAGTTTCTGTAATTTCCGCCTTCCGAACTAAATGCACCATATCCAAAGGGGGCATTCCCTCTGTCACAATAATTAATTGACGAATTCCTGCCGCCATTGCTTCTAATGCCGCATCTAAAACTTGATAGGGGTGAACAAAAATTACACTAATATCAATTTCACCCACATTTGTAATTACTTGTTCTACCAAATCAAAGATCGGAATTTCACTTAATTCCCGTCCTCCCTGACCCGGACAGACACAGGCGACAACACGAGTTTTGTATGTTTTCATTTGCACCGCTGCATGAGTTAAGGAGGGTGATATTGTAGTACCCTGTATAATGACTTTACTATCAGGAGTTAAATTCATAATTCGAGAAAATTTTACACAGTTAATCAAAAAAACTATTTGGCTAAATTAATAGCCGCAGTCACAGCTAAATCCAACCGATCAAATAAATTTACAGGTAAATCAGTAAACTGTTCTATATCTGATTCGGGTTTAATTCCAGCCAACATCAGAACAAATTTAGGTAAATTACTGGTTCTAGCTTTTCGTTTCAAATATCCGGCAATTTCCACTAATAAAGAAGAACGAATAATCGGTTGAACCCAAAGATTAATAATCACAACCTTAACTTGTTTAGATTGGGTAATTCGATCAATTCCTTGATATAAACGTTGGCGAAAATTGTCTGTAATTTCATAGTGATCTGCCCCACCTAGATTTAAGAAATTAGCAGGTTTTCCCGATGATTGCATGACTAAATCTAAAGTTGCCATCGTTAAACCTGCACCATTGCATAAAATCCCAATATTACCTTGTAATTCGACTAAATTCAGTTCAGGGTGAAACAATTGATCGGAAATTATCGGTAGGGAGAGAGAACTACATTTTTGTTGAGCTTTAAGTAAAGTAATTAAGTCTTCATGGCGTCCTAATGCTCCATCATTCGCAATTACTTTCCCATCCAATGCCATCACTTCTCCCGTGGGACTAATCCCCAAGGGATTAATTTCTACGAGATCCAAATCTTTCTGGACAAATAGACGATACATTTTTTCCACAATGGCACTGACCAAGAGAATTAAATCTCCCTTTAATCCCATTTTTAGAATTAATCTTCTAGCATAAAAAGGAGAAAAATCTTGGTCAACAATGACTTGCTGAATTTTGGAAAGGGTTGCTTCCACATTCACCCCGCCCTGTTGCGATCCCAATAATACCGGACGTCGTGACCCGGAATCCAAGGTGACAGCTAAGTATAATTCCCGATCCGCATCATATTTGGCTTCTGCTAACAGGACTTGGGGACATTCACCCCGAATCGGTAAATTAAAAATCATTTGAGCCGCAGCAACCGCATCAATGGTATTTTCCGCAAAGCGAATTCCTCCGGCTTTTCCCCTACCTCCAGCCCGGACTTGGGATTTCAACACCACCGGATAGGGAATTTTTAAACCCTTTAAATCTTGAGCATTGTTAATGCTTTGTGAGGGTAAAACCGGAATCCCCATCTCACGAAATAAGGTTTTAGCTTGATACTCTAGCAAATCCATAATCAGTTATCAGTGTAAGAGGTATCATTTATCAGTTATCAGTTGACCGATTACTGATTATTGCCTTGATGAACGGTCTTGACCCACTTGAGTTGTTTGGGACGAATTCCCATCCGAATCGTTGTACTCCCCACCACTAACAACCAATGGAGCATATATACCGTACCCCGCAGGGTATCAATCCCAATGGTCAATTTTTCCCAGAGGGGAGGCGATGTCTTGCTGCTATGGGTTGAACCCAATTCAGGACTAACATTAACCATTGTCCCTTGTGTTTGACGAATCCTTCGTAATCCTAAGAACATTCCCAATAGGGATAGAGTTAGGGTAAAACAGGTTAAGGGTGTGGTTAAGGGTAAACTGCCTTGAATCAGCGATAGCACCAAATCGGGAACTACCGCCGTTGGTAAAATATATTGGGTGATCCAAAAGCAAAACAAATCTAGGGTTTTTTGAGTTCCCATCCGGTTGCTCAGAATCAACTGCCAATAGTCTAAATAGCGTTGATAGCCGCCTTCTGCCCAACGGTTGCGTTGATGCCAAAGGGCTTTAAAATTGGTGACTCCTTCCTCATAAATCGGGGGAAAGGATAAACATTCAATATCCCATTGATCCAAATGCAACCGAATGGTTAGATCTAAATCATCGGTAATGGTTTCTTCATTCCAACCGCCACAGCTTAACAGGGCTTCCCGTCGGACAAACTGGCCATTTCCCCGCAGTTCTCCAATTCCGCCCATACTAATCCGTTTTTCTTGGAAATAGGCATCTAAAGCCATTTCTGCGGCTTGGGAGCGAGTCCAAAAATTTTCGGAAGCATTATTAATCGCTTTTCGCACTTGCACAGCGCCGACTGATTCTGGATAGAATATGGGAACAATATGGCGTAACATATCCGGTGCAATTTGAGCATCGGCATCAAAGACCCCGATAATTTCTCCTTGAGTTAAGGCTAAAACTTGATTTAAGGCGCCTGATTTTCCCCCACTGGCATTAGCTGACCGCCGTAATACTTTGAGTTGTGGATAGTCTTGGCTGAGTTTTTCCAAAACTATCGGGGTTTTATCACTACTATTATCGTCAACTATCCACAATTCATAACAATCACTGGGATAATCTAAGTTACATAAATTTTTAACTAATTGACTAATAACGGCTTCTTCGTTTTTAGCTGCTACTAATAGGGAAATATAGGGCCAATTATGTTGGGGTTGTACTGGTTTGGTTAACTGTAGGGAAGGTATTTTAGCTGAGAAAATTCTGATAGCGTGAATCGACAATAGACCCGTCAAACCCAGGATCAACCCCATCCCCCAGGAAACAAAATGCAGGGCAGTGATCCCGCCCCAAATTAAAGTTAAGGCAAGGGCAGCTTTCCATCTGCGGCCTTGATACCAATTAGGGCAAACCTGCAAATTTGAGTGGTTTTGATTCTCGCGGATAGGGTGCAATGGGTCATTTATAACCGAAGGATAAAGCCTAGATGATCCAGTCTCACGGTATTGACTTTCCTCCTGATTTGGTTGAGATGTGGGAGCCGGAGATTCACCAGGGGACTCTTGATCACGGGTGAGCTTCTTGATATTACTGTTGTCAGCATCCTGTTCTGGCCAAGACTGTTTTGGCATAGATAATCTGATTTACCCCTCAATATTCGTCCAATCTGCTACCAGTGTATCTAATATTGTGACCAAAAAATGGGATACAAGCTTCGCCCTTCTAGGGCGACTTTAAAAAGCCATTAATAAATTAGGCAGGACACACCTTAATATAAGTAGGAAGCAGTTAACCTCTACTGTTTTAGGTGTAAACCTATTGCAGCAAGCCGAGTCATTGAACGAAGAATCCTCGTCGCTTTAGCGCGAGGAGTGTCAATAAACAAAGCCAAAATATTAGAATTCTTTTTGAGGATTGGATGACAACTGGGCTAAATTGAGAGTAGTAATCCGATCGCGGGAGTAACAAATCTATGACTGACACCACAGTGGCTCTGACCCAACTAAAAGCGGCTGAGAAACGGGAAATTGGGGTCTACCTGCCCTACTATGATGAGAAGAAGCGCAAATACTTAGCCTATTCGATTAGCCTATATAAAGAGAAAAGTTTGGAAGGCGCTCGCAATATTGATGGTGGGGATGGAATTCCTTTTGTGGCAACTTGGAATGTTTCTTCTTTACCCGCCGATTTAACCCGTTGTCGAGTACAGTTTGATGGCAATGCCGATCTCAGTTATGAAGTCATCCTGTCCAACCACGAGTTTATTAAGTATTTAATTGAAGTTCTGCAAAATTTTAGCCGGACTCGTACCGTTGATTTTTCTCAAGATTTCTACAAGAAACTTTTGCATTTGGATCATTAAATAAGGATTCACTCTACAATAGAAAGGCTAGGGTCAAACCCTGAGAATTTCTTCTGAAAAGACTGATAACTAAAAGTATTTTAAGGATTCAGTCTAACGGGGGAAAATATCATAATTTTTTGAATTAATCGATAACAAATTGAGGAGTAAATTTCGTGACTGAGTTTGGAAAGTCTATATTAATCGGGTCAACAGAGCCTTACACCGGTAAATCAGCAATCGCCTTGGGTCTGGGTCATCTGTTTCAGGATAAAGGGTTAAAGATAGTTTATGGTAAGCCTTTAGCTACCGATATCAGTGACGACGATGAATCCTTTGATACTGATCTTCAGTTTGTGGCTCAAACCTTAAAATTATCTCAAGAGCAATTGCGATTTCCGATTTTGACCTTGGATGAAACCACAATTTATCGGCGTTTACAGGGGGAAGATTCAGTCAAATATATTGAATCCCTGACTTCCTATCAACAAACATCCTCTGCTGATTTGATTTTACTCGAAGGGCCAAGAACCTTACAAGAGGGGCTGTTATTTGGTTTATCTGTTCCTCAAATTGCGGATCAACTAGACGCGTCAGTTTTGTTAGTGACCCGTTTGCATTCCCATTTGGCATTAGATGATTTACTGTACGCTCAACAACGTTTAGGCGATCGCTTATTAGGTATTATTATTAATGATGTTCCCCCCGAAGAACTAGAAGTTACAACCACTTGTATCCAACCATTTTTGGAAGCACAAGGGATTCCAGTATTTGGAGTTTTACCCAGAAATCCTATTTTACGAAGTGTCACGGTCAAAGAGTTAGTTAAACAGTTGAAGGCCCAGGTTCTTTGTGGTCGGGAACGCTTAGATTTGATGGTGGAAAGTCTAAGTGTTGGGGCGATGAATGTGAGTTCCGCGATGAAGTATTTTGATAAATCCGTGAATATGGCTGTGGTTACCGGAGGTGATCGCACGGATATTCAACTTGCTGCTTTAGAAAAATCTACTAACTGTTTAATTCTAACTGGTCAACTTCCCCCCGCGCCAATGGTATTAAGTCGGGCTGAAGATTTAGAAGTACCCGTCCTTTCTGTTGATTTAGACACCTTATCAACGGTAGAAATTATTGATCGAACTTTTGGTCAAGTTCGTCTCCATGAGCCAATCAAAGTTGCTGCTGTGAATCAACTCATGGACAAACATTTTGAACTGGATCGTTTTATTCAATGGTTAGGAATTTCCCTACCTGTGTCAGCAAGCCCGAATTAAGAATTAAGAAAAGAAGTTCTCCTAATTCTTAATTCTACCCACTCTAACTAAGCAGGTAATGGGGGAACGGTTTGAACCCATCCGGGTTGTTGAACTTCCCGCAACACATAATTACCAGGAGGAACGTTAGTAAAGGTATAACTACCATTTGCTCCCGTTACGGTTGTGGGTTCAGTGGGGTCAATAACGCCGTTACCATTGCCATCAATATAAATTGTCCAACCCTGCAAAGGGGTTTCACCTGCATCAAACAAACTATTGGCATTCGCATCATTGAACTTTATGCCGCTGATAGAACCGAATTGACGGTTGCCAAAGTTAACAATAGCATTCGTGCCACCAGTGATGCCAACGGGGCCAGGGTTAGGAGTCGTTTGTGTCCATCCAGGTTGCTGTACTTCCCGCAGGGTGTAATTTCCTACGGGAACATTCGCAAAGGAGTAGCGACCATCCGCACCTGTAACGGCAGCTGCTTCTGTGGCTTCAAGCCTGCCATTGCCGTTGGCATCAATAAAAATCGTCCACCCGGGTAGGGGGGCTTCACCGGCATCCAGTAGGGCATTACCGTTGTTATCACTAAACTTTAAACCGGTGATGTTTCCTAATTGGTTGTTACCAAAGTTAATTCCAGTGATATTAGCTCCCCCAGTTAGGTTCACCGGGCCAGGGTTCGGGGTGGTTTGTGTCCATCCAGGTTGCTGGACTTCTCGAAGACTATAGTTACCCGGGGGAATATTCGCGAAAGCATAAGCACCCGTGGCATTCGTTACCGCAGTTGGTTCTGTGGCTTCCAGGGTGCCATTGCCATTGGCATCAATAAAAATCGTCCATCCTGCCAAGCCTACTTCCCCTGTATCGAAGGTGGCATTGCTATTGAGATCATCAAATTTGATCCCACTAATCGAACCAAACTGACGGTTACCAAAGTTAATAATGGCATTAGTTCCACCCGTGACTCCAACAGCACCGGGGTTGGGTGTGGTTTGTGTCCATCCGGCTTGCTGTACTTCTCGAATGGTATAACTAGCTGGTGGAAGATTACCGAAGGTATAACGACCATCAGCGCCTGTCACGGCTGTTCCTTCTCCGGCATCAAGAATGCCATTAGCATTACCATCGGCAAAAATTGTCCAGCCCTGTAATGGGGTTTCCCCGGCATCAAATAAAGCGTTACCGTTATTATCGTTGAATTTAATCCCTGTAATCGTCCCAGATTGGTTGTTACCAAAGTTAATTCCAGTAATATTGGCTCCTCCAGTCACACCCACTGGGGCGGGGTTAACTGTAGTTTGTACCCATCCAGGCTGCTGTACTTCTCGGATGGTATAGTTGCCTGGAGTTAAGTTACCGAAAGCATAAGCACCCGTGGCATTCGTTACCGTGCTGGGTTCTGTTGCTTCGAGGGTTCCATTATTGTTGGCATCAATAAAGATATTCCATCCGGCTAAAGCGGGTTCCCCCGTTGTTAGCAGGCTATCACGATTGAGATCGTTAAATTTAATTCCACTGATGGAGCCTAATTGAGTATTCCCGAAGTTAATACCGTTGAGGTTTTGTCCTGAAGCTAATGAAACAGGAGCCGGGTTTTGGCGACCTTCCCTAGTAATCGTGTCAATATTAGGGTCTACAGGTACTGTGAGATCCTGGGTTTCTAATATGGTAACCGGGATCGCAGGAACTAGGCCACCAGCACTCAAACCCAAGGAAGGGGGCAGTTCTAATGGTTGCTCTCCACTAAAAAGAGGAATCGCGGTAGCGGATGGTGAATCAAGTGAAAATACAGCGTCCATAAAATAAATTGTCCTTTTATGACAAGTAATTGACGACTCTTTATGATTTTTCGGATAAAAACTAGGAATCTGGCTATCATGCTACCCTATATTTTCATTTTCATCTAGTTTAGAAGTTAGAGAATTTAATTTCGGGAGAGGGAATAGGGCATGGGGAATATTGCTACAGTTATCGAAAAAATGGGTTTAAAACCCCGTCCTTCTAGGACGGCTTTATATTGGGTTGTCTATTGACATCTATTTTTTAGAACTATTTTTGTCAAAGCCTAACATTTTTCAGCAGTTCCCTATCTTTAGAAAGATGCAATGGGTTTTAATTTATGGTAATTTCGTAAAAATAAAAAATTAGCCTAATATGACCATGTTATTTCAACGTTCTAGTGGGATTTTACTTCATCCTACTTCTTTTCCCAGTCAACATGGAATTGGAGACCTAGGAAAATCCGCTTATGAATTTATTGATTTTTTACAACAAAGTGGTTATAAATTGTGGCAGATATTACCCCTGGGGCCAACAGGAGAAGAACATTCTCCTTATATTATGAATTATAGTACCTTTGCGGGTAATCCGTTAATGATTAGTTTAGAAGAATTAGCCCAGGAAAGATTATTAGAAACTGAAGAAATTATTCCCTTAGAGGGGAGAGACCCTAACCAGGTTAATTTTGAAGCGGTTATTCCCCACAAAACCTTATATCTCAAAAAAGCCTACACTCGCTTTCAAGAACAATTAGACCAACACCCTTCTCCTGGCTTTGAAAAATTTTGTCAAAAACACGCTTCTTGGTTAAATGATTATGCCCTATTTATGGCTTTATTAGAAGCCCATGGGGGTCAAAGCTGGAATAATTGGGAACCCGCTTTAGCCCATCGAGATCCCGATGCGTTAAAAGTCAAAACCGAAGAATTAAAAGAAGCCATAGCTTATCAAAAATTTCTGCAATTTATCTTTTTCAAACAATGGGAAAAATTGCGTCAATATTCCAATAAAAAAGGAATAAAAATTATTGGAGATATTTCTATTTATGTATGTTATAATAGTGTCGAAGTTTGGTCAAATCCTAATTTATTTCAACTAGATTCTGAAACTTTAGAACCCATTTATATTGCCGGAGTTCCCCCGGATTTCTTTAGTGAAACCGGACAATTATGGGGGAATCCAATTTATAATTGGGAGGAACTAAAAAACACAAAATTTGCTTGGTGGATTGAACGATTTAAAGCTACCTTGGAATATGCAGATTATGTTCGGATTGACCATTTTCGAGCCTTTGAAGCCTATTGGCGGGTTCCTGGTTACGAAAAAAATGCGATTAAGGGTGAATGGATTAAAGCACCAGGTTATGAATTTTTTGATACCCTCAAACAACAGTTAGGAGATTTACCAGTTTTAGCAGAAGATTTGGGAATTATTACCCCAGAAGTGGAACAATTGCGAGATCATTATAATTTCCCAGGAATGAAAATTTTACAATTTGCTTTTGGTGGGGATGCCAATAATGTTTATCTTCCCCATCATTATATTCAAAATTGTTTGGTTTATACAGGAACCCATGATAATGATACGGCTATCGGTTGGTGGGAAACTGCCAGTACCGCAGAAAAACAACATTTTGCTGAATATTTGGGTTATGCTTCTCCCGATGAAATCACTAATATTAACTGGGTGTTAATTCGTTTAGCCTTAAGTTCCCTTGCCAGTTTAGCGATTATTCCTCTCCAAGATATTCTTAATTTAGGGCATGATGCCAGAATGAATGATCCGAGTCATAATCATGGAAATTGGCGCTGGCGTTATCAAAGTTCAGAATTATTAACTCAGGAATTAAGCGATCGCTTATTCAAGTTAAATCAACTTTATAGCCGATAAAAATAGCGATAAAATTTCAATCATTAACAACTTCTCCTTGCAAGAAATGTATCCAAGTCTCAATATTGCGCTTAGGAATAAAGATAGCAATAGCTTCATCAGATCGACGCTCTGGCTGGGAATCTTCACTAAGAGAATTTGTTAACTAATTTAGTCGCTCCTGCAATTTTAAAAAAATCCTATTAAAAACCCGTTGTTGCGCGAAGCGCTATAATTACTGATTTAAGGTTTGGCGAAATGATTTGGCGGCAACTAAAGGATTAGGATGTTGTACATATTCTGCCAATATTGTTAAATTGATATCGGGGAGAATTTCACTATTATTGATTAATTCATAGCCTGATGTTTGCTGAAATTGTTCGACATTTTCAGACCGAAAATGATAAACTAAAAACCGATTATTTTGCCAAAACCAAACCTCACGGACTCCCAATCTTTGATAAACTTCTAAACGATTAATTCCCCCACTGGTAATTACAACTTCAATTGCTAAATCAGGAATTTCCTGATTACTTCCAATACAATAACTTTCATCGGGTTCGGTTCCCCCACGTTGTTCTGGGTTTCGCAATGTCATCGAACCTGTGGGATAATATTCCGTATCCGTTTCCAAAAAATAAATCAGTAATAAATCTCCAATTAGAGTTTTAATCCTTTCATGGTTGCGACTTGGTGACATAACTTCTAAAATTCCATCCAAATAGGTTAAGCGAAATTCCAAACTATCCCCTAATTGAGTTAATAGGGTTTCATAATATTCCCAACTCACCTTATCCGTGATATAACGAACTTCTGAACCTTGCAGGTTTTCGTCAGGATTAAGTAAAATTTCCAGTTGACTAGCTAACATAGTTATTTCTCCTATTTAAAAAAATTAAATCAAAAACCCGTTGTTGCGCGAAGCTCTATAATTATTGATTTAAGGTTTGACGAAATGATTTGGCGGCAACTAAAGGATTAGGATGTTGTACATATTCTGCTAATATTGTTAAATTGATATCGGGGAGAATTTCACTATTATTGATTAATTCATAGCCTGATGTTTGCTGAAATTGTTCGACATTTTCAGACCGAAAATGATAAACTAAAAACCGATTATTTTGCCAAAACCAAACCTCACGGACTCCCAATCTTTGATAAACTTCTAAACGATTAATTCCCCCACTGGTAATTACAACTTCAATTGCTAAATCAGGAATTTCCTGATTACTTCCAATACAATAACTTTCATCGGGTTCGGTTCCCCCACGTTGTTCTGGGTTTCGCAACGTCATCGAACCTGTGGGATAATATTCCGTATCTGTTTCCAAAAAATAGATTTCTAAAAGGGTTCCAATTTGGGTTTTAATCCTTTCATGGTTGCGACTTGGTGACATAATTTCTAAAATTCCATCCAAATAGGTTAAGCGAAATTCCAAACTATCCCCTAATTGAGTTAATAGGGTTTCATAATATTCCCAACTCACCTTATCCGTGATATAACGAACTTCTGAACCTGGTAGGTTTTCATCAGGATTAAGTAAAGTTTCTAGTTTACTCGCCAACATAATTAGTTCTCCTCTTATATCAAAAACCCGTTGTTGCGCTTCAGCGCATCCTAAAACTTCTCATTAAAAAAATTAACCCCCTAATTCCTATCCTAACTTAATTTTAAAACATCCGTAAAAGTTGAACAATGGGCTGGTAAATCATAAACCCCAGGATGGATAGGATTTTGATAATTAAAATGGCGATAATCTAAGCAAAAACGATCCCAATCTGCCATTTGGATTCTAAATAACCAGATAAAAAAGTTAGCCAAACCCGGAGATAAATTAAACCTAAAATAAATCCGTTTATGGTAATATTCACAAGCTGTTTCTACCAATTGATTTAAAGTAATTGCCGGATTTCCTAAAACAAATTGTTCCGTTTCTTGAGAAATTGGAGGATGATTAACCAAATAATACACCACTTGAGCAATATCGGCAGAATGAATAAAATGAAAACTCGAATCTGCTTGAAACCAACGAATTAAATTCATCCATTTCACCACATCAGAAATACCCCCAGACAAATGGGAATAGGGTTTATTGGGTTCTCCTCCTAAAACTAAAGTCGGAAATAATACCCTTAAATGCGGTAAATTAGGAGCTATTTTTAATAATTCCTGTAAACATTCATATTTAGTTCTAATATAATCCGTGCCAATTTCTCCCGCTTCCGGTAATAAATTATTATTTCTATCTAAAATACTAGCAGTTGAAAAATATAAAATTTGTTCGCAAATTTGAGGATTTAATAATTTCACTAACTCCAAATTTGCCTTAACATTAACCTCTAAAACCTCTTGATATCCTCCCCAAGCGGTAGCAATTAAAATCACCGTATTAATTGTAGGTAATAAATCTTTGAATTGATCAATTTCTCTTAAATCCCCCTGAATAATATGAATACCCGGACGACTCTGATAATCAAATCCTAATTTTTCGGGATTTCTGACGAGTAGAAATAATTCATCTTCGGTATTTTGAATTAGTTTTTCGACAAGATAATGACCAATACAACCACTCGCACCAGTAACAAAAATTCGTTTTTTCATATTATTAATAATTAGGCGGGTTTAGTTAATTTGTTGGTGGGGGTATTCAAGATTGATTTGAACTCTCCCCTACAACCTCTATAAATCTTGAATATATCCTCTTTGTGTCTTCGTGTCTTTGTGTTTTTTTTCAGAAAATCAACAATACCAAAAACTTCCAATATGGGATTTCTAGGGTGGGGAAACCCAACCCTAGATGCGCTTAAGCGCAACAACGGCGCAACAACAGAATTAAGGATTAACCTTTTAATAATTGATCCGCTTGTTTTGCCGTTTCAAAGAAATAGGCAACGTTTTCTTCTGGAGTATTTTGGAGAACACCATGCCCTAAATTGAGGATATGACCTTGATTTCCAGCTTTTCTAATGGTATCTAAAATCCGATCCCGGATATTTTCTTTAGACCCGAATAAAATACAGGGATCAAGATTACCCTGAACCCCAATATTTTGACCCAGACGTTGACGTGCATCAGCCATATCAACCATCCAGTCTACACTAATAAAATCAAACCCAGTTTTAGCCATCCGTTCTAATAATCCCGAACCGCCACTAATATAAAGAATTAAAGGCGTATCAGGGTGGGTTTGTCTAACTTGATCAACCACCCGTTTTTGATAGGGAAGGGCAAAAACATCATAATCTTGGGGACTTAATTGACCCGCCCAAGAATCAAACATTTGAATTACTTGGGCCCCGGAATCAATTTGATAACGGACATAAACAGCGATCGCATCGGCAATTTTTTCTAAGAATTTATGCAGAATTAAAGGCTCAGAAAATGCCATTTTTTTAATAATCGTATAATCCTTAGAACTCTTACCTTCAACCGCATAGGCCGCCAACGTCCAAGGAGCACCCACAAACCCTAATACAGTGGCTTGATTTCCTACTTCCCGACGTAAAGTTTGCAGAATTTCTCGAATAAAAGGAAGTTTTTCTTCCGGTTCAATTGGATGCAGTTTTTCAATTTGTTCTAAACTACGAATGGGAGGATTAATAATCGGCCCTTTGCTTTCGATAATATCAAAATCAATCCCAATTCCAGGTAAAGGCGTTAGAATATCAGAAAACAAAATCACCCCATCTGGTTGAAAAGCCCGGAAAGGTTGGAGGGAAATCTCAACAGCAATATCCGTTTTTTCAGATCGGTCACGGAAGGAAGGATATTTTTCTCGCAGATCACGATAGGCTTTCATATAGCGACCCGCCTGGCGCATCATCCATACGGGGGGACGATCTAGTTTTTCACCACGAGTAGCACGCAACAAATAAGGAACTTGGGTCGATTCGGTCATTTTAACGTTACTAAAGTTTAAAAAAGTTTTTAGGCCAATCCTTAGCTTACCACTGAAGGGGGTTGACTGTTGAGGTTTGACCGTTCACCCTCGTCTCTCCCCTTCCCTATAATCACCTTGTCCTATTTTTTGCCTTTTGCGGAGGGACAGTTGGGGTGAATACCGCCTTGAGAGCAGATATATTGAATTTGGTTAGAATCCAAATTAAGGGAATTACTAAAATCCACCTTTTTCAGACGGATGGATTGAACCGTTTCATCGGATTTAGCAATAAATTGATCAGCTTTATTTTGTTCAGAAGCTACAAAGATTGCCCCTTTAAAATTTGCCCCGTCTAATTTTGCTCCTTGGAAATTAACTAAACTTAAATTAGCACTTTTGAAATTAGCATCTTGCAATCGGGAATTTTTAAAATTTGAACCCGTAAGTTTAGCGGAGCTAAAATCTGTCCCTTGTGCATTTATTCCTGAGAAATTTACCGCAGAAACATCGGCATTTTTAAAGTTAGTTTGTCTTAAATCTCCTCCTTGAAAATTTGCACCTGGGGCTTTAGCTTCAGTAAAACGAGCCTTTTTTAAATTAGCGTTAGACAAATCAGCACTGGCTAATTCCGCCCCGGTGAATTTAGCATCGGTGAGGTTAGCTTGTTGTAAATTGGAACCTAATAATTGAGCGTTGCTGAAATTAGCTCCGGTTAAATCGGCTTTAGATAAATTGGCTTTATTCAGATTTGCCTTTAAAAAATTAGTATATTTTAATAGGGTATTACTCAAGAAAGCTCCGGTTAAATCAGCCTCGGTTAAATCCGCGCCACTTAAATCAGAAATCCAATCATCGAAGGTTTCTAATCGTCCATCATTCCCTGGACTGGCGAAGCGACTATTTTTTAAATTAGCTTGATTGAGGTTCGTGTTTTTAAAGCTAATTCCTGATAAATCCGTTTGTTCTAAAACCAAGGTAAATTGCATCGGCGGGGTTAAATTTTGGCCTAAATCAATCCGACTTAAATCAGTATTATGGATAAATCCCCCATAAACTTTTAGAATTTTAGAGATCGCTCTTTGAGTTGCTTGTAGTCTTCGCCCTGCCAACTGTTTTTCTTTGTTTTCTGCCCCAAACTTCATCGAATCTAAATCATTTTTTAGGGCTTGATTTAATCGTCTTAAATGGGGTAAGGCTTCAGGCCCGGTACTCACCAAGGCTTGTTGAGTTACATCAATTAAGACAGGGTTTTCTTCCTGAGCTAATACGTCCACTAATAGGGGAATTGCCCGGGGATCTTTAATCGCCCCTAACGCTAAAATTGCCCCACGTTTTTGGGTAACATCCGTGGCAGCATTGGGGGATAATTTATTAACTAAAGCTAGAAAAACCTGATTATCTTGTTGTTGAAATTCCCGACGGTTAGCTTGGTTTTGAATATAAATTTGAGTACCAACAAAAGTTCCTAATACCGCCACCAGACTAGCACTACTAACAATAACTAAAGTTAAACCAGGATGTTGACGCATCCATGCCCATAAATTAAACTCCAGTTTTGGTGTTTCCGTACTGATAACTAGGCTATGAACCGCATTATCTTCATTCACCCAATCGTAATTTGTAAAGGGGTTAAACACCAAGATTCTAGGAACGTCCTGTACCAAAGTTCCTGCTAATAAATCATGTCCCGTCCGACCTTGAAATCGTTTCGCAATCAGAGCATCTCCGAGGAAAGTCGCACTAGATAAAACCCCTAAAATTAATAAATTAGGATAGGCTCCCGTCACTTGCCAAAGACCGTAGGCAATGCCCAGGGGGATACCCCAACGACCAATTAATTCTCGACGAAATGCCCGTCCCCATCCCGGGGCTGAACCATTAGGACTCACGACCTGAACTCCAAACCAAAGTTTGGGTAAGGTTTGACCCCGTTTAGCTAACAAATAAAATTGCCATCCTCCCACCACTAGGGGCAGAAGTAGCGCACCTGACCAAAATAGATTGGTTAATGGGGCGACTTTCGGACTGCGATCGCGTACAGGAATTCCCAACGTAGCCGCAACGGTTTCCGAAGTGACTCGCACCACCGGATTGAGAGGAACCGGTTGGGGACTGCGGTTAAAGACAGAGCCCAGGGTAAAAGGAATTAACCCACTCGCCGCCACTAAGGATACTTCCGCCACAAACGCCCCCCATCGACGCACCCAAAAGGGCAATGGCTTCGAGGAGACATTATGCCAGGATGAAGGAGATTGAGATTGATCTGTTTCTCTATCTACAGTAGGGTTTGCCATAGTTCAAAAAATTCCAGGTAGGTCGTTAGGATGGAAAAAACGGAAAAAAATCAAAATGCTTTGTTAGAGTTTATAACTAAATATAGGTCTTTCCCCCTGTCTCCTGTATTAAGTAGTTGCACAAAATAAATTACCTAGTTGAGAGAGGGAACACCGGAACAACAGCCCCCCCAAACCCCCCGTGTGGGGCTAGGGGGGGAGGGAACACCGGAACAACAGCCCCCCCAAACCCCCCGTGTGGGGCTAGGGGGGGAGGGAACAGGGTGGAGGATGTGTAATTAATTTTGTTTAGGTACTTATAGCAAGAGGCAATAGGGAATAGGCAATCTCGCTATAGGTAAATACTTACTGTGAGCAGCTTTTAGCCTTCAAGAATGTCCTAATAGATGTGGCGACTGCTATATCTCTACACAGGCAAAATACTACTGCACTTTGCTCAAAAAAGAGGGGATTACACATTAAGTAAAAACCCTACACCGTATGTAATGCAGGAGTTCTAACTATTGTCTATGTGTAGTATTTGAAGAAGCGGGTGGCGGGAATCGAACCCGCATTAATAGCTTGGAAGGCTATAGTTTTACCACTAAACTACACCCGCGTTTTGCTGTCACAATTTCCAACTATAGCATAAACCTCAGAAATGTAAACCCCCAGTTCTCAAAGTTTTTTTTGAGGACTGGGTTTACACCACCGGGACATCAGCTAAGACGCAGAGGATTCAACGGTTTGCTTGGGTTTGAACTGCACCGATAGATAGTTTATGGCTTGTTTAGCAAAGGACTGTAACAAATTGGCCTGTTGATTCTGCTGGAATACGGTTTGTAGGGTTTTCTTGAGACTATCCCAATTCAAACTCGGATTGTCGGTGGCTTCTAACAGTATGGACTGGGCTTGAAAATATTCAATTAAACTCAACCCGGCAATTCGGGTTAAATAGGCCGCACTCACCCCCTGTACCAAACTTCCCGCCATAAATGTTACCGTATTTGTTTTTAATAACGAGGTTAAGGTTTGGGTAGAGATTTCCACAAACCCCAATTTCAACATCTGGGTGCTAATAGTTGTGGCAACGTCTTGACCTTGTTTTAGGGAAAATTTCTGTTGATAAATTGCCCCTAAATCCATCACCAATTGGGCATTAACGGCCGCCGTTGCTAACATATCTAAAGCCGGAACTGGATTGGCTACCGTTGCTGCCGCCGCAATCCATTGATATTTTTCAATCAGAGGTAAAGCCTGTTCTCGACGTAATTGATTGAAAATTTCTTTCGCTTGCCGTTGCAATTCTAAGGCTTCCCGATAGGTTGTTGCTAATACTAACTTTTGCTGTTCTTGAGTTAAAATAGTATTAAGACGGTTGACTACAGAATCAAGGATAGGTAATTGGGGTTCTAACCATTCTTGAATTGTACCATCATCTTGATGTTGACGGACTTTGACCGGATTGGGAGAAGCTGCGATCGCCACAATATCATCCGGGGATAATACCCCCGTTAATGTGGTTTTTAACTGCTGCAAAATCACAGGTTGATCTCCAATTAAATATTGATCTTGCTTATTCCAAGCTAAAATTAAATAATGGTTATTAGCCACCAATTCAGATACAGTTTTAAATTCGGGGTCGGTTAAATCTCCGGCGGTGACAAATAAAACCACATCCGCCGTGATTAAATTGGGGAGGGCAGAATCGAGTTCTGGGGTGGAAATTTCCGTTAAACTTAATATCTGAGGTTGTTGGGATAGCCCGTCAGACTCTAACCTTTGTAATAAGGCGGTTTTCCCTGTACCTTTGTGACCCGCAATTGCTACCCGCAGGGCTGTGCGTTGTAGTTGGCCGTTGAGTTGCTCCCCTTGCTGTTTTAGAGCCTCTAAACGGCTATTCTGAGTTGGGGATTCTGTGGCTAAACGATCAATCAGACTTTGAGTTTGGGCGATCGCCTTTTCTACTTTATCCTGATTTAAAGGTTCTGGAGGCGGCGACAATTCCAGGGATTCTGTCCTTTGTTGCTTAAACCACCACAGTCCAGCACTACTGAAGGCTAAACCAAATAGCACTATTTGTCCGAGTTCAGAAGCTGAATGCTGAACACTTTCCAACAACCATAGACCGAAAGAAAGTCCGACCCCCCCAATTAAAATTGGGCGTTCCAATTTAACTGCCATTTTGTCCTCCGCCAACGCATCAATTAACCCTAATTTCTATGGTACTTCGACTAGGGCAATTTGTGTAATTTTAGCTCAAAATCACCGCCACTGATCGGCTTGTTAGCATTCAGGATCTTGATTAATTTAAACTTACTATATTAAGTATTTTTTTCAAAACCAATTTATCTGAATCAATAATTAATAAAAAGCTGTTTAAACATTCGTTAACCTTAATTTTACCCCAATTTCTCAATATTGACTAAATTTTTTCCAATTTTAACCATTTAGAATTACAATAGAGATCGAGTATAACTTACATCCACCTACCTAGCCTCAAATTATGTCCAAAGCTAAAAAAACAGAGCCAAAAATTACTAAAGACATTAATCTTCAAGATCCCCAATATTATTTGAGTCGGGAACTTAGTTGGTTAGAATTTAACCGTCGGGTCTTAGCAGAAGCCTTAGATCCTCAAAATCCTCTGTTAGAAAGGTTAAAATTCATAGCTATTTTTAGTTCTAATTTAGACGAATTTTTTATGGTGCGAGTAGCTGGAATTAAGAGACAAATTGAAGCCCAAGTCAATAAAGTTACCGCCGATGGTCGGACTCCACAAGAGCAACTAAATGCTATCCATGAACGATTGTTACCAATGGTTACGGAACAGCACCAATATTTTGAACAACAAATTAGACCCGAATTAGCTCAAAATGGGATTCATTTATTAAGTTATATTGATCTAAATCAAGAACAAAGAAATTATTTAAAACATTATTTTGATGAAGGAATTTTTCCAGTTTTAACCCCCTTAGCCATTGACCGTAGCCATCCCTTTCCCTATTTATCTAATCTGAGTTTAAATTTAGCCGTGGTTCTCAAAAATCCTGAAACCAAAGAAGAATTATTTGCTAGGGTGAAAGTACCGAGTTCTTTACCTCGATTTATTTCCTTACCCAAGGAATTACGAGTCCAAGAAAATGGAGAATTTTCCCCTTGGGTTGGTATTCCTATTGGTCAAGTAATTGCCCATAATTTAGAATCCCTATTCCCAGGAATGGATATTCAAGATTATTATATTTTTAGGATTACCCGCGATGCTGATTTAGCCGTGCAAGAAGATGAGGCGGATGATTTATTATTAGCAATTGAACAAGAATTACGCAAACGTCGAGTCGGTGGGTCTGTGGTGCGTCTGGAAATTAATAGTTCAATCCCGGACTATTTACGCGATTTATTGGTAGATGAATTAGAGTTAGAATCTGAAGATATTTATACCGTAGATGGGTTGATGGGTTTACGGGATTTAATGTTTTTTATCAGTTTACCCTTACCCGAATTAAAAGATAAACCTTGGACTGCTGTTTTACCCCGTTGGATGAAAGAGAGTGAAGATATTATTGCGTCTAATCCAGAAACAGATGAAAAAGATATTTTTGCGATTTTACGACAAAAAGATGTCTTAGTTCATCACCCATACCATTCATTTTCTGCAACAGTTCAACAGTTTATTAATCAAGCAGCCCATGATCCCAATGTCTTAGCAATTAAAATGACATTATACCGCACTTCCGGGGATTCTCCGATTGTTACTTCTTTAATTGATGCGGCGGAAAATGGCAAACAGGTGGCAGTTTTAGTAGAACTTAAAGCTCGATTTGATGAAGAAAATAATATTCAATGGGCAAAAAAACTAGAACAAACTGGGGTTCATGTTGTTTATGGTTTAGTGGGTTTAAAAACCCATACAAAAATTGTCATGGTCGTGCGTCAGGAACAGGATAAAATTCGCCGTTATGTTCATATTGGCACGGGAAATTATAATCATAAAACTGCTAAATTATATACGGATTTAGGATTATTAAGTGCCTGTCCAGATTTAGGAGCAGATTTAACAGATTTATTCAATTTCTTAACCGGATATTCTCGTCAACAGTCCTATCGTAAACTCTTAGTTGCTCCGGTGAATATGCGAAAACGATTTTTAGAGTTAATTCGTCGGGAAATCGAACAGGCAAATCAAGGGAAAACCGGGCGCATTGTGGTTAAACTTAATTCCTTAGTTGACCCGGAAATTATTGCCAGATTATATGAGGCATCTCAAGCGGGAGTTGGGATTGATTTAATTATCCGGGGAACCTGTAGTTTGCGTCCGGGTTTAGAGGGAATTAGTGATAATATTAAGGTGATTAGTATTATCGGAAGATTCTTAGAACATTCTCGGATTTTCTATTTTTATAATGGTGGACAGGAGGAGGTTTATATTGGTTCAGCAGATTGGATGTCTCGCAACTTAAATCGTCGGGTTGAAGCGGTAACTCCGATTAAAGATCCTGATATTGCTAAGGAGTTAGAAGAAATTTTAGGGATTATGTTATCGGATAATCGCAAAGCTTGGGATTTACAGCCCGATGGTCAATATATTCAACGTCATCCGCCAGAAAATACCCCAGAATTAATCGCCCATGATATCTTCATGGAAAATGCTTTAAAGAGTTAAAAAACATGAATTATTGGTTAATTAAATCTGAGCCGGATGTGTATAGTATTGAGGATTTAAAACGTGATAGGACTTCGATTTGGGACGGAGTGAGAAATTATCAAGCTCGAAATTTCCTCCAACAAATGCAAGTCGGAGATTTAGCGTTTTTTTATCATTCTAATACTAAACCTCCGGGGATTGTGGGATTAGCTAAAATTATTGAAAATAACCAAATTGACCCGACCCAATTTGATGTTAATAGTCCCTATTTTGATCCTCAAGCAACGCCAAATTCTCCCCGATGGTATACGGTAAAAGTGGAATTTTTGGAACAATTTTCTGCTATTATTAGTTTGGAGAGTCTGAAACAAACCTTTAATTCCGAGGAATTTGGCGTTGTCAAACGGGGAAATCGCTTATCAGTAATGCCTGTTTTACCATCCATTGCTGAGAGAATTTTAAAGTTGAAATAATGATCACGGATTTAAGAGGATTTCACGGATTTCACGGATTTTAATCTGTGTTAATCGGCGTAATCCTATTAAATCTGATAACTGATTATTTGAGGATTGCGGAAAATACCAAAAACGGTTACAATGATGTAGTATTTAAACATTACACTTTTAAATCTTGAGGCATTGATTCAAACAGAAACCTTAGAACTACTGGAATGGCAACGGTTATGTCGTCATTTATCCACCTTTACGGCGACAAAACTGGCTGCTGTGGCGGCGCAGCATTTACACATTCCGACAACTCCCGCAGAAACTTTGCAATTATTAGCACAAACTCAAGAAACTTACAAATTAGAACTGCGACAAAATGGTTTAAAATTTGAAGGAATTGAAGACATTAGTGTTTATTTAGAACGGGTAGAACGCCATGGAATGTTATCAGGAAATGAACTATTAGCGATTGCCACAACCTTAGCCGGAGCGAGACAATTACGGCGAATTATTAATAACCATTCCGATATTCCTATTATAACAGAATTTGTCTCAGAATTAAGAACCTATCCCGAACTAGAGCAGGAAATTTATCACTGTATTGATGAACGGGGAGATGTTGCAGATCGAGCTAGTGTTAAATTAGGGGGAATTAGAGGACAATTACGAAGTATTAGAGATCGGGTTTATGAGATTTTGCAACATATTATTCAACGCAAATCTAACGCCGTTCAAGAACAATTAATTACTCAAAGAAGTGATCGCTTTGTAATTCCAGTTAAAGCATCTCAAAAAGATGTAATTCCTGGGATTGTTCATGATAGCTCAACAACGGGAGCGACCTTATACATTGAACCGAAATCAACAATTGATCTCAATAATCAACTCCGACAAATTCAACGGCTAGAAAAAGCTGAAGAAGATATTATTTTACAGGAATTAAGTGAACAAATTGGGGCAGTTAAACCGGATTTAGAACGATTATTAATGATTGTAACTACTCTTGATTTAGCTGTTGCTAAAGCTCGTTATAGTCTGTGGTTAGAAGCCAATCCTCCCCGTTTTATTGATTTAGAATCATCAGAAGATTCAACCTTAAATTCCATCAATTTAAGACAACTCCGCCATCCTTTATTAGTTTGGCAACAACAACATGAACAGGGATTTCCCGTTGTTCCTATTGATGTTATAGTTAATCCTAAGATTAGAGTTGTAGCGATTACCGGGCCGAATACCGGAGGCAAAACCGTTACTTTAAAAACTATTGGATTAGCGGCATTAATGGCAAAAGTCGGGTTATTTATTCCCGCTAGAGAACCCGTTGAAATACCTTGGTTTGATCAGGTTTTAGCTGATATTGGAGATGAACAATCCATTGAACAAAACCTCTCGACTTTCTCGGGTCATATTCGCAGAATTAGCCGAATCTTAGAAGCGATTAATCCTCAAACCGAAAACCGTTTTTCTAGTTTAATTTTACTAGATGAAGTGGGCGCAGGAACCGATCCCACCGAAGGAAGTGCCTTAGCGATCGCCTTATTACAATATTTGGCCGATCATGCTTTATTAACTATAGCAACTACTCACTTTGGAGAACTAAAATCCTTAAAATATGAAGATGAAAGATTTGAAAATGCCTCCGTTGAATTTAACGAACAATCCTTACAACCCACCTATAGATTATTATGGGGCATTCCAGGGCGTTCTAATGCCTTAACTATCGCCAAACGGTTAGGATTAAACCCAGAAATCATAGAAAAAGCGACGGGTTATGTGGGGGAAACTTCCGAGGAAGTTAATCAAGTAATTGCCGGGTTAGAAGCACAACGTCGTCAACAGGAAACCAAAGCTCAAGCCGCAGGTCAATTATTAAAAGATACGGAACGTTTGCATCAGGAATTAGCTCAAAAATCAGCAAATTTAAAAGAACGAGAACGGGAGTTAAAACAAATTCAAGAAAAGGCAATTCAAGAAACATTAATTCAAGCTAAATCTGAAATTGCCAAAGTAATTCATCGCTTACAACAGGGGACACCAACGGGTCAAGATACCAGCCAAGCAACGGAAGCTTTAAACCAAATTGCCGGGCAGTATTTACCCTCTAAAAAAACTACCCCAAAACTACCCCCAGAATTTAAACCCAAGGTGGGAGATCGGATTAGAATACCCCGTTTTGGTCAAACCGCAGAAGTCTTAAGTGAACCCACTCCAGAAGGTCAAATTACCGTCCGATTTGGGATGATGAAAATGACCGTTAGTTTAGGAGAAATTGAATCCTTAGATGGTTTAAAACCTGTTATTCCTAAAGCTAAAGAACATAAAAAAGAACCCATTCCCGCAAAAGAAACCAAACCCGAAAGACCGATTGTTAGAACTTCTAATAATACCATTGATCTCAGAGGAAAACGCACTTCAGAAGCAGAAAGTGAACTAGATCGAATGTTAGGTCAAATTCATGATTTTGGAGCAATTTGGATTATTCATGGTAAGGGAACAGGACAACTTAGAAAAGGAGTTCATGAATTTTTGACAAACCATCCTTTAGTCGAACGATTTGAATTAGCACCGCCTAATGATGGCGGAATTGGTGTTACAATTGCTTATTTAAGGAATTAATAGGAAACTTCCCTTTTTGATTCCCATGACCCCTAACCCCCCTTGGTAAGGGGAGAATTAGATTAAACTCCTCCTTTTTAATGCAAGGAATTAGATTAAACTCCTCCTTTTTAATGCAAGGAATTAGCTCAAAGTCCCACTTTTTAAGGGGGATTTAGGGGAATCTGATCTCGGATATAATAAGTGGTCTTGAAAATGCTGCATTCAAATTCTATTAATGATCAAAAATCCAATACAAATAGATATGATTTAGAACCGGAACCCAAACCCGAACAAAGGGGAAAAATCACGGTTCAACTTCAGGTATTATTACTGGCAATTGAAGCTTTAATTGGTATTCCCTTAGAAACAATTTTACAAGTCGGAAATCTGCTAAAATTAGAGCCTAATGTTCCCGACCGAATTGAATTATTGCAAAAAAAATCAGAAGAAAATCCCTTATCCCTTGAAGAAATGCGATCGCTAGTGCCAATTATTTGTTATATTGCTCAACAGGATCAAATTTTAATTCGTCGAGCCCTGGGTTTAGTTGAACAAATGGCACAGCAAAAAACCGATTTTCGTCAAGTCACCTTGCTGCGGGAATATTTGGATACATTTAATGAAAGTTATCAACAGTGGATGACCCGACATCCTCAAACCCCCCTAGACCTTGACACCCTAGCGATTAAATTACTAATTGACTTATTATTTTATAGTAAACCCAATAGCCATCAACAATTATGGTTAACATTAATTGATTCTCCATTCTAATCTATCATTAACGGTCAACTTATTATGATGATTATTCGACGCTATACTCCCCCAACTTGTACCTTAGAAGTCCAGGCGAAACGTCCTTTTATCTCTCGCCCGAAACAACAACCTATTTTAAAACAGTTTAAATTTAAACTCTGCTTTGATGATCCTCGTTTACCCGATGCCGATCATATTACCATTGAAGGCGATCGCAATCAACTAGAAACTCTCTCTCAAGTCATCAAAAATTATATTCAAAATCTGCTTAATTTTGCCCAAATATCAACCCATGAACCCGCAACACTTTCCCTAAAATCTTCCACTGAAAACACCCCATCATTTGTTATTTTTGACGAAACCAACTTAGAAATTAAAATTAAACCCGATGGCTTATTATACCATGATTTATTCCTAGGAAACTTATCTAAAAACTCTACTAACTTATTTATTCATCTCAGCGTTTTACAACTATTTGACCTCTCGGCTGCTTTAGAAGAATATATAACAGAATCCGAAAATTTATCCAATCTAAAATCCCTAGAAAAAACCACCCCCGAATGGTTAAAAACAATTTTATTTATTATTATTTCTATTGGCTGTTTAACCGGGACAATTAAACTAATAAATCTCTATCGACAACCCCAAAATCAAACCGCTACCCAACCCGCACAAACCGTTAAAATTCCGCCCCCAAATCTGGTTCCCTTACCCCCTCCACCCAAGTTAGCACCGCTTCCCGTCCCGTCTGCACCCCCGATTCAGATTAAAGTCGTTCCCAATTTACCCCCCGTCAATACCGCCCCCCTGCCCATTCCCGCCCCTCTGTTTCCGAACCCGACAACCCCCCAAACCATACCCGACCTGCAACCCGCACCCGATGGGTTCGTTATTATTCCCCAGGACTCTCCGGTGACAGATGGGTCTGTACCCCCCGCACCGCCGCCCTTAACGGCCACCGTACCCCCGCCCCCACCCCGCCTAGCCGTGGCTCCAACCCAAGCGCTGCCCCCATCTCCGCCCGTAATTTTTGCACCCCAAACTATTGAATTACCCACCTTAAAAAATGCGGCTCCTCCGGTTATTTTAAACGTACCTTCTGCGGAAAATTCCTCAAATTCTTCGCCAGAAAATCCCGACCCAGATAAACAGAATTATTTGGCTCAACTGAATAAACGTCCCCCCACAATTGCCGCCACTCGTCAACAGGATACCACCCTATTTGATCAAATTCCTCAAGTCAGTGAAGTCAGAAACTATTTTCAAAATATTTGGTATCCTCCTAAAAACTTAAAACGCACCTTACAATATAGTTTAAAACTCAATTCCGATGGTTCTTTGCAAACTATTACCCCTGTTGGTCAACCTGCGGTTAATCGACAAAAACAATTAGATTTTCCAGAAATTGGGAAACCCTTTGTGTCTCCTTTGGAGTCAGGAAAAACCCCTAAAATTCGTTTAGTTTTACAGCCGGATGGTAGTGTTCAAGCGTTTTTAGAATCCTTAAATTAGGGTTTTTATAGCGGTGTTTCCCAAAATTTCCCCGTTAATAAAATGTCTACATCCTGGGGAAAAGGACAAATATCAGAAAACTCTGCATCATATTCAATTTGCATATTTCCCAAAGCTTCCTGATAACAATTGAGATAAATTTCTTGTAGATAATTTCTCAAACTCGGAGAATCCCTTAGCTGTTTTTTTATATCCTGTTGCGTTCGAGAAATCGTTACTTCCCAACCTCGATAACAATCGGGTAACGGAACATAACACCGTTTCAAAGCGTGTTCAAATAATGTCGTTAATCGACTTTCTAATTCCCGTTTATCCCGCTTACCCAAAGATTCGATCTCCTCAATTAAATTGTCCCAATCTAAATTTTCAATATTTCGAGATTTTAACTGATTAACCGTATCTGCAATCCAGAGTGCAAAATCAATATCATAAAGTGTTTTTAACGAAGTTTTGGTCATAATTATAACCTACATTTTGATCGGGATTTAATTTTAACGCAGTTGAAAGGCGATCGCCCCTGAATTTATCAATTACTCTGACCCCTCCTAACCCCCAAATTATATTTCTATTAATTACAACTTAACTTGCTTGGATCATTCCGTCAATATCGGATTGAGACGCTTTTCCTTCAATTAGTTCAGCAAATAGTTGATTTAAAGATTTTTCTTGACTCACTTGGTTTAACATTACTTTTTCATCTTCAAAGTGTTTAATTACTTGTATTGCTTGTTGTTTTTCTTGAGAATATTCTTTGAAAAAATCTGGATCAATTTCTCGAAATGTTAGCAAATAAGATAAAGCTAAAAAGGCATTTTGTTTATATTGTTCAGTAAATTGGTTAGCGGGTTTACTCAGGAGATACTTGGTTATTAACAAAAAATGATTTTTATAGTTGAAATTTTCCGCCTTTGATTGAAAGTTATAATACCACAATAAAATTCTTGCATATCCCCATAGGTATTGATTCTTTGTCAACTTATACTCCTCCTCAAATAAATCAAAGTAGAGTTTTTGCTGAGAGGTACTGAAAGCAGTTCTAGCCAGACTTTCAAAATATGCGCTGCTACCTTGTCTGATAACTTGTTTTTTTCGTTTGGTAGTCAGCTTATCTTTGAAATAATCAAAAGCTGGTTCTAGGTTAAAAGGTTCAGAAAATCTATAAATTTTACCGACAAATCGAAGCATTTTTTTTACTAAATTAATAGAATTTGGATAGGATTTTATCATTAAATCAGGTAGCTTAATAAAATCAGAATTTTCAAATATTTGCTTTAATTCAATAACTTCTGGTTCTGAGCTATCTGTTTGAATATTTTGAAAAATATCAATATTATTAGGTTTAGGAAGTTTTTTATTAATGGAGTTCAAGAGATTATCTAATATTTTTTCCTGGCTAGATTTTGATTCTATAGGAATAGATATTTTGCCAAGTTCTGCTTTAACTTCTTCCAAGTATTCTTTGTACTTTTTTTGATGTCCTGGGTTTTTTAAGTATTGTATATGCTTGTCTGATTGATCCACCCGATTGTTAACAATCTGTTGATAAGGAATATAACCAAAGGATTCCTCAACTCTATCTACAAGTTTTGATGTAATTCTATAAGTTTCGTTAACATCGCTAACTTTTAATTCTGGAGGTGCATTGAGTTTGAGAATAAATTCTATTTTTATTTTGATTTCCACATCTTCTCGATCTGGTGTTGTTTCTGGGAAGTTCTCAATCAAGATTTCATAATTTTGTGGAATTCCTTTTTTTAAGAATTTTTCCCCATTGACTTTAATTGGAAGTTTAACAAGATTTTTACGAATTAAGAATTCATTTTGATTAGTTTCGGGGATAGTTCCTCTTAATGTTCGTGGTGAACCTTCGTAGGAAATGGTTTGATCGGATAATTGAATCCATTGAGTGATCAGATTTCCCTGTTCATCTTTTGTTCCAATTTCAAATTCAATGGTATCTAAATAAATTCCAAATAAGGGAAAATTAGAGTTTTGTTTCTTTTCCTCCCACTCTCTAGGAAAAGTTTGATGATCAGAACTTACACATAAAAATTGCGGAAGTCGCTGTTTAATAATCGGAAACCGATTATATTGAGAAATTAAAACCCAGTGATAATTAGGATCTACTATTTTTTCTAAGTCGGAAAAATTAACTCTACTATTAACAATATTTTCAATATCTTCTAGCTTTAACTGGACTTGCTTATAATAAATTTGATCAGAATACATAATTTCAACAATAATAGAAATTGATTCTGTATTTGATTCTGAGGGGATTTGTTCAAATATTGCAATTTTTTGTAAATATTTTTGTAGATGGGCGATCGCACTTTCGTCTAAATTACTATTTGGGAAAAAGTTAGTTAAAATTTTGATAGCAATATCTCTACAAATTTGATTGTAGCTTTCAACACTATTAAAATGCGTTTGAATGAATAACGGTTCTCTTGTATTAAGAATAGGAATTCCATTCTTATCTGGTTGAATAGGAATTAGGCGATCGCATTCAAAACAATCTAAATCTATAAATATTAACAGTTTATCATGATTTAGATGTTTCAGTTGTTGATAATAATTCCAATAATAATAAGCACTTTGATATAAATAAGTTTCTTGATAATTTAAAAATTGACTGGTACTTAAAGTTAATAAATCAATTGTATCTCTAATAATAAATAACCGTTGTATTTCGGTTTGGGTTAACTCCTCACCCAGAAAATTATTTTTATTAGTTTTAATTTCTAACTGTTGACTACGATGATTGGAAATAACGGGTTCAACTCGATAGGGAATTATTCCATATTTTGTAATTAATTCTTGTTTATATCTTCTGGGTAAGTTTCCCTGAGAATGAATGAAATCATCAGGATTTTGATCAAATTGATAAGCATATTGACATAATTTAATATAGGATTCTAAATTAAAGAGTCGAGTCATGATCTTGAACCTCCTAATGCGTTAATAATTTGATTAATTTCTTGAGAATCTGTAGTTTTATACATTAAATCATAACTTCTTTGATGTTTCCGAGAAAAATTAAAGTTGATTCCACCAATATAAGCAGTTTTATTTCCTAATAGTGTGATTTTTGCGTGTAGATTTTTCACTTCTTTAATCGTAATAGTGGAATCTAAAAATCCCATTTCTTGGTCAATATAAATTATAGTATTTAATCGCTGTAATTGGGATCTTAATTCAGCAGTTGCTTGAAAACTCCGACTAACAATTATGACTTTTCCTTCAAAATTACTTAACTCTTTTAAAAGATCATTATAATATTGCTCAGGAGTTAGTAAAGTAGGAGAAACCGGATAATATTCTTGACGATAACGTTTGACAGTTCGCAATTCAAAACCATCAAAACCCAATACAGGAATTACATTATCTCGACTAGAACATTCCCAAAAATAACGAAATATATTAATTAGTTGTTGGTAAGTTTCATTGTTTTTAAAGATAATTCCTGACTCTAAATTAACATCTAAACTGCCTCTTGTCAAATTCACTGATCCTAAGTAACCATGATGTTCAGAAATGCAAGTTTTTAAATGAAATGCACCGCTTCTGATCTTAACTTTAGCATCTAATAATTGACGTAGACAATCTTTTTTGCGTTCGTCAGCACGTTTAAAATGTTCAGGTAAATACTTAGAAATCGTCACTTGTTGATCAATTCTATCCACAACTTCATCCCGCAAATCTGTTAAGATCCAGATTCCTTGCGGCAGAGTTGCTGATTTTTCACAAATTTGATTAATTAATACTTCATCTTCGAGAATATAGCTAGAAATTAGTAAAAATTTACCTGCTTTAGCAATTATTTTTTGAAATAGATCACGATTTTTTCGACGAAATAAAAATTGATTTATCGGAGAAAAATTAGGTTTTAGATGCGGATTTTCAGGAAAATAACTAACAATAATCCTATAATGCTCTTGATATTCTTGAATCAATTGTTGAGTTAATTCTGACTGATCAGAAATGTCCGTATTTCCTTCTCGTAAACTGATCATTGCTTCCTTTAAACTGAAGCGTAATTCTTGCCAATTTATCCCTAATCTTAATTGATCATTAATTCTAAAAACTACCTCTTGAGTATCAACGTTTCTCAAGAAACGATCAATTTTTTGATAATTGGGTAAATTCTGCCAAAAAATTTCCGCTTCTCGCCATATTTTTGCGGCTATTTCTAATGATAACCCTGAATAATAAGGTTGATCTAAAACCACAGTATAACTCCCATCTTGTTGAGTTTCATTGCCATTAAATAGAGGAAGTTGAGGATCATCTGCTAACAAATCTAAGGTAATTTCTGAACTAATAAATTGATAAATATAACGGTTAGCAACGCTTTTTTTAAAGTTAGACTCACTAGGAAATAATAGTTTTAAACTAGAAGATTGATAAAGTTCATCATCCTGAGTGACTCCATTAGCAATTTTTAATAAATCCGTTAAGACTGCATTAGGGATGAATTGTAACCCAAAAGATTGATGTAAAAGCTGCTGTGTTCGTCGATGAGTTTGGGTAGCAACTGCTTGAATTTCTTGTAATAATTGCCATAAAGATACATCAGATAAAAGGTTTCCTTCTCCCAACTGACGGTAAAATGTTCCCTGAATTTGATAATGGATTTTCATGATAATACTCCTTGACGAATTCTAGGTAATCTCATTCGTTTTAATAGGGAAATTGCATGAGTCCATTTTTCATAGTCTCCCCATAAAATTAAGTAACTTTGTCCTCTGGTTAAGGCAATTTTCCAATGTTCTATAGAAATAAGTTTAGGGTTTCCACTACAACAAATTAAGACAATAGATGCTTCTTTTCCTTGCCATTCTGTAACAGTTTTAATCATAACAGAAGTATACTCAATCGGACAATTAGCAATTAACTGATCTCGCTGAGTTTCCGAAAAGGTTAATATTCCTATTTTTGGAATTAATTCTAAATCAAAAGTTTTTAAAAATTCCAATATTTTTTCTTCTTCCTGTTGATTAGGAATATCTTCCCACCATAACCGATACTCCCACTGGGGAAAATAATCACTCATCTGTTGAAAATTTGTTTGTATCCATTCCGAGGAAAACCTATCATAAATTGTAGTTGCTAGTTCAGGATGTAAACGAAATTGTTCTGAAAGTTGGAGGGTATAAGCAGGAAGTAAATATTGCAATAACCAAGGAAAACCATAGAGAACACGCTGGAAAAAGTTCCGATTCCGAGACGCAGGAATAAACCCGGTATTTCCATCACCTAATAATACTAATTTATTGGTTAATCCTGAGATTAAGATTAATTCCAACCAGGTTAATTCTTGAGCATCTTCAATAATAATTAAATCATAGAAATTTTGCCAGAGGGTTTGACCATCAACACCCAGAAATTGTTTAACAGTTGCTAAACAAGGATTAAGGGGATTTTGACTTAAATATTGCTCCAGAGTTACTATTGCATTTTTTGATAGATTTTGGTAGGATTGAACTAAAGTAAGTTGCTGTCTTAATAAAGGTTCTAGCCGTTTCAATTGATAAGCTAACCATTTTAATCTTGTTAAAGTTAAATTGGGAAACTCTAAACTGAGGGTTTGGGTGAGTTGCGGGATAGATTGGTTAGTAATTAAGGGTAAATATCTTTCTAGTTTAGCAGGCGATCGCAACTGTTCTAATTCAGTATCGGGTAAACAATAAAGCGGTAAATAATTGAGTTGTGGTTGTGCTAAATGATCGCGCCGAAGACGTTCAATTATTGCTGATTGATTCCCCGATCTTTCCGACAGTAAATAAGGATATCCAGGTAATTTTTGATAGACGGTTAATGTACTCGGATAATGACTTAAAATTAAAATGCGTTTTTCATCTTTAATCCCAGCATCCGCAAGATTCAACGCTATTCGAGTTTTTCCCGTTGCGGGTAAACCAGAAATCACCGTAATCGGACTATTAGATAATCCCATTTCTAAAGATTGGATTTGTTGAGGAGAAAGCGGTAAAAGGGGATAAACTGTGGTAAAATTAAGTTGTGATCGCTCTTGTAAATAAACCGCACAATTACAGATTGTTTCGACAATTAATTGCGTCGGTAATGTTAATTCAGTTTGGGTTTTAACTAACTGTTCTAACAACCTTAAACGCAATTCTGGGCTGCGTCCAGAATCGTTGATTTGTGCTTTTAATCCTTGCCAAAATTGCTGTTTATTGATCATAATTTAATAATTTATCTTTGATTAAAATACTTATTAATTGTAACGTTTGCTCAAACCCATTATCTAACATCGGGTCAGGAATTTGACAAACCCAAATTTTTTGATTAGTAATTCGTTGAATTTTACCTTTTTCTGATGCAGAATTAGGCGGTTTATGTAAATACAAGATAATCCCTGATTCAATATCTGATAATTTGTTAATATATGAAATAGCTTGTTTCAAAGTTTCGTTTGAGGGAAGATACCAGAATATCCAGATGGGAAATAGCAGCTTTTTAACTTCTATATTTGATGTATTTAAATCATGGATTTCCACCGTCATTAAGTAATCTTCTAATTTAATATTTCTGCATTTTTGAAGCTGAAATACATAGACTTTATCTCTTAAAAATACACGAATTTCAGGAAAAACTTGATGATCATGGTTTAAATATTGTCCCTGTTTATGACTGGGAAAACCTGTTAAATAGCTTAAAGGTTCAACATAAGAATCTTTAAATCGCAAAAATGTTGTGGTAAATGCTAAATAAATCACATCCTTTAATAGTTGATTTCTGAATGTCCATAACTTCTCTTTTTCTGACCGTTTGGCAATATAATATAAATAGGCTTGATAAAAACCATGATAGATGGGATTTTGTAATAACACATAATTGGGTTTCCCTGGTTTAAAACGGTGTAAAGTTTTTAAAATCGGTTTAACAGTTGGTTGCTGTATAAACTGTTTAATTGTTTGATAAAATTTTTCACATTCTGGATACATTTTATAAAGATTTGATTCTCGGTAGAGAACTTTTCCGGCAAAATAAACCAGAAACTTATTTTCAGGTGTATTATAATCTTGGTGGCGTTTTATCCCCATTAATTCCTGTCGAGATCCGGCTTTTTCTGCTGCGGTTAAACCCGGACGACGGGTATAATCTCGTAAACAATAAGCATCCATTTCCTGAATATTGCCAACGGGCATTAATTCGGCTTTTCGTCTGAGTTGTTGTCTAAGTTTAGGGCCAATTAGTTGTAAATTCTTGTCTAAATTATACTTATTTAATAAAGCAATAATGAAAGGTTTAATAGCATCAGAAGTCTGGAATTGTTGAAACTTTTCGGGTAACTCAAGCACTCTAACTTGTTTATTTTTTCCTACTTTTTCAGCGAAAATCTTTTCACATAGTCCTGTAAGAATTTGTAATAGTTTAGCAACTTGATCATCTAAGCGATCGTCTAATTTTTCTTTCCATTCTTTTAATTGTTTGTTATCTTCAATGGTAGCAGAATCTAACACTTCACCTCGAATTTTTAAAACAGATAAACGCAGGTTGATTTCTAAAGTCAACTGATAATTAAGTTGATCATTATTGTGTTGTAAATCCGTTGGCTTCAACCAGGGAAAACCGATTTCATAGACCTGATTTGTTTGGTTAATTAACAGAGGACAGAGGGATAAAATATCACCTGGTTCTAATACCAAATAGGGGCGATCTTTGGCTTCAAAAAGATGATCAACCCTAACTTCCTGTTGATTCAAATAAGCAAAAATACTAGAATATAACTTCATTTGCGTTTACTCCTCCTCTGGATAAATTAATCCTTTCCATTCAAACTGACGAGAACGCGAATTCTTTGCTTTTTTAAATGCTTCTATTAAGGAAACATCGCCCAATTGTTCAATTAAACTGGCTAATTTATTTAATTCTTCCTGGTAATCATCAATCATTAATCCTCTGAGTTTTGGTAACAATTTTTGAGCAAATTGATCTACTAAAGCAAAGCGAAATTCATCGGAATTTGAGTCAGAAACCCCAGGATAATTAATCACATATTGAGTAATTGCTTGATACACTCGATGGGCGAAAGGATGTCCGATACTTTCCATAATGTTATTCGCCTTATCTAAATAATCTTTAACTTTTTCGACTACCTCAGAACTTTGATCAGGGGTTTTGAACCATTGTTCAAATCTTGAATAACTGACATACATAGAACGTGGATCTTCAGTAGTTCTCCCCTTGCGTAATTGTAAAGTTTTGGGTTTTCCAAAGGTGAGAACATTAGCCCTATCTAACACTTTATCCGATAAAGTTTGAGTAGTTTCGTCTTCATTCATAGTTCCCACAAATAAAAATTGTTTAGGAATTTTTAACTTTCTTTTTGCTTCAGAAATCTGTAAACTCCCCACATCTAATTCTAAAAAAGTAGGACTAGAACGACGGCTTTCTAATTTCGATAGAAAATCACTAAAATAATATTCTACACGGGCTAAGTTCATTTCATCTAATAATACCAAAACAATCCGATTTCTCATGTCTGGATCATGGTTATATTGATAAATTCCTCGAATCAAATCAGTCGGTTTAAATTTCTTCTCCACATAGTTATAAAACCCTTGCAAATCTTGAGGAGAATCCCATCGAGGTTGAACTGCTAAAGTTAACCGTTGTGCACCAATAAAGTCTGCATATCGTTGGGGAAGTTCACTTTTTCCAGTTCCACTAATTCCAGCTAAAATCACTAAAGCAGAAATATCTTGCACTTTTAAAGAGGTATGAAACGCATAAACAACCCGCCGAGGAAATGCTAATCCTTTGGCTTCTAAATACTGCATAAACCCATCTAAAAAAGCGTTTTCTGATGGATTCCACTCTGAATTTGAATTCGGTGTCCATAGATGATCTTCTAGCGATCGCAAGGCAAAATCCGCCGTATTTTCCATGCTGTCTATCTGATTTTTCATCAGATTAATTTCTTCTTGAAGTTCCTCTTTCTCGGCTTTGAGGGCTTCAATTTTTCCCAATACAACTGATTGCTGTCCTTCTAACTCCTGTACAATTTGTTCAAGTTCTCGTTTTTGAGATTCTTTTTCTCGGAGTTCAAAAGTCAAATTTCTAATTCTTTGTCTATCTCTTTCTATTTGTTGATAATCTAATGTATGATTTTGAATCGCTTGCAGAATTCTTTGTTTCTCTGCTTCTAAACGATCAATTTCAGGACTAAGTTGATTAATTCGGGTTTGAGACTGTTGTTTTTCCAGAGATAAACTATCATAGGTTGCTCTGATTAATTCTAATTCTACGGTTCTTTGTTCCAGGTTTTTTGTTTCCTCTTGTTTCTTGGCAATATCAGCAATTAATTGTTGCAATTCAACATTTTTTACGATATAATTAGCTTGAAGTTCACGGAGCGATCTCTCAACTTCTTGTAAATTTTGATTCTGAGATTGTAAGGCTGTAATCTGACCCTCTAGTTGACTTTTTTCTACCCTTAACTGACCTAATTGAGTATTTAATTGTTCTAATTCTGATAAATTGGGAGGATTTTGACGCAAGGTATTAACACGATTTTCTAAATCTTGTTTTTCTTGATTTAATCGGGTTAATCTCTCCTGAACTTCCTGTAATTCCGATTGTTTTTGCGTTAACTTCCCTTCAACTTCCCCTAAGTTTGTTTGTTTTTCTTCCAGACTTTCTACCTGATCTTTTAGTCTAATCAATTTAGTCTGATATTCTTGCCAGTTTCGCTGTGTGTCAAGTTGTTTTTCCAGTGCTTGTAAACGAAATTGACACTCTTGATCTTTCCGTTTGCTTAAGTCTTGTAGACTGAGTTGATAATCTTTGTCTTTTTGGGCTTGAAAATCTTGTAGACTCCGTTTATGTTCTTGTTCTTTCTGTTTACTAGAAACCGCAGCCCCAATTAACGCCCCGGCGGTACTTCCCAGCAATGGAGTTCCGAGACCACCCCCAGGAAAAACCACCGATGCGGCTGTCCCCATCCCCACACTCAGAACACCGACCAGCAAGATGTCCTTTGGTAGATTCGCCCAAAAATCCTTTCGCATATTGATTTAACTCACATTTTAATTATTATATCGCTGGCAAAGGCAACAATTACGCAAATCCCTAGGATTTTGGCAAAGATATTTTTTAAGAAACCGGGTTTTGCGTTGTATCTCACGCGACAACACACCGCTATATAATAGTATTTGACTTAAAAACGGTTCATACTGCGGAGGTGAAACATGGCAGTTTTACAGTTAGAAGACGGAACAACTTACACCGAATTAGATGAAATTCAGCGAGAATTAGCCAGTCTGAATATTCATTTAAACCATTGGTCTGTGGGTACAGATCCAGAATTGATTAAATTATTGAATCAACTCGGATTAAACGATAACGAAAAAGCGGAAGTTTTGCAAGGATTAGATCAATATTTTGAACAATTACAACAAACCGCAGGTTATCAGTCCCGGGATTTAATTGTTCTTAATCCTGATACCCCTAATTTAGAAACATTATTAGCAAAATTTGAACGATGCCATATTCATGCTGATAATGAAGTTCGTTATATTATTGATGGGGAAGGAGTTTTTGGCTTTGTCCGTCCCGATGGAAGTCAAGTGGAATTAACTGTTAAGCCTGAAGAATATATTAATGTTCCGGCTCATACAGAACATTGGTTTTATTTAACAGAAACTCGACGGATTAAAGCGGTTCGTTATTTCACGACAACCGAAGGTTGGACTCCCGAATATACCGATACTGAAATTAGAATTTTTTCCAGAAGACCGAAAAAGACCTTGGCTTTGAATTAATTTGTAGAGACGTTGTATACAACGTCTCTACTTCAATGATAACAATTAGTAGAATAAAAAACCATGACCATTGAAGTTGATTATCGTTTTCCACCTAATATTGATGCGTCGCGTCAGGCGAAAGTCATTGCTATCGGACAAACCGCAGGAACTTGGGACGAAAGATTTAGCCATCGTGAGGATAATTTGCGATCGCATTTAGCCCAAGTTATTAATGTTAAAACCGACGAACAAGGTTATAATATTGCAACGGTTAGTTTTCCTGAAATTAACGTTGAAAATGATATTGCTAGTTTGCTAACGATGATTTTTGGCAAATATTCAATGGCTGGAGTTGGTAAAATAGTTGCGGTTAGACTCGACAATAATTATGGTCAGTTGCCAAAATTTGGCATATCAGGAATTCGTCAACAATTACAAGTTTTTGATCGTCCCTTAATTATGGCAATTTTTAAACCCGCTTTAGGACTTTCAGCCCAGGATCATGCTACAATTTTACAAGAAGTGGCAACGGCCGGATTAGATATTATTAAAGATGATGAAATTATGGGGGATTTAAACACCGCCCCAACCCTAGAAAGATTAAGAGCTTGTCGTCCGATTTTAGACCAAATTAAACAAGAAACCAGGCGCACGGTTTTGTATGCTATTAATGTTACTGGAAATGCCCAAACCCTATTAGAAAAAGCCCGAATACTGGTGAAAGAAGGGGCAAATGCCCTATTATTAAACGTTCTCACCTACGGTTTTTCGGTCTTAGAAGCCCTAGCCGCCGATCCAGAATTGAATGTTCCAATTTTCGCCCATCCTGCCTTGGCGGGGGCGTTATGTGCCTCTGGTGATACGGGTTTTTCCTATTCCGTGATTTTGGGAACCTTAATGGCCCACGCTGGGGCGGATGCGGTGTTATATCCCGCCCATTATGGCAGTTTACCCTTTGATCCCGTTGAGGAAAAGCGGATTTGTGAGCAGTTGCGATCGCGCAATGTCTTCCCTGTACCCTCGGCCGGAATTCACCCCGGAATTGTCCCCAAAGCCCTATCGGACTATGGAAATGATGTAATTCTGAATGCCGGGACAGGGATTATGGAGCATCCAAACGGCCCAGGAGCGGGGGTTAATGCCTTCTTCCAAGCCCTCGACTGGTATCAACGGGGTCTACCCTTTGATGTTAACAAAATGCCCCCCGGCGCTCTTAGGCAGGCAATGGAAAAATGGGCATGAATTCCTAATTCCTAATTCCTAATTCCTAATTCGTAATTCCTAATCAGTAATTGATCATGAACACCGATCTCCGTCAATCTTTAATTCATGCGTCTCGCCAATTTCATCAACTGGGTTGGATGGCAGGGACGGCCGGAAATCTTTCGGCTAAAATGCCTGATAATAGTTTTTGGATTACTGCTAGTAGCAAACAAAAAGGCAAATTAGTTACGGAGGATTTTGTGAGAATGTCCCTAACCGGAGAGATATTAGAAAACCCTGCTCCTAACAATAAACCTTCGGCAGAAACCAGTATTCATCAAGCAATATATTCTTTGTTTCCCGATGCAAATGCCTGTTATCATGTTCATTCAGTTGAAGCCAAATTGGTCTCAAACTTTATTGCTCATGAACGACTGCCTTTACCGCCCATTGAAATGTTAAAAGGGTTGGGAATTTGGCAAGAAAACCCTAAAGTTTATATGCCCGTTTTTGAGAACTATTTAGAAGTATCTCGAATTGCTGAAGATATTATTCAACGGTTTAAACAAACTACTCCTGATGTTCCAGGGTTGTTAATTAGAAATCATGGAGTAACGGTTTGGGCAACTTCTCCAGAAGCCGCAGAAAACCATATTGAATTAGTAGAATATATTTTCCGCTATATTGTGGCGGCTCGTCAAGCGGGATTGAATTTTCAACATTAATAGAGTTTGGGCGAGAAGACCTCGCCCCTAAACTTACTCAATATTAATGGTTTGTAACCCTTCATTAACAGTAATTGCAATTTTGCCAACGGTGCGCCCCATCTCACTATAGGTATGGGCTTCGGCTAGATCATTTAAGGGATAAGTCCGATCAATTACCGTTTGAATTTTGCCCGCTTCAATCAAATCTCGCAGCGCATCTAAATCTCGACGAGTCGGTTGAGCTAGGACTAATTTTGATTTTTTACCCGCAAAAAATAAAGTTTGTAAGGTGGCTCCCATATTATCAATTGTGGGCAAAGTTGAGATATAAATGCCATCGGATTTTAGAATTTTTTCGCAATTAAAAAAGGATTGTTTACCGACCGCATCAAAAATAATATCGTATTGAATTTCTTGCCGGGTAAAATCCTCTTGGGTGTAATCAATCACCGTATGAGCCCCCAAACGTTTAACAAGATCAACATTAGAAGTCCCGCAAACCCCCGTGACATCAGCATTCATGGCCACAGCAATTTGCACCGCAAAGGTTCCCACACCGCCAGACGCCCCATTAATCAAAACCCTTTGTCCGGGTCGCAGTTGACCTAAATCTAATAACCCCTGCAAGGCCGTCAATCCAGCTATGGGAACCGTTGCAGCCTCCGCATAAGTCATATTTTGAGGTTTATAGGTCAAATTCCCGGCAGGCACAGCCACATACTCGGCATAGGCCCCTCCAAATAACGGGTTAACGAAGCCATAAACCTGATCTCCCGCCCGCCAGCGCGTCGCCTGTGAGCCGACTTCCACCACTTCCCCTGATAAATCTGAGCCTAAAACTTTGGGGAAATTGTAGCCAGATACGGGTTGTAATAATCCCTGCCTAATTTTCCAGTCCACAGGATTAACACTACTAGCATGAATTTTGACTAAAACTTGATCCGGTTTAATCGTTGGGGTCGGAATATCTTGATAACGAAGAACATCGGGCGACCCATATTGATGAATAACAATTGCTTTCATAACTTATTAATTATCCAAGGAACATCTGTCAGCTTAACACAAATTCCTAGAACCGGGGATGAATAGAGCTAGTCTAAATCCGTTCTAAAAAATAAGATTGTTGGAAGTAGGGAATAGGCAATGGGGAATGGGTAACAGGGAAAATTTTAATTCCGAATCATCATCGAGTTAATTTTGTTGAATCTGTTTTGATTTTTGTGATTCCTAGTCTCGATCAAAACAGGCTATTTTTTAGCTTTGGCTTAACACTATAAGGCAAACTCAAGAAGATAAAAAATAAAATTTTTACTGAATTAATCGTTGTAAATCTGATAAATTTTAACTATGATGGAATTGTAGAAAAAAACTTTGATAGATCCTATCAATTCAATTTTTATGGATATTCAGTTAATCAATATTGGTTTTGGTAATATTGTCTCTGCTAATCGGGTGATTGCCATTGTTAGTCCTGAATCGGCTCCGATTAAGCGGATTATTAATGATGCCAGGGAGCGGGGACAGTTAGTTGATGCCACCTACGGACGCAGAACTAGGGCGGTGATTATTACGGATTCTAGCCATGTTATTCTCTCTGCAATTCAACCGGAAACCGTTGCCCATCGCTTTGTGATGACCAAAGACGGCAATTCCCGCGATGATTAGGGGATTTGTTATTTATGCTTCTTGGTTTCCATTGGCATAGCTTGACATCCTCACCGCCGTAAAACGGACGGTGATTCCTAAACTTCACAATTTAGGTTTCTGCTTCTTAGCAGTTGCCTTCACAGATTTACTCTGTTCGGGTCTTACACTCGCTCCACAGACTGACACGGCAAGCCCGGCCGCCAAAATATTTTTACTGGCGTTAAGATCTCGGTCATGGTGAGTCCCACAGTTTGGACAGTCCCATTCTCGAATATTTAACGGCATTTTTTCCACAATATGCCCACAATTACTACACCGTTTAGAACTAGGAAACCATCTGTCTATTTCGATATAGTTTCTCCCATACCAACGGCATTTATAGGCTAAGGGTTCTAAGCATTTCGCTAAGTAGATTTGTCCGTTTTTAAACTTAAAAGCCGACTTAGTAAATTCTGCACTACCTCCTTGATGTTTTTTCTTAAAATTAGGATACTTGGCACGACCCACAAAAAAGTTAGTAAAGGCTGTTTGTAAGTGTCTTAATCCTTGTTGTAAGGGGACACAACTTACCTGATTTAAAAAGTCTAAATCTTCCTGTTTTTTCCAATTAGTTAACATTGAAGACGTTTGACTATATCCTACTCTTTCTTGTCTTTCGTACCATGCTTGAGTTCGTTCATGGAGTGCCTGATTGTAAACTAATCTTACACAGCCTAACGTGCGTCGCAATAGCGACTCTTGTTCAGGTGTTGGGTAAAATCGGTAACTGTATGCTTTTTCCATATCTCACGTTCTAGCACATAGTTGATGAAAATGGTCAGATTGTGTTTAAATTAAATTTAAAAGCCGTCCTCCGCTATCGCTAAAGGACGGGGTTTCAAACCCAATTTTCCGATGAGAAGATAGAAAGACTCCGATTCAATTCCTTGAATCCATCAGCAGGTTCAAGGGAAAATCAGGGATTCCCTATTACTTTGTTTGCAACCGTCTAACGTGATTAAAATATCATGAAAAAAGGCCGATTAATTGTGATGACAGGCCCTAGTGGGGTCGGAAAAGGAACATTGGTTCGTTCCCTAATCAAAGATCATCCTGAACTTCATTTATCCGTTTCCGTGACCACTCGTTCTCCCCGTCCCGGTGAAATCAATGGACAAGATTACTATTTTGTTGATCACCTTTGTTTTCAAAACATGATAGAACGGGGAGAATTGTTAGAATGGGCTGAATTTACGGGAAATTGTTATGGAACTCCCTTAATTGCTGTTAAAGAAAAAATTGAGGCAGGAATATCGGTTTTGTTAGAGATTGAATTGGAGGGTGCTCGACAAATTCGTTCTACTTTTCCATCGGCTTTAAGCATTTTTATTATGCCTCCTTCTATTGATGAATTAGAACGGCGTTTACGCGGTAGAGGTCAGGATTCTGAAGATGCCATTCGACGGCGTTTAATGAGGGCTAGAGCGGAAATGGACGCGGCTAGTGAGTTTGATTTTGAAGTGATTAATGATGATTTAGATTTCGCCTTACGGCGTTTAGAATCCGTATTATATTCTCCTGTTTAAGCCGAAAAATATGCCCCAGGAAGACCCGTTAAAACCCGATTCTTTAAATGTGATGGCAAGGGATATCAAATCGGCTGAATCCTATGCAAATTTAGGGCGTTTGTATGATCAGCAGGAACAATGGCAAGATGCGATCGCTAATTATCGTCAAGCGATCCAATTAAATCCCCATTGTTCTTGGTTTTATCACCATTTAGCGGATGTTTTTTTGAAACAAGAACAATGGCAAGATGCCATTATTAATTATCGTCATGCGATTCAACTCAATCCTAATTTTTCCTGGTCTTATCATAATCTAGGGAACAGCTTATTACAATTAAAATATTGGGAAGAAGCGGTTCATGTTTATCGGAAAGCGATTCAATTAAACCCCAATTTTCATTGGTCTTATTGTAATTTAGCCGATGGTTTAGTGCAGCAAAAAAAATGGAATTTAGCCATCATTAATTATTGGAAAAGTTTAGTCATTCTTCACCAAACTAATCAAGAACAGGATTTTGTCGTGATTGCGACTAAATTAGGGGAAACCCTAGAATATCATTTACCTGAAAAGTTTGATTTAGCGATCGCTCATTATCAAAAAGTGAGTCAAAATCATCAACAGTATCCTGAGTATCAAACTATTATTCAATTTTTAAGTCAAAATCAAAGCGCGTGGCTTAAAATTGCTGATTTTTTCCGACAAAAACACCTAATCAATGCAGCTTTAATTCTATATAAAATTGCGATGGAATTTTACCCAAATGAGATTTCTATTACCGAAAAATTTGATACTCTTTCCCAGAAAAAAACTGACTTAGAAACATCAATTAATTTACAACATCAAAATATTGATAAAAACTCCCAGAAATGGTCTAAATATGATGATGGTATTACTACTGATATCAACGCCAATAATTTTAATATTCCTTTAGCAACTAATCAAAAACTCGAACAATTTATCTTTAGTACCGATATTAATTTTGACTTGAGCCAATTAGATCAACTTTTTAAAGCAGTCAGTTGGATGACTCGTGATCATGAACACATGAAAATCGCCCTAAAACACAGTTTTTTAGTTGTCACCCTTTGGTTTGTCACCCCCACCCAAAAACAATTAATTGGGTTTACCCGGGCTGTTTCAGATCACGTTTATAATGCCACCCTTTGGGATGTGGTAATTCATCCTAGTTTTCAAAATCAAGGATTAGGAAAGTCTTTAATTCGGTATACCTTAGAACAGCTACAATTGCAAAATATTGAAAATATTACGTTATTTGCTGGGAATAAAGCGGTTAATTTCTATCATAGTTTAGGGTTTATTACCGATCCTAACGGGATTAAAGGAATGTTTTGGGTTTCACCTTAATTAAGTTAAACTGTATATCTTAGCTTTGTGTTTCTAGTGGATTAAAATTCAATTTCTGCCCTCACCATCGGTTCACCAATAATCTGATTTAAGGTAAATCCTAATTGCTGACAAATATTCTGCATAATCCGATTATCGCTAAGAATTTCGGCAAAAATTAGAGGCATTTTCTCTTGACGGGCAATATTCAGTAATTGGCGCAATAACTCCGTACCAATTCCTTGACGTTGGTAACTATCACTCACCAGTAAGGAAAATTCCACCTCATCGTTACCATAGCCTTTACTCAGTCGTCCCACCCCAATAATTTTAGTTTCCCCTGTTTCCGGGTGTTGATATTCGGCAACTAAGGCCATTTCCCGATCATAATCAATAAAACACAGTCGTGATAACCGTTCATGGGTGACACGGGAACTGAGTTTCACCAGATGAGCATAACGCAAATAGACGCTTTCCTCCGATAAACTTTCATCGAACTTGACCATCAAAGGTTCATCTTCAGGACGGATGGGCCGAATCGTAATCTCCATACCTTTTTGGGATGTCCAATGGCTGATATATTGCCGAGGATAGGGGCGAATGGCGGGTTTAGGTAAATCTTCGGGTTTGGTGTCGGGGGAATGTAATACCACCCGGGCATCTAAGGCAATTAACTCATTTTCCGAAGCCAACAAAGGGTTGATATCAATCTCTTTAATCCAAGGCTGCTCAACGACTAAATTAGAAAACCGGACTAATAACTGTTTTAAGGCTTCCATATCCACCGAATGCCGTCCCCGCACCCCTAACAGGGCTTTATAAATTTTGGTTTGTTCCATCATCCGCCGCGCAAGGGTAGTATTTAAAGGAGGTAAAGCCAAGGCGCGATCTTTGAAGACTTCTACTAATTGTCCTCCCATGCCAAACAACAACACCGGGCCGAATTGGATATCAAGGCTACTGCCAATAATCAATTCATAGCCTTCTAATTTGACCATCTTTTGTACCGTCACTCCTTGGAAATGTTCGGCCCCCACCTGTTGAGTTACGGAGGTTTCAATGGCGGTATAGGCTTGACGGACGGCTTCTGGGGTGTTGAGGTTGAGTTTTACTCCGCCGACATCGGTTTTATGAGTAATCGTTTTTGACAATAGTTTCAATACCACCGGATACCCTAACTGTTCGGCTGCGTTAACGGCTGCATCAATATTTGAGGCGATATAGGTTTGTACAGTGGGAATCCCATAGGCTGAAAGTAGGCGCTTAGATTCAAACTCCGTTAATAGGGTGCGTTCTTCAGCTAAAACCGAGTTAATCAGATGTTGCACACAATCACAAACCAGACTTTCATTCTCACTAGCCTTTGGTAAACTAGGAATTTCATACAAACCTTTTAAATTGTAGGTGTAGCGCCACATATAGTTAAACATCCGTACCGCCGAGTCGGGATAGGAAAAAGTGGCAATATTAGCTTGATTCAGAATTTCGATCCCGGATGCTACATCCGCGCCCCCCATCCAACTCGCTAAAATCGGTTTATTGGGCATTTTCAGACAGCGCTCTTTTAACTGTGCCGCCGTTTTGCTTGGGTCAGTCATGGCTTGGGGGGTTAAAATTACTAAAATACCATCACTATTCGGATCTTCAACCACGATATCAAAGGCTTTCGCATAGCGTTCCGGGTCAGCATCCCCTAAAATATCAATCGGGTTATCATGACTCCATTGGTTCGGTAACACTTGATTCAGGGCTTCCAGGGTTTCGGTGGAGAGTTGGGCTAGGGTTCCTCCTTCCCCAATTAGGGTATCTGTGGTTAATACCCCTGGCCCTCCGGCATTGGTTAAAATTGTAAGTCGCGGCCCTTTGGGTCGGGGTTGTTTACTGAGAAGTTCCGCAATGGAGAACAAATGGGCAATATGATACACCCGCAGAATGCCACAACGTCTAAAAGCCGCATCTAAGACATGATCACTTCCGGCCATGGCTCCGGTATGGGAGGCTGCGGCTTTGGCTGCGGCTTCGGTGCGTCCGGCTTTAATCACAATAATTGGTTTAGTCAGGGCTACTTCTCTAGCTGCGGATAAAAAAGATCGGGCATCCCCGATAGATTCCATATAAATAACTATACTTTCAGTATGGGGGTCATTGCCTAAATAATAAATTAAATCTCCCCAACCAATATCTAACATTGAACCGATGGAAACGAAGGCACTAAAACCGACATTTTCTCGGAAACTCCAATCTAAAATAGAAGTACATAAAGCCCCACTTTGACTAATAAAGCCAACGCTTCCCGGTTTTGCCATGGCATTAGCAAAGGTGGCATTAAGTCCGGTTAAGGGATTCATTAATCCTAAACAGTTGGGGCCGATAATTCTAATTTTATTTAATCGTGCAATTTCTAAAACTTTCTGTTCTAATTCTATTCCTTTAGGGCCAATTTCTTTGAATCCAGCCGATAGAATAATCACCCCTTTAACTCCAGCCATGGCGCATTCTTCCATGACAGAGGGAACACTTGCGGCTGGGGTGGCAATGATAGCTAAATCAACGGGTTCTGGAGTATCTTTAATACTAGGATAGGCTTTAATTCCTAAAATACTATTGCGATGGGGATTAACGGGAAAAACCATCCCACCAAAGGGACTACTAATTAAATTCCATAGTAGAGTTCTACCAACACTATTGGGCTTTTCTGTAGCCCCAATCACAGCAACGGTTTTAGGGTTAAAAATCGCATTCAGAGATTGATGTTCGTAGCGTAAGACATCATGGGCGGGGTCGGAAATTCGGGTTGTTGTGGCTACCATAGAAATCAGTTATCAGTTATCAGTTATTAGTTATCAGTGTAAGAGTTGATTAGTTTATGGATCAATTATACAAAGTTTCTGTCTCTCAAAATAGGGCTTTAATCTTAAATTAATATTAAATTTATATTAAAATCTAGTAATTTTGTCCCCGCCAGATTCCAAAATCGACAAAAACTATTATGATATAAACGAACACCACAACAACCTGAATCCAAACAGAAACAGGAGCATATATCATCATGGAAAAAGTCACAAATATTGATCAACTTGAATCCCTAATCCAACGGGTCAAGGTTGCAGAACAAAAGTATGCAACCTATACCCAGGAACAGGTAGACTATATTTTTAAAAAAGCGGCTCTAGCGGCAAATGCTGCCCGGATTCCTTTAGCAAAAATGGCCGTAGAAGAAACCGGAATGGGGGTTGTAGAGGATAAAGTGATTAAAAACCACTTTGCTTCAGAAATTATTTACAACAAATATAAACATGAAAAAACCTGTGGTGTCATCGAAGAAGACAAATCCTTTGGGTTTCAAAAAATCTCCGAACCCGTGGGGATTTTAGCCGGAATTGTTCCGACAACAAACCCAACATCAACGGCTATTTTTAAAGCCCTAATTGCCTTGAAAACTCGCAACGGGATTATTTTTTCTCCCCATCCCCGTGCCAAAAATTGTACCACCGCCGCTGCCAAAATTGTCTTAGATGCAGCCGTCGCCGCCGGAGCCCCAGAAGACATTATCGGCTGGATTGATGCACCCACCGTACCTCTGTCCCAAGCCCTAATGCAGCACCCGGATATTAAGCTAATTTTAGCCACTGGAGGGCCAGGAATGGTACGGGCAGCCTATTCTTCCGGTAATCCTTCCCTGGGGGTCGGGGCGGGGAATACCCCGGCTTTAATTGACGATACCGCCCATATTAAAATGGCCGTTTCCTCAATTATTATTAGTAAAACCTTCGACAATGGCATGATTTGTGCTAGTGAACAATCGGTAATTGTGGTTGATTCTGTTTACGAAGAAGTCAAGAAAGAATTTACCCTACGCGGCGCCTATTTCCTAACCCCAGAAGAACGGGAACGGATGGCAAAGGTTATTTTTGTGAACGGACATTTGAATGGGGAAATTGTCGGTCAACCCGTGCAAAAATTAGGGGAATTAGCCGGAATTAATCTCTCGGAAGAAACCAGGGTAATTATTGGAGAAGGGATAGAAGTTGATGAAAATGATCCCTTTTCCCATGAAAAACTTTCTCCGATTTTAGCCATGTATCGGGCTAAGGATTTCGAGGATGCGGTGGTAAAAGCCGATACTTTAGTACAGTTAGGGGGACGGGGACATACCGCTTCTCTATACACTTCTCCCAACAATATCGACCATATTAAACGGTTTGAAAATACCGTTCAAACCGCCCGGGTTTTAATTAATACTCCGTCTTCTCAAGGAGCTATTGGTGATATTTATAACTTCCGTCTTGACCCTTCTTTAACCTTGGGATGTGGCAGTTGGGGAGGCAATTCCATCAGCGAAAACGTCGAACCTCGGCATTTATTAAACATTAAAACCGTCGCCGAACGTCGAGAAAATATGCTCTGGTTTCGGATTCCTCCCAAAGTATATTTCAAATATGGATCTTTACCCGTTGCTATTCGAGAATTAGCTGGAAAAGAACGGGCTTTTATTGTCACCGATAAACCCCTATTTGATTTAGGAATTACCCGTTCCCTCGAAGGAGTTTTAGAGGAAATTGGAATAAAATATGATGTGTTCTACGATGTTGAACCCGACCCTTCTTTAGATACGGTACAACGGGGATTAACCTTAATGAATACGTTTAAACCCGATGTAATTATTGCCATTGGTGGGGGTTCTCCCATGGATGCAGCTAAAATTATGTGGCTGATGTATGAACATCCTGATATCGAATTTGAAGGGTTAGCAATGCGGTTTATGGATATCCGTAAACGGGTTTATGAATTGCCACCTTTGGGCAAAAAAGCGATGTTAGTTGCGATTCCTACTACCTCTGGAACCGGGTCAGAAGTAACGCCTTTTGCCGTTGTCACCGACCGCCGCACTAATATTAAATATCCTTTAGCCGACTATGCCTTAACCCCAAATATGGCAATTGTTGACCCGGAATTGGTGTTAAATATGCCCAAAAGTTTAACCTCTTTTGGGGGCGTTGATGCCCTAACCCATGCCTTAGAATCCTATGTTTCGGTATTAGCTTCGGAATATACCAATGGGTTATCCTTAGAGGCAATTCGGTTAATTTTTAAATACCTGCCGAGTTCCTATAATAATGGAGCAAATGATCCCAAAGCTCGGGAAAAAATGCACTATGCTTCTACTATGGCGGGGATGGCATTTGCTAATGGATTCCTCGGAATTTGTCACTCCTTAGCCCATCAATTAGGTGGGACTTTCCACATTCCCCACGGGTTAGCAAATGCCTTAATGATTAGTTACGTTATTCGTTATAATGCTACCGATGTTCCGTTTAAACAAGCCACTTTCTCCCAGTATAAATATCCGAATGCTAAATGGCGCTATTCTCGGATTGCGGATTATCTGCGCTTAGGGGGAGACACCGAAGATCAAAAAATCGATCATTTGATTTTAGCCATCGAAGAATTAAAGCGCCAAGTGGGAATTCCGGCTTCAATTAAGGAGGTTTTAAAAGATATCAGTGAAGCGGAATTTCTGGCTAAATTAGATGAAGTTGCTGACCAAGCTTTTGATGATCAATGTACCGGAGCCAATCCCCGTTATCCTTTAATTAAGGACTTGAAACAACTGTTAATTGATGCCTATTATGGTCATCCTTTAGTTTCTAATGATTACAATGGCGATCGCATTTTCCCCGTCTTTGAACCCCAACCAACTATGATTGGCGGTTAATACCGAGGGGGTGATGGGGTGAATTTATCAAAATTTTCATCCCTATCACCCGATCATTTCATCGGCTCTCTTTGGAAAAATCACTAATCATGGTAAAGTAAGTATTTGGTAGCTATTCTAAGTGTTACCTTAATCGAAAAATATTATGCTAAAACGGCTCTACGTGGTACGACAATCAGCTTTTACTAAAATTTGAGTTGGGAGAAGTTCAGCTTTATCGAGACAATTATGCGGAATATGTACAACATCCTAATCCTTTAGTTGCTGCCAAATCATTTCGCCAAACCCTGAAAAACTTGTAGAGACGTGCCATGGCGCGTCTCTACGGGGATGAAATAAAAATTTACTGTTGACTCAATTCAATGTTTAATAAGGCTTTGCCATGAATGACCGAGGCAATGGTAACAATGTCTTCTTGGATTTGATAAATGACTCGATAGGTGTAAGCAAATTGTTCACGGATGTTTTCATCGCCAAATTCTTGAACAATCATTCCCGCTTCAGGAGCCTTGCTCAAGTTGCGCGTAACATCAATGATTCTCTGGACAACCGCCGCCGCATAAGAAATTGAATCTCGTGCAATGTAAGCAGCAATTGCATCAATATCATCTATGGCTTGAGGCGACCAAACTACTTGATAACCCATTTACTTAATAAACCTTCTGCTTCCTCTTGTATGAGATTCCTGGTCGTTTCGTGAATCTTAAGTCCATGACGGACTTTTTCGATTACATAGAGATGGTACTGTACATCCTCCAGTGAACAATCATCAGGTAGGTTACTCAACAAAGATTCTACTTCCTTTTTGGTTCCACTCATAATTTTTTTGGGTTTTTTTTATAGTTATTATAGTTTTCGATAACTGAAGCACCCGAAAGATAGTGTTAGCCCCGACTTTATCGGTGAATAAGGTTGTCATAATAAAAGATAAATTGTATGTCCCGATGGAAAATGTCCCAGGGGAATCGAATGCTTCAGTCATTGTTTATAGCAGGGAACACCGGAACAGCCCCCCAAACCCCCCGTGCACGCAGGGCTGGTGGGGGAGGGAACAGGGGGAAATACTTCACCGTCTGGGTTCCAAGATCCGTCTGGTGTCCTAACTGCCTTGGCGGTTGCTATAAAATCCAGCCTATAGTTATGACAGATCAATCCTATCAGATGGTTCTGTCCAGGTGTAAACCTGAATTTATACCGTCTTGGTAAAATTGCCGTAACTAGAAATAGCCTGTTGCAGTTGTTGAATTACATCCTCAACCGGAATAGCCCCTAACTCTCCATCCGCACGAGTTCTGATATTCAAGCAATTTGCTTCTATTTCCTTGGCCCCAACCACAGCCATCACCGGAATTTTATCCTTCTCAGCATTTCTAATTAATTTCCCTAAACGCTCGCTACTCGCATCCGCCTCCGCCCGAATTCCAGCAGACCGCATTCTGAGAGCAATTTCTTGAGCAAAGGGAAGAAATTCTTGGCTCACGGGTAATAGTCGAAATTGTACGGGTGCTAACCAGATGGGGAAATCCCCAACATATTCCTCTATTAATATTCCCACTAATCGTTCCAAAGAACCAAAGGGTGCACGATGAATCATTACTGGACGTTGACGGGTTCCATCTTCAGCAACATATTCTAAATCAAAGCGTTCAGGTAAATTATAATCAACTTGAACTGTTCCCAATTGCCATTCTCTTTCTAAAGCATCTTGAAAGATAAAGTCTAATTTCGGGCCATAGAAAGCGGCTTCTCCGATCCCTTCAAAGTAGTTCATTCCTAAAGTTTCTACCGCCCGACGAATTGCTGCTTCTGATTTATTCCAAACTTCATCTGACCCGATATATTTATCTAAACTAGGGTCACGGAAACTTAGTCTGGCTTTAAAGTTGGTTAGTTGTAAACTCTTAAATACAAATAGAATTAAATCGACAACTTTGACAAATTCATCATCCAATTGTTCAGGAGTAACAAATAAATGGGAATCATCTACGGTGAAACCTCTAACCCTGGTTAACCCTCCTAATTCTCCCGATTGTTCATAACGATATACTGTTCCAAATTCTGCTAACCGCATCGGAAGTTCCCGATAGGAACGTAACTCACTTTTATAAATTTGGATATGAAAAGGACAGTTCATGGGTTTCAAAACAAATCCCTGTTCATTGGTCTTGGCTTCCTCATCGTCGGCCATCATCGGGAACATATCTTCTTGATATTTCTGCCAATGTCCTGATGTTTTAAATAAATCTACCCGACCAATATGGGGAGTCGTTACACCTAAATAGCCCCGCTTAACTTGTTCTTTTTTGAGAAAATCTTCTAGGGTACTTCTTAATAGGGTTCCTTTCGGTGTCCAGAGGGGTAATCCTGGCCCCACTAAATCGGAGAAGATAAACAGTCCCAACTCCTTACCCAAACGGCGATGGTCACGTCGGATGGCTTCTTGCTTGCGGCGTTTATGTTCGGCCAATTGTTCGGGGGTTTCCCAAGCTGTCCCATAAATCCGTTGTAGTTGGGCTTTGGTTTCATCCCCACGCCAATAAGCCCCCGCTACACTTTCGAGTTCAATCGCATTAGGGTCAATATCAACCGTATTCTCAACATGGGGCCCCGCACACAAATCCCACCATTGTTCGCCTAGATGATAGAGGGTAATGGGTTCCTGTAGGCCTTGTAGGATTTCTAGTTTATAGGATTCTCCTATTTTCTGGATGCGTTGTTGGGCTTCTTCCCGACTAACTTCTTCCCGAATTACGGGGAGTTTCCGTTTGATAATCTTAACCATCTCCTTTTGGATGGATTTTAAATCCTTTTCGGTAAAGGGTTCGGGACTATCAAAATCATAATAAAACCCATTTTCAATCCAAGGGCCAATGGTGACTTGTGCCTTGGGAAACAGTTTTTGAACTGCCATTGCCATAACATGGGACGCAGTATGCCTAATCCGTTTTAAACTCTCGGATTCACTGGTTTTAGGCAAATGGACTTTTTTCTCTAAGGGTTCTTGAGAACCCTCTAACTCTGATATAGACATTGATTAAAGTTACAAAAGCAAAATAAAAGTTTCTTAATTCAATTGTACAGAACAGAGGAAACAAAGAGAAAAAACAGACTTAACACTCCCCAACTCCCCTGCTCCCCAACTCCCCTGCTCCCTTACTCAATTGTCACTTGGGACGTATCAACGCTCAAAGTTCCGGCTTGAAATTCGGCAATATTAACTGCTTTTTCCAGAAAACCTGGGCTGGGGACTTTGCCTTTGAGAACAACAGTTCCGCCTTTCTGGGACACCCACAGGGAACCAATATCTTTGAGTTCGGGGTCTTCATCAAAAGCTAAAGTCACCCGTTTAGCTAATCCGCTTTCATCATATTCTCCCGCAATTCCAATGCGTTCCGGGGGAAGGGAAGCACTAGCCGCCGCCTGTTTTACCACATCATTATCCGGTTTACCAGGAATTCCACCAGTGAGACTACCAAAAATACGTTCAAACCATGCCATAAAATCAAATATCCTAATTTAATTAATAATAATATTTTAGTTTAATGGAGATCGGTTTTAGAAGCAAGCCATTTTTGCAATTCTTGTTTTAATCCTTTTAATTCTTCTTCGGGTAATTGATGCCCAAAACGATAGGTTTTGCGACGTGATAAAAATAAAATATTGGGTTCTTGGGTCACAATTTCTAAGCTCGGATAAAAATTACCCTGATTATCGGTGGTTCTAATTAAGTTAATTTGTTGAATTTGGGAGATTTCTCCTCGTTTGCGAAAGGGTAAATAAGAAGACCAGAAAATCTCAAAGGTTTTATTATTAAAATTGAGTTGAACTTTTTCAAAGGGTTTATAATCAATAATAGCCTTATATATCAATAATACTATACTAACAGGAATCCCCAATAAAGTCAAATAAAATAGAATAATTAACCCTAAATCAATCTGTTCAAAAATAGCCGGATTTAAAATAGTATAAAGTTTGTAGGTAATGAAAGAAGCGATCGCACCCAATCCCAATCCTTTAATGATCATCGATCCTGGAATAATTTGCCAACCCTTTTTTAATAAACTGATTTGATTTAATAAAATTTTCTGGACTGGAGAAATATATTGTAGGGAAAACTGAGAGGGAATATCAACTTTTAAATTATTAGAAGATTGGGATAATTTTAAATGGGGTTCTGAGGTCTTTTTCAAAGACTGTTTGGGTTGATAGTTTAACGCATACAAAGCCATTTGAGCAGTAGCAAAACGATATTCTACGGCGGGTTCTATTAAGGTTTCTAACCAACTTTTAAACGCCGGATCTAGGATATCCCCGTTAAACTTCATTTTAAACTTTTCTTGAGGTAATTCCGCCGGAGGAACACCCGTTAAGAGATGAATTAATGTGGCTCCTAAACTATATAAATCAGAAGATTGAACGGCTAAACCGCCAAATTGTTCAATAGGAGTATATCCAAAAGTTCCCACCACAGTAAAACTTGATCCGGGGGTTCTCGGTTGAATTTGTACCGAACCTAAATCAATTAAATAAATATGATGATCTTCTCCCCAAATTAAATTACTTGGTTTAATATCTCGATGTAAAATAGACGGATGGAGTTGATGTAAATAATTAAGATTTTCTAAAACTTCAAAGGTGATCCAGTATAATTGTTGTTGAGTAAATAGATGATGATTGTCTAATTTTTGTTTGAGGGAGTCACCCGCAATATATTCAGTAACTAAAGCAAACCAAATATTTTGATCATCTAGGGAAAAATAATCTCGATATTTAACTAAACGAGGATGATTTAATTGTTTTAAAACCTGTGCTTCCCGTTCTAATAATTTTAAATCCTCCCATTGCATTGAACCTCCTAATGCTAATAATTTGACAACCGCTTTATCTTTAAGTAATAAATCATCCGCTAACCAGGTTTGGCGAATCGGATTTTCATTCAGTTGGCGTTTCAGTCGAAACCGATGATTAAGCAAAGTTCCCGCAGTTAGCATGATCTGGTGAGCGCTCAAATAAAGGTTGCTATTATATTGTATAGCAGGGAACAGGGAACGCCGGATCTGGGTGGAGGATGTGTAATTGATTTTGCTTAGGTACTTATTATCAAAGAAATTTATTGTAACTTTCCCCGTCTAATTTTTCCCCATAACTGTTGATACTGTTTCACGGAATTGGGCGAAAGGGGTTCGAGAAAATCACTTTTTTTTAAAATAGCTTGATCAGGAAATAATAGAGGATTTTCCCTTAAAGATTGGGGTAACTCTTGGGGGTTCATTCCCAAAATAATTGGGGATGTTGTTCCGGTTAATAATGATAGTTGAGTCGCAACTTGAGGCAACCAACAAAAATCAATCCAATTATCTGCTAAAGTGGCGGTAGGAGAAGATTGAACCTCCGCAGGTTTGACCCATAAATCTGACCATAAAGCCGTCCCAGATTGAGGAACAACGGCGGCTAACCCGTTTTGATATTGAACTTCTGGAGAAATATCCGTAGACCAACCCACCGCCAACCAAGTATCCCCTAAAATCAACGGTTTGAGATAACTATTAGAATCATAAAGTTTAATATTTTGATGGAGTTTAAGCAGTTCAGATTCTAAGTTTTTGACTTTACTTAAATCGGCTGTATTATAAGAATGACCTAATTTTTTCAAGGTTAAACCAATCACTTCCCGGGCTTGATCAGGTAAAGAAATTCGGTGACGTAATTCGGGACGCCATAAATCACTCCAATCTTTCGGTGTCCATCCCAACCCCTGAAACTTATCAACCCGATAAATAATTACTGTACTACCCGAACGATAGGGCGCCGCCCAAATTTGACCTTGAGGATCAACTTCACCCTGGGTATTGCGTTGGACAATATTTTGCCAACGGGAAGGAAGTTGTGACCAAGCGGGCCATAATTTCGGATCAAGGGGTTGAATCAGTTTTTGTTGAATGGCCGAATGTAACCAAAAATCCCCAATCATCACCAAATTAGCTTGGGACGAAGGCTGAGTTGGAGGTTTGGACTGGCCTTTTTCCAAGCGTTCAAATAAATCTTTGAGTTGGGTTTGGGGGACAAAATTCACCGCCCCTCGGCCGAATTGTTGTCGAAACTTGTTCGCCACTTGGGCGGGAACAGAACCCTTGAGAACTTCAACCGTCAGTGCCACAGCTTGTTTACATCCAGCTACGACCTGACTTAAAGTTAAAGCACCGATTCCCTGTAGAAAAAACCTTCGCTTCACGGTCGCTATTCAATCCGTTTCTCTAAATACTGACCGATCATAGTTTGTTCCCCAGCCCGTGAAATAATCGTTTGCCGCGTGCGGTATCGTTGGCCAATCAGTTTAATTTCTTCTTCAAACATAGAACCATTGTACTCGCTTCTCAGACATAACGTATTGACATCGAGCATATAAAATTCAGCCACAACGGGTTTGGGTGTCATAAATCCCCGATCTCGATAAAGCCAGGTGTCACAGACCCCAAACCGAGTTGATCCGGTGGACATTTTTTTACCGGAGATGGAATTAGAACTTTTCCAAGTCACTTTTGACCCACAACTGAGGAGCATCGGGTCATCTAATTGGTGTAATTGAGCAATATCGAGCAAATCAGGACAGCCCGGTTCTAAAAACTCTACGTTAATTTCGCTGGCGACTTCTTGGGTATTTCCCTCTGGAAGTGTGTAGTAGCGCCGTTCTGAATACCAATTTCCCACACTGCGGCTAAAATAGTCTGCCACTTGGGAGGCAATCTCACGGGGGTTTTGCTGGATCAGGGCTTTCATTGTGGCTGCTCCTCAACACGATATGAACGGGTGGAATCCTTCCCTCACAGGAGAGGAAAACTCAAATGTTTGTCACAATTCTTAATTTAATCATAACAGACTTAAACTGGCAATGATTTTCCGACGATGGGCAGAAAAAGTTTAATTGAGACCGTTGATAATATCTACTGGGTGGTAGAGTTAGGCTACAAATACACTAATTGTTTCAATTTTTCAATGTCTCTGTGTTCAAAAATCTAAATTTCATCACAAAACAATGAATAATCCCTACTTAGGTACAGACCAAGAACGAACTTGCCCCAATGTCACTGGAATCATATAACTCACATCAATACTAAAAAGATAAACCTTTTTGGCTCTCAAACCCCGTTCAGGATCAAAAAACTTTAATTTCACATCCCAACAATCACTATTAACCCGACAGAAGGGACTTTTTTCGATTTCAATTGTATCTAATTCCATCCCGGTAGAAACAGCTTGAGCAAAACTAGAAGCGGCTTGAAAAGCGTTAGTTGCTGCAAAATTTAACGCCCGGTCTTTAGAGGTTTTTCCTAAATTTTGCAAATCAAAATAGACTCTTTTCAGGAAACTACTTAAACTTCTTCGCATTTGAATCTCGTTAGCGTCAGCTAGTTCTTCAGAAAGAGTTTGTAAAGCTGCATCCACTAAACCGTTCACTTTCCAACCGTACATTCCCCTAATATTATTAATCGTAATTACAGGAACTTCTTGACCGGAAAATAGGGTAATTGTTTTATCAGTAATTTGCCCAGGAATACTCACTCTTTCTATATGATCATCACTGCTTTCGGGTTCAATTTGTCCAGCTAACATTAAGTTGAGCATTTCGTAAACATCCGCAGCAAAACCGCCTTTTACTTCGATTGCATAGATAGGGTTAAATTCTTGATTAATTGTCCAAATTAAAGACTTACTTTCGGATGGATTTTCGGCTAAATAATTGACGATTTGAGAAGCATCATAAGGATTAGCGGGAATCGTTGTATCGTCAATTTCTACGGCTGGCATTAATTGTTTAAAACTATCCCGTCGGGCTTCACTCCCGAAGTCATAACCAATTGTTCCTAAAACATAAACTAATTTGGATGCAGCACTAGCAGTAATACCATTAGTAGGTTGACTAGCGGTAATATTAGCCACAGCTACGGCCGAAGAATTGCTGGCAATTACATTACTTAAAGTTAGTAATGGGCTGTTAATTGGGTTTTCTATTTTAGTTAGAGGAGTAATATTATTAACAGGAATAGTAATTTCTGATTGTCTGATTTCAGAAGTTTTAACCGTTGTTAATCGTTCTCCTGTTAATAAGTTATAAGCCCCCGGAATATTGAATCTACCTAACAAACAACGTTCCGGTTCTTCTACTTCTTTCGGGTCGCAAGGAATAGCACTTTGTAAAATAGCTTGTCGCACGGTTTCAGCATTAGGTTTTTCCCCTCTTTGCAGTTGCATACTCATTAATAAAGCGGAAATTCCGGTAACAATTGGTGCAGCGCAACTCGTCCCTTGTTGTTTAATCGGAATATCGGTTCCAGGTTCAGCCCCTAAGATATTTTCACCGTTAGCCATTACGCCTTTCTGTTGATAGTCACCACCATAATTACTAAACTTAAAAGGTTGTCCATCATCACGCATTGCACCCACTGTTAAAACATCGGGTAAAATCGAAGGAATACACCAACATTCACCTTTATCATTACCACCCGGAGCGACAATTAAAATATTACTATCTTGGCATTGTTTCACAGCACGAGCAAAGATTTCTTGAGCCATTCCTGATTGAGTAGGATGACAAGCCGCAATATGAATAATATTAACTTCGGCTTTTAATGCTTCATTAATCGCATGGGTGAGATTAACAAAGGAAATAAAATCATCTCCAGCGAAGGAAATCGGAATATTAATCGCCGTACAATTAGGCGCAATACCCTCCACGGGAGAGCCATGCTGTCCTAAAATTGTACTCGAAATATGAGTAGCATGACTAGATAAATCAATCCGTCTTTTAATGTCTTCAGGGAAATCTTTAAAAAAGGCTTCTCTTTCTTTTTTTGCTTCTTCTTTATCGTGATCTGGGTCTTCTTTTTTAGCCTTTTGTTGTTGATTAAATTCTGTCGCTAATTTTAAATAATGATAATACTCATCATTGAGTTCAATATCTTCTGCCCAATAGGGTTTAAATTGAGTAATCTTTGCACCTTTAAAGCAAGCTCGATCTAAATCTGCTGCACCGTCAAGAATAGCAATTTTAATCCGAGAATCGCCTTTTGTATGAGTCCAAAGTTCGGGTATTCCAGGTATAGTAATTAAATCTGGCATAGTTATCGATCAAATAATTTTAGTTTACATTAGAAGCACTCTACTCTTGAGCATTGTACAGAGAAACTTTACCTATTTGCTAATAAGCATTGTTAATAATCATTACAAAGACTCAACCACCAGCATAACCTTAGATTATCATCCAGTCAGTCAAACTTCAACTAATCTGGACACACAAACAATGATCAAGAAAAATATCCGTCCCCAACAATCTGCCCCGGTACAACGTCAAGTGACAACAACTTCTGGTCAAGGTGAAAAAGCATTATTTGCTAGTACAGAGTGTGATATTTTAACCAGACAATGTACTCCCTTTGCTGGAGACGACGCGGAGTAGTCCCTTTAATCCTTAGCACTCACCTGAGTTTCTACCCCCCTAGCCCCCCTTAGTAAGGGGGGAATAATAAGCACAGCACTTTTAATCATCTTTAGTAAGGGGGAATAATAAGCAACTTTAGCCACTATTACTAAGGGGGGAATAAGGAGCAACATAAATTACTAATCGGTTTCAAGCGACCTGTAATGTCTTTGGTTCTGGCAAAATTTTCCCTATTTGCTCATAACCATACACTAAATCTTCTAAAACTTCCTTCGCGTTTTCTAGTGCTTCTTCATAGGTTTCGCCGTGAGTCCGTGCATATTGTCCCCACTCAGGTAAACTAGCAATATAAGCTTGATCTTCTTCAGACCACTGAATCAAAATACTATATTTCATTGTTCATTTCCTTGTTCTAATTGTTCTAGTTCTTTTATGCTTGCCATTATATCTTTTTCCTGATAGGTTTTTGCATCCTTGCTGTCTTTACCAGAGAGAACGACAGGTTTCGGTAAAAGGGGATGAATCCAGTAAGAATGACTACCTTTTCCCCGTTTATTAGGCAAGAGTATAAATCCTGCTTTCTGTAACATTTGTTTCAATTCTCCAACTTTTTTGGGCATTTGTCGTAACTCATAAAATGTGGAGACACAAACCATGACTAAGAAAAACCTCAAACCCCAACAAACCGCACCCGTACAACGGGAAATCAATACCACTTCCTCTGTGGGTGGTACAGGGTGAAATTAAACAACTATTATTTCGTACCAAGAATTTTATCGTACTCAGCATGAGAACCAATCCAAAACCAAACTATCTTGTCTTCATTGGGTTTCATTACTCCCAATGCTCTCCATCCGATTCCTACTCTAACTGACCAAATATTTTCTTTGGGTTTGACTTTCTTAAACTCTAAACTCGGATGAAATGGATTTTCTTTCCAAAGCTCATAATTTTTATAGGAAGTTTCTTTGATTCTTTGAGGTAATACTGTAAATAATTTTCTAAAACTTCTAGTTCTTGATGATCGCATTATTTCTCACCAAAACCCTTATCTTCAGTCTTACCTTCTTCATCTTCAAGTAATGCTAACTGAGCCATTTCTTGAAAAATACCTAAATCCATATCTGGATTAGATAAACTTTCTTGCCATTTTAACTCATTCTCGATATCTTCGAGTAATTGTTGTGCAAGTTCATCCTGAAGATAATTTGAGAGTTTTTGAGCTTCTTGGAATGCTTTTTCTAGTAAATGAGTCATAGATTCTTCCTGAGTTTCTGAAAACAAACAAAAGCAAAACCAATCTGGCAACACCCTTTTGCGGGCGATGACGGGGGAGTAGTCCCCCTAATTTTAGCACTCACCTCAAAAAATGTCAAAACTCTTTTTCTACTTGCCATGGGGTACGGTTAGCCTCAACGAATTGACGGACAATCCTTATAGGGCTTTCGGATACCTGGCACGGTGGGGAAGTTAAACGAGACTTAAATTTTTTGGGGGTGAGATTGGAGTCTTATTCGAGAGATAGAAATAATTAAAGAACAAGTTTTAGAAATCCTAGTTTGTTCCTAATTCCTCAAAAATAATATCCTCATAAACGGACTCAATGGGAAAGATTAAACCAATACTTTGTAAATCAATATTATCCCCCGATTGATAATTAAAAATTTCCCAATTACCACGATCATTTTTGCGGTATAAATCGATCGCTATTTTCTCGGCATCAACTAAAACATAATCTTGCAAACTAGGATTGCGACGATACATCCTAAATTTATCCCCTCGGTCATAATTGGCTGTACTTGCAGATAAAACCTCAATAATTAGACAAGGATATTGAATCGCCTGAATTGCAGTGCGATCGCGCTCATCACAAGTAACGCTCACATCAGGATAAACATAATCTTTAGTTTCAAAAATATTTACACGACAATCGGAATTACCTACCTGACAACCACCGCCCCGTAAATGACCTTTAAGGATAAAAATAATATTACTAGCAATTCGCCCATGATTTTGAGTCCCCTCACTCATGGCATAAACTCTACCACTAAGATACTCATGGCGTAGCAGTTGTTGTTCTTCCCAAATAAAATATTCTTCGGGTGTTAACTTAGGAAACTTATCTTTTACAGCAATCATTTGAATAGCCCTATTTTTTTATTTTAAAGGATTTAGATACTTATTCACAAATTCAGACGGCGTTAAACATTCAAATTCACCTGATTGTTCAACTAAAACCTTAATTAACTTATGATTAGCAGATATAAAACATTGACATTGACCAACTTTTGCTGTTAAATAAACACCCACATCTTCACGAGGGATTACTCCCAAATCTTCCATTTCAGCTAACTCAACATCATCAATCTGAACATAACAAAACTTTAAATTTTGCCAAATTCTTCCAATTATTTCTCCACTCCAATCTTTATTTTTTAAACGTTTAGCAACTCTGGCAATTTGATCAATAAGTTCTTCAGAAATTATTACCCCCACAGAATTATCGTTTGGGGCTTCCCAACCTAACCATTTTAGAATTAAACCTTCAGGGCTTTGTCGCTCAACTGCGCCAATCAAATAAACATTGGTATCTAAAAAAATTAATTCAGGAATTTTCGTCATTGTATTGAATCTTGTTTTTGTTGACGTTCTTGAGATATTTCCCGTTTAATATCTTGGACAAGATCAACAATTTTCTCCCTTGAATCATAACCTGCTTCGGTCAAAGATTGTTTTAATTCCAGTTGTAATTGTTCTGCTGACATTAAAGGATATTGTTGATATTCTTTGATTTGTTCCCAAAAGTCATTAACCTCTGTTTCTGTTTCTTCCCAAAGAATAATAACTCTTACCGAACTGGGTGGAGTCCCTTTAATTGGATAGTCTAAAGATAATTGACCCACCCTATCTATCTTTCCAGTAGATTGAATTACTTTTTTCATCATGAATCTCCTTTTATCCTTTATGATGATAGCTTGTAAGCAAAAGCCTTTGTATTTTCTGGCACATTCTTCTAAACTGTTCCCTAATTGTTAGAAAAGCGGGATGCCATATTATGTTAAAAATTATTGCCAATAACTTGACTCAAGACAGTAAAACAAGCAACAAACTGTTAAAAATTATTGCCAATAACTTGACTCAAGACAGTAAGCACAACGATAATGAACAATCAAATTTAATTTTTAATTTGGAGTAAAAACCATGACTAAGAAAAACCTCAAACCCAAACAAGCCGCTCCTGTGCAACGGGAAAACACCGCAACTGTGGCTCGTGATGGTGCGATCGCACGGATCGCGGTGCTGCTAGATCCTTTTGCGGGCGACGACGCGGAGTAATCCCCATAATTCTAACACTCACCTCAAAAAATGTCAAAAGTCTTTTTCTACTTGCCAAGGCGCACGGTTCGCATCTATGAATTGACTCACAATCCTAGTCAGTTCGGGGCTTTCGGATACCTGGCACGGTGGGAAAACGAGACTTAGATTTTTTGGGGTGAGTGTTTTGGATTTAATTATTAACAAAATCTCACTAGAAATATTCGGTTTAAAAAATCTTGACAAGTAGCCTAGCTTTAATTTAGGATGCTCTCAAGTTCAACTTAAACCTAAAATGTGGAGACACAAACCATGACTAAGAAAAACCTCAAACCCCAACAAGCCGCACCCGTGCAACGGGAAATTAATACCACTTCCTCTGTGGGTGGTACAGGGCTGACACCCCTACACTATGGACACCCCTTATTTATGCAGATGGAACTTCCTTTTGCGGGCGACGACGCAGAGTAGTCCCCTTGATTCTAACACTAACCTCAAAAAGTGTCAAAAGTCTTTTTCTACTTGCCAAGGCGCACGGTTCGCTTCAATGAATTGACTCACAATCCTTGTTAATTCGGGGCTTTCGGATAGTGGGCATCGGTAGAGAAGTAAAACGAGATTTAGATTTTTGGGGTGGGTGGTTGATGATAGCTTGTAAGCAATATTACTTAATATTATTTACAGGAAGCATTTGGTTAAGAACTCTATTACTTAATATTATTTACAGGAAGCATTTGGTTAAGAACTCTCACAAAAATATTGACAAGTCCTGAGCTATTTGGTTACGATATCCATCAAGTCAAATTTCACCTTAAATTGTGGAGACACAAACCATGACTAAGAAAAACCTCAAACCCCAACAAGCCGCACCCGTGCAACGGGAAATTAATACCACTTCCTCTGTGGGTGGTACAGGGCTGACACCCCTTTATGACTGGCATATGTATCCTTTTGCGGGCGACGACGCAGAGTAGTCCCCTTGATTCTAACACTAACCTCAAAAAGTGTCAAAAGTCTTTTTCTACTTGCCATGGCGCACGGTTCGCATCTATGAATTGACTCACAATCCTAGTCAGTTCGGGGCTTGACCATACCTGGCACGGTAGAGAAGTAAAACGAGACTTAGATTTTTTGGGGTGCGTGGTTGATGATAGCTTGTAAGCAATATTACTTAATATTAATTACAGGAAGCATTTAGTTAAGAAATCTCACAAAAACATTGACAAGTCCTGAGATATTCGGTTACGATACCCATCAAGTCAAATTTCACCTTAAATTGTGGAGACACAAACCATGACTAAGAAAAACCTCAAACCCCAACAAGCCGCACCCGTGCAACGGGAAATTAATACCACTTCCTCTGTGGGTGGTACAGGGCTGACACCCCTTTATGGCGACTACACCCCTGTGGGGACTATGGCTAAGTATTTCCATCCTTTTGCGGGCGACGACGCAGAGTAGTCCCCTTGATTCTAACACTAACCTCAAAAAGTGTCAAAAGTCTTTTTCTACTTGCCATGGCGCACGGTTCGCATCTATGAATTGACTCACAATCCTAGTCAGTTCGGGGCTTTCCGTTACCTGGCACGGGGTTTGAACAAGACGAGACTTAGATTTTTTGGGGTTGGTGGTAGAGCCTTATTGGAGAGATGAACCCCAGCCAACAGCTTACTACCCCAGTGGCATCGGGTTGGGGTCTTCTTCTCCTTGGGGTTGTACCTTTGGCAAAAGCCTTTATATTTCTTGGCACAGTCTTCTAAGCGAATTAGAAAAAACGAGAATTGAAAATATTAGACTTTATTATTACAAATCATTTAAAATGGAGTCAAATTGATGTTAATCACGAAACCTCGCTTTCAAACCTTTGCTGAATATCTGCAATATGACGATAATTCAGAAAAACTCTGTGAATTATTTAATGGAGAATTAGTAGAAATGCCCCCAGAATCAGGGTTTAATTTTGAAATTGCTAACTTCCTTTTTCTCAAGTTTGCTTTACTTTTAGGGTATCGTCGAGTTAGGGGTCATGGCTTAGAATTAGAAGTCAGAGGTGAACCTAAAAACCGTTACCCTGATTTGACCATTATTCGAGAAGAACATATTCAATTACTCTCCAAAAGAAATACCATTCTTCTTTCCATGTCACCACCTTTATTAGTCATTGAAGTGGTTAGTCCTGGAGAAATTCAAAGAGAAAGAGATTACATCGCCAAAAAATTACAATATCAAGATTGTGGCATTCCCGAATACTGGATTGTTGATCCTCAAACTCAAACCATTTTAGTCTTAGAACTAACTGGAGATACCTATAGGGAAATCGGTAATTTTACCAACGATGATTTAGTTGCCTCTCCTGGACTTAAAGAATTAAACTTAAAAGTCTCCGAGGTATTTAATTCAACCAGTTTATAAATATTAGACTTTGTTATTACAAATCCTTTACAAATTAAATAACCAAGAAAAACATCAACATGAACAAAATGACTAACATTCCCATCTGTTTCTACCCCCCTAACCCCCCTTACTAAGGGGGGGATAAGAGGAAGCAGGAAGCACCTCTAGCTACTCTTACTAAAGGGGGAATAAGAGGAAGCATCCCTAGCTACTCTTACTCAGGGGAAATTAAAAGCTTTTAGCCCCCCTTACTAATGGGGGTTGGGGGGTTATGTATTAAAGAACAAAATTATGATTAAATATGACTAAACTATATGACCGAACTTTATAACAGAAATTCTGAAAAAGAGAAACGACAATTTTTACGCAATAACATGACTCCTGCGGAACAAAAATTGTGGTTACAACTTAAAGGAAAGCAATTAGAAAACTGTAAATTTCGGCGACAATATAGTGTAGCTCAATTTATTATTGATTTTTATAGCCCAGAAATTAAACTTGCTATTGAAGTTGATGGCGACAGTCATTTTCAAGAAGGAGTGCAAGAATACGACCAAGAAAGACAACAGTTTATCGAGTCAGCTAGAATTACTTTTCTGAGGTTTACCAATGATGACGTATATGATAATATTTCAGCAGTTTGTGAAATCATCAGAGATAAAATTCAATCCTTGAGAAATCTTCCAGAAGCTCCCCCTTACTAAAGGAGGTGGGGGTTTTTTATTAAAGCCCCCCTTACTAAAGGAGGTGGGGGTTTTTTATTAAAGCCCCCCTTAGTAAGGGGGGTTGGGGGGGTAAAACAAATACAATCAGATAACCAAAATGACTAACATTCCCGGACTAAAAAAACTATGGTCAGAAACTAGAGGTGATCCTAAAATTTGTGTTGCTGTACTTGATGGTATAGTTGATCAAAATCACCTCTGTTTTGACGGTGCTGACTTAAACCGACTTCCTAGTTTAGTGTCAGGAGAAGCCAGCGAAAACGGTTCTATGTCCACTCACGGAACCCATGTTGCTAGTATTATCTTCGGTCAGCATGATTCACCAGTAACAGGCATTGCTCCCCAATGTCGGGGCTTAATTATTCCCGTATTTGCAGATGAAAGCTTGAGACTATCGCAGTTAGATTTATCCCGTGCCATAGAGCAAGCTGTTAATCACGGTGCTAATATTATTAATGTGAGTGCCGGACAATTAACTGATGCAGGCGAAGCAGAAAAATGGCTCGAAAAAGCTATAGAATTATGCCAAGAAAACAACGTATTGCTAATCGCAGCAACGGGAAATGATGGCTGTGAATGTTTGCACGTTCCCGCCTCTTTACCGACTGTTTTAGCAGTAGGAGCAATGGATGACCAAGGTAAGCCCGTTAACTTTAGTAACTGGGGAGACGCTTACCAAAAGCAAGGCATTCTTGCCCCTGGAAAAGATATTTTAGGTGCAAAACCGGGTGGTGGTACAGTCAAATTGAGTGGTACAAGTTTTGCGACTCCGATTGTCAGTGGAGTTGCCGCTTTATTACTGAGTTTGCAAATAAAAAGAGGAGAAAAACCTGACCCCCAAAAAGTTAAAACTGCCCTCCTAGCAACAGCCACCCCTTGTAACCCTAAAGACACCGATGATCAAAGTCGCTGTTTAATGGGAAAATTAAACATCCTTGATGCGATAGAATACTTAACAGGAGAAACAATGTCCGAAGACTTAGAATTAGAAAGCGTAGAAGCTTCTGGTTGTGGTTGCCAAGACACTCAAATTAACGAGTCTGAATTGGATAATCAACTAGAAACAGCATCAGAAATCAAACCTGATGAAATAGTTGCTTCTGTAACTACCCAAACCCCGATTAATATTCCTTCATTCCCTCAACAAACTACAAACCAACCTACCATGTCAAACCGTACTTCAAATTTTGTTACCGCCAGTGAAGCACCTAGCGAACTTGAAGGCAAAAACTTAGTTTATGCTTTAGGTGTATTGGGTTATGATTTCGGTTCAGAAGCCCGTAGAGATTCCTTTAAACAGTTAATGCCGGGTGTTAGTATTGAAGGAACAATGATTCCTGCTAATCCCTACGATGCTCGTCAAATGGTGGATTATTTAGGGGAAAATTTACCCGAAGCTAAAGCGTTAATTTGGACATTAAATTTAGAATTAACTCCTATTTATGCGATCGAACCCGTAGGCGGTTTTTCCCGTGATGTTTATGAAGTGTTACAGGGACTTTTAAGCGGACAAATTCAAGAAGAAAATAGCCCTGAATTTGTACAAAGAGTTAGTATTCCTGGTGTTTTAACCGGACGGAGTGTTAAATTATTCTCAGGGCAAGTTGTTCCCGTAATTGAGATTAATAATACTCGTGGTTTGTACGGTTGGAAAGTTAACTCTTTAGTTAGTGCTGCGATTGAAAGTGTGCAATCAGAAGCTGGTGATGCTCAAGAAGATGCAATTCGCCGCACCTTAAGCAGCTTCTTAAATCGGATTTATTATGATTTACGCAACTTAGGTACAACTTCTCAAGATAGAGCCTTAAATTTTGCTTCTACTAATGCTTTCCAAGCAGCCCAAACCTTTGCTCAAGCGGTGGGTGCAGGTTATGAATTAGATAGTATTACCGTAGAAAAGAGTCCTTTCTGTCGTTTAGATAGTGATTGTTGGGATGTGAAATTAAAATTCTTTGACCCTGAAAATAGCCGTCGCGCCAAAAAAATCTATCGCTTTACTATTGATGTTAGTGATACAATTCCTGTCACCTTGGGTGAAGTTCGTTCTTGGTCAAGTGCTTATTAACCCCCCCTACCCCCCCTTACTAATGGGGGGAATTAAAAATAAATAATCAATTAAGGATTAAATCAAATGAGATTACCTAACCTTTCCCCTCCAGTCAAAAGACCCGATGTTATTTATCCCCATCGCTCTGTAGATGTGGTTAACGGTACAGAAGAAGAATTACTTAGTATTAGATTGAAATTATTACACGGTGCAAATTACAATGATCCGGCGGCTTTTGCTCACAGAAGCTATCAACAACTTAAGTCTTCTGGTAGTTGTGGATGTGGATTTTAATATAGGTTGTTTATCTAACTTAAATTTAACTAGGAGTTAAGAGAATTATGAGCGAAGAAAAGAAGACAACGGCAGAAAATAAAGTGACTAAATCTGTTGGTAAACCCGAAAAAAAAGAAATTCAACAAGATTGTATGATGACTGGACTTTCGGATTATGGTTTTTGGTCACAAAAGGTTAAAGAAGAAGTTGCAGCCCGAAAAGAGCCTGATGCTCCTTTCCGTCGGGGTCGAATTTGGTGTTAGTTTTAGTGCGATCGCAATTAAGGATAAAGTGGGGGTAATTCATGAATTACTACCACTTTAGATTTTTGGGAGTTTGCTATGATCATCAAACTGGCATTCTTTTGACAAAATCTTGATGTTCTCCGGTTGATAAACCCTGTTGTAAAACAGCTAATACTTGAGCTAAATTTCCGGCTAATAAAGAATCTTTATCTAACCATAATCCAGGGAATACTTGAGAGCAAATGACACCATCTATATTAGGATCAAGTTGAATATATTCTCCATTATTTAATCTAAACCAATCAAATTGACAGTCATAAACTCGCCACACTAGATATTCTTGTACTTGATGGTGAAGATAAACTTGCAGTTTTTGATGTAAGTCAATGGAGACTGTACTAGCAGCAATTTCAGCAATTAATTCCGGCGCACCTTCTACATAGCCATCGTCACTAATGGTGGATTGTCCCCCCAGTTCAATTCTTAGCAGCGCATCAGGTTGAGGCTCGTTATCACCATCTAAACGGACTGTCGCATTGTCTCCCAATTCAATACCCGGTGTAGCTGACCAATAGTTTCCTAACCAAGTGATAATCCGAGCATGGGGATTTCCATGTTGGGTGATTCTAAGAGGGGATGCCATATAAACGATTCCTGCAATCAATTCTGCTTTTTGATGGTCAGGCATTGCTTGATAGCGACGTTCAAATTCATCACGAGTTAGTTTGTCGCCGTTTTCTAAGATCGGAATTGTTAAGTTTGTCGAAATTTCATTCGCAGCTATCATAAGTTTTTTCTGCTCTTTGCTATGCTGTTATTATAATTTTAATTCAGATAAGCTGATTGACAGCTAATCATAATTTCCTGAGTCCGGGTATAGGATTGTAAATATTGCGAAAACAGTTGACCATCAAAACTTCTAGGATCTCGCCTTTCCCCTGAACGGTCAACCGCTGCATGGGTTGTAATTCTAGCATCAGGAACCCCAGTTTTTGCTACTAACCAGGCTAAAGATTGATATTGTGCATTCGTATAACCACTGTGAGAATTAGCATTATTTCGACCATCCACAGGGGTTTCTAAAGAAACATGATAAGCAAAATTATTCACCGAAGGTGGACGTTTAGCATGGGTTTTTACGGTTTCCGTTCCCGTTGAACTAGCAAATACCGAATTTCCCGCGCCAAAAGCTCTTAAATCCGGGGGAACAATATAAACAATATCCCCAGTTAACATAATTAAAGTATGATAACTGGCTTGATTATCCTCCGAAGCTTGGGGATTTTGGAACAAATTTACCGCACTATAAACATCCGATACGGTTTCATGTAACACCACAATCGGGGCATTATTCACAGGCTGACCATTAATATCATATAAAAATCTTTGTCCGTAATTCGTCGCATTCGCCATGGCTTGATATTCATTGGGAGTGTAACCCGCCCCCCCTTGAAGATTGGCCGTTTGCACATCCGTTGGCCGACGAAACCGATATAACGTGACTGGATTAACGGCTGGCCCAGGTCTACCATTAACTGGGGGGTTCGGGTCGGGTTGTAGGGCGCAGGTTCCCTGGACAGGAATATTATTAGCATTAACCATCATTTTCGCTTCTGGCTCCTTCAACTTGGGCGGTTCTGGGGGTTTCTCATCGTCCACCAGTTTGACCTCTGCGGGTTTTGGGGGTGAAGATACCATTTCCGCCGTCACCCGCTCCAAGGTTACAGGAGCAGGCTGTTGTTGCCATAATGTCATCCCCTGTGCCAGAATCCAATCTTGATTTTTTAGTCCAATTGTTACCCCCACCGCCAGTAAATACAGGGTTAACAGTAGAATCGGAGTCCATTTTCTCATGGGTGAATTCAGCCCGGTTGAAGTGCAGTGTTTTCCAGTGTACAACAACAAATAATCAAGTAAAAAAAATCCACTGGTGATGAGCCAGTGGTGAGGAACGAAACGTGATTTTGGTGTGAGGAGTTAACTTGCCTTTGATTTATAGATTATCGTCACGATATGAAGTTAATGTGTCAATCCGATGACATTAATTTGACGTTTTGCCCATCTAAGCTAGACAACGAACGGGAGAAGTTTCTAATACCTGACGGATTATATCAGAAGTGACAATATCTGTCACCGTTGCGGCTCCGATGCGGGTCGGTAAAACAAATCGGACTTTTCCAGCTTTAACTTTTTTATCCGTTTGTAGACTCTCTAAAATTTCATCAATATTCAGTCCGGGGGGAAGTTGGGTCGGTAATTTCGCCTTTTCAATAATATCAAATTGACGGAGATCGCTATCTTCATCCCATAATCCTAATTTAAGCGCAATTTGACTGGCGGCTACCATACCAATTGCTACTGCTTCCCCATGAATTACCACGGTATATCCGGTTAAACTTTCGACCGCATGACCAATGGTATGACCATAATTCAAAATTGCTCTTAACCCCGATTCTTTTTCATCTTGACTCACCACATCGGCCTTACTTTGACAGGAACGGGTTAAAATTTCTTGTAATAATCCAGTATCCAAAGATTGAATATTATCTAAGTTTTGGGATTGTTCTAATTTATCAAATAATTTATGATCCCAAATTACACCATATTTAATTACTTCTGCCATTCCCGCTCTAAATTCTCGTTCAGGAAGGGTTTGCAAAACATCTGGATCAATTAATACTAATTTCGGTTGATAAAACGCCCCAATTAAATTTTTTCCTTGGGGATGATTTACCCCAGTTTTCCCGCCAATAGAAGCATCGACCATCGCTAATAAAGAAGTGGGAATCTGAACTACATTAATTCCCCGTAACCACGTCGCCGCCGCAAATCCGGTCATATCTCCAATGATTCCTCCTCCTAAAGCAACCATTGTGGAGGAACGTTCTAGTTTATGTTTTAAAGCCACATCATAAATTTTTTGCAGGGTTTGGGGAGTTTTATATTCTTCTCCGGCGGGAAGGGTACAAATAGCCACATTAAACCCCGCTTTTTCTAAAGCTGTGCGGGTTCGTTCTCCATAATAGTTAAAGATTTCCGGGTTAGAAACTAATAATATTTTTTTGCCTAAATTTAAAGGCGTGAGTAATTCCCCCAATCGCTCTAAATTTCCTGCACCGATGGCAATATCATAAGATAATAAACCTAAATTAACTCGAATCAACGACTCCATATTTTTTCCTTATTAACTCATTCTTAAAAATTGTATTCGATTTTTAACCCGTTACGGATAGTCACAGAATGATCACTCATGATTCAATAGAGTAATGTTTATGGAGATGTCTAATGATTACAGCCGATGGCGCGATCGCTTACCTGGTCATCTATGCGGGTGCCTTAGTCGCAGCAGCAGGAATCATGTTTACCCTGCGGGCAGTTAAACTGATTTAATTCTACCCTGTAGAGACGCGCCATGGCTCGTCTCTACCCGTTGTCGCGCCGTTGTTGCGCTTAAGCGCATCTTAATAGAGGCGTAAACACCTCACTACGTTGTTTAATTAAATCTCCTCCCCCTTCAAGAAAATTCGAGTTTGATCAGATAATCCCGCATTATTCCCTAATTTAACCCCAACAATTTGTGCTTGGGAAATCCCACTACGAAATAGATTAGCGCCCTGTAAATCTGCATATAATAAAATCGCATCTTTGAGATTAGTATGACGAACAATTGCATTTCTTAAAGACGCATAAGTGAAATCAACCTGCATCAAATTAGCTCGAGTTAAATCGGCTTTAGTTAAATCAGCATAACTCAGATTACTTTGGGCTAAATTAGTATCTCTCAGTTGGGAATTGATTAAAATAGCCTGACTTAAATTGGCTTGATTAACCATTGCACCCATGAGATTTACATTAGATAAATTCGTGGATTGTAGGTTAGCTTGAGATAAAATTGCCCGCTCTAAAATAGCATTTTCCAGATTAGCACCTTCGAGATTAGCACCTTCGAGATTAGCACCTTCGAGATTAGCACCTTCGAGATTCACACCTTCGAGATTAGCACTTTTTAAATTAGCCCCTTTTAAATTAGCCCCTTTTAAATTAGCCCCTTTTAAATTAGCTCGATTCAGGTTAGTCCCTTGTAAATTTGATTCTGATAAATCTACTTCAGTTAAATCAGTATTTTCTAAATTCGCTTCTTGTAAATTCGCTTTTATGATAATTGCTCCCATTAAATCAGCCCGATTAAAATTAGCGTGTTGTAAATCCGTAGAAGTTAAGTTAGCGTGTTTCAATTCAGCCCGACGAAAATCTGTTTTGATTAAATTAGCCCCGGTCAGATTCGTATAATTAAGATTAGAAATAAAAAATTTAGTTTCTGTAAAAATTCCCTGACTTAAATCCGCATGGCTGAGTTTAGCTAGACTTAAATCTACTCGAATCAGTTTAATAGATTTTAAATCCATATCGCGCAAATCTGCACCGCGTAAATCCTGACCTTTTAACTCAATTTCTTTGAGATTGGTACGGCGTAAATCTGGCCCTTTAAATTGAGAAAATAAACGATAGGTGTCTAATTCTGTTCCCGACTGAGTTCCGGGTTCTAAATCTTTAGTTTTGACTAAAAAATATTGGATATTTTCTGTAAATAAGGTAAAGACTAAATTAAAAATTTCTAAAAATTGGATTAAACCCTGACACTCGAATTCTGCATGGTCTTGATAGAATTGAACCAAATTAGCAATACAAATTTCTAAATAGGTTCGACAGGGACTCCCCAATAATACTAATTTCAGCAGTAAAATCACTAAGGTCAGTTGACTTCCCTGACGAATCATTAAGTTAAATAAAAATGAAGGAGGTTTCCCGGGTTCAATTAATAAAAACTCTAGCAGTCGGTTACAACTTCTAATAATCAGAGCCTTATTAACAATTTTCTGATCATGGAGACGGTACAGAGATTGCAATTTTTCTTCTATTTTTTCCCTGAGAATATTCGCCGGATATTGCTGACTGACATTAAACATCAAATATTGTGGCAAACATTGTTTAAATTTTTGATAATCAAAATCTTGAGTATTTTGTAAAAACAAGTTAGCCTGAGTCCCATAATTAAACACACGCTGGGTAGAAATTGTTTGTTTAATTAAATTTATGACTTCATCCCCAAGTTGGGTAGGATTATTCAGTTTGTGATTTTTACCCATTGGAGAGTCTAAACGGGTAATATACATCGCCAAATCAAATTTATATTTATCTTTAAGCTGTTTTGCTAAATTACGAGCGACTTCTTTTTGTTCCCTAGAATTGCGAGGATTAAGATATTGAGGAACTAATAAATAGGATTGATAACGGCTACTCCAATTATTGCGATCAAAATTCGCACATTGGAGTAAATTTTGATAATCTTCACTGTTTAAAAAGTTGTTCAGCCATAGAATTAGTCGGCTTTCTTGAATGGATAAACAAGTTTGATAAATATCCGGGGAGTTTGATAATCTTTGGATCAGGTTTTTAATCAACTTTTGCTGACGTTTAAGTAACCAATTATTAATCAGAATATAGCAACATCTTTGAATCGTTGAATGAAAGCAAGATTCTCCCGTTTCCACACTCAAAATAGTCTCTAAAGCTCTTTGCACCTCGGGCTGGCGTGGACACAGCAGGTAGAAAAATAGTTGTTCAAAGCCATCTAAAACGACTTCTGGACTGGAAGTTTGTACCCCATGCAGGAAAAACTCATAGATCACTTCTGCTGTCATCCCTAAAGAGACAGAAAAGGAGTGACCCGTAGAATGGTCGGAAGTGTGATAAGATTTGCTAATCAATTTTTTCCTGACCTAATAAACTGTTAGATGCCCGGAGTAAGAATACTCCCGCTAACCCATCCTTAACCCCTGAAAATCTATTAGTGATGCCGAGGGAATGGATTATTGCTCTACAAGAATCCTGTCTTCTCTGTGATGAAGAAGAAGTTCTACATTTAGTTCAACAAATTCCCTCGGAACACCAAACTTTATCCACCGGTCTGAGATATTTAGCCCGGGATTTTCAATTTCAACAGATTCGACAGTTAACCTTAGATAATCCTTAAGCTCAAACCCATTATTTAGACTCGTTAATAGCTAAGGGTCGATTTCCACCCAGCCCCGCGAGAATAGAAATGGCTTTGGCGTAAAAAGGATCTTGGGGTGTCCCAATTAACTTCGGATCAGTAGCCAATTGTTTTTTCTGATCATCGGAGATATCGACTTTAACATCAGGAGTGACCCCTTTGTGGCTAATATCAATACCATTGGGCGTGTAATAATGGGCGATTGTCACCGCCAACCCGGAACCATCGGACAGGGAAAACACCGATTGGACTAAAGCCTTGCCAAAGGTTTGAGTTCCCATCACCACACCCCGTTGATTATCCTTCAATGCTCCGGCTAAAATTTCACTAGCACTGGCAGAATTACTATCGACTAACACGACAACAGGTAATTTTGTGATCGAGGTGCGGTTATTACGAATTTCCTGGGTTTTGCCATTACGATCAACGGTACTCACAATTGCCCCCGTATCCATCCACATCCGAGCAATATCAATACTGGTACGCAATAATCCCCCAGGATTTCCCCGTAAATCCAGAACAAAAGCCTGAACATTTTCTTTGGTTAAGGCTTGAATCGCAGCTTGCATTTGTTCGGCTGCATGGGAATTAAATTCTCGCAGTTGAATATAACCAATTTTGCGATTTCCTTCGTTATTGACACGATAGGTAACGGTTTCTAATTCAATTCGGGCGCGAGTCAGGGTCAAATCAAATTCTTTTTCTCCTTCCCGTCCCATGCGTAAATTGACATTTGTGCCAACAGACCCCCGAATTTTATTGGCCGCTTGTTCCACGGTCATACCCGTGGTGGAGACTCCATCAATAGCAAGTACCCGATCCCCCGACTGAATTCCCGCCTTGATGGCCGGAGAATTTTTAATCGGTTCGACAACGGTAATCGCTTTGGTTTTTTCATCCAGGGTCAACTGCATTCCCACCCCAGAAAGTTCCCCGGCTGTTTGATTCGTCAACGCTTCATACTGTTTGGGATCCATGAAGCGGGTATAGGGATCTTGGAGTTTTTCTAGGGCTTTTCGCAGGGCTGTATAGGCTTCTTCCCGGGAAGTATAGTTCTTGCTCAGGAGTTCTTCCCTTTGGGCTTGCCAGTTAACTTGGTTAAACTTCCCATCAACAAATTCTCGAAAAACAAGCTGCCAAGCCTCATCCAATACGGCTTTAGGACTATCTTTGAGGGGGGCACTGACGCTACTACTCCAAGCGGGCATGACGAAAGCGGTAACGGCTGCGATCGCGCCTGTAAATAAGGCCTGACGGAGCGGAGAAAAGCGTTTAACGTTTTGATTCATTGAGTCTCCCTATATCGCTTGATATCCTTAACTTCTCGTTAGAGTTAGGATTGAAAGCCTAGATTTAATTTTAAAGTGATCTGATTCTGAATTGACTGGCTAAAGGAAAAAACGGGTTAAGATTGGTGATCTTTACTGTTTTCCCACGCAATTTTTCCCGATTTAAGAGGGATTGACAACAATCAAGTCATGCCAGATCCCGATCTGACCCATTACCAAATTTAGGGGATGCAAAATCGTTGCCTGAAAAAAACCTCTAGTTGCTCCCTCATAATGGCGTGTCGATTTTCCTGACTAAATTGTTTTAGCTGCTCTGATTATAGCTCGACTTAGAATTGGACGGGTAGGGTTACTATTAAATCGGGTCAAAAAATTCATGGTATTATTGCAAAAGCACCAGGAGTTCTAGCAAAAATTGTGGTTCGTCTTTTAGTTAAGTCTGCTTTGCCAAAAGGATTATCTTTTCTGATGCCGATGGCGATCGCTGGAATCGCCTTAGTCAGTATTATGGGAATACAGCTCTATGCTCCGGGCGGGTTGGAAGTTTCTCGGGTGCAAACGGCACAATTGGATAAGGAAGCTATAATCGCAGCCCAACAACAGAAAGAAAGGGAGGCGGCGCGGTTAGGATTACTAAAAAAATCACCCACATTGGGTTATGGGAATTTACTGGCGGGTTGGACATTTTTAAACTTTCTACAATATTTTGGGGATAATTTAGCCCGTGAGCAAACAGATTATGAACTGTTAGATAATTATTTCGAGGTCATCGTGGCTCACGATCCCCTTTGGGTGGAAATGTATAATTTTTTATCGACATCGGTTTCTTTTTACCAAGCCCGACCTGATTTAACAGTTAAACTGATAGAACAGGGGTTAAAGTCTATTTCTCCAGAAAAAAATCCTCGATCTTGGTTAGTTTGGAGAACTAAAGGGGTTGATGAATTATTATTAATTGGAGATACTCAGGCTGCAATTAAATCCCATGAAATGGCAGCAAAATGGGCAGAAGGAACACCGGATCAAGATTTTGCTCCTCGTTTACGAGAATTTGCTGAAATTTTAAGAAAAAATCCCGATAATAAATTAATCCGCATTCAATCTTGGTTGATGGTTTACAGTGCTACACAAGATCAGCTAGTTAGAAAAAGAGCGATTCAAGAATTAACTAAATTAGGAGTTAAACTGGAAGTTCAGAAAGATGGGGAGTTAAAGTATACTATTCCTGATGAATCTCCAAAAGCTGAAATTAAAAAGAAATAAAATAGTTTGGTATTTAAACTATATAATCTAGCGAGGAATATTTGATTTCAAAACCCGCGTCGGCGGGTTTCGTCTGTGTAGCGACAGATTTCAATCTGTCGGAATCTGAAAACTATAACTAATTTCTAAACCATCGCAATAGGGGAAGAATAAAATAGTGAGTTATCCCCAAACAGAAAGCTGTTGCGCCACTGAGTAAGGCCATAAACCCTAAATTATGCCGAAATTGGGGTAAATTAAAGTTTTGCATTTCGGTAGGAAACTTTAACATCTCTTGAGGCAAAAAAATATGAAATTGATTAAAACCCAAAAATATAGTAGTAACGGTTAATAAAACAAATATCCCCTGAAATATTTGATCACTGCGTAACCCTAAACCTAAAGTTACTAACCCGGCGGCTATTCCGAAAGGGAGTTGATGAAACAATTCTTCCCATCCCGCAATATCTGTATCTTTTGTATTTTCTAACAACTGATTAATCAGTTGTCCACTAGCTCCCCCCACAATATAACCTAATATTCCCATGATTCCAGCTAACCAATAACGGCGACGTTGACCAAACCCTCCAGCATTGGTTAATCCAATTCCGGCGCCTAATCCGGCGAATCCCCAAACCAATACTTCCGCACCTAAAATTATGGGATCATTATCTAAAGTTAGGGAATCATTCGGTAAAATCTGGCGTAATACTTGGTCTAAAACTGGAGTAATTTGGTCTGCTAATCCCGGAAAACAAAAAACTAATATTGATCCAATTATTGTTCCTACAATTGATCCGGTTGTGGTTAAGGCAATTTCCCAACTGGTTTCGACTAAACCCCGAACAGAATGTATGGTTAATTTTCCTAGTCCAAATACCAGTTGAATTAATTTTTTATCCCATTTAATTAAAGTCGTTGTCAGGGTATCAAGAAACCGTTGATGGGAAGACATCATTCGTCGAGGATGTTTTTTCTGTCGAATAATTCTAAAAATATCCGTTTGAATTTCTTTAGCGGTTTGGGGACGTTGACGGGGATCGAGTTGCACCATCCGATCTAATAAATGAGCAAACCCAGGACTCACCTGGGCTTTTTCTCGCCAACGTAATTCCCCGGTGTAAGCATCATCTAAATCCCCGGGAAATTGACCAGTTAATAAATGAATACAGGTGCGCCCCAAGGCGTAGAAATCCGTGGCTGGCCCAACCATCGCCCCCATCACCTGTTCCGGGGGACTGTATCCGGCGGAAATTAGGCGGGTGCTACTGCGGGGGCTACTTTCGCGATCGCCATGGGGGATAGGGCCAATTTGTTTTGCACCTCCAAAGTCAATCATCACCAGTTGGGTGTCCGAAACTTGGCCCCCCTTGCCGCCAGATGTCATCCGTAACATCAGGTTTGAAGGTTTGATGTCTCGATGAATAATTTGATAGCCATGCAATTCCCGTAGGATATCTAAGGCTTGGGAAAGCCAACTGATCACCCAGTCTTCGGGACAGCCTTGGGGATATTGCCCTAAAATTTCCTGTAGGGTGTGGCCATGAATCTTTTCCATTACCAAACAGGGAAGATGGCCTTCGGAGACGTTACGTTTTTTTAAATAAAAATAGCCATCTGCTTCGACCCTAGGCACTCCTGGGTGGCGTAATTGGGCTAAAACCTCCGCTTCTTGTTCAAAGAGTTCTAGGGCTTTGGGGGAGGGTTCCAGCAGGACTTTCAGGACTTTTTCGGTTTGGGTTTTGAGATCCCAGACGGTATAAAGACGGGAAAACCCCCCAGTCCCTAAATTATGTAAGGGAATATAGCGTTGGTTGAGTTGTAGGGGGGCGCCGCAACTCTGACAAAATTTATTCCCCCAAGGTTGATTTGAGGGATGGGAGCATTGGGGATTAATACAATGGATGGTGGGTGAAGTCACAATGGGCGGTGAACAGTGATTGGTATTGAGTTAACCACCATCTTAACGAACAGTCTTACGGATCACCCAGTTTTGTTTTAATAGACTTCAATCAATCATTAATTAATTTACTATAGACTATATACTATTTATAAACCTTGAGACTTAAACTACTACCAATCTGAAGTGGACAAGACTTAATTTTCATCGCCTAACCTGAATTTAAAATACGGAATTACTGATGATGTTCTGCTTGACAAAAGACTATGATTGTGCAATCTAAATTTTAGAAAATAGTTAAGTAAAATCACTTATTCTGTTATCCAGAATTTATTTCATAAGACTTAATATAAAAAAAGTCATTTTGGTGATATGTAAGCGAAAAAATAACAGGGATTTGAGGTAAATCTGGCAAAACAAGAAGAAATATAAACAAATGTTATAAAAATATTAAAAATATTCAACGTTGCAATGACTCGTTTCTTGATACTATTTTAATCAATTGCCAATCCGTGCATAAAATAATCGATTCCTAAACAAAGGGAGCTTTAAGGGAGATATGTCTTACTCTCAAACACAAACCAAGTCCAAGTCTGGCTATAAAGCTGGTGTACAGGACTATAAACTGACCTATTACACGCCTGACTATACACCAAAAGATACAGACGTTCTGGCTGCCTTTCGGATGAGTCCTCAACCTGGAGTCCCCCCGGAAGAAGCTGGTGCTGCTGTTGCTGCTGAATCCTCGACTGGAACTTGGACAACGGTGTGGACGGACTTACTGACTGACCTCGACCGCTATAAAGGTCGTTGCTATGAAGTCGAACCCGTTCCCGGTGAAGATAACCAATATATCTGCTACGTTGCCTATCCTCTGGATCTGTTTGAAGAAGGTTCCGTTACCAACTTACTGACATCTTTAGTCGGTAACGTATTTGGTTTCAAAGCCCTGCGGTCACTGCGTTTAGAAGATTTACGCATCCCCATCGCTTACCTGAAAACCTTCCAAGGCCCTCCTCACGGGATTACCGTTGAGCGCGATAAATTAAACAAATACGGTCGTCCTCTGCTCGGTTGTACGATTAAACCCAAACTCGGTCTGTCTGCGAAAAACTACGGTCGCGCCGTTTATGAAGTTCTGCGCGGTGGTTTAGACTTCACCAAAGACGACGAAAACATCAACTCCCAGCCCTTCATGCGCTGGCGCGATCGCTTCCTGTTCGTTCAAGAAGCCATCGAAAAAGCTCAAGCAGAAACCGGGGAAATCAAAGGCCACTACTTAAACGTGACCGCCCCCACCTGCGAAGAAATGATGGAACGGGCTGAATTCGCTAAAGAAATCAAAACCCCGATCATCATGCACGACTACCTTACAGGTGGTTTCACTGCTAATACCAGCTTGGCCAAATGGTGTCGTCGCAATGGCATTCTGCTGCACATTCACCGTGCGATGCACGCTGTGATTGACCGTCAGAAAAATCACGGGATTCACTTCCGTGTGTTAGCCAAATGCTTACGGATGTCTGGTGGTGACCACCTGCACTCGGGAACCGTTGTGGGTAAACTCGAAGGGGAAAAAGGCATCACCATGGGCTTCGTTGACCTGATGCGTGAAGATCACGTTGAGGTTGATCGCTCTCGTGGGATCTACTTCACCCAAGATTGGGCTTCTATGCCTGGTGTTATGCCCGTGGCTTCCGGTGGGATTCACGTTTGGCATATGCCCGCCCTGGTGGAAATCTTCGGCGATGACTCTTGCTTACAGTTCGGTGGTGGAACCCTCGGACATCCCTGGGGTAATGCTCCTGGTGCTACCGCTAACCGTGTGGCCCTCGAAGCTTGTGTTCAAGCGCGTAACGAAGGTCGTAACCTGATGCGTGAAGGCGGCGACGTCATCCGTGAAGCTTGCAAATGGTCTCCTGAACTGGCCGTTGCTTGCGAACTCTGGAAAGAAATCAAGTTTGAGTTCGAGTCAATGGATACCGTCTAATTGATTCCAGATTGAAGATTGAAGATTGAGGATTTTGGATTGTGGGTCAGACTTGACAAGTCAGGTCGGTTGTGGTTACAACTCAATCCAAAATCTAAAATCTAAATCCATCATCAAGAGGGTTAGGGTCAGCCTATGGACATCAAACAAGTTGCGAAAGAAACATCAAAAGTGCTGGCAAGTTACCTGACCTATCAGGCTGTAAGGATTATCACGGATCAACTATGGGAAACTAACCCTGGACAAGCGATCTGGCTGAGTGAATTTTCCTCAACCGGGAAGATTCAGGACGGAGAAGCCTATCTACAGGAAATGCTCCAAGAAAATCAGGAGATGGCGTTTCGGATGATGACGGTACGGGAACATCTCGTGCAGGAAGTAGCCGATTATTTACCGGAAATGGTTCGTGAAAATATTCAAAAAGCCAATATAGATTATCGGCGCCAGTATTTAGAACGAATTACGCAACTGAGTAGTGTTGAATCTAACCCAGAAATCGAATTACAAACCGATTCAGAACCGAACCCCGACTTGCGGTGAGTTTCAAGGATGATGACCACTGCGATCGCCTATTAACCTTTAGTGGATTTAACTTTAGAAACAACAATGCGGACATTACCAAAAGAACGTCGTTTTGAAACGTTATCCTATCTTCCCCCCTTGACCGATGCTCAAATCGTCAAGCAAGTCCAATATATTCTGGATCAAGGATATATCCCCGGTGTGGAGTTTAGCGAATCTTCCGAACCCACCCAACATTATTGGACGCTGTGGAAACTGCCTTTATTCAATGCCACTACTTCTCAAGAAGTTTTGAATGAAGTTCAAGCTTGCCGCCAAGAAAATTCTAAATCCTATATCCGTGTGATGGGTTTTGATAACGTGAAGCAATGCCAAGTGTTAAGCTTCATCGTCCACAAACCCAGTAGCTCTTTATACTAAGTAGGGTTTGAGATGGAATGAGTTAGGGCGACATGAATCATCCCCTAACTCGCTAATTTCTTAAAACTATTTTAGAACTTGAGCCAAATTCAAGCAGGGGATTTCCCTGCTTTTTTTAGTCAGAAGCTTTAAAATTAAATTTTATAAATCCAACTTAATTTAAACAGATTTTATGTGGCGTCTCTGGAACTTTTTTAAAAGAATTCGTCCTCAAATTCTGAGGTTATTTTTAATAATTGTTATTGTCATTGGTATCGCCTTTCGATTTGTGGCTTTAGATGGAAAAATCTATTGGCATGATGAAGTTTATACTACCTTGCGAGCCGCTGGATATACGGGTGAAGAATTTGCTCATGAATTCTATCAAAATCGTATGGTTTCCCCCATTGATCTCCTCAAATATCAACAACTTAAACCGGGTAGTACCCCCCTAGATACCCTCAATTCCATAGCTACAGAAGATCCTCAACATTCTCCCTTTTATTTTTTATTAGCACGGGTTGGGATGTTTTTATTCGGTCATTCCATAATTACTTCTCGCTTTTTACCCGTTTTAATTAGTTTAATTTCCCTGCCTTTTATGTATTTATTGGCTTGGGAATTATTTCAATCTCCACAAACCGCTTTACTAGCTACGGCTTTTTTAGCCCTATCTCCCTTTGATATTTTATTTGCTCAAACCGCCCGACAATATAGTTTATTCACCTTACTGGTAATTGCCAGTGGTTATGCTTTACTCAAAGCAATTCGTTGGCGACATCCGCTATTTTGGGCGGGTTATAGTTTAGCCTGTATTTTTGGACTCTATACCCATGTTTTATTCGGGTTAACCATGATGGGTCATGGGGCTTATATTCTGTTACTGAGTATGGAGTCCTCACGATCTTTTGGAAAACGAAAACGCTTTCCTTTTTATCAGTTATTATTGGAATTTTTAGGTGCTATTGTGATCGCTATTTTGGCTTTTAGTCCTTGGTTAATTATTTTAATCAATAATTTACAACGGGTGATGGATGTTACTAATTTGTCGAGTTATCCCACCAGTTTACTAAATTTAAGCAAGTTTTGGATTTTGAGTTTTACTTCTGTATTAGTTGATATAAATTTCGATTTCAACAGTATTCAGATGTATTTACTTAGACTTCCTTTTGTGATATTGATTGTGGTGGCATTATTTAAAATTAGTCAAGAAACTAATCGAAAAACTCGCCTATTTATTTGGACATCTATTTTAGTTCCCTTTTTCATGTTAGCCTTACCCGATGTGCTTTTAGGGGGAGGACGTTCCGGGGTAACTCGCTTTTTAATTTCCTGTTTTCCTGGCGTTCAATTATCCATTGCTTATTTGTTTTCTACTCATATTAAAAATAATAAAAATTCCTTAATTGATGGAGAAATATTTTGGCGATCACTCCTAGCCATAGTTTTTACATTTAGCTTAATTTCTATTAGTATGAGTGCTAATTCTCAAAGCTGGTGGCATCAAATTCCCAGTTCTGAAAATCCTCAAATTGTTCAACGATTAAATAAAAATAAATCTGCCACTCTCATTGTTGATCGCGGGAGTGATTATACAAATTTAGGGAATATTATTTCTCTAAGTTATGAATTAAACCCTGATATTAAACTAATGATGGTTAATTCCGAACCCAATCTATTATTACTCCCCATAGGGCCAAAAGTTTTCGTTCTTAATCCCTCCGAGGAATTACGCCAAATCATTAAAAATGAAAACTATCAATTAGAAAAAGTTGATCAACAATCACAACTCTGGGAACTCAAGTAACAAAATCTTGACTTAAAAAAAATAGTGTATAATAAGACTGAATTAGATTATAAAAGGATAGTTATATGACTGCCAACTTAATTCAAGCGTCATCTCCATCTATCGCAAGATTAGAAGAAACTTTAAAGTATTATCAAACTATTAATGTGATAAATTTTGATCAGGAATCTTATCATTGTTATTTTGAGTTATTGCGTCAAAAAATTCGGATTGGTACGCAAGATTTACGCATCGCTGCTCTTGTAATGGCAAATAATGGAATTTTAGTAACACGAAATCGACAGGATTTTGAACGAGTTCCTGGGTTGAGGTTTGAAGATTGGAGTATTGAAAATATGGGTGTTTAAAGGGTGCGATCGCATCTTTAAAACAATAATTTTTAGTTAAATTATTCACCTAAATTCCATACTGTTGTACCAGGAGTTACTGTTACTACAAAGGCTTTCATCATCACTTTTTTCTCACCTATTTCATTACAAGGCATTTGATTAGCATTGATAAAATCAAATACTCTTAAACTATTAACACAAAAAGATAAATCAGGCAAATTTGAATTCCAAAATCTAGTTTCGCTTTGTCCGTACATATAAACACTACCTGTATAGCTTTTTCCTACATCAACCTCTTCACATTTACTCGGATAAATAGTCAACCATCCCTTTGTTCGCAGTTCTGTTCCATTATTTCCATCCCAGTAACCCACTGCAAGATTAATCGTTTCGCCACGAGTTTGATTACAAAAACGAACAATTGTTGTTTGAGGTAATGGGTCGCGTTGTGTTTGTAACCTATCTCTTTCTCGCTGAAGATTTTGAATCTCCAGGTTAAGTGAAATAATATGTAAACCCAACTTCAAACCAGCGAAGAAGACTAAACTAAAAACCATTCCTAAAAAAATAGCTGTAATAAAACTCAACTTACTTTGCTTCTTTTTAGCATCAGAGATTATTGTTTTTTTTACAGGTTTTGAAATGGGTTCTAAAGCAACTAAATTTTTACCTCCACAAATATCACATTCTAAAGGTAATACATCTACTCTAAACTCATGAGTGCAAGTCTTACATTTATAAAGAGACATAAGAATTTAAAAATTAATCTTTTTTGAAATTTGTTTTAACTCGAGTTCCATCCGTTTTTATTTCTGCACTAGATGAAGTTGTATCTATATTTTCTTTTGGTAGGGTATCATGATGATAAAGATGTTTTAAAATCCTATGAACTTCTACAATAGACGGGCGATTTTCTGGCTTTAAAACTAACATTTTTTCAATTAATAGTTTGAGTTTATTATGGGTGGGATTAGAATAGCTTTTACTGCGCGTCAAACCCTTGCCAATAGTGAGGCGACTTGGGCTTGGTGGAGGAATTTCACCGCTTAAACACTCAGGAAGTGTTAATATTGGATCGGTGGAAACTGTTTGATAAGCGTATTGATAACGTTTGGGATAGTTTGGGAGTGAACCTGTCCAGTATTGACAAAAAATTAAACCTAGTGAAAAAATATCAGATTTTTGATTGGGTGCTGGAGTTTTACCTTCTGTATTAATATATTCAGCAAACTCTGGTGAATAGTAGACTTGATCTCCCACTAAAACTTCTGGTGTTGTTGGCTCTCCTTCTAATATACTATTATCAAAATCAATAATCTTAGCGATTAAACTACTTCCCCATTCTTGAATCAGAATATTATCGGGTTTGAGATCAAGGTGAATAATTCTACTCCCATGAAGAATCTTTAAAGCTCCTGCTGCTGTTAACATAACAAACAGCCGTTTTTTCATTTCCAAGTCATGGACTTGATCAGATAAGGTGCTAGTATCAACTTTTTGAGAAACTTTAAAGTAATGACTTCCATGATCATCACCATGTTTAAAGAAGTCTATTGTCCTGACGACTAACCCGCCATCACCACAAGCGGAAAGAGCTTTCATAATAGCTAACTGTTTTTTTTCAAAAACTTCACATTGATCTCGTCTTTTTTGTTTCCCTTTTTCACTTCCTGGTGCAGAGTTACCTGGATAAACAGGACTTAAGAATTTTTTAATAAAAACCTCCTCTGCTCCCGCTTTTGCTTTTGCAAATCCCCATTGACACTGACCGCCATTAGTGCTGTCAAAATCACGACTGACGGTATATTTACCAATAACATCGCCTGTTTTGTAAGACATAATTTAGTTTTCTCCTTCTGAAATTTGTGGTAAATTGTCAATATTGTGGATTAATTCTTGCATTTTTCTCTTTTTTTCATAGTTGTTTGTAACCGTTTCGTCACTTAACTTACTTTGATAATATTGACTTGCTTCATTGCAATAATACCTCGCTTTAACTAAGTTATTAGATAGGTAGTTAATCCATCCTATAAAATAGTGTAAATTTGCTATAAGATCACGATCACTTATATTCAGATGTTCTTCTAGCAGTTGTCCTAAATCTTCAAACCGAGAATCTTCTTTAACCTGAGAATCAATATTTTCATCTGCAAACACTGTTTCTAAATCGTGAATAGCATCCTTAATATTATTATTTTTTAAGTTTACTTTAGCTAATTCTAAGTTATTTGGAATTTTGTTTTCTTCATCACTATGTGGGATTATTTCTACTACAGGATCTACGGTAGGTTCATTATTTTCAGATGAGACAGAAATAATTTCTGGACTTGGAACAGAATCTCTATTGATTTCTCCAATAGTTTGATCAATTTCCTGTTTTTCTTCCTGTTTTAAATAGAATTCATAATTTTCTCTATATTCCTGCCATAACGTTTGTAATTCCCCCAAATTTTTGTTTTTGAAATCAAATTTTTCTGTTAAATAACCCAATCTTTCTTCATAGGATTGTTTTAAATCAGCAAAACTATTATATCCCATTGAGCAAAGAATAAGAGATACATCATCTTGTTTAATATCTTGATACCGTTGATTTAACGAATCTTCCCATCGTTTGATATCCTCAGATTGACTCAATGTATTTAACAATAACTTTTCAAACTCCCAAGGCGCAGGTAAATATTGAAAGCATCCGTCGGTACAAGCAAGAATACATCCACGTTGATCCAATTCTTGTAATTTAAAATGAATCTGCCAATTTTTCTTCATGTCTGCACTTAAATATTGCGACATAGGTGGATCTTCTCGAATCATTTCAAACGCATCTTTTTTTACTTCTAAATCATCTTGAGTAAGTTGCTGTAAGCCTTTTTCTGGGCTGAGGAAGTATAACCGGGAATCTCCAATCCAAGCCAAACTAACTTCATATTTTGTTGGCAATTCACCTAACTTTGGAATGCTGGCTAGTGCCATTGTTGTACACAAGCGCTGACCCGCTAAAGAACCTCCCAGACGAGATGGCCTAATATTTTTATCGGCTGCTTGTTTTAAAGTTGTATAAACTTTATCTCGCATTTCCCTAACCATTTCATGATTTAGTTTTCCATACCATTGAGGCAAAAATTCTTGCACCGTTTCCGAAGTTTTTTGTGAAGCAATTTTTCCACCTGTCTGTTCATCATAACCTGCTGAACGCCCTCCTAAACCATCAAAAACTCCGATGACTATAACATCAGAATAATCATCATCATTAAATAGATGAGCATCCTCACCTTTGTTATGAACACTTTCTATATTGACAGTTATCTTAGAGGATTTCATAGCTTACAAATAGAGGTTAATCATCCTAGATTTTGAAAAATTAGAAACTAAATTAACTCAAGAAAATCCTAAGTATTTTCATCTTGAAGATTTTCTTGATTTTTATAAACAGCGTGAACAAGTTCAGTTTTTAAGAAATTTACACACTATTAGCAATGACATCTAAAATTTCATCCATTTCAAATTCTTCTAATCCTTGACCTGCTTTAGATGCAAAATGTATTGTGTTATCCCAACTGCTGGCAATCATTGTCCAAGGAGAAGCATCAGGAGTAAACAATAGTAATCGTTTAGCAGGACTTGACATTTCTGACCAATAATCAGTCAGATCATCTAAAGTTGAAGAAATTTCTTTAGGATAATGGGCGGGTTTAGAGCTTTTTTCTAAACTATGGGCACTGGCATCAGTATAAACAATAATGACATACCGTTGTTTAGCAAAATCTTGGGCTTTTTCCCATTTTGATTTTAAGGCTAAATCCAAACCTTCTAAGCCATTTTCTGGTTCGTCCCCACCCCCTTCTGCTTGAATTTTAGAAACAAAACCAGCAAATTCAGTGTTTTCTGTACGAAGATTAAAGAACTTAGACTGTACCATTGCTTTATCAGGTGCATCAGCCCAGTAATCCCGAAATACGATCACTTTAGCCCTAAGTTGATCAATTTTTTTCTGTTTAGTCTCCATCTTTGCTTCTAGTTTGGGATAGAAGTTGAGGGCTGTAGACTTGACTGCATCAATTAAGTGGCCCATTGAACCTGTGCCATCAATGCACATGACTAAATCAACGGCATACTTGACATATTTGTCCTCTGGTTCGTTTGCCATACTGAGTCTTAACCTCCAGACGATTATGGGTAATCAGATTTGTCCTAAATATCTATAGGCTAGACTTGCGAACTTTACGCAAATTTCTCAAAAAATTTTTTAACCTGGATTTTGTGATCATCGGGGGATGATGGCACAACGGAAATCCAAATCAAGAATGTTTCCTAAGTAGTAGCGAGTTAGAGATGAGGTAAGCTGGCTCATTGTTAAGTATAAATTGATTGATCCTATTTATTCCCTACATTTAAACAGGATTTGTGTTAGGATAGTAACAGGATATTGAGGACGCGACATCATGACTTCCCTTGATCAACAGTTCAACCAGGCTGCACTCCATTGGGACTTGGACACGCTTTATACTGACCTCGCCTCTGCTAAGGGAAAACGCCTGACGCCGATGGAAAAGCTGCATTTGCGGGGGTTGTTGTGTGGGTTTAGTCCGGCGGAAATTGCCGAACAACTGGGAAAAAACGTTAAAGGAGTGAAAACTGACCTCTGTGTGACGTTATATAGATATGTGAAAAGTTTGGTAGATAAATTAGATGCTCGGATTGAAAGTTGGCGAGAAGTTACAGAATGGTTAGAAGAAGCCGGATATAAACGACAGACACCCCCAGAGATTCCCGTTGATAGTTTGCTTACCGAAAAAAGTGTTGTTAATATTTCTAATATTCATATTGATAAAAATCAGTTAGTTATTGCTTTTAATTTAAAAATCCCTACAACATCCGCCACTTCAGAATCAAAGAAATATTCAGAGATTACAGAAAATTCAATAATTGCCAAGAATTTAGTTAATTAACAGTTAAATATCAATCCTTTAATGTTTGCTACATATTCCCCCTTCTGTAGAGACGTTGCATACAACGTCTCTACAGAAGGATCATTTAGGATATTTTATGGCAAAATAAAGACTAATCATTCTAGTTTAATCCCCAATGCTGACTCCCCGGATTCATCCAGAAACCATAGAAGAAGTCAAAGAAAGGGCGGATATTTATGATATCGTGTCCGAAAAAGTTTCCTTGAAACGACGGGGGAAAGATTTTGTCGGTTTATGTCCTTTTCATGATGAAAAAACCCCTAGTTTTACGGTGAGTCCCACGAAACAAATGTTTTATTGTTTTGGATGTGGGGCGGCGGGAAATGCGATTAAATTTATTATGGATTTGGATAAAAGTTCTTTTAGTGAGACGGTTTTAGAGTTAGCTAAACGGTATCAAGTTCCTGTGAAGACTTTAGAACCGGAAAAACGTCAGGAATTACAAAGACAGATTTCTTTACGAGAACAATTATATGAGATTTTGGCGATCGCTACGGGTTTTTATCAATATACTTTAAGACAACCGGAAGGAATTCAAGCCTTAGATTATTTAAAATTAAAACGCAATCTCAAAGAAAATACTATTCAATATTTTCAGTTAGGATATGCCCCCCAAGGATGGGAAACACTGTATGATTATTTGGTAGAACAAAAACATTTTCCGGCGGAATTAGTCGAACAAGCCGGGTTAATTGTACCTCGAAAAACGGGCAATAGATATTATGATCGGTTTAGAGATCGGTTGATGATTCCGATTCATGATAGTCAAGGAAAAATTATTGGATTTGGGGGCAGAAGTTTAGGGGATGAACTGCCAAAATATCTTAATTCTCCTGAAACTGAATTATTTGATAAAGGTAAGACTTTATTTGCATTAGATAAAGCTAAAAATGCGATTAGTAAGCAAGATCAAGCGATTGTTGTTGAGGGATATTTTGATGTAATTGCTTTACATACCGCCGGAATAGAAAATGCTGTGGCTTCTTTAGGGACTGCGTTAAGTTTGAATCAAGTTCGGCAGTTAGTTAGATATACGGAATCTAAACAAATTATTCTTAATTTTGATGCAGATGCTGCCGGGAATAAAGCCGCCGAACGGGCGATCGGAGAAATTGAAGATCTAGCTTATCAAGGTTATATTAATTTACGGATTTTAAATATTCCTTCTGGTAAAGATCCCGATGAATTTTTAACTCATAATTCTGCTGAAGATTATCAAAAATTATTGGTTAATGCTCCATTTTGGATTGATTGGCAAATTCAACGGTTATTAATTGGAAAAAATCTTGAAACCGTTGCCCAGTCGCAGCAAGTCTCAAAACAAATGGTAGAATTATTGAGAAAAATCGAGAATGGAATGCAACGCACCCATTATATTCAATACTGTGCTGAACTTCTGAGTCAAGGACAAAATCGGTTAATTTCTTTATTAGCTAAAAATTTACAAACTCAAGTCAATAAATATCATTCAGAACCATCAAAAAATAAACAATCTTCTGATACTTTAGTTAACATTAATTCTGAGCGGAGTTTATTAGAAGAAGCAGAAGTTAAACTCCTCAGAATATATCTCCATTGTCCCGAATATCGTCCAATGATTGTTGATGGGTTAGAAGCAAGAGATTTACAGTTTAGTTTAGCTCATCATCGGTTTTTATGGCGAGAAATTGCCCAAATTGAGGCTCGATTTGAAAAGAGTTTAGATCCGGTGGATTTAATTCTGGAATTGCAACAAGTTTGTTTAGATAAAAATCAACAAACAAAACAATTTTATCATCTATTTTATCTGGATGAACATACAGAAATTGATATTTGCCGCGCCCAATTAGTTATTCGCAGTTCTATTGCGTCCATTGAAACCGTTATTTGTCAAAAAAGACGAGATATGGCATTAAAATTATGGGGGGAAACCGATGTTGCTCAACAGCAGAATTTAGCTCAAAAATATTATCAACAAATCGACGCAGAAACCAAATGGATGTGGGAATTAAAAAGAATTAGAGATACCCAATTTCATGATTTAATTTCTGTTCCTTTAGGTGGGATGGGGAATTGATTATGGCAAAGCGTACTCAATTAGTTCTGACCAAAGATGTGCTGTTACTGAAAAAGAATTAGCAGAATTGATTCAACAAGCAACGGGTCAAGAAGTTGATCGTCGGGAAATTACTCTCACCAGTATCAGTAAATTAGGAACCTATAAAGCCAATATTAAGTTACATTCTGACGTGACGGCTGATGTGGAAGTTGAAGTGGTTTCCCTGTAAATTTCATCAATTTCAAAGGTTTTTTCCCTAAGCCCGAACTTGAGTTCAGGGCTTATTTTTGTTCTTGTGCTTTGAAATAATAATAAAGATTAGCAACCGTTAAATCGGGAACTTTAGACGGTTTTCGAGATCCAGAAACTTTTTCTCTTTGAAAAAATAATAGAGATTAGCAACGGTTAAATCAGGAACTTCTTTCCAGTTGGTTAAGGCTAATCCTTTAAAATCCAGAGCGATCGCTTTGTGGGTAATATAAGATTCATACTCAGAGCGTAATTCCGGTTTAATTAAAAATTTTAGTTGATCTTTCAGTGAAATAAAATGAGATTTTTCTTTTAATTCCTCATAAATTACAAACGGCGATAGTTGTTGTAAAGCCTTAGATTCTTCCCATTGATTTAAACTAGCAATATCCGTTACATCTAAATTAGCTAGTTTTTCTTGATCCTCAATTGATAAATTTTGTATAACTTTTAGATTATTCTTCCAGAAATCAATTAAAAGTATATCCTGATTGATAATAGAGTTAATCCTAGGAAATATAAAGTCAATTTCTTCTTCCGATTGACAGGATTCTGTTAAGTATAGGCAATCTTTGATAATTTTATTTTTAAGGTGATTTAACTGAAAAATACAAGCATCAAAATCATTTTTTAAAATATCAACTAAAGCCAAAGTTTGCTCAATAGCCCAAGCACATTCTAATCGCTTCAACTTTCCCGAAATTGAAGGACAAGAAATCAATTCTTTATTATTATAAATAGCTAAACAATTTTGTAAATTATTCCAAATAAAGTTTAATTTATCATTTCTATCCTTAGAATTTTGTGTTATTAAAGCCGATGGGAGTTGATTATTATGAACTGATTGAAAAATTCCATAAGATTTAACAAACTCAACGTGGTGTATTTCTTTTTGGATTTCTTGACCGACTTGATTAATGGTTTTTAAAATCTCATCTCCTTGACTATTAATAATTGATTTTAAATCTGTGAAACCTTTTTCAAGCCCTAACTGAACTTGATCTAATTTTTGATCTAATTTGCGAGTTTGCTGTAAATTTTGTGCAGAAAGTATTCCCAGTAAAGCAACACCGACTCCTAGAGTTGCCGTTGCTGATTCTAATATACTAGCCTTTTCCTGTAAGCTATCCATGCCTTTTTTCAGATAGTCTAAGTCTCGATCAAGATGGTCAGATTCTACCTTACCTTGATAGGCTTTGACCCCAATTTTTGCGATAATTAATACCGTTCCGAGACCAGGAACAGCAGATGCAAAAGGAGTTGCTACATCTAAGGCAAAACCGACAGACTTTAACAAAGACGCTAAATCTTGAGATTCCATAACTAAGTTAACCTGAGTGTCAGAAGTTAGTATAATTAATTATATCAGTGATACCTGTTCAAAGTTGTCTCTGATGGAAAAAAACCTTAATCCAGCAATTAAATGTGATGAATGAATCTCTCAAAGCCTTTCTTGCTCTTAATCAAGCGGTTACATTAATCCATTCTAATGATGATCAATCCTTAGAGTTAAAACAGTCAGCAACCGATTTAAGCCAATCAATTCAACTCTGTACCGATGAAATGAGACAGTCTGCTGTTAAATTAGAACAATTACTAAAAAATTGTTATCAGGATTTAGATCAGGCTGAAGAAGTTTGGAATAGTAAAGCCAGAATTTTATCTATCCCCAAGGATGAAATTTGGGAACAGATCGCACAAATTAGTAATATAGATGTACGCATTCGTAATTTAAGAAAAAAATGTCAAATAGAAGTTCTTAGAGAACTTAAAGAGTCATGGACAAATCAAGTTACAGAACTCAAAAGACAGTGGTTTACTGAAAAAAATACTGGAAAACCTAAACAAGAGGCAGGCTTATCAGATAAAGAAGGTTTAATCAAGGGTTTAGAAAAAGAATTAATTGATCAAAATCGTCAAATTATTCTAGCGATTAAACATAATATAGAATTCCTAGATAAAGAGTTATCTAATTTTAACATCAATCTATTAGAATCTCATATAAGTTATTATCAAATCAAGGACAAGAATAATTTGTTATATAAAATTAGTAATTTTCGTTATAACCGAAATTTCTTATTTTATGTAAAAGGTAATGTTTCCAAACCTTTGATTGATTCAGTAAAGGCTAGTTGGGATGCCTTTGTACGAGATAGTTTTTTAGTAATTAAGAGAGAACAATTCAATGTTTTTTCAAGTATTGTTTTATTCTTTATCGAAAGTAGCTTATTGTCAAGGTTAGACGAGTGTTTTGATTTGGCTATATCAACTCTAATGTTTTATTTGACATTTTACAATGATTTATTAGAAAAACAAAATAGATATGAGCAAGAAATTCCTCAAAAATGGCAAGCTGAAAAACAATTCTTAGATCAACTGCGTTCACAAATTGATAAAGTTCAGACAGAAATTGATACGATTTTAAATTCTATTTCCACAAGTTAAGAATAATCAAATAGATGGAATCCCCGCCCGTTTTACGACGGGGTGGATGTCAATCAGATTGATCTAACCGTTTTTGCCATTCCGCATCAATTTTATCAGAATTTTGTTCCTCTTGTTCTAATAAATCCGTTTCAGTTGTATAGGCTAAATTATCTTTATTAATCACAGTTTTCTTAGCAAATTGACGAGCATAATTGAGTTTTTCCTGTATAATTGAATTATCATCAGCCAAAATATTAACTCTATTTTTTCGGGTTGTATTGCGAATATTGACTTTTTCATTTTTCCATTGTACCCAGAAATATCTAATTAAAGGAATGGTCAAAAATCCCACACCGTAAATTAATAAAACTGGATAAATGACATGAACAAATCCTAAAAATCCGGTTAAATATCCAGCAATTTCTGGAGTTTTTAATAAACTCCCTAACATTAATGCCCCAATCACATTAACCGAACCTAAACCAATTGCCCCCATAATTTGCCCGGAACTAGCCAAACTAAACCGCCATTTTTTTTCTTTTAAATAACCAGGAACAGATTGAGATTGAGAGTTTATAGCTGTGGTTTGCAATTCGGGGAAATGATAGATTAACTGTCCCTCTGGACTTACCTCCGGTCTACCATCAAATCGAGTTAAAATCGGTAATATAAATTCTTCATATTCCTGAGCTACTGAACTCCCAATTTCATCTAAATAGGGGGTAATTTGTTCGGCAATAATCGCGCCTTTTTGGTTTTGAATCACCCGACCAATGGTTTGCCATCGGCGTTCTTCCAAATTATAATTGGGGTTGCCATCTCCAAAAATAAACGAAAAAACAGATTCCAAAAAATTCATCGGTTTCTTTTGATCGCTACTTTTAGCATTTTGGCGTTGATAATGGTTATTATCGACCGTGGAAAACCAACGAAAATCAGGCATCAACCAAGCGATCCAAAACCAACTCCCACCGCGACTTCCCCCGGAGTTGTTATTATTTTGACTGTTATTAATCACCACTAAAATCGTAATAATAGCAGCGACAATCAGCAGAATTGAGGCAATTAAAATAATTCCAAAGGAAATTCTAATCAGATAAAATAAAACCTTCCAAATTTTATTCCACCAGTCTTTTAACTTCAATTGCCAATATTTATTCCGCAAAATAGCCTGAAAATTGCGGGGAAATGCAAAGGCAATTTCGCCCGAATCAGCCACTTGTAAATGACCTCCGGCTTCGGATGCCAGGGCTAAAAGTTCCCGTTGGGCGATATTAATATCAATTCCAGCTTGAGTTGCCACATCGCCACTGGTGACACGATATCCCAGTTTTTCAACAGCATTAATAATACTAGGATTAAGAACCATTGTTTCTCCTATTCAATATTCATTGTCGCCCCTTGAGTATCGAGTTGCAGCAACTTAACCTCTGGGTTGACGCCCTCTTGTTTCCAGGCGGTCGTCATCGCCACGGCCACCGCAGGGGCTGATATTTCATCGGTTAAAGCTAATAACGTCGGCCCTGCCCCACTAATCACTAATTCAAAGGCTCCGGCTATTAATGCAGCCCTGCGGACGGTTTCAAACCCTTTAATTAAGGATTTACGATAGGGTTGATGAATTTTGTCCTGGAGTGCCACCCTTAACCAGTCAGGGTTGCGGGTTTCTAAACCCCTAATTAATAATCCCAGATGGGCGGTATTAAAAATCGCATCCGCCCGACTATAGTTTGGGGGCAAAACCTTTCTAGCTTCTGCGGTGGATAATTCAAAATCAGGAATCGCCAGAACTGGAACTAGATCACAATGCCAGGGAATGGGGCAAATTTCCCAGCCTATACCATTTTCTCCTCTGGATACGGATAATTGACAATTGCCTAATAAGGCGGGAACCACATTGTCGGGATGTCCCTCGATTTCAATGGCTAATTGCAGGATCTCAATTTGGCTCAAGGGATTTCCAGCTAAGGTATTCGCCCCCAACAGTCCCCCGACAATAGCGGTGGCAGAACTCCCTAAACCCCTGGCTAAAGGAATTCCCAAATCAATCTCGATCTGAACCGGGGGCGGGGTTTGACCGAGGTGCTGATAAACCCGAATAAAGGCTTGATAGGCTAAGTTACTTTCATCGGTTTGGACGATCGCGGCTTCTGTGCCCTGAACCGTAATGGTTAAAGTCTCATTTGATGTATTTTTTAAATAAGAAAAACGCAGCGTATTGTATAGAGTTAAGGCGGCTCCAATACAATCAAATCCCGGCCCTAAGTTGGCGGTTGTTGCGGGAATAGTTACAGTAACAGTGTTGGGCATGAGATATAAATATAGCAGGGAATGGGGAATTACGAATTACGAATTACGAATGGGTAATACTTCGACTTCCCTCAGTAACAGGGTAATGGGTAATGGGTAATGGGTAGGAGTTGGAGTATTCCTAGTTGTAGGGCGCGATCGCTATATTACCCTGTCTTTCTTTTTCTATTTTGCCCTAGTATTGATCCAATAGAACAGATCAAACTTATTGAGTTAATAACACTATGTTACAGCCCATTGAAACCGTAAAACTGTTTGAAAAACAGCCAGAACAACGGTATCTGGCCAATCAAGTGATTTTTGAGGAGGGCCAAACTGGAGAGGTCTTGTATGGCATTCTCGAAGGGGAAATCGAGTTATGGGTGAATGGGAAAGTGGTGGAAACTCTGACGGCTGGAGATGTTTTTGGGGAGGGTGCTTTAGTTCAACCCGATCACACACGAGCGTCCACGGCGATCGCTAAAACAGATTGTCTTTTGGCCACAATGGATAAATCTCGATTTCTGTTTGCCGTTCAGCAAACCCCCATGTTTGCCTTAGAAGTTGTCAAAAGTTATTCCGATCGTTTACGTCGGCTAAAACATTCTATCTGAACCTAATTAATCTGAGCTATTGTCTCTAAAGAAAAAGGTTTTAAATTATTGATATTCGGGTTTACCGTAGGAATATTTTCTTGATTAAGTTCTTCTCCGAGATAAATTCCCAGGGATCGGGCCGTTTCCACCCAAAATCCCTGGGGGTCAACCAGTAGGGGACTATCGGCAAAAACCTGATCTAAGGGAATAGTGGTGACAGCATTATTATGCCAAGCCACCATCACCCCGTAGGTTTCCTGGGCGATTAAATCCACCGCCACCTTTCCGAAGGCTGTGCCAATTAATCTATCCAAGGCAGAAGGAGCCCCACCCCGTTGAACATGACCCAGGACAGTCACCCGGGCTTCTACCCCCAAATTTTTCTCAATTTCCGCAGCCACATATTCCCCAATTCCCCGCAGTCGGACTTCCCCCAGGGCATCTTTATAATATCGACTTTCCCCATCGGCGGTTTTTGCCCCTTCAGCGACTACCACAATGGCGAATTTTCGTCCCCAGAGATTGCGTAACTCGCGAATGCGTTTACAGAGGGTTTTAATTGAATAGGGAATTTCTGGGATTAAAATGGCATCGGCCCCCCCGACAATTCCCGAATATAGGGCCAGATGTCCGGTTGTCCGTCCCATCACCTCCACCACCATTACCCGGTCATGGCTGGCGGCGGTATAACTCAACCGATCTAAACAGTCTAAAATTGTAGTGACGGCGGAGTTAAAACCAACCGATAATTCGGTATGGGCGACATCATTATCAATGGTTTTAGGGACAGCGACTAAATTCCAATTGCCTTTTTCGGCAAGTTTCTGCAAAATCGCCAGACTACCATCCCCACCAATAGCGATTAAAGCATCAAGTCCTAAATCATAATATCCCTGAATAATTTCGTCGGTATTGCCTTCGGTATCTCCCTTATTAATCGACCCTAAAATGGTTCCACCCATACTTAATAAGGGATCAATTCCGTGTCGCTCTAAACCATAGGAATTTAATACCACACTTTTTCGTTCAATCAGTCCCTTGGTGGCATAGGGAATGCCTCGGACTTCCCAGTTATATTCAGATGTGGCATGATTGACAACAGCCCGAATCACGGCATTGAGACCCGGGCAGTCTCCGCCACTGGTGAGAATGCCAATTCGTTTACGTTTGTTCATTTTAGTTTTAAGCCCAATCGTATACCCTTGAATAGTACAGATTTTTGATCAATTTGTTAATACTGCTGGGGACAAAATTAGTCTTTTTTATTCTTTCTTAACGTTCAGTAAAAAAATCAGGAATATCAGTATTTTTAAACCTTTAACCTGGGGATAAACTTATGGGAGTTATCCCAAATATCACCTAATTTTGAAAATCACCGAATCCAGATTAAAATTCTAATTTTATTAAAATTACAGAAAGAAAGAAGCTCAACAATCAAAACTTGTGGTACAGTCTATCCCTAGTTGTGGCTTGAATCATCAAGTCCCCTTGAATTTTGCCTAAAGGAGTTAATAATATGGCGTTAAGAGTAGGAATTAATGGGTTTGGTCGCATTGGTCGTTTGGTGATGCGGTCGGCGATTAATAACCCAGATATTGAGTTTGTGGGAATTAATGATCTCGTTCCTCCCGATAACTTAGCCTATTTGTTCAAATACGATTCTACCCACGGAGTATTTCCGGGCGTCGTGGAAGCCAAAGAAGATGGCATTGTGGTCGATGGACATTTTATTCGCTGTACGGCCATCAAAGACCCCACCCAACTCCCCTGGAAAGAAGACACGGTGGACTATGTGGTCGAGTCTACGGGGTTATTTAGTGACTACCAGGGGGCCCACAAACATATTGAAGCGGGGGCTAAACGGGTGATTATTTCCGCACCCACCAAAGACCCGGATAAGGTTAAAACTCTGTTAGTTGGAGTTAACCACGAAACCTTTGACCCGGCTTCTGATTTAATCGTGTCTAATGCCAGTTGTACCACCAACTGTTTAGCCCCGGTTGCTAAGGTGATTAACGATAGCTTTGGGTTAACGGAAGGGTTAATGACCACTATTCACTCCATGACCGCCACTCAACCGACGGTTGATGGGCCCAGTAAGAAAGATTGGCGGGGGGGACGGGGCGCGGCCCAAAATATTATTCCCTCGTCCACAGGGGCCGCTAAAGCAGTAACTTTAGTCTTACCTGCTTTGAAAGGAAAACTGACGGGAATGGCCTTTCGAGTTCCGACTCCGAATGTGTCCGTCGTTGATTTAACCTTCCGCACTGACAAAGCCACCAGCTATAAGGAAATCTGCGCGGCGATGAAGGCGGCGGCCGAAGGCCCGATGAAAGGTGTTTTAGCCTATACCGAGGATGAAGTGGTTTCTTCAGACTTCATCACTGACCCGAGTTCTAGTACCTTTGATGCTAAAGCCGGAATGGAACTGAATGCTAATTTCTTTAAGATTGTGGCTTGGTATGACAATGAATGGGGTTATTCCTGTCGCGTTGTTGATTTAATGACGTCAATGGCGAAAAAAGACGGCATTCTGTAAATTACAGAAACCGGGTTTCTCAAGATATCTTGATTTCCTACAATGAATCTAATGCAGAAACCCGGTTTCTAGGAACTGGGTGCAGGTTAACACTCTAACGCCAATCTCCCTGAACTGTAAACGCCGCCCAATAATAGGGAGACTGCCATTTTCCCGATTTCCACATCTCTAACTGTGCCTCTCTTAAGGCGATAATGGGATTCTTACCCTCCTTCAATATCGGCTGATAAAATCGAGTCATTAACTCAGAAGTTGACGCATCATTAACACTCCACAAACTAACAACAACCCGCCGCGCTCCTGCATACATAAATCCCCTAGTCATCCCCACTAAACCTTCGCCTTTCGTCTCTTTCCCTAAGCCCGTTTGACAAGCACTTAATACCACTAATTCCGCAGGTAAATTTAAGTTAAAAATATCGTGGAGACGTAAAAACCCATCCTCAGCTTGTCCTTGTTGATTAAATAAGGAAAACACCACTCCCGATAGTTCAGGATTAACAGAATCGAGTAAACCATGAGTAGCAAAATGAACTATTTGATATTCGGATAAATGGGGATTTTTGGCTTCTTCAAGTGAGGCTTGAAAGTCTAGGGCTTGTAACCTTTGATTTTCGGGAACTAATGCTAGAATTTTCTCGGCTTCGGTGCGGGTATACTCCAAACGGCCATAAGCTTTGGGCCCTTCCCCAATACCTAAATTACGCGCCGCACGAGTCAGGGCTGATTGGTTGAGGGTTTGCGGGTTTTGTTGGGGTGCATTTCTAGTAATGCGAGAGTCATTAAGGCTGAAAACGGGGTCGGCTAATACTGCGACAGTTTTGGCTACCGTTGGGCGATTTTGTAGTTGTTCCCGTTGAATAGCAATGGTTGAAGTTGAGGGAGAGGTAACAATTTCATGCTCTACTAAAAGGGGTGTATTAGGTTGAGATGGAATGGGTAAGGCGGCAAAGGGAATATATTGTAATACCCCATCCCCAACAATTAATAAACGTTTATTTCCCAGTTGAGAAGCTACGGGTTTTAGTAATATTTCACTGAGGGGAAGTCCGCTTTCTACGGAAGTAGATTCATTAATTTCTCGGAAAGGTTTGGCAATTTCTTCTATTTCACTTTGTTTAGGTAAAACATAGCTGGTAATACTATTTTTAGTCACAGCCCAGAGATAACTGCGGTCTTTTCCCAAGGAATATTCTAATAGTAGGGTATCATCATCAAGGACTTTTTCTTGGATTTGTTGTAGGGTGAGAGGCTGGGGATATTTGAGGTTAGCATAACGGGGACTGGTAAGGCGAATTTTAGCTTCTAATTCGTCGAGTTGATTGAGTAAAGATTGAGATTGTTGTTTGATTTCATCGAGTTGTTGTTGGGTATATTCAGTGCTTAAGAGTTCCTGTCTGCGATTTTCTACGGTGTTGAGTTGCTGTTGTAAATTCTGTTCTTGTTCTAATAGTTTGGGGTCAGCACCTTGGCGGATATTGGCACCCGCTTCGGTGAGGAGTTCTACAAGACTTCGGGCGCGACTGCGTTCGCTGGTGTGGAGGGCTTTGGCATCATATCCTTGGGAGGGGTTTTGTTGATGCAGTTGCATTAATAGGTCGATGTAAAACTGGTAATAACCCTGAACGGTGGCAAAATAGGATTGACGCAGTTGTTGAGAACCAATTTTGGTGCGGAGGTCTTCAATAATGGTAATGGCGGCTTCGATGTCAGTCAGGGCTGCGGTGAGGTTGTTTTGACTGCGTTTGAGGTAGGCAAAATTAGAGAGAGTAGTGGCTTCACTGCTTCTATCCCCCACCGCCCGTAATAGGGGTAAGGCTTGGTTCAAGTATTCTAGGGCTTGCTGCTTTTCTCCCAGGGAGTCGTACACACCGCCAATATTGTTGAGAGCAGTGGCTTCCCCCCCTCTATCTCCCACTGCCCGATATATGGGTAAGGCTTGGTTGTAGTAGTCTCGGGCTTGCTGCTTTTCTCCCAGGTCGTCGTAGACATTGCCAATATTGTTGAGAGCAGTGGCTTCCCCCCCTCTATCCCCCACTGCCCGTCTTAGGGGTAAGGCTTGGTTGTAGTAGTCTAGGGCTTGCTGCTTTTCTCCCAGGGAGTTGTACACAGTGCCAATATTGTTGAGGGTTGTGGCTTCCCCCCTTCTATCCCCCACTGCCCGATATATGGGTAAGGCTTGGTTGTAGTATTCTAGGGCTTTTTGCTTTTCTCCCAGAGAGTCGTAGATATAGCCGATGTAAGCAAGAGATAGGGCTTCTGAACTTTTGTCACCTGCTTGACGGTAGAGTATGGCAGCTTGTTCAAATTTAGGAATTGCCTGTTGCAGAGATTCTGCTGTTCCTTGCTGAAATAGTTCTGCTCCCTCTTGATAAAGTCTATCCGCTTCTGAGTTGCTGCTATTTTGGGCGATGAGGGTTTGGGGTAAGAAACCGGGTTTCTTGAGTTCAGTGGGTTGGTGATTAGATATAGTGAGAAGAAACCCAGTTTCTAAGGGTTTTGGTGTTGCCATCCCTGACTCCGATAGCAAGGCGACACCGATAATTCCTGATACGGAAACGCCTTTGAGGAACGCAAAAACTAATTTGTTCTGACTTGTTTTTATTTCCATTTTTTTACCCCTTCCCCTGATTTGCATTTACATCAATTCTAATACAGAATTTTTCCTTAACCATTGGGCTAAAGATTCTTGAGTTTCTTGGTCAGTTGCCAACCCTTCCATGATTTGCACAACCTCGATTTCTGGAACTTCTAATAAATAGCCATTCACCAACAAAAAAGTTGCCATTACTGCAAAAGCTGTGCGTTTATTACCATCAATAAACGGATGATTTTTAGCCAAACCATAACCATAAGCCGCAGCCAGGTCAAATAAATCAGGTTGACCGTAAGCAAATAAATGTCTGGGTCTGGCTAAACTCGCAGAAAGGAGATTTTCGTCCCTGAGTCCTAAACTACCACCATGCTGCTGAATTTGATCCTGATGGATGACTCTAACAATTGCTTCAAAAATCCATAAGGGTTCATTCACTGGGCTAATTCCCTTAACGCATTTTTATACTTTTTGCTAATCACTTGATAAGCTGCCATTGCTTTGTCAAATTCAGATTGATCAATAGTTGAGGAATTATCGGAGTGATTATTCTGTGCTTTTTCGGCGAGAGAATGCAAAAAAACCAGGGCTTCTGCTAACAGTTCATCAGGTAATTCTCTGGCTAAGGTAACGATTTCTTGACGCATTTCTTGAGTCATGGTTATTGCCTATTATATTTTAAATTATTAAGGATTGAGTCACGGCTGATTTACGTCAATCACAATGATTATAACAAACTTGAAGAAACTTTTTCAGCAAACTCAGGAACTTCTCGCCTTAATAAATCCAGCAATTGTTCTACCGTAAGTGGTGGCTTTTTTAACACACTAGCTTGTCGCTGAATCACTTGGACAATTCTCTCAGAATCTAAAAAATATAAAGAACACAGAAAACTATCCGATGAGATAGCTTTCACGTTCCAATATTCCAATTCACTAGCGGGAAAATGCTTAAGATTTTCCGTCACAATTACTTCAGCTTTAGCAACCACCGCCGTTGCTAAAACATGGCGATCATCTGGATGATTAGTCATTTGATCAATTAATTGATTACCGATAGTTACCATTGCTTCTGGAAATGCTTGTTTGATTTTTGTTTCTAAATTATTAGCCTTCTCAACCGTCATTCGTTTTTGACCGATGAGATTGCGAATTGCGCCATTTAAAATTTCCTGTGACCAATATGGGCGATACAAACCCGCACTGGCTACCCGTAACAAAGTATCACGCAAATACATCGGAAACAGAACACATGAATCTAAAACAGCAGACATCTGATCACTTGGGTCAATTGCTAAAATATCTGCTTTACTCATAAAAACCTTCTTCTTGACTGATTTCTATAATTTCGTCTAACAGTTTTTCCCTGGCTTCATCTCGTTTTATTTTGTAATCCATTAAATCCTGTAAGGGAATTTTTATTTCTGAATTAATCGCGACATCAGAAATAACTCCTGCTTCTAATAGTTGCAACAAATGAGCATGGGAAACCTTAAGAATATTCGCTGCTGTCTCAGTTGTTACTTGATAATCTGGAGGTAAAACTGAAACGGCTTTCCCTGATTCCATTACTTGAATAATTTGTCGTAACAGCCGATAAATTGATTCAGAAATAAGGGCTTCCTGACCATTATTAAATATTAATTTTGCGGGTGCTATTTCTGAATTGAAAAATTGAGCTATTTCGGCAATTTCTTCTCGGTCTCCTATTGTTAATAAAAATTCCTGGCTTGATCCGGTTTTTTCTAACATATTAATATTCCTCTTAACTTATCAAATGCAAGGGCGTTCCTACGGTTACGGGTTTCTCAATCTTTGCCTGTCCTACTAACCCATCACGGGAAATCATTTTCACTTTTCCTGTACCATTAATAGCAGTAAATATTGTTCCCGTTGTCACCTTTCTTAAATCAATTCCCCCTAACCATAATTGGGCAGTTTCCCCACTTACTGCCGTTACAACTGCTTGGGCGGGAGATTGGGGAGAATTAATAAAATAGGGCAGTTGTTGTTGATACCCACTCCCCACTTTAACTTCATAACGGGGAACTTGGTTGTATCTTTCAGGAATTTCTGGGAGAATTTTTTGAAATACCCGTTCAATATTGTTGTCTTCTTGCCAGAGATAATAAGTTAGTAAATAACTAAATAGACCGCATTGAAAACCATTAATATTTTCTTCCCGCGCCAGTTGGTTTGGGGAATTTGCTGCTAATACGACCCCTTTAGCTACCCCGGTTTGATAGCCTTTAACAAATTGTTCAGGAGATAAATTTAATCGCGATAACCACTGTTGCTGATAGTTTTTTTCATCAGAAGAAACTAAAATATTTTCACCTCCGGCCCGGGAACGCACCCGGACTTCTCGGGTTGCTCCACCGGAAAAACAACTATCTAAAACCACCGTCACATTTTCGGTTTTCAGGGCTGACATTAATAAAAATAAGGTATGTCCCATAATATCTTGGACAACTCCCCCAACTTCAGGATATCCGGTGGGTAAGTTACTATTAATAGGAACAAAGGTTCCATTTAATCCTTGTCTATCTCCTAATCGGGTTATAATTGGGTCAGGATCAAAAATCCGAGAACCATGCCCAGAATAGTGATAAACCACAATATCTCCGGGTTTAGCTTGTTTAATTAAATGTTCTTCAAAGGCGGTTAAAATTCCTGTCCGAGTGGCTTCTGTTTGGGGTAAAATATAAATATTTTTAGGATTAAATCCGAAGCGATGAATTAACAAATAGCGTTGTAAATCTATATCGTTGATACATCCTTCTAGGGGAGAGGAGGCATATTGATTAATCCCTACTAATAAAGCTAGTTTGCGGGGCGTACTTTGGGCTAGGACTTTGCCCGCTTGTTCAGTTTTTTGTCGGAATAGGAATTGATTAATTCCCAGAGTTGCTAGTGCTGAACTGGCAAATTTGAGGAAATAGCGGCGAGTGTTACGAGTCATGGTATACAGCCTTATCGTACTACAGGTTAAGTTATTTTTGAAGGGGGTTACTTAACATTATAGTCTTTGCTAATATTAGATAACCCAGGGGATAGGTTACAGTTGATCAACATCCATCTTGCAAAAATAGACTTTTTAGCTTGACCGACGGGAATCCTCACACCATACCGCTTAGGTTGGTGTGGGATGAAAGGCGCGATCTGCTGAGGATTCCATCTCTTCGCAATCTCAAAGCTATGCTTTGAGCAGTGGGCAGATGGATGACGAGACGAACAAAAAACTTTTTTAATTGTTCGATCATTTGTGATAAAGTAACACTAATTGAGGCATAAGCTGTTCAGCATCTAAATTGGTCATGCAGAAATCTTGAATCTTATGCAGTGCGAGCGTCCTCGCTCGCTGGAATATACAGTTTAAATGCACAACAGCTTATTAGTCACAACTCAATGAAAGTAACATATCAGTACCAGTTCTATCCCGACACCAATCAAAAGATCAGCTTAAACCAATGGCTGAGAATTTGCCGTTATTGGTACAATCGCCAGTTGGGAGATCGCTTTGATTGGTGGGAAATGAATCGTACTGCTATCAATGCTTGCCCATTAAAAACTAGCATTGCTGCTCCCAGAGAAAAGCCTAATTACTACCATCAAAAACAACAATTGCCAATTCTTAAAAAAGACTTAGTAAAAGTATTTCACAGTGGCGAGTTGTTGGATTTTAAGCAGGTAGATTCAACTGTACTACAAGATGTCTCTAAGCGAATAGATAAAGCCTTTGAAAGATTCATTGTCGGTGACGGTAAAGGTACAAAATCGGGCAGACCCCGATTCAAAACTGAAGGCGACTACCGAACCATGACTTTTTCAACGGCGGGTAATGATTGGATTAAATTGATTCGTAAGAATTGGGTTTATATTCGATTACCCAAATTAGGAATTGTAAAAGTTCGGATGCACCGCCCAATTCCTAGTGGGTTTGTTGTTAAGCAAGTAAGTGTCACCAGAAAAGCTGACGGTTGGTTCATTCAGTTAATTCTTGAAGACATTTCTGTACCTCAATTCACACCAGATCAAGTTATTCCCAATCTGCTAAATCGGGACTCAATAAATCCTGGCTAGATGCTGCATTTGGGCAATTTTTTACGACGCTGAACTACATAGTAGAAAAAACTGGGGCAGTCGTCATTTCACAAAAACCTGCTTATACTTCAATGGTGCTCAGTTATCGGAATGAGATGATTTTCACCGATTGTAGTATCCGAGACTATTGGGATGAGCAAAATTCTTTGATGGTTGATCGTGATATCAATGCTGCGATTAACTTGAAAAGACTGAGGTTGGGCATTTTCCCCAGTATAAAACGCCGTAGTGGGAATCTTTCTGTAGTTGGTTCTATGGATAACAGTACCATTAAGGAAATCTTGCATACCCTTCATCGGGCTGCTAAGAAGCCCACATCATAATCTGTACTCAGATTTGATGTGGGAGTATGTCACTCAATATTGAAGATATTACCTTTGTTAATATTCTATCCATGTCAGACTCAAACCCAAAAATTAACCCGTCTGAACGGGGATATCTGACGCTTCTCCTCCCCGTCGCAGTCGTTTTGTTTATCCTCCAGAAAGCATTCCCCTTAGCGATTTTAACCGTTGGCGGATGGGGGTCTTGGCGGATGTGGAAATATTATCAACAGCGTCAACAAAATCAGTTGGCGACCTTGGATGAGGTATTTTATCGGTTAATTCGGGAAAACCAAGGACGAATTACGGCCTTAGATTTGGCCATGCACACCCAACAGTCGGGGACAAAAGTACAGGAATATCTCGACCAACGGGCTACCGAATTTGCCGCCCAATATGAAATTACCGATGTGGGCGGGATGATTTACTATTTTCCCACCGCCCAACCGTCTCAGATCGTTGTAGACCCTCTCCCGGTTGTTTCTAAACCAGAAAACCCTAATTCCGTGGTTTTATTCCCCGTCAACCCGGCATCTAGTTCTATTTTACCCGAAACCTTGAATCAGTCGGAACTCGCCCAACGGTTAGGGGTACATCCAACGACCCTCAGCAAGTGGAAAACCAAACCGGAATTTTCAGTCTGGAGTTATCAACGTGACCCCGATGCTATCTGTTGGAGTTACTCGGCGGAAACGAAACGGTTTTCTTCCCAAAAGTCTCACAAAAAAATTAGCAAAATTAGTGAATTAATGAAGAAAAATAAAGTTTAGGACTTATGCAAATTCAATTGTTATAATGATTTCGTAGTTGTACCCAAATTATTATGCGTCCTTTTCGTTCTCAACCCCCTATTTTACCAAAAATTAGTACCATGCCTCGCCAAAAAACCGAAGCAACCCTCTACCGCAGTTTATATCAATTAGCGGTAGAGAAAAAACGCTTACAAGAGGAGTTAGAAAGTTTAGGACAACGTTTTGAAACCGTTACTCAACGTTTACAACAAATTGAAACTCAAATCCAAGGGTTAGAAACTGACGTTAAACAAATTGCCCCACCCAAACCCCCGGAAACCAAACCAAACCAACCATCGACTCCAACTCCTACTAAAGCTGAACCCGGTTCGGTTTCAACTTTTACTTTAGACTATTAATTGGACGGAAGAATAGAAAAAAAATTGATAATTGAGGGAAACACGAAGACACGAAGGAGGAGAGGAGAGGAGAGTTTTGATTTAATTAGCTTAATCTATTTCATCATTTTCTTGGTTTGCTTCATCTTCTAATGCTTGAATTTGTAGTAATAATTCCTCTTCTTGAACTTCAAAATCTTCTTCTGGAATATCCCCCATATCAAAAGCCAACTGGAGCGCCAATAACCGCTTTCCTAAGTTTTCTTTGTCATCAAGTTCGGCTTCCGCCCGTTCTAGGAGTTGTTCACCAATCCAGATTACACCCTCAAAGGGTGCTGTGATCGGAGATAGCAATAATCGTAATATCATAACGCCTCGGATTAGGGGTTGAGTTGGGCAAAATTAAACGGGGCTGTAAAGTTATTATAGCGAATTCGGAGGCGGTTATTAAAATGGTGATCCAGTTCTTCTATTTTATCCCCAAATTGGGGTTCTATATCCCAAGGAATTAAATAGGCAGCGTTATAAATCATGGCACTGGTTAAGTTATCATTTTCGACAATTTCTTGTGCTAGGGGGTTTAATATCTGTTGAAATTTATCGATAATTCCCTGTTGACGATCTTGCATCGCCCGTTCAATTTCTTGACCGATACCGATAATTTCATCCATACTCAGACGTTTACCTTCTAAGCTATCGCGTTTTTCCCTTAATTCCTGATTTTCTGTCATTAACAGGTTTAATTCTTCGGTTTCTTCCCAAAATATTTTTACCCCTACTTCCTGTTTTCCTTCTAATTTATGAAACAATTCTTTTAACCGATCTTGATAGGGAATAATTAATTGTGCTTTGACATGATCCCAATCTTTTACAATTAATCCAAATTGCAAGGGTAAAACGCTTCGATAGCCATGTTGCATCACTTTTTCTAATACGTCTTCATGGCCTAATAGGTTGCGCCGACTGGCTAAATAACGTTCCTGTTGAGTCTCGGAATATAAAAAGCTAAACTCATCAACGGGATGGGTTTGTATCGGTTGTTTATCTAACCCATGCAAGGCTAAAGGTCGGACTCGGTTAGTCGGTAAAATCCCATATAAATATAAACCATTTCCCATAATTGAACCCCCATTAATTAAACCCTTGGACTGTGTAAGTGATCGCACCAACACCTATTATAAACCTTAATGTCAAACTCTCTAATATATAGCAATCCTATTTGAGTTGTGTTTAAAATCCCTGATCAAAAGGGAACACCGGAACAGCCCCCCCAAACCCCCCGTGGGGGCTAGGGGGGGAGGGATCTGGGGTAATACTTCTGGCCGTTTCATATCAGTATCGAAATGTTACAACCTATTTAGGATTGCTATAGCAGAGGAAATGATACAAGAGTTAGAGAGGTTTGGAGGTTAGGACTAATCTTAGTTTTGCATGAATTAAGTTGAGTTGTGCTAACCCTAAATCTACACTTCCCTCGACCACAATTCCCGTATTCATTAACCGATCTAATAATTCTAAAATCGAAGGATTTTGGGTATTTTCCCCTGGATAATAGCTTCCTGATTTGGGTAATAATGTGCCAAATTCCGATAATTCAATATTCAAGTCTGTCGGGTCTATTTCAAAGATTTCGCACAGTTTTAATACCTGAATTTCTAATTGTTGTAAACTCTGTGCCGCCCGATCTAATTCTTCTTCACTGAGTGTATTTCCTTCCATCCGTCGAATGACTTGGGCTTCCATTAACTGTCGAATTAGTTCCACCAATGTCAACACCAATGGCGCTAAACCCGCATCTTTTCGAGAAGATTTCGGCGTAATAATGGTTTCTATCGAAGGTTCAGAAGATGACATTTGTTTAAAATGCTATGGTTGTAATATTTTATCGTAGGGGTTTGATCTCCAAACCCTCTTTGCTTCTCTACCTGGGTCTACCTAATGTTGTAATATAAAGCACGGCTTCATCCGTAGGAATACCCAATACTTCATTCACCTGATCATCAAAAAATCCCCCAATTCCACTAACTCCTAAACGCAGATAAACAGAACCTAAATTCAAGCGTTGTCCGAGATGACCTGCATCTAAATGTAAATAGCGGTAAACCCGATCTCCATAATTGGCGATCGCTTTTTTCAAATCCGCCGTATGAAATAATACCGCCCCTGCATCCCGTCCTAAATCCTGTTGTAAACACAAATAGTACAACTCCTTACGAAAATTCTTAAAGCGAATTTGCCTTAATTCTTGGGCTTTGGGAGCATAATAATAACACCCATCCTCTAAACCAGAGACTCCAGAAACCGCAATAAACGTTTCAATTAAACTCAAATCAAAATAATCTGGAGAACCATCTAATCCTTGATGAATATAATGGTATCGTAATACCATAACACACCTGATTAAGATCTGAGTTGGGCAAAATTAAACGGGGCTGTAAAGTTATTATAGCGAATTCGGAGGCGGTTATTAAAATGGTGATCCAGTTCTTCTATTTTATCCCCAAATTGGGGTTCTATATCCCAAGGAATTAAATAGGCAGCGTTATAAATCATGGCACTGGTTAAGTTATCATTTTCGACAATTTCTTGTGCTAGGGGGTTTAATATCTGTTGAAATTTATCGATAATTCCCTGTTGACGATCTTGCATCGCCCGTTCAATTTCTTGACCGATACCGATAATTTCATCCATACTCAGACGTTTACCTTCTAAGCTATCGCGTTTTTCCCTTAATTCCTGATTTTCTGTCATTAACAGGTTTAATTCTTCGGTTTCTTCCCAAAATATTTTTACCCCTACTTCCTGTTTTCCTTCTAATTTATGAAACAATTCTTTTAACCGATCTTGATAGGGAATAATTAATTGTGCTTTGACATGATCCCAATCTTTTACAATTAATCCAAATTGCAGGGGTAAAACGCTTCGATAGCCATGTTGCATCACTTTTTCTAATACGTCTTCATGGCCTAATAGGTTGCGCCGACTGGCTAAATAACGTTCCTGTTGAGTCTCGGAATATAAAAAGCTAAACTCATCAACGGGATGGGTTTGTATCGGTTGTTTATCTAACCCATGCAAGGCTAAAGGTCGGACTCGGTTAGTCGGTAAAATCCCATATAAATATAAACCATTTCCCATAATTGAACCCCCATTAATTAAACCCTTGGACTGTGTAAGTGATCGCACCAACACCTATTATAAACCTTAATGTCAAACTCTCTAATATATAGCAATCCTATTTGAGTTGTGTTTAAAATCCCTGATCAAAAGGGAACACCGGAACAGCCCCCCCAAACCCCCCGTGGGGGCTAGGGGGGGAGGGATCTGGGGTAATACTTCTGGCCGTTTCATATCAGTATTGAAATGTTACAACCTATTTAGGATTGCTATAGCAGAGGAAATGATACAAGAGTTAGAGAGGTTTGGAGGTTAGGACTAATCTTAGTTTTGCATGAATTAAGTTGAGTTGTGCTAACCCTAAATCTACACTTCCCTCGACCACAATTCCCGTATTCATTAACCGATCTAATAATTCTAAAATCGAAGGATTTTGGGTATTTTCCCCTGGATAATAGCTTCCTGATTTGGGTAATAATGTGCCAAATTCCGATAATTCAATATTCAAGTCTGTCGGGTCTATTTCAAAGATTTCGCACAGTTTTAATACCTGAATTTCTAATTGTTGTAAACTCTGTGCCGCCCGATCTAATTCTTCTTCACTGAGTGTATTTCCTTCCATCCGTCGAATGACTTGGGCTTCCATTAACTGTCGAATTAGTTCCACCAATGTCAACACCAATGGCGCTAAACCCGCATCTTTTCGAGAAGATTTCGGCGTAATAATGGTTTCTATCGAAGGTTCAGAAGATGACATTTGTTTAAAATGCTATGGTTGTAATATTTTATCGTAGGGGTTTGATCTCCAAACCCTCTTTGCTTCTCTATCTGGGTCTACCTAATGTTGTAATATAAAGCACGGCTTCATCCGTAGGAATACCCAATACTTCATTCACCTGATCATCAAAAAATCCCCCAATTCCACTAACTCCTAAACGCAGATAAACAGAACCTAAATTCAAGCGTTGTCCGAGATGACCTGCATCTAAATGTAAATAGCGGTAAACCCGATCTCCATAATTGGCGATCGCTTTTTTCAAATCCGCCGTATGAAATAATACCGCCCCTGCATCCCGTCCTAAATCCTGTTGTAAACACAAATAGTACAACTCCTTACGAAAATTCTTAAAGCGAATTTGCCTTAATTCTTGGGCTTTGGGAGCATAATAATAACACCCATCCTCTAAACCAGAGACTCCAGAAACCGCAATAAACGTTTCAATTAAACTCAAATCAAAATAATCTGGAGAACCATCTAATCCCTGATGAATATAATGGTAAGGTTGATAGGTAAAATCTAAAAGGGCTAGAAGTTCATTTAACATTAATTCTGCCCCAGTGTAACCTCTTGTAGACCTCCGTTTTAAAATAGTTTTTTCTAAACCTGATAAATTTTTACCCCAATCAATTGAACTTGTCACCGTTGAAATTTTTGTGCAAAACGGAAAATTATATTTATCTTCTAATATTCCGTCAGTTTCTAGGAGTTTCCAACCTTGACTTCCCGAAGAATCTGTTTCTAACTTAGTAGATTTATGTAAATAAGCCAGCAGTTTTCCATCGGGAATATTAGGGTAATCTATATGAGTTTCCGAGGGTAAAGCTGTTCTTGAAATCGGTAAATTTTCATTGATTTCTAATAAATCTGCTAAGGCTAAAACCGCGATCGCTCCTTCAGCATCCGTATCCAAATATAACAATTGATTCAGAATATCATCCCCAAATCCTCCGATTAAATGGGGTCGATAATCATTCATCGCCGCCATTAATTCAATATTACCTAATAAATGACCCGTATCTAAACAAATTCGCCGATAAGCTCGATCTTGATAGCGCCAAGAAGAACGGAAAAAAACCGCCGTTGTTATCAATGCTAAATGGGTATTTTCTAATGCTGGATGCCAAAAACAAGCATTTCGTAAATCAGGCCAAACTTGATTTTCCCAAAATTGAACTAAAGCATGGGTTTGGGCTTGGTAATGATATAAACCCGGCGATAAAATTGCCGTCCCCCTGGAAATCAAATAAATTTCCGCAGGATACAAACCACCCGCCGAAGGTGCCGCCCTCAGATAATGGACTCCCGCCACCGTGGGGAGTTTTGCCGTTAAACCATAACTATGCAGCAACAAATGGGATAAACGCTGCCAAAGTCGGATTTTAGGATCACTAGATACGGCTTCGTCTGTGTCCCGCAGGTAGGGTTTAAGATCAAAGACTGTACCGATTTTATACTCTTTAAAAGGAATGGGCTGTTTTTCCCAGTCCAAGGTCTGACTTTTCAACCCTAGGGTTTCAGGGTCATATTTCGTGCGTTCATGGTAGTGTTGGGCAATGGATTTCGGAGATTCTGACATAAGATTAACCTGATGCAGAAGAATAACGCTTTTCTTTAGTGTAGACTTTTCTTTTCAGTTTCTTCCTATTTTCTGAAATTGATTTCTACTTTTGGGAATATTTGGGTGATTGACTCAACCCAACATTTTGAAACAGATCTCGCTACACCAGATCAAAAGGACAAAGCCACAGTGATCACAAAAATCAATCACTGTGCTAGTCTTTTTCCATCCCACAAAGCTAATGTCTATCATCAGTTACATCATTGACGTTTGCCATCGCCATCTCTCCCAAATGGTTATTGTTAATACAAATTTCTCTGATTACAAGAGTTCCTGAAATTCTGGATCATCTCCTAGGGTTTTTAACACCTGTTTAATATCTTGAGTTCGATCTTTTTTAGCAATAAGGGTGACATTTCCATCCCGCACAATCACTAAATCCTCAATCCCTAAAGTTACAACCACATCTTCATCACTGGAACTAAATAAAATTGTGCCTTTCGTATCTAAACCAATATGTTTAACCAATTCTACGTTAGGTTTATCTCCCCCTAATAATCGTTCTAACCCATTCCAATCCCCTAAATCATCCCAGCCAAATTCAACGGGTAAAACACAGGCTTTCTGGGTTTTTTCCATTAAGGCGTAATCAATACTAATTTTTTTCAACTCAGGATAAGCGTCTTTTCCTTTCAATTCTAAGGCGCTAACTAACTCAGGAAGATATGTTTTTAATTCTGCTAAAACCACACCGACACGAAATACAAAAATTCCACCATTCCAACTAAATCTCCCGGTTTCTAAGAAATTTTCTGCCGTTTCTCGATTGGGTTTTTCAGTAAAACGAGCCACTTTATAAGCGGGAAATCCATCAAAGATTCCAATTTCTTCCCCCTGTTCAATATAACCATATCCAGTGGAAGGATATGTGGGTTTTACCCCCAAAGTAACAATCACATCTTGGGTTTTTGCTAATACCTCCGCCGCCTTTAAAGTTTGGCGAAATTTCTCCGGTTCCGCAATCCAATGATCCGCCGGAAAAAACCCAATTACTGCTTCTTCCCCGTAACGTTTTGCTACTTCTAAAGTTGTCCAGGTTAGGGCAGCGGCGGTGTCTCGTCCTTCGGGTTCTGCTAAAATATTGGGGTGGGGTAATTGGGGTAATTGAGTTTGAACTCCCGACTCCAATAAAGCAGAAGTTACGACCCATAAACCCTCCCAACTTTCGGTTAAAGGTAATAACCGTTCGGCGGTAGCTTGCAATAAACTAATCCCACTACCATCTAAACTCAAAAATTGTTTGGGTCGATGTTTCCGACTTAGGGGCCAAAACCGTTCACCTTTTCCGCCAGCCAAAATCACAGGAATCATACTTAAAATTTAATTTTTTTCCTCATAATTTATTCTAAATAATTAACAAGAAAACGTCAATAGTTGAGAGCAAAAAATCAACAATTATTAATTATGTATATTCACGGTTTCCTTAGATAATTCCTGTTCTAAAGTTGCTTTGACTCGTAACCATTCCGTTTCCATTTTAGATAACCCAGTCGCGGCTTTTCCCGATGTAAAACATTCCAAACTTGTGCCATTTTCTGCGGCCATTCCTGCCCGTCCCATATATTCTAACTCCTTGCACAACTGGGAAAAAGTCAGGGCTCCTAATTGAGCACTACTGGATTTTAGGGTATGGGAGGCTTCTTTTAACCCTTGGATATCTTGGGTTTTGATCGCCGTTTGAATTTGGGTAATTTTTTGGGGAGTATCGGCTAAATAATCCTGAATTAAGGTATTGACAAAGGGATCATCTTCATCATCATATTCCCTTAAATTTTCTAATACTTGTTGATCAATTGCCGAAGATTCTGGAATATTACCATTAGAATTAACCAGAGATTCCGAAGATAAATTAGAATAGCCGTTACTGCCAAAATCCGATAAATCCTCTAAGGTTTGATGACCATTACTATTCTCAATTGGTTGACATTGGGAGATGGCTTTAGCCAGTTCTTCCCGACGCACAGGTTTAGTAATATAATCATTCATACCAGCGACTAAACACATTTCTCGATCGCCTTGCATAGCATTAGCGGTCATCGCAATAATCCAAGGTTTATTAGGGCGATCGGCATATTCTTCACAGATCCGCCGAGAGGTTTCTAAACCATCCATTAAGGGCATTTGAACATCCATCAAAATCACATCATAATATTGTCGGTTTAAAGCTTCTAAAACCTCTAATCCATTTCCGGCAATATCAGCACGATATCCCAATCTTTGTAACATTTGAATTGCCACTTTTTGGTTAACAACATGATCTTCTGCCAGCAAAATTTTTAAATTACTAGAAGGGGTAACAGATAACGTATTTGATCCTCCTAAAGATTTCCCAGGTTCTTGAATAGCACTTTCTATAGACTCACCCAAAATTTGAAGCAAAGTATTATAAAACTGTGATTGTTTCAGAGGTTTATTAATAAATCCGGCACAATTAATATTACTGTGTTCTACCTGTTTAGCCAAATCGGTATTCACCACATAATTAAAGAAGGTAATATTAATTGGTTTCTGTTCTGGGAATATTTCCGCGCGGCTTCGTTCCCAATCTCGAATCCGTTTAGCTAAATTAATCCCATCAACATCAGCCAAATTCATGCCTAAAATAATCAAATCAAAATCAGGATTATTTTTTAACACATTTAAGGCTTCATGTCCGGTTTTAACTGAAATAGGAATCATGCCCCAAGATTTAGCTTGTCGGATTAAAACCGTTTGATTAATTCCATGATTTTCCACAATTAATAATCTCTTACCCACCAGGAAACCGGAAAGTTCATTGGCTTCAATTTTTGTAATTGCTTCCACTCGAATAGTAAAGTAAAAAGTTGAACCTGCATCTAACTCAAATTCCTTAACAAAATCATCGGGAGGATTGCCAGTTATTGTCGAAATAAAAGATTGATTGTCAGTATAAGAATTGGATTGAGATCGACTCACCACCCACATTTGTCCCCCCATCATTTCACATAACCGTTGACTAATAGCTAATCCTAAACCCGTGCCTCCATACTGACGAGAAGTGGAAGCATCGACCTGAGAAAAGGCTTTAAATAAACGATCCATCCGATCGGCAGGAATCCCAATTCCGGTATCCTTAACCGCAAACTGAATATCATAAATTTTATGGGCTATTGTTGGGGCAGTATTAAGGTTAATTGGAAGATTAGTTACCTCCGAAGCTTTCACCGAAACTACCACCTCTCCTTGGGCGGTAAACTTCACCGCATTACTCAGTAAATTCACTAAAACTTGGCGGAGTCGGGTCACATCGCCCAAAATAATTTGAGGGGTAGAAGGTTCAATTAAATAGGCAATTTCCAGACCTTTTTCTGCGGCTTTTCCTGAAAGTAAATCTAGGGATTCTTCTAAACAATCTCGCAGTTTAAACGGATTAGTTTCTAAGTCTAATTTACCTGATTCAATCTTAGAAAAGTCTAAAATATCATTAATAATCGTTAATAAAGCATCGCCACTGGTGCGAATGGTTTCGACAAAATCCAATTGTTCCGGGGTTAAATTCATATCCAATAGTAACCCCGTCATCCCAATTACTGCATTCATCGGAGTACGGATTTCGTGACTCATAGTGGCAAGAAATTCACTTTTCGCCCGACTCGCCACTTCTGCGGCTAATCTAGCTTCTTCTAAATCTTTATTTTGTTCAGCTAATTGTTGACGATTTTTAACCTCTGCTTCTAATAGTTTAGCCTGGGCTAAGGTTAAACCAACTTGATTGGCAACATCTTCTAAAAATTCAATTTCTTCGGGTATCCATTGCCGCATTTTATCGCATTGATGCAGCATCATAATACCGTTAGCATCTCCTTGATAGGAAGTCCGAACCGCTAACATTGATTTTAACCCCATGCGCCGACATATCGGGGTAGAGGATTCTAATAAAGGTTCGGTAAAAACATCCACCGAAGCGATCGCTTGATCTTCAGCTAAGAGTTTTTTAATATAGGGATTATAACTTACAGAAATTTCAAAATTCAAGGTAGAATCATAACCGGATTCCAGATATTCTGCCACACAAGATAAATGGGCATAAGGGTCAGATCGATAGGTATAAATTGAACAACGATTTACCCCAAAAATTCTACCAATTTGCGTAGCAGTAGTTTGAAAAATCTCTTGCGTATCTAATTTAGAACGAACCTTATGGGTAATTTCTTTGAGTAATAATAAATGTTGATTTTGTTGTTGGAGAATTTCTTGAGAATGATCCCTAGCAATTTCATTGCCAATATAATTTGCCATTAATTCCATAATTTCTAAATCCAATTCTTGAAATGGGGCGCGGGAATTGCGACTCATAAAACTCAAAGTTCCATAGACCCTTCCCCCCACCATCACCCGAATACCAATATAGGCTTCTAAACGTCGGGTTTGATAGGCAGGATGGTCTTTCCAAGGTGATTGTTTAATTGATTCTAAACAAACAACATCCTCTGTTTTTAAGGATTCCCATTCAAAGGTTTGTTCAATGGCTAAGGTATCGCCCTTGGCAAATCCAAAAGGAAAATCATCAGCAAGATAGGAAGAAATAACTTCATATCGGTCGGCAAAAACTTTTCCCAGTAGACCAATATCCATACCAAACCGATGACAACCCAAACTCAAGATCGCACTAATTCGAGTTTTAAAATCCGTATTATTACTAATAGTAATTTTGTAGAATTGATGAATTAGTCTTTCTCTTTCTCTGAGATAATTTAACTCTTTAAACTGTTCCGCAATATCATTTAATGTTCCTAAAACTCCTAAAATATGTTTGTGTTTATCTAAAATTAATTGACCTGAAATTAAAACCTGGCGAGTTGCAGGTTGAGAAGACTTTTCGCCCCCTTCCTTCTCTTTAAGATTAAACACTAACATTCGGACATCAAGTTGTTCCGTTTTGGGACGACCTAACATTAAGGATTCAAACCATTCGCTAACTTTTGTCCGATCTTGAGAATAAATATAATTTACAAATGATGTCCCTAAGCTATTTTCTATGGTTAATCCCGTTAACTGCGTCCAGGCGGGATTTAAAAATATAAAATTTCCTTGACTATCGGTTTTAAACACAATAGATTTTAATTGCTGAATCGGATCATCAATGGGATAATTACCATTCAAGGATGGAGTTTTTTCTAAGTGATCAGATGCTAGATCAATTTGAGTCCCAATCAAGTGCAAAGGTTCCCCTTGTTCACTCCAAAACCCCTGACCTTGACTGCGTACAGATTTATATTGACCGTCTTTACACCGGATACGATATTCTATAATATATTCACTATTTTTCTTGGAAAAATAATCTTTTAGAGCGACTTTAACCAGTTTCAAATCTTGAGGATGAATCCGACTTAACCATTCTTCTCGGGTATTTTTAATCTCATGATCTTGATATCCTAACATGGCTTTCCATTGGGAAGAATATAAAATTTTATTCGTTTTTAAGTTCCAATGATAAATTCCTTCCAGATTTGATTTTAAAGGTTTCCTAACTGGATGATTTGAGGGTAAAGGCAAGGACTCAGGAGAAGATGGAGTTGCTTTTAATACCTCCTGAAATTGATGCTGCCAACTTAATAGGGTATTGTGCATTGATTTGGGTTGGAGAACTTGCAACAATAGGTTTTTAGGGGAGATGAGGGTGACGGGATTATTATGATCATCCACTAAAATTATGGGCAGTTGATAATAATATTTTCTCATTAAGTTTAATGCCGTTTTGAGGGAAACCTGCGATCGCAAAACCAAAGGCGGAGTATTACAAATCGTAATTGCTTTTACAGTTTTTAGATCCAAGCCCAATGCCTGCATGGAAATAATGTCATGGGAAGTCACAACACCCACCCATTTATATTGAGATTGTGTTCTATAAATCTGATCCCCTGTTAACTTAGAATTAGAAGGAGAGGTTTCTGTAATTACAATTTCATCCACACCATAGTTAAACATTAATTCCGTTAATTCTCGTAGAGTTGTCTCCCCCGATGTCGGCACAATTTTAGCAGCGGCAATAGGAGCAAGTTGATTCAGTTTAATTAAATGATCGGGAATAAAAAGATGATCCATAAGTTGTTGGCAACTGGGATGATATTCAGGTAACACCAAATCCGAGTTATCAGATAATTCTGTAGAAATTTCTTCAGAAACAGAGGGTAAATATCTAGCTATTTTTCTAGCTTCTGAATCTCTTAAAGAGAGTTTTAGAATAATTTTAGGACTAATGACCCCGACTAATTTTCCTTGATCATCAACAACTGGAAGCTGTTGAATTTGATGTTTTTCTAATATTCCCATCAGGGTAAATATATCATCAACCTCCGATTCTTTCACCGTGAGAAATGACCGAATCATAATTTGAGAAATTGGAAATCCTCGCAATGTATCTCCAATAGAATTAAGCTGAATAATATCTTGTTCTGTAAAAATTCCGATAATCGTTGGCTTTTGATTGACACTATCATCCGCTTCAATCACAAAAATACAACTAGAATGGGTACTACTCATCAACAAAATCACCTCGGATACAGGGGTTTCCGGTGTTGTGGTGAGGGGATAGCGGTTAATCGCTTGATAGACTGAGGGAATAAACATAGAAGGCTGATTGGGGTTGGTACTGAGTGGAATCAGGTTTGGGACTCGGTTTTGGGTAAACTGGGCTAATGATCAAAGAAAAGGGTTGAAATACCTGGGGGGTAACACCCTTTCCTACTACCAGCATATTGGTATTTTTAGTGGATGTCTTACCTAATTTTGCCGTTTACTCTAACTCTGGCAACCTTGTAGGCGATTTTTGGGGTTGAGATTTCGGGTGCTAGGGGCCAGAGGTATTGTAGAAGACAAAATCCAGATTGATGTTATCTTTGGAGATTAAACGAGAATCTTTACCTCTATTTTGGCTTCTTAATCGCCTTTAAATTTAAAATTTTTGATGGTATAGCAACCGCCAAGGCAGTTAAGACACCAGACGGATCTTGGAACCCAGACGGTAAAGTGTTTTCCCCCGGTGTTCCCTCCCCCCCAAGCCCCCCGTGCACGGGGGGTTTGGGGGGGCTGTTCCGGTGTTCCGGTGTTCCCTGCTATAACTTGACTGTGGGTTGTTCTGTTTGTCGCTGTTTCCTTGAATTTTTCCCTCTAATACAGGTTTGGTGTCAATCGACAAGGTTCAATCCTTTGTAAAACTTATTGTGCATTTGTTCTATGAAAATTTTAGATTCTCAAGGTCGTCTCTTTGGTAGGATTAGCATTCTCGATTTCGGTGCAGCTTTAGTAATTTTACTGGTGCTGTTTGGGATTTTCTTTTATCCAGGCACATCGGGTTCAGTGGCTCAAGTCGGTGTGACAACCCGCCCCGTGACCATAGATGTTTTGGTGGTAGGACTCAAAAGCAGTAACGCCAAAGAATTATTCAAAACCGGAGAAAAAACTAACTTAATTATTCGGAATCAACCCTATGGTCAAGTTACTTTGAATAAAGTCAATTTTTTACCCAGAATTATCCCCGTGACTCAACCGGATGGCACATTAAAAGCCCTACCTGACCCCACCGCCGATAATCTATTTAATAATAATTTGCTTTTAACCTTAGAAGGAAAAGGTCAAATCACCGAAAATGGCCCAGTTTTAGGCAATATTAAAATCAAAGTGGGTACTACCGTTGAACTTGACGGCAAAAACTACAACTTCAACGGTACAGTCATCGACGTCCGCGTTCAATAAACGGCAAATCCTTTGGGTAATTAATGGGTAATGGGTAATGGGTAATGGGTAATGGGTAATGGGTAATGGGTAATGGGTAATGGGTAATGGGTAATAGTTTACTCCCCCTGCTCCCACTGCCTCCCCTGCCTCCCCTGCTCCCACTGTCCCCTCTGCTCCCGTATGCCTTACAATCAAGGTTTGGACGGAATTAATTTCAAACAAACCCATGAGTGTAGCAGACGAGAAAACCGTAGTTCGGGATTATTTTAATAGCACAGGATTTGATCGGTGGAGACGCATCTACGGTGACGGTCAAGTGAATAAGGTGCAACTTGATATCCGTCAAGGACATCAACAAACCGTTGATCAAGTCTTAGAGTGGTTAAAAGCCGATGGTAACCTGCCGGGTTTAAGCATCTGTGACGCGGGATGTGGGGTGGGTAGTTTGAGTATTCCCTTAGCAGAGGCCGGAGCCATCGTCTACGGTAGTGATATTTCCGAAAAAATGGTTGCTGAAGCCTATTATCGGGCAAAAGACCGCCTGAACGTGATCCAGAAACTCAGCTTCACAGCCCAGGATTTAGAAACCCTACAAGGTCGCTATCATACGGTGATTTGTTTGGATGTTTTGATTCATTATCCCCAAAATCAAATTCCTGAGATGATTTCTCATCTGTGTGCCCTAGCCGAATCACGGGTAATTTTGAGTTTTGCTCCTAAAACCTTAGCATTAACTATACTCAAAAAAGTTGGGGAATTATTCCCAGGGCCGAGTAAAACTACTCGTGCTTACCAACATAAAGAAGCGAATATTGTTAAAATTTTTAGTGACAATGGTTTTTCGATTCAACGACAAACTATGATCGGGACTAGCTTCTACTATTCCCGGTTAATTGAAGCAATACGCAATACGGATTAGGAGACACAGAAAAGGGAACAGGCAACAGGCAACAGGCAACAGGCAATAGGCAATAGTTTGCTCCCCCTGCTCCCTGTGTTCCCCCCGCTAATGCGGCTTTAATGGTGTTCCACGCTCTCTCGGTGGGGAGGAAAAACGATGCAGTTCCTGAAGGTAATCACAGCGAGTTTATTAGTTCCGGTGGGAATGGGTTGTTTATTAGCGATCGCCACGGAATTAATGAGTCCTAATTCAACTGCTGATGGTAGACTCAGTATTATTTTAGGGGGATTAATTTTAGGTTTACCTTCCTTGGGAATTGGGGGATGGGTCGCATGGGAATGGTATCAAGAACGCCGTCAAAAAAATCAAGCTCGTTCTCGACGGATTAGTTCTATCTTTTGGCATTTAGTTAAAGTTCAAGGAGGGGAAATTAGTATCCAAAAATTAGCTCAATATACCCATTTATCCCGACTCGAATCTAAATTATTTTTAGATAAAAAATCTCAAGAGTTAAATGGCAAATTTGAACAAAAATCAAACGGTGAAATTATTTATCATTTCCACGTTGATTAGTATTTGTGGTTATTTTTATGATATCGTAGTAGAAACGCTGATAACCTGCGAGACACATCCAGATTTTTAACAAACAAATGGGCAGTGAAACAATTGTTCTTTTATCCAGTCGAGAAATCGAAAAAATGCGCCAAGCCGGACGTCTGGCGGTGCAACTGTTAAATTATCTCGAACCGATGATTAAACCTGGGGTGAGCACCCTAGAACTCAACGATGAAGCCGAAAGCTGGACACAGGAACATGGCGCTCGCAGTGCCCCATTGGGCTATCATGGATTCCCCAAATCAATCTGTACCAGCGTTAATGAAGTCATCTGTCATGGTATCCCCAACGCCAAACAGATTCTCAAAGACGGGGATATTATCAATGTCGATGTTACCCCCATCCTAGACGGCTATTATGGTGATGTGTCTCGCACCTTTTTTGTGGGGACGCCTTCGGCCATTGCCCAAAAATTAGTCGAAGTCACAGAAGAATGTTTAAGGCGAGGAATTGAAGCCGTTAAACCCGATGGACGGGTGGGGGATATTGGGGCAGCTATTCAAGAATATGCCGAAGCCCAGGGCTTTTCCGTCGTCCGGGATTTTGTCGGTCATGGGGTGAATACGGTATTTCATACCGCCCCCCAAATTCCCCACTATGGAAAACGGGGAAAAGGAAAACGTCTACGTCCGGGGATGGTCTTTACCATCGAACCCATGATTAATGAAGGGACTTGGGAAGCCAAAGTCCTAGAAGATGGTTGGACGGCTATCACCAAGGATCAAAAACTCTCCGCCCAATTTGAACATACCGTTGCGGTTACAGAAACAGGTGTGGAGATTCTCACCCTAGCAGACTAAGTGGATGTTACTTATTAACCCCTAAAAATCTATGAGCCCTCTCCAAAAAACTTATGTCCTTAAACTCTATGTGGCTGGAAATACGCCTAATTCAGTCCGGGCGTTAAAAACCCTGAAAGACATCTTAGAACAGGAATTTCAAGGGGTTTATGCCTTAAAAGTGATTGATGTGCTTAAAAATCCTCAACTGGCGGAGGAAGACAAAATTTTGGCAACCCCTACCCTCTCCAAAATTTTACCTCCCCCGGTGCGGAAAATTATTGGGGATCTGTCCGATCGCGAAAAAGTCTTAATTGGGCTTGATCTTCTTTACGAAGAACTAATGGATGAATGAAACTAGCCGATACTTTTTTGCTAACGTTTGTTAACAAATACATAAGTCAAGATGTTCTCTCAACCAAGGCGTATCAACCAATGCACGAAAGAAAATCCCTCAAGTTCCGGTATTTACCCCTATACAATAGTTTCTCAATTTGATCACCCCATCTCCCGCCTTTGTAGGTTGGCTTGGCGGGGGAGTGTCAATGTTCCAGATTTTGTGGTAAATGTAGCATTATTATCAGCTACGTTTTTTAAAATTTAAAATTTATGACTGAAAGTTCTCAGGATATCGAAAGTAATGAACGCAAACTAACCGGGGTGCAAAAAATCCGCACCATGATAGAGGGATTTGATGATATTAGTCATGGGGGAATGCCTATTGCTAGAGCTACTCTAGTTAGCGGAACGTCAGGTACCGGAAAAACCTTATTTGCAGTTCACTTTCTCTACAACGGAATTGTCTATTTTGATGAACCAGGGATTTTTATTACCTTTGAAGAATCACCCACAGATATTATTAAAAACGCTTCTAGTTTTGGATGGGATCTGCAAAAATTAATTGATGAAGGGAAACTATTTATCTTAGATGCTTCTCCCGACCCAGAAGGACAGGATATAGTCGGAAATTTTGACCTATCTGCATTAATTGAACGGATTCAATATGCTATTCGTAAATATAAAGCTAGACGAGTATCAATTGATTCAGTAACGGCTGTCTTCCAACAATATGATGGTGCTGGAGTGGTGAGACGGGAGATTTTTCGACTGGTGGCGCGACTGAAACAGGTGGGAGCCACTACGATTATGACAACGGAACGAGAGGCTGAATATGGCCCCGTGGCTCGGTTTGGGGTGGAAGAATTTGTCTCCGATAATGTCGTAATTTTGAGAAATGCTTTAGAAGGAGAACGACGTCGGCGCACGGCGGAAATTCTGAAATTACGGGGAACAACCCACATGAAAGGGGAATATCCGTTTACGATTACTAATGATGGAATTAGTATTTTTCCCTTGGGTGCGATGCGACTTACCCAACGCTCGTCTAATGTTAGGGTTTCTTCTGGGAATACAACCCTGGACAAAATGTGTGGGGGTGGTTTCTTCAAAGATTCGATTATTCTGGCGACCGGAGCCACGGGAACAGGTAAAACTTTATTAGTTAGTATTTTTCTGGAAAATGCCTGTAGAAATGGTCAACGAGCTCTGTTATTTGCCTATGAAGAATCCCGATCTCAATTATTTAGAAATGCGAGTTCCTGGGGAATTGATTTTGAAGAAATGGAAAGCAAAGGATTACTGAAAATTTTATGTAGTTATCCTGAATCTACTGGTTTAGAAGATCATTTGCAAATTATTAAATCGGAAATTTCTGAGTTTAAACCTGATCGAATTGCGATTGATTCCTTATCAGCTTTAGCGCGAGGGGTGAGTAATAACGCCTTCCGTCAATTTGTGATTGGGGTGACTGGTTATGCTAAACAAGAGGAAATTACGGGATTTTTCACCAATACAACCGATCAATTTATGGGGTCTAATTCTATTACGGATTCCCATATTTCAACGATTACCGATACCATTTTGATGCTACAATATGTGGAAATTCGTGGGGAAATGTGTCGGGCGTTGAATGTGTTTAAAATGCGGGGTTCCTGGCATGATAAAGGGATTAGAGAATATACTATTAGTGAGAATGGCCCGGTAATTACGGATTCTTTCCGTGATTATGAACGGATTATTAGTGGTTCTCCTAGCCGAATTTCTGTTAATGAAAAGAATGAATTATCTCGAATTATTCAAGGAGTTCAAGGGAGAATTGATTTGGATGAATAAGTTGTTAAGGATTTCAACTATAGCTATCCCAAATAGTTTGTAATAATACAACTGAAGGGAACACCGGAACAGGCAATAGGCAATAGGTAATAGAAAGAGTTTACCTCCCCTGCTCCCCCTGCCTTGGCGACTGCTATATTATCCCCCTTCGTAATTCCCTATTCCCTATTCCCTGTTCCCTATTCCCTGTTCCCTATTCCCTGTTCGGATTAATACCTAAAATGCGTTGGTTTCACCGAATTATAGTTCTATTTTTCAGTATCCTGATTTTTACTTGGGGAAATATAACCCCCCTAGGGGCTGAAAATCAATCCCTATCTTCTGATCTGGATACCTTACTTGAGCAAGCATTTACCGCGACTCAAAAGGGTCAGTTTTCCCAAGCAGAAACCTACTGGACTGAAATTATTGATCAATATCCTGAAAATCCGGCGATGTGGAGTAATCGAGGCAATATTAGAGTTAGTCAAAATCAACTAAATCCGGCGATTTCTGACTATAATCAGTCCATAGAATTAGCACCGAGTTTTCCCGACTCCTATTTAAACCGAGGGGTGGCTTATGAAGGTTTAGGAGAGTGGGAAAAAGCGATCGCCGACTATAATAAAGTATTAGAAATTAACCCTAATGATCCTGTGGCTTATAATAATCGGGGCAATGCGGAAGCTGGATTAGAAAACTGGTCAGCAGCCCTTTTAGATTATCAGACCGCCAGTGATTTAGATAAAAATTATTCCTTTGCGCGGGGAAATTATGCTTTAACATTATATCAATTAGGAGAAACTGAATTAGCCCTAAAAACCATGAAAAATCTAGTGCGTAAATATCCTAATTTTGCCGATATGCGTGCCGCCCTAACAGCCTGTTTATGGGATATTGGTAAACCAGGAGAAGCGGAAAGTAATTGGGTAGCTGTAGTGGGACTAGATGCTCGATATAAAAATATTAATTGGGTGAAAACCGTTAGACGGTGGCCGCCAAAATTAGTCACCGCGTTAAATAATTTTCTAAATTTGAAATAAACTTGATCAAGTTGTTGGGCTTGGTGCCCATTCTTCTAGGGTCTAAAGCCCAACAACGAACCTAAAACGCTATGCTTAAATTACGATTTATCAGCGCAACGGTTTTACCCCTAACTTGCTATGCGGCTGCAACGCCAATTCAACGGACAAACCATCACTCTCGATACCCACACCCCTCTAGGGAGTGGGGGGGAAGGGCGCATCTATGGCATATTAGAAGATCCGAATTTAGTTGCCAAAATCTACCATAAACCTAACGACGAAGACGCCGAGAAACTCACCGTCATGTATAACTATCCCCCAGCAACGGCGATGGTTTCCCCGGAAATGACGGCGATCGCTTGGCCCGTTGACCTGCTGCATACCACCGACAATAAGCGCCAAATTGTCGGTTATTTAATGCCCCGGGTGCATAAAGCTACCCCAATTCATATTTTTTATACCCCTAAAAGTCGCCGGGAACAAAAGCCTTTATTTAACTATTTATATCTCCATCGTACCGCGCGTAATTTAGTCGCTTCCGTTGCCGATTTACATAGTAGTGGATATATTATTGGTGATGTTAATGAATCTAATATTTTAGTTAGTGATACCGCCTTAGTTACTCTGGTTGATACCGACTCCTTTCAAGTTAGAGATCCCGATACCGGGTTAATTTATCGCTGTCCCGTGGGAAAAGCCGAATTTACCCCTCCAGAACTCCAGGGACAAGCCTTTCGGGACTTAAACCGTACCCCAGAACAGGATCGGTTTGGACTGGCGGTATTAATTTTTCTGTTATTGATGGAAGGGACTCACCCCTTTTCCGGAGTTTATCAAGGCAGTGGCGACCCTCCAGCCATTGAGTCTAGGGTGCGGGCGGGTCATTTTGTCTATGGCACAAAACAGGTTCCCTATCAACCCATGCCCTATGCTCCTCCTTTTGAAATCTTGTATCCAAAATTGCAACAATTATTTATTCAATGTTTTGAAACTGCATATAATAATCCTCAAGCTAGACCCGATGCGAAAACTTGGTTAATAGTATTAAAAGAAGCCGAAGCGAATTTAATTACCTGTAATCAACAATCAGAACATCGTTATGGTAATCATTTAAGCCATTGTCCTTGGTGTGATCGCACAGAAAAATTAGGTGGGCGCGACCCATTTCCTTCCCGTTTAGCAGTTAAACAAAAACAGAATTTACAACCCCTCAAACGCAAACGAAAAAGAGTTTTAAATAATAAACCTATTCCGGTTAATAATCGTCCTTTATTCACTCCGCCAAACCGTTCTATTTTTGCTCAACCAACGGCAAAAAAAACCTTAGTTTTGCCCCAAGCTCCTAATTTTTATCTCCAAAATTTATTAGGTAATATATTTGAAGGATTTGTCTTAGGCGGGTTGTGGGGAACGTCAGTTTTATCAGCAATTATTGCCCTAATTGTTGCTTTTGTGCAAGGAAAAGAAGCAATTATTGGCGGGTTAATGGTGGGGGCAATGTGGGGGGCATTTATAGGGATAGTAATTAGTGTGTATCTCCCTCCACCGGGGGGATTAAACCGAGTATTGGCGTTAATTGTGGGGGGCTGGTCAGGGATTTTTGTGGCGGCGGTAATTGCCGGATTAATTTTAGGAGTATGGAACACCGAACCCCTAATTGGTCAAACCTTAATGTGGGGGGCTTTAATGGGCATGGTTTGGGGTGCGGTTTGGCATTTATTTAAACCTCCTTTATCCTTACCTCATATTGGACGGTTGTGGGGAAGACGTGGGGCATTTGTTGGGGGAGTTTGGGGGTCATATTTAGGAACTTTAGGGGGAATTTGTTTAGGGATTTTAGCCGTAGGTTGGCAACAATTTGAACAGACTAATTCTAATATTAATTCTACCTCAAATTCTTCGGAAATTGCCCTAAGAATAATGGCAACGGCGATTGTGGCGGCGGGTGTGGGAACTATTGGTGGAAGTTTGGCCGGAGGGTTATTTGGAACTGTTGGAGGCGCTCCCAGTTTGCCTTTATCCCTAAATTTATATGGACGAAGGGGAGCTTTTATTGGGGCAATTTGGGGTAATTTTTTAGGGGCAATTTCTGGAGCAGGTTTAGGAGTTTTAGCCGCAACAAGTTTTGCTAATTTTTTAGATACTTCTGCAACAACAGGCACAACTTCTTTATTAATTGGTTCAATTATTGTATCGGCTGGAATTGGCAGTATTTGGGGAATGATTTCCGGTTTAATTTGGGGAGCTTTTGGCAAACTTTAAGGGTTGTTGTTGTTTGTTAGTCGCCGGGTTGATTGGATTAAAAATTATATCGGGAATATGAATCACTAAAAATGCGATCGCATCTTGATGATCACTATCGCTTAAAATTGTTTCTAGGGAACTGGGAACTGGAATTTCATCTCTATCAGCAACCATTAAATTAATATGACCTATTAAGGCTTCTTGAGCTATAATTTGTGTGGCTTCTATAGTTTCTTCCGCAGTAATACAACCCGGAAAATCATAAAACTGCACTCCATAATCACTGTCAGTATCTTTATGAACAGTAGCAATATAATAAGTCATTGTATCATTTTCTCAATTAGCAACTGCATCTGGATCATCACCAGTCCTTAAAATCATTTCTAACCAATTGACAACCACAATACTCATTTTAAGGTATAATGATTCTAAATCACTTCCAAAAACCTCAATCATTCAGGTTTGGGTTGAGAGGATAAAAAATTATTGTTTAATTTGTATTGTGTTTGAAATTGGGGTTATTGATATGAACACAGGAATTTTAGCATCTATTAGAGGGATGGCAAGTTCACCCACTATTGCACCAACTCGCTCTCGTCAAACTGTTAATCAAACCTATCCTAATTATAAAGTCATTGTCTTGAACGATGATTTTAATACCTTTGAACACGTTTCTAATTGTTTGATGAAATATATTCCTGGGATGACCGCCGATAGCGCCTGGGAATTAACAAATCAAGTCCATTATGAAGGTCAAGCTACGGTATGGGTTGGCCCCCAAGAACAAGCGGAATTATATCATCAACAATTAAGTCGAGAAGGGTTAACAATGGCGCCTTTAGAAAAGGCTTAATATTGATTAAAATTAACGGGATTTGATAGTATAAAAGACCTAATCTATGTCAATACCAGGTCTAATTCCTAGTAATGACGATCAATCACATTTTGGGAAAATGCTAACTCATTAGGGTTTTACAGATTGCGATCGCACCCTTTGACTCCATTGATTTAAAAAAGTCTCATAGGCGTGATTAATTCTTTGCATAACTGCGATCGCTTCTGATTTAATGTTATGATCAGGATGATATTGTTTTGCTAATTAATAATAGGCTGGTTTAACTTGATTAGGTGTTATATATATTGATATAATACTTAATAACTCAGGAATAAAAAATAAATAACTTACACAATTAAGCCCCGTAAACCTTAATCTACGGTAAACTATTGCTCAATTAGTCACCTTATTGGTTTTCCATTCCTTAGTCAATACGTGAAAAAACATGAAAAACGAATAATTAATTATGGCAAAAAACAATTAGAAGGGGAAACAATAGGTTCAGGAGCAGTGGAATCTCTAGTCAAACAAATTGGATTGCGAGTAAAAATATCGGGAGCCCAATGGTCAAGAGAGAATGTCCCTCAAATACTGAAGTTGAGGTGTGCGTATTTAAACGGTATGCTGACAGCTTAAAGAGATGTTTTAAGTATTTTTACTTATTGCATAATTGAGATGCTCCCAGTTTGGATTATTACCAGAGGAACAACTAGACAGATTAAATTAGTTAATTCAATTGAAGTCAAAGAAGTAGCTATTAACGATATTATGTATCTTTATCAAGAGCGATTGAAAAGCAACATGAATAATCAGTCACTCGAAATAAAATTGCGAAATATCTAAATTATGTTGTAATAGTACACAACTAACTTTATTAAAAAATTATAATTATTCTTGTTTTTTTCATTTAGTTACTAATCTTTATATTTGTTAAGTTGATCATTTTACAGATTGCGATCGCACCCTTTGACTCCATTGATTTAAAAAAGTCTCATAGGCGTGATTAATTTTTTGCATAATAGCGATCGCTTCTGATTTAATGTTATGATCAGGATGATATTTTTTTGCTAATTGATAATAGGCTTGTTTAACTTGATTAAGTGTTGCCTGGGGATGTACTCCTAATACTTGCCACCAATTTTGATAACGTTCAAATTCGATTAATTCTGGTATACCCAATTGTTGATACCAGAGTTGTAAAATACCCTTTTGACTTCCACTAACTAATCGTTGACCATCGGGACTAAAGGCAACGGGAGAACAACCGGAGAGCGTTTGCAATAATTCTCCGGTTTTCCAATTCCATAATTTAACCGTTTTATCCACACTTCCACTCGCCAAAATTTGGCTATTTGGACTCAAAGCTATTGAAAAAATAGCGGCGGAATGTCCGGTTAATGTCCGAATTAATTGCTGATTTTTCCAATCCCAGACTTTAATTGTATTGTCAGCACTTGCACTGATTAAAATTTGATTATCAGGACTGAATAAAACCGAAGTCACCCAGTTAGAATGTCCGGTTAAAACCATAGGATTTTGATAGGTTTTAAGATCCCAAATTCTAATGGTTTTATCAGCACTACCACTGGCTAGAAATTGACTCTGAGAACAGATCGCTACAGACCAAACTCCATCAGTATGTCCGTTCAAAATTCGTTTAGATTGTCCGGTTTTAAAATACCAAAGTCTAACGGTTTTATCGCTACTTCCACTGATTAAAATTTGATCATCGGGACTAAATACAAGGGACGTAATAATTCCCATATTTTTTTCAGGAAAATTCAGATCTAATAAAGTTCGATTTAGTTGTCGAGTCTGAAAATTCCAGAGGGTAATTCGACCATTAACACTCCCCGTGGCAACGATTTCTGAATTAGGACTAATGGCAACGGAATACATCTCATAGGGCATAAACCAAGTATATTTTTTCTTAATTGTATTAACGTCCCAAATGTGAATATTGCGATCATCACTAGCACTGATCAAAGTTTGACCATCAGGACTAAAAGCCACCGCATGAATTGAATCTTGATGTCCGGCTAAACGTTGTGTTTCTGTCCATAATAAATCTGGTGAATGGGGACGAATAACAAGATTGTGATTTTCAATATTAGGTTTTTCTGTATTTTTTTGAGCAGATGATTTCTGGGGATCTTGAATATTTTGTTTAAGATTTTTTAATTCCTCGTCTAATTCTAAATCATTGAATTTTTGGTTTAATTTTTCTTCTTGAAATTCAGGAATAAGTTCCAATACTTCTAATAACGCGGCGGTATAAAATTCCTGATCTAAAATCCGTTTTTCCATCCGGTCAAAGGCTTGAAATGCTGTTTCTGGGCTTCCGCCAGCATCAATTAATTGGGCAATTCCATATAATCCTAAGCCAACAATTCCGCCAAAAACCCCTAATGTTCCCATACCAGTTCCGACGCCTGTTCCCGCAAAACCTAACCCCATTCCTCCCACAACTGAAGAAATTCCTACCCCGGAAATTGCCCCTAATCCTACTGCACCCCAAGCAATAGCATCCCCTTGATTAAGTGCTCTAAATGCCCCATAAGTTGCAGCCCCCGCCACCGCCCCCACACCCATTAATGGCATTATTCCTAACCCAATTCCCCCAAAACTTCCCACCAGTCCAACGCCGCCAATTGTGCTATAAATTCCTGCCCCAGTCGCTCCACCGACGGTAATAAATGTTGTACCAGTGGTTAAGTTTTGCGAGAAATTATAATAACTTTTCATGATTTTTTGAAGTCCCGTAAATTTCATTATAGAATTGATAGTAATTCTATCAATAACCTCTCTATGACCTCTAATCCAGATTTTAGTTTAACTTGTCCCATTCCTCTGCAACAATATCCTTATATTTTACTCGCTCATGGCGGTGGAGGTAAACTCATGCGTCAATTAATTGACCAGATGTTTTTACCCACTTTTGGAAGTTCTAATCAAGTAGAACATGATGCTGCTACTCTACAATTAAACGGAAATAAAATAGCGTTTACAACGGATTCCTATGTGGTGAATCCCCTATTTTTTCCAGGGGGAGATATTGGTTCAATGGCAATTTATGGAACCGTTAATGATTTGGCAATGGCGGGAGCTCGTCCTTTATATTTAAGTGTAGGTTTTATTTTAGAAGAAGGTTTACCAATTCAAACCTTATGGGAAATTATTATATCCATGAAAATAGCTGCCGAAAAAGCTCAGGTTAAAATTGTCACGGGAGATACTAAGGTTGTTGATAAGGGTAAGGGAGATGGGATTTTTATTAATACATCGGGTATCGGAATTATTAAACATAATTTAACTATTAATTCCCTATCTGTTAAAGCTGGGGATGCTGTTATTATTAATGGGGATTTGGGGCGACATGGGATTGCTATTATGGCGGTGCGAGAAGGATTAGAATTTGAAACGACTATAGAAAGTGATTCCGCGCCTGTGGCGGATGTGGTTTTAGAGTTATTAGAGGCGGGAATAGAAATTCACTGTTTACGCGATTTAACCCGGGGCGGTTTAGCGAGTACGTTAAATGAAATTGCTACTGCTGCTAAAGTTGAAATTGAAATTCAAGAAACGGCTATTAAGGTATTAGAAGAAGTTAGAGGTGCGTGTGAAATATTGGGATTTGATCCCGTTTATGTTGCTAATGAAGGACGGTTTGCGGTGTTTGTTCCCGAGAAGGATATTGAAAAAACCTTATCAATTTTACAGGCAAAAATACCCGAATCTAGTTTAATTGGTTTTGTGAAACAAACTTCAAATCCTTTGGTTACTATGCAAAGTAGAATAGGAGCAAAACGGATTATTGATATGTTGAGTGGAGAACAGTTACCTCGAATTTGTTAGGGAGTTAATTCATCATGTCATCCGAACCCATTAAGTAGTTGCACAAAATAAATTACCTAGTTGAGAGAGGGAACAGCCCCCCCAAACCCCCCGTGCACGGGGGGCTAGGGGGGGGAGGGAACAGGGTAGAGGGTAGAGGATGTGTAATTAATTTTGTTTAGGTACTTACCTATTACGGATTTAAGAGGACTACGCAGATTAACACAGATTAAAATTCGTGAAATTCTCTTAAATCCGTGTTTAAAAAATACCCAATTTATGAAGAAGATAAAATATCTTCTAGGGCAGGTTTAACCGTCGGATATTGATAATTAAAATTGTAGGATAGGGTACGTTTAGGTAGGACTTGTTGACCTTCGAGAATGACTTGGGCGGCATCTCCTAATAATATTTCCAGGGCAAAATCAGGAACCGGAAGCCAAGACGGACGATTGAGAACTTCCCCTAAAGCATGACACAATTGCCCCATTCTAACGGGGTTGGGAGCCGTGGCATTTAGTACCCCTTCGATTTGAGAATTGGTTAAACTTAATAGGATTAAATTAACTAAATCCTCTCGATGAATCCAAGAAAACCACTGTTCTCCCGAACCTAATGGCCCCCCGGCAAACATTCTAAAGGGAGTTAGCATTTTTCCCAAAGCTCCCCCCATGGCTAAAACAATCCCCAATCTTAAAATTACTAAACGAGTTCCGGTTTCCTTAACCTGTTGGGCTGAGGTTTCCCAAGCTAGACAGACATTGGCTAAAAAATCCTGTCCAGAGGGACTATGTTCATCAAATAGGGCGGTTTCGCTGGTTCCGTAATAGCCAATCGCCGAAGCACTAACCAGGACACTAGGTTTAGAATTAGCTTGTGCGATCGCTTCGACTAATTTTTGGGTAGCCGTAGCCCGACTTTCTAAAATTTCCTGTTTGCGTTGCGGTGTCCATCTTTCATCGGCAATTCCCGCCCCGGCTAAATTCACCACCCCATCACATCCCGAAATCACCTGTTGCCAAGTACCGGATATGGTGGGAGTGTAACCAATAATTTCTAACTGGGAATAGACATAACTGGAAAATACCCGTTTTGCCCGCTCTGGATGCCGGGTGAGAACTAATACCGAATGTCCTTGCTGTTGGAGTCGTTCGACTAAACGACTGCCGACAAAACCTGTTGCTCCTGTAACTGCTACTTTCATTATTAATGGCTGAATACTCGCACCTTTGTCTTTAGAGTTTAACAAATCTTTAGCCATTCCCCCGATAGGGTAACAAGCTAACATAGAGGGAATTGTCTGAAACCCTGGGTGATCACCCCGCTTAAAAATCATCATGCTGATCCGAAAAAAATCTAAGCTGCTTTTGGCCGTGGCAGCCCTAACTGTATGTGGGAGTGTCGCCGCCGCCTTTTACTTAACAACTCAGAGGTACAAAGCCTATAGTCCCCTAGAAAGTGGCAAACTTGTGCCTGATGAAGCAATTATGGCAACTTATGTGTCGGCAACACCTCAAGTTTTATCAGAATTACAAAATTTTGGCACACCGGAAGCTCAAGCATTAGTCAGTCGGGGAATAAAAATTTTTCAACAACAGAGTTTAGCTGGGGCGACGATTAATTTTAATCAGGATATTCAACCTTGGATCGGTGGGGTGATGGTGGCTTTACTTCCTACTGATGGAATTAAATCCGCAACAGATGCCCAGTTATTAATGGTTGTGGGAATTAAAAATAAATGGAAATCTTGGCAATTTGCCCAAAAATTAAAGGCTTCATCGGAGGTTAAATCTCAACAGAGTCAATATCGAGGGGTGACTCTATCGAGTTATACCGAAAAAACGGGAAAACAATATAACGTGGCGGTGATCAATAATCAGGTGGTAATTGCGGCTAATCCTGAAACCGTGAAACGGGCGATCGATACCTTCATGGGTTCTCCTTCCTTGGTCAGTTTATCGGGAAAATCTGACCTGTTTTTTCAAAGTGCAAATCTTGCTAATCCTTTAGTGACGGTGTTTATTACCGATTATGATCGGTTAACGCAGGATTTAAGTAGCACTTGGCCAGAAGTTTTGAGTTTATCCGGTCAATCTATATCTTCCCTGAAACCCATTCAATCTATGGTAATTGGAGTTGGGGTAGAAGGGGATGGGATGCGCTTAAAAGCGATGGCTCAGTTACGTCCCAATGGCAAGGTATCCCAACAACCACCGGAATTTGGGAAAATGATCGATCGTTTCCCCAGTGACACCCTGGCTCTGGTAAATAGTCATGATCTGCATCAAATTTGGTTACAGTTTTTAACTTTGGGGGAAAATAACCGGGATTTGAATAAGATAATTAGTCAAATTCGTTTGGGACTGCAAGCAATTAATTTAGATGCGGATAGGGAGGTGTTTGGCTGGATGGATGGGGAGTTTGCCTTGGCTGCGATCGCTTCTGAAAAAGGAGTATTAGCGTCCTTGGGATTGGGGGGAGTTTTGTTAATTGAAACTAGCGATCGCCCCGCCGCAGAAATAATGTTAAATAAACTCAATACTCTGGTTGCCGGGGGCAATCCTCCGATTAATATTGAACAACGGAGTTTATCTGGAATTGAGGTGACAGAATGGAATGACCCAAAACAGGGAACACTATTCGGACATGGCTGGTTAAGTCCTAATGTGATTTTTGTTGCCTTTGGGGGGCCAGTGGTGGAAGCCATGACTCAGAATCCCACCAATCCCCTGAATCACAGCCAACGATTTCAAGAAATTAGCAAATCTCTACCCAGTTCTCACCATAGTTATGTCTATTTGGATATTGAAAAAATTACTTCTTGGGCGATGGGATATCTATTAGCATCTCCGGCGATCGCCCTTCAACCCAATAGAATGACTATACTAAATTCAATTCGAGGTGTGGGAATTAGTGCCAGCTTTCCCGATCCTTCGCAGGTTGAGGTAGAAATGCTATTGGTACTCAAACCCAAAACTTAATCACGGATTTAAAGGATTATAGCAGGGAACACCGGAACAGTCCCCCAAACCCCCCGTGCACGGGGGGCTAGGGGGGGAGGGAACACCGGAGGAAAAGACTTCACCGTCTAGCTTTGCTGCATCACTCTTTGTCCTAATAGGTCTGGCGACTGCTATACAAAGATTACACGGTTGAGAAAGCAACAAAACTACTTGGCGAAATCAGTGTAATTCGCCTAAATTAGCGATAATTGATCACTGATAACTGATAACTGATAACTGATTTAAAGCGTATGCGGATACTGATTTACTCCTATAACTATTATCCTGAACCGATTGGTATTGCTCCTCTGATGACAGAACTCGCAGAGGGTCTGGTCAGGCGCGGCCATGAAGTTCGGGTAGTTACGGGAATGCCCAATTACCCAGAACGCCGGATTTATCAGGGATACCGGAATAAGTTATATCTGACGGAAGAACGAAATGGGGTGATAATTCAGCGCAGCTATATTTGGGTGCGTGGCCCGAAACCCGGATTATTAGATCGTCTGCTGCTGGATAGTAGTTTTATGGTGACAAGCATAGTTCAGGCGTTTAACGGTTGGCGACCTGATATTATTTTTGCTACGGTTCCTCCTTTATTGGTGAGTGTTCCGGTGGGTATTTATGCCTGGGTGCGCCGTTGTCCGGTGATCTTGAATATTCAGGATATTGTTTCGGAAGCTGCCTTGCGGGTGAAGTTGGTTAATCCCGATGGTATTGTGATTAAAACTGCTAAATTTGTGGAAAAGTTTACTTATGAAAAAGTAAATCAGATTAGTGTAATTGCGGATGGTTTTGTTGATAAATTAGTGGAAGTCGGCATCCCCAACAATAAAATTGCTTATATTCCGAATTGGGTAGATACTAATTTTATTAAACCTTTATCAAAAACGAATAATTCCTTTAGGATTAAGTATCAACTTGAAGATAAGTTTGTCGTTCTTTATTCTGGAAATATTGCTTTAACTCAAGGTTTAGAAACGGTGATTAAAGCAGCAAAGTTATTAGGGTCTATTCCTGAAATCTCTTTTGTCATTGCTGGGGAACAGGAGGCTTTACAACAGTTAGAAAAGATCTGTCAAGAATATAAAACGGAAAATGTTTTATTAATTCCCCTTGAACCAAGGGAAAAATTGCCCGATATGTTGGCGGCTGCGGATGTGGGATTAGTGGTGCAAAAAAGACGAGTAACGGTTTTTAATCTACCCTCAAAAATTCCGGTTTTATTAGCCAGTGGTTGTGCTATTATTGGCTCTGTTCCTGATACGGGAACCGCAAAAGAGGTGATTCTTAAAAGTGGCGGGGGAATTGTGGTACTTCCTGAAGATGCGGAGAGTTTAGCCCAGGCGATTACTGATCTTCACAAAAATCCAGCACAATTAGAAGCCTTGGGTAAATCTGGACGAAAATATGCTGAGGAATATTATGGTATTGAACAGGCGTTAGACCAGTATGAACAGTTATTTACACAAGCATTAACCCCCGAATAGCCTATTTTATGTTTACTGTTTGCGGGAGTATGTATTGACACTCCCACGGGTGAACCGCGTGGGATTTCTCCTGTCTAGCCCCGATTGCTCGGTATTCATGGAGTTGCCCCCCACTGTTTCCAGAATTGCTTCACAGCAATATTAGAGGAGAGTACGAGACTCTGAGGAATGCCAAGTACCTCGTCCCAATTGACGGCACACGACTATTACAGTCTTTGGCTCTGCCAAGATTTTTCGGAGCTTTCTGTAGTCAACAGGGATAATCACAGTGGTTGCCTTTTTCTCGCCATTGACAACTTGTTTTTAAGGAGGTCAGAACATCTGACCAGATAAGCGAGGAACATCCTTGCTATACTCTGATAATAGAGTCTTAAATAGAGTATGTCAAGGGAAAAGAAAATTCAGTTTAATGTTAACGAGAAAGAATATGAACGTCTCAAAAGTCATGCTGAATCAGAAGGATTATCAATGGCTGAAGTTCTTAGGGATTACATTAAAACCCTCACACCCCCTAAAGGGGGTCGCACTACATCCCACGACTGAAGTGCGTGGGCTTTGTGCGAGGTTGTTGTAAGATCGTAGAGAATCTTCATGTTAGTATATCAGGAGGTTGAGAAATCAACAGAGGAAATCCACCGGATTCCAGAAAGATTACTATTCTGTTGAATACAAACAATCAAGCTGGAAACTACACCCAACTAAAAGACAAATTACCTTAACCGATAAAAACATCCCCCCTAGGCTCCCCGTGCACGGGGGGTAAACTCAAATTATTGGGTAAATGGGATATCCAAATCTTTTGAAAAAAATTATGGAAAATTCAGAGATTGATTTTTCACAACAGGAACTGGAAGCATTACTCAATAATATTTTAACTGAGTTAGAACAGGGAGATTTTCAACAACGATGGGAAGTGAGCAAGATTTTACCCAGTTTAGGAACCCCTGTCTTAGAGCCATTGCTTAATATTTTAAAAGATGAAACGGCTGATATAGAAATGCGTTGGTTTGTAGCTAGAACTTTGGGTAATTTTAAATCGGAAATCATTATTGAACCTTTAATTAATCTGCTCAAAAATTCTAAATCTGAACCAACAGAAGCAGAAATATCCCTACAAGAAATAACGATTATTACTTTATCAAATCTAGGAAATTCAGCGATCGCACCTTTAATTCAATTATTAGAAAAACCCGATTCTAAATTATTAGCAACCCAAGCCCTAGCTCAAATTCGCCATTCTGAAACCATTCCCCCCTTGTTAACTGTTGTTAATGATCCAAATTCTAAAATTAGAGCGATCGCCATTGAAGCATTAGGTAGTTTTCATGATCCGAGGGTAATTCCGATTTTATTAGAGGCTTTAAATGATCCCGTTGCTGATGTCAGAAAACAAGCGGTAATTGGATTAGGAGTAAGATTAAATTTATTAGAAAATATCAATTTAGTCGAAAAACTTAAACCCTTATTATGGGATATTCGACCGGAAGTTTGTCAACAAACTCAACTCGCCTTAGCCCGTTTAAAAACCGATGAAGCTGCTACTGCTCTCTTTGAACAAGTACAATCTCAAAGTGTCCCCATTTCCTTAAAAATAGATGGGGTGCGTTCCTTGGGATGGATCGAAACTGCTAAAAGTTTAGATTATTTACAGGAAATTCTCTTGACTTTTGATCCTCAATTCAATCTAAATTCAAATCCAGAAACAATAGAAAAAATTACCCTAGTTAGAGAAATTATTCCGTGTATAGGAAGATTTGAAACCTTGGAATTGAGAAAACAAGCCCATCAAATTCTGGTCAATTTTATTAATAGTAATCATCCGGCAATTTCCGATCCTAAAACAAAACAATTGATTGCATTAGAATTGGGAAAACTAGGATTAATCGAGGCAATTAATCCCTTAATTAAGCTTTTGATTGATCCGAATCCCTCAGTACGATTCCATTGTATTTCAGCCTTAAAACAAATTGAGCCCGAACAAACCTATCAATATTTACAAAATTTATCCCATCAAAAAGATATTAGTTCTGATATTAAACAAGCAATTCTAATCGCTTTATCGGAAATCAGTAATCAGTAGACACCTGCTATATGTCTCTACTGATTACCGATAAATGTTTACCAATAACTATTTACTGTTTACTATTTACTGTTTACTGATAACGGATGACTGGTACAGATGCGCCAATAGCCTACGGCATCGCTGCGCTCGGGCACGTCTCTACACCGATTACTGATAACTGATGATTGATAATTGTATTTATGCGTTTAGAGCAACTGCAATCTTTTCTGTCCGTTGCTGAGACTGGAAGTTTTCAACAAGCAGCACGGAAATCGGGTCTAACTCAATCAACAATTAGTAGACAGATACAAGGACTAGAAGAAGAACTCGGTTTACCCTTGTTTCACCGCACGACTCAAGTTAAATTAACAATTGGGGGTGAACGCTTTTGGCCCTATGCTCGCAAAATTTGCCAAGCCTGGGATAGTGCTAAAGAAGAACTAGCATCTCTGTTGATGGGAAAACAGCCGGAACTTTGTGTGGCGGTAATTCATTCGGTTTGTTCCTCCTATTTACCTCCGGTTTTACAGAAGTTTTGTTATGCTTATCCAGAGGTTCAATTAAGGGTAACTTCTTTAGGAAGTGATCGGGCTTTAAAAGTGCTTAAAGATGGATTAGTAGATATTGCTATTATTATGAATAATCGTTCTTTTACCGTCAGTGGAGAACTTTTAGTTGATGTTCTGTATCAAGAATCTATTCAAGTATTAATGGCAAGCAATCATCCCTTAGCCCAATATTCTCAAATTCCTTGGGATGAATTAATTCGTTATCCGCAAGTTGTTTTTAAAGATGGTTATGGAATGCAGCGTTTAGTTCAAGAAAACTTTACTAAGGCCGGAGCCAAATTAAATGCCGTTTTAGAGTTAAATACATTAGATGGGTTTCGTGGAGTCATTCGTCAGGGGGAACTGATTGCATTATTACCATATTCTGCCCTAGTAGAAGCCAAAACCGATCCGACTTTGGCGGTTAGAGAATTAGCTTCCCCTTCCAAATCTTCGGCTTCTTCTGAGTTAATGGCTGAGGATGTAAATACAAATTGGACTCGTGAAGTGGTAATTGTGACCACACCCGATCGAATGCAAATTCCTCCGATCGCCTATTTTTGGCAATTAGTTCATGACTGTATTCCTAATCAAAGTAATGGCTCAATTCATGCTTTAAATCCTCAAATGCCTCTGTTAAAATAACCTTAGCGTAGATTGCTATAGTGGATAATCTTACAATTTAAAACTTTATCAACATGAGTGATCGATTTAGGGATTTACTTCGTCAAGTGGGCAGTGGTACTCATACCAGTGAAGCATTAACCCGTTCTCAAGCGGCCGAAGCCATGAGATTAATGCTATTAGAGGAAGCAACTCCGGCTCAAATTGGTGCATTTTTGATCGCCCATCGCATCCGACGCCCGACAGGGGAAGAATTAGCCGGAATGTTAGATGCTTATGAAGAAATTGGCCCTCAACTTCAGTCGGTGACTTCCGCGCCGTTTGTATTGGGTTGTCCTTATGATGGTCGGTCTCGCACAGCTCCAATGGCCCCCTTAACCGCTTTAATTTTAGTTACCGCCGGGGTGCAGGTGATTTTACATGGGGGTCAGCGAATGCCCACCAAGGAGGGAATTCCTTTAATTGAAGTTTGGCAGGGGTTGGGTTTAGACTGGTCTAAATTATCCCTAGCACAAGTACAAAAGGTTTTTGCAGAATTGGGTTTGGGATTTGTTTATCTTCCCCAACATTTCTTAGCAGCAGAAAAGTTAGTTAGCTATCGTCGAGAAATTGGTAAACGTCCCCCTTTAGCGACGATGGAATTGATCTGGAAACCCTATTTAGGACAAGCAACAGTGGTTTGTGGGTATGTACATCCGCCCACAGAAACCATGTTTAGAGAAGCTTTTCATTGGCGTGGAGTAACGGATTTTATTACGGTTAAAGGGTTAGAAGGAAGTTGCGATTTACCCCGCGATCGCACTTGTATTATTGGGCTACATCAACCGGGTCAACAAACCCAAATAGTTAAAGATCCTACAAAAATATTAACAAAAAATCCTATCTTAGATGATGTTTTCTTTGAACGGTTATTATTACATCCCCGGGATTATGGATTTGACGGTAGGGAAGTTACTCTGTCCTCAACTCCGATTTTAATTGAACAAATTCAAACGGTTTTAAAGGGTCAAAGTAGTGAATTTATGAAAGCCACACTGTGGAATGGGGGTTTTTATCTCTGGCGTTCTGGGGTCTGTCAAGATTTAGAATCGGGATTATCAAGTGTTGAATCCTTAATAACAGAAGGGAAAGTTCAGGCTAAATTGCAGGAGATTCAAAATTACTTTTTCAACGGGGATTTGAAATGAATGATCTATCTATTGCTGCTTTAATTCTAGCTGGAGGTCAAAGTTCTCGCATGGGTGAGGATAAGGCTTTTGTTCTCTATGAAGGAAAACCCCTGCTTCAGCGAGTTTATGAAGTGGCGGCTATCTGTAGCCAAAAAGTATATATTGCTACACCTTGGCCGAAACGGTATCAAACTCTATTAACCGAGGATTACGAAGTTATATTAGAGAAGGAACCGAACCAAGGGCCATTAATCGCCCTATCCCAAGGATTATCAGAAATTCCCTTTGATTGGATTTGGTTATTAGCCTGTGATTTGCCGCGATTAGAACCCGCTATGATTCAACATTGGCAAACCCGTTTAACCGTTCTCCCCGATACAATTTTAGCCGTTATTCCTCAAACCAAGTCCCGTTGGGAACCCCTATGTGGGTTTTATCGCCGTTCCGCCTATGACCATTTACAAGGGTTTATGGCTCCCGGCGGTCGATCTTTTCAACGCTGGTTAAGCCAAATTCCTGTGGAACCGATTGAGCTATCGGAAGCAGAATCACAAATGTTATTAAATTGCAATAGACCGGACGACTTAAAACCGTAAAAAACAATAAAACTATTAATTAAATTTTGTATCAACCAATTTACCTGCTATAACCAACAAATACTTAAAAATGGACAGGAGGAACCAATGGCATACAGGTTTGGATACCAAACCCCCACAATAAAATATTACAACCTATTTAGGACTGCTAGATATACAAAAAATAGTACATATACCCCCCCTGATGGGTGACTCCCCGCTCCCCAAATCCTCAAAATGGAGCGAAGATAAAACACATTACTCAGAGTGTCAGATCCAGAAGCGGTCAATTCTTATGTGCATCGACCGCAGCCGCTTCCCATATCCCTCGTGCAATTCTCCAGGGTGTGATCGGGTTTTTACTACCTTTTTATATCCCTATTTTGTTCAATCAAAGCATCGATTTTCATAGCCATCAGGGGTCATCTCATGAAAAATATTATTGTTTTATTAGGACTTGTTGCGTCTACAAGTTTTACCGTGTTTTCCGTGGCTTCTGCCCACGCAGTCCCGTCCAAATCCGAGGTAAATCAAACCACCGTCGATCATTGGACAACACTGAGTTACACCGGGAAAAATGAGGATGGAGACACAGAACAGATCGATACTAAAAAATCTTGATCCCTATTGACGCTATTTCTAACGCCAATGGACTCCCACCCCAATGCGATCGCCACCTTGCTGTTTAGCCTCCTGTAGAGCTTCTTCGGCAACGGTAATCAAAGGATGTGGGGGTAATTCCGGTGCGGGAATAGCTGTTGCTACCCCCAAACTCAGAGTTAGGTAGGGACTGATCTCCGATTTAGGGTGAGAAATTTCCAATTGTTTAATTTTAGCTCTAATTAACTTAGCAACTTCGATCGCCCCAGTCCTATCTGTATGGGGAAGCAAAATTGCAAATTTTTCCCCACTATAACGCCCAACTAAATCGGCCGGACGTTTAATACAGGTGCCCATAGTTTGAGCAATATTTTGTAAACAGATATCTCCTTGATCATATCCATAAACTTCATTATAACCTTGAAACCTATCCACATCTGTAATAATTAAGGATAAATATATTCTTTCCCTGGCTAAACGTTGCCATTCTCTTAATAAATATTCATCGAAATAAGGACGATTTGCTAATTGAGTTAAGGGGTCAAGCCGACTCAAATACTTTAATTTATCCGTTGTTGTTTGTAACTTCTGGCTAATTTCCTCAAGTTTACTTTCGGCGGCTTTACGCGCTGATATTTCTTGTTCTAACTGAAGCAAAGACTCGCTTAAAACCTTCTGATTTTGACGGTAATGCTGGATATTTTTAATTCTAAGCATAATTTCTTGAGAATTAAAAGGTTTTCTGATATAGTCATAATAGCTGCCATAGTCTAAGGGAATAGAATAGCTATGATTAGAATATGAAATCAACAAAAAAATAGTAACACTTTGTTGATTATTTTCACAATATTGAGAAAAATAGTTAAGATTTAATCTTTGATCTTCAAGTTCTGAAAAATTCCAAAAAATTATATCAGGAATCTTGATTTGTAAATATTCTAAAGCCACATTTGCATTTAAAGCCCTTCGGATTTGATACCCTTGCTGACCTAAAATTTCCAATAGAATTTGTACATCCTGGTCATCATAATCAATAATCAAACAATCCAATGGGGGAAATTTTTGGGCAGGTAAAATCATATAATTTAATCAGATTAAATCAGGTTAAAAAACAGAATTGATTCATCAAGTATCCGCATGATCAGTTAAGAATAAATCACAGTTTTTTTATCAGTAAAAATCTTGGGTTTATTTATTTAACTGATAACTGATAACTGATAACTGATAACTGATAAAATATTACAACCTATTGAGGAAGTTAGACCATGACTGTCAAAATTCTATCGGTGAGTAATGGTCATGGGGAAGATGCGATCGCCGTTAGGATTTTACGAGAACTCCAAAAACAGCCCCATCCCCCGGAACTCGCCGCCTTACCCTTAGTGGGATTAGGACAATCTTACACTCAACTAGACAACGTTCCCATTATGGGATCAGTAAAATCCCTACCTTCTGGGGGTTTTATTTATATGGATAAACACCAACTCTGGCGAGATCTACAAGCGGGGTTATTTCCCTTAATTATTCAGCAATATCAAACTATTCGCCAGTGGGTAAAACAAGGGGGAATAATTCTCGCCGTCGGGGATATTGTGCCTTTATTTTTAGCCTGGTTAAGTGGGGGAAATTATGCTTTTATCGGAACAGCAAAATCCGACTATTATCTCCGTGATGAACAAGAAAAATTACCCTTAATCGGAATGTGGAAATGGTATAAATATTCTGATTCGATTTATTTCCCTTGGGAACGTTGGTTAATGAATAATTCTCGGTGTTTAGGGGTATTTCCTAGGGATACGATAACAACTAAAACCCTAGAAAAATATGGAATTTCGGCGATTGATTTAGGAAATCCCATGATGGATAATTTAGAACCTAATATTGATAATTATAATATTGATCAATTACAGCAGCGATCGATATTTATAACATTATTACCCGGTTCTCGTTCTCCAGAAGTTAATCGAAATTGGGATATAATCTTACAAGGAGTAGATGCAATTATTCAAAGCTCGATCCGATCAACAGAAAATCCGATCCCTAGCTATCAAGAATTGGTGTTTTTAGGTGCGATCGCCTCTAGTTTAGACCTGCAACCCTTTTGTCAATCTCTCACGGATTTAGGATGGCAAGAAACCCCAGATTTAAGATTACCTAATATTAACTTTTCTTGGGGTCATGGAGAATTAATTTTTTCTCAAAAAAATGCTATATTAATCTTGACAAATCAGGCATTTAATGATTGTTTAGCTTTAGGGAATATTGCGATCGCCATGGCCGGAACTGCAACAGAACAATTTGTCGGTTTAGGGAAACCTGCGATCGCAATTCCGGGCGAGGGGCCACAATTTACCCCCACCTTTGCTAATAATCAACAGCGTCTATTAGGGCAGTCATTAATTATAGTAGAAAATCCGACAGAAATTCCTGAAATATTGCGATCGCTGCTGCTTAATTCCGAACAATTAAAGTTAATAGCAGAAAACGGAAAACGTCGCCTCGGACAACCAGGTGCGAGTCGTCGCATTGCCCAATATCTACCGTAGTAAGCCCTGAAGGGCTTAATCCATATTTGCTGGTAAATTTATTATTCATAATTAGGATTTATGAGTCAGCCCTGTGCCACGACGGGGGAGAGTTTAGAGGTGGCGTTAGCACAGTCGGAAAATTACCGTCTCAAGGAGTTGATTCAGAATCCCTTGCGGTTGTGATTGCATTTCTTTCCTTGAGCTTGACAAAAATGATGACTTTATATAGCATTTGAAGTGTAACTTTATATAAAAACTCTAATGAAATATCTGGACTCTAATGCAATTTATTATGGTAGGTCAGAACATAAAATGCTTGAAATTGAGCCAGATAGCGTGGCTCTTAGTTTATGGTCGCCTCCATACTTTGTTGGAAAGAAATATGAAAAAGAGGAAACTTTTGAATCTTGGCAACTAATGTTGAGAAAAGTTATTAATAATCATGCTTTAGTTTTGAAGCCAGGGGGATTTATAGTTATCAATATTGCAGATATTTTATGCTTTAAAGATGGTGAAATGCCTAAAATACAAGCTCTCAACATTTCCAATCAAAAATGTAAAGTAACCAAAGAGATGGTATTAGAAGCTCGTGAGAAATATCCTGACTATAATCGCTATAAACTAGCCAAATTGCTGGGTTGCAGTGAGCAAACAATTGACAGAAGATTGAACGGAAATAATATTCGGGGTGGCAAACATCAGATTCAGACTAGAGTTAAGCTAGTGGGACATTATCTTGAACAGTATGCTCAGGATGTAGGGATTTATTTGTATGACAAGCGAGTTTGGGTAAAAGATCCAGCATGGGCAAATAGTCAGTGGACAAGCAATACATTGAAAGCAGTTAGTGAATATGAAGACTTGTATATCTTTTGGAAACCAGGAGAGTATGTGATTGATAGAAGCAAACTTTCAACCCAAGAATGGAAAGAATGGGGAGCAAGGGGTGTTTGGTATATCAATAGCGTTAGATCAAATGACGATCATGAAGCAAAATTTCCAGAGGAGTTGGCTACGCGCATAATTCGCTTGTTTAGTGCAGAGGGTGACTTAGTAATAGATCCATTTATGGGTAGTGGTACGACTGCTGTTGCTGCCATGAAAATGAATCGGCAATACATAGGCATAGAAAAAGAATTTTGCTATGTAAAGTTGGCTGAAGATAGGTTGAAAAACTTAACACCTGTTCAGCTAGAGCTAAATCTTGATTATTTTAAAACAATTTCTTGAAATCTCCAATTGGCGATAGATTTTAAAACTTCAAAACTAACTCGACAACGCATTTTTTGAGGATTTGTGTTCTTGTCATCTTTTCCGGGGAAGAACAAATTAGGGTATTGAGCTAAATAGTTCGGTTGTTCGTGTAAGAGTAGTCCATTTGGAACTGTTGCAAAGCTGATTCTCCCAAGTGGTTGTCCACCATCTTCTGACTGTTCTTCAAGCGATAACATTTTATATACAGGCTTGAGGATAACTATTATAACTGGAATCACAGTTCCATCGCTTAGAATATAAATTGGAGGAATACTGGCATGGAAAAGATGGCTTTTATTTCTACCTTTTGCAACGATAACTGTATTAGAAACACCCCCATCAACAGAATCCCATATACCACTCCCAGAAATTTGATTTGGTGACATTACAGCATGGCTTTGGTCATCTCTAGGGCCAACCGATTTGATATCGAGAAATAACCAACAAGTGTCTGTAAAACTATTCGTAAGGTTATTGATTTCTGGGTGCGTAAGAACTAACCTCACATCAGCACCTGTAGGTAAACCAACATCTCGAATACTAAAATAAGGTTCTAAAAGCCTCGGCAATTTGTCTCCAATACTGTGTTCACCAACTTCTATCCAAGGATACTGATCGCCTATAGGATATCTCCCTCTTTCTTCAGGTGGATAATTTTGCCAAAATGGATAAAGATTGCTTGCTTCATTAAAATCATTGGCTATCTGTTGGATATTATTATTGACGATTTCGTAAATTTTGAGAGCTATAAACTTCTCAATTCCAATAAGTTGATCGTAGTTTTGGATAAAGTAGTTTCTCGCTTGGTTGTAAATAGAGTATTGTGAATTTCTAAATTTATTAAACATCAGAGCAATCTTTTAGTAAATCCTGTGGGGAAACACCTAAACTTTCTGCAAGCTTTTCTAGGGTCTGTAACGTAATATTCCGCTCACTTCTTTCGATAGCACCAACGTAAGTTCTGTGTAGACCACATTTCTCGGCTAAATCTTCTTGGGATATTCCAAGTTTTTTCCTTAGCCTTCTGAGATTTGATCCAACAACTCCATTAAGCCCCGAAAATTGCTTGACCATCCAATTTAGGTGGAACTCTATAGTTAGGTGTTTCCTTACAGAAAGTCTACCCAGATGCTACTTTTATATCTACAGACTATATGTAGCAAAAAGAATGTTTAGAATTTTTGAATAAAAACCTTTCTATGAATGGGTTTCAGATCCTACCCCGATTTCTACCGCGCATGGCACGGTTTAACCGAAACCTCCCCCCTCATCCAAACCCTCAACCTCGCCCAACTCCCCCAAATCCTGCAAGCCCAACTCACCGAAACCAACCTCCACCAAACCCTCCAACTCCTCTGCATCGACGGTAGCAAATTCGATAACCGCGATAACCCCGCCGCCGATATCTACCTGCAACTCGTCAAAAAACACCACTGTCCCAAATCGACAGAAAGCACACCCCGCACCCTCACCGAACTCAAAATCTACTGGCAACTCCTAGACTGGGAAAAACACCCCATCCTCATTTTCTACGAAGAGGCGAAACCTCAAGGTTTTAGCCAAACTTTTCTCGATTCTCTCACTCGCTTCGAGGCTACAATCTGCGTTATCACCCACTCACCCCATCCCACCATTCCCACTTTCTCACCCCAAGATCCGCACCTGATTCAAACTATTATGACTTGGCTGCAAAGGACTATTTTAGAGACATGAAACCATCCTCAATCCACAAATTTGAGCTAAAATATCGGAAAACCCTAAGCGTAACGAACAATGACTCCAGCCAGCTATCAACTTTCCCTGAACTTTGAACAAGTTTTAGCCTTGGTCAAACAACTGCCATATCCAGAAAAATTGCTGTTAAGCCAAGAACTTGAAAAAGAAGTATTAAACAGCCAATTAACAGACCTTTTAGAGTCATTCAAAACCGATGAACTCTCTTTAGAAACTATTACCGAAGAAGTTGAAGCAGTTAGAAGCGAAATTTATGCCAGAAAACCAGCCTCTTAAAGTAATTATAGACACGAATCTTTGGATTAGCTTCTTGATTGGTAAAGAATTAGCCAATCTCAAACAATTAATCGTCAATAAAACGCTCCAAATTGTCTTGTGCAACCAACTCCTAGAGGAAATTAATCTAGTAACTCAAAGACCAAAACTCCAAAAATATTTTCCAGTCACGAAAGTCCAAGAATTGCTGGAATTGTTGAATATTATTGGTTTATCTATAGAAATAACCTCAGAAATTTCTATTTGTAGAGATGCTAAAGATAATTATTTATTAGCTTTAGCTAAAGATAGTCAAGCTGATTTTTTAATTACAGGAGATAGAGATTTATTAAGTTTGGTGAATTTTGAGAGGACAGAAATTTTAACTTACAAAGATTTTTTACAAAAAATATGACAAATATATTCGTCATTTTCTACAAAGAAGCGAAACCCCAAGACCCGCACCTAATTCAAACTATATTGTTTAGCATTTCGCATTTTCTTTCGCTTCTTCTTATTCTAATAAGCTCATTAATTTCTGAGCAGCGTCACCATAATCATAAGGCGACCAAAGACGATAAACCACGTCATTATCTAAGGATTTTAAACCTTCTTCTTTCGTCAATTCAGCCGTTAAAAACTGGATCATTTCAACCTTCTCAGCAGGGGATAACTGCTGAAGTTTTGCCAATAATTCAGGATTTGACATAAAACAACCTTGAATTGATTTTTCCATCTTACCACTACCCCAAGGATTCCACGAAACCCGCCGCCGACATCTACCTGCAACTCGTCAAAAAATACCACTGTCCCAAATCCATAGAATGCACACCCTGCACCCTTGCGTGGCTAACGGACAAATCCTTAGAAGCACCGTTAAAAGGCTTCCCCCCCCATCAACCCAATCTGTTATCAGCGATTCAAACTTGGTTAGAGGAGACTTGAGAAGCCAAGAAACCGGGTTTCTGTTCTGGCGACAATCCAAAAAACGGATGAAATTTCACTCAGAGCAACAAAGTTGACTTTTCATTACATACTTGTTGATTTTCTCGCTCACTTACTTAGACAGTTTCTAAAACTGTCCATGGTGGCTGAGGGATTTTATGGCTCAAAACTACAATATTATTAACAATAACGCCCCAAGGTAGTAACTATTATGAGCAATAAACAAATGTTGGCACAAAAAGATACATCAGCTTGGATTCTTCAAGTTTGGCTATCTTTTATTCTAGCTGTATCCACAACCGCCGTCGGTATTGCTTACCTTCCTGTTGATATTTGGGTGAAAGGATTTATGGGGATGGGTTTAACCTTTTCGGTGGGGTCTTCTTTTACTTTAGCTAAAACTGTTCGAGATAATTATGAAGCGGACAAATTATTATCTAAAGTTGATCAAGCTAAGTTAGAAAAATTATTAGCTGAATATAATCCGATGAAGTGATTTAGGCTATTAATCACAAATCAAAATACAATTGAGATCAATTTTTCTCGCCTGTAGGGTGCGTGTATAGCTTCCCCCACGCACCTATTAGCACCTCAAGTTATCAAGTCACTTAGAGTTATCCAGTGAGCGAGGACGCTCGCACTACGACCGCTATACTTTAAATAATTAAAAATTAATTTTATTGACTCATTTGTTCCGCTTGTTGTGTTGCATAATTCAGATTTTTTTGATATTCTATAACCTTTTTTTGAGCTATTTCATAATTAGAGCTTGACGGAGAAATTGATCTCATCATATCAATAGCACTTTGCCATTCATTGACAACTAAATTCCAGTCATCTTTAGACTTTGCCGATTGCGCTAAAGTTGATGCTCGGGTCGCTTTATTAACAGCTTCTCGGAAAAAATCAACTTTAATTGATGGGTTTTCAGTTGAGGGAGAAACTAAATTAGGACTAGACTCTTGTGGAGACGATGAAGCGGTAATAGCAGAATTTCTCGGTAAAAATAATATAGTATAGAGGCTTAAACCTATAGCAATACACCCAATTAAACAAGAAGCTATGGTTAAATTTCTGTTGAACTGAACATTATTTTTAAATTCACTTAAAAAAGATTCTGTTTCGTCTAATCTTTTTTGTAGTTTGTCTAAATCAGTTTTGCTTTCATCAATTTCAGACTGAATTTTATTTTCAATCTGGCTAATTTGAGTCAAAATATTTTCAGTTTTATTGTGTATAGCATTAAAAGTTTCATGCCAATATTTTTTATATTCTTTATGGTTAATTGATAGAGAGTCAATTTCTTGTTTAGTTTGAGATAATTCAAAAGAGTTGTTAGATAATTTATCTTTATAACTTTTTGATAATTGCTCTAATTCTTGCTTGATTCGAGATAAATCATCAATAACTTTTGCTGCTTCTTGAAAGCGTTTTTGAAGTCTAGCTAGTTCTTCAACTGAATTCATCGTTTAATCTCCTTGTGATTATAAAATACGATTAAGATTTTTAATATGGGGTTCAAGAGAAATACAAGATTCACAGATTTGATTAAGCATCTCAATTTGTTGAATCAATTTATCAGCATCATCTAAATTTTCTATTTTATTCTCCGGCAAATTTTCTATTTTATTGAACTGATAAATTTCTTTCAATTCTCGTAATAAATTGTATAAAGTAGAATCTAATTTTTCATTAGAGAAATTTGGCAAACTACAACCCACGTCTGGAAAATTAGAATATCTCAATGATTTTGGTTCTTGCCATATTTCTTGCCAAATCAATTGATTTTCAGTAAATACTAAACCAACTTTTCCTGAACCGAATAAACTTTGATCGACTAAAGCTAATACTCTTTCTCCTTGTTCAAGATTTACATACTTATAAAGTGCATTAGCAAGTTTATCTAAAGGAATATTAGGAGCTAAAAAATATTCGTTTGTTTTTTCTGATAGATAATAGTTAAATACAGTCATTAAATGATGGGTTTGATGTTCTAATAAAGTATAAAGTCTTGCTTCTAACTGTTTGGGATTATTTTTTTTATTTTTCAGTAAGTTGTAAATGCCAAAACCTGCACCCGCAGCAATTAAAGCCGCCCCTCCTGTCATGAAACTAACTCCGCCCAAGGCTGACATAATCGCACTATAAGCCGCCGCCCCTGATAATGTGCCAATGGCTGTTCCTGTACCCGCTACACCAAAAGCTCCCACCGCAGCCCAAGCGGTTGCAATAGTCGCAGCACTGGTTAATGTTCCTGCAACAGCCGCTATTCCTAAATTAACTTTATCTTCTGTATCCATTTGAGAGACGGACACAATGGAAACTAAAGTTGCGGCTCCAATTAATGCGGCTCCCCCCGTTACTACTACTAATCCTCCTAACATTCCTAAACCCCCGGCGGCAACAGAACCTCCTCCTAAAACCGCTAGTGTTGCATTAGTCGCGGCTCCACCTGATAAACCTGCAATGGCAACTTTTGTTCCTGCTTCTACTCCTAAATGCCCCAAAACTGCATGAGCATTCGGCACAATTTGAGCAGCTTTTTTGACAGATTTAGTAACTTTAGCAACCCTGTCTATAATATTATTTGAGTTTTCCTCATTCTTTTGCTCAAATACTCGCTCTGAGGCTAACTTATAAATAACTTTACATTCTTCAGGAATATTTGAATTAAGAACTAATTCATCCAGTTTCAGTAATTGCTGCAAATCGGTAATTTTTTGATTATCTCGAACTTGAATATAAACAAATAAATATTTTTCTTTTTGTACTTTTGATATAACTTTATCTTCGATTAAATTAATAATAAATAATTCTGTTGTAATAGCTTTTGATGTTACGCTGGCATTCAAATATCTCTGTTTAACAGTTACGGGAATATTAGAATTAGTAATTATGGAATCAAGATCATTAAGATAATCTAGCTTCCCAATGGCTTCACCTGCCCTCACACATTGATAAATTCCCCTTAAGGCTTGTTTTTTGTGTTCAGAAAGACGGGAAACTTCTAAAGATTTTTCTAAACATTCCTCAATCCAAAGTAGACGATAATTTTCGCTGGCTAATTGATATCGTTGAACGAATTCATAATCTAAATTTTTTTTATTGCTGTCAACTATAAAATCTAATAAATCAATAGCTGCTAGATCATCATTTAATTGATTTTCTCGAATATTTTCATAGGATTGTATACATCTGACTTTGCTATCATATTTAATGTCGCAATTCCTAATTAAATCATTAATTATCTGTTGATAACTATTATTTTTATCATATAAAGTATGAAGAATCAACAGAACATCATTTTTATCTAAACCAGATTTTTTTAATCTTAGTTTAGATCCTTCTTGCAATTGATCGGGGATTGTGACATCATAGGATTTACCAGATCGCAGAATGACTTTTTGGTTGCCTCCATGACTTGCAATCTGGTCAGGAATAAAAATGTGATAAACTTCTTCAGACATAAACTGCTTAATGATACCCTCAATAGAATATTATAAATTAATATTTCTCAAGTGTCATCAGTAAATTTACGGAATTTTTTTTCCCTTGTTCCCTGATTATACCCTTTGATTACAAATTAAGCTAACGAGAAGGAGTGGGTCGGGTTTAGTAATATTGGGGTGAAGTGACAAAGCTCTCGAAGAACCCGCCCCTACAATTTTTTGATAAATCAATAGTTTCTAAGTTTAAAGTAAATTGAGTCATAGTTCTGATTAGAAAGCTATGGGATTATAGTTATTATAAGTGATGCACCAGAAGGCGCGGCTAGTACCATTGCTATTTTTATAAACTATAATAAAAAAACAGTCATCCTAACGGACATTCAATAATGTCTATTGTTGAAGAACAAATTCAAACCCCAACACTTCTCCCTGAAGTGCAATTTCCGCCCAGTGATTTATTGAGTCAGGAGCCTCCATTGGAAAGCGAACTCCATCTCCGCCAAATTCTACTTTTACTCAACTCATTAGAATGGTTATGGCAAAATCGAGATGATTTTTATGCGATTGGCAACTTAACCATTTATTATAGTCAACGTCAAAAAAAATCCGAAGAATTTCGCGGGCCAGATTTTTTTGTAGTTTTGGGAACTGAACGAAAACCCCGTAATAGTTGGGTTGTTTGGGAAGAAGATGGCAAATATCCTAATGTAATCATTGAAATGTTATCCAAAACAACGGCTAATACTGATCGCGGAGAAAAAAAAGAAATCTATCAGGATGTTTTTCGTACCCCAGACTATTTTTGGTTTGACCCAAAGACTTTAGAATTTGCCGGATTTCATATTGTTGAGGGTCAATATCAACCCATTCCACCCAATGAAAATGGCTGGTTATGGAGTCAACAATTAGACCTATTTTTAGGGATTCTTGATAATAAATTACGATTTTTTACAACAGGAGGAGAATTGGTTTTAATGCCTGAAGAAGTTGTTATTCAAGAACGACAACAACGAGAAACGTTACAGCAACGGGCTGATAAGTTAGCCGCTAAACTCCGAGAATTAGGAATTGATCCTGAACAACTTTAAAAGGATTTAATACTAAACCTTCCTGATTAAACGGAAGATTAAAATAGGCAAAAGCAGAATATTCTCCTTTTGCCCAATACCAATTAAATGAATATAAAAAAATGGCAGTTTTCAGCCCGCCAGAAATCAGTTATTCGGTTAAAGAATTATCTTGTTTCCGTTTTTGTTTCTGACGTTTCCGGTTAGCTAAACCCGCTTCTACAGGGAAACCAACCACAGGAATTACCTGATCTTGACGTTCTACTTCCAAACGTTTTAGTTCAGTGTAATCCACCCAATTAATACAATTAACCGGACAAGTATCAATTGCTTCCTGTATTAACACGGATGTATCGCCATCCTGTCTAAATACCCGCGCTCGACCATAATCTTCTTGAATAAAAAAAGTATTCCGAGCGACGTGGGAACAGTGTTTACACCCGATACAGGTGAGTTCATCCACATAAACCCCTTTTTGCCGCAATACACCGCCGAGTTCCGGTTCAAGCCCAGAACGTTCCGGTGCATTTCGCAAAAATCCGCCCAATTCTGGTTCTAGTCCAGAACGCTCGGATACGGGATCAGTTAGCGATACAGACCCATCAGACATTAGGCACTCCAGCGTTGTAAAACTAAGCGGATGGAACCATCTTGATGATTTTGTTGTTCTGAAACTTGAAACCCTTGTTTGCTGGTTTCGTTAACAACGGTGTGGTAAGCATAGCGTTGAGTGATTTTGCTTAAAAACCGATCAACGGGAACTGCTTGTTGCCAAAATTGTAAATCAGCAACAAACTCATATTCTTGGCCATTCCAAGTAAAACCTAAGTCATAACCGTTGTCTTGTTCAATGACTACTTGGGCGGGACGGGTTTGACCTTGATAACCGCGAACCTCTTTTGGGCCAGCTTTCCAGTCAATGCCCAGATCACTTAAAGCAGTTTCTAATGAGGTCAGATTCCGAATTTGGGTCTTAATTTGGCTAAAGTGTGACATAGTTAGCTATTTTTAACGAGATTTTCAGTGAACTCAAAAACAGAATTTACCAATGGCTCGAACCGACTTGGTTTGTCGCGGTCTCTGACTGTTGTTGGGTACGGGCGTAATATTCAGAAGTGGTTTCCTGAGTTAGTACGATACCTAATTCGGCTTCGAGGGCGGCAGTTACTTCCGCACAGGAAGACCCAACAATGCCAGTAACTTTCTCCTGCACACGGCCATCTGGATAGATGATGAATTCTAAGGTTTCCATTATGCTAGGGGAATGGCGAGGAAATACACCGACGGTTGACTGTTCAGCGACAACTGACAACTGATGATCCCTTTGTTGATTAAGGTTTGACTCGAAATGTCCGTACATCAATTTTGACGAATGGAGCAAAAAAGAGTCACAACTTAACAAAAGTTATTAATACTTGAAGCAGTAGGACAATTATATGTTAAGTTTATCCCAAATTTACAATCACCGTCTTAAGAAAATCCTCAGAAACCTTTATAATCTTGAGAGGACTGTTGGTGAGCTTTTTTCTTAGCCTCCGCAATTGATTGTTAAGAGAATTTGATCCCCCCTAACTCCATTAAAAAGGGGGGGATTAGATCCCTTCCTTGACCCTGCTTTTTAAGAGGGAATCAAATTCAAAGTCCCCCTTTTTAATGGGGATTTAGGGGGATCTAATCGGGGGATTATCACAAATAATTATATTTTTTCTTTGATAAGTACCAATACTCAAAACCTTTATGCAGCTTGCTTCCCAACCTCTGACTGATGAAACCTTAACCCCACCCCCAACCGAAACGATTATTTTAGATGTATCCGGGATGCAGTGTGCGGGATGTGTAAAAGCGGTGGAACGTCAACTACTCCAACAGCAGGGGGTGATTTCTGTTTCTGTGAATTTGGCGACGGAAGTGGCAAGGGTTGAATGTGCCGCGAACCAAATTAACCCGGAAAGTCTGGCTGAAATTTTAACGAATACCGGGTTTCCCACCCAACTCCGTAATTTAACATCTTCAGCTACGGAAAAATTAAAGGAGCTACAAGAAAGACATCGCCAGGACATGGGAAAACAAATTCAACGGATTGTTACCTGTGGTCTGTTATTATTATTATCAAGTATTGGACATTTACATCATTTTGGCTTTCCCCATATTCATCTATTAAGTAATATTTGGTTTCATTGGGGACTCGCTACCATTGCTTTATTATTTCCCGCCCGTTCTATTATTATTGATGGTGGGCGTAGTTTAATTAATAATTCCCCCAATATGAATACCTTGGTGGGACTGGGAACTCTCACCGCTTATTTAACCAGTTTTGTCGCCTTATTATTTCCCCAATTGGGTTGGGAATGTTTCTTTGATGAACCTGTAATGTTATTAGGGTTTATTTTATTAGGAAAAACCCTAGAACAGCACGCTCGACAACGAGCCGCCACCGCCTTTCAATCTTTAATTGCTTTACAACCAACTACCGCCCGTTTAGTCGCACCTCAATCTCAGGATAATGCAATTTTAAATAGTGTGGAAATTCCTGCTGAACAAGTTAAAGTTGGGGAATGGTTACAGGTATTACCTGGGGAAAAAATAGCCGTTGATGGGGAAATTAGGTTCGGGAAAACAACCGTTGATGAATCAATGTTAACGGGGGAATCTATGCCGATTTTAAAACAAATTGGTGATGATATTTCGGCGGGAACTATTAATCAAACCGGAGTGATTTTAATTGAGGCAACCCGCACGGGTTCCGATACTATTTTAGCACAAATTGTACAATTAGTTGAAACCGCCCAAACTCGTAAAGCCCCGATACAGAAATTAGCCGATATTGTCGCGGGATATTTTACCTATTTTGTCATGAGTTTAGCGAGTTTAACCTTTTTATTTTGGTATGGGTTAGGAACTCGAATTTGGCCGGATGTAATTCCCTTAGCTGGAATAGAAATAGCCACGAATGCCCCTTTATTATTAAGTTTGAAATTAGCAATTGCCGTGTTAGTAATTGCCTGTCCCTGTGCGTTAGGATTAGCCACACCCACTGCTATTTTAGTGGGTTCGGGAATGGGGGCAGAAAGGGGATTATTAATCAAAGGTGGGGATATTTTAGAACGGGTACATCAACTGAATACGGTTGTTTTTGATAAAACTGGAACCTTAACTACAGGTTCTCCCAGGGTAACAGATTGTATTACTATTTCTGAGTTATCTCCACAACAAATAGTACAATTAGCGGCAACGGTAGAACAGGGTTCAAATCATCCGATTTCTGAAGCTATTTTAACAGAAGCGAAAGACCAGAATTTATCGTTATTAATGGCATCGGATTTTCAAACCGAACCGGGTTTAGGGGTTTCGGCTATTATCGAGAATCAGACCATATTTGTCGGCAATTTAGCCGGGTTAATTGAACACAAAATTAACTGTCCTGAAACTTTACCGGAATTTTCAGGAAAAACCCTAGTTTATGTTACAATAGATAGTAAAGTTGTCGGGTTAATGGCAATGAGTGACCCCCTGAAAACCGATGCTAAATCAACGGTTTCCCAGTTACAAAATCTGGGGTTACGGGTAATTTTATTAACTGGCGATCGCCAATCCGTTGCCAATGCGATCGCAATTGAGTTAAACTTAAAATCAGAGGATATATTTGCCGAAGTCCGACCGGAAGGGAAAGTTAATCTAATTCAAAGCCTACAACAACTGGGTCAAGTCGTGGCAATGGTTGGAGATGGGATTAACGATGCACCCGCTTTAGCACAAGCAGATATTGGAATTGGGTTACAAACCGGGACGGATGTGGCGAATGAAACCGCAGATATTGTATTAATGCGAAATTCCTTAATTAGTATTGTTGATTCCATCCAATTAAGTCGCGCCACCTTTAATAAAATTCGTCAAAATCTATTCTGGGCATTCGGTTATAATATATTAGCAATTCCCCTGGCGGCTGGTTTTTTATTCCCTCAATTTGGCATATTATTAAGTCCTTCCACCGCCGGGGCTTTAATGGCATTAAGTTCCGTTACTGTTGTCACCAATTCCTTATTATTACGTCGTCAACTCCAAAGTTGTTGTGCTTCAGCACAATCTTTATAGGGAAAAAATCATGTTAACTGAAATTCAACAACGCCATTACACCCCAGAAGAATATCTGGAATTAGAAGAAAAAGCAGACACGAAAAACGAATATATTGATGGGAAAATTATTTCTATGGTAGGCGGTACACCCAATCATAACGATATTGCGGGTAATTTTTATGCGTATTTAAAATTTGCCCTCAGAAACCAAAATCATAAAATATTTATCAGTGATATTCGTCTATGGATACCCCATTATCGGATTTATACTTATCCTGATGTGATGGTGATTTCAGGAGAACCTATTCTTCAAGAAAACCGAACCGATACTGTGATTAATCCTTTAATAATTGTTGAAGTTCTATCCCGAAGTACAAAAAACTATGACCAAGGAGACAAATTTGATTATTATCGGTCAATTCCTGAGTTTAAAGAATATATTTTAATTGACCAATATAAAATCTACGTTGAACAGTTTACTAAAACACCTGAAAGTAAATGGTTATTAACAGAATACCATTCTCCTGATGAAATTTTAAGTTTATCTTCTATCAATTTTCAAATCCCGTTAAGTGAAATTTATCAAGGGATTAATTGGGGGTAAAATAGCGATATTCAAGAACTATTGTTAGCCTGATATTTTGTGAATGTAATAGATAAAGACTAAATCACAATATCTAAGGAAAGGCGAATATCTTCTAATGGTTTTTCCCAGAGACTATTCCATTGAATTCCAAACAGGGGTTTAGCTCGTTTTCCCATAGTCCATCCCTTCGCCAAAGCATCCATAATAGATTCACAAAGCTCTATTTCTTCAATTGTAGTCTTGAGTAAATTTTTAGATAGGAGTGATAAAAATAGACGGTCATGATGTAACTGCGCTACACAAAAAGCTTGTAATTGAACCTCACCTGGCTTATCAGTATCGCTACCTGTTATAATGTGCCAGATATCATGGGTTTCACCAATATGAACTCCCAAATAAGAGAAGTCATGATCTTCTATTTTATCAACGGGAACAGGTTTTAAATTATTCTTTATCATTCTATCAGAATAAATGTAACCCAAAGTATTTTTAGGTAACTCATGAAGTTGCTGCAAATCAATATTTCCTAAAAGGGGACGTTCTTTAAATGCACGTTCACCTTGAGGATTTTGACGAAGAAAATTGACAATTTCCTCTAAAGTAGAATGATCATTAAGTGCTTTAGAAAGTTTTCCAATTCCCGAAAAATCCCCATAAGGAGCTTTAACAATAGCTAAAAAACCATCAAAAATTGCTTCCTGTTTATCTTGAGTCATAGTATTTCAGTAATATTCGTGGTTGTTGCGCTTCAGCGCATCTTAAATCCAATATTATACACCAACAAACCGGGCTTATATAAACCCGGTTTATCCCTAATTAACTTTGAGTCACAACTTCTTTTTCCTTCGCTAAGAATTTTTCTAATTCTGTTAGCGCATCCGCATCCATTTTAGTTTGCATCGGACAGAATTTCGGCCCACACATCGAACAGAATTCAGCCGTTTTATAGATATCTGCTGGCAGGGTTTCGTCGTGATATTCCTTCGCCCGTTCTGGGTCTAAGGATAACTCAAATTGACGATTCCAGTCAAAGTTATAACGAGCTTTGGATAACTCATCATCACGGTCACGGGCTCCCACCCGATGACGGGCAATATCGGCGGCATGGGCGGCAATTTTATAGGCAATTAACCCATTTCTGACGTCTTCGGCATTCGGTAAACCCAGATGTTCTTTGGGCGTCACATAACATAACATTGCGGTTCCGTGCCAACCCGCGATCGCTGCCCCAATTGCTGAGGTAATATGATCATAACCTGGGGCAATATCTGTTACTAACGGCCCCAAAACATAGAAGGGTGCTTCAGAACAATCCTCCATCTGTTTTTTAACATTAAACTCAATTTGATCCATCGGAACGTGACCAGGGCCTTCTACCATCACCTGTACATCATGTTCCCAGGCGCGGCGGGTTAATTGTCCGAGAGTTTTGAGTTCTGAAAGTTGAGCATCATCAGACGCATCATGGGTACAACCAGGGCGCAGAGAATCTCCTAAACTAAAGGAAACGTCGTATTTTTTGAAGATTTCAATAATATCATCAAAGTGAGTATAAAGGGGATTTTGCTTGTGATGATGGAGCATCCAACGGGCAATAATTCCGCCACCACGGGAGACAATTCCAGTAATTCGACTTCTAACTAAGGGCAAATATTCAATTAATAATCCCGCATGAATCGTCATATAATCCACACCCTGTTGGGCGTGTTTTTCAATAATATGCAGAAAATCATCGGGGGTAAGATTTTCAATTTTGCCGTGAACACTTTCCAACGCTTGATAAATTGGAACAGTGCCAATAGGAACAGGAGAAGCGTTAATAATAGCGGTACGAATGGTATCTAAATTACCGCCTCCGGTGGATAAATCCATTACCGTATCCGCACCATATTTAACAGCTAAATTGAGTTTGTCTACTTCTTCTTCTAAGTTAGAAGAATTAGGAGAAGCGCCAATATTAGCATTAACCTTACATTTAGAAGCAATACCAATTGCCATCGGTTCCAAATTGGTATGATTAATATTAGCAGGAATAATCATCCGTCCCCGTGCCACTTCTTCCCGAATCAACTCAACAGGTAAATTTTCCCGTTGAGCAACATAGTTCATTTCTTCAGTAATCACGCCTTGGCGGGCGTAGTGCATTTGGGAAACATTGCCCTGTCCACGCCGTTTGGCGACCCATTCTGTCCGCATTTTGATTTTCCTCGTATTAATAGCTTCCCTCCGCCGGTACTAGCCGGACTCAGGTTCCAAGGGTGTTTTTTCTCAGCCTGAACCTAGCAGGCACCCCTAGCTTATTAATTGAAAATGGTATCACAGTTTTTGTTAATTGGGTAGAAATTAATCAAATCTTTAGAAATATCGGGAAAATTTGGGTGTAATTATACTTATCAAATCAAATGCTAATATAATGATTATTCTATCGCCTGTTAATAACAATGACCGTTGAAATCACTTATCCTCATATTGAAAAAAATCACGGACAACCCGCCCGTTTACAAAGAATTCCCCGCGTCCGTGTTGCCCAAATTGCTATGGACTATCTGAGTTATGGATGGTCAGTTGAAGAAATGTGTCGTTAAAGATTTAGAATTAATTGCTCTTGCTTCTGAATCTGAAGATTGGATAAATACGGTTGAGTATTTACCCTTTTAAAAATGGGTTTGGTGCGTGCACGGAGCTTACGCACCCGACGGGTGATTGAGGTCTAAAACATCTTCATAAATTTCTGATACCTGACAAGTAAAATTAATACTTTCTAATTGTATCTGTTGATTTTGTTGATGGGTAAACAATTCCCAACGCCCCTCTTGATTTTGTCTAAAACATTCAACGTTAATTTTATTTTGACTAATTAACACATATTCTTGTAAGGTTTCAATCTGTCGATAGTCGGCAAATTTATCCCCCCGATTAAATGCTTCGGTTGAGGCAGATAATACCTCAATAATTAAACTGGGATATTGTTTAAAATAACCATTATTTCGGTCGCGGGAGTCGCAAGTTACCATAACATCAGGATAATAATAACTATCGGCGGTTTTAATATGAACTTTCATATTACCGATATAAGCTCGACATCCTGTTCCTCGAACTTTATTTTTAATTAAAGCAAATAAGTTTCCTGCAATAGTTTCATGGGCATCACTTCCTCCAACCATTGCATAGACTTCTCCCCGAATATATTCATGGCGAATAGGGCTAATTTTTTCGCCTTCGAGATAATCTTCATGGCAAATTTTATAATCAGAAGGATTAACAATCATAATTATAGCGGGGAATATTCAACATATTCTGTTCTTTGGGCAATCAACGGCATCCCAGGGACGCATTAATTAAAAAAAATCCACCGCCATTCCTGGGGTGGAGATTAAAACGTTCCATCCTGATATGGCACGGTTTTGATGGTCTTTTTTCGAGCCAAAGCGTCATAAAATAGAATACTCGTTCAACAAAGACCCATCTTCAATTATTTGTCCGTACAGTTAGTTGTAATCGAGGTTTGACACAGAGCCAAACCCTCGATACCCCTAGACTTGAGCAGCTTTGGATGAACTCAAAACCTCAGTATTCGCCTGAGTAGATTTACCGTTACTTTCTGCATCTCCGTGGCGAGGTTGAATCACGCCGTAACCACGGTGATGAGAACGCTTGTATATCACATTAATTTCTTCCGTCTCCGCATTGCGGAACATATAAAAATCATGATCAATAAATTGAAGCTGTTCTAAAGCTTCATCAACGGTGATTAGAGGCATCGCAAAATATTTTGTGCGAATCACCTCTGGGGGTAGTTCAGGAGAACGATCCCCAATCAAATCTCCAACCACCGAATGCTCAATAACAACTTCACCGGTTTTAAGTAGATTGGGACTCTTATCCTGACGTTTTTCTTTGTACTTCCGCAGTTGGCGAGCAATTTTGTCGGCGACTAGATCAATGCTGGCGTAAAGAGTTTCACTACTTTCTTGAGCGCGAATCACAGTTCCGTTGGCATAAATTGTCACTTCTGCGGTTTGTTTTGGATTTATCCGAGGGTTCCGAGCAACAGATAAATGTACATCCACTTCCGTCGTCAATTGTTCAAAATGACTGACAGCTTTTGTGATCTTCTGATGTACATATTCGTGAATTGCAGTCGTAACTTCCAAATTTTTACCCTGGATAACAAGCTTCATAAAGCTCCCTCCCGCTCATAATGTGGGCTTATTCTCACCTTAACACTAACCTGATACCAAACTTCACCCATGGCAATTTTTTTTGCTCTTGTGACAATTCTTGACTTTTCCGGGGTTAAGTTTAGTCGAAAATCACTTGATTTTTTTTCTGATCTCTTGTACGTTTTTCCTTTTCTCCTAGAAGTTGAATTAAGTATTCCTACTCACTATATTAGCATTAAATCTGTTACCCTATCTGCTATTGACTTCTTTTTTTAACGGTTATTGTGGCTGTCCCCTGTCAAATTTATTACTTTGGATCGGTTCCCTATACAACGGCCTGGAATTGGCAGCAATCCTTGGTTCAAGACCGCAAGCTGAACCCCGATCTTGATGATGTATTGATCCTATTGGAACATCCTCCTGTTTATACCTTGGGACAGGGGGCTGATTTACGGTTTCTGAAGTTCGATCCCGACAAGTCTCCGGTGGAACTGCATCGGGTGGAAAGGGGCGGGGAAGTAACCTACCATTGTCCAGGGCAGCTAGTCGGCTATCCGATTTTAAATCTACAACGCCACACCCCTGATTTACATTGGTATTTGAGGCAGTTAGAACAGGTATTAATTCAAGTTCTAGGCAGCTATGAACTCCCCGCAGAAAGGATTCCGGGGTTAACGGGAGTTTGGATTGATCAAACCAAGGTGGCGGCCGTGGGCATCAAAGTCAGTCGCTGGATTACGATGCACGGTTTTTCCCTTAATGTCTGCCCTGACTTGCAGGGTTTTGAGGCAATTGTTCCCTGTGGGATTGCCCATCGACCCGTTGGTAGTTTAGCTCAATTTATTCCTGGGATTACTTTAGAACAAGTCCGTTCTCAAGTGGCAGAAACCTTTGCTCAAGTCTTTGGACTAGAGTTGATTTCTCCCCAATTAAAATTAACAATTACTTAACAATTCTGTTAAGCCAGCGATCAGGAAGCCAAAGCTATTCAAGAGTTAAATGGGGCTGAATGGATGGAGCGCACCTTCAAGCTGAATAAATCTCGTCCCCAAGAAAAACAGAAATCTTCTTAGTCTCAGTCAGTTGTGAAGAATTACCAAAGCGTGGGATTAATTGTGGTCTAAATTTGTGCTATAGTGAATATCGCTCTGCATGGGGAGTAAATGGCACAAACTAAGCCGTATCAGAAATTTTTTTCTACCATGCTTCGATTTGGGCGGATATTCTTCGTTATTGCCATTTGAGGTTGTTTCAAGCCCTGATTTCTCAATGGTACTACGGTCAAAGATCAAAGATATATGGGTGTGGACGTTCACAGTGTCCCGTTCCTATCCGCTTAATCAGGGCAGCTTGTTAAACCCATCTATAATTTTAACTGGGAGAATATGGAATGAGCCAAGTCGTTCTCGGTGAAACTGAGCAATTAGAGTCTGCTTTACGTCGCTTTAAACGAAAAGTTTCACAAGCTGGCATTTTTGCCGATCTGAAAAAAAATCGTCACTTTGAAACCCCCGGACAAAAACGCAAGCGTAAAGAGGTAGCTCGCCATAAAGAACGCCGTCGCCTTCGCAACCGCAGACAACAATTTCAAAATAGTGAACCCTAAGGGGAAAAATGGACATTTGCCATGAGCATTTAGTCGGCACTTGTCCGCGACGTAGTATGAACGAGGAGGTGCGTATTTTGCCTCGTTCACCACTAACGGTTTACTGTAACTGTTCCTTATCCTTTCCTTAACCGATTAATTTTTTCGGTGGTGCTAGGCTCGACTCTCGACTCAATACAGGGTTATCCTGCCAGGAGAATATTTCTGGGGGGAGAGTTTGCCAAAGTTGTTCAATATGCTGGGCTGGCATGGTCAAATATAGGATATCCCCAGGTTGTAGCAGAAAATTCAACAGTTCCCAACTATGAATAGTTTGATAGGCAGTTTCAACATATAAAGGAACAAAATCAGCTTTTCTAGCAACCTCTTGCACTCGCTTTCCACAAAAGGGGTGATTGTGGGTAATTGAAGTTCCTAAAGCCACCCACAAACTATCCGCCGTAATTCCACTCCCTAAAATCCGCCCCCCCAGTGCTGCGGCGGCAAAAGCTGGAGCCGCTATTTCCGTTGTATTTAAGACCGCTTCAAAATCAAAAATCTGTTGCACCATCAAGGCAAAATGGGAATCATGGGTGCGAGTAATTACCCGTAAATGGGGTGCTAATCCCCTAGCACTTAAAACAATTTCTAAATTTCCAGTATCATCATTGGTAACGGCTAATAATGCTTCTGCGGCTTCAATATTAACACTTTTGAGGGTGTTGGCTAAACTCGCATCTCCTTCAAAAATGGGAATTTTTAACCCCTTGGCGGTACTGAGAAAACGACTATTGGGATCTCGTTCAATTACTACTACTTCATAACCTCGCTGATATAAATGTTGGGCAATATTTAATCCTAATTCTCCTAATCCACAAATAATATAGTGATTGCGTTCGGGAACTCTGGTCGCATCCAGATAATCTTTCAAACGAGTTCCTAAGATAAAATCATTTAATAGGGCATAACTAATTCCAACAACTCCGGTGCCAATTAACATCATCACCACCGTAAAAATTTTAATCGTGTCGGGGGAATGTTCAACAACTTGTTCATTTCCTCCGGCTCCGGTAATCATCCCTACGGAAAAATAGAGAGAATCCACGAAAGAATAACTAGGATCGACAAAAACATAAGTTAAAGCTGCTCCCAATATTGTTAGACATAAAATCGAACTTACAATTAAGGCAGACTTAGCATATTGTTTAAACTTTTGTAATCCTCGTTTGAATTTAAGAAATCGATATTTAAGATTCTTTTGAATTTGATAGGTTTTGGGTTTAATGGCTATAATTAAGCGATCGCCCACCTCCAATTTTTGATCAGCCATCACCCCAGAGACTAAATCAATTTTATCTTTAAACGGCAAATAATAAATTAACATTCGACTGGGATCAGCCCATAAATCCCTCAAACTATGTCCTAACCAGGGATGATCTTCATCGATCAATTCTTCATGAATCGGCCAAGTTTGATTAAATAATTCTAGTTGTCCAATTGCCCGATTTCCTAAAGCCGCAAACGCAAATACAGGGGCAGCCAGAGCCGAAACGCTCATGGTACTATGATCTGGTAAAGTTTGATTCAGGCGGGTTCCTAAATTAGTATTAAATAAACGATTAATAATCCGAATTTGAGGATTTAAAATTCGGGCTTGCATTAAAATCGCTAAATTTGTCGCTTCATCATTTCCAGCCAAAATCAAAGCATTGGCTGTTTTTACCCCGGCGGCCAATAAAGTCGAAGCGGAGCGTAAATTCCCCACTACCACATCAGACCCTTCTTGGGGGATGGGTTTGTCGCTGATACCCACGACAATAGCTCCTTGTTGCTTCAGGAGTCTAAAAATCTGATATCCCGTCCGACCTAAACTACAAACAATAATTCGAGGTTTCATAGGTATTACAATCCATAAAAGCGATTATTCCACTAAAGTTCTTGATCCGATAGCCACCTAAGGAAATTATCAACGGTCTGATGCTCCCAAAACTGTATCTAAAAACACGGACTCCTACCAGAAAAGCGATTTTAGAATTCATCATCGGTAAAAACCGGGGGCCATAATTCATTAATGGGTAATTCCCAACCCAGAAAGAGTTCTGGCAGGGTTAAAATATCTCCATTACCGAGTATAACGGGTTCCTCTGTAGAGCGATAAACCGTAACTATTAACTCATCAGGATCAATCAGAATCCCAACTTGTGCCCCTAATTCTAAGAATTTATTGATTTTATTTTTTAAAGGATTGATGCGATCGCTTTGGGATTTAATTTCTACAACTAAATCAGGAACTAATTCAGCAAAATAACGCACACTTTGTCTAAGACGGGATGCACGAACAAAAGAAACATCAGGAGCTTTGAGGTTAGTATCAGGGAGGATAAAACCCCCAGCAGAGTCAAAGACACGGCCTAAACGACGGGGGTAAACCCAATTAGCCAGCAAACGGCTGAAAATCACGCCAATTTCACTCGATATAATATCCGATGGCCCCATAATTTCAATCTTCCCCTCGACTAATTCTAACTGATAATCTAAACCGCCTTCGGAGAGATTTTTTTGGACTTGCTCTAAATCTTTTATTGTCATCAGAGACATAAAAATAATCTCCTATTGTATTTTTGATTGGATTTTCATTATAACAAAAAAAGCGATCGCTATCCCCACAATAATTAATAATTTATAGTCCAGTTAAAGCATCGGTATTCGGGTCAGGTAAAGGCTGTTGAACATCAAGATTAGACCAGGATTTTGACTGCGGAGAAGGACGTTGAACCGATAAACGAGTAGTTTGTTCTAACCGTCCTTGATCCTGTAATTTAACCAATTCTTCTTGATAAATTCCCATTAACCGGGCTAAACTTTCAGCAATTTGATCCCAACTTTCATCACTGACAATCTTATCGGCAATCCCTTGAAATAGATCTCCTTGTTTGCTTTTCTTGACAAATTCCTTCAACCGTTTCCCCGATTTTTGCAAAACCGCTTGGTAAACTTCCCCATTTGACCACCAGAGGCCAGGTTGAGTTAATAACCAAGTCAGGATATATTCTTGGGCGTGTTGTTCCTTAACCCAAGTGGCGAGATACTGTAATTCTTCCATTGGTTTTGATCAAACTGCACTAAATTATTGATCCGGCAAATCTTTAAAAAAATCTGACTTAAATTATACACCCAGTAAAATCAACGCTAATCTAATAAGATTACCTAAAAATTTTGGATGAATGCCCCCGTTACAGTGTAGCTTAACGAGGGATGAAATCCAACTAACTCAGATGCGAAGCCACGATTTAATTCCACAATTGTCGGGTAAAGTGTGTTATAATAGTGTTAAACCCAAGGTCGAGGGAATTATGTTAGTTGTAGAAGCCAAGTTAAAGAACGGCACTCCAGAGCAATATCAAAAGCTTGATGAAGCTATTAGGACAGCGCAATTTGTCAGAAACAAATGCGTTAAGTTTTGGATGGAGAATAAAGGGACTACAAGGAATGACTTGCAGAAACTTTGTGCTATTTTGGCGAAAGACTCTACAACTCCTTGGGTGAACAAATTAAATTCTCAGGCAAGGCAGTCAAGCGCAGATAGAGCATGGCAAGCCATTTCTCGGTTCTATGCTAATTGTCGAGATTTATCAATCAGAAAGAAAGGGTTTCCCAAGTTTAAAAAGCACAGTATGTCAGTAGAATACAAAATTACTGGATACTCGCTTTCAGGTAACAGGAAACAAATCACTTTTACTGATGGATTCAAAGTAGGAACTTTTGACCTGTGGTGTAGCCAGAAAACCTTAGTCTACTACTCATCTCAACAGATTAGGCGAGTCAGAGTAGTAAAAAGAGCCGATGGATATTATTGCCAATTTCTCATCAACTACGACCGAGAGGAAAGCCATGAATTCACTGGCTCTGTGGTAGGAATAGACTTGGGGTTAAAAGAGTTTTATACCGACTCTAATGGCAAAACAGTAGAAAATCCTCGCTTTCTGAGAAAGTCGGAAAGGCGCTTAAAGAAAGCTCAAAGAAGGCTATCTAAGTGTCATCGAAAAAGACAGAAACAGTCCAGTAACTATCACAAGCAACGGCAAAAAGTAGCTAAATTGCACTTAAAAGTTTTCCGACAACGTAAAGACAGAGCTATCAAGGATGCTCTGGCGTTAGTCCAATCTAATGATTTGGTAGTCTATGATGCTTTGAAAGTGTCTAATTTGGTGAAGAATCACAAGTTAGCTCAGAGTATTAGCGACGCTTCTTGGTATCAGTTCACGCAATGGGTGAATTATTTTGCCAAGATACATAAGATAACTTGCATTGCTGTACCACCACAATTCACGACTATTGATTGTTCGGTTTGTGGGGCAAAAGTTTATAAAACATTGAGTACGAGAACTCATCAATGCCCTGATTGTCAAACAGTTTTAGATCGTGATTGGAACGCAGCTATCAATATTCTTAAAAAAGGGTTGAAATATTTGGGAGAATATCTCAACGGTACTGTTGGGCAAGCAGAAACCGACCCGAACGACTGGGGAGAGTCCGGCCTCTGGGTCTTTAACAGAGATGTTGAAGATTTAAGTCGTCTCGTTGAGCCAGTAATCTCAAGAAGTGATTCTGGGAGAATCCCCCGTCAAGCGCGAAGCTTGACGGTGGGAGTATGTCAATGCACTCAGTAACCCACAATATTACAGTCAATAGAAATCTATGACCCTGCAAAAATTTGGTGTAATTGGTCTAGCCGTCATGGGTGAAAACCTGGCCCTCAACGTTGAGCGTAATGGGTTTCCGATCGCAGTGTATAACCGCACCGGGGCTAAAACCGATGAGTTCATGGAGCAACGGGCCCAGGGAAAAAACGTCAAAGCAGCCTATACCCTAGAAGAATTTGTCCAATCCCTAGAACGTCCCCGCCGTATTCTAGTCATGGTGAAAGCAGGGAAACCCGTTGATGCGGTCATTGATCAGCTTAAACCTTTGCTAGATCAAGATGACATGATTATTGATGGTGGAAACTCCCTCTATGAAGATACCGAACGCCGCACCAAGGAATTAGAAGCCACGGGTTTAGGGTTTGTGGGCATGGGTGTGAGTGGGGGGGAAGAAGGCGCTCTCTGGGGCCCCAGCCTGATGCCAGGGGGTACGGAAGCCTCCTATAAAGAATTAGAGCCGATTTTAGTCAAAATTGCCGCCCAAGTTGATGACGGCCCCTGTGTGACTTTTATTGGGCCAGGGGGAGCGGGTCACTACGTTAAAATGGTGCATAACGGGATTGAATATGGCGATATGCAGTTAATTGCAGAAGCCTATGACCTGCTGAAAAATGTCGCCGGGTTGAGTGCGGCCCAACTCCATGAAGTTTTTGCCCAATGGAATACCACCGACGAACTCAATTCTTTTCTGATTGAAATTACGGCGGATATTTTCAAAAAAATTGACCCCGAAACTGGTTTTCCTTTAGTTGATTTAATTGTTGATGCAGCCGGACAAAAAGGCACCGGACGTTGGACAGTTATGAGTGCTTTGGAGTTAGGAGTTTCGATTCCAACAATTATCGCGGCGGTGAATAGTCGGATTATTTCTTCCTATAAGGATCAACGGGTAGCCGCTTCCGTAGAATTGCCTTGGCCGACGAGTGAATATCAGGGAAATATTTCTGAGTTAGTGAATAAAATTCGGGATGCGTTGTACTGTTCTAAAATTTGTTCCTATGCTCAAGGGATGGCTTTATTGGGTGCCGCTTCTAAGGAGTATGGGTATAATTTGGATCTCGGAGAAATGGCACGAATTTGGAAGGGAGGCTGTATTATTCGGGCGGGATTTTTGAATAAAATTAAAGCCGCTTTTAGTGAGAATCCTGACTTACCGAATTTGTTATTAGCACCGGAATTCAAACAGACGATTTTAGATCGTCAACAAGCCTGGCGGGAAGTGTTAGTTATTGCTAATCAATTTGGGATTCCAGTTCCGGCTTTTAGTGCGTCCTTAGACTATTTTGATAGTTACCGACGGGCAACTTTACCCTTGAATTTAACCCAAGCCCAACGGGATTATTTTGGTGCCCATACCTATGAGCGTACCGATAAACCCAGGGGTGAATTTTTCCACACGGAATGGACAAAAGACTAAGTATTAACTGACTTCGTAGTGAGGTGTTTACGCCTCAATATCTTTTAGGGCTAACTACCTTTTAATTACGAATTACGAATTACGAATTAAAAAATTAAATTAACTCGTAATTCGTAATTATTCTGTCTTAAATTTCACTTTAGGATTAAGGTTTTTGCTTTTTGGTTGCTAACATCATATTAGATTGATTCACCCCAAACTTATAACCCACTCCAAAATTAAGTGGTTTCACAGCAGCATTGCTTTGATAAACTTTCTTTAAATCGGGTTGATAGCGAACACTAAATAAAGAAATTGGGGTGATATAGCTTCCGAAAAAGTTTAAATTCCATTGTTTTTCGGCAAAAAAGTTCAGGGGAATCCCCGAATCATCCTGTAGAATAGCTTGACTTTGAGCCAGAATTAACTCTCTAATTCCAGCAAAGGCGGGTCTGTGCATTAAATAGGATGCGGCTTTAAGATAGGTAACGGGTTGCTCAATTTGTTTGACAAATTGAGTAAACTCTGGTGTTTTTTTCAAGCCATCATCGGAAATATCGGCGGAAAAATAATATAAAGTTCGAGGTTCTTTTTCCCCTTGAGAAACAAAATCAATTTTAACCCCAGGAATCATGCCTTTTTCAAACTTTTGAATTTTAGCATTTTTGTCTAATCCAATATATTGTAAGTCTAAAATTCTATTATTTGTTCTCGCCATAAATAATAAAATTAAAGGTAAAACTCCCTGATTGGATAAATCAGACTTCATTTCTTTGGTTTGAAAAAAGCTAAACTGAAGTAAAGAATAAAGAGAGTTTTTAACATCCCCCAACTTTTGATTACGCTGACTTTCGGATAATTCCTTAAAATTAGGAATAGTCCCCACTGGTTCTAAAGCTACTAGCACATATTCTCTAGCCGTCGGGAAAAATAAATTAGCATATAAGAAATCCGGCCCACTAAAGGGATAAAAAATCCTAGGATTAGATTGATTAATAGTAGCTAATTCCTGTTTAGACCATTCGCTAACTTTTGCCAGTTGTTGTTTTTCTAGTTTTGACCAAGCCGGATTTATAAAAGCGTGATAATTAACCCAAAAATTAGATTGGGTTAGGGGATAAAATTGACTTTTTGGATCAACTTTCATTCCCGCAATTAATTTAGCGGTATCGGTTAAATAATCCGCTTGTTTTTGATCATATAGGTCTAGGGGATTAACCGGAGGAGTAGGCGTTTCTGAGGATGTTTTTGGGGTTTCAATCTTTTGGGATTGCTCAATCTTTGGTTGAGGTTCAGTTTTAACACAGGACTGCAAACCAACAACACTTAAAATGATTAGTAATAGGGCTGAGAATTTCATAAATTACACCAATTTATTCCGAATACCGATAAAATAGAAGGGTAAACCCAAGGCAATTGTTCCTAATCCGGCTAAGGATTCAAGGGGTTTATCTTGAAAAATAAATATTAGCATCCAAAGGCTAATTCCTAAAAAAATGATCGGGGTTATTGGATATCCCCAAGTTTTATAGGGACGTGGTAGGTCAGGACGGCGGAAACGATGGACAAAAACCCCTAAAACCGTGATTAATGAAGATAGGGTTAGGGTAAATGCTAAATAGGTGATTACGGCTTGAAAGCTGGCGGTGATGATTAATATAATTACAATTGCTAGTTGTAAACATAGGGCATAATAGGGGATTCCATGTTGATTTTTTTGAGCCAAAATTCTAAATATGGGAATATCTTCCCCGATGACTTGGGTGACTCTTGGCCCAGCTAATACCATGGAACTAATCGAAGAAATTAAACCTAATCCAATTAATAATCCCATGATTTTTGCCCCTAAATTTCCAAATATTTGTTGGGCGACAATATAACCAATTTCTAATTGTCCGGCTAATTGTTCTATAGGTGTTGTATAGAGAAAAATAAAGTTCAAAAGCAGATATAAAACCGTAACTATTAATGTACCAATTAATAGGGATTTCGGTAAGTTTTTCTCTGGTTCCTTAATTTCACTCGCTAAATAAACCGCAGCATTCCAACCGGAATAGGAATAGGTAACATAAACTAAAGAAACGGCAAAAGATGAACTAAAAATTACCGAAATATCGCTAAAACTAGGTATAAATTCAATCGGTTGGGGGGTGGCTAAAGTTAACCCACTCAGGATAAAAACAATAATTAGGACAACTTTTAAAACCGTAAATCCCTGTTGAAACACACTGCTAATTTTCAGGGTTTGGGTATGAATTAAACTAACTAATATTACTGCAATTAGAGCGATAATTATGGGATAATTTAAACTAGGAAATACACTGGAGATATATTTTCCTAATGCCATAGCAGCAGCCGCAATAGGAGCCGCAAAACCAACGGTGACAGAAACCCATCCTGAGAGGAAACCAATCACCGGATGATAAATTTCAGAAAGATAATGATATTCTCCCCCAGAACGGGGCATAGCCGCCCCTAATTCCCCATAACATAGGGCACCGGAAAGGGCAAAAATACCGCCAATTAACCACAGAAATAAAATGGCAAAACCCGATTGAATATCAAGGACTTGAAACCCTAAACTGGTAAAAACACCCGTGCCAATCATATTAGCAATAACAAGACAAATTGCTGTTAATAAGGTGATTTGACTCTGGGATGAACTGGGTTTTTGTAAGGAATTAGAATTGTTCAAGATAGTTAAGAAATAGGGAACACCGGAACAGCCCCCCAAACCCCCCGTGCACGGGGGCTAGGGGCAGGGCTGTTTCATTTTCCATTGCCAACCCCTAAGACCTAACCCCCCAACCCCCTTCCCTAGTAGGGAAGGGGGAGTAATAAATAATTTTTTATGTTTAATAGTAATAATTAGTCCCCCCTCTCCCCCTCAAAAGGGGTTGGGGGAGAGGTCACACAGTTTTTCCTAGAGAATGAAACAGCCCTGGGGGCTAGGGGGGGAGGGAATAGGGAATACAGATGATCTAAACCCGCCCTGATTGTAATTCTAAACACAACTGGCGGAAATGATCTCCGCGATGTTCAAAACTTTGATATTGATCAAAACTGGCACAGGCAGGGGATAATAATACGACTTTCGCGCCTAATTTTGGAGCAATTTCAGAGGATTTGATAATTGCTTTTTCCATAGTTTCCACGATTTCAAAATTAGAGTAATTTTCTTCTATTAACCGTTTGGCAAAGGCTTCAGCCGCATCTCCAATTAATAAAACCGAGACGGCTTTTGATTTAATTTGATTTATCCAAGCCCTATCTTCTCCTTGTTTGGCTTCTCCTCCGGCTATTAAAATCACGGGAGCATCAACGGCCGATAATCCTACTTCGGCTGCGTCATAATTGGTGGCTTTACTATCATTAATCCAGTCAATTCCTTGCCAAGTCATAATATGTTCTAAACGATGGGCAACCCCTGGAAAATAAGAAATTGCTTGACTAATTGCTGGCGTTTCTATTTTGGCAATTCGGGCGGCTGCAACGGCCATTAACAGGTTTTGTTGGTTATGGTTTCCGACCATTTTTAAGGCATCCGCTTGAACTATTTTATCTTTATTTTGCATTACCCAATTATTTTCAATATAAAATCCCAATTCGGGATTTGCCACTAATTTTTCTTGTCCTAAAACACTTGTCCAATGGGCAGAAAGCCAGCGTTGATTAGCGGTTTCTCTTAAATAGGGATCATCTCCATTAATGATTTGTATTTGGGATTGATATAATAATTTAGCTTTAATATCATAATAACGTTCTAGGGTGTAATGACGACTTAAATGATCGGGGGTGAAGGTCGTCCAAATGGCAATTTTAGGGCTTAAAGTTGAGGAGGATTCGATTTGATAACTACTGACTTCTGCAATTACCCAATCTAGGGGTTTTTCTATTCCTTGATATTCTTGTAAGGCTAATTCACAGGCGGCATAACCAATATTTCCACAGGCGGGGGCGTTTAAACCTGCGGCTTGAAAAATTGCGGTGGTCAGGGCGGTGGTTGTGGTTTTTCCGTTAGTTCCAGTAATACAAACCCAGGGCAAATGTCGCAGATTTCGCCAGGCTAATTCTAGTTCTCCGATGGTTTCTATACCTAAATTTCTGGCAGCTTTTAACCCCGGACTATCCCAAGGAACCCCAGGACTCACAACTATTAAATCTAGGGAAATATCGGGTTGAAAATTATGCCCTAACTCGACTTTAATTCCTTCGGTTTCTAATTGTTGTTTTTGGGTTTCTAGGGTTGAGTAAGAATTGCGATCGCTTAAAATCACATCCCATCTTTGCAATTTTAACAACCGGGCGGCAGCATTTCCCGATCTTCCTAAACCAATAATATGAACTTTCGGCATAGACAATGTAATAATTCCCAGTAGGTTGTTTTTGATTCTACTCGGATATGTTTCAGTCCCGCAAGTGGGATTATTTTAATTGAAAGAAAAGTTTTCGGCGAATATAATTCGCTACTACAGAAACAAAGTCCACCTGCGTGGACTAATAAAAATTAAGGTTTTTGAACCCACGCAGGTGGGTTTTGTCTGTGTAGCTGCGATTTCTAATCGCCAAGAAAAGAAAAGAAAAAAAAGTTTTCGGCGAATATAATTCGCTACTACAGAAACAAAGTCCACCTACGTGGACTAATAAAAATCAAGGTTTTTGAACCCACGCAGGTGGGTTTTGTCTGTGTAGCTGCGATTTCTAATCGCCAAGAAAAGAAAAGAAAAAAAAGTTTTCGGCGAATATAATTCGCTACTACAGAAACAAAGTCCACCTACGTGGACTAATAAAAATTAAAGTTTTTGAACCCACGCAGGTGGGTTTTGTCTGTGTAGCTGCGATTTCTAATCGCCAAGAAAAGAAAAGTCAACAATTGAGCGATGTTTCAGTCCCGCAAGCAGGATTATTTTAATTGAAAGAGTATAAACTGTTAGAATCAGAGCAAAAAAACACCAAGTTTCAGTCCCGCAAGCAGGATTATTTTAATTGAAAGTGGCAAATAAAGCCATCCCTGTTCCTTCATAGCGATTGGTTTCAGTCCCGCAAGCAGGATTATTTTAATTGAAAGCTTGTTCTAATCTGATTCAGTCAACAAACGGAAAACGTTTCAGTCCCGCAAGCAGGATTATTTTAATTGAAAGGACAATTTGTTACAATTTCAAACCTTATCTAATCAAATGTTTCAGTCCCGCAAGCAGGATTATTTTAATTGAAAGTCAATCTTGTTCTGCGGGGTGGGTTATTAATGCTCATTGTATGTTTCAGTCCCGCAAGCAGGATTATTTTAATTGAAAGCTCAAAGCAGAATTAGAGGCAGGGGGGGATAATCAATTAAGTTTCAGTCCCGCAAGCAGGATTATTTTAATTGAAAGCCAACCGCACCCTTGCATTAATTTTAGCTAATGATAGTTTCAGTCCCGCAAGCAGGATTATTTTAATTGAAAGCACCAAGGGACGATTAGATTGTTCGGCAATAAATAAGCGTTTCAGTCCCGCAAGCAGGATTATTTTAATTGAAAGCCTCGAATATTATATGCTCTCCGTAAGCAGTGAAACGGCGAGTTTCAGTCCCGCAAGCAGGATTATTTTAATTGAAAGGTTTTTTTGTGGGATTGCGATCGCCTATTTCTGGGTTTCAGTCCCGCAAGCAGGATTATTTTAATTGAAAGATCATATTGCTGAATAAGCCGCTGTTGAGTAGTCATTTGTTTCAGTCCCGCAAGCAGGATTATTTTAATTGAAAGTCCTAAATTCCCAATTATGGGAATAATTCAATAGTTGTTTCAGTCCCGCAAGCAGGATTATTTTAATTGAAAGTCGTTGTTCTCGTTCCTGTAATTTAGAACATAATAGTTTCAGTCCCGCAAGCAGGATTATTTTAATTGAAAGCCAAACAGTCACCATCTAACATTTTTAAGACAACTCGTTTCAGTCCCGCAAGCAGGATTATTTTAATTGAAAGTTTAGAGAAATATGTTAAGGAGCATTAAAACGGAATATAGTCGTTTCAGTCCCGCAAGCAGGATTATTTTAATTGAAAGGCCCCCGTATTACTAGCGGGGGCTGAAGTTGTAGGTTTCAGTCCCGCAAGCAGGATTATTTTAATTGAAAGTGCCGAACCTCACGACCTAATTTAGCTTTGACTGAGTTTGTTTCAGTCCCGCAAGCAGGATTATTTTAATTGAAAGGGTGATGGTTCCGTTCTTGGTTGCGGTGGTTCTGAGTTTCAGTCCCGCAAGCAGGATTATTTTAATTGAAAGGCAAAAGCACTTTTACCAAACCCTTGCAATCCAAAAAGTTTCAGTCCCGCAAGCAGGATTATTTTAATTGAAAGTCCTTCAGATGTGAAGCTGGGATTTTTCCCATTCTCTCCGTTTCAGTCCCGCAAGCAGGATTATTTTAATTGAAAGTAAATCTTTTATACAGTGCGATCGCTTCGTCCCGTTTCAAGTTTCAGTCCCGCAAGCAGGATTATTTTAATTGAAAGAAGCCCCCAAATTTGGAGGCTTGTTCTAGGGGATTAATCGTTTCAGTCCCGCAAGCAGGATTATTTTAATTGAAAGGCTTTAGATTGTAACTGCTGAATACAGCTGGGGGGTTTCAGTCCCGCAAGCAGGATTATTTTAATTGAAAGGCGAGCCACCGCCATGTGATATTTGTAACAAATTTGGTTTCAGTCCCGCAAGCAGGATTATTTTAATTGAAAGTGTCTGGTCTGAAGGTATGAGTTTTTTTAACTGGAAGTTTCAGTCCCGCAAGCAGGATTATTTTAATTGAAAGCTCACAAATTATAATTATCCTCTTGTTAATGGATATGTACATAAGTTTCAGTCCCGCAAGCAGGATTATTTTAATTGAAAGAGTTATTTTAATTTCTACATCAAAACAAGTTTTTAAGTTTCAGTCCCGCAAGCAGGATTATTTTAATTGAAAGCAGTTAGATCCAATTGAAATTGTTGGATGTTTTAGTGTTTCAGTCCCGCAAGCAGGATTATTTTAATTGAAAGAAATATAACAAAATCTAGTTAATCTCAATCATGTAAAAGTTTCAGTCCCGCAAGCAGGATTATTTTAATTGAAAGTTTAAGAATATTAATCCATAATTCATCAGAAGTTATGCGTTTCAGTCCCGCAAGCAGGATTATTTTAATTGAAAGCTTGAAAAGACCTAAAAATTCAACTCGTTCAAATGAGTTTCAGTCCCGCAAGCAGGATTATTTTAATTGAAAGTCCTATTTCTTGAAATGTGGGTTCTCCTATTATTCCTAGTTTCAGTCCCGCAAGCAGGATTATTTTAATTGAAAGTTGTAGCATAAGACGCTCCTATAAGGCAACAATGTTTCAGTCCCGCAAGCAGGATTATTTTAATTGAAAGCAAGAGTTGTTTCCTCTTGTATCAGACCATAATATGGTTTCAGTCCCGCAAGCAGGATTATTTTAATTGAAAGGAATCCGACTACTAATTCCGCCTTGAAAATTGTCGAGTTTCAGTCCCGCAAGCAGGATTATTTTAATTGAAAGAACAACCAATAAAGATGATCATATTGTCCCGAAGTGGTTTCAGTCCCGCAAGCAGGATTATTTTAATTGAAAGTTCTTGTAGTGACATTTGCTGTTTTTGATTCAATAATTGTTTCAGTCCCGCAAGCAGGATTATTTTAATTGAAAGTCTGCCGTCTGAAACCCTTATGGGGCGGTCATTCTGAAGCCCATTTTCGTGAACCTCAAAAAATGCCTCATTTCAGGCTTCGTTATTGCAACAGATTGTCAATAAATAACCGGACTCAAAAATATAAACTGTTAATTTGTCAAGGTTCTAAGGTTTTTCGTGAACCCCCCAGGTTTTCGCCCCCGCTTAGGTTCACGAAAATAATCATAAACCGAAACCCGCCGCTTGTCAAGGGGAATATTCTATGATATTGCGATCGCCCCTAACCCTTAACTTTTAACGATAGCCCCAAAATCCGCCAAAACCCGGGCATGATTTCTTAATAATCCCAATAAATTCAAACGATTACGTTGAATATTGGGATCATCATCCATCACTAAAACACTTTCTGGGCCATCAAAAAAGCTGCTCACCGTTGGGGTAATTTCTGCTAAGGCTTCCACCAATTGACGATAATTTCTGGTGGCTTGAGAGGCTTGGGTTTGAGGCACTAACTGTACTAAAGCCTGATAGAATTGCCGTTCTGAAGACTTTTGAAATAACTCAGGATTAACTGTCATTTCCGGTTGCAATTCCAGAGTGTTTAAATCCCCTTGTTTCGCCAAACGAGTCGAACGATTTACGGTTTCATAAATTTGGTTTAAACTGCCATCTTGACGAATAGTTTGGAGGAATAAAGCCCGATCTCGGACATCTAACAAATCCTGTAACGCCCGTTCTTGATATTCCAGATCATTCTCTCCTAAAACCGCATTCACCAAATCATAATCAATGGCTTTTTCATCCTGTAATAAAGTTCTAATCCGTTGCAGGAAAAAATCATATAATTCATGATTTAACCCTAAAATCGCATTCGGAAAACTATTAACAAAATCCGCCGAAATTTGTTTCAGAAGTTGATATAAATTCAGGGGTAAATCCGCCGCCCAAATAATATTAACTACCGCATTCGCCGCCCGACGCAAAGCAAAGGGATCGGAGGAACCCGTGGGTAACATTCCCAAGCCAAAAATACTAACTAAAGTATCTAGTTTATCCGCCAAACCTACCACTTGACCGACTAAAGTTTGGGGTAAATTATCCGTAGCATTCCGGGGTAAATAATGTTCAAAAATTGCCCTTGCTACCTCTGCGGGTTCTCCTCCTTCTATTGCATATTTTTCCCCCATGATCCCTTGTAATTCGGGAAATTCATAGACCATTTGGGTAACTAAATCGGCTTTACATAATAATGCAGCCCGTTGAATTAAACTGCGGTCAGATTCAATTATATTAAGTTGTTCACTAATCCAATTAGCAATTTTACCAATCCGATTCACTTTATCCCGAACCGAACCTAAATCCTCTTGAAAAGTCACCGCTTCTAAGGCGGGTAAATAGCTTTCTAAAGGCGTTTTCAAATCGGATTTATAGAAAAATTGTCCATCGGCTAACCTCGCCCGAATTACCCTTTCATTTCCCGCCGCAATTAAATTGGATTTAGCCGGATCTCCATTAGAAATTGTAACAAAATAGGGCTTTAAAGGCGATGAATTTTGGGTTTCTATTGTTAATATCGGAAAATACCGTTGATGCGTCACCATGACGGTTTTAATCACCTCTGCGGGTAAATCTAAAAAATCCTGATCGAAGGTTCCAACAACGGCCGTCGGCCATTCGACTAAATTAACCACTTCTGCTAATAAATCTTCGGGAATTTCAGCCTCACCTCCCACAATATTAGCCGCGATTTTAACTTCTTTTTGAATAGTCTGAATTCGTTCCTGTGGGTCAACTTGAACAAAGGCTTTTTTCAGAGATTCAGCGTAGGTTTTAGAATGGGAAATAGAGATATTTTCAGGATGCAAAACTCGATGTCCGTGGGAAATGCGATCGCTTTTAACAACTTCTGAACCGCTAACTAAGGTGACAGGTAAAACCTGATTATCTAATAATGCAATTAACCAACGAATTGGCCGGGGAAATTTTAAATCTCCATCCCCCCAACGCATAAACCGTTTCCCTTCTAATTTTGTAATCCATTCTGATGTTAATTCGGCTAAAATTTCCGCCGTTAATCTCCCCGGAATTTTCTTTAAAACAAATACAAAATCCCCTTTAGAAGTAGGACGAATTTCTAAATCTTCTAAGGTTATGCCCTGTTTTTTAATAAATCCTTCCGCCGCCGGAGTCGGTTTTCCATCTTTAAAAGCCGTAGACGCCGGAGGGCCTTTTATTTCTTCTTCGCGGTCGGGTTGTTGACTAGGAAGTCCTTCAATTAATACCGCTAACCGTCGCGGTGTTCCCCAAACTTGAACCGACTCAACGCTTAAAAACTGTTCTTTGAGACTAGCAGGAATTTTCTGTTTCCACTGTTGAATGGCGGTTTCAACAAAGGTGGCTGGTAATTCTTCTGTTCCAACTTCGAGTAAAAAACTAACCATAAGAAATTTTATAAAGGATGTTACTAAGAAAATTAAGGTGACAAATAATCACCATAGCAGGTTAGGGGGTCATTTCTCAAGGGTTGATGTTTCTCACCCCCCTGTAGAGACGTGCCACGGCGCGTCTGTCTACAAGATTTTTGGAAATATCTTTATTCTATGGGTTCGATGCCTAAAGATTGTAATTGTTCGGCTAAACGTTCAGCCCGATTTTCTGCTTCATTAGCCCGATTTTCTGCTTGTAATGCCGCTTCTTCAGGGGTCGGAACGAGATCACCTTCTGAGGTAAAATATCGGAGTTTCTCCTGATAAATTCCCAGGAATAATCCTAAGACTTCACTTGCTAATAATCCTTGTTGATTAGGAATAATTCCTTGATATTCATTTCCGACTAATTTAAAACCTGTTAGTTCTAAATCATCGGGAGAAAACCAGAAATATTCTTGGGTTCTAAATGGATTTTGATATAAATTCTTTTTCGTAGTTTTATCGGTTTCCGCCGTTGAGTTAGAAAGAAGTTCAATAATTAAATCGGGATATTTCCCTTCTTCTTCCCAAACTACCCAAGATTTTCTCGGACGTTTAGAAGTATTTCTCACCAAGAAAAAATTCGGCCCGCGAAAGTCTCGATTTCTCAGTTGTTGACGACTAAAATAGATGGTTAAATTTGCCCCAATAAAATAATCTGTTCTGTCTCTCCATAACCAATCTAAACAAGATACTAATAAGGCTAACTGGAGATAATGTAACATACTTTCCATTTCTATATACTCACTTTCAACTTGAGTACAATCGGGCATTAATGCCTCGAATTGTTCTGCTGTAATTGACATTTTTTTCCTGGTTTAATTTTAATCTTAACCGATGAATAAAAGTTGTAAAATGGGTTAATTCAGCTATGTTTTTAAACCCTAGAGTAGAGACGTGCCAAGGCGCATCTTTCTACAATATGTTTGGAAATATCTTTATTCTATCGGTTCTATTCCCAAAGACCTTAATTGTTCGGCTAAACGTTTGGCCCGATTCTGTGCTTCATTAGCCCGATTTTCTGCTTCATTAGCCCGATTTTCTGCTTGTAATGCCGCTTCTTCAGGGGTCGGAACGAGATCACCTTCTGGGGTAAAATATCGGAGTTTCTCCTGATAAATTCCCAGGAATAATCCTAAGACTTCACTTGCTAATAATCCTTGTTGATTAGGAATAATTACTTGATATTCCTGTCCAATTAATTTAAAACCTGTTAGTTCTAAATCATCGGGAGAAAACCAGAAATATTCCTGGGTTCTAAATTGATCTTGATATAAACTCTTTTTAGTGGTTTTATCGGTTTCCGCCGTTGAGTTGGAAAGAAGTTCGATAATTAAATCGGGATGTTTCCCTTCTTCTTCCCAAACTACCCAGGATTTTCTCGGACGTTTAGAAGTATTTCTTACCAAGAAAAAATCTGGCCCGCGAAAGTCTCGATTTCTCAGTTGTTGACGACTAAAATAGATGGTTAAATTTCCCCCAATAAAATAATCTGTTCTATCTTTCCATAACCAATCTAAACAAGAAACTAACAACGCCAACTGGAGATAGTGTAACGTACTTTCCATTTCTATATATTCACTTTCAACTTGAGTACCATCAGGCATTAATGCCTCTAATTGTTCTGCGGTTATTGACATTTTTTCTCCTCCTCATTTGAGGTTGGGTTAATTTATTATATCAAATTTTCAATGCTCAATCATCTGTTCTAAAGCGTCCTGTAAATCCTGAGTTAAATTAGCAACAGCTTGACGACGGTTTGTTTGATAATCTGACCATTTTTGAGTCACAGAAATGGGTTCACCAATGGTTAATTTAGCGCGTTTTTTCCCTAAATGGGGACGTTTTAATGGGTTTTCTCCCTTTAACCTAGTTACCATTGACCAAACAATTAAAGTGGTTTCGGCAAAACGATCAAAGGTAGGATTTTCTTTAATATAACTGCCTGTTACCCCCACAAAACTTTCCACTAATCTCATATTCCACATTCGCAAACTAGCTTCGGTTGCCACCCAATCTGCTAATCCTAATTCTACCGCAGACCAGGTATCATTAGCCTTGAGATCATAGCGATAAATACAATCCCATCCTGCTTGTTCTAAACGACGACAACGACTACTTAAATCTCCTGTCGGTTTGAGATTAAAATATTCTTCAGCCACGGTTAAGGCAATATCTAATAATCGTTTAATTCGATTTGGAAAATCAATGGTTTCATCCTGGGGAATACTGCGATAATAGAATTGGCGATAAAAATTTTCCATAATATCTAATAAATGATTTCCTAATCGAATTAAACGGCTATAGAGGGAAGAAACAGTTAAATCCTGGCTAGATTGAGGTAAGTTACAATCCCTTTCTAATTGGGCAATTAATTTTTCTAAATCTCCCCAATTATCTTGAATATAAAAATACTGTATACCAATGGGAACCAAATAAACTTCTTCCGATCGTTCAGCTTTTTTTAAGTCTTCAACACACCAAAATCCTAATTGAGAAACTCCAGGTTCTAAGGGACTAATATTTTGATTATGCCCATTAGTTGCCCCTTCTGGTGCGGCGGCCAAAGGAAATTGACCATTAATAAATAAATCCCTGGCTGATCGTAATCCTAAACGATCAACTTTCCCCCTTAAAATCGGTGTTCCTCCTAATTTTGGGAATAACCAAGAAACCAAGTTTCCTGCCCATAAAGGAATCCCTCGATCATACATAAAATGGGCATGAATTGGATTAGATAAGACAATTTTCTGTTGTTTTGCAGTTTCAGGAACAAATCGCCATAATAATTGACTGATACAATAGGGATCATCCGTATTAGGATGACGAAAAGCCAATAAAAATCTGACTTTTCCACTTTGAAATTGTTGATAAAGATTAACTAATCGTTCAATTTGTTCTACCTTAATTTCAACTAATGGCGTTTTCCATTTCATCCAAAAGGGCATTCCCCATTGGCAAACTTGTCGCACCAAAGAATTAAAATTAGGAGGGATAAAATCTAGGGTGGGTTGTATATTTTTAATTAGATTAGCCATAAATTAGGTTTGAGGAAATTCAATAAGTATTAAAGCGGATTGAACTCAAGCAATTATTATAGCAATTCGTCAGGATTTTGTTGTAATATTTGATTCCAGGGATTTCTGATCAAACCTCTATTCTAGTTTGGGTTTGCAGGGACATCAATCCTAGATTTTTTGATAATTCCCGACCCTAAATTAAGTAAAAAGACTTATCATAGAACCCTTGAATTGTTCTGTCAAGTTATAAAATTTAACCACAATTCGTTACAATGACAACCAAACTTTAGCTCTAAAAACGGTTTGCTTTAAAAAGATAAATCATCAAGTTTTCACTTAGAAGGCAGGTAGAAAGGATGAATCCCACCGACTTAAATCAGGCATTTCAAAATGGTTATTGTTTTCAAACTACCCTTGATCAGCATAGCGATCAAGTTACCTATTCCGTCCATACTCTGGGTGAAATCGTTTTAACCTCTGGAAAAATTGCCGTTTGTGATCCTTTGGTTGTCCCTAATTCTGATCTGTGTTTGACTCAAACTCTAGCTGCGGGTCGTTATCCGGTGAAACTAAGTATCGCCACATTTGATCACCAAAAAGAACAAAGAGTCGCCTATGGGATGTTAGTAATTCGGGATCAACCTGCGGTGAAATGGGAATTGGCGGTATCTTTTACCGGGGATCAAGAATCGGGTTATCCCGTCACTTCTGGGACAGGATGTTTTATTGATGGGGAAGTGATCAAACGCTTATCTTTCCTTTCCGATACTGAGTTTGAAAATTATTATAATCATTTGGATCAAGCTTTAGATCAGACCTATGTTGATACCTGGGATTGGACAAATTTCTGTTTGGATGAATCAACCGGATTGAATATTATTGCTTTTCATTCCGGTTGGGGGGAGGGTTATTATTCCTCCTATTGGGGTTATGATTCCCAGGGAAATATAGTCTGTTTAGTCACGGATTTTAGGCTTTTGGACTCGTGAGGGGATCGACCACTTCTAAGAGGGTTTTAACACTAGCATTGTAATCAAAAAAAGAAAACAAATGTTTATATTTCAAGATGCCTTTTTTATCTAAGACAAACTGCCCGGGTAAGGGCGCACCTAGGGCTTGTCCTACTTGATATATTTGGAAAACTCCACAGCTTGGATTACTCAGTAATGGCATTTTTAAGCCGAGGTCTTTGACTACAATTTTACTTTGGCGTTCATCGGTACTGGTAATCAGTAAAACTTCTATTCCCCTTTGCACAAATGCTTCATAATTTTCATTCAGCGCTCTAACATGGGGATAACACCAGGGACAATATTGTTTTTCGGTGAAAATCCGGGTAAAGGCTAAAATTACCGGGCGATCGCCTCGAAATTGAGATAACCGCACTAATTGACCATTGGTAATATCGGGTAATTGAAAATCGGGGGTTTTCAATCCTAACTGTAAATTGCTAGTGGCGGGGATCGGAAAAAAGTTATTCCAAAATCGACGATTAATTAAACCCGTAAAATCGTTAGAAGTCAGCATAATAGTTCCTTGTTTATTACTCATCCTAGTTTAAAACAATCTTACAAAAATCAACGAAACCCGCCCTCACATTGTAAAGACGGGTTCTTAAATCTTGTCTAAAACTTAATCTTAGACCGCCGCAAAGAATTCTTTAGACTTGACGGGATCGGGGATCATGGTCTTGTCACCAGGTTGCCAACCCGCAGGACAAACTTCATCGGGGTGAGCTTGAACATATTGAAGCGCTTGCAGTGTCCGCAGAGTCTCATCCACGTTACGACCAAAGGCGAGGTTATTGATCGTGGCGTGTTGAATCACCCCTTCTTTGTCAATGATGAACAGACCGCGCAAGGCAATTCCGGCTTCAGGATCAAGCACGTTATAAGCGGTGCTGATTTCTTTTTTCAGGTCAGCCACCAGAGGATATTTCAGGTCGCCCACACCACCGGATTTGCGATCGGATTGAATCCAAGCTAGGTGAGAAAAGGCGCTATCGACGGAAACCCCAAGAATTTGAGTATTGAGTTTGCTGAATTCTTCAGCGCGATCGCTAAAAGCCGTAATTTCAGTCGGACAAACAAAGGTAAAGTCTAAGGGGTAGAAAAATAGAACCACATACTTACCCCGATAGTCGGATAGTGAGATGTCTTTAAATTCTTGGTCAACAACGGCCGTTGCTTTAAAATCCGGGGCGACTTGGCCAACACGCAGGCTCTCAGCCATGAATAATACTCCTTAAACTGACGATAGTATAGTTTCGTTGCAGAAAATTAGGATAACTTTGATCCCAATTGTTTTGCTATTTTACGATTTGTTACAAATACATCATAGTCGAAATGAGTACAGTTAAACAAGACTTAGAAAAAAACAAGTATAGTGCTACGCACTCTGACCCCAAACCACAAAATTAAGGGTTAATATATTATAGCGTTTCTCGGTCTGGTGAGGTACAACAACTCTACCCCCAACCCCATTAGAAAGGGGGCTTTTCTGGTTCCTCTCCTTTGCACGGGGGGCTAGGGGGGTATTTTTTGTACGTCATATAATTAAGAACCGCTATAGTTTCAAATGGCTCAAGCGGGATTTGAACCTGCGACCTTGGGCTTATGAGTCCCCTGCTCTAACCACTGAGCTACTGAGCCTTAGTTTATTCACGATTAAACAATATAACACAAACCTTTCCCAGATATCAACCCCCTGTTTAATCTTTTTTTCAGGGGGTAGGGGAGGGGGAGAGCGGAGAGCAGGGGAGGGAATAAAAAGTACCCTTGCTCTTTCCTCGCTACTATCCAACCTTCAACACCTCAATGCCTCAACACCCTAATAATTTTGGGATACCGTAGAACTTTCTGGGGGTAGGACAGCCATCGGGTTAACTGCACCTTGGCCATTAGGATGGATTTCAAAGTGCAAATGGGGCCCGGTGCTGCGGCCGGTGGTTCCCATTTCCGAGATTTGATCTCCTTGAGCCACTTTTTGGCCTTCGCTGACCAGGATGCGATCGTTATGGGCGTAAACCGTTAAACTGCCGTCGGGATGTTCAATTTCGACTAAATTGCCATAGCCACCATCATTCCATCCCGCATAGCTAACAACCCCAGGGGCAGCAGCGACAATTGGAGTTCCAATCGGCCCAGCAATATCAATTCCCCGGTGCATCCGTCCCCAGCGCCAGCCATAGCCGGAGCTCAGAACACCCGATGATGGCCAAATATAGCCATTAAAGCGCATCGACCCACTCGGTAAATAAACATCTGGCCCAGAGAGAGGGGGTAACTGCGGGGAAACCATCTGACCCAAAGCCGGATTGCTTAAAGGATCATAAGCCCTAGAACCAACGGGGGCAGTAGCCACTACCGAACGTCTTGATGCGGGCTGGAGTTGGGCAGCCGGAGATGTCACGCCATTGGGAGACAATTGAGCTAACTGTTCCGAAGCCAAGTTCTGTTCGGCTTGACTAGCCTTTTCAGGAGCATAGGCTTGAGGATTAAACTCAGGATTAATCAGTTTTTGACGATGTAAGGAAGCCATTCCCTTAGAGGTCAAAACTTCAGCCTTGGGCTGTTCATTTGGTTCTAGGGATACGCTGGTCAACTGATAGCCACTCTGAACCTTATATTCCTCGCGCAGTCGTTCTACTTCAGATCTCAGGCGATCGCTGTACAATTTATTAACGGCTTCTGATTTGCTAACAGAAACCTCTTGAACCGCCAACTGTTCGGACAAGGAAGAAAATTTTGAATCAACCGGAATCGCCACGGCTGCGGTTGCTATGGGAGTAGAAGCATCGACCCCATCATTCATAGCACGGTTCGCCAGTTGGTTCAGCGAGATTTGATTTAAAGTGCTATGGGTCGGAATCGAACTCAGATCAGCTATATCTTCTCCTGGAAGATCGGCAACGGCTGAATCATCACTTCTATATTCTGAGGGAAGAACTGCCGGAAGCACAGATTGAGGTAATCTCCCTCTTAAAAGGCGCAAGTCTGTTGCGGCAGAAGCTTGTTGTGGAGAGGGGTCAGCATCTGGACGAATCTGAGGGTCTTGCCATGAATTCGTGGCTAGAGAGGCCGGACTATTAGAAAAACTACTCGCCAGTTGCTTAGGGATTTTTAGACTCTGATTGAGACTCAGAACATTAGGATCAGTTAGCTGATTTGCCTTAATAATGGCATCAACAGAAACATTATGCAGTTTAGCAATTCGAGCTAACGTATCACCCGAACCTACCTGATAAACTTCCGAGATGGTTGGGTCGCGCTCATCATTCGGAATCACAAAAGCTCCAGATAGCCCTTGGGAGATGGTATCTAAAGAATTAAAATGAACCGAGTTAGAAACCCTATTGGTGGACTCCCACGGCTGATTGGAGTGAGCAGGAGATCCCGAATTCCCCACCGATGGACTTAGTATTTCCTGAGTAGCCGAGGTTTCACCCCCAGAAAGAGGAATTTGCTGATTGAATCCGGGGTTGGATTCCGACAGCGTAGCTGATTCAGGTAACGATTCCGAGTTAACACTCGGCCGAGACTCTGGTGTAGAAAATGCTTCTACGCTAGTCTTATCTGGTTTGTTTAACCCTAAATCCGTAGATTGACTCCGGTTATTTGTCACTTTCTCATCTGTATTCAGACTGGAAAGGCTCCGCAATAGAGATGGCTGCCAATCGGGTTGGGATGTTTGTCCGGTTGAATTTTCCACCGTCGGGGAGGATACTGCCATCGGTGCAGGAGACTGCATCGCCGGATTGGACTCAGGATCGGATAACTCAGTTGCCATGACTCGATCGTTCGTTTTGGGCATAAGGATGCCCGAAGCGACGGCCAAACCGAGAAATGCGAAAGAGGTATAAACCTTACGACTGCCAGGGTGTGCGACCTGTTGTTTGGTCTGGCCTGTTGCAGTCTGATCTAAATTGAAATCTAAATTAGGCATAACAACAGGTTGATCATGATTTGGAACTGTTCCTTTCAAAGAACGACCTCCTATGGAGAAGCGTGCTGACTGTCCTCGAACCGCTCAAGAAATTCATATCAGTGAAATTAATCACATTAATTATTGACTGAAATCACTGAGGATAATCTTGATTAAGTCAGATTACCTTGATTTTTCAATTTCGGCAACAAAAGCCAAAGTTAGATTGAAATGCGAACCCTGAAAATTAAGGATAGATAAACAATAACCCTTGAGGGCCGAGGATGTTTAAATATGAGTGAATTCTGTCACCAGAGTTCAGATGAGAATTTACACCAGTTCCTACCAAAAATACAACACCTGATCTGGGGCTGTTAATTTCTGGGGATCAGATGACAAGATCGATCAAAATAGACAATTAAGAGCTTTAAATCAAAGCCAGTTAAGGGTTATGGCTTTTTTGTGATAGGAAAAAATACCCCGTTTAGATGAATAAAATCTATCACTGTCGGGGGACAATTGAATCCGGTCACTTATAAAAAAAAGTTATCAGATTGGGGTGGTTTTTGGGATTAACACAATATCAGGGTTTGAGGGATGGAATTCACCCCAAATAACCGAGTTGGCGGCGTACCTCAAATAAACTGATGGCAACACTCACGGAGAGATTCAAACTTCTCACTCCGGCTTCAGCCATGGGAATATATATTGTTGCGGTGCAAGTCTCCAATACATCGGCCGAAAGTCCGGTGGTTTCACTGCCAAAGAGCAACCAGTCGGAATCTTGAAACTGGAACTGGACATAGTTAGAAGCCCCTTTGGTACTAAACCCCAGCAAACGGCCACCCCGTTGTTGATGATGGTTTTGAAAGCTGGAGAAATCCGGGTGGTGGGTGAGCTTAACGTAGGGCCAATAATCTAATCCGGCTCGTTTGAGGTAGCGATCGCTAATTTCAAACCCCAATGGCCCGACTAAATGTAATTCGGTACAGGTTGCTGCACAGGTACGGGCGATATTTCCGGTATTGGGAGGGATTTGTGGCTGAACTAAGACAACGTGGGGCATGAGGTAATTAGACCAGGAAACAAGGGCTTTTGGGTCGGATCAACCCGGTTGATGAGTAATAAATCTATAGTTTTTCTTTATACTTTGTAAAGAAATTTATTGATAAGATATTCTCATCTAAAAATTGGCCAATTTTCAGGCGATCAGGGGTTGACAAATTTGATCTTCAAACTCTTGTTCCTGGGTTGCCATCTCCTGAATGGCCTGTTGAATAATCAAGCGAGGATCGTGGCCCTGTTCCGACAGTCGTAACCATTGTTGGGCGGTAGACCCTTCTCGCAGTAGCTTTTTCACCGGAGACAGAAAGCAACTAAACCCGTGTTTTTTGGCAATTGGCCAAACTTCTGCATAAATTTGTTCAATCCAATCTCTAACGGAAATTAGGCTGCCATCTTTCCAATGCCGCAGTTGGGCGTCTAAACTATGGTGGGCTGCGAGAATTTCATTTTGATCTGAAATTTCGACTAAATCCTGGGCCCGGCTATTTTCAGGAAGTTGACTGAGTTGCAATGGATCAAGGTCAGGATTCTCTAACATTTGCCAGATCCGAGCTTCTAATAACGCTGTGATCGCTAACAGGGCGATGGGGTTGACCATCAAATCACAAATTCTGAGTTCTAGGCGGTTTAAATTATAGGGACGGCGATCGCCATTGGGTCGTACCGATGACCACAGGTGACGAACATTCTGCATGGTTTTTTGTTGGAGTTGGGTTTCTGTCCAGTCGATAAAATGGCGATGGCTTTCAAACAAGGGGACAAAAGCTGGGGTTTTGGGGAATAAATGCCAACGGGTGGAATGATATCCGGTGACTTTGCCGCCCAAAAAGGGAGAGGAAGCACTCATCGCTAAATATAAAGGAGCTTCAACCCGCACCAAACGAATTGCCCGCATTAACTGTTCGAGATCAGCAATACCCACATTAATATGAATACTGGCAGTAACTACATCCGTACCATAGGTTTGTTCAATATAATCATGATAGGGATTTTGGGGATCGGAGCGATAAAATTTCTCCGTACCGCCCAGGGGTAGGGTACTTCCTGGGATGATAGTATAGTCCCCCAACTTTTGTAAATATTTTCGGAGTTCCCGCCGAGGTCGAACTAAGGCACACAATAACCGATCATAATTACACAGGGGGGCGGTGGTGTACTCGACATTGCGACTATCGGGTTCGCGGACAAATCCCTCTAAATCCGCTACAATTTTATCGGACAGTCCCACCACGTCACCTTGGGGAGTTCCGGTATACATTTCTACTTCAAAACCTTTGGATAAAAGCATAGTACAGTTATCAGTAATCTGTTATCAGTTGTGGGGGCGGGTTCATCGAGATTTAGGTGATTAACAAATATCTCACACCAACCTGCCCGTACAAGTTATCGGGGTAAGAGTTATTAGAAAAGAGTTGATCAACTGTTTGCTAATAATTGAATCTGGGTTATTAGAAAATAATTCCTATTCTCTATCCTATCACGGATTCTGAACCCCAAGGAAAAATGCTATCGGGTTCATTGTAGTTAAAAATATAGTCATAATCAAAATCGAAGGCTCGACTATGACGGGTGAGGGAGAATCCACAAGCAATCACTTGGCTAGTGGTAAAGGTTGCCATAACTAATTCAATTAATTTTCTTGATTTTATTTCGGGTTTCTGTACATAATAATCCCGTTTAGCAAAAAATACCCGTTCATCTTTAGGAACAATAATTCCATTCACTTTATGGGCGTGTTGAATCGGTTTGAGATAATTTTTAATAAAATAATCTTGATTAGTTTGTAGGCGAGAGAGTCGTTCATGTTGTACCCAACTCATTTGAAATAGGAGTTTAATCATTTCAAATCCGATAATATAATTAAAAACATTATCTTTGTCTTTTGGGCTTAATGCTAATTTTAAAGCTGACTCTAAATATTGACTAGGTTGACACCGAGCATCCTGGGCTGAATGAATATAAAACTGTCTAATATACCCGCGTAAAACTGATTCGTTTAGGGGGGCTTTTATTTGAAAAGCACTGAGATATTGTTTAACTCTTTGCAAGGTATCAATATCCTCCAACATCTTCGCCATTAAACCATCGGCGGTATATTCATCTAAAAATTCTGCTTGTTTTTCGGGGGAAGATGCACATAGAATATAGCACAGAGAGAGAACATAACGACGTTGATTCCAGGGTAAACTTTCTGCCCACTGTTTTACTTCTGGGGGAAGTTTCTCAAACATCACGTTATGTTTCATCAACCCAAAAACATCTATTTCTGCTTCATCGTTGAATTCAATATCCATGATCTCATCCCCTTCGGCACACTGAATAAATTTTACCTGATTTTAAAGGATTTGAGAGGTTTTTGTTTGTCTGCGACTGAATTTCATTGACATACTCAAGAGTTTATACGGTGGGGGTATCCTAGCCCGAAATCTGTCTATAATCTGGAAAACGTTTAATATTTACCGTAGGGGTTTGGTCTCCAAACTCAAGCTTAAATACTGTGGGAAAACCTAAACCCTATAATTAAAGAGTGTTCATTTGGTTTAATTCTGCTCTAATTTTATCTAAACTGTTATCATAATTAATATTGTTCTGTTCTTCTTCTTCGTTAGATATTATTTCATCAGCAGCAAATTCTAATTCGGTATTTACTATTTGTTGTTGATAATAACTATTTCCTTGTTGTTTATAAGAACTATTTACATCAACTTTAAATCTGATTTTACCTGAAATCCACTGTCCAGAATTTGATTTGAGTAACTGACAGTCGATTCCTTGAGGCGGAAATACTAATCTAATTTCATTTAATTTCAGTTGTATTGATTTATCTGTTATTTTTAAATCTTGGCATAACCTAGAAGTTAAAGGTGATCTACTATCAGGTTCATAGAAAAGTCTATGTCTCATATTCTCAGTCATCAACTCTTTCAACCTCGATACTGTAAATGTATCTTTATCCAACATCACAATATCGTCATCCTGTTCCAACTTAATAAACGATTCCGTCATTGATTTAATCCTTGAAATTATTATAGATATCCTCTATTTTAATGTAAGTAGGTATCTATAATTAATCTTAAAAAAAATCGTTGTTGGGCTTTAGCCCTTCTTGGTGCGCTGAAGCGCAACAACAAAATAAAAAGTTCGTTGTTGGGCTTTAGCCCCTCTGGATGCGCTCAAGCGCAACAACAGAATAAAAAGTTCGTTGTTGGGCTTTAGCCCCCTCTTGATGCGCTCAAGCGCAACAACAGAATAAAAAGTTTCGTTGTTGGGCTTTAGCCCCTCTGGATGCGCTCAAGCGCAACAACAGAATAAAAAGTTCGTTGTTGGGCTTTAGCCCCCTCTTGGTGCGCTGAAGCGCAACAACAGAATAAAAAGTTCGTTGTTGGGCTTTAGCCCCTCTGGATGCGCTCAAGCGCAACAACAGAATAAAAGGTTTCGTTGTTGGGCTTTAGCCCCTCTGGATGCGCTCAAGCGCAACAACTATTAGTTTGTGCCTGATTGTAATAATTTTAAAATTTCCGCTTGAATTCGTTGTCTAAAACGGGGATCATTTTGTTGATGACGGGTCATATCATTGAACTGAGAAATTGTTAATCCCTTTGATTCAATAATTCGTTTTGCTTGGTCACAGTAACTAACTGCTAATTGAGGCGCGTTCCCGGGTAAGGCATTAAAACTGGTGGGTTGGTCACAAATAATTCGGGGAACATCTCCAACAATTTTTTTAATTTCATTGGCTACTTCATGACGTCGGGATTCTAACGCTAAAGCCGCCTTAGCATAATTTATAATCGTTTCTTCACTATAGTTAAAAATATCTTGAGCGCGCGCTGGCGAACCCCAACTTAAGGAGGGAAAAGTTTGGGAGGGTGTTTGACTCCACCCCATAAAAACACCACAACCGGATAGAATCGCAACGGTTAAGGATTTCGATAGAATTTGAGGAAATAGTAATGTAGTTTTCATAGCAGGTTCATCATATATAGAGTTAATTTTGAGAAAATCTCAGATCAGTTTTGTAGGCGCTGGAGTTCAACTTGAATCCGTTTTTGTAACGCGGGGTCAGCCTGTTGACTTTGGGTAATTTGATTGAAACGAGTGATAGTTAACTCGTTGGTTTCAATAATTGATTTAGCTTGGGTGCAGTAATTGACCGCAATATCTCGAACGCCTTTATCAAGGCTATTAATAGCTTGGGTTTCACTGCAAACCACATCGGGAATAGATTTTCCCGCCCCGAATATTGCTTGAATTTCGTTATAGGCGGTCTGACGTCTGGGCTCAATTCCTAGGACAGCACGGGCATAATTCCGAATTTCAGCCTCACTAAATTCTGGGGACTGTTGGGCCAGAACAACGGTATTGAAACCAGAAGCCGTTGATACTAACCCATCTGGGACAACTCCCAACAAAACCGCGCCCGAAGAAAATAGTCCCAGTAGCAGAGCACGGGTAAGGGGGTGTTGAGGCATGAATCGTAAGATACGCAAAGAATCCATCATATTCAAAGGTTTTGATGCCACAGGATAAGGTGAAAGTGCTTAGTTATATTGAATTATTTTACGGGTAAGAAGTTCCTGATCCAAAATTTAAAAACGCTTTAGCTAAGAATTCTATGTCCAGTAACAAGTTTGACTTCCAAAAAACTGAGGGTTTGACTTCTACGCAGAGAAAAACTTGATATTCAAAGTAATTAATAGTATTTATTTACTAAAATGTATTAAAAAATACAACAATTATCCAAGAAAAATATACTAGAATACCCATAGTGTTTTATTGTTTAATTATAAACTAACTTCTGGTTTGTTTGAATAGTTTATTGGAATCATCAGACGCATGAAACATATTCTCGTTATTATTCACCAACCCACTTCCGAGACGGGACGGTTGGGACAAATTCTAACATCCTATGGTTATCAACTCGATATTCGCCTTCCCAGTCATGGGGATAGTTTACCCGGCTATTTAGACAAACATGATGCGGTGATTGTTTTTGGGGGGTCAATGAGTGCCAATGATGAGAATATTTCACCCCATATTCGCACAGAATTAAACTGGATTCCCTTGGTTTTGGAGTCGAAAAAACCCTATTTAGGGATTTGTTTAGGGGCGCAACTATTAGCTAAAGTTTTAGGGGCAAAAGTATCTGTCCATCCCCAAGATATTCACGAAATTGGCTATTTTCCCATTACTCCAACAATAGAAGGACAGGATTATTTTCACGATTTGGAATATGTTTATCAGTGGCATCGAGAAGGGTTTGAATTACCCTCTGGAGCCGTATTATTAGCCACGGGAAAAACCTTTGAAAACCAAGCATTTTGTTATGAAAAAACCGCCTATGGTCTTCAGTTTCATCCTGAAATAAATGGGGCATTAATGCAGCGTTGGATTGAACGCGACATGGAACAATTAACTTTACCCGGAAGCCAATCTGTTATAGAACAATTAAGAAGACATCGTTTGTATGGAATTCAAGGAGAAAAATGGTTAAAAACATTTATTCCGCTTTGGATTAATTCAATTCAATCGGAACAACGCTTACAGCTAGAAAAACGCTCGGATTAAAATAAACAGGGAATATAGCAATCCGCGCCTTCGAGTTAATAAATATAAAATCCCAACTTTTATTTTTTCCATAAAATTTAATATCCTTGAGAATTTGGTATGGGTGAGAACCTGAACCTCGACAATTAGAAATATTCAATATTGACAGATAGCCGATAATTTTTCCGTTCGTTTGAATACTCTTATCAATAATGATAAACTCCTTAACGAGTTTCTAGGGTTAACTCATAGTCAAACGGTCGGGAAGATTCAGATACCACAACCACTTGATAATCACCAGAATCGGGTAAACGACCTGACCAACGGTTTTTAGGTGAATCTTCTAGTAAGGATTGAGCTTTTTGTGTATAAATTGAAAGTAAAGTTGATCCTTGTGGAGATTTGAGACGCACCTGTAAAACTTGATTTTTATTCAAGTGAGCAATATAGATTTTTCCTTCACCGGGTTTTAGTCGATCTTTCAAGGTTTTTTGAGTTTTTTTAGAAGCAAATTCTACCCGTTTCCAGGCAGTTCCCGCTTCTAAATTGTTAACCACATCATTAGTAATAGCTTGCCAAACTTGTCCCATAGGAAACCCCAAATCAACATTTCTTGATTGTTCTGGAAATAGATCAAAAAATTTGGCATCCGCTAAATCATATAAGGATTGACTACTTAACTGTAACTGATTCATTTGTGCTTTTAAGTGATCTAGATCATTAATACTATAGTTTCCTAATTTTATCCGAGATTGATCACTGAGTTTCGCTAAACGTTGTAAAAATTCATCCGCAACTTTATCCCATTTTTCTCGCCAAATTGAATCCGAGGATTTATCTGTTAAAGTTCTTCCCCGTTGTTCGGGATAGCGATTATAAAATTCTTCGTTAACTAAATTTACAAAAAAGTCAAAATCAACTCCTAATAAACGCCGTTGTTCTCGCAATGCTTCTTGTCGTTGTTCCTCCGTTTTTGCGAGTTGGTTTAAGTCTTGATTTGCATAATGATTTAACCCATAGCGTCCTCCTAACCATCCAAAAACCCCCAAAGTTAAGATAAAAACAAACACCAATAAAGGCGTTTTTATATAAGAATTTTTTCCGGTTTGAGGGAGAAAAGTCTGGGGGGATAGACTCTGATTTAGGATCGGTTGAGTAGGATTTATAGAGGTTTGGAGGGGTGGATTTATAGCCGAAAGAGCTACCAGAACATCCTGAACAGATAAAAAGCGATCGCCGTGACGATAGGCTAACATTTTATCTAATATTTCCCCAAACTTTGGATTTAATTTAGTGTATTTTCTCCAATTCCAATTTAAGGTTTGTGGATCAATTAATTGTTGCGGTTCTTTTCGGGTTAATAACACTAACATTGTCGCAGCTAAAGCATACAAATCACTATTAGGATAAACCATACCCAAACGCATTTGTTCATCGGGGGCGTAGCCCACTTTTCCTAACCTTGTAGGTGAGGGATTTTGACCCCCTTGTACTGCCAATTCCGATTCTACTTTGGCTTGAATTAATTTCACCCCGCCAAAATCAATTAACATGGGTAAACCATCGGATTGACGTTGAATCATATTATCAGGAGAAATATCTCGATGAATCACGCCATAACTATGAATATAGTCTAATATAGGTAAAATTTGGAATAATAATTGCATCACTTCGGCTTCTGTAAAAGACTGTTGATTCAATAAACTTCGATAGTTAAAACCCTCAACATAATCCTGTACAAAAAACAAATACCCTTTATTATCAATTGTTTCTCTAAATAACTCTCGAAATCGAGGAATTTGGGGATGTTTCAATTTATAGAGAATCTCCGCTTCCCGTTCAAATAATTCCTGGGATTTTTTTAAAGTAAAACTTCCTTGTACCTGGGGAGAAAATTCTTTTAAAACACAAAGTTCATCAAACCGATGTTGATCTTTTGCTAAATAAGTCCGTCCAAAACCCCCATGTCCTAACTCACGGACGATGGCATAATGGTTTCTCAGAACAAGACCCGGATAAATTAATTGACTCATGGGGTGTTAGGATGAAAAAATGAATACTGAACGGTTCCAATCTGTCTTAATTTAGAGTAGCAATTTATCAGGACTGTAGCATGGGTCAACTCCGAGATGAACAACGCCAACGGGCAATTTCCGCCTTAAACGGCTTTTTATCTACACCCCTATCGAATTTAGTTCAACCCTCTGAAGATAGAGGGGTGAATTCTGTTTTACAACTATTCCAAGATGTTGTCACAAAAGTTCCCGCCTATCAACAGTTTTTAGCCACTCATCATCGGTCTATTGATGATATTCAAACCTGGGAAGATTTCCAAACTTTGCCTTTAATTACGAAAGAAAATTATTTACGTCAATATTCCTTATCCCAATTGTGTCGTTATGGTCAATTGGAAACCTGTGATTTAATTGCAGTTTCTTCAGGTTCCACCGGAAATCCAACATTTTGGCCCCGTTTTATTAGTGATGAATTGCAAATTGCGACTCGCTTTGAACAGATTTTTTATGATAGTTTTCAAGCGGATCAACGTCGAACTTTAGCAGTAATTTGTTTTACCCTGGGAACTTGGGTTGGGGGAATCTATACAACGGCCTGTTGTCGTCATTTAGCCACTAAAGGTTATCCCCTTACAGTGATTACCCCAGGAAATCAAAAACCGGAAATTTTTCGGGTAATTCGAGAATTGGGAGAACAGTTTGAGCAAGTGGTTTTATTAGGCTATCCTCCGTTTATTAAAGATGTTATTGATACGGGAATTACTGAAGGCATAGAATGGGCAAAATATCAAGTTAAATTAGTATTTGCTGGGGAAGTTTTTAATGAAGAATGGCGGCGTTTAGTCGGGGAAAGGGTGGGATCAACTCAACCAAATTATGATTCGGCAAGCCTTTATGGGACAGCAGATGCGGGAGTTTTAGGGAATGAAACACCTTTGAGTATTTGTATTCGTCAATTTTTATCTGAAAATCCAGAAATTGCCAAACAATTATTTGGAGAATCTCGATTACCAACTTTAGTTCAATATGATCCTAAAAGTCGATTTTTTGAAGTCCAAAAAACAGATAATTCTATCACTGGAACCCTATTGTTTTCGGGAGATAATGGGATTCCGTTAATTCGATATCATATTGCAGATCAAGGCGGAATTATTGAATTTCAAGAAATGTTAAATTTTTTGAAACAATGGGATTTTGATCCGATTTTAGAATTACAAAAAACAGGAGATCGGGGAATTTATCCCTTACCATTTGTTTTTATATTTGGGCGATCGCAATTTATTATTTCCTATTTTGGAGCTAATATTTATCCTGAAAATATAACCGTAGGTTTAGAACAACCCTTAATTAAAGATTGGGTGACGGGTAAATTTGTGATGTCTATTTTGGAGGATTCTGATCAAAATCGGTTTCTATCAGTGGTTGTAGAATTAGCACCTGGGATTGAAGAAACCGAGGATAAAAAACAAGCGATCGCCCATTCTATTTTAACGCAATTAAAGCGCTTAAATAGCGAATTTGCTAATTATGTTCCCCCTGAATATCAAACCCCTCAAATCACCCTCAAATTAACGGCAGATCCCGAATATTTCCCCCTGGGAGTAAAACATCGCTATACCAGAAATTAATCATTTATCCTGGGCTATCAACAATTTATATAATATCGGGGCCAGAAATTTTTTAATTGGCAACTAACTTAAATCAATCCTTATTCAATGTTGTGAGATTTTAAACCTTGAGAAGATGGGCTAAAGCCCAACAACGCCCAACAACGCCCAACAACGCCCAACAACAAAAACGAAATTAAATTTTAAAAAATAGCACTGTGTAAATCATTGGGGGTGAGATGGGAATGAACAACTTCACCATCTTTAAACCAAACAATTCGACGGGTTTGACGGGCAACATCGGCTTCATGGGTGACCATTACAACGGTCATTCCACCCGCATTTAATTCAGTAAAAATATTCATCACTTCTTGAGTAGTTTGAGAATCTAACGCCCCCGTAGGTTCATCTGCTAATAATAATACCGGACGATTCACAATAGCACGGGCGATCGCTACCCGTTGTTGTTGACCTCCAGAAAGTTGATTCGGTCTATTATTTAATCTATTTTCTAACCCGACTCTAATTAATGCTTGCTTTGCCCTTTCTCGACGTTCATTCGAGGGAATTCCAGCATACATCATCGGTAAAATCACATTTTCTAAAGCACTTAATTGGGGTAAAAGATGGAATTGTTGGAATACAAACCCTAATTTAATATTGCGAATGCGGGCTAAATTATTTTCTGACATTTGCGCCACATTTACCCCATCCAAATAATAGGAACCTGCGGAGGGACGATCCAAACAACCGATAATATTCATCGCCGTTGATTTCCCCGAACCCGAAGCACCCATAATCGAACAGTATTCTCCTTGTTCTACCGTTAAGATGACACCTTTTAAAGCCTGAACTTGAATATCACCCATCCCATAAACTTTGGTGACATTTTCTAAGTGAATAATCACCGGATTGGTTTGAGAATCTTGATTTTCTGGTTTAGTCGAAATTGATGTTTTCATAATTTTAATAGGATAGGGAATAGGGAATAGGGAATAGAGATATAGCAATCCTATAATCAAAACTAAACCAATTAAATACTTCTTAAAGCTACAATTGGGTCAAGTTTGGCAGCTTGTTTAGCAGGAACAACACCGAAAAACAATCCAATAGCCCCAGAAATACTAACGGCTGTTACAATCGCAACACTGGAAACTCCGGCTTGTAAAGGAGTGAAAGCACCGACAACTAAAATGCCACCAACGCCAATTAATGTACCAATCAAACCCCCTGCTGCTGATAGGATAACAGATTCAATTATAAACTGAATTAAAATATCTGATTGGGTCGCTCCGATCGCTTTTCTTAATCCGATTTCTTGAGTTCTTTCGCTGACAGAAACCAACATAATATTCATAATTCCAATACCGCCCACTAATAGAGAAATGGCGGCGGTTGCTGCCAATAAAATAGTTAAAGCTCCAGCAATACTGCCCAAAATATTCATTAAATCCTTTTGATTCCTAACAGTAAAATCATCTTCATTAGTAATTTTATGACGTAACCGCAATAAATTTTCAACTTGAAATTGAGCCGCCCGCATATTATCTTGACTATCAATAGTAATAGAAATAAATGTAACTTGGGTTCCGTAGGGCGATCGATTTCCCACAATTCGATTTGCCATTGTAGTTAAGGGAACAAAGGCATTCATGTCGTCATTACTGCCAAAACTAGAGCCTTTAGGCTGCATTACCCCAATAACTTGTAAACTCAAATTCCGCAGTCGAACCGACTTACCAATCGGATCTTCAGTTCCAAATAATTGTTGAGCTAATTCTGATCCTAATGCCACAACTTGTTCATTCCGTTTTAAGTCTAAATCCGTAATAAATCGACCTTTAGCAATATCAAAATTACGCACCGATAAAAATTCCGGTGTGGTTCCCACGATAGAAGCTGAAGCATTATTACTGCGATAGGTAATTAATTCACTGCCATTTAAAGAAGGAGAAACTTGTTCAACCGAAGGCACTTGTTCGGCGATCGCGATCGCATCTTCTAAGACTAAATTTTGCGGCGGAAACACAGGACGGCGTTGTGAGTCAGGACTTCCGGGTAACACAAATAAAACATTTGGCCCCAAAGAATTGACTTGATTATTGACAAATTTCTGAGCACCTTCTCCAATACCAATCATAGCAATAACAGAGGCATTGCCAATAATAATTCCTAACATAGTTAAACTACTTCGCATTTTATTCGCTAATAGTGTTGTAGTTGCCATTTTGATACTTTCTAGGAAATTCATAATTTGGTGTGTTGACGGTTAATGGTTGACTGTTGACTATTAAAGACTATCCTTTTTTCTTAAGGTTGTTTGCTCGTTTCCAATTATATTATAGCTGAATAAATCAAATCCCACCGCCGGGATGAGACTTGATTCGGATTAGAAATTGGAATCGGGTTTCAGCAATCTAGGATTTATATTAGATAGGAATTTAGGAGAATAGCACAGATAAATAACGACAATCTAATTCTATATTCCACTTACGAGTCAGAAATTCTCGAATTTTCTCCCGTCCCGTAAAAAATTATGATTAGTGAACTGATTAATTAACTATTCCCTATTTTGGTATTCCCTGCTATATAATTAATCTGAACTCAAAAAAGGGATTTTCACCCTTGATTTTATTGTCCTAATGTTCAATAGTTATTATGCTTGCGAAACGAATTTTACCTTGTTTGGATGTAAAAGCAGGTCGAGTGGTAAAGGGGGTTAATTTTGTTGATTTAAAAGATGCTGGTGACCCGGTGGAATTGGCGGCGGCCTATAACGATGCTGGGGCCGATGAATTAGTATTTTTGGATATTACAGCCACCCATGAAGACCGAGATATTATTTTTGATGTCGTCTATCGCACCGCCGAACAGGTATTTATTCCCTTAACGGTGGGGGGTGGAATTCAAAACCTAGACATGATTAAAAATTTATTAAGAGCCGGAGCAGATAAAGTTAGTATTAATTCCGCCGCTGTGCGTGATCCTGACTTAATTAATCGAGCCAGCGATCGCTTTGGAGTACAATGTATTGTAGTTGCTATTGATGCCCGTCGGCGCACTAATCCCGATAATCCCGGCTGGGATGTGTATGTGCGAGGCGGTCGGGAAAATACCGGAATTGATGCTCTTATCTGGGCTAAAGAAGTCACAAAACGGGGCGCGGGGGAACTTCTAATCACCAGTATGGATGCCGATGGAACCCAGGCAGGTTATGATTTAGAACTAACGCGAACCATTGCCGAATCCGTAGAAATTCCAGTGATTGCATCGGGGGGCGCGGGGACTTGTGAGCATATTTATCAAGCCTTAACCCAAGGCAAAGCCGAAGCAGCATTGTTAGCATCCTTATTGCATTATGGTCAATTAAGCGTGACAGAAATTAAGACCTACTTAGCAGAGCATCAAGTTACCGTGAGGAATCCTGATATTTTGTAGGAGGAAGTCAAAAGAAAACAGATAACTTTTACCCTAGACTAGATACCCCTAAATATCCATAAATAAGAGGGATTTTCAATCGAATTCCCCCTTGCATAATTAGCAGATTTAGATTAATCTGGATCGAATAATTCATCAAATAAACTATTTAGATGTTAGATCAAGCCAACGAGTTATTCCAGCAAGGGATTTTACACTATCAAAATACAGAATATCAAGCCGCTTTAGCATCTTGGCAACAAGCTCTCCACTCCTACCGAAATTTAAAGGATCGCAAACGGGAAGGCGCAGCCTGGGGGAATATAGGGGCTGTACATGAAGCCCTATTAAGTCCAGAACTGGCAATTAATTGCTATCAACAACATTTAGATATCTCCCGTGAAATTCAAGATCCCAAAGGTGAAATGAATGCCTTAATTAATCTGAGCAATATTTACTATAATTTAGGAGACTATGTTAACGCCCTCGAATACCAAAACCAACGGTTAGACCTCGCCCGTCAATTTTCAGATCCTCGCACGGAAGAACAGACATTATCTGTGTTAGGAAAAATCTATCTCACTCAAGAAAAATTTGAACTGGCAATTAACGCTTATCAACAACAATTAATCCTGGCAAAAACCAACGAAAATTATCAAAGTCAAGGCAATGCTTTTAACCATTTAAAGTTAATTTATGAACAGTTAGAACAATGGGAACAAGTTGAATTATATACTCAACAGCATAAAGCTATTTTTCGAGAATTTTTAATAGAAAATTCAGGTAATATTCTACAACAAGCCGAAAATATTGGCTTAGATCCTTTATTTGATTTTGCAGGCATGGATTTAAGTCATCTTGATTTTAATTACGCCAATTTACACGGGGCAAATTTAGAAAAAACTAACCTCAGTTATGCTAATTTAACCTTAGCAGATTTGAGCGGAGCGATTTTAAAAGAAGCTAATCTCAGTTATGCTATTTTAACTAACGCTAATTTACGCGATGCCGATTTAACAGGTGCTAACCTCAGCGAAGCCGATGTCAGAACTAAAATGCCTAGGGCTAATTTGAGTCATGCTAATTTAACCCATGCTAACTTGATGAGTGCCTATTTACCCTATGCCAACTTGACCCAAGCCAACCTCAGCCAAGCTAATCTCAACTATGCCGACCTAACCGGGGTAAAATTTCAAGGGGTGAACTTAACAATGACCAGCTTCAGTCAAGCCGAACTCAAAAATGTTTGGGTAGAAAACGTTGATTTTACCGAGGCGGTAGGTATTTCCAAGCGAATTAAATCCGATTTAGTCCAACGGGGGGCAATTTTTAGAGAGAATGAAGATTAGGTGAATAGATAGAATCCAACCTATTCTATCCATTAACCGATATCCATAAACAAAATCATTAAAACCTATGACTGGTGTAGAAGGACTTTGGCCCCATAATCTTAGCCCAAATCGCTTGGCGGTGTTGGAGCGTAAGCTCGTACTTTGGTTACAAAAACAACCTTTACCTGCTGATATTCACGAAATGGCACTCCATTATAAAACCCATGAAGACCTACAATTGTTAACTCAAAAAGCAGCATCTCAAGGTTGTCATTTTTCAGATTTACAAACAAAAGTACAAGCTATTATATCAGCAAAAACCGATGATTTCTTAGAATTAACTGAAATTGCAGGTTTAAATCCCCTAGAAGATTTTGCCGAAGCTAGACTATTAGGAGCTAATTTAAGAGGATTAATTTTAAGTGGGGCAAAATTAACCAATGCCTACTTACGAGGGGCAGATTTAAGCGATATTGACTTAACCAATGCTGACCTAAAAAATATCAATTTAGGAGGAGCAGATTTAAGCGGAGCTTTATTAAGTGATGCGGATTTAAGTGGCGCAGATTTGCACCGGGTTAGTTTAGCTTTAGCAAATTTAAGTGGATCAAATTTAACGAATGCTAATTTAGAAGATGCTAATTTAAGTAACTGTAATTTAAGCAATGCCAATTTAAGCGGAGCTTGTCTAAAAAATGCCGACTTATATCAAGCGGGATTAGCTTTAACGAATTTAACTGGGGTAGATTTTACCGGAGCAAATGTTAAAGAAGCTCGACTCTGGCATGATGCGGGAATTTCCGAAAACGTGAAAGCAGACTTAATCAAAAGGGGAGCAATTTTCGATGAAAAGATAGAAAAGATCAAACGAGATTAAACCTTAGTTTGTTGTTGCGCTTCAGCGCACTCTAAAAATATGGAGCACCGCATCGCAACAACAAATGTTTTCATGGGTTAGATTTATCATATTTTATCTAAAAAATAGAGTGCTAAATTGGAGAACGCCTACTAATTAAAGTTTTATAATCCTATTAAATTGATGAATTGAAGCACAATTGCAACCCTTTCAATATTATTATAGACAGTGACGCCCATTTGTTCCATAAAGAAATTGCTATGTTTGATGCTCTTGCTGAACGCTTTGAATCCACTTGGAAGAAACTCCGAGGTCAGGATAAAATTAGTGAGTCTAATATTCAAGATGCCCTAAAAGAAGTCCGTCGCGCCCTGCTCGAAGCCGATGTTAACCTGCAAGTCGTTAAAGAATTTGTTGCCGAAGTTGGGGAAAAAGCCCAGGGAGCAGCAGTCGTGTCCGGTGTGCGACCCGGAGAACAGTTCGTCAAAATCGTCCATGATGAACTGGTCAACGTCATGGGGGAAAGTAACGTTCCCCTCGCCCAAGCGGACACGGCCCCAACAATTATATTAATGGCCGGGTTGCAAGGGACAGGAAAAACCACCGCCACGGCAAAATTAGCCCTGCATTTGAGAAAGGAAAATCGCACTACTTTGTTAGTTGCTACGGACATTTATCGCCCGGCGGCAATTAATCAATTAATCACATTAGGCAAACAAATTAACGTTCCCGTGTTTGAAATGGGAACCGATACCGACCCCGTAGAAATTGCTCGCCAAGGGGTAGAATATGCCCGAAATCAAGATATTGATACTGTGATTATTGACACCGCCGGACGTCTGCAAATAGACGAAAATATGATGGCGGAATTAGCGCAAATTAAAGAAACCATTGAACCCCATGAAACCCTGTTAGTGGTGGATGCCATGACGGGTCAAGAAGCCGCTAATTTAACTCGCACCTTTAACGACCAAATTGGGATTACTGGGGCTATTTTAACTAAGATGGATGGGGATAGTCGCGGCGGGGCGGCGCTATCAATTCGTCGGGTATCGGGGGCTCCAATTAAATTTGTCGGGGTGGGGGAAAAAGTTGAAGCGCTACAACCTTTTTATCCTGACCGGGTGGCGTCTCGAATTTTAGGCATGGGGGATATTTTAACCTTAGTTGAAAAAGCCCAAGAGGAATTCGACTTGGCGGATGCTGAGAGAATGCAGGAAAAAATTGTGACGGCAAAATTCGATTTTACCGACTTCCTGCGTCAAACTCGAATGATGAAAAATATGGGATCTTTGGGGGGATTAATTAAGTTAATTCCGGGGATGAATAAGATTTCCCAAGACCAATTAGACCAGGGAGAAGCGCAATTAAAACGCTCAGAAGCGATGATTAATTCCATGACCGTTGATGAGCGCAAAAACCCCGATTTATTAGCGAGTTCTCCCTCCCGTCGCAAACGTATTGCTAAGGGTTCAGGAATGCTAGAAAAAGATGTGATGAAGTTAGTTAGTGACTTCCAGAAAATGCGGGTAATGATGCAACAAATGAGTCAAGGAATGATGCCCGGAATGGGAGGAATGCCCGGTATGGGAATGCCAGGAATGCCCGGTATGGGAGGAGGTTATCCCGGGGCGGCTAAAGCCAAGAAAAAGAAAGATAAGAAGAAAAAAGGTTTCGGACAACTCTAACCCTCCCCCTCGTTCCAAGGTTCTACCTTGGAATGCCAACCGGAGGCAGAGCCTCCGACTATTTTAAAAACACATAATTTTGGGTTTAATTTTTTTTACTTCTATGTCTATTCCGTCGTTTACTCCTCTTTGACTGCATTGGCAATTGTTGACATCTAGTATTAGATTGAGGTAAGCAATAGTCACGATAAGTTCCAGGAAACGCCTCAATTAATTTATCTTTGACTTCATCATATCCATCAAAGACAGTCATCCAAATAGACCAAAATCCTGTCCAAATTGCGTGCTTAACAACATAATCGACAGAAATTTTTTGTTTTGTATAATCATCAAGATATTGATTAGCAACGTCCCATGTTTCTCGCCTCTGATTCTGACGCTTAGGCTTCTTAGGATGTAGTAGCTTATAAAGAGCGATAGTTTCCTCCGCTCTGATAGTCTCTTGTGAATTCAAGTTGCTACTAGGTTTGATTTGACCTTCTTGATATTCAAAAACTTTAAAGGTATTATCACGGTCTGGAAAATAAAATCTACTGAGAAATTTATTTTCAGTAGGGACATACTCTTTCGTTTTATCTTTATGGTTAAATTTCCATTCAGAGGATAGTAGATAGCCATTTTTCTGCTTATTGCAAGTTTTACAAGAAAGAAGTAGATTTTGCCATTCAGTTTTTAAATGTGGATATTGCTTTATAGGTAATATATGTTCTACATCCCATTCATCATTTAAGCGAACTTCACAATAGGCACAATAGCAATAATCAGAACTAGGACTAAAATTGTTTAAAAGATCATTCCCATATTTCTTGTAATCAGAATAAGGGTTTGAATTATCATTCCGCTTTAGGGGTCTCATCAACTATTCCTCATCAATTTTTTCAACTTTTCTCCGGTATTCTAAAAATCCATAATAAGCTGGATTATCTCCATATCTCACTGACAATTCATCTAAGTGATCTTTTAGCTTGTTAAGTGTTTCTGTATGTTTGCCTTTTTTTGCTTTCTTGGCTTTTTCTAAAGTATCATAATATTCTTTAGAAACTTCTAACATTTCACGATATCTTTTGCTTCTCTGAGGCATTTCTTGATCCATGACATCTTCTAAAATATCTTCTGGACTTTGATCTCGATAAGCATCAGTTGGAATATATTCATAATCATCTTCATCTTCATCGTGAGCATCTATTATTTGAGCTTTAATCTTAATAAGTTTTCCTTTATGAAGGGATTGAATAATTATAGGAGCATGAGTTGTTGCAAAAAATTGAATGTTAGGAAAAGTTTTAGATAAATCTTCAATAACTCTTTCTTGCCAATTAGGATGAAGATGTAAATCAATTTCATCAATTAAGACAATTCCTGATGTTTCTTTTGCTGCATTTTCGCCAAAATGAGGATTAAGTAATGCGACACGATAAGCCATATCAGCTACTATCGTTAATATGTTACGGTAGCCATCACTAAGAAGGTGAAGCGGTAACATTTGACCCGTAGATGAAACAGCAACTACACCTTCAGAACTTTCCCCTGGTTTATAGTCTAATTTGTTCCATTCGTCAAGACAGTCTGCAATCGCTTGTTTAACAACAGTTAGAGTGGGAGAAGGTTGGTTATTTTTAATTTCTTCTTGAAATTGCTCACTTAACCAATTTATAAGCTGTGTTATGCTGCGTCCAGCATTGAGTGAATTTTTATAGCCTATAAATCTGTCATCTTGGTTTTGAGCTTTTTTATCGTTACTTTTGCTATCATCTCGTTTCCATAATCGATTATTGCCATAGTATGCAACTAGAGGAAGACTAACATTATTTCCCTTATCACGAATAAGTTTAAGTTGTCTTGCCGACTCAACATCATTCTTTTTTCCGTTTTTACCCTGGGTTTTTATTAATCTTTCCCAACTTATTTCTTTATCCACAATCATTCCATAGCATTTGACTGAAAAAGGATATTGGAGTTCAACCTTAGTTTCTTCTCCTAGTTGACGGGTAACTCTCCGTACCCAATCTTCGTGAAGTGTTGTGTTATTCAATCCTGATTCTGTTTCAAAGGTAGAAATGAAACTATCTAAAGCACTTGCAAGAGCATCCAATATGGCAGTTTTCCCTTCGCCATTGTCACCAATAAAAAGATTAAACTTTTCTGATAGATTATCAAGATTTGTTTCTTCAAAACACTTAAAGTTTTTAATTTCTATTTTAGTCACTTTCATGATTTTTTCTTTGTTTTATGTTAATAATATTGAGATTTGATTGGTTAAATAGTTTCATGTCTGGTAAGGCTTGAGAACCGAGAGTAAGGATAAAGTGCAAATTTGGAAAAATATTTGAAAGATTGTTCAAAAGAAAGAGCAAATTTTTTTTGTCAAGGTTGAGATCAAGATCATCAATTAAAACTATACCACAACTCTCTTGAAAAACGCGATCTAAAAGATGGGGATTCAGTAAAGTTGCCCGATAAGCAATATCAGCGATTAAAGCAAATAAGTTAAGATCCACCTTACCACCCAGTTCTAATAACTTCAAATTATCATTGCTACAACATATTATACTCTTGGTTTTGAGATCATAATAAAACTCACCTGTGGGAAGTCTTGATACTAATGAAACAAAAGCTTCATAGGTCTTTCTTCTCTTGTCTGTTTTAGCTATTAATTCCTGAGTATAAAGCCATCTCAGGAAGTGAAGCCGACTTTTGTGAGGTTTGAAATAATTTTGATACCCCTGTGTTCTTGATTCAGGTTCTAATGGTTGTAATAAATTCTTTTTAGCAGTTAATATCCAGTTTCGATCTGCACCATAATGCAGAATGATAGGAATAGAAACTTCTTCAAAATTTTGAATACTTTTCTGAAGCTGTTTAGAATAATTGTGTAAGTCAGGATTTAACCAGGGAAATTGCCATGATAGTTGTTTATTATTAAGATTACATTGACAGGAGATAGTTGGAGGTATATCATGCTTTTCAATGTAAAAACCACTTTGATTTATATTTTTAATATGTATTTTTCTATCGAAAGATTCAAAGCGTTTAGTTTTTATTTCCGTAAATTCAGAAAATATTGCACTTAAGGCAATGGCAATGCTGTCAATGATCGCAGTCTTGCCCGAACCAGATTCTCCTGTGATGAGAGTGATATTTTGATCAAAGTTATGTCCAAAATAATCTATTTTTCTAAAGTTTTTGATTTCAACAGTTTCAAGAAACATTTTGGATCTCCCGTGCTTTTAGTAATAAATTAAGTTTATTAATTAGATCCTATAAAGCGTTCATACAAGGAATAATATATAATTGGTATCAAGCTATATATTATATCTTATAATTGTGCCGGAAGATCCAAATTTTCTAAACCTCAAAAATCAAGTCAACTAAACTTTTTAAATCAGCAACTTCTAAATCCGGTTGAGCGATCGCAGCTTTCGTTGTCCCTCCTCCCGGTTGTCCTTGACGACGATTAACCCAAACTGTTTCAAGGACTAACCCATCCTTTTACCTCCGTATCCGTTAAAGGTTTTTCCATCTTCATGCTTTCACTACGAGCCGCATTTAATAAATGTTTCATCGTCACAGCTTCATTAGAATCCGCCGCCAAAAAAGCAGCATTCATCGCAATATTACGAATATTCCCCCCGGCTACACTCAGTTTAGCTAATTTATTCACATCCACCCCTTCTAATGGCATTTCCTTGGGAAAAATACGACGCCAAATTTCAGCCCGTTGGGTCACATCAGGAAATGGAAACTGCACCACAAACCGAATTCTTCGCAAAAATGCACTATCTAATGCCCCCTTTAAATTTGTAGTTAAAATTGCTAACCCTCCATAAGCTTCCATCCGTTGTAATAAATAACTAACCTCAATATTTGCATGGCGGTCATGGGAATCTTTCACATCAGAACGTTTTCCAAATAAAGCATCCGCTTCATCAAAAAGTAAAATCGCTCCACCCGTTTCCGCCGCATCAAAAACCCGTCGCAAATTCTTCTCCGTTTCCCCAATATATTTACTCACCACCGAACTCAGATCAATCCGATATAAATCTAAGTTTAACTCCTGAGCCATCACTTCCGCCGCCGTGGTTTTTCCCGTCCCACTAGGGCCAGCAAATAACGCACTAATTCCTAAACCCCGTCCGCCTTTTTTAGCAAACCCCCAACCCTCATAAACTTTAACGCGCTGGCGAACATGGGCAATCACCGCTTTCAGAGTTTGTGACTGCATTTCCGGTAATACCAAATCCTCCCAACTGGCACTCGGTTCAATTCGTTGGGCTAAATCTTCCATGCGAGGACGAGCTTGGGCGCGACAAGCCTCCCATAAAGTATTATTTAGCTGATCATAATCCTCACTTAGCCCGATTTGTCCGAGGGTACTGGCACAAGCCGCAGCAATGGCGGGGGCATTCAGGTTAAATTGTCCGACTAGGTGTTCTATAATCTCCGGCAATTCCTCCCGTTCCATCACCAGCGCCTCCTCCCATAATAGGTATTGTTCTGAGTTGGTAGGCTTGCTAACTTCAAAATTAACTAACGGGCGCTGTCTCTGACTAATCCGATCTCGTGTAGTTATAATCAGAGGACTGTTAATTTGTTCAATGATATGGGCAACGGCATTTCCGTCCCGATCTGAACCATCTACTTCGTCGCAGTTCAACACTAATGCACTATTACACAAAACCGCTTCCCGATCCCATAACCGCAGCAGTTGAGACAGTTCGTTTCTGTTGCTGGGTAAGTGATCGGCACTGAGTAAATGGGCATCCAGTCCTAATATTTTACAGGCGGATAGGGCGATCGCCCGCTTGCTACTGGTATCTTCTCCACAGAGTTGCACGGCGGGTACAATGTCATTTCCGGCACTCTGAGACAGGGTTTCTGCTAACTGTTCGGCTAACTGTTGGTGAGAGGGGACTAATTGATTTTCTTCTTTTAATGGCTCTATTATCCCCATCAGTCTCTCATCTAAGTGCTGTACTCCCACCAAATAATGCAGGATGCGCTCGTCAATGCGGAGGGGACTCTGGGTGAGTGCCGATCCACTACCGATCTCAATTAATCGCCAGTGTCGTAGGGGAGCCGTAGGGGTGAGGGCGTTCCAATGGGGGTTATCCAGGCTACTAAGGGCTAAACTGAAGGTGGGATAAAGTTTTTGCGAGTCCCCTTGAGCCTGGGCGCACAAGCTGGCAAAACTGGCGTCTAATTCCATACCTGCACAGATCATTAGTAAGTCTCGTTCAAAGGTGGACAAGCCAAAGATACGGCAGATCTGTTGTAGAGATGAATTATCCGATAGTTCGGAAGTGGCTATTGGCTTTGGAGTTTGACCGTCTTGACTGGCTTTCCATTCCAGCACCTGTCGCACTTGGGCCAGTGCCACCATCAGGGATTCTTGGTTCGCTTTTTGCCAGTTTTGCACAGAAACAGCGTTCATTTTCAGTAAAAAATTGTAGTAAGTCCTTTAGGACTCTTAACTCGTAGTAAGTCCTTTAGGACTCTTTGCCATATATTGTATATAGGCCCTAAAGAAGCCCTGAAGGGCTTACTACTAGGGGATGGTGATCGTTGGACTAATATACTGATCAAAGGTGGGACTATGGCGATCGCTATCAATTTGACAGAGACTTTCTGCACCATCTACTTGAATCCTCACTAAATAGTTGCTATTTTTAATAGCTTTAAGTGAGAAGACAATCCGAGCAGTATTATTATTCCGAGGCTGGGCGTTAAAAATGTAAGAGGCAGGCTGTAGGCTGGTCTGTTCATTTAAAATCAGAATCACTCGCTGATCTTGACCGATCCTCACATCTGTCACCACTTCTACCTCAGCATCACGAGGCTCGTCGTCTGTTCCTGACCCATCCAACAGATTCACCTCCTTGATACCAGGTCGCAACACAAACGGAGCCACATTGGACTCAACCCGCTCTTGCATGGGGCCATTAGTGCTTCCCCTTTCCAACCTTTGACCATGAATTATCTGTAACCCCTGAACCCCGGGTCGGAGTGCCTCTGGTGGCACTAAGGTTAAAGCTAAGGTAATCTCCTGATCTTGCACCGTACCCGGCGCCACTTCCACACCCCCAATTCTAATCGAGGCATTGGCATTAGCAAGCATTTTACCTCGAATTAATAAGGTACTATGGGTGAAAATAGGTTGATATCGACCTTCGGTTGACATGACAAAATCAATCGTCGGTTGTTTGCTAAATGCCCAGGCGTTCAGGCTGCGATCACGGATCGGCAGTGCTACCATTGCAGGTTCCTCACCATCTAACACCACAACTGTAATTTTATAAATCACAGATAAAACATAAGGGGTTTGAAAAAAGACCGACCAAACCTTCGATAATTCATCCGTTGAAACCGGAACAAATTCCGCTCGGATCATCTCAATTTGTTCCGATAAGTCAGAATTTGCTAAAAAAGGATAACTGGGATCATTCACCGTTTCTCGAATCATTTGAGAGGATAAAACCGCTCGATCTTCCAGTGTTCGGATTGCACTTCCTAATAAGCGCTGAGGCTCTAATTCGATCTCATTTCCATAACAACTTAACAGATAGTATAAATCTATAGGTAATTGATTCCGCTTTGTTAATTCTCCCTTCCTTTGACGGGGTGGCATATCTGCATTCCCTAAAGAGGTATTGCGCTTCAAATGGTAGAGGTAAATACTAATTCCTGTTTCTGGAGTTCCCCCAGTATTTTCTGGACGGCTTGTTGTCACCCTTGCCCCCTCCACATCCGTCTGCACAGATTGTTGTAACATCCTCTGCAATGTTGCCGTCACAGTGGCAATACCTAAATAATTACTCATACTTTAATTAGTTTTAAACAAGACCCAGATGTAACGACCGAACAATCGCTCGACTACGACTATCTACCTCTAATTTTTCAAATATGGTTGTTAAGTGGGCCTTGACTGTTGCTACGGTAATATAAAGGGAACTAGCTATTTCTTGATTTCGGTATCCCTCCACTAACAATTTTAAGACTTCCCGTTCTCTATGTGTTAAATTATAGGGATTAGAGCTATTTAATTCCCTCGGTTGATTAGATGATTTATTGGGTTGAGTGGCTGTTAATTTACCTTGATTTATCTGAAAAGCTCGAAAGAATCTGGCTGCAACTTCTGGACATAAATAAACTTGATTATTCAGTGCCGCCGTAATAGCAATAAGGAGTTGCGTCGGTAAATTTTCCTTCAATATATATCCCCAAGCTCCAGCTTGCATCGTCTCAAAAATACTATTTTCTTCCCCTACAGAAGACAACACTAAAATTTTGCTATCATTCTGATTCTGTTCTGATTTCTGACTTAAACTTCTGATCATTTCAATACCCTGATCAGGTGTCTTAAATAAATCCCAATCTAGGAAAATTAAACCGGGTTTATATTGGTCAGCCATACTCATGGCAGGTTGAATTGAACTCGTGTTACCAACTAGCTTAATTTGCCATGACGAACTCAAGTTATAAACCTTAAGTAATACCTGCAAACTCTTGCAAAAAGGCAATTCACTGGCTACAAGCATAACTGCAATTGTTTTTGGTAAAATGCTCTTAGGTATCTGCCTAGAAACACTTGCTGGCTTTTGATTGGAAGTGTGATTAAGTTGATTTACCCACATATCAAGTCCAATTAAAACTAATCTGGTTTTATGCCCCGGAAGGAAGTTTGTGTAATTAACACTATGTTTTAATATAACATCTATCTTCAGATATAAATTTAATTTTGTGACTCAATACTCAATACATTTGTATAGAAATCTAACAAATTAATAAGAAAAATAAAGTAATGTTAAATATATCTTGACCAATGGCCGATAATACCCAACATCCAGATAACCTTATTCAAAAAGCCCAAAAATTTCGACCAAAGTCTATAACCCCTGGGGTCTATTTCACCTTAATCTAGGCACATTAACGTGCGCGGTGGTATTGCTCCCCATAGTAAATAGTAATCAGGACAAACCCCATCTTGGCTGCACAGCAAATTGTTGAGCAGCACTCCCAAGCTAAATATTGATATAAGGAAAAGAAATATGGCAAGACTTGACTATTTTGCTCCAGGTGTGTATGTAGAAGAAGTTGATAGAGGAAGTCGTCCAATAGCAGGAGTCCCCACCGCGATCGCCGGATTTCTCGGATTTACCGAAGATGTGCGCGGTGGTGCCGAAATGTTCAAACCCATGTTAGTCACCACTTGGAGCCAATACCTCCAGTATTTTGCCCGCCCCAATTCCGACGGCTTCACCGACTTCAACGCCTACCTGCCCTTTTCAGTGTACGGCTGGTTTTTAAACGGTGGCGGCCGTTGTTGGGTCACCAGTATCGGCACCAGATTACCCGGTTCTGCCGCCCCAGCACCAACGGAATTAGGCACAGAGGTGATGAACCGCGCCAAACGTCCCGCCCTGCGGTTTTCCCTCAGCGATCCCGGAATTGCCTCAACCCAGAACATTAACAGTGCTTTGGTATCACCTAGCGAGAGAACCATCCGGGTTAGAATTACCGAAGGACAACCCAAAGCCCCAGCACCCGCCCTACCCCCAACCTCCTCAGCAGAGGCAGGTACAGAGGCAACCACAGAGGCAGCTACAGAGGCAAGGGCAATAACTTCTATACCCGCAAACACAGGGGAATACTTCACCGTTATCATCACCCAAGGTGGTGAGGAATTGGAACGCTACGAACACCTGACCATGAACGCCCAGGCCGATGTCGCCGTAGCAGATTATGTGTTCAATGCCCTGCAAGAGTCCAGCTACATTCGGATCACAGACATTTCCCTCACAGGTAGCCCCCTAGCAAAACGGCCCAATAATGGCTTCTATGAAGTCAGTCCCCCGCCTCTCGACGTTCAGCCCGAACTATTCAGTCAATATGTCGAAGGTGGAAGGGATGATCGCACAGGGGTACGGGGTCTATTTGAAATTGACGACGTGACCATTGTTGCCTGTCCCGACTTAATGCGCGTGTACGAAGCCGGATTGATGAATCTCGATCAGCTTCATGGGATCATGGATATGATGCTCAGTCTCAGTGAAGGTGCGACGGCCGGTGATATCCCCAACCCACCCAACCGGATGGTAATTCTCGATACTCCTCCTGATCGGGTTAAACCCCAAGATGTGGCCCGTTGGCTCACCGAAGATTTTAACCGTCGTTCTCAATTTGCGGCCCTCTACTATCCTTGGATCAGAGTTCCCAACCCCCGGAATGCCGGACGTCCGATTTCCATTCCGCCCTGTGGATATGTTGCAGGCGTCTGGTCACGGGTAGATGAAACCAGAGGCGTCCATAAGGCTCCCGCCAATGAAGTCCCCCGTGGTCTGGTCGGTTTGAGTTATGACTGTAACTTCCGTGAACAGGAATTATTAAACCCCTTGGGAATTAACTGTGTCCGTAGTTTCCCCAACCGTGGTCTACGGATTTGGGGGGCCCGTACCCTGGTGGAAGCGGATAATATTCAATGGCGTTATATTAACGTCCGTCGCTTGATGAGCTACATTGAGAAATCCATTGAACAGGGAACCCAGTGGGTCGTTTTTGAACCCAACGATGAAGACCTCTGGCAACGGGTTAAACGCACTCTCGGTAATTTCCTCGACTCCCTCTGGCGCGAAGGTGCCCTAGTGGGCGGTAGTCCGGCTCAAGCCTACTATGTCAAGTGTGACGAAGAAATTAATACCCCACAAACGATGCTCCTAGGTCGTTTGTATGTTGAAGTCGGCGTAGCCCCCGTCCGTCCTGCTGAATTTGTGATCTTCCGCATGAGTCAGATCACTGGTGATGAAAACGAAGAAGAAGGCGGCGAATTCAGTTAAATACAAGCCCGGTTTGGGGTTTAAGGTTTCAGGTATTAAGGTTAATCAACAGCATTACTGCATAGTAATTATTTTCCCCCATTCCCCATTCCCCATTCCCCATTCCCCATTCGTAATACCCATTACCCATTACCCATTACCCATTCCCCATTCCCCATTCCTAATTTCCCCACTAAAAACTTACAAAAGGAATAAAAACATGGTCGGAGTTGTTACTACTGTTGCCTCTCGATTTTACGTTGAGTTTGACGGAATTACTCAGGCTCAAATCAAAAGTATGGCTCAAATTTCCTATGAAGGTAAAGTTACAGGAAATGCCAAACCCATAGGTTCATCAAAAGGCGGAATTCATGACCGACAAACCACCTCCGGCGGTTACGATTCTAACCCCGCCATGACCGTTGAAGTTTACCTGTGCGATTCCCCCCAAGGTGCCAGCGCCCAAATGTACAAATGGTTTCAAAAATGCTTACCCGTTAGTGAGGGCGGTAACGGTGACTGGTCAAATAACCGTAAAAGTGGCTCAGTTGTTGTTTATGACCCCAACGGTCGGGAAATCCTCCGATGGAATTTAGAACGCGCTTGGCCGAAAAAATACTCCATTGCCGATGCGGACGTCACAGGTCAAGATCTAGCAGTAGAAACCTATGAACTGGTGGCTGAACGAATTAATAAAGTCAAATCCGTCAGTGGTGCCGCCGTTACTTATGGTGGTCGATGACATATAATCAACTACGAATTACGAATTACGAATTACGAGACAATTAGCTAACTCCTAATTTATTAATCCATTAACTCCTAATTCATTAATTCGTAATTGATAATTCGTAATTCGTAATTGACAACATACCCCCCGATAAATCGGCGGACATGAGCGACACTAAGTTAAAACAAAATCAATCTAACTATTGACCAGGAGGAATATTTAAAATGACAGCAGCAACTCAGAGAAGCCTAATGGAATACCTGACAGTTTCTCGCTTTTACTTAGAAATTAATAATAATACAAGGTTACTGATTTCCAAAGCTAGTGGACTTTCAATTACAATTGATCCGGCTTCTGAAGGTAAGCCCATCGGAACCCGTAAGGGCTTGGCTACGGATACACAAACCACCCCGGCTACCGTCAGTTATCAAAATATTACCCTGGAGTTTGTAACAGCAATTGACAACGATATTCTCTTGCAATGGTATGTGGATTCACACCCGCAAGCAATGGGAAAAGGCGGTCGGCAAACCATGGCTCGGCGTTATGAAGCTTCCCTGGTTTTCTACAAACAAGATGGTTCAGAAGGCGCCCGATGGAATATTAAAGATGCCATTCCCGCTAAATACAAAACTACTCAAGTCAAAGCTGACAGTGCCGATATTTTTAAAGAAACCATTGAGGTTGCCCACGCCGGGATGATTCGGGTTCCTGTTGGGGGAAGCAAGCTTTAAGAAGGTGTTGAGGGTTGGCGGGTAATGGGTAATGGGTAATGGGTAAAGATATTCTCTATTGCTATTACCTATTGCCCATTCCCTGTCTTTCTCCCATTGCCCATTGCCTATTCCCTGTCTTTCTCCCATTGCCTATTGCCTATTGCCTATTCCCTATTTGGTATGCAAATTAATCAAGACCAATTAAAACAAAATTTATCAGAGATTCTTACCATTGCTCGCTTTTATGTTGAGTTAAAACTAAATGGAAGTAGCGATCCTGTTGATGCTTATTTTATGGAATGCAAAGGGTTTAAATATACCCAAAGTTTAATAGAATTAGCTGAAGTTTTTCCCCAACCTTGGGGGAAAGCTAAACGGGGACGAGTCCTCAGAACAAAAATGCCGGGAAATGAAAAAGTTAATAATATTAATTTGCGTCGCGGTCTAAGTGCATCAACTACCCTATGGAAGTGGATTGAAAATGTGCAAGCAGGTCAATGGGCAACTCAAAGTTATGATGGTTCCTTAGTCATCTATCGCCAAAGTAGTGAAGAAGGTGCTCGGTTTAATTTTAAAGGTGCTTGGCCTGTTTCCTACACCGTTGCTGATAACATTGTTTCTGGTTCAGATCTCGCTTTTGAGGAACTAGAATTAGCAGTAGAAAGCTTTCAGCGAGTTCCTACCCTTCCTAAATCCTTGTCATGATCCAAACTGAATTTGAGTTTACCCTACCCAAAGGATACCTAGATGAACAAGGCGACTGTCACCGTCAAGGTGTAATGCGACTATCCCGGGCTATTGATGAAATTGTTCCCATGCGTGATCCTAGAGTTAAATCAAATCCAGCCTATGCTACTGTAATTATTCTCTCTCGTGTTATTACTCAGTTAGGCACTTTAGAAGAAATTTCACCCATGGTAATTGAAAATCTATTTGCCTCCGATTTAAGCTATTTACAAAAGTTTTATCGCTACATCAATGACTTAGAGGAAGACCAACCCGACTCTCCCACCCCATCCCCAGTTTATGATCAACCCTGAATTAACGATGTTTGATGGAAAACCAATCTCCAATCACCTTTAGTTTTTCCCTACCCGTCGGGTTACTAGACAACCAAGACAGACGACACCGGGACGGGGAAATGCGTCTAGCCACAGGTAAAGATGAATTGTACCAGACCGACCCCCGCAGCTTGGAAAATCCAGCCTATGGGACTCTGATCCTACTTTCGCGGGTTATTGTCCAGTTAGGGGAATTATCCCCCGTCACCCCAGAAGATTTAGAAGCACTGTTTCTCACGGACTGGCAATATTTACAGGAAGTTTACAACGCCATTAACCCCCCAGAATCAACAATTTCTACCACGGGGGAGTTATAGGCTACCCCCAAGAGGAGTTATATCGGGAGGTAGCCTTTATTGCATTTCACTTTCACTGGTCACGGGAAGAAATTCTGAATTTAGATCATCGAGAACGACAACGTTGGGTTCAGGAAATTGCCTATTTAGTTAATACAGATTAATGTTATGGCAGGGAACAGGGAACAGGGAACAGGGAACAGGGAGGAAAAGACTTTCTCAAAAGTGCATCATTTCCGGTTCCAAATAAGCCGCATCAATCCATTGTTGCATGGCTGGAAGTGACCAAATCATTTCAACATAAGCTTGTTCAACTTCTCCTAACTTGACATCATAAGTAACAAATCGAGAAATAACCGGGGCAAACATCGCATCTGCAATCGTAAAATTTCCGAATAAAAATTCACCATGAGAGCCATATTTTTCTCGACATTCCCGCCAAATTGCCGTGATCCGATCAATATCATTTTGTACATCCGGTTTCATACCTTCTCTGGGGTAACGAGTCCGACAATTCATCGGCATTTGTTGCCTTAAATTGATAAATCCGGCGTGCATTTCATAACTTATACAACGCGCATAAGTCCTGGCTTCTAAGTTTTGCGGCCATAAATCATGAATAAAATTTTCAGCAATATATTCACAAATGGCTAAGGATTCCCAAACCGTTAAATCTCCATCTAATAATACCGGAACTTTCCCCGATGGAGAATAGCGCCGGATTTGTTTGTAGGTGTTGGGATTGCCTAAATCAATCAAAATTTCAGAAAAATTAATTCCGGCTTGCTTCAGAAGAAACCAAGGACGCAATGACCAAGAAGAATAATTTTTACTGCCAATCACCAGAGTTAACTGTCCCATAATCTGGTAAATAAAAGTTAGGGTAATTATTGTCGTTTCAACAGATACCGAATTTTCGGCGAACTGCACTGATAAATCCTAAATCCTATCATTCCTCATTCCTATGATCACCGTAGCACTGCCTAAAGGCGCTTTATTCATAGATACAATTCGACTTCTGCAAGCCGTTGGACTTGATTTTAGTGCTTTTTTAGATCCCAGCAATCGACAACTGCAAATTTATGATCCCACCCAAACGGCCAAGGCATTATTAGTGCGGGCGCAAGATGTCCCGGTTTATGTGGAATATGGTCAAGCCCAGTTAGGTATTGTTGGTTATGATGTCCTGCGAGAGAAAAAGCCTCAAGTAGCTTCACTGGTTGATCTCAAGTTTGGAAAATGCCGGATGTCGGTTGCGGTTAAACAATCAAGTCCCTATCAAATTCCGGTAGAATTACCACCCCATAGTCGGGTCGCTTCCAAATTTGTCCACTGTGCCAGCGAGTATTTTGAGAGTTTGGATTTACCTGTAGAAATTATACCTCTCTACGGCTCCGTTGAATTGGGGCCGATTACGGGAATGTCTGAAGCCATTGTGGATTTAGTCTCTACGGGTAAAACATTACAGCAAAATGGATTAACGGAAATTGAGGTGTTATTTGAAAGTACGGCCTACTTAATTGCCCATCCCTTAAGTTATCGTTTAAATACGGGCGGACTGAAAGATTTAATTACTCAAATCCAAGCACAATTGATTAATGGTTAAAGCATAATCTTTTTGGATTTAACTATCTAAAGATGATAGGGTTTAGTCGTTGTTTCTTGAGCATTTGCCCTCAGCATTTGCTCAAAAACCTGGGCTTCTACGGGACGACTAAACCAATATCCCTGTAAACAATCGCAACCATGATCTCGCAAAAATTCTTGTTCGGCTTTAGTTTCTACTCCTTCTGCAATCACTCTCATTTTAATTTAAACTTGCTATAGATCCTAATCTCTTTGATTCAAAGAATGATAACTTTCGCCTAAATCTTCATCTTCTAACTCAAAATTAGTATCCGAATAAAGTTCCAAGCGTTGAATATTTCGTTCCCGTAACTGATGTAAATTTCTGCTATTTCCGGGTAAACGATTGGCTGCTCGGCGTTGCGATTCAGAAGTAGCAGGTTTGCGAGTAAAAGTTTTCCAAGCCACTCGAATTCCCGTAAAAATACCGCCCGTGGTAGATTGCAATTTTCTTGCTTGCAGTCTAGCACTATCTAAACCTTGATCGACTTGTTTAACCACTTGACCCACACTTTGTACCCCCTCGCTAACATCCTCAGTGAGTTCGGTAATTTCCAACCCCGTTAACCGAATTGATTCCAAAGTGGGAGGAAATTCCCGCGCCAGAGTATCTGCCAATTTTTCTACACTCCGAGCCGCCCTTGCAATAGCTTGCAAAGCAGGTAAAGCCACAATCACAACAGCAGTAAGGCTGACTGCAACAAAAAACAGTGACAGTCCAAGCCAAAATAAAGGTTCAGTCACTGGATTTCCATTAACAACAAAATATTTTCGTCCGTCACAATTAGTATAGCGATTTTCAGGGAAAATCCCCGATCCCTAGCGTTCTCCTGTGGTTTTTGAGGACTCAGAGATAGGTTTTTGGGCTTCAGGATTATAGAGGGTTTGTTGTTGTTGACTCGCTTCTAATCCAGCCGAAATCGCCTCTTTGAGACGAATCAAGGTTTCATCCCAATTGCGTAATGCAGATTCCGAAAGTCGATTAGCCTGCACTTGAACATTAGTAGATAGATCTTCTGCGAGTTCCGGTAAAGCCTCGGCCGATTTTTTAACTAACTGTCTGGTTTCTTTCCCCGAACGAGGAGCCACCAATAAACCGACTACCGTACCGACCACCGACCCCAAAACCAAACCCCCTAAAAACCGTCCTAAGCGTTGATTTGACATATTGAATCGCAGTACCAATTCCATCTATTTTAACAATTTTGTTCCTAGAGATTTGATTTTCTGGGTTTTCCTCCTTTTGGCCAGACCCTAACGGCCAAGGAAATTAACCCCAGAGCTTGTTCGAGTTGTTGTTGTTGTACCTGAAGTTGATGATATTTTTGTCGGAGTTTAGTAGTTCCCTGTTGTCCAGAATTAATAAACTTGGGGGCTTTCTCCAAAACAAAACGGGTGCGTTGTTCCATCAGGATTAACTTTTTTTCCAAACGATTAATTGTTAATGTCAACATCCAGATTTTTCTCGCTAAATATAAACACAGCAGAGAAATTAAAATATTAATGACAATAACGATAATAACCATTTTTCTAGGGATTATTGTTTAATATCCATCCGGCCCGATGGTGGTTTGATCACAGTTTGCATCGGATAAATTTGCCATTTTGGATCGGAATAAATTACATCCAGCTAATTGGGCATTTGTTAACTTGGCATTTTCCAAATTCGCATTACTCAAATCCGTATGTCTGAGGTCAGCTGACATTAGATTAGCACTCGATAAATCCGCCCCTTGTAAATTACAATAGCTTAAATTAGCACCCCTTAAATCAGCATGGCGAAGGTTGCATCGAAATAAGGTACTCCCTTGTAAATTCGATTCGGATAAATCCACTTGATAAAGTTGTGTATCCCCCAGTTGCGCCTCCTGAATTTGGGTTTTCTGTAAATTAGCGTAGCTGAGGTTGGAATAGGGTATATAAATCCGGTTTAAATTACTACCCGCCAAGCCAATTTCCTCCAGGTTGGCTTCAAATAGATCTGAATCACTTAAATCAATAGCGCCAAAGTCCCGTTTACCCTGACTGTATAAAGCGAGTAATTCCTCTGAACTAATTTTCTGCATTGTTTATCAAAAATGGGAGCAAAAAGACCCGCACCATAAGGAACTTTGGTGTCGGGAGGATGTCAACTATCAAGCCACGAAACCCAAACTACCTCAAAAATTGAGGCGGTTGGAAAAACAGGGAAAATATTTTTGCCTAACCTCTGTCTACTTTAAAACCTAGTCCGAAATAGCCATGCTGTGTTAACAATTTTTTTTGTTTCTATCGGAGGTTACAGGTCATGGCGTTAATAGATTCAGCGATTCGGGGGAAGGAGGGTAAAATTGAATCAGGGGAACACCAAGCCCGAAAAATCGTACACTAGAAAATTGTGTTCTCAAGCGATGGAGATAACGAAGGTTATCAGAAAAATGGGTTTAAAACCACGTCGTTTTACGACGGCTTTAATTGTAAACCTTTGTTGCAATATCAGCCAATTTTGTGCTGAAATATATAGCATGATAATTAAAAATATGGCGAAAAATCATTGTTTAGCTAAGTCTATTAATGACGCATCTTGGTATCAGTTTCGGATCTGGATTGAATATTTTGGTAAAGTATTTGAAAGAGTCACGGTGGCGGTAAATCCGCAATATACCAGCTCATATTGCTCTAGCTGTGGTGAAATTGTTAAGAAAACGCTATCTACTAGAACTCATGTTTGTAGGTGCGGTTGTGCAATGGATAGAGATGAAAATGCAGCTAGAAATATCCTTAGTCGAGGATTGAGTACCGTAGGGCTTATGGGAACTTTCATGCTAGACATGAGCAACGCTTTGGGAGAATCGACCTCTACTCGGGCTGGAGGAATCCTGTTCGAGCAAGTTGGCTCTGTGAACAAAGAATCCCCACGCCTTTAGGCACCGGGAGTGTCAATATGGCATCGTTGTTGTATATTCCCTAACTATTCCGATAACCATTAATGTGTTGACATTAATATTGCTGTGAGTGTAATGCAGTTAGAACAGTCTCAAAGTCAGTCAATTCCAATTATATTGGACAGTTTACCCGATCTACCGTTTGGTGAAAAAGGCCAGGTCGTGAGCCTGTCGAACGGATGTCCACGTCGCGCCCGCTTAGAAATTGATTTAATGTTACTGGCGATTGAAGCCTTGTATCTGGGGGGGGCAGAATATATGCTGGTCGTGATCTCAGAACTGGATTTACAAACGGTCATCCCCAATCGGGTAGAATTGTGGCGAATCCGCAGTACCAACCCGTTACGCCGATTTAGCCAGCGTCGGGCGCTGAGTCTGTTAGAAGCCAAAGCCCTAGTCGTGATTATCTCTAACCTGGGAAGACGGTTAACGGCCAGAATTCGGCAGTTACTCATGGATTATGAAGCCCTAACCCAAAAACAAATTCCGATTGAACGACATTTACAATTGTCCAACTACTTAACCCAATTTCGGGCGCATTTCCGCAGTCGGATGAATCCCCGGCGGGCGTTGGTGATGACCTATAGTTCCGATGAAAAGTTAAACGAGTTAGGGATACGTTTGTTAGAGAAACTGCTTTTTTGTACAGGGACGGCTGGAATGCAGCGATTTTGGATTAGTTTGTTTGATGGAGAATTCTCATGACGATTGAACGTCAATACAGTTTACCGAACTGCAAACTAATTTTGCAGGGTTACAACACCGGAAGCGATGGTAAATCCGATGGACGGGCTAGTTTAAATGTTCTGATGAATGCAGAATGTCATTTTGTCGGCTATCCCCAGCCCATCACCGGAGGACGGGAGTTTTTTGAGAGTTTAGTTCGACAGGTTAGTCGCTATGTTCAAGGGTTCCTAAGTGGACTCAGAGCCCCGGAATCCTTCCGTCAGCAACCGGAGTTAGTTGAGTTACATTCAATTGCGGGAGAATTACATCAATTAACCGTTCATCACCCCCCCCAGGAAAAGTCTTCGGATGAAGTTTCCTTAGCTGCTGCGCCGCCAGTTCAGGTCAATTTGACCACGGTACAATTATTTGATTTGGTGGAAGCGGTGGATCAATTTTTGGCCGATAGCCAGACTTTACCCGAACTGTCTATCCAGTTACAACCCCTGTCTAAACGTTATCTCAAACCGGAACAGCCTATTGCTCAAAGGGCGGTTCCAGCAGCAATTGGGATATCGAGTCTAGCCTTAACCGCTTTGGCGTTGTTTGCTTTACCGATTCCCGATATTAAACGACCCGAAGACCCGAAACTGCAACCGCAAACCCAAAGCTCAACGGTTCCTACACCAACAGCCATTCCCCCCCAAGGGTCTTCTCCCCAAACAACCGTACCGCAATCTTTACCCCCTAATCTTTCCAGTCCTCCCCCGATTACCAATCCCCAAGAACTTAAGGATTTAAAAGCTCAATTAATTGAAAAGCTCACTCAAGCCTGGATACCGACAGCATCGGTAAAAACTCCCTTAATCTATCGGGTGAGCGTGGCCAAAGATGGGGCAATTGTGGGTTATAAGTCTTTGAACCCGGAACTAGGAACGGAAACGAAACAAACACCACTGCCGGATTTATTGTATAAACCTGTAGGAAGTCGTCAAACCAATGAGCCTTTGGCCGATTTCAAGGTGACGTTTAATCCTGATGGGAATTTAGAGGTGAGTAATTTAGCGAGTAACACCGAGGCGAATCCCCAAACTTCCCCCAAAACCCCCGCCTCCAATTAAGGAGACCGATTTATGACCCAATCTGCAAAGCCCCGCCCCAAACCTTCCCAGCCCTCCCCTCGCCGATTTCGAGGCTTCTTATTCTTTGGGACGATGGTGTTTAATCTCCTACTTTTGGGGGTGGGTTCCTCTATTGCTTGGTTGGTGGGAATGGCCGTGGCTCAGGTCTATCCGAATTCGAGTTCTGAGGTTCCGTTGACGCAGCAATTGCTCAATCAATTTCAGCATCAGGGTTCCCAGGGAATAGTCCCGCCGCCAATGGTTAGTCCTCCGGCTCCGCAACCGATTCCCGCACCCAGTCAACGGTTAACTGACCCCCAACGTCAACAACTGCGGATACAGTTACAGCAGTTACAGGGACAGTTAAATACCTTGATTGGACGGACGGCGGCCGTAGAAAGTCAATTGGGAGCCAGTCGTCCCACGGAACCCCTGGAGGAACGTTTACAAATTCTGGAACAGCAATTGGCTTCTGCACCCCCGATTTCAGGTTCAGGAAGTAATAAACCTGCTCCGCCACCTATTTCAGCCACGCCTGAACGTCGTCAAAGTTCTAATACCCTGGTGGTGACTTTTCCCAGTGATGTGTTGTTTGATGTGGGTAGTACAATTTTACGTCCCGGGGCTAACGTGATTTTAGATACGATTATTGCTGATATTAAAACCTATAAGGGTTCTGCTGTTAGGGTTATGGGTCATACGGATAATCAAGGCAGTTCTCAACAAAATTTAGATTTATCCTTTAGTCGCGCAGAAGCGGTGATGAAATATTTATCCGAGGCGATTGGTACAGAATACCACTGGGCCGCAATTGGATACGGGGCAAATCGTCCCGCAGTTAATAATAATTCTGCAAATAATCGACAACTAAACCATCGAATTGAAGTAGCCATTACCCCATAAATCAGTCATCAGTTATCAGTTATCAGTTATCAGTTTAAGAGTTATCAGTTTAAGAGTTAAGTAATTAACTAATAAAACCAAAACCCAAAACCCAAAACCCAAAACCCATTACCTGTTCCCTGTTCCCTGTTCCCTGAAATGAAAATCATTTTTTTTGGTACGCCTGAATTTGCCGTTCCGAGTTTAGAAAGATTATTGGCCGACCCTGAATTTGAAGTTTTGGCGGTGGTGACTCAACCGGATAAACGCCGAGGTCGGGGAAGTCAATTAACCCCTTCTCCGGTGAAAATGTTGGCTCAAACCCATGAATTATCGGTTTGGCAACCCAAGCGGGTGAAAAAAGATCAAAACACCTTAAAACTGTTGCGAGAGGCTCAGGCGGATGTTTTTGTGGTGGTGGCCTATGGACAAATTTTGTCCCAGGAAATTCTGGAGATGCCTCGGTTGGGATGTGTGAATGGTCATGGCTCCATTCTCCCCAAATATCGGGGTGCGGCTCCGATTCAATGGTGTTTATATCACGGGGAAACTGAAACAGGAATGACCTCGATGTTGATGGATGCGGGGATGGATACCGGGCCGATGTTGTTAAAAGTAGTGACACCCATTGGACTATTAGAAAATGCCACGGATTTAGGACAAAGGTTAGGCCAATTGGGGGCGAATTTATTAGTAGAAACTTTAATTAAATTAGACCGAGGAGAAATTGTAGCTATTCCTCAAGATAATACTTTGGCGACCTATGCTCCCTTAATTAAAGATGACGATTATGATTTAGACTGGAGTAAATCTGCGATCGCTTTACATAACCAAATTCGAGCTTTTCACTCTAACTGTATAACATCATTTCAAGAAAAACCCTTAAAAGTTTGTGCTACTGTTCCTTTAGCACCGGAATATCATCCTCAATTTCCCCCGGAATACCAAAATTTGTTACAACAATGGCCAAATTTATCTCAACTTTCAGGACAACCCGGAGAGGTAGTTGCCCTGATTAAGCGTTTTGGGCTAGTAATACAAACAGGTGAGGGATTATTATTACTCACCCAAGTCCAATTGGCGGGTAAACGGATGCAGTCCGCTTGGGATTTTGTAAATGGAACCCGTCTGGCGGTGGGGGAAATTTTAGGGTAGAATTGTTTTGGAGATTAAAATAATAGGGATTTGGGATGCTATTGTCATAACAGAAAAGGATTAGTCCGACTTTTCGCACTTAACCAACGCCTTTTCTTATTTTCTTTTGAGTATGATTAAAACAGAGCAGCAAAATTAACAACAACTACTCAGCAAATTATGGAGATGGTTGGTCAAGTCCCAGAAGAAAAATTTCAAATTATCCTAACAGGAGATATTGCCTATGTTCGTTTACCCGAACGATTGAGTATTTTAGAAGCGGTTTCTTTTAAAAGCACTTTTCAGAATGTTATTTCTCTTAGTCCTCCGCCTAAAAAAATTATTCTTGATTTTAGCCAAACTATATTTATTGATAGTAGTGGCATTGGGGCTCTGATTAGTAACCTGAAAACCACAAAAGCTAAGGGAATTGAGTTGGTTTTAAAATCCGTTGGTTCTCAGGTAATGGCGGTTTTTTCCCTGACGTCTCTTGACGAGGTATTAACCATTGAACCTCCTAGTGCGGACGATAAACTCAAGGATAAAACCAGAGGGGAACATAGTCTTCCCGTGACCCATCCTTCTGTGCGGTCTTGGCTGAAGCGATTAATTGATATAACGGGTGCTATTGTTGGTTTAAGTATTTCATCGGTATTAGCGGTTCCAATTATTATTGCGATTCGTTTAGATAGTCCGGGGCCAATTTTCTTTGGTCAGGTGCGTTGTGGTTGGATGGGAAAACGATTCCGTATTTGGAAGTTCCGGTCTATGTGTACCAATGCTGAAGCCTTAAAAGATAAAATTCCTAATCAAGCAAAAGGAGCGATTTTTAAGAATGATAATGACCCTAGAATTACAAAAGTAGGTCAGATTTTGCGGCGAACAAGTTTAGATGAGTTACCACAATTTTGGAATGTTTTAACCGGGGAAATGAGTTTAGTTGGAACCCGCCCACCGACACCTGATGAGGTAGAACGTTATGAAGTTCCTCAATGGCAACGATTAGATGTTAAACCAGGGATGACGGGGGAATGGCAGGTTAATGGTCGTTCTCAGGTTAAAAATTTTGAGGATATTATTCGTTTAGATTTAAAATATCAAGAAAATTGGAGTTTGATGTACGATATGAAGTTGATTGTTAAAACTATCATGGTTGTATTCAATAGAAATAGCGGTGCTATGTAGGGAACTGATGAGTAATGCAGCACTACTAGCACAATCAAATCTTCAGGTAAAAACCGCTTTAACCGCCTTAGAGGAGGTGTTATTTTGGTTTGACAAAATTGCCGCTGATTTTCTACCTGATGGTATTTTGCATCAGTGTCAAATTGCTTTGACGGAGGGATTTACTAACGCTGTCCGTCATGCTCATTGCGCTTTACCTGAAACAACACCCATTGAGTTAGAAATTAGGATATTTTCCCCCTGGATTGAAATAAAAATTTGGGACAGGGGGGAACCCTTTAACTTAGAAAAAGCCTTGGAGTCTGTACTTGAAATGCACACTGACCCCTTAGAGCATGAAGGAGGTAGAGGACTGATTTTTATGTCTAAATTAATGGATGAATTATATTATATACGATTAGAAGATCATCGCAATTGTTTAGTGATGAGAAAACAGATTTAATTACGAATTACGAATTACGAATGGGATAAGATTTGTTTGGGTTATTGATTGTGCCCGTAGCCTCCGCCACTGGGAGTTTCAATTACAAAAATATCGTTGATATTCATTTCTACTGTTGCGGTACTTTCTAAGTTTTCTACAGTGCCATTATCACGAATAATATAATTTTTACCCACTAACCCAGGTTGTCCACCATTTAATCCAAAGGGGGGAATAATGCGGTGTTCTGATAAAATTCCGGCGGTCATGGTTGCTAAGAATCTAACTTTTCTGATTATACCATTTCCGCCTTTGAATTTTCCTAAACCCCCACTATTTTCTCGGATACTAAATTCTTCTAATAATACTGGATAACGCCATTCTAATACTTCCGGGTCAGTTAAACGGGAGTTAGTCATGTGAGTATGTACCGCATCGGTTCCATGATAATTAATTCCCGCACCCGACCCGCCACAAATGGTTTCATAATATTGATAATTTTGATTTCCAAAGGTAAAGTTATTCATCGTTCCTTGGGATGCCGACATCACGTTTAAAGCCCCATATAAGGCATCAACAATAACTTGAGAGGTTTCCACATTTCCCGCAACTACAGCCGCCGGATAACCGGGGTTTAAAAAACAACCGTCAGGAATAATAATTTCTAAGGGTTTCAAACATCCCGCATTTAAGGGAATATTATCATCAACTAAGGTTCTAAATACATATAAAACCGCAGCTTTACAAATAGATTTTGGAGCATTAAAATTAGTAGGGAGTTGGGGAGAAGTTCCGGTAAAATCAATTTTAGCACTACGGTTATTTTTATTAATTTTAATATTAACTTTAATTATTCCCCCATTATCCATTTCATAACTAAATTCACCATCTGTTAATACATTAATGGCTCTACGCACCGATATTTCCGCATTATCCTGAACAAACTGCATATAGGTTTTAACAGTATTTAACCCATAATATTCAACCATTGTCAAAAGTTCTTGAACACCTTTTTCATTGGCTGCAATTTGAGCTTGTAAATCGGCAATATTGGTGGCTGGATTTCGGGCGGGATAGTTTCCAGATGTTAATAAATTCAGGAGTTCTGTTTCTAAAAAATCACCTTCTTTAACTAATTGAACATTATCAATTAAAATTCCTTCTTGTTCAATATTTGTACTATTCGGTGGCATTGAACCCGGTGTTATTCCCCCAATATCCGCTTGATGTCCCCGGGAAGCAACATAAAATAAAATAGCAGGATTTTCCTGATTATTTCCCCCCTTTATTAAGGGGTTCTCCTGATTATTTCCCCCCATTACTAAGGAGTTCTCCTGATTATTTCCCCCCATTACTAAGGAGTTCTCCTGATTATTTCCCCCCATTACTAAGGGGGGGCTAGGGGGGGTAAAAACCGGAGTAATTACAGTAACATCTGGTAAATGTGTTCCCCCATTATAGGGATTATTTAATAAATAAACATCCCCAGGTTTAAGGGTTTCACCTTTTGCAGCAATTAAACTTTCAATACTGTCACCCATTGACCCCAAATGGACAGGAATATGGGGCGCATTTGCTACTAATTGACCGTTTTGATCAAAAATGGCACAGGAGAAATCAAGCCGCTCTTTAATATTAACAGAACTTGCGGTATTTTGCAAGGTAATTCCCATTTGTTCGGCAATAAATTGAAATAGATTTTTAAATATTTCTAATTTTACAGGGTCAGCTTTTAATCCCCCCTGTCCCCCCCTTAGCAATGGGGAGTGAGATGTTTTTTGTGCACTTCCTTTTCTGGGTAAAGGAGGGTGAGACGTTTGTTGATTTTCCTGGAAAGATAAAGACAAATTAGAAATTTCTTCCTCACCTTCCCCTCTTAACAAGGGGGGGGTTAACTTCAAGATTAAATAATTTTTTGCTGTTAATTCTGCTTGCCAACCGGGTTCAATAATATTCGTACCAATAGATTCTATAATCATAGCGGGGCCGTTGATAATATCTTCAGGTTGTAAATCATTTCTTGGGAAAATGGGGGTATTTTGCCATTGATTATTGGTATATATAGAAACCGTTGCGATAGGTTTTGGAGGTGTGGTTCGAGTTCGGGTTAATATGGGTTCTTCAGGAGTATCCATTTGTTGAATAATTTCAATATTAATTGATTCAACGATTAAGTTTTTTTTCAGTTTAATAAATCCGTAGCGGGTTTGATGTTGTTGTTCAAATTGTTGGGTTAAAGTCATTAACACGGAATTGTAATAATTAACCTCTCTTTCTCCCCCCTTACTAAGGGGGGTAGGGGGGGTCAAATTAACCGACAATATAGAATCTGTACCCTCATATTTAAGATTGAGTTTAAGAATTATTACTATTTTTGATTCTGGATGTTCTAATTCTGCTTTTGCTTCCGTTTCTAACTCTAAAAAGCTGGCTTCTAACTCAGAAATTAAATTTCCAGTTAATAGTTTTTCTATGGCTTTTTCTCGTAATATTCTCACATCGGCTAACCCCATCCCATAAGCCGATAAAACTCCAGCGTAGGGATGAATAAAGATCTGTTTAATTCCTAATGTATTGGCTATTAAACAAGCGTGTTGACCGCCTGCACCGCCAAAACAACAAAGGGTATAATTAGAAATATCATAACCCCGTTGTAGGGATATTTTTTTAATGGCATTTGCCATATTTTCAACCGCAATAGTAATAAATCCTGTGGCGACTTCTTCCGGTGTGCGGTTATCGACCGTTTGGGTTTGAATTTCTATTGCTAATTCCCTAAATTTTTGGCGAACAATTTCAGCATCTAAGGGCAAATCGCCGTTTTTTCCAAATACTTTCGGAAAGAATTGGGGCTGAATTTTCCCTAACATGACATTAGCATCCGTAACCGTTAACGGCCCGCTATTGCGATAACAAGCTGGCCCAGGATTTGCGCCTGCTGACTCTGGCCCAACCCGATATCTTGACCCGTCAAACCTTAAAATTGAACCTCCTCCCGCCGCGACGGTATGAATAGCCATCATCGGAGTTCGCATTCTCACCCCGGCGATTTCGGTTTCAAATTGTCGTTCATATTCGCCGTTAAAATGGGCGACGTCGGTGGATGTTCCGCCCATATCGAAAGTAATAATATTCTGAAATCCGGCTTTTAAACTGGTTTGAACTGCGCCAACAATTCCTCCGGCTGGCCCTGATAATATACTATCTTTTCCTTGGAATTTTTGGGCATTGGTTAAGCCACCATTAGATTGCATAAACATTAATTTTATGGGGTTTAACCCCCCCTTGCCCCCCCTTGCTAATGGGGGGATAGAGTTATCATTTTTTTCAATAGTTTCTAATTTTTCAATAGTTTCTAACTCTAATTCTTCTTTTATTCCTCCCCCCCTTACCAGGGGGGGGACTGAGGGGGGGTGACAATTTAATTGAGACGCAACTTGATTAATATAACGTTTTAAAATTGGAGATAAATAAGCATCAATAACGGTGGTATCGCCTCGGCTGACTAATTTCATTAACGGACTAACTTGATGGGAAACGGAAATTTGAGTAAAGCCGATTTCTTGGGCTAAGGCGGCGATTTGTTGTTCGTGTTGGGGATAGCGATAACCGTGCATTAAAACAATGGCACAGCTTCTAATTCCGGTTTGATAAACTTGTTGTAATTGAGGTTTTAATATTGCTAAATTAACGGGGTTTAATTCTTCTCCTTGGGCAGTATAACGTTCTTCAACTTCTATGACTTTTTCATAGAGCATTTCGGGTAAAATAATCTGACGGGCGAAGATATCGGGGCGATTTTGATAGCCAATTCTTAACGCATCTTTGAAGCCTTTGGTTATAATTAATAAAGTGCAATCGCCTTTTCGTTCTAATAAGGCATTGGTGGCAACGGTGGTTCCCATTTTCACTTCAGAAATTAATTCACTGGGAATCAGTTGATGGGGGGATAATTCTAATATTTCTCGGATGCCTTGAATCACTGCATCGGAATAACGTTCGGGATTTTCTGATAATAATTTATGGGTGATTAATGTGCCATCGGGTTTGCGGGCAACAATATCGGTGAATGTGCCTCCTCGGTCAATCCAAAATTGATAGGTTTTAGCGTTGGGTTGGGGTGTGGAAATCATAATCAACTTTTCTCTTGTCACCAGTTTGCCACTATTCTATGACAAATTAAGGTTAGTTTCAAATCAATAATAAAGGAATCAACCCATGAATACCAACAAAAATAACGGTCTGTCTACTCGTACTAAGATTTGGATGGGAGTGGGAGCTTATATTTTAACTACCGGATTGGGCACCGTGGCGAATGCTGCTACACCTCAATCCCCATCTAATTCTATTCAAGAAATTGCCTCTGGAATTTCAACTTCTGGGGATACTTTCACCTCGTCTGAGATGTTACAAGCGTCTACTGACGGCTACACAGATGGTACAACAGATGATGATAAAGGAGATGAAAGTGGTGAAGGTGGTGAAGGTGGAGAAGGCTAAAATCCGATGATTTTTTGTATCGCAGATGTTCTCACACCCGAAGAATTAGAAACAACTTTGACGCTACTGCAACAAGCTGAGTTTATAGATGGTAAAACAACTGCTGGTCGGTACGTCAAATCAGTTAAAAATAATCAACAAATCAAAACCGATACCGAGATTACTTCTGAACTGAGAAATATTGTTCTCGAAGCTTTAAAACGTAACGAACTGTTTCAAGTAGCGGCACGTCCTAAAATAATCCGCCCGATTATTTTCAGTCGTTATGATGTGGGAATGTATTATGGTTCCCATTTTGATAATGCGATTATGGGGGATGAATCTATCTCTCGAACTGATGTTTCATTAACTCTATTTCTCTCTGACCCTAACACCTATCAAGGGGGAGAATTAGTGATTGAAACTTCACTAGGGGAACAGAGTTTTAAGTTAGATGCAGGTTCGGCAATTGTTTATCCGTCTTCGACTTTGCACCGCGTGGAAACGGTGACTGAAGGGACTCGGTGGGCGGCGGTTACTTGGATTCAAAGTTTAATTCGTGACCCATCTCAACGAGAAATATTGTTTGATTTAGATACCGCCCGGAGAAGTATTTTTCAACAATATGGCAAAACTATAGAATTTGACTTGATTGCCAAAAGTCATGCAAATTTATTGCGAAAATGGGCCGATATTTAACCCAAACTCAATTAAAACGTAGGGACGTTTTATCAAACGTCTCTACACATCAGGGCTTGATTCTCAAATTATCGCATATTTTCGATTATAGATAGGGTTGCCATATTATGATTCTTGAGCTAATATTCAATTTTGATAGCGTCATATTCTTGTTCAGTTAATACAAATTCTGGGTCTGTTATTTTTACTTCTTCATAAGTTAGTTCGTAAAGTTTGTAAACTAAATTATCTATTTTTTGTTCTAATTCTGATACATCTGCCTTAACATCTTTTTTCTTTTTTTTCAATATCTCATCTACTAATTTTATTACTGGTTGTTGATAATTACCAAAGTTTTTTGGAATAGGAAAAGTAGCTAACTCATTAACTTTAAATTGAGGAAATATCCCTCTTTGTAGTTTACCAAACTTATGAGCAAACCAATAAGATATTAATTTACTGTTGAAAATTCCTAAAATTAACATCGGATTTTCTTGAAGATTAATAATATTCATTGAGTTTCTATCATTTAAAATAATTTCTTGAGTAAAACAAGCATTGATAGAATAGGGTAAAGGGGAAGGTATTTGTCTGACTAAAATTCGAGGAGTCGAAAATAAAGAAAAATCTTTTCTTGGAGAAGCTAAGTTATCACCATATTTTAAATATTCGCCACTCCAGCCTAAATAATAACGACAAACATCTTTACCATCTAAATATTTAATATAATCATCATTGATTTTAGTGGTACTATGATAAACTCTATTTTCTTTGATTTCTTCTGTTTGTGGAGGGTTCCCTTTTCCTCTTTCATAAGCTTGTAAACCTGCTTTAACATCAGCAATTGTTTTTATTTGAATTGATTGTAATTCAATTTTTTCTAATAAACTAAGTGATTCAGTATTCTTAAAAGCTTCAATATTAATAATATAATCTTTTTGCTGTAAAAAATAATTAGTTTTTGTTTCAAAAATAGAATAAAAATTATCTGTATATTCAAATAATTCAATAGATTTATTTTGTTGAGATTTTTCAAACAGTATAATTGAACTATCTACATCAGCACTTTCAAAAACCTTAGCATAAAAGTTGACTATTTTTAGATGAGAATTATCTAAAATAAATTTTCTTAAGTTTTTATTACTACTAATAGTTAGCCAGTTATTCGGTGTTATATAATCAAGTAAACCTTTATTTTTCAAAAGATTGTACCCTTTCTCAATAAACAAAGGATATAAATTAAGTTGATATTCTGTGACTTGATAGTGCTTTGGATAATATTCTTTATCAGCTTGAGTTATCCCTTTACTTTTGCTATCTCTAGCGAATACATAAGGAGGATTTCCAATCACAATATCAAAACCCATAGAAGAATTTTGTTGTATCTCTATTTCTAAAAGTTGTTGTTTAATAATTACAATTTGACTTTGAACAATATTAGCCTGTAAATGACATAAATGAATATTAATATTATGTTGACTTAAATGTAAATTAATAGCATCAATTTGAGCATTTAAAGCATTAATTTGTTTATTAGTAGTGGCTACTTCTGGACTATCTTTATCTCCTGCAAATAAATAGGGATTCATCACCTCTGGAAAATCCAATTTCCAATCAAAGAAATGAAGCGGTAACTCTGGTTTAGTTTTCAGTTTATTTAATTGAGTAATAGTATTTTTCCAGCCAATAGTTTGTAAATATATTTTAGTTTGCTTAGTTAATGTTTGACCTGTGCTAGTCAGTTTAGTTTTCATACCTTTACTTTTAACCATTAACTCCAGTTGGCTTATCAGCAAATCAATTTTCAGATTGCGGATATCAGCAGCTAATTTTTTCTTATCACTATCAGGACTAAAAAACTCTTTTTGTTCTTGAATTATTTGTTTTAATATTTCTTCAGGCTTGAAAACATCAACAAAAATATTTCCTTGTTTACTACCTTTCATTTCCCAATCAATATCAATAATATCATCCCCCAACTTACTCACCAAACTATTACCCACCACAATCTTATAATCCAGATTAGGTAACGCTTTCGGTTCAGGTTCATCTACAATTAAACTCAGCCAGAAACGTAGTCTAGCAATATCCACCGCACCGCGTTCAATATCTACACCATAGATACTATTTTGAATAATATTTAGCTTCACACCCGAAGCATTAAAATTAGTTGTATTGCCAAATTCAAAAGTATGCAGCGTTTGTTTAGCCGTAAATATTTCGTGCAATAAACCCATCGGAAAAGCCCCCGAACCAATAGCCGGATCACAAATTTTCACCCTATCTAAAGCCTGATTAAATTCAGCAGAATACTGTTTTATTAACTTCTGATCCTGATCATCTAAATTCTTTTTAAGCAACTTCTCAATTAATATCCGGTCTATTTGTTTATTGTTACTAAATTTATCAAAACCAACATCATTAATAATATCATAACCCTGATTTTCAAACCAAGTAGTTAGATATTCAATCAAACTTTCCTGACACATATAATGCACAATCTCTTTAGGCGTATAATAAGCGCCTTTATCTTTATTATCTTCTAGTAAATTCTCAAAAATATGTCCCAACATTTCAGGATCAACTGCTACAGTATGATCATTTGGATCATCTTCATAAATGGTAAAATTGTATTGATCAAAAAAGTTAAAAAGATTTTTAAACAAGTTAGTATCAAAAATTAAGTTACGATGATTCTTGTTTTCTTCTTCAAATAAACCACCATTCAAAAAAGGGATTCTACAAGGTTTACCTGCTACCAATTCAATTAAATCATCCGGGCGTTTGGTGTTGAGGGTATCAAAAAATAAAACCGATAAAAAATCCTGATAAAAAAGTTCTGGATGGGCAAAACTTTCAAACTGATTAGTTAAAAAGTTATGATCACCTTTTCCCCAACTTTCATTTTTAGGAACACCCAACCAGCCTTTTTTCTGGATGAAATATAAAAACACAATCCGCCCCAATAATTTCTTATTAAAATCACGGATAGCTTTTTCATCACCATTAAAAATAGTTTGGTAAATACCAGGTTCTGAAACCATATATTGACAAAAAATATCATAATGTTTTTTATATTCATCAAAAAACGTCTTAGAAAGTTTCTCGACTGAGAAAGATTCTTTCACATCATCTAAAGTGACTTTACTCCCTTTTTTAATAATACGTTCAAACCGTTCAACAGCCGTTCTTATACTTTCACCTTCGCCTAATAAATAGGTGTAGCGTTTAGGTTCAGTTTTGATTTTTATAGATTCCCCTTCTGCATCATAACCCGTTAATTCGGAAACATAACTAAAACGCCAATTTGCACTTTCTGGACGATGATAAGCAATAAAAGCAGCATCAATATTTTGCCAATATTTACGCAATAAATTTATTAATCCTACCCGATTACGTTCTAAGATAATATCCGGTGCCAGCGTTACTTCATACACCCCAATCTGTCGTTCAATGCCATTTTCATCTAATAGAATATAGCCCAATTTTTGCACCTGAGAAGCTACATTAATATCAATACCAGTAAGAGTTTCGGGAGTTGATAATAACTGAGCATTAGCAAAGGTTTCGCCTAGAAATTGTTTCCATTTGGCTTGATTGTAACGTTGATTGAATATATCTTGAATTTGTGGTTGTGTCATAATTTTTTTAAGGTAATTTTGATTAAAGTGTTTTCTTCGCTATTTGTGAAAAACTTTGTTGACATATAGCAATCCTATTTGAGTTGTGTTCAAAAGTCCTAGGCAAAAGGGAACACCGGAACAGCCCCCCCAAACCCTTCGTGCACGGGGGGCTAGGGGGGGGGAGGGAACAGGGTAATACTTCTGGCTGTTTCATGTCAGTATTAAAATATTACCACCTATTTAGGATTGCTATAGTTTTCAATCTTGCCCTAAATTCTGCTTAGATTCATGCTCAAACCAATTAATTAACTGTTTAATTGTTAAATCTTGAATGGGAATATTTTCGGCTTGAGATACCTGTTTTAAAGGCTTTAATGAAGAAATCACTAATTGACTAAAAAAATTATGAAAATTACTATCTAATTCTAATTTTTCTTTAAAACTATCATCATTTTTAACCCAGGATTGAACTTGTTCTGGTTTAATATTTTCAATTTTTATATCTTCATTTTTAGCAATTTCCTTCAAACACCGTAACGCATAAATCGCTAACCGCGTTGAAAACTTCTCCTTAGAAGATAATAACGCTGCATCCACTTGAATTGCCTCGTCCTCAGTTAAAAAATCCATAGTTTTACTTAATTATTTATATAGACCAGTCACGGTAGCACCATTAAGACAAAGATTGATGCAGAAAACCAGATGATGAAGCCTTTTCTTCCGGTGTTTCCTCCCCCCCTAGCCCCCCGTGCACGGGGGGTTAGGGGGGGGCTGTTCCCTATTCCCTCCTATTATTAAATAGCCACAACGATGTTCACCATTAACAATCCAATGGGTTCTTTCTACTGTACAATCTTCTAAGATTTCCCCAAACATTTCTAACTCATGACCGCAAACACTGGGAAAAGATTCCGCCACATTAGAAATAGCACAATGATGTTCAGTTAATATATAACGTTCATGATTATTAGTATCCAATGGTTCCGACTCCAGTAAATACCATTCGGCCATATAGCCTTCAGTTTTCCTTAATTCCACTAATTTTTCCACCCGTTCTTTTAACGAACCCTTGCCAACTTTTTCCCGATATTCTATGGCTTTTCGTTGCCATTGTTTGTGTAAAATTTGACTCACCTGTTCATGTCCGACGGTTTGCGTTAAAGTATCCAGAAAGGAAATCGCAAACTCATCATAACGGTTAGGAAAATGTTCCCGTCCTTGAGTTGTGAGTTCATAAACGTGCTGAGGGCGTCCCATCCCCACCTGCACCGAGTTGTAGGCAATTAAACCCTCCATTTCCAAATCTTTGAGATGGCGACGAATTGCTTGGGGACTGATATCAAGGGTTTCTGCTAACTCCTGGGCCGTCGCCTGTGCTTGTTTCAGGAGGAGTTGCAGAATATCGTGTTTTGTGGACTGGTGTTGAGTGGTGGCCATCTTCTTAACAAAAATTAATGAATTTGGACTTTGACAATACACTTATTGTTAATGTAGCCTAAAATAGACTTAAGTAACAAATCTGTTGCTTAAGTCTACAGCCTACCACCCGTCTGTCATCCGTTGAGAACCATCGAAAACTAAATTTAACCTTATGAGTGCTTCCGTTAAAACCCTGGTCAACCAACCGTACAAATACGGCTTTGTCACCGATATTGAGTCAGACACCATACCCCGTGGACTCAGTGAGGATGTTGTCCGCCTGATTTCAGCTAAAAAAAACGAGCCAGAATTCATGCTCAACTTCCGTTTACGAGCCTATAAGCAATGGCTAAAAATGGCAGAACCCACCTGGCCTCATGTCAACTATCCGGCCATTGATTATCAATCTATTATCTACTATTCCGCGCCCAAAGTTGAACAGAAAAAAACCAGTTTAGACGAAGTTGACCCGACTTTATTAGAAACCTTTGAAAAATTAGGCATTCCTTTAAACGAACAAAAACGCCTGTCTAATGTAGCCGTTGATGCGGTTTTTGATAGTGTTTCTATTGCCACCACCTTTAAAGAAAAATTAGCTGAAGATGGGGTAATTTTCTGTTCTATTTCTGAAGCAGTTAAAGAACATCCTGAACTGATTGAAAAATATTTAGGTAGTGTGGTTCCCGTTGCCGATAATTTCTTCGCCGCCTTAAATTCTGCCGTGTTTAGTGATGGGTCATTTGTTTATATTCCGAAAGGGGTACAATGTCCGATGGATTTGTCTACCTATTTTCGGATTAATAATGGAGATTCTGGACAGTTTGAACGCACCTTAATTGTAGCAGAAGCAGGCAGTTCTGTCACCTATTTAGAAGGTTGTACCGCCCCGATGTTTGACACGAATCAACTGCATGCGGCTGTGGTAGAATTGGTAACTTTAGATAATGCGGAAATCAAATATTCAACGGTGCAAAATTGGTACGCCGGAGATGAAGAAGGCAAGGGCGGAATTTACAACTTTGTCACCAAACGAGGATTATGTAAAGGAGTCAATTCTAAGATTTCTTGGACACAGGTAGAAACCGGGTCTGCTATTACTTGGAAATATCCCAGTTGTCTATTAGTTGGGGATAATTCCGTAGGAGAATTTTATTCTGTTGCGCTGACTAATAATAAACAACAAGCAGACACGGGAACCAAAATGATTCATATTGGTAAAAATACCCGCAGCACGATTATTTCTAAAGGAATTTCTGCCGGGAAATCCTCCAATAGTTATCGCGGTTTAGTTAAAATGGGGCCGAAAGCGGCAGGCGCGAGAAACTATTCTCAATGTGATTCTATGTTAATCGGAGATAGGGCGCAAGCTAATACTTTTCCCTATATTCAAGTGGAAAATAATAGTGCCAAAGTTGAACACGAAGCCTCTACTTCTAAAATAGGAGAAGACCAACTTTTCTATTTTTCTCAACGGGGCATTTCTGCTGAAGATGCTATATCAATGATGATTAGCGGTTTCTGTAAAGATGTGTTCAGTAAATTACCGATGGAATTTGCCGTCGAAGCTGATAAATTATTGAGCTTGAAATTAGAAGGAACTGTTGGTTAATCATTACCTTTCCCCCTCGCTTCCCTCGTTTCTAGGTTCTACCTAGAAATGAAAACTAGAGGCTCTGCCTCTAGTCAAAAAAGGAGGCGGAGCCTCCTAAACACATTCCCTGGTAGAACCAGGGAATGAGGGAAAAAAATCATTCCCTTCCCCCTCGTTTCTAGGTTCTACCTAGAAATGAAAACTAGAGGCTCTGCCTCTAGTCAAAAAAGGAGGCGGAGCCTCCTAAATACATTCCCTGGTAGAACCAGGGAACGAGGGAAAAAAGTCCTAAATCTAACAACATAAAACCATGATTAAAGAAAACAGCGAAATTATTCTATCCGTTAAAAATTTAACGGCTAATATTGAAGATAAGGAAATCCTTAAAGGCTTTAATTTAGAAGTAAAAGCCGGAGAGATTCATGCTATTATGGGTTTAAATGGTTCGGGAAAAAGCACTTTTTCTAAGGTTTTAAGCGGACATCCCAGCTACCAAGTCACCGGAGGAGAAATTAGTTTTTTAGGTCAAAATTTATTAGAATTAGCACCGGAAGAACGAGCTTTAGCGGGTATTTTCTTAGCGTTTCAATATCCGATTGAAATTCCGGGGGTGAGTAATTTAGACTTTTTGAGGGTTGCCTATAATGCCCATCAAAAACATAAAGGAATTGAAGAATTAGATGCCTTTGATTTTGATGAATTAGTCCGAGAAAAACTAGATATTGTGAAAATGCGGGATGAATTTTTAGAACGCAGTGTTAATGAAGGTTTTTCTGGAGGTGAGAAAAAACGCAATGAAATTTTACAAATGGCGTTATTAGAACCAAAATTAGCGATTTTAGATGAAACAGATTCTGGTTTAGATATTGATGCGTTGCGAATTGTCGCCAGTGGAGTCAATCAATTAGCCAATGAAAATAACGCTCTATTATTGATTACCCATTATCAACGGTTATTAGATTATATTGTACCGGATTTTGTTCATGTTGTATCGGATGGACGAATTATTAAAACCGGGACAAAAGAACTGGCTTTAGAATTGGAAGAACAGGGTTATGATGATGTTGTTTCTGCGTCCATGGTGGGGGTTTAATGAATAATATTACCATCACAGAAAAACAGGAAGTGTCCTATTTAAACCATCTGTTAGAACAAATTCAAGGAGGACTTTCTGAGCCTTCGCTTCCCTCTCAAATTTCCGTTCAATTGCAACAGATTCGAGATCATGCTTTAACTTGGATTAAGGAATTAGAAATCCCAACAAAACGGGATGAAGAATGGCGGTTTACCGATTTATCTCCTTTATTAGCCAATCGTTTTAAAATGGCTAATTTTGTTCAGTTAGAAAATCAAGCGATCGCTTCTTTAATTCTACCCGAATCTGAACATAAACGGATAGTATTTGTTAATGGAATTTATGCCCCCCATCTCTCTGATATTACAGAAATTCCCGATGGTATTTTTATTGGGAATTTAGCAGAACTTCCCGAACAATTTAGAGATCGTCTTCCTGACTATCTCAGTCAACAACAGGGAAATCAAGACGTTTTTGCCACCCTCAATTCCACCGGATTAAAGGATGCGGCTGTCCTTTGGGTTGACAAAAATAAAATTCTTGAAGACCCGATTCATTTATTATTTATTGGCCTACCGGATAATATCCCGGTGATCAATCAACCCCGCACCTTAATTGTAGCAGAAACTGGCAGTTCAATAACCTTGATTGAACATTATGCCACGGCGGACATTTTTGGATGTTCTGATCAGGTAAAAGTTCAACCCTATTTTACCAATGCGGTAACAGAAATCTACCTAGAAGAAAACGCTCAAGTCAATCATACCAGGCTACAACGGGGATCTGGATCTGCATTTCATATTGGTAAAAACGCGGTTTTTCAAGCTCGAAATAGTCGCTATACTTGCCATGCAATTAGTTTAGGATCTAAACTATCTCGCCATAATTTAGAGGTTTATCAACGGGGAGAAGGGACGGAAACAACCCTGAATGGATTAACCTTAATTGGAAGTGAACAGTTAGCTGATACCCACAGTTCTATGATGCTGAATCATCAACATGGTACATTTAATCAAGTTCATAAATGTATTATTGACGACAAGGCACATGGAATTTTTAATGGTAAAGTATTTGTACCACAAACGGCACAGTTTACTAATGCTAATCAACTGAGTCGGAATTTATTGCTATCTTCAAAAGGAAGAATAGACACTAAACCCCAGTTAGAAATTGTGGCGGATAATGTTAAATGTTCTCACGGTGCTACCGTCAGTCAATTAGAAGCAGATGAAGTCTTCTATTTGCGGAGTCGGGGGTTAAGTGAACAGATGAGTCGTCACCTCTTAATTGATGCTTTTGCAGCAGAAATTTTAGGCAAATTACCATCAGAAACATTAACCCAAGTTTTATCCCGTTGCGTTTCCTGTCGCACTGACTTCAGTTAACCGTTGTTGGGTTTTAACCCACTCTTTTTAGGGTACAAGCCCAACAACGAAAGGATTTATTAATTTGATTAAAGGATATTCAAAATTATGTTAACTCAAGAAAAAACCCTGGCTGAAATTGTTCGTCAAGATTTCCCTATTTTGCATCAGGAAGTCAACGGTCATCCTTTAGTCTATTTAGATAATGCGGCAACTTCTCAGAAACCCTTAGCGGTCTTAAATGCCCTGCAAGACTATTATCAAAATTATAATTCTAATGTGCATCGAGGGGTTCATGCGTTAAGTGCAAAAGCGACGGATACCTACGAAGCCGCCCGGTTGAAAGTTGCCCAATTTATTAAGGCTAAATCCTATAAAGAAATTGTTTATACCCGCAATGCCAGTGAAGCTATTAATATTGTAGCCTATTCTTGGGGATTAAATACCTTAAAAACCGGAGATGAAATTATTCTCAGTGTTATGGAACATCATAGTAATTTAGTTCCTTGGCAAATGGTCGCAAAAAAAACCGGAGCGGTGATTAAATTTGTCGAGTTAACAGAAACTCAAGAATTTGATTTAGAACAATTTAAAACCCTAATTTCTGACAAGACTAAATTAGTTTCGGTTGTGCATATTTCTAATACATTAGGTTGTATTAATCCCATTGAAGAAATTACTCAAATTGCTCATAAATACGGCGCAAAAGTATTAATTGATGCCTGCCAAAGTGCGCCCCACACCGCCCTAGATGTGCAGAAAATTGATTGTGATTGGTTAGTGGCATCGGGTCATAAAATGTGCGCTCCTACGGGTATCGGATTTTTATATGGCAAATTAGAGGTATTAGAAGCCATGCCACCGTTTTTTGGGGGAGGAGAAATGATTGATGAAGTGTTTTTAGATCATTTCACGGTGGGAGCATTACCCCATAAATTTGAAGCGGGAACTCCGGCGATTGGAGAAGCAATTGCTTTGGGTGCGGCTATTGATTATTTAACATTAATTGGTATGGATAAAATAGAAGATTATGAGCATGAATTAACCGCCTATTTATTTGAAAGATTGCGAGAAATTCCCGAATTAAAACTTTATGGCCCCCAACCCAATGCTAAGGGAGAAGGGAGAGCCGCCTTAGCTTCTTTTAGCGTGGATGGGATTCATGCCAATGATTTATCAACTATGTTAGATGATGCCGGGGTTGCTATTCGTTCAGGACATCATTGTACCCAACCCTTACATCGTTATTTAGGCTTAAATTCTAGCGCCAGAGCGAGTTTGTATTTCTACAATACTAAACAAGAAATTGATGTTTTTATTGTAGCATTAAAAGATGCGATCGCATTTTTTAAAGAAATAATGAGTTAGTACATAGTTTGAGAATTAACGGGGAATATTGATTCTATTTTAATCAACAACCCCAGCCCGAAAAACTCGCCCAATTACATTTTCAATCGGAGGGTCACTCACGGTTAAATCTAGTATATTGAATTCCGCTAATATTTTAGCGACCGTTGTAGTTAAGGTATCCCGCTTGACTAATAAGCGCACAACTTGACCCTCCATAGATTCAATTTCTGCATAGGTTAATAATTTCTGACGACAACTTTCTAATACTTCAGGAGAAGAATGTTCTAATTCAATTTTAACTTCTCTATAGGGAGAAAATTGTTCTAATAACCCCTCTAAACTACCATCATAAATTAACTGTCCTTGATGAATTAAAATCACCCGTTTACACAATGCTGTAATATCAGCCATATAGTGACTGGTTAACAAAATTGTAGCTTGATAACGACGATTATATTCAGCTAAAAATTCCCGAACACTGACTTGAGCATTAACATCTAATCCCAAGGTAGGTTCATCTAAAAATAAGACTTGAGGACGATGTAATAAAGCCGCCATTAATTCCACCTTCATGCGTTCCCCTAAAGACAGTTTTCGCACGGGTTGTTTTAACTTTCCTTCTAGGGATAACATCTCGCTTAATTCCCCTACCCGTTGACGATATTCACTATCAGAAATTCCATAAACGGCGGCATTAATTCTCAAAGAATCTAAGGCGGGTAAATCCCAGATTAACTGTTGTTTTTGACCCATAACCAGGGTGATTTTTTGTAAAAACTTAGATTGACGTTTAAAAGGATTATGATGGGCAACTTCCACAAATCCGCTAGAGGGATAAATTAACCCCGTTAACATTTTTAAAGTTGTGGTTTTTCCGGCTCCATTGGCTCCTAAAAATCCCACTACTTCCCCCGATTCAATTTTAAAAGAAACTTCTTTAACAGCTTGTATATTCTGATAGGTTCGTTGGAAAAAATGGCGAATGGTTCCTTTAAATCCGGGTTCTTTGATGGCGACGGGATAAACTTTACCTAGTTGTTCAGCAATAATAATTGACATAATGGGGAACAGGGAATAGGGAATAGAAATTAGTTTTCCAGTTTTTTGATTATAGCAATCCTAAATCTGACATTTACTAACTCCAAACTATCTTTTATTATATCCTTTCTGTTCCCTGTTCCCTGTTCCCTATTCCCTATTCCCTACTATAAATTCTAGGGTGCATCAACGTTCATTTAACGCACCCTAGAAACAATGATCACTATCAATTAATTAAATACATTTTCCGAACTTGAGGATGCGGTATCAGTTCCGCCTTTAACTCTAGCTTTGGCTTTAGTTGCGCTGCGTTTTAGAGCTTGTAAACGAGCTTCATAACGGGATTTTTGGCGTTTTTTAGGGGTTTGATCCACTAAGGTTTTTAAGGCGCTTCCTAGGCTTTTGTAGGCGTTGGGTAGGGTATAACCGAAACGGGTGGCCAGAGAAATCGCTTTTTCATCGGCGTCTAAGGATTCCTGTAATGTGCGTTCTCCGTTATTTTTTTGATAGAGACGATAACCGGAAACGCCACATAATGCCAGGGCTAATAATAGCAGGAGTCCGTCCTGTACCCAGAGTTCTCCGACCGCTCCCCCTAAACCAATGGCAAGGGCGGCCATTTCCCAACCATCTCTGGGAATTGTATCATTTTGAATGCGGGCGACTTCATGCCAAAATAGGAGGTTGCGCTGATCCATTGCCAACTGTTCCCAACGAACCAAGTCAATTTGAATTTCGACTTGATCCTTGCCAATTTCTTCGCAACGGACGAGGGGCGGGTTGACTTCGACGGTTTTTTCCACCGTCACCCAACTCTGCAACTCAGGAGGAAGTAAGCCTTTTAATCGCCGGAGTTCGCTCATTTCGGCTCTGGCAGTGGAGGTTGCATAGGATGTCATAGTTCCGGCTCAATGAAGTTTCTAACCAAAAACAGGGTTTCTTCATATTTTAATGTATTCTAATCCGTTTGCAACAACCGTAAACCTAAAATCAGCAAACTTGATAGTGTTGAGAATCAAATTCCTAAAAATTCTCGGACATTTTGTAAGTAAGTATCGGGATCTTCTAACATGGGAAAATGAGCCGTATCTTTGAGAATTGCTAACTGAACATTAGGGTTTAAAGTGGCGGCTTGTCTTCCCATTTCTGCGGGAATAATTTGGTCGTATTCTCCAGCGACTAATAGGGTGGGAACGGTTAATTTTTTAAATTCTGCGGGGAGCCATTCCGTTGCTGCTTTTGAAACGGAGGTTAATACGGTTCCATAGGCGGCATCAAAATCCGCTAAGAGAAAATCTTCTAAAAAGGCTTGACTCAAATTGCGAGGAATTGGACGATACAGAAACCGAGCCATAAACATTTTATCCATCCCGGGAATTAAGGTTAACCATTTAGGGCGAAACATGACAACATAACGACTAAATTTGTGAAAGGTATTGAAGGTTTTTTCGTCATATTCAAAGATGCCACTACAGGTTAAAATCGCTCGTTCGACTCGTTGGGGGTATTTATTTAAAAATAACATAGCAATGGAACCCCCCATGGAGTGAGCATTGATATAAACTTTGTCTAAATTTAACTGGTCTAATAAAGTGACTAAATCTTCAGCATATTCAATTAATTCATAACGTTCTGATGGTGATTTATCCGTGACCTCTGGGGAGGAATTTGACCGTCCAAACCCGCGTAAATCATAAATTAAACAATCAAATTCCTGGGATAATGCCTGGGCGGTGCTTTCCCAATAGCGTCCCGAACCTCCCCAACCATGAATAAAAACCATTACAGGTTTGCTTCCGGGTGTGGAGTTGGCTGTTGTCACCCACTCACAATAATGATCGACTCCATTAACAGAAATTACGGTTTTATTTGGATTTGTGGCTACAGTCATTTTTCTAAATATTGAATGAGTTTCTCTAGTTTAAACTATTAAATACATTTTGAATAAATGTTCTTGCGGTGGTGGGAGTTGCGGTTTTTAATCCCGTTGAGGTTTGATGTATCCACCATCCTTTTGTGGTTTGGGGCGATCGCCATAATTCTAAATGTTCAACGGCAGGATCGGCATAAAAACTTTCTATTCCTCCTCCTAATAATGCCGAACTCCAATGGGTAAAATAATCATGACTGATGCGATAAATCGGGAAATTACCGATTAAAGGAACCCCCCAACCATCAATGGCAATCAATCCTTGAATTTCCCCCCTCAATTGTTGCCAAGCTAAAGCAGCCCCAATTGCTCCGACAACTCCGGCACTAAAAGCTATAATCATTATAGCAGATTTGGGATTATTTTTATCAATAAAATTCAAAATGTCAAGACTAGAATAGGCAGAATAATCTTGAGTGGGAAAAATCAATAATTCTCCCAATTGTTGTTGATTTTTCCAATTTTCTAAAACTCCATCTAAAAAAGATTCCGTTAATTCCGGTGGATGAATTCCAGGACAAATTAATAGCATTTGTTGATGGGTAAGTACGAATTACGAATGGGGAATGGGGAATGGGGAATGGGTGCTATGATACTACTTCACTGTTTTACCCCATCCCCCTGTAGGGGATGTTAAACTATCAAAGAGAGTCATTCTAAAGGATATACCCCGTCGGATAACGTCGGGGACGGTTCCCTAGCAGGACTCGATAGTAGCACTTAAACGTGAGGACAAAAACTTGGTTGCCACTCCTGAGAAACTGGAAAAAATTACTTCAACGCCTACCCATACAGACGGTGAAAATCGAGTTGCGGTTTTGCTCATGGGTTATGGTGAAGTCGAAAGTTATGAAGACTTTGCCAATTATAACGAACAGGCTTTGAACCTTTTAACGGCTAAATTTGCCCCGGTTCCCACTTGGATTTATCCGCCTTTGGCTAAACTTTTAGCGATGTTTGATCTCCATGAATGGGGTCATCAACATGGGAATTTTATTTCTCCCCATAATGCAATTTTTGAAAAACAACGGGCGGGAATTGAGGAACATTTAAAGGAAAAATGGGGCGATCGGATTAAAGTCTTTAAAGCCTTTAACTTCTGTGCTCCCTTTCTGCCTGAACAGGTTTTAACTCAAATTCAAGCCGAAGGATTTGATAAACTGTTAATTTATCCTCTGTTAGTGGTTGATTCTATTTTCACCAGTGGAATTGCCGTAGAACAGGTGAATATAGCCCTGGAAAAATTAGCAAATGAAGGTGAACATTGGATAAAAGGTCAACGGTATATCCCTTCTTTTTATAATGAACCTGCCTATATTCAACTGCTAAGACAGTTAGTAGAAGACAAAATTCAACACGATCTCATTGAATCCTGTCTCCCCTCTCAAATTGGGATTGTTTTAATGAATCATGGTTGTCCTCACAAAGCCAAAGGATTTACCTCTGGAATTGATGAAAGTCAAGCCCTATATGAACAGGTTCGGGAAAATTTAATTAACCGTTATCCGTTAATTTCTGTGGGTTGGTTAAATCATGATACTCCTTTAATTGAATGGACACAACCTAACGCTCAATTGGCGGCGAATAATTTAATTGAATTAGGGGCAAAAGCGATTGTATTTATGCCAATTGGATTTGCCACCGAAAACCATGAAACCCTGTTAGATGTTGAGCATATTATTGAGGGTTTACGTCGAAAATATGGTGATGTTAAATATGTACAAATGGAGTGTGTTAACGACCATCCAGAGTTTTTAAAAATGTCCGCAGATTGGGCAAACCCCCAAATTGAAGCATTATTAAATGAAATGGCTTTGGCGGTCAATCCTTCCTTGGTGAGTGTTCATAGCCATGATGATCACCACCACAGTCATGATCATGATCATGGTCACGATCATCACCACCACCATTAAAACAGGTAGGGGCGAGGTCTCCTCGCCCTCCAAATCCCCAGTTAAAATTGTCGTGACCAGTCAGATAACCACCTTTCAACCACAACTTTTGTTTGGGTAAAAAACTCAACCGCCTGCTGTCCTTGGCCGTGTAAATCGCCAAAAAAACTATTTTTCCAACCACTAAAAGGAAAGAATGCCATCGGTGCGGCAACACCAATATTAATCCCAATATTTCCCGCCTGAACTTGATACCGAAACTGTCGCGCCGCCGCCCCACTGCGAGTAAATAAACAGGCCATATTGCCGTATTCACTTTGATTAATAAATGCGATCGCTTCTTCCATTGTATTTAGATGAATTAAACTTAATACCGGGCCAAAAATTTCGGTGCGGGCAATTTCTCCCTGGGGGTTAATATCTTGTAAAATAGTCGGGCGGATAAAATAACCCTGTTCATAGCCGGAAATTTTAGGATTTCTGCCATCAATTAAAATTTTGCCTCCTTCCTGTTTTCCCTGTTGAATTAATCCTTCAATTCGAGTTTTACTTTCAGCAGAAATAACCGTTCCCATTTGGACATTTTTATTTAATCCATAACCAACAATTCGAGTTTCCGCAGCCGAGGCGATCGCATCGGTAAAACTCTGTTTAGCTTGACCAATAGTAATCGCAATTGATGTGGCTAAACACCGTTGTCCGGCACAACCAAAGGCACTATCAGCAATAATTTTTGTGGTCATTTCTAAATCAGCATCGGGTAAAATAATCGCCGGATTTTTTGCCCCGCCCTGACATTGTGCCCGTTTGCCATTAGCAGCAGCCCGACTATAAACATATTTAGCAACGGCCGTGGAACCGACAAAACTAATCGCTTTAATCTGGGGATTTTCTAAAATAGCATCAACGGTTTCTTTGCCTCCATTGATTAAATTAATCACTCCTGGGGGTAGTCCTAATTGATCAATTAAAGCAAAAACCTTTTGCATGGTTAAAGGTACTTTTTCCGAGGGTTTAATAATACAAGTATTGCCACAGGCGATCGCATAAGGAAAAAACCAAAACGGAATCATCCCCGGAAAATTAAACGGGGAAATAATCGCCACAACTCCTAAAGGTTGACGAATCATCATTTCATCAATTCCCCTAGCAATATCTTCGGAATTGTAACCTTGAATTAAGCTAGGAACACCACAAGCTACTTCCACATTTTCAATCGCTCGTTGTAATTCTCCTAGGGATTCAGCCAGGGTTTTTCCACATTCTAAGGTAATTGTTTCCGCTAAATCCTGTTGATTTTGTTCAAGTAATTCTCTGAGTTTAAACAGATAACGAATACGCTCTGTAACTGGGGTTTGTCGCCATGAATTAAAGGATTTTTGGGCGATTTCTGCCACCTGATCCAGTTCCGTTGCAGGAGAAAGAGGGACTTTTGCTAATACTTCTAAGGTCGCCGGGTTAATGATCTCTAAGGTTTCTGTTGCCTGGGATAAATCCCATTTTCCATTAATATAGTTAGGTAAAATTTTAACTGTTTTCATTTTTGCTATTCCCTAAAATTTTTACTTTTGACTGATATTTTTCTAGTAAAAGCTGTTATAATAGTTAATTAACTATAGTAAGCTTTACTATCTTATCCTGCTAATTATTTAGTTCCAAATAGGCGATCGCCCGCATCCCCTAACCCCGGAATAATATACCCATGTTTATCCAAATGATCATCAATGGCAGCCGTATATAGAGGAACATCAGGGTGATAGGAATGAAAATTTTTAATCCCTTCGGGAGAGGCAATTAAACACAGAAATTTGACCGAAAAAGGGTTGGTTTGTTTCAATCTTTGAATAGCAGCAATGGCTGTATTTCCCGTAGCAATCATCGGATCAACTACTAAAACTTCCCGTTCTTCTATATCATCAGGAAGTTTGAAATAATATTCAATAGGGATAAAGGTTCTAGGGTCTCGATATAAACCAATATGTCCGACTCTTGCCGAAGGAATTAATTCTAAAATTCCATCTAAAATTCCCTGACCTGCCCGCATAATGGAAACAATCACCATTTTTTTCTCCGATGCTAAAATCGGTGCTTCCATGGCAGCAAGGGGGGTTTGAATTAACTCTTTTCTTAGGGGTAAATCCCTGGTAATTTCATAGGCTAATAACATACTAATTTCCCGCAATAATTGCCGAAATTTAGCGGTACTGGTTTGTTCTCGTCGCATCAAGGTGAGTTTATGTTGAACCAAAGGATGCTCAATAATCGTAACGTTAGGATACATAGGTTAAGGGGGAATAAAATCTTAATAAAAATTAGCTGGCTGTCAATGATTTAAAACAATAATCAACAGCTTGGTTGATACTAGAAAGATGGCGACGGGTGTTTAATTGTCTCATAATTTGATGATTAATCAGTTTTAAAGATTCAGTTTGAGCTAGGGCTAAATTGCGAGGCATAAAATCCATCACACATAGGCTTCCAATGGCAAAACCTTGATTATTAATTAAGGGAAAACCACCATAAAAACGGATTTTAGGTTCGGATATAACCAGGGGATTATTAATAAATCTTTCATCTTTTAAGGTATTCGGAGCGGGTATCATAGAGAGGATTGAGTTAAAGTTCACTGTTACTATTGTATATTAATTTGAGTTTTCAAGATCAATTATCAAGTTTTATGATGTCAAAAAAAATTAAGTTTTTCAAGTCATCTGCGATAATTTTAAAAGGAAGTACGCCAAACTAAAACCAATATTGAACGGTTTTCCCATCCCGTATTTAATTATGTGGGTTCGGTGATGCCGTTTCAATTAGAACCGGGACGGTATTTGTTATCAATTGTTAATAATACTCAGGGTCATACTGATGACTGGTTATGGATGACTACTGAACCCAAAACCCAATTACAGGATGCCGATCTAAAAATCTTTAGGGGTTAATGGGGAAGAATGCTATAGTGATTGAGTCTAAAAGTTAGGTTGTATCTTCCGTAACCCAACTAATCACCACAATTTGATATTATAGTTGAAGTGCCAATCTTAGTAATTTTGCAGTATTATGACTCTGAGCAAAACGGAATCCAGACAACTTTTAGAACGTATGATTTTTGATGATGAACTCCCTAGAGACTGGGTACAAGATGTTTGGGATATGAGTCCCATTTTAGGAGAAAATGCCGCTAAACTGCTAGATGCTTTTGATATGTTAATTGACTGTTGTTCTGAAGAAAAATTAGAAAATCTAGTTGAAAGTTTATATGATGAAATAGAAAATCAATAAATTAATTAATCAGTGGCTTGAGGTACGGTCTGATAGTTCAATTTGGGTTAATATTCATCGCAAACAACTGAATTAATTATGGTTATCAGGAATATTTTCTGGATTTTATATCAACAATGATTTAACGCATTGCTAACACAGAAAAATTAATTGATAAAGATTTAACATTTTCATCAATTAAAGTAGGATAACTTTCTTTGATTTTTTCAAAACTAATCATTTTTAAAATACCACAATCAATAAAAGCCAATTTTTTGTTTTTGATCGTTGTTTAACAGCAACATAAACTTTAAATTTTGGCTGGCAATGGTGAACTTTTGTCGTGAGTTTCATTACACTCAACCCCAGCAACGGAACTCACCCTTAACTGGCAATAGTCAACAGTCAACCGTCAACTCTTGCGGCAGATTGTCCATTTAACGCTATAATCTCTGGATTATTTCTTTTTTCTTTATAATCACAGACAGGCTCGACCGCGCCTAGTGAGGAGACACCGATGAACATACTTGGAATTTCAGCCTACTACCATGACAGCGCCGCGGCGCTCGTCTGTGATGGTAAGATTGTGGCCGCAGCCCAGGAAGAACGGTTTACGCGCAAAAAGCACGACCCAGGATTTCCCGCCAACGCCATCCGCTATTGTCTTCAGGAAGCGAATATCACCTTTTTTGAAATTGATCAGGTGGTTTTCTACGATAAACCCCTGGTGAAATTTGAACGACTCCTAGAAACCTACATCAGCTATGTGCCCCGAGGATTTCGTTCTTTTGTTAAGGCCATGCCCGTTTGGTTAAAAGAAAAACTTTACCTAAAAACCGTATTAAAAAAAGAATTAGCTACCCTGGCTGGGGCTAAAAAAGCCAAACTTCCCCCGTTATTATTTACCGAACATCATCAATCCCACGCGGCTTCTGCCTTCTTTCCCAGTCCCTTTCAAAAAGCGGCGGTAATGTGTTTAGATGGTGTGGGAGAATGGGCGACAACCTCGGTTTGGCTAGGAGATGGCAATAGTTTAACCCCGGTTTGGGAAATAGATTTTCCCCATTCTTTGGGTTTACTTTATTCGGCTTTTACCTATTATACCGGGTTTAAAGTTAACTCTGGGGAATATAAATTAATGGGATTAGCTCCTTACGGAGAACCCATTTATGTTGATAAAATCCTCACCCATTTAATTGATTTAAAAGATGACGGTACATTCCGATTAAATCTGGAATATTTTAATTATGCCGTCGGTCTGACCATGACCAATAGCAAGTTTGATCAACTCTTTGGTGGCCCGCCTCGTAAGGGGGAAAGTCAAATTAGTCAACGGGAAATGGACATTGCCGCCTCGATTCAAGTTGTCACCGAAGAAGTGGTTTTACGTCTAACCCGCAGTGTCCAGAAGGAGTTAAACGTCGATTATCTATGTTTAGCCGGAGGTGTGGCCCTCAACTGCGTGGCTAACGGTCGGATTTTGCGGGAAGGGCCCTTTAAAGATATTTGGATTCAACCGGCGGCTGGAGATGCGGGGGGTGCGTTGGGGGCAGCCTTAGCGGTTTGGTATCAATATCATCAACAACCTCGCAACGTAGAAACCGATCTTGCCTTTGATATTTCGGCGGAAAAACTATTAGAAACCAGTGCCGGATCAAAACCTTCCGTTGTGGCGTTAAAAACCCATCAAAAACGATTGGATTATATGCAAGGTTCCTATTTGGGGCCGAAATTTAGTGATGCTGAAATTCAGGAGTATTTAGACACTGTTGGAGCGAAATATTTACGGTTAGATGATACCGAATTAATGCCTCAGTTAGCCGAAATTTTAGAACAAGGAAACGTGATCGGATGGTTCCAAGGACGGATGGAATTTGGGCCGAGGGCGTTAGGGGGACGTTCAATTATTGGTGATCCACGCAATCAGAAAATGCAGTCGGTAATGAACCTAAAAATCAAATATAGAGAATCTTTCCGACCCTTTGCCCCATCGGTGAGGGCTGAACGAGTATCTGATTATTTTGAATTAGATCGCCCCAGTCCCTATATGTTAATTGTGGCTCCGGTTCAAGAAAGTTTAAGAATTCCTATGACTCCAGAACAGGAACAACTATTTGGGATTGAAAAACTCAATGTTCCCCGTTCAGAACTTCCCTCTATTACCCATGTTGATTATTCCGCCCGGGTACAAACCATTCACAAAGAAAGTAATCCCCGTTATTATGATTTAATTCATCATTTTGAAAAACAAACGGGCTGTCCTGTAATCGTGAATACCTCTTTTAACGTGCGGGGAGAACCGATTGTTGGGAGTCCCGAAGATGCCTACCGTTGTTTTATGCGAACGGAAATGGATTATCTGGTTTTGGAGAATTTCTTATTAGCTAAAACTGAACAAACGCCCTGGGAAAAAGATGATGCTTGGCAAAAAGAATTTGAATTAGATTAACGTTACTCTGGTTTGTAGGTTATGCCTAGAAATGCTTAGGGGTGGCTCTGTAACCATGAATATAGAAGGCGTGAAGCCTTACTACGAATGATTTTAGAGCCCTTCAGGGCTCACTACGGTTGAATTTAATTAAGAAGATTATGACTGATCACGATATTCCTCAACTTGACGCTAAAGGATTACGCGAATTTGGACTAACAACCGGAGCCATTATTATTGGCTTATTTGGTCTGGTTTTACCCTTGTTATTCGGACATTGGCCCCCCCGCACTTGGCCCTGGGTGTTGGGAACCGTTATGATCATTTGGGCTCTAATCTCCCCCAAAACCTTAAATCCCGTGTATCACTACTGGATGAAATTCGGGTTATTCATGGGGGCAATTAACAGCAAGATTATTCTGGGTGTCGTCTTTTACGTTATGATGGCTCCGATGGGATTTATTAAACGCCTATTCGGTTCTGATGCGATGCGGCGCGAATTAAATCCCAATCTCTCAACCTATCGGGTTGCGAGTCAAGTTAGAACCAAAGAAAGTATGGAGCGTCCCTTCTAGTGTTTGAAGCAACATTAGATTTTTTGAAAGATATTTGGGCGTTCATGAGAGAACGCAAAAAGTATTGGTTATTGCCTCTAATTATTACACTCGTTTTATTAGGGGCTTTGATTGTTCTGAGTCATGGTTCGGCGATCGCACCGTTTATTTATACCTTATTCTAAACGATGGGGCAGTTGAAAATATGGGCAGTAAATCTAGGGCTGGCTTTAAGTAGTTTAGTCCTGGGTTTTGCTGTCGGGGAAATCGGTTTAAGGGTAGCCAATATTCAGGGATTAAAAAAACTTCCTGAACCCGGTCATGCGGTTTTTTCTCCCTCCTTTTTTACCCAATCAGATCCCGATCTCGGTTGGTCGAATCGACCTGGGGCAAAGGGATGGTGGCAGTATGAAGGTGAATCTTATATTGAAATTAATAGTGATGGATTGAGGGATAAGGAATATGCGATCGCCAAACCTAAAAACACCTTTAGAATTGCGGTTTTAGGGGATTCTTTTACCTTAGCTTCCCAGGTTGCAGGGGAGAGTAACTACACTTCAGTATTAGAAAAAACCTTGGGTAAATGTCAGCAATTTGAAGGTAAAAACATTGAAGTTCTCAATTTTGGTGTTGATGGCTATGGAACCGCCCAACAATTAATCACCTTGCGGGAAAAAGTAGGAAAATATAATCCTGATTTAGTCATTGTTTCCTTTTTTGTTGGCAATGATGTGATTGATAATTCCCGACAATTAGAAAATAACTATTATCGGCCGTTTTTTGTGTATAAAAATGGTCAATTAGAACCGGATTTTTCTTTCCGTGATTTGCCCTTGGGCTATAGTAATCGCTATTTGATTACAACCGTTGATCATTTTCCCGATTGGTTAGTCAATAACTCTCGGATTTTACAGGTGGCAAAAAAAGCCGAATTAGAATATCGCAAAAATAATTTGGTTAAACACTCTAATCAATTAAGTGTTAGTACCTTTGGGGAACCTAAAGACTCTAATTGGAAAGAAGCATGGCAAATTACAGAAGATTTACTCACCTCAATGCAGCAAGAAGTCAAAAATAAAGAAGCTAATTTTTTATTAGTCATTATTGCTGATCCGATGCAAGTTCATCAAGATGAAGCCACCAGAAAATTTTTTCAAGTCTCTAATAAAATTGATAATTTATATTATCCCAATCAACGGTTAAAAGATATCGGGAAACGCCATAATTTCCCTGTATTAGACTTAGCCCCAGTCTTTCAGTCCTATGCAACCAAAAATCAAACCTGTTTACATGGGTTTAAAAAAAATGGTACGCTTTGTGGGGGACATTGGAATCCAGACGGACATCGTTTAGCCGCAGAATTAATTGCTAATCAATTGTGTGAAAATAAAAAATAATTATGAAGATTTGGAAGTCGTTAATTTTAAATACAAGCTTAGTTTTTGCGAGTTTAGTCTTAGCAATTGTTTTGGGGGAAGTGGGATTAAGAATCGCAGGAATTGAACATCAACCGCCCCTTCCGGCGGACTCCGAATCTCTCGCTTATACTGTCAAAGATCCCGAACGGGGTTGGTCACCTCGACCGAATGCTAAAACAGTTTGGGCGGGGGAAGGAGAGGTTTCGGAAGTGAAAATGAACAGTTTTGGAATGCGCGATCGCGAACGAACTTTAGAAAAACCAGCTAATAGTTATCGCATTGCTGTACTAGGGGATTCTTTTATGGAAGCTTTGCACGTTCCCCTAGAAAAAACGGCATTATCAATTATGGAAACTCAATTAAAAACCTGCCCGATTTTAAAGGGGAAAAATATTGAAGTCTTAAATTTTGGAGTTCAGGGTTATGGGACTGCCCAAGAATTAATGACTTGGCGACATCATGCCCAACAATTTTCTCCCGATTTAGTAATTTTGGGGTTCTATCCAGGGAATGATATTAGAAATAATTTTCGCCCCTTAGAACATGATCATTTACGTCCCTATTTTGTCGAAAAAAATGGTGAACTTGTGGAAGATGTATCCTTTAGAAAATTAAATCCTAATAGTATTGAACGAGATTATTATTTATTTTCTAAAATGGATCAATTACCTTATCCATTAATGACAAATTCTCGAATATTACAAGTAATGAGACAAGCAGAAATGGAATCTAAACGTCGTCAGTTGCAAAAAGACTATAAGGAAACGGAGATTGATTTTTATAAGGAACCCCCCGATCAAAATTGGCAACAAGCTTGGAAAATTACAGAACAGTTAATTACATTACTCAGGGATGAAGTTAAAGCCAAAGGAAAGGATTTTATGCTAATAATGGTGAGTGACTCCTTTCAAGTTATGCCCGACCCCAAAAAACGTCAAGAATTTATGGAAAAACATCAAATTCAAGATTTATTTTACCCAAACAAGCGAATTGAAGCACTAGGAAAACAAAAGGGATTTCCGGTTTTACAGTTAGCAAAACCATTACGAAAAGAAGCAGAAAGAGCCGGAATTTGTTTACATGGATTTAAGAATGCGGAAGTCTGTGGCGGACATTGGAACGTTGAGGGAAATCGCGTCGCCGGGGAATTAATGGCGAGTCAAGTTTGTCAACAACTGATGAGTCAAACCAAAAAAACTCAACCATGAAGTGTTACGCACTCTTAGAAAAGGGAACAGGGAACAGCCCCCCAAACCCCCCGTGCACGGGGGGCTAGGGGGGGAGGGAACAGGATTTAGAAGTGTCCTAACTATAATGCTTAGTGCTATATATGATATAGTGATTTTCTTGAGTTATTAACAATTCTGATTTTTTGGTTTTAACTTTATTGTATTACGATTATGAAAAATTTTAAATTCTTTCCTCAAGTTCAACAAGGTCTAAAAATAGGGTTAATTAACCTAGTTGTTTTATTTGTTCTTTTAGAAATTGGCTCGTTAATTTTTTATTATTCTAAGAATAAACAATTCTATTATACCCGGGAACGTACAGAGGATTTACAGAACCTAGGAGTTAATTTAGAAGGGGTGAGAGTCGGGGAATCTATAGTCGAAAGATTGCATCCTTATTTTGGTTATATACAGAAACCCGGCCCCGATTTTAGACCGGGATTTAAGTATAATAATTATGGGTTTATTTCCCCTTATGATTACCCCTACACCAAAACCAATAACAATCAAGTAATTGTTGGAATTTTAGGTGGTTCCGTTGCATCCAACTATTCAATTTATGAAGTCCAAAATAAAATTTTAGAGAAAAAACTCCAACAACTGCCTCAATTTAAAGACAAAGAATTAATTATTATCTCTTTAGCCATTGGCGGGTATAAACAACCCCAACAGCTAATTACTTTAAATTATCTACTCTCTTTGGGGCAAAAATTTGATCTGGTGATTAATATTGATGGCTTTAATGAAGTTGCCCTCGCTAATATTAATAATCAAAATGGATTAGAATTTGCCATGCCCAGTTCATCCCATGTTCAAGCCTTAACGGGTTTAGCTAATAATAGTTTATCGACTAAAGCCCTCAAAACCCTATTAAGAATTAAAGATAATAAACCTAAAATCAAAAATGCCTTAGAGACTTTAAAAGATTGTCCCTTAGCTGCTTGTAATGCGGTCATGTCCCTGTATGTTGAAGACTTAGTTAAGAACTATCGCCGAGATGTGGCACGATTTGAACGATATCGCCAGAAGCCTACGGAGGAGGGAAGTTCTGCGGAAAGTGTGATTTATTTTTATATGCAAGATCCCATTTTAACCGATGCTAAACTATTTCCAAAAATTGCTAATCATTGGGCTAAAAGTTCCATTTTAATCCATGAAGTTTTAAAAGAAAATAATATTCCCTATTTCCATATTTTACAACCTAATCAATATTATCCCACAAAGCGAGTGTTTAGTGAAGCGGAAAAAAAAGTTGCCTTTAGTCAAGATAGTCCCTATCAAGATGCTGTCAAAAAGGGATATCCTCTTTTATTAAAAGAGGTGAATGAACTCAAAGCTAATCAAATTAATTTTTTTGATGGAGTAGCTATTCTTGATGATACTAAAGAACCAGCTTATATTGATAACTGTTGCCACTATCAGAAAATAGGAGAAAATATTTTATCTAATTTTGTTGCTGACTCAGTTGTTAATGTTCTTAAAAATCAGCCCAGTCCCTAATAGGTTTGATTTAATATTTAAAGATCAAATTCAACTCTGTCTAATGCTGCTAATTCGCCGCGGCGTTGCTTCAATTCAAACTCTAACTGTTGAATTTCTTGCATTAATTGTTGACGTCTTTTTTCTCCGGAATCTTGTTGTCGAATAAAATAGGCATCAATTTCTGGCCATAATTGCACCCCCCAATCTTTACTAGCGGTTTTTAATTCGTTTAATACTTCTACACTTCCATCGGGTTCTAAGATAAATAAAGTATATAATCTTTCAGTAACATTCTGTTTTTGTTTCTTCTTTTCACAAAATAAGTATAATCCCGGTTGTTGTGTTGATAATTGATCACATTGATTCACAAAACCGCCCAAAATTGAGTAACCATCGGTGCGACTTTTATCTAAACCATCGACTGATTTACACCAATTTCCGGTTTTGATTAAAAACCGACTTTGCCAAAATCCAGGCGCATTAAAAAACGCTTCTCTGAGATTAATTAAAATTGCTTGACTCATATAGGAATAGGGAATAGCCCCCCCCAAACCCCCCGTGCACGGGGGGCTAGGGGGGGAGGGAACAGGGAACAGGGAATAGGGAATAGGGGGATTTAGGGGAATCTAATTAAAATTGTGAATGGTTTGTTGATAAAAATTTTCTAATGCTGGGACAGAACTTTTATCCTCATAGAGTATCCATTGATTTTGTTTAATTTTTTCTCTAATTGCTAATCTCCATTCTAAATCTAATCCTAACTTTATTGCTATTTTAATATACTCTTCTCGATTTTGGGCAATAGTTTCTGTAATTCCTAATCGGTTTAATATTCCCGCCGACTGACGACTTCTCATCCATTCTCCCTCACAAGTAACCAGGGGAAGACAACAGGATAAACTATCTAAAGTCGTTAAAAACCCAGTAAATTGCAGGCTATCTAAGCCAATATCAGCTAAATTATTAAGTTGTAAATAATCTAGTTTATCTAAACGTGGTAAAATTATACAATATTCTTGAATATCTAAATGATGTTCTGCAAAAGATCGTTTTAGCCGTTGTTTAAACTTTTCGGTAATTGCAGCATTCCAATGGGCTATAAACACAAATTGAGCGGTTTTTACTTGTTTTGCGATCGCCACTAATATTAAATCAAAATCTGGCAAATACTTAAATAAAGATTGACAGGATAAATATAAAATAGTATCCGCTTTTAATCCAAAATCTAACCGAGTTTTTTGAGATTCTAATAACGGAGGTTGAGCATAATTAATTCCTAAATTCGGCAAACAAAATAACCTTTCTGAATAATGGTTTTCAGCCCTAGGAGGTTCTAATAATTCCGCAGAAATAAAATAATCAATCGTGGGTAAACCCGTAGTAATTGGATGTCCCCAGGCCGCACATTGAATTGGAGCAACTCGTAACCCGGCTATTTGGGTAAGTTGGGGACACATCCCAATATCTAAAAATACCAGAATATGAATTTGATCAGCTAAAATTTGCTCAACAATATTCTCTAAATTACCATAGATATGATAAAATTGATCACTATAAAGTTGAAATAAATTAGTAATAAAATCCGTATCTTTTCCGGTATAATAACAATATATTTCAAATTGATCGCGATCGCAATCTCTCAACCATCCTAAAAATACTAACCCGACCGTATGCCAGGTTAAATGAGAGGAAATATAACCAACTTTAATTTTTTGATTAGGACTTAATTGTGTTAATAATAAAGGTTTTGTCCATTCAGGATAATTAGCTTTCATAATTCGATGGACAAATCCACCATATTGTTTTTGTAGCTCTAAATCATCATATCCCTGATATTGTAAATAAAAATGAGTTCCCCTAGCAATAGCGGTTAACGCCTGTTGTTTAACTTCTAAATCCTCTAAATCTGTTTGTTCAATTAATTTAACTAATTCCTCTGTAAAATCTTGTCTAAACTTAAAAACTTCTGGAGAATTATCATATAAAATTGGTAACAAAGATTGTTTAGCAAATCTGACAGAAATATGATTTGTAAACCTATCAATAGATTGTTCAGCTATTTGCAATGCCGTTTGAATTTCTCCCAAACTTTGCCAAACTGAAATTAAAGCTAAATATAATTCTATCCCATCGGGAAACCGTTGTAAAGCCTGTTCATAAATAGCAACCGCCTCCCACCCTTGATCTAAATTTTGATAACAGTTTCCCAACCTTAAATAAATATCAACTGTAGCTAATTGAGTCTGTAAAATATTATGATAAAATTGAATAGCTGTTTCATACTGATCTTGAGATTCTGCGGCTAAAGCAAAATAAAAATCCGCCCTTTCAGAATTTTGATTAACCCTGAATGCCAATCCCATCTGATATAATAAATCAGCATGATTGGGATGAATATTTAAGGCTGTTTCATAAATAGTGATCGCATCTTCTACCCGATTTTGTCCTAAAAAAAGATTGCCTAATTTTAAATATCCTATAGCTGTATGGGGTTGTCGATCTATTCCTTGCTGATAATAGAATTGTGCTGTTTGAAATTCTCCCAATTCTGCCAACAAGTCACCCAATTTTAAACACCCATCTATGCCTTTCTTATCTAAATCAATCCCCAATTTATAGGCTGAAATTGCTTCAGTAATATTCCCCAGTTTTTCCCAAACCGAACCCAAACTATAATATTGACTCCCTTGGGTTCCATCTAAGATTAAGCAATGTTCTAAAATTTCCAATACTTGATCATATTTCTTCTCATAAAAATACGTCCTTGCTAAACCTTGCAACGCCTGAATATTATTCTGATCTAACTCTAAAATCCGTTGATATTTTGCCTGTGCGGGTTCAAAATATCCCGCCTGTTCCAAGGCTAATGCCTCGGCATATAACCGTTGAATATTAATAAGTAGTTGCACAAAATAAATTACCTAGTTGAGAGAGGGAACACCGGAACAGCCCCCCCAAACCCCCCGTGCACGGGGGGCTAGGGGGGGAGGGAACAGGGTAGAGGATGTGTAATTAATTTTGTTTAGGTACTTACTAGGTCGAGGATCATTCATATTCTGAAAACCATTCATAGGGTACGTCAGAAAAGTGTACGCACCCTGTCCTAATCTTGATGGCGACTGCTATACCAAAAAAGTTAAGAACCCATACCCCGGGGTTGATTCCCCATAGGCCCAGGAATCGTTCCAGGGCGATTTCCCAGGGGGCGATTTCCCATAGGTCGATTTCCGGGTTGATTTCCTTGAGGACTGACCCCAGGCTGATTTGATCGTTGAACCAACAATTGATTAGAGGTGAGTTGATCCAAAGTCATAGCGGCCGTTTGACGAATTTGGCGATCGCTATTTTGTAGCGCTTGAGTTACACCCGTAATCCCCGACGCCTGAATATTCCCCAAAGCAAAAGCCGCCCTAGCCCGCACCCCCATATCCGGGTGATTTCAACGCCTCTTTCAAAGCCGGAACCGCCACCGCACCCATGCGTTTAAGGGCGATCGCCGCCGCCAGTCGGACTTCCTCATCGGTATCCTTCAACGCCCCAATTAACGGCGGGATAGTATTTGGGGACTCGGAACCGATGACTCCCAAGCCCAAAGCCGCCCCCTGACGAACGGCGGTATCAGGATGGTTTAATCGGGGTGTCAACTCCTGAACCGCTTGCTGCAAGGCTTCTGGGGAGGCTGTGGTAATTTGTTTGAGTGCCACAGCCCCATCCATCCGCACCGCCGACACTGGATCTTTTAAGGTAGCCAACAACGCCGGAACCGCATCCACCGCATCTTGGGCCATCGCCCCCAACGCAAAAGCCGCCCCCCGACGGATGCTTTCCTGGTCATCAGTTAGGGCTTCGACTAAAATCGGAATTGCCGGAGAACCCAGGGTTTTTAAGGTTTTGATCGCTTCTAAACGGTTCTGTCGGTTAGTATCAGTTAATTTTTGTAACTGATCAATCACCGCCGTTGTAGTCATAGCTTGGGTTTGAGTTTTTCCCCCAAACAATAGCACCATTGATAAACATAATAATGCTAATTTTGCAGAATAAAACCCATTAAATTTGGTGTTGGTTTCCATAAAAGCTCCTGGGTTTTGTTTATAAATTAAAATCGAAAGCGTTACTAAAAACGAAATCCAAATCGAAGGTTAACTGAGCAGGTAAAAATCCATCATTAATCACTGCACCCAAAATTCTTCCGTCTAATAATTCCACAATAATATCATTTAAGCCATCGCCATTGAGATCATTTTCTTGGGGTAACAAATCAAACCGATCTCTAAATAATGAATTAGAATCAATTTGAGTTCCCACCGGAACCGCGATTTTATCTCCATTAAACGGACTGGTTCCCGGTTCAAATTGTCGGATTTCATCTACATTCCGCACCCGAAGACTGGCTTCACCTGGGTCGAAAATAAAGGTATCATTTCCTAAACCACCGATTAATGTATCAACCCCACCATCCCCATCTACAATATCATTTCCTAAATCACCAAATAGTATATCTCCATCTTCATCACCATAAAGAGTATCATTGCCTTGACCGCCATAAATACTATCGGCATTAAATCCTCCTTCTAGGACATCATCCCCGAAATTTCCGAAGATTAAATCATTACCAGAACTGGCAAAAATCCGATCATTATCTTGTCCACCAAATAGCGTATCAAATCCATTGGATGCGACCAGAGTATCATTTCCTTGATTGCCATTAATCAGTAAGTTATCGTTGATATTAGAACTCTGTAAATTATCATTTCCTGCCAATAATAGCACACCGTCTGGATAGGCGGAAACCTGTCCAGAAAATAGAAGAACATTATCATCTTGGGGACTTGCTAAAAGGGCAAATACACCGGGAATTGTGCTAGGAGTGAGAAAATTAGCCATAGTTAAAACTGTCCTAAGTTATTTCTGAACAAACTTTACAGGGTTTTGGTTAGGTTGGCAAACCCCATTGGATAGAATTATAGATCAATACCGCTTGAGGCTCGAAATTGGGGGGGAAATAGCTGATAATCGGGATGGGAATAGATTTTATCATAAAAATTCAGATCCATTGCTTGACCTTCTAACATATTTTGACAGGTTTTTTGTTGAGTATGGAGTCGAAAATAAGATAGAGTTTCTTCGACAAAACCGACTTTAAATTGTGCCAATATTCTCCACCATAAATCTAAATCGACTAATTGATTTAATTCGGGGTCAAAACCTGCTATAGTTTTAAATACGGATTTTCTTAATAACACGGTGCTGGGTTCTCCAATTTTATTAATCGGATGTTGCCATAAATTGGGATCGGCTAAGAGGTCTTTTCCCCATTGAATTGATTTTAAATTAGACCAACTTTGATGTAAATTAGCGAATTGTTGATAAACTGCGATTAATTCTAAATTAATATTTTCTTGTTCAAGAAAAAACATTTCTCTAGGTGAAAACACTAATCCAATATCAGGATCTGTTTCGGCTAAATTAACCATTTTTTCGATACAATTAGGCATTAAAATATCATCTTGATAGACAAATTTAATATATTTACCCTGGGATTGATTAATACAAAAATTGCTATTTTCTGCTAATCCTAAATTTTGATGAGTTAAAATATTAATCGGAATAGAAGTTTGGGCTTGAAAAGATTGGGCGATCGCGATGGTATGATCGGAGGAATTATCATCAGAAATAATTAATTCTATCGCGGAATAGGTTTGAGATAAAATACTAGATATCGCTTCAGCAATAAATCTTTCTCCGTTATAAACCGGAATACAAACACTAACTAAAGGCAATTTTTTAATTTCTTGATTTAAACAATTATTAAATTTAAGCTCACATATTTTTTCAGAAAGTTGATGAATAATCAAATTATTTTGACTATTTTTAAACTTAAATTCCCAATTAAAATTATCTATATAATCTTCCTTTAATATAATTTCCTTTTCCCAAATTGCTTTTCTAAAAATAGATCTAATTTTTACTCCTTCCCCATTTTCCTGAAAACTCTTTAATTCTGGAATTTGATTAACTCCATCTACTTCTAAATTATTATCTAAAATATTAATAGCTTCTGCCAAACCTTTCGGAAAAAAAGTAACCGGATATTGTACCCAAACAATATAATTACCCTGTGCTTTTGCAATGGCTTGATTAAAAATTTCTTGACTATTAAAAGCAGGCTCAAAATATAAAACTTGATGACCTTGCAGGTTCAAATAGTTCAGAATCTCAACTAATTCAAAATCAAATAAATTGCAATTTACTAAAACAATAAATTCATAACTAACCTCTAAATTATACTCTAAATTTGTAATCATATCTAATAAAAAATTCTCCTGTTTCCAGAGGGTAATAATCATAGATAATTTTATCTTTTCCATCTCCAAACTATTTTGCATCATCATTTAATTCTTCAGTCAGAGTTTCTAAGTAGTTACACAAAATAAATTACGAAGTATAGTTCTTAATCTTATCAAAATTAATGGCTATCATTCTCCGACAATGACTCAAAGAATGATAGCCGAAAATATTATTGATTTTTGGCTTTTTCGTACCTAATTTTTGGCAAATTAAACAGCCCTGGGGGGCTTAACCTAGGGTCGGTTGGATATTTAGTCGATATTAAGTTGGTTTCCCCGACGATATTGTTGGTACGCCGCAAAAAATAACCCGGATAGGGTAACGACAATTAAACCCAGAACAATTCCCGATAATAATGGTTCTACCACTAGATAACTCCTTGGTGTTAATTTGAGCAATTAATCTCTAATCATACCCTTAACCGTTGACGCTTCACTGTTGAGCGCTCTTGCTCTTAACCAGACAACACGATAAACTGGGTAGGATGTAAAGATTCTTGTAGATCAGTCTCAAATTATTAGAAACACCTTGGATAACCAGCTTGCAATTACAGAAATTGATGTCCTGATCAAACGAGCCTCCATCACTACCCTGGCCTTGATGGTTTTGATCCTGGGTTGGATTTTTGTCCTTCCTAAGTTACAGGTTTCTGATCCCTATGTGGAGAATGTGCTATCCATCAAAGGGGATTTTGTCCGAGGACAGGCAATTTTTCTTTATAACTGTGCCGGGTGTCACGCTTGGCAAACCGATAGTCAAGTAGGGCCAAGTCTTCAGGATGTTTCCCAACGGAAATCAGAAGTAGGCATTATTCAGCAAGTCACCGGTGGTAATACCCCACCCATGCCAAAATTTCAACCCAATCCCCAGGAAATGGCCGACCTGTTGAATTATTTGGAAACTCTATAGCCCAAAAAAATCTCAAAAAGTCTTGATCAAAATTAGTAACTTTTGCTATAATCGGAAACGTTGCTGGTGTAGCTCAGTGGTAGAGCAGCTGATTTGTAATCAGCCGGTCGCAAGTTCAAATCTTGTCACCAGCTTTCATGATCTGTGACAATCTTTTCTTGTGCCTTGCTCACGGATGATTACAGCCCATTACTCTAGCACTGAGAACCTAGAAGAAACGGTATGAATGCTAAGATTAGATCCAAAAAAATTCAACAAATTGTTGTTACGGCAGAACAGATGCGAAATATCGAAGAACGTATCTTTTCTGCCGGGATACCTGTGGCGGCTTTAATGGAAAAAGTTGCCGGAAAAATTAACCACAGGTTACAGACTCTATTCTCAGAAAAATCAATCACTTCGGCTGATAAAATCGGAATATTAGTAGGGCCAGGACATAATGGTGGTGATGGATTAGTGGTAGCGAGGGAACTCTATTTTTTGGGTTATAATATTGTAATTTATAGTCCAATTTCAAAGCCTAAAGAATTAACCGAATCCCATGCCAAATATGCTATTAGTTTGGGAATTAATTTTAGTTCTAATATTAAAGAATTATATGACTGTGATATTTTGATTGATGGGTTATTTGGATTTGGTTTAGAGCGAGAAATTACCGGAAAAATTGCCAATGCTATCAATATAATTAATAATTTGAATAAATTTGTCATTAGCATTGATTTACCATCGGGAATTCATACGGATACAGGGGAAATATTAGGAACAGCAATTAGAGCAAATATTACCCTCTGTTTGGGACTATGGAAACAAGCATTTTTACAAGATACCGGATTAGATTATATTGGCAGAGCAGAACTGATTGATTTTGATATTCCTAGGGCGGATATTAATGCTGTCATCGGGGAATATCCTATCCTAAATCGCATCACTCAGGACACGGCAATTAATAGTTTACCTTTGCCCCGTCCCGCTAATCATCATAAATATAAAAACGGTTATTTATTAATTATAGCAGGTTCCAAACAATATACAGGAGCCGCCATTTTAGCTGGATTAGGAGCCAGAGCAAGCGGTGTGGGAATGCTTTCTATTGCTGTACCCAATTCGATTAAACCCTTGTTAAGTTTGCAACTACCAGAATCCCTAATTATTGGCTGTCCTGAAACTGAAAATGGAGCTATTCTTGAACTTCCAGAAGATATAGATTTAAACCGCTATCAAACTATTGTTTGTGGCCCTGGATTAACAATAGAAGCTGAAGCTATTGTGGAAAGAATATTAACAGCAAATTGTGCAATTATTTTAGATGCGGATGCTTTAAATATTTTGGCTAAATTGAATCCAGTTCTCGCCCTATCTTCTCGTAAATTTCCGACTATTATAACACCCCATTTTGGAGAATTTAAACGGCTATTTCCCGAATTGATAGCATTAGAAAAAAATCAAATAATATTAGCCAAACAAGCCGCCGAATTAACGGGTGCTATTATTGTTTTAAAAGGGGCTAGAACCTGTGTAGCTACTCCGAATCAAGTTTGGATTAATCCTGATAGTACCCCAGCTTTAGGTCGTGGGGGAAGCGGGGATGTTTTAACGGGATTATTAGGAGGGCTTTTACCCCCTGTTATTTTAGCGGAAAAACCTGTAGAATTAATAGTTAATACGGCGGTTTGGTGGCATTCCCAAGCCGGGATTTTAGCCGCAACAGAACGCACGGAATTAGGGGTTGATGCCTATACATTAACTCAATATTTAATTCCAGCTTTAACACAGTTCCTAAAAACCATAAATTAAATCAGGAGATAACCATGAAATTACAAGTTTTAGAACATACGATTTTTAAGCTCCATCCGGTTGTAGCCGAAGCTGTTGCTTATAATGAAAAAATATCGGTTTATTGTGATACAATATTTGAAATAGAAAGTTATTCTGAGGCAGAAGATAACCATTTACAGGTTAATTTCCTATCTCCCAAACCCAAAAATATGACAACTTGGTTCGTTCCGGCTCATCAAGTTAAACTATTAGAAACCGATGAAGAATTAACCGTATCCCGTTCAGTTTCTTCGGCTTCCTTTGCGGTGTCTAATTCAGAATGGATATGGCCAATGACCGGAACCAGTATGGGTTCCGTAACTGAATTTGGTTATGCTAGAGGTAGACTTCATGCAGGTGTTGATATTGGGGGATATACTCCCGATGAATGTTATGCGGCGAGTGATGGAGTGGTTGATTATATTAAAAATGATCCTAGTGGTGCAGAAGGTCGGGCGATTTATATTAAACGTTCTAATGGTTGGAAGCACGTTTATTTTCATTTACAATCTATTCGGGTTGAAGTGGGTCAAACCATTACCCAAGGTCAATTTATCGGGGTGCGGGGCGGTTCGGGTTTTGGGTATGAAGGGTTAGAAATTGATGGGGGAGGATATTCTATTCATCTACACTTTGAAGTTCATAATCCCGATGGTGAAAAGGTTGATCCCCGTTCCATTTTACCCAATGATGATAGTGTTCCTATTGTGGCTTAAACTAACTTTTGAGCCATGAAATCTAATAAAATTTTTCTATGCAGAGTTCCTATTAATCTAACCATTCCTGCCTTTTCAGAATAACATTCTCCGGCTTGAATATCCTCTGGGGTTAATAATCCCATATCCCAGCCTTCATGTAAGACTAATTGACTCAAATCAACCGTTAAAGGAGCATAAAAAACAATCCGATTAACCAGAGAATCTGGATAGGAATTGAAGGGTAAAAACGCAGGAATATTATAACCAATTTCTTCGAGTAATTCTCGTTTAAAGGCATTTTCTGGGGTTTCTTCGGGTTCTAAATGTCCCCCAAATAATCCCCAAACCCCAGGATGAACAATATTAGGGATATTATCTCGTAACTGCAATAAAAACTTTCCATCTCGATAAAGAATCGCTATAGCAACTTGAATCATAATTTGTTACCCAAAACCCAAAACCCAAAACCCATTACCCATTACCCATTCTCTGTTCCCGTTTAATTTCTTTAATATAAACATCTCCAATATCTTTTCCTTTCATCTCCTTAATTAAAATACTTTTATATTCTACTTTCCCCTGAATTAATAGGTCTTGTCCGAGGGGTGGTAAAGGTTGAGTGGTAAATACCCAAATTGAACCTGTATTATCTTGGAGTTGATAAGCGCCAGCCCCTAAAAATGGTGCATAACTTTTTACTTTACCTCTGAGATAAACTTTAGCACCTATTTTCTGTTTTTGTTGTAGCAGTTCAATTTTAGCTGTATTAAAATTAATCCAACTTTCAGAATGGGAAATACTTTGACAACCGACTAATCCGGTCACAAATAGTAATACAATACTAATGTGCCAGGTTTTGGTGAGCTTCTGTGGAAATGAAAGGTTCATCAAAAATTTAGGTTTGAAACCCCGTTGTTCTGCGACGGCTTTATCCTAAAATGTTAACATATTCACAGAATATGTGCTAGAATGTGAGGTATGGAAAAAGCATACAGTTACCGATTTTACCCCACACCAGAACAAGAGTCGCTATTGCGGCGCACCTTGGGCTGTGTAAGGTTGGTTTACAACAAAGCACTCCATGAACGCACTCAATCTTGGTACAAAAGACAAGAGAGAGTAGGATACACTCAAACGTCCTCAATGCTGACCGATTGGAAAAAACAGGAAGAATTAAACTTTTTAAACGAAGTTAGTTGTGTTCCTTTACAGCAAGGTTTAAGACATCTACAAACAGCCTTTACCAATTTTTTTGCTGGTCGTACCAAGTATCCCAACTTTAAGAAAAAACATCAAGGAGGAAGTGCTGAATTTACTAAATCTGCTTTTAAATTTAAAGAAAAACAAATTTATTTAGCTAAATGTTCAGAGCCATTAGCGATTCGATGGTCAAGACAAATACCAGATAAATGTGAACCAAGCACCGTAACCGTCAGGCTACATCCATCAGGACGTTGGCATATTTCAATTAAATTTGATGACCCAATTATTCAACCATTACCTGCCACCGATAAAGCTATAGGGATTGATTTAGGCATTAGTAGCCTAGTCATTACCAGCGACGGAGACAAGATATCTAATCCTCAGCATTATAAAAAGCATTATCGGAGATTGCGTCAAGCACAAAAAAGCCTAGCTCGAAAACAGAAAGGGTCAAAGAACCGAGAAAAAGCCAGAATCAAAGTAGCCAAAATTCACGCTCAAATCACCGATAGTAGAAAAGACCATTTACACAAGCTAACGACTCAATTAGTTCGTGAAAACCAAACGATTGTAGCTGAGAATTTAGCGGTAAAAAATCTGGTCAAAAATCCCAAATTATCTCAGGCGATATCTGATGCTAGTTGGGGGGAAATTACTCGACAATTAGCCTATAAATGTCGTTGGTATGGGAGAAATTACATCGAAATAGATAGAGTCCGTTTACGGCGGTGAGGATGTCAAGGAATCACTGAATATATTAATTAACAAAACAGAGAACGAATTATGGATAATCTATTAGACGGTAAATCTACAGCCAAAAAGATTCAAGCCCAACTACAAGAACAGGTAGAAATATGGCAAGCTAAAGTTGGACGCCCGCCCGGTTTAGCGGTGATTATGGTAGGAGAGAATCCGGCCAGTGCGGTGTATGTTCGGAATAAAGAACAGGCTTGTGCTAAGGTTGGCATCACCTCTTTTGGTCAACATTTCCCCGCAGAAACTAGCCAAGAAAAACTTACCAGTATTATCCATGAACTGAACCAAAATGAACAAGTGGATGGAATTTTAGTTCAGTTACCCCTTCCTGCTAATTTGGACTCCGTTGGGTTATTATATGAAATTGATCCGAATAAAGACGCCGATGGTTTGCACCCGGAAAATTTAGGCCGGTTAGCCAGGGGAGAAAAAGGCCTAAGAAGTTGTACCCCCGCCGGAGTTATGCGACTATTTGAGGAATATAATATTGAGCTAAAAGGAAAACACGCCGTTGTTTTAGGTCGCAGTATTTTAGTCGGAAAACCGATGGCTTTGATGTTATTAGAAGCTGATTGTACCGTAACTATTGCCCATTCTAAAACTCAAGATTTAGCTAAAGTTAGCCGGGATGCGGATATTGTAGTGGCGGCTATCGGACGTCCGCAAATGATTACGGCGGATTTTGTTAAACCTGGTGCCATTGTAATTGATGTCGGAATTAATAAAATTACGGATAATAATGGCAAATCTCGCCTAGTCGGGGATGTAGATTTCGACAGTGTTCAACCCATCGCCCAATATATTACCCCAGTTCCGGGGGGTATTGGCCCGATGACCGTGGCGATGTTATTGCAAAATACCTTCTGGAGTTATTTGGAAAAATTTCAGTAGAGGCGTTGTTAACAGTTGACAGTTGACTGTTAACGACCGTAGGGTGGGTATTATCTATTTTACAAATTATGTTTATCTAATAATCTTTGTAACAAACTTTCCGATGCCCAAAAAGATGTCTTTTGAAGATTGTCAATGGCTGTAGATAAGTTGATCAGTTTCATCGTTGCGGCTTGATCTAAAATACCAAGTATTCCTGTAATAGATAAACCTCTATCTATCGCTATACGTCTTGCTTTCATATCATCTAAAATAACTAAATCAGCATTAAGTTGTTGTGCTAAAAGAATCGCTTCACGTTCACCAGGATCAAGTAAATCTATTATCTTGTCAGCAGGTTGAGTAACAGCCTCAATTTTGAGCCAATTAGGTGTATTTATAATCCAATTTCTCAGGTTTTCCGGTGCATCTCTAGCTGATAATTCTTGATAAACTGCACAAGGAATAATAATTTGTGAAAATAATTGCGGAAGCAAGTCAATTTGTCCAATTAAAATCAAGTAATTAATGGGCGAAGTATTAGAGATAATAATCATTCCTAAGCTAAAAGATGACGAATCCTTTGAACATCTTGTTCTAAATCATTTTCAGTATAAGGTAAATAAGATTTTTCTTGCTTAAGAAATTCGTAGGTTTCCCAACGAGAAGAAAATTTGAGTATTCGTCTTACTTCAGAAGCACCGATTTGACCTTGACGGTAATAATCGGCGGTGATTAGTTCCAAAATACGCCGAGAAATATTAACAGACTGTAATTTTTCTGCTATTTCATCAGGGAGTTCAAGGGTGATTTGCATAGTGATTTTTGGTATAGTGAAGTTAGAGGCAGGAAGCCCCGTCACAGAGAGTGCGGGGTGCTGAAAAATTCATGATCACTTCTGTGTCACAAGACTCGTAAAATAGTGAAGTTAAGACTTTGCTCCTGAAATCAAGGGTAAAATTAAGTCCCCAGTAGTCAACTTTTGTTAACATTACCCCTATTATAAACAAACACTCGTCATGGTATTGGTAAGCGAAATTAACTCACCGTTGGAAAACCCTCAGTTTGACTTATCTGCCTATCTGACCCAACGACAGACCCTAGTAGAACAGGCTTTAGATCAGTCTCTCCCCCTAATCTACCCTGAAAAAATCTATGAGTCAATGCGCTATTCTTTGCTGGCTGGAGGAAAGCGTTTGCGACCGATTTTGTGTTTGGCGACCTGTGAGTTGGTCGGTGGGACTGTAGAGATGGCCATGGCTACCGCCTGCGCCCTGGAAATGATTCACACCATGTCCTTGATTCATGATGACCTCCCAGCCATGGATAATGATGATTATCGACGGGGAAAACTAACCAATCATAAGGTGTATGGAGAGGATATTGCGATTTTAGCTGGGGATGGTTTATTGAGTTATGCTTTTGAATTTGTAGCGACTAAAACTCCTAATGTTCCTGCAAATCAAGTTTTACAGGTAATTGCTCGTTTAGGTCGGGCGATGGGGGCTGCGGGCTTAGTTGGAGGCCAGGTGGTGGATTTAGATTCGGAAGGACTCACGGATGTTTCCGAAGAAACCCTAACTTTTATTCATACCCATAAAACTGGGGCTTTATTAGAGGCTTCTGTGGTCTGTGGGGCGATTTTAGCCGGGGCAAAGGAAACGGAAATTGAAGGGTTATCTCGGTATGCGCGTAATATTGGTTTGGCGTTTCAGATTGTGGATGATATTCTCGATATTACGGCAACCCAGGAGGAGTTAGGAAAAACCGCAGGTAAGGATTTAACGGCTAAAAAAGTCACCTATCCCAGTTTATGGGGCATAGATGAATCCCGACGTCAGGCCCAGCAGTTAATTGAAGCGGCAAAAGCCGAATTATCTAACTATGGGGATAAGGCTATTCCTTTGTTAGCGATCGCAGATTTTATCACTAATCGCACTCACTAAAGCTATTGATTTCTATTATATGCAAGACTTTTCTCAAATCCTCAATAACCAAGTGTTATGGGTTGCCCTGTTAGCCTGTATTCTGGCTCAACTTTCTAAATTAGCGGTGGAGCTAGTCCAACATGGCAAAATTAATCTGCGGGTGTTGGTTACAACCGGAGGGATGCCCAGTTCCCATTCCGCTTTTGTCGGTGCTTTAGCAACGGGAGTGGGCAAAACCATGGGGTGGGGAAGTCCTGATTTTGCCATTGCTGTTGTTTTTGCGTTTATTGTGATGTACGATGCGGCTGGAGTCCGTCAAGCGGCAGGAAAACAAGCCCGCATTTTAAACCAAATTATTGATGAAGTCTTTGAAGAACATAAACAATTAAGCGAAGAAAGATTAATTGAATTATTAGGTCATACCCCCTTTCAAGTTATTGTTGGTTTAGGATTAGGGATTGCGATCGCTTCGATTGCTGAGATAACTTGGCCTCTACATTTCCTGCCAGTATAGCCAAGGGTCAAGTCTGATTTAACCACAAAGACACGAAGACACAAAGAAGTCGTTAACACCCTTACTGCTTATTGCTATATTTCTGTAGAAACCTTGAAATACAAGATCTGTAGCCATTATTTGTCGTCTAAGGTTTAACCGTAGGACTAATAACTGTCACCCGGTTACTATCAACTAATATCGGCCAAAAGCCACGATTACTTAATTTATTTAAAGTTGCTGTTGCTTTTTCGGAATCTGTTGTATATTCTACTAATAAATAGGGTCGCTGACCATAGGAAACTAAACCCACATTTTCACCGATTAGGGTTCTTAACTGTTGGACTAATTCCGGTTGATTCAAATAATCCACTAAAACAGCATAACCTGACCCCAAAGATTGAGAATTAGCTGTTGATTCTTTTTTGGGTGTTGGCGGGGTTTCTCGAACAATCGGAGTCTGGCCAAGACTAGAATTCGGACTCGGACGGGGTATGGCTATGACCTCCTGTTTCACCACATAGGCGGGTAACTTAACCTTATCCTGTAGATAGGTGGCCCAATCCTCCGCAATTAAAGGATCACTAAATCCTCCCACCCGGGTTACTAAATTCGTCAAATAGCGACAAACCTCACTATTGATGTCATTGGGTAACGTGCGCTGCACCAATTTTTGTTCCTCGGAAGTGTTACTGACAATCAATAACAAATATTCTCCAGGCTTTGGTGCTGCACAAGTTTCCTGGGCTAAACTGGTTTGGACTGCTAAACCCCAACTGGCGGCCGTGAGCAGACTCGGAACCAAGATAGCAGATAACCTTTTGACACCACTTTGACGCATAAACAGGAGGTTTACAAAAAAATTAATTGGGTTTAAAGCTCGTAAGTTCTACTTAGGCTTTTATTGTAGTTATTCTAGTTTAATATATAAAAGAACCAGTTGATCAAAAAGAATGAAAGCCCGGTATCGTTTTCGACTATATCCAACACCTAAGCAAATTTGCTTTTAGTATTTTGTAGTGATTGTATAGCGATTTAATGGCATCCCGTTCTAAAATTAGCGCTAATATTCTTTCTGCTTCCGATTGAAATTTCTGTTCTGGATAAAGACATTTTGAAAAGCCTGTAAACAGATATTTAGACATATTGCTTTTATCGGGTGGCGAAGATCGATAATTACGGTAATTATTAGCATTTGTGGTGTAGGCACTATCTTTTAAAGCTGTAAAACCTTTACTAATTTTGACATCATATAGCAATCCTAAATAGGTTGTATAGCAGTCGCCACATCTATTAGGACATTCTTGAAGGCTAAAAGCTGCTCACAGTAAGTATTTACCTATAGCGAGATTGCCTATTCCCTATTGCCTCTTGCTATAACATTTCAATACTGATATGAAACGGCCAGAAGTATTACCCCAGATCCCTCCCCCCTAGCCCCCCGTGCACGAGGGGTTTGGGGGGGCTGTTCCGGTGTTCCCTTTTGATCAGGGATTTTAAACACAACTCAAATAGGATTGCTATAGCCTGTGGTTTCTTCCCAGAAATATTGTTGCATTTGGCTATGGACAAAATTGGCAATTTCCTTAAGTCGAGTTTTACCAACACCTGTGGCTAGGGCAAAACATAGGGAGGGAAACTCGCGCTCGAAGTCTGTAAACGTGGGAAATTCCTTGTTAATCGCGGCTAAACTTGTTTCTCGATCTGCGATATTTGGAATGTTTAAAAGTTCACAAATACGAGCAAGAATTTCTAAGGATTCGCGCTGGGGATGGCGCAGACTGAGACGATTAGCAATGTTATTAACAATTTGGTTCATTGTATGTTATCCAGGTCAAATAGTGTTAGTTGTCCGATTTTTTGGGGTGCTTTTGGCAGGTTTTCAATTTTCAAACTGTAATCATCATGTCCCCATTCGCAGCGTGAAAGAATTTGTTTAGGAATTTTTTTAACCGTGAGGTTGGGGAATATATCAGTTTTGCCTCGAAAGGCGGTACATAAAACGAGTAAACTGCGTTCTTGTCCTACTTCGTCTGCAAGTTGGGATAGTTGTTCGAGACGAAGATTTTGGGTGGTAACATAGATAAAATTCCGCTCTGTAGAATAGCCCTGTTGCCAATAGAATGTATCGGATGGTGAGTAGGTGAAACCTTCAATTTTGCACAGTGCTTCGGCTAACATTTCGGCATTATAGGTTTTATTAATAATCCAATTATCCCATTTATCTTTTTCGAGGAGGGAGGGTGCAAGGTGATAGTATCGAAATCCACCGCCACCTTTCCAATTAAATGCTTTACTAATTCCCCCTTGATCTTCGCCATCAATTACTTTTTTAAGTCGGGGAATAATATGGGTATGACAATGTTCGCCGAGTTCAATCATGATCCAGCGTCTTCCCATTTTATGCGCGACTGCCCCTGTTGTTCCTGAACCTGCGAAGGAATCGAGAACAAGATCATTAGGTTTTGTTGCAATATCCAGAACGCGCTTAATTAAACGTTCAGGTTTTGGTGTATCAAACACACTTACTGAATTAAAAGCACGTACTTCAAGCTTCGCTTCATGGTTATGACCAACTTCCTCATTAGACCAAAAAGTTGCTGGTGGTCTCGACGCATTGGCTTCCAAAAACTGTTTAACATAAATTTCCCAGCAATTATCTTTCTTTACATATTCGATTAGTTCTGAGTTAGTTATTAAATTTTCCTTCTTCCATCGCCATCTTCCTTCTATTCCGTCAGGCTTTACTGGATAAATATCTGTCCCATCTGGAGCTTTGATTGAATACCACATAGATGGACGATCTTCCCGTCTTGACTCAGATCCCTCCTTGCGAAGTGAGCGACGACGATAATACTTACCTGTTATCTTATCGAAAAATTTGAACTGACTGGAGTTCTGCTCTTTAGATAATTGAATTGGTGCAAAGTCATTGCTCTTTTGGTACACAATAACATGATCGTGAGACACGCTAAAACCCCGTGCATCCATTCGCTCAGAATATACTTTTTGCCACAAGCAATTCGCAACAAAATTTACCCGCCCAAAAATTTCATCACACATCACTTTTAAATAATGTGCTTCATTGTCATCAATGGTAATCCACAGCGATCCATCTTCTGATAATAAACGTCGAATAATCTCTAATCGATCGCGCATTAAACCAAGCCAGATCGAATGTTCTACACCATCATCATAGTGTTCAAAAGCTGATCCTGTATTGTAGGGAGGATCAATAAAAACACATTTAATTTTTCCTGCAAACTCCGACTCTAAAGCCTTGAGAGCCAACAAATTATCCCCAAAAATCAAGCGATTATCAAAAATATCATTTTCACTCATCCGATGAGCAGCATGATAAGATTTATCTGGATCTTCCAGCAAAATTCGTGGCTCCAACTTGGGGCGAATCTCCTTACCAATCCAGGTTAATTCTAGTCTCTGCTTTTTAGTCATAATTAATCTTTTTCTCAACAGTTAAACCGTAGGAATATTCAGATTTTTAGTCTAATTATTCCTGGGATCTAACTCTTGCATCACCCTACTTGTTAAAGGAAAAACATCGGTTAAACTCTTGAAAAGTGATTGAAATTTTAGGTGAACCTTATTTTAAGTTTGAAAGATAAAAGCTGCTTTTGAAGACGAGCCAGAGGGGGAAACTCTCTGGCTTAGTTTAACCTTTGTTCTCCAAAAACCGCAGTTGACAACAATGAAGCAACAGCTTTCATTGTACTGATCAGGGTCAAATATTGGATCGGAATTTTCAAGCGGCCGTTGCTAAAGACCCCAAAGCATCGGGAATACTAGCGGTCGGGGCTTGGAATTCTCCCTGGAATACATACTCCAAACGCAATTTTAACCAGATTACCACTTGTTTATTTGTGGAAACAATTGCCACCGCAGGTTGAGGACATTTGGCTTTAATCTCAGCCATTTCTGGCGCTTCTAAAAAAGCAGGTTGCTGCACTAACCAAAAATCAATTTCCTTTTCCCGTTCCCGATAGTTGCGTTGGCGTTCGCGCAACACTTCTTCTAAGGGTTCTTCCTCAAGTAAAAACTTGTGACTGCCTAAAACGTAGTAATAAGTCTGCATGGTTAATCGTTGTAAATTCTATCATGGGAAGATTTTCGGGTTAAAGTTGCCCAAAAATCGCTTGTTTCATTTCTCGGACGGCTCGCTCTAAGCCTACGAGAACTGCCCGACTTATTATTGTATGACCAATGTTGAGTTCTTCCATCCCTTCTAAGGCGGCAATGGGATAAACATTCCAATAGGTTAACCCATGTCCGGCATTAACCCGCAGTCCGGCTTCTAAGGCCCGTTGACATCCCTCGGCTAAAATCCCCAGTTCCCTAACCTGGTCTTCCCCTTTGGCCTCTGCATAACATCCCGTATGCAGTTCGATGAATTTAGCCCCTACTTGGGCCGAGGCTGCAATTTGTTCGGGGTTCGCATTAATAAACAAACTCACTGGAATTCCGGCTTCCTGTAGGGTGGTTACTACATCGGTCATCCGAGGAATTTGTCCGGCGATATCCAACCCCCCTTCGGTGGTGATTTCTTCCCGACGTTCGGGCACTAGGGTTACATAGTCGGGTTTGATGTCCAAAGCGATCGCCACCATTTCATCCGTCGCGGCCATTTCTAAATTTAGATGGGTTCTCACGGTTTGGCGCAATAGTCGCACATCCCGGTCTTGAATATGGCGTCGATCTTCGCGCAAATGCACCGTAATTCCATCAGCCCCCGCTAATTCCGCCAGCACAGCCCCCCCTACGGGATCGGGTTCAACGGTGCGACGGGCTTGGCGAATCGTGGCTATATGGTCAATATTGACTCCCAGTGTCGGCAATTTTTGTTCCTCCTTGTATTCATACCGTCTTTCACCTTGACAAATAATTCCACTGCGTTGAAACTCACACCCATGAAGGGGGACGAGCGTTCATCGAAAAATTGGGTAGAAACCCCGTCGTTCTACTTAGGCTTTATATTTTTAATTTAACACATTCACAAAAAGATATACTATAATGTGAGATATGGAAAAAGCATTCAATTACCGATTTTACCCAAGTCCAGAGCAAGAGTCGCTATTGCGACGCACTTTGGGTTGTGTAAGGTTGGTTTACAACAAGGCTCTCCATGAGAGAACTCAAGGATGGTACGAGAGGCAAGAAAAAATTGGATATAACCAAACATCCTCTATGCTGACCAAATGGAAAAAACAAGAAGACTTGGATTTTCTTAATGAAGTTAGCTGTGTACCAATACAACAAGGGTTGAGGCATCTTCAATCGGCATTTGCTAATTTCTTTGCCGGAAGGGCAAAATATCCTAGCTTCAAGAAAAAAAGGAATGGTGGTAGCGCTGAATTTACAAAGTCGGCATTTAAGTTTAAAGATGGAAAAATCTACCTGGCGAAAAATGTTGAACCTTTAGATATTAGATGGTCTAGGCAGATTCCAAAAGGATGTGAGCCGTCCTCTGTAACCGTTAAGATGCACCCGTCGGGACGTTGGCATATTTCCATTCGTTTCGATGATCTAACAATTAAGCCATTGCCTGTTAATGATAATGCGATTGGGATTGACTTGGGTATTACAAGCCTGATTGCCACCAGCAACGGTGAAAAAGTGTCTAACCCCAAACAATTTAAGAAGCATTACAAAAGACTGAAACGGGCGCAAAAGAATCTTTCTCGTAAACAAAAAGGTTCCAAGAATAGGGAAAAAGCGAGGATTAAGGTAGCAAAAGTTCACCTGAAAATTTCGGATTCCCGTAAAGATTTCTTACATAAGCTGACGACTAACTTGGTACGCGAAAATCAAACGATTGCCGTTGAGTCGTTAGCAGTTAAGAATATGATCAAAAACCACAAGCTCGCACTGGCTATTTCTGATAGCGGATGGAGTGAGTTGATTCGGCAATTAGATTACAAGTGTCTTTGGTATGGGCGTAATCTAGTTAAGATTGACCAATGGTTCCCTAGTTCTAAACGCTGCGGGAACTGTGGTCACACAATGGATAAATTGCCACTAAATATTCGTGAATGGAAATGCCCTAAGTGTGAGGTAATCCATGACCGAGATCTCAACGCGAGTAAAAATATTTTGGCTGCGGGACTCGCAGTGTCAGTCTGTGGAGCGAGTGTAAGACCCGAACAGAGTAAATCTGTGAAGGCAACTGCTAAGAAGCAGAAACCTAAATTGTGAAGTTTAGGAATCACCGTCAGTTTTACGGCGGTGAGGATGTCAATTTAACAATATTTAACCCGTAGATTTCTATTGCCCTATTGTTTCAGCTTAGAGCGAACAAATTCTGTCAATAGACTTGACAACAAAGCTCTCTACCATTGATAACAGACAATCAAAGACAGATTTTTAACCCATGACAACGGACAATCGACAAAAAAGAATCGCAATATTTGATAGTGGTGTGGGGGGATTAACGGTTTTAAGGGAACTGTACCGTCAACTGCCCAATGAATCCGTTCTTTACTTTGGAGATACGGCGCACTTGCCCTATGGAACCCGTTCAAAAGAGGAAATCTTGCAGTTTGTCCGCCCAATTATTCTTTGGGCAATGCAACAGGACGCCAAAATGGTTCTCATGGCCTGTAACACCAGTTCCGCCCTGGCTTTAGAAACGGTTCAAGATGAATTTGATATACCGATGCTAGGACTGATTCTTCCGGGTGCTCAAGCCTCAGTGCGACAAGGAAAACGGATTGGAGTGATTGCCACCCCCGCCACAGCCGCTAGTAATGCCTACCGCTATGCGATTCAAGAAACCGATCCATCGGTTCAAGTCTGGCAAGTGGGCTGTCCAGAATTTGTTCCCCTCATTGAACAAAACCGAATTCATGACCCTTACACCTATCAAGTGGCACGGGAATATTTAACCCCGTTAATTCAGCAGCAAATTGATACTCTGATTTATGGTTGTACCCATTATCCCCATTTAGCCCCAGTGTTGCGCTCAATCCTTCCGGCTCAGGTTCAGTTGGTTGACCCGGCAGTTTCTTTAGTTAAAGCTACTGTTAAGGAGTTAGAACTGTTAGGAATGCGGAATACTCAGCCCCCCAAACCAACGCGGTTTTGTGTGAGTGGCTGCCCTCAACAGTTTGCTGATCTTTCGGTGCAGTGGTTGGGATTCACTCCCGCAGTAGAGGCCACTACCCTACCCGTAATGGAACCCCTCACCGTCAGTAATCAGTAATTAATCAGTGTAGAGACACGCCATGGCACGCCCAAACTGTACTTGGTACTCCAAGTCAGTGTGGGTAGTTCACAAGATGTTTGTTGTATACTTAGCAAGGGCTAAGAGTAAATAAATCATCAGAACATAACCCGTGGCCAGAAGCGGGATGATTAAGGGCATATCGTTATAGAACATCATGAGTCAGCCTGAAGAAATAGGAGGAGGAGCAGCAGCACAGAAGTTTAAGACCCGCTACATCAGGTCAACAAGCGATCGCAACTGCCAGCGCTCTTGTGACCCACAAATAAAAAATTCCTACGGGAAATGAGAATTTCCCCGAAATGTTGCTAACACCGAAACTCAGGAGAGGAATCCCTACTGTAAAACCTAGGACTTTCTCATAAAACCCTAAATAGAGAATCTTCTAACTGATATCGTGGACAGCCTAATGACCAGAACGGAGTTAGAAGCTCGTCGAGAAGTCCTAACGGCTATCCTTAAAGCCAATAGATTAATTAGGTGGCGATAGATTTTCTTGAACCCAGTCGCTAGACCCGTTGTCCCTAATGTATAGAATTCTTTAAACTCTTACCCCTAAGATAACATAAAAATTAGAGAATGGTAGCGGTGCACGGAAATTTTTTTCAGAATTTGATCTGCCCACCGCGCCTAAAAAATAGAGTAGGGGAAAGAGGGCGCAAAATCTCCAGAAGCGACGTTTTGCAAGAGTTAAGGGTGGGTACTAAAACCTAGAAATTTTTGAGGATTACCCCTGGCTACGGAGAGTTCCCAAGACAATATTTTAGCAAAAATGCGATCCCCTGAGCCGAAACAGATTAGAATCAGACTATGATATGTAAAATTTTGTTAACTCAACGCCTGAGTTGGCTAATCCATGACATCGCAAACTCTTCTATTTTCGCCAGTTGAAGCAGACCTGCGGCAGTTGACCGATAACTTAAAACAGCTTGTCGGTGCGCGACATCCAATTTTGTATGCCGCCGCAGAACACCTGTTTAGTGTCAAAGGGAAACGGGTACGTCCTGCGATTGTCCTGTTAATTTCCCGAATGACAACGCCCGATCAAAATATTAGCCTGAAGCACCGGAGGTTGGCAGAAATCACAGAAATGATCCATACCGCCAGTCTCGTCCATGATGATGTCGTGGACGATTCTGAAATGCGTCGGGGAGTTCCAACGGTTCATAGTTTATTTAATAACCGAGTTGCGGTATTAGCTGGAGATTTTCTATTTGCTCAATCTTCTTGGTATTTAGCCAATTTGGATAACCTGGAAGTGGTAAAATTATTGTCTCAGGTAATTATGAATTTAGCGGAAGGAGAAATTCAACAGGGTCTTAATCGGTTTGATACAGGATTATCAATTGAAACCTACTTAGAAAAAAGCTATTATAAAACTGCTTCTTTGATTGCCAATAGTTCTAAAGCGGCTGGTGTTTTGAGTGAAGTTTCTCCGCAACAAACCGAAGATTTATACAACTATGGTCGCCATCTAGGTTTAGCCTTTCAAATTGTTGATGATATTTTGGATTTTACGGGTTTAACCGAGGAATTAGGTAAACCCGCAGCATCCGATCTCAAAAGTGGAAATTTAACCGCACCCACCCTTTATGCTTTAGAAGAAAAACCCCATCTGGAAACGTTAATTGAGCGAGAATTTGCTACGGATGGAGATTTAGAACAGGCTTTAACCTTAATTAAAGATAGCTCAGGGATTCAACGCTCTAGGGAGTTGGCTGCCTATCATGCCCAACAAGCGGTAAAGTATTTGGAATCTTTTCAAACTTGTGAATCTCGACAGGCGTTAATCGGTTTAGCAGATTATGTTTTAAGTCGGCTGTATTAAAAGGAGTTGACAGTTGACAGTTGACTGATGACGGTTAACTGTTAACTAAAAAGACAGTTATTGTTTGCATCCTGAAATCAATTAAGCTACATTTTCAGAAAAGAAAAACACCTTTCCTCCGTAGGCTCGTTGTAGATAATCTTCCTTCAAAACTTGTTGACGATTTCCCAGCGCAATTACCTCTTGATTTAGTAAAACCAAATCATCAAAATTAACAATAGATTCCCCCAAATCATGGTTAATTACAATCACAATTTTACCCGATGCTGCTAACTCTCGAAATAAACTAAAAATCACCGCTTCGGTTTTTTGATCAATGCCAACAAAGGGTTCATCAAAACAAAAAATATCAGATTCCTGGGCTAAAGATCTAGCTAAAAATACACGCTGTTGTTGACCGCCAGATAGTTGACCAATGGGGCGATGTTTATATTCAACCATTCCCACCCTTTCTAACGCTTGGGTGGCGATGCGACGGCTGACTCCAGAAAAAGGACGCAACCACCCGGTTTTCCGCACTCTCCCCATCATCACAATATCCCAAACCGTTGCCGGATAGTCCCAGTCAATTTGCGATCGCTGGGGAACATAGGCGACCCGTTGACGTTGCTGAATTAGGGGTTTTCCGTCATAGACCACCGCACCCGTCCCCACCGGAATTAAGCCCAACATCGCCTTCATTAAGGTACTTTTCCCCGCCCCATTCGGCCCAATAATCCCGGTTAGTCGTCCGGGTTGGATGTTTAGACAGATATCTCGTAACGCTTCCACCCCGCGATAGTTGACGCTGAGGTGACCGATATTTAGAGTATGGTTGGGATGGGGGAATTCTATAATGTTCATCTGTTTTCTATGCCCTTTTTGGGGATGATGATGTTTATAGTATATCATAAAAATGAAAATATTATGAAAGTTTAAAGATTATGTTGTCAATAATTGCTCAAAAGTCCTTTTGTATGCGGTTTTGGGGTGTTTTTTTCGGGATTATGTTAACGGGATTAAGTAGTTGTACTCAAGAAAAAATAAATAATTCTGTTAATAGTAATCAACCGAAAGTAGTATCAACCAGTACCATTATTGCTGATTTAACTGAACAAATTGCTGGGGATGAAATTGAACATCTAGGAATTTTAAAACCGGGTACAGATCCCCATGTTTATGAACCTGTGCCTCAAGATAGTATTGCTTTAGAAAAGGCGGATTTAATTCTTTATAATGGTTATAATTTAGAACCGGGATTAATTAAGTTAATTCGGGCGGCGGGAACTCAGGGAAAAAAAGTGGCGGTGGGGGAAGTGGTTAAACCTTTGGATTTTCAATATAAAGGACAAAAACAACCCGATCCTCATGTTTGGGGAACGGCTAAAAATGCTATTTTAATGGCGAATAAAATTAGGGATGAGTTGATTATTTTATCTCCTGAAGATCGGGATATTTTTACTAAAAATGCGACAAAATTGACCCAGGAATTAACTCAATTAGATATTTGGATTAATGAACAAATTGCCACTATTCCTCCTAAAAATAGAAAGTTAGTTACAACCCATGATGCGTTTCAATATTATGCTCATGATTATAAATTAGAGGTGATTGGGACATTAATTGGGATTAGTACGGAAGAACAACCGAGCGCAAAAACTGTTAAAACCTTAGCTAATTCGATTCAGAAAGCGGGGGTTCCAGCTATTTTTGCAGAAACTACAATTAACCCTCAATTAATTACAACGGTTGCGGAAGAATCGGGGGTTAAATTAGCTCCAGAGCAGTTATATTCTGATTCTATTGGCGCTCCAGGGAGTGCGGGAGAAACCTATATTAAAATGTTAGTTAAAAATACTCAAACTATTGTGGAAGCATTGGGAGGAAAATATACTCCTTATGCAGTTTTTTGAGGTTTCATAACTTCATAATTGTTTTGATCTTTTAGACTAAAAGCCACTTTGGTTGCGGGAATTCTGCCATCAAGGAGATTGAGATAATTACTTCTAAGCGATTCGCTAAACAAACTATATTGATTAATTAAGGCTTAGATTTTTCCAAGGCATTATTTTGAACAATATTATGATCTGTCAGAGGTTGATAATTGCCTAAAGTCAGGGTGAAATTATTGAAGAATACAATAGGTAAAATTCCTAAACTCATTAAACCTTTGTTTAACATAATTAACCTCTTTCTATATTTCCCATTCTCTGCTATAATACAATTATAAATTGATTCTAACAGGATCAGTTATTGTTTTTATTTTCGTTATTGAAATTTATGTGGGGAAACATGGCTAACTTATTAGTGACCGGGGTGGCAGGATTTGTGGGATTTCACCTGTGTCAACGTTTGTTAGACCGAGGAGACACCATCATCGGAATTGATAATCTCAATGATTATTATGATGTTTCTCTGAAACAAGCCCGTTTAGAACAGTTAAAAAACCGATCAGGATTTTCCTTTAAAAAATTAGATTTAGCGGATAGAGAGGGAATTAATCAGTTATTTGCTCAAGGAAATTTTGAACAAGTTGCCCATCTTGCCGCCCAAGCCGGGGTCAGATATTCTTTAAAAAATCCCTATGCTTATATTGATAGTAACCTAGTGGGATTTCTGAATATTTTAGAAGGGTGTCGTCACTCCCAAATTCAACATTTAGTATATGCGTCTTCGAGTTCTGTTTATGGGGCGAATAAAAAAATCCCGTTTTCAGTAGAAGATAATGTAGATTACCCGATTAGTTTATATGCAGCAACAAAAAAATCCAATGAATTAATTGCCCATAGTTACAGCCATTTATATCAGATTCCGATGACAGGATTGCGATTTTTTACCATTTATGGGCCTTGGGGTCGTCCCGATATGGCGATGTTTATTTTCACAAAAGCCATTCTCGAAGAAAAACCCATTGATGTGTTTAATTATGGCAAAATGCAACGGGATTTTACCTATATTGATGATATTGTAGAAGGAGTAATTAGAACATTAGATAGAATTCCCCAATCCGGTGAAAATCCCCATACAAACGCACCCTATAAACTGTATAATATTGGGAATAATCAACCGATTGAATTATTACATTTGATTGAAGTCTTAGAAACGGCATTAGGTAAACCTGCAATCAAAAATTTTATGCCCATTCAACCCGGAGATGTCCCGATAACCTATGCGGATGTCGATGCTTTAATTCAAGATATAGACTTTCAACCCAATACTTCTATTGAAGTCGGAGTCCAAAATTTTGTAGACTGGTATCGCTCCTATTATCGGGTTTAAAAATAGCGTTTTTAGGCTAAAATAGGCAACCATGGAAACTATTTATTTAGGTTGCTCACAGAGGAAAACCGTACTTCATAGGTTGGTATATACACCCTGGAGGAGATTGGCGATTTTATTTACAATTCGTTACACTGAAGTTATGAAAGACCAGAGGTTGAATCTACTTCTGGATTAGTATAAGAGGTAGCCAATATGAATGGCTCTATTCGCGTCGGTAATTTATTCGGTATCCCATTTTATATTAACCTTTCTTGGTTTCTGATTCTGGGATTAATGACCCTCAGTTATGGGGGAAATTTGGGATCTCAATTTCCACAATTAGGTTTAGGACTGTCATTATTTCTCGGATTAATTGCCGCATTGCTTCTATTTGCTTCGGTTTTAGCCCATGAATTAGGACATAGTTTTGTAGCAATCAAACAAGGAATTCAGGTTAAATCTATTACGTTATTTTTGTTTGGGGGATTAGCCGGGTTAGACCAAGAAGCGAAAACTCCCGCCGGGGCTTTCTGGATTGCCATTGCTGGGCCGTTAGTCAGTTTATTGTTATTTTTGGGGTTGCATTTTATTGGCTCCTATTTGCTAGTAACAGGGCCTTTATCGGCTTTAGTTAATCTCTTGGCTTATGTTAATTTAGCCCTAGCAATCTTTAATTTAATTCCCGGTTTACCCCTTGATGGTGGGAATATTCTTAAAGCTTTGGTTTGGAGAATTACCGGGAATCAATATCAGGGGACTCTATTTGCAAGTCGAGCGGGTCAAGGATTAGGTTTAATCGGAATTTCATTGGGATTTTTACCCCTGTTAATCTCCGGTGGGTCTCCTAATTTCTGGACAGTTTTGATTGGGTGGTTTGTATTTAGTAATGCTGGGGTTTTAGCCAAGGATGCCAAGCTGCGGAATAAATTATCGGGTTTTACCGCCGAAGATGCTTTAGTGAATCAAAATTCCGTGGTTTCTCAAGACATTTCATTAAGAACTTTTGTCAATGATTATATTATTGGAAAACCGGCAATTCAACAATTTTTAGTCATCAATGAAGTAGGCAAATTAGTCGGGCAAATTAGCGGAGATGACCTTAAACCTATTCCTACAGCGCAATGGCCTGTAACTCATATTGAAACAGTCATGAAACCCGTTGTTACAACAATTATTGATGCTAAACAATCCCTATTAGAAGTAGTGAATTTATTGGAACAACAACAGTTAAATGAAGTTACGGTGGTTCGGAATGGGGTGTTAGTGGGATTTATTGAAAAAGCATCAATTCGTCGTTTATTAGATGAATCGACTTCCTAATCGTGATGGCGATTGCTATAACAAAAACCCGGTTTATGGATTTAAACCTTTGCTAACGCTTCAATTGCGGCTTCTAATGCTAAGGAAATATGTGTCCAATGGGTTCCACCTTGACAGAAAACAATATAAGGTTCTCTTAACGGCCCATCGGCGGAAAATTCCGAGGTACTCCCATCAATAAAAGTTCCCCCCGCCATGACTAAATGACTTTCATATCCGTGCATTTCTGCGGGTACGGGTTCCAGATAGGAACCAATCGGAGAATATTGTTGAATCGCCCGACAAAAGGCAATTAACTTATTAGGAGAACCTAACTCAATGGCTTGAATCACATCCCTTCTTGGTTCAAACGGTAAAGGATTAACAGGGTATCCTAATTGATTAAAAACATAAGAGGTTAAATGGGTTCCTTTAATTGCTTCTCCCACCATTTGAGGCGCTAAAAATAACCCTTGAAACAGAATCCGATTCTGATCAAAAGTTGCCCCTCCACTGCTACCAATACCCGGCGCTGTTAATCGACAGGTTGCCGCTTCCACCAAATCTTCCCGCCCAGCAACATAACCCCCCGCTTGTACAATAGTTCCCCCCGGATTTTTAATTAAAGAACCCGCCATTAAATCCACACCAACGGCCGTTGGTTCCCGATTTTCAATAAATTCTCCATAACAATTATCCACAAAACAAATAGTATGGGGATTCTGTTTTTTAACAATATTAACAATTTTCTCAATCTCATCAATCGACAAACTCAAACGCCAGGAATAGCCGCAGGAACGCTGAATTAAAACCATACGGGTTTTAGCAGTTATTGCCGACCGTAGACCCTCCCAATCAATTTTTCCTTGAACAGTTAGCTCCAATTGGCGGTAAGATATGCCAAAGTCTAATAATGAACCTTGACCTTGACCGCGCACACCGATGACCTCCTCCAAGGTATCGTAGGGAGTGCCAGTTACCGCCAGCAGTTCGTCCCCAGGACGCAAACAGCCAAATAGGGCACAGGTAATGGCGTGGGTTCCAGAAACAAACTGCACTCGTACCGCAGCAGATTCGGCCCCCATAATCTCGGCAAAGACTTGATCCAAGGTTTGACGTCCCAAATCATCGTGGCCATAGCCTGTAACACCTGCAAAGTGGTGAGTTCCAACTCGGTAGCGACGGAAGGAATCTAAAACTCGTTTAAGATTATGCTTGACCTGCGTGTCAATACCAGAAAAAATCGGAAATAGTTCCTGTTCTGCTTCTTTTAGCTGTTCGATGCTGGATATCATCACTGAACTCAATCAATTTGTGGGCGGTGCATATTATGACGCAAATAGGACTCTTTTGTTAAAAAAAAAGCTCGAATTTTCGTTTCTTCATGACGATTGCAACTTCACCTCAATATAAGCCCGACTGGATCACCATTGCTTTTATGGTGTCACTCCATGCTGCCGCGCTGCTGGCATTTTTACCCGGTAACTTTAGCTGGCCCGCCGTAGGTCTAGCTCTATTTTTACATTGGGTGACGGGAGGCTTAGGAATTACCCTAGGATTTCACCGCCTGGTTAGCCATCGCAGTTTTGAGGCTCCCAAATGGCTAGAATATTTTTTAATTTTTTGTGGAACCCTCGCTTGCCAAGGAGGGCCGATTGATTGGATCGGGTTACACCGTCTCCATCATCAATATTCCGATTACGATCAAGATCCCCATGATTCCACAAAAGGTTTTTGGTGGAGTCACATGGGCTGGATGTTGTTCCATACTCCGGCGGATGAAGAAATTCCCCGTTTCACAAAAGATATTTCCGATGACCCAGTATATCAGTTCTTCCAAACCTACTTCTTGGTAATTCAAGTGGTATTTGGATTCTTGCTGTATCTAATGGGCGGTTGGCCTTTTGTGGTTTGGGGTATTTTCTTTCGGGTGGTGGTGATGTTCCACTGCACCTGGTTTGTGAATAGTGCTACTCACAAATTTGGCTATCAAACCTACGAATCGGGGGATTCCTCCCGTAACTGCTGGTGGGTCGCCGTTGTTACCTATGGTGAGGGTTGGCATAATAATCACCATGCTTTTCAATATTCCGCCCGTCACGGTTTGGAATGGTGGGAAATTGACTTAACCTGGATGACCATTGCGCTGTTACAAGCGTTGGGGTTAGCCCAAAAAGTAAAATTACCCCCCGCCAATGCTGAAGCCCAACGTATCTAAAATTGCCGATTACCCTGAACAACGTGCTTCAGGGTCATTAGGGCTTCTAAACCTATTAACCCCCGACGATATCCTTTCTGGTTAGAAATTCCCAGAAAAATTGCGTCTCCTCGGTTCAAGTGACGGGAAAATCGAGGAGACGCATTAATAAAGGTCAAGGCACTATTGACATCCTGCGCAAATTTTCGACTCTCGGAATAGGATTCGGTGGCTAAACAGTTTGCGTGACCGCTACTATTGGTATTCATCCAAATAATAGCTTGTTGTAAATGATCTACCCTTTTAAAAGCAACGGTGCGAGTTAAATAAGGTCTTGACCATTCTGTTGTTTCTGCTAAAATTAATTCCGAAAATTCTTGAGCGAGCCCTTCATCTCCTCGCAGTTCAAATCCAGCTTCCCGTAAGTTATTCCATAATCGCACTAGGGATGAGCTTTTTTGATTAGGATCAATCAGAACTTTTTCAATGGCATTAACGGCATCCGGTTTACCATCATGACTATCTAAGATCATCCATCGCACCGTATCCACACTTGCCGTAGATGACCAGTATAAATAACAATTTCCCATGGCGGAACGCAAGACGGGAACCGTAGATTGATTTACGACCTGCTGCACAAAATTGGGGCGACCGTAGGGAATGACTAAATTGATATATTTGTCTTGAGTAATTAACTGTTTAATCGGAGTATGGGGTTCTGACGGCAGCATTTCTAAACAGCCTGGGGGAAGTCCTGATTCCTCTAAGGCGAGTTGCAAGGTTTGAACAATCATCTGATTAGAATGGCTGGCTTCTGTTCCCCCTAACAGCACTAAACTATTGGCGGTTTTTAAACAGAGTCCCGTCGCAATCGCCGCTAATTCGGGGAAGGCTTCATAAACCAACGCCACTACCCCCAGGGGAATCGGTTGAAAGTAGGTTTGTCCCTGTTCAAGTTGATAGGAAGCACTCATCACCCGACCAATGGGATCGGGCAGTTGTCCCAGACGTTCTAAAATTTGAACGGTGGTTTCTAAGCGTTCTGGGGTGAGTTTCAGCCAGTCGGTGATTAATTCCGATAACCCTAGGTTGCGACTGGCTTCTAAGTCGAGGGTATTGGCTTCTAAGATGTCATTCTGTCGCGATCGCAATGCTTTCGCCATCAGTTGCAAGGCGAGACTTCGATCTGCCCCTCTAGTTTTGGCTAATTCAAAACTAGCAAGGTAAGCACGACGCAAAGGATTATCGGTCGGAAGGAGAGAGAAATCATCAATTATCATGCCGCTAACGCCTGTAAGCGAGCCAAACCATCAATGCGGGTAACATCGCCAACACAATAGCAACCATCGCCCATAACACCAGATTTGGCCCAGGTGAATACAAGGCTAATGGTAACCAGATCACTAATGGAACTAGGAGCATCCCCAAAGCCATAGGTAGATAATGGGCTTTTAACCCTGGACTGGCTTTATTCCATTGATGACCTGTCCAATGCCAAGCCTGCTTATAAGGATAATGGGTGGCGAGTTGTTCTAAGCAATAACCACTCTCATCGACAACGAAAATTTGCTGACAGCGATCGCAGCCAAAGGCTTCCGTCAGCGCAATGGGAACTAGCCGCCCCTTTCGCCGACAAGGGCAAGGATAATCCCCATTCAAATCAATCTTTTGAGCTTTTTGGGATGGCACAAGCGATCGGTTAATTTAATAATGTTTTACGATAATTAAGTCAAAACTGGCTATTTGCAATTATTATACTCAACTCCATCCTTCCTAGTATCCTTTCCTCGTTCCTTCGTTCAAGCAAGCGATCGCCACTTTTACACTCTTTTATTGTAGAGCCAGCGATCGCCACTTTTAGACTCTTATTTGCTTGTTGATTCTGATTCAAAATTGCCAAAAATTTTAATAAATTTTCACACTCTCTCTAATGTTTTTCCGAAAAGTTGAGGTTTGGGTAAAGGCTCATCATTGTTCACTGCCGACTCTATCAGTAGTTCTAAAACTTCTTGTGCATTCTTTAACGCTTCTTCATGGGTATCCCCATGGGTGTGACAATGTTCTCCCCATTCAGGAAGGCTGACCACATAACACTGATCTTCATCTGACCATTGAATAATAATGGTATAAGAGCTTTTCATCGTTGTTGATCCTCCTTGATTTTAGCAAGTGTATTTAAAGCATTTATAACATCTCGTTCTTGATCGGGTTTGGCATCATTCCCATCCTTTCCTGATAAGATTACTTTTCCGGGTAAAAGTGGATGTGACCATTTTGTATGGCTTCCTTTACCCGGTTCCTCAGTAAAACCTGCTTTCAGAAGAAGGTTTTTTAATTCCCTAATTTTCTTTGGCATTTTTCCAGGTTAGCTTAATAGGCATAATTTTAATCGGTTTTTGGCAGAATTTTGCATAAGATTAACTGATTATATTCGGGCAAAAAGGTAGGGATGTCGATAATTTTAATTAATCTTTTCTTCCTTTACTTCTTCAGTTTCCTCTTGAGGAGTTAACTCTTTTTGCACTGCCTTGGGTTCCATAATTAGAGTCTGAATCGGTTTATTTGAACTGTTTATATTGTCGTTTTGCTGTTGATTATTTGGATTTTGATCGTTGGATTGGATATAGAACCAAATTCCTAAAGCTAAAGAGATGCAAAACAATATAGCCAAAACAGATATAACTATTCTTTTTTGAATGGGTCTTTTATGTTCTTTACTATTATCTCCAGACCCGACTTTTGAAGGTCTGTCATAGCTGTTATAGCTTTGTTGATGACCTTGAATCCTTCTTCCATCATCTCGAAAGTGATCTCCTGCGTTTGATTTACCTCCGGGTTCATCAACAAATTTTGCTAATCCTCGCCAAACTTTTGCCTCTCTAAAATCAGCCTTACTTTGAATTCCTGTAACTACCACTAAAGGTCTATCTTTTTTAGGTAAGGATTGTTTTTTCAAATCATCTGCTAATTTTGCTAATTGTTTAATACTCTCATCGGTCTCATCAGATTTTTTCTCTAATTCCTTTTTTATCTCTAATTTATCGTCTTTATCGTCTGCTTCTAATAATTTAGAAGGTGAGGAATCCTCTTTCTCTTTTTCTAAAAGGTTTTTTAGGGATTTAAAGACTACAGTAAAACCGTTTTCTTCTTGAAAACTGTTTTCTTCTTCATCATTTACACAAGCATCTATACTCTGCTTGAGTTCAATTTCACCAGTAAAAAGTAATAAAATTTTACTAGCTAAATTACGGATTAATGCCTCATTATCGTCATTATCTTCTACGATCCACACTATAGAAATACGAATAATTCTATTTTGGTAATCTCGTCTTTTAGAAGAAATACCTGTCACAATTAATACGAATTCATTACTTTTGCGACCTATTAGGAGTGAAGGAGAATCTTGTTGCAACAAGCCAAGAAAACTTTTAATAATATTTGGCTTTTCAATAATTTTTTGTTGTTCATCAATCCAATTGTAATCATGTTCTGGAGATTTACCAGCACTCTCAACAAAAATTTTCATCTTTAGCTCCTTAACCAAGTTTATAAGTATTTTGATCCTTGAAGTTATAAGTATTTTTCTCCTTGAAGAACAACAAAGCCATCTTTTGGATTACTTTTGCAATTCTCAGCTACTTTTTGCGCTGCTTGCTTAAGATCTTGATCCAAATTAAAAAAAGCTCGAACAGGACTTACGCAGTTACGCTATATATAGCGTACTAATGAGTTAGCGATGCCGACAGGCGGCGGTACTGCCATCGCGCTCGTAACTCAAACGAGATCGCTTTAACCGGATAACCTCTTAAAGTCCCCCAATTTTGGGGGATTTAGGGGGCAAATATTGCAGCTTGATAAATCTGTTCTAAAACTGCTGATAAATCCTTCATAACCTTAGCATCCTAAACACTATACATTTCAAGCCATCTAGCCCCCTAGCCCCCAAAATTGGGGGAAAAATAAATAATTAGGACTTTTGAGCCTGTTTTTTTGAACAATCATGAAAAAATCCTCAGTTAACCTGATGGGGTCAATCTGAGGATTTGTCATGGCGCTAAAGCGCCAACTATAAAGTTTCTAAGCGGGTGATGGGATTCGAACCCACGACATCAACCTTGGCAAGGTTGCGCTCTACCACTGAGCTACACCCGCAACTCGTTCACCTTTTCTATGATTCCAAAAATCTTGAGATTTGTCAACCCCTTTTCCAAAAATTTTTAGAACCTGAGAGATTAAAGGGTTTCCGAATGCTGTTTTACCCGTTCCCCAGTTAAAGCTGGACTAGCACTCCCAGATAAAACCGCCGTAGAATCCACCGTTGTTGCTGCACTTTGCTTAATTTGACGCATTAAATTCGCCATCTCAATCGCATCCATCGCATAGTTCCAACCGTGATTAGCCTTGATTCCGGCTCGTTCTAGGGCTTGCTGCATGGTGTCGGTGGTCAGAACTCCGAAAATTACCGGAACACCCGTTTGAAACGCCGTAGCCGCGATCCCTTTGGAAACTTCCGATGAGACATAATCAAAATGGGGCGTTTGTCCCTTAATTACGGCTCCTAAACAAATAATCGCATCATAGCGACGGGTTAGGGCTAACTGATGAGCTACTAATGGAATCTCAAAACTACCCGGAACCCAAGCATAATCGACTTGTGTTCCCTGGGGATCGGGATCAATCCCATGTCGTTTTAAACAATCTTGACATCCTTCTAAAAGTTTGGTTGTGATCAAATCATTAAACCGACCAATCACCATGGCAAACCTTAAGGAGTTTGTCTGGGTAAAATTTCCCTCAAAAACCGCCATTTTTGTTATCCGATCCTTTTTGTTAACAAAAGTTAACAAATATATAATTTAAGAAATAAACCCATAGGGAATTCCAGGTTAGACCGCTTAAGGCAATTGTCCCAAACCGTCTAACCTTCAATTCCCCTTCTGAATTAAACCACTAGGTAGTTTAATACACCAACCAAAATCACTAACACGAACCAAAGACCGGAACCCACATAAAGCAAAGGCTTAGATTGGCTCCAGTATTGGGGGGAGGCATAGGCAAAGGGAACGCCTACTACCAGTAAAAAGGATAAAATCACCAGTGCCGCAAGGACAACTTGAAACAGAATTGTTAACATTGTTTTTTCCCAACTTGACTTGGCAGTAAGTAAAAATACTGCTGACAGGCTCACCGAATCCTGTTTAGCGGTTTAATTATTAAAACTACCAGAAATTGCCACTCGTGAGAAGAAGTTAAACGGTTAGTCCAGGGGAGTAGGGGGGCAGGGGAGACAGGGGAGGTGGGACTTTGTTGATTTTTCGTTACAAAAATCTAAAATTGCCCTATGGTGATCTCAGACGCCTATGGGGAGTGACGAAAATTAATTAAGAGTTTGATGAGAATCACTGTGAAATCCCGGAGTTATTCTTATACTAACTAAGAGGTTAATAAAAAAACAAATATTCCTAACCTGATTTTACTCCCTCTGTTTATAAATGGCCATCATTAAATCATTTTCCAGGCTTTGCCTAAAATCATGGATGGTAGGGCAGTATAAGTAATATCACCGGAACGGAAAAGCTGAATCCTACGTCACCCCCGATCAAGGGTGTCCCGTTGGTTAGCTAACCCCCGTAAGTGCAGCCTCTGATTACTGGAGCAACTGAGATAGAAACTATGCCAGCCACTAAAATTGATGCCGAGAACAACTTAAACCCCTCTTTTCAGGACTATTCTGAGCCTGATGAGGTAATGAATCAGGATCTTGAGCCTGATTTGGATGATTTAATTGATTTGGAGATAGAGAATGCCAGCGATGTCAAACTCCAGAAACCCAACAATAATCGTCGTACAACAGATTTAGTTCGATTGTATCTCCAAGAAATTGGTCGGGTGCGTCTGTTGGGGCGGGATGAAGAAGTATCAGAAGCCCAAAAGGTACAGCGTTATCTGAGGTTAGTTGACTTACGGGACAATGCTGCCGAGCAGGATGAGGGACTGATTAATACTTATGTGCGATTGATCAAAACCCGGGATAAATTATCGGCTCAGTTGGGTCATCGTCCATCTTTAGAGCGATGGGCAACAACGGCTGGGGTTGATGTAGCCGAACTCAAGCCGATGTTAGCAACAGGAAAAAGGTGTTGGGCAGAAATCGCGGGTTTGACCGTTGAGGAATTGGATCAGATTCAAACCGAAGGGATACAGTCCAAAGACCGGATGATTAAAGCGAATTTGCGTTTAGTGGTATCGGTGGCAAAGAAATATCAGAACCGAGGTTTAGAACTACTAGATTTAATTCAAGAAGGAACTTTAGGATTGGAACGGGCGGTGGAGAAGTTTGACCCGACCCGGGGATATCGTTTTAGTACCTATTCTTATTGGTGGATTCGTCAAGGGATTACCCGGGCGATCGCTACCCAAAGCCGCACGATTCGTCTTCCGGTTCATATTACCGAAAAACTGAATAAAATTAAAAAAGCACAACGGAAAATTTCCCAGGAAAAAGGTCGTACCGCCACCATTGATGATATTGCCCATGAGTTAGAAATGACTCCGGTTCAAGTCCGAGAAGTGTTGCTTCGGGTTCCCCGTTCTGTGTCTTTGGAAACGAAGGTAGGAACGGATAAAGATACGGAATTAGGGGATTTACTCGAAACCGAGGAGGTCACACCGGAAGAAATGCTGATGCGTGAATCTTTGCATAAGGATTTACAAAACCTTTTAGCGGATTTAAGTAGTCGGGAACGGGATGTGATTTTGATGCGCTATGGTTTGGGGGATGGACACCCCTATTCCCTGGCGGAAATTGGTCGGGCACTGGAATTATCCCGGGAGCGAGTCCGTCAAATTGAGGCTAAAGCTCTACAAAAACTGCGTCAACCTAAACGGCGTAACCGGGTTCGGGATTATTTGGAGTCTTTGAGTTAATCCTTAATCGTTTATAGAATGGGCTTTCATAGCTCCCGATAACTATAGTTATCGGGAGGTTTTAGTTTCAATAACTGTTTTTTTGATAATCCAGAAATTTTTTGTGTATCATTGTCAGTATGCAAGCTTTATTGAAAACAAAACAATTGAGCGTATGGCTTTATATACAACAGTCTCTTTTAAATCCGAACTTAATGATAAGGGTTGGCGGTTGACGCCCCAACGGGAAACGATTTTACAGGTCTTTCAGAATTTGCCGAAAGGAAATCATCTGAGTGCGGAGGATTTGTATACTTTACTTAAAAGCCGAGGGGAAGCGATTAGTTTATCGACAATTTATCGCACATTAAAATTAATGGCGCGGATGGGGATTTTACGGGAATTGGAATTGGCTGAAGGGCATAAACATTATGAGATTAATCAACCCTATCCTCATCACCATCATCATTTAGTTTGTGTTCAGTGTAATAAAACCCTTGAGTTTAAAAATGATTCTATTTCTAAAACCAGCATGAAGCAGGCGGAGAAATCGGGGTTTCATTTATTAGATTGTCAGTTAACTATTCATACGATTTGCCACGAGGCTTTACGCATGGGTTGGCCGTCTTTGATTTCTACTAATTGGTCGTGTTCAAAGGTGATCGCTGATGGGCCTTCTGAAATAGACGAAATTGAGTGTCAGTAATCAGTTATCAGTCATCAGTTAACTGATTACTGTTAACTGATTAAAGGCTACCAAATAAAACGGTATCCGCATTAGGGCCATAAAATGCTCTGGCCTGTGCAACAGCTTGTTGGGTTAAACCATCGTAAACTCCATTAATTGGGCCGTTATAAAGTCCTTGGATTCTTAATCGCTGCTGCAACTGTTGGACGCTGCTTGTACCGGAAATAGGGGGAGTTGTTGCTACAAATACGACGGTGCGATTAGGGGTTGCAGAAACAGGTCGAGTATTAAATAAAGAGTTTTGAGTGGTGGGGCCTGCAATCCCGGTTACTGTGACTCCCCGGGATTCTTGAAACCAAATTAAGGCATCTTGAGTTGCGGTATCAAAACAGCCATTAATCGGGCCATTATAATAGTTTAAATCGCGTAAACGCCGTTGAATTTTTCTTACTTGCGGGCCTGTATCTCCGAAAGAAATGATAGATAAAGGATTCTGAATCGGAGCCTGGGGACGTTGAATAATCGGAATTTGATGGGGAATAATGGGCATGGGAGTAAAGGCGTTGCCTGTCCTGACACTCGCTAGATAGAAAGTGGTGGTCGGCCCGACTTGTCCGGTTGCCGTAATCCCATAGGCGCGTTGAAAATTGATTACAGCCTGTTGAGTTGAGCGACCAAATACCCCATCTACTATCCCAGTGTAATATCCTAATCTTTGTAGTTGTCCTTGTAATAACCGGACAGCAGCGCCTTGGCTGCCTAATCGGAGAATATCATCGGAACTGGGATTAGAGGGAATCACCGGAACATTAGAGTTTAAAGCCACTAAAGTGGTGGATGTAGCGACTCCGGTGGCTGGGATTCCCTGGGATTGTTGGAATTGTTGAACTGCAACTGCTGTGAGGGTATCAAAATAGCCTGTAATCAAACCATCATAAAAACCTAGGGTTTGTAACCTTTGTTGCAATGCTTCCACAGCCGGCCCGCGCTTGCCTTCTTGTAAAGTTGTACCGGGGAAAACAGCATCCTGAGCAGAATTAAGGCCGCTATTAAGTAAGGCGAGGGTAGCTTCCGTGACTAAACCCGTTGCCGGAATATTATAGTCCCGTTGCAGTCGAATCACGGAATTTTTAGTGATACTTCCAAAATTGCCTGTAGGTTGTTGGTTAAAATAACCCAGGGTTTGTAACCGTCTCTGTAAATCCGAAACCCCAGGGCCACGATCTCCCTCTCCCAAGCCAATTAAATCCCGATTATTGCCAGTATTGCCAGTATCAAGGGGGGGGCTGATAATGCCTCCTAAGCCCAAAGCCGCTAGGGTTCTGGGGCCAACAATCCCATCGGCTGATAAACCCGCATTTCGTTGAAAGCGAATCACCGCTTCTTGAGTTAGACCGCCAAAATTACCTGTAGCATTGGCATTAAAATAGCCCAATTGTTGTAAGCGCTGTTGAACTTGCCTGACTTGATTTCCCGAATCTCCTCTGGCGATCTCAGCTTGGGCGGTTTGGGCAACAGTTAAAACTGAAACAGCTACAGCTAAAGCCAGAAAGTAGCGGTAGGTTTGACTAGAAAGTTTTTTCCAGTTAACCTGATTTAATCCTGAGAATTGATTACAAACAGGATCTTCATAGGTTAAGGCTAAGGCCAAAAACGCATAGGATTCAATCATGGTTTTTTTGGGGAAACATTATTAATAGACTTTAACCTTTCCAAAAATTAGGTCTTGAAAGATTAGTTTCCCCTATTGTAGATCAGGTTTCAAAGTGAAATTTAAACCCAACCTGCGCGATCGCAAATTAAAGCTACAATCACTGCAAAAGCCGTAATTCCTAAAGCCACCCAAGGACTTTGACCTTGACTAACAGCAAAAGAAGTGGCTACACCCGCGCCTAATGCTGCGGTTACGGCGGACTCAAGGGGATCGCGTTGTGAGTGTTTAGGGTTCATAAGCTAGGGGAAGTTGGATTGACGCCATAGTTTTGAATGGGTTTAACCTATCACCTAGAGCCATAAAGTCTATTGGTTTTCGTCTGAATTGCAATTAAGCGTTAGGTTTAGATACGTTTCTTAATCAATCTGAAGAATTTTTACCCGCAAAGCTTGTATTTTTGTGAAGATATGTTACTATGCCTAGAATTACATCAGCAATTTGTGTACCTGTTTACAAAGAAAATCGCCTGACTATGAACCATACAGCCCAAATGACCAAAAAATTCCTGATTCTTTTAGCAACTGTTAGCAGTGTAGCCGCCCTCGGTGCTTGCGGTCAACCCAGTGCCAATAATACCACCCCTGGACAACCAACCACCGAACAAGCCGCCGGAACTACTGGGTCTACCACAACCCCTGAAACCACCGCCAGCACCGCTTCTCCCTCTCCCGCCACAGGTACAACCGCCAGCACTGCTACCACGACTCCAGCCGTTGCTTCGGAAAAGACTGATACTACAACCAATTTAGTTTCCAACGAGTCGGAAAGCATTGTCCAAATTGCTGCGGCTAACCCCTCTTTCAGCACCTTTACTAAAGCAGTTGAAGCCGCTGGTTTAACTGAAACCCTCTCTGCTCCAGGTGCTTACACCGTTTTTGCTCCCACCGATGAAGCATTTGCCGCTTTACCTGCGGGAACTTTAGAGGAGTTAATGAAGCCTGAAAATAAAGAAAAATTGGCTAAAATTCTCCAATATCATGTTCTACCCACTAAAGTCGCCGCGGCTGAAATTAAACCAGGTGAAGTCGCTACGGTTGAGGGAGATCCCGTAAATTTAGAAGTAGCTGAAGGTAAAGTTACAGTCAATGGCGCCGAAGTAATTCAACCTGATATTAATGCCAATAATGGTGTTATTCATGTGATTAAGGTTGTGATTCTTCCTCCTGGTGTCGGTTCTCCTACTACTACATCCCCTGAAGCAACATCTCCTACTACTACATCCCCTGAAGCAACATCTCCTACTACCACACCTACTACTGCCCCTCAATAGGATTTCAGGAGTTATTTAATTCGAGATTAATCTATTTTTAGATGATCTCAAAACCCGGTTTCGCCAAAGTTACCGGGTTTTTTAGTGATCAAAATCAATATCCAATTTTAACTGAGTTGCATTGATTTATTTTTGTTTTTCGGCGGATTTTAAGGATATCGGATGTCAACAACCTGAAACCCAAGAAACTGGGTTTGGTGCAACAATCCTTATATCCTCACCCAGATTTAAGGAAGAAACCCGGTTTCTGAACTCCCTGTTGAGGTATAATTGAACAAGTTAGGTATAATTGTTGTTAGTAATACTTCTAACCTAAATGGGTTAGCGATCGCTAATTCGCTTGTATAATTTAGTAATTATGTAGTTTAGACCGGGAGCATTGCGAGTTGAGGATCGGGGGAAACGGGTTCAAAATGCAAGACAATGATTTGCTCTGGACGCAACCCAATTGATTCATAAGTGCGACCCGTGCGATGGTCACTAAATTCGACTTCAAACGCAGCCCCATTTGCCAAAATTTCTACCACTGTTCCCACTTGTCCTTGCCACAAATTATACTGGGGAAGGTCAACGGTGAGAGCGACCACATCTAACAATTTGATTGTTTTGGATTTCATAAACATTGCCTCTATTGATTACAGGGGGTAACAGGTGGTTAACTTGGGAATATCCGAACCCTGCTCGATAATCCAACCACTCCTAAGCCTTGTACTTTTATTTTGCCATTGGACGGTAGAATCGAGGGTGTAACGTTGACCAAACTCATCTAGTCTACCGAGTTGCGCTGCTTGAGTTTTAACAACTTCCAGCAGAATTTGGCGTAATTCTTCCGCATCATCAGCAGTCATCCCCAGAATAGACGAAAACAGCCGGGCTTTGTGCTTACCGTCGTCGTGTTCTAAATTGAGGCAGTAGTCCCGTAGTTTACGAATATCAACCACTGCATTCTCAGCATGGGGAATCAGCATAGAGAAGTATCTAAACCAGTAACCCTAGTTTATCTCGAAATTGAGTCACAGGGTTTGGTGCAACAATCTTTTTATCCTCACCCAGATTTTACGGAGAAACCCGGTTTCCGAACTCCCTGTTGAGGTATAATTTAACCAGATTCATAAGGATGAAAAAGTCAATGATACCATTGCAGATTTATTCTGGTATTGATCTGTACAATAGAAGTGTGGTATTGATCAAACTCAAGGAGAAAAACAGTAATGAACCGTCTAGCAATTGAATATCTAACAGATGGTAATGGCAATCAAACCGCCGTAGTTATTCCGATTGAATTATGGAGAAATATATTACTTCAAGACACTGATTCAATCGAAACAATAAAAGAAAATATTGAGGATTATTGCCTCAATAAAGCAATGGATGAAGCAAAAATAACTCCTCTACTTAGTCGTGAACAAGCGATTGATTTTTTGGCGGAGGATGACGATTAAAAGTTGAATATAGAAAACTCTTTTTAAGAGACCTGAAGAAGCTCAAAAAACAAGAGGTTTATGCGTCTATTTATGATTTAGTCTTTACAACTTTGCCAGAAGCTACATCTGTTCAAGAGTTACCGAATGTTAAAGCATTGGTGGGAACATCAAACCGATATCGTATCCGAATGGGCAACTATCGGATTGGTTTTGAGGTTAATGGAGATCAGATAGAACTCATGCGGGTTCTACACCGTAGGGACTTCTATCGGTATTTTCCTTAAAGAAAACAGTAAAAATAGCAGCCATCCCGATCCGCCAGGGTAATATTAAACTAGACTAACATCAGGAAGTTAAGGTTATGACTAATAGTTCCCAGGACACGCCGACTCAACGGCCTAATCGTTTTTAAAATAATCTCTATCTCCTCTATTTCCCACCCCTAACCATGAACGAACAACGCCTCAACGCCTATCTGACTTTAATTAACAATCTTCTCACCTGTCCTAGCGACGAAGAACTCAAAATATTACAGGACAATCAAGAATTACTGGATCAAGATTTCCTACAGGTTTTATTAGCAATATCCTCACAATTGCAGGGAGCCGGAAGACAACAGGAAGCGGAACTTTTAATCAATTTAGCAGAAGAATTATCGGCTTTTATGGGTAACACTAATTCCTCTGAAGATTATTATAACTTTTTAATGAAAGTTTTGCAAGCCGTTTTAGAAAGTCGAGGGAATCCTCAAATTGTTTATCCCCTATTCCAACAAAATCTCGATAAACTTGATGAAAATTTAGTCTCTATTTTAAAAAACAGGGTAACGGCTACACTTAAAGAACTTTCCCTAGAAGCTGCTATCTATATGGCCGCAGTTATTACGGAATTTGGTAATTTAATCCTACAGTTTCCCCTGGGAAGCCGAAAGAACAATTTAGAAATTAGTATTGCAACCTCTCAAGCTACTTTAGAAATTTATACCCGTGAAGCATTTCCTGAACAATGGGCAGGGACTCAAAATAATCTAGCTAATGCCTATAAGGATAGAATCAAAGGGGAAAAAGCCGAGAATATTGAAAGGGCAATCAGATTCTATCAAGCGGCTTTAGAAATTATAAACCGTGTAGCATTTCCTGAAGATTGGGCAATGATTCAAAATAATCTGGCTAATGCCTATTCTAATAGAATCAAAGGGGAAAAAGCTCAGAATATAGAACAGGCGATCGCAGCCTACCAATCGGCTTTAGAAATTAGAACCCGTGAAGCATTTCCTAAACAATGGGCAACCACTCAAAATAATCTGGCTCTTGCCTATTCTAATCGAATCAAAGGGGAAAAAGCCGAGAATATAGAACGGGCGATCGCAGCCTACCAAGCTGCTTTAGAAATTAGAACCCGTGAAGTTTTTCCTGAACAATGGGCAGAAACTCAAAATAATCTGGCTGTTGCCTATTATTATCGAATCAAAGGGGAAAAAGTTGATAATATTGAACGGGCAATAGGAGGCTATCAAGTCGCTTTAGAAATTTATACCCGTGAAGCATTTCCTGAACGATGGGCAGACACTCAAAATAATCTGGCTCTTGCCTATTATTATCGAATCAAAGGGGAAAAAGCAGATAATATTGAACAGGCAATCGCAGCCTTTCAAGACGCTTTAGAAATTTATACCTGTGCAGCATTTCCTTACAACCTGATTTCCGCCTCACCCAAAAGGTTGAACCCATGCCCTTTAGCGATATTCAAGCCTTGACGGGGGACAATACCGCGATTTTGGAATGGTATATTTTAAGCGATCGGTTTGTGGTATTTATTGTTACTCCATCCTCCTCGCCGAGCAGGAGAGGGGATGGGGGAGAGGTCAAACTCTGGCAGTCCACCCCCGAAGACTATAACGCCCTGACAGCATGGGCTGGCGACTACCTCACCGCCTACCGAACTGATAAAAAACAATGGCAAATCCATAACCAGAATAACTGTATCAAAAAAATCTTGTAAAAACTTGCTCCTATCTTCCGAAGAAATATATCGATCAAATTTTGGTCGTGCTAAAACTTGTTCTAATTCAGCCCAAATTTCAGGAGACATTAAAATATTGCCTGAATTTTGAGCCTTACGGATAGCTAAATCTGGCTTACTTTCAGGTAGTAAAACTGCACTGATAATAATATTTGCATCAAAAATAAATAGTTTATCCTTCATCATCCTTTAAAATATCTTCTAAAATCTCTGGGGTTAATCCTTTTGCAACGGCTTTTTGACCAATTTCGCTCATTGTTTGTCGTAATTTATTAATAGCCACTTTTCGGGATAACGTTTGACTTTTCAATAAAAACGCAATTCTAGTTTCTATTTGATTAATTCTAATTCTAATCAATCCCCATCTAAAATATTCACTCATCCGGGGATATTTGCCTTTTTATTGAGTGTAACTATCACTTTAGTTACGGGATTATTAACTGCCAAATATTTACGCTGTAGACGCAGGAAATTACCTAATAATTGATCGATATAATGGGCACCAATTGAAGAAGGGCTAAAGCCCAACAACGCCCAACAACGCCCAACAACTAGGAAGATTGCTGTGCCTAAGAAAAAACCGGAACCTTTTCAACTATTATGTTATTAAATTCCAAAGATAAATTATCCCCTTGGCGATGGGCTTCCCAAGTTCCCGATGATAACCGACTAATTTGCCATTGTCCCTGAATATAATTTTCATCCTCAGATACCGTCCCCGTATAACTAACTGTATCGGGAGAAGTCGTTAAATATTGTTTGGTAAAACTCACCCCTCGACCCATCACAGCCCCACTAATTTGAGCTTCTCCCAAATAACCCTCATCTAAAATATTCCCGGCTAAGGAATTTCCGCTCTGAATAAATGTTACTTCAAAACGAGTAGGAACTCCCTGTTGCCAATAGGTTCCTAGCCAGTTTCCACTAAGATCAGTCATATTTGATATTTAATATAAGTTATTAATATCCTGAAATACCGCCTCTAAGAGCGAGGACGGGAGATTTAACTAATCAGCTTGAGATTCTAAACGAATCATTCTCCCCTGATTATCCGTGCGATAAACCCAGGTTTGGCTGCCATCGGAAACCATCACCCGCCACCCTTGAACTAACATTTGACCGCAGATTTCATCGGTTTTAGCCAGTCCTAAACAGGTATCTGGCCAAGTTTGTTGACGGGCTTCTACAATTTTAATATCTTTAGTCATCACCTCCGATTCCTGGGCGACGGTTTCCCGAATTTTTTTGTCTACGGTCGGAGGTAAAACTTTAGCCGCATTCGCTATATTAACTGCCCATTCAGGATTTAAAGGATTTTTTGCATAGATAACCGGAATGGTTTTGGTTGACTGTCCTTGATGTTTAAATAAGGGATTGGTTGGCCCCCGATAGGTCGGGGTATTCGGAGAAACAGCAGTCGATTTTTGCGGTATTTCCCATAACCGTTGGTTTTCCATCGGACTAGGTTTTTGGGTTACGGTAATCGAGTCCGAGAGTACCGCTTTGCTGTGAACTAAGGCAGATTTCAACAAGGTTGAGTCAGATTTTAAAGCTAAAACCCCAGTCAACATCAACGCCAATACAAACGGGCGGGGCTGCTTCTTGTTCACCTTGGAGGTCGCTTTTTGGCGACTGTTGGAGTGGTTGGATTTCATGAGGAAGCATCCACAAATACAGAACAATTGATGGCAAAGATGACCCAGATTGCTGAAAATTTGTTTCAGGCAACCGCCGTATCCTAACATACCCATCCCCGATTCCCAATCTAGGAAGTACAACGATCACCAGACCTGATAGTTTAAGAATAGAATCAAAAATTTAGGAGTCAATCCAGATGGACATTTTGTTAGAAGGGGGATCGGTCTTACGCGATCGCGATTATACTTTAATTATTGATAGTAGTCAAAGTATGGCGACTATTGAAAAATCTAAAGGCAAAAGTCGCTGGGATTTAATTCAAGAGTCGATTTTAGCCATCGCTAGTTACTGTGAACAATTTGATCTTGACGGCATCACCTTATATTTATTTTCCGATCAATTTAAGCGCTATGAAAATGTCACCTCTGACCGAATTATTTATCTTTTTCAACATCATCAACCCTCGGGAAAAAATCGTTTATCTCCGGTATTAAAAGATGCGACAGATCACTATTTTGGACGACGGGCAACGGAACAAACTAAAGCCAATGGTGAAACTATTATTATTGTGACTTCGGGAGAAATTGAAAATCCCACCGATCTTAGACAAATTATTATTGATGCAGCCAATCAATTAAGCCGAGATGAAGAATTAGCTATTGAACTAATTCAAGTGGGTTCTAATGCTGATGTAACTACCTTTTTTCAGGGTTTAGATCATAATTTACAAAGTCAAGGAGCTAAATTTGATATTTGTAATACCATTACCCTATCGGATTTAGATTCTATGAGTTTAACCGATGTGTTGCTCAAAGCCATTGTTGATTAGAATTGGGTAAATTGGGTTGGCAGGATGCCTCGGCTGTATTATCCTGATAATTTTATGATTTTTAAAGGTTAGTAATTATAATGGAATCTTCCTCAAAAAAATTAGTATCTCAATCAATTAAAACCTTAGATTCTATTTTAATTGATGAAAAATTGCCCCCATCAGAACGGGCAACCGTTGCCTTAAAAATCCTAGAAATGGCTCGGACTTTTGCACCGGAGACTCCTCCGGCTTCAGAAACTCAACCTATCCCAATACGTAAACTTAATTTTACCGCCCCCAAAATATTTTTACATCTAGCCGCCTATCGAGATTCCGAACTAATTCCTACCTTAAAAGATGCTTTAAAAAAAGCCCATCGCCCCGAAAAAATTACCTTTGGTATTGTTTGGCAATTTATCCCCGGAGAGGATGAAAATATTACCGGAAAAATTCAGGAATTTCCCTGTAAAATGATCGAAATAGATGCCCGACAATCCCTCGGTGTCTGTTGGGCAAGATCGATGGGTCAACGCTTACTTCATGATGAAGATTTTATCTTACAATTAGATAGTCACCATAGATTTGTTGAGGGTTGGGATAGTTTATTATTGAAACAACTCGCCCAATGTCCTAGCCCCAAACCCATCCTTTCTGCCTATACTCCCCCCTATATTCCCCCCGATGAAATTCCCCCAGGATATCCCAGTACCCGCTTAACCGCCCATCATTTTGATGACCATGGGATTTTGAGTTTTGTCGCCGGAGAAAGTATAGCTTCCTATTCTGAACCCCAGTTAGGAATGTTTCTCGCCGGAGGATTTATTTTCGCCCCTCGACAATTTTATTTAGAAGTTCCCTATGATCCTTTCCTCTATTTTAGAGGGGAAGAAATTACCCTATCAACGCGAGCTTGGACAAAAGGATGGGATATTTTTTATCCCCATCAAATTACCATTTATCACTATTATACTCGCACCAATGCGAAAAAACATTGGGATGTGGATTCTGAATGGTTCAAATTAGAACAAAAATCCCGAGAAAGAGTTAAAAAAATATTAAGAATTAATCCCTTAGAAGTAGAAAGTTTAGAAATTTACGATATTGGAAATATTAGAACTCTCGAAGAATATCAAAACTTTTGTGGTGTCAATTTCCAAACCCAGGAAATATCAGAAACAGCTTCTAAAGGAATTCCCACAAAATCTTTATTGTTGTCATAAACAAGCTTGGGAGTCTGGAAACGAGCGTGTCTTCAGACGGTGAGAGTGTCAACGTTACACTGCAACACCAGTAGTAGCTTTCTACGGCCTTCTATCCTATATATAGGTTAACCGCCCAGCAATGGATGTCTGGCGACCCCATCCTGATAGACATAATTCAGGGGCGGCAGGGGGTGAAAAAAAAATTTTGTCAAGACTATTGCAACAATTGTTTACATTGTGTTATATTAATTTACATAAAGCCAAACAAGGATTCAAGATGATCACAACTCGCGGACAAATCATTGAAGATGGTGGACGGGCTAATGTATATGCCGTTGAGCCCAAAATGTATGTCGATGATGCCCAGCAGTTTGGCTTCAGCGAATACGCCGAAAAACTGAATGGTCGGTTAGCAATGATTGGATTTGTTTCGGCATTGGCTATGGAAGTCCTGACTGGACATGGATTGATTGGCTGGCTAACAAGTCTATAAAAACAATATTGTCAAGATATTTTGTACTGATTAATTTCTATTATTTTGGAGAATTGCCATGAAAACTGACTTTAACTTTCCTAACTACTACTTACTAGGCCCGGTTGTATTTAGACCTAGTTTTAATACTCCCTCTGAAGTGATCAATGCTAACCAAGCCTGGTCATTGTTCTTTACCGCAGGTCAAGAAGATAAGGCGCTAGGATTTAATCAAGAATCAGGTCGTTTCTTCACAAACTTATTGATTGCTGTAGGTGTTGCCGGGGCTTTAGGAGCAATAGTTTTTAGTAATATTGCTTAAATTATTAACGATTTTGTGTTCCCTATCTAATCATATTTATTAAGTCCTGAAAATTATATTTTCGAGGGCTTTTTTTGTGAAGGGAATATGAGTTTTTATAGTACCTTCCATTATCTGGCACAAACCTTGCAAAAATTCCGTCCTCAAGTTATAGTGCAAGCCATCCCTGTAATTTGTTCTCCCTTGGTGGCGGTGGTGAGTTTGGATATTCCGTCGCTGACCGAAAAACAATCCTGCACCGGGCGGATGTTGTGGTGTTGATCAAATTTATTTCTGTTTATCAGCAAGTTCGGGAAGTCTTAAAACCGTATAATTTGCTAAAACAGACCTATATAGTAGAACGGGCGACGCTACCTAATCAAGTGATTTATAATGGGTTAAGCGATCGCCCCCATTTTCGTTTATCCTGTTTTTCGATCCTGATTGTCAAAACCCAACCCTGAGTCATTCCTATTTAAAATTAAAATTTATTATGACGGCTTCGACAACATCCTTTACTGAATTTGTTCCCTCCACCTTTCGCCAACCCGTTGTCCTGTGTGTGTTGGCATCTTTAGGGGTGCATGGGGTGTTTGCGGCCAATATTCAATATCTTAGTTTCTATTCCCAATCAGTTAAACTCCCTCCCACAGTTCAAGTGGTGGAACTTTCCCCCGAACAAATTAGTGGTGTTTATCCAGCCGCCCCCTCTAAACTCTCCTTCACTCCCTTAAATTCTCTCTCTCCCTCTTTATCTATTCTTCCAGTCCCAACCATAGATAATATTATTCCTCCCCCCGCACCGTCAGACTTCATGCCGGGGGCATCCCTCCCCGTATGGCCCACTAATATTCCCCTACCGCCACCGAGTAATTCCACCGGTTTACCAACCTATCGTTTACCTACGGTTAGTTCCCAGGGGTCTAATTCCAATAACCTGAATTCCGGTTCTATTGGATTTTTGCCTAACTCTAGTCCGTCTTTATCCTTTATTCCTGGCCCACCTTTAGGCTTAGGTAATTCCAATGTTCCCCCGGCTGAAGTTCACGGACAAGCCAAACCACAGGGGAATTTGCCTCCTAGGGATGAATTAGCCTTGCGACAACAGTTAATCCGAGAATTGGGTCAGGACGTTAATTGTCCACCAATGTTTAATAATGGCAATTGCAGCCCTTCTTTAAATCCAAACAATAATCCGAATCCTCCGGCCAATACCAAACCTCCTGAAAATAATCCCGATGTTCAATCAAAAGATCCTCAAGGTTCAATTTTGGCGGGACTTCAACAGGGTTTGCAAGAGGGAGGAGGGGCTAAAGCCCAACAACCAGCCCAACAACCAGCCCAACAACCAGAAACTCCTGAAGGTGTTGTCAGTGAGCAACAAACGGCGATGTTACAAGGAGGAGGGGCTTATTTAAACTGGGTGAATAGTTTACTAACGGACTATCCCAATTTAGAAACTGCGTCTCCGATGGTCGCCAACCGTTTATATCCGGCGGCGGCTTGTGAACAACAGTTAACAGGGAAGGCTTTAATTGGGGTGGTTGCTGGGACAGGGGGAGAAATTTTACGAGGGCCAGAACCCTTATTAGCTACGGGTTATCCGGTTCTCGATAATGCTGCGATTGCCGCCGTTCGAGAAATGACCTTTGACCCGAGTAATTCACCCAAGGCCTATCAAATTCAATTTCAGTTTAACGCTCAGGAGAATTGCAGAACCGTTGATAACCAGACTCCCAAATCTCCTAATCCTCCAGCAACCGCTTCTCCACCTCCAGCACAGTCCTCTCCTCCGAGTTCAGAAACCCAAAAACCACCAACTAATCCCGTTGAACAAAAACCCCCGGAGTCTACCGAGTCAACTTCTCCACCTTCGGAAACCCCAGACCCTCAGCCCAAATCTAACTCAGAAAGTGGAATTTAAGACAAATGGACAAAAAAAGAGAGGAATTTGCTTCCTCTCCTTTTCTACTTCTCCGATTAACTTACCGAAAACCGAAATTAGGCTTTTTTGTTGGCGTTACGTTTGGCTGCACCGAACAAACCACCGACGGCCATCAGTCCTAAGATGGTAGAGGGTTCGGGAACTGCGGCGGTTGTACCTGCCTTGCTCCAAGAATAGACTCCACTGTAGGATTTGCCAGCAACATCGTCAAGGGCGACAAAGCCGGAATTTTCTGCGTTGAAGTTATAGACGTACTCTGATACACCATTGAGTTCAACTTTAACGATTTCACTGATTTGTAAGTTCTGAATTCCGTTCAGAGCAGTAGTGAAGGAATCAACCTGTTGCTTGGCTGCGGTCAGTGTGGCAATTCCGGCGGTCAGTGTTGTTTTTTGAGTGTTTAATGTTGATAGTTGGGTATTGAAGTCATTGAGTGCGCCCTTTTGACTGGGACTCAGACTGTTATAGGGTACGCTTGTTAATGACTTGTATACATTGTTGTTTTGAATCGTGCTGATCCCCTGATTAACAGTAGCGAGGGCAGCATTGGCTTGAGAAAGGGGCGAATTAATTTGGGTGTTGCTATATGCACCAATTAGGGTATTAACTTTTGGCTTGAGGTCAAAGAAACCCAAGGTTTTCATCGACATCGCACCTGTGCTATCTAAGGAGAACTCAGCAATATTGGGATCTCCAAAGCCGACTGAACTCTTAAATACACCTAATGCCACATCTTGAAACACTGCTGATGAAGCACTCCAAACATTTTTCAGAGGTTGATAGGCATTCAACAAGCCATTTAACCATTCCCCTTGGAAAGCGTTGAATTCGGTGCTGGTGACGCTGGATACTTTAGCGGTGTGTTTTCCGGCGGTCGCGGTAAAACCAACACTGGAACTATTGGTTTCATTGGTGTAGTTGAGTTCAACGTTTGTTTGGAGATTACCATCGGTCAGCGCACTGATGGCGGCAACTTCATTTCCTTGAATCCAAAGGTTGTTGCTGTTGTGTGTGTAGGTGGCGTAATTGGTTTCGCTATTGTCAAAGTCAAAAGAGGCGGCTTTTGCCGGGAGACTAGCCACTGCGCTCATTCCCACTGCGACGGAAGTGCCAATTAAGAGTTTTTTTAATGAAGTTGCCATAATCTTTTCTCCAGGAAGTAGAAGGTTTCTTTAGAATTTTTGTCTATCGGTGATGCTGAATCTGATTAAAACCGATTGGGATAGATAGGTTTGTGATTCATGTCACTTCAGACGGTGATTGTTGACTGTGTTTTTTTTAATATATTAAAGTCCCACTTTTAGGGAGGAACTTTAGCACCCTCGTTTAACAGTTAGTCTGGTGAACGCTTTGATCCAGTTGGCTTTGGGTGTTCTTGACTTTATCTATTGCTATTATAAACAATACCCGGGAAATGTCTATAAAACTTTGATGAATTTATCGTTTTTTTTGTAAAGTTAAGGTAAATCTTTAATTCGGGCTTAAATGCTATTACTAAACATCAGTAAATTTACGGAGTTAGGATTTTAAATCGGTTTAAGGCTCCTGAATATCCGTAAATTTACTGAAAAAAACCCTGGTTCTAGGTCATATTGCCAGAGCTAGGGATGGGAAGAAAAGAGGTAGAAACTCAAACCTATCAAGGGTTAAGGTCGGGTCGAGAGGTTTGCAGAAACTCCGCAATCCGGTCTACTGCTGTTGCTAAGACGTCTGGGGGATGAACTAAGGCGAATCGGACATATCCTTCACCGGATTGGCCAAATCCTACCCCCGGAGAGGCCGCGACTCCAGTTTTTTCCACCAGTTGTTGACAGAAACCCATAGAATCCTCTGACCAGGGCTCAGGGAGTTTTGCCCAAATATAGAGGGTCGCTTCGGGTTTTGGGATATTCCAGCCAATAGTCTGCATTCGGTCAATAAAGGTATCCCGCCGCCCTGCGAAAACCGCCATATTCTGGGCAATATGATCCTGTGGCCCGGTTAAAGCTGCGATCGCTCCATTCAAAATTCCTTGATATTGGTTAAAATCAACCACTGCTTTAATCCGGCGCAAAGCCAAAATTAATTCTGCATTGCCAATCGCAAACCCCACCCGAAAGCCCCCCATATTATAGGACTTAGAAAAAGTAAAGAACTCAATGGAAACGGTTTTATTGGGATCGGCTTGTAAAATAGATGGGGCTAATTCGGCAATGGTTTGTTCTCCCCGGGGAAAGACAAAATCCATATAGGGGAAATCGTGAACTAACACTAAATCATGGTTTTGGCAAAATGTAACAGCCTTCTGGAAAAAGGATAAAGGAGCCGTGGCGGAGGTGGGATTATGGGGATAACTCAAGACCATCATCCGAGATTGTTTTAATACGGTTTCGGGAATATCCTCAAACAGAGGTAAAAAGTCATTTTCCGTGACTAAGGGCATCGGATACATTTGACCTCCGGCTAAATAGACCCCGCCCAGATGGGAGGGATAACCCGGATCTTGGAGTAGGGCAAAATCACCTGGATTGAGAATGGCCAGGGGAAGATGGGCCGTTCCTTCCTGGGAACCAATTAATTGTAAAACCTCGGTTTCGGGATCAAGGGTAATACCATAACGATTGCTATACCACTGGGCTACGGTTTCTCGAAACTCCTGAGTATTGCGAAATAATAGATAACCATGGGTACTTGGATCGGATAAAGATTCTTGGATCGGTTGAATAATATGATCAGAAACTGGTAAATCTGAAGAACCCAGGGATAAATCAATTAAGTCTTGTCCTGCCAATATTGCTTTGGATTTGGCTCGATCCATATCAGCAAAAACATTAGAGCGTAGTAGGTCTAAACGATTAGCAAATTTCATAATCAATTACAAAAAAAGGGGGGTTAAAGTTCCTAAGTTCTACCTAGGATTATTATAGACTTAATAGCCACCTAAATAATAAGCATAATCAGGTTTTTTAAGAGCTTTAAAAACTTTTTTTCCCGATAAAATCATAAATACAAATCCACCTGCTATTAAACCAAAAACAGTAAAAAAGACGGAAATTGTATGGGCTAAAGTGTAACCGACTACAATATTCACAAGCAAAGCAATAATTAATGTTCTAAAAATAGCAAAACCTTGATTTAAACTAAATAAAATTAATCCATTAAATAAACCCAGAACAAAGAAAAAATAGCCTAAACAGCCCCATAGTGCTTGCATTATTTCTGGTTGTGTCCAATTGTCGGGTCTAAGAATACCCACAGTCAGAAAAACCGATAGCCCAAAAAATATTATTGCCATGATAATTGCTAACCAATAAAGGAAAAATAACCTAGAGGAAAATTTAGCTAAATTATGAACGGTTAAAATTTTAGATTTACTATACCAATAACTAATAAATATATATCCCAAATACTGCACTAATGGCACTAATATTAAGAAATTTAGCAAGGCTAAATCCATGCCTTTTTGATATTTCATATCTATAGCAAACAGTAACCCAGAAGCAGGATTAATGGTTAAACCCGCCACAATACGGTCAGCAAAAATAAAACTAAAATAGGCTAATCCATAGCCAAAATAAGGGGACATTAAATATACTACCGCACTGAGGCGAGGTAATTGAACGGGAGAACCAGTATCCGTATCTTTGTGTTTAATAAACCAAAATAAAACCAATCCAATAACCACTAATAAGCCGACAAACATTGCCCATATTTGTGCGATTAATGTGCCTAAACCCAACTGTAATCTTAAAAATAGAAACAATACACTTAACCCAATTAAAACTAATGGCCCACTCCATCGGGATAGAATGGAAAGAACGGCTAAAAACATCCATAAAATGCTGAGTAACAGGTAGTAAAATACAGCAATGATGATATAATTATCGGCAAATAAGCTTCGATAAAATCCAAACCATAGGCCGAAGAATCCCAGAAAAATAGTTGTAATAATTCCCAAGGATAATAGGGAAGTAGAAACTCGTTGGGCTTGATGAATTTCACCTAATGTCATATAGAATAGACCTCGGCGACTAATCATTTGCACGAATCCACCTGCTGTGGTCAGACTAGCCATGGTTACTATTGTAAAAAGTGAAGCTAATTCCGGTGATATTACCTGCTTTTTTTCTCCAATACCGAGATATTCCATTGCTAACATCATAATCAACGGCAGGGCATAAACAAAACTTTGAGAAAATTCATTAATAAAAGTTAGAATTTGATATGATATTGTTTTCCAAATATCATCTTTTTTTGTTGGTTTTGGAGAAACGGGTGCATTGTTCAAATATTCATAAACATACTGACCCAAATCCCTAGCATTATCAAAACCAAATTCTGCTCTGATAATTCTATCTGTATAACCAAGGGATTCAATAATAGCAGTGGCTTGCCAATAGTTAGCTAAATGAGGACTAATTTCTTGGACAGCATTAATTAATTCTTGTAGCTTTTCATCGGGATTAATCATAATTTTAATGTTTCAAAACTTCCACTTCCTGTAGCTGGTTTTCTAAATCGGAAACAGGTTGATTTATGAGTCGATAATAACTCTCTAAATGTAAATCTAAAAACCGCCTTTGAGTAAATAAATCCAAGGCGCGATCGCAAGCTCGTTGACCAAATTGGCGACGTTCAGTTTCCGGTAATTCTAATAACTTGAGAATGGCAGCGGCTAACTCTGGGGGGCGACCAGCTTTGACCATTAACCCGGTATCTCCCAGGGCTTCACTGACTCCCCCGACGTCAGTAGAAACAATCGTAGCACCAGACAACATTGCCTCAATCACAGCATAGGGAAACCCTTCCGAAATACTAGACATGGCTACCACATCAGCTTCACTATAAGCACGCCAAGGTTCACTGGTAAAACCCGCAAAGTTGATATTTTTTTCAATCCCATATTTTTCTACCCGTCTTAAACATTCAGCATAATATCCCTCATCGGATGCTTTGCCATAAAAACGAAATTCCACATTGGGAATTTTATCCCGCACAATTGCAGCAGCTTCAATTAAATCTAACTGACCTTTTAAGGGAAAAATTAAACCCATATTCATCACCTGGGGGCGTTCTTTTTGTACCGGGGGTGTAGGATGAAATTGTTCCGGGTCTGCACCATTGTAGATAACTTTTATGTTTTCAGGAGGTACTCCCCACCATTTTTCCCAACGAGCATTATATTCACAAACTGGTGAAACTTGATCGGCAAAATGATAGTTAAGTCTGACCACAGCTTCCACAACTTTATAGAGAAATCGGCGCACAAACACCGAAGGAATACTACGGTTAAGATTAAGATATTGTTCACGAATATTAATCCCATGTTCAGTTAATAGATAGGGAGTTCCCCGTTCCAATTTGGCAATCACGCAGGGTAAACCACAAAATGCCGCGGCTGAGGAATGGGTGATATCTGTGTGGGGAACCGGAATATTAATTGCCAGGAAAAAACGATAAAGTAAACGGATTGCTTCAGCTAATTCATTAATAGTTGGTTCAACTCGCTCCGATTCAATTTGCCAGTTACTACAGGCTAACTGTTGATAAACTGACCAGACTGAGGCGGACATCATGGTTATATGGTAGTCATAATGTAGAAAGTATTTATGAATATCTAACAGTAGTTCGCCCAATTGATTGATGTCTAAATCTTCAAAAAGAATAGCTTGTATAAATTTCTCAAACCTGGGTAAAAATTGAGTGGCGATGACTTTTGGGGTCGTCTGAAATTTACTTCTAATTGCATTAGAAAATGGCGAATGCCAAGAATATTCAACCGGGTCATCTATTCCCCATAGAGGCAATTTTACAACTTGTTTAACATTGGCTGATAAGTTATATCGTAGGGGGAGGTAAGGGTTGGCAACAATGGCAAACAGTTTAAAATCAATTTCTGGGAGTTCTTGGGTTAAGACATGACACCAGGTACTCACCCCGCCTTTGTGGAAGGGATAAGTACCTTCAGTGGTCAAGAGTACAGAAGGGCGGTTTCGGCTCATTGAGGGGATGAATTTTTTACGGCATAGTCATTATAATTTAGATTCCCCCTAAGTTTTGCTGATCAGAGAAATAAACTGTGGCTAACTGACCCGCCAGCAAGTCATTCTTAGTATTTTTAAACTGTAAAATAACTTGATGGTTCAGGTCTTCCGAAGGCAAAGGATTAATTCTCGCAACCGTAGCTTCAAATTCCTGGGTTTTGCCTCCCCCGCCGATTTCGACAATCGCCTTTTGACCCAGATGTAAAGCATTAATTAAACGGGAACTCACGGGAATTTCTACATTGAGATTTTCCATTTCCGCCAGATCTACCACCTTTGTCCCGGCAAAAATTTGATTCCCAACCGCCACTGGTAAATCCACTATAACTCCAGAGCGAGTCGCTGTAATTACTTCTGTCGTTTTAATTTCTGTCAACGTTTCTTCTGGGTCTGACCAGTTAGTTTCTATTGATTCAGATGGAAGTTCTATAGCTCTCAATTCCGCCAACTGTTGTTGAACAATCTGACGTTGTTCGGTTAATTGTTGGTATTGTAACTGAGCTAATTTTAACTTCGCTTTCATGTCCGTTAGTTCTTGTTGCTGTTGATCAACCTCCAGTTGACTTTGCAATTGAGATTGTTTTGTCTGTGCTTCTGTAAAGGTTTCTGAAGCTGCAATCGCCGATTTTGCACTGTCGAGATCCGCCTGGGCTACCTTCATTTCGGCTGCGATTTCTTCGAGTTTTTCCTCAGAAACCGCCCCTTGTTCCCGCAATTCCAGGTAACGCTGGTAGGAAGATTTAGCCTTCTGGTACAGAGCCTCAGCCCGTTCCACAGAATCTTGCCGTTGAGGTAAGGGGACTTGCTGCATCTGGTTTTGGGCAATTTTGAGTTCCGCCTCCGCTTCTGCGGCATTCGCCCGTAGGGGGGCACTATTTTGATCAAAATATTGGATTTTCTGTTCTAACTTGAGGATTTCCTGTTGTTGACCCATTTGTTGTTCTTGCAAATCCATGTCTTTTTGCTTTAAAGACGCTAACTGTTGCTGTTGAGCAATTTTCTGCTGTTGTTTCAAGGCTTGCTGTTGTTGTCGGGCAACTTTTCTTTCTCGGCGCAGGGTTTGTTGTTCTTTTTTGGCTTGTTTTAGTTCCCGTTCGGCTTCGATATTTTTTAAGACTAATAAAGGTTGTCCGAATTGGATTTGATCGCCGATTTCTACTTTGATATCTTCAACGATGGATGAATAATAGGAAGCGATCGCAAATGTCTTTCCAGGTTGGATTTTTCCCGTAAATTTTGTTTTGCCAATTTGGTGATTTTGTTCTGATTTAGTTAAAATCGGTAGGGGTTCCCGCAGACGATAACGCACGAAATAAACTCCGGCGGTGACACTGACAGCCATGATGAATAAAACTAACAATTGTTGCCAGGATCTATCGCCATTCATCCCCTCATTGACAAAACCGACTTCAGATTTAGGATAGGGTTTATTTAAAAAGCTGGGTAGGCTGATGAACGGGGAGTTGCTGTGAGAACCGGAAATTGCTCCGGTTTTAAACAAGGAAACTTTTCCTTCGGGTTCAAAAGAAGAAGGTTGATTAGGAATTCTGGCGTCCATAGCTTTAGGGTGTTTTTAAAGAGTTTTTAAAAAAATTGGTTGATTTATTAACAACAATTGCAGTCATTCAGAAGATTTTGAGAGTGATCTCTCTCAAAATCTTCTGCTGCTTATATTTACAGGTATTGCTGAACGGCTGAAACTAAATTGTCAGACCAATAATGGGCTATGTCGGCATTAATTGCTTCGACCATGACCCGAATTAGGGGTTCAGTTCCAGACGCCCGAACTAAAATCCGACCTTGATTTCCCATGGCTGTTTCGGCTTTAGCGATCGCTTTTTGTAAGGGTTCACAGTGTTGCCAATTACAACGCCGCTCCCGGTCTTCTACTCGCAGATTTTTTAACAGTTGAGGATAGGTGGAAAAACTTTGTTCTCGGAGTTGACTCATGGAATAGCCCGAACGTTGGACTAAGGCGGTTAAATGCAATGCTGTCAGCAAGCCATCTCCAGAAATACCGTAATGACGACAGAGAATATGACCGGACTGTTCGCCCCCTAACATTGCACCTGTCTGGATCATTTCTGCATGAACGTATTGATCGCCCACCGCAGTTCGGATCAACTTCCCGCCTAACTGTTTCCAGGCCATTTCAAAACCCAGATTGGCCATCACCGTTGAAACAATCGTATTTCCGGGTAACTGTTGCTGTTGTTGCAACATTTTGCCCCAAAAGTAAAGAATATAATCACCATCAATTACGCGACCTTGACTATCGACGGCGATTACTCGGTCAGCATCTCCATCAAAGGCGAAACCTAAATCCGCTTGATTTTCCCGCACGGCGGCTTGTAGGGGGGCGAGATGGGTTGAGCCACAGTTGACGTTAATCCGATCTCCATCGGCTTGATTATGCAGACAAATGACGTCGGCTCCCATTTGGGCGAAGGCTTGGGGCGCTAAATTAACGGCGGCTCCCCAGGCTAAATCTAAAACAATCCGCAGACCCGACAAATCGACGGTTGGCAGTAGGGAGTCTTGTAGGGACTGAAGATATTGATTTAATAATTCGGGTCGAGCGTGTTGATATCCATACTTGACAGGATGTTCGGGTTCGTAGCCAATTTTTCCCCCGGCTCCTCGGATGCCAGTTTCGATCTGTTTTTGTAGGGCGGTGGTTAACTTTGTCCCATCGGCTCCAAATATTTTAATTCCATTATCTTCGGGGGGGTTATGGCTGGCGGAAATCATTACCCCACCGATCGCCTCGGAAATGTGAGTTAGATAAGCAACGGTGGGAGTGGGGCATAAACCGAGATACCAAACCTCTAATCCGGTGGCTCTTAAACCCGCAGATAATGATAAGGCTAACGGATTGCTGGAGTTGCGAGAATCCTGCCCAATAATTACAGGCCCTTTTTTCTGATTCTCAGTTTGTAGGATTTTCCCTGTCCAAAATCCGACTTGTTGAGCTAGGGATGGTGTGAGAAGGTCTCCGACTTTTCCCCGAATCCCATCGGTTCCAAATAGGGGTGTTTTGGGTAAATTAACACGAAAACGGTCAATAATACTGTGAGTCGTAGATATAAACATGACTTTTATCCTTTGTTAATATTGTGGTTTTGTTGTATTTAAAGTGATCAGATCAGGCTATGATTTAGCCTTGATTATGAAAAAATTTTTGATTGAATAATGATCAGTGGAGGTTGAGGAGAAAAAAGTTTGTCCTGCGGGCAAGATGCCCGCTAGACATTGATTTAGGATGGTTCCATCCCTTTACTGCTAAACGAAACTGAAAGCCTTACTATCTGTTAAATTGAGGGTTTTATCCGCTTTAACAATAGCAATCAATTCCTTGGAGCCGGAAGTTGTTAACCAAATAGCGGTGCCCGTATTACCACTGAGACTATATCGGGACTGTAATTGATAATTTGAGGCACTTCCGTACAGTTGGATAGTATCGTTATTCAGTTTAAAGTCAGAAATCAGAGCATAATCACCCGATCCGGTATCCTTGTAATAGGCTTGACTTGAATCTCCTAATACAAAGCGGTCTTTGTTCTGACCCCCTGTGAGAACATCAATTTCTTCTTTTCCGGGTGTTGCACTCGTAGAATCGACGCCAATCAGGGTATCATCGCCGTCTCCACCATTGAGAGTATCCTTACCTGCGTCTCCATTGAGGAGGTCGTTACCTGCGTTCCCATTGAGTTTATCGTTATCTGCACCCCCACTGAGTTTATCGTTACCTACACCCCCACTGAGGGTATCGTTGCCTGCGTCCCCATTGAGGAGGTCGTTACCTGCGTTCCCATTGAGTTTATCGTTATCTGCACCCCCACTGAGTGAATCGTTACCTACACCCCCACTCAGGGTATCGTTACCAATACCTCCACTTAATCCGTCATCGCCTAATTGACCCGTTAGTTTGTCATTCCCACCATCGCCATTGAGGATGTCATTCCCATCCCCACCTTTGAGGACGTCATTCCCGCCATCACCATTGAGGACGTCATTCCCTTTTGCTCCTGCCAGGGTCTCATTCCCAGCAGTACCGTTAATTTGATCATTACCGGCAGTTCCTGTAACATTATTATTGGCGCTGGTGACGTTAATAATATTCAAAGGTGTACTGGGGTTAGTAACTACAGGATCATTGGGGTTAGTAACCACGGAGTCATTGACGTTGACAGTAAAAGTATCATCTACGGTTTTGCCATTAGATGTACCTTGAACTGTAATGTTTGCTGTACCGAATTGATTGTTAAAATAGTTCAAGGTCAGCGTATTTCCAGAAATACTGGGGGTAACTAATCCGGTATTGCTGTTAGTTAATACGGTCTTACTAATGGCAGTTTTATCGTTGTCAATATCATCAAATACATTGGCTAAATCAATAGTAGACTGCGGTGCATTTTTAGTAGCAGTCACGTCAGCAATGGGACTAGCCACCGTGGGGGCATCATCGACAGAATTAACATTGACAGTAAAGGTGTCCGTTACTTTTAGCCCATTGGATGTCGCTTCTACAGTAATGTCTGCCGTACCTGATTTATCTTTTAGATAGTTTAAGGTAAGAGTATTGTCGGTAATACTAGAAGTAACTAATGTCTCGTTACTGTTAGTTGTAACGGTTTTGACAATCAGGTTTTTATCGTTATCAACATCATCAAAGACATTGCTTAAGTCGATGGTTTTGCTCGGATCATCTTCCTCGGCGGTAACATCAGTAATAGGATTGATCACCGTGGGGGGTTGATCTTGTGCAACACCAAAGCTAACCTTGGCAGTATGGGAGCCTCCGTTTTTAAAGACCATCTCCAAAATATCGCCGTTAAGGGTGGTACTATCCGCACCCGTTGTTACTACGTCTTGACCTTGGGGAATCTTCAAATCCAGTTTGACCGTTCCCGCCCCGGTAAAGGTATAGTCCAAATTCTGACCGTCGCCCGTAACACTTTCCAATGTTGAGCGCATGGGTAGGTCAATAATCCGAGTCACATCTTGGGGAGTTGTCCCTAAGTTAATCGTAAATTCGCCCCCGGCTTTTGGTAAAAATACCGTGTCTGCGTCGTAGGCGTACCAGTTACTAACGCTTTGGATTTGCTGACCTTTTTCCACATTTAAACCAAAGGTACCGACGTCGGTATTGGTTGCGGCTTCGACTTTAGCGGTAATCGTATTTTCTGTAGTTGATGTAGATATTTTGGCTTTTTCAAATGTTTTAATCCGATTGCTTAAATCGTTGGCGGTGACAAATTCTGCCCCGGCATTATAAGCCTTAGCGATCAAATTGGTAAACATCTGCTCGGTGTAACCAGGTGCCGCGCCAGAGGGATTGGTATTCCAAAGTGTTGGGGCATAATCATGCCAAGGCCAGTGGAAGATGGGCATGGCGGCATGACTAGCAATGTCGTTATATTCTTGATTCCATACAGCTTCTGCTTCCGGTACCGTTTTTTTCTCAAACTCAATTAAAGAGAAGTCAAACTTCATGTTCGGAGCTAAATAAACATAGTCTTCTCCTTTAAAGGGTAAGCCAAAGGCATTCGGATAACCCGCACCAACTCCTGAATATCCCCCACTGACATAATCCAGGTATTTTTTCAGTTCTTGACTGACTTGGAATCCTTCCGGGGCTCCGGGTATGGCTGCACCAGTCACATTAATTCCTAAGTTTTTTTCAATCACCAATTGGGATTGATTAAATTCAAATTCGAGATCGGTGGGGTTGAGGGGATTGGTATCTTCCGGGTGGGTGTAGGAGTGGGTACCAATTTCGTTCCCCTGGGCTAACATATCTTGGTAGTAGGGGCCAGACTTGTTCCAATCCGTGGTTTGGTCTGGGGGATTATTGCCCACATTGATATAGTAGGAACCGACAAAATTATAGTCCTTATTCCATTTGTCTAAAATGGGCAGGAGTTTATCGTAAATTCCATTATTAACGTCAAAGGTTTCCTGAGACTGATCCATGTCATTACGAGAAACAAAGATTCCTTGATCTCGGCTCATATTCAGTCGTACCGTGGGTTCAGCCCCTTTCGCAGACCATTGTAATGCTGGCCAAAGTAGGTTACTATCGGCTAAAAACCCTTCCGTGGCAAAGTGAACATTTCGGCCTCCGGTTTCGGTGGTAATCACTGCCTCGCTATTTTTACCATTGGCAACTAAATCTGCGACAACGGTGGGTTGCTTATTGTCTGTTACACCGTCGCCATAAGTGTTATAGGATATGTTGCTATAGTTAAGAATCGCCTCATTAGCGGCGTACCCTTTCATGACTGGATTAGTTACATCTGTGGCTGTGAGAGTCCCATTCACCGGCCCCCCCCCATCAACCCTGGTCAGGTCTAGGAGTTTCCGCATCCGGCTATAGGAATCTCCGGGTAAAGCATTACCATTTTCGTCGTTGGTGAGGAAATCTCCGGCGGTAACAATCCCAATTTTATAGTCATAAACGGCATCTGATAAGGTGTTTTCAATGGCTTGCAGTTTACTGGTGGGAACGTTGCGCAAGGAAGGAAAGACTAAGCTGTCATAATTAACCAGTTTTGTAATATCGGTTAGATCATCCTCGTTTAAAATATCAAACGGAATTCCAGCCTGCATCGCTTGGGATTGGGCGGACAGAAAGAGTTGAGTATAGGCTTTTTTATCGAAGTATTTGGCTGCGGTGGTGTCTGAATAAACGATGCCTATTTTTTTACTCAGATCCGTTCTTGGGATTAAAACTTTTGGTGCTGAAACCGTATATTTTTGACTGGCATAACTCCCGGGTAAAAAGTCAGTATTGTTAATGTCAATGTAGGCATCGACAGCTTTGGGTGTTCCCTGTAATTGGCTCACGGGAACGGCAAATTCTACGATTTTTTTGTCGGGATCAAAGGTATAATCGAGGTCGGAAACTTTAATTCTTGGATTAGTTTCGTCCTCACCCCCAGTGTAAAGAGCCGGGATACCATTACTATCAAAATTGACGTTATATTCGGCTCCCCCTGCCCAGCCCCAAATTTTATAGCCGGTACCGATGTTCTGGTCTGTATTCAGCCATAAAGTGGTATTAGCACCAATGGTCGTACTATCTGCTTTGAAGGCAAAAACATAAGTATCTCCTTCATATTTGCCGTAAATTTCATATCCGGCTTTCCCTGTCCCTGAGATGGAATCTAAGCGATCATTCTGTGTCCAATCCGTTAGATTTCCGTCAACGTTAATATTTCCATATTGGTTTGTCATGATGACTCCTATATTTTTGATAAAAAATGGCTACTCAATGAGTGACTAATCAAAGATTAGTCATATTCATCTGGTGTGAATTTGCAGGGAACTCGTCCCCCAATCTGATTAAAGAAAGAGGGAATAAGTTGCACTGTTAAATAAAAACTGTAAACTTCTTAACTGATAACTGTTAACTGATGACTGATTGAAGTTTTGGCTGAACTTTTTTAATTTGACTCTGGTTTTTTAAAAGGGTTTTTGTCAAAACTGCTCTGGTTAGCTAACAAATAATTAAAATTTGACTCTGGTTTTTTAAAATGGGTTTTGTCAAAACTGCTCTGATTAACTGGCTAATAAATTACGTTGTCTTAAATAGAATTGTTCTTGCAAACAGTTTTGCAGAGTTTGATCAGAAATCATAGACTTCCGCAACAGAATTTCCCCCAGTTTTTTCCCTGTATTAGCTTGTTCTTGCAAGGCGACTTGCAATTGATTCCGAGAAATAAATTGCTTTTGGAGTAAGATTGTACCCAGAACAAAAGCTGGGGGAGTTTTGGGCATCTTTTTTACTAGCTCTTCGGGATACATTAATTTTAATTCCCAAGCCAGAGCACTACTCACAATCTTCTCCAGACTGTTGAATTGAGGTTTCCAACCCAAAATCTGACGAATTTTATCCGAACAAGCAATCACACAGGCGGGGTCTCCGGCTCGTCGTTCAATTTCAATCACCGGGAATTGTCGTCCCGACATTTCTGTGACTTTTGCTAAGACTTCCTTGACACTGTACCCCTGACCATAACCACAGTTGAGAATGTGGCTTTCATTCTCGTTTTCGAGATAACGTAAGGCATCAATATGGGCGGCGGCCAAATCCTCGACGTGGATGTAGTCACGAATACCCGTACCGTCGGGGGTAGGAAAGTCTGTACCGAAGATGCTCACGGATTCCCGTCGGTTTAAGGCGGCATCTAAAGCGACTTTCAGCAGATGACTGGCTTTTTTGTTGGTTTGACCAATCTGCCCACGGTCGTCGGCTCCGGCAACGTTGAAGTACCGTAGAATTATGTACTTTAATCCAGATGCTCGACTGTAATCTTGAATCATCTGTTCACTCATCAGTTTGGAGTAACCGTAGGGATTGATGGGTGTGGTGGGGGTTGACTCCCGCACCGGGTTTTCGGCGGTTTCTCCATAAACGGCGGCGGTACTGGAAAAAACTAGCTTTTTGACTCCGTATGTTTCACAGCATTGTAGCAGGTTTAAGGTGTTACGGGTGTTGTTTCCGTAGTAAGCTAGGGGATTGGCTGTGGATTCGGGGACGGAAATGCTGGCCGCAAAGTGCAGAACCGCATCAAATTGATGTTCGGCAAATACCTGAGCTAATTTTTGCAGGTCTGCTAAATCCCCTACGACTAATTCTCCGTAAAGCACTGCTTTGGGTGATCCGGTAGAGAGGTTATCATAGACTACGATTTCGTAATCTGTTTCTCTCCCTAGTTGTTTGACGACATGGGAGCCAATATAACCGGCTCCTCCAGTGACTAATATCTTTTTACTTGTTTGCATCACAGATACCTCCTTTACTTTTAAAAGTGGTTAAGTAGTCGTAAATGAATCAACTCAGCTATGTAAAGAACTGTAAAGGTGTTTACATATCTTTACTCTTTCCTGGTTTTCACAGTTAACCTTGAGTTAAACCGACTACTTGTTCGCATCAGTGTATTTACTTAAGCTAATCATGGTTGATACTACCCGAAGATTGCAATAGTCCCAGACTAACTTTACCAATTCTTTAAGAAAAATAAGAATTAAGGGTTCTTATATGAATGTTTCATGAAAAATCAAAATTTGGCTTGATTTAACTAATGCTAGTGTGGTATAGTACCGCATATTTTTTTAAGTATGAAAATATTGGCTCTGGACTTGATCACAGCCATTTGGCTGTATACCCTGTGGACTGTTTTATTCTTGGGGTTGCCTTATAAAAGTTTTTCTAGCTCTTATCATCATCATTGGCACAGTAGAATTGTGAGTGCCTTCGCCCGAACTCTACTGGTGGTAACAGTTGGAACTTTTACGCTCAGTGCTTTCCATCTGTTCAGTTGGTTAACCTTGGTGGTATTGTATACGACATTTTTACTTGGTGTTTGGTATTATCCCCAACGTTCAAGGGCTAGGGAAAAACTAACTATATTTGTTCAGGGGTTATTGTTTTTATTCCTGGATATACTTGACCAAGGACTCCCTACGGAACAGATTTTCAAGAGTTTCTCTGTTATTTATCAGCAATATAAAAAAAGATTGTTAATGATAATCAGTGTTCAAACCATTAACAGTCCTCAAAGAAAACTCAAAATCCTAGCATTAACCGTGATCTTGAGCTTCACTTTATTACTGCGTTTTGAACACCCCCTTCTGGAAATGCGCCTAACAACTCCCGATAGTTACCAGAACTTACTCCTGACTCAGCAATTTTTAGCGGGAGACTGGGAGCAGATTAGACATCAAGTTCAATATTTACCTGTCTTCTCAGCTATAACTGCTCTGATGTCGCTGCTGGCTTCGGTCGATGCTATGCAGGTTTTCCGGTTTCTTCAACCTCTGTTTGGGTTTTTGCTGGTCTTGAGTGTCGGTTACAGTCTGCAAACTTTGACTCAAAAGAATATCGTTGCTTGGGTGGGAATGTTCAGTTTAGGAGCCTATCTATTTACCTGGTCTCCAGAAATTTCTCAACAGTTACCCCTCTGGTATCAGCAAGTTTTAGGAACTTTGATCGGAAGTTTGAACTTTTCCCTAGTTCGACAGTGGGCTACGGGTGATGAAGAAATTGCGGCGATGTTTTTAGTTCTTTCTCTGGCTTGTTTTACCAAGGTTTATATCAGAAAATTGCGCCCAACTGCGGTACTTGATACCTGTTGTTGTTTAGCAATGGTGGCGATGGCGGCACCTGTATTACTGATTCTCGCCTTGATTGGAATAGTAGGAGTCATGGGGGGCCGGATTTTAGGATTGGCTGCGGTTGCCATCTCTTGGTTATTGTTGGCTTTATTATTTGCTTTTTCTCCAGAAAAATTTGATTTTTTACGAGTTTTTCTGATTACTTTACCTGTGGGACTCAGTTTACTCATTGGCCTAGTATTTTTATTTATCAGTTGGCTTCTATTCCCAGTATTGAGAAGAAATTCAGAAATAGTTTGTTTGATTTTACTATTTTGTTTGGCTTTCAATTTCTTGCTACCACCCCCAGCTAAAATTAATTATTTGGAACATGAAATCGCTGCTCGTAAAAGCCTAGAAATTCGCACAAGATTTCCGCTCAAACGTTGGATTATTGTCGCCCCACCGGAACAACTAGCTCAAAATTATCGTGCGGGTTGGCATGAAGATTTAGCCAAATTTGTCAAACAATATTTGACCGAGGTAACTTTTGATGATTTTCAGTTTCCCTACGAAGTCCCAGATTTATTTGTATTTGTGGAAAAACAACCTCTGGCTATTAATCCTTTGAACTTGCATTTAGCCATTGCTAACTCCATTTTATCAGACCCAACCTATTTCTATTATCGTTCTTTGGCGGGGCGCACCAGTTTAGAATTTGAAGCTTTAAAATTATGTGAACTTTATCAAAAACATAATTCTGGTGCTTCTATCTATTATGAAGATGATCAACTCAGGATTTGTCATTTTGAACTCTGATTTTTTTGATTTAAGGATTGAATATAATTGACTTCTGCTTGCCAATAAGATGGTAGACTATTCCATGGGTCTTTGTCTGGACTATCGGGGCTATCATCTGTGATATAAATATATTGGATATTACGTTCTACGGCTTTGTCAATATGACTTTTCATCGTATCTACATCGGGTACGGTATGAATTAAACCGGAAAAACGTTTAGGATCATAATTATTGACATAGGGAGAAGGTTGATAGTTAGGCCATTCTTTAGAATAATTCTCGAAAATTATAGCAATATCTGCGGCGGGTTTACTTAGATAACCTTCGTCTGGATGAGTTCCTTGATTCAGTACAACGGTATCTAAATTTGGTTTAGCTTTGGTATAGTTATATATCTCTTGATAGTAGTCTAATTTATCCGCTCCACTCGCGGCTTCATCGAAAAAAATGCCCTGAAGATCGTAGTATTTACTATAAATATCAATATCGCTTTTGACTTCCTGAATATCACGCTTACCATAGTTAGTAGCAACATATCCTAAGATCGTAATATTATCTTGACGCAGATCCTTTAGACCCTTGACATAATCTTGATTGGGCGGACTTCCACCGGGGCCATTATTCGGATTAATAACTGCTGTAACGGGTACTTTTTGGGCTGCTTTGACAACTTCTGGCCAAAAATAAGTCTGGGAATTATACCAAGTTGGATAGGAATATAAGGGGATTAGCAGTTGCATTTGGGTCAGATGTTCGGGTTGTTTGGCTGAACAGACTGTTAATAAAGATGAAAACAAAAATATCACAGTCAAGGTGCTAATTTTGGCGTTAAAATTAGGCATTGGGGGAGTAAATATTTGGACAAACTATTCTTCGACGCTCTCTAACCATGCTGTCATAATTGTAGCACAAGTTGGGTGAAACTTTCAACCCCATATCCCGCAGATTTTAATATTGCCTATTCTAAGATTGCCTGATTTGCGATATACTTTTAATTATATTCAGGGGATAGGTATAGCCAGCCCTATTGGGTTGAATCTTAAAAAAATGGGTTGGATTTATTGTTGTCAATATAAATTTTGCCATTGGGCATTGTTGCTCCTTTTAACTGTGCATCCCGTAGATTTGCTCCCTCTATATCCGCGCCCCTCAAGTTAGCTCCGCGTAAATTTGCTCCTTGTAAATAGGCATTTTTTAGGTGAGCTCCGCGTAAATTTGCTCCTCGTAAATCTGCTTTCGCCAAATTAGCTTCTTGCAAATTAGCCCGTTCTAAATACGCCCCTAATAGATTAGCTCGTTCTAATTTTGCGCCTTTTAAATTGGCTTTTTGTAAATCCGTATCTTCTAAACTCGCTCCTTCTAATACCGCATCAATTAATTGAGCTTGCTTCAAGTTAGCTTGATTCAGTTTAGCATAGCCTAACTTAGCTTTTTCTAAATTGGCTTTTTCTAAATTGGCTTTTTCTAATTGTGCCAACCATAACACAGCTTCTGATAAGTTTGCATCTTTTAAATTAGCCCCATTTAGAATAGCATTTCCTAAATTAGCTTTGGTTAAATTAGCGGTTAATAAATTAGCCGATTCTAAATTAGCCGATTCTAAATTGGCTTGACGTAAATCAGCCTGTATAAATATAGTATTATTGAGTTGAGCATTTTTTAAGTTAGCTTGCCATAAATTAACCTGTTGTAAATTGGCGTTATTTAAGTTCGCTCCGATTAAATTAGCATATCCTAAATTAGCACTTGCTAGTTGACTCTCTCGTAAATCTGCCCCGGCTAAGTTGGCTCCCCGCAAATCAGAAAACCTTAAATTAGTATTATTCAAATCTGCGTTTTCTAAGTTAGCTTTCCACAAATAGGCTTCCCTTAAATTGGCTTTTTTTAAATTAGCTCCAGTTAAATTACATTCCGAACATTTTTTGGTTTTTAATACAGTTTCCTGGGGATTTAGGGGTTGATTTTTGGAAGATGATGTTGTTGAACGAGATTGTTGTGCTTGTAAACGTTGGCTCAGGCGACTATTTTCTACCCAAATCCAAATCGTAATTAATGTGCTCAAAATCGCCACAACTGGAAAAATTATATTCGCAATCGTTTTCTTCGGTAATCGGGTTAAAGCCTTGGATTTTGTGCTGAAATCCGGTGATTCTAAACTGGATAAGGGATTGGGGGAATCAAAGTGTTCTTTTGAGTTTGGTTCTAGCATTTTTCCTAATCATTCTACCCCGGTGGGTCTAGTAGATGACAATTATGTTGTACCTTTCATACCACAATTTTATACCGATGACGAGGGGGTTAAATCTCCAAACCTAGATAAATTTTATCCTAAATTAATATAATTTGTGCAATCTCTTACCAATATAGCTATAATATAATAGTTCTGATTCTGAGCTATGTCACCAGATTATTTCGATCTCAATTCCCAACAACATCGCCTCCAACTAACCATTCAAGGAACAGTCCAAGGCGTGGGGTTTCGTCCATTTATTTATCGCCTCGCAATGGAATTAAACCTAACGGGATGGATTAATAATTCTGTGTCGGGGGTGTTGATTGAAGTAGAAGGATTATGGGAAGTTTTAGAACAGTTTAAATATCGAATTTTACAGGAAAAACCGCCTCAATCTGAAATTCAAACTTTAGACATCGTTTGGTTACCTCCGGTGGGTTATTCTGAATTTGAAATACGGGTTTCTGAATCTACAAACCATCCTCAAAAAATAGCAATTATTCTACCAGATTTATCAACTTGTTCTGATTGTTTACAAGATATTTTTGATCCTGAAAATCGTCGTTATCAATACCCCTTTACTAATTGTACTAACTGTGGGCCGCGTTATTCGATTATTCGCGATTTACCCTATGACCGAAATCATACCACAATGGCAACATTTACAATGTGTTCCGATTGTCAAAATGAATATAGTCATCCTTTAAATCGTCGGTTTCACGCCCAACCTAATGCTTGTCCTGTTTGTGGGCCACAATTAGAATTATGGGATAAAAACGGTAAGGTTATTGCTAGTTTAAATCAAGCTCTAAAACAGGCGGCGGATATTATTCGTTCGGGTCAAATATTAGCATTAAAAGGTTTAGGTGGATTTCATTTAATTGTTGATGCTAGAAATGAAACCGCCGTGCAAAATTTACGTCAACGCAAACGCCGTCCCGCAAAACCTTTGGCGGTGATGTATCCTAATTTAGAACAGGTAAAACAGGATTGTTTGGTTTCGGAATTGGAAGAAAAATTATTATCTTCTCCTGCTGCTCCGATTGTTTTGTTACGTCGGATTTTTAATCAATTAAAGTCTGACCCCCCCCACCCCCCCTTGCTAAGGGGGGGAGAAGAAAACCAAACATTTCCCCCCATTACTAAGGGGGGGCTAGGGGGGGTAACTTCCCCAGAAAATCCCTATTTAGGGGTCATGTTACCCTACACACCCATCCATCATTTATTATTAGCTCAATTGAACTTTCCTATCGTCGCAACCAGTGGCAATTTTGCAAATGAACCGATTTGTATTGATGAAGCGGAAGTGGTGACTCGTCTGAATACTATCGCGGATTTCTTCTTAGTTCATAACCGCCCGATTGTTAGACCGATTGATGATTCGATTGTTAGAATTATTGCTAATCAAGAAATGGTGCTGCGTCGGGCGAGGGGTTACGCGCCGTTACCGATTTCCCTACCTGACTCTATAGGCGCAAACAGACACCCATCATATCAAACTAACCTTAGTTTATCACAGTCTGGGGATTTGTCAATAGAAAAGCCAATAAAAATTTTAGCTTTGGGCGGACATTTAAAGAGTACAATTGCGATAGCCTTCGGCTGGGCGGAGCCCATCGCATTTAATCAAAAAGCCTTCTTGAGTCAACATATTGGGGACTTAGAAAACCCCCTAGCTTTAGCAGCATTTCAAGAAGTGATTAATAGTCTGAGTAATATCTATGATTTTCAACCAAATATTATTGTTTGTGACGATCACCCCGACTATTATTCCACCCAATTTGCAGAAAATTTATCTCAACAAAATCAATATCCAATAGTCCGAGTTCAACATCATCTCGCCCACGTTTTTGCTGTCATTGCTGAACATAATTTACCACCTCCCTTGCTGGGAATTGCTTGGGATGGAACCGGATATGGACTCGATGGAACAATTTGGGGAGGAGAGTTTTTTCAAGTTACAGAAACTATAATTCAACGTATTGCTTCTTTTCGTCGGTTTCCCCTTCCGGGGGGAGATAAAGCGGTATCTGAACCTCGACGAATTGCTTTAGGATTATTATATGAATTATTGGGAAATGATCTATTTAATTCGGGGATGAATTTAGAGTTTATGGAATCTTTCAAACCCCAGGAATTAAGAATTATGCAAACGATGTTAAACCGGAAATTAAATACTCCCTTAACTTCCAGTGTGGGAAGGTTATTTGATGGAGTGGCGGCTTTATTAGGAATTTGTCAAAGGGTGAGTTTTGAAGGAGGAGCGGCTATGGCTTTAGAATTTGCCATTGATAATTTAGAAACCGATGAATATTATCTGTTTGCATGGTTAGATACCCCCCAACTCCCCTTGGAAAAGGGGGATAATATTGGTAATATGAGTTATAATTCTAGGTATTATCTTAATTGGGAACTAATAATTAAAGGGATATTAGAGGATAAAATTAACGAAAAACCGATTAATTTAATTTCGGCTAAATTTCATAATAGTTTAGTGGAAGCGGTGGTAGAAATTAGTCAGAAATTAGGCGAAAAAACTATAACTTTAAGTGGGGGATGTTTTCAGAATAAATATTTAATTGAACGCACAATATCTCGGCTTTGTCAAGAAGGATTTCAGGTTTATTGGTCACAAAAAAATCCTCCTAATGATGGAGGACTAGCCCTAGGACAAGCTGCATTTTTAATTAATCATCAACGATTTGCGCCCAATCAGGGAAAGATGGGGGAAAGTAGTTGATTTCATAATTAGAATTTTCCCATTCTTGCACCCAAAGGGGAATTTTTCCGGGTTCAGGAGTACGAGCAAATTGTCTTTCCTTGACCTCAATGATCCGAAAAATTTGCTTGAGAGTATCTCCTTTATCCAAAGCATCACAAAGCAGATCATCGAGTTCAGGATCTACCCGTTTAACCCGGGTTTTTTCATCTTCGACCCACAATAGTTTTAAAGACTCTAAATTGCGGGGACTTAACTTACTTTTAAAATAGACTCGCTTCAGGGTAGCAACCGGGTCTAAACTGCGTTCAACGCGGCGAATTTGTTGTAAACGAAGGTAATGCCATTCTGCTAATCTTAAGCGTTCTTCAGGACTAATTAACTGTTTGCTAGTGGCGTGTCTCAACCCATATTTCGCTTGAGAACAGCCTAAATTTGCTAACAGATGAATTAACTCTCGTTCTTTCGGTGTCGCCTGTCGTCGAACGATCGTATTAGTTGATACGCGACGTTTTTTGGTTTCTGTTTCCATTTGTCTACCAGCCCATTACAAGGGATAAAATTTCAACTCAACTCATACAGTCCTAGATGATTTTTGATGTGTAAGCACCATTTTCCGTGAATCAGGGGCTACAAGCATCCTCAGACTCACGGATGGGGTTGTAGACAAACGGTATGGACTTGATGACATTCAAACTCAATGGGGTTAGGGTGTCAAGTCGAATGGGAATCTATTATTTTCGTCCATAGACTATTACTATATTTAATCATAGCCCACCGGGTCAGGATTTTTTTACCCCTAGTTAATGCTTTGTGAAAGTTAATATCTAGGATGGAGGAAGAATTGATCCGGAATTTTATTATAATTAGGAATTTATGAAATAATAACTTCCAAGGTTGAGGATGCACTTATGCGGCTACAGGCTTTGGATGTATTTCGGGGAATTGCGATCGCCAGTATGATATTAGTCAATAATCCGGGTAGTTGGAATTATGTCTATCCTTGGCTGGATCATGCGGAATGGAATGGCTGTACTCCGACGGATTTAGTATTTCCCTTTTTTCTATTTATTGTCGGGGTAGCCATGGCTTTTTCTTTGTCTAAATATACCCAAGAATATCGAGCGCCAGAAACAATTGTTCCTAAATCAATTTATCTACAAATTGCTCGACGGTCTGGGATATTATTTTTATTAGGATTACTCCTAAATGGATTCCCTTATTATAATCTCGCCGAAATTAGAATTATGGGGGTTTTACAACGGATTGGGGTAGCTTATTTTTTAGCTGCGATCGCAATTTTTTACCTCTCCAGAAAAGGATTATGGGCACTCTGTGGCGGGATTTTATTAGGCTATTATATTCTGATGCAATTCGTTCTTGTTCCGGGTTATGGAATCGGAAACCTCACCCCGGAAGGAAATTTTGCCGCCTATATTGATCGCCTAATTTTAGGTCAAAAACATTTGTGGAAAGGAGGATTTTATGATCCCGAAGGACTCTTTAGTACCTTTCCCGCCGTGGTTACGGTTATATTAGGTTATTTAACCGGAAATTGGATTAGAAAACAACCAATTAGAACTGATACCAGTGCCAGTTTAGTTGTATTTGGAATTAGTTGTTTTGTGATTGGTTATTTATGGGCGGAATTGTTTCCCCTGAATAAATCCCTGTGGACAAGTTCCTTTGTAATAGTTACCGTGGGTTGGTCATTAATACTACTCGCATTCTGTTATGAAACCATCGAAGTCCAAGGGTGGAAAAAATGGGGATTTCCCTTTAAAGTTATGGGATTAAACGCCCTAACAATATTTGTGGCTTCTGGTTTTGTCGGGAGAATTTTAAATTTAATTAAAATTGGCGATTCTCCCCAGGCCCCCAGCGCGAAAACTTGGCTGTATGAAACCCTATTCCAGTCGGGGTTCGGGGCGATGAATGGATCTCTAGCCTTTGCGATCGCTACCCTAATATTTTGGTGGCTAGTATCCTATTTGATGTACCGTCAGGAATGGTTTGTGAAAGTTTGAAACCCGAAATCGCTACAATATCAAAGAATGACCATTAGCAGCAAAATGTTATGATCCCAACCGTTATTGAACAATCGGGTCGTGGCGAAAGAGCCTTTGATATCTATTCTCGGCTATTACGCGATCGAATTATTTTCCTCGGACAACAGGTAACAGCCGATTTAGCTAACTTAATTGTGGCCCAGATGCTGTTCCTCGATGCTGAAGACCCAGAAAAAGATATCTACCTCTACATCAACTCCCCAGGAGGTTCGGTGTCGGCGGGTTTAGGGATTTTTGACACCATGAACCACATCCGCCCCGATGTTTCCACTATTTGTCTGGGTTTAGCCGCTAGTATGGGGGCGTTTCTGTTGAGTGCGGGGGCCAAGGGTAAACGGATGAGTCTTCCCCATTCGCGGATTATGATCCACCAACCGTTAGGGGGCGCCCAAGGACAGGCGACGGATATTGAGATTCAGGCCAGGGAAATTTTGTATATAAAAAAACGCCTGAATCAACATTTAGCCGACCACACGGGTCAGCCCCTATCCCGCATTGAAGACGACACAGAACGGGATTTCTTCATGTCGGCGGAAGAATCTATGCACTACGGTTTAATTGACCAAGTAATTAACCGTCGTCCCTCGGCGGCTAATCCGGTTGCGAGTTAATCAATTTTGAAGTTGTCCTCCCGTCTGGGAGGCGCTTTAAATTGTTAGAATTTTTTAAAATAACGGATTCCCAAAAATCATTGATCCCAGGGAAAAATCCTAATGATTCAACAACGACCATCCCAAACCCAAACCACGATTATTTATTCGGATACTGACGGTCAACCAATGGCTGATAATACCCGACAATTTCAATGGATTGTTACCATCAAGGAAAATTTAGATCTATTATTTGCTGACAATTCTAATGTATTTGTAGCGGGGGATTTACTCTGGTATCCCATTGAAGGAAATAATACGATTCGTCGCGCCCCGGATGTTATGGTGGTTTTTGGTCGCCCCAAGGGTTATCGAGGTTCCTATCAACAATGGCAAGAAGATAATATCCCACCCCAAGTGGTATTTGAGATTCTTTCCCCTGGAAATACAATTAAAGAAATGGCGGCTAAACTGCAATTTTATCAATGGTATGGTGTGGAGGAATATTATCTTTATGATCCTGAAAAAGTGGATTTTGCCGGGTGGCAAATAATGGATGGAAAATTAACAATTATTGAAGAAATTCAAGGTTGGGTAAGTCCCCGTTTAGGAGTTCGTTTTGAAATGGCTGAAGAATTACAAATTTTTACCCCCACGGCAGAACGGTTTTTAACCTTTGTAGAATTGGGGCAAAAATTACAACAGGAAAAGCGACGGGCTGAACAAGCAGAAGCTCGATTAAAAGCCTTAGAAGAACGGTTGAAAAGTTTAGGAGTTGATCCGAATCTTTGAATCAGGACAAGGGGGAATGGCTACTGAACTAACCACAACCGATCTAAGTAATTAATCCGGGCGGAGGGACTCAAGGCGGTTAAGACCTGTTCTCCGTAACTGCGATGTAAGACCCGACTATCAAATAGGGCTACAACCCCCTGACTATCCCGCACCGTAGCAACGGCCCGTTGGAGTTCACTTAATGCTTGGGGTAATAAATAAAACCGAAACCAATCCAGATGTCGTTGTTTATAGTAGGCGACCTGTCCGGCAACTAAAGGATCTTCTAAAGAAGGAATAGGTAAGGTAGCGATCGCTAATAAATGGGGTGAAGGTAAACGGCCATGATGTTGTCGCCAAAACTCCCAACCCGTCACTAAAACAGCATTTTCCGGCAAATCCGTGGTTTCTACCCGTACCCGAGAACCAAATTCCGCCGCCATCGCTGTACTGACTTGGGCTTTTAACGGAACATCTCCAATTAATAAAACACTGAATCCTTGTACTGATAAGCTTATATATAAAATATTATAAAGCTCTTTAATCAAAGTCAATTGATACTGAGGAGTATTGGGTAAAGGAAAACCCGATGGGATATAAAGTTGGATCAGTTGGCTTTGTCGATCTGGGGTAAATTTCACCCCGGTAATTTCTCCGAGTCCCACCGCTTGGCGATAAATCGGAGCCTGTTTGTCTAAATCCAAAGCTCCTCCAATCAAAACCACGGGCTGTTGGGGCCAGATAGGGCCTAACTCCGATGCCACATCCACCGGGCCACAAAACAGAGAAAAGGTTCCCAATATCCGATCCACCACGGCCCATTTTAACTGTCCAGGTCGTTGCCAACGTTGCCAAAACCCCTGCCATTCAGACAACTGGGGATCGATAACTCCATACAGTTGCTCAATCATTTCCTGTTCTGGATTGTCCAAAACATAGCATTGATAGGGATTAGGGGGATGTTGGAACAAAATCCGAGTTAGGTGTATCCGGGTATCTCGAATGGTTTCCCCCTGTTCGGGTTGCTGTTCCATGAGATGATTCCAGTCCTGGGGATGCAAACTAACCGTTAGGGTTTGGCGTGTCCAGGTTTCCAAATCATCGACCCCATCAATCACAGTCAGGACTTGCTGAGGAAAGTTGTGATCATCCCTGAAGCGACTGGATAACCAAGCTGAAGGTGTTGTTAATAAAACCCCGGAAAAGCTATCATCAGGCCAGGAATCCCCTCGGAGAATGGGTTTATTGGCAATTAGATCAGGATGGTTAAGGGTTTCTGGATTAATCCAGGGTTGTAAATTTAGTCGTTGGAGTTCGTCCAAAATCCCATCGGGCGCCACCACAATTACCGATTGATGCCAGACTAATAATGGTATCCAGTAACTCAACCGATAGGAATGATGATCGTGGCTGGGGGGAATCCCCGTTTGAATTAAAGCATCCCGTCCCAAACGTAACGCCCTAGCCACTATGCGGGCCATCGTCAGATGATGGGGCCACAGGGCTTCGGTTTTGGACTTGAGCAGGTTTCGCAGTAAGTTATGGACTTCAACTTCTATCAAATTCGTTCAAAAATACAAACAGTAATGGTTAGATTCATCCTCAATTACTAAGATAATCAAAACTTTCGATAAAATCAATCACTTCTTTAAAATCGGGTAGATTAGATTGACGGGAATTGAGAGTTAAATCGGCATCGGTTTGACGACTAGATAGGTCATCAAATCGTTTACCAAAATTAGCATTATTATGAACCATTAAACTTTGTTGACTGCTATTTTTTAATAGGGTTTGAGTGGCGGATTTAAAAAATATAGACCGAGAATCACTTTGACTTTCTTTAACTAAGAGTTTAAATTCATTCGCCTTAACAATAACTTGATTCATGGCAGTTAAAATTTGAATTTTTCGATTTTTTCCTAAATTTTCTTCTTAGATTCAAAATCCAACGGAGCATCCACAAAAATTTGCACCAAGGGAAGACTTTGATTAAAAAACTTTTTCAGGGTTTCGGGATTAAAATTTACAACATGAGTATGATCTCCATGGGGGCTTAAATCAATCCATTCACATTTAAGATCTTCGGCTTTTAAACTAAATCTATGAACATTATAAAGTTTGGCTCCGGTTAAGGTAGCTCCCGATAAATCCGCCCCTACCCAGTCCGATTGAATTAAATTCGCTTTAATCCGGCTTAAATTATTTTCATTCAGGTTAATTCCACTAAAATCCCGCTCCCCTTCTTGATATTTTTTAACAATTTGGTAGACTTTTACTAATTCACTTTCAATCATAATAGTAATCCTTTAACCCTAATTAAATGAATGATTATTGATTCTCTAGTTATGGCTTAAACACTGTTTAATTGCGGTTTCGATATCCATGCCTTCTAACTCTCCAAATTAGTGAGGTTGATTATAGAAAATTATAACAAAATGGGGTAGAATTTATCTACCTATAAAAAGGGTGAAATTGCTCTAAGAATATTAGTTCAAACCTTAAACAATCGTTTTTAAATTCCAGTTAATGCTGAATAGTTTAATCACCGATTAACCAGCTTTAACTAAACTTGACAAAAATATTCTAAAATTGAGCTTTAAGTGATAGATTCACTAACGCTTTTCCCTAATAATTTGAGTGGAGTCTTTATCTATGAATATTGGTATTATTGGATTGGGTTTAATTGGCGGATCACTCGGTTTAGATTTATATAGTCATCGACAACAAACCCAAACCCAAATTCACAAATCTGACTCCGCGACATCTCCACCCCCATCCTATCGCATTCTGGGTATCAGTCTTAAACAAAAAACCTGCGAGGTTGCTGTTGAACGCGGGGTTGTGGATGAAGCTAGTGTGGATTTATCTTTGATGGGTCAAGCTGACGTTATTTTTATTTGTACCCCTATTGCTGCGATCGCTCCCACCATTATAGAATTAATTCCCCATTTACAACCCCATACTATTTTAACCGATGTGGGTTCTGTGAAAAAACCAATTGTAGAAACTTGTTCCGCCCTATGGCCGAATTTTGTCGGGGGACATCCGATGGCGGGGAATACGGAAACCGGAATTAACGCAGCCCAACATGATTTATTCATTAATAAACCCTATGTAATTACACCGACTAGCAACACCCCCACCGAATCAATTAAAATTGTAGAATCAATTGTAAATTTATTACAAGCTAAAATCTACCATTGTCAACCAGAAGAACATGATCGGGCCGTAGCTTGGATTTCCCATTTACCTGTAATTATTAGTGGTAGTTTAATTGCGGCTTTAAGATTAGAAAATAATCCCGATGTTGATCTATTAGCCCACTATTTTGCTAGTTCAGGATTTAGGGATACCAGTCGGGTCGGGGGGGGAAATCCAGAATTAGGATTAATGATGGCAAAATATAATCGGGAAGCCCTATTGCGATCGCTCAAATCCTACAAACAAACCCTAGATCAAATCACCAATTATATTGAACAAGAAGACTGGCAAACCCTAGACAAACAGTTAAATCAAAATCATTCAGATCGACTAAAATTCCACTTCTAACCCGTAGTGAGTCCTTCAGGACTCTCTTATTATATTTATTATATTTTCCCTCAAAAACGATGATTAACAACTAAATCCCATAACCTTTGCGGTAACTGAATCAAATGGTCTAATAATTCCTGGGGCCCAATTCCAAATACCAGTTGTAAAATTAATACAATAACTGCGATCGCAATTGCTGTACTAACACTGGCTTTCAACACCTGAACTACCCAGGTAAACACTAACCAAGCCACCAATAGGGAAGCTAATAAAATAATTAATTCAACCATGATAAATTAAATTTGTAGAATAGGGAATTTGAGCATTTTGTTAAAGTATCCATATATAAAACTCTAATAGTTACCATTATAATTGGCTAAATCACCGGTTATCTCCTTGGAAGCGAGAACAGTCAGAGTTGAGATTTGTTAAAGTATCCATTGTATAACCTCTGATTTTTAGGGTTTTAGTATTAAGTTAGTGCAAAAACCAGGTTTCTTATTTTATTTCTCGGAATTTGATCCTTGAGTAAGCTAGACTATAATAGACATATCCAAAAATTTCAATCAAACTCTTATAGAATAATGGTTTGAGGTTAATTTTATTTCCCTAGAGGTTAAAACATGGCTAAAATTAAAGGTCAGGTCAAATGGTTCAACGACTCAAAAGGCTTTGGTTTCATTACCCCCGATGATGGCTCTAAAGATATTTTTGTACACCACTCGGCTATTCAAAGCAATGGCTTTAAAACCCTAACTGAGGGCCAGAAAGTGGAATTTGAGATCCAACAGGGTCAAAAAGGCCCCTCCGCAATGAATGTGATCCTTTTATGAGAGTTGATCACGATCTTTCTTCAGATAATTCCCTCCTGTAATCGCTCTATAAAATTGGCGATCGCATGGTTATTGTAATCATCATTCCCTAGAGGTCAAAACATGGCTAAACTGACAGGTAAAGTCAAATGGTTCAACGAGTCCAAAGGCTTTGGTTTCATCACTCCCTCTGATGGCTCGAAAGATGTTTTTGTACATTTCTCGGCTATTCAAAGCAATACTTTTAAAACTCTGGCTGAAAACCAGGAAGTAGCATTTGAGATCGAACAGGGTCAAAAAGGCCCCTCCGCAGTGAATGTGATTGTCTTATAAGACTTGATTACGGTCTCTCTTTAAATAATTCCCTCGTGCGATCGCCGATTTTGTAAAGCGATCGCTTTTTGATCATGGTAGCTCCTGCAAACAGAAAGCAAGATAGTTTCCAAGCCTATTACACTAATTGTCATCATATTACTTCCTATATGGTAGGACTTTTGGAATGTGATTCTAATTTGTCTGTGCTTGAACCTTGTGCGGGTGAGGGTGTATTTATTGACGAGTTATTTAAACAGGAATTAACTCCAGAAATTACCGCCTATGAGTTAAATATTGATTCTGTAAATAAGTTAAATTTTAAATACAATAAATTAACAAATATTGAGATTATACATCAAGATTTTATACTGGTAAACACCAACAAAAAATTCGATATTATAAAGTTATTAATAAGCAAAAAGCCAGATTTCAGAACTCCCAATTTTATTTCCGTCAGGGAATCGCTGTACCAATGATATCATCTTCTGCAATTACGGGAGCATTGATTGATGGAAGATTATTTGATCAGTCTATGTCTAATATTATTAATGATCAAGATTTGCAAGAATTAAATCAATACTTTTATGAGGTATATGGTGCTAAAATATCTGAATAAAAGCGATATATAGCATTTATCAGTGGTATTTTTACTTTGACGAGGGCTAAGCATCATTTACCTGCTTGAAAAATCTCTAAAGCTGTCAAATTTAAGTCTGGAAAAATCAGTGATTCAATGCGTTGATTTTCTCGAAATTGGTGGAGTTGATACTCTCCTTCAACAAGCTGGTAGACGGAAATAGTAGGTCGTTTAGGATTTCCGATAAATCTTCTTCCTCCTAATCCTAAATAATCTATAATCCAGTATTCATAAATGCCCAAAATCTCGTATTCTTCTAGTTTTAAAGCATAATCATCACTCCAATTAGTTGAAACAACTTCAACCACCAATGGTACAGAACTTCCTTGAGTAATAACCGATTCTTTTTCCCATCGAGGATTATCTATAACCCGTCCTTCATCAATTACAATCACATCAGGTTCATATCCAGACTGATCACGAGCAGATTTAATCACGCTTTCTTTAGGAATAAAATAAGGAAGTTTTAATCGTCTAATTTCAAAGTTAAGTTCAGCAATCAAAAAACCTGCAACCCGTGAATGTTTACCTGTGGGTTTAGGCATTTCTACAATTTCTCCGTTGTGTAATTCGTAGTGATATTCCGATCTTTCTGGATACCCAGCGATAAATTCATCAAATGTTACGGTTGTAGATATTGCTTGAATCATAAGCTATTTTTTATTAGGAATTATTAAGATTATAGCATTTTCTACACAAAATCATACGGGTTTTTATCACAAATCATTTAGGATTACTGTATCATTGTTTAGAATTAAGAATTAATCCTTGATAGACTTGAATCATTTGTTGAGCGATCGCATCCCAACTATAATAATTTAGAGCATAATTTTGAGCATTTAAACCTCGCAGTTGACGTTCTTGGGAATTTTTTAATGCGGTTTCAATTAAACTTGAAATTTCATCAATATTGCCATTTCCTACCCAACCTCCTTGGGCTTTTTCCACATCTTCCCAAATATAAATTCCCTTAGAAATTATTACCGGAGTTCCCACGGCCATCGCTTCGGCCACTGCAATTCCAAAATTTTCATAATAGGACGGTAAGACAAATAAATCAGCTATTTTTAATAAAGCTGTTTTGATTTCTCCAGTTGCAAACCCTGGGATAATAGTTTTTTCGCCTAAAGGAGATTGTTGAATTTGTTGTTTAATTTTAGCCTCATATTCGGGATCTTGGGGATTAGATCCTGCTAAAATAAATTGAAATTCTAATCCGGCTTTTAAGACTTTTTCTAAAGCGGGAATTAAAATATCGAGTCCTTTTTTGGGTTCAATTCGAGATAAAAATAAAATAATTGGAATATTTGGCTTGATTTCTAAATGGGATAAAATTGCTTGGGGAGTTTGGGTTAATTCGGGTAAGGTGACGCCTAAAGGAATCACTAAATCGTTGGTTTTGACTCCAAATCGTTCAGATATTCTAGCTTCTTCTTGACTGGTAAAATGAATCGCTGCTGCCCCGGCAAGATTAGGGCGTTCTAATAATGCGGCATAGATTTTTTTTAACTGTTTTTTCTTGTTTAAATCGGCGGGGTCAAGGGTTCCTAACGGGCGTAAAATATAGGGTAATTTTTGATAACGGGCTACGGTTGCCGCCGCCGAAGTTACGGGAGAAAACAAGGCATGAATATGGGCTAAATCATATTCAGAGGCGTGTTTTTTTAGCCACTTTAATAAATCTAAAGAAAATTTATAACGACGAAAGGGAGAACAGGGAAAATAGCGAATTTGATAACCCTTTTCCTGTAGGGGAATATCCAAAGGAACATCTAAGGGCGGTTGTCCCCGATCGCCATTAGAATTAGTGGTTAAAACCGTCACCTCAACTCCTAGTTTTCCTAACGCTGAAGATAGACCCCGGATCATTTGACTGGGGCCACCATATACTAAAGAAATTGAAGGAACAATTTGCAAAATTTTCATAATTCAGTGCGCTGCGTGAATATACAGTTTAACTGATAACTCTTAAACTGATAACTGATAACTGATAACTGATAACTGTTAACTGATGACCGCGATCGCATCGGGAATTTCTTTTTCGACTCGACGTAAACGAGGCATTTGATAGGCAATTAAAGCGGCTACAATATTGAGGATACCAATTAACATAAATAATAACCCACTTCCTCGTCCCGCGCCGACTCCAATAATTTGACCGATACTATCTGCTAAAAGTCCACCGGGTTTCATCATGGGTTCTAATACTCGATCGGCTAAGGGCCCAACGGTTAAATGGGATAGAATTAAAAGCGATCGCTCAACAACACTTTGTAAAGAAAATATCCGTCCTTGTAATTCAAAGGGGATTTTAGATTGCCAAATTGTATGGTTACTACTAACAATAAAGGGACGGGCAAATAAATAACCAAATCCTCCAATTCCAGCCAAGAAAACCGAAGGTCTAAACCCGCCTAAACAAAGACATAAACCCTGTAAACCGACTAACCATAAAATTGCTTTAATTCGGTTTTTAGGGCCGCCCCAAACACTGACAGCGAGGCTTCCGAGGAGCATTCCACAACCGCTAATTGATAAAATCAATCCTAATTCTTTACTGCTGGCAAAGGTTAAGACCACCGGCCAGAATAAAATAGCAAGCATTCCTTCTGTAAAGTAAGTTATTGCAAAAAAGCTTAATAATTTTTTTAAACCGGGACGGATGAGAATATAATTCCAGGCGGACAGATTTTCTTGCCAAAGTCGTTTAAAGTTTAGGGGTTGTTGTTGAGATTTTGAAGGTTCTACTTTAGGAAAACGTACAATTAATAAGGTAATTAACCCTAAAATAAAGGTTCCTGAATCAATAATTAAAATCGAACCAATGCCAATACTACTAACTAAAATTCCTGCAACAGTTGGGCCAGAAATTTTAGCGATCGCCCTAGAAACTTGTACCATGCCATTAGCACGATTTAAGTCATTGCGGGGAACTAATTGGGGAATGGAGGCCATATAAGCGGGCCATTGGAAGGCGCCTGAGATGGAACTCACGCACACCGCAACGTAAATATGCCAAACTTCTAAACGGTTGGAAAATACCAAACCCATTAAAATTAGCGTTCCGACCGCCGCAATAATATCATTAATAATCATCGCGCCGCGACGACTCGAACGGTCTACAATAGCCCCTGCGAGGGGGGAAATCAACAGGTTAGGAAGATGAATACAAACAGAAATCAGGGCAAACTGGGTAATGGAACCTGTGGTTTGATACACCCAAACCCCCAAGGCAAATTCGGTTAAGCTGGAACCAAACATAGAAACAATTTGTCCCAACCAAACCAGCAAAAAAGTCGGCATACGTTCTTTGTCCCACAGTTTCATCAGTTATAGCTTGCCTATATTAAGTATTGTAAAGAGCATTTGTCAATCGAGGTCTTCGCCATGACTTGCTAATTCTGTTATCTTAAAATCCAATCCGGTCTTTTTTGGTTAGTCTCAATTATTCAGAAATAGTCTGTACAAATTCAATATTAATCAAATTCATGGGTAAATTAAATATCATCTGCTACCCCTATTTTTAAAGAAACAATTACTATCAAGGAGGATTCGGCCTAATTCAAGCAATTGAGGATTCAATTACCTTAGAAATTAAACCTCTAACAGTATTAATGGGACTTAAACAAATTTCAAGCCCAAACTATCTTTCTAAGTTGCGAATACGTCCTAATTTTCCAGGACTTACGCAAATTTGGGGATGTAACCCTAAATGTAGGGGTAATTCTAATAATTTCTGGGATTAAACTTCAACATATTCGGATATAGCCACAGGTTCAGGAATCGGTAAACCTTCGATTTCTAACCCTTCCAGATGAAAAATAATCGCTTCTCTAATTTCTGTTTCAATTTCTTCTATGGTGTAACCTGTCGCCACACATCCGGGCAAATCTGGAACATAAGCAGAATAGTTCATAGCCGCTTTTTCAATAACAATTGCATAACGTTTCATGGGTTAATTTCTCCTAAAATTTAAAGATTAATTTGAGCTTGTTTAATAATACTGTTTAATGTTCCTGGTGCTAAATCATCTGATAGTTTACCAGGAACCGTGACCAGACCAGATTTTACAGGATGTTTAAATTGTCGGTGGCTTCCTCTAGTCCTTGCTAAATACCAACCTTCTTCTTCTAATCGTTTAATAATATCTTTTACTTTCATCCTAATGCCTTTTCTTTTAATAGTATATCATTTATATTTGCATCTTTCAACCCGATTATCAAAATAAAACTAACTATTTTATTGGGCTTGCCTACGGTTGGTAATTTGTCCGGTGGAGTTGACGGTTACGGTTTCAAAACTAACGGTTTTGAAGGGGTCGGGATAAACCAATATTTCCAACCATTCCAACACCGACTGAGGACGATCTTCTGGTCTTAATTCTAACCCCTTCATCACCGCTTCATGAACTCTATTACTAACATTAACAACTTGATTTAAGGGTATAAATTTAAAACCCACACTTCTATTGGGAGCGGGAGTTGGCACTTTCCCTGTTAACAAACAATATAACGTCGCACTCAAACCATAAACATCTGTATATTCCCCCCGATGCGCTTGTTCATCGTATTGTTCAATGGGGGCAAACCCATGGGTAAAGGCAAGGGTATGAGTTTGGGTAATATTAGGAATAAACTCTCTAGCAATACCAAAATCTATTAACACCGCTTCGGTTTTTCCTTCCCGTTTCATAATATTCTGGGGTTTAATATCTCGATGCAATAACCCCTTATCATGAACCACTGTTAAAGCATTACCAATTTGTTGAATATAACTTACTGCTTCCGCTTCTGGAAGCGCCCCTTTTCCCCTCACTAACTCCCAAAGGTTCTGTCCAGCAATATATTCCATCGCAATACAGGGTAAGGAACCTTCCCGAAACACATTATCAATTTGTACAATATGGGGATGGCGACAAACCGCGAGTCGAGTTGCTTCATCTTTAAAGTCGCGTAAATATTTATCCCGAAACTCAACAAAATCGGCGTCTATTAGAATTTTATCTAGTAGGGTTTTGATCACAATATCTTCCCCTTTGCGGTTTCGCGCTAAATAGGTGATGCCAAAACCCCCTTCCCCTAGTTTTCTGATGATAGTATAGCGATCGCCATAAAGTTTTGTACCTGGTTGCCAAGCCATATTTTCTCAAATTGATAGCTATGGTTATTATGCCATATTAATTGACTGAAAATATTACCTATTATTTTATTAGGATTTTAGCGATCGCTTTTTCCCCTCGTAGTGAGTCCTTCAGGACTCAGCCCTAAAGGGCTTACTACAATTTATCGGAAACTACAACCTAAAATATACGGTTTGCCACAATACCAAAACCGATCGCAGTTCCTACAGTAGTAGATGTGAACAACAAAGGGCAACTGTCCAAAGTTGAAGTCAAACCGTCCCAAATAGGTTCGGTAAACACGCCTTCAAGAAATGGACAAACCGCCCGCAGTATAGAGATAAGCAATCGTATCTTAAAAACTGTATGGAAATTGGACTCGCCGAGTCCAGAAGTCGAATTAAAACGACTAACCTCAAACAGAATCTAACTTTTTTGTAGTAAATTGGAGAACACTAAAGAATATGGGAAAAGTAGTAGGCATTGACTTAGGAACCACTAACTCTTGCGTCGCCGTGATGGAAGGGGGAAAACCCACCGTAATTGCTAATGCGGAAGGGTTACGCACCACACCTTCAGTGGTAGCTTTTGCTAAAAATGGTGACGAACTGGTGGGTCAAATTGCCAAACGTCAGTCGGTAATGAACCCCGAAAATACCTTTTATTCGGTTAAACGGTTTATCGGACGCAAATCAGAAGAAGTTAACAACGAATCTAAAGAAGTTTCTTATAAGGTGCTGCGTGATAGCAGTGGTAATGTTAAATTAGATTCCCCCGCCCGCAATAAACAATTTGCCCCGGAAGAAATCTCCGCCAAAGTGTTGAGAAAACTGGTTGATGATGCCAGTAAATATTTAGGCGAAACCGTTAGAGAAGCTGTTATTACCGTTCCTGCTTATTTTAACGACTCCCAACGTCAAGCGACTAAAGACGCGGGTAAAATTGCCGGAATTGAAGTTAAACGGATTATTAACGAACCTACCGCCGCTTCTTTGGCTTATGGTTTAGAACAAAAAAGTAACGAAACTATTTTAGTTTTTGACTTAGGGGGCGGTACTTTTGATGTCTCAATTTTAGAAGTCGGCGATGGGGTTTTTGAAGTATTATCAACCTCTGGAGATACTCACCTGGGAGGAGATGATTTTGATAAGAAAATTGTTGACTACCTAGCGGAAGAATTTCAAAGAAATGAGGGCGTTGACCTTCGCAAAGATAAACAAGCCCTGCAACGGTTAACCGAAGCCTCGGAAAAAGCTAAACAAGAACTGTCTAGCGTTACCCAAACCGAAATTAACCTGCCTTTTATTACGGCTACCCAAGATGGCCCGAAACATCTGGATATGACCTTAACCCGGGCAAAATTTGAGCAGTTATGTTCTGATTTAATTGACCGTTGTTTGACGCCCGTTGAGAAGGCCATCACTGATTCTAAACTGAAGAAATCTGATATTGATGAAGTGGTGTTAGTCGGAGGTTCTACCCGAATTCCTGCGATTCAAAAATTAGTTCGGGATGCCTTGGGTAAAGAACCAAACCAAACCGTTAACCCCGATGAAGTGGTGGCTTTAGGTGCTGCTATTCAAGCTGGGGTGTTATCAGGTGAAGTTAAAGACATTCTGCTGTTAGACGTCACTCCGTTGTCCTTGGGTGTGGAAACCCTCGGTGGGGTGATGACTAAAATTATTCCGCGTAACACTACTATTCCTACTAAGAAATCGGAAGTGTTCTCAACGGCGGTGGATGGTCAAACTAACGTAGAAATCCATGTTCTCCAAGGGGAACGGGAAATGTCGAACGATAACAAGAGTTTGGGAACTTTCCGCCTGGATGGTATTCCCCCCGCGCCCCGTGGTGTTCCTCAAATTGAGGTGATTTTTGATATCGACGCCAACGGGATTTTGAACGTTACCGCCAAGGATAAGGGGACTGGAAAAGAACAGTCTATCAGTATTACGGGCGCGTCTACCCTCCCCAATGACGAAGTACAACGGATGGTACGGGAAGCTGAACAAAATGCCGCCACCGACAAAGAACGTCGGGAACGCATTGAACGCAAAAACCAAGCCGATACCCTTTCCTATCAAGCGGAAAAACAGCTTCAAGAGTTAGGTGATAAGGTTCCCGAAGCCGATAAAACCAAGATTGAAGGGATGGTGAAGGAATTGCGGGAAGCGATCGCCCAGGATGATGATGATAAAATTAAAACCCTAACTACGGATTTACAACAAGCGTTATTTGCGGTGGGTTCTAATATCTATCAACAAGCTGGTGGCGGTGTTCCTCCTGAAGACGGTGGCCCTGGTGCTGGCGGTTCCACCCCCCCAGGGGGCGGTGATGATGTCATTGATGCTGACTTCACCGAATCTAAATAATTTCGTTGTTGTGCTTTAGCACCATCATTCCTCCCTCCTTTATTTTAAGTAGGGGGGAATTTTTATTATAAAATACAAACAAAATGAAATCTATAAAACCCTCAAATTCTGATCCTGAAAGAACTATTATTGTCCGCAGAATGCGAAGTCTGAGTACCCTTTTAGATAATGCTATTCGAGTTCCTGGTACATCAATTGGGTTGGGAATTGATCCGATTTTAGGGTTAATTCCTGGGGGTGGGGATATATTAGGAGGAGTGTTATCTATTTATATTGTATTTGAGGCATTTAAGTTGGGTTTACCCAGGGAAACTTTAATTACAATGGTATCCAATATTGCCTTAGAAACTATTACGGGAACTGTCCCGGTATTTGGAGATATTTTTGATGTCGCTTGGAAAGCTAATGTTAAAAACGTTGAACTTTTAGAAGATTACGTTAATTCCCCTGAACTGGGGGAAAAAGCCGATCCTTGGTTTGTTTTTCTATTATTGGGGGGATTATTATTATTAATTATATTAATTGCTATTGTCGGTATTGCCGTTTTAGCATTTATTTTTAATAGATTAAGTGCTATGTTTTAATGGTGGTAAAATTTATTCCCCCCTTTTTTTTAATAGTTTTTGGGGGGGATAAATTATTGGCAACTTCACAAATAATAGGTATTACAATCTATTTAGGATTGCTGGATATATTCGGTTTTCTCAACATTAGAGATTTAGGCTGAGATTTCGGCTGAACGCGATAAACTTTGAATTTGTTTAATGCAATACTAGCCGATTGTGCGACTGAAATCTGAGGATCTCGGAGTGCTTTCTGTAAAATCGGAATCACTTGATGAGAGGGTATTTTTCCTAATGCAATAATCGCTTCTTGACGAACACTTGGATCAATATCTTGACTTAATCGAGTTAAAAGAGGAATGCTTTGTTGGACTTCTCGACTTAATCGACCGGAAGCTGTAAGTTTCCCTAATGTTGAAGCAACAGCATAACGAACTTGAGGGTTAGAATGTTGTAAATATCCAGTTAATATGTTAGTAGATCCAAAATTTCCTGATGATCCAATTGCTGAAATTTGTTGAATCAATTCTTCTTCTGATGAAGTTTTGGTTGGAGGTAATGTGATATTTTCTGTTTGAATATTTGTCGTGGGTAATGTTATAATTTCCTCGACGGTAGGAGATGCTAAAATCGGAGATTCTTCTACGATTTCTTCAATGGTAGGAGATGCTAAAACCGGAGATTCTTCTACAATTTCTTCAATGGTAGGAGATGCTAAAATCGGAGATTCTTCTACAATTTCTTCAATGGTAGGAGATGCTAAAACCGGAGATTCTTCTACAATTTCTTCAATGGTAGGAGATGCTAAAACCGGAGATTCTTCTACAATTTCTTCAATGGTAGGAGATGCTAAAACCGGAGATTCTTCTACAATTTCTTCAATGGTAGGAGATGCTAAAACCGGAGATTCTTCTACAATTTCTTCAATGGTAGGAGATGCTAAAATCGGAGATTCTTCTACAATTTCTTCAATGGTAGGAGATGCTAAAACCGGAGATTCTTCTACAATTTCTTCAATGGTAGGAGATGCTAAAATCGGAGATTCTTCTACAATTTCTTCAATGGTAGGAGATGCTAAAACCGGAGATTCTTCTACAATTTCTTCAATGGTAGGAGATGCTAAAACCGGAGATTCTTCTACAATTTCTTCAATGGTAGGAGATGCTAAAACCGGAGATTCTTCTACAATTTCTTCAATGGTAGGAGATGCTAAAACCGGAGATTCTTCTACAATTTCTTCAATGGTAGGAGATGCTAAAACCGGAGATTCTTCTACAATTTCTTCAATGGTAGGAGATGCTAAAACCGGAGATTCTTCTACAATTTCTTCAATGGTAGGAGATGCTAAAATCGGAGATTCTTCTACAATTTCTTCAATGGTAGGAGATGCTAAAATCGGAGATTCTGGTTGAATTTCAGATTCAACCGCTTGATTTGTAGAAAACTGACTCACCTGTGCTTGACTGGCTTCTAATTCAGAATTTACCTCCTCTAACATTGTTTGATACTGAATCAAAAAGTCATTGAGTTTTATAACTTCAGCTTCACTTTCTTGCAATTGTTCTGTCAGTTGTGCAACCTGAGTTTCAGATTCAAAAAGAGATTGATTCAGTTGTTGAACTTGAGTATCTTTCTCCTGTAACTGCACACTCATCTGTTCAAGTTGAGCTTGATATTGATTTTCCGATGTTTCTATTGCTTGCTGAAGTTGATTTTGATATTTTTGTTCTGACTCTTGAATAGTTTGTTGAGTCCGAATCAGATATAATTTGTCTTGTTCCTCTCGTTGCTGACGATTGTTTTCCTCTATACTCTTTTTTTGATTGGAGATCTGTTTGTCAAACCACCAGTAGGCAAGTCCTACACCTACCACGAATCCAATAATTAACGTAACCACTAAATTGCCGAAAGCCATACAATCACTCCTATTTTATCGAAACCTAACGTAGTTCTCTCACGATATGTATTACAAATCTTAACTAAACAGAATAAATCCCAAAATATTAGTTTAGGATTTTATAGACTATAAGTTGCTTATTTTGAATCGTCAATCCAAATGTCAACTAAATCCATCACTGTTTGCGCTCACATCTTTGTCTGAAGACGAATACATTGGCTAGGATACTACTATACCCAAAAACAAGCAAGGTGATCCAAACTGCTATTGATCAAAGACCAGTCCAGTCCCAATTCAAGAATTTGCCTTTCCCCTGAGTACCTGGCCAATAATTGTAGAATTTGTGTTCAGCCAATAACTTCAGTACCTCCCAACGGTGGGTTAAGTTAAAATTAAGGCTTTATAAATTAGTATCAAAAGCTACAGTTAACCGTTATCATGTTTTGATTTGTTGAAATGTACGGAATTCCTGCCCGTTCGCGGCGGGGAGGATGTCAAATTTCAAGTATAGTAGTGCACAGGAAACAGAGAACAGAAATAATGTACCATATATGTTTCGGCACGATTCTATGTTCTGACCTTTCTGGTGACTACTAGAACTCTAAAAGATAGGGGCTAAAGGCTGTGCAATTTCAATCTTACGATCCGGGTGAATTTTACGATGAACTGTTTGTGGCGAAAGGACAACCTCGTTCCTATGCAGCCCAGTTAATTGATCGAATTAATTCTTTATCCCCAGGGGATTTAGAAATTCGACAGGAAGCGGCTAAAACAGCAATGATGAAATTAGGAGCAACTTTTAACGTTTATAATGATAGTGAAGGAACAGAAAGAATATTACCCTTTGACTTAATTCCTAGAATTGTTTCTGCTTCAGAATGGTCTCATTTAGAAAGCGGATTGAAGCAACGTATTTATGTATTAAATCTATTTATTAATGATATTTATGGGGAACAAAAAATTGTTAAAGATGGAATTATTCCCGAAGAATTAATCCTGTCTTCTAAAGGATTTCTTAAACCCTGTATGGGGTTAAAACCTCCTAAAGGAATTTGGTGTCATATTACAGGTACAGATTTAGTTAGAGATCAAGAGGGAAAATGGTACGTTCTGGAAGATAATTTGCGCTGTCCATCGGGGGTTTCCTATGTTTTAGAAAATCGCCGGGTAATGAAAAGCACATTTCCCCAACTTTTTGCTAAATTAGGGATTCAACCCGTTGATGAATACCCTAGTCATTTATTAGATACCTTGCTCAATTTAGTGGGGGATCATATTACTAATCCGACGGTTGTTGTTTTAACTCCGGGGATGTACAATTCCGCCTACTTTGAACACTCATTTTTAGCCCAACAAATGGGGGTGGAATTAGTCGAAGGACGGGATTTAGTGGTCAGTGATGGCTATGTGCAGATGCGAAACACTAAGGGTTTACAACGGGTGGATGTGATTTATCGCAGAATTGATGATAATTTCATTGATCCGTTAGTTTTTAATCCTGAATCAATGTTAGGGGTTCCCGGGTTAACGGAAGTGTATCGAAATGGTCGGGTTGCTCTGGCGAATGCTTTGGGAACTGGAATTGCAGATGATAAAGTGATTTATGCTTATGTTCCCCAAATGACTCAATATTATTTAGGAGAAGAACAAATTTTATCCAATGTTCCGACCTATTTATGTTGGGAACCTAAACAACTGAAATATGTGCTAGATAATCTCGATAAATTAGTCGTTAAAGCGGCGAATGAAGCGGGAGGATATGGGATGTTAATTGGAACCCAATCTACCGAAGCAGAACGTCAAGAATTTGCCCAAAAAATCAAGGCGAATCCCCGAAATTATATTGCACAACCAACATTATCTCTATCTCGCGTTCCAACCTTATTAGGAGATACTTTTGAAGGGTGTCACGTTGATTTAAGACCCTATATTTTATATGGTGAGGATATCTATGTTCATCCAGGGGGATTAACCCGGGTGGCGATGAAAAAAGGGTCATTAGTTGTTAATTCTTCTCAAGGAGGAGGGACTAAGGATACTTGGGTTTTATGTGAATAAATCTGTGATCGGATTTCATGGATTTTTTGGGGGTGGCTTCATCTTATTAAACAGTAAACCATTAACAATTTTTAATATGTTAAGTCGTGTTGCAGATTCTATTTATTGGTTAAATCGTTATGTAGAACGGGCGGAAAATATTGCTCGTTTTATTGACGTTAATCAAAATTTATTATTAGATTCTCCTTCTGGTGTTCAACAACAGTGGAAACCAATTATTGTCACAACGGGAGATTTAGAACTGTTTAAAGAACGTTATGGAGAGGCGACCGCAGAAAATGTGATCCGATTTTTGACCTTTGATAGTAATTATCCCAGTTCTATTTTATCTTGTTTACGGGCTGCCCGGGAAAATGCTCGTTCCGTTCGAGAAATTATTTCCTCGGAAATGTGGGAACAGGTGAATGAATTTTATATGATGGTTAGAGATGCGGCTTTGGGAGATAGTTCCTCTCAACTCTCCGACTTTTTCTATCAAGTGAAAATGCGCGGACACCTGTTTGCGGGGGTGATGGATGCTACGATGTCCCATAATGAAGGGTGGCATTTTGGCAATATGGGGAGATTATTAGAACGGGCGGATAAAACCTCTCGAATTTTAGATGTTAAGTATTATATTTTGTTACCTTCCGTACAGGATGTGGGAACAACTATTGATGAAATTCAGTGGATTGCATTGTTGAAATCTGCTAGTGCTTATGAAATGTATCGGAAACGCAAACAACACCGAATTACACCCTCTAGGGTGGTAGAATTTTTAATCTTGGATCGGGAGTTTCCCCGTTCAATTCAATATTGTTTGTTACAAGCGGAGCGATCACTTCAATGTATTACTGGAACTAGCCCCGGAACCTGGCAAAATCCTGCCGAACGGGAGTTAGGACGGTTACGTTCTGAACTCGATTATCTGACGATTGAAGAAATTATGCAAACAGGAATTCATGAATTTTTAGATGATTTGCAACATCGGATGAATCATGTTGGTGAGCGAATTTATGAAGATTTTTTTGCTCTAAAACCAGTTGTTAGTCCCCTTTTATCGAGTCAAACTCAGGCTAGTTCATGATCCATCCAGCCCCCAAGACTTTCAAACCTTCCGTTTCAATAGCCCATAATAACTTAGTAGCCGTTAACGGATTTTGGAGGATATCACAACCGCCAAGGCAGTTAGGATAAAGACGGATCTTGGAACCCAGACAGTGAAGTATTTTCCCCCGGTGTTCCCTTCCCCCCTAGCCCCCCGTGCACGGGGGGTTTGGGGGGGGCTGTTCCGGTGTTCCCTGCTATATCACCAAAATTGGGATTGAGCAGCAACTTTTAAAATTCGTCAGTTGCCATGACCGGGCGTGGTAAAATGTGTAAAAATTCGCCCAAATAATTTTTCCCAGAGGTATATTAATTCATGGAAGCAACACTGCTGTTAGCAAAGCTACCCGAAGCTTACTCTATTTTTAGCCCGGTTGTTGACATTTTGCCCGTTATCCCCGTATTTTTCCTGTTGTTGGCTTTCGTTTGGCAAGCCTCTGTGGGATTCAAATAAGAAAACAAGTTTAAGCTATCAGCGTTGAGTTAGAAAATTTGGGGTTTGACTTTCCAATCTTTTTAACTCGACGCTGATAGCATTTTCCCGTTAATATTACTTGCTTCCACCAATTGTTTTTTGGAAAGCAGGTCTTTCGTTTAAACGTTGAATATATTCTAAAACCGCCGGATAGGCGCTTAAATCCAACTTCAACATCAGGGGAATATAAGCCAAAATTGAACCTACCGCAATATCAGCTATGTTCAATTCATCACCCATTAAAAAGGGTTGTTGACTCAGAATTTTATTTAAAGGATTGAGTAAACGAGGAGTTTCTTTTTCCCGATTCGCTTCTATAAAAATCCCCGTTCCCAAGGTAGCATTACCAAATAATACCCATTGTGTAATGATAGCTCTTTCTTCAACAGAATTGGGCAATTTACCGTGTTTTTCGGCTAAATATAATAAAATCGCGCCCGACTCCCAGAGTTGAAAATCATCTTCTACAATAGCCGGAACTTTACCCATTGGATTAATTGATAAAAATTCAGGTTGCAGGTGTTCCCCCGCCGCCATATCTAACAAAATAAACTCGTAGGGAACCGCAATTTCTTCTAAATACCATTGAACAATTGAAGCCCGACTGCGACCGCCACCATATAGTTTTAACATGAATCTTTATCCTTTTTTAAGATGAGAACTTCCTCAAAAAGTTTATCATAAAATTAGAAGGAGAAAACATGATTAATATTCAGACCCAGGAAAAAAACCGTGTTTGATAATATCTGCAAATTTCTAGCGGAGAATTTTTCCGAGGATTTAGCCAGTTGGTTATTAGGTTTTCCGATTCAGTTAACACAACTGAGCCCAACCGAGTTATCCTTAGAACCAATTCGCGCAGATTCCTTAATTTTACTCCAATCTGATGAGTTGGTATTGCATACGGAATTCCAAACTCAACCGGATGCGATCATGCCATTTCGGATGTTAGATTATCGAGTTAGGGTATATCGACGGTTTCCGCAAAAGTCAATGCGTCAGGTGGTGATTTATTTACAACCAACAAAATCTCCTTTAGTTCAACAAAATACCTTTAGATTAGAAAAAACCTCCCATGAATTTGAGGTCATTCGTCTTTGGGAACAGCCAACAGAGGAGTTTTTGAGAATTCCTGGGTTATTACCTTTTGCGGTATTAAGTCAGACTAATGATCCCGCCCTGGTCTTAACTCAAATCTCCCAAATAACTCAACAAATTGCAGATCAGCGAGTTCAAAGTAATTTAATGGCCGCATCTGCAATTCTCGCCGGATTAGTATTAGAACCCGAAGTCATTCAACGGATTATCAGGAGTGATATTATGCAAGAATCCACCATGTATCAAGAAATTTTACGACAAGGGAAAGAACAGGGTCGTGCTGAAGGTCTTAGCGAAGGTCGCGCTGAAGCCTTAAAACAAGTGGCAATTCTATTACTCAAAATGGGCATGAGTTTAGAACAAATTGCCGAAACAACACAATTAACTGTCGCGCAAATTCAAGAGTTACAACCAACCCAAGAACAGGACAATCAAAATAATTAAAAAAAATGGGAGGCAATTTCTTGAAAATCAAGCTAATATCAAGGGATTTTGCCCCCATTGAAATTTCTTAAATAGAATTACAAAACTTGGTGAGTATAAGCGTGTTGTTTGACATTATCTTCCGTCCGAATCATTCGCTCGGAATTTAAAACCCGTTTTCGTTCTAAGGAGTAATTAAATTCTTTAAAACTTGTTCCTAAAGGAATATGAAGTTTAGCTTGGGGTCGATTCTTGTAAGTGCGAGTTGCGGCGATCGCGCGATCGCTAAAATTCTCACAAAAATGGGCATCTGTTGTTAATTCTGCGGGAATTTTAGCCTCTGCGTTCATCAAAATAGAACCTAATGTCACCGCCAAAGCTACCTCATAAGAAGTCGGAACTCCTTTCAGAATTGCTTCTAAAGCCGCTGAGGGAATGGGTTCAACCACTTTCACTTGATGAACTTCCCCATCTTCTTTAACAAAACAGGTCGCTAAACCAATGACGACATAATCATCGGTGGAGAGATCCGGGGCGTTAGGATAAGCTGTTGCAGTTGTCATAAAAATTAAAAGGTTCAGAATTCCAAGAATCATTCGCTGGTTGCATTGTACCAAGTTCCGATCTTCCCCACCTGACCCGAATTAAACCCTGAAAGTGTCTAAACCCTTACCTGACTTTAACAACAGGGATATTGTAAAACTCATCGACCTTTACATTTTGCTAAAATATTTAACCAAACTTTATCAAAATTCCTCTGGGGTTTTCCGTTGAACTTGAGCAATGGCCACCGTTACCGCCTGTCTGCTCTCAGGCGTTGATACTCGATAAATTTGCTTAGAAACCAGTAAGGTTTTGACTCCGGCGGCTTCTAAGGCGGCGGCTTCGGCTACACTCATTGTTCCGACTACTATTCCCACCCCCGCAGAAGGGTTAGGAACCTCCACAGCCCGCAATACTTCTGAGGAGAAGGTGCGTAAGGGCCAATTTTTGGCTTGGCACAATTCCACTAACCCAGGTTCATTCCCTTTGATATCTAAAGTGGCAATCCCGATGATCGCATTTTCCCCTAAATTATACTGTTGTAAAACCTGCTGAATTGCCATTTCAATTAAAATTCTTGGGGTTAACCGTCCACAACCGACACCGACCCATAACACCTTGGAAAACCACTGGCTTTCAGGAGTATCAAATCTTACCATTTTCTGCAATTGGGAAAAAATCATCGAGTAACAGTAATAGATTAAGATAGAGAAATTAATAATTGACAATTATCAATTATTAATTATCAATTATTATTTTAGGTAAAAAGGCGGAGCATCTATAATGGATCATAGAACAGAATTATTATTAAAACTCGATATTCTTCAAGAATTTTATACAGAAGAAATCGAAACTATTAGCGAATATTTTTCGATTCATAAGTTCTTTGATTTACAAGTGATTATGCCCCAAACAGGTCGGGATTCATCCTTTGGGATTATTCTATCTGGGGAAGTCAGCATCAGTGATGACCAGATAGAAAATTCCAGTCGGACTAAAGGGGATATATTAGGGGAAATGGCATTTATTCATGGCTTGCGATCGGATTTTATTGCTGCTAGTGATGGGGCGATCGCGATTATGACCTTTGATGATATTGAAAAATTAAAACTCAAACAACCTTATTTAGCGGTTAAATTAGTTAATTTTGTCACCAGTAATCTGATTAATAATTTACGAAAAAATGACAAAAAAGATAATACAGAAATCCTGGTATTATTAGCCGACGATCATTTATTTTCGGATTTAATTAATTTAATCAAGGATCATCTTCATATTATTAATAACTTTTCCATTGTCACCTCGGAAAAATTAAAAATAGCCTTAATAGAAAGCACAAATTTAACCATTAGTCAAGTAATTGAACCCGAAAGTTTAATTTTAGGTGAAACCGCTATTGGTCATCAAATTTTGTTAGATCAAGTTAAAGCGATTATCTATTTACGAGATCCGGTAAAAGTCGAATCTAACCCCGCCTCTATTGAAGCCATATCGCGGTTATGTGACTTACAACAGGTTTTATTTGCGACTAATTTATTAACTGCAAATGCTATTTTTCAATATTTAGAATAAAACCCATAATACTCAGGAGATAATCCCATGAATCAACGAGTTTTAATCCTAGGAGGTAGAGGACGAATTGGCAATAGTGTTGCCGAATATCTCGCCCAACATACCGCCGCCGAGATTACCATTACTGGACGAAAATTGACGGGAAATATAGGAATTAATCCCCGATTTCAACAGTTAGAATTAGATTTAGCAGATCAGGATAAATTAGAAAATGCGATCGCCAATTCTGACTTAGTTATTCACTGTGCCGGGCCATTTCAATATCGAGATTTAGGAGTTTTAAAAACCTGTATTCAACATCACGTTAACTATATTGATGTCAGTGATAATCGAGACTTTACCCGCCGGATTTTAGAGCATTCTGAAGCAGCTAAAAATGCCGGAGTCACCGCTATTATTAATACAGGTATTTTCCCCGGTATTTCTAATAGCATGGTGCGTCAAGGAGTGGAACAATTTGATCAAGTCGAAAAAATCCACCTAAGTTATGTGGTGGGAGGGTCTGGAGGGGCTGGAATTACCGTGATGAGAACTACTTTTTTAGGGCTACAATCTCCATTTCAAGTGTGGATAAACGGACAATGGCAAACGATTAAACCCTATAGCGAAAGGGAAACCATTGAATTTCCTTCCCCCTATGGAAAAACCGGAGTTTATTGGTTTGATATGCCAGAATGTTTCACCTTAGTAGACTCTTTTCCCGTTAAAACTGTGATTACCAAATTTGGCACTATTCCCGATTTTTATAATTATTTAACCTGGAGTGTTGCCCATTGGTGGCCAGAAAGTTGGCTGAAAAATCCCGCCGTGATTGAGTTTTTATCCCAGGTAAGTTATCGGATGACCAATGTAACCGATCTTTGGAGTGGTATCGGGGTAGCAGTTCGTTCCTGTGTTACCGGAATTAAACAGGGAAAAACCGTTGATTTTTGTTCTACAATTGTTCATGAAAATACCGCTAAAATTGCCGGAATTGGCACCGGAACGATTGCGGAACTTTGCTTAAAGGGTAAACTGCAAAAGCCCGGAGTTTGGCCCGTAGAACAAATACTTTCGACTCCATTATTTGAAGCCACTCTGAATCAACGTGGCGTTAATATTCAAACCAATTTTAGTTAGAAATTAAACAGATTAGCGCAAAAATGGAGGGCGTTTACTATCCGTGTCGGTTTTATTTTTAGCCGACTCAGCCAGGAAACGTTTTAAGGCTTTTTCACGATTTTTCATAAACGCCCCCCAAAACCCGGGTTGAAACTCATCCATCGTTTTCGCTAAAGCCCAAACATCAATGGCCAGGATGTTGTACATTCGTTCATCTTCGCACTTGAGGGTATTGATCTGTTCTAGGAGCTTGCGTTTTATACTAGAAATAGATTGATCTTCGTCGTTGGTGTTCATATTGAACGTTTAATAAAAGGGCGTAGCAGTTTAGAATCAACACAGTGAGTTCTAGCAGAATACTTTTGATTAATATGTTACGTCAAACTTCTTTGGGCGCCCTAGGTTTAGTGGTGGGTGGAATCTTAACTGTAGTTGGTTTTGCCGCCTATTTTGCGGATAATGCCACCTTAAACTTAGCTGGATTTTTCTATGGAATTCCCGTATTGTTGGGAGGGTTAGCCCTGAAAGCGGCGGAACTCAAACCCATCCCATTTACTCAAGCCACCTCCTCTGAGGTCTTAGCTCGCCGAGAACAACAGGCTACAGACACCCAAAATCAAGTCCGCAAGGATGTCACCCGGTATCGCTATGGCCAAGAAGCCCATTTATCCGATGTCCTAGAACGTCTGGGACTTAGCCCTAACCGTGAAGAACGTCCCCTCCTCCAAGGTGTTCGAGAAACCCTCATTAATGATTCCTATTCTTTGATTTTAGAGTTTGATTCTCCGTTTATGTCTTTGGAAAATTGGCAAAAAAAACAAGACAAAATTGCTAAATTTTTTGGCCCTAATTTACAAGTTGAAATTAGCCAACCCCGAGAAGAACAGATTGATGTTGCTTTAATTTCAGATAAAAGTTAGTTTGGTTCTTCAGTAGATAGTATGCTGAAGTAATACAGAACCCCATAACCCTAGTTTTCAAGGTGCGCTGTCCCTCGACGACAGGGTTTTATGGTAGTTCACCTACTCCTATCTAGCTGGTATTATTTTATTATCCCGATATATTAACTATATGAAAGAGTCTATTTTATTGATAACAAAAGCCTTAAATTTATATTTTAATCAAGGAGAAATTCCAAAATTTACTCCCAGTATTTATCTGGAAATAAATCAACTTCACCAAGCGATTGAATTGGGAATTAAAAATAACGAACAAAAGATTTTAGACCTAGAAAATATTATTCTGTCTCGTCAGGAAGAATCCCTGCAAATTGTTCTGGAACGAGAAACCGCAGAAACCCATCTTCGCCAGTGTTTAAGTATAGCAAACCGTCACCATTTATCCCTATGTGTTGCTATAATTAACGTCGAAGACAGCCAGTTAACTGATGAAAACCCAGATTTTTTAGCAACTCCATCCTGCCAAATTATTAATTTAATGCAGGAATTAAAACAAATTTTGCGAGAAAGTGATTGGGTCGCCCAATGGAAAACGGATGAATTTCTATTAGCTATTTTTTCGGAATTACCCGGAACAAAAATAGCACTCAACCGAATTTTAGATCGTTTAGTTAATCAAGAAGAATCCCTTGAAAATAATCCCTCTAATTCTTCTGTATATATTGGATATACAAAAGTTCAACCCAATGAACACTATCGCGCCTGCATTGAACGAATAAATCAAGCCCTACAACAAGCTAAAATGACAGGAGAACGTTGTGTTTATTTTTAAGGAAATAGGGAATGGGTAATGAGTAATGGGTAATAGAAAAAGTTTACCTCCCCTGCTCCCCCTGTTAACTCTTAACTTCCGTCATTTCAATAACACGGTCATCTAAATCTTTCACTAAAAAATTTAACGGTCTTTCACTGCGAATTTTATGTTTTACCCCGCGCAATTGTACCTGCATTAAAATTTGTTCTAAACAGTCTTTATCAAAACAAACATGACGTTCTTGATCTTTGGAACCATAACTAGCCCCGCTAATAATATGTAACTGAGTGTTTTTCATTAGTTGATACCATAATCCCTCCGTACCCTGCATTTTAGATGTTACAGTGTTCCCGACGGGGGCAGAAAGATACAGGGGATCAATTCCGGTCGCTCCTAAAGTTTGTTCATAGTTATAGTAATAATGTAAAGGCACATCTGCCACGGACAGTCCTAATAAACCCTCGTAAAAATCCCTGGCTACATTCAAATCAGAAACCATAATTGTATGTACTTTCGGTGCGCTGGTGAGAAACATCCACATGGCCACGGCATAGGCCGCCAGTAGCATCACCATCACCCCCTGAGTCGAAAAAATCCCGTCAAAAACCGGAAATTCAGGGAAAAACGTACTTAACAGTAATGTATGAAATGAAAAATCAATTAAATTAATGGCTATTAACATAAATAAATTCAGAAGTAGGAAATAAACTCAATTCAAACCAATCATCGCCTTCATCCAACGGTCAAGACGATCTGTTGATGATCATCTTAACAAAAAGTTTTGACAATTACTGTACAATCATCTCTTTTTCTTACAGACATTGCAACTTAACTATGACCAATCAGATTGATGTATTTGTCTATGGTACGCTCAAGCCAGGGGAATATAACTATCAACGCTATTGTCAGGGGCGAGTCCTGGCCCAGCGTCCGGCTTTAGCGGTGGGAACACTCTATGCTCTATCTTTAGGTTATCCAGGGATGGTAGCTGGGGATGGTATGGTACAGGGGGTGATTTTATCCTTTGCAGACCCTAATATTTTTTTAGATTTAGATCAATTAGAAGATTACCAACCCCATCGCCCTGCTGAAGAAAACGAATATCAGCGACAACAAATTTCTGTATTTGATCTCAACCATCAACCTTTAGGCTTAGTTTGGGTTTATTTGATGGATATTAAAACCGTTGAGTTTTATTCCGGGGTTTTAATTCCTGATGGGTGTTGGAAAAACCAAGATTAGACCTAAAATATAACCCCAAAAAACCTTATATTTTAAAGTCTCTGGGGTTATATTATTTTAATTGATGGGTCTTGAAACTGCGGCTTTAGGAATCGGAATAATCGGTTGATCCACACTAATACTAACCGCATTCGGAGTAATAATTGGGATCAGAGGTTCATTTAAAGCAATTTGTAAGGGTTCCGAATTGTTCAGGGTTTCAGACTGGGCAAACATCGGAAAACGCCCGGAATTGCCTGAAATTGTACTAGAAAAAGTCATCACTAATAAAGCCGCGATCGCAGTTCCTCCCCAAGTTGCCATCCTCCGGGTTCTCTGATTTAAACTTTGGAAAACGCGGGCGGTTAGTTTTTGTACCGAAGTACCAGAAGCAGGAACAGGAGCGTTTTGCAAGCGAGAACGCAGTTGTAGTAATTGTAGAAAAGTTGCTTTAATCTTAGGATCAGTATCCAGCCACAACTGAACTTGACGGCGCTCTGCAACCGTCGCTTCATTGTCCAGGTAGGCACTGAGTAATTGGATTTTAGGGTCAAGATCCGAGTGTTCCTCAGATAGATATCCCCCGATGGTTGAGTAAGTTTGTGGTTCTGGCTCAAGATTATGCTTCATCCGAACACCCCCGTTCACCAAATATGAAATCAGACATGAGAAATTGGGGTTCAACCTATAGAACTATTGTATCCCTATTAACAGGAATTTCACCCGCTCGCCTGCACAGATTTTAGGGATTGAGATACACTTGCAGATCGGTTTGTAAGCGTTGACGGGCTCTGGCGATTCTCGATTTTACCGTTCCCAGGGAAACCCCGGTAATTTCGGCGATTTCTTCATAAGCTAATCCTTCAATTTCCCGCAAAACAATCGTGGTGCGGAATGCTTCGGGTAAATCGGCGATCGCTTCATGAAGATGACTATAAAATTCACGGGTTGCCATATCTTCATCGGGGCCAGGGCCATCGGAGGCAATTTCCCAATCCATTTCCCCATCTTCTATATTGCGAGGGGCATCTAAAGATAAGGGGGGTTTGACCCGTTTGCGCTTGCGGAGTTCATCGTAAAACAAATTTGTGGCAATTCGACTTAACCATCCCCGAAATTTGACGGGCTCTTGTAGACGTTTAATATTGCGATACACCCGAATCCAGATTTCTTGAGCTAGGTCAGCCCGATCTTGCCAGTCTGGGGCCAGGTGATAGAGAATCTTATCAACGTGGGACTGATAGCGACGGAGTAATTCTGTGAAGGCGGCTTGATCTGGACAGACTCCCTCTTGACACCGCAGGACTAAATCGGTATTGGGGAGTTGTTCAAGGGGTAGTTGCTCTAGGGGGATAGAGACGCCTGCCTTAGACCAAGAGATAGGTATGGATTGGCTCATGGGTGGAACTTGGTTGATGAAAGATTCCGTTAGTTGATGACGCGACCCGGATTCATTGTGTTCCTGGGTTCAAACTGATCAGTTATGATACCAGGGCTAGAGATGAGTTTTTTCACCTAACGGGTGTTTTCCCTTATGTTAGTGGAAGTTTAACCGTTTGTCATGAAAAATTTCTCATCAAATGCGGGTCATCGTTGTATTAAAGGATACGTTCGCTCTGATTGAATTTCGGGAAAATTGGAAATCAGAAAAAGGGCGGACAGAAGTTATTTTAAAATTCGCCCCTGGATGAATCTTGTCTTATTAATCCCAGGGGATATTTAAACTTGGGTATTTTTCTAATCTTCATCTTTTTTATATCAGCAAATACTGCTTAATTAGAGGTGATAACCAGAAACTATTCTCAATTTTTTCTACTAAACAACGCCGTTGTAAAGATTGTAAGACGTTAACTAATTCTAAGTTTAAATTGGGTTGTTTGTCTATTAATTTTGCCAGTTTTAGGGGTTGAGTTTCCCTAGCCAGTATGGACAATATTTGTTTTTCTGTATCGGACAGGCGATCGCACTGTTGCCGTAAAATATCTTTAACATCTTCGGGTAATAAGATGATATCATTTTGTAATAAATCAGTAACATTGACTCCTAATTCTTGAATCAGAGTTGCGACACTTTTTAACCATAAAGGGTTGCCTTGGTAACGGTGAATCAGTATTGAGTAGTCGATTTCTGTTAACCCGTAATCTCTGAGTATTTCCCCTGCGGCTGCGATATCTAAACCATTGATTTGTAAAGTACGAATAGGATTATTTTGGCTTTCGATTTGAGAGATTTCTCTGGGTTGTTCCCAACCGATTAAAAGAAAGCAACTTTGATGGGATAATTTTTCTATCTGTTTAAAAAAATGGCGATATTCTTCATATTCTGGTTTATATTTTCCTGACAATTCACCACTACAGAAAAGATTGTGAACATCATCTAATATGATTAAACAGCGATGCTTTTGTAAATACTTAATTAGGGATAATGGTTTCGGTTTAGTTGTAGGGGAGTCTAGTTTTTCTGACTGGGAGAAAAGCTGAATTAGTTCCTGTTGAAATTCGTCTAGGGTGTGGGATACGTTTATAGTGCGCCAAATTATGTAATCAAATTGATTTTTTATTTGTTGTACGAGTTGTACTGCTAGGGACGTTTTACCAATACCGCTAATACCAGTTAGGGCTATGAGGTGGCTGTGTTGTTGTAGAATCCAATTGGTGAGGGTTTGGAGTTCGGGAGTGCGATCGTAGAAAGCACCTAATTCTGGCATCTCGCTTAAATCTTGATGTGGAGTTTCAGGTTGTTTTGTGTTGGATGTTTCTTGATTTTGTGGGTGTGAGTTTGGTGTATTTGGCGGGTATCTTCCTTCTCCACAGAAGTTAAAACTACCGCTCATTACAACGTCTTGTGCAAAGTTTAAAACGCCAGAGTTTTGTAACCTCTCCATTGCTGATCTAAAATTCTTTTTATTGATATCTTCTCCTAATTCTTCTGAAAGTAATTGCCATAATTCCGAGCCAATTTCTCTGATGCGACTTTCAGAACAGTCAAAGTCTTTGGCTATTTCTTTGTATGTCTCCCGTTGTAGAGTTCCTCGCAGTACCGCTGCTTGTAAATCGTCAAGATGTTGGCCTGTTTTAGCAAAAACTATATCATCAGCGAATTTTAACATTTCTTTAAGATTCATCTGGTTTGGTAGATGCGAGATTTTTTGTATTGTAGCTCACATTTGCCAACATTTTCGCACAATTTCATATATTTTTGCACAAAAGTAGATTAAAGAGATGAAAAGCGGTAAAAAGCTGCTGACAAAATTGAACATTTTTGTGGTAGACAAATGTTTGATTTTCAAAAATAATGGGAAAATGCTAAATCAATTAAATCTGTGAGGCAAATATAATGACTGTCGATCTTGGTTCTAAACCTGTTGCTGAAATTGCCGTTAATGATTTGAAAGAGGAACAGCTACAGAAAATCAATCCAAAAGTTGTAGCTGCGATTCAAGCGATTCAAGCGGAACGGATGGGTAATGAGCCTATTGAATGGCTGGATTTCAGTAGTCACACTACTAATTGAGTTAGTTTTTTGCTGATAGGGCGGTTGCCTAAGAAGGCTTTTCCACAACAATGATTTTGGTTTTCAGTGTAGCTTTGAAGGAAAATTTATGTCACTTGATTTGGTCCCACCCCAGAAATCTGAGTTCTACATCTATTTAAGGAGTGACGAAGCTAAATGACCGTTTATCAGAGTTATAAACCTATCACTCAACTTGCAGTTAATGATTTGAAAGAGGAACAGCTACAAAAAATTAACCCCAAAGTTGTAGTTGCGATTCAAGCGATTCAAGCGGAACGGATGGGTAAGGAGCCAATTGCCTGGTCTGACTTCAGTAGTCACACTACCAATTGAGTCAGCTTTTTACTGAGAGGGTGCTTGGCTTGCTTTTAGCCAACGATAATTTGGGTTTTCACTGTAGCTTTAAAGGAAGGTTTATGTCACTTGAGTTGCTTCTACCCCAGAGAACTGATTTCTACGAAGTACGACCCATAACAACTTTTGTAGTTAAAGTAGTAAGTCGTTGCAATCTCAAGTGTTCCTATTGCTATATGTACGAACACCCAGATCAAACGTGGAGAGAGCAGCCAGTTGTGATGAGTGCTAAGACGATCAAGCTTCTAGCAGATCGTCTTAGCAGCTATATTCGTATTCGTGAGTTAAAACAAATTATTGTCGTTTTTCATGGGGGTGAGCCTCTTCTACTCGGAGCAGCTAAACTTAGAGAATTCTTCACTATTTTGTCGAGTAGTTTTCAGGATATTGAAGCGGATGTGAAGTTCGGACTTCAAACGAATGCAACGCTGGTAGACGATGACATTGTGCAGGTACTTCAAGACTTCAATGTTCGTGCGGGTGTTAGTATTGATGGGCCGCAAGAATGGAACGATCTTATGCGTGTTGACGCAAAAGGGCGCGGAAGCTTTTCACAGATTATAGCTGGTGTAGAAAAGCTGCGTAATCCCAAGTCTGGGGGATCTGTGTTTGGAGGTTTTCTCACCGTTGCTAATCCAGAAATAGATCCTTATGAGTTATTCACATTCTTTGAGAAACTAAACACCACTGCTATAGATTTTCTTCTACCAGACTTCAACTACGATACTTTTCCATACGATAAGTATCCCCCAGGAACTTTTGGTCGATGGCTATCTGCTCTTTTCGATTATTGGATAGCTTCAGAAACCAGCATAGAAGTTCGTATATTCAGAACTCTAATGAAGCTTTTAATGGGTGGAAACAAAGGCTTTGACTCTTTTGGTGCATTGAGTGATGGAGTCATCATAGTTGAAACTGATGGCACTTATCACGGACTAGATGTTCTGAAAACTGCATATCATGGTGCTACCAAAACAGGTATGTCGCTGGATTCTCATCCGATTGAAGCTTTAGAGTCTTTGCCTTTAGTCACAGCACTATCTAACAAGCAATTTTCTGCACCTCAAAAGTGTCTTAATTGTCGGTTATTTGATGTCTGTGGTGGTGGATATCTGCCTCATCGTTACAGTTTAGAGCGTGGATTTAATAGGGAATCAATTTATTGTGAAGACTTAATAATTATCATTGATCACATTAGAGATTATTTATCCACTGAACTATCAGGTATCTCATAAGGACGTTGCGTTATGATCGTGTGTGCAGACCAAGAGACTGAGATTGGAACTATTGACTTGGAGTTGACCTGTAAGCTAGATGACACTCAACTGTTCTACCAAAATGCGTTAATTAAATATGTTGAGGAGTCAGCTACCCGACACATAGCCATGCTGTATATTCTTAGCAATCAAGGTTATGAGTTAGCCTCAGCGCTTCTCAAGCAAAATGATGATGTGGATATATTGAGCGGTTTGTTTTTGCAATATAGGGAACTTGAAGCAAAATCTCGATCGCTTTTCCAAACTTATGTCAGCGACGATACTGGTAGGATTAAGGACTTCCTAATTAATTTTTATACTCTGTTTTCTCCTCTGAGTGGGGGCTTGATTTTAGGTTTAGATCCTCTCAAAAACGTGAAAGTCACTGCTGGCTCTCTTCTTTGTTTTCCTACACTAGCTAGAGCAGCTGCTGTTACGCAAGATAGCGATCTTGGAGAAATTACAAAACAAGCAATTGAGGTGCTAATTGATGATAAATCCGATCGCATAACTTGGTTGCCAGACAGCTTTACACGGTCAGGAATTCGTATTTCTACAGCAATAACTCAACCAGCAGTAGCAGGAAATGAGTTTAATTTTATTGAAAAAGATTATCTGCATGATGTTTCGGCGGTAAGCACCAGGCATGATGAAATCCGCCTCTGCTTGGATCTGCTTTCATTCTTAGATATGGGACTTGGTGTCAGCATGAGTCGCTTGATGAAGGTGTACACTGTCTTGCCTCGTTACTCTCTAACTACACGGAGGGCTGGTTCTGTATCGCACTTACCTGGTTGGGCTTGGCAAGACTTTGATCCTGAAGCTGATCGAATGGAAGAAAAATGCCACTTGTGCGTACAAATGGTGCATGAGTTTTTTCATACCAAAGTTAATCTGATTGAAAAAAATGTCCGTCTTTACACAACAGACGGAAATTCACCACAGGTTTTTTCTCCTTGGAAAAACAGAGATCGTCCTCTTAGACAGGTGATTCATGCTTTAATCACCTTTTCGGCCGGGGCGGCTATATGGGCTAAACTTGTATCTTCTCCTTGGTTTTCATCTGAAAAGTTGTACTCGGAAGCTGAGAGTTACTGGGTTGAAACACTTAGCTTTGCCGATATAGCTTATCAAGGTTTAATCAAGTCTGAAGCGTTAACTGATGCAGGTAAGATTTTAGTTATTGCTTGTGTTGATAATTTGCAATTGACTATTAAATCAGGTCGAGGTCATTTGTCTTAGTTTCTAGAGATATTAATTAATAAAGGAGATAAATCTGTGGTTGAAATGATGGAAGGGATAAAAATTGCTGACTGTTATAATGACATAATTTGGAAAGATCGAGTTTTCTTAAGTTCGGGAACCGAGTCGGCTAGTATTTCAACAGATCAAGCGGCCACTCCTTACTGTAATGATGCGATTGTCCCTCGATTACCTTGGCGATCGCTTACTTCAATGGAACAAAAAATCATTTTCAGCAATAAAGTTGATAATTCCTCAAATTTGTATGTAACTCTTCTTAGTATTCCTCAAAATATTTTATGTCACCTTAACGAGCTAGGTAATGTAAAACACCATACGGCGTTGAAGTATCTTTTAGAAAAAGAGAGCATAGGAAAAGGTATTAGCTTAATTCAGGAGTATATTGAAACCTTCCGTCTCCAACACGCAGACCTAAATAAGTATAGAATTGGGTCGAATGCTCCTAATCAGATGACTGTAACTGCTGGCAATAGAGATTGCAGAGTTGGTCTTCACATTGATAATCAGCATGGTTCATCGCTGCATCGTATCTTAATCAATCTTGGCTCTCAACCCCGTTATTTTTTATTCATAAATCTATCAATTCAGCAGCTTTATAGATTGGTGTGTGAAACAGATAGTAATTTAGTTAGTGAAACTTGGGGTAGTTCAAGGATTGGCAGGGCATTTATGCAGCTTTTCCCGAACTATCCTGTTGTTAAATTGAAAGTTAACCCAGGAGAATCTTATATAGCTCCCACAGAACATATTACTCACGATGGGTGTACTGAGGGAACAAATAGTATTGATGTATTTTTCACAATGCGAAGTCTTTTTAATTGTCCGCATATATAGCAATGTTCATAGAATTATTCATAAAACAACATAGAGAAAAACATGGAAGAAAATTTTATACTATTGGGTGAGATAGCAAAAAGGCTATCATATAAGCCAGGGTACACCTTTTCAATCCGTCGAATAGATGATGAAAAAGCTTTAATTTCCCTCAGATGTCCATCGTTACCTCATTCTCAACAGCAAGGGGAGGAGGTGGGATTAACAATTAATAGCACAGTAAAGCTGTCAGCAATCCTAACACCCTCAGATGCCCTATATGCTTTTACGAACCTAGTGGCAAGTTTGGAACTGCACGAAGCCGCAGAATGGTTTAAAATTGATGACCGTCAAATATTCTTGGCTCATGGTTGGGGAGATGATTTTGGTGGTTTTAAGTGGGAAGATTTTATGAATCTTAATGGCAAGTATCTTAGTGCTTTAAAGAGCTTTATGGGGCAGGAGAATAGATGAAAAAGATCATTAAAAATTGGCGAATTGCCTCCTGGATATTAATATTTTTAGGAGTGGTTATTTTTGGTCAAATTTTATATGGTTTTGAATGGAGTGGCTTTGGAAAAACATCTGGCAAATCCGTCTCTATAGAAGAAGCAATAAATCCCCAAAATGGGAAAGTTATAAAAATAAGAAAAGAAATTGAGAATTTTCAATCAGAAAAGAAGATTTGGGATTGGCTATTGCTGGCTGGTACATTGGCAATTCCATTAGCTCTCCTTTTATTTCAAAGCAATCAAAGTAATGAAGTATCAGAAAACTTACGAGAAGAGGCAGTCAGAGCTTACTTTGACCGAATGACCAATCTTTTGGTTGACAAGAAGTATCGAACGGAACTTTTGCTGAATAATGAGTTAAATGATAATCCTATAAGGGAAGTAGCGCGTGTAAATACAGTGATGGTATTGCGGAGACTGAGAAACGATACAGAGCGCAAGAATCAAGTTTTAGATTTTTTGAGAAGTGCGAACCTTTCCAATTTTATATTGAAGCACTCTAATCTTAGCGGCACTAATCTTTCTAAAAATAACTTTTATGAGATTTGCTTTGCCAATGCCGACTTAAGTAATGCTGATTTAACTGAAGCTAAACTTTTTAAAGCTAATCTTTCTAGGGCTAATCTCTCTAAAGTTAAATTTTTCGCTGCCGATCTTAGGGCTGGCAATTTTAGTGGGGCTAATTTCTCAAAAGCCAATCTTAGTGAGGCAAAACTTAATGATTCTAATTTTAGTTGTGCTAACCTTACTGATGTTAATCTTAGTAGGCTAGAGCTTAATAAAGCAAATCTCAGTTGTGCTAATCTTAGTGGTGTAAAACTGATTCGTGCTAATCTTAGTGGTGCTATTCTCAGCGGTGCTAAGTTATTCAAAGCTAATCTCAGTGGTGCTATTCTTAAAGATACAGATTTTAGTGGTGCTGATCTCAATGGCGCTATTTTTGCTAATGCTGATTTACTCCAGGCTAAATTTACAGATACAAAAAATCTAACGGCAGAACAGGTAAAAAATGTTGCCAAAAACTGGGAGAAAGCTGAATACGATGTTGAGCTTCGGAATCAACTGAACTTATGAATAGCTGAACAGGGGCTACCATTTTTTTTATACTGTTAAACTCTACCCTAGATTAAGTTTCCTCCCTCAAACCAACATTCATCGGCGTTGAGTGTGACTTTGGTAAAGCGCGATCTTTCTTAAGAAATCGGGTTTCTGAGATGATTAAAGCATCTGTGCCGAGATTTTATTCAGAAACCCGGTTTCTCACCCCCAGCGATCGCCCATAAAATTATTTAACCTCCTCTCATCGGTTAGATTACGATCGCTCCGTCTCTGGCATTTCTCCATCAACAACTACCAACCCCACACCGCAGCGAATTGCCGCTTCCGCCAAGTGGCTATCCAGTGTTGCGATCGGCAATTCCAATCTTAATGCTAACTCTAAATAAGCTGCATCATAAGCAGCTAAACCTTCTTGTCTTCCTAGTACCAGAGTTGACGACAGTGCGTTGCTATCCGTAGCTTCATCAACCTGAATTAAAAGTGATTGTAACAAAGTAATAGCCATCTCAGATTGCTCAGTCGTCATGCGATTGCGTCGCTCGGCAACCAGGAGAGTATTAGCAACTTCTAGCGACCAAATTCCTGGTACAAACGCTTCGCAATCCGGCATCATCGCGAGTATAGCATTAGCATAATCGTTATCTTCATCCACTAAGCACCAACTGATTGCTACAGAACAATCCAATATAAACTGCATTAGAACCTGCGCCCTTCTTCTATCATTTCGCGGATTGAGCTTTTATCCAAGGCAATTTCTTGCCGTAGTTGTCGCATTCTACCAATTGCTGTTTGAATTGATTTTTTAGTAGTCAGTTGTCCCCAAGCGTTATACTTCGGTTTAACTTCCTCCGATGGTAGAGGCTGCACAACTACCACCACTTCCACAGAAGTATCTTTAAACTCATCGGGCATTTGGAGAAGCAATATGCCATCGGTTCCAATATGCGATCGCAGTTTCATTGTTTCCATGTCAGACTCCAGAAACTTCGAGCAATTCTAGTTTACCTCAAAGCTGTTCACCTTTACCAGTATCTTGACCGATAGTATAGGTGCTATTGAATGGGGAAGGCGATCGCAACTTAAGAAACCGGGTTTCTCAGATAACTCAAGCATCGCCGCCGAGATTTTGTTCAGAGACCCGGTTTCTCACCCCCACGCGATCGCCACACCATCGCCCACCAAAACTCATCGCGATCGCCCCTCCAAAAGAAAGCGCGATCGCCGTTAAAACACAATTTTAAAGGTTAAAATAAATATATATACTCTTAAACAAGCGATATGCCTCTCAGTGAACTTTTACCCACAGTTAATCAATTATCTCATCAAGATAAACTGCGACTCATTCACTTTCTCCTACTTGCAGTTGCCAAGGAACAAGGATGCAGCCTAGAACCTGCTGAAGATACTAATTCAGAAAATATACTTTTGAATCAACTAGCATCAACGAGTGCAGTTGTATGGTCTCCACAGGCAGATCAGGAATCAATTCAAGCATTATCAGAACTTCTAGCTACCGCTCAACAATCAGCCCATGCTTAATAGTCAGCGATTTCCATTTATAGAGCGAATTGATACCCTTGGGCGATCAAGTATCATGCCATATTTGCCAATCACTCTCTCCAACGGCAGCAACTCCGTAGAAGTGATGGCATTATTAGATACTGGTGCAAGTGTTAATGTTCTCCCATATCAGATTGGTCTACAACTAGAGGCAATATGGGAACAGCAAACCGTTCCTATTCAATTGAGTGGGAATTTGGCCCATAGTGAGGCGCGGGGATTGGTGCTTTCGGGTACAGTTGCTCAGTTTTCGTCGCTCTTGCTGGCATTCGCTTGGACTCGTTCGACAGATGCACCTGTAATCCTTGGACACCTCAACTTTTTCTCGGAGTTTAATGTCTGTTTTTTTCGTCACGAATTAGCTTTTGAGCTTTACCCAAGGGAAAAAGGAATTGTTTAAGCAATATGCGATCGCGCTTTCTTGTTTCTGATGAGCGATCACCTAAAATGAAAGAGCGATCGCAGCACCAAAACCAACCGCGATCAATATCTGCGGTATAATATTCAGTGTAGCGATCGCAAGGCGAGACTATGCAAACCATCCTTTTAAGCCGAGAAGAAGTGGCACGACGCGCCCGACAATTGTATGAGAGCAGCATCCGTCAACAAGTTGAGATAGACAAAAACATCGGCAAGATGGTGATCATCGACTTTGAATCAGGAGACTACGAAGTAGATGAAACTGGGTTAAAATCAGCCCGAAAACTCAGTGAAAAACATCCAAATGCTCGTCTATTTGGTATTCGTATTGGATACAATGTAGCTGTATCATTCGGTGGAATTATGGAGCGTGTTTACAGGTGATTTCCGGCATTGTAACTGATAGACACGCAACCATCACCCTGACATTTCTGCTTTTCAACGGCTCAACTATACCGATTGAATTTGTCATCGATACAGGATTCACTGGACATCTTTGCTTGCCCCCAGAAGCCGTTTCATTATTGAGGCTACCTTTCATATTCGATCTCCCGGCAAACTTAGCAGACAACAGTGAGATTTTACTCCCAGTCCATGAAGCGGTTGTCATTTGGAACGGGGAAGAGACGGAAGTTCATGTAATTGCTACAGGAAGACGACCCTTACTTGGAACTGCCCTACTAAACGATAGGGAACTTGTCATTCAGTTTACAGAAGGTGGGTTAGTAACAATCGATGATTTGTAGTGCGATCGCCCCTCCAAAAGAAAGCGCGATCGCAAATGCGTTGAAGATTAAAAACCCGATAACTTTCACGAAATCGGGTTTTTAGATCATACCTCAAGCAATCTCAAACCCCTTAGATATCTAAATCCGTCAAATTCAAGCGGGGAGCGTGGGTTTCGATGAACTCCCGACGGGGGGCAACGCGATCGCCCATTAATATGGTAAAAATCCGATCAGCTTCGGCGGCATCTTCCACTTCCACCCGTTTAATCATTCGAGTTTCTGGGTTCATGGTGGTTGTCCAAAGTTGTTCGGGCATCATTTCCCCTAACCCTTTAAACCGTTGAATATTGTAGTTAGCATTGGCGGGTAAACTTCTCAAATGCTCCTGTAATTCCTGTTCATTGTAACAGTATTGATGGTTCCGTCCCCGTTCTACTTTATAAAGGGGAGGACAGGCAATATAAATATAGCCTTGATCCACTAATTCTCGTTGATAACGATAGAAAAAGGTGAGTAATAAAGTCCGAATGTGAGCGCCATCAACGTCCGCGTCGGTATTATGACAGCAGAGTCCTCCAGTACCACAAACAAAGTTTTCATCCCCATCAACGGAAAAGTCATAAACATACTCTCCAACTAATTCAATCTCCTCTGCCTTGATAACTTTTAATCCCATTAAATCTTCACTAATGGGCAAATAATCCATCGGTTTTTGAGTGGGAAGTTGTAAATAGGTTTTGAGTTTTTCTGCTCCTAAATGACGTTGCCAAATTAAACGACAACTTTCGAGTTGTTGTTTCCCACAAAGGGTAAGAGTATAGTAGGGATAACGGGTTTGAATTGGGGCTGTGTGATTCAATTGAGGTTGATGTTCACTGGTACTGGCAATTAATCCCAATTGTCCGAATAAATAGAGTAATCCATTCTTAATTGAATTGGAGTTAGTTGTCCAAGAAATATTCGCCTCACTGGTTGTACCATCCCCTAAGAAATACCCCTCTAAAAAGGCAAGTTGTAAAGGTTCAGTCACCGAGAAAACCAGATCGGGAATTTGTTTTTCATGGGATTTTTTTCCTAATCCCCATGCTTGTAACAGTCGGGCAGCGGCTACACTATGAAAGTAGAGTTTAATGCCCTGACTTTCGGGATCATTATAGCGGCGTGGGGTTTCCCCAAATACCTCTTGAATAGCTGTAATTAACTCAGGAATAAATCGCTCATCTTTTGTGCTTAAATTCAGACTGACTTGATGTTTTGATAGGGTTCCTTCCGCCACATACCAACCCAAAAACCACATCAATTCTGAAGTAATAGGTAAATAGCGATCAAAGGCTTTATTCTGGTGGGCTTGAGGAACAATTTTTAGGTTATCCCCTAATTTAATTAACTCGCTTGGTGTGAAATATTCAAAGGGTTTGTAATTACTAACTTCTCGCCAACGGGCGTTTTTACTGCTGTCATCTTGAGTCAGGAGTTGATCAATTTTAGAGGGTAGGGTTTGATAAACAATATTTTCGTTACCTCCAATTGTCTCTAAATAATCTAAGAAATTAGACAAAATTGGGCGATTAATTCCCCGTTCCCAGTGACTAATAGTAATCGGTTGTTTGACTCCAATGGCAGTGGCTAATTGTTTTTGAGTCATGCCTAATGCTTGACGTTGGGCAATTAATTTTTGCCATCCTTGAGCATCTAATTCAACCCGGGTTTCACTGAATAATTCCGGTTTTTCAACCTTAGCTAAAATCCGGCGACTGGCAATTTTACGAACATCTTCTCCTTGTAAATATAAGGATTGAGTCACACCCGCTTCATAGAAAATTCGGAGTAAATCAATCCGGGTTTGGGGTTCAGTTGAACGGGGTAAACGACGACTGGCAACTAACCAATCTCCGGGTTTAATTTCATTGCCTTTTTTGAGTTTAACTTCCCCGTTTTCATAAACAAAAACACTATGGGAAGATGTGACTTTAATCTGACGATTATAGCGAGTCGTCAGTTGATACATGGGTTCTTCATGACCGTGACGAATTACGGCTTTAATCGGACGAAAACGGGTGGCATGGGTTACGGGATCAAAGGCAACCACTTGATAGCGTTCTGGGGTACGTTTCCCCTCGATACACTCATCAATAAACTTACCAATTTCTACAAATTCCGTTTTTCCGGTATCTTCCATTACTAACGTTGGTTCATCACCCGCAACGCTCATAATTATGACTTTATGATAACGCAACCCGGTAGCATCAAATTCTTCTCCCTTAATTCCTAATCCTAATGCTGTAATTAAGGATTGAATTTCATTATTTTTGTAGATTTTGGCATCATCCGTTTTCTCAATATTCAGGATTTTTCCGCGTAAAGGAAGAATGGCTTGGGTACGGCGATCGCGTCCTTGTTTGGCGCTATTATGCACAAATATACCCGCCGATAATGCGAAGTTATGGCTATGGGGAACTTCAATATCATAAACATCATGCCGTTCTTCTAACCATTCGATAGAAATTACCCGATGGTTATAGTTACGAATAGCAGTTCGGGTGGCAACTTCATCCCCTTCAAAATAGCGATCGCAAAAGGTTTTAAAGGTCTGATCTTTTTGCGGTTTAAGAGAGTTTGCTGACGGGTTATATATCTGATAGAGTGATGCTAGGGTTCGAGCATAATCGCTTTGATATTGAGATTCTAAGCGGTCTTGATCTTCCCGTTGTTTTAATTGATAGTTATTGGCTAATACATGGGTATCAATCCATTGATCAGAACCGGGATTCCAAACCTTTTGATTTCCCTTTAATTCCCCATTATTTTCCGCAGGGGAAAGTTGATAATGAAACGGCATTAAGGAATCTTCTGGGGTTAATTCTGCTGCTGCTTTATAGGTACGATCGCGCAACATAAACGGATGATCGGGAGTACAAATCAGGGTTTCTCCATTATCTAAAGTTAATTGCACGACTTGGGCATTTTGTTTCGTAAGTCGAGCATGAATTACTCGCTCAATCCCTATATTTCCACTATTATTAATAGTATAGCAAAAATGCTCTTTCCCTTGATTTTGTTCTTCAACAATTTCTTGAAATGTTTTCTCTGAACCATCGGCTAACCGAATCAAAGTAGAACCCAAAAAACAGCCTCCGGCACTATCGCCTTCGACTAAGAAAATCTCGGATTCATGGGGATCTCGGGTACTACAGTCCGCTAATTTACCGGGTAAAGGTGAGGATTCTAAGACCGATTTTCGACGAACTAAATCCCTGGCTCGACGAGCGGCTTCTGCGGCTTTAAAGGCTTGGATGGCTTTCTCAATTATCGCATCGGCAATTCCTGGATTAAATTCTAAATACTCGGTTAAAGCTTCCCCCACCAAGGAGTCAACAATTCCCCGAACCTCTGGATTTCCTAATCGGGTTTTGGTTTGTCCTTCAAATTCAGGATCGGGAACTTTCGCGGAAATAACGGCGGTCAGACCTTCCCTAATATTTTCCCCGCCTAAATTTGCTTCTCCTTCTTTAAGTTTATTCCGTTTACGGGCGATCGCATTTAAAGTCCGAGTCAAAACGGTTTTTAACCCTTCCAAATGGGTTCCACCATCGATAGTTCTAATATTATTAGCAAAGCCTAAAACCGTATCACTATAGGCATCGGTACACCACTGCAAAGCGACTTCTATTTGAACATTACTCCGTTCTCCACAAGTATAAATAATATCTTCATGGAGGGGTTGTTTATCATTGTTCATGTAGGCGATATACTCCCGAATTCCGCCTTCATAACAGTAGGTTTCTATCCTGGGATTTTCACGATTTAAGAGTTCTAAACGACTATCGGTGAGGGTGATTTTGACTCCCGCATTCAAATAGGCGAGTTCCCGTAAACGGGAAGCAATGGTATCACAATCAAACTCAATTCCGGTGGTAAAAATTGACGTATCAGGTAGAAAGCAAACGGAGGTTCCGGTGCGGGCTTCTTTGATCGGTTTTGAGGTGAGTTCCGTGGCGGGAGTCCCCCGTTCAAAGCGTTGGGAATATTCTTTTCTATCACGAAAAACTGTTACTTCTAACCATTCTGATAAAGCGTTAACAACGGAAACCCCGACCCCATGTAAACCCCCAGAAACCTTATAACCGCCACCGCCAAATTTACCTCCGGCGTGCAGAACTGTTAACACCGTTTCTAAAGCGGACTTTCCGGTTTTAGAATGGGTATCGACGGGGATACCGCGACCATCATCGGTGACGGTGACGGAACCATTGGCGTTGAAGTCGATTTCGATGTGGGTGCAATAGCCAGCCAGCGCTTCATCGATCGCATTGTCTACAACCTCGTATACTAAATGGTGGAGTCCTCTTGGCCCTGTGGAACCAATGTACATTCCAGGGCGTTTGCGAACGGCTTCCAAACCTTCAAGGACTTGAATTTGGTCGGCGCTGTAATTGCTGGTCATTTGATCACGACTCCAGTATTGGTTGAGTAAAAACGTCCCTTATGGCGTTCTTACATTAAAATGATAAAACTTTCAAAAATTGTAGCACAAATAGGTTGGAGAGGATCGTAGGGCATTCTCAAATGAAATTTGGACAGGGTTGATATATTCGGTTATCCGTGATGGGCGCAAGGAGAAGGAAAGTTGACTATTTGTACAATACCACAGTCACCCCAGTTAATTGTCATCTGTGGTGCGACGGCTACGGGGAAATCGGGTTTGGCAATCCAGTTAGCGGAGCGTTTGGGGTCTGTGGTTTTGAGTGCGGACTCTCGTTTGGTCTATCGAGGGTTTGATATTGGGACGGCGAAACCAACACTTGAAGAACGTCGGGGGATTCCCCATTATTTGATTGATATTTGTGAACCAACCCAGACTTTAACTGTAGCAGATTATCAGGATCAAGCGCAAGAATTGATTATGAATTCTGATGTTTCTGCTCCTATATTATTAGTTGGTGGCACGGGTTTATATATTAAATCTATTGTGCGGGGGATGAAAATTCCGAGGGTTGCACCTAATTTAAAATTACGATCGCAACTTGAAGGTTTAGGTCAAGTGCAATGTTATCAAATGTTAAAACAAATTGATCCGATGGCAGCGCAGAAAATTCATGCTAATGATCAGGTTAGAACTTTACGAGCTTTAGAAGTTTATTATATTACAGGTCGTCCGATTTCTGAACAACAAGGAGAAAATCCTCCGAATTATCCAATTTTACAAATCGGTTTAAATTGTGAACCAGAAGCATTAATTCATCGGATTCAAAAACGGACTGAAGACATGATCGAACGAGGATTTGTGCAGGAAGTAGAAAATTTATGTCAAAAATATGGAACTAAGTTATCGTTATTAGAAACTTTAGGATATCAGGAAATAAAACAATATTTAGCTGGGGATATTTCTTTAAAAACAGCCAAGGAATTAATCTTATTACATACCCGACAATTTGCCAAACGACAAAGAACTTGGTTTCGGGCTGTTTCTGAAATTCAATGGTTTGATGCCGATAGTTCTAATTTATTAGATCAGGTTTGGCAAGCTATAGCAATCCTAAATAGGTTGTAATATTGCCTCCTTGCTGTGCCTAGATTTCAGGCTCATTTATCCCTACAAATCAAAATTAACTCATAATTCATAAACTGAGTTTCTAACTATTATTAAATTTAGAAACCTGGTTAATTATAAAATTGATTAAAAACTTGACAATCATCAAAATATCAATTAAAATATTAATATATAGCTTAACTTCTCAAGAACAATGGCAACCTCAATCGCCAGTTTTAAAATAACCTGGGAACCCCTTCCCGATGATTTTATTTTACCGGATGACCCTGTGGATAATATTAATCAACCTGCTTTAGCTGCCGCTTTAACAGATAGTTTACAAAATGCGGGAAAACTCCCTCCTAATAGTTTAACCCCAACAAATTATGGAATTTGTGCCACCGTCAATGACAAAATAGTAATTAAAGCACCAGATTGGGCATTTATTCCAGAAATTCGAGTTCCCAGAACCGATATTCAACGCAGTTATACCCCGCAATTACAAGGAGATATTCCGCTTTTAGTTGTAGAATTTATGTCTGATACTGAAGGAGGAGAATATTCAATCAAATCAACCTATCCTCCGGGGAAATGGTTTTTCTATCAAACGATTTTAAGAGTCAAGTATTATGTTATTTTTGAACCCCAGCAGGGCATTTTAGAAGTCTACTGTTTAAATGAAAAGGGAGAATATCAGTTACAAACCGCTAATCCTGATAACCGTTATTTTATCCCCGAAATCAACTTATATTTAGGGGTTTGGCAGGGAAACCGGGAAAACAGAACCGGATATTGGTTGCGGTGGTGGGATGAAAGCGAAAACCTATTATTATGGGGATTTGAATTAGCAGAAATTCAACATCAACGGGCGGAAAAATTAGCTGCACAATTACGAGCAGCAGGTATTGAACCGGAAGTTTAATTTAACCGAATTGCTTGGAGGAAATTGATCGGATGTCTGAATATTATCCCAGAAATATGATCGGTTATGGTCGCCACACCCCCGATCCGAAATGGCCGAATCAAGCCCGAATTGCGGTACAATTTGTAATTAATTATGAAGAAGGTGGCGAGAATTGTATTCTACATGGAGATCAAACTTCTGAAGCATTTTTATCAGAAATTATTGGGGCTGAACCATTTCACGGACTACGCCATTTAAACATGGAATCAATTTATGAATATGGCAGCAGATCGGGTTTTTGGCGGCTCCATCGGCTGTTTACACAACGTCATATCCCCGTGACCGTTTATGGGGTTGCCATGGCTTTAGAACGCAACCCAGAAGCCGTTGCAGCTATGTTAGAAGCGGATTGGGAAATCGCTAGTCACGGTTATCGCTGGATTGATTATAAATATTTTAATCAAGAAATGGAGCGAGAACATTTAGAAAAAGCGATCGCTATTCATACAAAAATTACCGGAAATCACCCCTTCGGTTGGTATACGGGACGTACCAGTCCCCACACCCGCAAATTAGTCGTAGAAGCAGGAGGATTTTTGTATGATTCTGATAGTTATGCTGATGATTTACCCTATTGGATTTATGATTATGGTAAACCCCATTTAGTGATTCCCTACACCCTTGATAATAATGATATGCGATTTGCAACAAATCAAGGTTTTAACTGTGGGGAACAGTTTTTCACCTATTTAAAAGATGCTTTTGATATGTTATATACTGAAGGAGAAACCGCACCGAAAATGATGAGTATTGGGTTACATTGTCGTTTAGTGGGTAGACCCGGACGGGCGGCTGCACTCGCTCGCTTTTTAGATTATATTCAAAATTATGATCGGGTTTGGATCTGTCGTCGGGTTGATATTGCTAACCATTGGTATGAGTATAATAGACCTATTATTATTAATCGGTCGTTGATAATTAATAATCCGACGAATTCTTAACATTGGATTAATCAAAGTAATCGAAAGCGGAATTCTCCAAAGGATGAATCACAAATTCCGTATGCGATCGCTCAACTTCCCGATAACTCACATAATGATAGGTACGCTCCGTGATCCATTCACCCACACAATGATCAAAAAATTCCTGGAATTGTCCAATCGACATAATTAATATCACTCCTCTTAAATCATCTTTGCAACAGTTTTTAACATTTTTTAGTAAAAATCCCTAATAATTCTAAAATTTAATAAATTATCCCGCTTGATGAACTCCTGTGATTGACCCGGAATGTTTAGCCTATAGTGTTGGCCATGCAGGGGAAGGTGTATGTCTGTTGGTGAGAATTGGATCTCATCGCATTCTACTCGATTGTGGTATTCAGGACATTTCACCCCTATTAACATCCTCAGATCAACCTCCAGCCGACTTAGTTCTATGTTCCCATGCCCATGCGGATCATGCTCAAGGTTTACTCGCCTTCCATCAGGCTTTTCCTGAAATTCCCATTTATGGGAGTCAAGTCACAACCCAACTATTAGCCCTCAACTGGCCAGACTGGGAACCCGATCCCAATATACCCCTGTGTCAGCCCTTACCCTGGGATTCTCCCATCCAACTCCAACCCGGACTCAGTGTTACCTTGTTTCCGGCGGGTCATTTACCCGGGGCGTCAGTAATTTTGATCAATTATGTAACACCCGAACGCAACTATAAATTAATTTACACCGGAGATTTTTTTCTCTCCAATTCTCGCCTAGTCGAAGGCTTACCCCTGGGGGAGTTGCGCGGACTCAAACCCGACGTTTTAATCCTAGAAGGCAGTTATGGAACCGCCCGCCATCCCCATCGTCGTCAACTGGAAAACCAACTGGCAGAACGCTTATATCGAGCGATAGAAGCCCAATATTGCCTGCTCCTACCAACACCAACTTTAGGCTTAGGACAGGAATTATTGATGTTGCTTCGCAGTCACCATTATTTTACCGGGCGAGACCTCGATATTTGGGTTGATGGCAGTGTCGCCACCGGATGCGATATTTACCTACAACTCCTGCCCCATTTCCCCGCCAGCGTGCAGAATTTTGCCCAACATCAGCCCCTATTTTGGGATGACCGCATTCGCCCCAGAGTCCGAAGACTCACCCCGGAACACAGATCTCAACTCGGTCAAACGCCCTGTATTGTTCTCACCGACGAATCAGCCGACTGGAATACCTATTGGGCCGATTCTATCCGGCCTTGGATGTTATTTTTGCGCCAAAAACCCGGTCAAAACCTCGATATTATTCTGACTCCCGAATCGGAAGAAAAAGGCTTTAGTCCCTGCATACCAAAGGTTGAAACCTATTTGATCTCCGAACATTGTGATGGCCCCGGGACAAGCCAACTAATTCATAACCTCCGACCCCAACATATTATTTTTGTTCACGGCTCACCCACCTATTTAGGGGATCTGACCAATTTAGAAGAACTTAGAAACCGCTATCAACTCCATACCCCCAACCCGGGAACCCTAGTCGAGTTACCCATCGGCGAAACCTTCATCCAGCCGCCCCTGGCTGAAATTGAGTATGAAGGGGAAATTGCCGAGTTTGAAACTCAAATTCACATTACCCTACCCCCAGGGTTAACCACCGATCCGCGCTGGTTAGGTTTTGCCGATACGGGGTTAGTAGAAGCCCGATGGCAAGGGGAAGAATTAGTGTTGCGGGGGATTTCCCAACGGGAATTCTTGAGTCAAGGAAGCGATCGCCCCATTCCCAGGGATCTTGATTGTTGTGGAAACTGCCAATACTATCGTGGACAACGCTGTTGGAATCAATCATCCGCCCTCTACGGCTTCAAAGTAACTTCCGATGGTTACTGCCCAATGTTTGAATCCATCGAAAGGATTTAATCGGTTAAATTAAGTTTAAAATAGATTAAGTTCTTAAATATTTCCCATGAAAAAATCAGTCTTGTCTATCGGTCAAATTCCCGGTTTTTCTATATTGTTAACAGCGATTATATTTGTTAGCAGTCTATTAGGATTAGTGCCTTCAGCTTTGGCTGCTCATACTTCTGTATCTCCAATCATAGCTAGTCTATTTTCGTTTTCAGGAAATCGACCCACAAACCTCGGCATTAAACAAGGAAAATTTGCCCCCTGTCCAACCTCTCCCAATTGTGTTTCCAGTCAAAGCCTAGATGCCCAACATCAAATTGAACCTTTCACCTATAAAGATACACCTAAAAAAGCCTTTGAAAATCTTAAAATCATTATTGCAAATACTCAAAATGCCGAAATTATTACAGCCGAAGCCAATTATATTTACGCCGAATTTACTTCAGATTTAATGGGATTTGTGGATGATGTAGAATTTTATTTGGATGAAAAAAATAGTTTAATTCAAGTACGTTCTGCCTCTCGTTTAGGAGAATCCGATCTAGGAGTAAATCGGAAACGGATTGAAACCATTCGAGCAAAATGGAATCTTTAACACATTGCGTTAGCGAGTGCCTTGCGTGATTCTGCGCTTCAGGCACTCGCTAATCTTAGCATCTTGTTTCCTATTCTAGCAGAATGTGGGTTGAAATCAATTTCAATAATAAAATCTCCCACAAAACTTGTAGGAGATTTTAAAATTAATCAGATGTTTTTAAGAATGTCCTGAATAATTAGAATCTCTAATTACAGAGCATTACCACGAGGTAGAACTTCTTCAGGGAAAATAAAGTTTTCGTGGGGTTGATCCGCAGGAGCCATCCAAGCCCGCAGACCTTCATTTAACAGAATGTTCTTAGTATAGAACGTTTCAAATTCAGGATCTTCGGCCGCCCGTAACTCTTGGGAAACGAAATCATAGGCCCGTAGGTTCAGAGCTAAACCAACAATTCCGATAGAACTCATCCACAGACCCGTGACAGGCACGAATAACATGAAAAAGTGTAACCAACGTTTGTTAGAAAAAGCAATCCCGAAAATTTGTGACCAAAAACGGTTGGCGGTCACCATCGAATAGGTTTCTTCAGCTTGAGTCGGTTCAAAAGCCCGGAAAGTATTGGCTGTATCTCCATCTTCAAACAGAGTATTTTCCACCGTCGCTCCGTGAATAGCGCACAATAGCGCACCACCCAAAATTCCCGCCACTCCCATCATGTGGAAGGGGTTCAGCGTCCAGTTATGGAAGCCTTGTAGGAACAGAATAAACCGGAAGATTCCGGCTACCCCAAAGCTAGGGCCAAAAAACCAACTGGACTGACCCAAGGGGTACATCAGAAATACACTGACAAATACCGCAATTGGGCCAGTAAAGGCGATCGCATTATAGGGACGAATGCCGACTAAACGAGCAATTTCCAACTGACGCAGACAAAAGCCGATCAGCGCGAAAGCACCGTGCAGAGCCACAAAAGCCCATAAACCGCCCAGTTGACACCAACGGGTGAAGTCCCACTGAGCTTCTGGCCCCCAGAGGAACAGTAAGGAATGTCCTAAACTGTTAGCGGGACTACTGACGGCGGCTGTTATAAAGTTGCAGCCTTCTAAATAAGAGCTTGCTAAACCGTGGGTGTACCAGGAAGTTACAAAGGTTGTTCCGGTTAACCAGCCACCGAGGGCTAGATAAGCGCAGGGGAACAATAGAACTCCTGACCAACCCACGAAGACAAAGCGATCGCGTTTGAGCCAGTCGTCGAGGACGTCAAAGACGCCTCTTTCAACCTGCGGCCTTTCGACTGCAATAGTCATGGACAAAATCTCCGAATATATAATGACAAGTTGTAAAGGGATTAGGACTCATGTTAAGCGTCTCTCATCTGCTATAGCAGAATCTGAGAATTTTATGAGTACCGTTAATGTTTCTTTACGTCTGTTCAAATTATAGAGGTAAATCTTCAGTTGAGCAACTCCCCCGCCACGGAAATTTAAAAAAATTTGTCCAAAAACTAAAAACCCCGTTTCCGCTCACCAGAAACAGGGTTGTTATTTTTGATATAGCGGGTAATGGGTAATGGGTAATGGGTAATGGGTAATGGGTGGAAAAAGACTTATAAGTACCTAAACAAAATTAATTACACATTCTCTACCCAGATCCGGCGTTCCCTGTTCGCTACTATAACTTCAGGCAGTTTGGGCTGATGGTTAATTTTCCGACATAATTTTGGGGACTTTGAAATAGTCTCCTTCTTGTTCCGGGGCGTTGGCTAGAATATCATCTCTTTGGGGATAGGATTCTAACTGATCAGGTCGAGTAATATTACTCAACTCAATTGCCCGGGTCATCGGAGCCACCTGGGATGTATCCAGTTCATTTAATTGCTCAAAATAATCTAAAATTTCACCCAGTTGAGTCGTAAATTGTTGTTCTTCTTCTGGAGTTAGCTCCAGTCGAGCCAAAAAAGCAACTTTAGAGACTTGTTCACGATCAATAGTCATATTTAATCGGGCTTTAGGTAGGTTAGCAAAGAAAAAATTAAAAGCAAAATCAATTAGAAATAGATATCAATTTTGCTTCTTCCGGTAACTTTTAACCAGTTCTGGGCTTCAATATAGTTATTCGGGGCTAAACGAATTGCCCTAACCCAATATTCTGCGGCCTGCCGAAATTCTTGTTCTGCGGTGTCTTCATCTCCCGCTTCCTTAGCCTTTTCCCCCTGATAATGGTAAATCACCGCAATATTATTCAAAGCCTGGGGCATTCGGGGATTTAGCTCAATCGCTTGTTGGTAATATTTTAATGCTTCCTCATGTTCTCCATTGCTGGCACGAATTAAGCCCATATTATAAAGAATAAAACTGCGATCATAGGGATCTTCCTCTAAGGTTAAGGCTTCTTGGTAATTTTCTAAAGCCTCTGCATATTCTCCGTCCGCCTGGGCTGACATTCCATCCCGATAATAGGCAAATGCTTCCTTGGCTTTTTTATTAGTGGGCAGCATCTTCAGGATCATATCTGCCATAACCGTAAAGCTTTTATCAATAAAGTTATCGTTACGTTGTGATCTGGGCATAAAATTTTAATCTCTAAAGTTCAAGGCTGGAAACTCCATCATTTTAGGGAAGTTCCTGAACAGCCCATCGCCTAATCTTACCTTATTGACACCATCAGTCTATCTTCCAAGTCACCCAAGTCTATATCGAATCAGTAACGGTCAAGGGTAAGGGTCAACCGTTAACCTAAACTAATGCAAGGTTGCGTCAGCTTTGTTAAAAACGGGATAGGATTTGCGGATTTTGTGGGTAACGGGAGTTGCCAATACCATAATCTTCTCCATTAACCAGGGGGCAAAACGGTTGCACCAAACGGCCAAATGGCTTTGCCATCCCACTAAAATTTCCGAGGTATCCTTATCGAGTCCCGCCACTAATACCTTAGCGACCTGTTCGGGGGTCATGGGGACTACCCAACGGAATAATTGCAAGTTCCGGGTCATGTCCGTATCCGTTAAGGTGGGTAATAGGGCCATAACCCGAATATTATGGGCGGCTAATTCTTGGCGGAGGGCTTCTGTAAACCCCAAAATTGCGAATTTAGTCGCCGAATAGGTGGACATCGTAGGGGCAGCAATTTTGCCCATCAAACTCGATACATTAATAATAGTCCCCGATTTGCGGGTGGCCATCCGTCGAGCGATAACATGGGTAATGGTATACAACCCGATTAAATTCAAGGAGATTTCCTCCTGAACATCTGGGAGTTTGGATTCTAAAAACGGCTTTTGGTGGGCAACACCAGCACAATTAACCAGAATTTCAATTGGCCCGTGGGAACGCCAAGCCTGGGCGATCGCAATATGGACTTGAACAGATTGGGTTAAGTCCAGGGCTAAGGTGATCACCTCCACACCCATTGGTTTTATTTCTGTGGCCAATTCCGCTAACTTCTGACGATCGCGTGCCACTAGAATCAGACGTTTAACCCCATTTTTGGCAAATTCTACGGCAATTGCCCGGCCAATTCCACGAGAAGCCCCAGTAATTAGGGCTGTTTTTCCTTGAATTTTCATTACAAAAACCTCCTGTTGAGGAGGAATTCGGTGCGGCGGGGCGGGGTTCTCCCACCCATTTGAGTCGGGATTTTTTCATCCCAAGCGACCCTGACATCCTTTTAGGCGCACCGATATTCCTCTATGCAGCGTGTAAAAAATCTGGGAATGCTAGAAATTTGGTGTCATGATTGTAGAGATTACTAATGGGTCATGATTAGACAACAGACCAGGCTATCTTCTTTCCTTAATTCCTGGTTAACAGAGCAAGATTGATTTCAAGCATGGCTCACCTGTCTCCTCAATACGAGCGTTCATGGAAAGACCCTCTATGCACAGATTAGCAAGTTAATCAACAAATTGCAACATTTTTTAATAAGTTTTTCGTAATATTTCTTAATAATAGGGAACAGGGAACAGGTAATGGGTTATGGGTAATCGGTTATGGGTTATGGGTTATGGGTTATGGGTTATGGGTTATGGGTTTTGGGTTATGGGTTATGGGTTTTGGGTAATAGTTGGCGTCCCCTGCTCCCTGTTCCCTATTCCTGATAAACTATTTCCATCAATCCAACGTCTATATTAAAAGCTGTCCTATTTTTGCGGTTGACCATGCCATTGTCTGACACTCCAGAGAAAACTGTCCTTGATTTACACGAAGAAGCAAGTCGCCATATTGCCCAACAGCAGTTTGATGAAGCAGTTGCTGTGTGTGAACAGGCGTTAAAATTGCAACCTCGTTTTCTTCCCACTTACAGTACCTTGGGGTTAGCTAAACAATTGCAAGGGAAACTTGATGAAGCCAAATTTTGGTACACAAAAGCCCTAAATCTCAAACCCGATTGGGCGGAAGTTCATGCGAATTTAGGAACAGTTTATGTTCAACAACAACAATGGCGGGATGCTCTACAATCATATCAAACTGCCCTACATTTTAAACCCAATCAAGCCATAATTTATCAGAGTTTATATACTGTTTTCATTAATCTGAATCAACCGGAAGAAGCCACAAATGCTTGGTATCAAGCCTTAATTTTAGAACCTCAGTCCGTCGCCCCTCAAGATTATATTGATTTTGGGAAAACCTTAATTGAAAAAGGCAAATTAGAGCCAGCAATTGAATTGTATAGAAAGGGGGTAGAAATTTATCCTAGTTTACCCCAATCCCATTATGGATTAGCAGAGGCATTAAGTCGGAAACAACAGTGGGAAGAAGCGATCGCAGCCTATAATCAAGCTATTATTCTGAATCCTAATAGTAATCTATTTTATCAAGGGTTAGCCGATGCTTTAGTTCAACAAAAGAATTATGAACAAGCGATCGCGAATTATCAAAAAGCCATTGAACTCAGCCCGGATTTTTCTTGGACATATCATCAACTGGGAAATGCTTTATCTGAACAAGAAAGATGGGAAGAAGCCACCGTTGCTTATTATCAAGGAATCGGTTTAAATCCTAAGTTTTTTGGTTCCTATTATAAGTTAGGAGAAATTTGTTCTAAGACCGGAAAACATGAAGAAGCAATTAATTGGTATCGTCAAGCTCTTGAGATTAATCCCGATAGTTTTTGGTTACATTTTACCTTGGGAAATGCTCTCTGTGAAACCCAGGAGTTTGATGAGGCTTTAACAGAATATTATCAAGCGATTGAATTTGAACCGAATACGGATTGGTTATATCCCCCCTTGGGAAAAGTATTGATTGCTCAACAACGCTGGGATCAAGCTATTAAAGTTTATTGTAAAGCAGTTGAACTGAATTCAAATAATCTTTGGTTGTTAGATCAATTAGCAGAAACCTTAATTGAACAGCAAGAAATTGAAACTGCTATTTCTGTTTATCAGGAATGTCTAAAAATCAATCCTAAAGCGGATATTGTACATTACAATCTGGGCAATTTATATAAATCTCAAAGTCAATGGGAAGAAGCGATCGCATCCTATCAAAATGCTATTAATATTAATCCTAAAATCGCTGAATATTATGCGGGATTAGGAGAAATTTGGTTAAAAAAACAAGAACTAGATCTGGCAATGTCCTACTTGATGGACGCTTTAAAAATGAAGCCCGATTTAATTTCTGCTTATGAAAATATTGCTGAAATTCTACAACATCAAGGCAGAAATGAAGAAGCTGTAAAGTGTTTTAATTATAAGGATTTGCCCCCGTCACTTTTAGAACAATATTGTTTTGTTAATCCCGAACAATTGATCACCTCAGACTTTAGTTCTAATGTCACCTATATTCCTGTTTATCCGGGTAGTGAAATTTCCCTGAATCCTTCTAAAACCGTGGCTCAATTTCATCCTGGTTTTATCTTTAGTCAAGCGACAACTCGGAATGCGTTTATTGTCAAATTAGATCAAGGTAGAGTCTGGGGAGATTCGGCGACCAGTGCGGTGATCACAGCCCATAATGAATTACTGACTGATATTTCCACCGGATCTGCTGAATTGGTTTTATCCTCCCGTAAATTACCTCCAATTCATCATATTAATGGAACCGTTGCATTTTTATCGGTACGCTGGGGGGGGGCATTTTTTCATTGGATGTATGATGTTTTACCTGGAATTCACTTGATGGAAAAAAGTGGTATAGATTTGAATAGTATTGATTATTTTGTGTTTAATAATTACGATTTTTCCTATCAGAAAGAAACCTTAGAACTTTTGGGAATACCTGAACATAAAATCATTAGAAGTATTGATAAACCTTATATTCAAGCGAAGAAACTGATTGTCCCCGCTCCTAATTTGTTCCAAAATGATACGACAACTCCTGAATGGATTTGTAACTTTATAAAACAAAAATTACTCCCAGAAACAGCAAAAAATAAAACTGCAAATCGTCACATTTATATCAATCGGAAAAATGCAATTTCTCGGAATGTGGTTAATCAAGATGAGTTGATGAAACAGTTAGAATCCCTGAACTTTGAGAGTGTTGTTTTAGAATCCTTAACGATTTCTGAACAAGCTGAATTAATGGCGAGTGCCTCGGTGGTTTTAGCCCCCCATGGAGCAGGATTATCCAATATTGTTTTCTGTCAACCTGGAACCAAAATTATCGAATTATTTGCTCCTACTTATGTTCCACCTTGCTATCGAATTATTAGTAATATTTGTGGGCTGGAACATTACTATTTAATTGGGGAACTGGTAGAGAATACAATGGACGAAGATCTGACCCATTCGGGATTGTTGAATATGCGAATTAATATTGATGATTTAATGAGTTTATTGGAATTAGCAGAAATTACAGTAACTTAATTCCCCCTTCTAAAGATTGAGAACGTTTTTCTATAGTTTGTTCTAAAACCCAAAGGGTTAAATTTTGCCATTCGGTTAAATTACAAAGTTGATTCACCTCTAAAGACTGTCCTAAACTATCAGAATAATGCACAAAACTTTCTGTCCAATTTATTAGGGTTTCCACCAACAAAAATGGCGTATATTGCCAAGATTTTCGTAAATATTCTACCATTTCAACAGGAAAACCTGTATAATATAAATACCAGGAACTCCAAACTAAGGTACTGTAACGTACCCAATTTTCTATTAACCGAATTTCTAGGGGAATATTAGGAAGATTAAAAAATTTATCCAAAACATAATTAATTGATTTCGCTTGAGAAACTCCATCCCGCATGGTATTTCGGTCATGTTGACGGTAACAAACTGTTGGTTGATGTAACCAAGCGGATTCACACCCTAATAATACCATTCTTAAGATTAAATCGACGTCTTCCGCGTGGGCTAACCCGGGTTCAAATCCTTCTATTTTTAATAACCATTCTCGACGAAACATTAAGGTTCCCATCGTCCCCAAGGGTTTCCAACGCAACCAATTTTCTAAATTCAATTCTGGAACATAATCCCAAGGCGTCGCATCCATGATAGTTTTTCCTTGTTGGTTCACTCGACGCCATCCACTTTGAACCAGTCCTAGTTGCGGTTTTGCTTGAAAAACTGCGAGTTGGGTTGCTAATTTATTGGGAAGAAAGATATCATCTGCATCCAGAAACACAATAAACTCCCCCCGCGCCAATTTTAACCCATGATTTCGGGCGACAGAAACCCCTTGATTTTCTTGATAAACATAGTGAATATAGTTAGAATAGGGTTGTAAAACTTGACGGGTATTGTCTTGGGAACCGTCATCAATAATAATAATTTCGTCAGCAGGATATGTTTGATTAATAACACTTTCGACGGCTTGCTCAACATAGCGATCGCAGTTGTATGCTGGAATAATTACACTAATTTGGGGAGTTTCTGAAATATTGGACATAGATTTTATTGGTGAACTGTATTAACTGTTAAACCAATTACGAATTAATAACTCGTAATTAATAATTCGTAATTCGTAATTATCAACTATAATACCTGAAAACGTTATTAATAATCGGTGCTAATTGTGAAAAACACTGTTTCTGTTAAAAAAAATCAAAATATTCCCTGGTTTGAACAGTTGATGGTCATGGTTGCGACGCTGAACTACGGGTTGGTTTTATTCGACATGAGTTATACGGATTTGCGAGATTACTATTTTAACTATATTCCAGTTGTGACTCAAGTTTATGATCCGATCAAAGGCATTGAACCCCATCAAATCACAGAAAAATATTTAGAGACCATTGAACAGTTAAAAGTTACGATAGCTGAAACCAGCTTATATTCGCCTGAAACCGATGAAATATTAGGAAAGTTAAGAAATCAAAGTGAGGAAATTATCAATGAAAATCCCTTTGCTATTGCCGAGAGAAGTGGAAGTTTAGAACGAATTAAAAATCGGATGCGAGATCATATCAAAAATCCCAATAATTCTGCAAAAGAATCTTTTAATATATTTTGGTCTTCATCTTATCTTAGACAAAACGGTTATGATCAAGAGATGAAATGGTTTGAGAGAAATATTAGACCGTTAGTGGCGACAAACTATTATCGCAGTATCTCGGAAAACGGAAAATTTACCCGCACGTTTTGGAAAGTTGATTTACCCTTTACTATCATTTTTATTTTAGAATTTTTAGCGAGAACCTATTTAATTAGTCGTCGTTATTCTAAGGTAACTTGGTTTGATGCGATGTTATGGCGGTGGTATGATGTGTTTTTGTTTTTACCGATTTTTCGATTATTACGAATTATTCCGGTAACGATTCGTTTAAATCAGGTACATTTTATTAGTTTAGAACCCATTAGAATCCAAATAACCAGGGGATTTGTCGCCGCCATTGCTCGGGAATTAACGGAGTTTGTGGTGGTTGAAGTGATTCAACAGATTCAAGGTGAAATTAGGAGAGGTGATGTTTTTAAACAACTATTTTTGAATCAAGATAAACCATATTTAGACATTAATAATGTTAATGAAATAGAAGCGATCGGCAATCATTTAATTCAGGTTGTTGTTTATAAAGTTATTCCTAAATTAGAACTTGACATTGAAGCATTATTGCGCTACAATATAGAACAGGTTATCGAACAATCTCCGGTAATTCAACAGTTTAAAACCATTCCAGGGTTACAACAAATTCCCCAACAGATTCAAGAAAGAATTATTACCGAACTTTCTAAATTAGCCACGGAGGGGCCCCAGGAAGCCTATCAAACCGTGGCCAAAGCCATGAATGATCCCGTGGGAACAAAATTATCTAATCAACTGGTTAAAAATTTTAATAAACTTTTAGGAGAAGAACTGCAAAAAGAACAGGGATTAGAGGAAATTAAAACCCTGTTAATTGACTTCTTAGAAGAATTCAAAATCAACTATATTCAGCAAGTGGATGAATCTAACTTTGAACAAGTTCTTGCTAAATTAAAGGAACAAAGACACATCAAAGGAACCGAATAAATAGAACTGATCCCAGACCCGAGAGCAAAACTCGAAACCCGATATCTAGCAATTGCTTTCGCTCTAAGCTAAACTAGAACAAGAGGCGAACCACAGGGTTCGTCTTTGGCTTGGTGAGGAGACACTGTTTCACGATCTGGAGTGGGATTGACCCCACTTTTTTAATGGCAGTTAACCTCATAACCCCTGTAGACTCTAGCATTCACGTCAACTATGGCTCATCCTCTGATCCCCCAAATTCTCGACATCGCCACCCCCATCGCCCAAACATTGGGACTGGAAGTGGTCGGGGCAACCTTTTACACCAATCAGAAACCGCCTGTGCTGCGTGTAGATATCCGCAACCCCAGTCAGGATACCGGATTGGAAGATTGTGAACGGATGAGTCGAGCCTTGGATGAGGAATTAGAGACCAGCAATATTATTCCCGATGCCTATGTGTTGGAGATTTCCAGCCCCGGAATTTCGGAATCTTTAACCAGTGATCGAGAATTCGTTTCATTTAAAGGATTTTCCATTATTGTTAAAACATCAGAACCCTACAAAGGTCATTCTCAACAACGGGGAAAACTGGTGAGTCGGGATGAAAATGCGGTTTATTTAAGCCAAAAAGGACGACAACTAGCCATTCCCCGGGAATTAATTACGGAAGTGTTATTCGATGAAAGTGTCGAGGAGTAAAGATTTTAACCCTTAAAGATTTTAACCGATCGTGATTTAACCTTTCGGGCGGTGTACTTCCCCAATTTTCTTTGAAAAATTCATCTGTGTGATCAACAAAAAATAAAGTTTAGAGGATAAAAACTATGTCAATGGTGAGTTTGCCCGGTTTACAAGATATGATTAATGGTATTTCTCAAGAGCGGAATTTACCGAAACAGGCCGTAGAAGAAGCCCTACGAGAAGCTCTATTAAAAGGGTATGAACGCTATCGTCGTACCATCGAAATTCAGACCCAATTTAGTGAAGATTATTTTGATAATTTTGATGTCGAACTCGATGTCGATGAAGAAGGATTTCGAGTCTTAGCCAAAAATTTAACCATTGTTGAACAAGTTAGCAACCAAGATCATCAAATTGCCTTAAAAGACGTGCGAGAAGTCGCTCCCGAAGCCCAATTAGGGGATACCGTCACCCTAGATGTTACCCCGGATCAAGGGGAATTTGGTCGGATGGCAGCGATCCAAACTAAACAGGTTTTAGCTCAAAAACTGCGGGATAAGCAGCGCAAAATGATTCAGGAGGAGTTTAAAGAACTTGAAGGCACGGTATTGCAAGCCAAAGTCCTCCGATTTGAACGCCAGTCGGTGATTCTGGAAGTAGCCAGTGGTTTTGGTCGCACCAGTGTGGAAGCGGAACTTTCTAAACGGGAACAACTGCCCAATGATAACTACCGCGCCAATGCCACCTTCCGGGTCTATTTGAAAAAAGTCTCCCAAGGTTCCCAACGGGGGCCCCAATTATTAGTATCCAGGGCCGATGCCGGGTTAGTGGTGTATCTCTTTGCCAATGAAGTCCCAGAAATTGAGGATGAAGTGGTGCGAATTGTGGCCGTGGCCAGGGAAGCCAACCCTCCTTCCCGTCACGTCGGCCCCCGGACTAAAATAGCAGTAGATACCATCGATCGAGATGTTGATCCTGTGGGAGCCTGTATTGGGGCTAGGGGGTCACGGATTCAAGTGGTGGTGAACGAACTGCGGGGCGAGAAAATAGACGTGATTCGCTGGTCTCCTGACCCAGCCACCTATATTGCTAATGCCCTGAGTCCGGCGAGAGTCGATGAAGTTCGTTTAGTCAATCCCGATGAACGTCGCGCCCATATTCTGGTTCCTGAAGATCAATTGAGTTTGGCCATTGGCAAGGAGGGGCAAAATGTTCGTCTCGCTGCTCGGTTGACGGGATGGAAAATTGATATTAAGGATACGGCTAAATATGATGCAGCAGCCGAAGATCAAAAAATCGCCGAAGAACTCGAACGTCAGGATGCGATCAACGATCGCAACTATGATGAATTTAAGGAGGAATAGGAGAGCAGGGGGAGTACCGGAGGTAGGGGGAGCAGGGCAGGTAAACTCTTTCTATTACCCATTACCCAAAACCCATTACCCGCTATAACTGTCAAGCCCATGAAAAATCAACGTCGTTGTGTGGCTTGTCGCCGATTAGGGGCAAAAGAAAGCTTCTGGCGATTTGTCAGGCTCTATTCATCAGATCAGGTACAATTGGATCATGGCATGGGTCGTTCGGCCTATCTTTGCCCTAACCCAGATTGTTTGAAGGTGGCTCAGAAAAAAAATCGACTGGGACACGCACTCCGAATATCGGTGTCAGAGGAAGTTTATCAAGGCCTATGGCAGCGTTTAGATTAACCTGGAATTGATCCCCATGTCCTACTTGGTAGGGAAGGGTGGGAAAAATTGCCTGGGATCTGAAGATCTTGAGTTGCTCAACAATATCTTTCTGTTCAATCAGCAAACCTACTCTCCAGATAGAGGACTAGAAGGTTTATGTTAAAGCAGAATAGAGTAGACTGAGTAACTAAATTGATTATTATTCACCATCCGGTTAATATCTGCTAACTTGATAAAGGCAATACTAAAGATTTGAGGAATTAGATTTCACCAAAAATTAAAATAAAATTAAGAACTGTCAAAGCAGACCTTACATCTGCATCCTTGACACTTAAATAACCAGAGCAGATGATATCGTTATTTAAAACGTGCGGGTTACTGTTGTAAGAGTAAATCGAACTATGTAAACATCAAACCATGGGTAGGTACGAAGAGGGGTTAGTGGATGAACAACGCCAAAGTCAGAATTTACGAACTATCACGGGAACTTAATTTGGATAACAAGGACATCTTAGCGGTGTGTGAACGGCTAAATATCTCAGTTAAAAGCCACAGTAGCACGATTTCAGAATCAGATAAAGAACGCATTGAAAAATACGTCGCAACTCATCCGAACCCGGGTCAGCTTGAAGGAAAAGCACCCGGATCTCCTCCTAATGCGAAATTATCAGCGATCGCACCCAGCGACAAAAAACGGCAAGAAATTTTAGAGATCCAGAAGCCCAAAATTCGGTCGAGCTTCGAGTCCTCCCCCCCCTACGATGAGGCGAGTTCCTCTGAATCAGCTTCTGTTGCTACCCCACCTAAATCACTTGTTTCTTCAAAAGCGCCTGTGAAACCCACGTTAAATCGACCTGTATTATCAAAACCCACTGCTCCGGCTCAAGCGGAAACGGAATCTTCCCCCATAACAGCCGAGAAAGTGGCCTCAGAAACCGAAGATATGGCCATGGGGGTTTCTGTCGGGGAAATAGAAACATCTGAACAGATTGATTCATCCCCATTGGAAGCCGCACCTCTTTCTGCTCCCCCTATTAGACCTGCAGAGCCAGTTCCCGTGAGTATCAGTGTGAACCCGGAACCAGCAGCCATTTCTAAAAATAAGCCCGTTTTGAAGACAAATAAACCAACGCCTAAACCCGTTGAGTCAAAGTCTAAACCGGACTCTCCCGAAAAACCGACTCCCAAATCTCAACAAACTACCCCAGAAGGGAAAGAAAAAGATTCAGAGGGCCGAAGACCGCCCCGTAAAGAAGTTGGCAGTCCCAGACCCCGCTCAATTTCTGATTTACAGGCTCCTCCGTCCCGTAAGCCAGCGGCTCAAGTGATTGATGAGGATGGAGAATCGACCGAGGGTGCCGAGGAGGAACCCTTAGCCACCACCGATGATTTAGTCAAACGGCCAAAACGGGCTGTAACCCTGACTCGGCCGAACCCCCCCCGCACTGGAAAACGCGGGCCAGCATGGGAGGAGGAAGAAGAAGAAGTTGTAGATACCGCTAAAACCAAGGCGGCTAAACTCAAAGCCAAGCGACGGGCTAAACCCTCCTTAGATGAGGACGACGACGATGAACTGAATGCGTTGTCTCTGCTGAATGCCAACAACGCCATGATTAGCGTCTCCCTAGCCCGTCCCCCCAAACCCAAAGCCAGCCCCGGACAAAGTGTGGCAGCGATAACGGTTAGACCGAAAAAACCCGCACCCAGTCGGGGTTCGAGTTCTGGAGGAGGCAATACGCGCCGGACGGAGGCTAAACCCAAGGCTGAACGCCCGGAGAAAGTCATCGTACCTGGGCCAATGACTGTTCAGGAACTCGCCTCTGCCTTAATCTTGCCGGAAACGGAAATTATCAAACGCCTGTTTTCCCAAGGGATTGCAGTTAATATTACCGAAACCCTCGACTACAACACAATTCTGTTAATTTGTCAAGACCTCGGCGTTGAAGTTGAAAACGAAAAACTCAAATCCGGTGCTATCAAGCCCGACAATATGCTGAACGCAGAGGATCTGGAGCATCTGCAACGGCGTCCTCCGGTGGTCACGATCATGGGTCACGTCGATCACGGGAAAACCACCCTCCTCGATGCGATCCGCGAAACCAAAGTGGCTCAAGGAGAGGCTGGGGGCATCACCCAACACATCGGAGCCTATCATGTCGATATGGAACATGAGGGCAAAACCCAGCAAGTGGTCTTCCTCGATACTCCGGGTCACGAAGCCTTTACCGCCATGCGAGCCCGGGGCGCACGAGTTACGGATGTGGCAATTCTGGTGGTGGCCGCCGATGATGGAGTCCAACCCCAAACCATTGAAGCCATTAGTCACGCTAAGGCTGCCGGAGTCCCGATGATTATTGCTATCAACAAAATTGATAAGGAAGGTGCCCAGCCTGATCGGGTGAAACAGGAGTTAACGGAATTTGCCCTGGTTCCTGAAGAATGGGGCGGTGACACGATTATGGTTCCCGTCAGTGCCATCAGGGGAGAAAACCTTGATACTCTCCTAGAAATGATTCTGTTAGTGGCGGAGGTGGAAGATCTCTATGCCAACCCTGACCGAGCCGCGAAAGGAACGATTATTGAAGCTCACCTTGACAAGTCCCGTGGCCCTGTGGCGACGCTGTTGGTACAAAATGGTACCCTGCGAGTTGGGGATATTGTGGTGGCGGGTTCCGTCCTGGGTAAAGTCCGGGCGATGGTGGATGACCGAGGCGATCGGGTTGATAATGCCAGTCCTTCCTTTGCCGTTGAGGTCTTAGGTCTGCGGGATGTCCCGGCGGCTGGGGATGAATTCGAGGTCTTTGAAAGTGAAAAAGAAGCCTCGGCTTTGGCCACCCAACGGGCAGAAACGAAACGGGAAACCCGCTTAATCAAGGGTCGGATCAGTCTGAGTGAATTCTCCGCCCGTGCTCAACAGGGTGAGTTGAAAGAACTGAACTTGATCCTGAAGGGGGATGTTCAAGGATCTATAGAAGCGATCGTTGGAGCCCTGAAGAAACTGCCTCAGAAAGAGGTGGAACTACAACTGCTGTTAGCGGCCCCGGGTGAAATTACGGAAACGGATATTGACTTAGCCGCGGCTAGTAATGCGGTCTTACTTGGATTTAACACCACCTTAGCCCATGGTGCTCGTCAAGCTGCCGATCGCGCCGGAGTTGACATCCGAGACTACAACATCATTTACAACCTCTTAGATGACGTCCAGGCTGCCATGGAAGGGCTATTAGAACCGGAACTGGTGGAGGAACATCTAGGTCAAGTGGAAGTCCGGGCGATTTTCCCCGTGGGACGCAATACCATCGCTGGTTGTTATGTGCTGTCGGGTAAAGTGATTCGGAACTGTAAAGTCCGAATTCGCCGGAAAAATGAAGTGGTTCACGAAGGTGTCCTCGACTCCCTGAAACGGATGAAAGAGGATGCTAAGGAAGTCAATGCTGGCTACGAGTGCGGTGTCGCCTTGGATAACTTCAACGACTGGGCGATGGGCGATATTATCGAAGCCTATCGGATGACTACTAAACGTCGTACTTTGTCTCTGTCTTGAACGGAGCAAAAGCGCACCCAATAATGGGGGAATGTTAACCCTTATTTCTCATCAGCCACCCGTAATTGCTGCAATTGGGTGGCTGATGATTTTTTAAGTATCTAGGGGATTTAGGGGGATCATAGCCCAGGTGGTGTAGGTTCCAATTGGACTCCAGAGGACAAACGGGAGGAGTAAATAGGCTGCGGTTTGAGATACTGGCCAAACACTCACCATTAACATCAAGCCTAAAATAAAACCTGTCCCTCCTAATATTGTTCCGACCCGTAAACTTTTGGCTTTACACATGACCGGGGTATAGGACAAAATCACTAATTCTACTAATAGATAAAATCCCATTAATACCCAGGTTTGGGATATTCCGGGTTCGGCTTCCCAGACTAAAATTGCTGACCAAGCCCCCGCAATAAAAACGATTATCCAAATTAAAGGAATTGCTTTTTCAAAGGTTAACCAACTGGGACGGGTTAAGCGATTAAACCATCGGATGTCATCAGAGGTTAATAGAATATTATTGGCTAGGGCGACTAAAAACGCCACTCCTCCAATTACCATCCAAGATTTAATCATAATTTTTAACTCTTTTAACCCTATTCAGATTATTTTAGTTGGTTATTAGTCAAATCTCCCAAAAGCATAAAAATTGCTCCCTATCCCTAAACAACTCCAGCCCATTGCATTAATTTTAAAAGAGAATCCAAATTGACCTTAATATTTTGAGAGCCATCCGTCGGAGAACGACCAAAATCGGCAGGTTCACAAAATAAACAGTAATAATCACAACCCACAATATTACTTAATTCCCAATAACAAGATAGCGTCCAATTTGGCATTAAAAACTCAATCACCTGAGTTCCTGGGGAACAAAAAACTAAATTGGTTAAAGCGGCTCCATGGGGAGAAATAATGACTTTAGTATTTGCCATATAATAGGCTTGTTGTCTGACTGATAAAGTTTCTAAACTCAAGACTGTAAATCCAAATTGCTGTAAAAACAAAATCACTTCTGCTTCATTATCCACTTGACGATAGGATGCCTGACTTCGACTTAAATAAACTCTTTCTAAAGGCAATAATTCTAAGTTTTCTGGATAGTTTAGACACAAATTTTTCAAGAAATTACAAGCCCATTTAGGTGTCCTGGAGGTTGCATGAGAATAGGACGGAATTAAAAGTTTATCTGCTTTTAGAAACGGGTTTTTGCAGCTTTCAATTATCTTTTCTGCGGGAATATTTAATAGCTTTAAAGTTTCCTGTTCATAGTTTAATTGACAACGATTTACTACAAAATAATCAATTTCTTCAATTAAAAAATGTTGTAATAATAAACCAAATCTAGCAATAATATCAAACATCCAATGATAATAATTTTCACCCCATTTTACCGATAAAAATGCCACTATTTTACCTATATTTTGTGTCACAATAAGATGGGGAGAATTAACCAATAATGCCGCACTTCCGGTGGATAAATCTGTGATTAATTGATTCTCTGAATTGAGAACAGCACTGGTTAATGTATCCGCCCAAACTTTACCTTGAGGGATACTATAAACAAAGGTTTCTGGGAAATTAATTGAGGTTAATTGAAAATGAGGGTTAAGACTTCCCTCGATAAATTTAGGGGGAGTAAGTTCGATATTACTAAGCGGATAAACCGGAATTTTAGTTAGATTTTTTTCTGTATGAGTGGTAATAAAATGATCATCGGATAAATTAAATATTTTTTGAATTAAGCGGATTGGTAATTGATGATGAACTTCACAAAGAATTGCATCTAATAGTTGATTTTTTTGTTTAAAAATGGTAGAAATATAATCATAAGCCTCATGATAATCCGGCTGTATTTGTAATCCTTTAATTAAATAATCTAAAGCAAGATCCCATAGTTCCTGTTGAATTAAAATTTTTCCAATCTCTATATAATGCCAGCTTTGGGGATTTATATTTATAGCATTTTGGTAGGCTTGAATTGCATTATCTAACTGATTTTGAGATAAGAAAGTTTCCGCTAACTTCCCATAAAACCAATCTATATTTGGATTAAGCTGAATTGCTTGAGAATAAGATTTAATCGCATTTTCTGGTTGGTCTAATTTTAATAAAGCATCCCCTAATTTAATATAAATCCAGCAATTTGTAGGCTCAAATTTAATTGCTTTTTCATAATAATTAATAGATTTTTCTATCTGATTTAATTTAAAAAAAGATTCTCCTAGACCAAAATAAGCCCAACAAAAATTATTATTAAATTTAATAAATTGAGTATAGGCTGCGATCGCTTCCTCCCAGCGTTCTAATTTAATTAATACTTCTCCTAAACTATTATAAGACCAAGGAAAATCAGGATTAATTTGAATAGATTTAGAATAAGCATTTATTGCATCTTCATAACGTTCTAACTGCATTAAAGTTTGACCTAATTTATAATAAATATGGTCATTATCAGGATTTAATTCAATGGCTTGATTATAGAAAAATAAAGCTAGTTCAGGGTTTCCATCTTCTAAACATTGATTTGCAGAAATTAAATGAGATTCTGCTATTTGTGAATTATTTTTGGTATTATTATCGTTAAAATGAGTCATAATTAATTAATAACTTTTGCAATTTTTAAAAGTTCAATAATAGTATAAGATTTAATTTTTATATTGTCAAAAATTGGAATAAAATTTAATCCTTCATCATCTATCGGTTCACCGACACAACAGTAATATTCACAGCCAACTATATTGCAAAGTTGCCAATAATAAGAAGTCTCCCATTCAGGAAATAAAAACTCAATCACCTTTGTATTAGGACGACAAAAGACTAAATTAGTTAATCCTGACCCATGGAGTGCAATAATAATTTCTGCATTAGCAAAATAACCAACTTGTTCTTGAAAAGGTAAATATTCTAAACAAAGCGTTTGAAAACCTAATGTTTCTAAAAAGGGTAAAAACTCCGACTCATTGATAACTTTTCGACAGTTAGCATTTTGGCGACTTATATAAATTCGTCGGGAATAATTATTTGAATTAATACTAGGGGAAAGAAACTTATTTTTAATAAAATTTACTCCCCATTTTGAAGACTTTAAATGACTCCAATGAACAGGAGATGGAACTAATAATACTGACCCTCTAAAGTCATAACAGCAGATGTTAAAGCATCTCCCCACCCTCGTCCATTAGGGATGACTGCAACAAACGCTTCTGAGGATAGCATAGAGTTAGGAAACAACCTAAAATTAGGTTTTCCTAATATTCCGTTTGGAGGATTAAAATTTACTAAACTTTGAGGGTAAATTGATATTTTCTGAGCGTGGGGATAATCTTGATTATTTATTAGTAAATCAGGGGATAAATTCAAGTATTTTTGAAGTACATCAATGGGGATAATTTGCAAATATTTACATCCATTTCTTTTAAAATTATTCCTAAATTAAAATAACCTGCCGCAATTTTAGGATTAATAGCAATAAAGCGACGATAAGTAGAAACTGCTTTGTTTTCCTGTTTAACGGCTTGGTAAGCTTCTCTTAAAGCATAATAAGACCAAATAAAATCAGGATTTAATTCTATGGCTTTTTGATAGGCTAAAATTGCTTCTGTAAAATGCTCTTTTTGACTTAAAGCCAACCCTAATTGACAATAAGGATGATCAAAGGTTGGATTAAATTCAATGGCGTAACAATAGCAAACAATTGCTTGATCAATTTTGCCATTATCTAAAAATTTATTTCCTAAATTAAACTGATCTTCCAATTTGATTTTATCAGGTTCTCTAATCATGATGTGATATTGACATTAAAAAAATATAAATTTAAGTTAAAATAGGTTGTTATATGGATTTAGCTAGACAGATTATAATTATAACATAAATCTAATCTAATTCCAGTTAAACTGCATTCCTAAAAACTCCTCTAACTGCTGATTATAAGGCTGAAAATAATGATTGAGTAATGTCCGAGTTGCTTCAGATATGGAGGGATAGGGTCGGGTATTATATTGATGATAGTTTGAAAGATGATATTCCGGTAAACCTAAAAATTTCAGGACTTCTGTTGTTCCCTGGTCGGGGTTTGCATAGAATTGTTCACTGCTTAAAATTAAAAACTGTTCCCTAGGAAATACTTTGATCCATTTTTCTAAGAAATAAATATATAACCCTTTAGCTAAATATCCTTGAAAGTTTGGTTGATGGAGTTTTCTCCAAAAATCAATGGTTTGATCCTCTAATTGATCTATTTCCCGTTGAATTGCTTCTTCAAAACAAGATAATTCCCATTTTAAACTTAACCAATGATAATAGTGGGAAACCGCTCGGTCAATCGGGTTTCTTAATAATAAAATTAATTTAACATTCGGAAAAAATTTAACTAAGTTTTCGGCTACTTCTGGAGAATTAAAGTTTATTGGTGTTGCTTCTCCTACTAAACAATGATAGTTAGGAGGAATGGGGGGGAAATGGGAAAAATACCACTCCAAACCTCGATGAACTTGATTTGACCAAAAGGGCATTTCTTTAATCATTGAGGACATAATATTGGGATGTTCAGAAAGATAGTAATTTAAAGAAGTTGTCCCACCTTTTTGGGTTCCAATTATTAAATAATCTAGGTGATTAACAGGTTTTAATAGTGCTGAAATATTCTGCCATTGTGGACGGAATTTAGGGATGATTTTTTGACCCGCAATATAATTATATTGAATCGCAGATTGTAAATCTCCTTGAGCAGTATATAATACGGCTAAATTTAAGTATAAAATAGAGGACTCTGGATTTTTTTCAATCCCTTGATTAACAATATTAATCGCTGTGATAACTTGATTTTGTGTTGCTATTAAATCAACAATATTTTGATAATTCCAAAGAAATAGATCGGGTTTAAGTTCTAAAAATTTGAGATAAGAAAAAACCGCTTTATCCGGCTGTTGGTTGCGAAATAAAGCCATTCCTAAGTTATAATAAACTTGGGGATCATTGGGTTTCTGTTGCACAGCATCCCGACATTTTTCTACCTCTTGATCTAAAACTTTTTTTTGCTCTAAAATAGTTTCTATTTTTTGAGAAATATCTAAATTATTAGGTTGAATTTGCCAGGCAATCTGGTAAAATATAAGGGCTGCAAATTCGTAGTTATTTTGAGTTAGAATTTCTGCCAATTTGATATAAAGTTCAAAATCAGTTGATAAAATTTTACTATTATCAGGTTCATTTACTACCGAACAATAATCATTAATTACCGGATCTAATCCCTTCTTAACTTGAGCTTGAAGTATTTCTCCAATTCGATTTAAACTCTCTGAAAAATCTGGATTTTTTTTCCAAGCATTAAAATAAGCATTCACAGATTCTTGCAAATTTTGTTGTTGATAAAAAACCTCTCCTAAATAATAATATGACCAACAAAAATTAGGGTTGATTTCAATTGCTTTAGAGTAAGCTAAAATTGCTTCATCCCATTGTTTTTGTTGAATTAATGCCATTCCCAGGTTATGATAAGACCAGGAAAAGTCAGGGTTAAGGGCGATCGCTTGATGATAAACAACAATGGCTTCTGTCCATTTATTCTGCTGGGAAAAAATATCTCCCAGTTGATGATAGGCCCAGGAAAAGTTAGGATCAAGTTCTATTGTTTTTTGATAAAATGCGATCGCATCTTCTAAATTTCCTTGATTTCTATAAAGTTCCGCCTGTTCATATAAACTGGAAACTGAAATGGAGTCTGGCTGTAAGCAGTTAGAATCAAAACTCATTAAAATTTATTCCGATAATTGTTAACCTTTTGTCAATTGTAGGGGGTTTTCCGAAATTATCATGTTGTCCCGATGGCTTATTTTTTATCATTGCTCCTCAATTTACTTTTTTTAAAATAATTGATTATCGATCTCAATAAGACTTATAATAACAGATTGATTCACTAAAATTTGAAATTTATGTTGAGTTCATCTCCTCGAGTTAGTGTTATCATTCCTACCTATAATGGCGATCGCTACCTTAGCCAAGCCATCGACAGTGTTTTGAGTCAAACCTACTCAAACTATGAAATTGTTATCGTTGATGATGGTTCAACGGATAACACACCTCAAATTGTACAACACTATTTAGATACACACCGGAACTCCTCTATAATTCGTTATATTGTGCAATCTAATCAGGGAGTTGCAGCCGTCAGAAATAGGGGAATTAAGGAAGCTAGAGGAGAATTAATTGCTTTACTGGATCAAGATGATGTATTTTTACCTGAAAAATTAGCCCATCAAGTTGCCTATTTTAATACTAACCCAAATATAGCTATTGTCAATAGTGGTTGGCGTTTAATTGATCAAAATAATCATAACATTTCTGATATTGAACCTTGGCATGATTTACCGGATTTAACCCTAGAAACTTGGATAACAAGAACTCCAATTTTACCTAGCTCTTTAATGTTTACACGAGAATCTTGGCAGCAAGTCGGAGGATTTAATTCTCGTTTTAATGGAGTCGATGATGTTGATTTTATTTGGCGTTTAGCATCACAAGGATATGAAGCCATTTGGCTCCCTGAAATTACCGTTAATTATCGGCAACATCAGCAAACTGTTTCTAATCAAAAAGCTAGAGAAAGGGCTAACTTAATTGTAGCACTTCACGATTATTTTTTCAGTCAGCCTAATTTATCTGATGAAATTTTGCAACTGGAAAAACCCGCTCGATATGAAACTTTTACTTGGATGGCATGGCACTTATATCATACCAATCATCTTGAAGAAATGGCTAAATTTCTCCAAAAATCTTTACTTTATACTCCTTATACCGTAGCGATTACTATTTCTGATTGGGTACATAGATTTATTGGTTATTGTCGTGGTTATGGTTATGAAATTGATTTAGAAAATTTCTATAATTTACCCGAATGGAAACAATTAATTACTGAAAATGCACCACAAAATAAACCTAGGGTGAGTGTGATTATTCCCGCTTATAATTGTGAGAAATATATTGAGCAATGTGTAAAAAGTGTTCTCGAACAAACCTATACTAATTATGAAGTTATTGTTATTAATGATGGATCTCAAGATCAAACTCAAGAAATTCTCAAACCTTTTTTCCCCGTAATTAAGTATATCTATCAAGATAATCAAGGAGCAGCAAAAGCTAGAAATCATGGCTGTGAAATTGCACAAGGAGAATTTTTAGCTTTTTTAGATGGAGATGACTTTTTCTTACCTCAAAAATTAGCGGAACAGGTCGCTATTTTTGATACTGATTCTAGTATTGATTTTATCCAAAGTGGCTGGTGTGTTGTTAATCAAAAAGGAATTGTAGTGAGTGTCATTAAGCCTTGGGTACACGCACCAGAATTGAATTTAGAAACTTGGGTTTTACATAAATGTGTACGTCCAAGTGCTATGATTTTACGCCGAAAATGGTGGGAAAAAGTGGGAGGATTTGATCATCGTTATCCCCCCACGGAAGACTTAGATTTTGTTTTACGCCTTTCTTTAATGGGATGTAAAACCGTTTGGTTTAAAGAAATTCATGCCTGTTACCGTCAACATGATAATAATTTAATGTCGGGGGGATTAAAAGTTATTAAAAATACTGAAATTGTTATGAATCAATTTTTTGATCATTCCGATCTTCCTGATCAAATTCGTAAATTACATCAGAAAGAAAGTTATGAGCGTTGGTTATGGTTGGCTTGGCGAATGTATCGAGATGGTTATCCCGATTTGATGATATATTGTTTAGAGAACTCTATAAAACATACCTTTTCTCCTCTAACCGAAACAATTTCTCAATGGCTTGATGGGTTTCAAAATATTGCGTCAGACTATGGGGAAAAAATAGATATCTATGCTTTAATTAAGTCTCAGGAATGGCAAACTGTTATCCATAAAATTATGAATCCAAAACTTACTCCCCGACCTAAATCTACCTTAACTCCTGCCTCGAATAAACCCCATATTCTATTAATAAATACCGATGATCCTGGTATTGGCGGGTTAGCCCAATACGATCATTTAATTCTTTGTGAATTAGCTAAATTAGGCTATCGGGTAACGGCCGTTAGACCCCAACATCATAACCCCTTAGTTGAGGAAGAAAAAGAGTTAGGAATTCAGCAATATTGGTTAGACTATAGTACCAGTAAAGATTTACCGCGAATTCTCAGAAATACCCAAGATGCAGAAACCCTTTATGATGAAATTAAACCCGATTTTATTATTTTTAGTGATGGCTGGCCTTACTCCCATTTTGCCGCTAAACAAACTGCAATTCAACGGAATATTCCCTATATGATCGCCTTGGGATTAGCGATGCCAGAACATATTAATTTTACCATGGGAGATGGTGTTCCCTACGCCAAAGGAGTATTATATCAATATGGTTCTTCGCGTACCTTTAATACCGCAGCTTACGAACATATTCAGATTTTACAAGACCAATTTGGCTTACCGAAAAATAAAGGAAATGTAGTATATTATGGGCGCTCAGAAAAATATTTTACCTCGCCTAATTTATCTACTCGTCAACGGTTACGGCAAGAAATTGGTATTCCTGAAGATGGAATTATGTGCTTAACAACGGCAAGATTAGCACCGATTAAAGGACATCGGTTTCAGTTAGAAGCGATCGCTAAATTAAAACACACTTCTATCTGGGAAAAATTATACTTTGTTTGGGCAGGAACAGGACAGGGAAGTGATCATGATTTAGAACATGAATTAAAGCAAAAAGTTGAGGATTTAAGAGTTAGCGATCGCGTCATATTCTTAGGGCAAATATGGAATATTCCCGACTGGTTAGATGCCTGTGATATCTTTATATTAACCTCCCTAGCAGAAGCCGCCCCCTCCTTTGCTATTATGGAAGCCATGGCAAAAGGATTACCCATTATCGCCTCGGCTGCGGGTGGTATTCCCGAAGGATTAGGAGATACGGGAAAACTGTTAAGTGATCCTAATATTGATCCCGAAAAAACGGTTAATGAACTTGTTCAAAGTCTTCAAGAATTAGCAATTAATCCTCTATTATTATCTAAAATGGGTGTAGCATCTAAACAACGAGCAGAAGAACTCTTTAAAGAAGACCGGATGTTAAAACAAACCCTAGAAATTATAGAAATTGCTTTAACTTCTCCCCAGGAAGATGACTTGATCAATTTACCCTTAACTAAAACAGAAGTAAAACAGCTTAATCATCGCCTCAAATATGCTTCATTACTTTGGAATGCTTGGTATTATTATACCCAAGGTAATCTATCTCAAATGGTTAATTTTCTTGAACAATCTTTAAAATACTCCCCCTTTGAATTTGCCACCGAATCTGTGTTAGAATGGGTGAATGATTTTGTGCGATTATCCAATTATAAAAACCATCCTTTGGATGCTTCTACTTTAAGTCAATCCCCAGAATGGAAATATGCAATGGAACGAATTTTAGGGATTGTTAGTCGTTATCCGTAGGGGCGGGTTCGAGTTAACCTTTAATACCCAAAAATAATCTCCCAAAACCCGCCCCGAACCCATATAATAGTTTTGATCAGGCATTGTAAATTATTTATGAAAACAGCATTAATTTGTGGGGTATCGGGACAGGATGCGGCCTATTTAGCCGACCTATTGTTAAAACAAGGTTATTCCGTTTATGGCACATCACGGGATGCTCAAATGTCTTCCTTTAGCAATTTATCCCGCTTGGGAATTCGAGAAAAAATCAAATTAGAATCTATGAGTCTAACGGACTTTAGAAGTGTATTGCAAATCTTGACTAAAGTTAAACCCGATGAAGTCTATAATTTAGCAGGTCAAAGTTCAGTAGGATTATCCTTTGAACAACCTGTAGAAACCTTAGAAAGCATGGCAATTGGCACATTAAATTTATTAGAAGCGATTCGATTTACAGGCGCTAAAATTAAACTTTATAATGCTAGTTCCAGTGAATGTTTTGGCGATACAAAAGGACTTCCTGCCGATGAAAATACTCCATTCCGTCCCCGCAGTCCCTACGCTGTAGCCAAAGCAACGGCTTTTTGGGAAGTCGCCAACTATCGAGAAGCCTATGGTTTATTTGCCTGTTCTGGGATTTTATTTAACCATGAATCTCCCCTGCGTCCCGAACGATTTGTAACGCAAAAAATTATTAAAGCAGCTATTGATATTGCAGCCGGAAAACAGGATAAACTTTATTTAGGGGATATTTCAATTCAACGAGATTGGGGTTGGGCTCCAGAGTATGTAGAAGCCATGTATTTAATGTTGCAGCAGCAAGAGCCAGATGATTATGTGATCGCAACAGGAGAAACTTATGCCTTAGAATCATTTATAGAAACAGCTTTTTCCTGTGTGGGATTAGATTGGAAAACCTGTGTTAAATCTGATAGTAATTTATTACGACCTACGGATATTGCAGTAGGTCGAGGAAATCCGGGTAAAGCAGAACAAAAGTTAGGATGGAAAGCAAAATATAAAATGCCCGATGTTGTAAGAATGATGATCGAAGCAAAACTCGTAGTAAGCCCTTCAGGGCTTTAATATCAAAATGAATTTACAATCATCACAGGGTTTTGGTTGGGTTGGTAAACCCCATTGGATAGAATTATAGATCAATACCGCTTGCTGACGAAATGGAGGGGGAAATAGCTGATAATGCCGAATAGGTTTGAGATAAAATACTAGATATTGCTTCAGCAATAAATTTTTCTCCGTTATAAATATGATAATTTAAGTCAAATCAATATTGGTAAAATCTTTAAAAACAAAAAAACCTAGAAATTACGAATTACGAATTACGAATTACGAATGGGTAATAGAAGGAGTTTACATCCCCTGCTCCTCCTATCCCCTGCTCCCCTGGCTTTCCCCTATCTCAATTTAGCAGGAATAGCATAAGGGCCTTTTTTCAAGGCTGTAGCCAAGGCATTATTATTCAACCTTAGGGCTTCATAAAAGAAAAATATTTCTCCTTGAACTCCTTTAAACCGATTATAGTCAATTGACTTCAATAAATCATCCGCCGTAATGCAATAGGAACCGATTTTTGCTAAAATCCCTGGAGAAAGTTTGGGTAACTGCCAATCCCTAAACTGCACATCAACTAATTGATCAACTAACCCTTTATAACTCCAAAAATTGCGCCGATATAACTGAGGGTGAATCCAATCAACTAAATCTTGATCAATCCAAGCAATATAATCCTGTAAATATTCATCTAAACCCCATTTATAAAGACTAGGAGCCATGGAAATCAACAAATTTGGTTTAATTGCCTTAACTTCTCGACGTAAACGAATTAAAAAATTTGTTAGGATATTCGCCCGCCATTGTACCCATTGGGGGTCTTTATGATAGCTCGGAGGTTGACGCCCAAATTCTTGCCGATAAAGAGCAATTGTTTTCGGATCATACCCTCCTTCCGAGGGCATTGCAGGCATCCGGTCATCCCCTTGCACCCCATCAATATCGTATTTTCTCACCACTTCTAAGACTAAACTTAGAACAAAATTTTGTACTTCTGGGTCAAAAGCATTCATCCACTCAAACCCATTTTTAACAACTAATCCCCCCGTAGAATTAATCCCCGACCAGCCAGGTTTTTGAGATAAAATTCGGCCCCCATTTTGTTGATAGGAACTCGCAAACCCAAATTCAAACCAGGGAATTACTTCTAACCCCACCCGATGACCTTCCTCAATCACTTCCTGTAACGGGTCACGCCCCTTAGAATAGAAATCGATTTCGATCCCGAAGGTTTGGGCCATCACCTGAGAGCGATACAAAGTAACGCCCTTATTCCAAACCACCGGAAACACCACATTAAAACCTGTCTCCACCAAGAATTCCATCGCTTCAGCAATGGTCTGTCGAGAAAACATGACTCGACTATCCGTATTCGTTAACCAGACACCGCGAATTTCCATAAAACCTCCTGAAAGCGATCACACTTTAATCTTAGTATGGAGGCTTTCCCTGTTTAGTGATTCAGTCCTTAACACTTTTAGCTTGACTCAGATCCAACCTAACTTGAAAAACCCACCTTGCCGAGTTGAGCCTCCAGCGATTATGATTAGTTTAAGAAACAATTTTGATCAATCGAGGTAAAAAGATCAGTTAACCTTTGATCCTAGCCCGTAGAAAACCCCTAACCCTTGAGGTCAGGCAATTTTGCCTGACCTGTCACCGGATTAGGAAGAAAGGGTTTAGGATTAAAACATCCTATGAATATCCCAAATCAACAGCGATGGAGGAGTTTCTTCCGGGTTAGACTTTTAGCCCGTCGTTTTCATCTGAAACCGACATTCGACCCAAGCTCGGTTAGTTTACCCGTTTTTGGGTTATCCCAAATCAAGGGTTATCCAGTCCTATCTAAGACTTCTGAGCACTTTCGTTCTTGTATTATTTTATATATGCTGCGGGATATTCCACTTCAGCCGCACTATGATTTTCAGCAATTCTGTTTAGCAATAATCTGGCGATTAATCGCCCAATACACCTATATTGCGGGTGATACCAGTTAAGCCCGATTCACTTTGGGGTTAGCCATTCACCTGAATGTAGTTAAGTAGCAACGTCCGATACAGTTAGATTCCCACAAAGAATTTAGACTGAATCTGGTCTAGGTTGATTTATCTATGATCACAGACTAATAAGCATTATTTGGCATTTTTTCCCTTGCCATGAACTGTGTTAAAGCAATTCATGGTCATTTTCCACTATTTACACATTAAATAAAACCGTTCATTTTTTATGAAGGCTAATGAAAGCATCGATGTCGATAAGTTATTAACTCGATATGCTACAGGAGAGAGAAATTTTAGTGGCATCCATCTGATGGTAGCCTGCTTGAAACAGGAAAATTTGAATCGAATTAATCTTAGTAATGCCAACTTACAAGGAACTAATTTATCTCGCGCCCGCCTAATTGGAGCGAATTTCAATGGGGCTGATTTGAGTCAAGTTAACCTCACCATGGCCGTTCTAGTTGAAGCCAATCTCAGTGGAGCCAGTCTGACCAATAGTATTTTACGCAATGCTGACCTCAGTGGAGTTATGCTCAGTGGTGCGATTTTGTCCGAAACAGACTTAACTGGGGCAAACCTCACCGGAGCCAGTTTAATTTCAGCCTGTCTCCTAAATGGTTGCAAACTCACCGATACAATTTTAGTCGGGGCAACCCTCAGCCGAGCAATTTTAAGCGGCGCTAATTTAAGTGGTGCTAACTTAACTCGAACCATTTTAACTGAAGTTGATCTCAGTGGAGCTAATTTAAGCCATGCTAAATTAGTCCGATCTTACCTAAACCAAGGTAATCTGAGTGGGGCTAATCTGAGTCATGCCGATCTGAGCGAGGCTAGTCTGCGGGAGGCTAATTTGGGTGTGGCTAACCTCTCAGTTGCTAACTTACAAGGGGCGGATTTAAGTGGCAGTAACTTAAACGGAGCCAACTTAAAAGGAGCTTGCCTCCAAGACACAAATCTTAAAGATACCTATTTAAACGGTTTAAACTTACAGAATGCTGATTTAAGACGCAGCGATTTGACTAAGGCTAATTTGCGCGGGGCTAACCTCAGTGGCGCCAACTTAGAAGGTGCGACGCTCTTAGGAGCCGATTTGCGCGGGGCGAACTTGAGCCATGCTAATCTCACCGGAGCCGGACTGCTTTTGACTTCCCTCAAAGGAGCAAATTTAACCGGAGCTAATCTCTGTGCGACTAACTTAATCGGTGCGAGTCTCAATATTGATCACCTAAACAAAGTCAGCCTGGAAGGAGCGATTATGCCTAACGGCGCCAGCTATTCATAGAAGTTCGGAGCAGTTTCGTTCAAACCCTTGCACAATTTCTGAAAATGTGTGGTAGGATTGAAAGGTTTGATACACTTTAGGGTGGAGGTAAAACCCGAAGAATGAAACAATTGGGAACCCATCTGGTCGTTGACGCTTGGCAGTGTCCTGCAGAACTTCTGAACGATCCCGAACGCATCCGTCGCGCGATGCTTGATGCAATTTCTGCTGGGGGGGCTACCCTCATCGACTTATGTGTACACCAGTTTAGTCCTCACGGAGTAACTGCAACAGCCACTTTGGCTGAGTCTCACATTGCTATTCACACTTGGCCAGAATTAGGCTATTTCGCTGCTGACTTATTCTTTTGTGGAGCAGGCAATCCTCAGCGAGCCATTAAGTTTCTAGAAACCGCGCTTCAAGCCAAACAGGTAAGATCGAGAGAATTCAAACGCGGTTATGAACCAGACGAGACTGAGATCCCAGATTCAATCAGCGAAGAATCTTTAGCAACTTTAGTTGAAACTGGAACTCGCGGTTAGAACCCGTTCATCGGTTATCCGAGTCAAGTCAAATCGAAACAAAGGATTGTGTTTCTCATCCTTTCGTTGGTATTGATAATTTCCTAAAATTCAATAGTGAAACTATTCATACCAACACCGAGCTAACACAATCAATGTCCCTTCTGGAAACTACATTACAGCCACTCGATAAGCTGATTAATTCTTAGAAAGTTGCATTAATATCTACAACTTCAGAAACAGTATTGGCGGAGGGTTTTCCTTCCGCTTACTTATTACCTATTACCTATTACCTCTCATACTAGCGCTGTTGGTTCAACAGAGGACGAACAATCCAATAACCAGCACCAAAGGCGACTACTACAATCAAAACAATTGATATAATTAACCAAAACCCGCTCAATTCAGAACGCTGAGATTTAGACATCGGGCGTAACCGGGCCTCTGTTGGTTCTGTAAATAAAGGTTGTGCTATTTCTGGAATTAATGGGGGTTTGGGAGACTCAGAAAACGGAAAACTGGGTTCATTTCCCCTCGGTTCAAGTTTAATTGAGGGGGAAATTTCCATCATGGGGGAAGTCGTGGAAGTTGCTCCGATATGGGTCGGAATTTCAACGCTAAAAGAACTTGCTCCTGGGGATGAAAATTGAGATTTTTTGCCCTGACTGATGCTTTGGGCTTTATTAATAGCCTGGTGCAACCCAATGGCAGATTGTACAACGTTTTCTAATTCTTGCCTAAGTTGTTGATTTTGCTGGGTTAGCTGTTGATTTTGGGTTTTGAGCGTTTGGAGTTGAGATTGAACGGTTTGCAACTCCGCCGTAACTTCCCGATAGATAGAAATGGGAATTGATGGAGAGTAGTTATTCGATGCCACTGACGGATTAGGACTAGAGGCGTCAGCATTTTGCATAGGACGACTTGTAATTGAGGGTGAACATTTTATTAGAAACTTATTATGTTTTACAATACCTGTGATTAGAACTATTTGAACGAATTTTTTCCAGCAATTGCAGAAAAATTCACCCTGCCATCACTACACTTTAAAGAGTTACTGTTGAATCCTAACTATGAGCCACTCTTACTCCGAACCCACAGAATCTGCCACCGCCAGTCCAGAAGCATCAAAATATGGTGAACGGGAAATCGAGGAAGGACAATTGATTACCTTTCCTAATCCTAGAATTGGTCGTCGCTATTTCGTTGAGATTATCTTACCCGAATTTACCTGTAAATGTCCTTTTTCTGGATATCCCGATTTTGCCAAGATTTATTTAACATATCTTCCCAATGAGCGGGTGGTGGAATTAAAATCGATCAAACTGTACATTAATAGTTACCGCGATCGCTATATTTCCCACGAAGAATCGATAAACCAGATTTTAGATGATTTTGTTGCCGCCGTCGATCCCTTAGAAGTCAGCATTAGAGGGGATTTTAACCCCAGGGGGAATGTGCATACGGTTGTTGAAGTCGAACACGAGAAGCTAAACCCCAAACTCTAAAACTCAGGACTTGTGAGAATATCAACTCCTATGATAAAATTATAGGCTGTGTCGAATTTAGGCGAATCCATGCCCAAACTCAAAACTCGGAAATCCGCAGCCAGACGATTTAAAGTTACTGGTAGCGGAAAAATTGTGCGTCGTAAGGCTTACAAAAGCCATTTGTTACAGCATAAAAGCTCCGCTCGCAAACGGAATCTGTCTAAGATGGCGCTGGTGAGTGAGACTCAAACAGATAACGTGCGTTTGATGCTGCCCTATTTGTAAGCCTCTAAACGAATTTTATTAAAGGAAACAAACGTAAATGACCAGAGTTAAGCGCGGTAATGTTGCTCGCAAACGCCGCAAAAAAATACTGAAACTTGCCAAAGGATTTCGGGGTTGTCAGTCTACTAACTTCCGCACCGCGAATCAGAGAGTCATGCAGGCGTTGAAAAATGCCTATCGCGATCGCCGTAACCGTAAACGTGATTTTAGACGGTTATGGATTACTCGGATTAATGCCGCGGCTCGGATTAACGGAATTAGCTATAGTCAGTTAGTTGGCAATATGAAAAAAGCCAATATCTTACTAAATCGTAAAATGTTAGCCCAACTTGCTGTTTTAGATCCTCAAACCTTTGGGAAAGTCGTTGATCTTGCCAAGAGTGCAAACAAGTAGTTTTAACCACTTAAAACCGCCTGTTCAACTGAATAGACAAAATTGCCCATTGTTAGCTAAGGTGAAGGATAGATTTAATTCGATCCTTCACCTTTGTGTTGAAAAAACTCTCCTTTTAAAATTATGGATAAGAACCTTCCCATCGCCTATTTATTACTGTTAGTGGGGTTACTGGCAGCCGCCATTGTCTTTGTGATTCGTCAAATTATTAAAACCCGTCGGATAGAAAGCACCCTTTTTGATCTACAAACTAAATTATCAAAAGAACAGGGAAACGCACAGGAATACTATGAATTAGGAAGTATTTATAATGATAAAAAACTCTATTCCCAAGCCGTTACCGTATTACAAAAAGCCTTAAAAGCCGGGGAAGATGAAGCTCCTGAAAACCTAGCCATGATTTATAATGCCTTGGGATATGCCCATCTAGCTAAAGAACAATACGATATTGCCATTCGTCAATATAAAGAAGCCTTAAAGTTAAGTCCCATTTACCCCTCCGCTTCTAATAATTTGGGTTATGCCTACGAAAAGAAAAAGCTAACGGCCCAGGCTTTAGAGGCCTATGAAGAAACATTAAAAAATGATCCCGATAATCAAACCGCAAAATATCGGGCCCAATCCCTACGCAAACGAGTTGGAATTCCCTCAGAATCAACTAAGTAAGGGGAAATAGGGGGAGTCGGGGAGGTATAGCAACAGTGCCTGGGGTGTTAGAACACCAGACGGATGTTGGAACCCAGACGGTGAAGTCTTTTCCCCCTGTTCCCTAGCCCCCCGTGCACGCAGGGTTTGGGGGGGCTGTTCCCTAGCCCCCCCGTGCACGCAGGGTTTGGGGGGGCTGTTCCGGTGTTCCCTGCTATATTTGTCAAGATTTAATGCAAAGGATTAAGAGAATTGTACCTGTTGTGACATCTTGTATATTTTTGCTTGCAATTTGAGAAAACTCGGTTATTCTTGAAATTTGAAGAAAGTATTAAGTCTTCTCCTAAATGGCGAAGGCACTTTCTAAATCACTCAGAAAAACACTGTTATTTTCTGTATAGAAACTAACAAAACTGCATCCATCGGAGATTTTATGACTCCTACAATGCTTCGTCAACTTTGGTCACTGGTAGAAACTACTCAAGCATCCACTTTGGTTGATCTTGATGATGCGAGTCTTGTCCAGTGTTTAGTCAAACAGTTGAAAAAACAAGCTGGCATTAACGCTAAAGAAGCCGATCTCTTAAAGGATTATATCTGCTCTCGGATTGCTTTAATTCGAGATATGGCAGAAGCCCGCCTATCTGGAGATGCTTCGGCTTAACCTCCATATTCCAATAGTTTCAAATTCTGTGAAAGTATAACTATGGGGGCATCTTTCTTAAAGGGTTGTATGGAAAATTATCAGATTAAGTTGACACTCCACTGTCTAAAAGTGATTAGACTCATTTCTTTGGTAAGATGAAAGCGTTTGAGGTCGCTCCTTGAGAGTGAATCACCTCAATACGGTTATGGTTTGTCAACTTGTCTAACTCATACACCTACAATATAAAACTATGAACAAATTTGGTTCTTTACTGGTAGCAACCCTATTGTTAGTTGCATCCCTAACAGCCTGTGAATCATCGAATCCTACGAACACTGCTACAATTTCCTCTGGGGGAGACTCAACGGCTGCTAAAGGAGGAACAGGCCAAAGTCGTCTTGATATTGTCAAGCAAAGGGGAAAACTCATCTGTGGAGTTGATGGCAAAATTCCCGGATTCAGCTTTGTGAATGAAACTGGCCAATATTCGGGTCTGGATGTGGATATCTGTAAAGCCGTGGCCGCCGCCGTTTTTGGTGATCCGAATGCGGTTGAATATCGCAATTTGGATTCTACAGAACGATTTGAAGCCTTAAAATCGGGGGAAGTCGATATACTTTCTCGAAATACCACCTGGACAATTAGCCGTGATACCTCCGTTGGCTTAGAATTCGCCCCGACTACATTCTACGACGGTCAGGGGATGATGGTTGCTAAAGATAGTGGGATTACTAAATTGGAAGATTTAGCAGGTAAAGCTATTTGTGTTGAGGCGGGAACAACTACCGAACTGAACCTAACTGATGCCCTGCGTCAAAGAAATATCAAGGCTGAAACCGTTACCTTCCAGCAAGCTGACCCGGCTTATGCTGCTTATGTAGAAGGTCGATGTCAAGGGATGACCTCCGATAAGTCCCAATTGGTTGCCCGTCGCAGTACCCTCCCTAATCCCGACGATCATGTTCTTTTGGATGTTACGATGTCTAAAGAACCCCTGGGCCCGGTAACAGTTAATAATGATTCCGCTTGGTTTGATGTGGTGAAATGGACAACTTATGCTTTAATTGAGGCCGAAGAATTAGGAATTAATCAAGGGAATGTGGATCAACTCAAAACCAGTGAGAACCCTAATATTAAAAGATTTTTAGGAACAGAAGGCGACCTCGGTAAAGGTGCCGGATTAAGTAATGATTTTGCGGCTAATGCGGTTAAAGCTGTTGGCAATTATGGTGAAGTTTACGAACGCAATTTAGGTCAAGGTTCACAATTTAAACTGCCCCGGGGACAAAATGCCCTATGGACAAATGGGGGTTTGATGTATTCTCCTCCTTTACGCTAAAGTCAGTTAATAGCCATGTAGCGACGTACAATGGTACGTCTCTACACTAATAATATTGATACTTGATAAATAATATATGAGCAATAGAGATCAGAAAATTCCTCTTTGGCGAGATGACCGATTTTGGCGAATTGCTTTGCAGGTTTTAGTGATTGTGATTGTGGTTAGTGTATTTGCTCTTTTGGGTGGAAACCTAACTCGAAATCTCAGACAAACCGGAAGTGGTTTTGGCTTTAGTTTCTTAGGAACATCGGCGGGATTTAATATTCTCGATAGTTTAATTCCCTATACTCCCACAGATCCTTATATTCGGGTTTTATTCGCCGGATTATTAAATTCTCTGCGGGTAATGTTTTTTGGAATTATTCTCACAACTTTATTGGGAATTACTGTTGGTATTGCCCGTTTTTCTGATAATTGGCTTTTGCGTAAATTAGCGTTTATTTATGTAGAAATTGTTAGAAATACTCCCCTATTATTACAACTGGTTTTTTGGTATGGGGTTTTTGTGCAACTTCCGCCTATCAAGGAAAGTTTTGTGTTTTTAAATTCGATTTTCTTTTCTAAACAAGGAATTTTTATGCCTTGGCCGTCAGGAATACAAGGAATAATTGGATTTGTGGTATTATTGATTTGTGCGATCGCAGCTTTAATTATATCAAAAAAACGCATCAAAGTCATGATCGAAAGGGGAGAATCGGGACAAATTCAATTAATCAGTTTGGGAATCATTGGTATCATAGCTTTATTAATATTAACTATCGGATTAAATTGGCAAACTCCAATATTTAATCCCACAACCAATAATATAGAAGGAGGATTACGACTTACCATTGAATTTACAACCCTTTTAGTCGGTTTAGTAGTTTATACGGCGGCTTATATTGCTGAAATTGTGCGGGCGGGGATTCAATCTGTTTCCAAAGGTCAATGGGAAGCGGCTCGCTCCTTGGGTTTACAATCCGGTTTAGTCATGCAGTTAGTGGTATTTCCCCAAGCCCTGCGGGTGATTATTCCGCCCTTAAATAGTCAATATTTAAACTTAGTAAAAAACTCCAGTTTAGCGATCGCCGTTGCTTATGCGGATATCTATAATGTTGCCACAACTACTTTTAATCAAACCGGAAAAGCGATTGAAGTCATGTTAATTATTATGGGAACTTACCTGACAATTAATTTATTAATTTCTTTAGCAATGAACCAATTAAACCGTAGTGTTCAGTTGCAAGAAAGATAAATTAATGGTCAAGAAAATCATCTTCAATCTTTTTCCGAATACAACACTGATTCATAATAGTTTTGATATGATCAACAACAATATTAGTCTGTTCTAGCATAGCTAAATGCCCACAATTGTCAATTTCAATCACATTATTATCCCCCTGACGAAATAGCCAATGAAAACTGGCTAAATGGCGAACATATTGAGGCTCCATAATTAAATCTTGGCATCCCGCCAAAAAATAAACAGGTTGGCTAAGTTGGGAAACCACCTGGGGTAAACGATGAACTTCCGCTTCAGTAGTGGAATCTAATAACGCCCCTAATGCGGCTTCGGGATGGGCGATGACAAAATCAATTAACCTTTGGCGTCCCCAGCGTTGGGTGATGGGACAAGCCACTTGAGCACGGGTAAAGATTAAATCCAACAGAGGTAAATAACACAACCATCGGGGGCGGAATTTAACAATTTTTTCTCCCACGGAACGAAATTTATCAAATTCTTCCTTCAGGTAAATTCCTCCCCCAGCATTAATACAAATAACGCCTTTCACCTGTTTCGAGAGTTTATCTGCTGCTAAAAGCGCAATCGTCCCCCCCAGGGAATGACCCACTAACCAGGCATTTTTGATATTCAGGGTTTGTAATAGAATCCCTAAATCTTCGGCGTAGGAAATGGGGGTATAAATAGCGTGTGATGGGTTTCCCGCCAACAATTGAGAATTACCAAATCCCCGTAAATCGTAGGATAAACATTGATATTCGGGGGCTAACAGGTCGATTACGGGTTGCCAATAGTGACGACTCAGTAGCCACCCATGAATAAACACAAGTACATCACCCGATGAGGTTGGTGATGTCAATTCGTAACTATGTTTTACGCCATGGATATCGATAGTAGCCATAATCCTATCGTATCTTGAAATGTACTTTTTTCGTTAATCTACTATCCTCTCCGTTAAACCTATCCAAAACTATCTATCCATTTCTGTCACTCTCCGAGTGTTAAGATAACCGGATCAAGTTTGAGTCCCATTTTAACAATAATCCCACGCCAAAAAAATTAGTGTAGCGTGGGAAAAGTTATAAAAAATTGCAATAGCAAAAAAACGTCAAACCAAAACCGGAATAATCTCAGATTCTTCGTTGAAAATGAAAATAAGGACAATTCGACTCAGGGCTTAAGCCACTTCGTCAGAAACCCCTGAAACCAACTCTTTGAAGGCCTTACCTGCCGAGAACACCGGAACAGTGGTCGCCGGAATGGTCATGGGTGCACCCGTACTGGGGTTACGACCCTCACGGGCTTTACGTTCTCTGGCCTCAAATGACCCAAAACCCACCAAAGTCACCTTTTCCCCATCCGCCACCGCTTCCATGATGGACTCACAAATGGCTGAAACAATCAAATCCGCTTGTTTTTTAGTAACACCAGCTTTAATGGCTGTGGCTTGAACCAGTTGTTCTTTATTCATCTGATATGAACCTCATAAATTATGTGAGCAAGTCTGCAAATGCAGAAACGGCTGAACCATCCGTCTTTAACATTCTGATGCCTTCTGACAAAACACCAATTTACCACTTTTGTAGAGATTAGCATTGATTTGAGGGAGTTTTGACACTCTTACGAATAGAATTTGAGAGATTCAAAGCTTAAGTAGAAGGACGGGGCTTGATAGCCTATTTTTGGGTGACAATAGAATAATAAACCCTAGACTTGAAAAGATAAAATATGACGGCTGAAGAACTTTTAATGGCTTATGCCTCTGGAAAGCGGGATTTTCGGGATACAGACCTATTTCGGGCTGATTTTAATAATGCTGACTTGAGTGGGGCCAGTCTATTTCGATGTCACCTGTTTCGGGCTAACCTATTTCGGGCTAACTTGATTGGGGTGAATTTATACAATGCCGATCTCGTTGGTGCTAATCTCTACTGTGCTAATTTAAGTGGATCTAACCTCAGTGGGGCTAACCTGACCCGAGCGGATTTAACCGGGGCTGACCTGAGTGGAACGGACTTGAGTGGGGCGGACTTGAGTGGGGCAACTTTATCCTTGGCAAATTTGAGTTATGCTGATCTGAGTCGAGCCACTTTATTAAAAGTCGATTTGGTGGAAGCGAATTTGAATCATGGGAACCTCAAAGGAGCTAATTTGAAAGATGCTAATTTCAAGGATTCAACGGTTCAGGACGCTAATTTGACGGGTGCAATTAATATAAGTTTAGATTTACTCAGTTACCTGCAACAGCAAGGAGCAATTTTATCTAAATCGGAGCTTTCGGTGACTCAGTGCTAGACCCTTGAACGTGCGGACTTGGCCTCCGCACCCAGCCCCTCAAAATTGTGGCAATATTCGGTGTGGCTTTTTAATCCCCCAATGCTCTCTATCCAGTGATTTTGACATTGGAACCAACTCCCCATTTAGTCTTACATACCGAAGGTGGTAATCGCTATTTACCACTAATGGGTAAAAATTACTGGACATTTGGTCGCAGTGAGGACAATACTTTTAAAGTGTATAATATTAAATTAGAACTATTTTACCTGATTAATTATGAAACTTGTCACCGACATCAAAATTCCCTTCCCTCGTCCCCTGGTTTTTAGTACCTACAGAGACAATTTAATGGATGTGGTCAACTCATTACCCAATAAAAATGATGTTAAATTAGTCTCTCATCGAGTAGAAGCCGATACGGTTTATACTGTTTATGATTGGCAATCGGATGAAGATATCCCCGCACTGATTGAGAATATATTAAAACAGGATAAACTCCGTTGGACAGAATACGACACTTGGAATAATCAAGACTTTACCTTGGATTGGAAAATTAAAACCCAAGCCTTTACAGAAGCATTCCAATGTTCAGGGAAAAACACCTTTTTAGAAGATAAAAACCACACCCTAATTCAAACCAGAGGCGAAATTCAATTAGACCCGAATAAAATAGATGGAGTTCCCGATTTTCTCAAAACTCAATTAGCCAGTTTATTTGAACAAATTCTAGGAAGTAAACTCGAACCCAATTTAATAGATATGGGGAAAGGAGTACAAAAATACTTAGAAAAACACAAATGATAGGTCTAGGGTGGGTGAGTTTCTAGTAGTTTTTTGATCAGGATAACAGAATCACCCACTTTAGAAAAACAAAAATCAACCATAATGTGTCCACCTTCGGAGCACTTTCTAGTTCTTAGAATGCTTGGAGAATTGCAAGTTGTTAAGGGCGATCGCAGATACACAGATTACTCTATATCAAAAGCATTACCAGAAGGTAGACAAAATCAAGAAGCAAACTTTCCAATTTTTAATCAAGGTAAATGGGGGATTCTGGAATTATTATCACAACCTAATATAGCAAAAGTTGAAGGGCGCGATCGCCTTTTTGAAACTCAGGGTATCTGTATTATCCACTATTATGACTGTAATCGGTGCAATCAAGAACCCGATGAGATTGTGCAGGAGTTTATAGATATTTTGAGTTAGGGATAGACCTAAAAATAGCCCAAATTGGGGAGAGTTTTACAACATTAATGATTAAGTAGAGACGTTGGATGCAACGTCTCTACGCATGGTTTAGGGAACTTATGTAGCACCGATTTCAAGATTTCATATCAGAATGAATCTTGACAGTTTCCCCCGATAAACTCGACTGTCGCGCCGCCTCAGCAACTTTCAGGGTATATAAACTCGCTTCTGGAGTAACATAAAGCGGCTTTCCTTCATAGAGGTAATCTAAAACCATCTGGGTATCTTTAACAAATAATCCCCGACGAGGAGCTACCTCAATATTTTGAATAGTATCGTTTTGAATTAGTTGACCCTTTTCGGGAGTAAAAATTAAGGTTCCCTGTTCACCATAGAGGGTAAAAGTATTATCAGACTGCCAAAAAACTTCCCCTTTCCCATAAACAGACTCTCCGAGGATACCATTACTAAAAGTTAACCGAGCATTACATAAACAGGCTTTATAAAGATCCGGTTCAATATTCCAATATTGGGCTTGACAATTGACACTAGCTACCGTCCCAAATAAATCAGTAAATCTATGCAAACGGGACAAAGCCCCAGTCATGGGAAAACCAAATAAAGACGGCTGATATGTCCATTTAGGGGGGGTCGGATGTTGGGGGTTAATCGTGACATAACGGACATAGAAGACTTGACCAATAGCCGCCAGGGACGCTTTGATGGCATTGTGCAGTCCTCCCAAAAGTTCAAGATGTTCAACATGGAGAAGTTTATTTTTCTCTCGCGCCAGAGTAATTAAAGATTCTGCGTCATCGGGATCTAAACTCAGGGGATATTCAACAACAACGTGCTTACCATGTTCTAAAGCATAACGGGCAATCTTGCCATGATCTCGATTAACCGTAGAAATGATCACCAGATCAATATCTGGCCGTTCGACTAAATCAACCCAGGATGCAGATACCGTCACATCAAATTCTTGACTAAAGGCAATGGTGGAGGCCGGGGTATTACCTGTAACGGCCACAAGCTGCGATCGCGGATCAGCAATTAAAGCCGCCGCCCGCATTTTTGCCACATATCCAGTACCAACGATGCCCACTTGCAGGGGATGGGAAGCCTTACCAACAGAAAAAAATAAAGATTGAGTCATGATAACAGAGTTAGGGACAAGGGAACTAGATATAAGTAATCAAGATGTAATTAGAAAAATTTATAATAAATCCCATTCTAAATCTAGGTTGACAAGGTTTTACAACTTCCGCTTTTTCTCCTAATATCGAGAGGTGAAAAAAATCTGTGATGCAAGCAAAAGCCCATTAATGCTTTTGGTTTGTATAAGGGATTTTTATATTTTTATCGAAATTAACGAGAGGAACACTACATGGCTACTTATAAAGTCACATTGAAAAATCCCGACGATGGCAGCGAGAAAACCATTGAAGTCGCTGATGATGTCTATATTTTGGATGCCGCGGTAGACGAAGCAGGTATGGATCTGCCCTATTCCTGCCGTGCAGGTTCTTGCTCATCCTGTGCAGCTAAAATTGAGTCCGGTACAGTCAACCAAGACGATCAGAATTTCTTAGAGGATGAGCAACTCGAAGCAGGATACGTTTTGACGTGCGTGGCTTACCCCACTTCTGATCTTGTGATCCTGACTCACCAAGAAGAAGAAATGACAGCCTAGTCATTGGCGTGTCTGTTCAAAGTTCAACGGTGATGGGTATTATCGGCGTTAGTCTTTGAATTCATAAAGGATTGACGGGCTGAAGTTGGGTTTTTAGAAATTAAGAGTTTAGTTACTTCAATACCCTGACTTCACCTGTTAATCTGACCCCCAACCCGCCTTAAAATTTACAAAGTTGGCTTTTTTTCGTACTGTCTAAAGAGAAAAAAATTCCACGATGTCAACAAATCCTAATCAAGATTTTGCTTGCTGTCGGGGATTTTTAGAGTTTTTATCAAAATTCGTGAGAGGATCACTACATGGCTACTTACAAAGTCACACTGATAAGTAAAGAAGGCGACGAAAATACGATTGAAGTCCCTGATGATGAGTTCATTTTAGATATAGCAGAAGAATCCGGACTAGAACTACCATCTTCTTGTCGTGCTGGTGCTTGTTCTACCTGTGCAGGTAAAATAGTATCCGGTACGGTTAACCAATCGGCTCAGGCTTTCTTAAATGATAACCAAATTAAAGAAGGATATGTCTTAACCTGTGTAGCTTACCCCACTTCCGATTGTGTAATTGAGACGGATAAAGAGGAAGATTTATATTAATTTGTTCTGGATTTAAAGTTCAACCTTATTGATTCCATCGCCACTAAATCCTTGGGTGGTTAGTGGTGGTGGTGATTTTTTTAGAGTTTTTATCAAAAATGGGAGTAAGAAGACCCGCACTAACGCTTCGCTGATTGTGTCGGGAGGATGTCAACTTTTATTCCTGACCTGGAATCTATAGCCATGATCAGGCGTTGCTCTTATGTCAGGTGACTGAGGATGAATGGGTGGCTTGGGTTCCCGACCACGGTGAGATGGTATTATATCGCCATCAATTCTTTCGCTCTTAACCCTTGAGATGGGATACAGTAACAAAAAGAACGTCAAAATTATCCCATACGAGCGTTATGACCGTTTTGGAATCTCCTGGTAAGTCTTCAATTCAATATTCTGAACGCACCTTAAAACGGGCTGAACGGGCGATCCGGTGTTCTCCCTTTCAACTGCTACTGTTCACCACGATCCGGTTTAACAGTGTCAGTCTGACTGGAATTGCCGGGGAGTCTGGAGTCAATTCTACCTATACCCGCATCGCCCTAACCGAACTAGCCGCAGAAAATACCCTATTATGGCTGATTCAGGTGGGGGTGCTGCGTCGAGAAGTTGATGGTCAGGGGATTACAGATAGTTTTCGCCTCACTCCCCTGGGTCGGCAATTAATCGACCAATGGGAAAGTGAAAATCAAGGCATCCCCCAGCCTTCTTTGTGCGATCGCTCTATCAACACTCTCAATCGTTGGTTGCGATTTGCCTTTTGAAAAAACAAAAACAGGGGTATGCTTTAAAACAGCACACTAAAGCCAGATAGAATTAAATCCTATCTGACTTGTGGGGTCAGAAAAATTAGACCCCCCTAAGTGGATTAAAATTTAGGATTGATGGATCAAATGGCAGGAAGAAAGCCCGTGATTAGTAAAATGAAACAAATGCTAGGACTAACGACGCTAATCAGTATGGCTTTGGTATCTTCAACAGTGGCGGAACAACCTTTATATATTGCCTATCCGCCACCAGATCACAAAACAACATCTGATCGTATTTTTTTGATTGGAACAGCAACACCCGATGGAGAAGTCTCAATTAATGGTCAAGTAATTCCCCGAAGCCAAGCTGGTCACTTTGCACCCACATTTCCATTGCAACTTGGGGAAAACAATTTTATTCTACGCTACAAAGATCAAAAAATCAAACTTAATATTACTCGAATTGCGACGGAAGCAAATTCTTTAGATCCGGTCAGCTTTTTCAATGATTCATTGACTCCCTCCGAGAATCTGGCCATCCTTCCGGGGGAGTTAATTTGTTTTAGTGCGATCGCCCCGGAAAAATCAACGGTTTCTGTTGAATTAGCCGGACAAATTCTATCTTTATCTCCCCAGTCTCAGAGATTAGAATTACCCGATAACAAAGCGGTTTTAACCGGAACTAATCAACCCATAAAATCTGATACCTTAAAATATCAAGGATGTGGAAAAATTGCTGAGAATTTGTCATTTTCTGCTTCCCAAAACTCCTTGGATTTAGGTCAACCGAAATATCAATTAACCCTGAATAATCAAACCATTACCCAACTGGCAACGGGAAAAATTTCTGTTCTCTCTCCGATTCAATTTGAAGTAGCTGAAGTCATTGTAGATGAAGGGGTAGCCCGCACTGGCCCCAGTAGCGATCATTCCCGTTTAACTCCTTTACCCAAGGGAACCCGTGCCACGATTATCGGACGACAAGGAGATTATTTACGTCTTGATTATGGGGGGTGGATTAAAGCCAGTGAAACCCGGATCACCAGCGAGTCAGTTCCCCCTAATTCCGTAATTAGAAGTGCTAGTTCTCGTCAAGTTGGCGATTGGTTAGAGGTTTTTTTCCCCCTACAAGTACCAGTACCAATCACTGTTAAACAAGAGGATCAGAGTTTAACTTTAACCCTGCATAACACAACAGCAAAAACCGATACGATTCGGTTTAATGATAATCCCTTAATTTCGCGTATGGATTGGCAACCGATTTTATCTCCCCTCGGAGAATCACAAAATGCGGTGCAATATACATTTCATTTTAAAACCAAACAACAATGGGGTTATAAACTCCGTTATGAGGGTACAACTTTAGTTTTATCTCTGAAAAATCCCCCCCAACTCCAATCGAATTTACCCTTATCGGGGTTAAAAATTTTAATTGATCCCGGTCATGGTAGCCCCAATGATTTAGGGTCAAAAGGGCCGACGGGATATCCTGAAAAAGATGTTAATTTAGTGGTTTCTAAACTATTAGAAGCCGAACTAATTAAACGCGGTGCATCGGTATTTATGACCCGCAACGGTGATGAAGATTTGTACCCTCAAGATCGGGTGAAAATGATTAATCAACAGGAACCAGATCTATCAATTTCTATTCATTATAACGCCTTACCCGATAATGGAAATGCCATCAAAACAAAAGGGCTTAGTACCTTTTGGTATAACCCTCAAGCCCACGATTTAGCTGTGTTTTTACATGAATATTTAGTTAACAAACTTGACCGTCCTTCCTATGGCGTATTTTGGAATAATTTAGCCTTAACTCGTCCGACCGTTGCCCCATCTTTGTTATTAGAATTAGGATTTATGATTAATCCCGAAGAATTTGAATGGATTGTTAACCCCCAAGAACAACAAAAACTAGCAATAACCTTAGCGGATGGTATATTAGAATGGGTCATAAAAACTCAATAGCAAGGAATACAAAATAGGAAAGTGGCGTTGCTGAATTAGGGTATGATTAATCTGCGACAGCTACGCCATCGCAGATTAAGATATTGATTATTTATGATAATTAACGAGAAGATTTGCACCGATCACAATGACCACAGCGTTTAAACTGATTATCTAGGTTGAACCCAAAAGATTGTAATAAAAATTTCCATCGACAATCACGGGTTTTTAAGTATTGATTCATTTGTTGAATGGCTTTACTATTTTGATCTTGATTCAATTTTGCAGGTTTAGATAGAATTTCATAATCAAAGGGATTATGCCAGATTAATCGTCCTTGGGCGTGTAAAATAGAAAGGGCGATCGCACTATTTTTAAATTGTTCAGATAGAGTTTCTATGTTTCCCGTTGCTGGAAGTTTTTTAATTAATTGATTTGCTGATTGATATTGTTTTTCTAGGTTTTCGATTAAATATTTTTGTCGTTGTTTATCTTCAGGATAGAAAAACCCCGTAAGTTCGCTAATAATAGTTAAGGCGATCGCAGGTTTCCCATCTCTCCCCGCCCGTCCCACTTCTTGAATATATTCAGACAATAAAAAAGGGGCTTGAAAATGGCATACCCATCTCACGTTACTCTTATTAATTCCCATACCAAAGGCACTACTACAAACTACAAATTTAATCTTTTCCTGTAACCAATCTTTTTCGATCTTTCGACGTTCTTCTGAACTCAACCCCGCATGATAAGCAACAGTTGAATAGTTTTCGGTTTGTAACCATTGGGCTAATTGTTCACAGTCTTTACGAGTCCTAGCATAAATCAAACCTGTCTGATTTTTTCGCGATTGAATAAATTGGATTAACTGTTGTTGTCGTCCTTTGGGAGTGCAAACTGTTTTAATATTTAATTCTAAATTAGATCGATAGGGACTCAATAGAAATTGCTGAGGTTTTTGCAGTTGTAAAACCTGTTTAATTGTGTCTTGAGCATCGGGATTGGCGGTTGCGGTAAAGGCTGCGATCGCTATTTTTGTTCCTTTTGGTTTAAGTTTTAATAATGTCGAACGAATAGCCCCTAAACGTCGATAAGCTGGGCGAAAAGTATCCCCCCATTGTACTAAACAATGAGCTTCATCTAAGATTAAACCATTGATTTGAACATGGGGTTGAGAAATCACACTCCAGACGGGAGAACTTAATAGAGTTTCGGGGGAAAGATAGAGAAGTCTTAATTGATTTTGTTGAACCAAACTTAAAGTTTTTCGTCGTTGTTGGGGCATTAATTGACTATGAATTAAGGCGGCGGGAAGTTGCAATTCTTGAAGTTCTTGCACCTGATTTTCCATTAATGCCACTAAAGGAGATATAATTAAAGTTAATCCAGTTTGTAATAGTGCTGGAAGTTGAAAACAGATGGATTTTCCGCCTCCGGTTGGCATGACAATTAAAGCATCTTTTTTATCTAATAAGCTCTTAATAATTTCCCCTTGGGGCGGTCGAAAATCATCATAACCCCAAATTTTCTTAAAAGAGGCTTTAACCTGTTGCCAGTCTGTAGATGCTTCCATAACACATTTCCAAATTTGACTTAAGTTCGTTGTTGCGCTTCAGCGCAAGGAGGAGCTAAATATAAGAAACCCCGTTGTTGCGCTTCAGCGCAAGGAGGGGCTAAAGCCCAACAACGTTTTATATGTCTAGTTATTTTAAGAGGATAAAACATGAGTTGTGTTAGAAAAACCCTATCGTTATCAAAAATTAATCTATCTTATTTAGAATGGGATTCTGGGATTAATAATTCCTCAGACACCAATATTTTATTATTACATGGGTTAGCAGATCAGGGGTTAGTCTGGAAACAATTAGGGGAAAAATTAAGCGATCGCTATCATATTATAGCACCGGATATGCGCGGACACGGAGAAAGTAGTAAACCCAATCACGGATATACTTTTACCGAAGTTATTGAAGATTTAGAAGCCTTAATGGAGCATCTAAACTGGTCAAAAGCCCATATTTTAGGGCATTCTTGGACGGGGAAAATGGCAGCAATTTGGGCTAAACAAAATCCCGAAAGGTTTAATAGTCTGATCTTAGTTGATCCGATTTTTATTATGAAACTTCCTGGTTTGTTTAAATTAACTTTACCAATTCTATATCGTCAGTTAGATTGCTTAAAATTAATTGGGCCATTTACGAGTTTTGAACAGGCGGAAGATCTGGCTAAACAATTAGCTCAATTTTCGGGATGGAGTGATTTACAACAGGAATTATTTATATCGGGAATGGAACAAAAAACCGATGGAAGTTGGGGAAGTAAATTTGGAATTGCTGCTAGAAATGAAATTTTTGAACAGGTGATGGAAGTTCCTGGTTTAACCGAAAATATTGATATTCCTACGTTATTAATTCAACCGGAAAAAGGCGTAAATCGCATGGACTGGCAATTAAAACCTTATAAACAGTATTTAACTCAGTTAGAAATTCAGCGTGTAGCGGGAAATCATTGGTCATTTTTAGTCGAAGCTGAAGGTTTTAATCAAACAGTTGAAAGGTTTTTAAATAGTCGAATTGTGGCAAACTAATTATAGTAAAAATAGAGGTAAAATTATGGATTTAGAAATTATTGCCCATCGAGGTTTTTCGGTGATGGCGCCTGAAAATACCCTAGTGGCGTTTAATGCTGCGTTGCAACAGGGGGCAAATTCCCTAGAATTTGATTTACAAATTTCTGCGGATGGAATTCCGGTTATTTTTCATGATCAAGAGTTAAACCGAATTACGGGAATATCGGGTAAAGTTTCTGAAAAAACTGTTGCAGAATTAAAAGAATTAGATGCGGGAGGGTGGTTTGCGGAAAGATTTGCCGGGGAAAGTATTCCGACATTGGAAGATGCGATCGCTACCTTTCAAGCGGTTAAAGATTTTTTATATTTTGATGTTAAACCCGATCATCAATGGTCAGAATTAGAAATCAAAAATTTAGGAGATTTTTTAATTAATAATAACTTGATTAAGAAGTCGATTATGACTTCATTTAATCAAGGATTTTTAGACCAAATTCGTGGTTATTGTCCAGAAATCACCTTGGGATATTTTTTAATTGATTTTAAGCAATTTGAACAACAATTACAAACAGCTATTAATCAAGGAAATGCTATTTTAACCATAGATTATCCTGTGGTTTTAGAGCATCCTGAAATAATTACCCAGAGTCGAAATCAGGGGGTAGATATTGTGGTTTGGACGGTGGATGATTTAGAGGATTTTAAAAAGTTAGTTAATCTGGGAGTAAAACGGATTATTACAAATTCATTAATTGGTAACATTCAAGTTAATTAAAGTTGACTTTAAATTCCAGTTACTACTTCCCAAAAATAGGTTTTAAAAGTTGTTAAATCAACAGTAATTTGCATTTCCTGTCCCCAAGTATAAACATTAAAATGAATCAAATTACTGTTTTGATTAATCTGTATTTCACCTAATAAAGCTACCCAATGATTCGGATAGGGAAAAACGGGCGGTTGATTTAGGAGTAAACCGGAATCATTAATTAAGGCGAAGGCAACACCACCGGATTTAATCATCTGATTTGCGGTTTCAATTGCTTCTAAATCCCCAAATAAGTAAGCATTTCTATAATTAACGGTTTGATAACCTAAAATTTCTTTAATCCATCCTGCCATCTCCCAAGGTTTAGTCATTCCGGCTAAGTTTCTTAACAGTTGAGGTGCATTAGGATCTACAGAAAAAATAATATTTTCCGACTCTCTGAGGGTGGATAATACCATCCAGTCTATTTGAGAAATTTCTAAATTTAAAGGACTTTCTGATAACCATTGAGGCGGAGAAATCCAGCGATTATTTTGGGTATGAAATCCTCCAATTTGGAACAAATTACGGCAGATTTGAATATAGGCAAGGGGATTTTTTCTAATTAGTTCAAAAACAATTGCTGCTGGGCCGCAAAATGGTTGAGTGCCTTGATTAATATTAAAAGGATTAACCAGATGTGATCGCAATTCTGCAATAATTTGTTGTTGATCTAATCCCGTCCAAACCCCCGATATTTTTGAATTTTCAAACTCAGTAATTGCTATTTCTGCTTGTCTTAAAATGTCAGAATTTGCTGTCATATTCTATGATTTAGAGAAGATTGCTCCTTTAATTTATTCTGAAAGTTGGTTTCCATTTCTAATTCTTTATTCAAGAAATAGTTTAGAAATGTCCGAATTACAGCAATAGCAGCTAACTGACCTAAAGCAATAAAAGAGGGTGTAACGGTTGTGAACAGAATATCCGCACCTAATTGAAATTCCAAGGCTAAAGCTAACCAACTGCCAAAATTAAGCCGTAATTCTATAAACGGAAAAATTTGCCGACGACGGAAACTTGCCAGGGCAATTTTTAAGGTACTAATTAATCCCAATAATATACAAAAAGCCGAAATTGCTTCTAAGCAAAATCCTAGAAGATGAACAAAGGAAGATAAACTATGTTTTAAGGTTTCTAAACCGATCATAAATCCAATAATTAAGGATTAACTAAGTGCCTCAGATAAATAATCGGCGGCGGCTTCAACCACGGCGATCGCATTTTCATACATCATCCGAGTCGGGCCTAAAATTCCCACACTTCCGACCGGAATATTATCCCGTCGATAGGGTGCAGAAACCAAGGTACAGCCTTGAATCGGTTCTAAAGGATTTTCCGACCCAATGCGAACCGTAACCCGTTGTTCTTGTTTAGGATTAGGAAAAATTAACGGCCATAATTGTTCCTGTTCTTCTTCCAATAAGTGCATCAAAGTTTTCACCTGTTGCAATTGAGAAAATTCAGGTAAATGTAGAACCTCAGCAATACCACTAATTAGAATGCGGGTATATTCTGGAGTTTGGCTGCGAAAACTTAAATCCGTTAATAACTTCCTTAAAAAGTCAGAATAGCACTGAAATTCTCGATCCAATTCACTCCAATCTAAAATCGAAAGTTCAGAAATAGATTTACCTCTGAGTTGAGCATTTAAAAAATTAGAAAGTAGTTGTAATTCCTGTTCCAAAACCTCTTGATCTTCGGGTAAAAGATTAACTCCCATAGCCTGAGAATCCGAGGGAGAATTGGCTGGAGATAAATCAATTAAACTGGACTGAGTTTGATAGGAGTCTGTCACCACAACTAACATAATTTTCCCAGGTTCTATAGAAACCAAATGCAAATGTCGTAACCGGGTAGTGACGGTTTTCGGGAGTGTAACTAAGGTAATATAACCACTCAAAGTTGATAAAATTTGTGACGCCCCCCGCAAAACCGCTTCTAAACTACAGTTTTTTAAATTGAGTTGTTCGCGTAACAATTGCAGCGCCTCATCCGCAAAAGTTTCTGAGGGGGTAATCAGTTTATCAACATAAATCCGATACCCTGAGTCGGAGGGGATACGTCCGGCGGAGGTATGGGGCTGATACAGGAGTCCAGCCCGTTCCAAGACCCCCATGCCATTACGAATAGTGGCGGGACTGACTTTGAGGTTGTATTCTTCCACCAAAGCCTTAGAGCCCACGGGTTCGGCCGTCGCAATATAGTGACGAATCGTTGCCCAGAGAATATGATGATGTCGCTCTGTCAAATGAACTTGTGTAAACATTGAATTTTTCTATACAGATTTGACTGATGGAAGTACGGTATGGAATCAGGCAACTCCGAGATTTCCAGAATTTCGTGACTCACAAGATTTTTAGCAGAGTTTTGATATCCAAGATAGCAGATATTTGAATTAAACTGGGAAATTTAATCCAATAATATTATGAATTATGATCTAAGGAAATTTATTGTAATGGCGACCATGCCTTTTCAGCTTGTTCAGCAACATAGGCAGCAACGGTGGTAATTTCTCTAGCCGTTAATCGACTTTTAAAATTAGGCATGGCATTTTTACCATTGGTAACTTGATTAATAATTGCAGCCAGAGGATTTTCTTCATATCCTTTTAAGTATTTAGTTAACGCTTTTTTTTTTAGAGTTTTATTAGCAACTATAACGTTATTTCCGTTAATATGGCAAGCTGCACAGGAGTTAGAAAAAATGGTAGACCCACTTAAAACTCCTTCTGCTAATGCGGGTTCGCGCAAAAGGAATGTTAATAATAGAAAACTTAAAATAAGGACTGATAATAGCTTTTTCAATGGAGTCTCCTTGAATCAAAAATAGTGAATAAGAAGATTTTACTCTTTAAGTTGTGCAAATAGACAACCATTCCCCTTAACGAGTTGCCTTTCAGTATCCTAGAGGGTTAAACACACGGATTCTGGCCATTCTCGACACCAGGATTTCATTTCTGTGACGACGGGGAGATGAATACGATTCCAACTAAAAAAACCAGGATTAATTTCTGCATAGGAACCTTGATGAAACTGGACTTCTCCAGGGGATAAACCACTTTCTACAAATTTAAAGGTTAATTGAGAGGGGTTAAGTTGCTTTTTGATTTGGTTTCTAAACCAGTTTCTATGGATAATTCCGGTATAGGTACTGCGAAAACTACCCGCAAATTGCTGACAATTCCATATCACTAAATTACAAATTAATCCCAGGGTTTGTTCATCGGTAAAAGGTAAATTTTTAAATTCTTTTTGAAAGTTTGCAATAATAAAGTGATCAATAAAAATAGCATTTTTATAGTATTTTAAAATTGGGTTAAAAAAATCCATATTCTCTGATTCATCGGTACAAATTAATAAAAGTTCTTCCGGTGGAAAAATTTCTTTTAGGGTTTTTAAGATTAAATAGGGATGGTCGGCTTCTCGATGGGGAATCCAGTTGCGATAGTCTGTCAGACGAATATGAATCCCATTATATTGTCCGAGGGTTTGAGAGATTTTATCGGCTAAATTCTGATAAATGGGTTTAAATTTAATCGCTTCCATCAGGGAATAGAACGTCGGGGAAGGCAGATAAAAAAAGCGAGAATAATAGGCCAAATTACAGGCACTAAATTCTAAAATATCCTGTTCAACGTCCTGTACAATGATTCGATTTTCGGCAAAATCCGATAAAACCTTGGGGTCAATTATAATATTATTCGGAACAAAAACCGCATTAACTAATCTAACCTGACTTTGATAATGACTGAGATTTTTTCCTTGGGTTTCTGCTAAAAATTCCGAATAATTTAAAATAGGAATAGGAAGTTTGTCAACTAAATCTAAAATCGTTGGTAGTTGGTCAATATTAATAATATGTTTCCGACTTTCAGGAACCGATAAAAAATAGCCACCCCGCACAGGTAAAATGTTTTTATCCTCTCCCACGGAACCATAAAAGACTAACTTTCGTTGGGTTAAATAGGCTAATCCTACGGCTATTTCTAACCCCATTAAGTTATTATTTAAGCCGGATTCATAATCTTTGTATAACAGATAGCGTGAGGTCATGAAATTGAAAATTAAGAAACTTTAGCTGAAGAAAAATTTAATAGTTTTCCTTGGGCAGACTCCAAAATTACATCCCGGATAAAAGCACTTGCTTCAAGGATTTCTAGTCCAATTAATTCCCCATCTTCATTCAGTTCAGCCGTCATATTAGGGCTAATCTCAATACTTCCAGTTTCCGATTCATCTGAAAATTTCAAATGCAGAATATCTTCTTGTTCAAAATAAGTCATTTTTGTAGGATTCATAGATTACAAATCTCCCAGTTTTTAAACGAAATCGCACTTGTTGCCGAGTGGTTACATGAATCGTCACAGGCATGATTAAATCTGGATTTTCTTCATAAGGAATCAAAACCAAGTCATTGTTGTGTTTACCCACTACCACCAAACGGCTTGTAGCACTATCATAATACTTTTCTGCTGAAAATCTTAAAATTTCTTCAATTTGTTCAAGATCAAAACCTCTCAGTGTAGCTCGATACTGAATATAATCTGACCAGACAATTTTAACCATGAACTGATGCCCAAATCTATAGGTTTCATTCTTTTTCTTTCTGCTTCCTATTTTCTATTCCCTTCTATAAATCCGAAATTTAATATTAATCAAGGTTTCGGTAGGGTCTGTGTGGGGTGGGTTCAGACCCACCTTTTTCGGTTAAATTTTACAAATCCAATTATATGGATCGGGTGCTTTACCAGTTTTAATGGCTTCCAATTGTTCTAAAATAGATGGGGCATATTTGCGTTCAGAAATCGGAGGTAAAACTAAATCCCGTCCTTGATATCCAATTTTAGAAACCTGGGCAATAGTAGCCGCCGTTCCCATACCAAAAGCCTCTTGTAAAATCCCTTGGTCATGGGCTGCTGCCACTTCTTCGATAGAAATTAACCGTTCTTCCACTTCTACCCCTTGATCTCGGAATAACTTTAACACACTATCACGGGTAATTCCTTCTAAAATGGTTCCGGTTAATTGAGGTGTTACCACCACATTATTAATCACAAATGCTAAATTCATGGTTCCGCATTCTTCCACATATTTTTTGTGGACACCATCGAGCCAAATCACATTATCATAACCCAAGGCTTTAGCTTCTTTATCAGCTAATAAACTGGCGGCATAATTTCCAGCACATTTCGCCGCCCCGGTTCCCCCTTCACAGGCTCTAATATATTTATCCGTGACTATTAATTTAACTGGTTCAGAATAATAGGCTCCTACGGGACAACTCATAATAATAAAAGTATAGTGAGTTGAAGGTTTTAAACCAATAAATTCATCGTTGGCAAAATACAAAGGCCGAATATATAAACTTCCCTCGGATTCAGGAATCCAACCGGAATCTAAACGAATTAATTCCGTTAATCCTTCCATAAAAACTGATTCAGGAATCGGGGGCATACAAAGTCGATGAGCCGATTGATTAATCCGTCTAAAGTTAGCATCGGGTCTAAAGATTAAAGTTTCGACCGTGGCACTTTTATAAGCTTTCATCCCTTCAAAAACAGCCTGACCATAGTGCAGAACTGCCATGGCTGGAGCCATAGTTAAATTACCATAAGGGATAATTTTAAGGTCTTGCCAAGTCCCGTTATTGTAGGTAGCAATAAAAATATGGTCACTGAAGATTCGACCAAAGGGAATATTGTGTAAAGTTTCAGAAGAAAGACGGGAATCCTCTGTTTTTTGAATCAGAATTTTTTCAGTTAGTGTTTCCATTATGGCTTAGGTGGTCAGGGTTTTATGGTTTTTCATCAGAATAACATGAATAACTGATAACTGATAATCGGGATACTTGATAACTGATTAATAGAACTTCCTCCCATTTTTATAATGAGGATAAAAACAGGAGAAATTTAGGCAGACCTAGATTAATTTTGATCGTTTTTGGCAATTATCCAAACGGCGTGAATAATCCCAGGAATAAATCCCAGTAGGGTTAGGAGAATATTCAGCCAAAAAGCCCCCCCAAAACCAACGGTCAAAAAAACGCCCAAGGGCGGCAAAAACACAGCGGCAATTAAACGAATAATGTTCATATCACTGGATTAGAACTTCTCTATCTATTTTAGCAATTTTTTCAATTAGAATAGGGAAACCTCTGTCATATCTTAAATTTTATGTCCATGTTGTTCGATATTTTTCCCTTCCAATTCCATTTTGACCCCAAATTGATTGCCGGGGCAACCCTCTGGTCTTTAGCATTATATTGGGGATTTTCTCCCGTGGGTGAATGGGTCACCCATCAATTAAACCGTTGGTTTAATTATGCAGAAAGAATGTTATATACCTCGGAAGCTGAATATGAACGGACTCGCAAAAATCGAGAATCTCAAAATGCTTTTTATGCGTCTTTGTTTAGTATTGTTCCTTTTTTAATTATGGGATTTTTATGTAATTGGGGTATTGAGATAGGGTTAGATAAAAGTTGGTCAATTAGTGTGGGAATCATTGCTTGTATGAGTGGGGGAATTTATGAATTAGGGCGACAAGATGGCAAAAAAGGCATTAATTCTTAGTCATGAATTTCACCATTAGGCATCATTGCACCATGCAAAATTGCTCCGGCGGTATTAGCACTACTAATTTCTACACGAGTTAAATAGGTATAACTTAAATTCGCATTTCTTAAATTAGTTCGAGCAACGGAAGCATCGGTTAAATCCGCTTGAGTGAAATTGGCTCCATTCATATTAGTTCGGGTTAAATCGACACGAACTAAATTGGCTCGACTCAAATTGGCATTACTTAAATTAGCATTACTCAGTTGAGCGTCGGGGAGAATGGCATCACACAATTCTACCCCGGGTAATTGAGCATCAATTAAAATCGCCCGTTCTAATTTAACTTTTTTTAAATTCGCTCCAATTAAGTTAGCTTCGGTGAGATTTGCTTCGGTTAAAAATGCAGATTGTAAGTTGGCTTGACTTAAGTTCGCTTGACTTAAAATTGCTCCTTTTAAGACGGTTTCTGTTAAATTAGCTCCGCTTAAATTCGCCCGAGTTAAATCAGCCCCGGTCAAATTTACCCCTTGTAAATCGGTTCCTCGTAAATCAGCCCCGCGCAAATTCACGCTTTCATAAATTCTGGGTTCATAGCGCAGATTAGCCCCCCGTAAACAGGCTCCTCTCAGGTCAGCCCCTTGTAAATTTGCCCCTCTTAAATCCGCTTGAATCAGGTTCGCATCTAATAAGGTTGCTAAGGCTAAATTGGCTTTCCGAAAATCTGCTCCTTGTAAATTTGTGCCATGAAATTCGGCATCATTCAGGTTAGCACTACTTAAATTGGCTTTATTTAAAATAGCGCCATTAAACCTAACTCCCCTCAGATTAGCCCGGGAAAAATTAGCCCCATTCAAATAGGCTAAAACAAAGTTAGAGTCTTGCAAATCTGCACCACTTAAATTAGCACCAATTAAGTCCGCACGACTTAGTTCAGCACTCCTTAAATTAAGCCCTTTAAAATTTTTTTGTCCGGCTCGATACTGTTCGAGTAGTGTTTCCTCATCCATGATTAATTATCTTTGAGTTCCCGTATAGGTAAATTCTTGAACCCAAGCCATTGACTTACTACCAGGAGTTCGAGCGTAAACTTTAACCTTCTGAATCAATTGAATGTTCAAATCCAGCAATTTTTGACGGATAAATTGACTCATAGAGGCTTGATTTGGCACTTGATCTGACTCTAGTATAATGTGCAGACAGCCCTCTTTTGACTTGGTGAGAGTGTTAATTCCTTTCGGTTTCAGGGATTGACTAATCACCGTTGCGATCGCTTTTGCATGACCCTGCTTGGCCAGTTCTAACAATTGGCCATGGGTTAGTCGAGGTTCCAGGTGTTCTGGGTCTTCCTCCTCAACGGCTATTGTGGTCTTATGCTGGGATAATCGTTGCTGTTCTTCCACTTCCGATTGATGAATGACCCCCGCTAAATCTCCGACTTTAGCTTGCAGGACATGAATAAACCGTCTTAAAGATTTATATTTAATCTCTAATTGAATTTCAGGAGGATGATTTTTTAATTGTTGATTGAGGGCAAGTTCTAAATGTTTCAAAATAGTGGTTAATGGCACCAAGGTATCTGCTACACTGTTTCCAACAATCTGTTCAACTTCTTGCTCCAGAATGAGCTTTTTTCTGAGATCATCACTCATTTCTCCTGAGTCTGTGGGCGGGATATCAATATTACTAAAGGCGGTGGCGGAAGTAAAATCAGAAAAACTACTCTCGCTAATTGTCGTAAAATGTTGAGTTTTTGGTAAACCTAATCCCAAGTTCGGAGGATTAGGGGATAATAAATGCACGGTTTCACTTTCATTAATATCAATGGCATTATCAGTTAAAAAATGCTGCTGCAAAATTGAAGAACGGGGGGGGGTTGTATTCCCAGGAGAATGATTCAACCCCGAATCTGAACGGGATTTAGCTTTAGTTTCATAATAGGGGTTCAGGGCATCTAAAATCACCGTTACTGCTTGAATATTTTCGTCCGTATCTTCTAAATATTCTGCCATCTTATAAAGATGGGATTTTAGTCGATCTACGTTAGGAAAGGTTTGTAATAGTTCGTGAAGTAAATCATCGAGACTCTGATTTTTTAGTTGTGACCAATCTTCTTCTCGATAGTTAAATTCCCGTTCTAAACTCGAAAAAATTACCAGTTTTGCCCGTAAAGGATTGGTGTGTTGCATGATTTTAAATCGCACATCAAATAAATTCGATATGTTGCGAATCTGATGGGCGGGAACACCTTGACTAAAATAGGCTGAAGATAGAGAATTTAACTCCTCTGGACTAATTTTTATAGTTTCTGAAGCAGTAATTGATAGTTGATTTAGTTCGGGAATTTCTTCGACATCAGACTGAATATAAAATTGACTAATCTGAGCTTCAATCCTCTCTAAAACCAGATTGTATTCATTTTTTTTATTCAGACGAGATAGAATATTATTCAGAATAATTTTAAGCGGTTCAAATTGGGGATGTTTTTGATAAATATTTTGGAGTAAAACATTCAAATTAATACTATCTAGGACATGGGAATCATTCTCCCATTTTCCACTATAGGCACATAACAGAACTTTCTTAATCCGAGTGATATTCGGATCAGTTTCTAAATTTTGAGCAATCTCATTTAGACGGGATGGGGTCGGCATTTGGGTCTCCAATACAGAAAGTCAACACTATGAGAAGTGACTTAGGGGTATTCGGCACGAGGGTCTTGAAAATAACGGATTACATCCGGTTACAGGAATATTCAAAACAAAACACAAAATCCCTGATGATCCGCTCAAACACATTTTAATTCTAAAAACCAAAATTTATATTTTTGACTGACCATTTTTGATTCTCCCATCTTAGAATACAATTTTAATCGTTAGCACCCTAATATACTATTTTACGCTATTTTTTATCGGAATAGCTGTAGGATTTTTTGCTACTCCCCTACCCCCCGTGGGGGATAGGGGGGAGGGAACAGGGTGGAGGATGTGTAATTAATTTTGTTTAGGTACTTATTGACCATTATGCTTTTTTGTCAAAAAATCTGTTCAATCTAGCCAACTACCATTATCGTCCATCAGCAATAAAGCCGGAGGCAGAAAAATCCAAGCCATGATAGCATCTTGATCCAAAAGCTGTTTCTGAGAACCCGGTGAAGAAGCCATAACCTGAATAAATTTTGATAAAGTTTCTTAAAAATATTTTACAATAGTTTGGTTAATTTATATTTAGGTAAAAGCTTGAATGGATAAGAAAATGACCAAAATTGACCCCACCTCCTGTTTAATTTCTCCCGCGATTCCCTCGCCTTTATTTGTAGAGGGATCTCCGGTAAAAATTGGAGTTTTAGCATCTGGAAGTGGCACGAACTTTGAGGCGATCGCACAAGCCATAAAAGATCAACAACTCAATGCCAAAATTCAGGTTTTAATTTATAATAACCCCGATGCTAAAGTCATAGAACGGGCGGAAAGGTTCGGAGTCAAAACCATTCTTTTAAACCATCGTAATTATAAAAAACGGGAAGATTTAGATCAAGAAATTGTTCAAACTTTAAAAGAACATGATGTGGATTGGATTGTTTTTGCTGGATGGATGCGAATTGTTACGCAAGTTTTAGTGGATGCTTTCCCCCATAAAATCATTAATTTACATCCGAGTTTATTACCGAGTTTTCCGGGGATTAGAGGAGTAGAACAGGCATTAGAAGCTCAAGTAAAAATTACAGGCTGTAGTGTTCATTTAGTCGAGTTAGAAGTCGATAGGGGCCCAATTTTGATGCAAGCCGCGGTTCCGATTTTACCTGATGATACTCCCGAAACTTTACACGCTCGAATTCAAATTCAAGAGCATAAAATTTTGATTGGGGCGATTTCTTTGGTGAGTCAGTGGCAAAATGCGATAAATTAAAATACAGTGCCATCACTCTCTAATTTTAGGGGAGGAGAACCATCAAAACGTTGTTGTTTAGCAATTTCCCGTCCAGCATTCCAGGTACCTCCTTGTAAGACTTTAACTAGGGGAAATTCCTGGGAGGTAAGATTTAATTTTTGGCGAAGGATTTCCGCAATTTTATCGAGTATAATAATCGTGAGCGATCGCCATTCTATAATTATATTAGAATCGGGTTTGTGTAGTTTTTCTGATAAATTATTATCTTTTAATTCCAATAATCCCAAATCTAAAATTAATCCCCCGTTGCGATATTCTGCTAATCCAGTTAATTGATCTAAATCAATAATTTCTAATCCTAAATCCTGTAAAGGTTCAAGTAAGGAATAGGTTAACCATTGGGATAATTTATGGAAAGGAACAAAGGGATATTCTGAGTCTAGGGTTTCTAACCCTGAATAATACCAAACATCTCCTAAATTGACTTGATTTAAAGTTAATCGTCCCGGCCAAATTTCTCCTAATCCTTCTAAAATAGCGTTTAAAACAATCACAGCACTGAGTTGATTGTTTTGGGTTTGGGTTAAAAAATAATTCGCTAATTTCCCAGGTCGAGGATGAATTTCTCCAAATAAATGAGGATAATTAGATAGGGTTTCACCGAGTTTTTTTAAGAGTTCTAATCTACCTTTTACTCCGGTTAAATAATTATTTTCATTAACTTGAAATCCGGTGATTAATTGGGATTCCGTCAAATTCATTAATCCCTGGGCGTCGGCTTGAAATGGATATTCAATATTACTAGAAAATAAACCCTGACCAAACATTTCATAACTGGCAATTGCTAACCCCTCAGAACGTCGCCAAATTAACCCGGTTTCTGATTCTTGATAATGCCATTTTTCCCCGGCTCCGGCATCCAGTAACACACTAATAATGGCTAAATCGAGTTTAGCTTGGGTTTGTTCTAACTGGGATAAACCATTTAATTGTTTTTGTAAATTTTCAATTCTAGGAATATTACCGACTTCAAAATGTCGCCAGCGAGAATGGAAAGGGACATTCAGATCGGGATAGTTTTGAGTAATATTATCTAAAACAAAATTAGCCACTAATTCTAACTTTTCTGGATGATAAATAAAATGTTGTAGTTGATTGGATAGGGCTAAATCAAAGATAAAATTACAACGTTCTCGAATTGCTTGAGGAGAACAAAAATAGGCGATCGCATTTGAATAATTTTCTCGATTCTGCATTTTAATATTAAGGGAACAGGGAACAGGGAATAGAAAAAAGTTATTGGCTACCTGATCAAGTATTTGTAGCAAACATTAGAGGATGAAATATAACTATCCCCAATTCGTAATTCGTAATTGGTAATTCGTAACACGCACCATTTTATTAACAATTTAACTTGGGATTTTGCGCTGAAGCGCAACAACGGGTTAATAATCTCGACCTTTAATACCGAGTAAACCTTCTGGGTCTAAAACTGCCCCTTCCGTATAATACCCGGCTGCTTTTTTCGCTTCAATTTCCACTTGAGCATCTGCCGGAATTAAATCATCAGGAATCGCAATTCGTCTAACTACTTCAATCCCAGAATTAACAATCGCATCATATTTCATATTACTCATGGAAACTAACCGATCAATTCGAGTAATTCCTAACCAATGTAACACATCCGGCATTAATTCTTGAAACCGCATATCTTGTACCCCAGCCACACATTCTGTCCGTTCAAAATAGGCATCAGCGCGATCGCCTCCAGTTTGACGTTTCCGGGCATTATAAACTAAAAACTTCGTGACTTCTCCTAAAGCTCGTCCCTCTTTTCTATAGTATATAATTACTCCTGCGCCGCCTTCCTGGGCTGTTTTAATACATTCTTCAATCCCATGCACTAAATAGGGGCGACAGGTACAAATATCTGAGCCAAAAACATCAGATCCATTACACTCATCATGAACTCTAACTGCAACCGGAAGATCGGCATCGGTAATCGCTGCAATATCCCCCATAATATAAACCGTAACTCCCCCAATCGGAGGTAAAAACACTTGTAAATCAGGACGAGTAATTAACTCAGGAAACATTCCTCCGGTCTGTTCAAATAATGCTTGACGTAAATCACTTTCTGTCACCTTTAAGTGATCGGCAATTCCGGGTAAATACCAAACGGGTTCAATTGCGGCTTTTGTTACTACTAAATCACCATTTTTCTTCATAATTTTGCCATCAATTTCTAACCGTCCTTTCGTGGCTGCATCATATAACTCTGGCATATTAATATGGGCTTTTGTAATCGCAATGGTGGGGCGAATATCATAGCCTTTTTCCAAATATTCAGTAAATGCTTCCCCAATAATCGCGCCAAAGGGATCGAGGGCGACAATTTTATCGGGATCTGACCAACTGGGGTAAGGGCCAATTTTTACGAAGGGGGAGGTATTGGTTAAGTCGGCGCGGTGGTCGGTTTTCAGATTCCCCTGGACAACGGCTAAGGCGCGATAGATAGCATAGGAACCCGAATGGGTGCCAATGACGTTACGATGGCTAAGATCGGTCAGGGTTCCAATCAGGGGGCCACGTTTGCCGGGATCGGCATTTCCCCAATGGACGGGGATGGGTTTGGCGCCGTAGGAGGTGGGGTGAGAGGTCAGAACAATATGCCTCAGTTTTGGATCTTGCTTTTGGCCAGCCATTGTTGTCTCCCATGCGATTCGGATATCTCTATTATGGGCATATTAGGGGTATTTTATTGTTCAACAAGATCCCTGGACGGCATTTTTTATTTCAGAGATTTGTAAGTTTTTACCAATAAAAACTAACTGGGTTTGACGGGACTCGGTGGGTTTCCAGAGACGATCATAAAAGGTTTCAATTCGATCACCAACTCCCTGTAATACTAACCGCATTGGTTTATTTGGAACTGAAACAAACCCTTTAATTCGGTAAATTTCCTGTTGTTTCACCATGGTTTTTAACCGTTGAATTAAATCTTCTGGTTCAAAATCTTGGGTTAAAATCACCGGAACTGAATTAATATTATCATCATGGTCGTGTTCTTCTTCGGCGTCATGATGACTGGGACGGGCTTCTAAATTATCTTCAACCGCCGCATTAAACCCTAAAATTACATCGGGATGAATATTTCCCTGTTGACAAGGAACAATTTTAACTCCTGCTCGCAATTCCTGTTTTAACCAGGTTTCAACTTTATGTTGATGATCTCGATCAACATGATCGGTTTTGGTTAATAAAACTAAATCCGCACAGGCTAATTGATCTTCAAATAATTCTTCAATTGGGGTTTCATGATCTAAATTCGGATCGGCTTGACGTTGGGCTTCTACGGCCTGAATATCCCCAACTAAAGTACCATTAGCCAAGGCTTCACAGTCTACTACAGTTATCACACCATCTACCGTTGCCCCCGTGCGAATTTCCGGCCAGCGAAAGGCTTGAATTAGGGGTTTAGGTAATGCTAACCCAGAGGTTTCAATCACAATATGATCGATTTTATCCCGTCGTTTGAGTAGGGCTTGCATGGCGGGGAAAAATTCTTCCTGCACCGTACAACATAAACAACCATTAGTCAGTTCTACGAGGTTCACTTCTTCGGTTTCATCGTCACAAACTTGACAGGATCGAATTAATTCACCATCAATTCCAACTTCTCCAAATTCATTGACTAAAACGGCAATCCTTCGCCCATGATTATTTTGTAATAAATGACGAATTGTGGTGGTTTTTCCACTTCCTAAAAATCCAGTAATCACTGTAACGGGAATTTTGGCAGACATAATATTTATAAGAGGGAGTAGGAAATTACGAATTACGAATGGGGGGAAGACTTGACCGTGAGCTTTGTTGGATCAATCTTTATTCGGGTTGTTATAATTCAAAGTTTCAAGGATAAAAGTAGAGATATTTTATTAATATCTCTACTTAATTCTAATTAGGATCAACTAGCTAATAATGGCGGAAGATAAAGCTACTACACCAACAGCTAAAACGGCAAAACCCGAATATTTGATTAGGGAAAATTGGCTATTTTCTAAGGTTTCTTTAAAGGATTGAGTTAGTTTCATTGTGGCTCCAGCAATCATTAATTGAATGGCTGTAAACCCAACTAAATAGGAGATTAAGGGGGTCATTTCGGCTCCCATAATTGATTCTCCGTAGGCATAACCGTGAAACAAACCCGCTACACTAGCTAAACTAATTAATACTGCTAGGGGTAACTGTTTTTTGAGAACTAATAAAATCCCAATTGTCATCACAGAAAGGGCGATCGCAATTTCAGGAATGGGTAAATTAAAACTCATTAAATGAATTCCGGTTCCCAACATTGCGGTTAATAGAAAAGCCATAATTATCCAACTACCGCCCACAATTCCGGCTGCAATTAAACCAACGGCAATCACAAAAGCTAAATGATCAATTCCAATAATTGGGTGAGCAAGTCCGGCTAGAAATCCTTGAAACAAGTTTTCCGGGCTTTTCCCTCCAAAGGCATGATGAGCCTCTGCGGGTTGCGCCATTAGGATTAATAATAAACTCACCCCTAAAACCAAGATGCGAGTGCTATTTTGTAGCGAAAAATTTTGAAAAGACTTTAACATTTTAAACACCATCTGTACCGCGCAGATGTGCGAAAGAACAATCTGATTTCGGTGGGTGTTCTGACTTAGAGATTAATATTCTCATCACAGTTGCGGGACAGTGTTGGATTTGCGCCAAACTTTCCCCTTGCTTCTAGCGACTGTTCCCCGCTAGAACCGATTCAGATCTTTCATTGTATCATAATTTCTCCCAATATTCAATCGGGAGAAATACTTAAATTATTACCATTTTTTATAGGAAAGGAATTTTCCAGACATCGTAATTTTAACGCGATCGCCATTGGGGTCTTCGATTTTATCCACATCTAAGGTAAAATCAATCGCACTCATAATTCCGTCGCCAAATTTTTCATGAATTACGCTTTTAAGAGGCATTCCATAGACCTGCATAATTTCATAAAATCTATAGATTAAGGGATCGGTTGGAATCATGGGATCAAGTGATCCTTTGACGGGATAATCGGTTAAGAGTTCAATATATTCTGTGCTTAAACCTAGGGCTTCAACTAATTTTTTGGCTTCCTCATAGGAAGCACTCGCTTGTCGATAAATAACCGCAGCAATCCAAACTTCATCGCGCCCCAGCAGTTGCTCTAAATCTGAAAAGGTGACTCCTTTAGATTTTTTAGCCGATAATAACTTTTCTGTAATTTCTGAAATAGCCATTGAAAGTTCCTCCTAGAATTTATTGGTTGATAACTTGTCTCAAATTATAAAATATTTTGCTGATCATGCAACGGAAGTATTTGATTTTTAGGCCGGGGCGATCGCCATTAGGATTGGGAATTTTTAGGGAGAGGTTTAGGGGGAATAGGTAAACTCCGGGGATGATTGGTTTGTAATTGTTTAACAACGGATAATAACCGTCTTAAATGAGGTTTAATTACCTCTTGATGTTCTTGGGTAAGTTCATCTAATCGGGTTTGAATCTTGGATAGATGAAGATCAGAAGCAGAGTCTCCAGATTTTTCCTGTTGTAATTGATCAATCACAACTTGAATTTCTAAAAATCGCCCTTGAAAATCCGCTTGTAAAGACTCTAAATGAGCCGTTTCAGTTGAGGAAAATGTTTGTAATTCTTGCCGAAATTCCGCTCTAATTTCTGCCAATGCTAGGGAAATATGTTCGGTGCTTGAAGTTACCGCTTGTCCTAAAGCTGCTACTTGTTTACTCCGATAGGCGGAGTCCAAGGCTTCAGTAGTAGGAAAAGCCTCTAATTTTTGCTGGAGGGATTGAATTTCTTCTAAAAGTTGTTTCCTCAACCCCATAACTACTTTAACCGTATTTTTTTCTAACTTTTCAACGGAGTCTTGAGCTTGAACAATTTCAATTTGATTTTGATGGGTTTGTTGTTCTAAACGATAACGGTTGGCAACATTCAGCGATAGGGCTAAGGTTAGGGGGGCAACTCCATAAAACGCTTGACCCGAAAGGGCCACTACTCCCGAACCGACAGCCGAACTGATCAGAGAAACATACTCTGCTAACTCTAACCAATGCCGTTGTTTCAGGGAAGAAAAAACCGTTTTAGGAAGAATAGAGTTAGACATCGGCATAGGACTAGAAGTTATAGCATGGGGTCGATTGGGATGGGCAGAGGACGCTGGTGGAAACATAATAATCTATTCTACTAGGGATATTGGGACACAGTGGTTAACTCCAGAATACAAAAAATTATGGCTATCCGCACTAGGAATTAAAAATTTGATGATCGGTTCGGCGAGTCCTTAACTGTTAAGATGTTTTGGGAGTACAAAATTATCTTAATTTCTGGTTTGATATTGGAGTTGTCTGGATTTTAACACCCTTAATGCTTAGATTCAATATGAAACCAAATCAAAATCCCAAATTCGATCAATTGAGATCAATTTTTAGTATTACTGCTTTTGTGATTTTAGTCCTGGGAGTTGGGTTTTTGAGTCTGAATTTTATTTTGGCTTTATTTCATAAATTCTCATCAACAATTTAACCTGTTTTTAGTGCATAAATTTTCTAATTTGATAGGTTCGACTTTCTAAAATAGGCATTTTTAATCCTCCCATTTTTTCGTCAAATTCTTGAATTATTTTTTCAGGAAAGCTGGCAAGTTTTTCCTGGGATTCCCAACGAATCACCATGACAATTTCCTGATTTTCCCCATCTAGCCAAACTTCTTTTCCGAGAAACCCAGGAAATTTTTTTAGTCCGGCTGTCCAAACTTCTTCATCTTTTTGAATAAATAGCTCCCATTGTTCTGTGGGAACTTTGAATTTCAACCACTCAATAACCATGATTTTTATTAAGATTAATTAAACCACAAAGACACAAAGAAGTTTTAAAAACGCTCTGCATTGCTATATAGCAACCGCCAAGGCAGTTAGGACACCAGACGGATCTTGGAACCCAGACAGTGAAGTATTTCCCCCCTGTTCCCTACCCCCCCAAACCCCCCGTGCACGGGGGGTTTGGGGGGCTGTTCCCTGCTATATTTTGCAGAAGTAGAGAACCAGAAACAATCTCTAATTCCCTACGCCCGATTCCTTTTAACCTTTAAAATATTGTCCCCCTAAACGCATGGCATCAGCAATATCCACATCTCCATCTCCATCCGCATCAAAAAAACTATTTAAAACCGAATTAGAAGCTGATGCAGATTGTTGTTGATTGGTTCCTGTTTTCAGCAGGTTTAATACTAAAGGAACCACCATGGGTAAAACCGATTGAATGGTTTGGGCACTAACCCCCGTATGTTGGGAAACGGTTTGAATCAATTGCTGTTGCTGAGTCGAAGAAAATAACATTTCTACCGCCTGGGGGTTAGAAGTGATTCCAGCAAATTGATTGACTAGATTTTGTACCCCATCATTTCCGATTTCGGTTTGTTTTTCTTGCAAAGAAGACCGCACGGAACTCCCCACCATTGACATCACCATTTGACTGGTTTCAGGGGCAATCCCTAATTGATTACCAAGCTGTTGAGCGGTATTCAGAATCCCTCTGATTTGGTCGGTGTTTCCTACTGTATTGGGATCATTCAAAGCTGTTAAAATTTGATCAAATAGTCCCATATTGTTAATGAACCTTTTATGCAGATGAACTACACTCTAGTTTATCCTATAGCAATCCTATTTGAGTTGTGTTTAAAATCCCTGATCAAAAGGGAACACCGGAACAGCCCCCCAAACCCCCCGTGCACGGGGAGCTAGGGGGTAATACTTCTGGCCGTTTCATATCAGTATTGAAATGTTACAACCTATTTAGGATTGCTATATATCTGATCCATTGGCTTAATTAAGTCGATAAAAAGGTGAAGAAACCTTAATTGAATAGGGATAATTTGTTATTATTACTAATAAATTATCAGAAAAAATAATCCAAGATAATTCAATATAGAGATGAGATGATAGAACTGCTTAGTTTATTGTGAATTATACATTGACTCTACTGATATTTAGCATCAGAGTGGGGTGATAGGGATTGGAGGAGTAGAAGGACTGTCCGTAGGGGTTGGATTATCTACAGGTTGTGCTTGGGGATCATGGTTGAACACCCCTAACCCATAGAGCAATGCCCCTAGAATCCCTAATAAGACGGCAATACCCAGGGATAGGAACCAAATCTTATTCACCCCTGACGGAGCCGGTCTAGGGCGACCAATTACTGTTTCCATAGATGAATCTTCGGCATCACTGGTATCGGAAGAATCATCCCCTAAATCTTCGGTTAAAGGAACCACAGGAGCGATACAAACCTCTTTCTGGGCATCGGGATCATCCTTGGGAACTACCGTAATTAATAACAAGGCAATGGTGACGTTATCATGGCCATTTTGAGTATTGGCAATTTCAATTAGACGATCCCGAACCATTACTAAATCCACTTCTTGACGCAAAACGGGTAAAATTTCCGCTTCCCAATATTGTTCCACCCGATCGCGATCGCTTAATCCATCAGAACATAATAAAAACACACAATCTTCATCCAGGGGAAACCGTTGTACCGTCGGATGCAGCGTCACCGATGACGTAATCCCCAGAGCTTGAATTAAAGCCCCAGAAGCCCCCTGTTGCAGAGCATCGCGATAGAGGGCGCAACCCAAACGCACCTGGCGAGAAGCCACATCATCATCCACCGTCACTTGATGACAACCACTGGAACTAATCCAATAAACCCGACTATCCCCTAAATGGGTTAAATAAACTTCATGAATATGGGCTAAAGCCATCACCAAGGTGGTTCCCATCCGTTCCCTACCTTGACGGTTTTCATCATCGTTGCGTTGACAAATCACGTCATTGGCGATGCAGATTGCCCGTTTTAATTTAGGCGTTAAGGATAATGGATCCCAATTGGCTTGATGCAGAGGCATTTTTTCCACCTCCTGACGCAGAACATCAATCGCTATCGAAGATGCTACTTCTCCGCCATCCTGCCCCCCAATTCCATCACAAACAATAGCCAAAGCGGGTTCGCTGGGAGGAACTTCGATCGGTTGATCACCATTGGGATAGCAGGCATCCTCATTATGGGAACGAGTGGGGCCAGCATCGGTTCCAGCAGCAATCTCAAACTGACGATGATAACCCCGTCCACAAATAGAAAGGGCTTGATCCAATTGTTGGATCAGTTGGGTGGAGGTGCGTAATTCCCCTGATATCATTTGATGGGTCAGTTGTCGGAGGAATTTTTGGATTTGAGGCTGTGCGGTCGGAACCCACTGTTGCCAAAAATTACCCAACTGTTTGAGGGTGGCATTATGGATATCTGGGTCTAACTGCAATAACCGAACTAATCTTCCCTGAACCATGAGCAAATGGGAATTAAGCAAACTGGAAGCGACATTTTGACGGCAAAAGGGTTGCCAAATTTGAGCGATTTGCCATAACCAATTCAGTTGGCGCATTGCCGTTGCATCGGGCCACAGAGCCGCCAGTGTGGGCATTAGGGTTTCCCCATGGTCTGCAATCGGCCCTTTTTCTAAAAGGATGATCGGTTTATTAATTCCTCCCTTAGCTGGGGAGATAATTCCATAGACCTGCGGAATGTGCAACCGATAGGCAAATAATTTTAGATAGGGAGAAATCTGATCAGAAATCTCACTGGGTATTTCCGGCAACAGTTCTGGTCGCGTATCTACTACAATTCGATTGGTTTTGACCAGGTAGCGATCTGCGATCATCGTTCCCGAAGGCTGATCTTCGATCCCCTCGCCTACCGTCCACAGATATTGTTTTGCCACAGGATTTTGCATTTGGGTTCCTCACGCCTGGCGTTGCCACTCAAAAGTGATCTTCTAAAATTAGGATGGTTTATCGTTGTTATCTACCCCATGGGTTGGGGGCGATAACACCAGAACCACAATAGATGTCCAGTCCTGTCCAATTTTGATAACTCACCCTAAAAATTAGCACCAATTGGCAATCAAGATCAGGTAATCTGAACTATTGTAGCCTTTGAACATCACCATCTGCTTGACCATTTGTTGTTAATTTTTCTTGGCTCTGGGCAAGGATGCTTACAGCATGAGTGATTCTCCCCCTAACCCCTCCGATGACCCTAATTTATTACCTTATTTGGAAATTAATGAACGCTTGACTCAACTCAAAAAGTCTCACGGTCACTATTACCAGATGATTAATTTAGAGGTTTGGGCTTTAATTGAAACCATGGATCAGTTTTTTCCAGGTTCTTGGAATCGATTTATGAATAACCGTCAACTTTCCATGAAACAATTCTTACGGCGTCAGCGATCGCAAAAACAATCCCCAGCACCCGATGAGTAGGCTGATTTGAGGGTGATCATAAGGTTTAGGGTATATACAAACTCACCATCAAGAGTCTGTATATGGTGAGTACAGACTCTTAATGGTCATAATTTTACTAATTGCCGACTCGGGGTAATCCCATACTATAGTTTACCGCCCGACAGTCGAGGTTATAGCTAATTTCACCTTTTTGGATCAGCGATCGCACTAAATGCTCTAAATCTGATCCAATTCGACGTAAATTATATTCGGTGAGGTCTTCGCCACTGAAAGCCTCGACTAACTCATCAAATTTACGATAGACTTTTTGCACAGCCTGATCATTCCAGTTAAATTCGTTATCGGGATCAATATCCAAGGTCAATACTTGTTCATTGTCCACTAACTCCTCATCTTTAATTTCCGCCGTATAAATATGAATATGGCGAGTTGTTGATTTCAGCAGCATAAGCGGTTTAACTGAATAGATTTTATCTGGATTGTTTTTTATTTTGCCATTACTTTAGGAAATAATGACTAATTTTTGGGATCAAATTTTTGACTTTGCACTTACCACGGCTACCGACGTTGGACAACAGTTAATCCTCGATTTTGGCACAGTCCAAGCCTCGGAAAAAGCCGATGGTAGTTTAGTTACCCAGTCTGATCAGTGGGCTGATCAGGAAATTCGCACGCGCATTGCTGATACTTTTCCTGATCATGGGGTGATTAGTGAAGAAGCTGAACATATTTTTCCCAATACGGACTGGTGTTGGGTGATTGATCCTTTAGATGGTACAACTAATTTTGCCAGAGGTATTCCAATTTGGGGGATTTCTCTAGGATTACTTTATCAAGGTACTCCGGTTTTTGGTTTGATTCATTTACCGCCTCTACATCAAACTTTTCATGGGTTTTGGTATGGTGCATCGGGATTAACTGGCCCAGAAGGAGCTTTTTTAAATGGTAAACCCATTCATGCTAGTTCTGATACCTTGAGTTCTAATCACTTTTTTAACCTCTGTTCTCGAAGTATTGCGATCGCGCCCCAAATTCCTTGTAAAATTCGGATGTTAGGCATGGCGGCTTATAATTTCCTCACGGTTGCCTTCGGTGCAACATTAGGGGGAGTGGAAGCGACTCCTAAAATTTGGGATATCGCCGGAAGTTGGGTCATTGTTAAATCGGCGGGTGCGGTTTGGTGTCCTCTGTCTCCCGAACCCTTTCCCTTAGAAGTGAGTCGAGATTATGGTACTCAATCCTATCCTACATTAGTTGTCAGTCAGGCTGAATTATTATCGGTATTTCAACCCTTAGCCCAATATTTATAGGAGTTTCAGTCGGATAATCTATATCCGCTTAAACTAGCGGAGCTTTACATTATCTTTATAAACAAGCTGGGAAGATTAAAGATTTGGTAAAACTTCTCTGGTAGCTATTGTGCTTTTTTAGGGGGGAGTTAATAATGGGGTCAGTTACAAAAACTTAGTGAAACTTCTCGAACAAGACTTTAACTTGATCAAGAGATGTCTAATAACTAAGGAGTTAGATCAGTGGAACAAGCTAACGTCAGCTGTTATTCATTTATGCGTTTCTTGACTATTAGGCATGGCGGCTTATAATTTCCTCACGGTCGCCTAATGTAATCCTTAGTGCTATAACTGGACTCTTCAGAAATCCCCTTGTCTTCAGAATGGGGAAGCCTAACCTTCCCTTTTCAACTTTTTGTTACGATCCCTTCCCAAAATGCCCAAATTAGTTGACATTAGTTAACGATTATCTCAATTTATGAAGGAGCTATTCAACAATGGCATTAACAGATACTCAGGTGTACATTGCCCTGGTTGTTGCCTTGATCCCCGGAATTTTGGCCTTCCGTTTGGCGACCGAACTGTATAAATAGAAACTTTCAAACTTATTAGTGAAAATTCACTGATAACGGGTCAATTTATAAATCTGTCTCGACAAAAACAACCCAAATAGCAGACAATTAACCCCAAATGGGATAGAGTATTGTGTGTTAACTCGGTAACGGTGTCGGGACAGTTTTTTTTGGAATCCGCATCGGATGTTAATTCTTAACCCGTTTTGGGGAAAGCTAGAACCCTCTCCTGCTGTTGGTGTTCCGTTGGTTGTGACGTTAGTAAAAAGATCATGTCTGCGATTCGACCTGTTCCCCAAATTATTCCATCTATTTCCCCTTCTCGCCGTCCCCGTGCGCGTCGAGCCGCCAAACGACGAACAATTCATAACCCGGGTCTACTTACGATTGAAACGACCGTCAAGTTAGGTGTTAATCTAATTTTATCTGCTTTTGCCCTCTCTGCATTAATTCAGATTTTGCCCCAACATCGTTCGGCTTCAGAAAAACTTCAGGATATTCGGGCTGAGGTGAAAATGACAGAAGAAAGAGTAATCAAAGAAAGGGAAGAATTTACTCGCTATTTTGATCCCCAGCAAACTAAAAGTATTATGCAGGAACAGGGGAATCTGATTGATCCCACTCAAAAGCCGATTATTTTCTTAGAAAAACGTCCAAGCACCATCGCAGAATCAACGGAGGAACCAACAACCACTTACGCAGGTTTAGAATAGAACCTAGAAAAACTTTGTGCGGTGAAAATAGGGAGAATCAGATTTATGGAACGTTCAAAAATTGTTGCGTATATTACGGGTGGGATTTCAATTATTTTAGCGTTGGCTTATTTATTACTTGTCTCTGTATTAGATTTCCGAGGTGAAATGTTACCCGCACCCGTAAGTCAAATTCCATCGACTGTATTAGTTGAAAATATAGTAGGGAATCTAAGTGTCCACTTCCAATCTGTTATAGCAACCGCCAAGGCAGTTAGGACACCAGACGGACATTAGAACCCAGACGGTGAAGTATTTACCCCCTGTTCCCTGCGCGGCCTGTTCCGGCGTTCCCTCCCCCCCTAGCCCTGCGTGCACGGGGGGTTTGGGGTGGCTGTTCCGGTGTTCCCGATTCCCGGTTCCCTGTTCCCTTATTTGTCCCACTTTAACTTAGTTTAATTTTAAAGCACTCACAGGGACATCATCCCAAGATTCAACGCTTCTTAGCACAGCAACCCAACCTTCTTGTTTTTGGGTTTCGGTTAGGTCTTTTTGAAAGGATTCATGACAGTCCTGAGCTTGCTTTTCATCGGAACAAGCAATACAAGAGTAAACAATTCCCATCGGATCAAGTTGTTCATTTACCCAAATTATCATTGTAAATCTTCTTCTCACCCCATATTAGTAAATTGCTTTCATTTTATATTAAATTGGGAAGAATTTGCCTATTTATTTTTTCCATATTGTGTTAAGGATTCTCCCGTTAAACGACAAATCCGCCAGTCGGGTAAAATTTTAGCTCCTATTTTTTGATAAAAATTAATAGCGGGTTGATTCCATTCTAAAACCGACCATTCTAAACGCCCATAGCCTCTGGATACTGCTAATTCTGCTAGATAGGTAATTAAGGCTTTCCCAATACCTTGACGACGATATTCAGCAAGTACAAATAAATCTTCTAAATACATTCCAGGTTGGGTTAAAAAGGTAGAATAATTATTGAAAAATAGAGCGAAACCCACGGTTTTCCCTTGAATTTCAGCTAAGATAGCTTCCGCATAACAAGGAGAACCAAATAAATGTTGTTTTAATGTTTCCGCATTTCCTGTTACTTCATGGGATAATTTTTCATATTCGGCTAAGGCTTGAATTAACTCAAATAAAACAGAAATATCCTCAATAGTTGCGGGTCGTAAAGTTGCGGATTTAGACATATAAATATTGAAGGTTTGACAATGACAAGAGAACGATTCTCTTGCTCATTATTGTACCACAATTTTAATCAATAATCAATTGATTATCTTATCCAACCTTTTAAGCGTTCAGCAACATTAGGACGGCGTAATTTTCGCATGGCTCGGGCTTGAATTTGTCGAACTCGTTCCCGGGATAAATTATAGACTGCACTGACTTCTTCTAAGGTGTAAGGAACGCCTGTAACTAATCCAAAACGCAGGGCTAAAACATCTTTTTCCCGTTCAGTTAAAACTGTTCCTAAAACCTCTAATAAATCCTGTCGCATCATCATTTCATTCATTTGAGCTTCAGGGGTTTGGGTTTCTTGATCTTCTAAAATATCCATTAATTCCGAGGTTTCTTCAGAACCAATTCGATGATTTAAAGATAGGGATTTACGGTGAACTTGTTCGAGTAAAATCACTTGTTCGGGGGTAATTCCCATCGCCTCCGCTAGTTCTGCTTGGGTGGGTTTTCGACGGAGCGATTGCTTTAAATCTCGATAGGTTAACTTCATTTTATTCAACTGTTCAACAATATGAACAGGTAAGCGAATTGTTCTCCCTTGATTAGCAATTGTGCGGGTAATTCCTTGACGAATCCACCAATAGGCGTAGGTCGAGAATTTATAGCCTTTATCGGGATCAAATTTTTCGGTGGCACGGTTGAGTCCCAAGGCTCCTTCTTGAATTAAATCTAATAATGGAACTCCTCGATTAATATAACGTTTAGCAATAGATACGACTAACCGTAAATTAGAACTAATCATCCGGTTTTTTGCAGCATTTCCTGATTGTAAACGATGTTTTAGTTCTGTTTCAGTTACTCCCACTAAAGTTGCGAGTTCTGGGGGAGTAGGTAAACGTCCTAATTCCAGGGTAAGTTGAGTTTGTTGGGCTTCGATTTTAACTAAACTTTGAATATGACGAGCGAGTTCGATTTCTTCATCGGGTTTGAGTAAAGGATAACGCGCCATCCGTTTAAACAGTGCGGCGATGGCGTCATCTCCAGATGCAGTCGCTTCTATAATCGGGAAAAATGTGGCATTCTGTGGATTCATTGTATCCTCCAGGTTAAGATTCGCCATGACAGAATGGTTTTGACGATCTAGAATTTGAGCAGTCTACTTTTAGTTGTCCCCATCCTTCAAATCTTGAGTCCGATTTAAAGATCAGGAAATACTATCCATCACTACTTGATGCTGGTTCTATTATAGAAGACTTGTTGAAAAGACAGGGAAATCCTTGGTATGGTTATAATTTACTCATTCATATTTCTTAATGTTGCTACCGCAGAAGGGGAAATTCGACTGAGGTAACGGAAAATCCAATATTTCATAATGGTATCCAAAATCACGGGAAAAGTGGCAATGAACAAAAAGATAAAGCTACGATTCGGCGCAATTCCAAGGTGATTAGAAAATCCCTCTAATAGAACTTCCCAACCATGGGGAGAGTGAAAACCGACAAAGATATCCGTGAGTAAAATAATAATAAATGCCTTAGCACTATCACTCAAATCATACATGACCGTATCCAGCAAGGATTTTAAGGCGGCTAACCCTTGGCGATTGAAAGCAATGACTAAAGCAAAGGCAATTAATCCCACGAAATCCGCAAAAATATTACTAATCGCTTCACTGCTTCTGTGATTAAAGTCTTGGGCAATTTCCTCGGCTTTTTCCGCCATTTTCTTTTCAACTTCTTCGGCTTCAATAGCGGGAGTTTTGTAAAGTAAACTGCTCATTTGCAGTTCTTCTTGATATGATTTTAACTCATGAAGGGCTTCTTCTTTCATTTCTGGGTTAAGAAATAAAGTAACTTCATGGGTTTGTCGATAGTGTTCTACTAGGGGAATAAAGGCAAAATTTTTAGATAGTTGTTGTGATAAAAGGGGAATTAAAATAAGCAGCAATAGGAAATTAATCGCTAATTTTGTTTTTTTTCGGGATGCTCGGTAACTATTCATTAACCGTTCTTCGGAACTATCATCTAATTCCGTTTGGATCTTTTGAAACGTGCGTCCAATCGAACGGGGTAAAGTCCCACTTTTTTTTCCTTTAAACATTTCTCCAGAGGCTTGAACTTCTACAAAATCCAGAGGGGATAAACCCGATGGGTCATTAGATTTTCCGTTGTTTAGTTTGTTTTCAGATGTAAACCGAGAGTCATCTGAGGATAAAGGGAAACCGGGAGAATCATATTGATATTTATCAACAACTTCATCAATAAATCTTAATTTATCAATAAATTCTATGTTTCCCGAATTATCTAAAATCCGGGTTAGTTTGAATTCATTTAGTTTGAATTTAATCGTGTTCAAATGCCGCTCAACATCCTTAATAAAGCACTCTAAAACACTGGGACTATATTGGGGTGCATCTTCGGAAACTTTTCGACCCCCAAAACGCTGATCTTCTATGGTTTTTATCGCTAAAGCAGCTTGATAGGCTTGTTCTAACGCCCGTTCTGGGGTTTTATGAAACCATTGATTACTGGATTTAAACACATTCGAGAATCGAGTGCCTAAACTACCTTTTTGAACTTTGATAATAGAATTACTCATCTGGATGGTGTTGGCTAGAACAGAATGATAACAGGACTTTAACTTGGATTTATTATCGCCAAGAGGTCAGGGACGGGAAAGGGTTCTTGTTCAAGAGGAACAAACTGATTTTGTTTAACATCATACGCTAAAATTCGTCCCGTTTCAATTTCATAAACCCAAGCATGAAGGTGGAGTTTTCCAGCGTGTAACCTAGACCTAACAACTGGATAGGTTTCTAGGTTGGCAATTTGATTTAAAACATTAGTTTGGGTGGCAATACTTAACAATTCTTCTCCCGAATATTCTGAATAATTCTCTCCAATGATCCGACGAATTGATTCTCCATAAACTTTTAACCAATCATAGACTAATGGCATTTGATCATACAAATTTTGGAGTTGAAGCAATCCTTTAATACTACCACACAGGGAATGTCCACAGATGATAATTTCTTTCGACTTTTTTGAGTAAAGGTGTGATGAACTCAACCAGGACATCAAGTTGTTTTTCATTGATACAAACGGTCATGATATAGCTGCTCGTAAAATTGCAGTCTAAATCAGAACAGTAAATACCCCGATCCCCTTTACCAGAGGTATCTTTAATCACGGTATATCCAAAGACTTTGACCTGATCTAAAATATCCAGGGCATCCTGAACATGAAATGTATCAATGATGATTTCTACTTTTCTGATATCTTGCATACTAAATTAACAATTCTAGTAGTGAATCCAAGTCCTAGGGGAATTATTAAGATTTTTTACAATTGACAATGATCGTCACCTTTACTTATTTAATGATTAGGTGTTGTCAACAGTTAAACATCCAGACTCATTGAGTTGAAAACTTTCCTCAATCTAAGGAGCAACCAGTTTTATGACAAGCAGCGCAACAGCATCACTGCTGTATTTTAACGGTACAGACGATAAGATTGATGTTGGCTACAACAATGAATTAAATCCCCAAACTTTTACAATTGAAGCTTGGGCATATTCCCGCACCTCAAATACAGGAATTGAACGCTCTGTATTAACTTCCCGTCCCGATAGTTATCGGTGGGGGTATATGTTTTATCAATCTTGCTATCAAGATAATTGGGAATTATGGCTGTTACCTCCAAATGGTGATTATCAAAAAATTCGCGGGCCAAAAGTTCAAGCCAATGTCTGGACTCATTTAGCCGCCACTTATGACCCAGGTTCGTCGGTAGCCCGGTTTTATATTAATGGCCAACAAGTCGCCCAACAAAACCTAAACTATCAACCTTCTGGGCCAACGGGTTCTAATCGTCAGAATATCTTACGCATTGGGTCAGGTTCCACGGAGTCGGGCTATTGTGTTGGGGGGAATTATTTCTTTAATGGTTATATTGATGAAGTTCGCGTCTGGAATAGCGTTCGCAGCGCACAAGATATTCAGGCGAAAATGAATCAACGCCTCACGGGTCAAGAAGCCAATTTAGTCGCCTATTGGCGGTTAAGCGATATTTCGGGCGCACAAGTTCCTGACCTCACAGGTCATGGTCATAATGGCAATATTTGTAAAGGTTCCATGGGTTCTCAGACTATTAACCCACCCTTTCCAGTACCCACTCCACCTCCTCTAACTTCAGGTCAATTTGATGTTGTCAGTACCTCAGAAACGGGCTATAACTTCACGAATACATCGGGTCGGGATATGACCTTTACCTTTTACCCGTCAGGAGAATGGAAACCTGCCTATTTTCTTCCTTATTATACTGCCGCAGGAGAAACGGGTTTTCCCTATCAACAATACATGGTTTATCCTCAACAGACATCCTTTGCACTGTTAGCAATTGACCTACAAACTAATACGGTTTTAGCCGAAATTAACGGGACAACTCAATTCGTAATTAAACCCGGACAAACTGTTGCTTTCCGCATCAATGATGTTGTGGGTTGTTATGCCGATAATTATGGGACTTTAACCGTTCAATGGTCAGCCGTTTAGGTTAATCTTAGAAACGGTAAATATTGAAGGAAAAGAGACGCTAAACAGTAGAAATATTATTGAGGTATTTCTACAAATTTGAAATTTATTTTGAACAACAGGAGAAGCAGTAGATGATTGTCGAGTTGCAATTTCGCACGCTATTAAATGGTCAGACTTTTGGAACAGGAACATTTAGTTATAACGGACAATATGCACCTGTTACTATTCTGCATCAAGGGGATTTAATTTCGTTTACTTATCAGGATGAAATTGTTGGTTCGCTTGACTTAAGCCACTTAGCAAATTTTGATTTTGTCTATCAAAGTGTTGACAATATTTGCGCTTTTAATATTGTTGTAGCCTCTGCGGATCGCACGCGATCGCTAACGGCTGGCCCCGCCCAACCTCACCTGACCCGACCCGGAACATCAGCCGATGTCGCTAAACCCCGTTCTCAAGTCGTAGAATTAGAGTGGCCTACCCCCAAAACCTCACCCCTAACACCTCCACCTACCCCAGTCCCCGCTGAAATCCCAACACCTCCACCTACCCCAGTCCCCGCTGAAATCCCAACACCTCCACCTATCGAACTTTATGGTCAATTTGATGTTGTCAGTACCTCAGAAACGGGCTATAACTTCACGAATACATCGGGTCGGGATATGACCTTTACCTTTTACCCGTCAGGAGAATGGAAACCTGCCTATTTTCTTCCTTATTATACTGCCGCAGGAGAAACGGGTTTTCCCTATCAACAATACATGGTTTATCCTCAACAGACATCCTTTGCACTGTTAGCAATTGACCTACAAACTAATACGGTTTTAGCCGAAATTAACGGGACAACTCAATTCGTAATTAAACCCGGACAAACTGTTGCTTTCCGCATCAATGATGTTGTGGGTTGTTATGCCGATAATTATGGGACTTTAACCGTTCAATGGTCAGCCGCTTAGGTCAACCCCAAATCTAGCTGTTAAACTCTTTCATCATTATTAATTGATAACGGTCAGTAGGTTCTAGGTAAAATCCTGCATGAAGGAGAGTTAATTCTCTAGTTTTTTGTGATAAATTTGTCTTGAAATTCTACTTTATTTTCATAAAAAATGTTGACAACATTTCATAATTGAATATAATGGTAGAATGGATTAATCCAATCAACTATGAGTTTCGTTCTGGTCTATCCATTGATTAATAATTAGGAGTAAAAACGATGTCTGCTGCCGCAAACTGGCCTTTTCCATTGCCTAATACTAAAGATTTAGTCAGTTTGTTAAATTGGCTATATCTTCAAGGAAAACGGGATTTTCCCTATAGCTATCTGTATGAAGCTAATCTAATTAATGCCAAACTTCCCTCGGTCGATCTTAGCTTTTCTTATATGTACAAAGCTAATTTATTAGGTGTGGATTTAATGGCAGCTAACTTAGGCTATAGCTTTTTTGCCTATAGCTATTTGGGTTATGCTAACCTCACCTATGCCTATTTTGGCTATGCCTATTTAGCTTATTCCAACTTAAATCATGCCAATCTCACCTACGCAAATTTGAGTAATTCGGATTTGAGTAATTCGGATTTAAGTTATGCAGATTTAACCAATGCCGATCTAAGTAATTGTGATTTAAGTTATGCGAATCTGACCGGTGCAAATCTAACTAATACCAAATTGACAGGTGTAACAATGGTGGGAGTTATTAAGTAAGTTATCCCCTAGAGTTTAAGCTGCACTTTACTTTCATCAGTTAGGTAGTTTGACCTTTAATCCTTGCTAAAAATGGAGTATGGAGGAGCAGGAATTATTTTTTGTTTCTCCCTATACTCCTAATTTTAATTCAGTCTAACCTATTGAAAAGGATTGAACATTAGCCAGAACCCCCCCATCTGCTTTAGTTTTAAAACCCAGTCAAACTATTACCTTTGTTGTCAATGATATTCCTGGTAATGATGGCTATCAAGATAATACAGGACATCTCAGTGTCACTTCTGTTGCACAGATTCCCTAAAATTAGGTTGGGGAGTGTTGACTGTTGAAATGTTAACAGTTAACTCTATTTGTCCCCTTATCTTCGCCTATTCAAGATCAACTCGAAGCACATCCTCTGGTATATTATCAATCAAATAACCGTAAGCAGGATGTTGTTGTTCTAGGGTTGGAGGAATGGGAGAAACAGAAGTAGGCAACCAAGTTTGATCAAATTTGTTCCATAAATCTTGTAACTCTGGACGAATGGCACTATCGGCGAAAAAATTCATCACAACCCCATAAATTGCGGTTAAATTTGGTAAAGTTCCTTGAATATAAATTTTACCGATAACGACCGCAGCATCTAACGATAACCGTCCCTGAATAATGGCCCTTAAAGTTTCAGCATCAGTACAAAAATCGACGGTCGAAACGTCAAAGAGAGGTTCAATTTCAACTTGTAATTGTTCACCCCCATGCGCCTTTAATTGTAAAGGAATGCCATCTAGTTCAATGACTGCGGATTTTCCTGAAACTGCCAGGACAAAACCATCCCAAGTTGAGCCTCCCTGAGTGCGAACTAGAAATACTAATTCCTCTAACCATTCCTTTAATTGTTGCTGACGTTCTCTCAATAAATCAACCATCTTTAGGAGTTAAAAATGAATTTTATTTGAACCGGAATCTATGGCTAATATAGCATAAAAATTGATCGATTAAAACCCTAGCAACCCCTATCACCTATTTGAACGGCAACGAGTGAGTAAGAACCGATGTTTAATCAAACTATTATTAATGAAGCCTTACAAAATTCCCGTTCTGCTATTGTTAGTAAAATTCAGGAATTTGTGGATAGCAAACGTCAAAGCACAGGTGCTTATACTCCTTTATATGATTTATTAACCGATTATCCCTTCCGCATGGGAAAAATGCTCAGACCCACTATTTGTATTAGTGTAGCTCGTGCTGTTGGAGGCATGGGACAATCTGCTTTAGCAACTGCTGCCGCCTTAGAACTTTATCATAATGCGTTTTTGATTCATGATGATATTGAAGATGGCTCAGAATCTCGACGGGGAAAAGAAACATTACATTCTAGGATTGGGATTCCTCGCGCCATTAATGTCGGAGATGCGACTAATGTTTTAGCTGTGGGTTTATTATTAGAAAATCTATCTTTCTTGGGAGTGACAAAAACCCTAAATATTCTCCATGAAATTGAAGTTATGGCACAACAATCCGTTGAAGGACAGGCAATGGAATTAGATTGGGTAGCCGATAATGCCGCCTATTTAACGGATCAAGATTATTTTACCATGTGCGTTAAAAAAACCTGTTGGTATTCGTTCATGACCCCTTGTCGAATTGGGTTGATTATTGGAAATCCTAATGCTAACGCCAGTGAATTAATCAAACCTTTAGCCGAGTTAACTCGATTTGGAATGCTACTAGGAATTGCCTTTCAAATTCAAGATGATCTCTTAAATCTAGTGGGAGAAATCGAAACCTATGGCAAAGAAATTGGAGGAGATATTTATGAAGGAAAACGCACGGTGATGTTAAATCACGTCATTACCCATAGCAAACCCCAAGAAGCAGAAAAAATTCTCAATATTTTAGCAATTCCAAGAGAAAAGAAAACTCCAGATCAAATTGAGTTTATTTTGCAATTGATGCGAAATTATGGCAGTATAGAACATGGTTGGGATTTAGCTCGTTCCTATGCCAATCAATCCGCAGAACTGTTTGAATCTCTTGATTTCCTTCAAGCTGAAACTCCCGTCCATCCAGAGGAAAAATTAATTTCAGAATATCATGATCAACGATTCTTAAAAGAATTGATTAATTATGTAATTTATCGCAATTTATAATCAATAAAAATAGGATAAAATCATGAACTTAGAATTAAAACAAACTGACGATTTTCCGATATTAATTCAGGGTAAACCCGGATTAAATGTGATCCTGAATTTATCCTGTTGTAATCATCAGTCGGAAACCTTACTCATTCGTCCGATTTTAGAAGATGGGTTCACCGATCAACAACAGGTCGTATCTTGTCATTATCAAGTTAATCCAGCCTATCTTTATTTATTATCAGGAAAAACGGCAAATCTGACTTTAACCTTCCAAATTCCCGAAACTGTTCCTGATCATCCGGTGAAAATCGGGTTAAGATTTCCAGGGATAGAAGCAGAAGCGATTCCCATTCTCATCACTCCTGTATCTCCTCAACCTGATTCTGAAACGAACTCAATTCAGATTTATCTTCAAGTCACCTTTCCTTTTTCTAACCAGAATATTCAATCCCCAACTCATTTTTCTAGTCAAAAAACAGGCGCAATTTGGGGATTAATTTCAGGGTTAAACGATTTAGATACAATTCCCTCTCGTTGGTTTATTGCTGAAATTATTACGCTTTTAGCGATAATTGGAAATGATTATTCTCAGACTAAATTTGGAAATAAAATACTTCATAAACTTAAAAAAACAGATTTTTTCAAAGTAGGTATGAAGGCATTTAATTCAGCTAATATTTCTCACTGGCTGATCACAAGTTTATCTACGATTCAAACTTATTTAGGTAAAAAATTAGGATTAGAAGTTTGGGAACAGTGGTTATATAGTTTGGAAAAAACTGATTTAGAAACGGAAAAAAAATCAGAAACTATTTTAATTTCTCCCCTGATATCTTCTGATGGGGTTTCTCAACAGAATATCCCAACAGAAGACTGGTTTTGTTATATTATTTTGGGTTTAAAACAGATTTCTCCCACTTTTTCTAATCAATTAGAAACTCTAATTTTTCCAGCTTCAGCACAGCTTAACAATTCTTCTTTTGGGTCGAGGTTATTCAAGTTTATTCCCCCTAAAACTAACCCAGAAAACCAAGCTATTACCCTCGAAAAAATTATCATTTTAACCACAGGAATATCTAATTTTGATACCTTACCTGCTCGCTGGTTTATTGTAGAAGTGCTTTTGATTTTAGCCGATCATGGAAATCAGTATTCAACCCAAAAACAGGGGATAGAATTATGTTCTAAACTACAACGGACTCGATTTTTTAAAAATGGGGTTATTGCTTTAGCTTCCGCACAATTTCCCCGGTGGTTAATTGTCAGCCATCAAGCAGCATCAGCCTTTCATACCGATACAGGAGAAAGCTTAGAAACCCAAGGATTACTCTATTTTTGGGAAAAATGGTTATGGAGTTTAAATTCTCAGCCCTTGCCAAATATTTTAAATTATCATACCCTAACGGAAAACCTAATTCAAAAAAATGGGATGAATGCTGAAAAATGGTTCGTTGATATTATTTTAGGACTGACTTTAATTTCGCCTAGAATAGCAGCATTTGTCCATTCCATGGCCGAGACAGCACCAGCAATTTCCCTCGAATCCGCAAGTGTTAAAACTCCATTAGAAAATATTCTCAATTCTAATCTATCTTTACAACGATGACTTTAGATCTTTCACTGATTAACCAGATTGAATCTTTACGGATTCCTTTAGATGATCCTGAATCTCCTTTAGATTGGAAAGATTGGTATCATTATATTCTGATTCATCCTAAAACCGGGATGCGAATTTTAGTGAATATTACTCTCATGGGTAGACCCCAACGGGGAGAAATTCAAGTCAGTTTGATTATTAATAGTCCCAATTATTTATTACCCCTATCCCTACAAACACCGGATTTAATTGCGACCTTTGCTGCGGCTGTTTCTATTCCTTGGAAATCTAATCAGGTCTGTTCTCAACCCTTAGAAATTCAAGTCAAAGGGGTACATTTACAAATTAATGGTGAACAATCTAAAATCCGAGTTTTTGACGAGCCATCGCAACTTTCTATTGATTTTAAAACTCAAGCCAAGGCTACTCCTTTATTAGTTACAGAAGATGCTCAATTTGGCAGTGGTTTTATCGGCTGGGGATTAATTCCTGGGTTAGAAGTTGTAGGAGAATTAGACGTTGGTGAAACCAAATTTAACTTAAATTCCGATTGGTTTTGTTATCACGATCGCAATTTTGGCCGATTCCGATGGGGAGAGGATATTGGTTGGGAATGGTTTGTGATTTTTGCTCAAACTGAAACTAAAATTCCCCTCACCCTAATCTTAGACTGGAGAACCAATAAAACCCATAGTCAAGGCGGTTTACCTTATATTTTTATCTATCAAAATCATCAGTTAAGGAAAATCTTTTTAGGGGAAACCTTACGCCTTAATTGGAATTGGTCTACAGTTTCCTATCAACCCTTACGTTTACCCGGAATCATGGCTTCTTTATTTAGCGATCGCTCCCTAAAAATGCCCCAAAGCTTGCAAATTGAAGCCCAAGATGAACAGGATCATTTGTTGTTAAATCTCAACTTTGATGCTACCCTAGAACTGATTGTCCCCGATAATCAATCCCGTCAATATACTTTTATTGAAGAACTCTCTGGAACTGTTGAAATGCACCTAAACCTTAACGAAACCCAATTAACAGCCGAAGGATTTGTTTATGCAGAATATGTGCAGTAAACAGGTTTCAGGTTTCGGCTTTCGGCTTTCGGCTTTCGGCTTTCGGGTTCTAGCTAATATTCCATCCTTTAATATTTGCTACAAATACTTGATCGGGTGGGTAATAACTTTTTTCTATTCCCTATTCCCTATTCCCTCCTGTTCCCAGATCCGGCGTTCCCTGTTCCCTTGCGCGTAGCACTATAACAATAATATTGTTGATTTCCCAAATCTATTCCCCTGACACCCGACATCTATTAACGGGAATTCAAATAGGTTTCTAGGACATCAATGGCTTTGCAGTTTCCCTGTTCAGCTTGAATATAATTGCTGACTTCAGCAACACGGGTAGCATAATTTGGATCACCTAATAACACTTTAAGTTCTGCTAAAACCCTAGACGCTTGATAAAGATTGCGGTCTAATATTCGTCCAACTCCCATTTTTACCACTCTCGCCGCATTGTCCGGTTGATCATAATTAAAAGGAACAATCAACATCGGATGCCCTGCGCGTAAGGCTTCTGCCGTTGTTCCCATCCCCCCATGATGGACAATTGCCGCCGCATGGGGAAAAATAGCCGCATGGGGCGCGTAGTCAACAGCAATGATTCCTTCGGGTAAACCCAAAGCGTTCAATTGGTGTGCCGCCTTTCCCATCATCAAAATTGCCCGATATCCTAACTCTTGGGCGGCTATCATCCCCTCCTGATAAAAGTTGCCAGGAGCTAAAACAGCCGTTGACCCCAAGGTAAATACAATCGCAGGTGGCCCATCATCCAAAAAGGCCTGAAGTTCTGGGGATAACCCCGGCCCAGAATTGGGACGGTAAAAGGGAAAACCCGTAATCTGGGTTTGTGGGGGCCAATCTGGTTGGGCCGTGGCGAAGGTTGGGGAAAATAAACCTAATACCAGCGGCGCAAATTGTCCTTCAAACAAAGGATCAAGCCCGCCTTCTAACCCTAATTCTGCCTGTAATTGTTCCAAAGGAGCACTCCTAAGTCGAGCATTCGAGCGCAATAGACGCATGAGTGAATCTCTAGCCACCACAGCCATTGCCTGTTGATGGCGAGATTGAGTGCTTTTTTCCTGGGCGGTATCATAGACTGAGATCAAAGCACTGGGAGATAAAATCGTAGAAACCCAGGGAATTGCTATTTTTTCAGCGACTAAAGATGCCACTAAAATTAAAGGATGGGTTAAGAGTAAATCTGCTCCTTGGCAGGCCTTAATTAAGTCACAATAACTGGTGCGTAAATAGGGCATTAATAAATAATTGATAATGTATTCTACGCCCCTTTGGGAGTCCATCATCATTGAAATAAATTCTGCCTCATTGGGATCTTGGGGTAAACCATTGGGTCTGAGGGGATGAAATTCTATTCCTGCTGTTTCTAGGGTTTGTTGATATTGTTCACAGCTGGCAATACTGGGAGAATATCCTCGACTTTGCAATTCCTGAGCCAACGCCATATAGGGATATAAATCCCCTAAAGATCCAAAGGTTGCTAAAACAATTCTCTTTCCAGAGCCGTTTGAAGTTTGATCTTTTAATCTACTGTCCATGGGATTGAATTTACAAATACCTGATTCCACATTATTAAATGTATCATGAGCTAATAAAATATTTTGCCTTGAATTAAGTTCTAAAACATAGTGACTTTTTTTAAGGTTGTTGCTCTTTTGGCAATTCTGATCAAATTCCTAGGGGAATTATCACGATTAACTGTGATTCGAGAAATTCGATATTTATTGGTATAGCGATTAATTCGTGTCATATTTCCATCATAGATATATCCGGTTAAATAATAGGGAGGTAAGGATTTTTCCACTCTCCGGTTAACTTTTCCAAAGGGATAAGCAAAATGAGCAGCCACCCATTTATTTTTATCTAAATCTTCCATACAGGTTCTTAGATCGAGTTTAGCTTGTTCGAGTTCAAATTTTAAATCTTTCCCTTTGATTAAGGTTAATTGTTTATGGGTTTGACCATGGGATTGAATATCATAATATCCGCGTTTATAGCCATCCCGTAGTTCTGCACAACTTACATGGGGTAAAAAATCCTTTAACCTCACTCCCATTAAGCCTGGATTTACAAACCAGACAATTTTGATTTTTTTGTTGTATTCTTTTTCTAAGTCTTTTAAAATCGGTAAAACATTCTCGTGAACACCATAATAACCATCGTCAAAGCTAATCATTATAGGTTTTTGCCCGATTTTTTCTGAAGGAATGGGCTGGGATTTTTCAATAAAATAGATAAATAAATCTTGAGTTGTTAAAAACCAATAGTTATTTTTAGCTAAATAATTAAGAAAAGTATAGAAATCTTGTTTTAAATAATCATTTTCAAATTGGGTTCTTCTTTCAGGACTTTGATCAATATTAGATTCGTCAATAATATCATGTAATCCAAAAATGGGGATTCTGATACTGGCGGTTCTGTAGGTAGCTCCCAGGGCGGGAATACTTAACAAAATCACACAAAGTAAGCCAATTAGGAAACTAAGCAAAATCCGATTTTTTTTTGCCATTTCTGTTGTATAATAGAGAGATTAAAACCACAAAGACACAAAGACACGAAGAAAGATAAAGAGAATAATTTTAATTTTAACTGAATCCGATTTCTGTCCCCTTTCCGGCATGAACCAGGGCTAATTTTTCATAGCGTTGAGCGTGTTCAATTAAATCTGCCGCAGCTTCCGGGGACACATCCCGCAGACGTTTGGCGGGAACACCCACAACTAGGGAAAACGGCGGCACATCTTTGGTGACCACCGAACCCGCTCCAATTATACTTCCGGTTCCCACCCGTACCCCGTCTAATACAACGGCCCCAATCCCAATTAAACTTCCCCGTTCGATATGGGCCGAATGAATCACCGCCCGATGACCCACAGTAACACAATCTTCTAAAAGGGTAACTTTCCCCGGATCACCGTGCACAATTGCACCATCCTGTATATTAGTTTTGGCACCAATAATAATTCGTTCCACATCCCCCCGAACCACCGCCCCATACCAAATACTCGCCCCCGCCCCAATTTCTACAAACCCCATAACAACTGCATTGGGGGCAACAAAAGCAGCCTGGGAAATATCGACATCGGGCCAGTAAGGTTGATCATTCTGTGGAGATGGATGAGACATGGGTATTAGATTCCTTCAAAAACGAACAAGCCAGAATTAACAAGAAAGGTTAAAATTCCTATAGCTATAATACAAGCCTTGGTCTAACACCATTTAATAATGAATTCTGCCTTGCAGTACCCAATTTTTGGCCCGGAAATTAATTGTCCCCATTGCCGTCAGCCTATTCCCGCCCTGACGCTAACGGATACCTATTTGTGTTCCCGTCATGGGGCTTTTGAGTCTGACCCGAATACGGGGGAGTTGGTTCACCTGCAATCTGGCCGTCATTGGCGACGATGGCAAGACGAATGGTATCGACAACATACCCATCCCGACGGGATTCGGTTTGAAATCCATGAAGCCCTAGACCGACTCTACACCCAGGGCTATCGGGCAACCCGTGTAATTATTGCTAAACGCTATCACGATTTAATTAGTAGCTATTTAGAAGGGAACACTCCCTGGTGCAATCCTACAGAGGGAAACGAACCAAAATTGTATGGTTTACCTGTGGAATTTAGTCCCGATATTGGGGATGAACCCCGTTGGAATGTGATTAATTTTGATTTGGAAAAAGAACAGGGCGCTCCTGTACGTTATCCCTATTTTCGATTATTTGAGTAGGGGGAAATTTTATGCACCATATATCAATTCGTACCGCTAATATTCATCGCGCGATCGCATTTTATGAAATCCTAGGATTTACGGTTTGTGAACGCTTTACAACTGGATATACTTTAGCCTGTTGGATGGAAGGTTTAAATGGCAGGATTGAATTAATTGAAATTCCCCAACCCCAACCCGCCCCCGATGCTTTTGGCGATGAACATTATGTCGGTTACTATCATATTTCTTTTGATTTAACTAATCAGGTTTCTGATCTAGTTAGTTGGTTAAATCATCTCAAAAATCAGTTTGATCAAGCTATTATAGAACAGCCTAATTTATTGCAACCCTTAAATATTTTATTGGAACCGATGCAACAAATGATCGGAGATCGGGTTTATGAAGTCATGTTTATTGCCGATTCAGATGGTTTACCCTTGGAGTTTATTCGGATTTTGTAGGAATTACGAATTACGAATTACGAATAGGTAGGCGACTGACTAAAATCGAATGAATAATTTAAGTTAAAACCTAGTTTTCCTTGTGCAAATGAGTCGGCTTAACGGTATATTAATATTTCGTTGATTTAGTTTAAGGAGATTAAAATGCAATCCAAAACCATTCAGTTATTTCTCGCCGTTGGTTTAGCCACAACTTTAGGAGCCTGTGGTGGAGGCAATCAAGAAGAAGGTGTCAAACCCGGAGAAACCCCTGTGACTGCACCTGCACCTCAAGCTCCAGCAAATCCCGCGCCTTCCCCATCTTCAGACAATGACAATGACAATGACAACGATAATGACAATGACAATGACAACGACAATGACAACGACAACGATAATGACAATGACAAAGATGACGAAGGCGGAGAAGGCGGAGAAGGTTAATTAAAGCTAGGGGAGAAATATTTTAGAGACTATTTTATCTCTGCCTTTAAGATTAATTCCCTGGGGGAAATTTTCCCTCCCTAACTTCGATACAAAACTCCTGCACAGCCTGGGTAATAGTTTGTTGTAGATTAGTGTAGGTTTTGGCAAAGGGAGGTTGCCATGCTGATAACCCCAAAATATCAGAGGTCACTAAGACCTGGCCATCGCAGCCCCCCCCCGCCCCGATACCAATGGTTGGAATTCCTAATTTTTGGGTGATATTTTGGGCCAAATCCGAGGGAATATGTTCTAAGACAATACTGAAGGCTCCAGCTTGCTCTAAAGCGATCGCCTCTGCAATAATTCGTGCAGCCTGATCCGATGTTTTTCCCTGTTTGCGATATCCACCAAATTGATGCACCGACTGTGGGGTTAATCCAACATGACCCATCACCGGAATTCCAACTTGGACTAACTGACTAACGGTTTCTGCCATCGCCGGATATCCGCCCTCAAGTTTTACCCCTTGAGCGCCCGTTTCTTTAAGAATTCGTCCAGCCGAATGAATCGCCTGTTGGGGACTTTCTTGATAGGTTAAAAAAGGTAAATCAACCACCAATAAGGCTTGTTTTACCCCCCGTCGCACCGCCTTAGCATGATGAATAATTTCATCTAAAGTCAGGGGTAAAGTGGTATCGTAGCCTAACCCAACCATCGCCAGAGAATCCCCGACTAAAACAATATCAATTCCGGCTTGATCAATCAATTGAGCGATCGCATATTCATAAGCTGTTAATACCGTAATCCTTCGGCTCTGTTGTTTCCATTGACTTAATTGTTGCGTTGTAACTGACATTTACCAATTTTAGATAATTTAATCAACTGATTGAATAGTATGCAATTTGAGTTTAGAATAAAAGCAGAGTTGATCGGCTTCAATTTAACTCCCTACAATTCCCTATACCTTCCACCGGATAACACCCAGACTTTCTCAGTAATCGGCTCTTGGAGGGAGAAGTTTTGCCCATAACCATAGCCGTCAAAAAAATCTATAGGGAGAATTTTTATGAAAATTTTATTAGTGGAAGATGACCCACTCACCCGCACCACCTTATCGGAAATTTTACTCGCTCATCAATACACCGTAAATACTGCCACCGATGGACTAACAACCTTGGAAATGGCTGGATCCTTTCTCTATGACTTAATTCTATTAGATATTGGCATTCCTAAGCTAGATGGAATCAGTGTTTGTAAACAGTTACGCAGCAAAGGATATCAAAATCCGATTCTACTCTTAACAGCCAGGGATAGCAGTACCGACAGGGTGATGGGATTAGATGCAGGAGCCGATGATTACGTCGTTAAACCCTTTGATATTAACGAATTAATGGCAAGAGTCCGGGCTTTATTACGCCGAGGAAAATCCGTTTCTACGGCGGTAATGACCTGGGAAAATCTGAGTTTTGATCCGATTAATAACGAGGTAAAATCTGGAGACAGATTAATACATCTGACCTCAAAAGAATACTGTTTACTGGAATTATTTTTACTCAATCCTAAACGAATTTTTAGCCGGAGGGCAATTTTAGATCGCCTATGGGATTTTGCCGAATCTCCAGGGGAAGAAACCGTCAGTACCCATATTAAATGTTTACGACAAAAACTCAAAGCTGCTGGCAGTGCTGACCCGATTGAAACGGTACATGGTTTGGGCTATCGTTTACGATCGCCAGTTAGCCCATCCGCCTCCGATGCTACCGAGTCCCAAACCGCAACCAACTCTAGTAACTCTCGACAAGAAATCGCCCAGATTACCTCTAGGATTTGGGAAAATTTTAAGGACAAGGTGAAAGTCCAAATTGAGATTTTAGAACAAGTCGCCCCAGCCTTACTCCAAAGAAAGCTGACTCCCGAACTCCATCAACAAGCCAGAAACGAAGCCCATAAATTAGCGGGATCTCTAGGGATTTTTGGTCTGCGGGAAGGTTCACAAGTGGCCAGAGAACTGGAATGTTTACTGGAATTGCCCAAAATAGAGGTTAATCAAGCTCAGTTAATTTCGGATTTAGTCGTTAGCCTGAGTCTTGAAGCCAGTCGCGAAACCCTATTAACGCCCCTGTCTTCCGAACCTGTAGCCTATTCCCCCTTAATTTTAATTGTCGATGATGACTTAATGCTGGCGGAAAGAATTAGGATAGAAGCGATCGCCTGGGGATTAAGAATTGAAATGGCGACGGATCTCTCGGTTGCCCGTAAAATGATTGCTCAAAACCCTCCTAATATTATTCTACTGGATTTGACCTTTCCCAGTGTCTCTACCGAAGATGGTATCACCCTGCTCAAAGAACTCAGGCCTATGATTCCTCAAATTCCAGTTATTACTTTAACCGGAAGGCAAAGTTTAAGCGATCGGGTCACTGTCGCCAGTTTGGGAGTTAAGAGGTTTTTACAAAAGCCTTTACCTGCTTATGAAATCCTGAAAGCGATCACCGAGGTCTTATCCCAGTCTCGGTCAGTCCAAGGGAATCGGGTTTTGATTGTGGATGATGATCCTACGCTTTTGATCTCTGTTTCTAGCTTGTTAGAAGCCAAGGGATTAAGTGTAACTACTCTACAAAACTCAGAACAATTTTGGGATGTGTTACTCGATTGTCGTCCCGATCTATTAATTTTGGATTGGGAAATATCGGGTTTCACTGGCTTAGATCTCTGTCAAGCGGTGCGAACTGATCAACGGTGGTGTCATCTCCCGATCATCTTTTTTTCTGTACATACGGAGGAAAGCTCTATTATGCAGGCCTTTGCTGTGGGCGCTTCAGATTACCTCAGCAAAGCCACAGCCCCAGAAACCCTAATTACTCAAGTTTTACGTCGCCTGCAACCCGTTGAGTGAAATTGAGTGAAAATTAGGGATCAGAAATAGTTTAAGCATTTGAATTGTCACCCCAAACCTGATACATGATATGATCAAAGATCCTTGCTTCTAAATTCAGAAGCCCCGTTGTCCACAAGGAGAATAACAGCATGAAGCCTTTTGTTTACGAAACAACGTATATTTTGCGCCCCGACCTCAACGATGAGCAGGTGGGTCAGTCTATCAGCAAATACGAAACCCTCCTCAAAGACCAAGGCGGACATAATATCCAAATCCAAAATCGGGGTAAACGACGTCTAGCCTACGATATTGACAAGCATCGGGAAGGAGTTTACGTCCAGATGAATTATGAAGGCCCTGGAGCCCAAATCGCTGTTTTAGAAAAAGCCATGCGAATTAGCGATGAGGTTATTCGTTATCTAACGATTAAGGAAGAAGTAACGATAGAGCCGACCGAAGCCACGGAAGCAGAACCCGAATCTCAAGAAGTTGAATAAATTGGGCAAACAGGGGGAAGGATAGAAGCAAATTCTACTCTTGACCCCTGTTATTGTTGTACCCGGTTTTCTTAGCTATTGCCGATTGGGAACAACAGAGATATTTTAGAGACACATATACAAAATAAATTTATAGGAGCCGTTAGTCACCGTGAGCCAACTCAAAAGTCAAACGCCACAGGAGTTACAAGCTGAAGTTACTCGTTTGAACGAGGAGCTACAAATGCGGGAACAGTTGATTCAGCAGTTATCTCAGGAACTATTCCGTTTGGTCAAAGGAGATGCTAACTTATTACCCAGTCCAGAGGTTTCTGAGCGTCATCAAGCTCAAATGGTAGCCTTGCGAGAACAACTTCAAGAGATGGAGCAGCAAGTTAAGTTTTATCAAGGACAAATAGCCGAACGAGATACGGAAGCCTATCAACTCAGACAGTCAGTTGAGGAGTTAACAGACCGTTCTCGAATGTTGGAACAGGTAGTTCAGGAGTTACCCGGAGTCTATCGTCAGAAGTTCTCAGAACGTCTGAATGAAGTCATGGAAAAAGTTGAATTACTCCAACGGGAAAATAAACAACTTAATGCAGAATTACAAAGTGTGAGCTATCGTTTAGCTCAGAAAAGTCGCCGTCCCAGTGGCTTAGATTTACCCAGTTTTCAGAATCGAGCTTCGGGCTCTGTTGAGATTCCAACTTTGGGTAATGCTTGATTATTGATAGCTTAAAAATTATCCCCTATTATAGCGGGGAACACCGGAACAGCCTCCCCAAACCCCCCGTGCACGCAGGGCTAGGGGGGGAGGGAACAGGGGGAAAATACTTAACTGTCTGGGTTCCAAGATCCGTCTTTATCCTAAATGCCTTGGCGGTTGCTATAAAATTTAAGGGGCTATTCTTGGTCAAGAATAGCCCCTTAATTGTTTTTCAGTCATATCAGTTGAAAGCATCAAAGTTGCACCCGAATTCACCTAATCTTAATTCAAGTATCAACCTCCGTTCTGATTTATTAAGATTGACGTTTGCTCAGTCGGCTACCACCGAGTAAAGTTAAACCAACCAAAGCTAAACCAGCAAGACTACCGGGTTCGGGAACAGAAACTCCGCCAGCGAGAGAAACACCATCATTCCCACATTCTAGGAACAGACTGGCCATATAGTCATAGTTGCCATCGGCGAGCCCTAAATCGGCTTTATTGAGGCTAAAACCAAGGGTTTGTGTTCCACTAGCTTTGAAGAATCCAAAATCAAGTCCTTGACCCGTTAAGGCTTTGGCGGACAAATTTTGAATCCCACCTAATTTGGTGGCTCCCGAATCAATCACATTCAGGATTGTTCCTTGACCGAAATAATTGTAAGCAGCAGCTTTTGTAGCAATATCAGTACCTTGGGTATTAGTTTGACCCCATCCATAATCGTAATACTGTTTTAAGCTGCTATAGCCATGATTTACTCCGGTAACACTAGCACCTTTGACATTTCCATATAAACCTGTAGTGGTAACTTGGGAGTCATTGGTTCCCGCAAAACGAACTCCTAATAAGCTTTTTTGATTACTAGCGGTTGTGAAGTTTTTGCCAGTGAAATTTAAGAATAAATCACCCCAACCAATATTTCCATCGGCTGCTCCCGAATTAGCCACACCCGTTATCGGTGTTCCACCTGTGAGAGCAACAAAAATACTATCGCTGGTTTCTTTAATCGCAATTCCTTTAATATTAAAGGCTTCACCGCCAGAGCCATCGTTAAAGGAATCAATTCCATAATTCCATCCATTGTGAAGTTTTCCAGCCATCGCCGGAAGGCCGTTTACAGATACTAAACAAAGACTGGCTAATGTCGTTCCAATTAATTTTTTCAGTGTTGAAGTTTTCATAAGTTTGCTCCTGGGTGGTTCGAGTTAGGGCTTTTTTTCTTTTCGATAAATATACTATAGTGGATGGGTGTTAAAGATATGATGTTAAAAACTCCTTAATTTGTAAAGTATTTGTAAAAGGTTTGAAAGCCTGATTGTATAGAGTTTTTACTTTTAGTAACCTACCTAAAATATGTAAAATCAAGTAAAAATACTGATCATTTTTATTAAAATTCAAAATCTAAACAACAAGGATAGATTTTCTCAGTGTTATTACCGAGATTAAAAGTATAAATAAACGGTGAAAAGTATGAATTTTATAGGATTAGCTCCTTGACTAATAGATGAGTTAGTTCTAAGATAGTAATTAGATTATTGTGGAGATCTAATTAATGAATCTGGTTGAACTATTTATTTATCCGATTAAATCCTGTGGCAAAATAGCCCTGAACCAAGGAGAAGTAAACCTGAAAGGATTAGACTGGGATCGGGAATTTATGTGGGTTGATGAATCCGGTCAGTTTGTTACCCAGAGAACTCATCCTCAATTAGCAAAAATTCAAGTTCAACAGTCAGGGGAATTAATAGAATTATCCGTTGAGGATCGGGAAATTAAACCTTTTCAATTGCAACCTATATTAATAGGAACTTCCAAAACTGTACAGGTTTGGAGAGATGAAACTATTGCAATTGATCAAGGGGATGAGGTTGCTGATTGGTTGAAAAATGCTTTAAAAATAGATAATCAATTCCAGTTTCGGTTAGTGCGACAATCTCCTAATTTTATTCGATCTGTTGATCCGAATTATGCTGTTAATATTAATAATCAGGTGAGTTTTGCCGATGGTTATCCTTGTTTATTAACTAATACTGCTTCCTTAGCTGAATTAAACCGAAAACTATCAGAAATCTATCCAATATCATCACAAGAAGTTCCGATGAATAGATTTAGACCTAATCTTGTGATTGATACAGATCAACCTTTTATTGAAGATCAATGGAAAGTGATATTAATTGGAGAGGTTTATTTTGATTTAGTCAAACCCTGTAGCCGTTGTATTGTAACAACAACAGATCAAAATATTGGGGAACGTAATCCATTAAAAGAACCTTTAAAAACCCTAGCCACCTTTCGACAACAACCAGGTGGGATTATGTTTGGTATGAATATTATTCCTAGGAATACCGGGACAATTCATGTCGGAGATTCTGTTGAGGTCGTGGAAACCCATTAAGGGATTAAAGTGAACTTTTATTACAAGCACCCGTTAGAATTACTGAGACTAATTTAAGATAAACGGCCAATCCCAGGTAACTTAACGCCCTATTGAACTTGAAATTATGGAAAAAATTGGGTAAAATTTAATACTAAATATTGCGTTGGTGGGGTGTAGCCTAAATGACCTATAGCCTGAGAATTGCTGATTTACCCAGTGATGAGCGTCCCCGGGAACGGTTAATGGCCATTGGTTCCAGAAATTTAGCCACGGCTGAATTGATTGCAATTTTATTAGGAACAGGTCAGGGAAAGGGAAAATTATCGGCGGTTGGTTTAGGACAATATCTATTAAATCAGTTAGGTCAACATCAACGCGATCCTTTAGGGGTATTGCGAGATATTGGGGTTCACGAATTAACTGAAATTCATGGTATTGGGCCAGCGAAAGCCACCACAATTTTAGCAGCCGTTGAGTTGGGAAAACGGGTCTTTCAGTCCAAACCCCCTGATTTAGCCGTAATTGAGACTCCCCAAGCCGCCGCCGACGCCCTAAGCCATGATTTGATGTGGCAACCCCAAGAACGCTTTGCAGTGTTGTTATTAGACGTGAAACACCGTCTGTTAGGGACTCAAGTAATTACAATTGGAAGTGCAACCGAAACCATCGCCCATCCCCGGGATATTTTTCGAGAAGTATTGAAAAGTGGCGCAACCCGAGTAATTATTTCCCATAACCACCCGTCGGGAAATGTTGAACCCAGTGCAGAGGATATCAATTTAACCCGTCAATTATTGCAAGGAGCACAATTTTTATCTATTCCAATTTTAGATCATATTATTTTAGGAAATGGTGATTATTTAAGTTTAAGAACCACCACCTCTTTATGGGAAGAATATCCCCAAGCCGAGTAAATTTCTACTGATTTTAAGATTTAACGTGCTTAATTAACAACTGAGCGATCGCCTGTAATTGTTGTTTATTAAAGGTTTTTAATAGAACTTTAACTACCTCTTTCGGATCAGCCGGAATTGTGATTTCTTGAGTAGCGGGTTTGGCTGCTGCTTTTGCGCCTGCTAAGGAGGATAAAGCCGGACTCGGAACAATAGAACTAGCTTTTCCTGCTTGTAAAAGTTCCGCTCCTTGCTTTAACTCATTAATAATTGGGTTAGCTAAAACTTTAAAAGAATTTTTAGGATTTGCGATCGCACCATGGGCCGTTTTCACTAATGTTTGCCAAGGTTCAATTCCCACCCCAATTTTTGTTAATCGAGCGCATAAACCCGCCAATTGTTTACGAGTTTCCGGGGATTCAGCTTGTTTAAATCCCTGTAACATTGGTTTGAGAACCGTCATCACCTGATTAACGGCATTAGCCACCCCTGGTGTTGCTGTAGCTGTTGGTGTTGCCGCTTTTGCCGTTGCTGGGGCCACCTTACCACTCATTAAGTCCTTCAAGTGGTTTTCTAACTTGTCATACACAGGGAGGGAAGCCTGGAGAATTTTTTCCCCTATTTCTTCGGAAAGTCCAGCCGGACTCGCTGCCCGATCAATTAAATTTTTTAAGACTTCAAACCCCTTACTATAAAGGTTTTGAGTTGTAGCATCAATTTTTAAAGGCGTATCCTTGACCAGCTTAAAACAATCTTCTAGGCGTTTGGACACCTTATTAATACTAGCCAGACTGGGCATATTCTCCATCAACATCGCCGCAGCCCCCTTAATAGAGTGAGCCGCCCGGTAGATAGATGCCACTTCCTCCCGGTCAGAATCAGCCATAATCGCGGGGAGCTTTGTCACCCCCATTTTTAGGGTTTCGAGACGCTCCTCCGCTTCTTCCATGAAGATAGCAAATATTTTTTGGTCTTGGTTTGTTGGCACAGCAGCCCTCCTAAACCCTTGAATCAGTAATCAGTAATCAGTAATCAGTTATCAGTGTAAGAGTTGATCTGTGATTGGTCAACCGGAATATCTGAGGGGGGGAGTTTTTCCAGATGAATGAGTGCTTCCATCACCGATTTCACAATGGGTGCAGCCACAATTCCTCCGGCGCGACCTTCTAAGGGTTCATCCACCACTGCCACAACCACATAACGGGGATGGTCAACACTTAAAATTCCGACAAAACTGGTAATGAGGGCGTTAGAAGAATAGCCTCCATCAGCCGATGCTTTTTGAGCCGTCCCGGTTTTGCCAGCAACCCGATAATTTTCTATGGAGGCTTGGGTTCCAGTTCCTCCTTCTTTAACCACAGTTTCCATCATTTTTAAAACGGAATTAGCTGTTTCAGATGAAAACACTTGTTGGGGTTCACTCAGGGGTAATTTCCAATATAGTTGGCTTTTGCTGTTATATAACCCTTGAACAACGTGGGGAGTTACCAGTTTACCGCCATTAGCTAAAAGGCTATGGAGTTGGGCTAACTGAATGGGAGTAATGGAAAATCCTTGGCCAAAAGCTGTGGTTGCGGGTTCAATTGGGGCGGAAACAAATTGTTCTTTAGATTTTAGGGTACTGGTGGCGGCAAAGGGTAAATCAATGCCCATGGTTGTTCCTAACCCCAAACGTTTTAAGCCTTGATAAAATACCTCCGGCTCCATCCGTTGCATAATTCGCACCATGCCCACGTTACTGGAATATTTGACCACATCGCTGATATTAATTTCGCCTCGAGCGGAACCATCGTAATTTTGAATCGGCCAACCCCCAACTTGAATATGACCCTCATCATTAACAACAGTATCCGGTTGAATTGCTCCCGCTTCTAAGGCTAAAGCAATGTTAATGGGTTTGAAGGTTGAACCGGGTTCATAAAGATCCGTTAAAGCCCAATTTTTAAACCGTTCTAAGTCAAATTTATAGTATTGATTCGGATTATAGGTCGGTTCATTGGCCAGGGTTAGTACGGAGCCATCGGTGGCATCCATGACAATTACTGTTCCCCGTTTGGCTTTGTATTCTTTAAGGCTTTTCTGGAGGGCTTGATGGGCAACTCGTTGTAAGGAGGAGTCAATTGTTAGCCTTAATTCTAAATCATCAATGGGGATAAACCCTGTGGCGATTCGTTCAGGAACCCAAGCACCATTAGCAGCCCGTTGAAAGGACAAGGATGGCATGGTACGTTCTAGTAAGTTTTCCTGACTATATTCAATTCCAGCTTGACCTTTACCTTCAAGATTGACATGACCCACAACATCTGAGGTGTTTTCCTGTTGCGGATAAAGTCGTTGACGACTTTCTAATAGTTCTAATCCATCTAATCCCAAATTTTGGATATGATTGGCGACTTGTTCGGAGATTGAATCTGCAACTTTAATTCCACTTGGAGATGTACCAAATAGGGTTAAAAGTTCGCTCTTGAGTGGGGTAGTTGAATCTTCTCGCAATAATACAGGGGCTAACTTTTCGGCAATTTCATTGGGAGTTTGTTTAAAGAGTTTAGGGTGAACATAAAGGGTATAAACTCGCTGATCTAAAGCCAGAATATCTCCTTTGTGATCGGTAATTGAACGTCTGGGAACAAACGGTAGGATTTTTTGTTGTTGTTGAGATAAAGCCTGTGCTTTTAGGAAGGAAGATTCTTGACCTATTTGTAAGTGGAATAAATTCAGGGACAGACCAACAATTCCCCCTAATATTAATAACCAAACTAATATTAAACGCCTGCGATCGGCTCTTACTGGGGCAGAGCGATCGCGCTTTCTAGGATAGGCTACAAAGGGAAGATCAACCGAGCTTTTCCTTAAAGGAGTAGAACCTGAATTCCGAGATGGGGAATTTTGACCTTTACCTCCCCAGACGGTTCTTTTTCGCCCACGCTGACCAGGAGAAGAACGCTGTCGTTGAAAACGAGAACCCGAAGAATAGTCTGAAGAAGCCATACTAACTTACTCAATACCAATCAATAACTGATTACTGTTAACTGTTAACTAATGACTGTTACAGACGCGCCAGGGCAGCGTCTCTACACTGATGACCATTTAATATCCTAAAGGTCTTTTTACTGTGGACACCGGAACAGGATCTAATTCGATCACAGTATTGGGTTCTGGAGAGGGGTGGGGACGGGGTTTCGCCGGTTCAACATAAATCATATCACCAGGTTGGGGAACCACAAGACCTGTGGTGGGCTCGTCGGCGGTGATTGCAATTTCATTTTTTAACATTTCTTGAGCCGTCCGTAGTTGTTGTTCCGTGGCTCGTAACTTTTCTAATCTGGGATATTCCTGTGTCCAACTCGACTCTCCATAAACCGTTAACCCATAAACTGTTAAAGTTGAACCAATAATCAAAGAGGTGATAACCGATGAAACCTTTTGTACCGCAATTATAGAACCAAGCCATAAAGGTTTGGGTTGAGGTTTAGGGAGAGCTTTAACAACAGTTGATCTCGGCAGGGAAGAAGGGGGATTAACCAAAGGTACAGCATTTGTCAAGGAGGCTTTAACCCGTTTTTTCCGAGCCTGATCAAAGGGAACAACCTTACTTTGTACCCAAGGAAGATCAACGGGACTAGAAGTTCTGCGTCTAGGAGAAGGTGTCGATTTGAACGCAACAGTCATACTAAATTTACCTATCTTGACTTGAGATCAACGGTGGAGGGAAAGGGAACGGCGAGGGGGATCGGAAAGTCGGCGTCGTTAGGAATCATCCTCAGCCAAAAAATCTAACCTTTAAATGATCAATCTAACTTAGTAACTATCTAATCACAAAAAAACCTAAAATATTGTTAAATTTCAGTTTTGTATATTAATTCAATCCATTTTAGTTTTTTATGCTCCTATTGCAGTTTAGTACGTCCCATTATTGTCGAAAAGCCCGTTTAGCATTGGGGTATAAAGGGATTTCTTATCAAGTGGAAAATCTCACCCCCGGACTTCATACCCTGAAACTCAAACCCCTAACGGGACTGACAACGGTTCCGGTTTTATTACCCCAAATAGAAGGTCAACCCCAGGCGATCGCCGACTCCACTGAAATTTTTAAGTATTTAGAGCATAATTATCCTGATCCCCCCTTATTTTTTGTTGATCCCCACCTACAAACCCAAGCCGCATTATTAGAAGATTGGTTAGATGAAAGTATTGGCACAGCCACTCGATTTGTTTATTATCAGTTTCGGTCTGGAGATGGGAAACAAATTGATCCGTCCCTATCGAGTTTATTGGTAATTCGGGTTGTGTGTTGGCAATATCAGATTAATACGGCTGCCGTTGAACTGGCTAAAACTCGCTTAAAAACGGCTTTTGAGGTGTTGGAAGTCTGGAAAGAACGGCTCTATTTAGTAGGCGATCGCATCAGTATTGCGGATATTGCTGCGGCGGCCTTGCTCAGTCCCCTGGCCTTAATTCCCGAATACCGCCAAAGTTACCCCTGGATATTTGACCGTACTACCGAAATTCACAATATTTGCGGTGAACTTTTACCGCCGGGATTAGGAGATTAGGGGAAGTGAGGAAGTCGGAAATGGGGAAAGTGCGAATATACGTTCAAAATCTAGTACCATTATCCCAAATCTAAACCTCGCGTCAGCGTAGGATTTTCCTGAAAATGCGGAGGGTAGGGGGGAGGTTTCCTCGCCCTAAAAATGTAAGTTGAAGCACCATTCCCATCCGTATTAGACCTGTTTTGTAATCGTAGAGCAGTAGAATCCATGACGACCATCGCAATTGATCAGATTGATAAGATTGTTTGGAACCATCACCAAGATCCCTTTGAAGTGTTGGGTTCCCATCAAATTGAACACGAGGGTAAAACGGTATGGGTAGTAAGAGCATACCTCCCTAATGCGGAGGCGGCATGGGTTCTGTTGCCCGAACAACGACAGGAATACCCCATGCAGTCCGTCCATAATCCCCATTTCTTTGAGTGCATCATTGAGACTCATGAACTCTCCAACTATCAACTGCGACTCAAAGAAGGGGAACATGAAAAGGTGGTTTATGACCCTTATGCTTTCCGTTCTGCCCAATTTACCGATGTAGATGTCCACCTGTTTGCAGAAGGAAACCACCACCGGATTTATGAAAAATTAGGTGCCCACCTAATGACTGTCAATGAAGTGGCTGGGGTGTATTTTGCCGTTTGGGCTCCCAGTGCACGGAACGTTTCGATTATTGGTAACTTCAACAATTGGGATGGCCGCCAACACCAAATGCGGAAGTTGGGCAATGGAGTTTGGGAAATGTTTGTCCCAGGACTCGGAGTGGGTGAACATTACAAATATGAAATTAAAAACTGGGAAGGACATATCTATGAGAAAACTGACCCCTACGGGTTTTATCAAGAAGTTCGCCCTAAAACCGCTTCCATTGTTGCCAATTTGGATGCCTACCAATGGCGCGATCAAGATTGGTTAGAAGAACGACGTCATAAAGATCCACTAAAATCCCCGATTTCAGTTTATGAATGCCATTTAGGGTCTTGGAACCGCGCTCCCTTTGATCAACCCCATGTTTTACCCGATGGCACTGTTGAACCTGCCGTACAAGCCTGTGAGCTTGATCCAGGGGGTCGTTTTTTAACCTATCGGGAACTCGCGGATCAGTTAATTCCCTACGTCAAGGAATTAGGCTTTACCCATATTGAATTATTGCCGATCGCGGAACATCCGTTTGATGGATCTTGGGGATATCAAGTCACCGGATATTATGCCCCGACTTCCCGGTTTGGCAGTCCCGAAGATTTCATGTATTTTGTCGATCAATGCCATTTGAATGGTATTGGGGTGCTTGTGGACTGGGTTCCGGGACATTTTCCTAAAGATGGACATGGTTTGCCTTTCTTTGATGGAACCCACCTCTATGAACACGCTGACCCCCGCAAAGGCGAACATAAAGAATGGGGAACCTTAGTCTTTAACTATGGTCGCAACGAAGTTCGTAACTTCCTGGTTGGTAACGCCCTATTTTGGTATGACAAGTATCATATTGATGGAATTCGGGTGGATGCGGTCGCCTCGATGCTGTATCTGAACTATTTACGTCCCGATGGTGAATGGGTCGCCAACGAATACGGCGGTAGCGAACATATTGAAGCGGCGGATTTCCTGCGTCAAACTAACCATGTTCTGTTTAGTTACTATCCGGGGACGTTATCCATTGCGGAAGAATCAACTTCCTGGCCGATGGTGTCCTGGCCTACTTACGTTGGTGGGTTAGGGTTTAACCTGAAATGGAATATGGGATGGATGCACGATATGTTGGATTATTTCAGCATGGACCCTTGGTTCCGTCAGTTCCATCAAAATAACGTTACCTTTAGTATTTGGTATCACCACAGCGAGAACTTTATGTTGGCGCTCTCCCACGATGAAGTGGTGCATTGTAAGAGCAATATTGCTAACAAAATGCCGGGGGATGATTGGCAGAAATTTGCTAATGTCCGGTGTTTGTTTACCTATATGTTTACTCACCCGGGTAAGAAAACTTTGTTCATGGGAATGGAGTTTGGTCAGCGTCAAGAGTGGAATGCTTGGGGGACTTTGGAATGGGAATTGATGCAATATCCCGCCCACCAAGGAATTAAACGGTTATTCCAATCTTTGAATGGACTGTATCGCAGTGAACCTGCATTGTATGAACAGGATTTTGCTGAAGCTGGGTTCCAGTGGATTGATTGTACGGATACTCGTCACAGTGTGGTGTCGTTTATTCGACGGGCAAAAGATCCAGAAGAATTTGTGGTGGTGGTCTGTAATTTTACGCCCCAACCCCATAGTCATTATCGCGTGGGTGTTCCTGAATTGGGATTCTATACCGAAATATTCAATAGTGATTCCGGTGAATTTGGCGGCAGTAATATGGGGAATTTAGGGGGTAAATGGACGGATGAATGGTGGTTCCATAATTATCCTCATTCCTTGGATTTATGTTTACCACCTTTGGGAGTTTTAGTGCTCAAATTAGACCGACCGAAAACGGAAGCCGCCCTCCAAGCTACTGCGGTGGAAGTTCCTGCTTTAGAGGCATAGTTAGCTTGAATTAAGTTGATGAAAAACAGCGATCGCTATTTTTTAAAAGTGGCGATCGCTTCAATTTTTTATATATGGGGAACAGGGAACAGGTAACAGGTAATAGGGATAAAGCATTTTTATAAAAATAAATTCTTAAATTATATCAATTTTAAATTAGGTTATATATCCAGGACTTACGCACCCAACCAAAGAAACCGGGTTTTTTTACGAAAATACTTTGTTGTCACCGACATATTATCTAAAACACCCGGTTTCTGGGTCAACCTGCGTAAGTCCTAATATCGTTATTTTAATTGAATTTCTATTATAATATAATCAGCTTATTTAAAATCTTACAATGTCAATTCATGCAACTTCAGGACGATGGCGATTAGGGTTAGGTTTAGCACTATTAACAGCATTTTTATGGGGAATTCTACCCTTAGCATTAGCGATTATTTTACAAGGTTTAGACGTTTATACCGTAACTTGGTATCGATTTTTTATTGCTTTTGTCCTGTTAGGCGGGTATTTAACCACTCGTAAACAACTCCCTAATGCGGAAACAATCCGTTTAATCCCTTGGAGTCTATTAGGAATCGCCGCAATATTTTTAGCAGGTAATTATATCCTATTTTTGCAGGGTTTAGCCTTAACTTCTCCCACTAATGCTGAAGTTTTAATTCAATTATCTCCGGTGTTAATGGGGTTAGGGGCATTAGTTATTTTTAAAGAACATTATACCAGCTTGCAATGGTTAGGTTTAGGGGTATTGACTTTAGGATTTAGTTTGTTTTTTAATGAACAATTAAAAGTGCTAGTTACCGCTTCCAATCAATATTTATGGGGAAGTTTCTTACTGGGAGTTGGAGCTATATGCTGGGCAATTTATGCCTTAGCTCAAAAACAATTATTACAATCTCTTTCCTCCTCTCAAGTTATGGCATTTATTTATGGAAGCTGCACAATTTTATATTTACCCGTCGCCACGCCTACGGCAGTTTTTAGCCTCACCCCATTTCAGGTATTAATTCTACTATTTTGTGGACTCAATACCTTAATTGCCTATGGTTGTTTTGCCGAGTCTTTAGAACATTGGGAAGCTTCACGGGTAAGTGCCGTTTTAGCCTTAGCCCCGATTATTACTCTCATTTCTGTTGATAGTATTGCGGTATTATTTCCCCATTTAATTGAACCGGAAAATTTAACTATTTTGGCTGTGATAGGAGCAATTATTGTGGTAGCAGGTTCGATGATGATTGCATTAGGAAAAAAAACCTAGAGTGAACCAAATATAATGCACTACTTTCTTTAACAAATTAAGGTTAACCTACTGAATAATTAATTGACGGATAATTGGTAATCTTTTAATGTTTTAAATTTAGCGAATCTAAATGGATTATACACTCATAATAATCAAGATTATTAATCCTAAAAAATACCCCGATGTCTTTGTAGGGGAGAGGCGCGCCTCGCCCCTACGATTAATTGGATTATAAATTAACCCTCTGATTTCTCGAAATTTAACGCCGCAGAATTCATACAATAGCGTTGTCCCGTGGGTTTGGGGCCATCATCAAAAACATGACCTAAATGGGCACCACAGTTGGCACACACCACTTCAGTCCGACGCATGAAGAAACTGAAATCATTTTCACATCTAACATTTTCTTCATTAATGGGTTGCCAAAAACTCGGCCATCCGGTTCCCGAATCAAATTTTGTTTCGGAAGTAAATAACTCTGTGCCACAACAAACGCATTTATAAATACCCTTTTCTTTATTATCATGGTATTTTCCTGTAAATGCGCGTTCCGTGCCTTTTTTCCGAGTCACACGGAATTCTTCATCACTGAGTTGTTGTTTCCATTCAGCATCAGTTTTCTTGATTTTATCTACCATAAGACCTCTAGTAAAGTAAGCTGTTCTGGTGTTCCAGTGTTCCTTATTCTCTCCCCCCCAACCCCCCCGTACACGGTGGGGGTTAGGGGCTGTTCCCTATTTAGCCCCCGTACACGGGGGGGTTGGGGGCTGTTCCCTATTTAGCCCCCGTACACGGGGGGGGTGGGGGCTGTTCCCTATTTAGCCCCCGTACACGGGGGGGGTGGGGGCTATTCCCTATTTAGCCCCCGTACACGGGGGGTTGGGGGGCTATTCCCTATTTAGCCCCCGTACACGGGGGGTTGGGGGGGCTGCTCCCTACTATTTAGTTACGAGTTAACCATTTTTGTGCATTTAAACGCTGAACTACGCCAAACACTAATAAATCAAGATTAATTTTTCGTTCATCCCCTAAAAATGGCTCAATTGTAGAGGGTTTAATTCCATTTAAAGCACAGGTAAATAACTTTAAAGAACTAATATCTTCATTGGGAAAATAGACATTAAACTGTCGTTTTCCCTGTTGCCATTGACCAACTACTTGCCAACAATCTTGATTTTCTCCTAAGCTAGAAGGCAATTTTTCTTTGGCAAATTTGAGGTCTAAATTCTCAACACCTTGACTATTTAATGCTTTTTGTAAGGCGGGAATATAGTCCTGTTGGATAAACTCACCGAAAGGTTTATCTTCTAATGCCGGGGCTTTGGCTTTTTTCTGGGCTTCAGGTTTTTCGCCTGGTGTTTCTGGGGTGGCTTCAGGGTTGGGTTTTGTTTCTTCAGACATGGAGACTTCCTTACTTTAATTTCAACAACAATTTACCAGAATATTCAAGCTATTTTAACGGATGATTGATTGCTGTGCAGGGGAGGGAAAACCCTACCCCTGATTTTTTTCGTTAAATTTCGGCGGCGGCTCGTTCAATTAAACGACGGGCTAAGGTTTGAGTTCCGGTATGGGTATAATAGTTAGTCGTCATGTCCAGAAATGCGGCAACATAATCTAACTTATCATTGGTAATATCGACAAATCCTTGTAGATTTTTAACTACTTTTTCCGGGGTTAAATCGTGTTGAGAAACAAAATCTCCCATCCAACCCTTAACCGAACCAAAACTTTCTTGTACAAAGTTTAATTTACTTTCGGAATCTTTCCCCGGAATCACATCATTAATCCGTTTAAAGCCTTCATTTTGTTCTAATTCTTTCGGGGTTAAGTTTCCAATTGTTGATAACGCCGAACTAATAAAATCTGGCCCCAAAGGAATTAAACCATCCAAACAAACTAACGCCGTCATCCGCATTAAAGATTCTCCGCCATAATCTCCTAATGCGGCTAAAAAGTCCCCAATACTATCACCTGGGATACCATTAATTAAACAAAATCCGACTAATTCTGTAACTAATTTCAGAGATAAATCAATCGCTTGAGCTTTATTTGGTTTGGGGGTTAATTGATTTAAGAAGCCTAAAAAGCTGACACTTTCTCCGATTTTATTGGCTAAAGCGGCTGCTCCTAAAGCCGTTCCAGTGCTATCAATAGTTTGATATAACCACAATGCCCGTTGATAATCCTGTTCTTGTTTTTTGTCATTATAGAGCCATAAAGCCCGTTCACTGACCTGTTGAATATAGGCGGGGTCATCTTCTCCGGTAATGGTTTTAACCGTATTTTCAAACCCAACTAAATTATTCCATTGACCCGGAATTACAAAATCTAACCCGCGTAAAACCATGACGGTAACGCCACCTGTCGGTAATTCATCAACTAATTGAGTGATAGGTTTACTCACAGTCATTCTCCTAAAATAGTATGGTTATTGTTGCTAGAAATGCTAACTAATATTATTTGATTCGGGATAACCCATTCAAATTGAATTTTCCCAGCCATTCTTCTCGGTCATTGGCGGTAAAAGATTCTGCCCGAGATTGGACTTTGACTTGATGGCGGTTTGCCACTAAAATAGCAGTAGTATTTTTACCTTGAGTAACGGCTGGATATCCACTAATAGTTTTACTACTTTGTTGATATTTTGTCGCCGCACTGGGATTATTCGCTAGGTCATTAATTGAAAGCATGGCTACATTTTTCCCACCTTGATTCAATTTGGCTTCGGCAAAACCTGTTTTTTCCTGAGCAAAAACAACCTGATAACCGTCTTGACTTTTGGGGAAAAATTTATTAAATTGGCTGCCAGAAACAGGTTTTTGGGCAACGGTTGTTTGGCCAGAATTATTAGTAGATTGATTCCCCGACGGAGGTGTAGAAGCTTTGCCCCCGCAAGCCGATATTAATAACGACATTGCTAGGGTTAAGGCGATTAAAACTTTAGGTAATTGTTTAAAATTCATACTTTAGGCAAAAAAAAGGTAAAAATCGGCGATTATTCCCCTATAGTTGGGGAAAATAACCCTTATTTCCCCTAGTATAAGCTTTTTAGAGGAAAGGAGAAGCCAGAAGTTCTACAAGTTTGACTTCATAAAGGATTGAAGATATTTATACCATCGGGCGGCTAGAGAAATTTCAGTAAAGGGAATTTGGACAATTTTAGCAGTATCGGTGAATCTAAATTCTAACGCGATCGCTTTTCCTTTTTCTGGGGGAATATTCGGGTCAACGGCCTGATTTTCCACTAATAATCCCAAGGACTCCACCTGTTTGAGAGAAAAGGTTTCTAAATTAATCGGGCCTTTGCGGGTAGGTTTTCCCCAGGTTAGGTCGGTTTCCTTGAGGCCCAAGACCGCATAAATGTCATATTTAGCCTTATCAAAATGGGTCGCCCAGGCTTGATAGGCCTCCAATTTTTGGTATTCATTCCAACCCGACCAAGCTAGACCGATAAACACCGCCAGCAGGGGAAGCCATAATAAACCACGTTCCATAATAGTTTTTTCTGTGTGTTAATTTAGGATCTATGATCCTCTATTTTGAGGATGATAGATAGAATAGAAACAAGATTGTATGTTCTGACCCAAGAAACCCGGTTTCTCCGGTTTAGATGTTAACCTATTATCAACCTTAACCGTTGAAAAACGATGAAAAAATTTTTCCTATTCTGCTTATTTTTAATTGGTTTGGGCTGGGCAGTTTCTAACTTCTCCGGTCTTGCCAATCAAGGCAGTTATGACAGTATTGTACTTGATTTTAGAGAATCTTTAGGAAAACAAGAAATTGCCAATCAAGTTCGGATAATAGCCGAAAAATATCAAATTGTTCCCTATCTCAATAGTGAATTTTCCCAAGCGGATAATGTTTATGTTGTTAGAGGGGATGCTAAATTACTCAAATCCTTGAGAAAATCTTTGGGTAAACAAACAGAATTTATTGAACCCAATTATATCTATAGTGCTGACGAAATCCCAGGAGTAAATTCTCAAGCTGCGATTATTTATGATACGGCAAATGCAATTCCCAATGACCCTTTATATGGAAAACAATGGAACTTTCGCAGTATTAATTTAGAAGGAGCCTGGAGTGAAACCCAGGGAGAAGGAGTTACCGTTGCCATTATTGATAGCGGAGTTAGTCTAGTTCCCGATTTAGAACAGACCCAATTTGTGGAAGGCTATGATTTTGTAAATGATAAAATTGAAGCCTTTGATGATAACGGACATGGAACCCATGTTGCCGGAACTATTGCCCAATCAACTAATAATAATTATGGTGTAACAGGCATTGCTTATAAAGCCAAAATTATGCCCTTAAAAGTATTAAGTTCCGGGGGCGGAGGCACGATTTCTGATATTGCCGAAGCGATTAAATTTGCTGCTGACCATAACGCCGATGTGATTAACATGAGTTTAGGCGGTGGTGGCGAAAGTAACTTAATGCAAGAAGCCATTGATTATGCCTATTCTAAAGGAGTTGTAATTATTGGCGCGGCGGGAAATTCCGGGGAAAATTGCGCCGGATATCCTGCCCGTTATCCTAAAGTTTTAGGTGTGGCTGCGTTAGATGCGGCCGGAAATAAAACCCCCTATTCTAATTTTGGGGCTGGGGTTGATATTGCCGCCCCAGGAGGATTAATTGAAGGGGAAAATCAAGTCGGAGGTATCCTACAAAATACCATTGACCCGGCAACGGGTGAGGCGGTTTTTGCAGCTTTTCAAGGTACAAGTATGGCGGCGCCGCACGTTGCTGGGGTAGCTGCATTAATTAAAGCTAGTGGAGTTACCGAACCAAATCAAGTAATTAATATTCTCAAAGAATCTGCCCGCAAAGTTGCAGAAGACCCCCTAAATCATTTTGGGGCGGGTCATTTAGATGCTACAAATGCCGTGCAAATGGCATTAAAAGGACAAATTACTTTCCGAGATTTCTTTCGTTGGTTACGCGATAATGGCTATCTGAGTCCTCGGTTTTGGGTTGATGGCGGGGCGGTAGCATTATTGCCTAAATTAGCGATGGTTTTGGGTTCCTATTTATTAGCTTGGTTTCTGAGAAATTATTTTCCGTTTCAATGGGGTTGGTCTTTGGCTGGAGGATTAGTTGCTGGAAGTAGTGGTTTATTTTTCCTGCGGGGTTTCTATATCTTTGATTTACCCCAATGGCCGATGCGAATGATGGGTAGTTCTCTCCCCGAATTAGGGGGAGCAATTCAAGGAAGTTCTACCTTAAATCCCATTTTTGCTAGTGTATTAATTCCAGTAATTTTAATCCTATTATTCCTGGGACATCCCCAGTGGAAATGGGTAGCGATTGGAATAACAATTGGAACAGCAAGTTGTTTAGGAATTAGTGCAATAGTCTCTCCTACTGTTTGGGGATTAGGCACAGGTTTCGTCTCTCAATTGTTTTTAGTTACCAATGCTTTGTTATGTTTTGGGTTAGCTCGTTTAGCGATTAAAACTCAGGTGAACGCAATATGAGTATTACAGTAACAGGTACAATTGAACGCAAGGGATTTGGTTCTGGAACCTGGGCATTGGTCAGCGAGAGCAAAACCTATGAACTCCATAATCCTCCTCAAGATTTGCAAAAATCTGGGTTAAAAGTCACCATTACAGGTCAAATTCGAGAGGATATTATGACGATGGCAATGATTGGCCCTGTGTTAGAAATAGAATCTTTTGAAACGGCTTAATTATTGAGCCATAACAGGGAAATCCTCCTGATTTTAATTGGGGAGTTAGTGACCTAATATTTGGGAGGATTTTCAAAGAAACTGAACATGGAAATTAGTAAGTACCTAAACAAAATTAATTACACATCCTCCACCCTATTCCCTCCCCCCCTAGCCCCCCGTGCACGGGGGGTTTGGGGGGGCTGTTCCGGTGTTCCCTCTCTCAACTAGGTAATTTATTTTGTGCAACTACTTAATGAGATATATTGATTTATTTTGTGGAATTGGAGGATTTAGAATTGCAATTAATCAAGTATTAACTGCTAAAAATATTAATCCAAAATGTGTTTTTTCCTCGGATATTGACCCCGATGCTCAAAAAATATATCAGATGAATTTTGGGGAACAACCCGCCGGAGATATTACTCAAATTGAAGCCAAAGATATCCCCGAACATGATCTTTTATTGGCGGGGTTTCCCTGTCAACCCTTTAGTATTTGTGGACAACTTAAAGGGTTTGAAGATACCAGAGGAACATTATTTTTTGATATTGCTCGAATTTTAGCTAATAAAAAACCCAATTATTTTATCCTAGAAAATGTTAAACAATTAGTCGGACATAACCAAGGAAAGACTTTAAAATCTATTATTGAAGTTTTAGAAAAATTGGGTTATACTGTTGAATATAAAGTATTAAATGCTTTAAATTGTGGATTACCCCAAAAGCGAGAACGGATTTTTATTGTCGGTTATCGTCAATCTTTACCGTTTCGCTGGGATATTCAAAAAATACCGATGAAACCCTTAACAGAAATCTTAGAACCGCAGGTTTCAGACTTTTATTATGCTTCTGAGAAAATCCGTAATAGTCGTTTAATTAAATATCAAGGAAAAACCCATACTGAACCGACAATTTGGCATGAAAATAAAGCTGGTCATATTAGTGCTTATCCCTATTCCTGTGCCTTAAGAGCCGGAGCATCCTATAATTATTTATTAGTCAATGGAGAACGACGGTTAACGGAACGAGAAATGCTACGTTTGCAAGGGTTTCCCGACGAGTTTAAAATATTGGGTTCCTATTCGACTTTTCGCAGATTAATTGGCAATAGTGTGGCCGTTTCTTGTGTAGAAATTGTGATGAATTGCTTATTAAATACGATAGAAAATTTTGCTATAGATTTGAAGTGACCACAAAGGCAGGAAGACACGAAGAAATCGGGTTTTTGTGTCACCTCTGGCCTAATGACAAGTTTCGCGCTAGGCTTTATGTTAATAAATTGCAACAATCGCTAATTTTGACGAGGAACCCTAAGTTGCATAGGGACGTCACCAACAGAATGCTTGAGTTAGGCCCTGTGTGCCGGATAACTCAGGCATCCTCAAAGAAACTAGAAATAATTTTTCTGTCTAGGAAACAACTAAAACATGACTGCAACAACTGTCCGTATTAACTACGAAATTAAAGACCCCTCCCTTGCGCCGAAGGGAAAACAACGGATTGAATGGGCCGGCCGTGAAATGCCTGTTCTGCGCCTGATTCAAGAACGCTTTGCCCAAGAAAAACCCTTTGCAGGTCTGCGGTTAGCTGCCTGTTGTCACGTTACGACGGAAACGGCCCATTTAGCCATCGCCCTGAAATTGGGTGGCGCCGATGCGGTGTTAATTGCCAGTAACCCTCTATCTACCCAGGATGATGTTGCAGCGAGTTTAGTTGTTGACTACGGAATTCCGGTCTATGCGATTAAAGGGGAAGACGCCGAAACCTATATTCGCCACGTTCAAATTGCTTTAGATCATCGTCCTAATATTATTATTGATGATGGTAGCGATGTGGTGGCAACTTTAATTCAAGAACGTCAACACCAAATCCCCGACTTGATTGGGACAACGGAAGAAACCACCACCGGAATTGTGCGTTTGAAAGCGATGTTGAGAGATGGGGTTTTAACTTTCCCTGCCATGAATGTCAACGATGCCGATACTAAGCATTTCTTTGATAACCGTTATGGTACTGGTCAATCAACTTTAGATGGAATTATCCGCGCTACTAACGTCCTGTTAGCGGGTAAAAATATTGTGGTGGCTGGTTATGGTTGGTGCGGAAAAGGTACCGCACTGCGGGCACGGGGTTTAGGCGCCAATGTGATTGTCACCGAAATTGACCCAGTTCGCGCTATTGAAGCGGTGATGGATGGTTTCCGGGTGATGCCGATGGATGAAGCTGCATCGGTGGGAGATTTATTTATTACTGTGACTGGGAATAAGCACGTTATTCGCGGCGAACATTTTGACGTCATGAAAGATGGCGCCATGGTTTGTAATTCCGGTCACTTTGATATTGAAATTGACCTGAAAACCTTGGGAGAAAAAGCCACCGAAGTTAAAGAAGTTCGTAACTTTACCCAAGAATATAAACTCAAAAACGGTAAATCCGTTGTGGTCTTGGGAGAAGGTCGTTTAATTAACTTAGCCGCGGCCGAAGGACATCCTAGCGCGGTGATGGATATGAGTTTTGCTAACCAAGCCTTAGCTTGTGAACATTTAGTCAAAAACCAAGGTAAATTGGAACCGGGAATTCATTCTATTCCGGCGAATCTTGACAAAGAAATTGCTCGTTTGAAGTTAGACGCCATGGGGATTAAAGTTGATAGCTTGACCCCAGAACAAATCGAGTATGTTAACTCTTGGACATCGGGAACATAAATCAGTTTAGGACTTACGCCAAGAAACCGGGTTTCTACGAAAAATATGAATGTTTTTCGCGCTTATATCTAAGAAGAAATCCGGTTTCTGAGATAGATTTTTAAGCCACCCTTTAAACCGGGTTTCTGAACCTGAAGCCCGGTTTTTGAATGACTGAAAACTTAATTTAAGAAAAGATTATGGTTGAATGGATTACTAATACCATGAGTTCCTTGGGGTATCTAGGAATTGGTTTATTAATGTTTTTAGAAAATCTATTTCCGCCTATTCCTTCTGAGTTAATTATGCCCTTAGCTGGTTTTACGGTATCCAGAGGAGAAATGCAATTTTTTCCGGCGGTTTTAGCGGGAGTTGTCGGAACAATATTAGGGGCGTTTCCTTGGTATTATGCGGGTAAATTCTTTGGGGAAGAACGGTTAAGAGATTTAGCCGACAAATACGGAAAATGGATTACAGTGACCGGAAAAGATATTGATAAAGCCAATAATTGGTTTACTCGATATGGCGGAATGGCGGTTTTTTTATGTCGTTTAGTTCCCGGGGTGAGAACCTTAATTTCTTTACCTGCGGGTCTAAATCATATGCCGTTAACTCCTTTCATTATCTATTCTACCATTGGTACAACCCTTTGGGTGACTTTTTTAACCGGAGCCGGGTATTTGTTAGGAGACCATTATGATTTGGTTGAAGAATATATAAGCCCTATTTCTAAGATTGCGTTATTAAGTTTAGTCATTGGTTTTGGTCTTTGGGTACTGCGTAAAAATATGAGAAAAAGCGCCGAGTAATCAGTTATCAATTATCAATTATCAGTTATCAATTATCAGTTATCTTTGAAACCGTTGGCGAATTCGGGAGACTAATAAATCCACTTCGGGTAATTTGAGAAATAGAATTAATACCATAAAAACAATTAAGCCGATAATCCCCGGAAGCACTAATTCTAGTAATAAAAACCCAAAATTATCACCGGGGGCTAAAATTCTTAAGCCTTGTAATGTTCCCCAACTCACCAACCCAGAAATTAGACTAATTATTGTTAATCCCAAAAAGGGTAAACTCCATTCCCGCCAGGGTAAACCATTTAATTTTATATGTAATAGCCATAAAAACATCCCCATGGAAACAACATTGACTAAAACCGTTGCGAAGACTAAACCCGGCGCACCCCAAGATTTAACCAACATAAAATCTAATACCCCATTTAAGAAAATATTAAAAATACTAACTTTAAATGGAGTCTGTCCATCTCCTAAACCATAAAATACCCTAACTAATACATCCCGTCCTAAATAAAAGAACATCCCCACGGAATAGGCAACTAAAACCGAAGCCACAAACTCCGATGCTGCTAAGTTAAACGCATACCGCTCATAAACAATTCTCACCGTGGGTAAGGCTAACGCCACCATTAATGTACTTAATGGTAACATGGTAATTGCTGTTAATATTAACGCCTGACGAATCCGGTCTTTTAATTCTGGCCATTGTTCAGGATCTCGTAAACGAGCAAAAACAGGTAAAAAAGGAACCAAAATCATATTAGAAATGATTCCTAATGGAGTTTGAACTAATAATCCAGCATAGCCCATAGCCGAGGCAGCTTGAGGAATATAAGAAGCGAAAAATAAATCTGTATACACATTAATTTGTAACATTCCTGATGATAAAGTCGCGGGTAACATGACTTTCATCACATCTCTTAATCCCGGTATTTTAAAATTAAATCGTAGTCTTAAAGTTCCTAACCCCGATTTCCACATCGCCGGAACTTGAATAATCCATTGTAAAACCGCCCCCGCCAAAGTCGCCCAAGCTAATACTTCCCCTCCTAAAACCATATATTTAGGACTATCAACATCATCTCCTAAAATCCCAATTAAAACCCCTAATCCTAAAATTAAAGCCGCACTAGAAAACAAAGGACTAATAGACGGCAACCAATACATATCCGCCGCATTCAGTGTACCAAATCCAATCCCAATTAACCCCGCAAATAAAGCCATCGGAGCCATAATTTTTAACTGTTCAATGGCAATATTTCGGGTGGCTATGCCTTCGGGAGTTGAACTTAAACCCGGAGCCATTAAATCAATTAATGGCGTGGCAAAAATTACTAATCCTACTGTTACTACTAATAAAACCATGCCGACTAAAGTAGAAACAGTTTCAACTAAAGCCTCGGCATCTTTGCGCTCTCTATTTGCTAAAGCACTAACAATGGCACTATGAAAGGGGCCGTTAATTCCACCTAATAAAATTAATAAAAATCCGGGGATAACATAAGCAAAATTATAGGCATCAATGGCTGGCCCCACACCAAAAGCCGCCGCCATTACTTGTTGACGGATTAAGCCAAATACTTTACTAATTAGGGTAGCAACTGCAACAATAGTGGCAATTCCTACTAATGAACGAGAGGGTTTAGGTTCTTCTGACACGGAATATCCACAGGGGTTAAAATCCAAACCCTAGTTTAATCGGAATTGACCACTATTCAAACCTATTGCTCATGGATTCTTATTTGTATCGCTATGGGCCCCTAGAGTCAGGGGTTTTGCTCAAACGCTATAAACGATTTTTAGCGGATATTCAGTTAACCTCTGGGGAGGTAATTACCGCCCATTGTCCGAATACTGGGCCGATGACCGGGGTTTGTATCCCAGGAAACCCGGTGATGGTGTCCTATAGCCCTAGTAAAACCCGCAAATATCCCTATACTTGGGAGTTAATTCAGTTAAATTCGGAGGTTGACCCCCCCATTAGTAAGGGGGGGCTGGGGGGGTTAATTTGGACTGGAGTTAATACGGCTTTACCGAATAAAATAATTAATTTAGCTTTAACAGAAAAGTTATTTCCCTCATTAGGAAATTATAGCGAAATTAGGAAAGAAGTTCCCTATGGAATGAATTTAAAAAGTCGGGTTGATTTTCTGTTAAAAGGAAAAGATAAACCGATTTATTTAGAAGTTAAAAATACTACTTGGTCTGATGGGAAAATTGCTTTGTTTCCCGATACGGTAACTGAAAGAGGACAAAAACATCTCAAGGAATTAATTGAAGTTGTTAAACAAGGTGATCGCGCAGTTATGTTATATTTTATTAATCGAGGAGATTGTACAGAATTTGCCCCTGGAGATACCGCCGACCCGGTTTATGGTCAACTGTTAAGAGAAGCAATTTTAGTAGGTGTGGAAATCTTACCCTGTCGATTTGAAATTACCCCGGAAGGTATTAAATACTTAGGGTTAGCACTTCCGTTGTTGCGATGAAGCCCATCCTAATCATCTAACCCTCTTCTATCACTCTCCGAGAGGTCAATCCCTAGAAGCTTTATTAGTCAGTCAATACAAGCTATCCTATTACAAAAACTAGGTTGTTGTATTTGTTGTTAGAAAGAAATAGCAGCGATCTTTTAATAGTTAGGCAGTAGGACGACGATACTGATACAATCATCGGCCATTACAAAATTTAGTAAGGCTATATGGCAAACAAATCGCATTTCAATAGTGGACACATAGCAATAAATCAATTGAAAAAAAAGGGGGTATTGCATAGCTCAATAATCGCCGGAATTTCAACGCTACATACGATTCATGGTGTTTTTATTCAAGATGCAGTTGAATTTTTGAAAACATTACCTGACTCATCGGTGCAACTAATTATTATAGACCCACCCTATAATCTTGACTTGGACAACTGGGACACCTTCGATAACTATCTCGAATGGGCGAAAGGATGGCTAGACCAAATCTATCGTGTTTTATCTGATTCAGGTAACTGCGTTATATTTGGAGGTTTTCAATATCAGGATTTAAAGAATGGCGACCTTCTTGAAATCCTACATTACACTCGCCATCAAACAGATTTGCGATTTGCGAATCTTATTATTTGGTACTACAAAAACGGCATGAGCGCACATCGTTTTTTTGCCAACAGGCATGAAGAAGCGGTTTGGCTTTCCAAGACGAAAAAATACTATTTCGATATAGTCTAATGAAAGACTCCAGCCTTGATGACGTACTTGAAGAAATTGCTTCTGCGAATCAACTGACAAACGATTGGGAAAAACCCTTTTTGTAAAAGATTCAAACTCAAACGTTATATCGACGAGTGCGATCGCTGATCTTGTAGTGCGATCGCCTAAAAATCACGGCTTATAGTAATAGCGATCGCATTGACCTATCGCTTTAGATATACGCCAACGTCAATAACTTGCTAGGATTGGAGTAATAAGGCAAACCCACAGGAGTATAGAGTCCCATGCTTGCCGAGGAAATTTTTACACCCCTGCCCGATCACACCCAACTTCCCTGTGAAGACGGTACTTTCGTGAAGAATTTTCAGGAACATCCCCAAAGTATTTTACTTACCAGTACGATTCGCCCGATCTTCGATCAAATTCATCCCGACGGACAGTACACGATTGGTCAAGATAGCGGCATTTATTGGCGTTTAACCGAACCACCGCAGAGGGGAGCCGAAGCCCCAGACTGGTTTTATGTGCCGAATGTGCCGCCGTTACTCAATGGCAAAGGCAGACGATCCTATGTGTTATGGCAGGAAATTATCCCGCCGCAGATAGTTTTAGAGTTTGTTTCTGGTGATGGATCTGAGGAACGCGATCGCACCCCTTGGAGTGGCAAATTTTGGATCTACGAAACGGTGATTCGTCCGGCATATTACGGGATCTACGAAGTGGAAAAAGCGAGTGTTGAACTATATCACTTGATCGGTAGCCACTATGAATTAATGACTCCTAATGTTCATGGACAGTATGAAATTCCAGAATTACAAGTTGCGTTAGGTATTTGGCAGGGAAGCTATCAAAATATGGAATTGCCTTGGTTACGGTGGTGGAATTTGCAAGGAAAACTGTTGCTCAGTCCTGAAGAAAAAGTGATTCAAGCTCAACAGAAAGCCGAAAAATTAGCGGCAAAATTGCGGGAGTTAGGTATTGATCCAGAGACTCTTGATTAACTGGTCAATTCTGGCGTGAAGGGCGATCGGCATTAGTGGGGGAAGTTTCACAAATAAGACTTTAAGGTGTTCAGAAGCGATGGTGAGAAGAACAATAGCTCGATTATTGACTTTAATTTATGACCACCTACTTATTGTCTGTTTTTAAATTGTTCAGTTGGGTTCCATGCCCAGGAGTTAGAAAACGCGATTTTCCATACAGTGCTACGCTACTCATAGTGTAGCTGCGTAAGTCCTGGGAGGGTTAATTGAAGATAATGCAAGAAGCCAGAAATGTTTTAGGCGGAAAACTGGAAATGTGTTGCTCCGATCCGATGACCGGATTTTATCGGGATGGGTTTTGTTACACTGGAGGGCAAGATTTTGGTGTTCATGTAATTTGCGCCCAAGTCACCCCGGCATTCCTCGAATATACAAAAGCCCAAGGAAATGACCTTAGCACCCCCGTCACCGCCTTTGGGTTTCCGGGGTTAAAATCGGGGGATCGGTGGTGTTTGTGTGCCTCCCGTTGGCAAGAAGCCCTGGATGCGGGAGTCGCGCCCCCGGTGGTGCTAGAATCAACCCATGTTAGAGCGTTGGAAGTGGTTGATCTGGATCAGTTGCAACAATATGCCGTTCAGGGTTAGCTGAAAACGATATAGTAAGAAATTGAAATTATTAACGGTTTTTGAGATCCTATGTTCACCGTAGACATTATTGTTAAATACACTCCCACCCCCTTATCGATTCAAAAAAAGTCTGCTGAGGATGCCCAAGGAGCTTACAATCAGATTTTAGATGCACTGCGGGGAGGAAATGCCCAGGTCTTAGAATTTACTTGCGATAAAATTACAGATAAAAAACTGGCAATTCTCAGTAGTGAGATTTCTGCGGTACAAATTTCTGATAAAACCGGAGGAAATACCGCAGGAAGACCTCCTGGTTTTGTTGGTGCAAAGGCAGAATAGAGGGAATGACAACGAGCATGGAATCTTCAAGTCCAGCGATACGGGTACAAGAACTATGCTTTAGTTGGCCAAGCGGGGCGCAGGTCTTAAAATCCTGTTCCCTGGATGTTCCTAAAGGAGAGTTTTGGATGCTTTTGGGAAGCAATGGTAGTGGAAAATCCACCTTATTGAGATTATTAGCTGGGTTATTACAGTCGAAATCGGGAGAAATTCAACTCCAAGGAAGGGTGGGGTTTGTGTTTCAAAATCCTGATCATCAGTTAGTCATGCCAACGGTAGGGGCAGATGTAGCCTTTGGATTAGTGGAGGATAAGTTACCCTGGATTGAAGTGAAACAACGGGTAGAAGATGCCTTAACTGCGGTGAAATTATTGGAGTTACAACGACGTCCGATTTATGCCTTAAGTGGGGGTCAAAAACAAAGAATTGCGATCGCTGGAGCCTTAGCCCGACATTGCCAGGTATTATTATTAGATGAACCCACAGCATTATTAGATCCCGATAGTCAAAATGATTTAGTGATTGAAGTCCAACGGTTAGTGAAAACCAGAGGCATTACAGCCCTATGGGTAACACACCGTTTAGAGGAATTAAACTATAGTGATGGGGCGTTTTTATTAGAAAATGGTCAGGTAGTAGGTCAAGGTGATCCTGAACCGTTGAAACGGCGATTAATGCAAAAGGAGTTAAAGATTTAATTTAACCACAAAGACACAAAGACACAAAGAAGTTCTAAAAACGACGGATGATAGAAAAGATCGAGATCCCGATTAAGATGGAGACACCCCGATAAAATCGATCATTTGATGTAATGATCCCGGTTTAGTCACAATTAACACAGTAGACCCAGGTTCTAAAACCGTGCTCCCATTGGGAATCATCAAATCATCATGGGGGTGAGGTTGATAACCGACAATCAGAGAACTCTCAGGAAACCTTGCATCCTGAGCAATTTCCGCCACACTCCGACCCGCAACACGACAACGATCTGGAATTGGCAGTTTGAGAACCTCAATTTGTCCTTGCTCAAAGTGCATCATCGATTCCACTTGCGGATACTCAATGGCATTCACCATTGTAGATACCCCTAATTCCACGGTACTAACAATATGATTTGCCCCGGACAAACGCAAAGGTTCGGCAAAATCAGGGTGGCGCATCCGGCTTAAAATATGGGGAACTCCGTAATGTTTGGCGAGGGTGACCATGGCTAAATTCAGGGCATCACTTCTGAGCATCGCCGCCAAAGAAGTCGCTTTCCGAATTCCGGCTTCTAATAATACATCCGTACTTACCGCACTACCTTCAAAGGCCATGGCCCCAATTTTTTCCCTGGCATAGCTACAGGCGGTGGGGTCAGTATCAATAACTGCCACCGTATGCCCAAGTTCTAACAATTTTTGGGCTAAACTCAACCCAACTAATCCCCCGCCACCAATCAAAACATACATAGCAATACCTTAATTTTGGATTGATAATTAATCTTACCGTGTGGCAAGATTAACTGATAATATGAAGACTAATTATTCAGCAGTATCGAGAGTGGATGTTACCGAATTAGTCAGGATTTCAATTATTCTCCTACTGGTTTCGACGGGAGTGGCACTATTTTCCCGCAAAATTGGGATTCCCTACGTTACAGGTTTAGTGCTCGCAGGTTTGCCCTTCTCAGAATTTATGTCTCAATCGGTGGGTTTAGATCCGGTTTTAGTTTTGAATCTATTTTTACCTATTCTCATCTTTGAAGCCGGGATTAATACCGATGTTAGTCGTCTTAGGAGTACCTTTAAACCCATTGCCCTTTTAGCTGGCCCTGGGGCGATTTGTTCCGGTGGAATTATTGCAGTTTTATTAAAATTTGGCCTAGGACTCGATTGGATACCTGCCATCTTTATGGGGGTGATGTTAGCCAATACCGATACGGTTTCCATGATTGCGGTATTTAAGGAAATTCCAGTCCCTTCGAGACTTTCAACTATTGTGGAAGGGGAAACCCTGTTTAACGATGCGGCGGCTTTGGTTTGCTTTAATCTAATTTCACAATTTTATACCACAGGTTCCCTTACTGTCCTAGAAGGCTTTCAACAACTGCTGTTTAGCTCCGTTGGCGGGAGTCTGGTGGGGTTGGTCTTAGGCTACTTAACTATCCCTATCTTTGCCCGTTTAGATGATCCCCTCAATAGTCTATTACTGACCGTAGCCGTGGCATTAGGCACTTTTCAAGTGGGGCAATGGCTAGGGGTATCCGGTGCGGTGGCGGTGGTCGTAGCGGGATTAATTTTTGGAAATCTGGGACTGTCTCGCCAAACCTCAGCTTCAAGTCGAATTACCCTATTGAGTTTCTGGGAATATGCGGGTTTTACCGTTAATACTTTTATTTTTCTATTAATTGGGGTAGAAATCAACTTAGTAACATTTTGGCAAACCTTACCTGCGGTTTTGTTAGCGGTTTTAGTTTACCAAGTCGCCCGGGGTTTAACGGTTTATCCCTTATTAGCGGTTGCGAGTCGGTTTGACCGTGTAATTCCCCTGCGTTGGCAACATTTGTTATTTTTTGGGAATATTAAAGGCTCCCTATCCATGGCTTTGGCTTTAAGTTTACCAACCACACTCCCGGGACGGGATATTTTAATTACCTTGGTTTTTGGTAGTGTTCTAGTTTCCTTAGTCGGGCAAGGTTTAAGTTTACCTTGGGTGGTTAAACGCTTAAAGTTATCAACGGTTTCCTTGACACAGCAACGGGTGGAAGAATGGCAAGCGGAATTAATTACCGCCAAAGCTGCCCAGGATGAATTGGATAGTTTATTAAAGTCTGGAATTTTACCTAAATCTGTCTATGAAGAAATGCGTTCCACCTATCAATTAAAAATAGCGGGGGCCGAAAAGTCTTTGCGAGAATTTTATAATCGGCGTCCGGCAGATTTTGAACATTCTCAGGGAGATTATATTAGTAAATTAGACGCGATTCGTCGGCGTTTACTATTAGCGGAAAAAGGGGTTCTTAACGAAGCAATGCGGAAACGAATTTTATCGGAAACTATTGCCCAAAAGCGTATTCAAATCCTTGATCAACAATTACTGAAACTAGAGGATGATTAAAGCAGACTTGTGAATACTTACCCACCATTAAAAATCCGTCCGGCGGTCAGATTAAATTCTGGAAAAACTACGGATTTCACTGTTTCATTATAAAATTTAAGTTATTGTGGAGAAATAAAATTGCTTATCTATCTTCAAGCATTTTGACGCAATCGTGTGTGATAAAATCCTGATAATTTGTTACAAATGGAGGTAGTCCAGGTGGTACAACAAATTCTCCCGACGCTTCTCTATTTGCCACTTCTAAATTTAGTTCAAACAAAAATCCCAGAGAATCTTCATCTGGATTCATCCCATAACCTAAACGGACTGCTAGATCAAGATTAGCATGAGCTTTATGTAAAAGTGTATCCCCTGGTTGATCTAATGTTTGATATAATTCTCGTAAACTCCAATTATTTTTTATCATTGTTTTGCGACGAACTTCTCTTAATTTTATAGCTGTATCTGCAATACTTCTAACTTGAGATATTGTCGGATTTTGAGGCCAGGGAAAAGTATTAAATACCGATTCAGAAGTATACCGTGAATCTCCTTTTAAACTCGAACACTTTTCAGTAAACCAAAGCCAATGAATACCAGATTGTAAAATACCAAAAGAATAATCATCAGCTAAACTAAAAACTTGCAGAGCATCATTAGGACGGATATCAAAACTGACAAATTCAAATATTGATCTTTTAGTTACTCGACTACAAACAATATAACGGGGTAAAGATTCAATTTTTTCAATCATTTCAGGACGATATCTCCAATATTTCCACCAACGACGGAAATGTGTTTGGCGAGGGCCAGTTTCTTTACCAGTTTTCTTTTTTTCATCTTCAGCATTAGCCTGTATTGTAGGCATAACATACTTTTTTACATGAGCAAATGCTTGACTATATTTCATGGCTAAAGATGGATCAGCACATTTGTTTAAGTCAATGGCATAACGAGAAGGGAGACTTTGGGGATGGCTTAAGATATCATCACCAGTTAAATAAGGGTAAATGACTGGTTTGGATTTACGATCTTGTAAAAATACAGCGGCTTCTTCTGGCGATAGCAAAAAACCTTCATGTCCATGAGTTTGTCCCTGATAACAAGCTTCTGAATTAGCATTTGCCATAATTTTTTTAGCTTGAGTAACATCAAATCCCGCAGAAAGAGCCGAATTAATCCGATCTAATTCTAAAACTTGCCAAGGACTATCTAACGAGTCTCCTAACTGAGTGTAAAGTTTCTTTTTGCCCTGATATTCACCTTTTACCCAATTAACAATCGAAACATGAACGGCAGCATCACCCGACCAAACTTGACTAGATACAGCTTCAGTAATAGTGCCATTATTAGCAACAATATAGTCTAAACCACCTTCGCGGGAATAATTTTTACTAATTGTCTTAGTACCAACTAAACCCGCCCGACCGCCTGTTGTTAATTGATCATGGGTTTTGCGAAACCAATAAACACAGTAATCAGCACGTCCTGGAATATCTGGATATTTTTCTCTGAGTTTTCTGACATAATTATTACCAAATTCTTGCTGCATTTTATTCTTAGATTGAAAAGGAGGGTTGCCAATAATTGCATCAGCTTTAACCCAATCTTCAAATAAAGCATCTTTACAAACGATATTTTTATCTAGTGTATCTAAAGGAAGTGGGTTTTCATGTAACCCTAATTTATCAATAGCCACTTTCCGAGCAATTATTAATGTTACCCGTGCTAACTCTATGGCAAAAGGATTATTGTCAATTCCATAGAATTGTTCTGGAGTAACAAATCCTATACTTAACTGATGAGTGCCTGATTTTTCTGCTATTTTATCGAGTAATAATTGTTCGGATTGTTTGAGTTCCTGGTAAGCCATATACAAAAAATTACCCGATCCACAAGCCGGATCTAATACCCGATAGTTTTGTATTTCTAGTCGCAAAGAGTTTAATTCTTCAATTCTATTGGCTTGCTCAATTTTATCCTCCCAATGTTTACTAATTGTTGGTCGGACAATTTTCATAATATCGTTTTCTGAGGTATAATGAATACCCCCGATGTGGCGAGTTTCTTCACCAACTGTACTTTCAAATATACTACCAAAGATAGCTGGACGGATCTTACTCCAATCTTCAGAAGCAGATGCGGCTAAAAATTCTAATTCTTCCCTATCTAACTCAAGCGGGGGAATGGTCGAAAATAATCCGCCATTAAAATAATCCACGTCTTTATAACGACCATAAGGTGTAATTCCTTGGGTATTCATTTCCCGAAACAAACCATTATATAAAATATCGTATGTACTTTCGCCTTCTAAACATCGTTGAATACAGTTAGTAAAAAGGTTCGGGGGTAACATCCCTCTATACTGAGCAAACATTGCGATTACACATTGAAGCACAAATCTTTGAGCATCTAAATCGGTAAAATTATTTCTCTTATTTCTCTGACTTCTAGCCTTAAGTCTTTGAAATAACTCACCCATTCTTTGAGCCGCTCTTTTTGTTACTTCTATGATTTGCTGATTCCGAAAATTAGGACGCTGAGTGCTAAACTCCATAAAAGTAAAAGCGTCTAATCGTTCCGGTAATTCTACTAAACGAATAATATCAACTGGAGTATCAATGATTTTTTCAAAATCATAAATCCAAAACTCATCAAAATTACATAAAATTACATATTTTGGTCTGGGTGTTAAATTTCTGGAATATTCCCAGGCTTGACCATAATGTTGATCCAGTTTTTTTTCTTTCTTTGATTTCATTTCTATTAATACAGAATCTAAGGGCTCACGTCGCCAAAAAAGATCGGCGAATCCTGTATTACCTTTCCTGCTACCATCAGGAACAACTTCTTCACATATTGCTCCAGCCTCTCTTAAACCTTCTTTATAGCCAAATGCTTGAAAGAATTGATCTATAAATATTTGCCCTTCCCCTCTTTCTCGACCCGTAATATATTGCTGGCAATAATTAACAAAATGATGAATAGTTTCAGGTGTTGCTGGCATATAAGAATCAATATTTATGAGGTTCTAACATTTGCATCTAACACATTCCAAATTAAAACATCTTGAATTAAAAAGCGTTTTCCACATTCCCGATCACGGATTTAAGAGGATGACGCAGATGAACACAGATTAAAATCCGTGAAATCCGTGAAATCCTCTTAAGTCTGTGATCCCGATTTCAAATATACATATATTTAGAATAAACCGCCGCTTGTCCACAATATTGCTCTTGTTCATCTAACACATTCCAAATTAAAACATCTTGAATTAAAAAGCGTTTTCCACTACTAGAAATTCTCACCCCTTGATAGTTTTTAACAAATCCTTTAGCCGTAGTTTCTGCTAACAAGCGATCGCGTTCCTCCTGTACCATCGGTTCGGCGGTTTTTCGAGAGGGCATTTGAGTTAATTCTTCCCAGGTTAACTCCCACATTTTCAAGGCTTTTTGATTGCCATAATTAAAAATTGGATCGGGTTCAATTCCGTGGGAAACTAACACAAAGGGTGAGTAAAATAAGATTTCTGCAACCTCCTCCGGGGTGTCATTGAAATTTAACAGGATTTCCCCTGTCCAATGTTGATAACTCCTCAAAAGTCTTTGAGTATGAATAATAATTCTCTCTTGTTTCCAGGGTGAAATCATCTATGATACAAAGATAGTGTTTACAAATCTTAATAAAATGACAACCACAACTTCCCCCCAAATCACAACCCCCTTTGAACCCCAGACCTGGACATGGAAAGGTCATCAAATCCAGTATACCGCCACTGGAAGCGGACAGCCCTTAGTGCTGATTCATGGGTTTGGTGCATCCATTGGACATTGGCGTCATAATATCCCTATTTTAGCCCAAGGAGGATACCGGGTTTTTGCTTTAGATTTATTGGGATTTGGGGCATCCGCAAAACCCAATCTCGATTATAGTTTAGAATTGTGGGAAGAATTACTAACGGATTTTTGGGCAGAAAAGATTCAACAACCCGCTATTTTTATCGGCAATTCTATCGGGGCATTATTGGGTTTAATCATGGTTGCTAACCATCCTGAAATATCAGCAGGAGCGGTATTAATTAATTGTGCAGGAGGGTTAAATCATCGCCCCGAAGAATTAAATTTACCCCTCCGGTTGATTATGGGATTATTCGCAAAAGTTGTGAATAATCCTATTATTGGGCCGTTTATGTTTAATCAAATTCGGCAAAAACACCGCATTAGAAATACTTTACATCAAGTTTATGGCAATAAACAAGCCATTACCGATGAATTGGTAGAGCTATTATATACTCCTTCAAATGATATTGGTGCTCAACAGGTCTTTGCTTCGATTTTAACCGCTCCTCCCGGCCCCCAACCCTCAGAATTATTACCCCAAATTCAACAACCGTTATTAATTATTTGGGGAGAAACTGACCCTTGGACACCGATTACAGGGGCAAAAATTTATCAAGATTTAGCGGAAATAAATCCATCTGTTGAATTTATTTCAATTCCAGATACAGGTCATTGTCCCCATGATGAACGTCCCGAACAGGTAAATGCTATGATTTTGAATTGGTTAAATCAATTAAGTCTAAAATAAACTCTTGTAGGGTGAGCCTAGCTCACCTAATTAATAAAAAAGCATAAAATATTATGGGAATAGGAAACTACGAACGCCAAAGCCAATATTTTAATAGTCCTGAAATTTATAAATCCTTAGAGGAAATTTATTCTGATTTAGATAGCTGGACTAATGAAATTTTTGAACAAGAATCTGACCGTTTTGAAAACGTAAATTTTCATATTTTACTCCCGCCTTTGTTTTATGAAGGTAAATTTATTAAAGGATTATATTTTAGTGAATCTGTAGATTTATTAAATAAACTTTTACCTCAACTTTCTGAGGTTTTCTTTTCGATGGCTGATTCCCTTTGGTGTGCTTATCCTTGGTCTAATACGGCTGATGCCTATTTTTGTTTATATGATAATCCCTCCCGTGCAGATTGGTTTAAAAAAACCTATCCCCAACGGGCAAATAAAATTTTAATTCCGGCTGCTAATGCCGATTTTATTAATGAATATTTGATTGCACCTCAACCTATAAATATTAAAGATATTGATATTATATGTGTGGCTAAATTATCTCCTGTTTATAATTTACCGATAATTGCCCAGGCATTAAATATTTATCAAAAAAAATATAATAAACCTTTAAAAATGACTCTAATTTTAGAGGATAATTTTGATTTTAATTCTATTGAATTACTAAGTAATGAAGCTCAATTAGAATGGCGAAAAATTCAAACTATTTTAGTTAACAATTTAGATAATATTAAAATAGTTTCTCAAGTTGACTATTATCAAGAAATGCCTCTGTATTATTCTCGGTCTAAAGTTTGTCTTTTGGGTTCTCTTTTAGAAGGAAAAAATCGCAGTCTTTCAGAAGCGATGAGTTGTAATATTCCGGTGATTTGTTTTGGGCAATTCAATCAATATGTCAGAGGTAAAGCTGAATTATTCCCTACGGGATCAGGGTTATTATCGGAATTTGATCCTGAAGCTCTAGCTGATAATATTCATACTACTTTAGATAATTTAACGGTTTTTCAACCCCGTTTTAATTATTTAAAATATCAAGGTCGCAAAAACTTTTTTAATACTTGTTTAGATAGTTTTCCCCATTATTATAACACAGTTCCTGATTATATTAAAGGACAATTATATAATAATTTATGGTTAGATTTAGCCCTACAATATAACTATCAAATCAGTCTGCATGATTTTTTATATGGACGTTCTCCGCGATCGCATTTACAAGGATTAGTTAATATTTATAAAATTCTGAATCAATGGATTAAAATTAAAGGTTAATGGTAGGGGCGGGTTCGAGTTAGTCTATAATATACACAAAAAATATCTATAAACCCGCCCCCACGGGTTCTATAATCACAATTATGAAAACAATTAATTACCGCAGAATTATTGATTTAACTCATAAAATTGATCCTGATATTCCTTTATGGCCAGGTGATCCGGTTGTGGAATTAGAAACTATAGCAGATTTTTCGACATCGGGATATTATTTAAGACGGTTTTCTATGGGAGAACATAGTGGAACTCATTTGAATTCGCCGAAAAGTTTTTATCAAGATGGAATGGGAATTGATGATTATTCTCCAGAGTCTTGTATTCTTTCCGCCGTTGTAATTAATATTAGAGAAAAAGCCAGTCAAAATCCCGACGCTATTTTAACGGTGAATGATATTAAAGATTGGGAAGAACAGCATGATATTATTCCTGCAAATAGTATGATTTTACTTTATACAGGGTGGCAGGAAAAATGGCATAATCCCATTGATTTTTTAAATATTGATACCGAGGGAAAACTGCACTTTCCGGGGTTTGGAAGTGAAGCAACTCAATTTTTAATCGAACAGCGCCATATTATGGGAGTTGGAATTGATACCCATGGAGTTGACCCAGGTTTTGATCATAGTTTTAATACTAATAAAATAATTTTGAAAAATAATGGTTTTGTGTTAGAGAACTTGACCAACCTTGATCAACTTCCCGCCACTAAAATTACCTTAATTATTGGTATTTTAAAATTAACAGGAGGTTCGGGATCACCTGTTTCTGTGTTAGCATTAATTTAAGCTGATTCTTAACTCTTAAACTGATAACTGATAACTGATGACTGATTCTCGTTGGAGCGTTACACTAGATCTACATGAGCGTAGCAACAGGAAAAGGTAGAATGAATAGGTCTTGGATCAAAACCTGGATGGGAGGGTCAAATCCTAAACAGATAGTCCCCCAAAAAACGAAGATCGGGAAACGACTGGGGCGGCTTTTGGGAAGTTGGATGATCGCCCAGGGGGTACTGTTGGGAACTCCAGCATTTGCTGATAACACCCCAAAAACCCTAACCTACAGTCAACTGTTGCAGAAAATTCAAGCCGGGGAAGTTCAAAAAATTGAAGAAGACCCCTCACGACAAATGGCGAAAGTCACTTTGAAGGGAGAGAAAGATAAAAAGGCTGGGTCGATATATTTTGTCTCCCTGTTTGCCCAAAACCCGGAATTGATGGGAGAAATTCGGGCAAATAATGTCGAGTATGGAGTTAGCCCTTCGGCGGATAATAGCATGGCTATGGGGCTGATCGTCAATATGCTGATTATTTTTGGCCTATTGGCGATTTTATTAATGATTCTGCGACGGTCTACCCAAGCATCGGGCCAAGCGATGAATTTTGGCAAATCCAAGGCCAGATTTCAAATGGAAGCAAAAACTGGCATCTTATTTGAGGATGTGGCGGGAATTGAGGAAGCTAAGGAAGAATTGCAGGAAGTTGTCACATTCTTGAAGCAACCCGAACGTTTTACCGCGATTGGGGCTAAAATTCCCAGAGGAGTATTGTTAATTGGGCCGCCAGGGACGGGAAAAACCCTCTTAGCCCGGGCGGTGGCTGGGGAAGCGGGAGTGCCGTTTTTTAGTATTTCTGGGTCGGAATTTGTGGAAATGTTTGTCGGGGTCGGCGCTTCCCGGGTGCGGGATTTATTTAGAAAGGCGAAGGAAAATGCCCCCTGTTTGGTGTTTATTGATGAAATTGATGCAGTCGGACGTCAACGGGGCGCGGGTATTGGTGGGGGAAATGATGAGCGCGAACAAACCCTAAACCAATTATTAACGGAAATGGACGGGTTTGAAGGCAATACGGGGATTATTGTGATTGCGGCGACTAACCGCCCCGATGTTTTGGATGCGGCTTTATTACGTCCGGGTCGATTTGATCGGCAAGTTATGGTGGATTTACCTAGTTTTAATGGCCGCTTGGGGATTTTGGAAGTTCATGCTCGGAATAAGAGGTTATCGGAGGATGTTTCTTTAGATGCGATCGCCCGTCGGACGCCGGGATTATCGGGGGCAGATTTAGCGAATTTACTCAATGAAGCGGCAATATTAACCGCCCGACGTCGTAAGGAATCAATTACTCCTTTAGAAATTGATGATGCGATTGATCGGATTACGATTGGGTTAGCATTAACGCCGTTATTAGATAGTAAGAAAAAGCGTCTGATTGCCTATCATGAAATCGGACACGCTTTGTTAATGACGTTGTTGAAGAATTCTGATCCTTTAAATAAAGTTACCATTATTCCGCGTTCGGGAGGAATTGGCGGTTTTGCTCAACAAATGTTTAATGAGGAAATGGTCGATAGTGGATTATATACAAAATCCTGGTTAATTGATCAAATTACGATTTGTTTGGGCGGACGGGCGGCGGAAATGGAGGTTTTTGGGGATTCGGAAGTTACGGTTGGGGCGAGTAATGATATTCAAACGGTGACGAATTTAGCCCGGGAAATGGTAACTCGTTATGGAATGTCGGAATTGGGTTTAGTTGCTTTAGAAAGTCCCTCGGCGGAAGTGTTTTTAGGTCGAGGATTTCCTTCTCAATCGGAATATTCGGAGGAAGTAGCTACCCAAATTGATCATTTAATTCGATATCTGGCTTTTGACTGTTATGAAAAAGCTCGAAAACTGGTTCGTGAAAACAGAATGTTAATGGATCAGTTGGTAGAATTACTGTTAGAAATTGAAACCTTAGAGGGGGAACAATTTCGGAAATTAGTGGCGGAACATAATCCTTCTGCTGTTAAGGTTAGTTAAGTTTTTAAGCACCCCAAGCTAGATTTTTGATTAAAAAAGCGATCGCCTCTGATAAAATTAGCAAGCGATCGGTAGCTTGAGCAGTTAGTTCAATATCAGCACCGTGCCGAAACGGGTAAATTGTACGCTAAGGCTGAAAGTGTGATGGAGTAAGCTTTTCAAGAAATGCTTTCTACAGTCAGATTAGTCAGGACTTACGCACAAGGGGTTAAAAAACCCGGTTTCTCATTCATGCTAAGAGCGACAAGCTTGATTTTGGGTTCAGAAACCGGGTTTTTGCGTAAGTCCTGTTAGTAAAAAAACTAGGGTGATGCCAAGTCTGACCCACCCTACAACAGATTTTTAGTGTGACACTTACATAAGTCCTATGTAGTTACCACTCTTCTTCTGCCACAACGTATGCGACTAAATAGATAGACGCTTCACTAGCACTTGTGACTGTTTTTACATAAGTACCTGGCTCTGTATCCTTCCCAATTGCAAAACTTCCGAGGTGATCGTCTCCAGAACCATAATCGTATTCCCAAAGGGTGATATCTAGAGGCTGAGTCAGAGGATAACGCAATTCATCAAACCGTACAATTTGACCCGCTAAAATTTCATAGTATTTACCGGGTTGTGGCCAAAACCGCTTGTCAATTCCCGGTTGATTACTAAAAGTCATGTACAGTTGATCTGGGTAATTTCCTGCCTTAGCAATTGCATCTACCAAGCCGGGAATATGTTTCAAAACTGTTGCACCTGCCTCCAGAGCTTCTCCAACCAATTGAGCTTTAGGGTTGGGAGTGTTACCCATGACTTTACCCGCTGCTTCTGCAACGGCACCCGACAAACCGGCAGCCTTGTTAACGAGAGTTGTTCGATCTTTAATAAACGTTTCGGCGATCGCTATCTAAATAATTAACTGAAAAAGGGATAAACTAGCTCTAGTTGATTACTTTGGTTATGATTCCAAATAAACTACCAAATTTGTTCCAGATTTAGCACAAAATCTGGCAAGACATCTTCACCTGAAATACTATTAGGAATATCTAAAACTTCTATTTCTTTACCAATTCTGTAAATCTCAACTTGTTGATTTTTGCAATTAATTAACCAACCCAGCCGACAGCCATTTTCCATATATTCTTGCATTTTGTCTTGAGTTTTTTTCAAACTATCATTAGGAGAAAGTAACTCAATCACAAAATCAGGACATAAAGGAATAAACTTTTCTCTTTGTGCAGAAGTTAAAGCCAGCCAACGAGATTTTTCTAACCAAGCAACATCAGGCGATCGATCTGCTTTATTTGGTAAAGTAAAACCAGTGGATGAGTCAAAAACTTCACCTAATTGAGTACGTTCATTCCAAATTCCTAATTGTAAATTAAGTTTAGAATTGCGTTTTCCTGTTTCTCCGACCGTGGGTGGCATAACAATTAATTCTCCCTCAGCATTACGTTCTAATTGTAAATCTGGATTAGCTGCACACAGTTGATAAAATTGATCATGTGTGAGTTTAATAATCGGATTGAGATTTAAAGTAACTGTATTCATTTTCCCCTCAAATTAATTGTTATAATTGATGACAAGTTGAAATTGAGATTAATTGAGTTTTCAGGTGTTAAAATGTGGAGTTTGTGGTTTTCCCATTCCGTCAGTTAAAGCATAACTGGTTGTTAATAACCACATCCAAAGTTTAGGATAACGGGGTTCTAACCAGGGTTGAATTTTGCGACTGAAATTAGGAAGCCAACCGCAAAGGAAACTAATTATAGATAATAGCATAAATTGAATAAAATTCTTCATCCATCTTAAAACTTCTCCCAGATTTACAAAGTCTAAAATCCAAACTAATAATAAAGGATTCATCCGGGCTGCTTTCAGGGCTAACCGCGTAAAAATCCACCAAGTTGTTCGATCTTTAATAAAGGTTTCCGCAATTTCTTGAGATTCTGTTGCTAAAACCCCAAAAAAAGTATTTAAAATTGAGTTAATTTTTTCTGGGGGCAAATATTTACCCGTGGGTACCATCATCCCTTTAGAAAATAACCAGGTAACAGAAACATTAGTTTGATACGCCCGAATTTGATCTAGGGATTTTGCGGTTAATAAATCATGTTTTAAAGCGGTATTTAATAGGTCTGTTAATCGAGATAAATTCCGCACTAAAGACCCAAATCCAGTAAACACTAAGGGAGATTGTAAAGAAGCAGCATCGCCGATTAAAATTAATCGATCAACACTAATTTTGCGATCGCTACTTCCGGTACTAAAATGCCCCGGAATATAGCCAAAAGTGGGTTTTTTCCAGACTAATTTATCCATGTCACAGCGACGATATTCGGGTAAAATAGTGAAAAAGTCTTCATACATTTCTAACAGAGAACCGGGGTTTTTAGGATTAACTTGATGATAGTGAAATAGATAAAAAGTTAACTCATTGCCCGCCCCCGGAAACAGTTCCCAAATTAACTGTCTTCCCCTAGAAATATCCCCATGACTATTTAAAACATCTCCATATTTGGCATCCCAAACCCCCGATTCAAACCCGCCATCAATTACCGCCCCAACGGTCGGACAAACGCTATCAAAAGCCCGTCCTCCGTTCAATTGCCACGCAATAGGAGAAGCCGTTCCCATCGCATCTACTAATAGCTTTCCGGTGGCTGTGCGTTCGGTTTGGCTGGGAATATGTAGGGAATTAATAGTAACTTGATTAGGGTTAATATTCGCTTGTAAAAACTCCGTTTCATCCCAAATATCTCCCCCAGCTTCTTTGAGTTTTTCCCCGGATAATTTTAATAAAATTTCAGCATTTAAAGCAACATTTAAAACCGTTGGAGTATGGAGAATTTCAGCTTGAGCAATTTTAGGATTATAAGCATCAAAAAACTTATGAAATCCATCTTTATATTCTCTGGCGATAAAACTTTCGATTTCCGTCGGGGTAAATAATTTTAAATCAATTAAACTCTTTAACTCACTCCGAGAAATATTCCATTCTCGGTTCATCCGACCAAAAGGCAACCGTTCAATTAATAATACTTTATAGCCTAATCTTGCCATAACTGCCGCATGAATCACCCCTAAGGCACCCCCGATATAAACTAAATCATAATTGGGGGAATCATCGGTCTGGGAATCATCGGTTTTAAAAATAACTTGCTTCGGAGTTTGCGGATTTCTTACCCCTTCTCGCCAGCGTTTTTCCCACCAATAAACCCGTTTGAGATCAAATTCTCCATTAGGCATTTTTTTGAAGTATTTAACCGTTAACGGATAATCTTTTTCTAATCCTTCAAAAATAGATTGTTGAGATAAATTAATCTCTGGAGGTTCGGGATATTGATGGGGAAATGCGGTTCTAATTTCGGTTTCTAAATGCTTTAAAAATAGTTTTTCTTGGGTTTTGGGCGGTTGACCGATGCGAAATACTTTTAAATAAGTTGTCCGTTGCACTGACCAAACAAAAATTGAAAGTTCATGACATTCTGTCGTGTTTTCCTGCTGGGGAGAAAACCGCAACCTAAAACCATCGGGGGTGATAAATTTTTCCCCCATTTCTGCTTGAAATTTTTCTTGCAACCAAGTACAAACCTGTTGAGTACCGGGAGTGGGAACTTCAAGATATAAAATTTCTTTGATGTTTGCCATTCTCAGCTTGACCTCAGTTGCAATAACTTTACCAGATCAAGTTGTACCATAAAAGGGTATCAACTGTTCGAGTAATTTGGAGAAACAAAAATGACTGAAAAAACGCCAATTCAGGGTTTAATTGGGCAACAGCGAGACTTTTTTGCCACTGGACAAACCCAGGATATCCAGTTTCGCCTTACCCAACTTCAGGGTTTGAAACAGGCGATCGCATTCCATGAAACAGCCATTATTAATGGGATAAAAGCCGATTTATGCCGTCCTGACCTGGAATCATGTTTTGAGTTTTCCCCCGTTGCTGAACTCAATTATGCCATTAAACATCTCAAATCTTGGGTTAAACCCCAAAAAATTCCCGCCTCTTTAGGTCAACTTCCCGCCTCAACATTTATTTATCCTCAACCTTTAGGAATTATCCTAATTATAGGCCCTTGGAATTATCCCTTTCAACTATTGATTTCTCCTTTAATTGGAGCGATCGCGGCGGGCAATTGTGCAATTTTAAAACCTTCGGAAATTGCTGTTAATACCTCTAAAATTATTAGTGATATTATCAGCAAAACCTTTAATTCTGAATATATTGCCGTGGTTGAAGGCGGAGTCGAAACCAGTCAAGAATTATTGGCCGAAAAGTTCGATCATATTTTCTTTACCGGGGGGCAAAAAGTCGGTCAAATTGTCATGGAAGCCGCAGCTAAACATTTAACCCCAGTTACTTTAGAATTAGGAGGAAAAAGTCCCTGTATTGTCGAGGATGATATTCAATTAGATTATACCGCAAAACGGATTATTTGGGGTAAATTAATTAATGCGGGTCAAACTTGTATCGCCCCCGATTATTTATTAGTGAATTGTCTAATAAAATCGGAATTAATTATCGCGTTGCAAAAATGGATTAAAACTTTTTTGGGCGATAATCCCGAAACCAGTCCCGACTATTCCCGGATTATTAATCACTTTCATTTTAACAGATTACAGCAATTTTTAAAAGCGGGCAATATTACCACTGGAGGCAAAACCAACCCAGAAACAAAATATATTGCTCCCACTTTAATTGATAATATTTCCTGGGATGATTTAATTATGCAGGAGGAAATTTTTGGGCCGATTTTACCTATTTTAGAATATCAGGATTTAGGAGAAGCGATCGCAAAAATCAACAGTCGTCCCAAACCTTTAGCATTATATTTATTTTCTAACGATAAAAACAAACAAAACCGAATATTACAAGAAACCTCATCAGGAACCCTCTGTTTTAATGATACCGTACTGCAAATTGGGGGGAAATCTTTACCCTTTGGCGGTGTTGGAGAAAGTGGGATAGGAAGTTACCATGGAAAAACCACCTTTGATCGATTTTCCCATTATCGCAGTGTATTAAAACAAACATTTTTATTAGATTTACCCCTACGTTATCCACCCTATAAAGGCAAAGAATGGTTAATAAAAAAAATTCTAATGCAATAATGCGGTTAAGAAATAGATATAAAATCGCTCTCAAAGCATTTTTAGGAATGTCGGATTAATTAATCTAAAAATAAAGTTTTAAAGCTGTGGCGACGATATCGGGGGGAGTCGGGAGTGAAATAACTCCACAGGGTTTCCCAATAAAAAAATGAGATTCCATCAAAGCCGCGATCGCGCACAACCTTCATTTGTTTTTCAATTTGTTCCATCGGAACAGGATGTCGCAATGTTCCACTTAATAACCCAATCATCACCGGAACTTTTTGCCTAGCAATTTGAACCGATTCATGGTCTAATTCTGAAATAAATTTTACCATACTATCTCGATAAACTTGTAAAATAATTTCATCTACTAATCCTTGATTGACCCAGGTTAACCAATCTTGTAAATACATTTCATAGGTATATTCATAAGGATTAGGGGATAAAGAAATAAGACAATTAGGTTTAGATATTTTAACTTTTTTAACAATTCTTTCAACTAATTTAGTAATTTTATTTGCTCTCCAACTTCGCCATTCTTGATCATAATAATCATTAGGGGGAGACTGACCATTATGTTCTTTTTGATAGAGTTTAATGGTATATTCATCATAGCCAAATTCCACGGGAAGACCGAAATGATCATCCAGTTGAATCCCATCAATATTATATTTCATCACTACTTCTAAAATCAAATCTTCAATAAACTGCTGGACTTGCGGATGAAAGGGATTTAACCAGACATTTTGAATCGTCATCGCTTCTAAAATTTGATTCACAATCCAGTTTTTAACTTTAGTTTGATAGGAAACATCCTCAGAACTCCTTAAAGGATCTAACTCTTTTTCTCCTTTTTGAGTTTGGGCGATCCAGTCGGGATGTCGTTGGACAATAGCAGAGTTTTTAGGCGCCATAAACCCATATTCAAACCAAGGAATTACTTTTAATCCTTTTCTGTGTCCTTCTAAGACAATTTTTGATAGGATATCTCCCCCTAATTGGGTTATATTTAATAATGAATCTTGAGAGCGACCCATGACTCTTTTTCCCACTGCACTTTTATAAAATGTGCTTCCTCTATTCCAAACTACGGGATAAATGGTATTAAATTTTAGTTGGGATAATTGATCTAAAGCGCGATTAATTCCCCAAGGAAAAAATAAGACTCCACTACTAACATTTGTTAACCAAACTCCTCTAACTTCATTGGGGATAATTAAAATCGGTTGCGAAGATGTGGGGGAAATTAAAAGGGCGATCGCTAAAATCAATGATAAAATTAAACTGGAAATTCCATAGATAATTAAGCTGGTTTTTTTTGTTAATTTCATTATTATTAAGAAAGGAAACACAAAGGCACTAAGACACGAAGAAGGAGAATTGCAAGCGCAACCTCAAATAATAGATTATTTTAATATAATTTTTTCCATTGCTGATCAATATTTTGGGTCGTATCAATGGTGGTAAGATAGTTTTTTTCGGAATCTGTAAAAGGTTGAGATGTGGTACGTTGGGAGGTTAATAAATCAATAGTTGCGTCAGAAATATCCCCTTGACGTTGTTGTAAACGTTCTTGTAAAATATCCATTGGTGCTGTACATTCAATAATTTGTAGGGGTAATTGATGGGTATGACAGGTTTCTATGACTTCTCCCCGTCGTTCTTGTTGCTCATATTTGGCATCTAAAATTACCCAAAATCCTTGTTTTGCTAATAATAATCCTAATTCTAATAACCGTTTATAGATTTTTTCGGTCATCTCTGGAGTATAGATTTCTTCTCCTCCTGGTTCGTGGAGAGGAACATTTGCTAAATGTTTTCTAACTGCATCGGAACGAATATGAATAGCATTTAATTGTTTAGATAGTTGGCGGGCGGTGGTGCTTTTTCCTGACCCCGATAACCCCGACATCATCACGATTCCTCCTGAAGATTTGCGGGTATATTGCCAAGCTAATTTATAATATTGACTGGCTTCTTGTTTGGCTATTTCTTTTTGTTTTTCAGTAATAGCTGAATCATCTAATATTAAGGAATTAATTTTGGCTCTAACATAGGCTTGACGGGTTAAATAAAAGGGTAATAATTGTAATCCTTCCCAGTCTCCAGTGTTTTCAATATAAGTATTTAAAAACTTATTTCCTAAATCATTCCGTCCTCGTCCTTCTAAGTCCATAACCACAAAAGCCACATCATAAATTACATCAACAAACCGAAATTCTTGATTAAATTCAATCCGATCAAATAGTAATATTTTATCTTGATAAATACAGATATTTTTTAAATGTAAATCTCCATGACATTCTCGAATAAATCGGTTTTTAATCCGACTCTTAAAAATAGCTTCATGGGTTTCAAAAAAGCTGTCTGTATATTGTTTGGTTTGTTCATATTGTTCTTGAGTTTGACAACAACCAATATATTTTTCTGTTTTTAGATAGTTTCCATCAATAGCATGACGAATTTGAGCAATTTCTCCAAATTTTAAAATATGCTCATTGCTGGGACAATTGAGATGAAACTTAGCCACAACATTTCCTAAAGTTTCCATTTCCTGCTTAGTTAATTTATCTTGATTAAATAAATTAATAAATAAATTTTCTTGGGGGAATTGGCGCATTTTTAAGCTATATTCAATGGCATGATTTTGATTTTCCCCAAATTGAAAGCGATCGCCTATTTCTATTATTGGTAAAACCTCTAAATACAATTCCGGTGCTTGTTGCTGGTTCATTTGTAATTCTTGTTCACAAAAATATCGTCGTTTCTCTAAAGTTGAATAATCTAAAAATCCAAAGTCAACTATTTTTTTTATTTTATAAGCATATTCTCCCGTTAATAATATAAATGAAATATGAGTTTGTAAAAGTTCAATGGGTTCCTGTACCGGATGGGGATAAAAATCCGGTTCTAACATTTGTTGAATTAGCAGAGGAAGTTCAGAGTCAGTCATATTAAAAAAAGATCAAAATGAATTGAATTTTGCGAAAGAAACGGTAATCAGTTGGGTATTATTTTTATTATCTCACCGAAAAAAGCAAATTCTCATAATTTGAAAATAAAAGTTACAGAAAATTTGCTATGATCAACGATAGAATTGTTCAAACCGTTTTACAGAAATAGTCAATGACAGAACCCAAATCCTTTAATGTCTTTGGTGTTGGAAATGCCCTCCTCGATATTTTGGCATTAGTTGAGGATAATTTTATTCAAAGCCATGACCTCAACCGAGGTGCTATGACCCTGATGGATACGGTCAAACAGGGGAAATTATTGCAACAATTAGAAAACAATTCTCTAGAATTACGTTGTGGGGGCTCTGCTGCTAATACTATGATTGCGATCGCCCAAAGTGGCGGTACGGGAATTTATTCGGGTAAAGTTAGTACGGACACCAATGGCGAATTTTATCAACAGGATATGGTCGCCGCTGGAATTGGGTTTGAAATTGAACCCGCCGAGAGTAGCCAAGGGCCAACGGGAACCTGTTTAGTATTAACAACTCCCGACGCAGAACGTACTATGTGTACTAATTTGGGGGTTTCCACAACCTTATCCGTGGCGGATATTAATCTTGATCATTTAAGTCAGTGTCAATACAGTTATATTGAGGGCTATTTGTGGGATGCACCCGAACCCCGTAAGGCTAGTATTGAAACGATGGAACATTCCAAACGCCTAGGGGTAAAAGTGGCGTTTACCTTTTCCGATATGTTTTTAGTGGGACGGTTTGGGGATGATTTTCGCAGTGTTTTAACTGAATATTGTGATGTGTTGTTTTGTAATGCGGATGAGGTGCGCCACTTCTGCGGTAGCGAAGATTTAGAGGTTTGCGCCCGTCAGTTAGGAGAAAAGGTAAATTTTGTTTTTATTACTAATAGTGATAAGGGCTGTTTAGTAGTGGAAAACCAAACCCTAATTCATGTTCACGGTTTCCCGGTTAAACCCGTGGATACTGTTGGGGCGGGGGATGCTTTTGCAGGTGGGGTATTATACGGACTTACCAACGGTTTAACCACTACCCAAGCCGCCCGTTGGGGAAACTATCTCGGTTCCCAAATTGTTCAAATTCATGGCCCCCGCTTACCCGAATCTCAACGGGATAAATTAAAGGAAATTATTAATGCGTGAAGTTTGACCTTTGAGGGTAAGAAAACCGAATAAAACCAAAAGTCTCTTGATATGCTCTAAAGCCATAGATCCCCCCTAACCCCCCTTAACAAGGGGGGAACCGGATTTCTAATAAGTCCCCCTTGTTAAGGGGGATTTAGGGGGATCTAATCTTAGCTGTAATCACTGGTTTTCGGCGACCATTGACACCAAGGTCGAAAACCTCGTCCGGTGCTCCCCCTACTCCCTAAAATTAAGCTTCGGCGTCGCCTTCCTCACCCCGCTCAGGATGAATAATACTAACAACCACTTGTTCGCCATCACCGGTGGGTTTAACTCCATCAGGTAATGTGAGTTCTCTAATGTGTAGGGCTTGACCTTGATGTAATTCTGTGACATCGACATCAATACGGGTCGGAATATTACCCGGTTCGCACTCAATTTCCAATTCAGAGAGGACGACATCTAACAGACCGCCTTCCATTTTGACCCCGACGGGTTCGCCGACGAAATGCAGACGAACAGAAACGGTTAAACTGTCTTGTTGAGCCACGGAAAAGAAGCTCAGGTGATAGGGAAATCCCTTCCAAGAATGTTTTTGCACTTCTCTGAGTAGGGTTTTACCACTCCAAGAGATATCAGGAATATTCAGTTGAATTAGAGCCTGGTTAACAACGTTCTTTTTGAGTAGGTTTTCTACGGTTTTCGCCGGAATGGTAATGCTAATGGATTCTGCCCCTTGATGGCCATACAGCACCGCCGGAATTAATCCTTGACGACGCAAAGCATTGGGTTTAGAGCCTTCTGGTCGTTTTTGACCTTCAATCGTAATTTCCATGAGGTTTCTTTTACTTAGGGTAAAACGCTTAAAAATTTTTAGCCAAACTATCATTATACCAAAATCTAGCCAAATCGCCATAAAAAATCAGCCAGTGTTTAATTGATTTCTAGGCTTTACCAGGGAATAGCCAATTATCGCTGATCCGTCACTCTAACCCTTGAAGGGAAAACCTTGATTTTTATTGGTCTGAAAGGGTTTAACTTCGTTGAAATACCCCAAAATGACAAAAGAGGGGTAAATCTAGGCGAGGCGTGCGACTTTCAGCGCACCCCAGTTTCCAATACTTATCAACAAATTTCATAACATATCAAAAACTCCACAATTTTTTTAACTACTAAGTAGCCAATGATAAAGGTAGAATGGTAGACTTGCCAAATATTCCACTAGGAATTTGCAATTTTAAATCTTTTGATGTTAGAGGAACTTCAAATATAATAGTTATCCTTTTTTGTAATCCTGGTTGAATCTCTGTTAGAATAAATTCTGCTGTTTCATCCCCTGACATAGTTAAAGCTGTTCCTGCTTCTGAAGACGTGCTAAATTGACGATCTTCATGATCAATTAAAGTTATCATTGAAGCTGATATAGTCCGAGTTTTTTTACTATCATTACGAACTATTAAGCGAATAATTATAAACTCTCCACCAGCACTATTATGATTGCCTAATACCCCAGAAATAGTTCGTTTTTTTTCAACCTGATCAACAATATGAATAGTTTCATCAACTAAAGCTGCTGCAACTAGCTTACCTTTATACTGAACTCTGACTAAATTGGGAAGTTGTGCAATTAATTTTTCTTTTTCCGCTTCTTTTTCTTTTTTAAGCCTTTCGTTTTGAATTTCTTGCTGTTTTCTTAATTCTTTTTCCCTTTGTTGTTCTAATTTTAACTGTTCTAATTTTAGTTGTTCTTCCTTTTCTTTTTCAAGATTTCTCTGCATTAAATCGGCTTCATACTCAGCAATTTTAACTTGAGATTCTGCATAAGATTGTGTTCCTTCCGGTACTTGCCTTAAAGACATTAAAGCTGGAGATAGCATTCCTGTTTCTCCTAATTTTAATCCAGCCTGTAAGAACTGATGGGCTATTTGTTCTTGTTGTTCTTTTTCTTTTACTTCTCTTTCAGCTTGCTTTTGTTTCAGAGCTTCTCCAAATTCATTAATTTTTTGTTGAGCTTCCTCATAAGCTTGTGTTCCTTCCGGTACTTGCCTTAAAGACATTAAAGCTGGAGATAGCATTCCTGTTTCTCCTAATTTTAATCCAGCCTGTAAAAACTGATGGGCTCTTTGTTCTTGTTGTTCTTTTTCTTTCTGTTTCAGAGCTTCTCCGAATTCATTAATTTTTTGTTGAGCTTCATCGCAAGCTTCTGAATTAGCTTGAATTGTCTTTAATCGAGATATAGCAGAATTAAAATTACCAGCACTTCCTTCTTCTGCTGCTTTCCAAAGTATCTGTCTGTCTAACTTATTTTGATATTCAGTTAGTTTATTTTGGATATCTTGATTAGATTGACAACCAGGTAATACTGATACAGTTTTTAGTTCTTTGATTGCAGCTTCAAAGTTATCAATGGAAGCATGGTTTAAAGCTCTTTCAAGAGATTCATTAATTAAAGGATTTTCAAATTCCTTAACTTTTTGAGCTATACCTAAAGCTTTAGAACGATTATATTGATCAATTTTATCCATTATAGATAAACATTCAATTAAAGCTGCTATAACTGGAATGATTGTTAAAGATTCATCAATGGCTGTAGTAATCATTACTACTACTGTATAAACTGCTCCTATAGCATAATCACCTAAATAGTAGCGATGAGCGCCTAGAAAACCGAATATTACACCTAATGTAAATCCTACTCTTTTGCGTTTTCTTACCTTTTTGATTGATTTTTGAAACATGAGCCTTTGAGGTTCATTCATTTCTTGAATTAACTCAAATTCCCCTAAATTATCTGGTGAATTAAACTGACGAATTAGAGATTTTATCTTATGATTAACAAATTCCATAGTTTTACCCTAACAATGAAATAATTTAGATATTAAGCGAGTTCTAGGATTATTTTACCTAGTCATAAAATATAATATCATTAGCGAACTCAAAAAGCAAGGAATAAAACTCCTCCCCTGGGTAAGGGGAGGACTAGGGTGGGGTCTAAACTAAACTATGATCGGGTTGATAGGATGTAATTGTCTTCATATATTGGGCGCGTTCATAAGCTGATTTATCCTCACAATGGAGTTGGGACATAGAACCCTGCATTTGTTTAACAGAATCATATTCGTGTTCTTCCATCCAGTGTTTCATATCCTCCTCCATGACTTTAATATAATTAAAACCATGACGTAATAAGGTAGAACAAACCTGGGTAATTTTTGCCCCCGCCATTAATACTTTAATTGCATCATGACCCCGTTGAACCCCACTGGTACAGGCTAAATCCGCATTAATTCGACCATATAAAATAGCAATCCAACGCATAGGTAAACGCAGGTCATGGGGACTACTTAAAATCGTTCCCGGTTCCACAATTAATTCCTCGGGGTTAATATCCGGTTGCAGAAAACGATTAAATAATACTAAACCATCGGCCCCCGCATCACAACATTGTTTAGCCATATTCGCCATATTGCTGAAATAGGGACTCAGTTTTAAAGCCAGAGGAATAGTAACTTCTGCCTTAACATCTCTAATGGTATTAAGATAGTTTTGTTCGATTTGTTCTCCTGTTAAATTAATGTCCGTTGGTACATAATAAATATTCAATTCAATCGCATTCGCCCCCGCCTGTTGCATCAGTTGAGCATATTCCACCCAACCCCCAGGAGAAAAACCATTTAAACTAGCAATAATCGGGATATTTGTTGATTCTCTAGCCTGACGAATATGTTCTAAATAAAGTTCTGGCCCAACGTGGTATTCATCAGGTTCAGGAAAATAACTTAAAGCCTCCGCAAAGCTATTTGTTCCGTATTCTAAATGATGATGCAGTTCAAATTTATCCCGTAGTAATTGTTCCTCAAATAAGGAATGTAAAACCACCGCCGCCGCCCCCGCATCTTCTAAACGTTTAATATTATCAATATCTTCAGATAACGGTGCAGCAGCAGAAGGAACAATCGGAGTTCGTAAATTTAATCCTAGATAAGTTGTGGTTAAATCCATTGTTTTTAGTCCTAGGTTTTAGATGATTAATAATGATTGGTTTTGCGAGGAGATCAGACCCCCTAAATCCCCCTTAGTAAGGGGGACTTTGATTTTCCGGTTCCCCCCTCAAAAAAAGGGACTTTGAACATCCGGTTCCCCCCTTGGGGGGCTAGGGGGGTCTAGGGGGCAGGTTAAGAAGGATTTATACAGGTGTAGTTTCTGGGGGTTTACCTTCCGAAATTGGGGCTGATTTCCCTTCAGAATGACCGTTATTACCCTTAGTTTCTAATGGACGAGCGGCCATATATTCATACATTTTCCAACGGGTACTGACGTCTTCTTGGGCTTCTTTTAACAACCGTTTGGCATCAGCAGGTTTGCTCTTGGTCAACATTTTGAAACGGTTTTCCGCATACATAGACGCCTCAACGGTTTTCTTAGGTGATTTAGAATCCAAAATTAACGGGTTTTTGCCTGCTTCTTTCAAGTCTGGGTTATACCGATACAGTAACCAACGGCCACTTTCCACCAGATCTTTTTGATGGGTCATAGCCGTTGTCATATTAATCCCGTGAGCAATACAGTGGGAATAGGCAATAATAATTGATGGCCCGTCGTAGGCTTCCGCTTCCAAGAACGCTTTCAGGGTGTGTTCATCCTTGGCCCCCATCGCCACACTCGCCACATAAACGTTACCGTAGGTCATGGCAATGAGGCCGAGGTCTTTCTTAGCCGAGGGTTTACCACCAGCCGCAAACTTAGCAACGGCGCCGCGGGGGGTAGCTTTAGAAGACTGACCCCCGGTGTTGGAATAAACTTCCGTATCCAAAACCAAAATATTAACGTTACGGCCACTGGCAATGACGTGATCTAAGCCACCGTAACCAATATCATAGGCCCAACCATCTCCCCCAATAATCCAAACGGATTTTTTCACTAAATAGTCGGCCAAACTAAGTAACTGTTGGGCGTCAGGGGAATTGAGTCCTTGAAGTTTTTCTTTGAGTTGGACAACCCGTTGCCGTTGTTCCCAAATATCGGCCTCGGATTTTTGGGCGTTATCGGTAATTTGGGTAACTAAATTATCCCCAACCTCACCGCCGAGTTTGTGTAACAATTCCAGAGCAAACCCAGCGTGTTTGTCAATGGACATTCGGAACCCTAAACCAAATTCGGCGTTATCTTCAAATAAGCTATTAGACCAAGCCGGGCCGCGACCGTCGGCGTTTGTTGTCCAGGGGGTTGTGGGTAAGTTCCCGCTATAAATAGAGGAACATCCGGTGGCGTTGGCCACGATCATCCGATCGCCAAATAACTGCGTAACCAACTTGATATAGGGAGTTTCGCCACATCCACCACAGGCGCCGGAGAACTCAAATAACGGCTCTTGCCATTGTTGTTGACGGATCAAATCTGGCCGTAATTTTAACCGATCAGGGTTGGGAATACCCAGGAAAAAGTCCCAATTCGTAGCTTCTTGTTCCCGCAGGGGTAACTGGGGTTCCATGTTGATCGCTTTTCTCGAAGGCATGGATTTATTTTTGGCCGGGCAAACATCCACACAGATGCCACATCCGGTACAGTCTTCGGGAGCGACTTGGATGGTGAATTTTTCTCCGGTAAAGGCTTTATCCTTAACGTTGGTAAATTTGAAACTGGCGGGGGCGTTTTCCAGGGCAGCCTCATCGTAGGCTTTACCCCGAATTGTGGCATGGGGACAAACCATCACACATTTGCCACACTGGATACAGACATCCGCATCCCAAACCGGGATATCCTGGGCGACGTTGCGTTTTTCCCATTTAGAGGTTCCGGTGGGATAAGTACCATCACAGGGCAGTTTGCTAACGGGCAAATCATCCCCCCGTCCGGCGATCATCATGCCTTCAACTTCTTTAACAAAGGTAGGGGCTCCGACGGCTACGGGTTCGGCTCGCCGTAGGGCGCTGTTGGCCTGGGCAACGTTGACTTCATAAAGGTGTTCTAGGGTCTCATCAACGGCCTTTAAGTTTAAGCGAACAATTTCTGCTCCTTTCTTACCATAGGTTTTTTCGATCGCTTTTTTGATTTGGGCGATCGCTTCTTCCCTTGGCAATACTTTCGCTAAGGCAAAGAAACACACCTGCATAATAGTATTGATGCGGTTTCCCATCCCCGTATCACGGGCAACTTTATTGGCATCAATAACATAGAATTTCAGATTTTTTCTAACAATATCTTCTTGAATTTCTAAGGGCAGATATTCCCAAACTTGATCGGGGCCGTAGGGACTATTTAAGAGGAAAGTTGAACCTTCCATCGCACATTGGAGAACGTCTAATCTTTCGATAAACGTCCATTGATGGCAACCGATAAAATTCGCCTTACTAATTAAATAAATCGACCGGATCGGTTGCGGCCCAAAACGCAAGTGAGATACGGTAACAGCCCCAGATTTTTTGGAGTCATAAACAAAATATCCTTGGGCATAATTATCGGTTTCTTCCCCAATAATTTTAATCGAGTTTTTATTAGCACCAACGGTACCATCTGCACCTAACCCATAGAACATCGCCCGTACCACGTTATCGGGTTCGGTGGAGAAGTTGGGATCGTATTCTAAAGATGTGTGGCTGACATCATCATTAATACCGATGGTAAAGTGATTTTTGGGTTTAACCCCCCCTTGATAAGTAACCCCCTCTTGATCCCCCCCTTGGTAAGGGGGGGTTGGGGGGGTAATATTCTCAAAAACACTCTTAACCATTGCCGGATTAAATTCTTTAGAAGATAACCCATAACGTCCCCCTACCAATGCTTTAAGGTTTTTAATCTTAGCTTTAAGGGTATCGTTATCTCCTAACATCACTTCCTGAACGGCCGTCACCACATCCAAATAGAGGGGTTCCCCACTAGAACCGGGTTCTTTTGTCCGATCTAAAACCGCGATCGCTTTGACAGTTTCCGGCAGTGCCGCAATTAATTGTTCCCCATCCCAAGGACGATATAATCGAACTTTTAATACCCCTAATTTTTCCCCTTGGGCATTCAAATAATCCACGGTTTCATGGACGGTTTCACAACCGGAACCCATGAGAATAATTACCCGTTCGGCATCGGGGGCGCCGTGATATTCAAATAGTTTATAATTGCGTCCCGTCAACTGCCCCAATTTATCCATTGCCCGTTGTACAATTTCGGGGGTTTGATCATAAAAAATATTAACGGTTTCTCGGCCTTGGAAATAAACATCGGGGTTTTGAGCCGTTCCTCGCAGGACAGGACGGTCAGGTGTTAAAGCGCGGTTGCGATGTTCATAAACGTATTTATCATCGATTAATTCTCGGATATCACTATCCTCTAATAGTTCAATTTTTTGGACTTCATGGGAGGTACGAAATCCGTCAAAAAAGTGAATAAAAGGAATTCGTGATTCTAGGGTGGATGCCTGGGCAATTAAGGCCATATCCTGGGCTTCCTGCACCGAGGCGGAACACAACAGGGCGAACCCCGTGGCCCTAGCTGCCATCACATCACTATGGTCGCCGAAAATAGATAACCCTTGGGCGGCTAAGGAACGGGCGGCCACTTGGATCACGGCACAGGTTAACTCTCCCGCGATTTTGTAGAGGTTGGGGAGCATTAACATTAACCCTTGGGATGCGGTGAAGGTGGTTGTCAGGGAACCCGCTTGTAAAGCCCCGTGTACGGCCCCAGCCGCCCCGCCTTCGCTTTGCATTTCTACCACGGCCGGAACCGTCCCCCAGAGGTTTTTATCCCCCACGGAGGCCCAAGCATCAGCCCATTCTCCCATGGGTGAGGACGGGGTGATCGGATAAATGGCGATAACTTCACTCAAACGATAAGCAACACGAGCAACGGCTTCGTTACCATCTAGGGTTGCATAATTTTTTGTATTCATTCTTGAAATTCCTCTCTTTAATAAAAACTTGATGCGATGGCGTAGCCGCCACTTTGTGGCATCGCCCGCTTTCCTACAGAATTCTTTTGGCAATTTACGCGCCTGAATTCATACTTGGTGATGTTTAGTTGGAATTTACGATCATTGTAATTCTGTAGTTAAACAGACGGAATTTTCCTTAACAATTAATTCAGCTTTCCCTAATAATCTCCGTCGTTGTTTAATTGAGGGTTTTCCATAGGTAAATCCTGATCGAGATTAAAACATCCTTAAATTTTGATTAAGAATTTTTGAGGTCTACTTTCCCTGAGTTACTGCTTTAGATCATCTAATAAAAATGGGGAAAAGTGGATCATTGCTTAACGTTTTTTAACTTATTGTCATCATTTGTTGTAAGTCCGTTAAGGTTTGTTGGGCTGCTTGTTCATCCACAATACTCAAAGCAAAACCGACATGAACAATCACATAGTCACCCACTTGAACCTCTGGAACATAGGCTAAGTTGACTTCCTTGACCATGCCACCAAAGCTGACTTTGCCAACTTTTTCCAAGGGATCATCCCCGGAAATACTCAATAATTGACCTGGAATTGCTAAACACATCGGCTGCACCTAAAAATGTTACGTTTCTTGAAGCAAGGAGGGAAAACTGATGAAAAATCCAGACCATTTCTTGTGGTAGGGATTGTCCCAGTATTTCAGTCCGATCAATACCACATCCATTATTAACCTAGACCGATTAATTCTTTTCTTTATTTTAATACTTTTTTCCATAAATTAGCAGTAGACTTACAACTTAGGAGAGAAGTTGGAACCCAACCCAAAATCATCGATATAAACAACGGTTGTGTTGTTTATCCTAGTCTATAATCCTTGAGTCCCCAAAGGTTCATGATTAAATTTGTGACCCTTTTGTGGTGAACTGAACCCAACTTGTCTAAAGGTATATTTGATTACAAAATGAGTGTCAAAATCCACATCATTAGTAGAGAACAGAACTATGCAATCTTCTACGGTAACTACTGGAAAAACTGATAAACCCAAAGCTGAAGCCACAAAAGGAGGCGATAAACGGTTTAAAGTCCTGGATATGACCATGAAGCGCAACCAATATCGTCAGGACGCCTTAATTGAGGTGCTACATAAAGCCCAAGAATCCTTTGGCTTTTTAGAAGAAGATGTTCTAATTTATGTGGCCAGAAATCTGAAACTTCCCCTCAGTTATGTCTATGGAGTCGCCACCTTCTATCATTTATTCTCCCTCAAACCCAATGGCGCCCATACCTGTGTAGTTTGTTTAGGAACAGCTTGTTACGTTAAGGGGGGCGGGGATGTCTTAACCGCCTTAGAAGCCCGAACCGGAATTAAAGCCGGGGAAACCACCGCCGATGGTCAAATTTCGATTATGACCGCCCGTTGTATTGGAGCCTGTGGTATTGCTCCGGCCGTTGTCTTTGATGGCAAAGTAGCCGCCCAACAGACCCCGGAAATGGCCTGCGATCGCATGGCGGCATGGGAGCAGGGGGAGTAAGAGAGTAGGGGGGCCGGGGAGCCGGGGGGAGTAGGGAAGTGCGAGCGTCCTCGCTCGCTGACCTTAACCAAAAGTTAGCAAGTCTGACCTTAACCAAAAGTTAGCAAGTCTGACCTTAACCAAAAGTTAGCAAGTCTGACCTTAACCAAAAGTTAGTAAATGCCAGCCTGACCTTACCCCAATATTTTACGAGTTAGCGAGCGAGGACGCTCGCACTGCTGATTGATAACTGATTTGTCTTGATACTTGCCTGTTGCCTTTATAGAGGAAAACAAAAATTATGGAATATAGCGAATTATTAGAATTAGCCGAGAAGGAACAAAAATCCCAAAAACCGATCCGGGTGCATTGTTGTACCTCAACCGGATGTGTGGCTTCAAATTCCTTGGGTGTCAAAGACCAAATGGATGCAGCCGTGAAAGCCGCCGGACTTGAGGAAAGAGTGCAAGTAGTCGGGGTCGGTTGTATGGGATTTTGTGGCCGGGGGCCAATAGTAGAAGTCGAACCCGCCGGACTCCAATACGAGAGAGTGACGCCCGAAGAAGCCCCCTCTATTATTGAAGCCCTGAATGGGGGAGAGGCTAAACCCGTCCAAGGCGATCGCAACCATCCCTTTTTTAGTGGCCAACTGCTAATTGTTCGAGAAAATAGCGGTAAAATTGACCCGGAAAAAATTGGTGAATATATCGCCGTGGGTGGATACCAAGCCCTGCATCATGCCGTTTATGAAATGAGTCCGGCCGATGTGGTAGCCGAAATTACTAAATCCGGGCTCCGGGGTCGAGGCGGGGCGGGATATCCTACGGGATTAAAATGGGCCACCGTTGCTAAAATGCCCCCCGGACAGAAATATGTGATCTGTAACGCCGATGAAGGAGATCCCGGCGCCTTTATGGATCGGAGTGTGTTGGAAAGTGACCCCCATCGGATCTTAGAAGGAATGGCGATCGCTGGATATGCTGTTGGTGCGACCCAGGGCTATATTTATGTCCGGGCCGAATATCCCCTGGCCATCTCCCGTCTACAAAAAGCCATTCAACAGGCCAAACGCCAAGGGATTTTAGGGAGTCAAGTCTTTGGGTCGGGAATAGATTTCCGTGTTGATATCCGGGTCGGGGCGGGAGCCTTTGTCTGTGGGGAAGAAACCGCCCTAATTGCCTCCATTGATGGGGGACGCGGCACTCCTCGCCCTCGCCCTCCCTATCCCGCCGTTTCCGGGTTATGGGGGGAGCCCACCTTAATTAATAACGTCGAAACCTTGGCCAATATTGCCCCAATTATTAAAAAAGGTAGCGACTGGTTTTCCAGTATCGGCACAGAAAAAAGCAAGGGGACTAAAATTTTCTCCCTCACGGGCAAAATTCGGAATACCGGTTTAATTGAAGTCCCCATGGGAATTAGTTTACGGACAATTATCGAGGACATGGGGGGCGGTATTCCCGGCGGCGTGAAAGTTAAAGCCGTGCAAACTGGAGGGCCATCGGGAGGTTGTATTCCCGCAGAACATTTGGATACCCCGGTAGATTACGAATCCTTAGCCCAATTAGGATCTATGATGGGGTCAGGGGGTATGGTGGTACTGGACGAAAACACCAGTATGGTGCAAGTTGCCCAATTCTATATGGAATTCTGTCGGGGGGAAACCTGCGGAAAATGTGTTCCCTGCCGCACTGGGACGGTTCAACTGTATCAAATGTTAACCAAAATTCTCAATAAACAAGCTACTACCGCAGATATTGAGAAAATGAAACTGTTGTCGGAAATGGTCAAAGCCACCAGTTTATGCGGACTCGGACAAACAGCCCCTAACCCGGTCTTGAGTACGTTGCGTTATTTTCCAGAGGAATATCAGGCATTATTGCAACCAGAAGAAAGCGGACGGGTTTCGGGGCTTTAATATTCCTAAAAATGGGATGGTTTATATCTGCAATGGGTGACTATTTATTGGTATCAACAAAGATAAAATTCACCCATTGTATCCAATACTTTCAAGTAAGGATAATAAAAAATGTTTTGCGAACAATGTGAACAAACCGCCAGTGGAAATGGCTGTCATCAATGGGGGGCTTGTGGTAAAAGTCCAGAGGTTAATTCAATCCAAGATTTATTAGTCTATTGCTTACGCAGTATTGCCCCCATTGCTTTAAAAGCTTATGAGTTAGGTATTCCTAATCGAGAAATTGATCGTTTTACCTGTGAAGCGATGTTTTCAACGATGACGAATGTTAACTTTAGTACGAAGCGATTTGCTGATTCTACCCAACAGGTTTTACAATTGCGAAAAACCTTAAAACAAGCGGTGGAAAGTAAAAGTCCCACCCCCATTTCCTGGCCAGAAATTTGTAATTATCAGCCCGATTTTGAGGAAAATTTATCTGAACAAGGACAAAATTTTGCCTTGGATTTAATTCAAAAAGCTAATGGGAATATTGATATTTATTCCTTGCAATTAACCACAATTTATGGCATTAAAGGATTAGCTTCCTACGCCTTCCACGCCTACGAACTGGGTCAGGAAGATGAGAAGATTTATCAGTTTATCTATGAAGCCTTAATTGCTTTAGATCGGCAGGATTTAGACTTAAATGCCTGGGTGGGTTTAGCCTTAAAAGTCGGAGAAATGAACCTCCGGGCAATGGAATTATTAGATGCCGGACATACCGGACATTATGGACATCCCACCCCCACAAGTGTTCCCTTAAATCATCGTCAAGGTAAGGCTATTTTAGTCTCTGGACATGATATTAAACAGTTAGAAGCCCTGTTAAAACAAACCGTAGATACGGGGATTACGGTTTATACCCACGGGGAATTATTACCCGCCCATGGTTATCCGATTTTAAAACAAAATTATCCCCATTTATTCGGACATTTTGGCACAGCATGGCAGAATCAAACCAAAGATTTTGCTAAGTTTCCTGGGGCGATTGTGGTGACAACAAATTGTTTAATGCCGCCCCATGAAACCTATGATCAAAAACTGTTTACTCTTGGGCCCGTGGGCTATCCTGGGTTAGGCTATTTACCCTCCGATGCTGATGGTATTCCTGACTTTACTCCAGTGATTCAAGAAGCGCTAGAACTCCCCGGCTTTTTGGATGATGAAACCCTCCGGGAAGTGAAAACCGGATTTGCCCATAATGCAGTTTTAAGTGTAGCTGATCACGTCGTTGAAGCGGTTAAAGCCGGGAAAATTCGTCACTTCTTTTTAGTCGGCGGTTGTGATGGGGCCAAACCCGGACGGAGTTACTATACAGAATTTGTGGAAAAAGTTCCCCAAGATTGTGTTGTCCTCACCTTAGCTTGTGGAAAATTCCGCTTTTTTGATAAAGAATTAGGTGAAATTGGTAACATTCCTCGATTGATGGATGTGGGACAATGTAATGATGCTTATTCTGCCATCCAAATTGCTTTAGGATTAGCTAAAGCTTTTGATATTGGTGTTAATGAATTACCCCTATCCATGATTTTGTCATGGTATGAACAAAAAGCCGTGGCGGTGTTATTAACCCTGTTATATTTGGGGATTCAAGACATTCGTTTAGGCCCGACATTACCCGCTTTTATTTCTCCGAATGTGTTCCAATTACTATCGGACACCTATCATCTGAAAGCGATTTCTACCCCCGATGAAGATTTAGCCGCTTGTTTAGCCTAGGGTTAATTTCATGGGTGTCAAAGACAGCCGAAAAAATCTGATTGTAGCCGAATCAGATCCCCCTAAATCCCCCATCCCCCCTGCCCCCGCGCGCGGGGGGTAAAGGGGGACTTTGAAATCAATCCTGGCCTTATTAAGGGGGGTTAGGGGGGTCAAACCCTATACAAAATCATGTAAAAATTATTAGGAAAAACTGCTATAATGAAACCAGATACATCTTAAAGTTAAAGGATTAAATTTGATATTTAAACCTGAGAGGAGATGAAAAAATTATGTCCGTAAAAACCCTAAAAATAGATGGAATTGATGTTGCTGCTGAAGAAGGAACATCTGTACTCAAAGCCGCCGAAGAAGCCGGGGTCAAAATTCCCAAACTCTGTCATTTAGACGGGGTTTCTGATGTGGGGGCTTGTCGGTTATGCCTAGTAGAAATTAAAGGAATTAATCGTTTATTACCAGCTTGTGTAACCGAAGTTGCAGAAGGTATGGAAGTCTGTACCCAAACCCCCCAACTGCAAGAATATCGACGCATGACCGTGGAGTTATTATTCGCAGAAGGAAATCATGTTTGCGCCATCTGTGTTGCTAATGGTAACTGCGAATTACAGGACGTTGCGATTGAAGTGGGCATGGATCATAGCCGTTTTCCCTATCGCTTTCCTGACCGGGAAGTAGACATTTCTCATAGTAAATTCGGCATCGATCATAACCGTTGTATTATGTGTACTCGGTGTGTGAGAGTTTGTGCTGAAATTGAAGGAGCCCACGTCTGGGATGTCGGCTATCGGGGAGCCGCAGCTAAAATTATTAGTGGTTTAAATCAACCCTGGGGGGATGTGGATGCTTGTACCTCCTGTGGTAAATGTGTCGATGCTTGTCCCACGGGTTCAATCTTTAAAAAAGGTACCACTACGGCGGAAATGCAACGGGATAGTGAAAAACTAGAATTCTTAGCAGATGCAAGAGGGAAACATCAATGGACAAGATAAAATTTGCTACGGTTTGGTTGGCGGGTTGTTCCGGTTGCCATATGTCGTTTTTAGACTTAGATGAATGGCTGTTTGATCTCGCGGAAAAAGTTGATGTTGTCTTTAGTCCGGTGGGTTGTGACTTAAAAGAATATCCTGAAAATGTGGATGTTTGTTTGGTGGAAGGAGCCGTGGCTAATGAAGAAAATTTAGAGTTATTATATCAAGTTAGAAAACGGACTAAACTCTTAATTTCCTTTGGAGATTGTGCGGTCACGGCTAACGTTCCGGCGATGAGAAATATGTTAGGTAGTACGGAACCTGTATTAAAACGCTGTTATTTGGAACTGAGTGATATCGGGGCGCAATTGCCGAATGAACCGGGTATTGTGCCTGAACTGTTAGAGCGAGTTCGTCCAATTCATGAATTAGTTGATATTGACATCTTTTTACCCGGATGTCCTCCTTCTGCGGATAGAATTAAAGCCGCGATCGCTCCTTTATTAGAAGGGAAAATGCCTGTAATGGAAGGACGGGAAATGATCAAATTTGGTTAACCGTTGTTGCGCTGTTGTTGCGCCGTTGTTGCGCTTCAGCGCACCCAAGGATATAAATTATAACCCTTAATTTTTATCCTCAAATCTAATTAGTAAAGATGCGCTTAGTTGTTGCGCTTCAGCGTACCCCAAGGATATAAATTATAACCCTTAATTTTTATCCTCAAATCTAATTAATAAAGATGCGCTTAATCGCAACAACGGGGTAGAAAAGTTCAAGCTAAATAACAAACTACAGAGGTTAAAAATATGTCTAAAACCGTTATTATTGATCCAGTGACTCGGATCGAAGGTCATGCTAAAATATCTGTCTATTTAGATGATGCGGGAGAAGTAGAAAATGCCCGGTTTCACGTCGTAGAATTTCGCGGTTTTGAAAAATTCTGCGAAGGACGACCGATGTTTGAAATGGCTGGAATTACCGCTAGAATTTGCGGAATTTGTCCCGTTAGTCACCTGTTAGCTTCTGCTAAAACTGGCGATAAAATCCTCGCTGTGCAAGTACCTCCAGCCGGGGAAAAACTGCGGCGGATGATGAATTTAGCACAACTTACTCAGTCCCATGCTTTAAGTTTTTTCCACCTCAGTAGTCCTGATTTTCTATTAGGTTGGGATAGTGATCCAGCTAAACGAAATGTGTTTGGTTTAATGGCGGCTGATCCTGATTTAGCTCGGGCAGGAATTCGCTTGCGTCAGTTCGGACAAACGGTAATTGAACTATTAGGCGCCAGAAAAATTCATGCGGCTTGGGCGGTTCCGGGTGGCGTGCGTTCTCCCCTTTCCGATGAAGGGCGAGAATGGATTATTGATCGCTTACCTGAAGCTCGACAAACCACCGAATTAGCTATTAGTATCTTTAAGCGTTTATTAGATACGGAATTAAAAACCGAAATTGATGTTTTTGGCAAATTCCCCTCATTATTTATGGGGTTAGTTGCCCCCGATGGTACTTGGGAACACTACGGCGGACACCTGAGATTTATTGATAGTAATGGGGAAATTGTCGCCGATGGTTTGAGTGAAGATAACTATCAAGATTTCCTCGGAGAAGCCGTTGAAAATTGGTCTTATTTGAAGTTTCCCTATTACAAACCCCTGGGATATCCCGATGGTATTTATCGCGTTGGGCCCTTAGCAAGATTGAATGTTTGTGACTGTATTGGTACCGAAGATGCAGACCGAGAATTAATTGAATTTCGGCATCGGGCGGGGGGACGGGTAGCTACTTCTTCCTTCTTCTATCATTATGCTCGTTTAGTGGAAATTCTCGCTTGTATTGAAGCCATTGAACAGTTAGTTGATGACCCTGATATTATCTCAAAACGGGTGCGTTCAGAGGCGGGGATTAACTGTTTAGAAGGAGTGGGAGTTAGTGAAGCTCCACGCGGCACTTTATTCCATCATTATCAAGTAGATGAAAACGGATTAATTAAGAAAGTTAACTTAATTATTGCCACCGGACAAAACAATTTAGCCATGAATAAAACCGTGACTCAAATTGCCCAACATTATATTCATGGAAATGAGATTCCAGAGGGAATGTTAAACCGAGTCGAAGCCGGAATTCGGGCTTATGATCCTTGTTTAAGTTGTTCCACCCACGCCGTCGGACAAATGCCTTTGCACATCCAATTAATTCAAAAGGATGGAACAGTAATTAAAGAAAAATACCGCCATTAACCCCACCGTTGTTGCGCTTAAGCGCAATCTTAATGGCTAAAGCCCAACAACATTTTTCAATCCCGTTGTTGCGCTTAAGCGCAATCTTAATGGCTAAAGCCCAACAACGGATTTATGATATTAGGAGGCAAAAAATGCCAAAGGAAAACTTATATTTATGTATGGGTTCTGCTTGTCATCAGCTTGGAGTGTATGAAGTGTTACCGAAATTGCAAGCCTTGATGAGTGAATATGATATTGATCACAAAATTGAGCTAAAAGGCTCATTTTGTTTAGAAACTTGTAGTTCGGGAATTGTGATGAAATTTAAGGACTTACATTTTATTAATATTAGTCCTCAAAATATTGAAGATAGATTTTTGCAAGAAATTCTTCCCGCCATTAAAGATCAGAATTGAGATAAACACCATGTTAGAAACAACTCAGAATCACCTCTGGCAACTTTTGTGGGAATATGATCCTAACGGTTTAATTGCCGTAGATTCAGACTTGATGATTAAAGTTGTTAATCCGGCTTTTTGTAAACTATTTAATGTTGAAGCGAGTGAAATTATTGGTAAACCCGTAACCGAAATTTTAGGGAATGTAGATCATTTTAAAACTGTTTGGGAAACTAATCAGGTAATTCGGGGACGGGAAACAGAATATCCTGAATATCATTTGTATATTCGAGAGTTTATTTTTCCCATTAAGGAAGAAAATATTATTGGCTGTATTATGAGCGATATTACCGCCGAAATGGAACGTAAAAAAGAAACGGATATAATCAAGGCAGAAACCGTTAAAAAAGTGAATGAAGTAGTTGATAATCAAATGAAAGTCGCTCAAGAAATTGCCGGGTTATTAGGAGAAACCACCGCCGAAACTAAAATTAGTTTACTCAAAATTATTGAACTGGTGAATCAGTAAACTATCGGAAACCGGGTTTCTATCTATTCCCTATATTTTAATAAAATTAATATGAGTCAAGATAACTTTTTTGATATTTGTCACCTGAGTTTGAATAAAAAAGGCGAAGAACTTTGTGGTGACCAAGTTAAATTTACCAAAAGCGAAACTAAAAGCACTATTGTTTTATCCGATGGTTTAGGAAGTGGGGTAAAAGCGAGTATTTTAGCCACCTTGACCACGGAAATTTTAATCACCATGTTAAATGCGGATGTTCCTTTAGAGGAAGTGATTAAAACCGTGATTGGAACTTTACCTATCTGTCAGGTGAGAAAAATTGCCTATGCAACTTTTACGATTATTTCGATTAATCATTTAACCAATGAATTTAAAGTAATTAATTTTGATAATCCGCCAATTCTTTATTTTAAAAAAGGTCGCATTGTTAAATTAGAAACCAAAATTGATAAGATCTTAGGGAAAAAAATTCAATATTCAGAAGGAACATTAGAGCGGGGAGATTTTATTGGGGCGATTAGTGATGGTATCCTTTATGCTGGGTTAGGGGATACGATGAATTTTGGCTGGGGTTGGGATAATATTGCTAAATACATGGAGAGAATTTTTATTAGTCAAGCGACTAATTCTCGAACAATTATTGAGCAAGTAATGTCTGAAACCCGTTCTTTATATCGGGAAAATATTGGCGATGATGCAACTTTTGTGGGGGTTTATGTTAGAAAACCTAACCCGGTCATGATTTTTACTGGCCCGCCTTTAGATATTACTCAGGATGAATTATATGCCGATAGGTTATTAAATTTCCCCGGTAGAAAAGTAATTTGTGGCGGAACAACTGGAAATTTAGTCGCAAATTATATGGGAGAAACTATTGAAATGGATATTGCAACCATGCGAAAAGATTTACCGCCTATTGGTAAACTAAAAGAGGTGGATTTAGTTACAGAAGGAATTTTAACGATTTCTAAAGCCACGGAAATTTTGAGAAAATGTAAGGGGGATATTGCCCGGTTAGCTTCTGATAATAATGGGGCGGTTTTATTGGCGCGGGAAATTATCGAAGGAGATTCGATTTATTTTTTAGTAGGTCAACAAATTAATGAGTTTTATCAGAATCCTTTATTACCTAAAAATATTTCAATTCGTCGTAACTTAATAGAAGATTTAGTCCAGTTACTTCGCAGTCAACAAAAGGAAGTTGTGATAGAATATTGTTAATAATAAATATAGAAAATAATATGATTTTAATTGTCGGATATGGGAATCCCATTCGAGGAGATGATGGTGTTGGTCAAGCGGTAATAACAGAGGTTGAACAGTGGAATTTAACGAATGTGCGATCGCTTTCTATCCATCAACTCACCCCCGCAGTTGCCGCAGAAATGGCGGAAGTTGATACGGTTATTTTTGTGGATGCTGCTTTAGAAGGAGATACGGTTAATATTATTTCCTTGTAAGCCTTACCCTCAAAATATCTCAAGCGCAATAACGAATTTATTCAACCTCAATTAACGATGCCAAATGGTTTGATTTCCAGGTTGATCAATTAGGGTAATTCCTAACTCTTTTAACTGATCTCGAATCCGATCGCTTTCTGCAAAATTTTTCGCTTTTTTCGCCTCTGACCGTTGCTGAACTAAGGCTTCAATTTCACTATCACTTAACCCTAAATTCTGACTTTCCTCTGGTTTTGCTTCTAACCCGAAAACCGTGGCTAATTCCATTAAAGTTTGCCAAGTTTTCTGTAAGTGTTCGGTCGGGGTATTAATATCGCCTCCATGAATTAATATATTGCGATCGCGTCTTAATTCCTTGGCTAATTCAAACAAAATTACTAACCCTTCCGGGGTATTAAAATCATCATCCATTGCCTCTTTAAACCGACCAATAGCATCATCAATTAAGGCTTTTTCATCGGGTTTAAAGCCTAATTTATCGCCATATTCCCTACCAAATAATAGCCCCTCTTTTAACGTATTCCATCCATTTTCAGCCGAAGCGATCGCCTCATCGGTAAAATCTAAAGGTTTGCGATAATGGGCTTGTAAAATAAATAAACGAATCACCATCGCATCCAAAGGACTATCCAATAAACCGCGAATTGTGGTAAAATTTCCTAAGGATTTAGACATCTTTTCACCACTCACCCTAACCATGCCATTGTGCATCCAATAATTGGCTAAAGGTTGATGAGTTGCTGCTTCAGATTGAGCAATTTCATTTTCATGGTGAGGGAAAACTAAATCCCCGCCGCCGCCATGAATATCAATGGTATTTCCTAATAGCGATCGCACCATTGCAGAACATTCAATATGCCATCCAGGGCGACCTTTTCCCCAAGGTGAAACCCATGCTGGTTCCCCTAGTTTTGCGGCTTTCCAGAGGGCAAAATCCGAGGGATCTTTCTTCTTAATTATATCGGGATCAGATGCAGAAATTCGACCACTAGCACCCGCTTGTAATTGTTCCTGTTGACGACCGGATAATTTGCCATAATCGGCAAAATCCTTTACACTATAATAAACATCTCCATCGACTGCATAAGCAATACCTTGATCTACTAATTCTTGGATTAATTGGATAATTTGGGGAAGATGTTCCGTCACCCTGGGATAAGCATTTGCATCCCGAATATTCAAGCGTCGGATATCTTCAAAATACGCTTGAATATATTTATCAGAAACCACATCCATTGTGGTGTTTTCTAATTTAGCCCGGTTAAGAATCTTATCGTCAATATCGGTAAAATTCTGAATATAATTAACGGTATAGCCACTATATTCTAAATAGCGTCTAACTATATCCCAAGCAATATAGGATCTAGCATGACCTAAATGGCAATAGTCATAAACCGTCACCCCACAGCAATACATTTTAACCTTTCCTGCTTCTAAGGGTTGAAAATTTTCTTTTTGGCGAGTTTGAGTATGATAAATTTTGATAACCATATTTTTGATCACGGATTTAGACGGATTTCACGGATTTTTAAGAGTTAACAATCAACATTTAATTTGTTTAAAAAAACAACTTCTCGCCCCGGTATGACAAGCAATATCGCCAATTTGTTCTATTTTTAATAATAGAGTATCGGCATCACAATCATAATAGAATGATTTAAGTTTTTGAATATGTCCTGATGTGGCTCCTTTGTGCCATAATTCAGAACGAGAACGACTCCAATAGTGAACTTCCTTAGTTTCTAGGGTTTTTTGAATAGATTCTTTATTCATCCAAGCCATCATTAAAATAGTACCATCTTGGGCGTCTTGAGCGATCGCGGGAATTAACCCTTGGTCATTAAATTTTAATGATTCTATCCACAAATAATCTTGATTCATAGTTGAGTTAATATTTTAATTTAATTAATCCCTTAAACTTCAATATCAAGATTAGGATCACAGTTTTGAGCCTTTTTCTTGAAGGTTTGAAAAATATTATAAAAACCGTTAGCGCGAGAAGGAGTTAAACTCGCTTGTAATCCAGTTTCTTGAATAAACTCAGGGTTAAGTCCAACAACTTCTGTGGGAGTCATTCCATTCATTCCCATAATTAAAAAAGCAACTAATCCCTTAGTTAATTGAGAATCAGAATCCCCGTGAAACTGAACTTTTCCCTGTTCATCTAAGTTAGCAATCACATAAACCTGTGACACACAACCAGGAACTTTATTATCAGGAATTTTCTGATCTTCTGGAAAGGTAGGAAGTTTTTGGGCGATAGTAATTAATTGTTCATAACGCAATTTATTAGAAGAAGCACGTTTAAAACGCTGTACAATCCGTTCTAAACTAGGAGGTAAAGGGCTTGTGGTAGAAGACATAATCCAAAACCATAAAATTTCTACCTAAGTTTAGCAGGTGTTGGTTAGTGGTTGGTGAGTGACTTTTGGTGTGGCTATCGTAGCGCACGCACCCTAGGATTCAAGATTTCAAGCAACGAATGGCTTCTAATAACCCCCGGGCTTTATTCAAGGTTTCCTCATATTCTTTTTCAGGTTGGGAGTCAGCAACTACACCCGCCCCCGCTTGAACACTAACTTGATGTTCACCTTGACCCTGGTTTTGAACAATCATTGTGCGGATAGTAATAGCAGTATTGAGTTGTCCTTCAAAATCATAGTAACCATAAACGCCGGAATAGGGGCCGCGACGACAACCTTCTAATTCATGAATAATTTCCATCGCCCGAATTTTCGGTGCGCCGCTCACAGTCCCGGCGGGAAAACAGGCTTTTAACAGATCCCAAGCGGTTTTATTTTCTGCTAATTCTCCAATCACATTACTAACAATGTGCATCACATGGGAATAGCGTTCAATTACCATTAATTCATCAACTTTAACTGTTCCCATCCGACAAACTCGGCCTAAATCATTCCGGCCTAAATCGACTAACATAATATGTTCTGCGACTTCTTTAGGGTCTTTTAATAAATCTTCCCCTAACGCTTGATCTTCTTGGGGAGTTTGACCGCGACGCCGAGTTCCCGCAATGGGACGGACGGTGGTAATTAATTTTCCTTCTAGGTTTTTATCCGCTTTCACCATAACTTCTGGACTAGATCCGATTAATTGCCAATTTCCAAAGTTAAAATAAGCCATATAAGGAGAAGGATTAATTAACCTTAAAGAACGATAAAGGGAAAAGGGATCGCCGGAATATTCGGCTGTTAATCTTTGGGATAAAACCACTTGAAAGATATCCCCGGCTTTAATATGTTGTTTGCCTTTTTCTACATTGGTGCAAAATTGCTCCTGGGAAACATTACTAATATAGGTTAAAGGGGTTTGCTCACCCTGTTCACGGGGGGTTGGGGGGGCGGGGGGAGTCCATTCTAAAAGGGTATTTTCCGGGGATAATGGCGATTGTAATTTAGCCACTAATTGTTTAACCCGATCACAAGCTTGTTGATAGGCCGTTTCTAAATCTGTATTCCGAGTATCAGCATAAGCGATCGCCCAAATTTTCCGTTTAACCTGATCAAAGATTAATAAATTATCAACCTGCATCCATAACCCATCGGGTAAATCATCGGAATTGGGGGAATGTACAGGGACACGGGACTCGATCCATTGAATTAATTCATAACCCCAAAACCCAAATAGTCCCCCAATTCCGGCGGGTAACTGGGGTAATTTTACCGGATGATAGGGTTGTAAACAATCTTGTAGGGCTTGGAAGGGATCGCCTATAAATTCTTGAATTGTTCCATCTCGCCATTTTTGTACCGTGTGGTCGCCATGAGCTTCTAAAATCCAAACTGGATCACAACCCAAGAAACTATAACGCCCGATGCTTTCTCCACCTTCAACAGATTCCAAGAGAAAATTATAGGGTTGATTGGCACAAACCCGATACCAAGCCGAAACCGGAGTATCTAAATCAGCCACCCATTCTTGATAGACCGGAATAAAATTTCCTGTGGAAGCCAGTTGAGCAAATTGGGAGAAATCGGGAAAAATCATAGCGGCGAACAATAAAAAAAATAAAGGATGAAGGTAAGAATAGACTATCCTCCATCCTAATATGTTTAGGGCATTGCCCTGGTTAATTGCACCTGATCGGTCTAAACGTCAGAGGTGGTTTTAGTTGTGAATTTGACTTTAACTGGATCAACATTGCTACCAATATTGTGAGCAACGCTATTCACAGATTGACGTCCTTCGTTGACTTTTTCAGGGAAAACGCCATCTTTAGGATGCAGGTATTCAGTTTCGCCGTTAGGGAAAACCCGATAGATTTTATAGTTGTCGATTTTGGGTTTGAATTTCGACCGCAGTTGAGTCCCTAAAGCTAGACACTGTTCCTTACGGGCTAAATACATCAGGTTGTCCCCTTCATTCATAATGGCTGCGCCACCTGTGGGCATTTCAAACACCTGTTCTTTGCTGCTAGTCCAGGTAATCGCATATTTTTCTTCAACTAGGGCTTTTGTTAATAAGCCACCAGTGCTACCACCAAACTTAGGCGGTGTTCCAGTCAGTGCTTCTGCCATAGGAATATCACTCAAATTATGTTTTTAGGGCATCCTAACACTGATGTTACCCTTGTCTATAGCAGTCGTAAAGAACCGTTACAGAAATTAGTAGGGTAGAGGGAGTCACTCTTAACTACAAAAACTTTTTTGACAAACTGGCCAGATTGCTCTAATCTCAAATACAATATTCAGAAATTCAATGCGTGTTCAATCTTTTCGTCCTTTGAGGGGATTTCAGGTTCCTTCCGTATCCACGGCTATGACCTTTTGCGGATTAGTCATTACGGTTTTATTTCTATTAATAGCAGTATTATCACCTTTATTTTTAACTTGGGGATGGATACAAAGTCCTACGGAATTTCTTTCTAACCCCATCCATCAACCGCCTTCTTCTCAACATTGGTTGGGAACGAGTCGTTTAGGATATGATGTCTTTTCTCGGACATTATTTGGGACTCAAGTAGCTTGGCAAGTCGTTTTATTAGCAACAATTTTGAGTGTGGGAATCGGTGTACCATTGGGAATGGTGAGTGGATATTTAGGGGGAAAAATAGATCGGGTTTTATTATTTTTAATGGATACGATTTATACTTTACCCGGATTGTTACTTTCAATTACTTTAGCGTTTGTGGTAGGAAAAGGGGTTTTGAATGCAGCGATCGCCCTTAGTGTAGCCTATATTCCTCAATATTATCGCGTGGTTCGCAATCACACTACTTCGGTTAAAACGGAATTATTTATTGAAGCCGCCCAAGCTTTAGGGGCAAGTACCAGTCGAATTTTAACCCGTTATTTGTTTTTAAATGTGATCCAAAGTGTTCCGGTATTATTTACATTAAATGCGGCGGATGCCATTTTAACTTTAGGGGGATTAGGATTTTTAGGCCTAGGTTTACCCGATGAAATTCCCGAATGGGGACATGATTTAAGAATTGCCTTAGAAGCATTACCCACCGGAATTTGGTGGACAACTTTATTCCCAGGTTTAGCATTAACCATCATGGTCGTTGGTTTATCTCTCTTAGGAGAAGGATTAAACGATTTTCTCAATCCCCGTTTGCGGAATCAGCGTTAATAGTGGGTAATGGGTAATGGGTAATGGGTAATGGGTAACAGAAATAATTAAAAAGTGATGTTAATAAAAAAATGGCTGTCCTCAATTATTGGGACAGCATTTTAATTAAGTATTTTTACTTGTTTGATAAAGTTTTGATCCTAAGATTGTTTAAGACAAATTGCATCACGCTTCGACTGTTTCCTCCGAGTCTTCTGTATCTAAATTATCGGGATCAACGTAATAACAAACGGTGTCATCAACACAGATTAAAGCCCAACCCGATTCATCAATATTTTTTAACTTATAGGCTCCTTGTTTCACAAAAAAGCCTTTGTGATTACGGGTTTCGGCTTTGACAAAAACTTGGCTATCCATAGTGATCCCATCTCCTTAATTTATTATCAAAAAATTTTTTGAACGGCTGATTTTGATTGTTAATAACCGAAGTTCTCAAATACTATCACTATTTTTTGTCTTTGTTAGTTAACTTATGTAATTTTTTGTTGCGCTTTCTTAATACTTTTTAGGAGTTTATAGATTTTCAGTCATTTTCAGCCGTTTTTATTGGATTTACAGCAGTTTAAAGAATTCAATTATCCTGTGAACAATTACCTAATCATGCTAATTAGAGCAGCAAAATTAGGTAAAAGTTCCCTAACCTTCAAATAACCATTGTTTGACTCGGGCTAATGATTTCCAGTCGGGTTTGCGAGTTAATCCATCTTCAAAATTCTTCGCTAATTCCTGTTGCCAGTCTGTATCTACTAATACTAACTGACTAGCGAGTTCAACGTGGGAACGTACCCCCGATTTCCCTAATTCCAACATCGCCGTCGCTAAATTCACTCGCGCTTGGGGATCATGGGGATTGAGTTTAACGGCCGATTTTGCCGCATTATAGGCTAATTTCGGTTTATCTGCTAATAGATATAACCAAGCTAAACTTGTCCAAGCATTACTATTTTTTGGGGCGTGATCACAAATATCCTTAAACACTGGAATCAAGGTTTCCGGGTCTTCCCCCGCCTGATACCGTTCAAAACCTTCCTTAAATAATTCTTCTGGAGTCGTCATGATTTGTTGTAGATTTAAAATACGGCAATAGGCTACAAACTGGATTATTTAGTGCCCAATCTATAGCTATGGCAAATTGCCAACCTTTGATTATACAGCAGGGAATAGGAAACAGGCAACACCGAAGGAAAAGATTTTACCGCCCTGGGTTTGCTACATCAAGCCGCATAAAAAACACCTAAAACCAGATGGTACAAGAAACAAGGTTTCAAGGAGGGATTTCCCTATTCCCTATTCCCTCCCCCCCCTAGCCCCCCGTGCACGGGGGGTTCGGGGGGGCTATTCCCTGTTCCCTAGATCAAGTCCTAGGTGGCAAAGGACTTACCACAACCGCAGGTTTGAGTGGCTTGGGGATTGGTAAACTGAAACCCGCCACCAATTAGAGCATCCGTATAATCAAGGACTAGGCCGTAAATGTAGAGTAGGCTTTTGCGATCGCAAACGACCTTAAACCCCTCATAATCAAACACATCATCATCCTCTCGAATGGTACTAGGGTCAGCAAAATCCATTAAATAGGACATTCCAGAACAACCGCCCTGGCGGACTCCGACGCGCAGACATAGATCTTTTCCTTGCTTTTCCCGCAGAAATTGGACTTGTTTGATGGCTGATTCGGTCATCTGAACCCCTTGGGTTGGGGCTTGAGTCGTTTGTGTCATGGGTTAGCCTGACTCCTGTGGTAATGTTTTAAACTGATCAAGAAATAATAGCCTTCTGATCGAGCTTCTCTATTTCTAATAGTTTATCGCAATTAAACCTGGCTGGGCGACCAAAATTTGTGTCCTTTTTCCTCTGAGGGACGGGGAAAAAGCGATCGCTATTTCTCCTCCCAATCGGCTATTTTTTGCCCAACTATTCCGGTTGTTGAGAATGTTGTCTAAGCCGCCAACTGAATAATAAGGCTAGAATAACCGAAGGTAAGCAAACGGCGATTAAGGCAATGGTTGAGGACGTGGGAATTGTCAGCAATGGGCCAACGAATTTGATCAAAACCGATAATCCTAGGGATAGGAGTAGAACTTTAAGTAAAAATGTGATTTTGTTATCCATAGATGGCATTCTATAAATATAGAGGGTGCGATCGCTATTTCATAGTTTACTTTAAAAATACCAATGCCAAACCAAGACCCGGAATTATTAGAAAAAATTCGCCAGCAGTTTGACTCAGCACCCTATCCTAGAACTCCCTTAGAACAATCACCTAAAACCGATTATGAGTTACTATTTATCCATAATTTAGCAACTTGCTATTATCTAAAATATCAGAAAGTTATTAACACAGAAGGTAAAATTATTTTAGATGCTGGATGTGGAACTGGATATAAATCCTTAGTGTTAGCAGAAGCAAATCCAGGGGCTAAGATTGTTGGAATTGATATTTCTGAACAATCGATTGAACTGGCTCGTCAGCGTTTAAAATTTCATGGGTTTGACAATGCCGAATTTCATGTTTTACCCATAGAAAACTTGCCACAACTGGGTTATGAGTTCGATTATATTAACAATGATGAATCGTTGTATCTGTTCCCTGATATTAAAGTACCCCTGAAGGCGATGAAATCCGTTTTAAAGCCAGAGGGAATAATTAGAAGTAATCTTCATAGTGCGTTTCAGCGTGCTAATTATTTTAGAGCGCAATCCCTATTTAAAATGATGGGATTAATGGACGATAACCCGACGGATTTAGAGATTGAGTTAACTGGGGAAATCATGCAGGCGTTGAAAGATCAAGTCTTCTTGAAATCACAAACCTATAATTCTGAAAAAATCAAAGAAAAGGAATGGGTATTAATGAATTATCTGTTTCAAGGAGACAAAGGTTACACAATTCCTGAACTATTTGCAGCCTTAAGAAACTCAGACTTAGAGCTAATTAGTATGGTAAAATGGCGAAACTGGGAAGTGATCGATTTATTCAAGGATGCTGAGAATTTACCAGCATTTTTAGGGATGAGTTTACCCGAACTCTCAATAGAAGATCGCTTACATTTCTATGAACTCTTACATCCTATCCATCGTTTGCTTGATTTTTGGTGTGGTCATCCCATTGCAAATGAGTCTATCGTTCCGGTGAGTAACTGGACAGATACAGACTGGCAAACCACCCAAGTCCATCTCCATCCCCAACTGAAAACAACCAAAGCTAAAGAGGACTTAATTGAATGTGTCAAGACCCAAAAGTCTTTTGAAATCAGTCAATATGTTAAATTACCAACCATTGTACCAATCACCCTTGAAAGTCGTCGTGCTGCCTGTTTGCTGCCTCTGTGGGAGACGGAACAGCCGATGATATCCCTGGTAGAACGTTGGCAACAGATTCAACCTGTAGACCCTGTTACCCTAGAACAGATCACTCCTCCAATTGCCTTTGAGCAGGTTAAGGAATTACTGATAAGCCTGGATGCCTTTCTGTATGTGCTTTTGCAGCGTTCAGGATCAAATTGAAAAAAAATTTTGTTGGGGTGATATGAAACTTTAGAGCAGTGGGTAAGTTAGAACTACCAGATAAAAAGTTAAACATCCCCCCCAAACGGAGAAAAGATTATGAAGACTGAATTTAAAGCGAAATTCCTGCAATACGTTTCTAATAGAAAAAAAGAAGAAGGTTTCACCTTAATTGAACTGTTAGTTGTTATTATCATTATCGGTATTTTGGCTGCGATCGCTCTGCCTTCCTTCCTCAACCAAGCTAACAAAGCCAAACAGTCCGAAGGGAAACAATACCTCTCTGCTGTTAACAAAGGTCAACAAGCCTACTATGTAGAAAATACGGCGTTCGCAGCCAATATCTCGGAATTAGGGATTGGCTTGAAAACCCAAACCTCAAACTTCAAGTATGCAGCCGGAAAAGACGCTAACGGAGCTTCCTCAACCGCAGCACCCGCATCACTGGCTATGAAAGGCTATGCTGGAGCCGTGGGCTTGATCCCAGCAGGGGATGCAAAAACCACAGAAAGTATACTCTGTGAACAAAGTGTTGCCGCTGACTGGAAAGAGCCGACTACCGTGACACCCAATGGTACAGCCTCCCCTACTTGTGCTGCTGGTCAAAGCGCAGTGACTAAGTAATCTGCTGATTGCCACGGGTTTTTGGTGTTAGTTCACCACAATGTTTAATTAATAAAAGCGGGCGGCTTAACCCATAGCCCCCGCTTTGATATTAGGTGAACGGGATCAGTAGAGAGAAATGCCATGTCTAATTCCAAGTTAGTGCTTAATTCTAATTGGCAAAAAATAGCCGAGCAATATTTCCAGAACCAACAGTATGATCAGGCTGCCCAACTTTATGAACAAGCTATACAGTCAGAGCCTGATATTAAATCTAACTATTGGTATTTGGGATTAATTTTATTATTACAAGGGAAAGAAATCGAAGCCCAAACCACTTGGTTTGTGGGCATGGGAGAAGAAGCAGAAGCCATTGACCAAGGGATACAAGAATTAAGCAATATTTTAGAAACCGAAGCGGAACGACAACGGTTAATTCTTGGGGACTACACAACAGCTTGGGTAATTCGGCAACATATTCAAGAGATTAATCCTGCTGATATTAATAATGTCTTGCATTTGGTGGGTTTGTCTACGTTGAACAAAACCTACACCCCAGAAACCTTGGTAGACCTAGGAATTATTGAAACTCTTAAATCTGATCAAATCATTAATATTAATAACGAACTCCTACTGCAAATTTTAAATAATGTTTTAGAACAAGATCCCGAACATCTTTTATCCTATGAGTTTGCCGAGGTTTGTATTAGCCATATTCAAGACTCTCAATCTTTTATGGAAGTTTTAATTCCATTTATATATAAATTAGCCTATTCAGGCAGCCAATACCAACTAGCGATTAAGTTTACAGAGCAAGGCTTAACTGTTGATCCCGACCATCCTGAATTACTCAGGTGTCTTTCCTCATTTTATCAAGATATTAGAGATTATTCTAAAGGGATAGAAACAGCAGAAAACTGTTATGCCCGGATGAAAAATTTTCCCGATCAAGTTTATGCTAAATTCTTATTACTCCGAGGATTAATGAGTGCCGGGGGGCGATGGACTGAATTTTCATCGGTTTTAGAAAGCTATAAATCAATGCTCAATCGTCTGGTAGAAGATGATTCCGATTCCCTCTCTTTTGATACGGTAGTGCGTCTATTTGCGGCAACCTTTTTTTTCCCCTATTTTCAAGATCAACTGTCTGAAAATCTACGGTTTCGGCGAAAAGTTGCCCAATTTCTTCAGTCTAATATGGAGAAATGTGCTACAGAAACAATTCAATATTGCCGTCAGTGGCAATCTAAGTCAATCCTTCCGACTTCTGAAAAACGCCTCAAAATTGGTTATGTTTCCCACTGTTTGCGGAATCATTCTGTCGGGTGGTTAGCGCGGGGATTATTTCAACATCATGATCATGAAAAGTTTGCCATCCATACCTATTTATTTGCCGCTGAATTAAACCAGAATCAACTGCAAAAGTGGTATATCACGAAAAGTGATAAATCCCATCGATTAGGATTAGATGGTCAAGATGTAGCTAAAAAAGTCTATGAGGATGGAGTTGATATTCTAGTTGATTTGGATAGTATGACGTTAACAAATGTGTGTGAAACCCTGGCGATTAAACCCGCTCCTATCCAGGTCACTTGGTTAGGGTGGGATGCGTCATCAGTACCGACTATTGATTATTTTATTGCTGATCCTTATGTTTTACCTGAAGATGCCCAAAATTACTATAGTGAAAAAATTGTGCGTCTCCCTCAAACTTATATTGCTGTAGATGGGTTTGAAGTGGCGGTACCGGATTTGCGTCGAGATCAGCTAGATATTCCGATGGATGCAATTATTTATTTTACCGCCCAAAGGGGATATAAATACAATCCCCATACAGCCGAATTACAACTACAAATTCTTAAGCAAGTTCCTAATAGTTATTTTCTGATTAAGGGGATGGCTGATCAGGAATCTCTAAAAACATTTTATGCTGAAATTGCAGAATCTGTGGGGGTAGATTGCGATCGTTTAAAACTGCTTCCTCAATCACCAACCGAAGCGACTCATCGAGCTAATTTAAGGATTGCTGATGTGGTTTTAGATACCTACCCTTATAATGGCGCCACAACCACAATGGAAACCCTGTGGATGGGGATTCCAATGGTAACCAGAGTGGGACAACAATTTGCGGCTCGGAATAGTTATACAATGATGATCAATGCCGGAATTACAGAAGGTATTGCTTGGACAGATGAGGAATATGTGGAATGGGGGATTAAGCTGGGAACAGATGAGAATTTACGGCAACAAGTGGCTTGGAAATTAAGGAAAAATCGACAAACTGCTCCGTTGTGGAATGCGAAGCAATTTACACGAGACATGGAAAATGCCTATCAACAAATGTGGTTAAACTATATTAAATAAAAAATAGATTATTGTTTTAAATAATAAAGGTTAAATCTTAAGATGAATTTTCTAAATCAGGATGAGCAAGCAATTCAATATCTAAAAAATGGGGATTATAGTGCAGCTATTAATTATTATGAAGAACAGATTTCTATTGAACCGGATATTAAGCCTTATTACTGGTATTTGGGCTTATTTTTACTCTTGCAGGGGGAAGAAGTAGAAGCTCAAACGACTTGGTTGTTAGCCATGACAGATGCAGAACCTGAAGAAGTAGAACAGTGGACACAGGATCTCAAGCAAATTCTAAAACTAGGGGCTGAACAACTTCAAGATCAATATTCTTCTGCTTGGTTAATTAGACAGCACATTCGAGAGATTAGCCCGGATGACATTAATAATTTATTAAACTTGATTAATTTAAGTTTTCAATTAAAAATATACATAGGTGAAGACTTAACCTCATGGGGTATTATTGAGCAACTTCAGCAAGGGACAAGTCAAGAGGTTGATGTTGAGTATCTTCTGGAAACTCTCGATCAAGTTTTAAATTTTGATCCCCTTCACCCTCAATCTTATGAGTTATCAAAAGCTTGTATTCCTTATGTTAATAATCCAGAAAAGTATATTAATATTCTTCTGAAAGCTGCGTTTCAGATTGCTGTGGCAATGTCGCAGCCTGAAGCAGCAGGAAATCTAGCTGAATTAGGGTTATCTTTAGATGAAAATAATTTGGAGTTAATTCGTCAAGTTGCGACATTTTATCAAGATAGTGGAAATCGAGAAAAAGGAGTGGGCTTTGCTAAAAAATATTATTCCCTGTTAGAAAATAATATAGAAAAAGTATTTGCTAACCATTTAATTATACGGGGTTTAATTCATACAGGTTCAGGTCAGTCTGCGGAGTGTGTTTCTCTTGTAAAATATCAAAAAAATTTGTTAGATTCCTATTTAATAGAAAACCCCAATAACTTAACAGAAAGAGAGGTTTTACAGCTTTATAGTGCCAGTTTTTTCTTTCCTTATTTCCAAGATAATCTTCCAGAAAACTTATTAATTAGGCATAAAATAGCCCAAATTTGTCAACGCAATATAGAGCATCAAAACTCAGATATTATTCAGAGAAACCGTCAAAGATATTCCTTATTGAAGCTAAAAAATCAAACTAAACCTTTAAAAATAGGATATGTTTCCCATTGTCTGCGTACCCATTCAGTCGGGTGGTTAACTCGTTGGTTATTTCAATATCATAATCGAGAAAATTTTAAAATATATACTTATTTAATTAATGCTCAAGGACGAGTTGATGATTTACAAAATTGGTATGTTCAAAATTCCGATTGTGCTTATGAATTTCCCCTTTATGCTTCCGAACAAATTATTAATACCATTACCAAAGATGAACTTGATATTATTGTTGATTTAGATAGTATTACTCTCAATTTTTGTTGTAAAATTATGGCTCTGAAATTAGCCCCGATTCAACTTTCTTGGTTAGGATGGGATGCTTCAGAAGTTCCAACAATTGATTATTTTATTGCCGATCCTTATGTGTTGCCAGAAAATGCCCAAGACCATTATCAGGAAACAATTTGGAGATTACCCCAAACCTATATTGCTGTGGATGGATTTGAAATAGCTAATCCCTCTTTACGTCGTGAAGATCTGAATATTCCCAGTCATGCCATTGTATTTTTAACTGCTCAAAGTGGTTATAAATATAACTTAGAAACGGCTAAACTGCAAATGCAAATTATCAAATCTGTGCCGAATAGTTATTTTTTAATTAAAGATTCGATTAAGGAGCAATCTTTAGTTCAAGAGTATTTGATTCAACTAGCTGATGAAATTGGGGTCAATTCTGATCGTCTTAAATTTATGCCAGCAGTGCCTTTAGCTTCTATTCATCGAGCTAATCTAATGTTAGCAGATATTCTGTTAGATACCTACCCTTATAATGGAGCCACAACCACGATGGAAACTCTCTGGATGGGGATTCCTATGGTAACAAGAGTCGGGCAACAATTCTCAGCCCGAAATAGTTATACAATGATGATCAATGCCGGAATTACAGAAGGTATTGCTTGGACAGATGAAGAATATGTGGAATGGGGAATTAAGTTAGGAACAGATGAGAATTTACGCCAACAAATTGCTTGGAAATTAAGGAAAAATCGACAAACGGCTCCGTTGTGGAATGGGAAACAATTTACCCGGGAAATGGAAAATGCTTATGAACAGATGTGGCAGAAATATATTGAGGGTAAGAATTGATTATTGTGATTCATAAGAAGGAAAATTTTCTATCCAACAAACATGGGCAGATAGTACATCTCTATAAATTGCATTGTAAAATCTTTCATCTGCTGTTACCATCTGGCATTTATTAGTAACAGCTAAGGAGAGGTAAACACAATCATAAATAGCTTGGTCAACTCGAACAGCAATTTCTAAAGCCATTGGCATTAAAGACTGTGAGGGATAAATTTGTAAATCCCCTGCCATTAAAACAGTTAAATCATTTTGAGCGAGTTCTAAAGTAGTTTCTCCTCGTCGTACCCGCTTCCATAAAATGTTACCAATTTCCGAAAAAAAGAAATCAGGTACTAATAATTCATGGGCATCATCTAAGAGACACTGAGCAATTTCCGAATGAATCTCAGACAATACCCATTTTACTGCTACATTGGCATCAACAACGAATGTACTCAACGATTTCTATCCTCTCTCAGAAGTTCTACACTATCACTAAATGTCTGATTGCCATGTTTTTGACGTGCTACACAAAGTTTAGCTCGGAAATTAGCTCTTGCAGAAACTTGAGTGGTCATTTCTGCTTCCGCTATTTGGGTGAGAATTGCTTTAATTTCATCCTCTAAACTGCGGTTATGTTTTTGCGCTAAACTGCGAATTTTATCAAAAACAACGGGGTTGAGATTATCTAGGACAATCGGATTCATTTCGTTTCCCAAATAGGAGTAATTCTATTCTATTATTAATTTATCAGTATTGAGGTAAATTGCCCATTTTTAGCAGAATTATTAAGTGTTCGATGCGTTCATATTCATCAAGTTCCTGTTTTTCTGAAGGAGTTAGTTTGCCTGCTTGACTACGATTTAAGAGAGTGTGCAAACGGCTTTGCATTTCCGGGGTGGGACGAAACTCGGAAATTTGCTCAGGAGTGGGTTGACTGGCGAGAAAATTGAGGATGTAGTGATAAACTTGAGCCGGAAGTGGAGATTGAACTAGACACTGATGCAAAAGTTCAGGCAGTTTGTCTCCTAATTGAGTAAGTTGAGAGGAAAGTTCTTCAGGGATTTCAATGCTAAAAAGAGCCATTATTCTTAGGGATAAACTGTATAGCCAATTAAGGTTATTTGCTATTATACCGGAATTTTCTCTAACCTAGTTAACAGCAAATTATTATATTGTGGTAAGTTATACATTTCTATAAGTTCAATATGGCAAAAGTATCCCCTCAAACTTTGACGATTATTTTCAACCTGCAACGACGTTTAGTTGAACTGATTGATCAAGCAAAAACAGCCGAGTATAATTTGTTTGAAGACTACGGCGAGACGGACGAAACAATTCCAGAACTGGAACAATTACAAAATGGCGCAGAACGTCTGAGAAATCCTTATTCTCGTCTAGCTACTCTGACATTAGCGATCGCTGAGGCTCAACCTATTGCTCCTGCTGCTATGATCAATTTATTGAGTCAAACTATTGAACAAGCTTCCGTAACGGCTGATGCGGTGGAAGCAACCACTCAAGAAAGTAAAAGAATCTGGAACCTACCATGAATAAACCACGCACAATACCTGATGCAGAGACAAGAGCGCGTTCTGTTGCGAACTGGCGGGAGGCTATTCGCAAAATTGACGCTGTTACCCTAGCACTGGATGAATTAATCGCTATGGTAGAAGAACATAACCGTCACAGTCCACTAACTTTATACCGATTAGCTAAGTATAAGGGTGAAATCGTGCAAGAAACGATAAAAGATTGACTCCAAACTAGGAGCAATTTAACTATGCCAAAACCTGGATATGATGAAGACGAAAACAAATCACGCCATGCAGCAGTCGATGGGGATTGTTGTGAAGAAATGGCTGAGAAATACGGCTGGCAATTAGTTGATATAGAGAAAACGGGTAATCCTGTTCTTGAAGTTGATTGTGTGTTTGAAGGAAAAACCGAATTTCCCAAATCCTATTACAACACCGAAAAGGAGGAATACTAATGCGTAAATGGATTGTCTTTCGTGCAGAAAAGCGTCAACCGGGTTGGAAAGACCGCAAATATGCTCATACTGGATCTCTCACAAAAACCCTTTTTGAGCATTACGATTGCTCTGACAAGGCATTACCTGAACTTGGATACCGTCCGCCAGAGTTCATCAGAGTTGATCAGTTTACTGATCCTAACTATCCAGAGTCTTCAACTCATTACCGTCAGAGTGATTGGGAAGTTACACGAGTCGAAACCTATACACCAGATATCCCGGTTGGAATGGACTTCGACATGGTTGTGATCTGCTATTGCAAGTACAGTCCCATCAATGCAACCCTGAAGCCGATGCCAGAGCGTGAAGTCTCTGTTGATTCCTTTGGAGGAGATGAAGTGGCTTATCAGCAGTGGCTAGAGTCCCAAAAACAACTTGCTGAGGTTTGACATTTTCCGGTTCTAAATAGTCAAATCATAAATAGGAATGATCTCTGCACCAAAAGATGCGATCGCATTTTTATCTTCATGGTCTAAAACAATTCGGGCTGTTAAATGGGGGAGTAAACCCTGGGCTTGAAGATCGGTTAATTGTCCAGTTAGCAAAATTTCTAGTGCTTCTGTCACATCTAATTCAGTCTCCATTAATAAATTCATAATCAGGCTAGATAGAATTAAATTTGCATCTTCATCGGGGATATTTTGACTATTGATATAGAGGGTAATTTGACTTTTATTCGGTAGAGAAGCGATCGCTTTAAATACCTCCGCTAACTCTAAATAGAGGGTTTCTTCGGGCTGTTGCCAATCGGGAAATACAATATAATTTTGTTCTTTAAGTTTCCACAATTCCCAACTCCCATTTTTTAACTCAATACCTCGCCAATCTAGCAATGTTTCTAAGGAAAACTCTGGAATTTCAATGCCATCAAACTTTTCAATAATCGCTAAGTTTTCCAGATCTAAACTAATTCGACCTTGGACAATAGAAAGCAAATTTAACCACTGGGGTTGAGTTAACTCACCGAGGAGCGAAATATCCGGCCCTTGTTCGATATCTAACTCCTCCTCCATTAATAGATTCATGACCACACTCGATAAAATTAAATCCGCTTCTTCATCAGCCATATTCTGATGATCAATGAGTAGTTTAATATGACTTTTATCAGGATGGTTAATCAGTGCTTTAATAACCCGCATTAATTCTGAGCAAACCGATTCTTCAGGCTGTTTCCAGTCGGGAAAGATAATGAGATTAATCTCTTTTAATTCCAGATGAGTTACATCAGATACTAATAACACTTGTAAACGCTGGAGCATTTCTTGAGCGTCGGTAAAATTGGGAACAAAACCCAATACTTGATTCACAGCATTTTCAGCTAAACCAATATTTTGAACCCGCTCTGCTGCTTGAGCTAGATACCAGAAAACCCGCCAATGATTACATCCTAAATTAATTGCATTTTGCAACTCAGAAATAGCTTGATGATTTCGATCCTTATTGATTAGAATTAATCCTAACCACAATCTCAAATAACCATCATTGAGATAATAATCTCGATATTGATGAACTCCTCCCTCTCCTAAACCTAATAAAATAGATGATTCAGCAATTTGGTGTTCTGCTGCTAATAAATGTTCAATATTATCGGACGTTAAACTAACCGTAAAAGGCTGTGCTTGATGCCCTAAAGATTGAATAAAAGCCCTAGCCCCCATAAACTTATCAGAGGGTATAACTACATCTAATAAAGATAAGGGTTGGTCTAATAAAGTCGAACCCATTGGGATTCCCCATTCTCTTTTTTGCTTGGGTAATTGCATCAATTTTTGATAAATGGGGTTAAGCTGTTTCGCGGCATTTTCTGCCCCAAATAATTGTTGTGCATATTCTTTAGCATTGCGCCCTAGTCTCAATCTTTCTTCGGGATGATGATACAGATATTCAATCGCTTGGGTATACTCCGATTCACTTTGAGCCACTAATCCAGTATAATTATTAATCACTAATCGTTTAATTCCGCCATGGGGAAAAACAACCGGGGGAATGCCTGCATACATGATTTCTTGTAAGTTCAATTCGGCGGCTGCATAGGTATCTTCACACAAAGGATAGCCGTAGATATCTAAAGTTTCAATCACAGATTTAATATCTTCAACAAATCCCCTGAAATCAAATTTTTCAACGGCGCCAATTTCCTGGGCTTGTTTTTTTAGATAATCCTCCGCTCCCCCGCCACAAACAATAAACTGTACATTGGGAATATCAACAGCAGCACTTATGGATACATAATTTTGGTGCATTTTGCTGAAGCTCACACTGCCAATATAGCCCACATTAAAAGTATCATGGGGTTTAGGTTTAACATCTACAACCCGCTCAAAATCGGCCGCATCGTACACCATGCCAATTTTTTTAACTCTGACTTCATTGGGGAGTTTTTGAAATACCGGAAGTTCGTAGGAATAGGGATTACAAGGAATAGCAAAATCCCCATAATCAACTAAATCTTTTGTAATCACTTGAGGGGGGTATTCTCCTGCGACATGAAACCAGATTAATAACCTCATTTCTGGGAGTTCTGATTGCAAAAACTCAAAGAGTTTAGGATTATTCCAATAATGAATATGGACAATATCAACATCATCTATGGCTTTTAAAATAGAAGCATGACCCGATGTGGGTAAAAACTTCATACCTGAACTTTCAGCCAGTTCTAAAGCCATCGGATCAGGGGATTTCAGGGAAACTAAACGATGCTCAAATTGACCTGATCGGGCTGAATATTTGGCATTGGCTATCATAGACCGCGCCGCACCACCTAAACACAACCAATCAATAATATGCAGAACCTTAATCATGAATTGAACTCCTAAAATTAGTTGACGGATTTACGATAGACTCGAATGCTGGAAAATACCCCTGGAATAATGGGAAGATAGGCTTGGGTTTGAGTCGGGTCGGTGGGATACAAGAGCGGAATTTCTATTTGTTCACAACCATATTCATCTTCCATTAATTCTTGGCAAGCCTGACGAATTCCCGGCTCATTTCCCCCATGATGAGATAAGATAGCACTGCGATTTTCGTCATTTAGAGGGGGTAAATAATCGTGAAACATCATGATTCCACCGGATTTTAAGAGAGGAAAATAGTTGATAATATCTTGTTTCACGCCCTCATAACTATGATCCCCATCCACAAAAATAAAGGGCGGAAAATTACCATCTGCCTCAAATTGCTGGCGTAATTGAATCACCGCATCATGGGAAAACATTTGTAGATGGTTGACGTCTTTTTTAACCTGTTGCAGTACGGTTTTTAACTGGGGATGTAAACCCGGGTCTATGGCAAATCCTTCTAAGTTTTGTTCGACCCGTTTTAAAGCTTTGCAAGTTAAAAATAATGAACTTCCCGCAAATGATCCAATTTCAATAAATCGTAACGGAGAACTCGAAAGTTCAGGAATTAGTTGCCGCAACACATAATACAATTGAAACCGTTCATTCTTCGACATCTGGCTTTGAATCCCATACACTACGGGATCATCCTGATTAAATTCCTGGAGTAAGTTTTCTCCAACATTGGGGTTTAGGAGAAATTGATTGGGTGTTGTAAACCAAACGCCCGTGTAATCAATTTTATTTAAGTTAAATTGCAGATGGTTTTGTGCTTCAAATTCATGCAACGCTTTTTTACAGCCTTCCCAATGACCATAATCATCAACTTGGATAAATCCATCATTCACAACCCGATCAAAAAACTGTTCTAAAATCACTTTTGTCGATTCATACCAATCACCATCGGCGTGTAAAAGTGCAATCACCCCAACGGGATTTCTAAATTGAGGTAAGGTGTCTTGAAAATAGCCTTTGACCGTCCGAACAACATCAGAAACTCCTAATTGGGTGCAGAGATTTAAAACCTTTGATTCGGGGGCTGCACAACTGCCTTTCCCCCAGCCTGCTAATTCCGCCGACACCCCGTTATATTTATCTTCTTCTGTGGGTTCGGGTAATCCTTCAAAGGAATCAAACGCATATAAGATTCGGGGCAGTTTACTATAGCGTTTCATAACAGCAGCCATCAACGCCGTTGAGCCTCCATCGGCAACGCCACATTCTACAAAATTCCCGGGAATATTATCAACACAAACTTTTTTTGCTAGAGAAAACAGGGAATATAAGCGTTGTTCACTCAGTCCTGTATTATTCCGAACTAGCTGGAATAATTGTTGAAATTCTGAATAGTCTGGAGGGGTTGATTTTGCTTCAACGGGGCTGAATTGTTGGGATATAAACTGAGGCGTTAATGAGGATATATCAGCCTGAGTTAGCTTTTTCAAATAACCATTAGTTCCCCAGGTTAAGTTATATCCAAAAAAGTCGCAATATTCTCCATCAATTTCATATTCATTACGATGTTCTGATAAGAAGGCTTTTAAGGCTTTATGGGGGCCGCTATTATAGGAGATATCCTGAACAATATCAGAAATAATCCCATCTTCAACAACGATATATTCTCCTTGATCTAAATAAGGATGGAAGAAATCTAATACCGCTTTACTGGTAGTAAATGAATGATCGGCATCTTCAATGATTAATAAAGGTCGGGGCAAGGATTTAAGCAATTCTGGGGATAAAGTTTCTCCTAAATTACTGCCATCTCCTTCTAAAAAAGTAAGGCGAGGGTGAGACACTTTAGTAACTTTAACAATATCAATCGAATAAACATGACCTTCAATGCCAAAGTTATTCATTAAATCCCCAAACCATAGACCACTTCCCCCACTTTTAGAACCAATTTCTATAATAGTTTTAGGTTTAATATTCCAAATTAAAATGGGATAGAGGGAAAAATCAAACGGATTTTTTTGTAAAGGAACTCCTTTATAAGAAAAATTATGTAAAGCATTTTGAATCGACATCATCAAGTCGTAGGGTAAAGCCGTATTCCAGGGCCGTTCGTGGGTAGGAATGGGTGCTTTTTTCGGTCGAATTAATGATTGAGTTAAGGATTTTACTTGGGCTTGAGCTTCGGGATGGGAAGGATTATTTTCTAGCTCCTGTTGAGCCGCTTCTAATGCTTCTTCATATCGACCTACTTGACTCAAACAAATTGCTCTAAGATAGTGCATTCCAGGGATAAATACCCCCGATTCCGTTGTGGATTCAGCTAACCGTAAAGCTGCTACTCTCTCCCCTTTATTGAGTAAATTAATAGCCGTGTCAATTTGGGTTTTAATTTTCTGTTTTGCCTCTGATGATAATTGTTCTAATAGTTGTTTTCCTCGGTGGTGATTTCCCTGAAAACTCAAGAGATTTTTTAGGGAATGAATTGAGTCAGAAAGTTGACCAAGGCGAGCTTGAGCAACAGCTTGAGGATAATAAATTTCTATTCTTTCCGGGGAACTTTCTAAGACTTTCTCGAATAAATTGAGAGCTTCTAAATTCTGATGATTGTTCAGATATTCAATTCCCTGGGATAAAATAGTTATACCATCTTGATTTTCTGGCGTTTGAGTTTGAGATACAGCAGAACTAAACATAATAGCCTCAGTCAAGTTATTAGATTGAGCGTTACGCATCATAACGGTAGGATGTTGTAAGGGAAAACTCATTGGTTTTGTGGGTAAATTAGCCAGTGGGGATTCATCTGTTGTATGGGTTGCATCTTCCCTAAAACCAATATTGGAAACCAAATTAACATTAGGAAGAATCGTTAAGCCTCCATGAACCCAACAAGCAAATGTCCAAGCATAAGCCCAGCTATTAAATCCTTCATAAGCAGCTTGAAAAACTTCTAAACAATCAGCGATGGTTTCAGCAGAATTTTCTAGTATTTTTTCTAAACCGTTGTTATCTCTGATTGTTGGCCATAATTTCATATCCAAATCATAGAGTTTCCAGGCTCTGCGCCAAGTCGCCCATCCCCAAATGTGATTATATCGAGAAAAGTGATAACTGGTTTGTTGATCATTATCTCCAAATTTAAAGTTATTTCCTGAGATTGCCATGATTTTTGGCTCATGACGATAACGTTCTAATAATTCTGCACAAAATCGAAAAAAGGTGACATCTGGTAAGCAATCATCCTCAAGAATAATAGCTTCTTCAACGGTATTAAATACCCAATTTAATCCACTAGAAACCCGATGACGAAGGCCTAAATTAATCTCAGAATAGTTGGTTAAAACTTCACAATCCCAATCCACTTGATTAATAATAGCTCGAGTTGCTGCACATTTTTCCACTTCACCGACTACATTCAATCGAGGGCCATCGGCAATTACTAGAAGTTTTTCGGGTTTAACCTGACAAATTACATTAAAAACTTGCTGTGTTGTATCAGGTCTGTTGAAAATCATTAAACAAACAGGAGTTTTTAGTTTTGGTTTTTGTTCACTTTTAAAGATAGCTGTTACTGGATAACTCGCCCCTGGTTTTATTGCTTCTGCATAAATTGACTCATGCTTTCTGGACTCTAAATCTAACCCTGGTTCAAAATCTCTGAGTTTCACATTTTCAAATCCACCATGAGCAATGACTTTTGGTAAATTTTCTTCATCAAAAAGATAACGATGATGACCGTCCATATAAGCAATATAGTTAATAAAATCTATTTTGGAATGATAGTGATAAGCCGGTGTATAAAGACAATATTTTTGCGGATCAAATTGTTCGGGATTTTGATAGGATTCTATATAGATTCTGGCGTTAGGAACAGCAATTTTAAAAATTCCTCCCGGTTTCAATATCCGATAGCATTCGGACAGCAAATTCAGCATTGGATAAGGAAAATAAAAGTGTTCAAATAGATGAGATGAATAAATTTCTTCTACACAGTTATCAGGAAAAGGTAAGGGTTGTGATAAATCCATACATAAATCACTTTTGGGATCTAAATCCATTGTGATCCACCCCTCCATTCTTTTTTGTGAAGAACCCAACTCAATTTTAATAGGTCTTCCGCTTTCCAAAAGAAACTTAATTAGATGCTGGTTTTTTGAAGCAATCTGTGATAAAAAGTTACTCATTAGTTAAACCCTCTTTACAATTTATAAATCTAATAATTAGAATTTGATCTGAATTTTATTGATCTTGATCCGGTTTGGGATTCATGACGTGAAAACATCCTTTACCCAAAAGAGATTTTTTCTGGCTGGGCAGTTCCTGATTATCTAAAATATCAAGCTTTTTAAAGAATAGTGAAGTACAGTTTTTATAGGTATAACAGGGAATTAGTCCCCAGAAATCTAAACGTTTATAACCTTCAGATGCTAATAGTTGAACTGAGGAATCGTAATTATAATCATCTGTATTATCAAAAATGATTAGCCCTGCTTCTTTGATATGATTTAAACTAAGTTCTAAACATTGGTTTCGATTAGCTCCATCTACAATAATAACATCAAAATAATCTAAGGGAAATTGTTTAATCATTTCCGCATACTCCGTTTCATTCTCTTTTAAAAAGAGTTGCACATTATTGGGCATTTTAGAGTTGATTTCTTGAAACCAATTGGGATCACTTTCAATCGAAATTACTTCTGATACTCGCTCAGACCACCATAAAGTAGATTGACCAGATCCAAATTCAAATACTTTGAAATCTGGCTTAACTTTATCTTCTAAAAATTCAATCGCCGGATAGGTATACCAGGGAATCGGTCGATTATCTTGGGTTACAGGTTTACTCTGATACAGTGAATTAAGCCACCCTGATGTCAGGAGATAATTAATTCCTGGGGGAAGATTGGCTGCAATCTCATACCAATTTAACGATAAAATTAGGCTGTGAGCTACAGGAATCGAGAAACCTATTTCTACTAACTCTGGATAATCTAAGAGTAAATTTCTGCCTAAATTAGCTGCTTCTGTAAATCTTTGAGCATGAAAACATTGGTGCGCCAGTTGTAACTTAAAGATTTTTTGTTCCTCATTTACAGTAGACAATAATTTATATCTTTCTATATTTTCAATTGTTTCTAACGTAATTGAAGGGATGATTTTTAACCATTCATTCAGTTGATTTTCGTCAACCTTATTTCCTAAAACTTTGTAATTAACTGTTATAATAGCATTAAACCATTCTTCAAAATTTTCTGGACTAATTAGGCTAATATCTAGCTGTGTTTCTAATTGTTCATCTCCTTCTAACAGTAAGTTCATCATCACACCTGATAAATACAGGTCAACCTCTTGACTAGAAATACCATTGTAATCAATAAGGACAGATAGATTACTTCTGTCATGATGTTGGAGAAATACTTTTGTTATTGTTTCCAGTTCCAACAAAAGATCTGATTCTGCTTGTGTCCAGTTTAACAGAACTAAAAAATTCATAGACTAGGATGCTTTGAAAGATCGCTGTTTACAGTATACCCTGTTGTTTTCGGAAAATGATCATTTTTGTTTGATTCTTGTTTTTCCGATGTCCTACTGTATGCTCATTGATCTTTTGAGGGTATAGTAAAACCCGGGACTCAATAATTGCTAAGATGATTAATATGTTAGAATAAAATTAATTAATTCTTTATTGTTCGATCACAAACCTACATTGCTTCTGAAAAAATGAGATATCTAAATTTCTTAGAAAAATTATCACCCATCAATCAAAAGAAAAAGTTACTGGAGCATGGCTCAATATTATTTAAAAACTTACAGTCATTTTCAGAAATCTTAGAAAACGAAGAATTAATGATTGTTTCTATTTTATTAAATTGGGCAGTTGATGATTTAGAAGATCAGGAAATTTATTGTCAACTTGGGGTAAATTCTTTTAGCACTTTAATTTCTGCATTAATCAACCATCCTGACTGCATGGCTTATGTAGTTGATTCGTTCTACGAGAAAAACAACTCAAGCAATTATGAAGATCTAGTTAATAATTTAGATGATCTTAACTTAACTGAACAAGTCTTTCTCTTTGATCAAGATCCCGAAGAATTTTTATTAGAATTAAAAACCGTTGATTTTGAAAATAAAATTGGGGTATTTGTATATGATTGGAAAAAAGATTATCGTTCTGTTTTCTATAGTTTATTGTTAATTAAATCCTTTCTATCTGATCAATCTTTAATAATTATTGAGGGGTTTAATCACCCATCTGTACAGCAAGCGATCGCAGATTTTCTGACGGCAAACCCTGAATTTTTAATTGAGAAAGAGTTTTTGTCTCAGTCTGATCAATCTATTACTGTTGGCAATGTAAGGGTTATTTTAAGTCGAGATATTAATAGAAATATCAGCCTAGAGTCATCGGTTATATTTAATTACCGTCAACCTCAAATTATTGAAAGAATTTCACAAATTGAGCAATTAGAAGACTTGTTAGAAAGCATTTATCAAGAGGCTGTAAAATTACACCAGGAATATAAATTTAATCAATCTGAAAATAAATATAAAATATTTTTAAACTGGAATAAAAATCATCTGGAATCTTGGATTAATTTAGGTCAATTATATTATCAAACCGAAAATTATCAGCAATCTTTACAAGCAAGTTTTCAGGTTATTGAAATCGATTCTGAAAGATTTGAAGGCTACTATAACTTAGGTCAATGTTTGGAAAAATTGAATCAAATTTCACAAGCGATCGCAGCCTACCAAAAAACAATCGAATTAAAACCCGATCATATTGATGCCTATAATAACTTAGGAAATCTCTTAACGCAACAAGGGCAATTTATAGAAGCAGAAACCGTTTACCGTCAAGGAATTAATATTAACCCGAATCATTTTGGCAGTTACTTAAACTTAGGTAATCTCTTTTTATTGCAAAATCAAATAGAATCAGCCTTAGAAAATTATCAAATTGCTTTACAAATTATTCCCAATAATCCTGATATTCTGCACAATTTAGAACTAGCTAAAGAAAGGCAACAAAACCCCGCACCCTATTATAGCAGTTTTGGCGATCGCTTATATGAATTAGGGAATTATCAAGGTGCGATCGCCCAATATCAAAAACTACTGGATTTACAACAGGGAGATGTTAATATTTATGAAAAAATCCATCAATGTTACTGGAATTTAGGAGAATATGATATTGCAATTAATAGCTTAAAAACAGCCATAGAGCTTTATTCTCAATTTGCACCCCTACACTTTACCCTAATTACCAATCTTCTCTATCAGGGAAGAACAGAGGAAGCAGCTACACAAGCGAAAATTGCCTTGGAATGTTTACCGAAAGATTATACTTTTACATTGCTTAAAAATTTAATAGTTCCGATGTTTTATCACTCCGTTGAGGAAATCAGCTATTATCAAGAACGGTTTAACAAAGGATTAAAAACCTTAATTGAAACAACAGATTTTAATGATTCTGAAACCTTGGAACCAGCGTTTTTAGGAATGGGAAGATTTACTAATTTCTACCTGGGTTATCAAGCGAGAAATATTATAGAAGAACAACGGATTTATGGTGATTTCCTCCATCAGATGATGTCAGCAAAATATCCCCAATGGGTGCAACCGTTAACCCTACCAACAGTTGAGAATAAAATTAGAGTTGGATATGTTTCTAACTATTTGCATTGTTATAGCGGGTCACTTTGGTTAACGGGTTGGTTGCGCTATGCTAACCCTGAGCATTTTGAAATTTACTCTTATTATACTGGGAATTCTCCCGATCCAGTTACGGAACAATTTCGACAATATAGCTATAAATTCTATCATATTCCAGACAATTTAGAAGCGGTTGCTGAACAAATTTTAAAGGATAAATTGCATATTTTAGTCTATCCAGAAATTGGCATGAACCCCCCAACAATGGAACTCGCCGCGTTGCGTTTAGCACCTATTCAATGCACAGCTTGGGGTCATCCAGTAACATCGGGACTACCAACAATTGATTATTTTCTTTCTAGTCAATTAATGGAACCGGAAAACCCCCAGGAACACTATTCAGAAACCCTAATTTTATTACCTAATATTGGGGTAGCTTATCCCAAACCGCAAGATATTCCAGCATTAATTAAAACTCGATCAGATTATGATTTACCCGAAGATGCGGTGATTTATTTATGTTGTCAAGCACCCTTTAAATATCTTCCTCAATATGATTATATTTTACCAGAAATTGCAGTAAAAGTTCCTAATGCTAAGTTTTTATTTTTCCGAGGAACACTATTAAATGATCGGTTAAAACAAGCATTTGCTAATTATGGGTTAAATTATGAAGACTATTGTTTACATCGAAACGTCCCTAAACGGTTTGATTATTTGATGTTAAATTTGCTTTCTGATGTGTTTTTAGATACCTTTACTTGGTCGGGAGGAAATACATCTTTAGAAGCGATCGCTTGTAATTTACCCATTGTAACTTGTCCTGGGGAATTTATGCGCGGACGCCATGCTGATAGTTTCTTAAAAATGATTGGTTTAACCGAAACAATTGCAGAAAATGAAGCAGAATATGTTAAAATAGCAGTTAAATTAGGATTAGATTCTGTATGGCGCAAAACAATTTCTGAACAGATGAGCGATCGCCATTATCTAATTTTTGATGATCAAGTTTGCGTGGCTGGGTTAGAGGAGTTTTATCAAACCGTTGTCGCTGCTTCGGCGCTATTTTATTTGTCCTCAAATCAGTAGGGGTTGCTTACGAATATTCATGATTCTGATAACAACATCTATCCGAGAGGAATAGGCAATGGTCAATAGGAAAGTTGCCTATTCCCCATTACCCATGGAAAACAATTGACCATTAATTATGATCAGAATCTGGAAAAGTCCGCTTAAATTCTTCAATTAATTCATCAATTTCCTCTAGGGCTTGATTAACGTCTATTCTAAGAGTTCCTAAATTGGGTTTTTCCAAAAGTTTAACGAGGGATTCTCGTTTACCTTCAATTAAAGCCACTCTTTCCCTAATAGTATTTGCATCCATGTTTTTTTCCTCTCTCAGTAAATCAGTTATTAATTTAACATTATTAACCCTTTGTGGTTGAAATTAATCTCTAATTAGGCCCTGCTGAAGCAAAAGATCCCATTTGTTAGACCCTGATTGATTCTAGGGACTGATGAAAGCCTATGCGCCCTACTGGAATCGAACCAGTCTTAAGGCGAATTATGAGTTCGCTGCCTCCCCAATCGGCCAAGGGCGCTTCCAATAATACAATACCATACTCGCACCCAAAATTGTTAATATAGCAGGGAACACCGGAACAGCCCCCCCAAACCCCCCGTGCACGGGGGGCTTGGGGGGGAGGGAACACCCGGGGAAAACACTTTACCGTCTGGGTTCCAAGATCCGTCTGGTGTCTTAACTGCCTTGGCGGGCGCTATAGCGATCGCTAATCCCGAATAAATTCTGAGTAAGCTTTATAGGTGATACCATATCATTAGACATCTCCGAAAATTCCCAAATGCTCTCTATCGCTACTTTTTGAACCTCTAGCACTCCTGTGCCTGGTTCTCCCAAAGTAACGGATTCATAGGCTTTTTCAGTTACATTAATAATAATTAATGAATTTTATCTCTGATATTCAATCATTTTTTAAAAGCATTCTGGGCAATTCTTAGATAATAATACAATCGCTCCTATTCGCCATCTTATTAGTCCACATACTGTCAAGATTACTGCTTCATAATTTTGGCTCTTTAACCGAAATCTTTCTGAAGCAACTCGATAAATTTTTATCAGTCTTATTAAATGTTCGACTACAATCCTTTGTTTGGCTTTTAACCGATTTTCTTCTCGATGTTCAAGCGATATTTCTTGATTCCTCGGTTTCTTATATGGTGTATTAATTGCTGTTTCCCCTACATAAGCTTTATCCCCTCTGTATTTTTGATTATTCCCCAATTCCTCCCTTCTTTCTCTCCACAATTTTAGATCGCTTGTTGCTCCGGTATAACCCACAGCTATATCCACTATTTCTTTCCCGTTTGGCATGACAATGACTTGATTTTTAAAGGTATGTGTTTTTTTCTTTCCTGAGTAATATTTTTTTTGCTCTTCATTGTCTGTTGGTCTTTGCATGGGCTGTTCATAGCTATCTACTACTAACTCAAATTCCAGCAGAATTTTTTCTACCCACTCCCAATCACTCTCGTTTTTTTTTATTTGCTCAACTAAACTGGCTGGCAGTAATTCTCTCAAGATTTTTATCTTGTTATGGAAAATATCATTCGCTGTTGATTCACTCACTTCAAACTGTAACCCTAACATTTGAAATGTCGGCATCTGATGCAGATAAATTAGAGTTAGTAAGATTTGTTCCTCCACAGACAATTTCTGGTGACGACCCCCGCCTGCTTTAATCAACCTGATCTTAGCTTTTTCCTGTTCCTGCCGTCTTTCTTGCTCTAATAACTCCGCGGCTTGAATAAGTTTTATTAGCTGTTCGTATTCCATCCCTAATAGCCTTTTTGCTTGCTGGGGATTCTTGTCCAGATAGTCTCTTAATTTACTCATCTCTCATTGGGGTAAAATCCAATTTTACCATCTTGCTATCCCTCCCCGTTTCTATTTTGGAGATGTCTATTCGGTATTAGCCCTTAAAATGGCGAGTTAAATCATATCTAAATCTTGAGATGGGACTAAATTCAACTGTTGTTCTGACTGTCGTTTTACTAACCATGATGTTTGGGGCTGGCTTTACCAGTTCCGTCTGGGGCTATAGTCTGGGTCGTTCGGCGTTGAAAGAAATTACACAACCCGATGTACGTCCAAACAACTTAGCCAATAAAACTAAAAATGGAAACCGCCACGATGGGGTGCTGTTGCTCAAAGAGAAGGATATCCTAGCAACGGTTAAGAAACGCATGGAAGGGAAGGAAGAAGTGGCGAGTGCATCAGCTAAAGCAGCTAATAAACCCACCTCTACCCAAGCCCAAAAACCGAAAACTGAAAGTTCCCCCGCCCCAGTAGCGAATAATAAATCTGTGTTTCCTATTGTTAGCCGGGATGGGGGAGTCAGCTTAGAAGTGGTGGGGGCGACTCGTAAAGGAAATTCTTTGGTTTTAAACGTTAACCTGAAAAATGAAGGCCAAGAATCTGTTCGGTTTCTCTATAGTTTTTTAAATGTTACCGATGATAAGGGTCGTGCTTTGAGCGCGAGTGTGGAAGAACTACCTGGTCAATTGCCTCCTAGTGGCAAAATATATCAGGGAACGGTTACAATTCCCACGGCATTAGTCGAAAATTCCAAGGAATTAACCATGAGTTTAACTGATTATCCTGACCAAAAAATGCAATTGCAGATGTCAGGCATTCCTGTGGCGCAATAGACATCTGGATTTGTGCAAAGGTAATCATGACACTCACGACTCAAGATGTGCTGTGGCGATTGTTCTCAGTGCTATTTTTGATTACGATTAATGCCTTTTTTGTGACGGCTGAATTCTCCATGGTTTCGGTACGGCGATCGCGTATTAATCAATTAGTTGATGAGGGGGATGCTCCGGCGCGAACCGTTCAACAACTGCAACGAAGAATTGATTTATTTCTGTCTACAACTCAGTTAGGAATCACCCTTTCTAGTCTAGCATTGGGTTGGATTGGAGAAGCAACGGTAGCGATGACTTTAAAGGAAATTCTTACTCCTTTACCCCTACCTGTTTCTTTCCAGAATGCGATTTCTCATTCCTTAGTAGTTCCAATTTTTGCATTTTTCCTAATTGCTTATTTGCAAATTGTCCTAGGAGAATTATATCCTAAATCCCTAGCATTAGTCTATCCTGAACAATTGTCTCGGTTTTTAGCTCCTCCAAGTTTAACGATCGCCCGTTTTTTTAAACCCTTTGTTTGGAGTTTAAATGAATCGACCCGTTGGTTATTGCAATTATGTGGAATTCAGTTTACGGGTCATCCCTATACCAGAGTCACCTCGGAAGAATTGCAATTAATGATTACCACCTCCAGTGAATCGATCGGTTTACAAGCTGAGGAACGAGAATTACTGAATAATGTGTTTGAATTTGGGGATGTAATCGCGGAAGAAATCATGGTTCCCCGTACCAGTATTGTAGCTATTCCTAATAACGCTACGTTCCAAATGTTACTGAATGAAATGGCAAATTCTGAACATTCCCGTTATCCGATTATGGGAGAATCTTTAGATGATATTTTAGGAACAATTGACTTTAGAGATTTAGCTAAACCCCTAGCAGATAGGTTACTATCTCAGAGTAGTTTAATCAAACCTTGGGTACGTCCGGCACGGTTTATTTCTGCACAAATGCCCTTGAATGAGGTATTGTCTTTAATGCAGCGATCGCAGTTACAATTAGTGATTGTAGTTGATGAATTTGGAGGAACAGCCGGATTAGTAACTATTCAAGATGTGATTGCAGAAATTATTGGGGATCATTTTAATTCCACAGAATCTGAAGATGTTACGATTCAATTTATTGACGATCATACTTTTTTAGTTCAAGCTCAATTGGACTTAGAAGAACTGAATGAACGTTTAGATTTAAACTTACCTTTAACCGAAGAATATCAAACCCTTGGAGGGTTTTTGATCTATCAATTCCAAAAAATTCCCGCCGTTGGAGAAACCTTAAATTATCAAACTTTTGATTTTACTATTTTATCAACAGAAGGCCCTCGTTTAGATCAGATTGAAATTCGGACGATTCTACCAGAAACCCTAGAAACTCCCTCAGAAACCATTAATATAGAAGTTGAGGAATCCCAGGATATTCCTGAAGTTTCTGAAAGTTCCGAACAAGAATAATCAGTCATCAGTTTAAAGATTAGCCGATTTACAATAACTGATAACTGATAATTGATTACTGATAACTGATAAAGGGACTTCCTCAACAGCAGGATGTTTTTCTAAGGTTAAATTAGATTTTTGAGAACCGGATAAACGCTTAAGCAAAGTGGGTTTAGGATCATGAAGAAGATAAATAATCTGATCTCCAACTTGCCAAGATTCTGAAGCGGCTAAAACTTGGAAATTGCCATCTCTTTCTATTAATAAAGGAATTAATTCCCCAGAACGAATTAATGCTTGTAGATGGGCTATTTGAAATTCTAATCCGGGTTGACGTAATACTGTTTCACCTAATTTTACTTCCTTGTCTTCCAGATAAGTATTCCACTCTTTTAAAGAAACATCTGGAATAAAAGCCTGTTGAACTTTCTCCCGATTAACAGTTATTGTAGTTTGAGGTTCCCGGGGAAATAATGCTAATACCCGGGGCGGTTTAAATTCGGCATCTGCACGTTCAGCTAGTACCAGATTAACTTCCCCATTAGTAGTCATCGCTAGGAATGTTCCCATTAATTCTAATCCCGCTTCTTCCAAAACATTATGATCTAAAGCACTACTTTGATAAACCCGTAACCCTTGCTCTCTCGCTGTTTCACAGGCGACCGAATCAGTATCAATCATCACCACTAACTCATCCCGTTCTTGGAACAATCTACCAATTAATCGACTCAAAGGATTTGAACCCACAATCACCGCCCCGGTTACTGACTGGGAAGTGACTCCTAATTTTTCCGCCATCCATCGGGCAGTTAATCCTTGAATTACCACCGTCATAATAATAGTTAAAAAGACTAAAGCTTTAATTGAGTCTCCCCCATTAATTCCCCGTTGGGTAAGTAAAATCGCAAACAAAGAAGCAACAGAAGCCGAAACAATTCCCCTGGGTGAAATCCAAGACGCAAATAATTTTTGTCGCCAATTCAGGTTACTATTTAAAGTACAAAGCCAAATATTAATCGGACGCACAACCCACATTAAAGCTAAAACCGTTAATACACTTCCCCACCCCAAAGCTACAATACTATCTAAAGATAAATCCGCCGCTAATAAAATAAATAAAACCGACACCGCCAACATCGTTAACTGACCCTTAAATCGGAGTAACTGACGCATATCAGGAACACCGACATAACGCACCATCATTCCGGCGACAACTGTTGTCATTAACCCCGATTCACTCATTAGCAATTCGGCGGTATCAAATAATCCCCACAAAGCCGCTAATACCACTAAATTCTTTAATTCTTCCGACATAAATTGGGCAGTTTTTAATAACCATCCCAAAATCCCTCCCCCAATTAACCCAATTCCTGCGCCAATACTTAAACGCAATAGCAATTGTCCCATAATTTCTAGGGGGCCAGTATTGCCATTCAGGACAACGTTGAGGACTAAAACCGCTAAAATTGCTCCTACGGGGTCAATTAAAACCCCTTCACCTTCTAATAGGGCGGAAACTTGACGGTCTACGGAAACCTGTTTCAGCAATGGGCCGATCACCGTTGGGCCTGTAACCACCACCAAAGCCGCGTAGAGAAAGGCGATGGGCCAAGGAAATTCCCCTAACCAATGGGCGGCTATTCCTGCCCCCATCAGGGTGATTAAAGTGCCAAAGCTAACTAAATTGCGAACACTCCCAGAGACTTGACCCAGCGCCCGCAGGTCTAAACTTAATCCCCCCTCAAACAGAATTAAGGCGACTGATAGGGAGACAATGACTTCTAAACCATTTCCTAAAAGATTGGGCTGCACTAAACTCAAGCCATCATTCCCCGCCAGAATTCCGAATAATAGCAGAAACACGATGGCAGGAACTTTCAGGTAGTCTGCCAAGACTTGAGCCGAAATCCCCGCCATGACGGTAATGACAATTAACAGGGTGATCTGAAAAGATGATGTTTCCATAGGCGCTATTGTTGCAGACTACCCACTGAATTGAAAAGAGTTATATTCTGTTCCACTATACCCTCTGTCCCAGTAGGGTGCGTAATCGAAGCGCACGCACCATCCCCAACCCAATTAAATGATCAAACCATCATCAAAGCGATCGCTTCCCCAACCCCAAAAAACCGGGTTTATGATTAATCAAATTTTTAATATAAATTGCTCAAAAGATGGTGCGATCGCCAATAATAAATTCAGAGGATAATATCTCTGTGATTGTGATCTAATATTGGTGCGTGCGCTGCGATGGAACACCCTACTAATTCAGGTTCATTAATAAGGCGTAAAAGTTTAACGGTTTCGATAGTTTCCATTGCAAAGGTATTGCCTTCTTGATCTGTAAAGTCAATTAAAAATGCTTTTTGATCAAAAGACATCAAAACTGTTCCCATTTGCCCTCGACGGAGTAGAATTTGCTGATGGGTGACTTTGTGGGTAGCGATCGCATCTTCGGTTAGAGCCACCAAATCGTATTCTTGAATTTCGTTCATAATCAGTTATTTATTCAATAGGATTTAGTGGAATTTATAGGCTACATTAACATTTGTAGCATACTTGATCAGTTGTGAGAGAGAAACCCAGAAACCCGGTTTGCTGAGTTCTATGATTTCAGTTAAAATGTAAATGTGTTGATACAAGGTTCAGGATATGAACGCAATCAAAGAGCTTATTTTAGACAAATTAGATCATTTAGAAACTTTATCTGAACCTGTTTTGCAAGAGGTTTTAGATTTTGTTAGCTTTTTAGAATGGCGACTCAATACAAATCAGCGACCACTTCCCAGTTCCAATTTAACAGAAGACCCTTTAGATTCGGCAGAAGATACGGGTGCGTTTTTGTTAGAAATTGCTAGTTCTTTTGTTAGTAATTTATCGGATGAATATTTGGATATTTTGCCAAGGGATGGTGCACTACTAACTTTAAAATAGCTTAATAGTGAAATTTACAGGAAACAATCACAATTTCTTCATCAGTAACGTTATAAACTAAGCGATGTTCTTGGGTAATTCGTCGTGACCATAGCCCGGATAGATCGTGTTTCAATGCTTCTGGCTTCCCTAAACCAGAGAAAGGATCACGTTGAATATCTTTAATCAGCGTGACAATTTTGGTATAAATTTTTTTGTCTTCTATCGCCCATTGGTATTGGTTAAACTCATCAAAACTTCGAGGTATAAATGCCACTTTTCTCATAATTTAGCGGGATCGACATAAATATAGTTCTCAGGATGTTTAAGTGATTCTACAGCTTCTTTTAGATGGTGGCGATTAGCTTCTGTAGATAGTAGATAATCTGTTTCATCGGTTTCGGTTGATTTCCCAATTAATAAAATTGCCTCAACAACAGTTCCTTCTGGCAAATCGAGGGAGGGTAAATCGAGTTTACCGTTTTTAATAGTTGTCTTGTATTTAAGAGTATCCATAACATCTGATATTTGAGAGATTTTTTAATTATACCCAATTTAACTGGGGTTGGGGTGGGAAATAGAGAAACCGGGTTTCTATTGGAAATTATTTACTAAAAACAAAGTTTATGCAGAAACCCGGTTTCTGGGTTGGTTAATCATCCTTCTCCCTTCCTTTGTGTCTTCGTGTCTTTGTGGTTCTTTTCCAACTTCAATCTATTATAATCATCAATAACAGCCAGACCCAACCCCAACCCGCCCTCACCATGAACGACGCCTACTTACAACTATTACTCAAAATACTAAAAGCAATTGCCAAAAATAAAAATAATCCTGAAGCGGTCTATCCCTTACTCCTAGAAAATAGCGATAAATTAGATCAAACCTTTATTCTCACCTTGCAAGAATGGGCAACAGAACAACTGCAAAAAGCCGACCCCGACCAATCCTATAAAATTGCATCAAATGTTGGTGTTATCGCAATTGTGGGAAGGGGAAATTATTGATAGTAGCAGTGGAGATGACCTAACCCCCCAACCCCCTTCCCTGCGAGGGAATGGGGAGCAAGAGGTTTCTGTTTCTGGGGATTTTCCTCAAGTCCCCCTTTCCAATGGGGATTTAGGGGGATCTCCACAAGTCAAACCCGATTTAGGGGGATCTGCTAATATTAATTTAGGCAGTAATCTCAACACCCAACGCCAAAACCTGCAACAACAACTTAATAGCTTGCAAGTTGAGGAATTTACCCCCACCGAATCGGTTTTATCAGAATTTACCCAAAGAAAACAATTCTAATGTCCTGGCATTACAAGCGGCGCAACATTGGTTTAGAAAGGTTTCCCGTGATGAATTTTTAACTTGGTTACGCGACGATCTAAAATTAGATGAAGAATTCGTAGATGATTGTGAAGTCCGTCTGCGTCGAAGTTATCCTAAACATCCCTTTAACCAACCCCTCCATTGGGCTCCTTTCGCTATTATTGGTTTATAATAATAGGAAATTGCTCCATCCCTGTAGGGGGAGCGTCCTCGCTCCCTAAAATATACAGTTTAAATGCAGTACAACTTATTAGTGCGTGTGCTTTGATAGCTACACCCTACGATTAAGGTTTGTTGAGTAAAATAGAGGATATTATCAATAATTCCGATCAAACTGTTTACGATTTTTTAACCTTCTTAGATAATCCTAATCCTGAGCTATTATCCGATGAAGTTAAAACCGGATTAAAACAACTCCAAAACGAACTCAAAACCCTTCCCCAAAAATCGAATAAAATCGCTTTAGCAATTCTGGACTGGTGTGAAAAATACCCCAAAATTGATCAGGTTTTCAAAAATACCGATTGGCAAAAAGTCCGATGTGATATGATTGAAGAAGGAGAAGAAGTTCCCTCCCCTGATATTACCTTAGAGGTCGAGCGTGTGACTAATAAAATGATCATTGCGATAAATAAAATTAGTCGAGAAAATGAGTCTAGCGATCGCCCCAACCTCAACGAAGATAATGGCCCCGAAAATTGATCATGTTTACGCTTTAAATCTCTATTTATTTGCTTTTAAACTAAAATCTGGTTTAACAGCAGATTTACAACCCGTTGAAAATCCAGTTACGGTTGTTAAAGAGCAGTATCAACCCATATTAGACCAGTTTAAACCCCAATTTAAAGACGGAGATCTTAATCCTCAATTACGCTCTGAAGATGCTTTAAAATCTATCCCAAGAGACACCCTAGACTTATTAGAAACTCAACGTCAGGATCGGAATTTTTACTTTAAGTCGGGTTTAGAAAAAAACTCTAATCCTCAAAAACCGAAATCGTTATATAGTCTGCTATTATATCCCCAAAAAATATCCGATACCTATTCTTTATTATTGCATATTTTTCGACCTCAAGACCCCGGATATGATCAAGTTAAGTTAGATGAAATTGAACAGTTTCACCCCAAAAGTTTAATTTTAAACGATCCCGAAAAAGATTTTTTAGGACAAACTTTATTAGTAACGGCGTTTTTACCCGAAAATACCCCAAGGGATGATCAAAATTTAAGAGCGATCTCCGAGCAATTACGGTATAATTTATTTGGGGATTATTGTAATACTTTTTATCAAGAGGGAAAATTATTAGGGAGTTATATTGTTGAATATGGAAACCCTAAAACAAATCTGAATCGAATTTTAATTGTATTTTATTTAACCGACGCTACCTCAGAAAAAATTAAGCCAATTTATTTTAATTTACCCCAATTCTTTCTATATTATCATAAAATAGCCTATACATTTGAATTTAGTCGTCAAGCTTATCAAGAAGCTGATGAGCTAATTCGCGACACCATTGAAGCAGAATTAAGAAAAATAATGAAACTTGACACGGAAGCAGAAACCTCTAATTTAGAGTTAGAAGGTTTGAAAAAACAACTGATCACCCTAATAAAAATCGCGCCTAAATATACCTTAAAATTAAGAAACCTAGAACACGCATTGAACAAGCTAAAATTGACCAAGAAAAAGCAGACATACTCCGTCAGAGTGAAGAAGGCGAAAAAGACCGCGATAAATCTTTAGAGCGTACTATTTCAACGTTAGGCGTTGGTTTAGCCGCCGGAGGTATTGCTTCATCAATTACCTCAGCATACATTGAAAAACCCCTACCCCTACCCTATCTGGAAAAATCTCTATCCGTTCCTCCTTTTATTCTAGCATTTTTATTAAGTGTTGGAATAGCTTTTATCGCGGGTTTTATTACTTGGGGTTTTATTACTTGGCAAATTACAAAAAAAACGGAAACAATCTCATTACAAGAACCACCACCAACAGCAGAGTGCATAAGCGAAGCGAACGCACCCCACGAAGAATAAAAAACCCAACCCCAAGAAACCCGGTTTCTGAATTCTGATCAAGTTTTGGTGCGTGAGCGTTGCTTACTCACCCTACAGGTGGGAGATGGGTTTGTTAATATTAATAGGATTAACAGAATAACCGTAAAAATTAATTTGATAATCTGTAATTTTAACGCCTGTTTGTTGTTCAACTTGGGCTAATAATTCCGGGGGTAATTCGATATGAATATCTAAAATTTTATCGGTATCTAAACAATTAACATGGGAATGGGAATCACTAATATGTCCATATAAACGGCCGTCGGAACGTTCCACACATTCAATCACATTTTCCCGGGATAGGGCTTCTAAATTTTGATAGACTGATGTATGACCAATAGCTTTACCCTGTTGATTTAATCGATCATAAATGTCCCGGGCTGATAAATGTTCTTGAACTTGCCACAGCAATTCTAAAACTAAACGACGTTGACGACTCAGCCGCATTCCTTTAGCTTGACAATAATTGATTGCATCTTCTAAAGAACGAATTGGTTTCACTATTCTCGCCTCAGTTTATTTATGAAATTTCAATAGTTTTAGGATCACCGATCCCATACTTAGACTATACTTTCTATTGTATCTTAGGGATTTTATAGTAAACAGTGGTTTCTATAGCAATCCTAAATAGGTTGTAACATTTCAATACTGATATGAAACGGCTAGAAGTATTACCCCAGATCCCTCCCCCCGTGCACGGGGGGTTTGGGGGGGCTGTTCCGGTGTTCCCTTTTGATCAGGGATTTTAAACACAACTCAAATAGGATTGCTATATCTGCAAAGGTTGACATTGAATGGCAATTATAATCAAGCTGAATTCTGAGCAAGTAAATCGTTTAGATCTGTCTCCTGTGCAAACGGTGATCGATTCCCTATCTAAAAATAACGATATTACAGCCTATGAACAGCAGATTAGCTTCGAGATCGATTATCCCCGTGACCCGGAAGACCCCAGAGAAATTTCAGAAGTTCCTGAAATTCGCCTATGGTTTATTCGCCTAGACGCCCAATATCCTTGGCTACCCTTGTTTCTGGACTGGAAATCTGGGGAATTAGCCCGTTATGTGGCGATGCTCGTCCCCCATCAATTCCATCGTACCGAAGGCATCCAATATAATCCGGAAGCCCTAGAAATCTTCTTAATGCAAAAGATCTTTATCCTTGACCACTGGTTCACCCAAAACAACCTTCCCAGTAAATCCCGCCTCATGGCCATGGCTCAAATGCTAGGCTATGACCTTGATGATACCTTCTTTGAGACTTATACCCAAGGGTGTTAATGGTTGGGAGGGCTGCTTCCCAGGGTTGTTTTAAAGTTGGGTGGGAAAAAATCAACAAGGGGCGATCGCTAACCATTAATAGCCAACACCCCAATCTTTCAACACCTCAACCCTAACGGTCAACACCCAATAAACATGGGTGCAAATAATGTGATAATGCTTATAGAAGGAAGATCGGGCTTGCCGTTATTCAATCGAGTGAGTCAGATGTTCAACTAAATTCAGTAGATTAACGGCTTCTTTGCCCAGTATTAAGTAACAATCACACAGACAAGCGGCGTCAGTTATGACTCAAATTTCAGTAACCTCCGATGCTCCGAGTATGGGGCGTCGTCAATTCATGAATTTACTGACCTTCGGTACAGTTACAGGCGTTGCTGTCGGGGCGCTGTATCCGGTGATCAAATATTTTCTGCCCCCCTCTAGCGGTTCTGCTGGCGGTGGTGTAACGGCTAAAGATGCTCTGGGTAACGATGTTATCGTCAGTGAATTTTTATCCAGCCATAAACCCGGCGACCGGGTTTTAGCCCAAGGTTTAAAAGGCGACCCCACCTATATGGTGATTGAATCCGATTCTTCCTTAGCGGAATATGGAATCAATGCGGTTTGTACCCACTTAGGGTGCGTTGTCCCTTGGAATGCCAGCGAAAATAAATTTATGTGTCCCTGTCACGGCTCTCAATATAACTCCGAGGGCAAGGTTGTTCGTGGGCCAGCACCGTTATCCTTACCCCTGGTTCACGCCACGGTTGCGGATGATAGATTGAGCTTTACAACTTGGACAGAAACCGATTTCCGCACGGGTGAAAATCCCTGGTGGTCTTAATAAATTTTAAATTCTAGGATTTTAGATTTTAGATAAATACCTGAAATCTGAACTCTGCGATCATTGATTCTGTTGACTTTGACCAGAAATAGAACATTAGTAATGCAACCAATTGATCAATTAGTAAAAATGCCTCGTTTGCGGGCTTGGAAAATCCTTTGGGTTGCCGTAGCAACGGTTGCTTTCTTCCTAACCAGTGATTTTGCCCTACCCCAGTCGGCGGCGGCCTATCCTTTTTGGGCGCAAGAAACCGCTCCCCTAACCCCCCGGGAAGCGACGGGACGGATTGTTTGTGCCAACTGTCACTTAGCGGCAAAATCTACGGAAATTGAAGTTCCCCAATCGGTTTTACCGGATACTGTTTTTAAAGCGGTTGTTAAAATTCCCTACGATACCAACGTTCAACAAGTCACGGCCGATGGTAGTAAAGGTGGTTTAAACGTCGGTGCGGTATTAATGCTGCCCGAAGGCTTTAAAATTGCTCCTGAAGATCGGATTCCTGAAGAATGGAAGGAAGAAATTGGTGATTTATACTTCCAACCCTATCGGGAAGATCAAGAAAATGTGGTGATTGTTGGGCCATTACCCGGAGAAGAAAATCAAGAAATTATCTTCCCTGTCTTGTCTCCTAACCCCGAAACGGATAAATCCGTTCACTATGGTAAATTTGCTATTCATGTCGGTGGAAACCGAGGTCGCGGTCAAGTCTATCCGGCCGGAAACTCTAGCAATAATACCGTTTATAAAGCCTCTGCTGCTGGAACCGTTACTCAGGTAACAACGGACGCAGAATCAGGTTCTCAAGTGACCATTCAAAAGGCCGACGGTCAAACCGTTGTCGATGAAATTCCTCTTGGCCCTTCTGTGATGGTTTCTGAAGGTCAAACTGTTGCAGTAGGTGATGCTTTAACCGATAACCCCAATGTGGGTGGTTTTGGTCAGCATGATACTGAAATTGTTCTGCAAAGTTCCACTCGTGTTACTGGCTTAATTGCTTTTATCGCTTTGGTGATGTTAGCTCAAGTTATGCTGGTAATGAAGAAGAAACAAATTGAGAAAGTTCAAGCGGCTGAAATGAATTTCTAACTTTTGAGTCGTTTTGATGATTTCAACCCTTGTAGAGACGTTAAATTTAACGTCTCTACAATTGTTTTTAAATAGGGAATGGGTAATAAAAAGAGTTTACCTCCCCTGCTCCCCCTGTTCCCCCTGCCTCCCCTGCTCTCCCTGTTCCCTAATATATTATGTCAATTACTAAAAACGAGATTAAAGTCGGATCTTTAGATTGGTTTTACAGGGAAACAAATCCCGAAACTAATGATAAAATTCCAGTAGTATTTTTACATGGATTAGTTTCTCAGAGTTATAGTTGGTTGGTGATTTTAGATGAATTAGAAAAACAAGGATATAAAGCGATCGCACCGGACTGGATAGGTTCTGGATATTCGGGAAAACCAGATAAACGGGATTTTAACTATACGCCTGATGCCTTTATTCAAGGTTTAGGAGAATTTTTAAAACAGTTAAAAATAGAAAAATTTTATTTAGTTGTTCAAGGATTTTTAGGCTCAATGGGATTACAATATGCCCTACGTTATCCTGAACAAATTGAAAAATTAATTATTCTGAATACTCCTATTTCCACATCGGTTAAACTCCCCTGGAAATTACAACAAATGGCGTTACCGTTTGTGGGAGATATGATCACTCAAGATCCTTTATTAGTTGATAGAACTTTAGAAGGAGGTAGTAAATATGTGATTGAGGATAAGGTTTTAGAAGTGTATCGTAGTCCGTTTTTAAAGGCTTCTGCGGCTGGACGATCGCTCTTAGCAATCTTAAAAAATTTACGCTTAAAAGATGCTATGATTGAAATAGAATCTGGCTTTAAAAATTGGCATCGCCCAACTCAAATTATTTGGGGATTAATTGATCCTTGGTTGAATTTTACCGATGTTGAAACCTTTGCAAAAGGGATTTCTGATATTGAAATTATCACCTTAGAAAAAGCCGGACATTATCCCCAAGAACATTGGCCTCAAGAAATTAGTCAGGCTTTAATATTATTTTTGCGGAAAAAAGTAGTTTAAGATTATCAACCCCAAAAACCCCCGTTGTTGGGCTTCAGCCCATCTTAAGAGGGGCTAAAGCCCAACAACGGATTACTGAGTAATTTTTTCGGCTTCTTCTGAATCAAGATGTCTGGCCAGCACTTGAGCCGTTGTATCCAACAGGCGTTCTGAAAAGGCTTTAGTTAAGTCTGTCCGCAAGCCTTGTCCTATATAAAACTTCAGCAACGCTTCTACAGACATATCTCGAATTGTCGCTATTTTTGTCAGTGATTCTAAAGTATCTATTGGGACTTCAATCGAGACTGTTTCCGTGATCCGTGGCCGCAATTGCAATTTTATTTCTGCTTCAGGATTGTTCATATAATTTCCTTTCAGTGCGGGTAGCAGGACGGGAAGAAATGATGCAGATTCGCAGACTACGTTCTACATAAACTACGAGTAATAGGCGTTGAGAAAGGGAATAACCCAGTATAAAATCGCGCGGTTCCTGATTAGAAGTAGCGTCTCCCTCCTGATAGAATGGATCGAAGAAAACCTCTGCGGCTTCTTCAAAGCTAACGCCATGTTTTTCTAGGTTGCTCTCGGCTTTGTTTATGTCCTATTCAAAGTCAACACCTTGTAGCCTGTACACACTATCCATACTTCGATATTAACATTATTTAGAGAAAAGCGAAAGTATCGGCGAAACTAAGATTTTCTCTCTTCTGTGAAATTAAATACAGAATGCGATTATTAATCTATTATAAGTAAGTAGGCTCTATAAAACCTCCCTATGTAAACAATTGTTAATCAGTCTAACACTCTCTAATGGATGATCTAAGCCTTCAAACTCCATGAAAAATACCTTTCCAACTAATCAAAAATGTTCCTGTCAGGGGAATTGTTCCCATTTGTTAAGTCGTCGTTGGTTTATGCGATCGCTTTTAACAACTATTGTTTCTATTCCTCTGTTAGAATTTGCTAAACCCGCTCTATCTGCAAATCATCACGCTACAGCTTTAGTATTAAGTTGTATTGATTTTCGGTTTATGAACGCAGAACAGCAATTTCTCTCTAATATTTTACCTCAAAAATATGACTGGACAGCCCTAGCCGGAGCTTCCTTAGCAATTTCTGGTTTTCCCCATAAAGCAGAAGCAACGGTTTTTTGGGATCAATTAGAGTTATCCTATAAACTCCATTCTATTGAAAAAGTGATCATTTTAGATCATGAAGATTGTGGAGCATACTCTAGTTTAATTAACCCTAACCTGCATCAAAATCCCGAACAAGAATATCAAGCCCATGCTGATTATTTAAACCGAGCCTATACCAAGATTCGTCATCGTTATCCCAATCTGGATGTAGAACTATATTTTGTTACTTTAGAGTCGCAATTCCAAGCGGTGATACCTAAAAAAATTACCTTTCCTTGGTCTAGCTAAAATCCTGAAGCGACAGAATAACTCCAGAAAGATATAATCAAGATATTCTGTTATTTTTATTAAAGCCATGATGAAACTTGATTCTACTCCATCCCAATCATCTTCGGGTTATCTAGGAAAAGGTGTAATTCTACTGACTATTTTAGCCGGAACTATGGCATTTACCAATCCTAAACGAGAAGAATATATTAATTATGCTTCTGATCAATTATCCACCGAAATTAAAAAATCCATTTGTAAAGAATCTCAAGTCCCTGAATTTTTAAAAGGATTTTCTAGTGCGTTAGTGAATACCTGTAATACCTTAGTTGTTAATCAACGTAACTTAATTAAAGACACGGTAGATAAATCCACAACCCGACAAAATGCGATTTTATTTAGTGTTTATACGACCGAAATCGCTGGATATAAATATCAAACATTAGGAGGATTTGGTAATTTTCTTACCTTTCCCACAAAAGAGCCTAATTCTGCTCAATCTACTTCTAAAGAATCAAGTTGAGAATTTCGATCAATTTCCGACTTTAAACGGATAATAAAACTATCTCGGTTAACTTGATTTAAAATCTCTTGAATAGCGGTATCAATACCCTGTTCACCCCAGGTACAGCCTTTTTCTAAATATACTTGCGCCGCCTGACCAACGGTATAAGTTAGATAGGCAGAAATTGAGGCTTGAGTAATGGCAATTCCGGCATAATTAGCGAGATCTGTAGCTAACCCAGCCGCACTTTTCCCAAATCCTAATATCCAACCACTACCCATTTCAGCTAATAGTAATCCTCCCGAACTTAATAGAATTTTTTTCCATAATTTCCCCGCTTGATAACTGGTCATCGGTAAACCATATAAACGGGCCAAAGACCGAATTAAAATTAAATCGCTAATTGTTGCACCCAAAACATCTAAAATAGCAATGGGATTTAAGGCTACCGCTATAGCTTTATAACGAGTAAATTTCCAGATTAATTCCTCTGCTTCCGCCGATTGTAATTTAATACTTTGACGGGCGATAATTTTTTCTGCTTCTCGCCCTTGAACTAAAGCATTTAAAGCTAAAAGTGAGCGTCCTTCTCGATTTAATATCTTTAAAATAATCTGTTTTAATTCATCAATTTGAGATGATGGAGATTCCCATTCATAAGTTATTCGACCATCTGGCCATTCAATTCTAAGTTGGATTGGTGCGGGTTCTGCTGATACTTTGACAATCTCAAATGGTTTAGATTTATTAGGAGATTCAACAATAGAAATATCTTGAGTGTGAGCTAGTTTTTGTAAATTTTGATAGATTTTTTCCTGTTCTATTTCTGTATACAAATCAATTTTATTAAAAACAATAATTAACGGTTTATGAGCATTTTGTAATTCTAATAAAGCCTCATATTCGGTTCTAGTTAAATCCCCCGATACCACAAATAAAATTAAATCCGCTTGGCGAGTGACTTCCTTTGCCATATCCCCCCGTACCTGTCCGGCGACTTCATCTAATCCTGGGGTATCAATTAACTCAACTTGAATCGGATTTTGTTCGTCAATATTATCAATTCGATTCGGTTCTTCAATCTGAGATAAAGGTACACTCCAACAAATAGAACGGGGCCATTGGGTTACACCATTTAACGGCCCGGTTTGGAGAATTTTTTCCCCCAATAAGGCATTTAAAACCGCCGATTTTCCCCGACTAACTAATCCAAAGACGGCAATTCTAATAATTCCTTGTTCTAGTTTTTCTAAATTAGTTGATAGGATTTCTAACTGTTTTTGTAATGTTGCTTGTAATTCAGGATGAGAACTCCTTCGCCCCCGTTGTAAGTGGTTATAACGGGATAAAGTTTGTTTTAAACTAGAACGAGCTTGATTAAAATGAGTATTCATTATTAATGGGTATAGACTGGCTTTTTTGGAATGATGGGGTTTTGGTGTGTATGCCGATCTTACGCACCCTACAAGTACCAAATTGATTCAATTTGATCGGCGATCGCATTTGCTTCTTTTTCTATATTTTGATCGTTTTCTGTCTGAATTAATACCGTTACATGACCTAACTTTCTACCTGGACGAGATGCGGTTTTACCATACCAACGAATAAAGGAATTAGGAATTTCTGCGATCTTTTGACGCTTTTCTAAATATTCACTATTAGCAGTTTCAAACCCCAATAAATTCACCATGATCGCCCCACTACATTTTAAAGCGGTATTACCTAATGGTAAACCACTCACCGCCCTTAAATGTTGTTTAAATTGGGAAGTTTCACAAGCATCTAAACTAAAATGACCGGAATTATGGGTGCGCGGTGCGATTTCATTAACTAATAGTTTGCCTTCGGATGTTAAGAATAATTCTATCCCAAATACACCAATTACTTGTAAACTATTAAGTAAGGTTTTGGCGATCGCTTCTGCTGCTTCGGCTATAGTTTTATTAATATTAGCTGGAGCAATAACCCGATGACAAACTTGATTTTTCTGTACCGTTTCAACAATTGGATAAACTGCCACATCTCCTGCCACCGAACGGGCTGCAATTACCGCTAATTCCCGTTCAAACGGAACAAATTTTTGTAATAACATCGGAGGATAGTTAAATTTCGCCCAAGTTTGAGATAATTCCTCGGCATTGTTAATAATAAAAGTTCCCTGTCCATCATATCCATAGCGACAGGCTTTTAAAACCACCGGATAACCCAAATTATGATTAAATATTTTACCATTTTCGGGGTTTAAAAGTTTAAATTCGGGAACAGGTAAACCAATTTTTTCTAAATAACTGAGTTGATCATATTTATCTAATAATAAGGATAATGCTGACAAGCGAGGACGAAAACAAACCCCCTGTTCTGCCAGTTTAGATAGGGCGTTTAAATCTACAAATTCATTCTCAAAAGTAATAACATCGCAATGATTTGCTAATTTTGCCGTGGCTGTGGCATCATCAATTTTGGCTAAAATTGTTTCGGTCGCAAAAGGTACGGCGGGGTCGTCAGTTTCGGGCGTTTGAACAAATAAAGAAATCCCTAAAGATGTGGCTTCCATTCCCATCATCCAAGCTAATTGTCCTCCTCCAATTACACCAATTTTGCTTAGGGTTTGAGGTTGAATTGTGGGAGTAGATCGGGTGTTCATTTTTTAGCAATAGTCTCAACTTTATTTATTTTAACTGAATATAGCAATATTTATATTAAGCGTGATATTAATAGAAAATTGAGTTACATTGAAGGTGAAATGTGCTTCTGCTTCAACTGCATTAACAATCTCCTGGGACTTGGTTCACCATGCCTGAAATGACCGTCAAAGACCTAGAACGTATTGAGTCCGTCTTCTGTGAAGCTGGCTTGGACTATCGAATTGAACTAGAACAGGGTAATATTACCATTATGGGGCCATCAGATATCGTCGCCAGTGAAGTCTCCTTAGAATTTGCTAGTCAACTTCGTAATTGGGTGAAACCTCGTGGTTTGGGTCGTGTTTTTGACTCCGCAGGTGGGTTTATTTTACCAAATAGTGACCTAAAAGCACCGGATGTTACTTTTGTTTTGCGCGATCGCTTGCTCAGAAGTGTGAGATATTTTGCGACCCTAGTTCCCGATTTAGTCGTTGAAGTCAAATCTCAAAGCGATCGCCTGAAAAAACTGCGAGATAAAATCCAAGTTTATATCCAACAGGGAGTTAAAGTTGCGATTCTGATTGACCCCGATACCTGTCAACTGGAAGTTTATCGACCGGATCAGCCTGTAATTATATTAGGAAATGGTGATATTTTAACTGTTAACGAACTGCTACCTGGATGGGAATTAATAGTTGAAGAAATCTGGCCTCCGGTATTTGACGAAGATGAATAATCTGCTTTTGTATTTAAAATTACCACAGAATTAGATAAAGTAAGTTCATCTTACAGCATTATATCTCGTCCTGCCCTAATGGGGCCTTGAATTAAATATAACGAAGCCAAGGTAAATATCTCCTGATCAAGAGTTACACGCTAGTTAAGACTTAGAAAAGCCCAGTTAGCGTGTAACTCACAATCTGGCTTTAAAACACAGCTACGAGCTTGTTTTTTTGCTAGTAGTTGAGGACTTTTTGGTTGTAGTTTTCGTGGTTTTAGCGGTGGTTTTCGAGGCTGTTTTAGTCGTTTTAGACTTACTCCGAGAACTCGAACCCGAATCCGCTTTTGCCGCCAACAATTCCAACCCTTGGGCTAAGGTAAACGCCTCTACCGCCGCATCCTTGGGTAAGGAAGCATTGATTTTTCCATGTTTAACATAGGGCCCATAACGACCATCATAAACATTCACAGGTTCACCATCGGCGGGATGGGTTCCTAACTCCCGTAAAGGCGGAATTTCTTTTTTACCCCGTCCTCCCCGACCACTGGTTTTCGGTTGGGCCAACAGTTCTAACGCCCGTTCTAAACTAATGGTTAACACATCATCAGGGGCTTTCAGCGACCGATAATCCTTACCCAATGACCCCTGGTCATGGACAACATAGGGCCCAAACGGCCCCAAGGCGGCTTTAATCTTAGCCTCGGTTTCAGGATGGGTTCCTAATAGTCGCGGTAGGGCTAATAACCCTAAAGCCATTTCCACGGTGACGTTTTCCTTCTCAACACCTTTAGGAATAGATACCCGTTTCGGTTTTTTACTGTCTTCGGCTTCTAACCCCAACTGCACATAGGGGCCATAGGGGCCAATTAATATATAGATAGTTTCTCCCGTTTCTGGGTGAACTCCTAATTTCTCTGGCCCTTCGGTTTTTTGTCCCACCAACTCCCGAATTACCTCCGGGGTTAAATCCGCCGGAGTCAAATCCTGGGGAATGGAAGCGGTAATCATGTCCTCTCCAGTTCCCGCCTCAATATAGGGGCCAAACTTACCGATACAGACGCGATATTGAATCGGATCATCTTCATCTCCCAACTGTTCTAACTCAATAGTTCGGGCGACTTTAGTATCAATTTTACTGGCTTGGTCTTTAACCTGATTTTCCAGTCCAGCATCGCCTAAATAGAATTTTTCCAAATAGGGTAGCCAAGGAGCTTCTCCGGTAGCAATATCATCGAGGGTGTCTTCCATGCGGGCGGTAAATCGCAAATCGACCAAATCCGGGAAGTATGTTTCTAAGAGGTTGGTAACCGCAAAGGCCGTAAAAGTGGGAATCAGGGCGTTATTTTTTAACTGAACATACCCCCGATCAATAATGGTTCCAATTACACTGGCGTAGGTACTAGGGCGACCAATACCTTCACTTTCTAGGGTCTTAACTAAGGAGGCTTCGGTAAATCGAGCCGGAGGTTGGGTTTCATGTCCAACTACATCTAACTTTTTGCAGTCAGGATGGTCGCCAACTTTCAGAGGGGGTAATAATACCTCTTGGTCTTCCAAGGCTGCTTCTGGGTCGTCGGAACCCTCCACATAGGCCCGCAGGAACCCAGGAAAATCAATTCGTTTTCCGGTACTGCGGAATCCGGCATCCTCAACTTTTAGCTCAACGGTAATATTAGTTTGGCGAGAGTCAGCCATCTGGGAGGCTACGGTACGCTTCCAAATTAAATCATAGAGGTTGAGTTCGGCTCCACTTAGGGCCGTTTCTTGGGGGGTACGGAAAGAACTTCCCGCCGGACGGATGGCTTCGTGGGCTTCCTGCGCTCCTTTAGATTTAGTCGTATATTGCCGAGGTTTGGGACTGAGGTAATTTTTCCCATATTTCTGTTCCACACATTCCCGGGCGGCGGTAATCGCTTGCTCCGATAAATGCACGGAGTCGGTTCTCATATAGGTAATATATCCCCGCTCATACAAACTTTGGGCGGTTTGCATAGTCTGACGGGCACTTAACCGGAGTTTACGGTTAGATTCCTGTTGCAAGGTGGAGGTGGTAAACGGAGGAGAGGGTTTGCGAGTAACGGCTTTTTCCTCTAAGTTTGCCACCGTCCAGGGTTTACCCGATAACCTTTGTTTTAAAGCTACTGAAGCGGCTTCATCCAGTAAAACCACCTTCCGACCTGCGGCAATTTTTCCAGTGGTTTCATCGAAATCGCTCCCAGTCGCCACTTTGACCCCGGCTAGACTCACCAGTTTGCTTTCAAATTTACTTCCCGCGCCTCCCTTTGCTAAGGGGGGGTTGGGGGGGGTATATTCCAAAAGGGCTTTTAAATCCCAATATCCCCCAGACCGGAAAGCCCGACGATCCCGTTCTCGACTGACCAGTAAACGCACGGCCACGGACTGCACCCGTCCGGCGGATAATCCCTTAGCAATTTTTTTCCACAACAGGGGGGAAAGAGTATAACCATAGAGGCGGTCGAGGATGCGGCGGGTTTCTTGAGCATGAACCAGTTCTTCATCAACGGTGCGACAATTTTTTAGGGCTTCACGAATGGCCTCTTGGGTAATTTCGTGAAATACCATCCGTTTAATTGGGACTTTCGGTTTCAGAATTTGGAGTAGATGCCAACTAATACTCTCTCCCTCGCGGTCTTCGTCAGTAGCGAGAACGAGTTCGTCCGCTTCTTTGAGGGCGGCTTTGAGTTCCTTAACAATTTTTTGCTTATCTTTGGGGATAACGTAAATGGGTTCAAAGTTCCCTTCCACATTCACTCCTAGTTTTGCCCACGTTTCCCCCTTATATTCTTCGGGGATTTCCTCAGCAGAGGGGGGAAGGTCACGGACATGACCCATTGAGGCTTCTACCCGATAGCTCGATGGTAAGAAGTTGCGAATGGTACGGGCTTTGGTTGGAGATTCAACAATGACTAAAGTTGACATAGCACCTTCTCAGGTTACAGCAAACACCGGACTTGGGGAATGAAGAAAAAGCGTTGGTAATTGCTTTTGTTGACAATATTAGCACTACATGAAACCCCCAAAACTTTTCACAAACCCTGAAAGGTTTAGGTGAGGGGATATTCACACACTCAGGATATGATTAAATTTTAGATGCCCAACTGAAGACCGTTGAAACTGGATCTAACCATAGCAAAAATTTATATAGGACTTACGCATGGGGCCCGAGAAACCGGGTTTTTGAGAACATAAGTGGGTCACAACGCAGTATTTTCGGAAAAAACCCCGGTTTCTTTGGTTGGGTTCGTAAGTCCTGTTCTAGTCAGTCCATCACCTAAATAACTATGAGTAATCACCCTCTTGTCATTCAAGATTCAGAATTTGACTCGGAAGTTCTGAAAGCAGAACTGCCGGTTTTAGTCTATTTTTGGGCGGGTTGGTGTGGCCCTTGTCGGCTTGTGTCTCCTTCTATACAAGCGATCGCCACAACCTATAGCGATCGCTTAAAAGTTGTAAAAATGGAGATCGATCTCAATCCGATCACCGTTAAATCCTATAAAGTAGAAGGAGTTCCCGCTTTAAAATTATTTAAAGCCGGGGAAGTTGTCAAGTCCCATGAAGGGGCTATCCCTAAACGTAAAATAATCGATTGGCTAGAAGCAAGTTTATCCGCTTGATATCCGCCCCGCCCGTTCAGGGCGGGGATTCCATCTATTGACACTCCCTGTGCCTGAAGGCGTGGGGATTCTTGGTTCAGCGAAACCACTTAATCAAATTACCTTGCAGTGCTTTAACCAGAGGTGGGATTATCCCCAAGCTAAAGAGCGGGTATGCCCCACCCTATTCGTATGAATGCGAGTTATTTTTTAAGAATCTTTTACCCACTACTGGGGAGAGGCTAAAACTGTGCAGTAGAACCCTATAGATTCACTTGATAATCAATCCGAATCTATCCGGCGATAGTGACCCAAAATAAAATCTTCCGATAGCATCATTGTATAATGGGCCAAGGGTAGTTTTTTACAAAGCCAGGGTGGGATCGTGAAAGCCCACTGGCTTCAGCCGTGGGATGAAACGCGACGCAGGCACTTTTAAGTGCCGTCATCTACCAATTAATTTGTACCCAGTTATTAGATATTTATGTTATCATATTTTCCATGATCAAAGTAACTCGGACGATTAAATTAAAATTCGCAAAACTCAACCGTTGTAAAGCTCAAATGTTTGAGCAAATGACGGAAGAAAACACGCAGATTGCTAATAAGCTGTTGTCATTGCCAATTAAAGAACGGCGAAAAATGACAACAGCTAAAATCATGTCCGAGTTAAAATCTGCTCTGGTCAATCAAGTTATTCGACATACCACATCCCCAACGGGTCGTAAAACCAAGCAATATAAAGTTCTTCCTGTAGAAGTTAACAATCAAAAGAGGAAACAATTCAAGGGGGTTCTTTGAAATTGATTAAACATCGAAATAAGTGGTATGCCTATCTGTCGATAACAGAGGATGTTCCAGAAGTTGAGACAGAGAAAAGATTGGGATGTGACCGAGGGCAGAATAATTTAGCGGTAGTTGCACCAAAAGAAGGTTTCGGCAAGTTCTTTAATGGTCAAAGTGTTAAGCATCGAAGACGTTATTTTCAACAACGTAGAAAACAACTTCAAGAAGCTAAAAAGTTTCGAGCTTTAAAGAAATGGAACAAAAAAGAGCAACGATGGATGGAAGCTATTAACCATACAGTCAGTCGCCGAATTGTTCGTTTTGCCCAATACCATAACGCCGATATTGTTATAGAGGATTTGGAAGGATGTCGTAAAACCATGAAACAGAGCCAGAGATCTCGTTCTGATTCTGGTCAATCTCGACACACTTGGTCTTATTATTCTTTGGAACAAAAACTTAATTATAAGTTGGCTCTTAAAGGATTGAAATTAATTAAAAGACCTGCGCCATATACCTCAAAATCTTGTTCAACTTGTGGTGTTATTGGCAAAAGAAATCGGCACGATTTTAATTGCCCTAATGGTCACTACCACAATTCTGATTTTAATGCTGCACGAAATCTGTCTCAATGGGATGGTTTCGCTTGTGATTTAAACCTAAAGAGAGATGCTTCTGTAATGGATTCATCCGGTTTAAATTATGGGGTGTTTGGCGTACCCCCGAACTCGGTGAAAAACAATCAAAAAGAGTATATTCAACTGTCTTTATTTGATTGGGCTAGATACGAGAATCCCACCCCTTTAGCGTAGCGTAGGGGTGGGAGTGTCAACTACAATAGAGGAAACCCGAAAAACTAATGGCAAGGATACGCATTCACGCCATTAGAACTTGTAGAGTAATCTGTATATTTAACAGTTAAAACTGAAATTCACTATTAGCATGACATCTGAACATATCCGCCAACGCTCCGAAATTCTCGGCACTCAAGTTATCACCCGTGACAGAGGTAGACGACTTGGAATCGTCAGCCAATTATGGGTAGACATAGATCAGCGTGAAATTGTAGCGATCGGAATCCGTAATAATATTCTAGCGATCGCTGGAATGCCAAAATTTATGTACCTGAGTAGTATCCGCGAAATCGGGGACGTAATTTTGGTGGATGATGATACCGTCCTCGAAGAAGACGTGGATGTAGAAAACTACAGTACCCTGATCAACAGTGAGGTCATTACCGAAACCGGGGAACCCCTAGGACGGGTGCGGGGCTTCAAATTCGATACCCGGGATGGCAAACTAGAATCTTTGATTATTGCCTCCATCGGTCTGCCTCAAATTCCTGAACAGGTGATCAGCACATATCAATTGTCCATTGAGGAAGTTGTTAGTAGTGGCCCGAATCGCTTAATTGTCTTTGAAGGGTCGGAAGATAGACTGCAACAGTTATCCGTCGGTCTGTTAGAACGTTTAGGTTTAGGAGAAGCACCTTGGGAAAAAGAAGATGAGGGAATATATTATCCCCCAACGGTAAAACCTGCTAACCAGTTAGGCACCGGACTACCCCAAACGGCTCCACAACGAGCGAATCGCGCCCCGGCGGTGGCTCAGGAAGCATCTTGGGATGAAAATGATGCCTGGGAAGAACATCCCGCCCCAGTTCAGCCTTTACGCCAACCCCAACCGATTTACGATGACTATGAAGAAGAAGATAATTGGGGCGATGTGGAACGGGATGAGGATGATCGTTATCGAGAACGGGAATTAGTTCCGATTGACCCAACCCCCCGTAAAGAACAAAAGCTCTATGCCAGAGAGTTAGACTATGAATATGAAAATCAGGTAGATTCCGATGCTTGGGATGAGGGCGAAAATCCCAAACCCTATCAACCTCCTCGAATTAATATTCCAGAAAAAACAAAAATTCCCGAATACGAGGAATAGAAAATATCAACCTAACCCCAAAATAACCCCCGGCTAAACACTAGATACCTATTCCGTTCATGGTATCGGCGGAACAGTTGGGGCTATTTTAACGGGAGTTTTTGCTACAAAAAGTGTCAATCCGGCTGGATTTGATGGACTTTTGTATGGCAATCCAGGGCAATTAATTCCTCAAATTGTTGGGGTAGTTGCTACCTACGTTTTTGCTGGGGCTGGAACTTTTGTGATTATCAAAATTCTCGGTTCCTTGATGGAATTGCGAGTTAGACCGATGGTCGAAGAACAAGTCACATCAAATCAAAGGCGGTTGAAACCGCATCTACACAAACAAAACCCGCCGACGCGGGTTAAAGATTCTGGGGGCGGATTTTTCCTATCCACATACCATATAAGTCCGCGCAGGCGGACATCGTTTGTGTAGCCACGATTTCAATCGCCGAGGGCCTTATTATGAGGAATATCACATCAAATTAAAGTATTTTCATTGCTTCCACAACTTTTTGAGAAATAAAAGGTAAAATTTCCTCGTTCTTACTTTGGGCTTTTCCCTCCGTAAATACTACTAATAAATAAGATTGAGTCGAATTAAGTTCAATATAAGCCGCATCATGGCGAACTTGGCTAGTATGTCCGGCTTTTGACCAGAGTTTTGCCGTTTTAGGTAATCCACCTCCTAGAAAACCTGCGACTTGATTCTCTGGATTTTTCGCTAAATCTTTGGGGTCAAGACTGCGTTGAATTAATGTCATCATCTGACCAGAAGCAATCGAAGAAACCGCCACCCCACCAATAATACTATGCAATAATCTCGCGGTGGCATTAGTGGTTAACATATTGCGATTTTCCATTAATTCCCCTACAAAAATTCGTTCTCGACCATAGGCTCCATCACCCCAAGTTTTTTGATTCACATTAATTGATTCAAATTCCGGCCAGTTGAGGGTTTGTAAATAACGATTAACTAAATTGCGCTGACTTTTCCAGGTTTCAAACGGCCCTGTTGGTAATTCTGGGCCGCTTGTAGTTCCAGTTAATACATCAACTACTAAACTGGTAGCATCGTTACTAGAATCAATGATCATATCTCTAGTAGCTCTTTCTAATTCCGTGGTTGTCCGTAACATTCCCTTTTCTTTCCACTCAAAAACGGCCAGTAAATAAAATAATTTCACAATACTAGCCGGATAAATTTGTTCAATTCCCCGATAGTTAAATCCCCGCACGGGATATTTCCCAAACTCCTCCGGGGTTAAGGCGCCCCCGGTATTAACAGAAATCGGTGGGTCATATACTAACCAAGTCATAGCCACTTGATTGGCAGCTAAACCTGGAAATTGTGCGCGAGTTGCATCTATAATGCCAGTGCCTTGGGTTTCTAATTGTTCATCGGAATGGAAAAAAGTCATTTCAATTGTCAGTGTCGAGTGTCAAGTTTGCTAGTTTTGGCTAAGAGTCAATAGTCAACCCCCAACCGTCAACATCCATTAAATTAATTATGATTGCCAAACCCTTATCAGATACGATTGAGTATTGCTGTAGAGAGAATTTGGATCTCTATGATGGAGCCGACTGCCAAACTTTAGCAACGCAAGCGGCTGTATCTCGTCATTTACGTCTACTTCCCCAATCTAAAAATCACACTAATAATTCCCCTAATATTCTAGTTCAATTATGTGAAGATAATTATACCGCTTGGTTACTTGATTCGGATCAAAAGCATTTAGAGATTGCCACTCAGCCCTATCTCGCTCCGATTTGGTCAGAGGCTCAAATTCAAGCCGCAATTCCCCAGATTATTCAGTTTACTCAAGTCGCAATGGCAACCCCTAATTACTATCTTTGGGGCGGGACGGTCAGCCCTAATTATGATTGTTCGGGTTTAATGCAAGCTGCCTTTGCTGACGCCGGAATTTGGATTCCCAGAGACGCCTATCAACAAGAAGCCTTTGCCAAACCCATCACTTTTAATCGAGAACAATTAGATTTTTCGATTCTTCTCCCTGGGGATTTAATATTTTTTGGAACTGTCGAAAAAGCGACTCATGTTGGATTATATCTCGGAGACAAAAAATATATTCATAGTTCGGGTAACGAACAGGGTCGTAACGGCATAAAGATTGATGTGTTATCATTAGAAGGAGATACCTGTATTCAGTATTACTTTAAACGGTTACGGGGGGCAGGACGAATAATTTCTAGTTATCAACTGCTTCCTAAGTAAAGTCATGTCTTGCTTAACGGGTGGAGTCTGTTAATATGGCTTGGGATTAAGATTGGGTATCCTTAAATTATTATATATATCAACTTTGTTTTGGAGACTGGCAATGCGTCAATTTTGGTTTCTATTCTCCATCGGTATTTTGGCAGTTGGGTTAGGGGGATGCGGTTCTAAACCTGAAGAAACTGCCACCACTCCGAGTCCAACTACTTCTCCATCGGCCGTGGCTTCGCCGAATCCCAATGCGACCCCGACCCCGGGGCAAACACCCCCGTTTAAAGATCCGTTAGTCAAAGAACAGTCGAACGTGGGTGCGGGTGAGGGTTTGATTCAATCGACCAATTCAGAAGAACGGTTACGTCTCCTGGGTAAACCTTCGACGGCAACTTCTACTGCACCGTTAACAACAACGGCTCCCTCTGCGGTGAGTATCGATCCTTTTGCAGTTTTACCTCCATCCATTGTCCAAGTTGCTCCTGAAGTGGGCAAAGCACCAACTGTACCGGAACAGACAACTCGGGCTGTGCCTGAATTACCTAAATTAGCGGTAAGTGAAGCCCCCATTCGCTGGGTCTCTACTAGCACCAATCTTCTACCTCCTAAAACCCCTGGAGCCATTGGAACTCCTGGAACCATTGGAACTCCTGGAACCATTGGAACCCCTGGAACCCAACCGGGGAATGGAGTGACAACATTCACACCTCAAATTACTAGGTCTGTAAGAGGCGTACCCACTTTACCGAGTTTACCCATTGCCCAAGTCCCCGATTTACCGGCAATTCCCAATATACCGACACCCCAATCCTGGCGTGATCCTAATCCCCCGCCACCGCGTCCGGTTGCTACCCAACCTTTTGTTCCTCCGCCTCCATCTACAGACTTAGCTCGAGGGATGGAAGTGACCGGGGTATTGCAAGTGGGAAATCAAACTAAGATTATTCTTAAGGCTCCCGCAGAACCGACCAGTCGTTATGTGAACGTGGGACAGCGTGTGTCTAATGGTCAAGTTCTGGTTAAACGAGTCAAGTTTGATACTGGTGGTGAACCTGTTGTTATTTTTGAGCAAAATGGGATTGAGATTGCTAAATCTGTAGGTGCTATTCCACCGGCTGATCCCAAGGTTAATAATATTAGTTTGCGATCTTCGGGAGTTCACTCTGGTTGAATAGGATAGATCTAATCTGGAGAAATTTGTATGTTTTTTTCATAAGAAAAAGTTGGGAGTAACCATGGTTTATTCAATCCGAAAACGGAGTTTTTTGACACTAACTCTATGGAGTTTAGCGGTTGTTATTGGTATTAGTCATCCTCTACCTTCTTTTGCACAAAAAGCTGACGGCAAGCAGCCTCCAGTCTGTGAAGGACAGTTACCGACGGGAATGGTCAAGTGTAACTATGAGGGAGGAGATAACTATAAGGGAAGTTTTGTTAATGGTAAACCGGACGGTCAAGGGATTATGGTTTATGCAAACCGCGATCGCTATGAAGGACAGTTTCGCAATGGTTTACCGAATGGACAAGGAGTATTTATCTTTGCTAATGACGACCGGATCGTTGGGGCATTTAAAGATGGCAATATTACCCAGGGGACGGTGATTTTTGCTAATGGCGATCGCTATATTGGAACTTTTAAACTGGTGCGAGAAGTTGGGGGCGGAACGGTTAGTAGTCAACCCAGTGGTCGCGGACAGTTTATCTATTCCAATGGCGATCGCTATGAAGGCGAATTCTTTGCTGGATCTCCCTTTGGTCAAGGGGTGTTTACCCGAATTAATGGCACTCGCTGTCAGGGACAGTTTTTTAATCAACAACTTGATGGTAAGGGAACCTGCACTTTTGCCAACGGAACTCGCTTTGAAGGTGAATTTCGCGGTGGGGTTCCCCATGGCCAAGGAACGATTATTGATGCCAAAGGAAAACGCTTTCCAGGTAGTTTCCGTGATGGCCAGAAAGTATAGGATGGAATGGGTAATGGGTAATGGGTAATGGGTAATGGGTAATGGGTAATGGGTAATGGGTAATGGGGAATAGAAAGAATGCACCTTATATGTGTCTTTCCAGGGGAAAATGGCTGGGTCAGCAACAAAACTTAAAGAGTTAAATTAACCTAGACAGCCAATCCAGTAGTACCCTGAGTTTATTGAATGTCTTTATTCGTTTTTTGATTGAAAAGGGGAAGAAAAACCAATGGTTCAACGTGGTTCTAAAGTTCGTGTCCTACGCAAAGAGTCCTACTGGTATCAAGAAGTAGGTACAGTTGCTTCTGTAGACGCCAGTGGCATCAAATATGCTGCGATTGTTCGCTTTGATAAAGTGAACTACTCCGGTATCAATACCAACAACTTTGCCGTGAGCGAACTGTTGGAAGTGGAAGCTCCCAAAGCTACCGCTAAAAAATCCGCACCTGCTGCTAAAAAATAGCCTGTGCCGGAATTACCGGAAGTTGAAACCGTTAGGCAAGGTCTAAATCAAGTGACCTTGAACCAAACAATTGTGGGCGGTGAAGTGTTGCTTCAGCGCACTCTCGCCTACCCCTTTTCCGTGGATGAATTTTTGCAGGGTTTAACTGGAGTGGCGATCGCATCCTGGCATCGCCGAGGAAAATATTTACTGGCGGAATTGGTTAAATTAGACGCCCAGAGAACCTCTGGAGGCTGGTTAGGGGTTCATTTACGCATGACAGGTCAATTATTATGGGTTAATCCCCAAGACCCCTTACAAAAGCACACTCGGATTCGTTTATTTTTTGCGGAAAATCGAGAATTGAGATTTGTTGATCAACGCACTTTTGGTAAAATTTGGTGGGCGCCACCCGGTCAGGAAGTTTCTAGTATTATTACCGGATTAAATAATTTAGGCCCAGAACCTTTCACTTCAGAATTTTCCGTTGAATATTTACAAGAACAATTTAAAAAACGTCAACGCCCAATTAAATCTGCCCTTTTGGATCAAAGTTTAGTGGCCGGAGTCGGAAATATTTATGCGGATGAGTCTTTATTTTTAAGCGGAATTTCCCCAACCACTCCCTGTCGTGCCTTAACTCGTCCCCAACTCGAAAGGCTACATCACCATATTATTCAGGTGTTGAAAACCAGTATTGAAGTGGGCGGAACAACGATTCGTAACTTCCTGAATGTTCAAGGGGTGAATGGTAACTATGGCGGCACAGCTTGGGTTTACAACCGTACTGGAGAACCCTGTCGAGTCTGTGGAACCCCAATTGAACGTTTGAAACTTGCCGGGCGGTCGGCTCATTTTTGCCCGAAATGTCAGTATTAGGGGCAATATTTTGGTGGGATATAGATTAAAAATTAAACCTATTTTATCAGGCGTGAACGCCTCGTTACGAGGGTTTCACGCCTAGAATTAAATGGGGTTTAACCTAAGTTTAAATCCGTGACAGCACCAACACTACTCGATGAAACTAATTTCGCATATTTGGCTAAAACTCCTTTAGTATAACGGGGTTTTGGAGCTTGCCAATTTTGCCGACGTTGGGCTAATTCTTCCTCGGAAATATTCACTTGCAGTAACCGTTGATGGGCGTCAATAGTAATACTATCTCCCTCTTGAATTAAACCAATATTCCCACCGACAGCCGCTTCTGGGGCGACGTGACCCACAACCATTCCATAGGTGCCTCCAGAGAAACGACCATCGGTAATTAATCCGACTTTATCCCCTAAACCTGCCCCAATAATTGCCGCAGTTGGTGCTAACATTTCCCGCATTCCTGGCCCGCCTTTCGGCCCTTCATAACGGATAACAATGATATCGCCAGCGCTAATTTTTCCGGCTAAAATTGCATCCAAACATTCTTCTTCCGATTCAAAAACTCGCCCTGGGCCATTAATAACTGGATTTTTAACACCCGTGATTTTAGCAACCGCACCTTCCGTGGCTAAATTGCCTTTTAAAATCGCTAAATGCCCTTGAGCATACATAGGATTATTCCAAGGACGAATTACATCTTGGTCGGGACTGGGTTCGGAGGGAACATCGGCTAATTGTTCAGCAACAGTTTTCCCAGTTATTGTTAAGGCATCCCCATGAATTAACCCTTTTTCTAATAACATTTTCATCACTAACGGAATACCACCAGCCTTGTGTAAATCCGTGGCAACATAACGACCACTGGGTTTTAAATCACATAGCACCGGAACCTTAGCCCGAATAGCTTCAAAATCATCAATAGTTAGTTCAACTCCGATGGCATTAGCAATAGCTAATAGGTGTAAAACCGAATTAGTTGAACCGCCCACAGCCATAATTACAGCGATCGCATTTTCAAAGGCTTTTCTGGTTATAATTTGACGGGGAAGAATCTGATTTTTAATTGCTTCTCGTAACACATAGGCCGACTGTTCTGTACTTTCGGCTTTTTCCGCATCTTCTGCCGCCATGGTTGAGGAATACATTAAACTCATTCCCATCGCTTCAATCGCAGAAGACATGGTATTTGCTGTGAACATTCCCCCACAGGAACCCGCCCCCGGACAGGCGCGACGTTCGACTTCAATTAATTCTGTTTCGTCAATTGTTCCAGCACTATATTGTCCGACGGCTTCAAAAGCGCTAACAACAGTTAAATCTTTACCATTATAATGTCCGGGTTTAATGGTTCCACCATACACAAAAATGGACGGAATATTCATTCTAGCAATCGCAATCATCGCCCCCGGCATATTTTTATCACAGCCACCAATTGCTAAAACCGCATCCATACTTTGGGCGTTACAAGCGGTTTCAATCGAGTCAGCAATTACCTCTCTTGAAACCAAGGAATATTTCATCCCTTCAGTCCCCATAGAAATGCCATCGCTGACCGTAATTGTTCCGAACATTTGCGGCATCGCCCCCGCTTGTTTTAGGGCAGCTTCAGCGCGTAATGCTAGGGCGTTAATGCCCATATTGCAAGGGGTGATGGTGCTGTAACCGTTGGCAATTCCAACGATGGGTTTGGTAAAATCTTGATCTCCAAATCCCACAGCCCTTAACATGGCACGGTTGGGGGTGCGTTGGGTTCCTTGGGTAATGGCTTGACTTCTCAGGTTATCGGACATTAATTGTTCCTCTTGTGTGCGGGTTGTGTTCCAACGGTTCAACGACGTTTTTTGTATTGTTGTTACTCGCTGATCTAACCCATTTTTTATATTGTTATTATTATCTCAGAAAATGTGATAAATTATTAACGGCTTTGGAAATTGATGGGTTTGACTCAATAATACCTTGATAAATTTTAGTTCTGAATCTGTAAAAATTTCAATCATTATTCCGGTTTTAAATGAAGCCGAAAATATTGGGTTAGTAATTTCTACGATTCAACGGGTAGAAAATATAGAAATTATTATTGTTGATGGGGGAAGTCAGGATAATACCGTTCAAATAGCTCAAAATTTGGGGGTAAAAGTGATATTTACCCATCGAGGACGGGCGCTACAAATGAATGCGGGGGCAAAAATAGCAACGGGGGAGATTTTATTATTCTTGCATGGGGATACCCAATTACCCCTAGGATTTGAAACAGAAATCCGAAAAACATTTATTAATTCTAACATAATTGCCGGAGCGTTTCAATTAAAAATTAATGCTCCTGAATTGAGTTTAAAGTTTATTGAAAAAACGGTATTCTGGCGTTCAAAATATTTACAAATGCCCTACGGAGATCAAGCTATTTTTATCAAGGCTACCACTTTTGGGGAAATAGGTGGATTTCCTGAACAACCGATTATGGAGGATTTTGAATTAATCCGTCGTTTAAATCATTTAGGAAAAATTGAGATTTTATCAAGTTCTGTGATCACATCGGGACGACGGTGGCAAAAGTTAGGCGTATTCAAAACTACATTAATTAATCAGTTAATTGTTATCGGATATTACCTAGGAATTTCCCCAACAAAATTATCTCAATGGTATCGGAGGAAGGCGGGGAATAGGTAATGGGTAATGGGTAATGGGTATATAAAATCAGTTTTTGCCATTGTCCTGAAAGAATGTTGACAATTGAGATCGGGTTTTGCTACAATATGACATTGTGCAAATATAAGTTCGTTGCTGCTTTAGCTCAGTTGGTAGAGCGGTTCACTCGTAATGAACAGGCCGTCGGTTCAAGTCCGATAAGCAGCTTTTTGATTTCAAATCCTTGCACAGCCATACTTAGGGCTTAATCCCCTAAACCTAAGACTAATAAATTTAATCTTTTGTTATTGGTGTTAGGTTTTGCTGCTAAGTCTAGGGAAGAAAGCCCTGAAGGGCTTACTACTTATTAGAAATTAAGAGCCAAAATTCCCTACTCTACGGTATGACCGACGGCGACGATCGCTTCTTTAATCTCGGTTTCAGAAGGTGTACCGTTAATATTAACTATCTTTGTCTCTAAATTAATTTTAATATCAGCCTCAGCATCCAAAGATTTAATCGCCTTAGTAACAGTATTGGCACAGGCTTGACAAACCATAGAAGTAACTTTGATTTCAACGGTCATGGGTTTTGGTAGTAATCGACAATTCTAATGATTAACTTGCTCTACCACAAAAAAGATTAAATGTCAAGTCAATTCGGGATAATCGTTAGTGATCGGTTGTTGGTTAACACCTCAACACCTAAGACATGAGTGTTAATTGTTAAAATCTATTAAGATAGAGACAGGATAATATTGTTTCAGAAGTTAAGCGTAACCCTTCTATGACCTCACAAGTTTTAGTTGAAAAGAAAAAGTTAGAAAAACCTCCCTTTCAGATTCACTATTTGGGCGATCGCGCCTTGAGAACCCCAGCTAAACGAGTTTCCCGCATTGATGATGAAATTCGTCAACTGGTGCGGGAGATGTTACAAACCATGTATAGTGCTGACGGTATTGGTTTAGCCGCGCCCCAAGTTGGCGTGAATAAACAAGTGATTGTAATTGACTGCGAACCCGATAACGCGGCTAACCCCCCTTTAGTCTTGATTAATCCGACTATTATTAAATCCAGTACGGAAATTTCACCGTTTCAAGAAGGGTGTTTGAGTATTCCAGGGGTTTATATGGATGTGACTCGCCCGGAAGTGGTGGAAGTGTCTTTTAAAGATGAAAATGGCAGACCGCGCACCCTGAAAGCGACGGAATTATTAGGTCGTGCAATTCAACATGAAATGGATCATTTGCATGGGGTTTTATTTGTAGATCGAGTGGAGAATAAATTGGCTTTAAATGAAGAATTAGCCAAACATAAATTTTCACCCAAAGCTGTTAAATCCGTTAAATAATATAGGATAATTCAAGATGGTCGGTACTCCAAAAAGCATGGTTTTATTATTAGGTTCTTGTATAGCTGCGATCGCCTCTGTCGGTTCGGTTTTTGAACTATCTTCAGGAAATCCAGAACTAGGAAGTTTAACCACCAGTGTAATTTTAGCCTTGAGTATTCCTTTAAGTGTGTTTCTGTTTTTTGCCGCCGTTAAAGATGCTCAAATGAATCAAGAATAAAACTCTAGTAGTGAGCCCTTCAGGGCTTACTATAGGAGTCGTGGCTAACGGATGGGGGGGATATCAAAATTAGGATTGTTGACAATAGGTATAGGTAAATGCAGATTACATTTTTAGGTACTAGCTCGGGGGTTCCCACGCGATCGCGCAATGTTTCCAGTATAGCTTTGCGTTTACCGCAACGGGCTGAAATTTGGCTATTCGATTGTGGAGAGGGGACGCAGCATCAATTCCTCCGCAGTGATTTAAAAATTAGTCAAATTAGTCGAATTTTTGTTACCCATCTACACGGCGATCATATTTTTGGGTTAATGGGGTTATTAGCTAGTTGTGGGTTAGCGGGAAATCCCAAACGGATTGATATTTATGGGCCATCGGGATTATCCGAATATTTACAGGGTTGTATTCGCTATTCCCAAACCCATTTTTCTTATCCGGTTAAAGTCCATACTATTGAGCCCGGAATCATTTTTGAAGATGAGGAATATCAAGTGGTTTGTGGGCCGTTAAAACATCGAGTCCCAGCCTTTGGTTATCGAATTATAGAAAAGGATAAACCCGGACGATTTGACGTGGAAACAGCCCAAAAATTAGGGATTCCCCCTGGGCCAATTTATGCTCAACTGAAACAGGGACAGACCGTAACCCTGGCTAATGGTCAGATAATTCGGGGTAAGGAATTATGTGGCGAAGCCCAAGTAGGTCGTAAATTCGTCTATTGTACCGATACGGTATTTTGTGATGGGGCGGTAGAATTAGCGGAAAATGCAGATGTATTAGTTCATGAAGCTACCTTCTCCCATCAAGATGCAGAAATGGCTTTTCAAAGATTACATTCTACCTCAACAATGGCGGCACAGGTAGCACTAGCCGCCGGAGTCAAACAATTAATTATGACTCATTTTAGCCCCCGTTACGCCCCCGGAAATTCAATTATTTTAGAGGATTTATTAACAGAAGCTAGAAGCATTTTTCAAAATACAGACATGGCTTATGATTTCCTCACCCATGAAATTCCCCGTCGTCCCTCCCCGTAGTAAGCCCTTCAGAGCTGTCTTAATCCCGTAGTAAGCCCTTCAGGGCTATCTTTATTTCTCTAGTTTTTGGAATCAGAATGAGTCCTGAAGGACTCACTATGGGACTCACTACAAAATACTGAACTTTTCTATCCTTTTTGATCTTAACTGCCGCCAAATAGGTTTTATTCAGTCATAGAGAAGGTTTCAGAACTCCTGAACTTATCCCTATCGACAGTTTAACTGATATCGAACACACTTGAACTATAGATAGATGATATAGGGTTTCCCCAAGAGGTAAGACCATGATGAGAACTATTTTAGTTGTTGAAGATAATATCGTTAACTGGAAAGTCTTTGAACGGATTTTAACCAGACGTGGCGGGTTAATGGCAAAACATACCGAAGATGTGGAAACCGTAATGCAAATGGCGGCAAACAAACAAGCGGATCTAATCTTAATGGATGTGTCTTTAACCAATAGTTATTATGGCGGTAAAGCCGTTGATGGGATTGAAATTACCCAAATGTTAAAAGCGAATCCCGCCACTGCTAAACTTCCAGTTATTTTAGTTACTGCCCATGCGAACACAGGCGATCGGGAAAACTTTTTAGCGCGTAGTGGAGCCGATGGTTATATTCCTAAACCCGTCGTTGATCATAAGGATTTTGTTGCACAAATTAAATCCAAATTACCCGCAGATGAATAAAAAAAACTTTAATATTATAGAATCAACCTTGGTCGAAAATTATGATTTTACCAGAGTGCATTATTCTGCAATAAGAAGGCGCCAACCCAAATACCCCAAAAGAAACCTTAATCGAGTTACTCAATGAGTTTCCTAAACCTGTTTTGAGTAATCCGCAATTTCGGGTTTTATGTTTGAATTATCCCCAACTTCTCCATCAAATTCCCATTGCGACTCTGCGCCTCTTGGTTCAGTTTAATACAGCCCCAAAAAGTTTTCTGCACTGGGTTGAAAATAATTCTGAATCTGATGTTTTAGCGGGGTTTAATTATTCTACTAATCCTGAAGTCTCCAGTTATAAATAAGATAAAATGGCATGATATCGCAAATTTTTATCAAAAAATCGATCTTTAAATTATAGGCTGTATCAGAGGCGCGATCGCACCAACAAATACCTTTAGCAAAACTTCCTTAACAATAAACTCCACCACATTAATACTAACAGAATTTCCTAATTGATAATAAGCCTTATCATCATGATAATGTAGACAAAAATGGTCAGGAAACCCTTGTAAACGAGCAGCTTCCCTGGGAGTAATGCGACGAACACGATAATTATGATAAACCCCTAACTTATTCGCATCACTAGCCACTAAAGTCACCGCAATTGATTCAGGATCTAAGAATTTATACACCTCAAAGGAAAAATTACCACTCACAGGTTTATATTGATGATTAATAACTTTAAGATATTTTTTATTGACTAATGACTGAAGAAGATCATCCAAATCAGGAGGATTAAAAAATGTAGCTATTTGATTTTTAGTTAAAAGTTTTCCATCTTGTTCCTCGCCAAACTCTTTATTTCGTCTTTTCAAAATAAAACGATTCATTAACTCAATTTCCTGCGGACTACATTCTCCTTTTAAACCCAATTCCCAAGAGTGTATGGAGTTTCCCCCGCGATAATCAATTAATCTTTTTCCATGTAGCCTTTGTAAATCACCTTTCAAATGTTTTTTTAACTGTTCAATAAAAATAGGTGAACAATCATATTTAGGATTAGGATTATCTTCTAAAATTGTTTTAACACATGAAAATTGATGCTGTTGAAATAGAGAAAGTTGCTGCATATAAGAATGAGAATCCTGTGGCCCTGTATCAGAGATAATATTGAATTTTGGAGATTGTCCTAAGACAGCAATCATATAAGCTCTTAATCTATTTTGAGGTAAGCCAAAATTGCAGCTATTTAATAAAAATATTTGAAAACTATAGCCTCTTTTTTTGATTTCATATTCTATCGTTTGAATGGTTTTCCCTTGATCATTAGTTTGGATTCCTCGCACATTCTCCAATATTAAAATTTGAGGTTTATTTGTATCTATTAATCTCATAATTTCAAAAAATAATGTTCCCCTCGTATCTCCAAATCCTTCTTTCTTACCTGCGTAAGAAAATGATTGACAGGGGAAGCCCGCCAGTAAAACATCATGTTCTGGTAATTTTTCGATTGTCTTAATATCACCTAAAGCATTGTCTTTAAAGTTAGCTTGATAAACCCATCTGGAATCTTGATTAATCTCGCTACTCAGCAAACATTGAGGTTTAAACTCTAATGCTAAAGCTGCTTTTTCAAAAGCAAGTCTGATTCCTCCAATTCCGGCAAACAAATCAATAAATTTAATCGTTTTCATTGTAATATTATGAATTTTCTCTAATAAATTTGGCTAATAGCTGAATTTCTTCTTTTGAGAAGGCTACAGTACAATCACTATAAAGACAAATTGTACTGACTGCATTTTTTCTAATGTTAATATTTCCGGCTCCATCTATTTGTTAAAGGTTTAGATCAGTTTGTCAATTTTTAAGTGCATTTTCAAAAACTTCCCTAACAACTCCCCAACGAAGCCGATAAATTTCCCAAATTTCAGCATCAGTAACACCCGCTTATCCATAGGGATGTAATTGATACTCTCATCGTCTGAAGACAGGCTTGATTCTGCGGACAGAATTAAATCACCTGAATTCTTGCTACGACCGCCGGGCAAAACTGATCAAAAGTGTGGTATCCTAAGTGATTGTGGAAATTTACGGATCATCTCTGAGATTCAACAACTATGGCTCTCACACAGCAGCGTAAACAAGAAATCATGTCCGAGCACCAAACCCATGAAACCGATACCGGTTCCTGCGAGGTGCAAGTGGCTATGCTGACGGAACGGATTAGCAAACTCAGCGAACACTTAAAAATCAATAAAAAAGATCACGCTTCTCGCCGTGGACTTTTACAAATGATTAGTCGTCGTAAAAGCCTGTTAGGTTTTTTACAACGCCTAGACAAACCACGCTACCAAGCGTTAATCGCTCGTTTAGGAATTCGGGGTTAGGGTTTTTCAGGCCTTCTGTAAATCCCTCTATCTTGATTCCCGACCTCAAGCTTTCCTCCTGCATTTCCAGACCCCTTTTCTGAACCTATGTCCTCTGAACGTCCGACCGCACGGCCCGCCTTTGAACCCAAGAAAAATCGCAAAAAAACCGATAAAGCGACTTCTAATCCCCCAGAAAAGGCGATTTCAGACCCTAAACCCAAAAAAACCAATCAGAAAGTTAAGGCAACTCCTAAGTCTCCTAAACCTGAACCCAAAACTCAGAAGGAGACTAAACGCACCTACACCCGGGAAGAAACAGCAATTCCAGAGAAAGTTAGTCAACGGATGCTCTCTCGGATGGTGGTTTTAGCTGGAATTCCTTTGCTCCTGGGTTTGGGAAGCTTCATCGGCAGTTACTTCATCATTACCCAAGATTTGCTTGTCCTTCCCAATACGGCTATTGTAATTTTGAGTATGGGATGTTTTGGGTTAAGTGTCCTGGGGTTAAGCTATGGGGTGCTTTCTGCATCCTGGGATGAGGAAGCGCCGGGTAGTATATTGGGTTGGCAGGAATTCAAACTGAATTTAGGGCGAATGCAGGATGGATGGAAAGCTGCAAGGCAGAAAAAGCAGAAAAATTAAGATTTCAAAAGTTGATGTCCAAAACTGAATTGTTATACGTTAAATTGGCTTTAAATCGGGCTGTATTTTCTTAGACAATTTCAGCTTTTTAAATTTGATCGATCGATCAAAACAGGATAAATGATTATAGTAATGAAAGTCGGCACACCAGAAGCCGAAATTGCACGTTTAAGTGAAGATCTCACAACCACTTGGGGTTTATCACCGGAGAAAATTGTCGGTAAACACAAAGTTGTGATTGGGTTAGTCGGTGAAACTGTCGATCTCGACCCTTTACAACTGCGGGAAATGAGTCCTTTTATTGAGGACGTCATGCGGGTAGAAAAACCCTATAAACGGGTAAGTCGTGCCTACCGTCAGGGCGAAGCCAGTGAAGTCACTGTTCCCACTCCCGCCGGGAATGTTACCTTCAGCGAACATCATCCCCTAGTCGTTGTGGCTGGGCCTTGCTCGGTGGAAAACGAGGAGATGATTGTCGAAACCGCAAAACGAGTTAAAGCCGCTGGAGCTAAATTCCTGCGGGGGGGAGCTTTCAAACCTCGGACGTCTCCTTATGCGTTTCAAGGACATGGTGAAAGTGCATTAGGGTTATTAGCTGCGGCCCGTGATGCAACGGGATTAGGTATTATTACGGAGTTAATGGATGCCGAAGACCTGGAAAAATTAGGGGAAGTTGCCGATATTATTCAAATTGGCGCTCGCAATATGCAGAACTTTTCCCTCTTGAAAAAAGTGGGAGCGCAAAACAAACCCGTATTACTCAAACGGGGAATGGCTGCGACCATCGAAGAATGGTTAATGGCGGCGGAATATATCCTAGCGGGTGGTAATCCTAACGTGATTTTGTGTGAACGGGGAATTCGCACCTTTGATCGTCAGTATGCCCGTAATACCTTGGATTTATCCGTTTTACCTGTATTGCGATCGCTGACTCACCTACCAATTATGATCGATCCCAGTCATGGCGTCGGTGTGGCGGAATACGTTCCCTCAATGGCCATGGCTGCCATTGCCGCCGGAACAGATTCCCTGATGATTGAAGTTCACCCCAACCCGGCTAAAGCCCTCTCCGATGGCCCCCAATCACTGACTCCAGAACGGTTTGACCGCTTAATGCAAGAACTATCTGTGATCGGGAAAGCCGTAGGTCGTTGGCCGAAAGAACTGGCTGTCGTCGGTTAAATTAGTCTCAAAAATTTGGAACTTGATCAAGGCGTTTGTGGTAAACGCCTTTTTTTGATATCTATTTTGATGGTGTTGTTGATATCCTAATTACCTGAGTAAAGGATATATAATGACTTGGGTGAAGTCTCGACGAAAATTTGAGGAGTGAACTTGCAAATGTCTAATCTGTACAAAATTGTTTTTTTAGGGACTGCGATCGCCTTAACCCTGAATGGGGGTGAACTTCTTGCTCAAGAACTTTCCTCGGAATCTTCCTTAGAAAATATTGTGGCATCTTCCGTAGGAATTGCCTCTCAAACTATATTAGAAACACCGAATTTTAACCCAGAGCAGATTTTTGCTCAAACTTCAGAGCTTAATTCCTCCCTAGAAATAGCTTCTCAAACCACCTTAGAAACATCGGATTTCAACCCAGAGCAGTTATCTGTTCAACCTCCAGAAATAGAGCCGTCAGCCGAAATTATTCAACAGCAACCCCAAACTTTATCCGAAGCTCAAAATGCTTTTCCTTCCACCCAAGCAGCCGATTTAAGTAATAATTGGATGGAGCGAGTGGAATGGAGTGTTGCTCAAAATCCAGATCAATCTTTACCCGTTGCCCAACAACAAAACAAATCAGAAAAACCGGAAGATCCCCGTAAAGCCGCCGATGCCAATGGCCGTCGTTTAAGTAATAACTTTAATTATATTGGTCTTGGGGGTAATATTGGAATTGCCGGAGATGGATCGGGTTTAGGGGGAGGAGGTTTAATGACCCTCTCAAAAACCGGGTTTTCAGAAAATTTTTCCTTACATTCTAGTGGAATTCTAATTGGAAGTGATAGTGCGAGTCTAACGCACTTGACCGCAGAATTTCCCGTCAGAAGCGAAACCAATGCAGTACGTTTTTCCCCCTTTGTAGGAGCCGGAATTATCTACAAAGATTTATTTAATAGTGACCTTAGTTTGGGCCCTTCAGCGACCGTTGGAATTGATATTCCCATTTCCTACAGTTTCTTAATTACTGGACGTGCCAGTGTCGGATATATTCGAGAAGAAACGGATTTTGGGATTCAAATTGGTTTTAGTTATATCTACACGAAAGGGTTACTGGGTTTGATTTTTAAATAATTTTACCCAAAAGGAATATTGTGGCAATAATATTCCCTATTCCCTATTCCCTATTCCCCATTCCCTCCCCCCGTGCACGCAGGGTTGGGGGGGCTGTTCCCTAGTGCTATAACTGAAAAAGACCTATTCCTTATCGTGACTTTTTTCAATTAAAGCATCAGATTCTTCAACCATGGTTTTTAAGAGTTGATTCAGTAATACTAAATTCTCAGAAGATAGGGGCGTTATTGCCAGACGAGTGTTCAGTTCACTTAGTTTGTTTTGGAGTTGCTGCGTCAGTCGTAGAGCATCTAAACTTAATTTAGATAACTGTTGTTTTTGATAAAACTTTAAAGCAGCCCCGCGTAAAACCTGTAGGTTAGCTTCTTCTCCCAAGGGTGCTGGATTAATTCTTAAACGTAGTAACAGATGAGTATTTTCATAAAGCCTTTCCATTTCAACTTGTCGCGGTTTATCTACAGGAATTAATGGTAGTTCTACTAACAGTTTTAATTCATTAATAACCCCTTTAAATTGCTGATCATCTAGCCCGGTAACAACGGATTGTAAAACGCCATCTTGACTCCACAAAATTCGGCTTAAATTAGCCTCTTGACGTTCAAAATAAAGCCTTCCAATACCTCCCATTAAAACTCGTCCTAACAGTTCTTGTAATAATTCATGGGGAGATAACATCGATAAAACTTCTACCGGACTTTCTAAATAAGTCGTTTTTACCTCTAAAACCGATAGTGCTTTTGAAGAACTTGTGGATATTGATTCTACAGATTCAGGTAAAAAATTTTCGATTTTTGAGGTTGATAAATTTGAATTTACTGGTGCTAAAGAAATAACTGGCTCTATTTCCACAACTTTTGGAGAGGGAACAGAAGTCGAGACCTCAAAACTTGAAACAGGAGTTGGTGATGAGTTTTTCTGTTCAGAAAATTGGGTGATTGTTTCCATATCTATTGTCAAAGATTCATCGGTTTTAGCCTGTTGTGTATGATAGAGATAGGCTGATAAAATAGAACGTTGCTCCTTCGAAGAAATCACCTGACTGATGATGGAGCAATTCATGTAGGATACGATCTTCTGCACATATTCTAAGGCTGATTGATCTTCTGAATCAACCACACCTAAATATAAATGATGATCTTTGAGACAAAGAGGTAAAATTTGGTAATGCAGGCAAACTTCTAGCGGTAAGATACTGTCAATTAAGGCAAAAATTTGCTGCGATTCCAGTGTAACTGTCCCAGTTGCTTCAGATTTAGCTAACATCTTTATAATTTTAATTTAGTGTCTTAGTCCAATATTCTTAGATTTAGAGCTAAGTTCAGCATGAATTAGCTCACTCACGAAGGCACCCCGGCTTAAATCAAATATCTACAACCGTTGAGGAATAAAGACAAGGGGATTAGTAATGCTCCTCTATTTGATTTAAGTTTAACAGCCTTTGCGGAAATCAGCTATAAAATGTAAGTGAAAATGGCTAAACTGCGGGAGCCGGAAATTAGCGATCGCTCCTTGCCATCCCTAGGTTATGATCATGGATCATGCTATGTTGGATTAAGCTGATCGCCACTAGGGAAAATTCAAACCCCTGATTTCCTATCTTTAATCGGGTTAGTTGTTAAATTCATTCCTTCCCGTCTGACTCTGAGATCATAATAAATAACCCCAGCAATTGATTGCCAAAATGGAAGAAATAAAGCCCCGATAATAATATTTATAGCCACGGAAAATAAATTCACAATCAGTTTATAAGTAGATGAATCGGGGTTAACTATAATTCCAAAAGCCAGTGGCAAAAAGACGATAATCAATATAACTAAAATTGAAACAGGTAAGATAATTAAAAATCCCAAAAACAGAATTCCTTGAATCCGTAATACTGCTCCTTTGGTTAGTTTCCAACTGCGACTAATTCCTGCTGTTGCGGTCATATTATCTTCAACGGCTAAGGGTAAAGCCGCAATGTACATTCGAGAAGCTAGTCCAATATAGGCACATAAAACACCAATAAAAATCCCAAAACCAATTAAGTATATGAGCGGATTATCTTGTCCTAACAAATAAACTAAGATAGCTAGGGAAATTACCCCAACTAAAATTAATCCCAAAAGTCCCCCGATTAAAATTAAGCCGACCAGAATTCCTTGTCCTAAAAAACTCCACATTCTGCGCTCGACACGACTACGAGCTTCTGAAATTACTTCGGGCTGTTCTAAGGTTTCATAATAAGCTAAACGACCAATTAGTGCAGAAAGTGCGGAAAATTTAGCCCAGCCATAAATCGGAATAATTGACCAGCAATAGGCTTGCAGAGCTATATTAAAATAGGATCTGAAATGATCTCGATAGATGCGTAACCCGGCACTAATGACACCAATTATGCTCAGAGGGCTAATGGTTTGATTTTTAGTCATAATCGTAAGATGATGTTATAAATAAGCAGATTTTCCCATGATCTTAAACCAAAATCCTCAAAATTCCAAAAATTCTATAAATATTAAACTTTGGGGAGGAAGACGAGAAAAACACGGGAAACAATAATGAATCAATCCGTCAAAGTCAATAAAAACAGTGCCATGGTTAGAGTAAAAAGTTTTCAAAAATATTTGACAGCAGTTATATTAGGAACAACTGTACTGTTCGGAGGAGTAACAAAACAGAGTCCAGCCCTATCAATTCAGCCCCAAAACCCGATTCTCCTGGCTCCATCCCCAGTTAAATTCCTGACTCCCCACACCCCCAAATTTGCCACTTCTAATTTATTTCCCCCACCCAATAATCAACTTAATGACTCGATTGAAAATAATTTGAGAGTGGTGATTAAATTAAATCAACGTCGGGTTTATCTCTATCAAAATCAACAACTCCAAAGCAGTTATCCTATCGCTGTTGGTCGAGAAGGTTGGGAAACTCCTGTGGGTGAGTATAAAGTGATTGAGATGATTTCCCAGCCCACTTGGGAACATCCCTTTACCGGAGAAATTATCCCTCCAGGGCCAGATAATCCTTTAGGAGAGCGTTGGATTGGGTTTTGGACAGACGGAAAAAACTATATTGGTTTCCATGGAACTCCTAATACTGAAACCGTTGGACAAGCCGCTTCCCACGGTTGTATTCGGATGTTTAATCAAGATGTTCTGGCTCTATTTCAGAGGGTAAAAATCGGAACTCCCGTAATAGTTGAACCTTAAATAAACAGGACTTACACAATTACGCTATATATAGCCCATAGAAAATCTGGTGATTTTCGTTGATTTGGCTCAGATAATTAACTCATCAAGTTATTACTTTTTCATTCCTTATAATTTACTTAAAGGTTCTGGACTTGTTTCTATATATAATAGAACTTAGAGATATAGCAGTCGCCAGACCTATTAGGACAAAGAGTGATGCAGCAAAGCTAGACGGTGAAGTCTTTTCCTCCGGTGTTCCCTCCCCCCAAGCCCCCCGTGCACGGGGGGTTTGGGGGGGGCTGTTCCGGTGTTCCCTGCTATATAATTTATTTATCGGTAATTCTCAAAACCTATGACTCAAACTTTACCCAAACTCGTAAGCTTTGAAGAATTTGTGGAGTGGCTGCCAGAAAATTCAGCGGTACGCTACGAACTGCATAATGGAGATATTGTTGAGATGGCACAACCAGTAGGCGAACACGAGGAAGTTATCAGTTTTCTTGGTATCAAAATTTCCGTTCAAATAGATCGTCTGGGATTACCCTACGGTATCCCCCGCCAAGTAATAGTTAGACCTCCTGAAAAAGATTGTGGTTATTTCCCTGATATTTTGGTACTCGATCGCGCAAATCTGGCGAACGAAACATTATGGCAAAAACAATCTACCCTCAGTTTAGGTGCATCTATCCCTTTGTTAATTGAGGTTGTATCAACTAATTGGCGAGATGATTACCATTCTAAATATGCCGATTATGAGGAGATGGGTATCCCAGAATATTGGATTGTCGATTATGCTGCTTTGGGGGGACGCAATTTGATTGGAAATCCCAAACAACCGACAATTTCTATCTGTAACTTGGTTGACGGTGAATATCAAATCGTCAAGTTTCGAGAGAATGATCGCATTGTGTCGCAAACTTTTCCAGATTTGAACCTCACAGCAAACCAAATTTTTCAAGCGGGTGTAGTTTAGTTTGTTCTAATACCACTTTTAAATTGAAGATTTCTGAACTAATCTAAATTATGGATAATACAAGCAGTTGTTAAAATAGAAGCCCCCACTTATATAATATTTTGCGAGAAAATCATTATGCCAGATGCGATGATGTACGATGAGGATACCTTTCTGGTGTTAGAAACCCATGAACCAGAACAGTTTATGAATGTTACGGAACTCCTCGAAAAACTCAAGTCCGTTTTATCTGAACATCAAGACAATCTACCCCAGGATTTACAACGCTTTAATACTCTTGAAACCCAAGCTCAATATCTCTTAAATACAGGTTGCGATCTCAACCTAAGTCCGGGTCAATATTTACAATGGTATGCTGTTAGACTGGAGAAATAGGGTGAACTGTTACGGATTTATCAGCTATTATTTTTAGCCGTTTAAATCCGTAGCAACTCAATTATTTGTGTCTAATGAATTCGTAAATTGCTAAATAATCAGTTCCAGGTTGGTTCCAAGAATAGTCATAATTCATGCCTTGAATTCTCAATTTTTCAAATTCATCAGGATAGTAATTATACAAGCCAATAGCTCGATCCATTGCGGATTCTAACCCTTGAAAATCGGTTTGATTGAAGACATAACCGTTGCGTTTTTCTGGTTCATGATATTCATCATAATCCCGATCAAAAACGGTATTAACTAAACCTCCAACCCCTCGAACAACCGGAACCGCACCATATTTTAACCCAATCATTTGAGTTAACCCGCAGGGTTCATAATTGCTCGGAACCACAATAATATCCGCCGCTGCATAAATTAAATGGGATAATTCCTCATTAAAACCTAGTTCTAAATGACAATCGGGGTTATTATTTAAAAAGTTCTTTTCATGCCAAAACCAAGAATTAATACTGGGTTCCGTTGCCGATCCTAATAACACAAACTGCGCTTGTCGATGCAGGGCATAATAAATAGCATGATGAACCAGATGTACACCTTTTTGATCATCTAAACGACCAATATAACAAACAAGAGGTTTATCATCATGACTTAACCATAATCTTTCCCGTAGGGCTTTTTTATTCTTTTCCTTTCCTGCTAAATCTTCGGAACTATAGGGGTAGGGAATAAATGAATCAATTTCAGGATTCCAAACCGCATAATCAATCCCGTTTAATATTCCACCAAATTTATGTTGATGCAGTTCTAAAGTATGTCCTAAACCATAACCAAATTCTCCATAATGGGCTTCCCAAGCATGGTTAGGAGATACGGTTGTAACAAAGTTAGAGTAGACAATTCCCCCCTTCATAGAATTTAATCCAAATGGGTTAAAATTATCGCGTAAACGGTCATATTCAAAATAGTAGGATTCTCGGTTTAATCCCGTTGCCCAAAGGATATTTGTCCCCGCAATTCCTTGATGTTTGAAATTATGAACAGTATAACAAACCCGGATATTTTCCATTCCGTGATATTTGTACATTTCATACAACATCACAGGAGCTAAACCCGTTTGCCAATCATGACAATGGAGAATATCGGGACGTTTATCAGTTCTCAGTAAAAACTCTAATGCGGCTTTACTAAAAAAGGCAAATCGTAAATGGTCATCTACACAACCATAATAACAACCTCGGTTGAAGAAATTATCTTCGGAGTGAGGTTCAATAAAAAAGCATAAGCTTCCATGAACCCAACCACAAAAGACAGTGCAGTGTATTGCACCATCAAACCAGGGAACAGATAAATCTTGATAGGCTTCATGAAGTCCCCAAATTTGGTCATACCTCATGCAGTCGTACTTGGGCAAAATAATTTCAATGGTATGACCCCGTAGTTCTAACTCCCTACTGAGTCCGTACACAACATCGCCTAAGCCTCCCGCTTTGATGACTGGGGCGCATTCAGAGGCAATTTGTACGATGTACATCCTGTTTACTCACTCCAAACCGTGATGTTTTGTCTTCCCCATAGTAATCATGTTGGTTGCAATAGTAAAGTCCTAAAGTATGATTTTTTTTACCAATTGAATCAATTCTGATCAGAATTGCCTGGTTTAGTTGGGGGATTGATTCAGTTTGATTTCCTGTTTGTGATGATTAAATTATAGTTTGAATATGGTTGAAAGATTTAATACTGTTAAAACAGAAGTTATAAAGTGGAGAGATTTTACACTAAATAGTGAAATTTACGATTTATCACATCTAAACGCCCATTCGGTTGAATATCTTGATAATAGGGACGAAAATAACCTAATTCCATACAAATTTATAGTAACCTATGGCCTACATTGCTTCACTAAAGAATTACAAGAGCTTACAAAGGAAGAATCACAATTATTGATGTACAATGCGCCAAGAGAGTCCAGACCCTTTAATTTTGAGAGATATTACCTATCAAAGCAGTTACCTGAAATTATCAAGGCACTTGGTCAGAGTACAACCTTAGTCTGTCATGCTGGATACGGAAATTATGCAATTGTGAAAGTTGTGGACTCAGAGGGCGTTGAAGTTGATTATTTTGTTGTTTTTCGAGTATTCAAGGAAACTAAAAAGCTAAGACTCCATGTAACAAGTGCCTATCCCAAAGACGAAGGTATAGGGAAAATAAAGAAAGTCAATTTCTTCGTCATAGCTAAGAACTTATTGAATAATAAGAAACTACCTAAGCCTTAAATAACAAAGGCTCCTTCAGGAGCCTTCGCCAAAAACTTGTTTATATTTTTGGTATTCAGAACGTCTTTACCGGACTTGCCTCGACCCTAAAGGGTAACGGGATGTCATGATTATCTCATGTCTGCTGCATCCATACTTCTACTTCTAGTATAGAGGGTGGTTTTAATCCTGTCAAGTCCTGCCTCTAAACAACTGCCACTACTCGAAAAATACACATTTCAACCGTAGCGCAAAAATTAGACTTATTTAGATCTTCTCCTGTTTTTGAAGAGGTTTGGAATGCTGAAACATCTTCTGAGTAAATGCTTTTTGAAGCATTGAAAAAATTTGATCGTCCAGATGAAAAAATAGATGTTTTTTCTGGATTGGAAGAAGATGAAGATGACTTTTTGGAAAGTTAGTATAATAGTGGGGAAGGTTGGAGTTCTTGGTATAATGAGGAGGAAAGTCAGTGGTATTTTGGAGAATGCCCTGAGTGCAATATTCCAGATAGAGATAGAGATTGATTTGAATTGGTAACAGCGATAATTAAGATTGGGATGATTACAGTATCATCATTCCTCTCGAATTTATGGATTAGCAAAAGTATTAATTTCCCCCCCGCCAATATAACGACCTGGAACACGATTAGGAACTGAAAAATTAGGTTGAGTTTGACCGATTTGACCCTGTTGAATGTTGGGATTAATATTACCCGGGGTTATGTAGTTATTCGGTTGAACGGTGCTGTTAATACCCATGTTAGGTGTAACTGAATAGGAGGGAACGGTATTATTTAACGGTAAGGAATTGAAGTTGGAATACCCCGAATTGGGGACAGTTCCAGGTGTAACCGTTGGCACGGTAGGAACCACCGGAGGTAGGGTAACGTTAGTTTGATAGGGATTAATCGGAGGCAGGGGAACTGTACCGACAGCCGAATTGGGATTATCTCTGGGAACACTCCAACTGGGTTGATTAACCTGTCCTGTAAGCGTTGGGGTTCCAGTAAAAGGTGTGACACCAACTGCTGTTCCTGGGCTGGGATTTAAGGCGGAATTGGAATTGGTGAGACTATTGGGAGGGTTATTGGCGGAATTTGTATCGGTGATTAATGAGTTTTTTGAAGTGTCATTTGTATTAGAGGGTGCAGCCGAATCTGTGTTTTCTGTTTCCTGGGTTTGCAGATAGTTCTGCATGGCTTGTTGTAGGGAGGTTTTTGCCGTTTCGGGATTTGTGGTTTCCGTTACAGGGGAACCTAAACCCTTTAGACCCAAGTTAGAATTAGTAGTAGTAGGAGAATTTTCAGAAACCGGATTTGGCAGATTGGAGGTTTTTGGGGAATTTTCCTCTACGGGAGGTTGATTTGTGGAATTAGATGGGGGAAATAAACTATCCAATAAAGGATTAGATCGAGGACTCGGTTCAAGTTTTTTATCTGTATTTTGAGTTTGTTTAAGTAAATCTTTATTAACCTCACTATTAAAATTTAAAGGCGAAATTAAGGAATTATTACTCCCTAATGCCTCTAATAAAACCTTAGAGTTATCAATATCCGCAGCAATCGCTTGTTGTTCTGGGGTGAGTTGACTGCCTGAATTGCTAGGATTTAGGGTTGATTCTGCGTCTAAACTAAACCATTCGGGGTTTTCGGAAAATTGCCAAAAGAAAATCCCCACCACGGCCAGAACGCTGACGGAACCCCAAATACGAGGTTGTAGGAGAAACCGCAATTCCTCCCCTACGGCACGAATAGATTCAGGAATTCGGTGTGACATAACTGACAAACAGCCGATTGCTGGGTTGAAAGGAACAGGGGTAGATAGTCAAATAAATACTAGGTTTTGTGTCTCAACCGCTAACGAGCAAAACCCTCTATGATTATTATAGCCTGTAAATTCAATGTAGAAATTCATCTTGTGAGGCTATCCCAGTGGAAAAAAATATAGAAATTTTAGCGAATCGAGAGGAACTCATTGATCGAGCTTTAGAAATCCTTCTGGCTAAAATCACAGAAGCAATTGAAACTCGGAATCAATTTACGATCGCCTTAGCCGGAGGGAGTACCCCAAAACCCCTATATGAAGCCCTAGCCCAACAACCTTTACCCTGGGATAAAATTCATGTATTTTGGGGAGATGAACGCTATGTGGAACCGGATCACCCCGATAGTAACCAAAAAATGGCAGCGCAGGCTTGGCTGGATCGGGTAAATTTCCCCGCCACTAATATTCATCCGATGCCAACTTTAGCCAATAATCCCATTGCCGATGCAGAACAATACAATAGGGAGTTAGTACAATTCTTTGCGCTCAATGCCGGAGAGTTCCCCGCTTTTGATGTGGTTTTATTAGGGATGGGAGATGATGCTCACACCGCATCTTTATTTCCCCATACCGATGCCTTAACCGTTGAGGATCGCTTAATTACCATAGGCAATAAGGATGGCCAGCCCCGAATTACCTTTACAGTTCCTTTGATTAATCATGCCCGTTGTGTCCTGTTTCTGGTCACCGGGTCGAATAAACAAGAACCGTTAGCCCAGGTGTTCGCCACCGAGGGGGATGCCATCACCTATCCCAGCCGCCTAATTCAACCCGTGGGAGAACTTTGGTGGTTATTGGATCAAGAAGCGGGAGCCAAACTCGCTGAAAATTTGCCAAATTAAGCATCTGAAACCCTAATTCTACTCAAGTTTGCTTATCCAAATTAATAATATGGTTGTTTGTCCGAATTGTAGTCATCAAAACCCAGAAGGCGCGACCCAATGTGAAGCCTGTTATACGCCTTTACCCACCACTACCAGTTGTCCCCATTGTGGGGCAACGATACAAACGGATGCGTCTTTCTGTGGTCAGTGTGGGTCAAATTTACAACCCGCTACGGTCAGTAATGAGGAGGAAATCCAAGGGGTAATTCCGACGGTGGTTTCGCCTCCGAATGAACCCACACCGGAAGTGGCGGTGAGTTCGGGGTTGAATTTGGAGAAATCTCCCCTTCCTGTAGCGATGGCAACGACTCCCCCAGAAGTTCCGGTGGTGATTCCTGAACCGCCTCCGATCCCGATGAATCTGGGTTCCCAAAGTTCTGCTACCCAGTTACAGCAACAGACAGCTAAGTTAATTCATGTCCAAACCAGTACGGATCTGGAATTACCTCAAAATGTGTCGGTGATTCATTTGGGAAAACCGAATGATTTAGTCCCCCCCGATGTGGATGTTTCGGGATTCCCGAATTCGGAAATTGTGTCTCGTAGCCATGCCGATATTCGCATTGAGGGAGATGCGTATTATATTGAAGATGTGGGCAGTTCCAATGGCACTTATATTAATAACACGGCTCTGCCCAAGGGGAATCGTCATCGGTTAAAACCAGGCGATCGGATTTCTTTAGGAAAAGGGGATTTGGTTTCGTTTATTTTTCAACTTTCCAAGGGTTAGGAGGGCTGAGAAAAAAGCGGGTTTTCCTGTTTTCAAATCGGGTGAAGCATGGGATTAGATCATTAATAGCTGATTGAAGGGAATTAGGAAATCTAACCCCTATTAAACCCCAAAATTGAGGAAATTTTTGATTCTATTCCCTATTCCCTAAATACCAAGAATTCAAAATTTCCGATTAAAAATAGGTTCATGACATAGCTGTTGATTGTTGGATTGTCCCAATGTGATTAGACTAACGTTATTACATCCTCTCCAATCGATTCCTGTCCGCAGTTGGGTATTTGACAAGGACAATATGATTCGGATTGGGCGATCGCTCAAGAATGATGTTGTCCTCTATAGTGCGGTCGTTTCCCGTCATCATGTCGAGATTTGTCGTGTTGGAAAAAATTGGCTGGTCGTAAATCTAGGAACCAATGGAACCTATATCAATGGACAGGCGGTTAAACAAATTCTTTTAGTAGATGGACAGGTGATTCACTTGGCAATCTCTGGCCCTAGAATACTCTTAAATATTTTACCCGATCCGACGGAAATGGTATTAAATGGAGGAATCGACCTCAATCGACCGGAACAGCAGAAGGAAGTAGAAACCCTATATTCTGGGGAAGTTAGGTCTTATGAATCTACTGCTGAACCTCTATTTTCCCATCCCAACGATGAGATAACCAAGGTTGATAAGTATAAACACTTGAAACTTCCTACCAATCATTCGGTTTAATCGGATACCACAATAACCGAGTCAGTGCTATTCCATTCAACGCCGCGACAATTATCCAAACTAGGACTAACCCTAAAACGTCTCCGAGAAAGAAGCTTGTCCCCTGACGCATCATTCCTCCAAATATCCAACCGATGGGTAAGGCTACTCCCCAAGAGATGATACTGGCTACTATCCACCGCCAGGCGTGAAATACTTCGGTGCGTAAGACCAACCATTGTCCTAGGCTTAAACATAGTCCTAATTTCACTCCTTCTATCAACCCGTAGACAATTCTAGGGGTAAGATTTAAGGTGCGCGGAGCCACCCAACCCAAGAGTCCGAGGGGAGTTAAGGCGATGATACTGAATATGAAAACATGAACAAAAATCCATCGCCAACTTTGGGAAATATATTGTTTTAAAATAAACCATTGGGCTAGACTGATAATTAATCCGCCAATGGCTCCTTCTAAGGCTCCTAAATCCGGTTTTTCTCCAATTTCTATCCAAATTAAACTAACTACAAATCCAACCAAAGTTACAAACATCCACTGTAGAATAAATACTAAATCTGTTTGTAAATCTAAATTATCACATACCCATTTCATAATAATTGAAAGCGGTCGCCTTTAAAATAATTTAATAACGGATCATATTGTTGATATAATACCAAATTAGAAATTAATTGAGCCGTAATCGGAGCTAATAGAATCCCATTGCGATAATGACCCGTTGCTAAAGTTAAGTTTTGCCAAGAACTAGGCCCTAATATTGGGCATAAATCAGGGGTTTCCGGTCGAAATCCCCACCAAAATTCCTGAATTTCAAACTCTTTTAATCCTGGGTATAATCGAATAGCTCCTGAGAGTAAATTTTCAATTCCATTCGGGGTTAAACCGGAGGTAAAACCCACCTGTTCGGATGTGGCTCCAATCACAATTAAACCATCTCGACGCGGTACAATATAAATATCTGAACCGAATAAAACCTGTTTTAAAGGTAATGGTTTAATATTATCTGGAACCCGCACTGATAACATTTGTCCCTTTCGGGGATATACGGGAATTGATAATAATTTTCCCGACCAAGCACCCGCCGTTAAAATATAATGATCTGCTCTAAATTTACCTTGATTTGTCTGAACTTCTGTGATAATTTGATTAGGAAAAATAACTAATTTTTCTACCGTAACTCCCTCAACTATTTTAACCCCTAATTCCTGAGCCGCCCTTTGCAATATTTTGATTAACCCCCGACGATTATCAACTTGACCATCCTGGGGAAACCACCAACCCCCGACAATATCATCCCCTAACCCGGGTTGTTGTTGTAAAATGGCTTCGGGCTCTAACCAATAGCTGGGGGTGTCTGGAGTAGCATCTAAACTGGTACAGTGGGGACGTTCATAAACCGGAGCCAAGATCCCACAGGGCCAATATCCCGTATCTAACCCGGTGATTTCCTCCAGTTTGCGCGTCCAGTCATTGTAAAGGGCGCGACTGCGTAAACACAATTCTAGCATAGGGCCAGGGGGAATTTGTTCGGATTGGGGTGCTAACATTCCCGCTCCGACTAAACCCGCCGATTCTTGGACGTCCCGACTCAAAACCGTTACCGTGGCTCCTTTGCATTTTAACTCGACGGCGAGGGATAAGCCAATTAAACCGCCACCGATTAGAATAATTTCACTATGTTGTTGCATAAAATTTAAAAGTTCATCTTAGGAATTGAATCTGTTTTCTATTTTAAACTTTTAGGGTTTGTTTTTCTATAGGTTAACAATGATTAAACGATTTTTTACTAATACTGTCTCCGCCCTGTGTTATTCTTTAATTGATTATCGGTTTAAATCCTCTCCAATTCCCCAGCATTTTCCTAATAATTCTGTGGTTAATTTTGTCATAAAACAACAGAATAGAATGCCAGATTATCTGCGATTTCCCTTGTTTATATTAACATTAATTTTTGATATTTGGGGGCTGCTGCGTACAGGTTTATTCTTTCATGCTCAATCACCATCTGTGCGTCAACAGCAAATTCAAGCCTGGAAAAGTTCCCCATTGCAAATTTGTCGGGATTTGATCAGGTTTTATGAAAGTTTAGTGGTATTATATTGGCAATCTGATCATATAAAATTCTCGAATTATATCTAATAATTATCATGTCTGAATTTAACCTGATTTCCCCATCTGAATCTCCTTTAAAAGTTGAAATTGCCGTGATTGGTTCTGGCCCAGGAGGAGCGATTACCGCCTGTTTATTGGCTGAAGCTGGACGGAATGTTTTATTAATTGAAGAAGGAGCCTATTTATCCTTAGAATCCTGTCAGCCATTTTCCGTTGAAGAAATGGTGCAAAAATATCGTAATGGCGGTATAACAGCAGCCTTTGGTCAACCTAAAATTCAATATGTGGAAGGTAAATGTGTGGGGGGAGGAAGTGAAATTAATAGCGGATTATATCATCGGACACCCCCTAATATTTTAGCACAATGGAGTCAAGAATTTCAAGTAGAATCTTTAACAGAAGCCGATTTAATTCCACATTTTGAAGCCTGCGAACAAGCGGTTAATGTCTGTTATTTACCCGGAAAAGCTCCCACTGCTTCCTTGAAATTACACGAAGGCGCAACCCGTTTAAATTGGCAATCTTTAGAAGTTCCTCGCTGGTTTCGTTATCAAGAATTAGATGAAACCGCAATTCCTAAAGGAACTCGACAATCCATGACTGAAACCTTTATTCCCAGAGCCTTAAAAGCCGGATGCAAACTATTAGCAAATACTTGGATACAAAATATTAATCAAAATCATAATAATTGGATTTTAACAGGTTATCATCAAGTTAATAACTCTCCCAAACAACCTATCAAAATTCAAGCAGAAACAGTATTTGTTTGTTGTGGTGCAATTCAAACCCCAGCGTTATTAAGAAGAAGTGGAATTAAAAATAATATTGGTAATTCTTTAAGAATGCACCCAACAGTTAAAATAATTGCTCAATTTGATCAAGATATTAACACCTTGGATATGGGAGTTCCCGTTCATCAAGTTAAAGAATTTTCCCCTAAATTTAGTTTTGGTTGTTCAATTAGTTCTCCTCCCTATTTATCTGTGGGAATGACTGATCATCCTGAATATACAGAAGAAGTGCAAAAAAATTGGCACAAAATGGCAATTTATTATGCTATGATTACAGGGGAAGGTTATGGTTCGATCAGAAATATTCCATTTTATCGTGATCCTTTAGTTCGTTATAAATTAACATCCCAAGACTTAAAAAACTTATCAGAAGCATTAAAAAAATTAGCCCTATTATTATTTGAAGCGGATGCTAAAATTCTCTATCCTAGTATTTCCAATAGTTTGACCTTGACCCATCCCAAAGATTTAGATAAAATCCCGGAACAACTTCCTATAAAACAAACTAATTTAATGACAGTTCACGTTTTTTCCTCCTGTCCAATGGGAGAAAATTTACAAAAATGTGCGGTTAATTCCTTTGGTAAAGTTCATGGATTCAATAATTTATATATTGCTGATGCCAGTTTACTTTGTACCGCTCCTGGAGTCAATCCCCAAGGTACAATTATGGCGATCGCGCGTCGAAATGCGTTAAAATTCCTAAATCCCTAAGTTGTTGCGCTTAAGCGCATCTTATCAACATAAGATGGTGCTAAAGCACAACAAATGTAATTGTGCTGAAGCACAACAACAAATAAAATTATGATAGAATTCAACACAAATTTAGTTTTAATAACTGGTGCATTAGGTTGGTTAGGAATTAATTTAGTCGAATCTTTAGTCAAAGGATTAGCAGATTTTGAACCCCTAAGTCAACCTCAAAATAATTTAAAAATTCGCTGTTTAATTTTACCAGATCAAAACCCAAAAGTATTAAATAAAATATCAGATCAGATTGAAATTTATCAAGGAGATTTAAGAAATCCCCAAGATTGCGATCGCTTTTGTGAAAATGCCGAAAATGCTATTTTATTTCATACCGCCGGAATTATTCATCCTCAAAAAGTTTCTGACTTTTATCAAATTAATGTCGAAGGAACAAAAAATCTATTAAATTCCGCCATTTCTGCTAGAATAAAAAGAGCTATTATTGTATCTTCAAATTCTCCCTGTGGTTGTAATCCCCATCCCGATCATTTATTTGATGAAACCTCTCCCTATCATCCCTATATGAATTATGGGTGTTCAAAAATGTTAATGGAATTAGCCGTAAATAGCTATCAGCAACAGGGGAAAATTGAAACAGTTATTATCCGTCCTCCTTGGTTTTATGGCCCCCAGCAACCCCAACGTCAAACCCTATTTTTTAAGATGATTAGAGATGGAAAGGGGCCAATAGTTGGAGATGGGAATAATTTACGATCTATGGCTTATGTGGATAATATTTGTCAAGGATTAATATTAGCAGCAATTACCGAAAAAGCCAACGGAGAAACCTATTGGATAGCAGATAAACAACCCTATTCCATGAATGATATCATTAATACCATAGAACATTTATTAGAAACGGAATTTCAGCAATCCTGCACCCATAAACGCTTAAAATTACCAGGGTTAGCCAGTGAAATTGCTTTAGTTGTTGATGGAACATTACAAAGTTTAGGATTTTATCATCAAAAAATTCATGTTCTCTCAGAAATGAATAAAACTATTGCTTGCTCTATTGCGAAAGCTCAACGCGAATTAGGTTATAATCCGACAATTGCTTTAGAAGAAGGAATGCGAAGAAGTTTAAAATGGATCTTTGAGAATTATGGAGGATTAGATTAATTATGGTTAGCCATATTGTCGTGACAGAAGGATTGGTTTTTAGAGAAGACTTTGCCCAAAATTATTTTTTATCGAATTATTTTGAAGCAGTTTTAAAACAAGTTTTAAAGCAGGTTTCTGAAAATGAAAAAGTGTATATTTCTCCAGGGAATTGTTTTGGTTGTCCAGAATCAGAAGAAGATTATGCGGCAAAATATCTCCTAAATCATCGTCCCGAACTCCAGATTTTTGTTCCTGAAAACGTTAAAGACCGCCCCTATTTGGATACTTTTGATAATGCTAGATTATTAAGAAAATGGTTAGAAAAACAGGAACAATGGCCCTTAGAAGAAGTAATTTTATATTGTAATAAACCCCATGCACTTAGGAGTAAGTTAATGTTTAAACTCTGTGGTTATAAGGTTCAACAGGTGATTACTTCTTATCCTGAACTGGCGAATCGAACAATGCCACTACGTCTTGTATTTTATCATTATTTACCTGCTCATTTACTTTACGAATGGGGAGCTTTGGTGTATGATTTAATTAGATTTTATCAATATAAATAAAAAAATGCTCAAACAAACTATGATTAAAAATCGGCACGGATTGGGAACTTTAATTTTATATATTCTCCTTAGTCTTATTATTTACTCGACGATTATCAATTCTTTTTTTCTGGCTGATGATTTTACCTGAGTTTATCAAATTAAAACCAGAGGAATATTTGGGGTCTGGACAACTGCGCCCGATGTTTTTTTTAGACCAATAATTTCCATACTTTTATTTTTAGATTATCAAATTTGGGGGCTAAATCCTGTCGGCTATCATCTCACTAACATTATTTTTCATGGATTCTGTTGCTTTTTTGTGTATTTTATTTCCTCTCAGCTATTAATACATAGTCATTTATCTACAAAACTGAGTCAATCCATTTCTATGATTGCAGGTTTTTTTGTTTTTAGTTTTACCCAGTCATGTAGAAGCAGTTACTTAGATTTCGGGTCGTTCTGATGTAGTAGCAACTTGTTTTTTTCTAGCGGCTTTTAGTAGTTATTTACATTACAAAAATAACTCTAATAAGTTATGGATATTCAGTTCTTATATCTTATTTGTATTCGCTTTATTGTCCAAAGAATCAGTAATTATCTATCCCGGCTTAATTTTAGGCTATGAAATTTATAGATTTTTCCAAGACAAACAACCCCTTAATCAGCTTTATAATTCGATTTTAAAACTTATCAATCTTATCAAATTAAAATACTGAACGCAAATCCGATTGATCAAATTTTCTATTATTCTCAGGGTCAACTTCTACCTGTTTCCCACCGCAAGTTAAGTTAAACCTTTACGAATGGGTAACTTTTGTTTATGATACAAGGAAACAAGTGGTGTCGAGGAAAAACAGAAATTTATGAAGCACTTAATTACGGGAGGATCGGGATTTTTAGGCAATTTAATTGCACGACGATTATATCAAAGGGGGGAAGAAGTTAGAATTTTAGATATTTGGGAAGATCCTACCCGTCCCCCAGAGATTGAATTTATTAACTGTGATATTTGCGATCGCAACGGGGTCGAAAAAGCCATGAAAGATATTGATATTGTCCATCATAATGTAGCTTTAGTTCCCTTAACAAAATCCGGTAATAAATTCTGGGAAGTCAACGTAGAAGGCAGTAAAATCGCCGCCGAAGCAGCAGTAAAAGCCGGAGTTAAAAGCTTTATTCACATGAGTTCTAGCGCCCTATTTGGGGATGCTGAATGTCCGATTACAAACGATACCCCCACTAAAGCGGTTGAAATTTATGGACGGGCAAAATTAGCCGGGGAATTAGCAGTTAGAAATATCTGTGATCAAACTGGTTTACCATTAATTGTCATTCGTCCCCGAACTATTTTAGGAGAAGGAAGATTAGGAATTTTTCAGATATTATTTGAATGGATTCAAGAAGGAAAAAACGTTTATGTGATTGGGAGTGGTGACGTTCAATTTCAATTTGTCCATGCCCATGATTTGATGGACGCCTATCTTTTAGCTCTGGATTTAGGTCAACCAGGGATCTATAATGTGGGAAGCGATCGCTTTGGCACATTACGAGAAGGATTAGAACATTTAATTGAGTATGCAGGAACAGATTCTCAGGTTAAAAGTTTACCAACAGGATTAACAATTGGCACTTTACAACTGTTAGACTGGATGGGATTAAGTCCCCTAGCTCCTTGGCATTATTTAACCTATCACAAAGAATTTTATTTTGATGTCGATCCTCTGCTAAAATTAGGCTGGAAACCCAAATATTCTAATGATGAAATGTTCCGAGAAAGTTATGATTGGTTCAAAAACAACTATAATCAACTACAAGCGGAAAAAGCCGGATCTGCCCATCGCCGCCCCGTGAAAGAAAAACTACTCTGGGTCTTAAAACAACTCTCCTAATTGTAGGGTGCGTAAGCGCAGCGCACGCACCATCTGAGACTTTAAGGATAATCCATCTAAGACTTTAAGGATGATTAAGAATAATTCAATCCCCCATTATAATCACAAACCGTGAACAATATCAACTCAATTAACTGGATTTCATGGAGTTTAGTTTTAATCGCCGCTATTAATAGTGGAATCGGTAACTTATTACTAAAAAAATCTCGAATAGAAGCTCCCGACCCGGGTTTATTAACCCTGTTATTATCTCCTTGGTTTCTGGCAGCAATTTTAGTCTATGGAATTAATTTAATTGTTTTTGCTAAAGCTCTTGATAGTTTACCTGTTTCTGTTGCTTATCCAGTGTTTGCTGCCATTGGTTTTAGCTTAGTTGCCTTGATGGGAAACCTATTTTTAGGAGAGCGTTTTGGATTAAATCAAATCATAGGATTAAGTTTAATTATTGCTGGAATTATTATTATGTCTCGTTAAAATATTAACATTTTTTTAGGAAATTGCAATGATTATGGAAAAACCAGATCAAGACCATTATTTGGGTGATTCTAAATCTATATTAGAAACCAATGATAATTCAACTGATCCCGTATTTGTAGCCGTTAAATCCTCAAATTTGCCCCCCCTAATTAAACTTCTTCGTCCCCACCAATGGACAAAAAATCTATTTTGTTTGGCGGGACTTTTATTTGGGGGGAGACTATTAGAACCCCAGTCTATTCTATTATCAATATTAACGGTGATTTTTTTCTCGGCTATGGCTTCGGCAATTTATATTTTTAATGATATTCAAGATCGCGAACGCGATCGCCAGCATCCGAAAAAAAAGTATCGTCCGATTGCCAGTCGTCAAGTTTCTATTAAAACCGGATTAGCGATCGCATTCTGTTTAATAACGGTTTCCCTTCTAGGTGCTTATAGCTTAGGAATAGCCACATTTATTTGTGTTTTACTCTACGCTATCAATAATATTATTTATTCTCTAAAACTCAAAAAATTAGCCTTATTTGATGTTAGTTGCATTGCCTTTGGCTTTGTTCTCAGACTATTAGCAGGAATTTATGTTTTAGGAGATATGCCGACGGCTTGGATTGTTTTATGTACGTTTTTTCTAACTCTATTTTTAGGATTCTCTAAACGACGTTCGGAATTATTATCTTTATTACATCTTCAAACTAATCAAGAAAGTTTTGATCCCGAAAATTCAACAACGCTAGATTTTAAATTACCCAATTCAGAACCATCCTATTTAGAGTTATTCTATCAACGGGGAAGTAAAAATCAACAACGTCCGGTTTTGTCTCAATATACCTTACCCTATTTAGATTCTCTGTTAAATAGCACCGCAACTATGACGATTATGTGCTATGCTTTGTTCACAATCCAATCGGGTAAAAATCCCTCTTTAGTGATTACGGTTCCCATTGTTTATTATGCGGTGATGCACTATAAATGGTTAGTGACGGTTTTAGCCGATGGAGAAGAACCCAGCCGGATTTTAATTCAAGATCCGACAATTAAATTAAGTTTGATAATCTGGCTAATTTCTTATTTAGTAATTTTGTATTTTAATATTCATTTATTTAATTAATTTATTCTTCAATAAAAATAAACCACAAAGGCACAAAGACACGAAGAAAGCAATTTCCAATACTTCCGAGGCAATTTCTTCGGGAATTTTATAATTATCAGGATTAATGATTTATGATTTAATTAGAGTAGATTAGCTAGAACTTTTAGGACTTAGACAATGGTATCTCCCGAATCCTCATCAATGTTTTCTGATTCAACCTTAGCACCCTTCAAAACCTGGCATACCTTGAGTGCGGATCAAACTCTCCAGATCCTTGATACAGATAGTGAAACCGGGTTAACGTCAGAACAAGTGATTGGGCGTCAACAACAGTATGGTCTGAATGAATTAAAAGAAGTTCCTGGTCGCAGTACCTTGGAAATTTTATGGGATCAGTTCACTAATATTATGCTGGTGATGCTGATTGCTGTAGCCATTGTATCCGCCGTGATTGATTTTCGCAAAGGCAACTTCCCCAAGGACGCCGTTGCCATTTTTTCAATTGTGATTTTGAATGGGATGTTGGGCTATTTCCAAGAAAGCCGGGCAGAACAGGCTCTAGCTGCCCTGAAACGAATGTCTTCCCCTAGAGTTCGGGTGGTGCGGGACGGCAAAATGCAAGAACTGGCAGCGAAAGAACTGGTTCCGGGGGATATCATGTTTCTGGAGGCTGGAGTCCAAATTCCGACCGATGGTCGCCTAGTTGAAGCCCAAAATTTGCAGGTGCGTGAGGCGGCCTTAACCGGGGAAGCAGAAGCGGTAATTAAAAAACCGAGTATGGAGTTGACCGAAGATGCTCCTCTAGGCGATCGCCTGAATATGGTATTTATGGGGACGGAAGTGATCCAGGGACGGGGACAAGTGATCGTCACCAATACCGGAATGACCACGGAACTCGGACGCATCGCCGAAATGATCCAGGGGGTAGAAACCGAACCCACGCCCCTCCAGCAACGGATGACCCAGTTAGGGAATGTGCTAGTTAGTGGGTCTTTAGCCTTGGTTGCCCTAATTGTGGTGGGTGGCGTGATCAAAACGGGCAGTTTTCATAGTTTAGAAGATTTATTAGAAGTATCCCTAAGTATGGCGGTGGCGGTAGTTCCAGAAGGTTTACCTGCGGTGGTAACAGTTACTCTGGCTATTGGTACACAAAGAATGGTCAAACGCCATGCTTTAATTCGGAAACTCCCGGCGGTGGAAACCTTGGGTTCTGTGACGACTATTTGTTCGGATAAAACCGGAACTCTCACCCAAAATAAAATGGTGGTGCAATCGGTTCAAACCTTTGATCAAGTGTTTCAAGTCACCGGAGAAGGGTATGATCCAGTAGGGGAATTACAACTGATAACCTCGGAACAAAATAACACAATTTCCTCGGATTCTGAAGTTTTAGAACCGATTTTAACCGCTTGTGTTTTGTGCAATGATGCTCAATTACAACAAGATGATCATAAATGGATTATTCTAGGAGATCCCACGGAAGGAGCGTTATTATCCTTAGCGGGAAAAGTAGGTTTATTTAGAGACATTCAAAATCACAAAAAACCTCGTGTTGCTGAAATTCCTTTCTCCTCAGAACGGAAGCGGATGAGTGTTATTTGTCAACTTCAAGACCATGAAAATCCAGAATGTGTGATGTTTACTAAAGGATCACCGGAGTTGATTCTAGCTCAATGTACTTCGGTTCTTGTGGGTAATCAAAATGTTTTGTTAGCAGAAGCAGACCGTCAAATAATTCTCGAACAAAATAATGCCATGGCTGGTAAAGGTTTACGGGTTTTAGGATTTGCCACTCGCCCTTTAACAATATTACCACCAGAAGGCGAGGAAGAAAGTGCCGAACAGGAATTAGTTTGGTTAGGATTAGTAGGAATGTTAGACGCGCCTCGTCCTGAAGTTCGAGAAGCGGTTAAACTATGTCGAGAAGCGGGGATTCGTCCAGTAATGATTACTGGAGATCATCAATTAACTGCAAAGGTAATCGCTCAAGATTTAGGCATTGCCGAATTAGATTCTTTAAGTTTAACAGGTCAGGAATTACAGAAATTAACTCAAACGGAATTAGAACAAAAAGTTGAAGATGTGAGTGTTTACGCCCGGGTTTCTCCTGAACATAAACTACGGATTGTTCAAGCCTTACAAAAAAATGGTGAATTTGTAGCAATGACTGGGGATGGTGTTAATGATGCTCCGGCTTTGAAACAGGCAGATATTGGGATTGCGATGGGAATTACCGGAACTGATGTTAGCAAAGAAGCCAGTGATATGATTTTATTGGATGATAACTTTGCTACCATTGTCGCCGCTACAGAAGAAGGGCGAGTTGTTTATAGTAATATTCGCCGTTTTATTAAATATATTCTCGGTAGTAATATTGGGGAAGTGTTAGTGATTGCGGCTTCTCCCCTTTTAGGCGGGGGTGTGCCGTTAATCCCGTTACAAATTTTATGGATGAACCTTGTTACCGATGGTTTACCCGCTTTAGCATTAGCAATGGAACCTGCTGAACCTGCGGTAATGCAACGTCCACCTTATAATCCCCGCGAAAGTATTTTTGCGCGAGGATTAGGGTTATATATGGTGAGAATTGGGATTGTTTTTGCCATTTTAACAATTGTTTTGATGGTTTGGGCTTACAACTATACTCAAGGCACTCCTAACCCTGAACGTTGGAAAACCATGGTGTTTACAACCTTATGTTTAGCCCAAATGGGTCATGCTTTAGCAGTTCGTTCCGATACTCAATTGACCATCCAAATGAATCCTAAAACCAACCCCTATTTGTGGGGTGCTGTTGCATTAACTACGGTTCTTCAGTTACTATTAATTTATTTTCCTCCCTTGAGAAATTTCTTTGGAACTCACTTTTTAAGCTTCACTGAATTATCAATTTGTTTAGGTTTTAGTGCATTAATGTTTATCTGGATTGAAATGGAAAAAGTGGTTTATAAGTGGTTTATCAATCGTCGCTAATTGATATTGAAAATAGAACCAGTATTTATCCAGATTGACGTTTAACAGCGTTAATGGTAGCTTTGCACAAGAACAAAAGCCAAACGAAATCAGAATACAATCAATAAATCCTTCAAAAACCACTTATGACTTACCTGAATCTTATTTCATTTTTGGGAATTTTTGGCCTTTGCTTTATTGCTTGGTTATTTTCAGAAAATAGACGAGTTGTCCCCTGGCGAACCATGGGTTTAGGGATTAGCCTACAATTAGTTTTAGCCTTTCTAGTCTTTCTATTTCCGCCTACAAGAACAGGCTTAGAATGGTTTAGCAGTCTGCTTGATAGTTTGTTTTATGCTGCTGATACTGGCGCTAGATTTGTCTTTGGAAAAAATATTGTTCCCCTTCCTGGAACAACCCCCGATGTTAATTTAGGTTATATTTTTGCCTTTAGAGCATTACCAACGGTGATCTTTTTCTCCGGTTTAATGGCACTATTATATAACTTAGGTGTGATTCAAATTGTAACGAATGTTTTTGCCAAGTTATTCTATAAAACCATGCGCTTAAGTGGGGCAGAAGCCTTAAGCGGGGCGGCGAATATTTTTGTCGGAATTGAAGCCGCTATTGTGGTCAAGCCTTACTTAGAAAAAATGACCCGTTCCGAATTATGTGCAGTTTTAACCTGTTGTTTTGGAACCGCAGCTTCATCGACTCTAGCGATTTATGTTAGTTTTCTAAAACCAGTTTTTCCTAATATTTTAGGACATTTAGTTTCGGCTTCAATTATGGCAATTCCCGCCTGTTTTGTGATTTCTAAAATATTAGTTCCTGAAACCGAAAGACCCCTAACATTAGGGATGCTGCCCGAAGAAAAAGCCGAAGACAACTTAATTACGCATGAAGATGGAACCCATGAATTACAAACCATTGGTGGAGAATTAATTGATCAAATTAGCCCCTTAGATTCAGCAATTATTGGAGCATTAGATGGCGTAAAAATGTCCGTTGCCATTGCTGCAATTTTGATATTAATTTTAGGATTACTGTCTTTGGTTAATCAATTTTCAGCTTGGTTGGGTTTATTACCAAGTCCAGCAGGAGACTTTTTTCAAGTTGTCACCTTAGCGAATATTTTGGGATTTATTTTTTATCCCGTAACCATTTTAACTGGAGTTCCCTTTGAGGATTCTTGGACAGCCTCAGTAATTATTGGTCGTCGTTTATTAGAAACAGCCATTCCCCCCTATCAAGCCTTAGCAGAAGCCGCCAAAGCCGGGTCAATTACCCCAAGAACCGTATTAATTGTTAGTTATGCTTTATCGGGTTTTGCCCATGTTGCTTCCGTGGGAATTTTTGTCGGCGGAATGGTCGGTTTAGTCCCATCACGCCGGAAAGACATTTCCGAATTGGGTTGGAAAGCCCTATTGGGGGGAACCTTAGCCACGCTGATGATTGCCTGTTTAGCCGGATTCTATGATAATGGAAATCCCAGTATTATGGGCGAACCCGCGGCTACTCCTCCGGCCATCAGTACCCCAGCCGCCCCTAATACAACGGTTTCACCCGCCCCAACTCCAGCACCCAAGGTCAGTCCTTCTCCTAAATCTTAATAGAGCAGGGGGAGCAGGGGAGGCAGGGGGAGCAGGGGAGGTCAACTATTACCCATTACCCATTACCTATTACCTATTACCTGATTTCACTTACATGACGAACATTGTTCTAACCCTTAGTATTGTTATTCTAGCCTTAATTGCCTTCATTTTTGAGTGGCTTCCTGTCGATTTAACTGCGCTTACCGTTACCGTTGTTTTAATGCTTTTGAAGTTAGTCACACCCGAAGAAGGCATATCAGGGTTTGGCAACTCCGCCACTATTACAGTCATGGCAATGTTTATTTTAAGTGCTGGAATTACAAAAACAGGAGTTGTACAAACTGTTCGAGATTGGTTACTGAAATGGGGAGGAACAACGGCCAGCCAACAAATTTTAGTTATGGGATTAATTGTTGGGCCGATTACCGCTTTTATTAATAATACAGCCGTTGTTGCTATTTTCTTACCCATTGTAGAAGATTGGTGTCGCAAACAAAAAATTTCTCCCTCTAAATTATTAATTCCCCTATCTTATGCGACGGTTTTGGGAGGGATGATTACGGTTATTGGTACTTCAACCAATGTTTTAGCCAGTGGAATTTCTAAACAACTGGGATACGGGGAATTTCAGTTATTTCAGTTTACTCGATTAGGAATTATTACCTTTATTATTGGGATTATTTATTTAGCTGTTGTTGCCCCTCGACTTTTACCCGACCGCAAACCAGCAAATTTTGACCTTATGCAAACAGAATATGGGTTAAAAGATTATGTCAGCGAACTGGTAATTACTCCCCGTTCTAGCTTAGTGGGACAAACCCTTAAAGAAAGTGAAATTCAACGCAAATTTGACTTAGATGTGTTAGAATTAATTCAAAATAATATGCGTTTTGCTCAACCTTTAGCCGATAAATTATTAGCTGCTGGAGATATTTTAATTGTTAGAAGTAGTCGAGAGGATTTACTAAAAATTAGAGATGAAAAAGGCTTAGATATTCTTCCCGATATTAAGTTTAAACAAGAATCTTTAGAAACTATTTTGAGTTCTGGACAAGAAAAAATAGCCGAAGTTTTGATTTTATCCAATTCTCGGTTAATCGGAACCACTTTAAAAGATTTAAGATTCCGTCAACGCTACAACGCCACGGTTTTAGCCATTCGTCGCGGTTCAGAATTAGTTCAAGGTCGATTAGGAAAAGTTACCCTACGATTTGGGGATTTATTATTACTTCAAGGGCCAAAACAAAGTTTTATTGGGTTACAAACAACCAGGGAACTTCTGGTTTTAGAAGAAAGAGATGTAGAAACACTCAGACAGGATAAAGCTTGGATTGCCTTGGCGATTGTTTTAGGTGTTATTATTCTCGCAGCCTTTGAAATTATGCCAATTTTAGTTAGTGCTTTAGCGGGTGTAATTTTAATGGTAATTACCGGATGTCTCAAACCCGGAGAAATCTATGGTTCTGTGCGTTGGGATGTGATATTTCTATTAGCAGGATTAATTCCTTTAGGAATAGCAATGGATAAATCCGGTGCAACCCAATGGTTAGCCGATACTTTAGTCGGTTTTGGTGGTCATTTATCCGGTTATTGGATTTTATTATGCTTCTATATTGCCACATCTATCCTAACAGAAGTTCTTTCTAATAATGCAACAGTTGTATTGATGATTCCCATTGCCGTAAAAGTTTCCGTAGCATTAGGTTTAAATCCCTTTGCTTTTATGTATGCGGTGACTTTTGCTGCTTCTAATAGTTATATGACCCCGATTGGTTATCAGACTAATACAATGGTTTATAGCCCCGGAGGATATAAATTTTTCGACTTCACCAGGGTAGGCGCTCCTTTAAGTTTAATCTTAGCAATAGTTACCCCCTTATTAATTATTTGGCTATATGGATTATAGTAGTAAGCCCTGAAGGGCTTACTCTTTTCTCTATTGCCTTTTAAGTCTAAATTAGGATTACTATAAAAGGATTTTAATATGAAAAAATCAGCAATTTTATCAGGTTTAATCGGGGTTTGTGTGGGGGATGCTTTGGGTGTTCCGGTGGAATTTACCAGCCGCCAAGAACGTCTAAAAAACCCCATCACAACAATGACGGGCTATGGAACCCATCGACAACCCCCCGGTACTTGGTCGGATGATAGTTCCTTGATGTTATGTTTAGCTGATAGTCTTTGTCAGGGCTATAATTTAAACGCGATCGCAGCATCTTTTTGTCGTTGGCGCTATCATCAAGAATGGACAGCCCATGGGGTTGTATTTGATATTGGAGGAACCACCCATAACGCCATTCAAAACCTACAAAATGGGGTTAATCCCGTGGAAGCTGGAGAAACCAATGAACGCAGCAATGGCAATGGTTCTTTGATGCGAATTTTGCCCATGGCTTATTTATATTCTTCCGTGTCATTCTATCAATTAATCCAGTGGGTGCATGAATGTTCCTGTTTAACCCATGGTCATCTTCGTTCCCAAATTGCCTGCGGGATTTATATTAGTATTGCGGTTAAATTACTCCAAGGATTAGACCTAAAATCCGCCTATATTCAAGGTATAGAAGCCGTAAAACCGATTTATTATCATCCTAGTTTAACCGTAGAATCTTCTCGATTTGACCGCATTTTTAGGGGTAATATTGATCAGTTGTCAATTGATGAAATTCAATCGAGCGGTTATGTAATTCATACTTTAGAAGCCTGTTTATGGTGTTTATTAACGACATCTTCATACCCAGAAGCTATTCTTAAAGCCGTTAATTTAGGAGAAGATACAGACACCACTGCCGCGGTCACAGGAGGTTTAGCCGGAATTTATTATGGGTTTAACACTATTCCTTCAGAATGGGTTGAACAAATAGCCCGAAAAGATGATATTATTGCCTTAGCTGATCGATTAGAACAAACAATTGAGTGATTATCTTAAATAATATTAACTCCGATTAAAAATGACTCAAATCGCCCTCTTTGGAACCAGTGCAGATCCTCCCACTTCAGGACATCAAGCGATTCTGCTTTGGTTGTCTCAACGATTTGATAAAGTCGTGGTTTGGGCATCGGATAATCCCTTTAAAACCCACCAAACTTTATTAGAACATCGGATGGCGATGCTATCATTATTAATAGAGGAAATTAACGCCCAAAAAGCAAATATTGCTTTGCATCCTGAACTCAGTAGTCGCCGAACCTTGGAAACTTTAAAAAGGGCTAAAAACTATTGGTCTGATGCGGACTATACTTTAGTAGTTGGTTCGGATTTAGTTCAACAAATTCCCCAGTGGTATCAGATAGAAACCCTATTAAAACAGGTAGAATTATTAATTATTCCGCGACCGGGTTATCAGGTGGTAGAAATGGATTTAGATCACCTAAAAAAATTAGGTGCGACCTTAACTATTGCTACGGTTACGGGTTTACCCGTTTCCTCAAGTCACTATCGTCAAACAGGGAATACAGAGGTTTTAACGACCCGGGTACAAGATTATATTAACCGAGAAAAATTATATGAATAAAACTTTGATCCTAGAAGATTTTAAAGTGGGTGTTGATAATGTAATTTTTTCAGTCGATACCGAACAAAATCGTCTATTGGTTTTATTGGTTAAGCGAAAAGAAGAACCTTTTATCAATACTTGGAGTTTACCCGGAACTTTAGTTCAAAAAGGAGAATCTTTAGAAGATGCAGCCTATAGAATTTTAGCAGAAAAAATTCTAGTTGAGAATTTATATTTGGAACAATTATATAGCTTTGGGGAGCCAGAACGTGACCCCAGAGAAGCCCCAGATTCCTATAATATTCGTTATTTATCCGTAAGTTATTTTGCCATAGTTCGGTTTGAAGAAGCGGAATTAATTACCGATAGAGTAACTGGAATTGCTTGGTATCCCATTGATCAAATTCCTGATTTAGCCTTTGATCATAATCAAATTTTAGACTATGGTTATCGTCGATTAAAAAACAAATTAGAATATAGTCCCGTCGCTTTTGATGTTTTACCCGAATTATTTACATTAGGGGATTTATACCAATTTTATACTACTATTTTAGGAGAAGGATTTTCCGATTATTCTAATTTTAGAACCCGTTTACTCAAGTTAGGATTTCTCTATGATACCGGGGTAAAAACATCCAGAGGTGCGGGTAGACCTGCAAGTTTATATCGATTTGATGCGGAAGCTTTTGCCCCCTTAAAAGATAAACCCTTAGTATTTGTTTGATCTTTGTCTCTAACTCCCTATTCGTTAAAGTCATACCCTATTAAGCCCAATTTTCTAATAATAAGTTAGGAATTCGAGAGAATTCTTTTAAATTACTGATTGATGGTTTTTCTTGATGATGTAGATACAAATATTGGTGTCTAATAAATATTTCATTCCTAGAATTCCTCTCTGATTTCAATAGCAGGCTGTTCTCTGGATTCCATAAAATCTTCAGAAAATAGATTTAAACTTTCAAATAAAGATTGCCAAGGATTATCTTTAGGAATTAAAATTAAAACATTCCCAATTTTCTTTAGATAAACTTCATCCCCAGAAAATTGATATTCTTCGGGTAAGACTAGAGTTTGTTCATTACTATTTTTTAAAAGTTTAGCAGTATCCATCGCTTTAATGTTGTCGAAGGTGGGTTAATATTATTATATCAAAATAAGGGTTTAATTTACCTAGCATCAAACAGTTGTGGAGTCAGAGTCAGGACAAGGAATAGACAATTTCGTTCACAACGGGTAAATTAAGGTATACTCATGTCTGAATTTCATTCCATGATCGCAAAATCCCTTAAAGCCCATGACCACCCTAAACACTATTTGGCAACAATTTACCCTGCAAAATCTATTACTCTACCAATGGCGTAATAGTAGTTTTCTCTACCAGTTGACAGGATTTTTACATCAATGGCGACAGGGGAGTTGGTTATTGCAGTGGGGAGAACCCTTGGGGGCATTATTAATCACTATTGTATTTTGTTTAGCTCCTTTTGTGGGAACAGCATTAATCGGGGTTTTATTAATCGCTTGTGCCGGATGGTGGCTATTATTAACCCTAACGGATGAACCCTCACAAACTGCCTTTACTCCCATACATTTAATCGTTTTATTATATTGGGGAATTGCCACCATTGCCACGGCTTTATCTCCCGTTAAAATAGCTGCCTTTAGTGGCTGGACGAAATTAACTCTCTATTTAATTTTATTCGCTTTAATGTCAAGAATCTTGCGATCGCCTAAAATTCGCTCGATTTTTATTACCCTATTTTTACACACGGCTTTATTCGTAAGTGTCTATGGTTTAAGACAGTGGTTTTATGGAGCAAAAGCTTTAGCGACTTGGGTTGATCCCACCTCCCCCCAATCTAAATTAACCCGGGTTTATAGTTATTTAGATAACCCGAATTTATTAGCCGCCTATTTATTACCCGCAGTCGGTTTAAGTTTAGCTGCATTCTTTGTTTGGAAAGGTATTTTACCGAAAGCTTTAGCATTAACAATGATCGTTGTTAATTCATCCTGTTTAGTCTTAACCTTTAGTCGAGGAGGATGGATTGGATTAGTCTTATTAACGTTTACTTTTTGCGTCTTATTATTATATTGGTTAAGTATTAGTTTTCCTCCCTTTTGGCGACAGTGGGCTTTACCAATCGGATTAACAGGATTAACCCTTTTTCTTGTCTTAGCAGTAGTATTTGTTCCCGCTATCCGCGATCGGGTGGCGAGTATGTTTGTCGGACGAGGAGATAGTAGTAATAATTTTAGAATTAATGTTTGGATGACAGTCATTGAAATGATTAAAGATCGTCCGATCTTAGGAATTGGCCCTGGAAACGTCGCTTTCAATAAGATTTATCCCCTTTATATGCAGCCTCGCTATACGGCTTTGAGTGCCTATTCCGTGATGTTAGAAGTGGCAGTTGAAACCGGAATTATCGGTTTAAGTTGTTTTATCTGGTTATTAATCGTAAGTTTTAATCAAGGATGGGTGCAATTAAAACAACTCAGAGCTTTAGGAAATACCCAAGGATTTTGGTTGATCGCAGCCATTTCTGTCTTAATAGGACTGATAGGTCATGGTTTTGTTGATACGGTTTTATACCGTCCCCAAGTGAATACTTTATGGTGGTTAATGATTGCTTTAATTGCCAGCTATTATCAACCCAAGCCTCGGATTTTAGCCGATCAAGTTTAAAAGAATCATCAATCAATTGAGCCCATCGGGGCTGAGGCAGTCACGGGACATAGGGACAACCCCTGAGAAAAAAGGCTGTAAGATTTAAAGCCCTGGACATCCGCAAATTTACGATGACAGAGAAACCGCGATCGCAAAAAATCCCAGTATTTTCCCTAGGGGATCTTCCATTTTTTTAAAAAACCTGTATTATGTGTAAGATGAACAATGGGAAATTTTAAATTTGCCTTAACTGCTCAGGAAAGTCGTGTTTTCTTCAGGGTATAGAAATCAAAAGTCTGCAACGGAATCACTCAAACTGAGTTGAAACTGTGGCGGTGCAAACTTGAATAGTTAAAATCTCTATTCTGGTTTAATTTCTAACTTACCATTTAGGAGCATTCCTGGGATTATGGTACATTTTTTCTCAATCTTGTCACTCACCTACTTTCAATTTTCTTGAGATCTCCTATGAAAAAGTTAGCCTTCTTGGTTACAGGTTTAGCCATAGCTTCTTCCTGTTTATTAACGAGTTGTGGTGGTGCTCCCACCCCAGAAACGACTACTCCTCCAGCAGCCACCACTCCTCCTCCTGCGGCTCCCGCCCCTGCTACCCCCGCTCCTGCTCCCAAAAAATAGGGGAAATGATTTTAAGGGGTTAAAATTGATTTCCTCTCCTAATGAATTAGGGGAGGAAATTGTTTAGTAATGGGTAATAGGTAATAGGTAATGGGTAATAGGTAATAGGTAATAGGTAATAGGTAATGGGTTATGGGTATATTCCTTTAGGATTCATAGGTAATTTGCTCCGATTTATATTGGGGGGGTTCAACGTGAATTAAAATTCTGACGGGGCTAAATTCTTTTCCTAATTCAGCTTCTACAGCTTCTGTAATACTGTGCGCCGTTTCTACATCCGTTGCTTCAACAATTAAGTGCATTTCAATAAAAACCTGTCGTCCAATCATCCCACGGGAAGCAATATCATGGCAGTTGATCACCCCCGGAACAGACATGACAATCTCTTTAATGGTTTCCGGTGCAATCACCATTTGATCAACTAACCAAGGTAAATTTTCCTTTAATACACTCCAACCACTTTTAAATACTAATAATGCCACAGGAAAGGCTAAAATTACGTCTAAATATTGTAGTTTTGGTAAATTCCAGACCTGTCCTTGCCAAATCCCAATTAATCCCGCAATCACCATAATTGTCACCCAAACATCACTCATTGTATGTTTAGCATCTGCTATTAAAATCGCACTGCCTAAACGCTTTCCCTCCGCCCGTTCATAATAAGTAACAAAAATATTAATTCCTAAAACAATTAATAAAATCCATAATTCATTAGGAGAAATTGTCACGGGTTCACCGCCTTGAAATAAGCGTTTTATGGCACTACTAAAAATTTCAAAACAGGCAATTCCTAAAAATACACCAATCCCTAATGCCCCCAAAGCATCAAATTTTTGATGGCCATAGGGATGTTCCCGATCTGGATGGGGAGAGGCAAAATGATTCGTAACTAATCCTAAAACATTATTAGCACTATCGGTAACACTATGCAGAGCATCAGCAAGTAAGCTCAAAGAACCTGTCATGTTGCCTACAATAATTTTAATCATCATTACTAACAGATTTAAACCCAGTGTTAGCAACAAAACAAATTGAATTTTTGCCCGATTATCCTGAACCATAAAATTTTTCCTTTGAAGTTTTGACGATGATCAAAAACTTTTTTTAATATATCACTCTGTTTGTATTAATTTGACTATTGAGATTGATTTTCACTAAAAATATAAAAGTTAATTTAGGTTAATTTCACGGTAAAATTAGATTAAAGGATTTCAATTATCGTTTTAAATCGTTATTCTATGTCTATTCCTCCACTCACGATTAATTTAACCCAAGGTTCGGTTTCCATACGTTTCACCCCCGAAGCGGCTCGGAATTTAAAAGGGTTACTAGATGAATTAATGCAAAAACTCAAAACGGTGGCGGCAAAAACTGCTTCAGTTGGCGGTAAACCTACCCCTCAAAAGCCGATGGAATATCAATATACCGGAGATGTGTTTTTAGAGATTTTCTGCAATCCTAATATTTGGCCCAGTCCCTTTGCTGCTAAAGTCTTAATTACTGTCCGAGATGAACGGATTAAACTGACCACGGAAGCCGAACTCACCCGGATTATTGATGACGTGAATCAATACCTCGACCAAGTTAGGGAATAAGCTGTTAGAATATATGGGAAAAATTGGTCTACTTCAGACCATCCCCCAAAAATCCCTATAGCCAGATTGTTCTACTTGAAGAATTGTTTAACTATTATGGATACTGAACAATTAACCGATTTATTCCATCAGGGATTTCGCGTTACCCTCGGCGCGACATCTTCCCTAATCGAGATCCTACAAAATCCTGACAAGCGCAGTGAGAATCTTGGAAAAATTCAGTCCCAGTTTAGCGAATTAGCCCAAGAATGGGCTGAAAAAGGAAAAACGACTGAACAGGAAGCTCGTAATTTTGTGGATACAATTCTTTCCCAGGGTTCCCAGAACCTGAATACATACACAACAACCGTAACAACAGAAGCTGAAGTTGTTACCTCCACGATTCTCCTTGTGTCAGACCCAGAAACCGTTAAAGAAATTCAAGAACTCACAACCCAAATTTCTGAGTTACGAGAGGAATTAAAATGCCTACGAGAATCAAACTCCTCTGACTAATATAACGACAAACCCCGCCTCCAGAACTCAACTGATAGAAATCAGAAACAACATGAATCGGGTTCAAAATTGTGGGGCGGACTTATCGCTATTGGTATACTTAATGATATCTAATTGCAGAACCCATCCTAAAATTGTTCAACTTCATGTTGCAACCGATATCTCATCGCACGCACTTAAATTGTAACTTTATTCTTGACCTCTGCATCAGGGAATCACTTTCCTTTATTTAACCCAGAAGGATAAACCCTCTGAAATAAGACCAATTGCTAGAAGCAGTCCTAAGTTCCTCTATTTCAAGAATTTCAGATATTTTGAACTTAAAACAGCCAAGAAAGGGCTTTAAAGGATCGCGATTCTAGTCCCTCAATTCACCTAAATCGGCAGGCAAATCAGTTCTCAACCGCAGAAGTCAGCACTAAGCAAACTTAAATAATGTCTGAAAGATTTTTTTTTTCAAATTTAATTGGGATTTTAGTCGTTATCCCAGGTTTCATGACCAATCAGGTCGCCAATTCGGTCTCGGAGTAAGAAGTCGCATTCTTCCAACTCACACTCTACACAAGCCCATTCCCGCGCGGAAATATATTGGCAGAGTGTATAGATGGGTTGCTGACGGCTAACAACCCCCTTATTGACAAGTTGGCGGGCTTCGTCTTTGATCACATCTAATGAAAATTGGACAGTTGTGTAAGTCATAATTCGCCCTCTTTGGCGTTGCCGGAGAAGTTTTTGGCATCACACCTAGTGTAATCTAAAAATTGATTTTAGGAAATATTTTTTTTTCAGTATAGGCTAATACAAATACTCAGGGTTTTCCCATAACAATATCCAAAGTCACTGGACAGAAGCCCATATAGCAGGGAACAGCCCCCCCAAACCCCCCGTGCACGGGGGGCTAGGGGGGGAGAGAACACCGGCGGAAAAGACTTCACCGTCTAGCTTTGCTGCATCACTCTTTGTCCTAATAAGTCTGGCGACTTCCATGACAGAGGTTAAGCATTGAGTCTTCATTCAAGATACTGGGTTATTCTTAAATTCTGATTAAATTCCCCAAAGGACTTTTAAGGCAATCTCCTGGGCTGCGGGAGTCTGACTGTATGAGAAAACATAAGGAGTTTTGGGGGAAATTTGGGGCAAAAACTGTTCCAGGGTGTAGGGACTCCCGTAAATCACCAAAGCTTGTAAATGATCCTGTTTTAAGAGAATATTTAGCCAATTCTGAGCAATTTGTGTTAATCCCGAACTATCACGGAAGGCATTAGCTCGAATAAAAATTTGCAGTAAGGTAGGTTCAGAAGACTGCTCAAGATCAGAAAATTCTTGATCATGACAATCAATCAGTTGTAAGCGATAACCCAACTGAGTTGGACGGGCGATCGCCGGGGTATGATTTCCTAAAATAGAACAATTGAGTAAATCATCCACAATCACTAAATTGCGACAGGGTTGGGGTGGATTTAGAACTACTAACGGTAAAGTTCCCCCCTGTTTGAGAGAATCCTGCAAAATGGTTTGAACTAGAACTTGAGAAGATGGTTGAGATAGAGAATAAAATAATTTCTGGGGATCTCGACTGGGGGGAGAATAGGGCGTATTCGGTTGCCAGTCGGGGAATACCTTCGCCTTAGCCTTCCTAATGCGCTGTACAGAGGCTTCAATTCGTTCACGGGAAATTCTACCCTCCTTCACCGCCGTACAGACTGCATCAATAGTAACTTGGGGATCAAGAGGCATTAATAAAACATCAGCCCCAGCTTCAACGGCTAAAATTGCGGCTTCTTCAGGAGTATAAAGTTTAGCGATCGCCCCCATCACCAAAGCATCCGTCACCACTAACCCTTGAAAGCCCAACCGTTGTCTTAACTGTTCTTGAACAATCACCGGGGATAAAGTAGCGGGATTTTTACTATCCCAAGCGGGGATCAACAAATGAGCCATCATCACCGAGTCCACACCCGCAGCAATACTGGCCACAAACGGAGGTAATTCCACTTCAGCTAAACGCTGATCACTATGGGGAATTACAGGTAATTCCAAATGGGAATCAATCGCCGTATCCCCATGACCGGGGAAATGTTTAGCCGTCGTTAACACCGGATATCCTTGACATCCCCGAATAAAAGCCGTCGCTAAGTGACTGACCCGTTCTGGAGTTTCCCCAAAAGAACGAACATTAATCACCGGATTTTTAGGATTATTATTCACATCAACCACCGGAGCCAAAACCCAATTTAGGCCCACGGTTAAGGCTTCTTGGGCCGTAATTCCCCCCATTTTTTCCGCATACAATTGCGCTTGTTCTAGGGAGTGATCAGCCAATGCTCCAATCGCCATCAAGGGTGGAAACCAAGTCGCCCCGGCAAAGCGCTGACCGACACCTTCCTCCACGTCCGCCGCTACTAACAGGGGAAATTTGGCCCAGGACTGCAACAACTGAGTTCTAATCGCCAACTCCGCCGCACTGCCATCCACCAAAATCACCCCACCCACACCCAAGTCATGTAACCAATGCTCTAATTTCTGTGCAGGAGGTTCCCAAAGGGAGTAACGAATTTGATGATCAAACAAAAAACCAGAGGCGCGAACCACAACCATCTGGGCAACTTGTTCAGCCAGAGAAAAAGTCATATTACGAATTACAAATTACGAATTACGAATGGGTAATAATAAAAAGGGTTTAGCTCCGATGCTCCTCCTACTCCTCCTCGCCATAATCGCTAAATTCCTCCTCATCCGGTTTGCGGTTCTGGGAGAGTTCGTTTAATAGATTTAACATTTTGTCACCCCTTTCCAGAGAACGATCTTCAAGGAAAACTACTTCTGGAGTCCGACGCAGACGAACTCGTTGACCTAAAGAAGAACGAACATAACCCGTTGCTGATTTTAAGCCTTCCATCGTTTCTCGTCTGGCTTCTTCGGTTCCATAAATACTGACAAAAATTTTGGCGTGTTGGAGGTCGCCAGAAACATCGACATCGGTAATACTCACCATTCCGATTCCAACCCGGTCATCTTTGATCCCATCCAGTAATATCTGGCTGACCTCCCGTTTAATTTGTGCAGCCACCCGGGAAACTCGGCGATCTGTAGCCATAATTACTACCCCTTCAAACGGTCTTGTTCTTCGATAGTCTCAAGTTTAGCGCGGTTATTTATCTTTTTGGCGACAAAATCCCGATGAATTAAGGGACAAAGCCCCGTGATATCTTACAAGAAAATTAATTTTTATGGTTGATCAATGGAAAAAGAGTTTGAAATCCGGCAAAAAGTTAGGGTGATAGCGATTCCTCCCTATCTAAAAACAGCAGAACCAATGCCGATTTTACGTCCATCCAGCGTGATTAAACTCGGTGAAATTGGGACTGTAATTGATAGGCGACCCGGTGGCTATTGGGGAGTTTTATTTCAGGGGGGAGCCTTTTTAATTGATAGCCCGTATATCGAAGGGGTAAAATCCTGAATAGATTGTAATTTTAGCCAAAAACTAAAGTGATGCCACCTATTGAATAGATGGCATCGCCAGAATCAAAGGATGATTCTAGTGACTCATGCGCTTACCACAAACCTCTAACTGGTGGGGGTGGTGGTGGTGGCTGTAGTCGTGGGGGTGGCGGTGGGAGTTGGGGTCGTGGTGCTGGGGGTGCCACTGGGGGTGCGGCTGGGAAATCTACTTGTTGTAGAGAACACCCGCCTTTCCCAAATTGAGAAGCCTTTTTAAACAGAGAATCGAGATTCCCCGCTAGGCCTTTGACTTTATCAACGGTCTCGGGAATATTAGCGACATCAACATACATTCCAGGGACAGGATAGTAGCTGACAATATCCAAGAAGGAGAGCTTACCATCGGCACTTAGGGCATTGATTAGAGCCGCACGGATGGCTTTACCATTAACCGCTTCAGTGCTGTTTGGGATTCCTGGTTTTCCACGATGGGTTCTAATCGTTGTCCCAATGGTATTGGTTAACTCTTGACCTTCTGGGGCATAGATAATGCAAGCAAAGGGAACTAAATCAAAGCCGACTTCTAAGGTCATCAGACCGCGAAGGGTATCCGGCTCCATTTTGGATGCCTTAACGATTTGGCTAATCGTTTTGGTCATTTCCCCGGTTTCAGCAAAATTCTTTAAGTCACTGACTAAAATCGGGACTTGGAAGGGGCCATAAGTCAGAATTACGCGATTTTCCCCACAGAATACAGTACGATCCGGGTTAGGAAAGTCGGCAATCGCTGAAGGAACTCTGGCATAATCCGATGATGGCGGACAGGCACCAGGGGGCTGAGCTTGGGCTTGGGGAATAGGTACAGCAGCGTTGCTAATGAATGCTCCGGCTAGTACCCCCAAAATCCATTTTGGTTGTAGTCTTTGAGGTTTTGGTATTTTCATCGCTTAAAAGAGATAGTCAAATATCCCACTAGACGCTAAAAACAACGACGGGAAAAACCCAGTATTGCAATTGCGCTTACTTTCGTGTTTTGACTTAATAGCTTAAAGGGTGTTGCTCAGTTTCACAAGGGCAAAGTCGAACTTTTTATCAAAAATTGGGAATCGGACATCGAAAATCCTCTGTGGGTGGGGGGTGTAGGCAACAAGAAAGTTAATTCACCAGATCACTTGGGTAACAAAATTAATAGGGATTTCAGAGCTTGCAGTGCTAACAGCAGGACAACTGTACCTGCCATCAGAATTGTCGCAGGAACTAAAACAGATTGTAGACGACGCAGGGTTTGTTCAAGTTCCTCCTCATAGTAATTGGTTAGTTTTTGCAGGGCCAAATCTAATTGTCCTGTGACTTCCCCCGTGCGTAACATTTGCAGGGCCACCGCAGGTAAACGACCTTCTAGGCTTTGACTTAGGGTTTTTTCGGCGGGAATTTGGCCTAATGCAATAGTAATAGTAGCTTTCATTTCCGATTTAGGAATATGGGAGCGAATCAGTTCTAATCCAGCTAATAGGGACATCCCACAACTCAAGGGTAATTTTAATTCTCCCAAATACAACATCATCCGGGCGGTGGAAATTTTTTTAATTATTGATAGCCGCGGCAAAATTTTAGGAATAGCTAATATAATGATTGCGAAAATTCCTAATACTAAAAACCACCCTCTACCCGATAAACCTGATAAGTAACAAAGGGTGAGAATCAACAGGATAATACTAATTCCTGTGGCAATTGCCGCAATGGTTACAGACCGATGCAGATTTTGATGACGTGCTTTTCGTTCTTCAATTTCGGAAATTCGATAGCAAATTTCGGGTAACATTCCTTGGGATTCTCCCAGGGAAATTAAACCAATTGTCCAACGATCAAAATATCTGGACGCCAAAGCCAAAGCAGAAGCTAAATCAGCCCCCCTTGATGTGGCTGCGGTCATTTTGTTGAGATAGCGTCCGAGTTGCGGGTAGCTATCTTTCCCCACCAACGTTAAGCTCTGTTCTACAGTTAAACCAGAGTTTAACAAGGTTGCTAATTGAAAGAAAAAAAGAGCCTTTTCGCGGGGATTCATTCGGGAACTGGGTATTACTGCATTAGGCAGAGGTTGGACTGAATGCTCTATTTTGGCAAAAAGGAACCCCAGAATCAAGAGGTTATCGTAGTAAGCCCTTCAGGGCTCACTACGGGAGTTAGTTTGGATTATTTTTTAACTTCAAATTCACTCGATTTCGATGAATAACTGCTTCGGCAGAATTAGGTTGCATTTCTAATGCTACACCATAGGAACGGTTAGCATCCTGATAGCAATTCATCTGTTCAAAGGTCATACCTCGACGAATCCAGGCCGCATAATAATCGGGTTTTCTTTGAATAATTTTATCATAAACAGTTAACGCATCTTGATAGCGTTGGGCTGATTCTAATGCTAATCCCCACTGTAACCAAGTCCCATAGGAATCGGGCCAAATTTTAACAGCTTGATTAAAGGCTTCTGCTGCTTCTAAATGCTTTTGAACCGCTTCTAGGGTTTTTCCTAAATGTAACCAGGCTTCAAAATTATTCGGTTGCACCCGAATCACTTTTTTATAAGCAATAATCGCCTCATCATAACGTTCTAATTTTTCTAAGGCTTCTCCCCGTTGGAGTCCGGATTTTGTAGCTAATTCCGTATCTTCTGTGGTCATTTGTACCACTTTATCATAGGCAATTAAGGCTTCTTCAAATCGATCTAATTTTTCTAAGGCTTCTCCCCGACAATTCCAAGCATCCATGAAATCCGGTTGAATTTGCAAGGCATTATCATAGGCAATAATTGCTTCTTGATATTGTTTTAATTCACACAGGGCTTTACCTCGACCTAACCAAGCTTCGGGAAAATTAGAGTTTAATTGAGTGGCTTTATCAAAAGATGCGATCGCCGATTGATATTGTTTTAATTCTAATAAATTTTGAGCACGACTAATCCAAATGGCAGCTAAATTAGGATTGATTTGTAAGGCTTGATTTAAGCAGGTTAAGGCTTCTTGATGCTGTTGACTATTTAACAAAGCCATGCCTTTATAAAACCAAACTTCATAATCCTGGGGTTGTAGTTGAATTACGGTATCATAGGAGATAATCGCTTCTTGATAACGTCGTAATTTTTGTAATGAAATTCCTCGATTAAACCAGGCTTGATAACTTTTGGGTTGTAGTTTAATCGCTTGGTCATAGGATGTAATAGCCTCAGAATATTTTTGTTGACTTAATAACATTTCACCTCGATTAAACCAGGCTTCATAATTAGCAGGTTGCAGTTGAATTGAACGATCATAAGAAGCCACGGCATCGCTATAACGTTCTTCATTCATTAAAGCATTGCCTTGATGATACCAAATAGCAGAAACATTCGGTTTAATTTCAATTGCTCGCTTATAAGAAGCCGATGCTGCTTTATATTGTAATAACGTTTCTAATGCCAAGCCACGTTCATACCAAGATTCAAAATTTTCGGGTTCAATAGTAATAGCTTTATCAAAGGATGCAACTGCTTCTTCAAATCGTTCTAATTTGGCTAAAGCAATACCTCGAAATGTCCAAGCCCAATAATCTTCGGGTTTAATTTTAATGGCTCGGTCATAGGAAGCTAGGGCATCTTTATATTGTTTTAATTTGCGTAAACTATTACCCCGTCGTAACCAGGCGGAATACCAATTAGGTTTAAAATTAACAGCTTGATCATAACGTTGAAAGGCTAATTCATAGCGTCCTAATTTATAGAAGCGATTGCCTTGATTATATTCAGGCCATGCTTTCAAAATGCCTAAAAATCCTAATCCCGAAGTGGGGGGAGTTTGTGGGGGGGTTTCCAGAGGAAATAAGGAGGAGGTTAATTCTTCCGACATGGGATGGTTGACTCCTGACCATTGAGTGCTGATATCAATTCTACTAGGGTTCTAGTCTGACTGTTGCAATGTTTGGTTATAGCGGGGAATAGGGAATAGCCCCCCAAACCCCCCGTACACGGGGGGCTAGGGGGGAGGGAACACCGGAACACCGTAGGAAAAGATTTTTGGTGTTTGGGTTTGCTGCATCAGTCTATGTCCTAACTGCCTTGGTGACTGCCTCATGTCAAATAATCTCTGTAGTGGACTTATATATCTTTTACGGGAACTTACAACAATATTTCGTAGACACTACATAAGCGGTTGCCCACGTTTGGTTTTTATTCCAAATGAAAACAATAAATAAGGTTAATGCTACCATGTCCCACCTGACTTTCCTGATTCGCGGCATAACTGGTGTTGAATCCTCTCCGGCATCCCAGTCTAGCCCTTTCCACCCACAACGTCGATTTACACCCCTACGTCCAGTTCGCCATTGGTATGAAGAATTAGTCTATCTCCGCTTTCAAGCATTGTGTTATTTGGCGGATGAATGTGGAGAAGATATTTCGGCCTATTGTTAGAATAGTTGACGGTTGATTGTTAACAGTTAACCGTCAACCTCTTTTTTATTTTTCAACTAACCATTGACCGGAAAAAATACTTTTAACCGCTAGGGAAATACGCTGTAAATCTTCTTGTAATAATGGTGGCCATTCAACGCCTCGGTTACGACCCGCAGCAAATTGTTGCTGACTTTCCATGACTAACTGATGTAGGGCTAAGACTAAAATTTTCTCAAATTTTGAATTATCTTTTAAGCTATCATAAGCAATTTTTAAGGATAATAAAATAGAGGTGACTTGACCCGGAATGGGGGGATGACCCTGTTTCAAGCGGATTAAAAACGCATCTGGGTTTTTTTGGGTTTCTAATGCCATGCCTTGGTCAATTAAGAAGTTATAGGCTGTTTTGTAGTCCATTGCAATTAATTTTTTAAGTTGTCTACAGTCAAATTCTATAGCAATAAAGCCTAATTTCACCACAAAGACACGAAGACACAAAGAAGTTGTAAACAATCATTTGCTTATTGATATAATGGGGGATGGGCAATAATATTATATTTCATTATTAGCACCTTGAGCCAAAAGCACCAAATAGCATTTTTCTGACGTTTAACCTAGAACTAAATCTACACAATCATCTACATTCCCTCTCAAAATATCTGTAAATTGTTGAAAATTTTAAAATATAATTCAATTATTAATTAATTATGGTTAAACATGATTTTTACTCCGGGTACTAATGCAACCATCACCTCGACAACGCTGGAAAATCAATTTTTCACCCTTTGCTCATTAATTCAGAATATTGAACGAGACTCGGCGAAAAATGATAAAGCGGTCAACCTTTTGACCTATACAATTGACACGGATACCGATGTGGCGGCAGGTTCCGCATCAATTTATTGCACAATCATCCGCAATAGTTTAACGGGAATTTTAGATTTCACTTATCCGAATCCCTATACAGGAGTTATTTACTCTGAAGGCACGGGCGGGGATTCTAAATCTTCTGGAATAATTACGGAATCATTGGTAGAACGAACTTATTTAATAATTGCTGCCGAACGAGAAAAAAAACGCAACGACCCGAACTTCACTAATAAATTGACGAATCCATCATGGTCAATTAACGACGTACCTTTAAATTCTCCTATATTTCACAATGCGATTTTTAGGTTCAATTTTAATTTACAAACTCAAACTACCTTCACAGGCAATGGGGAAAGTCGATATGCTGTGGAGTATCTATAATAAATGCCTACAGATTCAGTTAAAAACATTGAAAGGGCTTTTACTGGTAGAGTTCCCGTTGTTCAATTAAATAATGATGCCCCGATTAATCAAGTTTTTGAAATAATTAATTATCGTGAAATTCTTTCAAAAATTAAACCTGTAGGGGCTACAAATGTTAATCTTTCAATAGCATTGGAAACTTTGCAATTAATTTCTTACCTTCCAGGAATTTTTAAGCCCAACAAATTACCGGATTATGACGAGGATTTAATTCCATTACTTCAGAAACAAGCTGAGGATTTAGCATGGATGGCAGAATTTAACCCATCTACTCAATATGCTTTAGAAATTACTCTGTTTGAATCTTGGTATTCTGGCAGCAGTTGGTCTGCTTGGTCAGCACTTGCGAGAAAGTGGTTATATAACCAACAAACAGAATATTATTTAGATTTGATTAATCCTTTTTTAACCAATACTAAAAATTCTGATATTGGGGACGCTAACTATAAATTAGGGATAGCCATAACCCAAAAACCAACACAACAAACTGCCAAAGCAAATCAAAATTATATTAGGATTCGGACTGCTTACAGTGGAATTATTACCTATGAACAACCGTCAACAGTGGTAACGGCGGTAACTTTAAATAAACAAAGTAATTCCTTGAATCCAATTACACTAAATACTTCGATTCAGATACTTTATAATGATTACAACAGGAAAATTTTATATTTGCAGAATACAGGAAAATCAGTTGTATATTTCAACTTTGATCAAAATTTAATTTCTCCAGAAGCAAGCCCGTTTCTCCTCCCAGGAGAAACCTTTACTTTTGAAAGTGGCGAGTTTAAATGGTCAGGGGGAGGAATTCAATTTTTACCCCCAATGGCTCAATATTTATTCCAGACAGGGTTATGGATTTATTGCACAGGAAAAGATACGGACGGCAAAACCACGACAAAAAATTCTATAGCTTGGATGCAATTTTTGGGATAATTAATTATGGGAATATCGAATAATTTTATCAAACCCAGTGGGAACATTGGAAACATTGATTTAACAGGAATAACGGGGCTTAATACAAGCTACCGATATTTTAAGGAGGGCTACTATAAATTTAACCCAAATCAACCTGCAATAATTATTCCTGCTACCGAGAACAAAGTAAACCGAGAAATTACAATAAATTATAGGGAAGATTTAAACCCAATACATAGCAGTAATTGTAATTTATATTTTGGAAACAAAAACCAACACCCTAAACTCATTAAATTAGGCGGGGGGTATTTAGACACATCAGACGGGGGTATAGCCTTATTTGCTGAATGTTCTGAACCGATTATAATAGAAATTACAATCAGACAAGATACGCCAATTACTTATACTGTCGGCAATTATTCAGGAGATGACCTTATGATTCCAATTCAAGTACGATTAGCAATAGGAACCGGATCTAATTATGTCGATATCAATTCTGAATCTTATGACTCGGATACTTACCAATATTTAATAAATTTACAGAAACTCAAAAATTCAGATTCAGGGGCGACAGGATGGAAGCTATTTGATATTTATAGTTTTTATCCGGGGCGATCAATTACTTTTGATGTAGATATTACGAATTTAACACAATACGGAAATATCGCTATTCAATTATTTGACCCTCTGGCAGTTGGTGAGGTTCTTTTTGCTCTAGCGAATGATGTTGTCAATTTAGAATTAAACAACATGGGAGATAAATTTGTTGGGAATCTAACCAGAAATGCTCTATATAAAGATGTTGATATTGCAACTGGTGAAATAATTATCACCCCTGACTTTAGCCGTCATATAGGGCGGTTTGTAGCACAGAATCAAAACAATAATAATGACTACGATACGGTAATTATTGAAAATTATATCCCCAATACTGCCGATCCACTTTCGGGCGGTACTTTTGTATTAACAGGGGATTTTTAATAATGGCAGATAAAAAACCGGAATGGAGCGATTACGCTTACGATAACAATTCTATTTCAAAAAGATTAGGGATTGAAAAAGATGAGGTTCAAAAATTAAAAGACGAAGCGGCAACCAAAAGTAAAAAAACGGTAGAAGGAATCGTTGATTCTCCCGGTAGCGTTGGGGCTGGAATTGGTGGCTCTATTGATATCAATGATTTGAAAAAATCTTATTTGAGAGTTGGGGCAAAAATTCCAGGGTTAAGCGTTGAATTTGACACAAACGGAGAAGGGAATATTGATATTGTTAATTTAATTAGAGTTGAGACAATTAGAATTAAATGTTTTTATATTCAACGGTTTTATTTAGCAGGTCAATTTTTATATTCTGATATTCAGAAAGTTGATTCTGAAGAATGCAACAAGGAGCCGGAGCCGGAGCCAGATCCGGGGGGAGATACTGACGAAACTCCATCCCCAAAACCCAATACTGGATGGAGCGGGATTGGACAAGCTGTTTGGTGGCCCAATCAATTTTCAAAATCAACATTAATTTTGAAAGATAAAACTACAGGGGAAATCATTGGGATTTCCAAAGCTACCTATACTATGACTGCGAAGTGCTCCAGGTATTTTCAAAATGAAAATGGCATTTTATGGGAGATAAGTATTAAAACCAGTACAAGTACAAGCGCTACTTTTTCTGGAATAAATGCACAGTATAATCGAAGCTACAGGAATAATTCAGAAGATAAATTATATTACTATACTTCTGCGGAAATATATCATCTTTACAAGAATTTGAGCCCAAATGATGCCGAATGGTATAATTTAGAAGATTTACAAGATTTTTTAAACAAAAAATCTAAGCGAGAAAGCTCTACATTTTTTATGTACGATGATTATATAGAGCTTACAGACTCATACCTCCTCCATGGAAATGGAGTAAACTCATCAAGTGAAACGAACGAATATCTAATATTAGATGCTACCATTCCAAACTACTTGAATTTACCAAAAACTTCCCCATTAACTCCTAACAAAAAAATGGAAAAAGAATGTTGCGACAAGTTAGACAAACTTTTAAAAAGACTAGCCAAATATCAAGGGTTAGGACAAAAAATTAAACCCATTAATGTCAAGGACAATAAAATTGAAGAAAAAGGGAATAAAGATGACAATTTCCCAATGAAAATCCCTAAACGCTGGATTGATAGAGAAGCTAAACCGAAAGACGACTACGAGGTTAAAAGTATGCGACATCTTATCCTGTCAGTCGGGATTATGTTGGATCGCTTTGAGGAGCTATTTAACCCGGCCGGGAAAGATAACGGATTCCCGCTTAAAAAGCCAGAGGAGGGGCTGTGGAAATGGCTACCGGGGGACGGGGGGGATTATGAAGCGCCAGACCCGAATTATGATCCTAAAAAATCTAAAAATGATGGGAAAATTAAGAATAAGAAGCTAAAAATAGAAACCTATTTAGATTTATTCCGATATTTCTTGGAATCTCAAATTAGATTAGAATTATTATTTCCGATAGCACAGATTAGAGATTCTGAGATTAGCAAGCGGTTAATTTACCCTAAAGCTCCAGGGACAATTAAAATTAATGATTTGATTCAGTTTCAAGAATTGATGCTGTTATTTATCAATAAAACCTTGGGCGACCCGTCAGGGGCGGTAATCATTAAAGATGCTGACCCAACACAAGAGGGCGCGCAACCTATAACGATTGAAAATTTTGATATTTCGGATATGTTACGAAAATTACTGAGATTTTCGGTTGACATTAACAGCGATATTGATTTAACCAATAACTTTAGCAAACGCACTCTTTATCAGTTGCTTTCAGCCATGCAGGTGTTAGTAAAAAATCATGAAATGACTGAGGCAATTTTCGAGGATTTGGGGATGAAGGAAGAACAATCCTTTGTTCCTGTTAAATTTTTTGCCGATCCTTATGCGGGCGCGTGGAAAGCGGGGCAAGGATTTGACCCTAATAATATTAAGGTTGAAAACTCAGAAGCTGCGATTGAGGCTAATTTGGAAGCCTTTTTACAGGAAAAAGAGGTTGAGGTTAAAGTCTCACGGCGGGCAAAAGATGAAACAACCGATATCAGAGATCTGTTGGCTCAAATTGGGCGGTACGCGGCGGAGTTGGCGGCTATGGGTAAAATTCCAAATGACCCGGCGGCGATTCAGCAAGCTATTGATAAGGCACGGTTTGAGTTACAAACTGAATCCGCTTTAAGACGAACAGATGTTCGGCAAGCGTCGGCGGCGGGGCGGGTACGAACAAAGCGAAATAAACCCAAAAATACTAGAAATAAACGATAAAACCCCGTTTGTTGCGCGGGGTTAGGGTGTGATTAAGGGGTCACAGTCCTATTTTATCAAAAAATCATGGCTATTTTATTGACAGAAGAATATATGCCGTCGAATGTTTATGACGGCACGGCTTTAGCTAAGACAAAAGATGGATACGATATCGCTCAACCTTTTATAAATATATTGAATGGAATTGACTCCAAAATAACAGGAATTAAAAATACATTAAAGGGAGTAAAGCAACAAGTTGACAATGTTCTAATGGCTTTAGACCCAAGAAGATGGGTTGCTGGGGTTAAAAATTGGTGGTTTAACTTAAAAGTAGCAGGAAGATCGGCTTCAGGCTGGTTTGCAAAAGAGCCAGTTAAAGCAACTTTAGGAATTTTATTAATTGGTGCTGGGGGTTTATTAATTCAAGGATTAGGGGGAGGTGCGGCTGCATTAGGGGGAGGATTAAAGGGACTTATTCAAGCTGCAAAAATAGCCGTTAAAGGGCTCAAATTTATTCCTGGGATTGGCGGGTTGGTTCGTTGGGCCGTGGGTGGCGTGCAGCGTTTATGGTCATTTAATTGGAATCAAACCGATGCTCAGATCAGAGCTAATCAAAAGCAACAAATCAAGGCTTTAGCAGGACGCTGGGGTGAGGCGTTGGGCGCGACGGTTGGGACGCTTTGCGGATTTACTTTAGGCCGTGCCGCTAAAGCAAACGCACCACGGTTAATGAGATTTAATCCTTTATTGTTGGCTAAATTGAAGGAATTAGAATTCCGTTCATGGTCAGAGCCGGGGGAATTATGGGAAGAAGCCGTAGAGGAAATGAAGTCAACGCTAGTGGCAAGCGGGCGCGCAATATTAGCAGTTATCTTTATGGAAACCTACGTTAATGTTAGAAAACTAATTAAATCCTTTGTTAAATATTCAGGCTTGGGGACGGTTTTTCCATGGTTAGGAAAAGCATCGGAACAATGGGGGAAAGAAGGTTCACAACCTTGGAGTTTTGCCAGTCAACAAGAAAAAGCTATTGAATCAATCAAAATTGATTGGTTAAAAGATTTTACTGAAGAATTTGTAGAGGCGGCACAGGATATGTGCGCTGAATCAACAATTATTGTTAGCTATGCTTTGTAAATAAATTCCGCATTGTGCGGATTTTGGGAGGGAGAATCATGGTAGATATTCGGAATATTGCTGGGCAAATTCCTGGGAATTTTGCCCAAGGTTTAGGAGATGTTTTGAGTCGTCATCTTGACGCCGAATCAGGAGCCAAGGGAGATGACTGGCAAATTGATACTTTTACCAATGACTTCGAGGATGAGTTTCCCTTTGACCCCGAAGCACCTGGTTCTCCTTACCCAACTTACGGGCCAGAAGCTAATCGAGCGGCGGACGGCAAACCATACGGGGACGATCGCAACAATCGCCCTAAAGTTCATGAATTAAATCAACCACAATTAGCACAATCTCGCGGCTGGCGAATTGTGGATTTTTACCCAGAACGGAATACAAAAGATGAATTTTATCGGATTTCGGGAACCCCAGCCGAAATTAGATTAATTATTCAAATGTTGAGACATATTCGCGAAATTGTTCAAAAATTTGGCGGCGGTGACGGGGATAATACCAGGGGTTTTTCTCACATTAAAGCTATGCGAGGATGGCCAGAAATAAAAATTAAGTTTTACCAAAAAGAGAAATTAAAAACAGGGCAAAAACGCCCACTTGATACATTGCTGTCAATTGCTTTAATCGGTTGGTCTGAAATTGATAAACCTAATAGTAAAAAATTATCAATTAGTGATTTAAAACAGTTTAAATCTAAAATTGAAACGCTATTTTATGTAAATAAACAACCTTTTATACTAGAAAGAGGGAAAGAGGTGTGGAGTTATCAAAAATGGGAAGAAGGATATGCAAACTGGTTCCCTGCAAAAAATCGACAAGCTGCCTTAAACGTTTATCAAAAATTAGTACAAGTCAAAAATGATAATTTTGATCCTTTAGCTGTTTTTCAAGGAAAAGCAGATCAAGAAAAAGTCAAATATACAGAAACTCCACAAAAAGTTACCGTTTTAAACGAGGAAAAGGAGTTACCCATTTACCGAAGAACTGTAAACCTGGAATTTTGGCAAGCTTGGATCGAGTTGCCCAAAACTCGGCAAAAAATAATCCTTGTATCCAGATCTAACCAAACACCCGTCGACGAACGCTTAACTACTTAATTTTGTACAGTTATAAACTAAATTATCTATTTACGAAACCTTAACCTTCGGAACAATAATCAAAGTAAATAATTAAGCTGAAACCCTTGCATATTAAGGGATAGATATGTTAGTTTTAAATCTAAAAATCATTTCATTCAGGACTTTTAATTTATGCCAGCCGTTGCCAATAAAATTCAAGCCGAAGATTTACGAGCCGCTTTAATTGCAGTTGGGAGCACCATTACTGTTCCTGCTCTGGGATATCCAGACGGCACTGATGTTACAAAAGCTGTTTATGAATTTGTTGAGGCTGTTTTACAAGCTCAAATCGCTCAAAATGCAGTCGGGGGCGTAGGGGAAGATGTTGCCTTAGTTACCAAAGGTCAAGGAGCATTAACTAGCGTTGAATACCCGCCTGCAAGTGGAACTTTTTATAATGTTCGGCCTACTGTATACAGCGTTTCTGTTCAAGCAGTAGAAACGATTTCTACCGTAATTCCGCCATTAGTTTAGGGTTATTTATCACAAATTTATTTAGGGTTAAACAATAATGGCTAAAACTAATATTTATGACGATCGCAAAATTAGAAGCGTTGACGTAACGCATCCTAATAGTAGCTCTGTAGGGTTTACTTACTTTTTCAAAACTCCGGTAGACAGTAGCGAAGTGACGGTACTTGGACAGAGAAACTGGACACCAGGAGCCCCCGTTACCGGATTGAGTTTTCCAGCGATTATGGGGACGCGAAAACCTCACCCCATACGAGTAAGGAATAGCGCAAAAGGTATCACTACTTTTTGTTCGACGGCTAAACTTGCAGAAGCCAAAGCGGCTGGCTGGTCAAGGGCAAAAAAACCCGCATTTAACGTCAAACGCTCCAATACATTCCCAGGTGCAGGAAATTTACGAGGGGCATTAGTTGTTTATGTAGCCGTTCCTAGTGGTGGAGTTAATGTTAAATGGGGTTGGAAAATGCCTTTTGCTCAGGCATTAAAAATCGGAGTTACCGACCTAGGTAGTTTAGGAATTAAAATTACTAATACAGATGCGGAATGGGCTGATTTAGTATTGGGTTGCAATAGCGTTCGCCCGCCCCGCACGTCTAAAACGGTTTTTGATGGTGGTACCGGAAAAGGAGACACCATTACAACTTTTTACGATCCTTCTGTCACTCTTGCCTATCCGTGGAAACCTGCGGGTGATGGCTCCATTTTTGAAATTTAATTAATATGCTGATCATAATTCCCGAAAATCCCAAATTCCAAGAAACATTAGACAATATTCCATTCTTTTTTGGAAAATTGCAAAGTGAATCTACTGAGATGCTTAATTTAGTTGTTGACGCAGAAACCAGGTTAATGAGATCGGCTTCTGAACAAGAATTTACAGAGTATTTATGGGGGGGAGAATATGATCAGCTATTATCCGACTACGAGGAAGAAGAAGAACTAACAAACCTATGGAATGGATGTCAGGAGGACTCGTTTATCCAAACGTTAGTAGCTGGGTTTTAACCCCCATAGAGATACCTTCTGAATCTAATCTGATAAAATTAACCTGGATGTCAGAAGGCTTAATAATCAAATCCAGGCTTTTGCTAAGACGAGCGTTTATTAATGGAGAAGTGTCAGAAGCAAAAGTTATTTATCCTTCTGACAAACCCATAGTTTTTGCATTTAATGACTTCAATGGTTTTAATTATCAAATCGAGGTAAAAAAAATTGTAAATAAATGGACTTTACGAGAGCATTTTGCTGTTATGGTTCATTATCAATAAGTAAAATAAAGTAATGTCACCTACCCTTTTCGCTATAATTATAATCTCCCAATCAGTTTTTGATTTGATAGTTTTAACATTTGTGATCATAAAAATGTCACAAATTATCAACAGTCAAAAGCAAGCTGAAAAAGATATAAATGAGGCTTGGAAATCCCATAGACTGGTTAAATCTATGGTGTATGGAGCCCATAATCGACTTGTCGCCAAAGTGGAAGAGTCCTTGGCTAAAAACAATATCCATACTGATTTTGATGATGTGATTTTAAAGGATTAAATACTATGTGGACAACTTTCTCTAAGCAATCGACCGCACAAAAAACATTAGTTCCAGGTGAATTTGGGGCGGTTGACAAAATCACCGTTCCCGCAACAGCAGGAGGTATTGAGCTAGTACCCATTAATGCAACCAACACAGTAAGATTTTTAAATTTATCAGTAGCCCCTACGGCGGACAGTAATGGCGACCCTATTAGTATTTATATTGGAGTAGGCATGATTCCGACTACAACTTTATATAGTTTTGAAATGCTATCCGGTCAGAATGAATATAACTTGCAGATTAACGGTCAAAAGATAATGGCTATTTGTGAGACAGGAAAAACTTTAGATGTTAATGTGCAAATTGCAAACGCGACTATTAAAACGTTATGAGCAGTAGCTGGTCAAACTTCAAAACTAATAATAATTTAATTGTTGCCCAGTCGGAAATCCCCTATATTTCAGAGGTTGAAGGGGTAGCAATCTTAGGGGTGAATTCAACAATAACCATAAAAGGATTTAATTTTAATCCTGCGTCTGAAGTAATTTGTAATGCCGGGATAATTAGCAATATTCGTAGAAATCCTGAACAAATTATTTTTGATTGTCTAGCTAGTTCTCCTGGTACTTTTCTAATAGAGGTTCGGAACGGAACCTTGTCTTCTCTCGATTGGAATAGTAGTTTTGCTCCGATATTAATTGCTAGAAACGGGCTAAATCTAACAATTGGCTGGCTTGACTTTAGAACTGCCGATAGTAGTAATTTCGGATTAGTGGTTAGTCATATTAACCAAAGATTAGCAACTAAAACATTTGTTAATAGTGGCTATTTGTTGAACACTGAGAAAGGACTGACAATAGGAGCGACAGGGGCTTCTAATAACGCTACTAATTATATTCAATTTAATAATTATATTTTCCCATTGAATTCTACTATTGCTTCATTCATCGTAATTTACGACACAACAATCGTCTCGGGCGTATATCCCCACAGGGCAAGAGTGGGGATCGGAAAAACGAACGAAAATACTAATAAAATGATTGTTGGATTTGAGGCTTATTCAAACGTTATTGGAATAATCCGAGAATATTTGTTTTCCACTCCTTCCCAAATTCAACTAGCCCCTACCAATACAATAACAACAAATTCTTCTTATATTTTTAAAATTGTTTTTAACTTTTTTAAAAAGACTTTAGACATTTTTAAATTAGATGATTTATTGAATTTTGACTCTAATAATAATTCTGTGATTATAGATTTTCCCATCTTTCTCCCAACGGTGGAAACCTTCACTATTGGGATTCCGTTATTTGTTTTTTTTAGCCCTAACTCCATATCCTCAGTTGTAGCCATGAAGATTGATTAAAATAAATTAACCCCAACTCATAGCAAATATAAGCCGGGGTTTTTTAACTTTTACTTATTTATTCATCCTCCGTAAGTTCTAACGCTTTTTTAATTTCAGCTAAAATGGTTTTTCCTTTTTTGTAACTCCGACCTTTAAAACCCATTAACTGCTCAATAATTTGAGTGTCTGTATACCCATCCTCTAACCCGTCTATTACCGCTTCAAAAAAGTCTTGAGCCTCTTGACTTAGGGTTACTTCCGCTTGACTTCCACTTACGGAAGTAATGGAAGTCGTTACTTCCGTGCTACTTCCACTTACGGAAGTTTTACTTCCCAAAACGGTAGTATCCCCTTCTAGTGTCACTTCCGGGTAACTTCCGTCTTGGGAAGTTAGGGAAGTTGACCTTTCAGTGAGGATAAATTGAGCAATAGCTGAATTTGTACCTTGAGCCAAGAACAAATCACTGGCAATAGTATGTTTAAATTCAGCAATTTCTTGTTTATTCATCGCGTCAATTTTGGGCTTAATTTTCCCTAATTTGTTGGAACAATAGAGGGAACTAGAGCCGACGACAATGGCATAACTGATAGAGCTAAATCTAAAGAACCTGTGCCAACTGTTTAACTCTGGGTTACGAGTTAGAAATGGAGTTTTGATTCAACACCGCCACAACCCAACTCGGAAAAGATTTATAAAACCAACTTCTTACCGTTTCAAATTCCACGTCGGGAACGCTACCCCGATCTTTTAGCCATTGATTTAATTCCTTTGCTACCAATCGGGCGGCTAAAGTAATATAACCATGCTCCCCCGGATAAAGTACGGGAACATTGTGGCGTCTCATCAATTTTTCAATTAAATCTTCACTACATGGCATAATATTAAAAACCTTACTAAGCGGTACGGTTTAACAGCCAGTCATTCTTGCGAGAGTCGGACTGGCTGTTTTGATTTTTAGAAAAATGTTAACTGCCCAACTGCCTCGCGTTTTTTATAACGGTTGGCTTTTACGGATTGGGCGTGGTGAACGGCGTCATACCTTAAATGACAAACGCTGCACCAAGCCTTTAGGTTTTCCGGTCGGCAGTCTTCGGGAATATGATTGAGATGGGCAACTGTTAAGGTGAACCGTTGAAATTTGGGAACCTCAACAAACCCAAATTCATCATCGTCAACTGTTTCGTAGAGGCTCCATTCTTCGTCCAATCGAGCCTCTAAATTTTCCCAACTTTCCCCCGCTTGCCGACAAGGGCGATCGCATTTTTCACAACGCCAATTAGCTTTTTCTTTAATTTGGAAAGCCAATTGGTTCCAATTTTTCGGGTATCGTTTACGATCCATTGGCATAATTGTTATCTGGATTTAAACCATTAATTATTAATTCCAATGCTTGATTATTGTTTTTCAGATTCTCTAAAATCGCTGGTATTTTCTCGCCATTTTCCGCATTGTGCGGAATTTCGTTTGTGACTTCTAGGAAAATATCGGCTATAGTTCCCAGATTTTTGATTGTATCTTTGGTTAATTCGGGTATTTTAACTGCAAAGTTGGGGTTAAAATACCCCGCACTAATCGAAGCAGTTAATAAATTTAAAACAACTGTTTGGCGGTCTGTCAACATTTGAAATATTCTCCTAACTTGATTTGAGTTTGTAGTCGTTTTTCCGTCTGCGGGCGTCAAAAGGTATTTCCATAGTTGAGAACCTGAAATCGCACTCTAAGCACTTGCGACGCCGCCGTTCTCCGAAAGATTTAGAACTTCTTAGCTCAAGTACGATTGTTTTCCCGTCACAAATTAAACACTTCATTTTCCTCCTTTTTTCCACCGCTTAATTTGTGGCTTTTTCTGTTGACGAATTTGCAGCCATTCAACAGATTTATCAATTGAAGATTTAACTTCGGTCAAAAGTGGCTCCTTTATTTTTTCCTTTTCCTTTTGCCAGTCAGCAGAAGCTTTTGCTACAAAAAACATCAAAATTGGTTTGACATTTTTAGAGTCGGTGCTTTTGATAAAATCTTCTGCTAGATAAGATAAGGCTAAAGCTGTAATTCCCAGATAATCTTCATCGTCCATACTTTACCTTTTGCGAGATGGTGCAACTTACAAATACTCAACGATCGCATCCAACATTTCCCAGATATCTTCTACCTGGGTTTTAATCGCTGGATTAATATTTTCTTCCTCTAATTGATGGTAAGTTTCATCCAAAAAGTCTTGAGCAATTTCCTTAAATGTAGGCAGTTCGCTTGGTAGTTCAGTTAGTGATTCAGCTTGTAACATTTTGACCTCAACTATTTTTTAGTAGTATCCACTCGTACCTAACCTCTGCTTCAGACCAGTTAAACTTTACGTCTTTGGGTGTTTGCTTATTCCAACCATCGGGGGATGGAATTTTACGCTGTTTAACTAACGCGATAAATCCTTTGTAAAGGTTGGACTGAACAATACTGGCTTGATACTGTGGATACTGTTTTTGGACTTGATTAGTGGCTTTTTTAATGGGTGAATCTTCACCCCAACAGTGGTTAAACCAAACCACATCGGCTAATTCTCTAAATCCTTTCCATTCGGGGGGTATTTTAACTTCTGGTGGGATTTCTTCTTGATGGTGTTTCCATTGGAATACAGCAAAATCATAGAAGTCTTCAGTCGTAAAATACGGTTCACAGGCTTTAGCCGTTGCCTTGAGTGAATTGTGCTTTTCCCCTATGGAAAATTCGGGTTTAGTTAGATAACCTCCTTCAGTAAATACACGCTGTTTTAAGTCTCTAACTTCCTTATTTAATGCCTCCTCTTTTGCTTGTCGAATTTTGCCTGATAACTTTTTCCATTTACCTTGGTTTAATTTCCAGCGATTAACAGTATCTAGGGCATAAAAGATGTAAGTCCAACCAACAAAGTTAGTAACAATCATTTCAACTGGATTATCAAAAACTCTCTGACCATCACTTTCTAACCCATACGCTAATAACGCCGCCATTAAGGCAAAAAATCCGGCAATAAGTAAAGCGGAAAAAGCGTCAAAACCTTCTTGAAAACTAGCGGGGTGTTTAACCCATGTGAGCCAGTATTTCTTAGCTTGAACTTTCCGAACCGCCCGTCGCCAATCGAGGTATTTTTTACCTGGAAACCAGTTAGGGAGTTTTAAGGAATCCAACCAGTTGAGAAAGTTTTTATGCAGATGTGCTGTAACAACTGGGGGAACGACTATAACTATTAATGGAATCCAAATATATTTGATGATTGGAACAAAAATAATTACAGACCCCAATATTGCAGCAGCCCCCAGGGACAGGGTAAAAAATAGCAACCGAACTGCTAAAATTAAAAACGGTAGCAACATAGTGAGAGAAATAGAAAAACGCTAAATCTATTCTCTCACGCTACTTTTAATTTCGCTTCACCTCCTTAATTGAACTAAACTCGACTCATTTTTATTTCTTCCAACAATTTCACAAATTCCGGTGGCGCGGGTTCTCTCAAAGAGTTGGGCAAATCATGGATAGATATGCCCAACCGCAGCCGAATTAAATCGTCAAACTTTTTGGCCTGGTTTATGTCGAACAAAATTTCCGAATGTCCATTTTCACATCTGGAAACTGATCCGGGCAATAAATCAGTTTCTTTACAAAAATCAAACTGACTCATTTCCATTGCCTCCCTTATACGTTTCAAGGTTGTTTTGCCCTCCTGTAAAGATTTATGGGATATGGCTTGTTTTTTTCTTGTGTTCATACTAACATAAATATACGGAAGGCGCAAGTTTTAGGCGCAAACGTCTTCCGTATACCGTAAACGACAATATAGCTACCCCCAAACTGACCAAGAAAGGGGGGTTCCCTAGCACGGATTTAGCTATGAGTTGATTTTAAGTCCAATGTCAACACCGCCAAAACCATTGGTTTAAGCGGTTTTAAGGACAAATTTGCTACCACATCTATACTGTGTTTGTTTTTTGAAGATTTTTTGAGGAGGTAGTTATGTAAAAAAATAACGATGTGAAACCCGTTCCTGGCCAACTGACTATCGAGGGCCGTTACTCATCCATGCGGCTAAAAGACCAATGGGGACGGATGAAATGAATTTGATTAATCGCTTGAGAAACGATTACCCCCGCCTAAAAATTAGTCGCAATCCAGAGGATTACCCCCTGGGAGCCATCGTTTGTAAAACAGAATTATTTAATTGCCTCCCCGCCGAATACCCGCCCAACTTTATCGAGAAGGCTGTGGGCAACTGGCATCCGTTCCGTTGGGCATGGTTCCTAACAGAAATCGTTCCTTTAGATCCAATTCCGGCCAGGGGCTATCAAGGATTTTGGAATTATTCCCATTCTGAAAATCCGCACAATGCGGAATTTGGATCATGAAACTAACAACTCAACCCGATGATATAGCCTACTTAGCCGCCTTAATACTCCGACTAAATAGCAGAATCCCTAATCGTAAAAGTCGCCAGTTCACAAAAGCATTAATTCTCGTTGCTTCTGGCATTCTTTCAGACGATTTAAAAGCCGAGTTTACAGCTTCCCACCTTCCACAATTTGACGAGGTTTTGAAGGACTACACAGAGAATTTCCGAGAACTCTACCCCCAATATTTCCAAGCCGTTCATCCCGTATTTCAGCAAATGACATTAATTATTTCAAAAGAACGTTTTAAAGGAAAGTTCATGCTTTTCTGTGAGTTTGAACTCCCTCAAAAAATGTCTCATGATTCAATTGAAAGATTAATGAGATCGGCAAAAATGTTACAGGCTAATCCGACACTGGCAAAGTTTAACCCAACAATTATTTTTGAGATTTCCAAACAATCAACCCCCCCAGAAGTTGTTGAGGAAATGCAGTTACTGGCGGAATCCGATCAACCTATTCCTATTGGAGTCAAAGAGGTACAGCAAAAGATACGGACGGCAAAAAACAAGACGCCAGAGGGATACATCAAAAAAGGTGACTTGGTTGAGATGCAATATCCGGTTAAAGGATGGAGTTATGGCCGTATCGTTTCCAAGTCTACAGATGGAATTGTCTGCAAAATTCAATCCATTACAGGGGAATCTTTAGGGGAGAAGCCTACCAAATCCTTAAGGCTTTGCCCTGTACAAAAAATCAATCCTAGCTCCGTTAATGAAAACATTGAACTGAATCAGCGAGTAATCATAAAGCCTTATACCACCGAACTACAGCCCCTCAACGGTAGCGAGGGTAAGGTTATTTTCCGAGATGAAAAACGGCGTCAATTCTCCGTTCAAATTGGGGATATGGTTAAGGATTTTCACTGGGAAGAAATAGAACTAATCCCAGATGCTACAGAAGTAATCGTAGAAGTTCAGGCGGTTGAAATTACGGAAACCGAAACCTTACCTAATATCAATCTGAAGGGGATGGGACGGAAACAGAAAAATCAACTATTAAAGGAATTGTTGAAGGATTTGCAGTTAGGCTCATCTCTAGCATCAGAAAGCGAACTTGAGGCGGTAAACGATTTAGTCAATGCAACCCTACAAAAGATGGAGGATTTAGCATTTTCCTCAAGTTTAAGGGAGCAATTTGTAGTCATTTTTCTCGATAAGTGTCTATAAAAATTCCCCCTTTGTCGAAAGGGGGAAACCATCAGGGTGTAATGAGTTAAGCATAGTCAAATACATAATAGGATTGTAACAAATGGTTGCTCAAATTGTCAACAAAAATCAGTCTGGTTTTGCGTCATTTTCCAATCAATTACCGCCCCAAAATATCGAAGCAGAGGAGGCAATATTAGGAGGGATTCTCCTAGACCCAGAAGCACTAGAGAGAATCATAACGGTACTCGAACCCTCCGATTTTTCCTTGAAAAACCACCAAATTATTTATCATGCTTGCGTAGCGTTAAAAGCTCAGGATAAACCCACGGATTTAATGACCGTTACGACCTATTTATCCGACAAAGGTTTGCTCGAATCAGTCGGGGGTCAACTTAAAATTTCTCAATTGGTAGAAGGAACAGTTTCGGCCGTCAATATTGACCAATACACAAATTTAATCCTTGAGAAACGATTAAGACGACAGTTAATTGAATATGGAAACAACGTTATTAATGGCAGTTTCACAATTAACCCCGATGAAGGCGTGGGGGGATTGTTGGAACAGATGGAATCTAGCTTTTTTGAAATCGCTAGTCGCTTCAGGCGTGGGAGTTTCGTTCGGGCTTCCACCGCAAAATTTCAAGCTATTTCAAGGGAATTAGAACGGATCGAAGATAACTGCGACAACAATGAAGCTTTGAAGCAGTGGGAATTACAGGAATTAGCCAAAAAGTATGGGTTTAAATCACGGCGTGAGATGTTGAATTTTCACGTTTTATGGTTAGGGAGCCGTAGCAAGAACCAATTTATGGGCCTGAAAGAATACCTAGAAAAATATGGGGATGCTTCGGAACATTGGTTATTGAGGGGATGGATTCCAAAACAAACGATCACCCTACTCCATGCCAAGGGGGGAAAAGGGAAAACTCGATTAGTCGGTCATTTATGCCGCGTCGTTATCAATGGCGGGCAGTGGGGGGATTATTATGCAGATAAACCGGGTTATGTTCTGTTTATCGAAACCGACCAAGGCGACCGGGTGACGGCCGAACAATTGAAGGAACAAGGATATTTAGATGATTCTCCAGAGGCTCAAGAGCGATTCTCAATCCTTAGCGACTGGAAAATTGAACAGTTTGGAATCTTGCGATCCAAAATTGCAGAAATTAAGGAAAAAGACCCCAAAGCCAACATCCTAATCATGATCGATTCCCTGAGTTCAACCTCAACTCAATCCTTATATTCAGAGAACGATCAGGAATACGCACGGCCATTAATGCGACTGCGAGATATTGCCGAAAAGAACGACGCCACATTTTTAGTGATTCACCACAGTAGCTCACAAGGTACGGCACGGGGTTCGACGGCTATCTATAATTCAGTCGATCAGGTTTGGAAACTTGAATCCGTAGGGGATGACCCCCGCGACTGCAAACGGATTTTAACCATTGAGAAAACCCGGAGCCGTGAACCGGGGCGCTACCAACTCGAATACGACCCGAATACATGGGGATGGAATATTAAAGGGATGCTCCTAGACGTTGAGGGAGAGGAACAGATCGAAAATTACAGCCAGCGAGAATTAAGCCTAATCAAATTTTTCCGTGAGAACGCGGGCACACCTTTCGAGGTTCAGGATTTAGCTGAAACTTTAGGATTTGCCGCCGACCCCCTGCGACGCGACTTAGGATTTCTCAGTCGGCGCGGCTTAATTAGCAAACAGCAAAAGCCAAATTCACGGGCCAACTGGTACTTTGTTGGAGAGCTAAAATTAACCGATCGAACCGATCGACCGATCGCACAAGAAAAATCGGAAAATCCAAAAACAAAATTTTTTCAAAATAGCGCGATCGCTTCGATCGGTAGTCCGAAACTCCCTCCAGAAGCCAGTCAGGAACCGATCGCAAATTTACGATCGGTACGATCGGATCGATCGGTTCCGATTTTTTTTGAAACCCCTACAGAGTATGCGTTACAGCCGAAAAACGACGAAAAAGATGTGTTACAAAATATACCAGCTAGTTTAGGTATTGTTAAGGAAACGTTACAAAACACCCCTCAACCGATCGTAAAACCTGGTCAAAAACAGGAACCGATCGATGTGCGATCGGTTGATTTCGACAAATTGAAAGAGGGTGACGTCCTTTTTGATAATGCAGGGATACCTTATCAGTTAGTCGAACTATCACGGCAGATATGGCTAACGCACAGAAAAGATGAATTTATTAGTCGTAATGACTTGCAGATTGGAAATTTTCACCATGCCACGGTCGAAGATATCGCAGGATTAATGAAACTGATTATTAAATCGAAAGATTTAAAACAGTTTGATTGGTTGTCTAAAATTTATGGGGATTCTAGTAACTCTTTAATGTCTCGTTCTGTCGTTGCATTTCCAGAATTGGCAGAAATTTATAAAATAGAGGTGTGCGAATAATGAAGATAAGTGTAGGAGCCGATAAAAAATGGCTCCGCCTTCGTTGGAAGGACGGCCAGGGAAAATATAAAATTCTTTATCCAGGCTGTGAGAATAATTCAGAAGGTAGCAGAACCGCCCAAAGAATTGCTTTGCAAATGGAAGAAGATTTTGAAAAAGGGAATTTCGATTATTCCCTGTCAAAATATAAGGTACAAACCTTAAAAGCTATTGAAATACAAACCTTTGAGGGCATTTATAAACAATGGATTGATTTAACCAAGAAGCATTTAACCGATAGAACGATTCAATTTTATAAATGTTTCGCTAACAGCATTGCATCACTCAATATTTTGTCTATGAAACCGGAACTAATCACTAGCAAAGAGGTTTCTTCAATTATTGCATTTTTGCAAAAATCCAATAAACCCAAAGTGATTAAACTGAAAATGAATATATTTTCTTCCGCTTGGGATTGGGGAAAAAAAAACGGATTAATTTCTACAGAAAACCCTTTCAAGGAAGTTAATATAGAAAATTCTCAACCCCCTACAATTGATCCTTTCAGCCAAGAAGAAATTAGGAAAATTCTGGAATTTTCACCCTTAGACAAAAAGCCTTTTATTAAATTTCTGTTTCTAACGGGATGTCGATTGGGAGAAGCCGTAGGATTGCAATGGGATGATTTATCTCCCAATTGCCAAAACGTCAAAATTTGTAGGCAATTCACCGGGGGAAAATTTAAACCTCTCAAAAAAGGGGGGAAACCTAGATCTTTCTGTCTGCCCATAAATTTCGCAGATGAATTAATAAAGTTAAAGTCCCAATCAGGTCACAACCTTGTTTTTGGCGAACCCGTAGATCTTCATGCTTTTCGGCAATTGTGGATCAAAATTTTGTTACAGGCAAAAGTCCGATATCGGAAACCATACAACACCCGCCATACTTTTGTTTGTCACCGATTAAAAGAAGGATGGAAGCCTAGCCAGATCGTTCAGGTGACCGGTCACAGTTTGCAGGTAATGTTTAGCTCTTATGCAACATTTATGGCCGAAATTTTACATTTGCCCGACTTAGAATAAAATCCGCATTGTGCGGAATTTGGATTGTAGACGTGCATCTACATCTACAATCTAAATTCCTTAATTAGCAGGGCTTTTATAGGTAAATTTTTTGAATAATATTATATTTCATAAAATGATTATAAAAACAGAATTGGGGATTGGAGATGAGAACTATAACTTCCCTGAATTTTGACTGTAGATTCAGCTAAACGTAGTGTTAAGGATAGACGTACTTTACCACTAATATTACATATAGAACGATGAATCAAATCATCGGTAAAAAAGATAAATTCTCCGGGTTTTAGAGTTACGGGTAAGGCGGATTTTTCGATTTCTGATTTGACTTCAAAAAAAGGATTTCCACTAAAGGGATCATTCATTTTTATAGGACATAAATTATGGTATTTTTTGGGTAAATATTCAAAACCATTTCCGGCATTGACTTCGGTTAATGCAATATAAACATTAATTGTTTTTCCGGTTTTTGTTAATAACTGAGGATAATGATCTTGGTGCCAAAGGGGAATTAACTGTTTTGCTGGATAATTAACCCATAATTCTGAACGCCAAAGAAAGGGCGATTCTCCTAAATATTCCCTGGCTTTTTCTAGTAAATATTGATTTTTACATAGTTCTAAAATTACGGGGGAATCTAAGTGTCTTTCCATATTAAATTGTCTTTTATATCCTTGAATTAATAATAATATTAATGATCCAAGATCCCTTTTTTTTATAAATTGATAACTATTAGAAAATACATGAATCGGAGAACGGGGTAAAACCGTTGTAAAGATATGTTTTTGAATCTCTTGGAGTTGAGTTGCAGTTAAGTTTAAAGAATAAGGCCCCCAGATACCATCCTCTGAATTATAAATAGTTGGGGTTTGGGAAATGGGGTTAGATAATCCTGTCCAGAATAAACTTTTTTGCCACAATTCTTGGGCTAAATGATCGTTTTTAGCTAAATCTGTTAAAGGGATATGTTGAAAATTTCGGCTTAAAAATTCACCATTGATTAATTGATATTCTGGATTAGTTAAAAATTTAATAATATTACGACTAATGGTTTGAGGAGAGTTTCCAATATGGAAAAAACGGCTGAAACGATGGGATAGACTAATATTAGATTGGACAAAACCCGGATGTAAGGCATTAATTCTGACAGAGGTTTGATTTAATTCATTTTGCAGAAGATATCGCATTAATAGCAATAAACAAACTTTAGAATCAGCATATAATTTGAGAAAGTTAAAGGGGGTTTTTTGTATCCATAATTTCCAGCCTAGATTTTTTGACCATAAAGCCATATCGGAAGCTATAAATAAAATTTGACTTGCTGCTGATGCTTTGAGTTTATCTAAGAGTAAATAAGTTAGTAAAAAATGCCCTAAATAATTAGTTCCCCAAATTAATTCAAACCCTTCTTGAGTGGTTCCAGATTGATTAAAAATTCCGGCATTATTAATTAATATATTTAAAGGAAGTTGACGTTCTAAGAATAAATTAACACAGGCACGAATTGAATCTAAAGAGGCTAAATCTAAAGGCAAAAATTCAACTTTTCCTTGATTGGTTTGTGCTATAATATAATTAATTGCTTGCTGGGCTTTTTGTTCAGAACGACAGGCAATAAAAACATGATTTCCCTGTTTTACGAGTTCTACTGCCGTCATTAAACCGATGCCAGAAGTTCCCCCTGTGACTAGACAAATTTGTGGGTTCATATCAAATGTTATTCAATAACAATAAATAAGAGAGACGCGCCGTGGCACGTCTCTACGGGGGGTTTATTCTATTCCCATTCGATAGTTCCAGGGGGTTTAGAAGTAATATCATAAACCACTCGATTCACGCCGCGAACTTCATTAACAATCCGATTAGAAATCAATTCTAATAAATCATAGGGAACCCGTGACCAATCGGCGGTCATCCCATCTTCACTACTAACAAATCGTAGTACAATTGGATAGGCATAGGTACGATGATCTCCCATTACTCCAACACTTCGCACCGGAAGTAATACGGCAAAAGCTTGCCAATAATCGTGATAAACTCCACGTCTATTGATTTCTTCTCGGACAATTAAATCCGCATCTCGGAGAATATTTAACCTTTCCGCCGTGACTTCTCCTAATATCCGAATCGCTAAACCTGGGCCGGGAAAAGGATGACGTCGGACAATTTCTTCGGGTAAACCAATCGAACGTCCGACTTTTCTGACTTCATCTTTAAACAGTTTTCGCAGAGGTTCTACTAATTTAAACCGTAAATCTTTTGGTAATCCCCCCACATTATGATGGCTTTTAATTTTAACCGCCACCCGTTCCCCACTTTTGGGGTCAACATTAGTATCGGCTGACTCAATTACATCAGGATATAATGTTCCTTGAGCTAAATAATCAAAGGGCCCTAAACGCACCGATTCTTCTTCAAAAACCTGAATAAATTCTCCCCCAATGCGTTTACGTTTTTCTTCGGGGTCGGTAATTCCTTCTAGTTTTTTTAAGAACCGTTCCCGGGCATTTACATACTCAACGGGAATGTGAAATTGTTCATGGAATAGTTTAACTAATCGTTCCGGTTCTAGCTTCCGCATAAACCCTTGATCGATAAACATACAAGTTAATTTATCACCAATAGCACGGTGCAGTAAAAATGCTAAAGTTGAAGAATCAACACCACCAGAAAGGGCTAATAAAACCCGTTTCTCCCCAACTTGGTTACGAATTTCTCGAATAGATTCTTCTACAAAAGCTTCCGTTGTCCAAGTAGGATGACAGCGACAAATATGGTAAACAAAATTCCGAATTAGGGCTTGACCCCCAATAGAATGAACGACTTCGGGATGGAATTGTACCCCGTACATTTTGTTTTCATGGTCAGCAATCGCCGCAGAGGGGGTATTTTCGGTATGGGCTAAAATCTCAAATCCAGGGGGTAACTGGTTACAGGAGTCGGCGTGACTCATCCACATGGTCGCCCCCTGTTCGACGTTGGTGAGGAGGTCGGTGGGGTCATCAATCTGTAGGGAGGCTTTTCCGTATTCGGCCCTTTTAGCCCGTTCTACGCTACCCCCTAGCTGTTTGACCATTAGCTGCATTCCGTAGCAAACCCCTAAAACCGGAATTCCTAACTCCCAGATTTTAGGGTCACATTCGGGCGCCCCGTCATCATAGACGGAATTGGGGCCACCGGAGAGAATAATGCCCTTGGGGTTGATTTCCTTGAGTTTTTCGGCGGTTGTCCGGTAGGAAATGACTTCGGAATAAACCTCAGTTTCCCGAATGCGGCGGGCGATTAACTCGGAATATTGGGAACCGAAATCGAGAATCACGATCATTTGTCGGTTCAATTTTTCTACTGAAATATCAGTATTTTCAGTTTGAGTTGGGATTTGAGTCTGGGGAGACATATTGAGTTTAATGGGTTTTAATTTTAATTGTCAACCAAGGATAAACCTGATTGTTGTATCCGATTAGAATAACAAATTTACCCCAAAATTATATCAGCATTTTCACTTTTAATGATAATTTTACGCTGGCGGTCGAACATTACCGAACCAACCTTAATATTTTTTTCACAATGGGTGTAAATATAGTTCTGGGATCGTTGATCAATCGTCTTTGTTATTTCTCCATAGACCCGAATGACCCAATTTTCTCCTTTGATTGCGTCTAATTCTCGCAGATATTGTAAAGCATCTTCGGCCGTTGAACAATTAAAAACTTTTTGTAGATCGAAGGTGGGTAATCCTAAGTTAGCACAGTGGGCGGTTAATATTTCTAATCGTCCATCGGCAATATGATGATGGGTATGGAAAATTCCTCCGGCTAATTTGATTAATTTACCATGATAACCAAATAATAAGATTGACTTAACCTCTGCTAAGGAGGCACAGACTAACATTGGCCCTAACCAATTGGCGGTTTTAATCATTTGGTGGGGGGAAATCCCCATTTTTGCAGCTAATTCTAATCCATTTTCACCAATACAAAATACTAAAGAATCAAATTTTTTTGCTTTTTCTTGGAGTTGAATTTTATACTGTTCTAATTGTTCGGGAACAGTTAAGGGTTGAGAAATTCCTGTTGTTCCCAGTAGAGATAATCCTTCCAGAATGCCAAACGCGGCGTTAGATGTGCGGGTTGCTAGTTGTTTTCCTTGGGGTAAAATAAAGGTAATTAAAATAGATTTGTTTGCGGGTAATATTTTCTCAATATTGGCTAATAATAGGGTTTTCGCATAACGATAGATCGCTGTTTTTCCCGTCTTTTGATCATAGCCAATTCCTTCGCCTCCTTTAATAAAAATAGTTTCAGAAAGTTGACCCCCCCTAGCCCCCCCTTGGTAAGGGGGGGAACTTTGTTCTTTAGCCCCCCCTTGGTAAGGGGGGGTTGGGGGGGTTAGTTCTTTAGCCCCCCCTTGGTAAGGGGGGGTTGGGGGGGTTAGTTCTTTAGCCCCCCCTTGGTAAGGGGGGGTTGGGGGGGTTAGTTCTTTAGCCCCCCCTTGGTAAGGGGGGGTTGGGGGGGTTAGTTCTTTAGCCCCCCCTTGGTAAGGGGGGGTTGGGGGGGTTGGGGGGGTTTCCATCGGTGAACTATCCAACCATTCCACCATTGCCCAAATCGGAGTATTTCGGGTTAAATCTAAATTATCCCCCGGATCAGAACGAGTAATTGCTAAAGCAGAATTATCGGTTAAAATTGCTATTTGTTCAATCAGAATATTAACGGTTTCCGCCGGATTAATTAAATCAATAGATACCTGTTCAATAGACTGATTTCTAGTTTGTAAATATTCCAAAGCCGCCATCGCCGCCGCGCAAGCAAAAACGGGTAGAGTATATCCAGAACGAGGTTGATTTGTGGTCATATTTTAGTCGTTTAGTTAATATTTTAAGATTTTAGACTATTTTGAGTCACTACCACCACCGATCCGTTATCCTATAATGTAAACGAATTACCCTAAAAAATAATTATGACTGATATTAACTGGGATAACTTCCGTGCTGAACTCTCAGGAATTGAAATGATTACGGATAAAACTCAAGTCAAAAAACTTTCCCAAGACTATTACCATTTTAGCCCAATTTTGCAACATGAACTCAAGGATAAAATCGGATATATTGTGGTGCGTCCCGCAACAGAAGCCGAAATTTTACAAGTGGCTAAAGTTTGTGTGAAATATAAAATTCCTCTGACGGTTCGAGGTGCGGGAACGGGAAATTATGGACAATGTATTCCCTTGGAAGGAGGGGTGATTTTAGATATCTCTAAATTGAATAATATTAAATGGATAAAACCAGGGTTAGCTTGTATGGAACCTGGGGTAAAAATGGCAGCATTTGATAAACAAGCGCGGGAAATAGGATGGGAATTACGCATGGTTCCTTCTACCTATCGGACAGCAACAATTGGGGGATTTATTGAGGGCGGAAGTGGGGGAATTGGTTCGATTACCTATGGACAATTACGCGATCGCGGTAACTTACAAGCCGCGCGAGTTGTGACAATGGAAGATGAACCAAAAGTAATTGAATTAAGAGGGGATGATGTGCAGAAAGTCAATCATGCTTATGGTACAAATGGGATTATTACTGAGTTAGAAATTCCCTTAGCTCCCGCCTATCCTTGGTCAGAAATTATTGTTACCTTTAATGATTTTATGACATCGGCTCGATTTGGTCAAGCCTTAGCTTTATCCGATGGAATTATTAAAAAATTAGTCTGTGTTTGTGCGTCTCCTATTCCCTCCTATTTTACTGCATTTAAAGATATAATTCCAGAAGAAAAACACGTAGCATTATTAATAGTATCCGAAACCAGCTTAGAACCTTTTCAAGAATTAGTTAAACAGTATAACGGTGAAATTTGTTATCAGAAATCATCCCAAGAAACGGGAAAAGGAACAACCATAATAGAATATAGTTGGAACCATACCACCTTACACGCCCGAAGTGTTGATCCGTCTATTACCTATTTACAAACCCTCTTACCTGCGGATCGAAAATTGGAATTATTGGAACATCTTTATACTCATTTTGGGGATGAAGTTATGCAGCATTTAGAGTTTTTAAGACTTCATGGAGAAATGCACCCCGCATCTTTACAATTAGTGCGATTTACAACAGAAGAAAGGTTAAATGAAATTATTCGTTACCATGAAGAACGGGGGGCGGTTATTTTTAATCCCCATACCTATATTTTAGAGGATGGTGGCATGAAAATGATTAATTTAGAACAGTTACAATTTAAACAAGAAGTTGACCCCTATGGGTTATTAAATCCTGGGAAAATGAGAGCTTGGTTAGAACGAGAAAAATATCTTTAACTAGCAACTCCTAGAAATCGGGTTTCTCAATCAAAAATATTGATTCTATCCCATAAATAAGGGCTAGAAACCCGATTTATGTTATGATTTATTTATCTTTAATTAACTCCATAGCTTGATTTAATATTTCTTCTTTGTTGGCTAATTTTTCTAATTCTTTAGCTTCATAAATTCCTTCAGAAACCTCTAAAGATGCTTTATTAATCGCTTGTTTATAAGCAACTTCTAAAACTTCGTCAAGTTCTTCTGGAGACAGATAATAACTTTGGGAGCAAGGACGTTTATTTTCATCCCTGATTTCAAAAATAGCATTCTGAATTGAAACATCCCAAGACCGAGTTGTTCGTTTTTCTACTTGACGTTTAATTAAATGAATTAATAAAACGATAGAATAGCTACGAATGGTTTTAACAATATCTTTGCGACCCATTTCTTCTAATTCTTCAACGATAGCAAGGGAACCCGGAATATCCCCTTTTAGCAATAATTCCTTTAGGGTTAGTATTTCTTCCATAATATTTGGAATTGATTAGGGTTGGTTTTATTATAACATAATTTATGTAATTAACTGAAAAGCTTGATTTAATAGCTCTTCACGATTGACTAATTTTTCTAATTCTTGAGGCTCATAAATTCCTTCTGAAACCTCTAAAGACGCTTGATCAATTGCGTTCAGATAAGCATCCTCTAAAGTTTCCATTAGCTCTTCATAATTAAGGTAATATCCTCCTGCTTTTCGGCGTTTATTTTCCCGTTGAATTTCTCGAATTGAATTGCGAATTGAAACATCCCAAGACCGAGTTGTTCGTTTTTCTACTTGACGTTTAATTAAATGAATTAATAAAACGATAGAATAGCTACGAATGGTTTTAACAATATCTTTGCGACCCATTTCTTCTAATTCTTCAACGATAGCAAGGGAACCAGGAATATCCCCTTTTAGCAATAATTCCTTTAGGGTTAGGATTTCTTCCATAATATTTGGAATTGATTAGGGTTAATTTTATTATAACACAAAATTTATGTTATAATAACTTAAATCCGAGTTAATCTCTATTACATGGAGAATTTTCTGTATTGGTTACATTTGTATTTGTTTCTTCTGTATTTGTTTGTTTTGAAATAGGTTTTGTAATTTGCCAAGCAATAAAACCTGCGATCGCTCCTATTACAATACTTAATAAACTTAATAAAGATGCTAGAATCCAAGGATCAAGGGGTTTTTCCAGATAGGATAGGGTTAGGGGTTTTTCAATGTATGCTGAGGTAATAGATAAAGCAATACCTCCTACACCTAAGCTAACGCCTAAAATTGAAATAGTACGCTCTAAAGATTGATCGCGTTTTTTTTCAGCTTCTTCATTATTACGGAGTATTTCTGCTTTGTCCCGATCTAGTTTTGCTTGTTCAATTTCAACTAATCCTCTAATACTAGATATCGCCTGATCTAATAAATTTGAGGCGGGTTTTAAATAGTTTAAATCCGCTTGAATTTGGGTAGGGAAAGTTTGACATTCTCGATTTAAAAAGCGGACAAAAAATTCTAAATCATCTAAATTAGCTTAATTTTTTCTGGGGTAGATTCGGTTAAATAAAATACAATTAAAATCCGATTCAGATTTATTCTAGGGTTTCCATATTCAACAATATAACTCCCTAACAGTTTTCCCTCTTGATAAAAACTATTACAATAATCCCCAAATAAATTATACCTTAATTGCTCGGCGATCGCTCTTAAATTTTGATCATCCGTTGGGGTATTTTCGGGTAAAAATGCCGTTACTAATAGGGTTTGTCCTAAAAAATCCATTTTGGGATCCTTTAAAATTAAACTTTCGGGGTGAAATTGATCAATTTCAGCTAACTTAACTTGATCATATCCGGGGTCTTGAGGTCGAAAAATATGCAATAATAAAGAATAGGTATAGGATATTTTTTGGGGATATAATAGCAGACTATATAACGATTTAGGTTTCTGGGGATTGGAGTTTTTTTCTAAACCTGATTTAAAGTAAAAATGCCGATCTTGACGTTGGGTTTTTAATAAATCTAGGGTTTCTCCTGGGATTGATTTTAAAGCATCTTCAGACCGTAATTGAGGATTGAGATCTCCGTCTTTAAATTGGGGTTTAAACAGGTCTAATATGGGTTGATACTGCTCTTTCAAACTTGCACCATGCTTTCATAAACATCTAAGGCATCCACCAACACCTGCTGACGACGACGGGGAGAACTCACCCACTCGCACAGTTGTTCAACTTGTACGGCTTTATCAATACTTGTCAGAAAGCAAAAAGGAATATATACTGTCTAAACAAGTATTGCGATCAGGAACAAGCATCGGGGCAAATGTTGAAGAAGCACTCGGAGGACAATCAAAAGCCGACTTCATCGCCAAACTTCCTATAGCCTACAAAGAAGCCCGTGAAACAAGTTACTGGTTACGACTTTTAAAAGATACCGATTACTTAACGGAAAAAGAGTTTGAAAGTATCCACGCTGATGCCGAAGAACTTTGACGAACTATTGGAAGCATCCAAAAAACCACAAAAGAAAACTCCTAATTCCCAATTCCTCTAACTCGTAATTCGTAATTCCCAATTCCTCTAATTCGTAATTCCTAATTCGTAATTCTAATGCTCCATAATTTTATTCCCCCTGAACGGTTTTTCCCCTATTTAACCTGGAAACAAATTGAATCAATGGCTGATAAAAGTAATCTGGTTATTTTACAACCGATTGGAGCGATTGAACAACATGGCCCCCACTTACCGTTAATTGTTGATGCCGCGATCGCAACGGCCATAACAGGTTACGCTTTAGCCCAACTTAATGATAACATTCCTGCCTACGCTTTGCCAACAATTTATTATGGAAAATCTAACGAACATTGGCATTTTCCTGGTACAATAACGTTAAGTTCCCAAACCTTAATAGCTGTATTAATGGAATTAGGTGAAAGCATTTATCGGGCTGGATTTAGAAAATTAGCCTTTATTAATGGTCATGGTGGACAACCCCAAATATTAGAGATGGTAGCGCGAGACTTACATCAAAAATATGAGGATTTTTCCGTATTTCCTTTATTTATTTGGCGGGTTCCAAATATTGCTGGGGAATTATTAACCCCGAAAGAATTAGAGTTAGGAATTCATGCCGGAGATGCCGAAACCAGTTTAATGTTATCTTTACTGCCAGAACAGGTTAAAATGGAGCAAGCTGTGTGTGAATATCCCCATAATTTACCCGAAAATAGTTTATTAAGTATGGAGGCAAACTTACCCTTTGCTTGGGTAACAAAAGATTTAACCAAAAGTGGAGTTTTAGGTGATGCAACGGTGGCGACGAAGGAAAAAGGCGATCGCATTTTAGCCTCTTTAGTTAATAGTTGGGTACAAGTTATTGAGGATTTATATAAATTTCAACAACCCCAAAGGTTTAGGGATTAATTGAATACTAACGCAGTGCGAGCGTCCCCGCTCGCTAGTTTCTCTAACAATAGGTTTGGTTTTTATAACAATAGGTTTGGTTTCTCTAACAATAGGTTTGGTTTCTCTAACAATAGGTTTGGTTTTTATAACCAGCGAGCGAGGACGCTCGCACTACTTTAATTTATATAATTGCACACCAAACTCAAATAAAAGTGCTATAATTGCAGATAATAAATAATTTTTATGCTTACGATCACCGGAATGTCATAACTTATGGGAAAATGTTTTAACCTAAGATAGATAGAGTCCTGAAGGGCTCACTACGTCAATAATCAAATTATGATGAATTCATCCTTACAACGAGCATTCAACCAAGGTAACGCCCTAAAAGTAATTAGCGGTTTAACCAATTTCAACGTCGGACGGGTCGCTTCTGTGGTCAAAGCCGCAACCAAAGGCGGCGCAACTTTTGTGGATATTGGCGCTGACCCTAATTTAGTCGAAATCGTGCGTCAATTAACCCATCTTCCCATCTGTGTTTCTGCGGTTGAACCCGAAAAATTTGTAACTTGCGTAGACGCAGGTGCAGACCTAATTGAAATTGGCAACTTCGACGCTTTCTACACTCAAGGACGGCGTTTTGAGGCGGCGGAAGTGCTGCAACTAACCCACGAAACCCGGGCTTTACTGCCCCATATTACCCTATCTGTCACCGTTCCCCATATCCTCGAACTCGACCAACAGGTTGAACTCGCCCTGGAACTCGTCAAAGCGGGTGCAGATATCATCCAAACCGAAGGCGGAACCAGTTCTTCCCCAGTTCATGGCGGGACATTGGGACTAATTGAAAAAGCCGCCCCGACCTTAGCCGCAGCCTCGGAAATTTCTCGCGCCGTTTCCGTCCCGGTGTTATGTGCTTCCGGTATCTCTAATATTACTGCTCCCATGGCGATTGCTGCGGGTGCTGCGGGCGTTGGTGTGGGTTCAGCTATTAACCGCCTCGATAACGAAGTGGCGATGCTGGCGGTAGTTCGGAGTTTAGTCGAAGCCTTAGCAACGGTTAAAGCTAACCGAGTTTACGCTTAATATTTTTTTGGAAATCAAAAAATGTAGAGACGTGAAATTTTGCGTCTCTGCGGGATTTAAACATAACAACCTATGAATAATTTATAAACCAGATTGAATAATCTTCTAGCAAAATATAGTTTGGAGAATCTTCATCTGATGGTTCTAATTCCGCTAAAGAAAGGGTAAATTCTCGTTGATCACTCACCCGTTTAACATCTACCATAATCCCATCCGTTTCATCAAATTTAGGCTGAAAATTTTCTAATACAAAAACATCGGTGTAAGAGGGATTAGTTTTTTTTAATTTCTCATACTCTTTGGTTTTTCCTGGGCCATAAAGATATTCTTCTTCCCATAAAAATTCTTCTGACCCACCCAAATAACAAGGTAATTCAAGATTTTCTTTCAAATACTTAAAATATTTATTTAAAGTTTTTTGATTAACCTTGATCCGGCTATTACCTAAAATTTTCTTGATTTTTCCTTCAAATTGTTCAACATCAAAGGTGTCATCGTCATCTTCTTCTTCATCTTCAACATCAAAGAAATCTTTATTAATTAACCCCAATGACTCCATTTGTTCAATCATACTTTTCAGTATCATTCTGGGATCGGAGGAGTCCAGACTATTTAGTCGCTTATTCACTAAACCGGATACAATCGTTTCATCAATTTGAATAGGTTTCAAATCATCTCCAGGTGGCTGTAATTTGTTTTTGTTTTTGTTTTGATATAGTTTAGACATTCTGTTACACCAAGCACAGTAGTTCTTCGTCTCAACCCTAGATGATTTTAATTAATCTGGTTTAAGGTTTATAGTGATAGAGACGTGATTAGTTTACACATCTACCTACTTTCAGCCTTAAGATTTTTCTATGGGGAAGGGAGTAGAATTTAGTATATCGTGCCACAGGTATTTTTGATATTCTCAAGGGGAAAAAATTATGGTACAAACACAGCAGGACTCTATACCCGTTATTTATCAAGGACAGTTTGGCAATTATACAATTAACGATCATGATCGCCAAAGTGTGATTATTTACCGCACGGGCATAATTATAGCAGCCCTGTGCTTCACCGTCGCCACCGGATTAGTTTTATTCCAACTCAATACCCCAGGGGTTCTACAAGCATTAACCCCGATTTACTTCTGTTTTTGGTTGGCTTTGGGAGTGAGTTTATTCACCATTCATATCTATTTAATTCAGTTACACCAACTCCTAGAACTGTTTTGGTTAATTGGTGGAATTGCTTCGGTAGTTTTCGCTGTGGTCGATGCAGAACCCTTAGCATTAACTATTTATCACAATCCTTATAGCTTATTTGGAGTGGGATTTACCTTTGTGGCGTTAACAGGAATTTATTTTAAAGAAGCCTTCTGTTTTAATCGGATGGAAACGAAACTCCTAACTCCTTTGGTTCCGATTTTGTTATTAGGATTTATGGCTGGTTTGTGGTCAGTTGATGCTCAAAAAATTTTACTGGCATTTTGGGCGATTCAATTTATCATTTTTGCAGGTCGGAAAATATTCCAAGGCATTCCAGGGGATATTGGGGATAAAAGCGTTTTTGATTATTTAAAACATCAACGGTTAGCCTAATACAAAAATTGTTGATCCCCCCTAACCCCCTTAAAAAAAGGGGGAACAAGACTTCAAAGTCCCCCTTTTTAATGGGGATTTAGGGGGATCTGATCTGGGCTGTAATCAAAAGTTATCAAAAATAAGCGGATCTAATTCTGAATAATCGGGTAATTTTTCTTCTAATATTTTACCATTTCTAATCACAATCCGATCGCTTTGACACCGAGATAATATTTCACTCAAATAACGTCCTTGAAAAATAATAAAATCCGCAACCATTCCCACACCAATGCGTCCTGTATCGACTAAACCCATAAAATCCGCCGGGGTTTTGGTGACACTCGATAACCAATCTTGAAACGGTCGATCTAAATGACAAATTCTCACCGCCATTTTAAATACTTCTAACTCATCATGGTCACCAAAACCATAAAACGGATCACGACAATTATCACTAGCAAAAGCCACGGAAATCCCCGCTTGTTTCAATTCATGGACTAAGGTTGTTCCCCGCCAACGGGGGGTTTTTGGAAGTTCAGAGGGATGATATTGACGATCTTGTAAATAGAGATTACACATCGGTAAACTGACAATTCCAATATTCGCGGCTTTCACCAATTCTAGGGTTTTTTGAACAATATCCTGCGGTTGTACGGCTAAACTACAACAATGTCCGCAAATAATTTTACCTTCAAATTGATATTTTAAAGCTGCTTCCGCAATTTTATATAAACAAACAGATTCCGCTTCTCCTGTTTCATCAACATGAAAATCTAAGTTCAAATTCCGATCTTTAGCAATGGCAAAAATTCGCTCAATTTGTTGCTCTAAATCAGGATTAATATAAGCAACACCACCTAAAATACCGCCTGAATCTACTACTTTATTAACTAATTTTTCTCCTTCCGCCGTCGAATAATAGTCTAAAGTAGCTAAGGAAACACCTTGTAAAATTAAGCGATCTTGCCATGCTTTTTTTAATGTATTAAAAACATCCCAATTTATATCTATCAATTTTCCCGCCGAATCTAAATGGGTTCTAATGGCTTTGGTTCCATGGACATAACTACACTTCAAACCAAATTCTATCCGTCGGTAAATATCTTCGGTAGTCCAGGTTTCTTCATCTTTAAATATTGCTAATAACGCATCTTGAAAAGTTCCTGTTTTATTAGGCGATCGCTCCCAAATATGACCCTTATCTAAATGAGTATGAACATCCACAAAACAGGGCCAAATTTGTTTCCCATGTAAATCCACCGTTGGGATATTTTCTAACTCAACAGATCCAGTAACAACAATCTGATTAATAATTTCTGAGACAATTTTAATATCAACTAAAGCCATACCCTCCATATTAGCTGAATTTGCGATCGCCCTATCAACATCGGTGAGTACACAAACCGGGACACGAACATTTTTCAGCCAGTAACAAGCAGTATTTGGAATCATAGAGCTAGGGAATAGGGAATAGGATTGCTATATGCAAAAAATGTATCGTATCAATGCTAAATTTTCATAAAACTTTAAGTTTTGTAACATTAGCTACGATTGCATCGGGTATAGGGGTCTAACTTAGTCACATTGCTTAACCTTTGGGTTGAGGCCAAAAACCTCCCAGTTCAAACACAAAAGGTCAATACTCTGATTTTAGATGACAGACCCGTTAATGTTTGGCCAAATTTGATCCAAATTCGAGACATAGCAACACTGAGGAACCCGCTATGACCAGCACAGTCCCGCAAAAAACAGCCACCAACAAATTTGAGAAACTCAAAGCCGAAAAAGACGGTTTAGCGGTTAAAGATGAACTAGAAACCTTCGCCCAACTAGGCTGGGAAGCCATGGAAGAAACCGACCGAGACCATCGCCTAAAATGGCTGGGGGTGTTTTTCCGTCCCGTGACTCCGGGGAAATTCATGATGCGGTTGCGTTTGCCCAATGGGGTGATCACCAGTGAGCAGATGCGGGTTTTGGGGGAAATCGTGCAACGCTACGGTGATGACGGTAGTGCTGATATTACCACAAGACAGAACCTTCAATTAAGGGGAATTAGAATTGAGGATCTCAGCGATATTTTTCAGAGGTTTGAAAGGGTTGGACTAACGAGCATTCAGTCGGGAATGGATAACGTCCGTAATATTACGGGTTCCCCCGTTGCTGGATTAGATGCCGATGAACTCTATGATACCAGGGAGTTAGTGCAACAGGTTCAAGACATGATTACCAACGAAGGAAAAGGGAATCCTGAGTTTAGTAATTTACCTCGAAAATTCAATATTGCGATTGGCGGATGTCGGGATAATTCAATTCACGCCGAAATTAATGATATTGCCTTTATTCCTGCGTTTAAACAGGAAGCTTTTGGCTTTAATGTGTTAGTGGGAGGATTCTTTTCTGCCACCCGTTGTGAAGCCGCTATTCCCCTAAATGTTTGGGCAAAACCTGAGCAAGTTGTCGATCTTTGTCGAGGGATTTTAGAAGTCTTTCGAGACCATGGGCCCAGGGGAGTTCGCCAAAAAACTCGGTTAATGTGGTTAATTGATGAATGGGGAATTGAAAAATTTCGTTCTGAAGTCGAAAAACAGATCGGTTATGCTTTAGAATCCGAAGCGGAAAAAGACGAAATTCTCTGGGAAAAACGGGATCATTTGGGGATTTATAAACAAAAACAACCCGGATTAAACTATGTGGGATTAAATATTCTCGTAGGTCGGTTATCGGCTAACGATATGTTAGAATTATCCCGGATTGCTGAAGTTTATGGGAGTGGAGAAATTCGCTTAACCGTTGAACAAAATGTGATTATTCCTAATATTTCCGATAGTCGGTTAGAGCCGTTTTTAACTGAACCTATTTTGGAAAAATTCTCCGTTAATCCCTCTGCCTTAAGTCGAGGATTAGTTTCTTGTACTGGCGCACAATTCTGTAACTTTGCTTTAGTAGAAACTAAACATCGGGCTGTCGAATTAGTTAAGGAATTAGAAGCGGAATTAACCGTCGAAAAAACCGTCAGAATTCACTGGACAGGCTGCCCCAATTCCTGCGGACAACCCCAAGTAGCTGATATTGGATTAATGGGAACCAAAGCCCGTAAAGAGGGCAAAACCCTTGAAGGAGTAAACCTTTATATGGGCGGAAAAGTCGGTAAAGATGCCCAACTAGGTGAATGTGTACAAAAATCCATTCCCTGTGAGGATCTCAAACCCGTTTTGCGACAAATTTTAGTGGAACAATTTGGCGCTCGCGTCAAAGAATAATTCATCTGAAAACCCACATCAACACCCTACTAATACGGAATCAAAACACAGAACATGAGTAAACTTTCACGTCGGAAATTCCTGTTTACAGCCGGTGCAACTGCCGCCGGAACTCTAATCATTCATGGTTGTGCTGCTAATAACAATCCTTCCACAACCTCCACAACAACTTCTGCTCCAGCCCCGGCGGTTAATATTAATCCGGCGGATGCTCCAGAAATAGCAACAGCAACATTAGGATTTATTGCCTTAACCGACTCTGCCCCCCTAATTATTGCCTTAGAAAAAGGCTTTTTTGCTAAGTATGGAATGTCGGATGTTAAGGTGCTTAAACAAGCCTCTTGGCCTGTTACTAGAGATAACCTAGAATTAGGTTCCGGTGGAGGCGGAATTGATGGGGCGCATATTTTATCCCCCATGCCCTATTTAATGACATTAGGAACGATTACAAAACAGCCAGTTCCGATGTATCTTTTAGCCCGATTAAATACTAATGGTCAGGCAATTTCTTTAGGTAAAGAATATCTGGATGCTAAAATTACCGTTAATGATAGTGCCAAATTCAAAGATATTTTATTAACCGCTAAAAATGCAGGAAAAGAACTCAAAGCTGCCATTACATTCCCCGGAGGAACTCACGATTTATGGATGCGGTATTGGTTAGCATCCGGGGGGACTGTTCCAGATACTGATATTTCCATTATTCCGGTGCCACCTCCCCAAATGGTAGCAAATATGAAAGTCGGAAATATGGAAGGGTTCTGTGTTGGTGAACCTTGGAATGCCCAATTAGTTAATCAAAAAGCCGGATATACTGCATTAATTACCGGGGAATTATGGAAAGATCACCCCGAAAAAGCCTTTACAATGCGAGCAGATTGGGTGGATAAAAACCCCAAAGCGGCTAAAGCTTTAACCATGGCTGTATTAGAAGCGCAACAATGGTGTGATAAACCGGAAAATATTGAGGAAATGTGTAAAATTGTTTCCCAAGATAAATGGTTTAAAGTGCCTTTTGAAGATATTATTGAGCGATCTAGGGGAAATATTGATTTTGGGGATGGTCGGGTGATCACCGCCAGTCCCATCGCCATGAAATTCTGGAGAGATAATGCCTCTTATCCCTATAAGAGCCATGATAGTTGGTTCCTAACCGAAGATATTCGCTGGGGATATTTACCAGCCGATTTAGATATTAAAGCCACCGTTGATAAGGTCAACCGCGAAGATTTATGGCGGGAAGCGGCGAAGTCTTTAAATGTTCCCGCAGCCGAAATTCCTGCTACTCCTTCTCGTGGCATTGAAACCTTCTTTGATGGCGTACAATTTAACCCCGAAGATCCTAAAGCCTATCTCAATAGTTTAGCGATCAAAAAGGTCTAATTTTCCCATATTTTCTGTAGCGGCGGGTTATTCAAGGTCTAACAATTCCTACAGATAATATTAATAAACAATGATCCCCCCAACCTCCCTTGATAATGGGGAATTGGAGAATTAAAGTTAGGGGGATTTAGGGAAATCGGATCATCAAAGTCCCCCTTTTTAATGGGATTTAGGGGGATCGACCTAACGGCTTTTCGGCTTAAGTTGATACCAATGTTACCCCCCCAGCTCCCCTTTGGTAAAGGGGGGCTGCAAGAGAAAAAAACTAACTAATTTATAATCATCATGACTACTGGCACTAAAACCACTTCTAATAGTAATAATCCTTTGAACTTTGTTTTCAATTGGTTCAATAAAAATCGTAATCAAATTATTCGTCCTTTGATTGGGATCTTTATTTTTCTGGCAATTTGGCAACTATTATGTTCAGGAGAAAATCCTAATTTACCATCTCCCATTACCACCGTTAAAGAATCTTGGGAATTAATTGTTAACCCATTTTTTGATAATGGCGGTACTGATAAAGGGTTGGGTTGGCAAGTCATTGCCAGTTTACAACGGGTGGCGATTGGCTTTAGCTTATCGGTCATTGTAGGAATTTCATTAGGGATTTTAGTGGGGAGTAATTCCTTTATGTATGATGCCTTAGATCCCCTATTTCAAATTCTTAGAACAATTCCGCCGCTTGCTTGGTTGCCCATTGCCCTAGCTGCCTTACAACAATCTAATCCGGCGGCTATTTTCGTCATCTTTATTACAGCAGTTTGGCCGATTATTATTAATACCACCGTCGGGGTACAACAAATTCCCCAAGACTATAAAAACGTGGCTAGAGTGTTACGTTTACCCAAACATAAATACTTCTTTAAAGTATTATTTCCCTCCGCAGTTCCCTATATTTTCACCGGATTAAGAATTGGGATTGGTCTATCTTGGTTAGCGATTATTGCGGCGGAAATGTTAGTCGGTGGAGTTGGGATTGGATTCTTTATTTGGGATGCCTATAATAGTTCTCGAATGAGTGCAATTATCGTGGCTTTAATTTATGTCGGAGTCGTCGGTTTAATCCTAGATAGAACCATTGGTTTTATTGCTTCTAAAGTGGTTCCCGCCGACCAGAAATAAACCCGAAACTATACTTGTTAACCCTTAACTAATCTAATCTTTAATTATGTCTGTATTCGTACAAGTTGATCACGTCAATCGCGTTTTTAATCTTCCCAATGGAGAACAATATATTGCCCTAAAAAATATCGAACTCAAAATTGATAAAGGGGAATTTATTACCTTACTTGGACACTCTGGCTGTGGAAAATCCACCCTATTAAATATTATTGCGGGGTTAGATCAAGCATCAGAAGGAGGGATTATTTTAGAAGGGCGAGAAGTTCGAGAACCTGGGCCAGATCGGATGGTGGTATTTCAAAATTATTCCCTATTACCTTGGTTAACTGTTAGGGAAAATATTGCCTTAGCGGTTGATGAAGTGTATCGTAAACTTCCTAAAACTGAACGAAAAGAAATTGTTGAAAAACATCTTAAATTAGTCGGTTTAAGACAGGCTGCGGATAAACGACCGGGGGAAATTTCGGGGGGGATGAAACAGCGAGTCGCGATCGCTCGTGCCCTATCCATTCGACCCCAATTATTACTCCTAGATGAACCCTTTGGAGCCTTAGATGCTTTAACTAGAGGCGGGCTACAAGAGCAGTTAATGAAAATCTGTGAAGCCAACCAAGTCAGCGCCGTCATGGTGACCCACGATGTCGATGAAGCCTTATTATTATCCGATCGGATTGTAATGTTAACCAACGGCCCAGAAGCTCATATTGGGCAAATTTTAGAGGTGAATATTCCCCGTCCCCGTCAACGGATGGAAGTGGTTAATCATCCCAGCTATTATGCCTTGCGGAATGAAGTTGTTTATTTTCTCAATCAACAGAAAAAAGCCAAAAAATCAGCTACCAAAAAAGCACCTATGGTTATTGCTAAAAATGGCTTAGAAAAAGTCAATTTAGACCTGGGTTTTATTCCCCTAACCGACTGCGCCCCCCTAATTATTGCTAAGGAAAAAGGGATCTTTGAGGAATATGGATTAAGCGAAGTTACCCTCAGTCGAGAAACCAGTTGGAAACTGTTAGGTCAGGGGGTGATCGAAGGCCGTTTAGACGCGGCGCAAATGGTGGCAGGAATGCCCATAGCTATGACATTGGGCTTTGGTAAAAACCCACCCCTGCCCATAGTAACTGCCATGACCCTATCTCGAAATGGCAATGGAATTACCTTGAGTAAAAATTTATATGAACATGGGGTAAAAACCCTAGAAGATTTTAAAATTTATATCGAAAATAACCTTGACAAAGTGCATACTTTGGGTATGGTTCACCCTAGTTCTATGCACAATTTAATGTTACGCTATTGGTTAGCAGCAGGTAATATTAACCCCGATCAAGATGTTAATTTAACCGTGATTCCACCGCCCCAAATGCAGGCTAATTTAAAAGCCGGAAATATTGATGGGTATTGTGTGGGGGGGCCTTGGAATGCCCGATCTGTTCATGAGGGGTTAGGATTTGTTATTGCTAATAGTTTTGATATTTTCCCGAATGGACACACGGAGAAAGTTTTAGGGGTGAAAGAGGAGTGGGCAAATCGCTATCCTAAAACCCATGTTGCTCTAGTAAAATCCTTAATTGATGCCTGTGACTATTGCGATGATCGGCGAAATCGAGAAGAAATTTTAGAGATCTTATGTCGGGATGAATATATCGGATCGGCTCCAGAATATACCCGTTTAGGATTTATTGACCCCGTTGATCGGGGTAATGGTCAACCAGCCGAATTATTGATAAATTACAATCAGTTTTTTGTCGATAAAACTAATTGTCCTGATGCTACGGAATTTCTCTGGATCATGGCAGAAATGGCTCGTTGGGGGATTACACCCTTCCCGAAAAACTGGGTTTCTATCCTAGAAAGGGTATTAAGAACTGATGTTTATGGCCAAGCAGCCCGGGAATTAGGATTGTCTGATACAGGACGCGATCGCCAAAGTATCAAACTATTTGATGGCACTATTTTTAATCCTAACGATCCGATTAAATATCTCAAAAATCTCAAGATTAAACAAGAAATTCGGATTGAAGAAATTATCCTAGATCCCATAGCAGCCTAAAACAGTCTAATCGTCAACCATTGTTTAGTCTAAAAAAATATGCAAATTTTAGATAGTATTTCTTCTAAACCAATGCCATTTTCAAAATCCGATGCTTTTTTGGTAATTGATCAAGTTTCTAAAGTCTATAACACAGCAAAAGGTGAATATGTTGTACTTGAAAACGTCAATCTTGAGGTGCAAGAAGGCGAATTTATCTGCATTATTGGTCACTCTGGTTGTGGAAAATCTACCCTATTAAATATGGTGGCGGGGTTTAATCAACCCACCACTGGGGTCGTATCAGTTCAGGGAAAAACTATCACCGAACCTGGGCCAGAACGGATGGTAGTATTTCAAAACTATTCCCTCCTACCCTGGTTAACCGCAAAAGAAAATATTCAGTTAGGAGTTGAGTCAGTATATCCTGACAAATCCGCCGCCGAACATAAAACCATTGTTCAGGAAAATTTAGAGTTAGTCGGGTTATCGGAAGCGGCGAACAAAAAACCCGCCCAACTCTCAGGAGGTATGAAACAACGGGTTTCCATCGCTAGAGCTTTAGCTACCCGTCCCCAAATGTTGATTTTAGACGAACCCTTTGGCGCCTTAGACCCCATCACCCGGGAAGAACTTCAGGAAGAACTACTAAGTATTTGGCAAGATCATCGAATTACTGTATTGATGATTACCCATGATATCGATGAAGCCTTATTTTTAGCCGATCGTCTGGTGATGATGACCAATAGCCCATCAGCCCAAATTGGGGAGATCCTCGATATTCCCTTTTCCCGTCCCCGCAACCGCGCCAAAATCACCGAAGATCCACGATATTATGAATTACGGAACTATGCCCTCGATTTTCTATTCCGGCGCTTTGCCCACCATGAAGAAGATCAAGACACAACTGAAGATACAACATCTGACATGGAATCGGCACAAAGCACTACAATATCACCCAGTTCTAGTTCTATAGCAACAGAGGTGCTAAATATGCAACCCGATAAACCTAACCCTAATGAAAATCCTTATGCTCAACCTTCTGAACCTGAATTAATCCAGGAAGAAAGTTCTACCACGATCTCGGAAGAAATGTCTCCATCGGCGAAAACCGGAGTGTTATTTGCCCTATGGGGAGTCATTCTCGCCACCTTAGTCGGATCATTAGTTTTTAACTCCTCTGCGCCTACTACCCCCAATAAAGAGGCAGAAACCCCTGAATCTTCCTCAACGACAATGGAGACGTCAATCCCTGTGATTGTGGAAACCGCGACTCCGATCACAACACCCTCTCCGACTTTATCGCCTAGTCCCACGGCGACTTTATCCCCAGGTACAGTTCCCTCTGTTAGTATTTCTCCATCCCCTGAGTCTATTCCAGTGGCCTCTCCTAACCCGGTGGCAACGACTTCCCCTAGTCCCACTAATAGCGTTGCATCTACCACAACAATAACAACAACCCCCTCTCCCAGTTCAACAACGGCGATCGCTCCTACCACAAAGGCATCTCCAACGGTTTCTCCCTCACCCATTGCTACGGCGTCCCCAACTCCAGGGAGTTTAGCCGAGGCTACGGCATCTCCTTCTGCTGTTGCTACCGGATCTCCGGCTACAACACCAACAACAACGTCTTCGCCTTCGCCTTCTCCTGTGGCAACATCCCCCAGTAGCAGCACTACAGCCACTCCTAGTGCGGCGGATTTAGAAAAGTTGAATCAAGAGGTTTTTGCTAACATCAATGAGGCTTGGACAAATACTCCCGTGACCGCAGTTTCTGTTTATTTAGTTAAGGTGAGTCAAACGGGGGAAATTTTGAGTTATGAGGCTAAATCTGCCGATGCAACTCAAAATCTGAACAATACCCCTCTGCCTAAGTTAGTGAAATCGGATGTGACCCAAACTCCCTATACGCAATTTGAGGTGACATTTACTCCCGTAGGAACCTTGGATTTAAAATCGGTTCAATAGGGAATATTTTAAGAGGAATTGGGAGTTAATTATTATCCCAATTTCTCACTCTGAGTTAACAATTTTTATATTAAATAAATTTTGGAATTCGTTGTTGGGCTTTAGCCCTCCATATTCCTGGGCTGAAGCCCCAAAAGATGGAGGGCTCAAGCCCAACAACTAGCCCAACAACTATTTTATAAAACAATGAAATCCATTAAAACCCTTTGTCCTTTCTGTGGTGTCGGTTGTGGTTTAGAAATTCTATCCACAGCAACAGCCGATCAAGATATTAAACGAAATGAACAGGAAAACCCAGTTTGGAAGGTGAGAGGCGATCGCCAACATCCTTCTAGTTTGGGAATGGTCTGTGTTAAAGGAGCCACCGTCACCGAATCAATTCATCGCGATCGTCTTTTATACCCAATGATTCGAGAAACCCTAGATCAACCCTTCCGCCAGGGGAGTTGGGAGGAAGCTCTAACTTTGATCGTGGATCGGATCAAAACCGTTAGTCATGAATATGGTTCCGATGCCCTATGTATGTACGGTTCCGGTCAGTGTGTTACCGAAGATTATTATGTGGCACAAAAACTATTTAAAGGTTGTTTAGGAACCAATAATTTTGATGCCAATTCTCGTTTATGTATGTCATCTGCCGTTTCAGGTTATGTTCAGAGCTTGGGGGCTGATGGGCCGCCCTGTTGTTATGATGATTTAGAATTAACTGATTGTGCTTTTATTGTAGGTAGTAATGCCGCCGAATGTCATCCAATTATATTTAATCGTTTAGCCAAATATCATAAAAAAAATCCCCACGTTAAACTAATTGTTGCTGATCCTCGATGCACCCAAACCGCAGCAGTTGCCGACCTGCATTTACCGATTCGCCCCGGAACTGATATTGACCTATTTAATGGTATTGGTTATTTATTATTAAAATCGGGAAATATTGATACCCTATTTGTGGAAGAATGTACCCGCAATTTTAAAGAATATGCTCAACTTTTACAATCTTATCCTCCCGAAAAAGTTGCCGAAACCTCTGGAATTACTATCGAAGCCTTAGAAACCGCTGCCCGTTATTGGCAAGAATCTAAACGGATTTTATCTATGTGGTCAATGGGATTAAATCAATCCTCCGAGGGTACGGCAAAAGTGCGATCGCTAATTAATTTACACCTAATGACCGGTCAAATTGGTAAACCCGGTTCTGGCCCGTTTTCCCTCACCGGACAACCCAACGCCATGGGCGGACGGGAAGCCGGAGGACTGGCCCATCTATTACCCGGCTATCGATCGGTAACTAACCCCCAACATCGGGCTCAAGTTGAACAGTTTTGGGGTATTCCCCCAGGTCGCATTTCCCCCCATACCGGACGCACCGTTTGGGATATGATTATCGGTTTAGAACAGAATCAGGTGCAGTTTCTCTGGATCGTCGCCACCAATCCGGCCGTGAGTATGCCTGACCTGAAACGCACCAAAGCCGCCCTATTAAAATCCCCCTTCACTGTCTATCAAGAAGCCTACTATCCCACGGAAACCGCCCCCTACGCCCATATTTTACTCCCCGCTACCCAATGGAGTGAAAAAACCGGGGTGATGACCAACTCCGAAAGGCGTGTAACCTACTGTCCGGGGTTTGATATCCCTTTGGGAGAAGCCCGACATGACTGGGAGATTTTTGCTGATGTCGGTAGGCGTTTAGGGTTTAAGGAAGAATTTGCTTTCCAAACCTCGGCGGATGTCTATGCTGAATTTGTGCAGCTTACTCAAGGGCGTCCCTGTGATATGTCAGGGTTAAGCCATGACCGTTTGCAACAACAGGGGCCGACCCAATGGCCCTGTCCAGAAGGAGAAGTTGACTCTAGTATTTCCTCCAAACGCCTCTACACCAATAATTATTTTGCCACCCCCGACGGTCGGGCGATTTTTGGCCCTTACCATTCCAAGGGGTTAGCTGAACCCAGTGATCCCGATTATCCCTATGTGTTGACAACGGGGCGTTTATATGGGCATTGGCACACCCTCACCCGCACCGGGAGAACGGCAAAAACCCAACAAATGCACCCCGACCCATTTATAGAAATTCATCCCAAAGATGCAGCTAATTTGGGGATTGAAAATGGCGATATTGTGCAAGTCTGTTCTCGACGGGGAAGTTGTCAATTTCCCGCTAAAGTCACTGCCTTTATTGCCCCTGGAACCGTTTTTGTCCCGATGCACTGGGGGGCGTTGTGGGCCGCAGATGCAGAAGCCAATAATTTAACCCATCCCCACGCCTGTCCTGACTCCCGCCAACCGGAATTAAAAGCCTGTGCAGTACAGTTATCAGTTATCAGTCATCAGTCATCAGTTATCAGTTCAAGAGTTGACAGTCATCTAGGGAACCTTTGATAATTTTTATCGACTATTAGAGTAAGTCAGGAATTAGAGAAACGACTAACTCCCATCTACCCTAAAGAACTTAAAAAGTCTGATCAAGACCTTTAAAATCATCTTTTGGGATGATGCAGAATCCCTAAAAAAATGTTAGCCTAAAATAAATAAAGGGATTCAAAATTTTATTAAGTTGAGTTAACCCATGAAAACCACATTAACCTTAGCAACATTAATATTATTAGCCAGTTCAATGCTCCCAGCCCATGCTGTGATGCTCAATAACCGGACTAATACAGACTTATCAAGACAACCCTCTCAAGATTTAATTCTGGCTCAAAATAATTTTGACCAATATCGTCAACAGCGTCACGCACAGTTAGAACAACAAATGCGGGAGGAGGTGAAAAAACCTCAATATAATAATTTGTCCCCAGCCCAAAAAGTCCAAATGATTCGGGATGCTCATAAAACTTTAGATCAAAGTTTAGACCGGGAATATGAAACCTGGAAAAAACAGCAATCTAATAATAATAATGGCCGTTACAACAATAATGGTCGTTATAATAACAATAATCCCAATAATCAACAATCCTTTGATCAATATCGTCAGCAACGCCATGCACAGTTAGAACAACAAATGCGGCAAGATATGAATCAACCCCAATATCGCAATTTATCCGCAGCCCAAAAAGCCCAAATGATTCGAGATGCTCATATTAATTTAGATCAAAATTTAGATCGGGAGTATGCGAATTGGCAACGGGGTAACAATAACGGGAATTATAATAACAACAATCCTAACAATCCCAATAGTCAACAATCCTTTGATCAATATCGTCAACAACGTCATGCACAGTTAGAACAACAAATGCGGCAAGATATGAATCAACCTCAATATCGCAATTTATCCGCAGCCCAAAAAGCCCAAATGATTCGAGATGCTCATATTAATTTGGATCAAAATTTAGATCGGGAGTATGCGACTTGGCAACGGGGTAACAATAACGGGAATTATAATGGCAGCGATCGCTATGATCGTTATAATCGTAACAATCAACCCTATCCTAATGGGGGTTATAATCGTTAATTGTAGGGTGTTTAAGTACGGCGCACGAACCATCTCAAATCAATTGATCATTAATCAACAGCCTTGAATTAAAATGAAGGCTCAAAACTCAAACTTTAGTCAATTTTAACCGACTAAAGTTTGATTATTTTTTGGGAGGTAATATTAGATTCTAAATATTAAACTAACCACAATATTTTAGGAAATTAACAAAAAATCCGTCCCAAGGTTGTAATATTTTATTGTAGGGGTTTGGTCTTCAAACCCAACCCAGTATCGGAAGTCCCCTATTAAATTGTATTTATGTTATCAGCCAATGGCTTATTTAATGAATCCTTTTATTTAGCACAAAACCCCGATGTGGCGGTGGCGGTTGCTAGTGGAATTATTGCTAATGGATTTCAACACTTTATTGAGTCCGGTCAATTTCAGGTTCGCCAACCCAGTCCCCTCTATGATGAATCCTATTATTTAGCTACAAATCCTGACGTTGCCCAATTGATTAAAAGTGGAGCTTTTGCCAGTGGGTTTCAACATTATATTAACCTGGGACAGTTGGAAAATCGCAGCCCCAGTGTTTTATTTGATAGTACCTATTATTTAACCGAAAATCCGGCTCTTGCGGCCATCGTTGCCCAGGGAAATATTACCGGAATTGAGCATTTTGTTAACTTTGGACAATTTGAAGATCGCAGTCCCACACCCTTTTATAATTCTAACTATTATTTAGCTAAAAATCCCGATGTTGCCATTGCCGTTGCCCGGGATGAACTCACCGGAATTGAACATTATATTAACATTGGAGCCGCCGAAAATCGTCAATTTACCCCCTTTATTCAACCCCAAGGTTCTAGTTTACCTAATCGAGTCGCCACCGGAGATACAACCCCCAATTCCACGGTATTTTTAACCCGTAGTTCGGCGGCGGGAACTGTTAGTCTGGAATATGGGAATAATCTTAGTTTTATTAATCCTTTGGGAATCCTTTATAGTGACGTCACAGATATTACTGAACCCGTTAAGTTAGCAGCTAATAATTTAACTCCAAATACTCAATATTTTTATCGGTTTACCAATGCAGAAGGAACATCATCAGTAGGAAGTTTTCGCACTCCAGCAGCTATTGGAACCCAACAGGGATTAAGATTTGGAGCCACCGCCGACGGACAAGGGGAATTAATGCCCTATATGTCGGTTAATAATATTCCTGAACGCAATTTAGACTTTTTTGTGGGATTGGGAAATACCATTTCTGCTGATACGATTTCCCCCGATTTACCCGGCGTTGAACAAGCGGTTACTCCCCTGGATTTTAGAACTAAATATAATGAGATTGTTTCCCCCCGTTTAGAACTTAATCCTTGGGCAAATTTACAAGCTGCAACAACAATATATAGCACTTGGAATGATCAAAATTTAATTACGGGTTTTGCGGGGGGAGAAATTCCCGCTTTATCTCCTCAACAGTTATTTTTTGGAACTGACGGACAATTTATTAATAATACTGATCAATTTAACATCGGTTTGCAAGCCTGGAAAGAGTATAATCCCGTGGGAAATCAAGTCTATGGAAAAACCGGAGACCCCCGCACTGCTAATCAAGATAAACTTTATAGATATCAACCTTTTGGCAGTGATGGGGCGTTATTTGTATTAGATGCACGTTCTTTTAGAGATGCACCTTTACCTCAAGTTCCTGACCCGGCTTTAGATATTCAAATTAATCAATTTTTAGCATCTTCTTTTGACCCTAACCGGACGTTATTAGGAAAAGCACAGTTAGATGATTTAAAGATTGATTTATTAGAAGCACAAAACTCTGGGGTGAGTTGGAAATTTATTTTTTCTCCGGTTCCAATTCAGAATTTAGGATTATATGATTCTGCTAACCGTTGGGAAGGATATGCCTCTGAACGTCGGGATTTATTACAATTTATTGATCAAAATAATATTAAAAATGTTGTATTTGTATCGGGAGGTGCCGGAGGAACTATTGTTAATGAGTTAACCTATCAATTGAATTTTGATCAACCTCAAATTAAAACCGATGCGATTGAAATTACTGTAGGGCCCATCGGTTATCAGTTAAATTTAGGTGAAAGCTTTATCCCTGGAACTTGGGGGTCAGAAATTATGAATTTTAGTTCTATTGATACTATTACCCAGGATACTAAGGATTTTTACGCAGGGTTAGATACGGCTTCAAGTAAAGATCAATTAGTCCAAAATATTCTGAATAATCAACTAAATCAATTCGGATATGATCCGATTGGTTTAGATGAAACAAAACTCAATTCTGAGTTAATTAAAGGGTCTTATTTTGCAGTTCATAATTTTGGCTGGACTGAATTTATTGTTGATCCACAAACTCAAAAATTGCAGGTGAATGTCTATGGAATTGAACCTTACACCCAAACAGATATCCAGTCAATTCCAGCTAATATTATTAATCGTCAGCCAGAAGTAATTAGTCAATTTGTGATTAATTCAATATAGCGCTAGGGAACAGCCCCCCGTGCACGGGGGATTTGGGAGAGAGGTCACACAGTTTTTCCTAGAGAATGAAACAGCCCCCCGTGCACGGGGGGTTTGGGGGAGAGGTCACACAGTTTTTCCTAGAGAATGAAACAGCCCCCCGTGCACGGGGAGTTTGGGGGAGAGGTCACACAGTTTTTCCTAGAGAATGAAACAGCCCCCCGTGCACGGGGGGTTTGGGGGGGCTATTCCCTATTCCTATAAATTCAAGCGATCACAGAATGTTCAGGACGGGCAAAAATCATCCGACCTGCGGAAGTTTGCAAGGAACTTGTCACAATTACTCGTACCAAATCCCCGACATACTCACTTCCATCTTCTACAACAACCATTGTACCATCATCTAAATAACCAATACCCTGAGATGGTTCTTTCCCTTCCTTTCTAATTTTCAACTCAATAATATCCCCTGGTAAATAGGAGGCACGGATCGCTTGCACCAAATCATTAATATTCAAAACTGGAACTTGTTGTACCGTTGCCACCTTTGATAAATTGTAATCATTGGTTAATAGCGTGCCATTGATTTCTTGAGCAAATCGGACTAATTTGGCATCGACTGTTTGCGGTTCTTCATAATCAATGGAATGAATCGAAATCTGATCGGGATAGTCTTCTCGTAGACGATTCAAAATATCTAATCCTCGCCGTCCTCGCACCCGTTTTTGATCATTAGCCGCATCAGCAACTAATTGTAACTCCTGTAAAATAAACTGAGGTACTAAAATTTGACCTTCAATAAACCCTGTTTCTAACAAACTTTCAATCCGACCATCAATAATACAACTGGTATCAATTACTTTGGTATAAGCAGGTTTTAGAGTTCCTTCCGCCAATAACATTGAGTCTAAACTACCCGGATTAATAATTCTGAAAAATGCCCGTCCGTGGGTATCCGCTAAATTAACGCCCGTAAACCCAAACATGGCACTACATAACAGTGCAAACAAAGGTTTCATAAACCCAAATTCCCTGGGAATAGGCAGTAAAAATAACGGTGCTAACATTAAATTAGCGACTAATAATCCAATCACCAAACCGATAGCACGGGTGATTAATACGTCAAGAGGCATCTGGCGAACTTGTTCTTCTAGGCGACGATAGCTGGTTTGCACCACTAAACCCATTACGCCTCCGATTAAAGCGGTAAATGCACCCGTAACCGATCGCAGTCCTTCGATATTTGTGACTTGATCGAGTACAGGTTTCGGAAGCAATTCAATGCCGTAGAAGCCCGTCCCAGCACCAGCTATTATGAATAAAATAATAATGATTGCATCTAGCATGATTTTAAGCCGATGGAAGTGGTTTGGAAATCCCGTTCAGGATATCCGTGGGTTTGTGTACCATTATATCTTCTGTGGGAAACCTAATCGGTATTTGACTGTGAGGGAAAACCGACCCCACTTATTCTCCCGACTCCATTATTGTCTATAATCCCCCCAAACCCTTAATATGACTGATTCTTCTATTCTCACTAACACTCAATCTCAACCCGGTTTTCCATCTTTAGAATCCCCCAGATCCGCCTATTTACATATTCCTTTCTGTCGTCGCCGTTGTTTCTACTGTGATTTTGCCGTGTCTGTAGTAGGCGATCGCCAACATGGGGATAATTCTGCCATAATTCAAGACTATGTAAAAGTTTTATGTCAAGAAATTGCCCAACAATCCGTTTCTTCTAATATTTATCCTTTAAAAACCGTTTTCTTTGGCGGTGGAACTCCTTCGTTATTATCGGTTAATCAGTTAGAACAAATTTTACATCTAGTAGATAAAAAATTAGGTATTTCTACAGATGCAGAAATTTCTATGGAAGTAGACCCCGGAACTTTCGATCAAGAAAAATTACAAGGTTTTCTGGATTTGGGGGTAAATCGAATTAGTTTAGGGGTACAAGGATTTCAGGATAAACTCTTACAATTAGCTGGGCGATCTCATACCGTTGATGATATTTTTTCAGCAATTAATATTATTGAAAAAACTGGAATCAAAAACTGGAGTTTAGATTTAATTTCCGGTCTACCCGAACAAACCTTAGAAGATTGGGAATATTCCTTAAAAACCCTATTAAAAATTAACCCCAATCATATCTCGATTTACGACCTAATAGTCGAAGATAAAACACCTTTTTCTCGATATTATACTCCGGGTGAATTTCCCCTACCCACGGAAGAATCCACCGCCCAAATGTATCGTTTAGCTCAACAACTTTTAACACAAGCTGGCTATGAACATTACGAAATTTCTAACTATGCCAAACCCGAATTTCAATGTCAACATAATTTAGTCTACTGGAAAAAACAACCCTATTATGGTTTTGGCATGGGGGCGGCAAGTTATCTTCAGGGTTATCGCTTAACTCGACCTCGAAAACGACAAGAATATTATGCCTGGGTTAATGGTAATTATTCATACAATATTGCCGAATTTGTCGATACAACCCAAGAAAAACTATTAGAAACATTAATGTTAGGATTACGGTTAGCAGAAGGAATTAATTTAGAATATCTATCACAACAATTTGGATCCGAAACCCTAGCCCAAATATTAACAATATTAATTACTTTTAAAAATCAAGGATTAGTTCAATTTTTAGATACCCAAAAACAACCTATTTCTAACACCATTCAACCGCACTTAAATCAAGGTTTTATTCAATTAACAGATCCCGATGGTTTCTTACTTTCTAATCAAATTTTATCTACATTATTTGCAGAATTAAGTGATCTGTAACTTAGGTTATAGCAGTTGCCGCATCTATTAGGACATTCTTGAAAGCTAAAAGCTGCTCACAGTAAGTATTTACCTATAGCGAGATTGCCTATTCCCTATTGCCTCTTGCTATACATCCTATTCTTTGTGTCTTTGTGGTTAAATAAAGATAAAAACCGGGTTTCTTAGGTCAAAAATCCGGTTTTTGGGGGCAAGTTTATAAATTATATTTCAGAAGTTAAACCGTTACCGATTTTTCCAAAATCAATTTAGATCGTTTTACCTTTTCAGGAATATCAATCGGATAATTCCCAGTAAAACACGCCGAACAGAAAGTATTAGTATCTTCCCGAGTGGCGATTAACATTCCTTCCCAACTTAAATAAGCTAAAGTATCAACCTCAATCTGTTGACGAATTTCTTCCACTGATTTTGTTGCCGCAATCAATTGATCCTGACTATCAGTATCAATCCCATAAAAACAAGGATGAGTCACCGGAGGAGAAGAAATTCTCATGTGAACTTCCTTAGCACCCGCATCCCGCAGCGCCTTCACAATTTTGCGGCTGGTCGTCCCTCGGACAATCGAATCATCCACAATAATCACCCGTTTACCTTCCAAGACATCCTTTAACGGGTTTAACTTCATCCGAATCCCCGACTCCCGCATACTTTGAGTCGGTTGAATAAACGTCCGACCCACATAACGGTTTTTAATTAATCCCTCAGCAAAAGGAATCCCAGACTCCTGAGAAAATCCAATCGCCGCCGGAATCCCAGAGTCAGGAACCCCGATCACAATATCCGCATCAATAAAGGATTCTCTAGCTAAAATTCGTCCGATTTCCAAACGATAACTATAGAGACTTTCGCCACACATCACACTATCAGGACGGGCAAAATAAATCATCTCAAACACACATAATTTCCGGGCGGGTTTCTGACTCCAGTGGAAAGAAGACATTCCTTCTTCTGTAATCCAAACCAATTCCCCCGGTTCCACATCCCGCAGATATTCCGCCCCGATAATATCTAATCCACAGGTTTCTGACGCCAAAACATACCGTTGCGGACTTGTCGGTAAAATTCCAATCACTAATGGTCGAATCCCATTCGGGTCACGAACCCCCATCATTCCTTTAGGAGTCCCAATCACTAAACTATAGGCCCCCCGGCATTGAGTAAAAGCACTTAACGCCCCTTCTAACCAGTCTTTGCCATTATTGACTTCCGAAGCGATCGCTAAAGCAATCATTTCGCTATCGGTGGTGGTCAGAAAATCACATTCCCGCCGGGTTAATTCTGCACGCAATTCGCCCGTATTGACTAAATTACCATTATGTGCTAGAGCCAGGGAACCCAGGCGAGTTGAAACCACCGCCGGTTGAGCATTCACCCGACGGCTTGATCCCGTCGTGGAATAGCGGGTATGACCGACAGCCAGATTCCCAGTTAACTCATTTAAAATATTTTCATTAAACACCTGGGAGACTAATCCCATCTCCTTATGTAAATGCACCTTGTCGCCATCAAAAGTGGCAATTCCGGCGGATTCTTGGCCTCGGTGTTGTAGCGCATATAGACCAAAATAAGTCAGTTTAGCGACATCCTCCCCTGGAGCATACACCCCAAAAACGCCACAGGCTTCTTCCGGCTTATCAGGTCGTTCGTGATCAACCTGAGCAGAGTGGGTATCTAGGGAATCATTTGGAATCATTTTACGGTTTTGCTCCTGATTGGCAAAGTCAGATAGTGGGATTTATGAATTAAGGCTACTGGATAGCGCGAGTATAACTACTCAAAAGTTAACATTTTCTTAATCTTATCCCTTTTTAGCTGAAATCGCAAGAAAGTCTCGCGTCTGGAATCTTCTCTGTGTCTTTGTGGTTAAATTAATCCTGACCATCCACCCTGCGTTCAATCGCATTAAAATAGCGATCGCCCATTTCTCCAAGATCAACCTCAATTAAACCCTGATCATCAGCTAAAATCCTTAAAGGTTCAGATCCCGAACCCACAAAACCCAAGTTTTGCCAGATATCGTTTTCTTTCCCTAACTGTTGTTCTAAAAACCCTTCCCAAACCAACTGAGATTCAGGATGCACAGAAACCAGAATTCGTCCCCCTCCTTCTCCAAATAGAATATTATCCCAACGGACAGAAGGATTAGAACCTAAACCCAGCTTAACCGTCGCCCCTTTTTGGCCACTCAGACAAGATTCGGCCAGCGCCACCGCTAACCCCCCTTCAGCACAATCATGGGCCGATTTAATCCAACCTTGACGAATACCTTCCCGACAGGCAGTTTGTACCTTTTGTTCTAACTCAAAATCTACCCTCGGAGGCTTACCCGCAATCGTACTATGCAACACCGCCAGATATTCCGACGCGCCTAACGTGGGTAAGGTTTTGTCATCCCCCAAAAGATAGATTAAATCCCCCGAACTTTGCCAACCTTGGCCACAAACCTTGGTTAAATCCGCAATTAACCCCACCATTCCCACCACCGGGGTCGGATAAATGGATTCCGGGTTCCCCTGTGCATCCAGGGTTTCATTATAAAGTGACACATTCCCCCCCGTCACCGGAGTATTCAACGCCTTACAGCCATCGGAAATCCCCCGACAAGATTCCGCCAACTGCCAATATCCAATCGGTTTTTCAGGACTACCAAAATTCAAGTTATCCGTCACCGCAATCGGTTCGGCCCCCACACAACTTAAATTCCGGGCGGCTTCGGCTACCGTTGCCTTCGCTCCTTCGTAGGGGTCAAGATACACATACCGAGAGTTACAGTCTACTGTTGCGGCTAGTCCACGATAGACCCCCCTCAGTCCCCCCTTGGTAAGGGGGGAAGCCGGATCTTCATCTTCAAGCCCCCCCTTGGTAAGGGGGGGGTGGGGGGGTTCCAACGGCCTTAACCGAATCACCGCCGCATCCCCACCCCCAGGAACTAAAACCGTATTATTCTGAACTTGATGATCATATTGTCGATAAACCCAGCGTTTAGAAGCAATAGAAGGGGTATCTAATAGGGTCAATAATATTTGATTCCAAGATTGAAATTCCCCCTTAATTTTAATTCCTGATATTGTAGATTCCGGTAAATTTTCCGGTTTCCATTGCCAAGCTATTTGAACATATTCTGGCGGTTCTGATAATATTTCTCGCGGATATAATGGCGTATTTTCTGCTAAAGCATCCGCCGGAATTTCCGCAGCAATTTCCCCTTGAAATAAAATTCTAACTATTGGTTCAGCAATCACACTTCCCGCCACAACCGCTTGTAATCCCCAACGATGGAAAATATCAATTAACTCCTGTTCTCGCCCTTTTTGAGCGACAAATAACATCCGTTCTTGAGATTCTGATAACAGATATTCATAGGCAACCATTCCCGTTTCCCGTACCGGAATTAAGTCTAAATCTAGCTCAATTCCTACCCCACCTTTTGCCGCCATTTCTGATGTTGAGCAGGTAATTCCTGCCGCTCCCATATCCTGGGCTGCCACCACCGCACCCGTTTTAAATGCTTCTAGACAAGCTTCCACTAAAGACTTTTCTAAAAACGGATCTCCCACCTGAACCGCCGGACGATCTTGAATCGATTCTTCACTTAATTCGGCACTGGCGAAACTCGCTCCCCCCATGCCATCTCGTCCCGTTGTTGAACCTACATATAACACCGGATTTCCAATTCCAGAAGCACCAGATTTGACAATTTCTGGGGTTTCCATTAACCCAATTGCCATGGCATTAACTAGGGGATTTCCGTTATAAGCTGGATCAAAATAAACCTCTCCCCCAACCGTTGGAACTCCGAAACAATTACCATAATGACTAATACCAGAAACCACCCCTTTAAATATTTGTCTAGTTCGGTCATCTTCTAATGAACCAAACCGTAAAGAATTTAACGCCGCAATTGGACGCGCTCCCATCGTAAATATATCTCTTAAAATTCCCCCCACTCCTGTTGCAGCTCCTTGGAATGGTTCAATAGCTGAAGGGTGATTATGGGATTCGATTTTAAAGGCAATATGCAGCCCATCACCAAAGTCCACAACTCCGGCATTTTCTCCTGGGCCAACTAAAATTCGCTCTCCCGTGGTGGGAAATTGTTTGAGCAGAGGGCGGGAATTTTTATAACAACAGTGTTCGCTCCACATCACCCCAAACATCCCTAATTCCGCTTTTTTGGGATGTCTTCCTAAGCGTCGGACAATTTCTTCATATTCTTCGGGTTTGATGCCTTCAGAGGCAATTTCTTCAGCAGAAAAGGGACAATTATTTTTGGTAGACATCTATACAACCGATCGCACTTTTCACCACAGCATTTCCCATTCTATCTTCTCCTCACTCAAAACTGATTTGATTAAAAAAATTGCCGACTAGATAGGAGCTACCCTTGACAAATTCCCGCAGCCGTCGTATAATGAGCATACGGCTAACATGGACATACACTTGATTAAAAAATCAATATACAAACACAACCCCCCGATGTCTGGTTCCCCAAACCCAATTTTTAACAACTATTCCACCCATCAATATTGGATGAGTCGGGCTTTAGAATTAGCGCAACAAGCTGGAGAAGCCGGAGAAGTCCCCGTTGGAGCTATTATTATTAATCAGAACAATCAACTAATTTCCCAAGCCCAAAACCGCAAAGAAAGAGACTGTGACCCCACCGCCCACGCCGAAATATTAGCCCTACGAGAAGCAGGAAAACTATTAAAAAATTGGCATCTAAATACCTGTACTTTGTACGTCACCCTTGAACCCTGTCCCTTATGTACCGGAGCCATATTACAAGCTCGTTTAGGGTTACTGGTTTATGGCGCCGATGACCCCAAAACCGGAACTATCCGTACCGTTATCAACCTTCCCAATAGTCCCTGTTCTTATCATAAATTATCGGTTTTAGGTGGAATATTAGAATCTCCTTGTCGTCAACAATTACAATCTTGGTTTGCTCAAAAACGCAATTAAATAGACAATAAAAAAACTGTCCTAATCACGATCAATAAAACCCTTTAAACTGTTTAAAATCCAGTTAAGAGGTTTATTCAACCTGCGAAAACCGTTATGCTCATCTTTGATCTAATCAATCTTTTGCAAAAATGTCCATATCTACAAAAGAAACACAGGTTAATTCTGACGTTTCTCCCTTGCTGGCTGCAATTGTTTATCCCTTGGGACGACATCTGGTTTTACCATTTTATTTTAAATCCTTGGAAGTCATCGGCCAAGAAAATCTTCCCCAACAAGGCCCTATTATTTTAGCACCAACCCATCGTTCCCGTTGGGATGCAATTATGATTCCCTTTTCCACAGGTCGCTATGTCACCGGGCGGGACTTGCGGTTTATGGTTACGGTTGATGAAATGAAAGGACTACAGGGGTGGTTTATTCGTCACCTCGGTGGGTTTGCAATTAATCAAAAACATCCGACTATTTCTACGATTCGTTATGGCGTGGAATTGCTACACCAAGGAGAAATGTTAGTGATTTTTCCAGAAGGAAATATTTTTCAGGATGACCAAGTTCACCCCCTAAAATTAGGACTGGGACGTTTAGCCATCCAAGCGGAAACTAGCCAGGAACATTTAGGAATTAAGATTGTCCCGATTTCTGTACGCTATAATCCGATTATTCCCTGTCGAGGTTCTAGTGTTAAAATAAAAATCGGTACTCCCTTATCTGTGACTGATTATTGTCAAGGTTCAGCCAAAAAAGATGCTCAACATCTGATTCAAGATTTACAATTAGCACTGAACCAAATTGATCAACCCTAAGTGTTATAATTATAACTACTTTTAATTAATAAGCTGTTAAGCATGATGGACTCTAGCTTGAATTTTAAGCCCGGTCAAATTGTGGGATTAAATCATCAAAACAGTTGTTTGTATGCAGAAGTAATTCAAGTTGTCGAAGTTCGGGGAGTCTGTTGGGTAAGACCTTTGATGTTAATTCAAGGATTATCTGAATATCCAGAAGACAATTTTTCGAGTTTTGGTCTTACCCCGGAAACCTTTATTTTATCTGATTTACGCCAAAGTCCTGATTTAATTTGGCCAACACATTTATTTAGGGCTGCTTTGGATACGGAAGTTATTACTTTCTTAGCACAGTTAGAGTCTCCAGAGGCTAATTATCCTGGACTTAAACGAGTCAATACTTGTTCTGCTCACCAACAACTGCAAGATTTTATCGGTCAGGTTTGGCGAGCTTCTGCTAATATTTTTGATTCTAATCGTTAGAATACAAAACCCTGTTTATTGTTGCATCTCGAAATTTTTAAATCCCAAGCTATTAATGGCTAGAAACTAAGCGAATGCGCCCAGCATCCATTTCTTCCATTAATAATTCTAAGGCTTCATAATCGACATCGGAAACATAACCCAGTCGGGTTAATTCTGTATTAATCGCATTTTCAATTTCAGGAGTCAGACATCTAAAATAGAGAGCTTTTTCAACCAGTTTACGAATCATATTCGTTGCTGACATAGTAGGTACGGATAACTCGCATATTTTTATTATGTTATAAATAGTGATTTTTATTTGTGATCATATCCTTTTATTTGAAGTGATCTTTATCACTTAATATATGGGAACTTTGGTAACATTTATTTAGTCCCAATTTCATCTACCTTGAGATAGATTTTCAGTATATTTTAATACGTTTGACCCAAAAGTTATTTTAAAAAATTAATTGTTTTTTAGGTTTCGTCCTCAAATATTTGATTACACGGTACTGCTACAATCAACACGATGGCAACATCAATGGTAATCTTAAAATATTGTCGTTATTAATAGGGTGAGGTTTGCCTTGAATGTCGCAGTCGAGAAACTAATTACACCAGAAATTCATCAACCTGCCCGTTATCTGGGTCAGGAGTTAGGCGCCAAACGCAAACCTTGGGAGTCCGCCGTCGTCCGTTGGTCGTTAACCTATCCTGAAGTTTACGAGGTCGGAGTCTCAAACCTTGGCCATGTTATTCTCTATAATATCTTAAATACCCAACCTCGGCAATTATGCGATCGCGCCTATCTCCCAGCGTCGGACTTAGCAAAAAAATTACGCGAGACTAAAACCCCTCTATTTGGTGTTGAGTCCCGTCATTTTTTAATTGATTTTGATATTTTAGGATTTAGCCTCAGCTACGAATTAGGGGCAACAAATATCTTAGAAATGTTAGATTTAGCTGGAATTCCTTTAACTTGGGAAGACCGACAAAATTATTCGGTCTGGGGCGATAACAAAAATTCCGATCAACCCCATTATCCCTTAATTTTTGCCGGGGGACAAACGGCCACATCTAACCCCGAACCCTACTCGGATTTTTTTGATTTTATCGCTTTAGGAGATGGGGAAGAATTATTACCAGAAATTGGATTAATTTTAGAAGAATGCAAGAAAAAAAACTTAGATAGAAAAGCCGTATTACTAGATTTAGCCCAAATTCCAGGGGTCTATGTTCCCCAATTTTATCAGATGGCAGAAGATGGTTCTGTTCATCCTAAACATCCTAATGTTCCCACCCAAATTTTAAGACGGGTAGCCGCACCAATGCCCGCCTATTCGATTAAATTTGTTCCTTATGTGCAAACAGTTCATGATCGGTTAGTAATTGAAGTTAGACGGGGTTGTACCAGGGGATGTCGTTTTTGTCAACCGGGAATGTTAACCCGTCCAGCGCGAGATGTGGAACCGGAAGATGTGATTCAAGCTGTTGAAAAAGGGATGAAAGAAACGGGTTATAATGAATTTTCCTTATTATCTTTGAGTTGTTCCGATTATTTATCCTTACCCTCGGTGGGAATGGAAATTAAGAACCGTCTGAAAGATTATAATGTTAGTTTATCTTTACCTAGTCAACGGGTAGATCGCTTTGATGAAAATATTGCTAATATTCTAGGGGGAGCGCGACAAAGTGGGTTAACTTTTGCCCCAGAAGCGGGAACCCAAAGAATGCGAGATATCATTAATAAAGGGTTAACCAATGAAGAATTATTAAAGGGAGTTAAAACCGCCTTTGACCAAGGTTGGGATAAAATTAAACTCTATTTTATGATTGGTTTACCCGGAGAAACCGATGCCGATATATTAGGAATTGCCGAAACCGTTGCTTGGTTAAAACGAGAATGTTCTGCTAAAGATCGCAGAAAGTTAAACTTTAATTTAACTATTTCTAACTTTACACCTAAACCCCATACTCCCTTTCAATGGCATTCAGTTTCCACAACAGAATTCCAACGCAAACAGAAATTATTAAAACAAGAATTTCGACAAATGCGAGGGGTAAAAGTTAACTTTACTGATGTTAGAATCTCGGCTATGGAGGATTTTGTTGGTCGAGGCGATCGCCGTTTAGGGCCAGTGGTGCGTCGGGCTTGGGAACTTGGGGCGGGAATGGACTCCTGGTGGGAAAGTTTAGATCGGGCTTTTGGCGCTTGGACACAGGCTATAGAAGAAGCAGGTTTGAGTTGGAAATATCGTCGGGTGGAAAGCGGGGAATGGAATTTAATTGAGGGAACAGGGAACAGGCTGCTTCGTGAGCTTGTCGAACGAGAACAGGGAATAGGGAACAGCCCCCCCAAACCCCCCGCGCACGGGGGGCTAGAGGGGGAGGGAATAGGGAATAGTCAAGAACAGGATTATGCAGTATTATTAGATCAGCCCTTACCTTGGGATCATATTGACAGTGGAATTGATAAAAATTGGCTCAAAGAAGATTTAAAACTGGCTTTAGAAGCTGCTACCGTTCCCGATTGTTCCTTTGAAAGTTGTTCCCATTGTGGAGTTTGTGGAACCGATTTTGGTCATAATATTGTGATTAAATCTCCCCCAATTCCCCAATTTGCCGGAGAATTTATTCCTAATTCTCAACGAGTCCAACGTTTAAGAGTTAGATTTGGAAAATTAGGAGATATGGCTTTAGTCGGACATTTGGATTTATTCAGATTATTTGATCGGGCGATTCGTCGGGCTTCAATTCCCTTAGCGTTTACCGGAGGATACCGTCCAAATCCGAGGATTTCCATTGCTTTTGCCTTACCATTAGGAGCAACAAGTAGCGGAGAAATTGTGGATTTTGAATTAACAGAATCCATGAATATCGAGGAATTTCGCCAAAAATTAGCCCAGGGTTTACCCGATACCATTCCTCTGTATCAAATTCAAGAAGTACCCATAGAATTACCTTCCCTAACGGATACGGTGGAAAAAGCAGAATATTATTTAACCGTAAATTCCATAGCAGAAATAGACGCTATCCCCGAATGGTTAAATTGGATTAATGCAGTTAAAGCCACATCAGAAATTTTATGGGAGAAAACCACAAAATCAGGGAAAAAGAACATCATCAACTTACGAGAACAATTATTTGAAATAGAAATGATTTCCGAGGAAGATCAATTGTTGCGTTATGTGGGGAGTTGTCGGAATGATGGGACACAACTACGACCCGAACTGATGATTAAGATGTTAGAACAGGTAACTGGCAAAGAATTCCAACTGTTACACATTCACCGCCATTCACTTTTAACGCGACCCGAAAAGATTTCTATATCTGGTTGGTGATAATTTGTGTTTACGACCGTGCTATAATGAAACCCGGTAAGCCAAGTTTTGTAGCATAGTGGGCGGGTTCGCCTGAATCTAGGCTACAAACCGACAATATTACAGATTGCAGGTTAGAAGCGGCTATAATAAACTGATCAAACCGGAAGCTCACCTGTACTTAAAGTTAGTGTAGGTTCTTGACTGGTAGCGCACCTGTTGATCAGGCGGTTGGGAAATCAACCAAACCCTAATGTTACTAAAAATCAACGGAAGAAAGTAGCAAAAAACTTTTTCTGGCATCTGTCTTGATACCATAAAGAAACAAACACTTTCAATGGCTAGATTTAAGTTCATTGAGGGCAGTTGGGGGAGAGATCATCTAGCTTGGAATGTGCGATCTAAGCTGTAGTCTGGTGAGATTTTCGTCGATATGGATACTATATTCGTGAGTTAGTCAAGAGGTCAACGTCTGTCCAACCCAAGTATTGCTTTAGACAGAAACTGATGAAGGCAGATGGATAACAAATAACCTCCTATAATTTCAATTTCCCATAACCTTTGAAGGCTTACAGTTGATAAATTTTGGATGTTAGATTTGGATATTTGTTAACCTTTGAGGGAATGGGAAATAGGCAATGGGCAATGGAAATCTTCCTATTCCCTATTGCCCATTGCCCATTGCCCGCCTTTTGATTTTAAACGATCAAAACCTGATTCCCTCTTGCGGTTTGCCTGTTGGCTTGGTGTGTTTTTGGTGTCTTCCTAGTCGGCGAAAATTCGAGTTAATGGATTGATTAATCACGTCAATATTGCTAGGTACACGCAACGTAGGTGCTGACCATATTGCTAAGTTTTGAGGGAATTGAATGTCAAAGCAAATTATTATCGCAGAACAGCAACGAATCGCTGCTGTCTTTTCAGAAGATCAAATTCAAGAACTGGTTGTAGCGACCGGAAATCACCAAGTTAGTGATATTTATCTGGGTATCGTGGAAAATGTCCTACCAGGGATTGATGCAGCCTTTGTCAATATTGGAGACCCGGAACGGAATGGATTTATCCATGTTTCCGACCTCGGGCCATTACGATTAAAACGTAGTTCCGGTTCGATTACCGAACTTTTAAGCCCCCAGCAAAAAGTGTTGGTGCAGGTAATGAAAGAACCCACCGGAACTAAAGGCCCTCGGTTAACCGGAAATATTTCCTTACCCGGACGGTATTTAGTGTTAATGCCCTATGGCAGAGGGGTGAATTTATCCCGTCGCATTCGCACGGAAAATGAACGCAACCGTTTAAGGGCCCTAGCCATTCTAATTAAACCCGCCGGAATGGGATTATTAGTCCGCACAGAAGCGGAAGATATGCCCGAAGACGCGATTTTAGAAGATTTGGAAAGCCTACAAAAGCAATGGGAATTGGTGCAACAGGAAGCCCAATCTTCCCGGCCTCCGGCTCTGTTAAATCGAGATAATGATTTTATTCAACGGGTGCTCCGCGATATGTACAGCACCGAAGTTAACCGAATTGTGGTCGATACCAGCACGGGGGTGAAGCGGGTCAAACAACATTTGATGAGTTGGAGTGTAGGAAAAGCTCCTCAAGGGGTGTTAATTGACCACCACCGAGAACGGATTCCGATTTTAGAGTATTTCCGAGCTAATGCAGCTATTCGAGAGGCTTTAAGACCTCGGGTAGATTTGCCATCGGGCGGTTATGTTGTGATTGAACCAACGGAAGCCCTAACGGTAATTGATGTTAACTCTGGCTCCTTTACCCGTTCGGCAACCTCTAGGGAAACGGTGTTATGGACAAATTGCGAAGCCGCCACCGAAATCGCCCGTCAGTTGAGGTTACGCAATATTGCCGGGGTGATTATTGTGGACTTCATTGATATGGATTCCCGCCGAGACCAATTACAAGTGCTGGAACATTTTAATAAAGTCCTGAAGGCCGATAAAGCCCGACCCCAAATTGCTCAATTATCAGAATTAGGGTTAGTGGAATTAACCCGCAAACGCCAGGGCCAAAATATCTATGAATTGTTTGGCAAAACCTGTACCACCTGTGGAGGCCTAGGCCATATCGTTCAGTTACCCGGAGAACCCGAACCCGAACCCGCAGAAACCACGGAACGGCTCGTGATTCCTAGTAATCGGATTATTCCGTCGCCGAGCAGTGGGGACAACTCAGAACGGCCCAGTTTACGTCCGGTTCCGGTTTATGAACAGCCGTCTTCCCGGGAAGAACCCGAAGTTTTAGATCTTGAGGCGTCTGAGGGTTTCCAAGAGTTAGAACTGCTCAACCATCCCAGTTATCAGGATATTGGCGCCAGTAATGCCCGTCGCCGTCGCCGTCGAATTCGGGATATGGATTCTTTAGGGCGAGATGAGGAACTCCCCGCCCCTGATGTTCGGGTGTCTCCAACGGTGAACTATGGGGAACCTCGCACGGATGTTGGGTTTAGTGAAGGGTTCTCAGGACGCAGTGGATTGAGTGAACGCAGTCGCCCCACAAAATCCGAAATTATTAAACCTTCGGTGGAACCAGCCGAGGTGATTTCGGTGGAAATGACTCCAGAGGAACAGGAGGTTTATGCGTTGATGGGGATTTCTCCCTTGATGCTCTCCCATGAACAGGTGAAAAATTCTCGCTCTGTGATTGTCACGGTTCGTTCTCCAGGGGAATCCCCTGTTTCTCCCACGACTCTGATGGATGAAGACTCCGATGAAGGACAAAACCTGCCTCTGTCGATTGGGTCGGGTGAAAGAACTATGCCTGAACGATCAATTTCTGAACGGATTATTCTCGACCGAACCATAACCGATCGGACAAGTTCACCAGTAGTTATTTCTGAGCGGATTGTTCCCGAACGGTCAATTTCTGACCGGATTATTCTCGAACCGAAAAAACCGGCAATACTAGAAATACCAGAAATAATAGAAATACCGGAAATAACAGAAACACCAAAAATACCAGAAACCCTAGAAAAAATTGAAGAACCTGAAACAACAGTAGAATTTTTTGTACCGGAAACTGAGGATGAGTCACCATCGGAGGATACCTCTGAATCAGATAAGGATCATCAACCGGGTGAACCGATTATTCGCCGCCGTCGCCGTCGGTCTTCGGCTCTGACGGATTAAGAACAGTTATGGGATATTGAGGGTTAACAGTTAATTGCTAACCCTCAACCCAAACCTAATTACTTAGGTAACTACTTGACTTCAATAATTTCTGTATCCCCGATTTCTTGATTCTCAACCATGAAGGTTTCATGACCATTTCCGTTTAAACTAACCCGAACTTCATTACGTCCTGCTGGTAGTTCCGAAAGATAATACCAGTTTCCATAAATTCGGGTGACTTTCTTCCCATTGATATAAAGGTGAGCGTGTCCTTCTTGATAGGAGTCGCTGGGTTGATTGGCTCTTTCTGGTGTGAATTTAAAATTAGTCAATTTCAACTCTAAATTCCATCCCTGACGGGCATCAGGATGGACAATCAGATCCACCGATGGTACGGGTTGACCAGGGGGAATCGAGATTATTTTATGGTGAGGGGAAGATGTATCATGTTGTTGTTCATGGGCTTCAACAGATGATAAACCTAATCCAGTAAAACTACTCAAAATTGTTCCCAAAAGGAGAGAAAACCCAATCACAATAGTTTGGTTTTGTTTGAAATTAAATTGGCAATTCATCAAATTAACTCAAGTAAATAAAATGGATTTTTTTATGGTCTGATATTAATTTTTTTACCTAAATATTAGTTTTGTCAAAAGACAGCTTGTCAAACTTAAGCACACTGATCACAGTTATGGGCGGGTTTATTAAGATTGGGGTGATTCACAAAGATTGAATAGAACCCGCCCCTACAAATGATTACTGATTTTTGATCTATATCTATCCTAAAATAGTAATATTCGGATCATCAGCAATAAAGTTAGCTGCGGTGAGTTGAACTGGGGTTATCCCTTGTACTAAACCATAAAAGGTTGTTCCCGATTGAATTGATGTGGATACTAATGCTGTACTACCATCGACTTGTACGGTGACAGGCGTTAATGTTAGTTGGGCAAAAGTTATCCCCGAAGGTAACATAATTTTATCGGTTCCGCCAAGAAAATCGGTGATTAGGTCGGCTTGATTTAAGCTAGTTGCGGCGACGGACGCTCCAGGTAACACAAAAATATCAGCATCGGCTCCCCCCGTGAGTTTATCTTGATCCGCATCACCAATCAAGTAATCCGCACCTGCACCGCCATCTAAGACGTCTGCACCTTTACCACCCCGGATAATATCATTTCCCACACCCCCCAATACGGTGTCATTGTCCAGGTTGCCATTGATTAAGTCATCTCCCTCTTGACCATCGAGGTTATCTGACCCTTTGCCGCCACGAATAGCAATCCGAATGGTATTGGCTGGAATTGTTAAAGTGCGATCGCCATCATTACCACCTCCGGCTAATATTTTATCATCCCCTAAATTGCCATTAATATTATCAGCCGATACGCTTCCCACAATGAAATCATTTCCATTTAAGGCTTGAATATAAAGGTTGGTTGCTGTTGCCGGGACAAAGGTATTATCGGCGGCGTTGGTAAACACAAAAGATGTAATTCCTTGGTCAACAAAGGTGGTATTTCCACCCCCTGGTGCTGGAACATCTGGCCCAGGATCACTTGCAGAGGCTGTTGGTGTTGTCCAAGTAATATTAGAGGTGGGAGGGGGTGCGGTGTTAGGAATATTAGAGTTGATAATATCTTGGCCTTTCAGATTCACAACGTCTTCAATTAACCCAATTCCTGCGGTTTTTGATGTGGTATCGGCATAAAAATCAACAATCAACAAATCTTGAGTTGGGTCAATTTTGCCATCAATATTTAAGTCAATAGCCAGATTTTTTCCTTGTCTTTCTAAACCATAACCCGTTGTACTAGGGCCAGATAGTAATAGGGTTATACCTGGAATAAAAAGACTGTCTGCTGCTCCTCCGGTATCTTGAATTTCAGTGCCATTACCAGTAGTAGTAACGGTGTAGAAATCATCGCCTAAACCCCCTTTCAGGGTATCTTTTCCTCCGGCTCCAGCCAAATTATCACTCGCCGCACCCCCAATTAAAATATTATCGCCCCCGGCTCCAGTCATATCATTGGGAATACCAGGAGCGCCAGTTATATTTTCAATCGGCCCAGTAATATTATCGGTGGCAATAACAACACCACCCCCGTCTAAAACTTCTCCCTTTGTGGTTAAATTAACTGTAATTCGATTAGCTCCAACCGGAAAAGTTGGGGTGACTTTTTCATAAGAAAGGTAGTCAATTCCATCTCCCCCATCGACATTATTTGTTCCTAAACCGCCAAAGAAAGTATCGTTTCCATCTCCACCAATGGCGTTATCATCTCCTTCTCCCAAATCGAAAGTATCGTTTCCTTTGCCACCATCACCGATGTCATTCCCCTTTCCACCGAGGATAATATCATCTCCTAGACCGCCAATCCCATAATCATTGCCATCGCCTAGGGTAATACTATCATTACCATCTCCGCCATTAATAGGATTATCGTCTCCGCCTCCGGCATCAATAGTATCATTTCCGGCTCCACCATCGGCTTTATCAGACCCATTCAATAAAAGGATAGTATCATTTCCGGCTAAATCAGATTCTTGAATCGTAATTAGAGGAATCAGAGGTAGACCATCTTTGGTAATGGCAACCAGTGGAAAAGCACCGATTTGAAGAACATCACCTAAATCTGTTCCTTGGAAAGTAGCCATTTGTTGTTCCTTTTGTTGTAAAAAATGTTAAATCCTACTTCAAGCTAGTTTAAATATTCAATACTGTCAATATTCCTGATGATCAATATTATAAATCTTAGATTTTTATAGCAATCTTATCGGTAATCAATTGTTTAAATTAATAGCAATAAATTGATTAATCAAACCTCCGGGGCTGAGATTGGCAACAAATCCCAAAAATTGATTAGAATTGATCACAGAAATTAAAGTTCCTGGAGTGCCATTAATAACGGTAGACGTGAGCAGAATATTATTTTGATTCAAACCCTCGGTTAAACCAATTTGATCCTCACCGATGATAAAATCCGTAATAATATCAACCGTATTCACACTATTGACAGCCGCACTAACAGGAAGAATAAAAATATCATTATTACCCCATTCCCAAAAAGTTGTTAAAAATAATGAAGATTCGGGATGCAGTTGAGACGGACTTACCAGCAATAGTTGATATTTATAATGCCGCGATTCCAGGGAGAATGGCGACAGCAGACCTGGAAATGATCTCGGTGGAAAGTCGAATTCCTTGGTATCAAGAACATCAAGCTCAGACTCATCCGGTTTGGGTGATTGAGTTAGATGAGCAAATTTTAGGATGGTTGAGTTTCCAAATCTTTTATAACCGTCCAGCCTATAACAGTACAGCAGAAGTGAGTATTTATGTTCATCCTAAATATCAAGGTCAGGGAATCGGAAAAAAACTATTAACCCAAGCGGTGCACCACAGTCCTAGTTTGGGATTAAAAGCGTTACTGGCGTTAATTTTTGCCCACAATCAACCCAGTTTAGAATTATTTAAACGCTTGGATTTTGAACAATGGGGTTATTTACCCAGAGTGGCTGATTTAGATGGAATTGAACGGGATTTAGTGATTATGGGACGTCATCTAACCCCGGCCAAAATTGATTAACTCCAAAATTTAATCCCCGACATGGGAGCAAAAAAAAGTATTTTTGAGTCTATAGACTTGGGATTCTACAAAATTAAGGAGCTTATCCAATTAACTGCTGATCTCGGAGATCGGCAGTTTTTTTTATTAGCTTTAGCGACGTTGTACAGGTAATCCTGGTGCGGTCTGAAGGTCAAGATCCCGATAGGAAGGTTGGGTCAGAATTGACGTGCTGTAGGGATTAATTAAATCGGCTGTACGAATAATCGGGTCGCTACTGGTTTGGCGCAGCATTCCATCCCGATACAATTGATTCACGAGACGGGCATCATTGGTCATTAGGGTTTCGGGAAAACCATTGATACCGTTGGGCCAAGGGAAACTAACCCCTAAATAAGTAGACATTTGACCCAGTAAGGATTTGTTTTTAAAGACATCCCCAGAGGTTCTCGATGCCGCCCGCATAAATTCTTCCGCAAAGGGTTGATAGGTGGTGGGATAGTCCTTAAACATCGGTTCAGCTTTGACAGCAGTGGCTAACACCGTCGATGCGATCGCCCCAACCACAGCATAGCTCAGGGATTTTAAGCGGTTATTCATAATCCTAGTTCCTCGATAACTCGTTAAATCTTAACCTGTTTTGTTAATCCCAGTCTTGACATTGGACACACCATCCAACGTGGAGATGTGAACTTTTTTGAAGCTTATGCTCATTTTTGTAACGAGATTGCCTATCCCTGCGTAAAATATGAGCTTAATAACTGCTACAAGTTCTTCAATAATTAGAGGAGAAAGAAACCCCATGGCAGAATTGATTAAACCCTATAATGGCGATCCCTTTGTCGGCCATCTGTCCACGCCGATCAGCGATTCCGATTTTACCCGTGCATTTATCGGGAATTTGCCCGCCTACCGTAAAGGTTTATCTCCTTTACTGCGGGGCTTAGAAGTCGGTATGGCCCATGGTTACTTTTTGATCGGGCCTTGGATTAAACTTGGGCCATTACGCGATCATCCCAGCGCCGCTAATTTAGGTGCATTAATCTCAGGAATTGCCTTAATCCTGATTGCCACGATTTGTTTATCTGCTTACGGATTAGTTTCTTTCCAAAAAGGCGATTCAAATACTGGCGACTCTCTGCAAACCTCTGAAGGTTGGAGTCAGTTTGCTGGTGGTTTCTTCATCGGTGGAATGGGTGGCGCTTTTGTTGCCTTTTTCTTGCTGGAAAACTTCGGTTTAGTTGATTCTATTTTCCGAGGCTTGGTTAATAGCTAATTTAGCTTTTTACCAAACATCAAAACTTTCTAATATTCAATAGGAGAATTTGATATGACCGGAGCTTATGCAGCCTCTTTTTTACCTTGGATTTTAATTCCCGTGGTTTGCTGGTTAATGCCAGTTGTGGCAATGGGTTTATTATTCATCCACATTGAAAGCGAAGCTTAGATCTTTGTTTTGATTCGCTAAAAATCTCCGCCATTATGGTGGGGATTTTTTTGTTTGTTTAAGGTTATTAAGTATTTAAACTATGCACCCTAGCGAGCGAGGACGCTCACACTACTTATACTTTCGATCTTAATCTTAATAGATAAAATAGAGAATATTGAGATCAGGAGGATTTTATTTAAGTCAGATTCACTTTTAACCAACTCAATATATCCCTCAAGGTTATAGTTAAATTAGAGATGAATTGAGGAACCGGAATTACAGCATCCAGTTCATCTAAAAACAGGGGTTGTTGTCCTGAAGGATAAACAAAAATAGACTTTTCCTCTGGAACAATTAACCATCCCATTTGACAACCGCAATTCAAACAATGTAAAATATTACTGGTAACTTTAATTGTGCTTTGTTCCGGGGATAAAATCTCAATTGTCCAGTCAGGATGAGCTTTAAAACTATTAGCAATATCTCCATCATTATCAAGCGGAATTCGTTCCCAGACAAAAACTACCACATCAGGAATAATAGAACGACCGCCAAAGGTACATCTTAACTCAGGTAAAGCTAAAGCGATCGCTTGTTCTTCAGCCATATTATTAATAACTGTAACTAATTTACCTTGTAGTTTACTATGTTTTCCTTGTGGCATGGGTTTCTGGATAATTTGACCATTAATATATTCGTTTGCGGGTTTAGTTTCGGGTAAGTTAAGAAATTCTTCTAAACTCAATGTTTTGTTAAGAATTTGTACCATTATTGCTTCCTTATCAAGAATTATTTAATAGATTATTCAACCTTGACAACCGCTTTTTGCGAATAACTGCTTCTAATTTAGCATTAATTTCTTCTAATTCTAAATTAAACTGTTCCATTTCTAAATGAATCCGGCATAAATTGGCTAATAGTCTTTCTCTTGTTGTCCGATCAGGAATAGGGTGTTGTTGGTTCATGGTAAATTCCACTCTAATTTTACTTCTTCTAAACTGCGTTCCCATGCGAGAATTCTAGCTTGAGTTGGGATATTATTGACAATATTATCGAGACAATCTTTGTGACTGACCAACAATCTCTCTAAAGCTTCCCCATTTCTACTCTTTTTGATTATCTTCTAAAGCTCTAACTGCCGCCTGAATTAAATTATAAAAAACAGGTTGAGACACATCAACAGTTTGAGCATCCTGACGACTTTTTCCTAACAGTCCAAAGCGTTGACCTTTTTTTATAGCTAATACTTCCCCTTTCTGATTTCGGATTTTTAATTCTTGGGTATTACCAACATAAGATAAACTACAACTATATTGTTTATCATTATAGTCAAATTCTGCACTTTTATTAACTTGAGAATGTTGAATTTCTGGAGATTCGGGTAATCTTGCCCCGACTAATTCTAACTCTATATTGGTTTGACCATTCCAACTATTTTCTTTTAATTGATAGGCGATATCTAAACAGTGGGGAAGGGGAAAATAGTCAGCCCAACGCCAAGCCATGCCATTAATTGTGGGTAAGGCGGTTAGTTGAGTATGGGAATATTTATCTTGGGTTAAGGTGAGTTTAATATGTCCTTTTCCGACAACTTTTTGTTGAACAATTCTAACATTAGGAGTCCAAAATGTAGGGGCGTTATTTTCTATACCACAGGGATGTAATTGATTAATTTGATCATAGAGATTAAAGTTAATTTCACTTAAATCCGCTTGAACATCAATTTTAATTAAGGGTTTTAGATGTTCTAATTCTAAACATTGATGGGCAAATTCACTTAATCGGGCTCTAATTTGATCTAAGTTTTCTGCGGGGAAAGAAAACCCTCCGGCGGCTTTATGTCCTCCGAATTTACCCAGTAAATCTTGACAATATTCTAAGGCTTTAAAAATATCAAATTCCGCAATTCCCCGGGCTGAACCTCGAACTATTTTAGGAGATTCTGTGTCATCTTCTGGCTGTTCATAGGTTCCAATAAACACAGGAACACCGTATCTTTCTACTAACCGAGAGGCGACAATTCCAATCACACCATGATGCCATTCTGGTTGCACAACTACTAACACCCTTTCTTGTTTTAAATCAATATTTTCTGATTCTATCCAAGCGATCGCTTCCTGTTGAATTTCTTCACATAATAATTGTCTTTGTTGATTTATTTGTTCACATTGCATTGCCCGTTCTAAGGCAATTCCCATATTTTCTGTTGTTAATAATTCGATCACAATTTGGGGGTCAGCTAACCGTCCAATGGCGTTAATTCTTGGCCCCAAACGAAAGCCAATATCATCGGGTTTTAGGGTTTTATTATTGGTAGATGGGAGGGAATTTTCGGGCTGTTCTTCCGATTTTACTTGATATCCGGTAGAGACTCCGGCCACTTGAATTAAGGCTTGAATCCCGGTGATTTGGGAATAGGGAATTAACTTTAACCCGCGTTTTAACCAACGTCGGTTAACTCCAACCAAAGGAGCTAAATCCGCAATAGTTCCTAATGTAAATAATTCTAACAAAGGATTGACTAATCCTTGCATTTTACCTAATTTTTGAGACAAACAAATGGCTAAAACATAGGCAACTCCCACCCCAGCTAATCCTCGATAGGGGGATAATAACGGTAATAATTTAGGGTTAAGAATCGCGTCGGCTGGGGGTAGTTTTTCAGGTAAATCATGATGATCGGTAATAATTACAATTAACCCTAATTCTTTGGCTCTAGCAATGGGTTGATAGGCAGAAATCCCGTTATCAACCGTGAGGATGATTTTAACATCTTCCTGATGAAATTCTTCTACTATTCGGGTATTAATTCCATAGCCTTCTTTCATGCGGCTAGGAATAGCATAATTAACATTAGCTCCCAAGGTAGAAAGCGATCGCATTAATAAAGCCGTACTGGTCATCCCATCGGCATCATAATCCCCACAAATTGCAATTTTATCCCCCTGATTAATCGCATTTTCTAATAGTTCTACACTTTTTTCTAAATCCTTAAATTCCTCCAATGGAGAGGGTAAAACTTGAGATTCAGGGGTTAAAAAAGCCTCCGCTTGTTCCGGGGTTTCAATCCCACGATTAATTAAAACTTGGGTAACTAATGGGATAATTCCCAGGGTATCTGCTAACTGTTGAGCAAGTTCAGATTGTTGCGGGAAAATATACCAGCGTTGATTCGGGAGGTGATCACAATTCAAGGATTCCGGGGAAGAAGGTTGCACAGTTTATTAAGATTAATCTAAATAAAAGAATACTCTATTATATCAAAATTATTGTTATTTTTAACAAAAATTAAGGGGGTTTTATTGATAAAATCAGGAGCAAAATATTACCTAAAAATCAGGTATTTTTTGCCCTGATCGCAATTTGGTTTTTATTAAGACAGATTAATACCGCTTAAACTGCAACTTTAACCCCTCGCCAAAATGCAATATGACCCTCAATATTTTTAGCCGCAGATTTTGGTTCAGGATAATACCAAGCGGCGTCCTTATTAACTTCACCTTCAACAACTACATTATAATAACTAGCAACTCCTTTCCAACTACAAGTTGTATGGGTGTTACTTTCTTGAAAATATTCACGGTTGATGGAGTCCGAGGGAAAATATTGATTACCATCAACGACAACGCATTTGTCACTTTCTGCTAAAACTGCACCATTCCAAACCGCTTTCGGCATAAATCTCCTCTAAACTTTGTAACTTTATCTTAAAATTTAACACCTTTAAGGCATTAAATAACTGTTCTGGGTTCTGAATTACAAAAAAATATCGGGATATCCCAACCATTTACCCAGTTTTAATTATAAAATAAAAAAGACGTTTTATCTAAATTACGAGCAATGTCAGGGCTAATTTCTACTCCCTTCGCCCAACCCCAATCCCTAGAACAGTCTCTTAAACATTTTTTTGGTTATGATTCCTTTCGACCCGGACAGCGCGAAATAATTGACCAGGCGCTACAAAAGCGAGATTTATTAATTATTATGCCCACCGGAGGCGGAAAGTCTCTGTGTTTTCAACTTCCGGCTTTATTAAAACCTGGATTAATGATTGTTGTGTCTCCTTTAATTGCCTTAATGCAAGATCAAGTGGAGGCATTACAAGATAATGGAGTTGGTGCTACCTTTCTCAATAGTACCTTAACGGCTGCGGAAGCAAAATCGCGGGAAACGGCAATTTTAAAAGGAGATATTAAACTGCTTTATGTTGCCCCAGAACGATTATTATCCGAACGATTTTTATTTTTTTTAGACACCTTAGAAGAACAGTTGGGAATCTCTGCTTTTGCCATTGATGAAGCCCATTGTGTTTCTGAATGGGGGCATGATTTTCGGCCGGAATATCGAAAATTAAAACAACTGCGAATTCGTTATCCTAAAATTCCAGTTGTAGCGTTAACAGCAACGGCAACTCAACGAGTTCGCCAGGATATTATTCAACAGTTAGAGTTAAAAAATCCCTATATTCATGTTGCTAGTTTTAATCGTACTAATTTATATTATGAAGTAATTCCCAAGAAAAAACAAACCTTTACCCAGCTATTAAAAATTATTCAGGAGGTGGGAGGTTCGGGAATTATCTATTGTTTAAGTCGAAAAAACGTAGAAGACTTGGCATTCCGATTACAAAATCATGGGATTTCAGCCCTACCCTATCACGCCGGACTTGAAGATCAAATCCGGTCAGAAAATCAGACTCGGTTTATTCGAGATGATGTTCAAATTATGGTGGCGACGGTTGCCTTTGGCATGGGAATTAATAAGCCCGATGTACGCTTTGTAATTCATTATAGTTTACCCCGAACCTTAGAAAGTTATTATCAAGAATCCGGTCGGGCGGGACGGGATGGAGAATCGGCTAGATGTACATTATTTTTTAGTTATGGTGATATTAAAACCATTGAATATTTAATTGAACAAAAACCCGATCCCGATGAACAACGCATCGCCCGTCAACAGTTAAGACAAATGTTAGATTATGCCGAAGCATCGGAATGTCGGCGCACCGTTCAATTGAGTTATTTTGGTGAATTTTTCTCGGAAAATTGTGCAAAATGTGATAATTGTCAGACACAAAATCCGGTGGAAGATTGGACAATTGAAGCGATGAAATTTTTATCTTGTATTGCCCGATGTCATGAAAGATTTGGCATGAATTATATTATTGATGTATTAAGAGGATCGAAAAGTCAAAAAATTCTGGATCGACGTCATGATCAACTTTCTACTTATGGTATTGGTAAGGACAAAACGGCGGAAGAATGGAAGAATTTAGGCCGATCTCTTTTACGTCAAGGACTCTTGGATCAAACCACTGATGGTTATGCTATTTTAAAGTTAAATTCCCGCAGTTGGGAAGTGATGAAACGGGAAAGAACCGTTGAAATTACTGTTATTAAAGAACAAAATGTCGAAAAATCGACTCGTTCTTTAGCAATAGAAGCGGAAATGTTATTTGAACAGTTGCGCCAACTTCGGAAAAAATTAGCCGATGAACAATCTATTCCTCCCTATATGGTTTTTTCCGATTCTACGTTAAAATTAATGGCACAACAACGACCCCAAAATTTAGAAGAATTAAGTCAAATTTCTGGAGTCGGGAGTTATAAATTAGAACGTTATGGTAAAGAATTTACTGAAGCTATTTTTACCTATTGTCATGGACAAAACTTGCCTACTTCTCGATCTAAAAAATCAGAATCTAAACGTCTAACCCTAGAAGATTTATCCGATAGTTTAATCATGACTTTATCTTTATATCAAGACGGTCTGAGTTTGAATGCGATCGCCAATGAACGCGGATTAAAAACCAGTACCATTGCCGATCATTTAACCCAATTAATTGCCGCCAATCAGAATATAAATATTGATCAATTTGTTGAACCTGAACGGCAAAAAAATATTATTCAAGCCATCGAAAAAGTTGGAGATATCAGCTTAAAAACAATTTATGAATGTTTGGGAGAAAACTATAATTATGAAGAAATAAAAATGGTTAGAGAATACTGGCGACAGCATCCTAATTAACTCGTTGTTGCGCCCGTTGTTGCACTCGTTGTTGCGCTTCAGCGCTCTTAACAGACTCCGCATCCCAACAACAAACTAATAAATGTTTTCCATTATAACTAATAACCTACCCAAACCAACTATGAACCCGATTATTTTTTGTGACTTCGATGGAACTATTACCGCAGAAGAAACTTTTGTAGCCATGTTAAAAGAATTTGCCCCAGAAAAGGCTGGGGAAATTATACCCTTATTGTATAGCCAGGAAATGACATTACGAGAAGGAGTTAGAACCATGTTAGAATCAATTCCATCCCGTTGTTATCCTGAAATTATAGAATTTTCTCGAACCAAAACAATACGACCCGGATTTGTGGAATTTCTGGATTTTCTGAATACCCAAAAAGTTCCTTTTATCCTGGTTTCAGGAGGGGTTAGGGTGATGGTAGAAACGGTTTTAGGAGATTTAAGTCAAAAAATTAATGGGATGTATGCCGTTGATTTAGACCCCTCAGAGGAGTATTTTCAGGTTAATTCCGAGTTTGAAGCCGATACAGAATTAGTCGCAAAAGTCAAGGTTATGGAACGCTATTCCCAGGCTGAAAAAATTGCCATTGGAGATTCGATTACCGACTTAAATATGGCCTTAGCAGCCCCAATTGTTTTTGCTCGCGATCGCTTGGCAAAATATTTAGACGAATATCAAAAACCCTATATTAACTGGACAGATTTTTTTGATATTAGAGATCACCTATCTCAAAAATGGAAGATATAGTAGGGAACACCGGAACAGCCCCCCAAACCCCCCGTGTACGGGGGGCTAGGGGGGGAGGGAACAGGGGGAAAAGACTATTTACTGCATTCGTCCGTGTCCTAACCGTGAGTCGCATGACTGCTATATTATAAATTCATTCATTATTTTTAAACAGGAGAAAATCTTAAAATATGGCAAAATTTACTCGGATTCTTTCTTTAGATGGCGGTGGACTGCGGGGAATAATTTCCGCCGAAGTTTTAAAGTATGTCGAACAGAAATTACAGGATTTTACAGGAAACTTAGATGCCAGAATAGCAGATTATTTTGACTTAATTGCTGGAACTAGCGTCGGAGGAATTTTAACGGCTCTTTACCTTTGCCCCTATCTTGAAAATCCGCTCAGACCGCGATGTTCTGCTCAGGAAGTTTATGATTTTTTTCGGTATAAATCAAGTCAAATCTTTGATCCTATTTCTAAAAATTCCTTGCCCGTCTTGGGAGAATTATTTGATGAAAAATACTCCTATCACAAGTTTGATCAGATCATGGGTGATTTTTTTCAAGATCTTAAATTAAGCGAACTCCTGAAACCTTGCTTAATTACTTCCTATGAAATAGAAAAGCGAAAAAGTCAATTTTTCACCCAACATGATGCTATTTTAGATCCCAAAAATGATTATTTTATTAGAGATGTTTTACGAGCCACTTCCGCCGCCCCTACGTTATTTGAAGTAGCTCAAATTAAGGCAATGAATCAGGATGTTTATACCTGTATTGATGGAGGTGTTTTTGCGAATAATCCTGCTCTTTGTGCCTATGCAGAAGCTCGACATAAATTTAATCGTGACTTTAATCTCGATAATCGCTATGAGAAAGGCCCAACCGCTAAACAAATGGTGGTTTTATCTTTAGGTACAGGAGTGGTTAAAAAGAAATATCCCTATGAAGAAGCAAAAAATTGGGGAAAATTACAATGGCTTGAGCCTTTATTTGATATTATTATGACCGGGGGGGCGGAAACCGTTGACTATCAAATGCAACAAATCTTTGATACCACAGAACATCCTGAAAACTATTTGCGAATTAATACGGTTTTAGAAAGTCGTAAAACCTTAAAAATGGATGATTGCTCGGAAGCCAATTTGAACGAAATTGCTAAATTAGGGCAACAATTAACAGAAGAAAATCGTCAACGATTAGATCAGTGGATTCAACTGCTTTTACTTTAATCTTAATTTCAAATGTGTTTAGAGGTTCTTGTCAATTAAAAATCTTAGAAGATATTAACTTAGAACTAACCGCCGAACAGGTTTTTGCCTGGTTAAAAATAGGCAAATGATTAATTAAAATAAAACCGGAGGAGTCGGTTAGTGTAACCTTTGATAAATATAGCAATAAGCAGGTTAGTCTTTACAACTTCTTGATCTTCTTTGTGTCTTTGTGTCTTTGTGGTTAAATTAGTCAAGATACCTGTAAGTTGGGCAGGTTTAGAAAGGTTATTGGTGGGAAGATCATAGATTTTTACCGAACCTGCCCCTACAGACCATTATAGATTAGTGTAGATAAGTTTTTAAAGTAAAAACCCACCAATCATTCCCCCTAATAAAATAAAACCAATTCCCACATTATTCCGAAAAATTTTAGCATAAATAGGTTTAGGAAGATCGGGATTTAGCAGTTGATAATATTGCCTAGACCAGAGTATAATAGAAAGGATTAAAGTCAACCAATATTCCCAATGTAACTGAAGATTCCAGCCTAAAATTCCCAATAATATTCCCGTCCCTAAAAACAAAATTCCCACGGCATTCGCCGATTGATCTCCGAAAAAAATAGCACTAGAATTAATACCCAAACGTTGATCATCTTCCCGATCGCTCATGGCATAAACAGTATCAAATCCCAACGTCCATAATACCGTTGCTCCCCATAAAAACCAAGTAGATGTCTGTAAACTTCCCACGGCCGCCGTCCAACTAATTAATACGGCAAATCCCCAAGCAATTGATAATATTAATTGCGGTACAGGAAAGACCCGTTTTGCTAAAGGATAACCAATAATTACCGGAACTGCTGCTACCGATAAACCAAAACTCAAGGGGTTTAAATAAACCGCCAGTCCCGCCGCACAAGCAAAGGAAATCACCGCGATCACAATAGCGGTTTTTACCGTTAACGCCCGGGAAGCCAGGGGACGGGTACGGGTGCGTTCCACTTCTGGGTCAATATCCCTATCCCATAAATCATTCACCACACAGCCCGCCGCACTGGTGGCCAAAGTCCCAAAAACAATAATTAAAATTAAACTTAGGGGCGGTGTGCCATGGGTAGCTAGGAAAATTGCCCACAATGCCGGAATCATCAAAATCAGACGTCCGGCGGGTTTATCCCATCGCAATAGCCGAATAATCGTTTGCCAAGTGGGTTCGGGGGGATTAGATGGGGTCAGCATTGCAGGTTGAATCAAAAAAATTGAATTGAATCTTTACAATATTTTGTAACATAGATCCGCCCACAGTTTAAAATTAAAAGCAGTAGATTTTTAGAGACTGATTATGGTCACATCAATGCCTTTGGTGAGAGAATCTGAACCCACAGACGACCGAGATCGAATCCTAGCTGCCATTGATTTAGGCACGAATTCTTTACACATGGTTGTGGTGAAAGTTCAACCCCAACTGCCGACATTTACGATTATTGCCCGGGAAAAAGAAACTATTCGTTTGGGAGATTGTGAGGAAAAAGGCAATCTCAAACCAGATGTAATGGAACGAGCTATTGCTTGTTTAAAACGGTTTCAAGGTGTGGCTAAAACCTTTAACGCTGAACAAATTGTGGCGGTAGCTACCAGTGCCATTAGAGAAGCGCCCAATGGTCGAGAATTTATTAGCCGAGTCGCCGATGAACTGAACTTAGAAATTAGTTTAATTTCTGGTCAAGAAGAAGCCCGACGCATCTATTTAGGGGTGCTGTCGGCGATGGAATTAAATAATCAACCCCATATTATTATTGATATTGGTGGCGGTTCTACGGAACTAATTTTAGGTGATGGTTGGGAACCTCGATTTTTAAGTAGTACAAAAGTCGGTGCTGTTCGATTAAGCAAGGATTTTGTCCATAGTGATCCGATTAGTCGCACAGAATTTTTATATTTACAAGCCTATATTCGAGGCACATTAGAACGGGTTGTGGATGAATTATTTTCCCATTTACAACCGGGTGAAATTCCTCGTTTAGTCGGAACTTCTGGAACCATTGAAACCTTAGTAGGAATTAAAGCCAGAGAAAAATCAGGCATAGACCCGACTCGTTTAGGTGGCTATGAATTAACTTTAGAAGAATTACAGGAATTTGTCAATAGAATTCGCAAATTATCCTATCCAGAAAGATTACAAATACCGGGTATGGCTGACCGTCGGGCGGAGATTATTGTCGCCGGAGCTTTGATTTTACAAGAAGCCATGACCTTGTTAAATATTCAGTCTTTAAAAGTCTGTGAACGGAGTCTGAGGGAGGGGTTAGTGGTAGACTGGATGTTAACCCATGGGTTAATTGATGATCGTCTCCATTATGGCAGTTCTGTTAGAGAAAGAAGTGTTTTAACTATTGCTCAAAAATATCAAGTTGATTTAGAACATAGTCAACGAGTTGCTACTTTTGCTTTAAGTTTATTTGATCAGACTAAAGGATTATTACATAATTGGGGATTAGCAGAACGGGAGTTATTATGGGCGGCGAGTATTCTGCATAATTGTGGATTATATATTAGTCATTCCGCCCACCATAAACATTCCTATTATTTAATTCGCTATGGGGAGTTATTAGGATTTACGGAAACTGAAATTGATGCGATCGCAAATTTAGCCCGATACCATCGTAAGAGTAGTGCTAAAAAGAAACATGAAGCCTATCAAAATCTACCTCGAAGGTTTCGACAAGTAATTGACCAATTGCATCCTTTATTAAGGTTGTCAGTCGCCTTAGACCGACGCATGATTGGGGCTATTTCTCAGGTGGTTTGTGAATATAAACCCATGACGCGGGAATTTCATTTGAAGTTAAAACCAACCTATGCTAACGATGATTGTGCATTAGAATTGTGGAGCTTGAACTTAAAAAAAGAAGCCTTTGAAATCAACTATGGATTAAAGTTAGTGGCTAAATTAGAATCTAAAAATAATTCAAACCCCACATTCCCCCAGTAGAGACGTTGTATACAAAGTCTCTACTATTCTTATTCCCAGGTTTGTAATTCTGCTACCCAGTTATTCCAAAGGGTGATTAACTGTTCTCGACGGGTTTCAAAATTAGCGGCAATCCAGATTAAAATCACCCCTAAAATAAACACAATTATCCACTTGATAAAGGAATAAATCGAATTTAAAATAATCAGTTGATTCACAATATTAATTAAAAATATTGCGGTTCCAATATAGAGAAAAGCTCTAATTTTTAATCCCAACCCGACAAAAATTGTAGCTAAACTTAAAATTCCTGCTAGAATTCCAGTTCCTTGGAAATTACCCAGGGAAGTTCCACATAAAATACCCGTTCCCAAGACTCGCAACCCATGGCGTAAATCTCGATTTTGTTCTAATTTTAAACTCGGTTCAACTTGGGAAAAATAGAGCAATGAGCAGGATATGGGGAGAGTAAAAATAAATATATCATCTGTTGAGCCTAGCCAATTATAAAAGGTAAAACTAATTAAGGTTAAACTTAGGTAAGTTAACCGAATATTTTGGGTAAATTTTGCTAAAATAATATAAAATAGACTTCCAAAGATGGCTGATAAATACCAAGTTAACTGTTGTTCTGGTTGCAAAATAAAATGGGAACTAATAACGGTAATTACAGGGAGAATAATTGCTGCTCTTTTCCAAGGTCTAACTGGCCAGCCCCAAATATTCCAAGGAAGAATATAAAAGAAATAAGATAAAATTGAGACTAACGACCCCGACCAGGGAATCAAAAAGTTACTTATATCTAGTAAGTTTTGTAAATAAATTACTAAACCTGTTGTTTGGATTAAACCAACATAAACCCAAGTTTCTGCTGTGTATAAATATGAATTATAACGACCTTGGAATAGAGCATAACGAATTAATAATAAACTGGTTCCAATCGTTAAGAGAAGTTGGGAGTTAATAGGATTTGAAATCACTAAACCTAATAATATACTACTGATAAACCAATGTAGATGGGCAATAATTTTAATCTCAGATTCAGGAATCCGTAAATAAGCTATTAACCAAGGACTAAGAATGCGGTAGCCATACATTAAACTGGTTCCTAATGTGGCAAAAGCAATCCATTGTTCTGTTAAAGGTTGGGTATGAATTTGATAGAATAATATTTCATAGGTAGAAACAGAAATCCCCATCAGTCCTAAATAAACTAGAGGTTTAGCTTCAATATTTCTTCTGCCAATCCCAATTAAAATTAAGGCGAATGCTAAAGAGATTAATCCCGTCCAGTTAGCGGAGGTTTGAACTCGAAAAATAATAGCTAAAATCCCATAAATAATTGGAATAATTTGCCAAGGATTAGGCAATTTTTCAATTTGATAATGACGTTGCCACCAATCCCCGAATAGTTGGGTCGTTAGTCCTAAAATAATATTAGCAACGGCGAAACTAACTAAAGATTGATTGCTAGAAATCAATCTTTCAATAATAAGTAATTCTATCGCCCAAGCTAAACTATATAATATCCAAGGAGAGAATCCAGACTTAGCTATTTTCCGAGGGTTTGCTAAATCAAATCCTCGAAAACTTAGGGCTGCAATTAAAATAATTAGGGTAGAAATTAGGGTAAAATCTCTGGGGATTTTATACAATAAAACCCCAAATGAATTAAGGGTTATAATTGATAGTTCAAATCCTAACAAAGTAATAGCCCAACCATCAAATGCTCGTTGATAAAGTCTAACAATATTGGATTCAGTCACACCGTAACGGAATAACATAAAACGTAATACCCATAATCCTGCGATAGTTAAACTTAAAAATATTAACCATCCTTCCACTGTAACTAAATCCTTGACGGATAGGAATAAAAAAGCTAATCCTAAACCTACGGTAAAAACCGATGAAAATAGGGTTTTAATGATTTGAGTATTAACAACCATAAATACTGTTGTTAAGCCTAAACTCCATAAATTAATTTGAGGATTGAATAGGTTTAAAACCTGAACTAAACCACAGGCTATTATACTAATAATAACCGCTTTTTTTTGTTGAGATTCTCTGGTTTGTGTAGCCACATAAGTTAATCCTAGGGGTGTGATTAACCAAGCCATTATCGAGGAATGGGGCGTGGAAAATTCAAAGTTAGTCAAAAATAAAATATAACTGATTCCTGATAATAATATTCCCAGGTCTAAGGCATCTTTACGGATAATATTTGCCCCCGGACTATTGACCGTAAATAATAGAAATTCACCTACCATTAAGATTAATAAAATAATTGCCCAATCGTCTAGGGCTAAGTTAGGAAATTGCCAGTAAACCAGATTAGCAAAGGTGACTAACCCTAAAATATGGGTTGCCAAAACGACGATAGGTTTTAGGGGTTGACGACGACTGATAACAACTGCTAAAGTAATAGTTGAAGCTAATAGATTTAGCGATCGCAATGCCGGATTTGATAGAGACAAACAGGTTAAAAACGTAGCAAATAGTAAACTCAGAAAATCTCCAAAATGGGCTACCTTTCGTTGTGGACGGTGATAAATCCAATCGGTTATAACCACCATAAAAATCAAATAGGGAAACCATGTTAAACTCAGTAATGCCCAAGGAGAATCCTGAGAACTGGATATTTCTACCCCTACATTAATGGCAGTTTTCCTTAATTCTGGCGGAATTAAACGACCGACTAAAGCCACCATTGATAACCCAAAACCAAATATTGCCGCCAAATCTCGCTCTCGCCAATATTTTAATAAATGGCGACTGAAAATCCCGATACCAATTCCACTAACTAAAAATGCCTGCCAAGGTTGGATATAAACAGTTACTAACCAACCGAATAATAAAATAAAATAGCTAGAACGATGTAAAATTAATGAGGAAGAAATATAGAGAAATCCGGCAAAAATTCCCAAAGCTAATCCCAGTTGACTAATATCAACATTGACGACAAAAATCGCCCGACCGAAAAGCAGAGTTAAAAGATAAATAACAACAATTTTAAAATCAATTCTTGGGCTAGAAGTAGAAGAAGTCGGGGGAGGGTTGACAATGGTTAAAAATACCGTAATCATGATGCCCAAATAAATCGCAATTACGGGAAAACCGGGAATTTGCCATCCCCAGTTTAAATAACTTAATCCTAAATGATTGAATAGAGAACGGCGTTGGAATTGTCCTTGATTTCGATATAAAGTTACAGTTAAAATAGTTAGGGCTAGGGCAGCAATAGCAATAGTCAATAAACCCAAGGAATCTGACCACAACTTTAACCCATCCATTGCCCAAAAATTCAGAGGAATTAATAATAAAGTGACTAATTTTAAGGCTTCGGAAGTTACAGGGAAACGGGACTGTTGACTTCCCCATAAACTCGCTCCCCAAAAAGCAAAAGTATAGGCAAATAAAATTAAATATTGTCCAGTGGCGGGAAATTTTTCCCACTGACTTGCAGCCAAAACTCCAGAGGAAATAATAACTAAAAATAAGCCTAAAAACAATAGCCAGCGAACACTCAACTCAGCTTTTAATGATTCGACTAAATTAGTGGCAAAATTAGGCAATTGAAAAGCAGGTTGAGGGGATGTAGAAACAACAAGCTTTGGAGTTATTTTTTCTGCCAAAACCCGTTGATTATTCCCAGAATTAACCGTCTTTTTGGGTAGAGGGTCACTCAAATAAAGTTCACCAATTTGACGAACTTGTGCATCGGATAATAAACCCAAATTCAACCAAACTTCTAACCCCTCCAATAACCGGGGATTGCTGCTATCCGCCTGAATTAAAATGCGAATTAAAGGTTTAGACATGGGCAAAACCGGGTGTAGGGTATGGGAAAGAAAACCGGGTAGACTTTAATTTAAGCTATTTTTGTATTTTAAAGTATTTATTATGATATACTAAATTATAGGTATTGATTTAGTCTGCTATGTACCAAACTAATCCCCCACGTTCCCCGAAAGAAGTCCTACCGACGATGTATGACCTGAAAAGTGAAGACCCGGAGGAACCCGGTTTGCCAGACGAATTCCATGATTTACAACCCGAATTGTTGAGAATAACTTTCCGTCCGCCGAGTTATTCCCCCGACTCGGTTTTTGTTGCTAGTGACCTGAATTTGTATTACGACCCTCGCCATTTTAACTGGTATAAACGTCCCGATTGGTTTGCCGTAATTGGGGTTTCTCGGTTGTATGAACAACGGGATTTACGATTAAGTTATGTAACTTGGCAAGAAGGAGTAAATCCCTTTGTTATTGTTGAATTATTATCCCCAGGAACAGAAGCGGAAGATTTAGGTCAAACCCTACGGGAAATTAATCAACCTCCGACGAAATGGGAAGTCTATGAACAGGTTTTACGCATTCCTTATTATGTGGTTTTTAGCCGCTATACGAATCAACTGCGGGTGTTTCAAAATAGTGCTAGTCGTTATCATGAATTAACGGTTTCAGACTCCCGAATTTGGATGCCGGAATTAGAATTAGGTTTAGGATTATGGCAGGGATGTTATCAAGAAATTACCGGATGTTGGTTACGTTGGTATGATCAAAATCAGAACTGGATACCGACACCTACAGAACAAATAGAACAGGAACGTTTAAGGACAGAACAGGAACGTTTAAGGGCAGAACAGGAACGTTTAAGGACAGAACAGGAACGACAAAAAGTTGAACAATTAGAAGCTATATTGCAGCGTTATCGAGAACAATATGGCGATTTGCCCGAATAATTACGAATTACGAATTACGAATGAGTAAGCTATCAGTAATCAGTTAATTTATCAACAGTGAATGATTAACTCTTACACTGATAACTGATAACTGATAACTGATAACTGATAACTGATGGTTTGGGTTTGACGAATCAATATCAGAATCCGTTACGCGCCCAAACAACCATTGAAATTGAAAACGTAAATAGCACTAACAGCGAAACCCAGCCCAATGACACAATATCCATAGTGATGTATAAAAAAACGTTGCAAAATAACTCTACCCTAGATCATAACTTGAAATGACGCGATCGCATGAACCCTAACTCCTCCTCAAATTTTACGGCTACCGAACGGTTAGAATCCCTAAAGGGCGGTCTTCTGGCAGGTTTCTCTGTAGGACTCAGCCATCTTGTCCTGAGTGGTGTCAACCTGTGGCTTTGGGACGCCCCCGTTAATTTTCTATTTTCGACCCCCCTAGCTGGGTTTAGCGGGTTTTTATTTGGAGTCACCTATCGCTATATTATTCGCCGGGACGATAATCCCCAGTTAAAATTGGGGGGGATTTTTGCCTTTGGACTGGTACGCGCCCTCGCGGGAATGGAAATTCAACTTAATACCCCAACCTCCCTCGAACAAATAGCCCGGTTTGGGGGAGAAAGTTTATTATTATTTGGAATAGCCGGATTGATTTTAGATATAGCCTTACAAAAAGCTTGGGTTAAACCTTTTAATTAATCTTAAACCAAAATTCCCTCTGCAACTTTAATCACATTTCCCCCGACTTCCACTTGAATTAAATCTCCTATTTTTTCAGCTTTTAACAAAAGTAAAGAAGGACGATTAATTTCATATCCTTGTTCTACCCTAATATTAACTTGATCGGAACCAAAGTAACGATAGTGTGACAAATATCCAGCCAAACAACCATTAGCACTTCCAGTTGCCGGGTCTTCCGTAATTCCTAAAGCGGGTGCGAACATTCTAGCACATAACTGATTTTCGGGATGATGGGTTTCAGGACAAAATATAAAAATTTCCTTAGCCATTGTTCTTTTAATTAACTCAGTATAATATTCCAAATTAACCTTAGCTTTTCTTAATGCAGATTGAGTTTTTAAGGGTACAATAATAAACGGAATCCCCGTAGAAACCTCTTGAATCGGATAATCAGGATCAAAATCAGAGAGTTCTAAATTAAGAACAGGCGCTAATAGTTTATGATCATAAATATGAGTAAATTCGGGAGAATTTTGTCGCATCCAGAGTATTTTTTTTCCTGATTCTTCAGGTTTCCAATTCACCGGAATTTGACCCACAGCTAAATTTAAAATCACCTGAATAACATCAGTTTTAATTATTTCCTCAGAAATTATATAAGCAGTTCCCAAGGTAGGATGACCCGCAAAAGGTAATTCCCGTTTAGGGGTAAAAATTCGCACGGGATAACCGCCATTATCCGGTTCAGAATCACAAATAAATGTGGTTTCTGAATAGTTCATTTCTTGGGCAATTTTGAGCATTTCTTCATCGGATAACGACTCAACTCCGTCACCCCAAATTACCGCTAATTGATTTCCAGTATATTTGATTTCCGCAAAAACATCAACAATGGAGAATTTTATAGAATCTATCATTTTTGTTACAAAGTTTAATCTTAATTTTTTTTACTGTTAACGGGGATGGGCGAGAAAACCTCGCCCCTACAGTTGATCACTGATTATCTTTCATTCCAACTTTTTTCCGCATCTGCGATCGCTTGATCAACAGTTTTTTGATTCAACATTGCAGCTTGTAGATTATCATAAATAATTTTTTGCAACTGTTTAATATCTTTTTTAGGGGGAATCAAAACCTGAGCATTTTTGAGTTCTTGTGCACTAATTAAACGGGCTTGATCTGCCACGGTTGAATTAGCAGGAAGGGTGGTAAAATGACTATCTTTAAGAGCTTCTTGAATTGAAGGTAAAACATTAGCAGCTTTCGCAAATGCCAGTTGATTGGTACTATTAGTTACAAACAAAGCAAACTTTAAAGATTGTTCAGGAACATTCGTTGATTTAGGCATAACTAAATTCATTACCGCCACCGTAGTTTTCCTCTTATCTCCAGTAATTTGAGGCGCGGGAACAGACACTTGAGCTACCGTGGGGGCATTTTGACTAATAGCTTTTAAAAACTGTGGCCCCGAAGCTAATAAAGCTATTTCTCCCGCCTGATATAATTCAATTGCTCGGCGATGTCCTTGGGTCAAAACCTCTTTAGGAAGTAAATCTTTTTGATATAAACTAACCCAATATTCAAAAGCAGCTTTACCTTCAGGAGTATTAAAAGCCGCCTTGCCATTTTTATCCAGTAATACCACACCCATCTGTACCAAAGATTGTAAAACCTGGGCAGAATCTTCCGGCACAAAAGACATGAAAAACGCATATTTTCCCGTTTTTTCCTTGACTTTTTCTGCGACTTGTGCTAATTCTGTATAGGTTTTGGGCGGTTGATTTATTCCCGCTTGTTGGAGTAATTGTTGGTTATAAATAGTAATTTGAGTGGTTAAATACCAAGGAATCCCAAAGGTAACAGTTTCGCATTTATCGTTCGGACAAACTTCTATTTTATTCGCTTGCCAAATATTGGGTAAATATTGAGCTTGAACCGTTTCAGGAACCATTTCATTGAGATTTAACCAAGCATTTCGTCCTGCTAATAAAGCCGCAAAATCAGGATTTAAGTTAATCACATCGGCGGCAGTTTTAGCCGCAACCGCAGCTAATACTTTACTTTCCATCGCCGACCAAGGAATATCAACCCACTTCACTTTTAACCCTGGATTTTCGGTTTCAAAATTGGCAATGAGTTGATTAAAATAATCCGTAAATTGTGGTTGGAGTTGCATTGTCCAAAATTCAATTTCTTGCTTCCCGTTTTGAGAGGTTGGGGAAGAGGTGGAGCAACTGACACCCCAGCTTAAAAATAAACCCAAAACGAATAACAAACCCAACCGTTTCCAAAATTTTAATTGTTTCATTTGATTTAAAAATTAACGAATCGAGGTGAATTTTATTCCCTCAATTAGTATAAAACACTTGAATTGTTTTTTTGATGTTGCTCGTTGACATGGGGTAACTCTCAAATGTTACACAAGCTGAACAACGGGATGATCCGTTGGAGAGATGATCACCATCGCCTAAAATGCCTATGCAGCAAGCGATCCCGCCTTTATGTCAAGATTCCCTGACATTCTCTTGACACCCTAGTTTACGGGGTATATTATGAAACTGTCAAAAAAAAGAAATACTGTTACCATCAACACCAGAAACATTATTTCCATAAGTGAAATAACTTGTAGGTGCTGGATTACAGGTTTTTCTTTCAGCTATGCAGAACTCAACCTGCCCCAACCCGTGTTGTGCCTTTTGTGTCTACTTAATACCTCAACTATTGCTACCATCTATGTCTCTACGTCATTTTTTCATTGCTTCTAGCTTAATTCTTGCGCCCATCACCACCCTCGGTTTTGGGTCTGCTGCCTTTGCTGGTACAGACAGTACTAATATTATTATTGGTGGTACTGTTGATCCTGTTATTGATATTGAGGCAACAGCAACCGCCGCTGCTCAACAGTTACCTTTGTCTACACCAGGGCAACGGACTGTCAAAATTGCTGACCTTACTCTTAATAGTAACAATTATTCTGGTGTAACGGTAACTGCAACCTCGACAAATAACGGTCGGTTGGTTGATAGTAATAATCCTGATATTTTTGTTTCATACGAAATTGACCTAACTGGTGACGGTGGTGCACCCGGTGATTTTCGTCCCTTAAGTACTTTCAGCCAGATCGTGTCGAGTCCTCAGACAGATTTATACATTCTGGTTACCAACCCAAGTTTACCAAAACAAGGTAACTACAGTGATACTATAACCATAACAGTAGCTGATAATTAAGCTTTTCACTGATTTTAGGTTTTAGTTTTAGCCTGTTTTAAAGCAATCGGGTTTCTTATAGTGATGCGTATTCATCAAAGTCGCATTAACTATTCCAGAAATCCGGTTTCTGTTTCAGTTTTCGGGCTTTTCTCTCAAACTATATTCTGATTTGAACAACACATCTCTGCCAAAACAGGGAACTTACAGTGATGTCCTAACCCTGATGGTGACTGATAACGAATACTGTCAGCTGATCAACAGATGCTTGTATCCCGATAGACTAATATTAGCTATCAGGCAAACTCAAAGAAGCAAAAATCCCTACCGTTATGATCTTTGATTTAATGGTGGAAGTGTGGATTCGGAGCATTGATCATGTTTTCATATCGTTTTTTGATTTCTATCAGCTTAATTCTTAATCCTCTGGTGCTCCTTTTTGGTTTTCAATTAGCCGCCTTTGCGGGTACGGAAACAACTAGCATTAGTATTAGTGGCGCTGTTCCCTCAAGGGTTCAGATTTCCTCACCAACAACCATGCCTGTCAGTAATAACTTGCCTTTGGGTCATCTCGGTCAACAGGTTATTAAAGTTGCTGAACTTCAAATTGTAAGCAACAATCCCAATTCGACTGGTGTCACAATAAATGCAAGTTCAGAAAATAGCGGTTCTTTATTTTCAGGTCATGGAAATCCTCCTATTCCATATCTAATTACTGTCACTGATAGCCAGACTCAACCCAGGAATTTTTATAATATTAAGAATTTCAGTTCGCCCCAAACATCAGGCTTTAATGCCGACGGTGTAAAGTCGGTAGATGTATATATTCGATTCAATCAAACAGCTATACCCAAGTCGGGTAACTACTCTGATGTGATCACTTTGACAGTATCCGATAATTAATCAAGGTCTTATCTATTAATCCTACTGTATTTGATCGTCGTTAAATCATGAAACTTTCAATTCGACACTTTTTTAGTTTTATTTTATTTGTAATATTAAGTGGGATTTCACCCGCATTAGCCTTCAAATTAGATCCGATTTCTAGGGTATTTGAACCAGCAGGAGCAGGTGCAACCCAGTCCTATCAAGTTATTAATGATAGTGCAGAACAAATCGCCGTTGAACTTTCAATGGTCGAGCGAAAAATTAGCTTAGACGGTGAAGAAACCACCGAAAGTGCTGATGATGATTTTTTAGTTTATCCATCCCAAATGATATTACCACCCCAAGGTGTACAATCTGTACGGGTGACGTGGTTAGGAAATCCCAACCCAGAAAAAGAACTCGCTTATCGCCTTGTTGCTGAACAATTACCGATTAATCTCGAAAAACCAGAAGCATCACAACCTGAAACAATAACAGGCGGAATCAAGATGATGTTTCGTTATATGGGATCAGTTTATATTCGCCCCAAAAATGCCGAATCAAATGTTGTCCTGAATAGCATCTCTCACGAAAAAGGAACAGATGGTAACGATCTCTTAGTCGTTACTTTTGATAACCAAGGAACTCGTCGTGCTGTCTTATCAGAATTAAATTTAAACCTAACCAGTCAAGGAAATCAATTGACTTTGAAACCAGAACAATTAGAAGGAATTAATAATGGAGTTATTTTAGCAGGAAATAAACGGAAATTTACGATTCCTTGGCCCCAACAATTACCCATCGGTGAAGTCACAGGAACATTTACATTTAAAGATGTTGAATAATCAAGCTAAGATGCTCTAAAATAGCCTTCTTAGAAAAGATTTAATCATCTCAGGTTAATAGAAATTAAAGATCTAGCAAGTCTACATCAATTCATTGAGACTTGCTATCGCAAAACTGGTTTCTGGATGAAACTAAAAATCAAGCCTAATTATTTACAATTACTGTTGTTTTTAGGGTTTAGTTCAATTCTATTTAATCCTTTACCAACTTTAGGGCAAGATTCACCTTCTCCATCCCCCACTTTAGCTCCTGAAACTCAAAACCCAGACCCGACATTTGAGGAGATTTTTGGCAAGCCGCGTAACCAAGCACAGAAGGTCATCGTACCCTTTTTTATTGATGGACAAAAAAGAGGAGAGGTATTACTAACCCTGGGAAATATATCCGAAGTTCAAATTCAAGCCGCACCTTTATTAACAGAAACAGAAAAGGTGATTCGTCCAGATACCCAAACTAAACTAACCAATGCAGTTGATATTGAAGGGAATCTCAGCTTAGAAATTTTACGACAAAATGGCTTAGAAGCAACTTTTGATCGCTCTAAATTAGAACTACAAATTCAAGTTCCACCGACTCAAAAACGCACCAATGTTGCCAGTTTAACCGAACGCAGATTACCCCCTGGTGCTGAAAATGCAATCCGTCCTAGTACATTCAGTGGTTATGTTAATTTTCGTGCTGATCAAGACTATATTTGGTGGGGTTCAGAACAAACCAAAATCGGACGTCAACCCCTCAGTTTTGGCTTAGATGGGGCTTTGAATTATAAAAATTGGGTGTTTGAGGGACGCAGCGATTTTACCGAAGGTCGAGAACCTGCTTTTATCCGAGGAGATTTGCGACTGGTTCGGGATGCACCCGATCAAGCTTTACGGTATGTGATCGGTGATCTTTCAATTCCGGTTACAGGTTATCAAAATAGTCAATCTCAAATCGGAATTTCTGTCGCTAGAAATTTTAGTTTACAACCCCATATTGTTACTCGACCGATTAGTCAATATGAATTTTTATTAGAAAGTGATTCGAGAGTTGATGTATTAGTAAATGGTCGATTAGAACGAACCTTACAGTTACCCGCCGGACGGCAAGATATTCGTGATTTGCCTCTGAGTACAGGAACAAATGATGTAGAATTAGTGATTACAGATAATCTTGGTCGGGTACAAAGACTGAATTTTTATCATCCAGTTGGAGCCGATTTATTAGCACCCGGAGTTCAACAATTTGCCTATAGTTTGGGTTTTCCAACTACCGATAGTTCAGGCGATCGCAATTATGATTTTACTGAACCAATTTTAACGTTATCCCACCGTTTAGGGGTTAGTAATCGCTTAACCGCAGGTAGTTATTTACAAGCTAATTTTGATCAGCAAATTATCGGTTTAGAAGGAAGTTGGGCAACTCGTTACGGGAATTTGGGCTGGGATATGGCCCTCAGTCACGAACCCGAATTAGGAATTGATTATGCAGCGCGGTTGCGTTATGAATATTCAAAATTGGGTGTTAATAATCCGTCTCAACGTTCCTTTCGATTAACCCTAGAAACCAGAGGAGAAAATTTTAGTCGAGTCGGAGAAGACAACCCCAATAATGATTTTTTTTACGATATTACGGCAAATTATAGCCAACAATTATTCTGGAAAATCAGAGGAAATCTCAGCACCCGATATAAATTCGGGCGAGACACTCCCAATACTTATAGCCTCAGCTTAGGTCTTTCTAAATCCTTCCGAAATGGCTTAAATATGAGGTTAAACCTCAGTCAAAATCGTGATCAAAACGGTTTTGAGCAACAACGTGCTTTTATCAATTTATCCTGGTCAATTCCCAAAATTCGTCAATCAATACAAGTTTCATCAGATGTTAATAATAATGGACAATATAAGAATAGTTTAAACTGGAGTTATAACCCCTTACGAACCATTGGAAGACCCAAAATGTCCCTGGGTTTAACTCAAAATGACCGAAGTTATAATTTGACCGGACGGTTATCTTATACCGGCTATTACTTCAATTGGGATTTATCCAATGATGCGGTTTTTACCGTCGATGGAGATGGTGGGATCGCAAATACCAGTAAACTCAGTTTTGCTACCGCCTTGGTGTTTGCAGACGGTCAGTTTGGCTGGTCACGTCCGATTAATAATAGTTTTGCTATCGTCGTTCCCAAAGACAGTGTTAGAGATCAAGAAATTGTAATTAATCCCAGTTTAAATGGTGATACAGCCCGCATTGATCGTTTTGGGTTTGCTGTTGTTCCTAATTTAGATCCTTATAACATTTCAAATCTGATTATTGATGCACCTAATTTACCTGCGGGAATGGATTTAGGGAATCGTAACATTACAATTTTACCCAGTTATCGAAGTGGGACATTAGTGAAAGTTGGAACAGATGCAACTGTATTTTTGCGAGGGATATTATTAAATGCTAATGGTGAACCCGTTTCATTACAATCAGGAGAAATTGTTTCTCTTTCTGATAGGAATTGGCAGCCTGTGACTCTGTTTACAAATCGATCAGGTAGATTTGCCACTGCTGGATTAAAACCAGGTCGCTATCAAATTAAATTATTTACCAACCCTCCAGCAGAAATGGAGTTTGAAATCCCCGCGAATGCAACCGGAATATATGATACCGGGACGCTTCAATTTCCTTAATCATTAATATCAGGTTGATTTGAAAGTGTTATCTTCACGAAAATTAACCCCGCGATTCAGCAGGATCAGGCTCATCATCTAGGGTTGAATGTTGTACCATAAATCTGTATCTTTATCCAGAATCGAGAATTTTAACGGTATCGGTACAGGTCAGCTAAAATACAGAATCAATCAATTAAACGACAACTATGGTTAGTTTATTACAAGGATTGTTCTCCAAGCGGAAGCCAGGAGTCGGAATTGAATTAGCCACAGAGCGAATTAATCTGGTGGAACTGCGGAAAAAAGGCAACCAATTAAAGTTAGTCACCTTAGCGACCACTCCGGTTCCCGAGGGCATTGTCCAAGATGGCCAAATTGTCGATACTCCAGCCATGGCGGAGTTAATTCAGTCCACTGTCACCGATAACAATATCAAAGCTAAGACCGTTGGTACATCCATCCCCGGACGGGAAGCCGTAACCCGGATTATTCCGGTTCCCGCCGAACTCAATGACGACGAACTCAAAGAATACATGAACGCCGAGTCGGGATTGTACCTCCCATTTCCCAGGGAAGAAGGAGACGTCGATTATCAAAAATTAGGGCGATTTGTAGATGAGGATGGCATCGAAAAAGTACAGGTTTTATTAGTCGCCACCCGCAAAGAAGTGACGGATACCTATGTAGAAACCTTTGCTCAAGCAGGTTTAAAAGTTACTGTATTAGAAGTTAGTAGTTTTTCTCTGATTCGTACCCTAAAACATCAACTTGAGCAGTTTTCCTCCACCGAAGCCGCGATTATTGCCGATATTCAATTTGATAGTACGGAATTGGCGATTGTTGTCAATGGCATTCCCCAGTTTAACCGCGCCATTCCTATTGGTCTGTTCCAAGTGCAAAGTGCCTTAAATAGTGCCATGAATTTACCTCCTACGAGGGATATCAGTGAATTACAGGCCATGACCCTTCCCGTGACTGATACAATGGGAGCATTAAACGATCCGAATCCCGGAACCAATGCCATCATTAAGGTTTTCGCCGAATTAGCCGATGAACTACGTCGCTCCGTTGACTTTTATATTAATCAAAGTGATGGCTTAGAAATGGCGCAGTTACTATTAACTGGCCCCGGGGCTGCGATTGGACAACTCGATGAGTTTTTCATGCAACGGTTGGCCATGCCTGCCACCCAAGTTGACCCGATTGAATCCCTCGCCCTTGCCTTTGAGCGGGAAATTCCCCCAGAACAACGTGCTAGTTTAGGAGTGGCATTAGGTTTAGGAATGCGAATGACCTAAATCGGGGATCACTCAGCCGTAAACCGTCAATCCCTTAACTGATTATGTATAACTTAGAGATCAACTTTTTGAATGATCGACCCGATCTATTAGAACGGGAAGTTCGACAACAGGTGAGTTACACCAAGAATATTGACCAGACTCCTATTTTAATCGGTGTTGGGGCGGCTGTAGTCCTAAATGCCATCATTGGCGGAGCTTGGTTGATTTTTGACCGACAAAATGCCGATTTACAAAAAGAACTCGATACCCTCGTTGCCACCTTGGGCACAAAAACATCGGAGGTACAAGCCTTAGATCAAATTAATGACCAAACCAAGCAAGCCAATCAGGAAGCCGACGCCCTGGCCACCGTATTTAATCAGATTAAACCCTGGTCAGCCCTCAGCCTGGAATTAGGACAACTGATGCAGGTCGCCGGGGTGAGAATTATTGATATTAAACAAACTGAACCCGAAATCATCCCAGTGGCAGCAGCCGCACCCCCACCCGCAGCAGCCTCCGCCGACGGTCAAGCGGCCGCCCCGCCCCCTCCACCAGATCCAGCAACCGCTAAATTAGAAATTTCAGGAGTGGCTAACTCTTTTACCCAAATTAATGACTTTATATTATTACTGAATCAATCCCCCTTTTTTAATGGGGAAAAAACCCGATTAATTTCGGCTAAATTAGAAGAGAATCCCACTCAACTTGTATCCAAACTCGCTGGTACGGACACGGGGAATCTTAAACCCCAGTTAGAATCGGTGGTCAAATATACGATTGAAACAAATCTCAGTCGAGCCAGCGCCTCCGAGTTGTTACCCGAGCTTCAAAGTAAAGGAGCTTTAGGATTAGTTAATCGGATTAAAACCCTTCAGGAAAAAGGAGTCATCAAGCAATGACCGTAGCCAATGAATTTATTCAAGATGTAGACGGCGAAGACAGTGGGCCAGTTATCTTTGGCATTGCCTTAACACCAAAAATCATGGGAATTGGTGCGGGAGTTGTTGGCGTCCTCGTAGCGGGTTTCTTAATTTATCAATTCGTGCTTCCCACCTTAACCATAGGCCAAACTCTGCGGGGAGATATTAAAACTAAACAAGACGAAATTGAGAAACAAGATCAACGTTTACGCGAAAAAGATAAGGCTAAAAAAGAATTAGCAGACGCTAAAATTCGTCGAGATACAGTTACAGCTTTATTTGCCGATGATGCTAGTTTAGAAACTCTGTTATTTGATATTAACGAACAGATTAATAAAATTAATGCTGGGATAATTGATGGTGACAAACTAGCCCAACTCACCCAGTTTAAACCGATTCTACCAGAAAAACCAGAAGACAGGGACGAGATTGTTAACGATAGTAGCCTAGGGGCAGATGTGAATGGCAAACTCAGAAGACGCAGATATGAGGTTGAATTTACAGGCAGTTTTGAGCAAACTCGCCAGTTTTTAGTTGCCTTGGAAAGACTACAACCCCTGTTAGTGGTTAGAGGCTTAAAATCCCAATTGGGGGATGCAACCTCCGTGATTGAGGGAGAATATCGACAAGGGAAATTTGTTCCCTCTGCGAATCAACCTCAAAGACGCCTAAAAAGCAATTTTGAATTACAGGTATTATTACCCTTGAGTCAAGAAGAAGTTAAAGCTGCGGCTGCCGCGGCTGCTGCTGAACCTCCTAAATAATTGGAATTTAGGCCAAAGTTGTTGTAAGGTAGCAGGATATTGACAATTGAAGTGTTGAGACGTTGAGGTGTTGGCTATTAACTAACATCCGAAATTTAGATCTTGTGTTGAGGAGCAAACGTGAAACATTTTCAAAGAATTGGTGCAGGAATTTTAACAGGTGCTGCGATCGCCATTGTCGCACCAACCCCGGCATTTGCACAAACCCAAGTCCAAGATATCCGACTGGTGGAAATGAACGGGGAAGTGGCTTTAGTCTTAGTCACCCGTAGCGGAGAACGACCGGAAGTATTTGTGGTCAGACGCGGCAATGATTTTGTTGCCGATATTATTAATACCCAACTTCCGGCCCAAAAACAAAACTTTCAACAAAATAATCCTATCCCCGGTATTGCCTCTGTAGTAGTGACCCAACTGGATTCTACCAGTGTGCGGGTGATTGTCAGTGGGGTGAATAGTCCCCCCGAAGCCCGAATTATGCAAGGGTCTAACGAAGGCATTGTGATTAGTATGGGTGCATCTGCGGGTGCTGTGGCCCAAGTACCTAATCAAGTCCCCCCAGCGGCACCGCCCGTACCTCCAGCCCCCCCAGCCACAGGCTCCCAACCCGTATTAGTTCCCGATCCTCAAATTACTATTGGTGGTCGCAATGTTCCCCAGAGTGGGATTCGCCCTTCCGATGCGGCTCCGCCTTTCCTTCCCCGGGCCGTTGCCCCACCCTTGGGAGATATTGCCGTTTCTAATATTAACGCCGGAATCCCAACAATTCGACTAAATACCACTCAACGGATTCCCCGTTTAGTATTACGAGATGCCCCGGTGAGTGATGTTTTAGCATTATTAGCGAGAACTGCTGGACTCAACTTAGCAATCAGTAATTTAATCAAAGATTCCGCAAGTGGTGACTTCAGAGCACCCAATGATGAGAAGGAAGAAAAACAGATTCTCAACCGCAAGATATCCTTGGATATTGAAAATGAGTCCGTTGAGGATGTTTTTAACTATGTTTTGCGTTTAAGTGGATTACAAGCTAATCGTGTCGGGAATACGATTTTTGTCGGGGTAAAACTGCCTACTGCTGCCAGTGATGTTGTAGTTCGCAGTCTCAGACTGAATCAGGTTCCCGCAAATACCGCAGCAGGTTTTTTGAGTAGTCAAGGGGCAGGAACTCAAATTCAGGTCGATCAAATTCGGATTGAGGAAGTGGGGACAGGAATTAATTCAAGATTTGTGGAAACCCGAACACCCGCAATTACATCCTTAGCAGCTAAAGAGTCCGATAGTCCCCTGGTGCTCAGAGGATTATCCATCTCCGTCGATGAGCGACTCAATTCTATTACTCTGGTTGGCCCGCCACACTTAGTAGAAACCGCCGTGGCGATGTTAACCCAGCTTGATTTACGTCAACGTCAAGTCGCCGTTAACGTTAAAGTTGTTGACGTCAATTTGAGTGGAGAAGAAGCCGCCAGTAGTAGTTTCTCCTTTGGAGTTAACGATACCTTCTTTGTCAATGATGGCGGTGCGGCATCGGTTAATTTTGGTGGGTATAATCCCCCCAACCGAACAACCGCGACCAGTGGGATTAATGGGCGACCGATTGTTCCGAATACTCCCCTTGCTGGTCAGGCGCCTTTTTATAATCGGAATGGATTGGCGGTTAATCCTTTAACTGCCCCCGGAGGAGGGGTGAGTTTAGACCCGATTGCCCCTGTAACCGAGCGTCCCGGTCAAGTCGGGGTTTCCGATTACACACCCTTTACCAGAAATTTAGCCACTGGAGCCCTAACGGCTTTAGGTTCAACCACTAATAGCATTTTTCCCTTCTTCCAATATCCCCGCAAGTTCTTATCCACTTTGACCGCTCAAATTATTAGTGGCAATGCTAAGATTCTCACCGATCCGACCTTAGTGGTTCAGGAGGGAGAAACAGCCAAAGTTGCCTTAGTTGAAGAAATTGTTAAATCAGTTACAACAACCTTTTCAGACACGGTTTCCGGGACAAGGGAAAACAAAAACTTTGACTTTCAAAATGTGGGTTTAACCCTGGATGTTAACGTGGAACGGATTGATGATAATGGCTTTGTTTCCATGCGAATTAACCCCACTGTCAGTGCCCCCGGAGATCAAGTCGATGCTGGTGGTGGTGATTTTGCCCGTCAAATTCTCAGCCGGACGGTCGAATCTGGTTTAATCCGTTTGCGCGATGGTCAAACCTTGATTTTATCGGGGATTATTCAGGAACAGGAACGGGCTACAGTGAGCAAAATTCCATTATTAGGGGATTTACCCATTGTGGGCTCTTTGTTCCGCAGAACCAATAAGCAAAACCAACGGGCGGAAGTGATTGTGTTAGTCACGCCTCAAATTTTGGATGACAGCGATCGCGCTCCCTACGGTTATGAATATAGCCCTAGTCCCGATGCCTTACGGATGATGCAAAGACGATAAATCAGTAATACAGCCCTTTTTACCCCCCTGCCCCCCTTACCAATGGGGTTAGAATCCAGTTCCCCCATTACCAATGGAGACTCTGAATCCAGTTCCCCCCCTTACCAATGGGGTAGAATCCAGTTCCCCCCATTACCAAGGGGGGGCTAGGGGGGTAAAACCCAGTTCCCCCCATTACCAAGGGGGGGCTAGGGGGGGGTAAAACCCAGTTCCCCCCATTACCAAGGGGGTAAAATCCAGTTCCCCCCATTACCAAGGGGGGGGCTAGGGGGGGTAAAACCCAGTTCCCCCCATTACCAAGGGGGGGCTAGGGGGGGGTAAAACCCAGTTCCCCCCATTACCAAGGGGGGGCTAGGGGGGGGTAAAACCCAGTTCCCCCCATTACCAAGGGGGGGCTAGGGGGGGGTAAAACCCAGTTCCCCCCATTACCAAGGGGGGGCTAGGGGGGGTAAAACCCAGTTCCCCCCATTACCAAGGGGGGGCTAGGGGGGGGTAAAACCCAGTTCCCCCCATTACCAAGGGGGGGCTAGGGGGGGGTAAAACCCAGTTCCCCCCATTACCAAGGGGGGGCTAGGGGGGGTAAAACCCAGTTCCCCCCATTACCAAGGGGGGGCTAGGGGGGGGTAAAACCCAGTTCCCCCCTTACCAATGGAGACTCTGAATCCAGTTCCCCCCATTACCAAGGGGGGGCTAGGGGGGGGTAAAACCCAGTTTCAACTAAAATTTATAGCTTACTGCTCGCTTTAAGTTGACATAGATCAGTCACTTCGCTCTTACGAGTCAACAGTCAACAGCTATACTATTGATTGCTTCATGCCAATTCTAAGGAGTAAAAACTCAAATGAACAAAGGTGAATTAGTGGACGCCGTAGCAGAACGGGCCAGTGTGACCAAAAAACAAGCTGATGCGGTGTTAACGGCAGCTTTAGAAACCATCATGGAAGCAGTTTCCAATGATGACAAAGTGACACTGGTTGGCTTTGGTTCCTTTGAGTCCCGCGAACGGAAAGCCCGTGAGGGTCGTAACCCGAAAACTGGGGAAAAAATGGAAATTCCAGCCACCAAAGTCCCGGCTTTTTCATCGGGTAAACTATTCAAGGAAAAAGTGGCTAATACCAAAGCAGAGCCAGACAGTGATGAGGACTAATTTCTAGGCGTGGAAGCAACCCATTCACCCCGTCATGGTGGAAATTTGATTTGGGCTGCGACCGTGGCCGACTGCTCTCCCTTGGATATTCTGGATTTTTCTGCCAGTATTAATCCTTGGGGGCCGCCTTTGTCGGCGCTGGTGGCAATTCAAGACCATCTGAGGGATTTAAAAGCCTATCCCAATCCCGATTATGGAGAATTGAAGGAAGCGATCGCCACTCAAATCAACCGCGAAACCGGATCGAACTTCCTAGGGGCGGATTGGGTTTTACCCGGAAATGGGGCCGCAGAGTTACTGACCTGGGCAGGACGGGAATTAGCGGCATTAGATGCGACCTATTTACTGACTCCTGCCTTTGGGGACTATGGGCGCTCACTCAGGGCTTTTGAGGGGAATGTGATTGAGTGTCCGCTTGCGATGACCTCTGTTGAGTTAGATTTCTCTATGCCTCAACCCTTGAGTTCTAAATCGGGGTTATTATTAAATAATCCCCATAATCCCACCGGAAAACTGTTTACGGCTGAAATATTATTAGAATCCTTAAAACAGTTTGCTTTGGTGGTGGTGGATGAGGCATTTATGGATTTTTTACTTCCCACTCAACAGCAAAGTTTAGTTTCTTGGGTGAAGGAATATGAAAATTTAGTGATATTGCGATCGCTAACCAAATTCTATAGTTTACCCGGATTGCGTTTAGGATATGCGATCGCCCATCCCCAACGCTTAGAAAAATGGCAACGGTGGCGCGATCCTTGGCCTGTAAATAGTTTGGCGGTGGCGGCGGGAATTGCTGTTTTAAAAGATCATGAATTTCAACAACAAACCTGGAATTGGTTAGAAGAATCCCGTCCTCAATTATATCATAATTTAGCTAATATATCAGGATTAAAACCCTATCCGGGTGCGGCTAATTTTATTTTAGTAGAATCTGATGTTTCGGTTTCTAAATTGCAATTAAATCTATTAAAAAAACACCGAATTCTAATTCGAGATTGTTTGAGTTTTGCCAGTTTGGGCGATCGCTATTTCCGAGTTGCAATTAGAACCGAAGCCGAGAATCAAAGGTTAATTGAGGCGTTAAGGGATTATAGCAGGGAACAGGAAACAGCCCCCCCAAACCCCCCGTGCACGGTGGGCTAGGGGGGCTGTTCCCTGCTATATCAGTTCAACTCAGCTTCTATTTTGGGAAAATCCCCCTTCTGATAAACAGCAATTTGTTCAGGGGTTTGTAAATCCATAAAATCCGCCAACTCGCTATAGGTGACACACCGAACTTCTGGTTTCCCACAAACCTCCTCAGCAAAACGAAATAGCGCATTCCAGTAAGCTCCCTGATTCCAAGCTGAAAAGTGATGACCGATATTTACAGGCGCACGGTTGCCAGAATAGTTACTATTGAAGTATTTTAAATAAGTTTGAAAAGTATCTTCTTCATAGCGCTTGGCATTACTAGAATTTGGTTTTGCCTGAGAATGGAGATAGTAAAAGTTATAATCCATTGATAGAACATTTTTGCGGGTAATTGCCGTTGTTAAAGAAGCCAGGGGAAAATTCCAAATCCCATTTTCTTGTTTTGGCCAGTAATTCGCCGCTGCTACTTTGCTCGTATCATAGCGAAATCCGGTTTTCTTCAAAGTTTTGTATAAACCCAGACTCTGACCCAACTCAGGAGCGCGAAAACCTTGAATAGCACTGCGGTCAAAGGCAAAAGCACCCTTCAAACCATTGATTTTGTAGGCATCAAAAATAAACTGATCAAAATAGTTAAACTCTTTTTTCCAGTCCGCCTCACTCCAGCGACTCCCATCAAAGTGACCCACCGCATGGGAGCCAATTTCATGACCCTCTTGGTATGCTTGATTTAACTGTTCCAGACGGAGATTAATCTCTTGCTTAGTGCCACCCCAACCAATGGCAGACCGTCCCTGACCCTTGCCCCCAGGGGGTTTATAGAGGTTGCGTTTCTCATTATTTACAAAATAAACCCCACTAATAAAATAGGTAAAGTGAGCCGAAATATTTTTTTTCGCCATACTTTGAGTAAAGTTGCGAGATTTTTTCCAGGCATCTAGGGAATAGGAGCCATCAAAAGCCAGTAGTACAAACTGAGGGGGACGACCTGCTACCGGATTTTGATCCTGAATTAGTTTATACAGTAAATCGGAACTCCAGCGAGTTGACCCGCAAGCATCACCCCCATCAGCATCCTTACAGGCGGCGACAAGTTTCTGGGAAAAAGGGCCCAAGGCCTGATTTCCTTCTACGCAATAGCCCAAAATTTGATTCAGGCGACTCCCATCGGGACAACGCCCGTTTCCATAGGCTTTGAGGAATAAGGGTTCGGGCCATTCCTGGGTATTACAGACATTACCACCATCCAAGTCACGGCATTTTTGCAGCATTCCCTGGGTAAACGGGCCCAAAGCGTTTTCACCGTTGGAATAGAAATAACCTCCTAAACTATTAACAGGTTTTTCTTTGATGGGTTTCGGGGTTTCGGAGACTACTGAGTTAGACTTTTCTGTCGGTGAAACCAGCGAGGAGGACTTCGCGCAACCCCAGAATATTAAGGATGAACTGAGATAAATGCAGGTTTGATAAAACCATTTTGAATTTTTTAACACGATGCCCCACTTCTTCAAGAAATTACCAAATTCTACCATTTGTAGTAAGCCCTTCAGGGCTTAGAGGCGTTCATGCTTCACTACAAAATGTTAGAATTAATTTAAAAATAACTTTATTTTCAAAACTATGATTGCTAATCAACACGAAACTTACATTTCTCCAGAAGATTATCTAGCAGGGGAAGAAACCAGCCCGATCAAACATGAATATATTGACGGACAAGTTTATGCAATGGCAGGGGCGAGTGATGCTCATGTTACAATCGCTGGAAACTTATTTACCCTGTTAAGAAATCATGTTCGAGGGCGGGGTTGTCGGGTTTATATGTCCGATATGAAAGCTCAGATAGATACGGCTAATATTTATTATTATCCTGATGTTATGGTAACTTGTGATCCCAGGGATCAAAAATTTACAAATCATAAAAAATATCCTTGTTTAATTATCGAAGTTTTATCCCCAAAAACAGAAGCATTTGATCGTGGTGACAAGTTTGCCGACTATCAACAATTAGAAACCTTACAAGAGTATGTTTTAATTAACCAAAAACGTCAGCGTGTAGACTGTTTTCGTCGCAATAACGAAGGTTTGTGGGTATTACAATTCTATCATTCAGGCAGTGAAATTCATCTCACCAGTATTGATTTTCGCACTCATATCGAGGCTTTATATGAAGATGTTACCTTTGAAGATAATTAACTTCGTAGTAAGCCCTTTAGGGCTTAGAGTCCTGAAGGACTCACTACGAAATGAGCAACTTATTCAAAGTATTGAGTAGGTGATAAACAGGGTTTATTGACCCTATATAGCGATAAATTATGGAATCTGTTATACTTATGTAGATAAGAGAAAGGGAGTCAAAAAAATGACCACTATCCAATCAACGACAACTGCAATAACATCCCTTTATGATCGGGATTTTTATCTGTGGTTACAGACAACTATCAACATATTAAAAGAGGGAAAATTTGCCGAAGTAGATTTAGAGAACTTACTAGAGGAACTGGAAAGTATGGGGAGAAGCGATAAAAATGCTTTAAAAAGTAATTTGAAGGTACTTTTAATGCACTTACTCAAATATAAATATCAGCCAGAAAAACTAACAAATAGTTGGGTGTACACCATTCGTGAACATCGTCAACGCCTCCGAGATACCTTCAAAACCAGTCCGAGTCTATATCGTTTTTTTGAAGATATTTTTAATGAATCTTATCAAGATGCCAGGGAACTAGGCGCAGATGAAACAGGTTTATCTATTAATCTATTTCCCACGGAGTCTCCCTTTACTGTAGAAGAAGTTCTTAATCCTGATTTTTTACCTTCTGAGAAGAATTGCCCAAAAAATGATCAGTAGGGATAAGATATATCGTGTTCCTATGCTTTGAAACCTTTTGAAGAACGACAAAAGAGAGATAAACACTTATTGACAATTACACTAAAATATTTTAGTCTAAAAATTGTGTAATTATATACTCAACTTAAAATAGCAAAATTAATTGAGTCTGTTGACAGAATTTCCGATTGGGGTGTTAACCCAAGATTTATTTGAATATGAAAGTTATCCTAAAATTCAACAAAAACATGATATAATCCGGTTGGCTTGAATTTAAGATAACGAGGAAACCGGTCTGAACTTAAGAAAAAATTTGCGATCACAACCCGGAATCGAAGTCGCCAGCGAAGCTACGAATGCTGAAACAGGCTTGTTGAATCAATTGATAATGATACATACTCAAGGGAGTGATCAAAATCTCGCCATCGCTGATCGAACTTTAAACCCAACAACAACTGGATAAACATTTTGTTTAAACTCAAATCAAAGGTTGATGAAAATACCAGAGATTTATTCAAGAGATCGCCAGGTAAGTCGGTGAGTTTTTGATTCACAATTTTTTCAGGAAGGATGGATAGAAATTTCTGTTATCCTACAATCAACCCAGATTGGCTTCCATTGATTAATTAAACATTTATTAGTTGAGGAGATTTTCATGACGTTTCAGACCGCAACTTCCCCGGAAAATGAACCAAAATTAAGCGGTTTAACAGTTGCGTTTTTCGGTATTATCCATTTGCTGGCTTTATTAGCACCTTGGTTTTTTTCCTGGTCAGCGTTAGGAATTACGCTGTTTCTACACTGGTTTTTTGGCAGTATTGGAATTTGTTTAGGCTACCATCGTCTATTAAGTCATCGCAGTTTTAAAGTTCCCAAATGGTTAGAATATGGGATTACTTTAGTTGGGGTTTGTGCCTTGCAAGGGGGGCCGATTTTTTGGGTAGCCGGACACCGTTTGCACCATGCCCATACCGAACATGAAGATAAAGATCCCTACTCCGCAAAACGAGGATTTTGGTGGAGTCACATGATGTGGATTTTCTATCCTCGTCCATCCTTTTTTGACGCTGAACACTACAAACGATTTGCACCGGATTTAGCACGAGATCCCTTTTATTGTTGGTTAGATCGGTATCATCTGTTAATGCAAATTCCCGTGGCCTTACTGCTTTATGCCATTGGGGGTTGGTCATGGGTCATTTATGGGGTATTTGTCCGGGCTGTGGTGTTGTGGCATAGTACCTGGTTGATTAATTCGGTAACTCATATGTGGGGATACCGCAGCTTTGACACCAATGATAATTCTCGGAATCTTTGGTGGGCGGCAATTTTTACCTACGGGGAAGGTTGGCATAATAACCATCACGCCTATCCGAATGTTGCTAAAGCGGGACTGAAATGGTGGGAACTCGATATGACTTGGTGGTCAATTTGGGTTTTAAAAACCGTTGGTTTGGCCCAGAAAGTGGTCATGCCCCCGACTCAACGGGTAAAACAAGCCTAAGAATAGGGAACAGGGAACCCGCCCCCTAAGACAGTTGATCCGATGGGCGGGTTTTTCATTGTGATTTGGGGGAAACGGGTTAGGCTGCGATCGCTTCTTCGTAAACCATAAAGCTCTTTTTGGTTACGCCACAAATCGGACAATGCCAATCTTCGGGAATGGCTTCAAAGGCTGTTCCTGGGGCAATACCGGAATCAGGATCACCGACAACAGGATCGTAAATCATTGAACATTGGCGACAAATCCATTTTTGGGTTTGAGGATCGCCAGGAGCGGATTTGGCGGTCGCAGCCCCACTGTGTAGTGTGTTCAGGGCCTCTGTATATTGGTTGGCGTGATGATGTTCAATCGGAACCAACAAGCCAAAGTTAGAGGCGGCTTTGCGGAAAATTCCAGCGTGTTCCCGGGACTCAGCCTCTTGTTCTTCAAATTCACTCACCGCCTTCTGATCCCGATCAACTCGGGCTTGGGCGGCAAATTCGGGGTACATGGTGGTGTATTCGTAGGTTTCTCCTTCAATGGCTAACTCCAAACACCGGGCGGCAATTTTTTTCTTTTCTTCGTCGGATAGGGCATCGGGGTCAGCGACGACTAATTCAGGATGCAGGAGGCGGAAATGGGCGAAGGCGTGTTCTGTTTCTTGATTGGCGGTTTCTCGAAATAGTTTGGACAAATCCCCCATCCCAAGTTTTTTTGTAACTTCTGCGAAAAATAGATATTTGCGATTGGCCATTGATTCTCCACCAAAGGCAGATTCAAGGTTTTTGGCGGTTTCTGCGTTGGATAAGTCCATTGTGTCTCCTTTTATTGATCTGGCTATATCTAAGAATAATTCTTAGCTTTAAATTTGTCAAGGATAAGAATAAGATTGATCTAAAGTTCAGTTACTTAAAATAAATGTTATGATCTGTAAAGGAAGATTTAATATAGCAAGCCATGGAAGGTCAGAATAAAACCACCGAGATCAGCCAAAAGATGAAGCAAAAGGGGTTACGCATCACCCCCCAACGTTTTGCGGTTTATGCTAATCTCTTGTCTCGTTACGATCACCCGACAGTGGATGATATTCTCACCGAGATTAATCGGGAACTTCCTATCGCTTCTAAAGCTAGTGTTTATAGTGCTTTGACGGTTTTGCGATCGGTGGGATTAGTCCGAGAGGTACTGCTAGATCAAGGGGTAACTCGTTATGATGCCAAGGTGGAACCCCATCACCATTTTGTCTGTGAGTGTTGTGGGCAAATTCAGGATTTAGAGTGGGATGTCCTGGGTGATTTGCCTCTTAACCCTTTACCCCCAGGGTTTCGGGTGAATGCCTATGAAATTACGGTTAAGGGCTGTTGCGATCGCTGTGATTGATGGGTAATGGGTAATAGGTAATGGGTAATGGGTTTTGGGTAATGGGTAATGGGTTTTGGGGGGATGAATCCTCTCTGTTGATCTTCTACGGAGTGATGGAATTGCTGAAGCTGGCATTCTGATCGGAACACTTGTTAGAATAGGGGAAATGTTACGAAACGTAACTTATGTTGATTCCTATTCTAATAATTGATGTGGCTCTGGTTGCTTGGTCATTACACTTAATGAAGCAAGCTGTGGAGTTCAAAGAATACTCCTTCATGCTGGCCGGGATCTTGGTTGCCTTGTCCGCCGCCGCTATGGGGTTAGTTTACTTCCTGATGGGATCTTGTATTGATCACTTCGCCCAAATGTCTCAGCACGCTTATTATTACTTTTAGTGGCTATTGGGGGTGACGGATACCTTCCTCCGACACTCCTAAAAAAAATTTTTCATACTACTTGACAAAGCACCCGTTAAACAACTATATTTAAGTACCGCGAGGGGTTATAGCTCAGTTGGTAGAGCACCGCAATGGCATTGCGGGGGTCAGCGGTTCGAGCCCGCTTAGCTCCATTTAGAAACAGTGTCCAATGGACAGTGAATAGTAAAATAAAATATCAAACCTCCAGGTAGGAATGCTGAATAGGTTGTGATATTTTATTTTATGGGTTTGGTTTCTACAGGTTTTTATATAGATGGAATCCTCGCCCGTTTTACCGCGGGGTGGAGGTTCAACGACGAATATCCATTAAATTTGCATTAATCATTGTGGTATTTTCTAAAGTCGCTCCGGCTAAATCTGAAGCGGTTAAATTTGCACCCGTGAGATTAGCGCCTGTTAAATCGGCATCGCGGAAATTAACACCACTGACATCAAATCCGTATAAACTGCCTTCTTTTAGCTTCACTTCACCTAAAGTAGCAACAGATTGTTGAGTATTTCTGAGGTTAGCACCCGTTAGATCTGCACTCTCTAAATTTGCTCCAATCAGATTAGCATGACTCAAGTTAGCATGGTTTAAATTAGCAATTACTAAACCCGCTAAACTCAGGTTAGAATAGCTCAAATTAGATTGCTCTAAATTAGCCCCATGTAACTTAGCTGCAACTAGATCGGCACTTTCTAAATTCGCTTCGGTCAATACAGCCCGATTAAAATTAACTTCATTCAGATTAGCACCATGTAAATTAGCTCCTTTCAAGTTGGCACCTCGAAGATTAGCACCTTGAAGGTTCACACCTGCTAACTGAGCACCGCTAAGGTCACATCCAGGGCAGTTTTTGGTTTCCAATAGCTGCTTGAGATGGGCGGAGTTCTCAGCCTGAGCGGGAACAGTTAAACCCAAGATCATCATCACTACTGTGGTGGCTACTGTTGCGAATTTCATACCCACACCCTCAAAAAACTTTATCTTTTATATCATCTATTATTATCGGGCATTGGGGTATGCGTGAAATCCCTGTTGTCTGTGATATTGTTTTGATCCCAGTGTGACGGAAATCACTGAGAAAAACCGTTACTGTTGATACAGTCCCCTCTAAACTACAAGCTTTCTGATTAAATCCCCTAATTGTTCTGCACTGTTGGTGATGGCAACGGAGGCGGTGGCTTGGGCCATTTTTTGTAACTGTTGAGGTGATTGTAACAGATACAAAACTTTACTCGCTAACAGGTCTGCGGTCAAGTCCTTTTGTGGAAACATCCACGCCGCACCCGCCCCGGCAAAAACCTTGGCATTATAGGTTTGATGATCTTCGGCGGCAAAGGGATAGGGAATTAAAATTGAGGGGGTGTGGGTAATGGCTAATTCCGTTAAGGTTCCTGCCCCTGCCCGACTCACGGCAAAAGTCGCCCGTTGAAACAGGGCTGCCATATCATTATAAAAAGGCATTTTAATATACTGAGGATGGTTTAACACCTCGACGTCGGGGTCATTATTTCCCGTTAAATGGACTACCCACGCCCCGGCTTCAAACCAAGTAGGAGCAGCCTCTCGGACTAATTTATTCACACTTACCGCCCCTTGACTTCCCCCAACCACCACAATAACGGGAACCTCATCGGGGAGGAAAAAAGATAAGGGTGCAGAAGTCTGGAGAAAGTTGGGACGCACGGGGGTTCCGACTACAACCGTATTAGTACGGGGAAGATAAGGAATAGCCGCTTCAAACCCTAAACCCACGGCATTACACCAGGGGCTAAAATTGCGAGTCACTTTTCCAGGTAAAGCATTAGACTCATGGAGAATTACGGGTAGACCGAGGGAACGAGCCGCAATAATAGCGGGTGCTGCAATATAGCCTCCGGTGGTGAATACCCCGCGAAACTTACCTTTTTTCAGGAGATGGCGAACTTGCACCAGGGAACGGGCGAATTTGACTAAGATTTTTAGGGTTCCTAAACCCAGGCGTTGCTGGAAGCCTTCAACGGAGATGGTATGGAGGGGATATTGGGACGGGACTAATTCTCGTTCGAGGCGATCGGGTACACCTAACCATTCTATCTCAAAATCAGACAGGTTTTCGGCGGTGGCGATCGCCGGAAATAAATGTCCACCTGTCCCACTGGCGGCAATGAGTAAGCGAATGGGTGTTTGACTCAAGTGTTCTCCCCTAGACTACGTTCAACTTTGTGTTATGGCTTTTTAAGTTACCATAAAACTTACAGGAAATCGCTATTCTTAATTTTGAAAATCCAATGACAATTTTTCCCATAGTTCAACGACAATCTTTTCAGAACAGGTATGGTGTACAGATGCGCCATTTATGGGCAAAGCCATTATTTTATGTAGTTCTAGGAACCATACTTTGGGGAATGGGTACGGGGATTTCCCTACGGGCGAATGCCGAAACCCCAGAAACAGCCCCCGCCAATGTCACTAATCTTTTAAATCAAATTGATGCCGCCGCTAATCGTCGAGACGTGGAAAAGGTAATGGGCTTTTATGGCTCTAATTTTACCAATTCTGATGGATTAGACTATCAAAGTTTGAGACAGGTTCTGAAAGAATTTTGGAATAGATATTCTCAACTTAATTATCGCACAGAATTACAATCTTGGCAACAAAATGGCGATATTTTAACCACAACAACTATTACGGAAATTACCGGAACTAAAAAAATTGATAATCGCGAGTTTGCCTTAACTTCCACCATCACATCACAGCAACAAATTCAAGGGGAAAAAATTATTAAACAGGAGATTATAGCAGAAAAAAATCAACTAACTTTAGGCAAGAAACCGCCAACGGTAGTTTTTAATATCCCAGAACAAGTCAAAGCAGGTCAGGAATTTAATATTGATGCAATTGTTCAAGAACCTTTAGAGAATGATATTTTAATTGGAACCGCCATTACAGAACCTATTACCGCAGAAACCTATAACAATTCCGGTCTTTTACAATTAGAATTTTTACCCTCTGGCGGTATTTTCAAAGTAGGTAAAGCTCCTGATATAGCCGGAAATAATTGGATTTCTGCTATTTTAATGCGTCAAGGAGGAGTAACCTTAATCACCCAACGCTTACGAGTAGTCAAATAATCAGTCATCAGTCATCAGTCATTACCCAAAACCCATTACCAATTACCAATTACCAATTACCAATTACCAATTACCAATTACCAATTACCAATTACCAATTACCAATTACCAATTACCAATTACCAATTACCAATTACCCATTCGTAATGATTCCTTTATTAGAGGTTAAAAATTTAGCTGTTAAGTTTTTTACCCTTGATGGGGTGGTTCATGCTGTGAATGGAATTTCCTATCAAGTCTATCCAGGGGAAACCCTAGGAATTGTTGGGGAGTCGGGGTCAGGAAAAAGTATTAGTGTCTTATCAATTTTAGGGTTAATTCCATCACCACCAGGGAAAATTACCGAAGGTGAAATTTTATTTGAAGGTAAAAATTTAATTAAATTCAATCCTCAACAATTACAACAAATTCGGGGTCATGAAATTGCGATGGTTTTTCAAGACCCGATGACTTCTCTTAACCCGGTTTTAACTATTGGTAAACAACTTACAGAAGCATTACAGATTCATATTAAATTAACATCAGAACAAGCTAAAAACCGAGCTATTAAACTATTGAAACAGGTGGGAATTTCCAATCCAGAAAAACGATTAAAAAACTATCCCCATGAATTTTCTGGAGGAATGCGTCAACGGGTAATGATTGCCATGGGTTTAGGATGTCAACCTAAATTATTAATCGCAGATGAACCCACTACCGCCTTAGATGTAACTGTTCAAGCGCAGGTTGTAGAATTAGTTAAACAACTAAAAAATGCACAGGGAATGTCTGTCATTTGGATTACCCATGATTTAGCATTATTAGCAGGATTAGCAGATAGAATTATAGTCATGTATGCGGGGCAAATTGTGGAACAAGCAACGGTACATCAACTCTATAAAAACCCTCGTCATCCCTATACAATTGGACTATTAGAAAGTTTACCCCGACTGGATCAAATTCGTCAAGAACCGTTAAAAGCAATTGCTGGAATGCCACCCAGTTTAATAGATTATCCCCTAGGATGTCCCTTTGCTCCGCGATGTCGATTTGCGATTGAACATTGTTTTCAAGAAAACCCTAAATTAGAATTGATTGAAACCGAGCATCAAGTTGCTTGCTGGGTAAAACCAACTTAGGAATGGAAAACCAAGAACATTCGGTCTACTGTAGACGGGGATAGTGATTTTACCTTTGATGCCGTTAGGCGTTGATCACAATAGAGCATCTGCTTTTCCCCCTACCTCCCCTGCGCCAAAAAAAATATTTTCCAAAAGGGGTTGCCAAATCCAGAAGGTTATGGTTATAATACAAAAGGAAGAAAAGCAACGCGGGGTAGAGCAGTCTGGTAGCTCGTCGGGCTCATAACCCGAAGGTCAGGAGTTCAAATCCCCTCCCCGCCATTTTATAAAATATTATCACCTTTGTTTTTTTAACGGGGACTTGTTGAAGGTATGGCAAGTTCCTGGTACTGAGTCCTAAAGGACTCACTACAATTTATAATTGAAAATGAACTTAGATAAAATTATTGTTCCCTTGGATGTTTCTAGTAAAGAAGATGCGATCGCCCTAGTTGAAAAACTGCATCAAGTTACATTCTGGAAAGTGGGTTTAGAATTATTTGTTAGTTGTGGCCCAGAAATTTTAACCTTCCTCAAATCTCAAGAAAAACGCATTTTTCTGGATTTAAAATTTCATGATATTCCTAATACCGTTGCTGGAGCTTGTCGGTCTGCTTCCCGATATGGTGTGGATTTAATTACCCTTCATGCAACAGCCGGAAAAACAGCCATGAAAGCCGCACAAATGGCCGCAGAAGATGGCGCAAAGGAGGCGGGTTATCCCGTCCCCAAATTAATCGCTATTACCCTATTAACCAGTTTAAATTCTAGGGATTTAGCCTTTGATTTAAAAGTGCCTTTAGAGTTACCTGAATATGCTTTAAGTATGGCTTTATTAGCTCAAGAAAGTGGGTTGGCGGGGGCAGTTTGTTCTCCCCAGGAAGTCGCCCAACTCCGTCAAACCTGTGGGGATGAGTTTCTGTTAGTTTGTCCGGGGGTACGTCCGGTTTGGGCAGATAAAGGCGATCAACAACGAACTTTTACCCCATCCGAAGCCCTGAAAGCCGGGGCGAATTATCTGGTTATTGGACGTCCGATCACCGCCTCTAATGATCCCGTTAAGGCCCTAGAACGTATTATTGATGAAATTAAGTAAGCTGTTGTTTATTGTCTAACTGTCCTTGATGATCAGACTATTCTAGCGCTAACAATCCCGCACCATAAGCTGGTTCATGACGAGGAGATATAATATTAGCCCAAGGAGCGATCGCATTAATTTCAACTTCAAATTGATGGCGAAAATTAGCTAATCCTTGCCATACTCCTCCGGTCACTACAATTTCAAAGGATTCTGCTGGTTCAAATAAAGCATTAATGGCGACTTCCGTAGCTAAAGCTAATTCATTAACGGCATTTTTAATAATATTTTGAGCGACCGAATCACCCTCCGCCGCAACTTGATCTACAATGGGCGCTAAACTAGCAATTTTTTTAACTCCCCATCCTTGACGGTAAATAATAGGAATTAATTCTTCAATGGAATTTAACTTTAAAGTGTCTTTAAATTTGGGAATTAGATTCGTATATTCTAGGCGACCATCATGGGAACGTAAGGAAGCTTTTAGCCCCTGAATCGCAATATCATAACCACTGCCTTCATCTCCTAAAATATAACCCCAACCGCCGACTCGTTTTGTGATTCCTTGACGATTTTTTCCGAATATATGGGAACCTGTTCCGGCAATTACAACTATACCAACGGAGTGACCTAAACCTCCGACTAAAGCAATTACACTATCACCATTAATAATAATATTTTCTGGGGTTAATTTCCAGTCAATAGATAATTCTTGGTGAGTTTGAATTTCTTGGATCAAATTACGAATTAAATCAATATCTTCAGGACGCCCTACTCCTGCTAATCCTAAACTAATTCCTTGAATTGGAACTAACCCTTCTAATGCTAAAAAACTCTGATCAACTGCTTGTTTAATCGCTGAAATAATGTTGATTTTAGCTGCATCAATTCCGACTGTTTGATAATTAGAGGGCCCGGCTTGTCCCCGTCCTAATATTTGACCTTCGGCATTCATTAACACACAAACTGTTTTAGAACCGCCGCCATCAATTCCTAAAACATGAATCATGAGAAGTTTGACAATTAAAATTATAGAGGGAACAGCCCCCCCAAACCCCCCGTGCACGGGGGGCTAGGGGGGGAGGGAACACCGGAACACCGGAACAGGGGGGGAAAGACTTTAACAGATAGATTTGCTGGATCGGTCTTTGTCAAAAATAATCCCCCTAAAATAATAATAATATTAGGGGGAAATTTTAAATTACAGAATAATTAACTTTTTAGCTCTTTCTGAACGAGCTTCGGCTGATTCCATCACTTCTGATAATTTCTCGACTACTTCACCTGGATAATTTTCTAATATTCGGGTAGAGAGGGAAATCCGATGGCGACCTTCATCTAAACTAATCACCATTGCTTTGATAAAGTTACCTACGGGGAAAAGGGTGGGTAAAGATTCAACATATTTTTGACTGACTTCTTTAATGTGAATTAATCCGGTCACTCCTTCAATATCCACAAACACGCCAAAGGGTTTAACTCCCATGACTTTTCCTTCCACCAGTTGACCGACTTCTAGTTGACTAAAACCGATGGATTGAGAGGCTAATCTTTGGGATAAAACAATTTTATTCCGTTCGGGATCTAATTCTAAAATACTAACACTTAAAGATTGATCAACTAAGGAATCTAGGTCGTCTTTTTCTAAGAGATGCGATCGAGGAATAAATCCTCGTAAAGAATGAACTTCAACGGTCACACCTCCTCGATTTACTCCGGTCACTCTAGCTTGTAAAGATTGACCTCCATTTTGAGCATCTAGGAGTTGATCCCAAATTTGTTTCATTTCTAATTGTCGGATGGAAAGTAAGATTTGACCATCGGCATTTTGTTCTCTAATAATTAGAAAATCTCGCTCCTCTTTTAAGGGGAGAATTTCGGAAACATCCTCAACTTCTACAATTGAAATCTCTTTTTTAGGAATAAAACCAGGAGATTTAGCTCCTTTAATATCAATGTAAGCACCATCACTGGTATAGGATTCTACCTGACCCTTGACGATTTGCCCTTTATGTAAATCATAATTCTGTTGATCTAGGGCTTTGGCAAAATCATCAAGAGAAAAGGACGGGTTTTTAGTAGCCATAACAAAAAGTAAAGAAAAACAAAAATAAAGGTGTTAGGAACCTGCTTATAACGCTGCTCTCGTCTTCAACAACACTCCAATCTTCTGAGCATAACACAGTTAGAGGAGGTCGGGTCAATAAGGCGGACAGGGGAGGCGGAAGTAAAATATTACCCATTACCCATTACCCATTACCCATTCCCTATAACTGCTGCTCAAAGAGTTGTTTAACCTGCATCCAGGCGTCTTGAGCAGCTTGGGGGTTGTAGGTGCTGCGTTGGTCGCAGAAGAAGCCGTGATCGGTTTTGTAGCGGAAAATTTGATGGGGAATTTGATGGTTTTGGAGTTCGGTTTCGATTTGATCTACTTGTTCGTTAGGAATTAGGGGATCTTCTGTGCCAAAAAAGCCATAGAGAACCCCTTGAATGTCTGCTGTGCGGGTGATTGTTGATGCTCCGCCACCGGGGGTCATAGTAGCAATCCCAGCCCCATAGAAACAGGCTGTGGCTTGGATATCGGGGATGGTAGCAGCTAAATAAACAATATGGCCGCCAAAACAAAACCCAATGGAACCGAATTTGGGTTTGAGGTTGGGGAGGGTTTTTAAGTATTTGAGGGTGGCTTGAATATCGCTTAATAGTTCTGGGGCGGTAGTTTGATCTTTATATTTTCGTCCTAATTCTATATCCTCTGGAGTATAACCGACATCAAAACCCGGGGCAAAGCGTTGATAAATGGCGGGTGCGATCGCAATATATCCTTCTTTAGCGATGCGTTCGGTAACATCTCTAATATGGGAATTAACCCCAAAAATTTCTTGAATCACAATCACGGCGGGAAATGGCCCTACTCCCTGGGGTTGAGCGAGATAGGCGTCAATTTGTAAGTCCCCATTGGGAATCTGAACATTGGTGGTGTGTAGGGGTTGATTGATCATTATCTTTTAATCTGTTACGAATAACTCTCAACACTATACCGATATATCCCCAAATCGGGTAATATGCAAGATATCAAATGATTACAATTGATAATGAATACAATTAATCAAAACTTTCTGATACAAAACGGGTAAAACTTTAGAACTCGTTAAAAAAAACAAAAAGCCAATCAATAAATGGCACAATTAAAATTAAAGGGTGTACAAATTTTCAGGAGATAAATCCATATTTTTCTCAAACAGTAATGTCTGGGAAATAGACACTTAACCCATTTTGCTTTATTGCCTTGGAGATGTAATCATGGTTCGGTTTTATATTCAACCTGATAGCGATATTCCCGCCTCTAACCAACTATTTAATCAGATTAGATTTGCGATCGCCTCTCGAGAATTTCCCCCTGGACAACGTTTACCCAGCACTCGTCAACTGGCGATGGAAACGGGATTACACCGGAATACGATTAGCAAAGTTTATCGACAATTGGAAGATAATGGTTTAGTAGAAGCTCAGGCGGGATCGGGGATTTATGTGCGGGCTTTAGGTAATGAAAGTGGCTCTAGGTTAAACTCGCCGATTTTAGAAGATTATCCCCAAGCTAATAAAACTATTCAACGAAGTTTGGATGAATTATTATCTCAAGGATGTACCCTGAATCAAGCCAGAGAAATGTTTCTTGGGGAAATTGATTGGCGATTACGGTGTAGTGCCCGGGTTTTAGTAACGGCTCCGGCTCAAGATATTGGGATTGGAGAATTAATGGCTCAGGAATTAGAAGAAGCCCTAAAAATTCCAGTACAATTAGTCCCGATTGAACAGCTACCCGAATTATTAGAAAAAGTCCCATCGGGAACGGTGGTGACCAGTCGCTATTTTATTGGACAAGCCGAAGCCATTGCCGCCCCTAAGTCCGTGCGGGTGATTCCGATTGATATTCATAACTATGCGAAGGAAATTGAGTTGGTGCGGGATGCTCCCAAGGGGACTTATTTAGGAATTGTGAGTCTGAGTTCGGGGTTATTAAGGGCGACGGAAGTGATTATTCACAGCTTGCGGGGGGATGATATTTTGGTACTGACGGCTCAATTAACCGATCCCCATAAGATTAATTCGATTATTCGCACAGCCCGGATTATTATTTGTGATCAAGCCAGTTATCCGGTGGTCAAGAATTTGGTTCATACCAATCGAGAAGAATTGATTCGTCAACCTCAATTGGTCTGCTGTCCGAATTATATTGGTGCAGAATCAATTAATTTACTCAAACGGGAGTTAGGTTTGAGTTGAAATTGAACATCTAAAATTTTAATGGTAGAATATCTCACTTACTAGGGAGAAAATTATGAAAACAGCAGTTTTAGAACAAAAGCAAAAACAAGATATTAGCAAATCCTCCGAGATAGAAGCTAAAAATCCTTTTTTAGAAGAAGAAACGGAAGAATATAATCCTTTTGATATTCAAGATATAGAGGCTTTAAATGATATTAGTGCATCGGTTGAGGAAGAAGCTGATAGTCCTGAAGAATCTAACGAAAAAGCAGCAGTTACTAAGGGATTAAATCTAGTTTTACTGGCTAAAATTACTGCGGTTTTACTCGTGGTATTTGGATGTGTTTATACTGTAACTCGTCCCTGTGTGACGGGAGAATGTCAGGAAATAGATACCGCCAGAGATTTTAGTCAAAAATCTAAACAAATCATTGAAACCGTCAGTTCTTCTAAAGCTCCTATTTTGGCGTCAGAAGATTTACAATCGGGGATTAAACTCTTAGAAACCATTCCTTTTTGGTCGCCCCGTTATCCTGAATCCCAAGCTCTTTTATCGGTTTATCGTCAAGAATATAACGAATTAAATTCGGTAGTTAAATCCTTAAATGTGGCAGCAAAGGCTTCAGAAATGGGTCAAAATCCACCCCATTCCGTAGCAGATTGGACGAAAATGCAATCGATGTGGGAAGAAGCGATCGCCCTTTTAGATCAAGTTCCTAATAGTAGTATTGTTTATCCCTTTGCTCAAGCCCGATGGCAACAATATCGTGCTAATTTAGGGGATGTGAGAAATCGCTTAAAATTAGAACGGGATGGGGAACAAATTTTAGCCACAGCCAAGAAAACCGCCCAAGTTGCAGAAGCCCGTCAAGGAGTAGCCAAATATGCCGAAAGTTGGCAACAGGTGTTTGAAACTTGGCAAACCGCAGCTAATACTTTATCGACTATTCCCTATGGGACAACGGCTTATCAATCAGCCCAGGTTTTATTAGCCCGGTATCAACCTAAAGTAGAATCGGCTCGCGATCGCAAAACCATTGAACAAGTGGGTTTAGATGCTTATAATCAAGCGATTAGTAATTCTGAACAAGCCAAACTTTTAGAACAACGGGGTGCTTGGTCTGAGGCTGTTACCTATTGGAGTCGGGCGGTCAGTTACGGAAAACAAGTTCCGGTTAGTAGTTCCTATTCTGCGAAAATTAAGCCCCTTTTAACAACATTTAATGAGTCTTGGAAACGGGCAGATATTCAAAATCAGATTACATCTCGTTTAGAAAAAGCCCGTCAAGATTTAGGTAAATTATGCAGTGGAAATCCCAAGGTTTGTAACTATAGTGTAACTGAAAGTTTGATTACGGTTCGCTTAACCTCTGAATATGTCAATCAAATTCAATCTACGGCTAAAAATGCCGATCAAGCAGGGGATTCTAAAAAACGTTCCGAAGCTGAAAAGCACGTTCAAGTCCTCAAAGTTGCTTTAGAAACTATTAGTCAAAATGCCAAAATTTCCCTAGAAGTTTATGGGGCTAATAACGAAAAAATTGCCACCCATGTTCCTTTATAATGGGGAATTACGAATTACGAATGGGTAATGGGTAATAGAAAGAGTTTACCTCCCTCCCCTGCTCCCTCTGCATCCCCTGCTCCCCCTGCTCCTATTAGGAATTAATCTGGAGAACTTGCTTTAAAAAAGCAAATTGATCGGCAATTTCCTCAATCACTTTATCCGTGGGTTTTCCGGCGCCATGTCCGGCTTTAGTTTCAATTCTGATTAATACTGGATTTTCCCCAATATGGTGTTCCTGTAAAGCAGAAGCAAACTTAAAACTATGGGCGGGAACCACTCGATCATCATGATCTCCTGTAGTAATTAAAGTAGCTGGATAGGCGGTTCCTGGCTTCAAATTATGCAGAGGAGAATAGGCGTATAAGGCTTGAAATTCTTCGGGATTTTCCGGCGAACCATAATCGGAACACCAGGCCCAACCAATAGTAAATTTATGGAAGCGGAGCATATCTAAAACCCCCACCGCAGGTAACACCGCCGCGAATAAATCCGGGCGTTGAATCATACAAGCTCCTACTAATAACCCACCGTTACTTCCCCCCATAATCGCTAATTTTTCAGCCGAAGTATAGCGGTTTTCTATTAACCATTCGGCGGCACAAATAAAGTCATCAAAGACATTTTGTTTCTTGAGTTTTGTTCCCGCTTGATGCCAATTTTCTCCATATTCTCCCCCGCCTCGTAAATTGGCGATCGCATAAACACCACCCATTTCCAACCAGACTAAACGACTAATAGAAAACGAAGGCGTTAGGGAAATATTAAATCCCCCATATCCATATAAGATTGTCGGGTTATTTCCATTCAATTCTACCCCTTTTTTAGCAGTAATAAACATGGGAATTAAAGTACCATCTTTACTGGGATAAAAAATTTGTTGGGTTTCGTAATCATCGGGATTAAAGTCAACCTGAGCTTGACGATAAATTGTACTTTCTCCCGTAATCAGATTGTAGCGATAAATAGTATTAGGAGCGGTGAAACTGGTATAACTATAGAAGGTTTCCGCATCATATCGCTTCCCACCAAAACCTCCCACAGAACCAATTCCTGGTAATTCAATTTCCCGAACAAATGACCCATCTAAATTAAAGATTTTCATTTGAGTATGGGCATCTTTTAAATAATCAGCAATGAATTGATTATTTAAAATGTTAACTCCTTCTAGGGTTTCTGGAGCTTCGGGAATAATTTCGGTAGGAATTTTGGTATTAATATCAATGGCAATTACTCGACTTCGAGAAGCATCTAAATCCGTCGTAAACCAAAAGATATCTCCTTGATAATCAATAAAACTATAACTGGCTTCAAACTCAGAAATTAGTTCTATAACCTCAGTATTGGGTTGAGTTAAATCTTGATAAAAAACCAAGTTTTTAGATTCAGTTCCCTTCCAAACAGAAATAATTAAATACTTACCATCTTCGGTAACAAATCCATTAAATCCCCATTCTTTATGATCAGGACGTTCATAAATTAAGGTATCTTCAGATTGGTCAGTTCCTAAATGATGGTAATAGAGTTTTTGAAAATAATTGATTTCTTCTAAGGGTTTTCCGTCCTGGGGTTGATCATAACGACTATAATAGAATCCTTGATGATCGTGTGTCCAAGATGCTCCCGAAAATTTAACCCATTTTAAATGATCCGATAAATCTTCTTTAGTATTAATATCTCTGACTTTCCATTCTTGCCAATCAGAACCGGAAGTTGATAACCCATAAGCCATTAAATTTCCATCTTCACTAATAGATATTCCTGATAGGGCAACTGTACCATCATCAGATAGGATATTTGGGTCTAATAGAACTTCAGGTTCGGCATCTAATGAGTCTAGAACATACAAAATACTTTGATTCTGGAGTCCATCATTTTTAAAATAAAAATAGCGATTTCCCTGCTTAAAAGGAATCCCATATTTTTCATAATCCCAAAGTTGAGTTAGGCGTTGTTTAATGGTTTCTTTAGCTGGAATTTGATTCAAATAACCGAATGTTACCGCGTTTTGGGCTTCAACCCATGAAGCGGTTTCTTCTGAGTCTAAATCTTCTAACCACCGATAGGGGTCAGCAACGGTGACGCCATGATAATTGTCAACTTGATCAGATTTCCGAGTTTGAGGATAGCTAAAGATTGAATTCTGTTCAGACATGGGGTTAAATAATAAGGGTTGAACTGTACTGTAGTGTACTGTAGGGTGAGAGCATCGCAGCGTCACGCACCACTTGACAGATGATTAAATTGAGATCATCGGCGAGTTTTGATAAATTATTTTGAGGTATTCTCGAACTCACCCCTACTGATTCTATTATAATTGAAAAAGATCATTATGATGAAATTAAATTTATGATCAATCAACAAATTACTTACAGTCGGGCTTATACCTTAGTTCCGACGTATGATTGTTTTAATCGCTGTAGTTATTGTAACTTTAGAACCGATATTGGTAAAAGTCCCTGGTTAACCTTAACAGAAGCCGAAAAAATTTTAAAATCACTTCAAAATCAAGGAATTATTGAGATTTTAGTATTAAGTGGAGAAGTCCATCCCAATAGTTCTCAACGTTTGGCTTGGTTTAAACGGATTTATGAATTATGTGAATTAGCAATATCTTTAGGATTTTTACCCCATACCAATGTTGGGCCATTAAATTTCACGGAAATGACCCAATTAAAACAAGTGAATGTTTCTATGGGTTTAATGTTAGAACAAATTAACCCCAAATTATTAGAAACCGTTCATCGTTATTCCCCTAGTAAAATCCCAGGACTGCGATTAAAACAGTTAGAATGGGCAGGAGAATTAAAAATACCATTTACCACGGGTTTATTATTGGGAATTGGAGAAACCTCGACAGACTGGCGAGATACTTTAAATGCAATCACAATGATTCATAAACGATGGGGACATATTCAAGAAGTAATTTTACAACCCCATAGTTTAGGGAGTCAACAAAGCGATCCCAGAAACAGTTTTAATTTACAACAATTACCCGAAGTTGTGGCGATCGCCCATTCTATTTTACCTGCTGATATTACCTTACAAATACCCCCCAATTTAGTTACCCATCCTGATATTTTACTAGCCTGTTTGGAAGCCGGGGCGCGGGATCTCGGCGGAATCGGCCCCCGTGACGAAGTGAACCCCGATTATCCCCAGGATCAGGATCAAACCTTACAGACGATTCTAGCCCCCAATGGCTGGGAATTGGTGCGACGGTTGCCCGTTTATCCCCAATACGATCCTTGGGTATGCCCTGACCTGCAAGGACTTCTAACAAAATGGCGAAAAAAACTTGCTATTTCAGAAACACCTGTGTTATATTAAATAACTGCATGGTCGTGGCGGCATAGCCAAGCGGTAAGGCAGAGGTCTGCAAAATCTCCATCCCCAGTTCAAATCTGGGTGCCGCCTTTAAAATAATCAATTTATAGGGTCTAGTCTTTCAGGATTTGATCCTTTATTTAGTTTGTTTGTTATGATCAAATATTATTACGGAACCTGCCCCTACATTTTCTTGTTTCCCCCAAAATAACTTATGTTAGATCTAACAAAATTGGCTCAACAAATGCAAGGCATGAGTCAACATATTAATCGAGAAGCAGAAGCATCCCGTAAACGCATTGAAATCGCTTTAAATTTAATTGAACAAGCGAAATTAAATGATGATCAGTTAATGCGGAACTATGAAGACTTTCAGGCGAAAATGATCTTTAAACCCGCTACTCTCTTAGAACCTTTAAGTTATTGTCCTGATATTAATGCACCTCCTTTAGCCCATACTGTTTTTGCCACGGATGGTTCCCAAATTGCGCCGAGTGCCCATGAAATAGCCTATTGTTATTTAATTAATGTTGGACGAGTAATTTTACATTATGGTCAAAGTCGTCATCCGATTTTAGATAGTATTCCTGAAATTTATTATCGCCCGGAAGACTTATATTTATCCCGCCAATGGGGAATCAAAACCGAAGAATGGATGGGATATCGTCGGGCCGTATCCGAAGCAATTATTTTAGCAGAATCGGGGAATCAATTATTAGAAATTTCACCAAATCAACAGTTAACAGTTCCCACTTTAGCCTTAGTTGATGGCTCGTTAATCTATTGGTTTTTAGAACAATTACCCTCAGAAGCCAGAGATTTAATTTTATTACCAATTTTAGAATCTTGGGAACAGTTACGGTTAGCGGGTATTCCTTTATTTGGATATGTCAGTGCTTCTCGTAGTAGTGAAAGTTTATCTTTTTTACGGTTACAATCCTGTCCCTTTGATCAACCCAATTGTTTACAACATTGTCCGGGGATAGGAGGTATAATTTCAACCGGAAGCGAGAAAAAAGCCCCTTGTCAAGTGTTTGAACCCCTGCGGGATACGGTATTATGGGAATCCCAATTAAAACCCGGTCAACGGAGTCCTTTTTGGCGTTCTAATTCATCAATTTTAGATTTATATGAACATCATCAAATCTATTTTTGTTATGTGAATATGGGTAGTGAAATCGCCCGTTTAGAAGTTCCGGCTTGGGTGGTAGAAAATTCTGACCAATTAGAGTTAGCATTAGGAATGGTGATGGCGCAAGTTCAAAAGGGATATGGTTATCCAGTGGTATTAGCAGAAGCCCATAATCAAGCGGTGGTGAAAGGGGGCGATCGCACTCGATTTTTTACCATGTTAGAGCAAGAAATGATTAAAGCGGGATTAAGAAATGTGGGAATTTCTTATAAGGAAGCAAGAAAAAGAGGTAGTATTGCGTGAAATCAGTCATCACTGTAGAGAGGTGCCATGGCGCGTCTATAGCACGTCTCTAGCAGTTATCAGAAAATACAATCAAAGAGTCCTGTGCGTCGTAGGTTGGCGTGCAGGACTTTTAGCCCTGTTTTCTTTAAACCCGGAACCCCACAATTCATGTAGACAAAATTTACCGAACCAGAGAAAACCGAGCTTGGTGTAAAGAAAAAGGGATTAGAATGAGTGGCCCCCGTTAGGTAGACCACCAGGAATTAGTAGTAAAACCACTAAGAAATAAGTATTAGAAGATGAAAAAATTAGGAATGCTATTGAGGGTAAATTTGGTCAAGAAAAAAGAAGATTTAGCCTCAATCGCATTATGAATAAACTAGCTCATACTTCCGAAACGGCAATTAATATTACTTTTTTAGTCATGAATCTCTCTGTGATTCTTAGATAGATTTTTTGGTCAATTTTTTTATTCAATTACTTTTTTTGGGTAATTGATATTGCATGATTACCCTTCCCTTCAATATCAATGTTTTGAATTTAGCTTTAATCATCTATTGCTACCTGATAACAAAATTACGCAAATTCTCAAAAATTTTTTTATTCATTCTAATTTAGAGGTAATCACCTCAATCGGACGCAATACTTGATCATTGACTCGAAATCCTTGACAAACAACTTTTGTAATGGTTTGAGGCGACCAATATTGAATAGTTTTGGGATCAGAGTTTTTTTGTTAAAGAGCGATCGCCCTTGATCAAACCTAGAGGTATATGCTAACATTGAAGTTAATTTGAGAAGGAGTAGCTATTTATTACAGAAGCAGAAATTGAACAAGTTGTCGTCAGTTCTCGAAAAATTCGGGGTCAAACAACGGAGGGGGCGAGGGCTATTGCTAAAAAACAAGGACACGCTAATTCAGGAGGATATGCTTCAGTTTTTCAGGGTATTGAACCAACTCAACTTAATGCTGAGGTGTTAATTCAAAATATTCTCACTCACCCAAAAAGACAGTTTATTGGTGATAAAGTTACTGATGTTTATAACGATCTTGGGCAAGGTGTTCGCTTTGAGAAAAATACTTACGCATTTATTGGTTTTTTAGAGGAGTTCCTAGCAACACAATGAATAATATACTGATGCAAGATGCTGCACGTCATCCCCAACTATTTGTGTGGAATGGTGCAATTGAATCTAATCAATTAGAAGTCTGGTTAGAAGAGCATAAATTGAATTTACCCCAGGATTTAATTGAATTTTGGAAACAGACTAATGGGGGTGATTTGTTCGAGAGTGAAACCATTCTCAGTCCATTTGGGGATGATAGTTTGGGAGATGATATTGAGAGTGTAAATGAGTTTCACTACTCTCAAGGAATGTCAAAAAATTATTTACTGTTTCATCTGGGAACAGGATTGAGTGCTGTTCGTTTAACTGATAACTACTATGTTAAACTTGATGAGAGTTATCAAGAAATTGATCAATTCCAGAGTTTAGACGATTGGTATAGAGATGAACTGCGGCAAGAATATGGTAGACGTTACAGTCAGAATATGGGAGACATTAAGGCGATCGCTATTTCTATGGTATAAGGTCTACTGTTTGTTTATATTTCACCTGTATTTGAAAATACTCTTGTTGCTGTTGTTGTATCAGAATAGATGATGAATTGAAGCCATAGGCTAGTGGTGTGTTTACGCGATCGCATAATGGTATAATCCCAACATGGGAGATTATGAATTTCAAACAATATCTACCCACTGAATATTATTAGGTTTTGGTGGCATTGGGATGTCTCGCCATTCAATAGAAGGTAAAGAATTATCTTGGGGAGATTCTGGTTCAGTTATAAGAAACGGGATTTCAGGGATATTATTAATAGTTGATTCTCGGTTATTAAATTCTTGTTGGGTAATTTCTGGTACAGTTACTTCCTGTTGTACTGTTGACTCCTGTAAGGGTAAAAACAATTCAGGTTTAAACCAAGTTTCACCCCCAACCAAGAATTCCTCTACAACCATTATTTCCATATTGAGGGAATGGCATTTTCTCCGTAGTTCTGGACTACTAGCCAAGAATACTATTTGAGATTCAAGGATTTCAGCAAGGTGCAGTGAACTTAACAAATAACAATCTAATAAGTTATTATTATCCAAAGGTATATTTAAGATATTCAACTGATCGCCATAAGTTTTTTCATTGATAAAATAGATTATTCCATTATTAATATTTCTAAAAATTAAATCATTGGAATCAGCTTCCGGCTCCAAAACATCCAGTATTTGAGTAGCAATTGTGGTTGCATTTGCAAAATTACCATTTTTGAGATAAATGAGTTGTGTATAAAGATATTTAGGTAAAACCATATCTTTAGAACTTTGAATAATAAGTTCGGGCTGACTCATACATAAATCTGGTTCGATACAGTAGAATTTTTTCATGTTAATCTCCTGGTTTTTATGGAATTAAAGATTTATCAATTGTCTTTTGTTTTGGTAAGCTAGAGAATGATTGGGTTTAAAAAATAAAGTAAACTCAAAATCTCTAATAGCTTGTTTATAATCTCCTGTTTGTTTGTAGATCATACCTCGTTGAAAGTAAGCCTCAGCATTATATTTGTTTAACGCTATAGTTGTATTAAAATCTCCAATTGCATTTGAATATAAACCTACTTCAGCATAAGCTATTCCTCGATGATAATAGGCTTCAAATTCATCAGGGTTATGATTTAAGACTAAATTAAATTTTTCAATTGCTGCTTCATAATCTCTGGCTTGTAATTTTTCTTTGGCTAATTGTAGCTCTTGTAATAAATCAATTGTAGAAATTTCATGATCTGCCTCCTCAAATAGAATCTCAATATCTTCATGAGCTTGATCTGTTAAAACTTCAATTTTAAAAGGATCATAACTTGCATCAATATCAAGCTCATTAGATTCAAGTAGTATATCAGGTATTTTCTGGGGTAAAAATTCCATTTCAAATGGGTTAAAATCTTGTTTTTTAGAAAAGTTATCGATTTCAACATCGAGTGGAATATTTTTCGGAATATCTTCCCATAGTATTTTGTTAACCTGAGCAGTATTTTCTTGATTTTCAACAATTTGATCTAAACCAAAAAATTCCTCGAAGGTTAAAACATTTGTGGAAACTTGGCTTGATTGGGTTACTTGATTTTGTAAAGCATCTAGTTTAGCTCGAAGATAATCAGTAGAGACAATATCTAAAGCTTTTTGATAATTTTCAATAGCTTCATTAGTGTTTCCTAAATCTTGCTGATATTGACCTAATTGAATATAAGCATTAACCTTATGTTGCTCAAATAAACGATTCTTAGCATTAGTTAGATGTTGATGAGCATTAACATGATTAGGATTAAGTCTAATCGCTTCTTTACAGTCATCAATAGCTTGTTGATACTCTCCTAATTCCATCTGAGCAAATGCTCGGTTAATATAAGCATCAGCATGATTAGGATTCAGCCTAATGGCTTGGTTGCAGTCGTTAATAGCTTGCTCGTAATTTTTTAGATAATTATAAGCATTTGCTCGGTTACCATAAGCATTAGCATGATTAGGATTTAGTCTAATTGCTTGGTTGCAATTATCAATAACTTCCTGATACTTATTTAGACAATGATAAACATAACCTCGCCAAACGTAAGCATCAGCATGATTAGGATTAAGGGTTAACGCCCTTGTAAATTGTTCAATAGCTTGCTGATAGTTTTCTTGGTTAACCAGAGTAATTCCCTGATTAAAATATTGCTCAAATAAATGATTTTTAGCATTATTTAGAGCATCTAGTTTAGCTCGAAGATCATCATTAGGGACAATATCTAAAGCTTTTTGATAATTTTCAATAGCTTCATTACTGTTTCCTAAAGCTTGATGAGCATCACCTTGTTGAGCATAGGCTTGAGATAACCAGCTATCAGTATGAGTCTGATTAAAAGTAAGACTAATAAGACTAATAGCTCTATTACTATCTTCAAGAGATTGTTGATATTCTTCTAATGACAGACGAGCAAAACCTCGTCTAACATAAGCAGGAATATTATCAGGATCAATGCTGATAATTTGGGTACAATCTTCTATTGTTTGCTGATATTGACCTAATTGAATATAGGCATCGCTTCGCCAAACGTAAGCATCAGTATGATTAGGATCAAGGGTTAATGCTCTAGTAAATTTGTTAATAGCTTGCTCATAGTTTTTCTGATTAAATGCTGAAATACCCTGATTATAATAGTCATCGAAAGACAGATGGTGGGGTAAAGTATAGGCTGTTATTTTATCATTTGTTTGGCATTGATCACATCTATTATTGATATATAGGTAACTGTCTTCATGATAGCCGAGTTGACAGCGAACACAAAGATAAATTGTTTCTCCAGGTTTAAATTCTTCTCGACTGACTAAATCTTTTTGTCCAATTAAGTTTCTCAACAGTTCATCAATATCAAAGAAGTGTTGACTTCCGCTTAAAAAATCGTTATCAACAATAGGATTTGATGTCTGTGATGATGACAATGTTGTAGATGTGGGATCTTCTATCCAACTAATACCATGTCTATCTACAGTTGCAGAAGAAGACGAGCTTGTAGTATTGGCTTGATTTTGCATTTGAGAAGTAGACGACTCAGAGGAGGATTGTGAATTGTTAGAAGATGCCACATTATTCAAAAGATAGAATCCAAAAGATTAAACCCAATGGAAGAACAATAAACCAGAGGGGCGGAATTAATAAACACAAGAAAACTGAGCAGCCTATACAGCCACAATATCCTCCTGAGCTATCACTCTGTCTATTACTCATACATCTATAATCTATGGGATTTTGAAGTTGTGATCTCCTATTAATTGGTATCCGATTTGACGGGTTCTTGTATCGTTTCTTGAGTCTTAAATAAATTAGGTTCGACTTTTTGAGCTTTCTCCCCTAAAAAGTAACCAGTTGTATTTTGTACTGGATCATAGACAATGGATAAACACCAAGGATGGGGGAAAAAAGAGCGTTGAGTCCGCATATCTGTTCCCGACATAAATACACCAATATCAGGGTGAGAATGATACCAGCCAATAATATTTGCTTCTGGATGAGTTGCTTTAGCGTGGTTCATAATTCCGACCCAAGAATCTGGTGTAAATTCTAAAGATGCTCCAGTTCCAATAGTTGCGGGTGCAGGTACAGCGGCTGTTACTTCCACATAAATCCCAAACGTAGGATCAGTGTAAGCATTACCAAATAAAATTCCCCCCTGTTCAACCCTTAAGTTACTTTTTAAATGCTCTATTAGATTTTTTAGAGCATCTTCTAAAATATAAACTTTAGGGTATGGTGGAGTAATATTGCGCTCTTGTATAAATTCTTGAATTGGCTTTTCTGTTGGTTTAAAAACATCCTCAGATTCTACCCATTCAATCATTGATTGAGATTTAATCACCTCCTGTTTTTCTATACTATATTCATCTGGAATTGATTCATCGTGATCAAGTGCTTCTGGAATTAATTCATCTTGTCCTTGAGGCAAACCCAAGGTTTCTGAATCATTTTTTTTTGCCATCATAGCTTTTACAAAACCCCATATTTTCTCTAGTTTTTCAATGAAAGTTGTACCCCAGTTCATACATCATTCCAAACGATTTGAGCTTGTGGCTTTTTAGCACTTTTGAAGGTTTGATTATCCACTGGATAACGGTTAGGGTTACGATTGGCCCAGTCTTTGGCATCACGATTAGCAGGACTATTCAAATTTAGAACGTCCTTGGAATACTGGATAATTTTGCCAATCCGAATCACTAATTCAGAAAGATTTTCTGCCATTGTCCAATAGGAACCCAGACAAACACGTTGGTTTGTATAAACATTTGGGTGAAAAATAGGAGTTAAAAACTCAGCAGAAGGTGAATTTTTTGGATAGTCATTGCTGAGAGTAATTTTAACTCGATGATTTGTGCGGAAAACTGGATCATTACCTTGCAGTCGTTCAATTCCTTTGCATCGGTATTCAATCACATATTCATAAGCGGGTTTACCTTGGCTAGAAATTAAAGCAATAGTTCCACCTGAATTGGCAATCAGTTGTGAAACTTCATTAAAGTCATTTTCTAAGCGTGTTTCACGAATTCCCATAATCAACCTGCCTCTAAAATAGGATAAACTTCGAGAACATCATTTTCCATAACCCCAACTGTTCCTAATGTTGTTCCTGGATCAAGTTGTTGGCCTGTTCTTTCTACACGCACAGCGTAACTGGTTTTACCGGGAAGGTTCCAACGTTGTTGCGTAGCTTGAACCAGTTCTTCAACGCTGAGATTTTTAGGCAAAGTCACAGACGCTTTACGAGTTTGATCAGCCGAGCGAATTACTAAAGAAATTGAATCAGACATACTAACTCCTAAATTGGACAAAACTGAATTGCGATTTGACCTTTCGAGGTCTTGCAATGTAGTATCTCGTTCTCTGGTAGACATAATTCTCCCCAGGTTAAATTTTCTCCACATTCCTGTAGTGAAAAATTCTGAATCACTTCAAAACTTCTTTCTTGGTGACACTTAGGACAAGCCAGTTTAGATTCAGAATATCGACTTAGAGGAAGATTAACGCGCTCTTGATAACCACATTCTGAATTCAAGCATTGCATTGTACTAATGATTTCTTTTCGCAATGAGAGAATCGGTTCTGGAAATCCAGATTCTTCAATCTGCCTAAGAATTTGTTGAATTGTCAGATTAGAATTATAACCGATCTGAACTTGAGGTTCAAGAGCTAAATCATGAGCAATACAAGTTTCTTGGCGTTGAATATTTACCTTAAATACCATCCAAGGATTTAAGCCTAAAAACACTTTTTCTCCAGGGTTGAGAAAACCAGGTTGTTCATGTAAATAAAGTAAGGCTTGCTGTACCTGCATAGCTCCAACAATGGAAGCAATTGTGGCAGTGGTTGGCATTGCGGTTTCTGGAATATTCCGCTTCATTCCTTGGCAAGAATAACGTTGGTTGCGTCGTTCCCACATCGCATTAGAAATGCTGCATTCATAGCAAGCTGCCTCGGTTTTAGGGTCAAAAAAACTAACTTCTCCTTCCCCGACACCAAGACCACCATTAATCCAAGGAATTCCAGCGCGATAAGCCATTTGGTTGATAGCCCAGCGTGCATTTACACTATCTAAACAACCAATAATAATGTCATGTTTTCGGACATCTCCAATACTGAGATCAAATTCCAAATCTCCGTAAATTGTTTGGATAGATAATTCGGGATTAATTTCTAAAGCTCGTTGACGTGCAACTTCGACTTTTGGCAATCCCACATCAGACTCTCGAAATAAAACAGAACGGGTCAAGTTGGTAATAGAAACAGTATCAAAGTCAATGATAGTTATATTACCAACACCAACAAGGGCTAGGTTTTTAAGAACTTCATTTCCTAATGCACCTGCTCCTGCAATTAAAACCTTTGCAGATTTTAATCGTTCTTGTTGCCACCAATCGATTAAATGATGTCGATCATAACGGCTTTCAACTTCAGTTTCGATAACAAATGAATCCATGAGAGCCAAGTTAGAGTTTATAGTCCCCCTAAAATAGAGGAATTTACCGAGTAGCAATGAATAGCGATGCTCTGATGAAATTAGGGTGATCAAAGAAATAGATACTCAAAAATTAAAATGAATTAGGGCGATCGCATCCATCATTTCTTGAGTTATATCTTAGGAGTTTATACCTCACATATTTTTTTGTCAATCAGTGGTATTACGGAACTTTAACGTGTTTTTTTAGGCTCTCGGTGAGTTTACCAGTCTGAGTCTGATTAATTTTCGCCCCACATCTGTTGTTCCGCATAGTCAGCAATACCTCATGATTAGCTATACTGACTTATAGGGACTTAGAAACAAAATTACGCAAATTCTCAAAAAAATTTTTATTCACTCTAATTTAGAGGTAATCACCTCAATCGGACGCAATACTTTATCATTGACTCGAAATCCTTGACGAACAACTTTTGTAATGGTTTGAGGCGACAGATCCGGTCTAACTTCTCGATCAACAACTTTACAAACTTCAAAATCGGGCTGATTTCCCTCTAATTCAATCGGTGTTACTTGTCGTTTTCCGAGAATATTTAATAGTTTTTTCTGAATACTTCCGACTGATTTCGGTAAACGTTGAATAAACTGGGGACTAGGATCGGGATTATTAGCCATATATTCCATTAAAAAGTCTAAAGCATCGACTATTTCTAATAATTCTAAAAATAATTCTTCATTAGCAGCTTGATTTTGAGAGTCTTGTTCGCGTAAAGTTTGTTTTAGTGAAACTTGTTGTCTGAGGAGAGTCCCGATTTCATTAACGATGCGATCGAGGATTTCACTACTTAATTTAATTTGACTCATTTGATGATTGCTGGTTGGGTGATTCATAGTTATTCTATCCTAATTAGTTCCCCAGAAACCAGGTTTCTTAGAGAAACCGGGTTTCTATTCTATTTTAAAATAAATTTTCTCCTAGCTGTTTATCGACTTCGGAAATTTGATTAATTTGCTGAATTATTGTGTCTAAATTATCAAATTCTGATAAAAACTCAACTTGAAGTTCTGGATTTTCTAACTCAGACAAGTCAGTGCGTTTAAATCTTTGAATCGGGGGTAAAATCGGGCGAAGATAATCGGCTAAAATTCGTTCTTCCTGATTCATTAAGGTTTTTCTAGCCTTAGCAATGATATCAGGAGAATAGCTGCGTTTTTTCATTGCTAAAGTAAACGCTTTGGTAATTTCAGCATTGGAAGCACCCGGAGATACTTCTAATACATCATAGGGATTCGGATTAGATAATTGATGATCCATGATTAAATTTTCCTAATAATAAATAATTCCTAACTGAGAGAAAATCGGTTTAAATGCAGGTTCATGGGGACAAAGTTGATAAGCAAATCGTGCTAGTTGCATAATTAGCTCGTGGGGTAATTGGTGACTTTCTGCACCCTTGATTAAAACGATAATGAAATGTTCAGCCAGATAGCGACGAACTGGGTCGTATTGACAAGATTTTGCTCGTCTAACAGCATCTTCATATCGATTTTGTTTCATCAGCTTATGAATTTCATTTAATTCTTGACCCATTTGATAGATTTCTTTAATGTCTGATTCTTGGGGAAGTAGTTCATAGGCCCATCGACTAAAATTATATAAATCTTCAAAACTTAAATTATGTTGATTAAATCCCTCAGCAAAAACTTCTAAGCAGATTTTACCAATTTGGAATTTAAGCTCGTTATTGTTTGAGTTTTTAGCCCGACTAACAGCCTGCTCAAATTTACCATTTTTCCAAAGTTGATCAATTTCTTCTGCTACTGTTGTATATTCTATTCTATTAATTAAATCAATAATAATAGGATGATGAGCATCGATTTTTTGGAGTTCTTTGAGTTGTTTTAATGCTTGAGTAGAATCAATGGTTTTATTGACTAAGTTTTGACGAATTTTTTCCGTTTTATGTTCAATCAAATAACTCCGAGATTCTTGGCTGTTTAAAAGTTCATACCAAAATTCAGCAAAACTCAACTGTTCATCTATATTTGATATAATGTTCCTTTGATTTTTACATAATCTGTCAATTTGATTAAACCATTCCGAATTAGCTGGAAATTCATGTTTAACTAATTTCAACACAGAAACAGCCTGTTTCCAACGGTTTTGTTGGAGATAATAATAGCCTTCTGAATAGGATAAAAACCCTTGAGCAAAACGTTCTGCTTCTGTTTTAGGAGATATCCCAGAGGGTTTAATTTTGATAGCTCGTTCTAAATCTCCTTCAAAAGCCGCAGCCACCGCTATGCCAAAAGGACTATAAAGAGCTACCAAAATTTTAACTTCTAAAACTGATGAATTTGTAACGGTTGGAAGTTGCAATGTTTTCAAAGAACGTTGATGACGTTCACAACATTCTGGTAAAATTAAAAGATGATTAATTTTAGCACTAAAGTTAGGAAACTTTTGAATTAATTGTAAAGTCAGGGTATCTCGACGGAAGCGATCGCGCAACTGTAAATACTCTTGAGGATGATCATCTTTGAGGGTATCAATACAAGTTGATAGCAAAGACTGTAAACGAGTAGAAACCTCTGGATAATTGACGGATTTGCCTTGTAACCAAGAAATATTTTTTAGGTTTAGGGATGGGTCAAGATTAAAATTTGCTAAAGCTGTTGCACCTGCTATTAACCAATCTCCGCGTTTATTGGGATAGATTTGAGCTTGATAGTAACAAGCAACAACCCAATTATGCAAGGATTTAATATCACAGTTTTGAATCCATTGACTCTCTGTATTTTCAGCAATTTTTAACCAATCTTTTTCTTGCCAAATTTCAGACTCTAAACGAGGTTGGATGTGATCTTCTAGGTTAGATTTTACAATAGGATCAACACCAAACTTTTTGATAAAATTACTGCTACTAGACAGAGCTAATTTCAGTTTATTATTATTAACATATTCTTCAATTTCTCTGATTTCTAACAAACGTTGACGTTGAGTAATATTTTGAATAATTAGACGTTGCTCTTTAACTTGAGGATGAGTCAAAGATTGCCATTCTCGATCCGCTTGTGGCAAATTATTCTGCTTAAAATAGGCAAAACCTCGCAAGTAATTCGCCTGTTGTCCGGGGACTTTTTCTAAATAATGGATCACCTGATTCCAGTTTTCTATTTTGACTGATAAAAGGCTTAACCGCATCCGAGCTTCTGTTAACTCCGGTAATAGCATTAAAGCTTCTTGGTAGTGCGTATCTGCTTTTTTAAAATCTCCCGATTTCTCAGCTAATAGTCCTTGATTAAATAATTTTTTACTGTGAATAACCCGACTTAATTGTATGACTAACTCTTGTCCATCTGAACGATTAAATTGAGCTTGAGCCGGGTCTAATACAGCCAAAGCGTCCTTAAATTGACCTGCTTTTGCCATCGATCTAACTTTTTTTAAGGTTACTTCATATTGTTCTTCTTGCTTGACTTGAACAGAACTATTTTGAATTGCTGTTTGTAACTCATCAGTCACAAATAATTCCTGGGCTTGTGCAAAATAAGCTAAGGCTTGCTTAAACTGTTTTTGTTTAGCTTGCTCTTGACCTGTGGCGAAAAAACTTTGAAATTGATGGCGACATTTAATTTCTTTTTGACAACGCTCAGTGGATTGAATTAACTTCGGATCATCAATCAGATTTGTACATTTTTGATACAGTTGTACAACCTGTGATAAGACCGTAATATCCATAGGATTCTTTTGATCAGAATCTTCAAGTTTTCTTGCAGAAGCTAAGGTTTTTTGAACCATTTTAACTTGACTATGCCATTTGTTAACCTGGGGTTTAAATTTTTCTAGTAAATCTCCCATCGCCATATATCTAAATCTTTGTTCAAAAAAAGTAGGCGATGATGGCCATTGAGCGATGACTTTTTTACCAATTTGAACAGCTTTTAGGAGTTGCTTCCGTTGCGCTAATGTTCGGGCTTGTTGAATATCTTTTTTAGATTGGGCTGCTTTTAGAAAAACATCAACAACACCCACTCCAAAAATGATTAGACTTAAATAATTAATCCCATTTAAAATTGATTTCATGGACAATTTTCCTCTAAATTAGGAACAAAAAAGACTTCTCCGATTTCAATTGAGCTTTCTCTGCTTTTTAGGGTGGGGTTAACTGCAACAATTTTTGAAAATAACTGACTGCGACCGTAAAATTGAGCAGCAATTCTATTCAGAGAATCTCCCCGTTTAACGGTGTAATAAAAACCCCCACAGGATGATTGAGATCGAGTGAATTTTGGAGTAGATTTGATAGCAGGAGGCTTTAATTCGGGTAAAGGGGTGGTAGTAGTTGCTGTTGAGACTGGAGGAGATGGTTGTTGAGCAAATAGAGAGGTTCCCATTGCTCCTAAACCAAACCCTAAAACCAGAATTAAAAGGGCTAAAATCACCAATTTTCCCGAAATATTGGGTTGAGTATTTAACGAATTTCCTGCGGGAATTACTATTGACTTTTCGTTAACTACAGGGAGTTCTTGTAGTTGGCGAATTAGAGATAAATCAGTTTCGCAATTCGGGCAAATATTGTCTTCTATTTCCGGGCGATCGCAAACTGGACAAGTTAATTTAATCATTAGCGTGTTAATCCTGTAGCAATAGTTCCGGCGGGTAAATCCTGATCTAAATATTTCATAATATCAGGGCGAAGTTCATCAAAAATACGATTAATTTCATATTCATTCCCCTGTTTTAAAGCACTAATTAGTTGCGAGAATTTACCTTCCATGACTCTAGCATGACTAGGATTAATCCGATAAGCTTGTGCAACACCTTCACGAGTTAGACAGATTAACTTAACTAGATCTGGCAGGTTTTCCTGCTCTCGTCTTGCATCTTCTGCTAGTTTTTGCAGGGCTGATTTATTATTGTGTTCTAGGGCTTGATTTAAGTCTTGAACTAAGGTTTGTAATCGCTGTTTTTGGGCGGGATGAATTAAGGAATCACAAACCTCTAGGACAAACTCAAACATAGTTTGATAGAATTGAGCAGTATCTCGTTCTTCCGAGGCAAAATTCTCTAATTCTTTGAGTTTATTCTGAGCAGCTTCTAAGCGATCTGATTGAATATTATCATTATGATAAATTTGATTCGCTGATTTGATTACCTCTCCAGCAATTTCATTGGCATTTTGCACACCCGTTTCTGTTAAATTAGCAGCCGCATTCAGTTCTTTAATTCGTTGTTCCACCTGTCGAGAGATTTCTTCATTTATCCCTCCCCGTGAGAAAGAACAACTAACTTTAACCTCTGGTTTATTTTTGAGTGCAGCCATCATTTGTAAGGAGTTATTTTGTTCATCTAATTCGACCGTTACTAACACTTCTGTTCCCCGTGGATAGGGTTGATCTAAGGCTAACCACATATCGCCAATCCGTTCATCTCGGTCAGTGTTATCTAAATCTTTTCTCACCAGATCAGGACTAAAAAATTTAAAATGAATTAAGCGTTGTCCGTCAGCTTCTGTTTTAAAATTATGGAATTTTTTAACGGGAAGAATCTCTCCTTGCGGAATAATTATAAATCGAGGATCATTGACTAATTCAATACAATAATCACGGGAAACTGTTGTAACTTTTTCGGTTAATCCGGCTGCTACAATTGCCGCCCCTTCTGCAACCGCATACATGGGATTAGGATGTACTAAAACTTGATTTATTGGGAAAGCTTCTCGAATTTTTTGTTGGACTATAGGAACCTGTGAGGAACCTCCAACTAACAAAATTACATCAATTTGATCTAATGGATAATCAGAATATTTGATCACATCATAGCAAATTTTAACTGAACGCTCAATTAAAGGTGTAATTAATTGTTCAAATTTTTGACGAGTAATGGTAACTTGAATGGGAACCGCCATTCCTAATTCATCTAATAGAGGTGTGGAAGTAATAATCTCGGCGGAAGGCTGACTACTGAGTTGAATTTTGGCTTTTTCCGCTTCAATTTTCAGTTCTCCTAATAAACGAACCCGTTGATAATGGGGCATTTTGGCAATTAATTGATCAAGATTATTTAAACCTTCTTGACGGGCAACTTCTTGCTTAACAAATTCAAGAATTGAGTGATCAAAATCATCTCCTCCTAACCATAAATCCCCGGCTTTAGCGGATTCAATAAATTGATTTCCCACCGCCGTCACAATTGAACAATCTAAAGTTCCACCCCCAAAGTCATAAACTAAAATGGTTTTAACGTCATCAGAATTAGCACTATAACTATAGGAAATAGCAGCAGCAGTGGGTTCGGGAAGCAGTTCTCGCAAACTTAATCCGGCTTTCCCAGAGGCGATTTGAGTGGCATATCTTTGTTTATCATTAAAATAGGCAGGAATAGTAACAACGGCTTGATTAATGATACTTTTCTGTCCGGTTTTAGCTTGGTGAGTTTGAGCATTTTGGACTAATTTTTTGAGGATTTCTGCCGCAATATCTTCGGGTTGATATTCTTTTCCCCCTAACCAAACGGAAAGACTATTATCTGTTCCTTGAGTGGATTTAGTAATTTTATAACCAAAGCGAGATAATTGTTCTTGAATAACGGGATCATTAAACCCTCGTCCGATGAGACGTTTAATCGAAATGATCACGTTTTCGGGATCGTTTTGCAATTGATTATAGGCACTATTTCCAACTTTAATTTTACCTTGATCTAAGGCGACGACTGAACGGGTTAATTTTCGATCTGGTGGGGTGTTATCCTCTGCCGTTACGACATCAGTATGGGCTAATTTAAAAGCTGCTACTGAGTTGGTTGTACCGAGATCAATTCCAACGATGTCACCCATGATGTTTGTCCTAATTTAATCTAATATTGATGATTTGTTTGAGTGTAGAAACCGGGTTTCTTAGGGTTAAGTTTAATTCATATTTTACCCCCTACTTAACTCTGGAATTTTTTGGATCAGATACCCATTACTTCGTAATAGTTTGCGAGCGAGTTGTTGTTTTTGGATAAAGTTGGGTGATAAATTTTGAGATGAACCTCCTAAACCTAAACGGTAGATCACTTCTTTCGCCGCAATGGAGCGATAATCAAACCCCATTGAGTCGGCATAAAGGGCGCGGGAAGTATCGCATCCATCATTTTTGAGTTATATCTTAGGAGTTTATACCTCACATATTGTTTTGTCAATCAGTGAAATTACGGAACTTTCGTTTCATATTTTTTTGAAGTTTAGGCTCAATCTACCCCTCGTTAGTCGAGCTATTTCACTAAAATATGATCTCTAAAACCCAGAGATAATGGTGCTACCAGTCCGAATCTGATTCATTTCTACAAACCTATTGCCAGCGGCGAACAAAATTACGCAAATTCTCAAAAAATTTTTTATTCATTCTAATTTAGAGGTAATCACCTCAATCGGACGCATGATTCTGTCAATCAGTAAAATTACAGAACTTTAATGGGCTTTTCAAGCTCTGGGAGGGTTTGAAGTCTCAAAACAATCCCCGATAGCGAATAAATAACAAAATCACAGCCCAAGAGCCTAGGGCGACTTTAATTCCGACTAAAATATTCAATACAGGAATTACCCCGCCACTGAATAGATCTCCAAATTGCCCCGGAGGTAACTCCAAACCCGCTAAAGTCATCAGAGATAAAACTATAAAGATTAAAACCGAAACTTTCTCCCAGAACGAAGCTCTATATCGCTGATAAATCCCCATCATCCAATCGGGGGAGGAAGTAATTGCAATTAAACCGATGGCCGTTCCCCCGGCGACTCCGGCGGCAAAACCTCCCCCCGGAGTCAAATGCCCCCTAATCGCTAATTCAATCCCGACTAAGGCACTGATCATCGCTCCCAAACGGGCTAAAACAATTGAAGGTTGATCGCTGAACTGATGGATACTGGCTAAGGGTTTCTCATTGCCGAGGAGAAAATAGACTCCCATGGTCGCGATCGTAAATACCACCACCTCAAAAATCGTATCGTAGAGTCGATTTCTGAGAATAATGGCTGTGACTGCATTAGGAATTCCGCTATCATTCACAATTGATTCCACCCCCGACAAAACTGATGCACTCGATTCTGGATTGGGCAGAATTAAAAACTTAGCATAAATCAGAATTCCAGCGAAAATATAAATCCATTTCATCACTATTTTTCCCCCGATGGTGGTGTCTTAATATAGGTTAAACGAGTTATAGATGCGGAAAGTTGAGGTTCCATAATCTCATATAAACGCTGAATGCGGGTAAGAGTCTCATAGGGTTGAGCGGGTTCGGCTTGAATACAGGTGAGATGAATGTCTTTATCGATTAAAGCCTGTTGTAAACTGTCTTGATCTTGATAGGAAATTAACTCTAACCGCAGATGATATTTGCTGAAAATTTTGCGAAACTCATCTAGGATCGGCTCATTTCCTAGATCTTGGATTACCCCCAAACGCACAACCAAAGAGGAACGCACCGCCACCGCATAGAGGGTAATCGCTAACAGAGTTCCGACTAACCCCTCAGTTAAAGCCACATCTGGCGCACCCAAAACCGTATAGAGTAAGACGGCGATCGCTCCTAATATCCCCCGCACAATCAAAGCCTGATAGGGGTTTGCCTCCAATACCACCATCGCCGCCGCCAAGGGAAGTAAGGCCGTGATAATTTTAATATAGCTATCGTCCATGATCGACCTCGCTACTGGAACAGTAAGCCAAAACATACCCCAAAATAGTATTCCAGATCGCCAGGGAAATTAGGGCGAGAATCAGTAAGGGCCATTCGCGGGGAATTTTCAAGAGTAACCCAGCAATAATAGCCATCGATCCTAGGGTATCGGAGACGGAAAGACTATGGAGTTTGAATAAAATAGATCGGTTTCCCATTAAGGGAATCGTTCCCCAAAACCAAAATAGGAGTCCTATACCGATGAGAAAATAGCCAAATAAATCGATCATTGTTGTTCATTCATCCTTTTTAAAAGGTGAGCTAGTAACATAAATCCGGCGTTGCCAACACTGAGAATAATCACCCCCACAATCCCGATCATCCAGTCATCTCGTAACACTGAGATCACTAAAATCATCACCGATGTTTTAGTGGCAACACTCGCAAAAGCTAACATTTTCTCCCAAACATCATCCTCTTGCCAACAGGCTTCTGATATGGGAATTAATAAGGCAATAATCATGGCAATCAAAACCCAGTTCATCTGGCTCTCCTCCGTCGTACCCAATGGACAGCATACCAACCGTCTTCGTGGTATTTAACAACAATGGTTTTTGGGGTAAAGGTAATCAAAAAGATATCTAAAAAAATCAGTCCCGGTGTCCGCCGAGGTTTGACTTCTTCCCGGGTGATTTCCTCGTAATTATGGGGACGGAAAATCATTTCAAAGGCTTCAGTGTATGCTTGAGGAATGGCGATCACAATTTCATAAAAAACCCATAACCAATCGGTTAAAACCGTTGGCGTTTTACGCAAACCGGGTAAAAGCAAGGCAATTGCCACCCCGATAATAATATTGGTCAGGCTAAAATTGGCTGTTAGTAGAAACCAAATTACTAACCGTAAAATTAGATTCAGATAGCCGATCATGACCACACCATCCAGAATAAAAGAATTAACATCAGACTCATGACTCCCATCAAATGATCAAATTGTTCGATGACCCGGGGGAGTTTAATTGATAACCGTTGAATCCCGAAAACATAGATTAACCAGCCCAGAATAATCGTGATCAGAGGTTTGATAATATTAGCCAGGGTATAAGCCTGATAGTAGACAATATTGGCGCCTACCAAACCCGCTAGGAGTAGAATTATCCCTGGCCAAAAGCCTTTTCTGACTTTATCCTCTCCCCCAAAAGGTAAAAAGATAAATTTGGCAAAGGAGATGGCCGTTCCCAAAGCGGCTATATTCATGGCGATCACTTGCCAAGGTAAAAGATTTTTCATGGTTAACACCTTTGCCCCAAAACCTGACAATAGGGGGAAACCCGATATGGAAAAACTCGCGATCGCCAACGCGATCCAGAGGTGGGTATTCATCGGTTGATGTTTAAGTTCTGAGAAATTTCGACTCGGTAAAGTCCCTGCTATCAAAAATAAAGCGGATTTAACTAAGCCGTGGGTGAGGGCATAAAATCCTCCCACTTCCGGTGCTGCTAAAACAAACCCTAATTGGGAAATGGTATGAAAAGCCAGCATCCGCTTAGTATCCTTTTCAAACATGGCATAGGACACCCCCAGCAAGGCGGTGCCGACTCCAAAGAAACGGACAATGGGATCGATCTCACTAATCATCAGGGCTAAACGCACCAAGGGAAATACCCCGGCTTTGACCACCACCCCAGACATTAAAGCCGATACGGGGGTTTCTGCTTCCGAGTGGGTTAAGGGTAGCCACAACCCAGAGATAAAGATCCCTCCTTTGATTAGTAGTCCTAAAAAAATCAGGGCGACGGCTTCGGGTGGCACACCCTGTAAACCAGTAAAGGCAAAGGAATGATGGGTTTGATAGACTAACACCGCCCCGACTAAATAAAACAGCAGGGCGACGTTACTCACAAACAAATAGCGCAACCCCACCCAAATTGACCGATCGGATCGGGGATAGACAATTAACAAAAAGGTGGCTATTCCAATTACCTCTAATGCCACATATAAACTCATGAAATCCGCGCAGATAAACGCGGCATTCAGGCTACCGTGTAACAGAGTAACTTGGGTATAAAAAAAACTGGTTTTATTGGTATGCCAGCAGTAGAGGATCACTGCTGCGGTGACTAGCCCATTGGTTAAAATAAAATAGCCACTGAGTTGATCAATAATTAAGCTAACCCCGAAATGATCGAGTAACTGTAGATTCAACGGAGACGGATTCAGTAAGGTTTGTAACCCATATCCTATTGAAATAATTGCCATCCCTAGTGCTAAAACTTTATCCAGTTGGGGGAGAAGATAAATTATAAAACCTAGAAAAAAGGGCAGTCCAATCCAAACTAGGGTTAGAGTTGTCATCTTTCTTCCCCCTTGGAGACTCCCACTGAACCTGTAATCAAGTCAGTGGCGAGAGGAAAAAGGGGTAGAGGTTTATGTTGCATACAAATAACCATCTTTTCTGTGAATAAGTGAACAATATTTTTGGTTAATACCTTGTATTAATCCACTAGCTGTTGAGACATTGAAACTGCCTGTTGTACGAACAGCAACTCGCCCAACATAAGTTCCAATTTTCTTGCCAGAGGTAACAATTGCTCTAACAATATCGCCTGTTTGAAAACCTTTCAGGACTTACGCAAATTTGGGGCTGTAACCTTAGATGTAGGGGTAATTCATGAATTACCCCTACTATTGATAGCGGTGATGCGTAAGTCCTGTTAATAAGACTTAGGCTGGTAAACTATCGGCTTCTTTCAAAGCCTCCACTGTATTTGTACTCAAATCAGTGGGGGTTGTTTACGGTGTATTGTTTTTCTCGATCTCGTTAGTTTCCAATGTGGGATTATCCCGGGCGAGTTTCATCACTCCCACTAGCATTAAAGCCTGAATGGAAAGACCGATCACAATTGCTGTTAAAATCACCGCTTGGGGGACGGGATCGGCGTAAGTTGGATTGGGGGTATCTGAAAGAATTGGAGTTAACAAACCATCCCGGGATGCGATCAGCACATAGTAGGCGATCACACCCGTACTCATGACATCCATAGAGATGGTCTTCATCAGCAGGTTTTTTTTCAGAATGATTCCGAAAAATCCACAGAGTATGGTGGCAAACACAAAGGCTTCTAACACGATAATTAACCGGGGGCTAAGGGTTGTTTTTTAAACTTGGCTCTATTAAAGCGAGTCGTTTTTATTTCAACTCTATTAAAATAACACAAATGATTCAGTTTTTAGTCAGGTGAGGACAAATTCAATCATCAATAACTTTTCCCCGCATGGTCTTCAAATGTGAGTGCTTTGTTTTGCTATCCAGACGCCTTCTCTGAGAACTGCGAGTCGGTTTACGAGGTTTACGAGGTTTAGGAAGCGAAATCGCACTTTTAATTAAGTCTTGAAGTCGTTGTAAAGCTTCTTCCCGATTTTGTTCTTGACTACGGTATTCCTGTGCTTTGATAATAATTACCCCTTCTTTACTAATACGTTGATCTTAGAAATTTTTAACATAATTGATCAATAACTTTAGGATAAAATAGCAAAATTAAACACGGTAAGGGAGGATGGCTAAGTCTGTTTTTGGATCGAATAAATGAATTTTTTCCGGTGTTAGCGCTAACCAAATTTTTTCACCCTGTACAAATTCAGTTTCGGCGGGAATTCTGACCTGTAAGGAAAAAGGAAGATTATTTTCTCCGAATAGATGTACCCATAATAATGTTTCATGTCCTAATGCTTCCATCCGATCAACAATTACGGGTAAATTTTTAGTAGCTGGACAACTAACAATTAAATGTTCTGGTCTAATTCCTAAGATTAATTTTTCTTCCTTTTGGCGAGGTAAAACCGTTTGCCAAATATCGGGTAAAGTTAAACGAAATTGAGCATGGGTAATTAATAAAGGAGCGATAAATTTAACCGGGATAAAATTCATTGGAGGAGATCCAATAAACTCGGCTACAAAGCGATTATTAGGACGATTATACAGTTCTAAAGGAGGAGCTACTTGTTGAATTCTGCCTTGATTCATAACAGCAATTCGTGAACCCATTGTCATTGCTTCGACTTGATCATGGGTGACATAAATGGTGGTTGTCCCTAATTTTTTTTGTAATTCTACAATTTGGGCGCGGGTTTCGGTTCTTAATTTTGCATCTAAATTTGATAGGGGTTCATCCATTAAGAAAACCTGGGGATTTCTGGCCATGGCTCGACCTAATGCAACCCGTTGTTTTTGCCCGCCTGATAGTTGTTTGGGATATCGATCTAATAATGATTCAATTTGTAATAATTTGGCAACGGTTAAGACTCTTTCATCTACGGCTTTTTCTCGTTCTGAAAGATAGCGGAAGTTGGAAGGAAGCGATCGCGTTATTCTCACAATAACATCTTCTAACCATAAGGGAGCAAAAATTTGATACTCTCCAAGGGTAAAGGATAATTGTTGATTAGAATGTAAATTAGAGTCTTTTCTGGGAATCATCAAAGGCTGTTTGGGTTCTGTTTCTCGATAGGAACGACGCAACCCAAAGGCTAAGTTATCATAGACTTTTAAGTGAGGATAAAGAGCGTAGTTTTGAAACACCATGGCAATATCTCGCGCTTTGGGGGGTAATTCATTAACTAATTTATCCCCGATATAAATATTACCGCCAGTAATAGTTTCTAAGCCTGCAATTAACCTTAATAGGGTACTTTTTCCACAACCTGACGGCCCCACTAATACCATAAATTCCCCATCAAATATATTCAGATGCACCCGTTTTAAAATAGCTTGACGGGTCAGGGTTGATTCTTGAAGTTCTGATGATTTTGTTTCCTCGGAGGCGGTTTGACGACGAATGGGAAAACTTTTATAAATATTATCTAAAATAACTTCTGCCATTTTAATTTTACCTAATTTTGAATCCAATAAATGATTGTAAATTACAACAATAAACTTTAATTTTACCTGATTTTCCGTAGGAGCGGGTTCTCTCAGATATTGATAACAAACCATTAACTGAATTAAACCCGCCCTTTCTTTAGTGAGTGTGATCCACGCTTACAGACCCTACGACTTGATTGAGATAATTCTCTCATCGGGTTTGAGTTTGAAAATGCGATCACCTGTACTATCTTTTGTGGATAGATTAATTTGATCCGTGGGAACATGAATAATCCGATTATCACTGGTGAACAGATGGATTTGTTGGCGGGGTTTAGCCGGGGCAATTCCTACTAATATATCATTAGGAGATTTAAACTGGATCATGGAAATTCCGATCCCCCCTCGGTTACTTCCCCGCACTAATTCCATCGCAATTCGTTTAATATAACCCTGTTCTGTTACTAATAATAAACTGCCTTTAATTGATAGGGTAACACATCCGATTAAATGTTCTTTTTGTCGTAAGCGAGTGGCTTGGGAACCCTGGGCAACTTTACCCATCGGAGGTAGTTGTTCATCATTAAGATCAAATCGTAAGAGTCGCCCCCCGGAAGTAGCCAAGACTACTTTTTCATCGGCATTAGAAAGGGTAGCAAAAGATAATTCATCGTCATCTTTTAGTTTAACAATGGTACTGCCTCGGTTGGTTAATTCCGCTAATTCTATTAGGGGTAAACGTTTAATTTTCCCCTGTTGAGTTAGGGTAATTAAATCGGTTTTATCGGGAAAAGCTGATAATAGAAATTGAGCAATCATTAAGTCTTGGGGATTAATTGATGTATCTTTATAGGCAGAAGGTGATAATAAGGTAATAATTGGTTTTCCCTTAGACCGATTATTACCCACAGGAATATCCGCTACACTTAAAGGATAAGCTTTTCCAGTTTTCAATACCATGACTAGATTTTGACTGGTTTTAGTATTGTGGGTTTGGGTGATAAAATCATCGGTTTCCTCAATATTAATAGCGGTCTTATTTTCAGTTTGATTCCGTTTGGAATCTGCGGTTTTGGGAGATACTCGCCGAATATAACCGCGATGGGTAATTTCAATTACGGTTTCTTCGTCCACCGGGGGTAAGGGTTGTAATACATCGGGAGGAGATGTCAGTTCTAATATCTTTTCTTTGGATTTTTTAGCGGTTTTATCCTCAGAGGTGATAGTAGTTTGACCTTGGGGATAAATAATTCGAGTGCGTCGTTCATCGCCATATTTTCGTTTGAGCGATCGCAATTCTTTCTTCAAGGATTTTAACAGTTCAGGACGTTCATCTAGTAACCGTCTTAACTGTTCAATATTAGTAGTTAATTGGGTAAATTCTTCCTGTAATTTTTGCCGTTCTAACCCGGTTAATCGACGCATAGGCATGGCTAAAATGGCATCGGATTGAATATCACTAAACCCTAATTGATTTTCTAAGGTTATTTTTGCTGTTGAACCATCGGGGGCATTTCTGAGAATTTCAATCAAACTATCTAAATTTTCTAAAGCTAGTAATAACCCTTCCACTAAATGACAACGCCGTTCGGCGGCTTCTAATTCATGGCGGTATTGACGGGTTAAAGTTTGTTCCCTAAATGATAGAAATTCTTGGAGAATTTGTTTTAAACTTAATTGTCGGGGTTGTCCATTCACGATCGCCAAAAAAATCGCCCCAAACTTGGTCATTAATTCCGTTTGCTGATAGAGATGATGTAACACCACTTCGGGAGAAAATTCCCGTTTTAATTCAATTACAACTCGAATGCCTTCGCGATCACTTTCATCCCTAATATCAGAAATTCCCTCTAATTTTCCCGCATTAACTAACCCGGCAATTTTTTCGATCCAAGCTGCTTTATTCACCTGAAATGGCAATTCCGTGACCACAATAGCATTTTTAGTCCGACGTTTTTGGGCGGTGGGAACTTCTTCCATTTTTGCCACACCCCGCACCACAATACTGCCTTTTCCGTGATGATAAGCTTCAGCAATTCCTTCGGTACTAATAATTTCTCCCCCGGTGGGAAAATCCGGCCCAGGAATCAATTCGATTAATTTTTGTTCGGATAATTCAGGTTGATCAATTAAGGCAATTAGTCCATCGACTACTTCTCCTAAATTATGGGGAGGAATATTAGTCGCCATCCCAACAGCAATTCCCGAAGATCCATTTAACAATAAAAACGGCAGTTGGGCGGGTAAAACCGTGGGTTCCTGTTGAGAATTATCGAAATTACTAATAAAATTAACTGTAGCTTCCCCGACTTGGGAAAGTAACCCTTCATGGCCCACCGCAGCTAAACGGGTTTCGGTGTAACGCATCGCCGCTGGGGGGTCATTATCCACAGACCCGAAGTTGCCATGACCTGCTAATAATGGGTAACGACTAGAAAATTCCTGAACCAGTCTCACCAAGGCATCATAAACCGATTGATCCCCGTGGGGGTGATATTTCCCTAACACATCCCCAACTACCCGCGCACATTTGCGGTAGGGACGGTCGGGAGTTAACCCCAATTCGTGCATCGCGTACAAAATCCGACGATGTACGGGTTTCAACCCATCGCGAACATCGGGTAAAGCTCGGCCAACAATCACACTCATGGCATATTCGAGGTACGATTGTTGCATCTCGGTATGAAGCGATGTGGTGATCACTTGCCCAGAAAAGAGGTTTAACTGTTTAGCCATGAGTTTAGTTGAGTCTACAGCGATAGGGTTCTGATCTTAGATTATGGCGTGATCGGTTGTTTCGATCACGGCTATCTAACAAAGCTCAGGGGATCTGGTTACTTTTTTGAGGATAACCAATTGCGTTCAATTTGACTAAATTCGGTGGGACTAGACATTTTGCCGTTCTCTAAAACCCTGTGTATTGATTATAAGCTCTAGCTTTCAGGTTTCACATATACAGATTTTTGCCGATGTTTTTGCCGATCAGTTCAAAGGGAGATCAATTTCCGCAGCGTTTCTTAGACAAAGGTTTCTGGCATTTACTATCGGGCTATTATTGTCAACCCGTTGAATGGGCGTGGTATGATAACCTTTCGGTACTGGAGAGTGAAAAATAGAGATATTTGGTAAATCTATTTGAATAGTATATCGGGTGGGAGACTCAGATGAAGACCGTTCTGATTGTAGAAGACGATCAGGTTAATGCTCGTGTTTTTTCAAAAATCTTGACAAAACGGGGTGGATTAGCCGTTAAACACACGGAAAACGTGGAAGAAGTGCTGGAGATTGCTCGCACAGGGGAGGCGGACTTGATTTTGATGGATGTTTCCCTGGCGCACAGTGTCTATCAAGGAAAAGCAGTTGATGGAATTAAAATTACACAACTCCTGAAAGCTGACCCCGCTACCGCGAAACTGCCGATTATTTTAGTAACGGCCCATGCCATGGCCGGAGATCGGGAGGATTTTATGGCTCAAAGTGGAGCCGATGACTATATCTCTAAACCTGTGATTGATCATCAAAAGTTCGTGGATAAGATTAAATCCTTGATGCCACCAGAGAAGTGAGCCGCCTTTTTTAACCATACCTGCGGCTTTGTACTCCTAAGATTTTGGGATGATCGAGATCCTTGAGATTATGGACTAGGGGGCGTTGGTTGAGTATCTTTAACTTGAGTTAGCACCTTTTGGATTTGGGGATTGGCTAGAAATTTTTGGGTATCCTTGATTAAGCGATCGCCCCAAAGATTTTCTTTAAGATAATCAGAGTCGGCATAACGGCCATCAAGACGTAAAGCCGTTTCTCCTAAAGATAGGGCCTCTTGAGCCTCTCCTTTAGTGTACAGGGCAACGGCTAAGGCCAATAGGGGTTCGGCGGCTTTGGTATCAATCTTAATCGCCTGTCTCCATTTACTGATGGCGGTATCAATTTCTCCCTGTTCATACTTGACTAAGCCCACATTATTAATGGCTGGCCAAAGACTACTTTCTTGGGCAAAGGCTTGCTCGTATTGTAAAACTGCCTGATCTAACCGCCCCAATTTATAATAGGCATTGCCTAAATCAAATAACGCCCCCGGAACCTTGGGGTCAAGTTTCAAGGCTGCTTCTAGGGATTGAACGGATTTTTGATAGTCCCCTTTTTTGAAGTAGGCTTCCCCTAAAATAAACTGAATCCCCGGGTCTTTGGGTTCTAAGGTTTTGGCTTTTTGTAAGAATTCAATCCCTTTATCGAGTTCGTCTAATTGCAGATATAAACTGCCCAACAAGGCCCAGGCTTGGTAATTATCAGGAGCTAGTTGAGTGGCGAGTTCTGCCCGGGGTAAAGCTAATTGATATTGTTGAAATCGCGTTAACTGAGCCGCTTCTTCGAGCAACCCTAATCCCGTTTGTTGGAGTTGTTCTGAGTCTAGGGTGGGGGTATAGGGAATCAGGGCTTGTCCCATGGCTGATTTAGCGACATTCCACAAACTGAAAGTAAGAATCACGGACAGAATCAGGGTTCGATTTCGCACAGTAAGAGTTAACCTAAATTTTTTAATATTTTGCGAGTTCTATTGATCTTACACGAACTTGAGTCAATTGCTTAAATAAAGGGTAATAAAATCTCAAATTCCTTACCCATTCCTGGCTGCGATCGCAATTTTAATTGTCCGCCATGTTTGGCGGTGACAATATGATAACTCAGGGATAAAACGGTGAAAAACCAACGGGGTGGAAAGCATCTGGAAACAGAATTAGATTAAACCAATTCTGTCCGCAGAATCTCAGCGTCTTCAGACCTGAGAGTGTCAACTATATAAATCCTTGATGTGATTCTACGCCATCACCATTCCCCCATCCACATTAAACACTTGACCCGTAATATAAGCCGCCGCCGGGTCTGCTGCTAAAAACCGAATCATGCCCGCCACTTCTTCCGGTTGACCGTAACGACCCAAGGGAATAAATTTGAGAATTTCTTCCGTATTTTTTAACTCTTTGGTCATATCCGTTGCAATAAATCCAGGCGCCACCGCATTCACCGTTATCCCGCGACTTGCTAATTCTTTTGCCACGGTTTTTGTAAATCCAATTACCCCCGCTTTTGCCGCACTATAATTAGCTTGACCAGGGTTGCCCATTTGTCCTGCAACGGAGGTAATATTAATAATTCGTCCTGACTTTTGTTTGAGCATTATTTTACTAGCCAGACGAGTACAAAGAAACACCCCGGTTAAATTCAAATCAATTACCGCTTGCCAGTCTTCCGGCTTCATTCTTATTAGTAAAGTATCACAAGTAATCCCGGCATTATTCACTAAAATATCAACTTTATTCCAAGTTTCTGTGACTTTGTTAAACAAGATATCAACTTGATCCGCTTTTGATACATCCGCCTGGAGTGCGATCGCTTCACCGCCCGCTTGGATGATTTCAGTCACCACTGCATCCGCCGCCGTTGAAGAACTGGCATAATTAACCACAATCTTTGCGCCTTCGGCAGCTAAGGCTAAGGCCGCAGCGCGACCAATACCCCGTGACCCGCCTGTAATAATTGCTACTCGTCCATTTAAGTGTTGTAAACTTTCAGGTAAACGTTCCATTTTGTAGTTTCTCCAACTATTATTCTCAAAACTCATCATCTCAGATTTGAGCAAATTCAGAGAAACCGAGTTGCTAAAGAATAGTTATAATTGAAGTACAAAACTTTTAGCTTATGAACTATGGCCGTTAAACAAACCTTTAATAACTTTCAAGAACTCCTCACCCATTCTGAAGTTCCGGTGTTAGTAGATTTTTACGCAACTTGGTGTGGCCCTTGCCAAATGATGACACCGATTTTAGAAGAAGTTAATCAAGAAATGAATCAACAAATCCAAATTGTGAAAATTGATAGTGATAAATACCCTGAACTTGCCTCTCAATATAATATTATGGCTTTACCGACATTAATTTTATTTAAAAAAGGTCAACCCGTTGGGCGCCATGAAGGAGTATTGCGATCGCCTGAACTAATTAAATGGGTGTATGGTTTACTTTAATAATATTAACCACAAAGACACAAAGTTTTTCTTAGTGTCTTCGTGTCTTTGTGTTTCTAAATAATTCTGTCTTTGTCCTAACCACCAAGTACGACTGCTATATTAGTCAATCTGAATTGATTGGGGGCCACCAGAATTTCCATTATTATTGTTAGAGTCCGAAGAACTCGATGCCGTAGTTCCGCCCTGTTTCTCGATCCAAGTTTTAATCGGATCATCGTTGAGGCTTAATTTTAATAAACCTGAGACAAACCCTCCCAAAAAGGCAATGGGTTCACGGGTTAATTCTTCTAAAATAGGTTTGAGTTCATCCATAATGAATCAAGATTCTCCTTAACTTGGCGATCGCAATAAATCCTCTTGAATTTTAGCGCGTTTAACAGAATTTGGCTGTTTAATAATTATTGGAACCTTCCGAATATCCACTTTCAGGAGAAGCACCCTCGGAATATCCCTCAGAAGATGTACTCTCGGAATATCCGCCAGAATATCCATCGCCATTACTGTAGGAATTACTATAGGAGTCATTATTTTCTGAATAACCACTATCATAATTTTCGGAATTGCTGGCGTAACTACCATCGTTATTAGCAGCTTGAGCTGGATCACCAGGATCACCATCTTCAATTGCTACTTTTGACCCGGTTTCTATACTATTGGGTTGATGGGCCTTAGCTTTAATACTGCCTTTTCGTCCTTCTAATTCAGGTAGTTTAGGGAACTTTTGAACTGGCATTCCCTCCACAACTTTCCGCATAAATTCCCCCCAACTATAGGCGGCACTACTACTAGCGCCCCAAGTCGGATCATTATTATCATTCCCTAACCAAATTCCGGTTACGGCTTGGGGAATATAACCAATAAACCATAAATCCCTGGCTTCTTCAGAGGTTCCGGTTTTACCCGCCACCTGTCGATCCGATAAAGCAGCCGGGCCTCCGGTTCCCGCATTCACTACCCCTTCTAACATCCAAGTAGTGATGGCGGCACTGTTTTTATCTAAAACGGGTTTGGGTTTAAATTCAGCTTCATAAATAATATTTCCCTGTTTATCTAAAACCCGACGAATACCATGGGCCGGAATATAACTGCCTTGATCGGCTAAGGTTGCATAAGCATTAGTTAACTCTAATAAATTAACTTCATAGGCTCCTAAAGCCATAGCATAGGTTGGTTTTAAGGGAGATTTAATTCCCATATCTTTTGCCATTTTCATAGCGGGTTCAAACCCAACATCTACTAATACTTTAACCGCAATTACATTCACAGAACGGCTTAAAGCATCGGACATCGACATCCATCCAGAATGCTTATTCCCATAATTTCTAGGACGGTAGCCATCAACCTTATAGGGTTCGTCTAAATAGCTATCATAGGGGGAGAAACCCGCCCCAACTGCTGTTGCATAAACTAATCCTTTAAAGGTTGATCCCGGTTGTCTTTGAGCTTGAGTAACACGATTAAATTCGCTATCTTTATATTGATATCCCCCCACCATAGCTTTAACTTCTCCGGTTTTTGGTTCAATGGAAACTAAAGCCGCTTGACCAAAATTTGAACCCGCACCATCAATTTCCACCGCATCTTTAATAGTTTTTTCTGCTGCTTCTTGCCATTTCACATCTAAACTGGTTTCAACTGTTAACCCACCCGCTTCGATGGCTTCTTTAGAAACATATTGGGGGAGTTCTTTTAAAACATAACTCGAAAAATAAGGAGCTTTAACTAATAAACGTTTAGGTTGACTGGGTTTAAGAGTCAGGGGTTCTTGTATCGCCGCTTCCGCTTCGGCTGCGGTAATTACCCCAGCATCCTGCATTCTTTGTAAAACAATATTGCGCCTTTTTTTGGCCGCTTCTGGATTTTCCAAAGGAGAATATTGACTCGGTGCGGGGGGTAAACCCGCTAACATTGCCATTTCCGACAAAGTTAATTCGTTCACGGGTTTACTAAAATAAACAGAAGCCGCATCCGCGACCCCATAAGCACCCGAACCCAGATAAACTAAATTCAAATAGCGTTCTAATATATCATCTTTACTAATTTGATCTTCAATTTTCCAAGATACCATTGCCTCTTTAAGTTTTCGAATTAAGCTATGTTCTTGATTCAAATAAACAATTCTAGCTAACTGTTGGGTGATGGTACTTCCTCCTTCCACCACTCCCCCGGCTAATATATTAGAGCCAACGGCGCGAATAATTCCTTGATAGTCCACCCCATCATGGTCATAGAAACGAATATCTTCAGTGGAAATAAAAGCTTGCGCCAGTTTTTCGGGAATTTGTTTGAGGCGGAGTTTCTCCCTAGTTGCTGGCCCGGTTTGCATTAAAATATCACTGTTATTAGCCTTAATCGTAATTGTACCATCACGATTAAAGGAGGCTATTCCACTAACGGAGACGGGGGGAAGACTTTGATCCACAAGATACCATTGCCAAGCACCATAACCCAAGGCTCCACCGCCCACACTGAGCACTCCAATTCCGATCCATACCTTCGGACGGCGATACCAACGTTTCCCCGCAGGATTTTCATGGGTGAAACCCTGACGCAGTTTAACCCATTTTGAATTGATCCGATTCAGAGCCTGATGATACCAAGTTACAGCTTGGGGGTTTGACTCAGAAGCGGTTTCCGCAGAAACCTGATCGGGTTCTACTTCCGTCGTCATCACGGGTGATGTCAAAACGGATTGGGTTGAAACCACCCCAGAAGTATTTTCCGGGTAGGTTTCTGACTCTAAGGAGTCCGTTTTGGTTATGGATGGTAATTGAGATTCTTCCATTGGTTCGGACAAATGGTTAGTTTAATTGAGCATTCGACAGTATATTCTAGGATAGCCCAGGGTAGGGCCAACTTTCCTGAATAGTTAGCAGTCGAATCGGTGATCTCGCCAAAAATCAAGGTTTTTTCCTTGATCCCCGGCTTCACACCTGGATAGGAAACAGGCGGTTTTGTCGGAAATTAACCTATAATCGCCGCGTGACCTATAGCCAAACCCACAACCAGCATTCCTAAGACTAGAAACGGTTGGGCGCTTGCTTGATATTTAACATCATTTTCTACAGGATTGCGTAGAAAATACATATCTTGGAAGGTGATTTGGGGAATAATCATCAGTAAAAGCACCGTAGCATATAGGTTTTGCTTGATACTAACTAAATAAACCGCCATCCCCGCTTGGAAAATATCAATCATTAAAACACAAATCCAGGCCGCCGTCGTGATCCCAAACATCACTGGCAGGGATTGTAACCCCAATTGGCGATCGCCTTCCACACTTTTAAAGTCATTAACAATGGCAATTCCTAACCCAGCTAAACTATAAAATAGGGTTAATACCATCAAGGTCGGGGTGAGTTCTCCAAATAACGCATGACCCGCCCACCAAGGTAAAGCAATATAACTCGCCCCTAGTGCGTAATTTCCTAACCAGCCATTTTGCTTGAGTTTGAGGGGAGGTGCAGAATAAATATAGGAGACAAACGCCCCACCGAGACATAAAACCGTAATTATGGGAAATTTATGGCCCGCCCAAGTATCTAACAGGTAGGAAATTCCAATTCCTAAGCCTAACAATAGTAAAATTTGGGTGACAACTTGGGGAATGGAAATCACCCCAGAAGGGATCGGGCGATAGGGCTCATTAATGGTGTCCAATTCCCGATCGTAAAAATCATTCATGGTCTGGGTGTAACCCGTCATTAATGGCCCAGACATTAACATACAAGTCACCACCTTTAACACATCTTCCACTGACCAACTAAAGTGTCCCGATGAAGCCGCACCACAAACCACCCCCCAAATTAAAGGTATCCAGGTGATCGGTTTCATCAATTGGAGGCGAATTTTCCAGATAGATGTTTCTCCCGACGACGCTCCTTTCATCCCTAAAAGTTGTCGGGTTTTAGCACTGCGCTCTGAATTCGCTTCTTTTGTTAATTCTTCTGAAGGTTGAGACGATGGAGTATCCGACATGATCCTTTGTAAGTTTGTGTTTTGAGTATCTGCAATACAAAAGTTAACATGAATCAGTCGCAAACTAGATTTTTAATCAATAGCAAAGTTGGGTTTTTATTGATTTCACACGGAATTGGTATTACGGCTATTTTAGTTCCCTTGTCGGTTTTTGGCCTTTTGAGACGGGGCTATCAACTCCCTGATTTGATGGTTTCGTTGATGCCCATATTATGAGACAATTAGATGTTAACTCCTAACGGAAAAAGGTTTAACAAAACAATATGGTAGCTAAAATTCAGTTTTCAAGAGGGATTGATGAAGATGTAATTCCTGATGTTCGCTTAACTCGTTCACGGGATGAGAGTCAAGGAACAGCAAAATTTTATTTTCTCAATCCTAAAGCCTTAGCGGATGATTCCACCCAGGAAATTACAGGAATGTACATGATTGATGATGATGGGGAAATTGTCACTCGAGAGGTTAACGCTAAATTTATTAATGGAAAACCTACGGAAATTGAGGCAATTCATTTAATGAAATCTCCTGAAGAATGGGAGCGTTTCATGTTGTTTATGGAACGTTATGCGAAAGCCAAAGGATTAGAATTTAGTAAATCCTAATTCAGTCATCATTCAGTCATCAGTTATCAGTTATCAGTTATCAGTTATCAGTTATCAGTTATCAGTTATCAGTTATCAGTTATCAGTATAAGAGTTAATTGATTAAATCAATTACCCATTACCCATTACCCATTACCCATTACCCATTACCTTATGAATTCAACCGTCCCCCATCCCGATCATTCCGAATTTCGGGTTAGTTGTGCGGTGATTACAGTCAGTGATACTCGCACCCCAGAAACCGATAAAAGTGGTCAACTCATTCACCAATTCCTACAAAATGCTGGGTATCCAATTATCGATTATCAAATTATTAAAGATGAACCGCAAGAGATTACAGAACTCTTAAAAAAACTCTGTCAAATTTCTGAACTGGATGCTTGTATTTTTAATGGAGGAACTGGAATTGCGCCCAGAGATACGACCTATGATGCTCTGGAACAATTATTAGAAAAAACTTTACCTGGATTTGGAGAAATTTTTAGAGCTTTGAGTTATCATGAAATAGGGTCAAGAGCGATCGCTTCCAGGGCTGTAGCTGGAGTTTATCAAGGAAAATTAGTCTTTTCAATTCCTGGGTCTTCTAATGCAGTAAAATTGGCAATGGAAAAATTAATCATACCTGAATTAGCCCATTTAGTTAAATTATCATAGAATGGATAAACTCACATTGAATGGTGAGACTTAGATAAGTTTAATCAAGTTTTGTATAGCAGTTTAACTATGAGTCAAACATCTGAGATCAAGTCCCCTCAACCCTCACAGCCAGAATTAAAACCCCAACTCAAAGCGGTTTTAGGTTATTTGGATGTGCAACTCGAATCAGAATTAACCCGTTATCGGCGTCATCGACGACGCACAAAACAAACCACAACCGACCCCAGTGGACAAACCAACCCGCAGTTTCAACAAGCGACTGATGTTGTAACTGTAGCCATGAATGACACCGCAGCATCGGAGGGAAAGCTGTTTGAGCCCCAAACTCAACCTTCGGGTTGGGAAACCGTAGTTCCAGCAAAATCTGCACCTTTGGCCATTGCGGCTCAACCGTCATCGACAACACCTCCTCAAACCAATGGGGCTGAACCTGCGGTCAGTTTTAGCTTAAAGTCACCCGTCCCAACTGCAACTTCATCGGATGGATATTTAGAATCGACAGAAGCCCTAATTAAAAGTATAGAAGAACGGCGCCCTAACCCCCAGGAAAACCGGGGTTTGATGGCCAGTCTCTTAACGCCCCTGGGCATTGCTTCAATGTTTATGTTTTTGTTATCCTGTACCGCCTTAAGCTATGTAATCTCGTCTCCCTCTGGTCGTACTAGCTTGGGTTTGGATCGGTTTTTTCCTACTCCAACGGCTAACCCTGCTCCTGCTACCCCCCCAACCCTAGCCACAACAGAAACATCTCTCCCTCCGACGGACTCCCTCTCCCCTAATTTAGCGGCCAAGGAATTTGTTAACTTGGATTTGGATACCTTGAGCCATATTAATCCGAATCAGAATCCGGTTCCGCTCCCTTCTGTCCCTGCCCAATTACCCCCAAGTCCAGCCACAACCTTACCTGCACCCTCAAATAACCTAACATCCCCGAATGATCCGGGTTTGAATAATCTGACTCAGGAATTATTACCCAAAAAACCTGTAACTCCTGCTGTTACACCTCCTCCAGTGTCGGGACAGGGAACCAATGCCTCAACGGTTCAACCTGGGGGCGGTGCAGTTCCTAGAGTTGCGACGGCGGCGAGTCCGGCTAGACCGACTGAACCGATAAAATCCGGGGACGGATATTATTATGTTGTGCTGGATTATAGTGGCGATCGCTCCTTTGAACAGGCGAAAGAAGTGGTTCCTGATGCTTATATTGTGGAGTTCAAAACGGGTAAAAAAATTCAATTGGGTGCTTTAACCGACGCCGCTGGGGCTAAACGCCTACGGGAACAGTTGCAAGTTCAAGGAATTGCGGCCTATTACGATGTTCCTAAGCCTTAACTTACCCCTAATTGTTTCAGATTATGGGCTGCATTTTTTAGCTCTTGGGTTTCCAATTTAGTTTGGCTAATTCCAATAACTGTTTGTTGAGCGCCGTTGTTAATAGAATTCATCGCCGATATCACTTCTTCAATGGCAAGAACTTGTTGTTTTGAAGTTAAATAAATTTGTTGGGAACTTAAAGAAACTTGATCCATTGCTACGGTAACTTTACTAAAAATTGCGGTGGTTTCTTCGGTAATTTTTAAATTTTGCTGGACGGTATGTTTGCCATCGACCGCCGCGATCACTGTACTTTTCACTGCTTTTTCAATTTGATCAATTAATTGATTAATTTTTTGGGCAGATTTATGGGTTTCGTCGGCGAGTTTACGAATTTCTAAAGCCACAACATTAAACCCTAAACCATGCTCTCCTGCTCTCACAGCTTCAATCGAGGCATTCAGGGCTAACATATTAGTTTGATTGGCAATATCACCGACTAGGTTGCTAATACTATTAATTTGTTGGGCTTGTTCATTCAGCGTCATAATTTGGCTAGAAATTTCACTCACTTTTTGGTCTAAAGTTACCATCCCTGACATGGTTTTAGAAACAGCATTAGCCCCATCCTGAGATAAACTTAAGACCTGTTTAGTAATTTTGGCTGCGGTTTCAGCTTGTTGGGTTGCTTGACGAGAAGTTTGCCCTAATTCATCCATTGTGGTTGTGGTTTGATTCACAGATGCCGCTTGTAAAGCTACAATTCTTTCCTGTTCTTCAATGGTAGCCGCAATTTCGGAGGAAGAATTGACAACGGTATTGACTAATCCTTTTAGACTTTGACTAATGGGACGGGCGATCGCTATACTTAAAATAATCCCTAAACTTAGGGCTATTAAAGGCCCAAATATCATAGCTAAAACGCTAAAGTTTTGACTGTTTTCAATGGTTTTATCTGCTTGAATTTTAGATGATTCTGCTATATGTTGATTTTCTTGAATCACTTTTGCTAAACTTTGAGATGTGGCGTATAAAATAGGTTGATTAATAGAGCGATCTTGAATATTTAATTTTGATAAAAATAGAGATGCTTGGCGGGCTATTTGCATTTCTGGGGAATTTTGTTGACCTGTTTTCCATAATTTAATTTGAGTTTGATAGGGGTATATAACTCCAATTTTTTGAAATTCATTATAAAGATCCATAAAAACTTTTTGTTGTTTTTCCCATTGCTGCCATCTTAACTTAAATTGCTTCCACAGTTGATCTTCTTTCTCTGTCCGAGGCAGTTTTTCATATTCTAAAAAACCCGTATTGATTAAATTAAAATTTTCTTGAATTTGTGCCAGAGTAATTTCCCTATTGTCACCTCCTATACAGTTATTTAAAAGACAGGATTGTTTAGAATCAATATTTCTTAATCCTTGATCAATCTTTGCTAAACCCAAAATTGAAGGTAATCTGACTACGCTAATTTCATTGAGTTCCTGGCTTAAATTTAATGTTACTTGCCATCCCAGAAAGGCAACAAAAAATACAATTAATCCCATTAAAATAAAGGCATTAATCATTTTTAATTGTAACTCACCTTGTTTAAAAAATTTAATTATTTTTTTCATGATTCATTGTCCTTAAATTCGATTAGTTTTTATTGAAGTTATAAACAAAACTAGCATCAAAAATTTGTTCTATATTAACAGATTTTGTCAGCAATTTATTTTTTTGTAAAAACTGATATATTTTGTCGGCTGCATAGGGTAAAGAGGTAAAATTTTCTCCCCTTTCAAAAGCAGTTAAATTTTCTGATAAGCCTTTTATGGGAATTTTGGACTGATAATCTTTTAGATCTTGAACAGTTAACCCAGCAGTATAACCAATAATTTGCCGAGATAAATCTGGATTTTTTTGAATAAATTCAACGGTATCAAACCAAGTATTGACGAGAGCTTGCACGACTTGAGGATGGGTTTCCATAAATTTACGAGTTACCACTAAATGATCAGAAACAGCCCCAGGGAAATCTTGAGATGTTAATATAATTTGACTTCCAGAACGATTCATAGCTTGCTTAGAAAAAGGAATATAGGTGCTGATAGCATCCACTTCTTCCTCAACAAAAAGGGCAACATTAGTGATTAAATCCTGATTAACCGCTTGAATATCCGATAGCTTTAATCCATACTTTTCTAAGGCTAGTAGGAGTAAAAAACTCCCCACAGATCCCGATTCAAAAGCAACTTTTTTCCCTTTAAATTCCCGAATAGTCTGAATTCCTGGTGCGGCAATAATTTGATCTCCTCCTGTAGACCAGTCTGATAAGGCTACAATCACTTGATCAACTTGTGAATTTGTCCCCATAATATAAATTGTGTCATACAAAGTCTGGCAATTTGCATCTAACTGCCCCGATGCTAAGTTAGTTAATCCGGTGGTATAATCAGAAAATTGTAAGTCAACATCCAGATTGTTTTTCTTGAAAATTTCTTGCTCGTAAGCAATTTGCCAAACGGCACATCCGGGCCAATTATTAAAACCCAGGCGCAGAGTAGAAGCAGGGCTTGATGTTTTTAATTCGGGCTGTAATACTTGACAGCTTACGATCAAAAATAAACCGATTAAAGCTATACTGAAATAAATTAAATATTGACGTTGTTTCATGGTTTTACTGATATTTCATAAATAAAATAGATAAAACTTTTACTGACAACTATTATATCTAAATCAAGAATAATCCCCGAAAACTTAATATTTTTATCATCAATGAGATTGTTAATGTTTATGATCGACTTCTAATGTTGAGTTCCCCGTCTATGGAGTTCGGGCTAAATTTTGTGGCTTTTTGCTCAAAAATACTACCCATACGATCGCAGATGCGTTACAATTATTAATAGATTGGAACAATATTGACAATTTTCCAAAAATTCAGCTTACTTAGACCTAACTTATGTCTCTCCCCATTCGCAACGTAGCAATTATTGCCCACGTCGATCACGGCAAAACGACCCTTGTGGACGCACTTCTCAGACAATCTGGCATTTTCCGTGAAGGGGAAGAGGTTCCAGATTGCGTTATGGACTCTAATGATATTGAACGGGAACGTGGGATCACGATTTTATCTAAAAATACCGCAGTTCGCTACAAAGAGACCGTTATTAATATTATCGACACCCCTGGTCACGCCGACTTTGGGGGCGAAGTTGAACGGGTTTTAGGGATGGTGGACGGTTGTATTTTAATCGTCGATGCCAACGAAGGGCCCATGCCCCAAACCCGGTTTGTGTTGAAAAAAGCTTTGGAAAAAGGACTGCGCCCGATTGTTGTGATTAACAAAATCGACCGTCATCGCGCCAGCCCCCACACCGCCGTTGATAAAGTCTTAGATTTATTCTTAGAACTCGGCGCCGATGACGACCAATGTGAATTCCCCTATCTATTTGCTTCGGGTTTAGGTGGTTTTGCCAAACGCACCCTAGAGGATGAAAGCTCGGATATGCAGCCGATGTTTGAGTATATCCTGGAATATGTTCCGCCCCCAGTGGGAAACCCGGAAAAATCCTTGCAAATGCAGGTCACAACCCTGGATTATTCTGAATATGTCGGGCGCATTGTGATTGGCAAAATTCACAATGGCGTGATTAAAGCCGGACAACTGGCCTCCTTAATTAAGGAAGATGGCAGTATTGTTAAAAGCAAAATCTCTAAATTAATGGGATTTGAAGGCTTAAAACGGATTGAACTGCAAGAAGCATCGGCGGGAAATATTGTGGCGGTGGCTGGGTTTAGTGATGCCAATATTGGCGAAACTATTACCTGTCCCAACGACCCCCAAGCCTTACCATTAATTAAAGTCGATGAACCGACCTTACAAATGACTTTCTCGGTGAATGACTCGCCCTTTGCTGGACAGGAAGGCAAGTTGGTGACTTCGCGGCAAGTACGCGATCGCTTAATGCGAGAATTGGAAACTAACGTCGCCCTGCGGGTGGAAGAAACCGACTCCCCCGATAAGTTCTTGGTATCGGGACGGGGGGAACTGCACCTGGGGATTTTAATTGAAAATATGCGTCGGGAAGGTTACGAATTCCAGGTATCCCAACCCCAGGTAATTTACCGCGAAGTCAATAGCCAACCCTATGAACCTTTTGAATATCTAGTTTTAGATGTGCCTGAAGATGGCGTGGGTAGCTGTATTGAACGCTTAGGCCAACGGAGGGCAGAAATGCAGGATATGTTGGTTGGGGGTAATGGCCGGACTCAGTTAGATTTTGTTGTGCCTGCCCGGGGTTTAATTGGGTTCCGAGGGGAATTCATGCGGATGACTCGCGGGGAAGGGATTATGAACCATAGTTTCCTGGAATATCGCGCCCTATCTGGAGATATTGAAGCCCGTCGGAATGGGGTGTTAATTTCCTTTGAGGAAGGGGTGAGCACCTTCTATGCGATGAAAAACGCTGAAGACCGAGGGGTGTTTTTTATTACGCCAGGGACTAAGGTTTACAGAGGCATGATTGTGGGGGAAAACAACCGTCCCCAAGATTTGGAACTGAATATCTGCAAAACCAAACAATTGACTAACCATCGTGCCGCTACGGGGGATGAACTGGTGCAGTTACAAGCCCCTATGGAGATGAGTTTGGAACGGGCGTTGGAATATATTGGCAATGATGAATTGGTGGAAGTTACTCCCCAGTCTATTCGTCTACGCAAACTCAGTAAGAAGTTAGTTAAACGTTAATCTTGTCTTAACCTCGTTAAAATGTAGAGACGTGCCACGGCGCGTCTCTTATTGCTTGGAAGGTAAGAAAGATTGCGCTTAAGCGCAACAACTATATACTTTTTTCTTAAATATGTTATAATACCGATAACAAAAATCAATCTTAACCGTTCATCTCCCCCAAATGCTCAATTAAGAGGGATGCGTTCAGGCGTTTGAGGAAGACGGAAGTAGGGAATTTTCCCGAAGGAACGCACAAAACTATTTTACCTTGAATTAAGGGTTTGTGGCGATGTTAGTACCTTCTTTGTTTTCTTTAGCAATTTCCGTTGTTGCAGCCTTACTCAGTTTGAGTACCAATGAAGAAATAGTTCAAGTCATGGCTAGGGGAGTTGCTGCTATCAGTTTGGTAGTTAGTTTAGTGTTAGCACCTTGGTTAATGTTGCTGATTTTATCAGTCCCCGTTATCGGTGTTAAATTGGTCAAAAATGCTGAATAAATACCGAAACACCCTGTTTTGTTTTCAGGGTGCAAAAATCCACAACCAACTCAATATTAATCTATTATACCCCGCATCATCACCCAGTAACCAACACGGGATTTTTGTTTGTCTATTCCCCATTCCCGATCACGGATTTAAGCGGATTAACACAGATGAAAATCCGTGAAATCCTCTTAAATCCTCTTAAATCCGTGATCCCTGTTCCCTCAAGAATTAGGAAGATTATATTGTTCAACAATTTGTTTAGCAAAATCAGGAACATGAGTATCTAATTTCTCAGGATAATTCCGTTTAACATACAAATAATTCCGAGTAAAGTGAGAATCTATAGAAAAACGGGCATATTCTAACCCTCTAGGGCCGATTTTGTCAATCACTACTCCCATTAATTTTGCTGCCCACATCGGTAAGGTGACTGCTTTATCGTATGCAGGAATACTCTGCTGCACGGCGGGTTTCCGATTTCCTTGGGTAATTACAGGTTGAGTATCAATTAAATCTCCCACTAAGTCTAACATTTCCTGTCCGGTTTGATTTCTAACTACAATCCATTGCCAGCCAAAAGTTGCCCCCATATATCCCACAACTAAATCCGCCAAAGAGTTAACATAGTCAAAACAACTCAAACAAGATGGGGCAAAAATATCCTTTAATTCCTTAGTATTTAACCCAAAAAATGGCACGGTTTCAGTAGAGCCATCCTCATGTTTAAAGTGAACTCGAAAATCCTGCATAAATTCATAATAAACAACAGTATCAGGGGATTTACTGGTGGTTTCCAGAAATTTTTGTAAACCTGTTCGGGTAACATTATCCACGCATGGAGTTCCCAAAACATAAAGTTTTTCTAATCCTAATTCCTTCTCAACTGCCCTTAATGCTTGGATTTGACAGCCCACCCCAATTACTAACAGACGCTTCATTTTTGACTGTTCAATTTGTTCTAATACCGATAAATTTGGGGATAATGTAGGTTTATTAACCTTAGCTGCTAAAATTTCTTCTGGAGTTCTAGCAATCACGGGTTGAGGTTGAAAACGATCTTCTTTGCTATTCTGAACACAAACCACACCTTCCACTAACCCACGGTTAAGCATTTCAATAGCAATGGTACTTACAATTCCCGTCCATTGGGCGCCCTCGATAGGTTCTTTTTTTCGAGCTTGCATCATATCTTGATGCACCCCAAAATAGACATCATCCCAATTATCTAAATTGCGGCGACGTCCATGAGCTTCTGTTTCTAATTCGGCAATTTGTTGATTCAGAAACGCACAGGCTTCTTTAACATAATGAATATAATAGGTATCGCACAGACCGCACTCGCTACAGAGTTCTTTCGCCGGGCGACGACTACCGGGTTTCATACCTTTAGCTTTGAGATGTTTGGCGGGCTCTTGTAGTGAAGTCATAAGAAAAGGGTGGGAGTGTGGAAACTCAGTGTCTTCAGACCTGAGAGGAAACACGACACAGGGGAATTTATTCTCCTTGAAATATTAGTTTACCAAATGGTGCGGATCTTCAATATATTTTTTAACAGTTTCACTGTAGTTGATTAACATAAAGATGTCAACAAAGTCTTGATGGTCGAGTCAATGACTAAAACAATTAAAAAAATGGGGGTGTAGCAAATTTTACATTGTTTTCGCCATCGGGCAATCCGAACTATTTTAGTCCTATTTTGTTTAGGGGGAATGGTACGATTATTTCCCTATTTTATTCCTATTCATGCAGCAGATATTCAACAAAAAGATGTAGCTTTTGAATTTAGCGATCGCAATAATTTACCATTAGGAACAATTTTAAGTTCCGATCAAAATCATACTGCAATTGTTCCTTTAAGTCAAGTTTCACCCCATTTTATTCAAGGAATTATTGCCGCCGAAGATAAACGCTATTATCAACATGGGGCGGTTGATTCTGTTGCCCTGATTCGTTCTATTTTAGAAGCCTTTCAAGCCAAAAAAATTGTTAGCGGTGCGTCTACTATTACCATGCAATTAGCGAGATTATTAGAACCCGCACCTCGAACATTGTCAAATAAATTTGGCGAAATTTGGTTATCTTGGCGACTCACCGCCGGAATGAATCAACAGGAAATATTAGAAAATTATATTAATCGTTTACCAATGGGAGGTAATTTATATGGCGTTGAAGCAGCAGCAAAAACCTATTTTAATACTTCTGCATCGGAGTTGAATTTAGCCCAAGCAAGTCTATTAGCCGCCCTTCCCAATGACCCCACAGACCTAAATCCTTATTATAATTTATCCTCCTTAAAAAAACGTCAAAATTATGTATTAAAAAGAATGATTGAAGATGGATATATTACCACTATTCAAGCGGAACGCGCCTATGAAGAAAAGTTACAATTCCAACCCCAACAACAAGGAATTATCGCCGCCCCCCATTTTCTATTTTTGCTAACCGAAAAGTTAACAAATTCCATCCCCCCTTCCCCGATTAATCAGGGGAGTATTTATCCAGAAATAACCCCTAATTCTCCCCCCATTAATAAGGGAGGGCTGGGGGGGGTCAGAGAGTCAACCTATAAAATTAAAACCACAATAGATCGCCCGTTACAACAATTTATTGAAGCCCAAATTCAACAAATTATTATCAGTTTAAAAGATCATAATGTTCATCATGCTGCGGCTTTAGTTATTGATAATCATACCGGGGAAGTATTGGCTTATGTGGGTTCTCCCGATTATTTTAATAACGATAAATTCGGGCGAAATGATGGTGTTCAAGCCTTACGACAACCCGGATCAACCTTGAAACCATTTTTATATGAATTAGCCTTATCAAAAGCCATTATTAAACCCCATACCATATTAGCAGATGTTCCTAGTTATTACGCAATTCCAGGGGCAAAACTCTACAGTCCAACGGACTACAGCGAAACATTTTTAGGCCCGGTGCGGGTACGGGTAGCGTTGGCAAACTCTTTAAATGTTCCCGCAGTCAAAGTATTAGAAAAAGTCACTGTTACCGTATTTTTAGAACGATTAAAACAATTAGGATTTCAACATTTAACTCATACTCCTGATTATTATGGTTTAGGATTAACTTTAGGGAGTGGAGAAGTCAGTTTATGGGAATTAGCCCAGGCTTATTTAATTATGGCAAATCAAGGTAAAATAATCACACCTAATGTGATCATAAATCAAGCTAGAAATATCAAAAATTCTGCACTTTCTATTGATGCTCCTGTCACTTGGCAATTAATCACAAATATGTTAAGTGATGCCCATGCAAGATCCCATTCTTTTGGGATTGATTCTGTCTTGAATTTACCCTTTCCAGTTGCAGTTAAAACCGGAACTTCTTCCAATTATCGAGATACTTGGACAGTGGGTTTTACCACAGATTATACCGTAGCAACTTGGGTAGGAAATTTTGACGGTCAAGGTATGGAAAATGTATCTGGAGTGACGGGTGCTGCACCATTATGGAACCGAATTTTATTGCATTTACACGAAACAAAAGAACCTGCTAATTTTCCCGTCCCAGAAGGGTTAATTCAGTTACCAATTTGTGCAACTACCGGGTTACGTCCGACGAAAGATTGTTCCGGTGGAATAGTATTAGAATATTTTGATCCCAAAGCTATCGCCGAATATGAGAAAAAATCTCCTAAATCAGTTTTAAATTCTGAATATAATGAATGGTTATCTCGACAATCTCATCCTCAGTTAACCCAAAATCAGTTAAAAATTATTTCTCCTCAAGTTGATGATTATTTTGTGATTAATTCGGGAGAAACTGCTAAGTTAGAATTTAAAATTACTGGTAATTCTCAACAGTCGGTGGAATGGTGGTTAAATGGAGAAAAATTAAATTCTCAGTCTGATAATTCTCTGTTTTGGCAATTACAACCTGGACAATGGACATTAACAGTTAAACAAGGTACTCAACAGGATAGTGTTCAATTTCAAGTGCAAAAAGCCGATAAAAAACCCTATCGTCGTGGTTTTTCGATTGTCAATACTAATAAATAGGTTTGGATAATTTATGGCTCTAATTAACTTCTAGCTATATCGGTTAATTGTAGTGAATCATACAGATTTTTTTCTTTACAAAACCTTTATAATCCTATACAGATTCTTTTCCAATCCTTTACCCAATTGTGGATTGAGATTTGTAAAGTATAAAATAGACAACCGAAAAAATACGGTTGTATTGTCCCTCAACAAATTAAAATATGCGTAACTTGATTTCTTCTGTGTTTAACCCTCTCCGTAAATGGTTGGATAGTGTGGATATTCATAACCCTGATTTGGCGTTGTTTGTATATCGGGTAATTCCAGCGCAGTGTCCGTTTGCCAGGGATATTAAACTATTTGGACATACCATTTTACACATTCCTCCCCTGTGCAAATTCAATCCTTTATATGAAGAATTAATGGGTTTGCGGTTTCGGGCAATGTGTTATTTAGTCGATGACTGTGGCATGACCATTTAACCCTTGAAATTATAGCAGTAGTACCGGACTGTTAGGACAAAAACAGATGCTTTGTTGCCTGTTGCGGTTTTTCCTATTCCCTTCTATCCGTATTTTTCAATAGCAGGTCGAACTAAAATAACTGTGCATTGACAGTTTTTAGCGATCGCTTCTGGAATATTACCTTGAATTACTTGTCGTAACATTCCCTCTCTACTTGCCCCTAATACAATCACATCACATTGATCTTTATCCGCTAAATCAATCACCGCTTCCGATACGGAATTAGAACAAACATTACTAAAAATTACCTCCGTATTTAAACGATGACTTAAATTTTCCGAATCTTGGTTAAAATCCTTGATTTCCTCTGTAGAAATCAGAGTTTTAACTACCCGAAAAAGACAAATTTTTGGAGAAAAACTTAACTTAATTAGTGCGGGTAAAAGCTGCACCGAAACTGAATTTGCTAGGGTGTCCCTAACGGGAACTAACCAACGATGCCAAGCCAAAACCGGGCAAGTATTAGGATCGGAATTAGTATTAGTTTGAGGATCGTGAGGTGTTTGATTTTGACCCCATTTTATCAGCATAACTTGGCAGGGAACTAGACGAATAACCGCATCCATCACATTACCAAAAATTCGATCTGGGGCTGATATATCCCCATGCCAACCCATTAATAATAAATCAATATGTTCCTCTTGAGTTGTTTCTAAAATCGCTTGGGCAACATCATGGGCAACTCTAATTTGAGTATGAACAGAAATCTTTGAATTCTGCCCTAAACGTTCAGCTTGTTGTAATAAACGCCGACTTTTTGTTAACCTAACTAAAGTTTCTGAAGGAGATTTACTATAGGGAATAGTAATCACTGTGATACATTCTAATTCATAATTGCGTTCCTGGGCGATCGCCACGGCAACTTTTAATAATGCCGGGGCAGTTTGGGGGTTATATAATGATACTAATAAACGACCATTTCCGGTTTGTGGCCCCCTAGTTTGATAGGCAATATAAGAAGATTCATAATGTCGCCCGACTTGGGTTTTTTCCCCATTAATCTGCCCTAATTCCGCTCGAATAATATCACTGCGAGTAATAATTCCCACTAAATGATGATGTTCTATAACGGGTAAACGACTTAATTTATAATGACCCAATAAATATAAAACATGAGTTAAATTATCATCGGGATTAACAGTAATTGGTTGAGTAGTCATTAACTGATTAATCGGAGTATGATTAGGTAATTGACGATTACTAATTTGGGCTAAATCCGTTTGGGTAATAATTCCGACTAATTTGCCATTTTCAACTACAGGAAATCCGCGATGAGGGGATTTTGCAAAGGCTTCAATCACCTGTTCTAAAGTCAAATTACCTGCTAAGGTTTCGACATTTCTTTGCATAACATTAGCTGCGCGTAAATTCTCCAATGCCCCATCAATTGGGTGATCGGATTTTAGTTCAATTCCACTCAATTTTAATAACTGATCATAGAGAGATTCAGGATCAATTTTTTCCGCAATTAAATATGCTACAACAGAAGAAATCATTAATGGTAAAACCAACCCAAAATCCGTTGTAATTTCAAACACAATTACAACAGCCGTCATCGGTGTTCGCGCCACAGCACAGAAAAAAGCCCCCATTCCCGCAAAGGCAAAAATAGTGGGTTGGTCAATTCCTAACATTAATTCGGATTCCCAGGTTCCGACTAAATGACCTAACGCCGAACCCAATACTAAAGAAGGGGCAAATAGTCCCCCAGGTGCGCCGGAACTGGCTGCAATTATAGTTAGAATAAAATGAGCCGTAAATACTAAAGCACTGGTTTCCCAGGACAATTCTCCACTTAAAATTAATTGCCTAATTCCGGTATTATTCCTAAAAGAAAGAGGCAATAATGATACGACTAAACCTGATAATAACCCGGCAACTGCCATGCGTTGAGGTAATCCCCAACGTAATACTCGGCGATTAAATTTTGACCCGGAAATAATACTCCGACTAAAAATTGCTCCCAAAACTCCCGCTAAAATTCCTAATAGAATAAATAACGGAATTTCTCTGGCATAAAGTAATCGATCATGTACGGTTTCTAATATAATAGTTTTTGTGGCGCTATCACTAAATTCTTGACCCCCTAATAAACGGGAAACCACCGCACCAATAAAAGAGGCAATAATCGCCGGGCCGAGGGTAATTCCTGACACATCATGCAGCAGTTCTTCTACTACAAATAACACCCCGGCAATCGGAGCATTAAATCCAGCGGCTAATCCGGCCGCGGCACCACAAGCGATTAATTGACGTCGATAATTCGGAGAAGTGGGAACCCAACGACTAATCCAAGCAGCTAAAGCGGCACCAATTTGGACAGTCGGCCCCTGACGTCCTAAAGTTAACCCAGAACCCATCGTAAACATCGTGCCAATAAGTTTAGCAAATGCCACTCGAAAGTCAAGGGAAATCGGTTCTCCCGCCAATGCTGCTTTTACTTGTGGAATCCCACTTCCGGCGGTTTCTGGTGCTAATCTTTCTACTAAAAAACCCGTTAATAAACCCCCGATTAATCCAATGATGGGAAGCAATATCCAAGCGGGAATCGCAGAATTTAAGGATGTGGAAATTCGTAAAGAACCTAACCAACCCGCACCTTCTTTTAATATAAATGCGGCTAAACCGGAGACTAAACCAATTAAACCCGCTTCAATAATGGCAAAACGTTTCGGGGTCGTGGGTGATAAAATTTTGGAGAACAGAATAGAAACTTCTCTGGGGATAGAGATGCGCCACATAATCAGTCATCAGTTAACAGTGTAAGAGGTATAGCAACCGCCAAGGCAGTTAGGACACCAGACGGATATTGGAACCCAGACGGTGAAGTATTTCCCCCCTGTTCCCTCCCTCCCTAGCCCCCCGTGCACGGGGGGGTGGGGGGGCTGTTCCCTGCTATATCAGTCAACAGTCAACAGTCAACAGTTATCAGTGTAAGAGGTATCAGTCATCAGTTAACAGTAAAGAGTTCATTGTTAATACTTGTAGGCTGAAAACAGTTAACTGTAAACTTCTTAACTGATAACTGTAAACTTCTTAACTGATAACTGTTAACTGTTAACTGATGACTGATTTAACGACCCGTTGAATCACATCATCAATTGTTAAATTATCCGTTTGAATTTCCATCGCATCAGCGGCTTTTCTCAAGGGTGAAATAACTCGATTACTGTCAAGCCGATCGCGCTCGGCAATATCCTGTTCTAATTGTTCCTGAGTAATTTCCGTTTTCCCTTGACTATGCAGTTCTAATAATCTCCGTTTTGCCCGCTCTTGTACAGATGCAGTTAGGAAAATTTTTAATTCGGCATCGGGGAATACTGTTGTGCCAATATCCCTACCTTCGGCAACAATTCCACCTTGATTCCCAAACGCCTGTTGCTGTTTAACCAAAGCCTGACGCACAGCCCATTGAGCCGCGATCGCCGATACCTGAGCCGTCACTTCCAAGGATCGAATCGCTTCAGTCACATCCTGACCATTAATCAGGGTTCTGGGTTGTTCTCTGTCGGGGATCAATTCAATCCGACATTGACTGACAATTTCAGCTATAGCAACTTCATCCTCCACCGCAATTCCAGACTGTAACACCAACCAAGTCACGGCCCGATACATCGCCCCGGTATCTAAATATAACAATCCCAAAGCCTGGGCAATTTTGCGGGTAACGGTAGATTTCCCGGCTCCGGCTGGGCCATCAATGGCAATAATCGGTTGACGACGGTGCAGAATCAGATTATCAATTAAACGAGTGTGACCCACACGAGCCGCGATCGCTAATAACCCCTTGGTTTCCACTGTAGCTAAGGGAATTAACGTCTGGGGTTCCACTAAATCAATATATTCTACCTGTACCTCCGGTTCCGTCTCCAATTCAGTTTGGACAAAGGTTTTAATCTCCGTAGCAGAATTACAACCTTTGTGGAAATATTCTTGGCCACGACGTAGAGCCCGATATAAAACCGTTGCTTGTTGTTGTTCTGATAAAGTTAAATATTGATTCCGAGAACTATAGGCCAATCCCGACGACTCCCGCACAATTGGACAGGGAATAATCTCAATTGGCAAATTCAAATCCTGAACCAGACCTTGAATAATCGCCACCTGTTGAGCATCTTTTTGTCCAAAATAAGCCCGATCTGGTTGAACTAAATTCAATAATTTGGTCACAACCGTCGCCACCCCTGGAAAATGTCCGCGGCGAGATTTTCCGCATAATCCTGACATGATTGATGTAGGAGGAATCACCATCGTCTGCACCGAGGATTGATACATCTCCTCCACCGACGGAGCAAAGATCACATCAACTCCGGCCTGTTCACACTGCTGCAAATCCGTTTCTAACCGCCTAGGATAGTTTTGGAAATCCTCATTCGGCCCAAATTGCAGAGGATTCACAAAAATACTCACCACCACCAAACCATTTTCGGCTTTAGCCCGTTGAATTAAGCTCAGATGTCCCAAATGTAAGCCCCCCATTGTAGGCACTAGACCCACAAAATTTAGGGGGTTTTGAGTTCGGTAGGAACGCAGATAACACCGCAGAGCAGCAACGCTAGTCAACAGACGAACCATAAATCAGTTATCAGTTATCAGTTATCAGTTATCAGTTTAAGAGTTATCAGTGCAAGAGTTGATTGTTAATATTTGTTAACTAAAAACTGGTGAACTAATAACTGTTAACTGATTACTGATGACTGATTTACTAATTAGCAGTCAATACATCAATTTGCACGGGAGCAACTCCACTACCAATCATCCCAATTGCTTGAGCCGCTCCTTTAGATAAATCAAGTACACGACCTCCGGCATAGGGGCCACGATCATTAATCCGCACCACAACGGATTGGCCGTTATCTTTATTTGTGACTCGCACCGTCGTCCCAAAGGGTAAAGAGGGATGGGCCGCGGTTAAATCGTATTGGTTAAAGGTTTCTCCATTAGCCGTTAAGTTTCCATCAAAGCCAGGGCCGTACCAAGAAGCCCAACCCTCAATCCGTTGAAACAAAAATCCTGTCGCTACGTCTGGAATCGAAAGTTTAGGTTGACCTTCAATAGTATTCAAAGGAGGAGCATTCCCAATTTGGCGTCTGAGTCTATTTGTGGCTTGTAGGGCATCCGTTGCCGTGTCATTGGTGGTATCCGGTAGAATCGTTTGCGAGTCGATGCTGACCAGTTCCTGACCGGCTGCTTCAATCAGGTAACGCTGACGTTGTGCATCCCATCGCACTTGAATCGTGCTGGCATCAAAATTATTGCGAATCAGTTGGTTAATTTCGGCTGCAACCGCAGTGGCCCTAGAAACGGGATCGGTGGCGACGGTGGGTTGGGTTGCAGGAGTTGTCGGGTTGGGTAAATAGGCCTGGTCTGAATACGACCCTACTTTGATGCGTTGAAGGGTTGGGGGTGTAATGGCTTTGGGATCGAAATTCGTGTTTTTGATAAAAGTCAGGACGGGAATATTTCTGATATAGAGGGTTGCAGCCTGTTGTTGATTCAGTTCATGGGCCTTGATTTTGGCTACGCTATCGGGTAATAAAGCTGCATTAGCTTGTTGGGATTGATATTCTCCCACTTTAATCACATCAGTAGCTTCAGAACCCGTTAGACTTTTTCCTTGAATGAGTTCAGGATTCGGTTTAGGTGCTGATATTGATTCAGCATGGCCCGAGGAGGTTAAGCTCAAAACAGGCAGAAGAATAACTGCTGTAAGACTGCCCCAAAGTTCATGTTTCATAAAATACACTCTCAAAACTGCTGGTTATCGAGTTGAAGCTTTACCCTGGTTGATATCTCCTGAATTTGGAGCCTTGAAATCAGCTAATAAAATGCTGAAAGTTTCAATCGGTGGGTTTTAAACCCAAATATCAGGTAATTCAATTCGTCAACTCACACTCGTTCCGCATTCACCTTTGTTTGGGGAACTGCAACAGACTAACATGAACTTGGAATTTTGGGGATCACGACAGATCAAGGCTTTACGGTTTTTTTAAAAAACTAAACTGTTCAGTTTCAAGATATAACCCTGATTGATTAAAGGATGTAGAGATTCTGAAGCTATGAAAATTTTCCCAATTGAGTTTTGATTAAATTTTCTTATCAGTTGAATCAATAGCCTGGCCATCAGCACCACGAGAACCGAAAATAATAGTGCCGAAAATTGCTTATAGCAGGGAACACCGGAACAGCCCCCCCAAACCCCCCGTGTGGGGCTAGGGGGGGAGGGAACACCGGAGGAAAAGACTTCACCGTCTAGCTTTGCTGCATCACTCTTTGTCCTAATAGGTCTGGCGACTGCTATAAATATCTTTTAGCTCAATCAGGAAAACAGAAGATGGATTATCGGGAAGCTGGTGTTGATATTCAAGCGGGTCGGGATTTTGTCGATCAGATTCGCAACCTCGTACAGAAAACCTATCGACCGGAAGTTTTAGGGGGACTCGGCGGGTTTGGGGGCTGTTTTGCCCTGCCTTCGGGCTATACCGAACCTGTTTTAGTATCGGGAACCGATGGCGTGGGAACCAAGTTAAAATTAGCCACAATCCTCAACCGCCACGATACCGTAGGGATTGATTTAGTTGCCATGTGCGTGAATGATGTTCTTACCTGTGGGGCCGAACCCTTATTTTTTCTGGACTATTTAGCCACGGGAAAACTTGATCCCGACCAATTAACTCAAGTGGTGGCGGGGGTAGCCCAAGGCTGTCAACAGGCCGGATGTAGTCTCCTGGGAGGAGAAACGGCCGAAATGCCCGGATTTTATCAACCGGGGGAATATGACATGGCGGGTTTTTGTGTGGGAATTGTAGAAAAAAGCCGAATGTTGAATGGCTCTCAAGTCCAAATTGGGGATATTGCGATCGGACTGGCCAGTAGTGGGGTGCATAGTAATGGATTTAGTCTAGTTCGTAAAGTAATTAGCGATATGGAATGGGACTGGAATCAATCCCCTGAAACCTTGGGGGGTCAATCTATCGCTGAGGTTTGTTTAACTCCGACTCAAATTTACGTTAAACCCGTGTTACAAGCCCTGCGTAACGGCCTAGAGATTCATGGCATGGCCCATATTACCGGAGGGGGTTTACCGGAAAACTTACCGCGCTGTCTGAGTTCGGGACAATCAATTAAGATTCATCCCGACAGTTGGCCGATTCTCCCGATTTTTCACTGGTTAGCTCAAGAGGGTGAAATTAGCTCTGTGGCGATGTTTGATACTTTTAATATGGGGATCGGTTTTGTGGTTTTGGTTCCGCCCCAACAAGCTGAAAGTACAAAAGAATGGTTTAAAACCCAAGGAATTGCCGCCTATTCTATTGGGGAAGTGGTGTCAGGAACGGGGGATTTAATCGGATTACCAACCAATTAATTGATAGAATGAAAGCCTGTTTTCTGATTTTCAACCCCTAATTAATTACCCATAATGTCAGTTGCATGGCAAATTGCCAAAACCTACGAAGATATTTTGTATCACAAAGCCGACGGTATCGCTAAAATTACGATTAACCGTCCAGAAAAACGCAATGCTTTTCGACCTAAAACTGTTTTTGAACTCTACGATGCCTTTTTTGATGCCCGGGAAGACCTGAATATTGGTGTGGTATTGTTTACAGGAGCCGGGCCCCATACCGACGGAAAATATGCCTTTTGTTCCGGCGGGGATCAAAGCGTGCGGGGGGATGGAGGATATATTGATGATACGGGTATCCCTCGATTAAACGTTTTAGATTTACAACGGTTAATCCGAAGTATGCCGAAAGTTGTGATTGCTTTGGTAGCAGGATATGCGATCGGGGGCGGTCATGTACTGCATTTAATTTGCGATTTAACTCTAGCTGCGGATAATGCAATTTTTGGACAAACCGGGCCGAAAGTTGGCAGTTTTGATGGGGGATTTGGAGCTAGTTATTTAGCTCGAATTGTCGGTCAAAAGAAAGCCCGAGAAATTTGGTATTTGTGTCGTCAATATAATGCTCAACAAGCCCTAGATATGGGGTTAATTAATCATGTTGTTCCTGTAGAACAATTGGAATTAGAAGGAATAGAATGGGCTCAGGAAATTCTGGAGAAAAGCCCAATTGCGATTCGCTGTTTAAAGGCGGCGTTTAATGCCGATTGTGATGGTCAAGCGGGTCTACAGGAACTCGCCGGAAATGCCACCCTACTATATTATATGACCGAGGAAGGAACGGAAGGGAAACAGGCTTTCTTGGAGAAGCGATCGCCTAATTTCCGTCAATATCCCTGGCTTCCTTAGTCTAGGATATGATGTTTGCGGGGACTAGGAATTCCTAGCCCCCAAATTTTTCAATTAAGCCAATAAGGATTCTACTTCGTCTAGCTCTTGAACCTGATGGGATGGCAACGGGATCACATCCCCCTTGCGAGGCGTTTCTTGGGGGAAGTGGATCAGGTTTTCTAGGGTTTCCCAAGATGGAGCAAAGGCGGGAAGTGCTAATTGACAAGACTTCCAACTGCCTTTGACTGAAACTTGAAGCAACTGACAATGCCCCCCACGATGGCCTTCGGGGGTGTATTTTTGGCAGTTACGGCAGACCGATATCAAGTTCCCAGACTCCATACTTTTAAATTCCCCAAGAAAATTACCTATCTATAATTATCGGGGATCATCAAATTCAGGTTTTTTATCGTCAAACTTCGATTCTGTATGGTTTTGAGTTAAATTTTTATGGACTAAGAACTTAACACTTATTTTATATTTTGTTTAAAATCAGATTCAAAATATTAAGAAATGTAAATTTGATAGACTGTACCTGAAACAAAGTAAAATATATAGGGATCAAGGATTAATTTAGATTAAGGGATTAATAAACTCAGTATAAATCCCGTTTAAAACGAGTTAATAGATCAATTTGTAATTACTCTCCGTTTTGGATTGAACAAAAGCCACAAACTGACCAACGAGACAATTCCCCTGGAGGTGTTGGACAGTGACATTGGGGACATAAGGGGAGAGGTTGTGATCGCTGCTTTAAACGATTAGCCCAACCTTCAAAGGCCGTTAACGGAGTCAGGGAGGAACGCCCGGGTACCTCGTCCACTGCTTTTGGAGTTGGAATCTCAACCCGACTGGGATGTTCTTGCCACATTTGAGAGAACTCATCGGTCGAAAAATCGAGAGAAACCGATTGATCTCCCTGGAGTTGATAGCGCCACCCCGCCGAGGAAAATCTGATATCCTGAACTGGAAATAACAGTTTTTGATGCAATTTATGGATAATTTGCACCCGTCTTAAGGTTAAATCCTGAGACCAAGTGGCACTAGAGGTGGCAACATTCAACACCCCTCGATGCCAAGTGACTGGACGGGTATGACGACTCGCTACAGTCCCCACAATTTCAGACCAACATTGACAGAGATCTTGAAATTGTTGCTGTTCTGGGGTAAGAATCTGAGATTGAAGGCGACCTAAAATACGATGGAGGGATTGCATTAATCACAAACACGGGTTCTAACCGATAGAGATTTTTGGACTAACTTGCCACAATTAAAACATAACAAACACAGTATTCCTGACAGAATCGTAAGCCTGAATTCATCAGTTAGTTAATCATTCTTTTCCTTTTCTGTTACTTTTTCAGCAAGCCCTAATTAAATTTAACAAGCGATCGCATCTTCAAAACCCATTGAGAATTTCCTAGTTTTTCAAGGGAATAGTTAAAGGAGAATACGGAATACTAGGCTCTATTCCATCGTTAGGTGCTGAGTTTATCGGGACGGTTTCTTCTGAAAGAATGCGAGATTGTGGTTCTACGGGAATGGTCGGTTCTGTGTAGTAATTAGGAGCAGATTCTTCAGAAACATAACCCCCTCCTTCGGGGGGTGGAACCTGTGGCGGTAGAGTTTCAGCCCCAGATTGAGAGTAATTGGGGTCAGTTGGAATATCGGGTTGAACCGTTGGATCACCAGAATAGCTATTGACAGGGGTAGAAACCGAGTAATCTGTAGTAGGAGTAGGAGGTTCCGATTCTACCTCGGAAGGTGGGAGTAAATATTGATCGATTTTAGATTCATCCGTTGACGGACTTTTTTCCAGGGTTTCAGCAACAACACCAGAATTACTATATTGATCAACGGGGGATTGTTCTTCGGTTTTCGCTTCTAAGTCCGCAGGTTTTGGTATGGAGTAATCTCCATCTTCTAATGGTTCTTCAACCGAACGTTGAGGGGCTACTTCACTCGGAGCTTGAGTTTGAATAGAGGGATTTTCAAACATTGGTTCCGTCGAATCTAAATTAGCAAAGGGATGATTGATCTGAATCTTGGTTTTCTGACTAACAATATATCCATAACGACGGGTCAAATCAAACCCAACCCAACCAAAAAATAAAGAGGTGACTAAGAATAAAATCGGAACTAAAAAACCCAAGGAAGGGTTATATTCTATGGTTTCCCAGTCAGGAATCTGGACAGGAACAGGTTGAATTTTAGGTTGGGGATGGGGCTGGGGAACGGTTACAAATACTGGAGTTTCAACAACAGGTTTCACCGCCACAGGTTTAGGGGGAATAACAACTGGATTAGGTTGAATCAAAGTATTAGGAGATTGAATTACCGTAGTAGTTGTTTCAATCGGTAAAAAAGCGATCCACTGATCAACATTTTGAGGCCGTCGTCCGGGTTCAATTTCTAATCCCCAATAGATCAACCGTTCCACCACGACACTGAGGGTAGGTTGAATTCGTCTTAAATTTGGTTTAGTGGCGTTTAGTAACTCCTGTGTGGCTTCATTGACTCTTAGGGGGGCTTCTAAGGGCGGTTCACCTGTTAATAAATAATAGAGTATGGCTGACAAACCATAAATATCCGTTGCTGGGGTCAATTGTTGATGGGGAAGATAATGTTCTAGGGACGCATAACCCACGGATAAAACGCGGTTACGAATAGGAAACTCCGGGTGATGTTGGATGAAGCCATTGGTTAAGCCAAAATCAACTAAGGTGAGGGTATTTCCGTGGAGTCGGATATTTCTGGGTTGGAGATGACAGTGGAGTAAACCTTGTTGATGGAGTTTCCGCAACGCTGAAGAAATCTGACTAATATAGTTTAGGGCTTGACCCACCGATAGCCTGGGACTCGATTTTAGTGTTTCTTCTAAGGTTTCCCCTGGAATATAATTCATCACCATATAGGGTAAACCCTGTTCTTCAAATAAGTCGAGGACACGCACAATATTTGGATGGTGACACTGACTTAAACCCTGAGCAAAGGTGATAAATTGTCGCTTAATTTTGGGAAAATCAACGGAGGTCATGAATTTCGGATGGAGGGTTTTAATCACCACCGTTTGATTCGTTAGAGGGTGAGTCCCTTGGTAAGTTACACCAAACTCCCCACGACCAAGAACCGCATCAATCCGATATTTGCCGTTCTGGAGAACCATTTCCTGCGTTAGATTCATTGCTTGATCACCAACTCCCCACCGTTTACTTATCTGCCCATACCATAACGAAACTATCGTTTTAGCATAGTCTACCTTTAGTTCCGGGATTGTAGCGCCTCTGTGGGACGAGCGCCAACTCTCCCAACGGTTAGACCTAGAAGTCCTCCACCATCCATTCCGAAGATCTCCCCCCTAAATCCAGGGGAATACTCACAGCTTTTCCTAAACGGGGTTTTTCTCGAGTATTTAGAATATAATGTCTTACCTGTTCCGTACTTCCCCAACTATTTAGATAGTTAGTGATCGCATTCAAATGGGCAATATAATCGGCTTCATTCAGGGGAAAGGATAATTGTTCTAAATATTTCCACATAATTTGCAGAAATATTTTACCCCTTGTCCGTCGCAGTTGAATATCGTAGGACACTCCCCATTTATTTAATAACAATTGACGCAGATCTTCACCAGTCATAGTTACGATTCACTCCCTAGATACGGCTCGATCCATTAACTACCAATTCCTAACCCGGTGGCCAAGGCAGGGGTGAGGGGAAATAGGGTTAAAATCATGAACAAGAAAACCAATAATCCCCAGGCGGCACGGGTATCATTGGGTTCAGTTAATTCATTTAAACTCGGTCGTTCTAAATTCCGTTGTAAAATCAAAATTACTAAAGCCCAATACAGGGCTAACGGATTAGAGAAAGAAGCGATCGCTAAAACAATAAATGTAGCAATGGTGGAACGTCCGGCAATTTTCCGGCCATAAATCGCCTGCATCATCCGTCCCCCATCTAACTGTCCGGCTGGCATTAAATTCAAAGCCGTAATCACTAATCCAAACCAACCGATTAAAGTTAGAAGATGCACGTCAACGCTGGTTTGATGGAGTTGGGAACCTAAAATTAATCGAGATAACATCCCGACTAAAACCGAGCCTTGAAAAAATTCCGTTGGTACTTGAAAAGCACTCCCCTGATGGGATAAAAATAACCCCATAATTAACAGGAATAACGATAATCCGCCAGCAGCTACCGGGCCAGCAAAAGCCACATCAAATAATACCGTCCGGTTAGGTAATACGGATTCAAACCGATTAAATGCTCCAAAACTTCCAATTTGAACCGTTGGGATAAAAAACGGCCAACTAAACTTAATATTATAGTGTTTGGCTATAACTTGATGGGCAATTTCATGGATGAATAAAACCGCTAAAATTCCGAGGGCGATCGGGATAATTTCCGGGTAGCGGGTTAAATTTTCAGAAAAATCGAATCCTAATAATAAACCTCCCGCTTCAAAAATTGTTCCTAGCGTCATTAAAAATAAAATAATCGCTAAAATTTTTTGAGGAATTGAAGTGCTTAAGGGTTCATTATTCTGGGGTAAAACAATAACAACGGGTTTGCCTTCGGGATTATCAACTAAAAATAATCGTAAGCGATCGCCAATGCTTTTTTTTAAATTTGTCGATAATTGTTGATAGGCAATTTCCGGGTCACTGCGAAGATTTCCTTTAAAAATCACCCCATCTTGATAGGGAATGGTTTCCGTGGCAAAAAAGGTATCAATACCAAAAATACCCTGAATAATTTTCAGGTCTTCTGGAGATAACGGAACCGATCCCAAGTTCAAAACCGGATCGGGGGTTGGGGGAATAATATTGAGTTCCGGTGGCAGGGGGGGTGGACTTCCTAACAGATCGGGTTTAAGCTCAGAGACCGAATCTTGATTCGCCACTTCCCTGAGTCGTCGGCCAATCATAATATATAATCCCGTCGAAGCCACGAATAAAAATAAAAGACTGACCAAATTTAGGTAAATTCCCGCCGCCGCCAAGCAGAAAAACAGAAATCCTGGAGACATTAAAGCCACGGATTGTAACCAGGACAACAAACCCAGTTTCCCATAGGGTAAGGCACGATAATACCCCCAACCCAGGATACCCAGGGTAATCAGGAGGACGAGAATAGTGGTGTTATCAGATGCAGTAAACATTATAGACCTTAATTTTGAACTAGAAAGGCGATCACCTTGAGAATTCATTGTAGCCCAGTCCATTCCCCCCTAATTCAATCAAGGCATTGTCGGAATGCTATCCAGGTCTTTAGGATGGGTCTTGATATCTGCCTGGGAAATGAAATCGGGATTGGTCGCCAAAATCGCTTTCGCTTCTGCCATATCTCGGCGGGTCGCTTCCCGTAGTTGTTCTCGCAGGGCGGGCATAGCAGCCAAAGCCCTTGTCCAGTCAGGAATTTGAGCCGTGACCGGATTTTGAAAAAATTCTTCACCCGCTTCCGCGATCACTTTTTCAAAGACATCAATGATCGCTTCTTCGTGGTGACGGTCATACTGCATATTATTAAACCGAGCATCGACAAAATATTGGCGGGTAAAATCCTGGGCCTCCCGTTTGAATTTAATTCGTAAGGTATGAATTTGTTCCCGGTTCACCACCACCCGTTCGGTTTCGATTAAGGTACGCAAAATCGACCTAAGAATATCAGCGCACATTTTCCGTAATCCTTCGGTGGGAGATTGACCAATATTTTGATGTTTATGGTCGAAGTTTCCTAAATCAATTTGAGCAATTCTTTGGGGAACAACATTGCGATAAACCTCCGCTAATAAACCAATTTCTAAGCCCCAATTGCTGGGAATTCGAGTATTGAGGGCGATATCATTGGTTAGGGCAAATTCCCCAGATAGGGGATAACGATAGGCACTTAAATAGCGCAGATAATTGTTATAGCCATATAAATCCATCAATGCCACCAGTAACGGGGTGACAAATAGACGCATTACCCGACCATGGAAACTTCTAGGTTCGCCGCCCAATCGGGCATAATAGGCTTTATTAAAGGAAATTCCGAGTTCTTTTTCTAGGAGGGGGAATAATAGTTTCAGGGGATAGGATTTATCGTAGGTAATAATATCGGCATCGTGCAGTGCGATCGCTTCTGCTTGCAGGGATGCTACCCCCAAACCAATCCAAACAGCCCGACCTTTGCCATTGAAGCTCATCAGGTCTAAGCCTTTTTCCCGCAATTTTTCTAAAAGTTGGTTGACTCTTGGGCTATTTTCCCAAATCACCAGGGTCGGTTGGGGTAAAACACTAAAAAAATGAACCGCTTTTGTATATTCCTCAAGGGTCTTTGCATACAGACAGACCACGATGGTATTGACGAAATGACAGTCCTTGAGGCAATCTCGAATCCGGGTTAAAGCGGGTCGTTCCAGTTCCTCGTATAAGGCGGGAATCAAGACAGCCGTGGGGCAAGTTTCACACAGTTGGGTGATTCTGGCTTCTAATAAGTCAAGATCGCAACCAAAGTCATGAATCGTGGTAATTAATTCTTGTTTATAGTCCATTATGGTGACCCAATTCCCAAGATAGCCAGTGCCTTATAGAGTCCATCCATCCTAACACTCAAGGAACAAATTGGACTAGCTCAACTGCTGCACATATATGGCGCTACGCATTACACTTAGGGTACTTCTAAATCCAGCAAACTCATTCACTGCTTACTGTTCCGGTGTTCCCTTGTTCCCTAGTGCGTAGCCCTATAGATCTTGCTGGTACATATAGCAGTTTTTTCTACCAATCAGTGCAGAGATCCCCCTAACAGTTTAGAGATCAATACCTCAAAATTACGCACAGAATTAGCCGATGGCATGATTTCTGGATCAACCATGGGTTCCACCAAAATTGTAAACATTCCCAAACGGTTCCCCGCCAATACATCGGTAAATAAGCGATCGCCCACCATCGCTACTTGTTCTATGGGCAAATTCATCGCTTCAACAGCCCGCTTGAGTTTCCGACGGGAGGGTTTACCCGCGCCGCTAATATAGGGCAAGTTCAAGGTTTCAGCAATATTGCCAATCCGAGTTTGACTAATATTGTTACTCACTAACCATAGACTCAAATGAGGTTTGAGGGTATCAATCCAACCTTTGAGATCTTCGGAAACCGACTTTTCTGTAATCGGAACTAAGGTTTCATCCACATCTAGCACCATTCCCCTAATCTGATGCCGTTGCAATAACTCTGGCGTCAAGTGCAAAACGCAATCCCCAAGGACTAAATCAGGCTGTAAGAGTTTCCCCCAAGACATAATAACCGTAGAATTTTAGCCCTTTTATCTTAACGGAAAACTGGGCAATATAGAGAAATTTTTTCCTGAAATCGTTGGATCACCAAGCAATAGGGGGCAAGGAAATCAGAATACTGCGATCAGAAATTTCCACTTCCGAGCGATTTCTTCCCCACTGTTCCAATCCCACCACAATTGTACTTGAAAGAATAGCATCTTCAGTCAAACGACGCTCAATTTTACCCTCGGCAATTAACCGTTCAAAAATAGCTTTAAAGGGAATATAAACATCCTGAAAAGGTAAATCTTTTAAAGGTAAATTACAATCCGACGATTTATCAACAGTAAACTTTAAATCCTTGGGGGTAACATTCCATGACTTGCCATTAACATGAATTTGAGACAAAGAATATTCAGCCACTTCAGGTTCACGAAATAACTCAGGTAAGGTGGATATTTTGCCCTGATTAATTACATAATCCATTAAATTAACAGAAACTCCAAACCCTTGACGGCTGTTTAAACTATAAAAAGTCATATCCGTATGCACCCTAATTTTCCGGTATAGATCTTCAGTTTTATCCGCAAAACACACCTTAGCCCGAAGTTTTAAACGGACACCCTGCACCCATTCATACAAGGGTGTCATGACTCGATTTCGGTGATCTAACCCGCCATAAGTCCCTGGATAGGTTTTCAGGTTTTCTTGTAGTCCAATATAGAAACTACCATAACCAAAGGGAATTTGTGGCAAGCTGGAACTGTCATTAATCAAATAAGCTGAGGGACTTTCTCCTACACCGTTGTTTTTCCAGTAAAAAAAGTAAGGACAGCGACCCTTTACTGGGGGAGTTCCAACAGGTTCAGAAGGGTGAGATTCCATTAAAACTCGATTATTCGGGGCGTTGGGGTTTTCAGCTTCATTGGGAATACAACTTAATTTTCCGGTTGGCCCTACTTTATCCTTGTAACTAAAAGATCCATAGGCTAGGGTATAAAACCCAGAACGATTCGGAATTGACCCATAACATTTTCCCCCAATTCCATCAGGACAACTCTCAAAATAAACAGGACTTTTAGGATAATAGCCAGCCACTCGGCGAATTTTCAACCCAGAATCCCAACCCCAAGGGATTAGAGAAGATGGGGAAATTGCCGCATGAGAATCAATAGCTGAATGCTCCGAAGATGGTAACGAAATTGAAGAATTTGGGGCCGTTAAGGAAAGATTAGATAGTCCAAACAAAATGGCTAAATACACAGCTTTTGTTTTCGATAAAAGACTGGGTTTTAGACTATAAAAATAATCACTAAAGCGCACGTTCTCTGGTTGTAGATGTAGATACAGGTTCAAAAAGCAATTATTTTCTATTTAGAAGAAAGATTGCGTTCAACTTCAGCAATCGCCGCTTGATGTTCCGCTTCCGTCCGGCTAAAAATATGGGTTCCGTCGTATCGCGCCATAAAATACAAATAATCCGTTTTTTCAGGAGTTAAAGTTGCTTTTAAACTGGCTAAACCAGGACTGGCGATCGCCGTTGGAGGTAATCCCACATTAATATAAGTATTGTAGGGAGATGGCGTTTCCACTTGTTTAAAGGTTAGGGGTTGTTCAACAGTTTGACGAATCCCCAAAGCATATTCTACTGTTGGATCAGATCCTAGTTGAATTCCTTTTTGTAAACGGTTATGAAATACCCCAGAAATTCGATTTCTTTCTTCATGAACAACCGCTTCTTTTTCCACAATACTCGCTAATGTTACCCATTCATTTAAACTCAAATTCTTTTGAGATTGAGCTTGTTGATAAATGGGTAAAGCCTGTTCTTGGAATCGATTTAACATCTGACGGACAACCGCCCGGGGAGTAACTTCCGTTGCTTCGACTTGATAGGTGTCGGGAAATAAAAAGCCTTCTAATAAGGGTAAATTCTGCGGAAGCCAAGGATAATCCTGATAGGGAATTTGACGACTAGCCGCGATAAATTCCTCCGCCGAGAAAAATCCCTGTTGCTCAAAATATTCGGCCATCTGTTGAATTGACCAACCTTCAGGAATGGTGAAACTCAGAGTCATTACCTCCCCATTCCAAATGGTAGACGCCACTTGACTCAGGGACTGGGTAGGAGCTAGGGAATAGCTTCCCGCTTTAAAATCTCCTTGGGGGTTTTGGAAGATTAACCACCGCGCCCATAGTCTCCAAGCCAAATCAGAACGAATTAATCCCGCCGCCTTCAAATCTTCACCAATTTGCTGACTGGAAGTTCCGGCTGGAATCAGGATTTTGACGCTGTTTCCCTGACCATGGGGCGCGGCACTGGCCCAACTCCACCAAGCCCAACCTTGCCATCCTAAGAATCCCCAAATAATCGGCAGAATCAGAAGGTAAAAAAATCCCTTAGAAAACCTTTTCATAGTTTGTTTATCTTGAGGTTTTTTCTGTTTTGTGTTTGCAATTCCCAAGCTAATTCTCCATAATTAAAATTTTAATAAAAACTGAAGTTATGTGAATTAAATTATTAGAAAAGATCTGCTCACAAAAAAGTAGAAACAGATCTAAATCCTTTAATCTAAAGCATCAAAAAGTTGATCTTCAATTAGGGGTAAAAGAGGTTCTAACCTTTTAAATTCTTCGGGGGATAGTTGTTTATATTCTCCTCCTTCATTGGTTTTAGCCAGAATAAAAAATGGATCGGCTGGGGTATAAATACCATATTCCTGTTCCTCATGGTAAAAACTGGCTAACCAGAGCAGTTCCTCATATTCTTGTTCATCGGGTTCAGCAGAATCGAGATCCAGATTCGAGTCTCCATCATCGGGAAAATCCGGTAATTCTCCGGCTGCGGTTAGGGTAATTCCTGTTCGCTTTAGATCCAAATTGTGTTCTGCTAAAACCGCTTTAGCCGTTTTAAAAATACTGTCAATTTCTTCTTCTGATTCCACCGGAACTGCGGATTCATCATCATCCTCATCGTCATTCCAAGTTAGAATTTCGATTGGTGAGTCCACAGGTAGCAGTAATCCATAATCTTGACCTTCTAACTCAATTGAGGATTGTAAGACGCAAACCAGCGATCGCCCCTGTTCATCCGTCAGGGTCACGGTCACTTGTTCTTCCTCAGAACGTCCATTTCCTTCAGAAAATTTAGGTGGGAACATCATTTATATCGTACTATTTTTAACCATATTAAACGTTACTGGTAACAAGTGTCAGTCATCAGTTCATTACCCATTACCCATTACCCATTCCCTTGTCTCCTCTGGTCTAACCATTGTTGCAAAATCAAGGCGGCGGCTTTGCGGTCAATCATGCTTTTATTACGAGAGAGAGAAATATTGTCCGCAATCATTAATTGTTCGGCTTGATAGGAGGTCAGACGTTCATCTACATATTCCAGGGGTAAATTCAAGCCATGGGCTAACCTTTGAGCATAGTTTTGGGTATATTTAGCCTGAGAACCCAAGGAACCGTCGAGATGATAGGGTAAACCTGCCACTAATAACTGTACTTGTCTGTGCTCTACCAGGTCTTGAAATTGAGCGATATCATGGGTAAAAGAACGCCGCAGAATTGTAGTGAGTCCGGTGGCAATTAAGCCCGTACCATCACAACCGGCGACTCCAATGCGTTTGCGACCAATATCTAATCCCAAGGCGGAAATAAACAGGGATTTTCCCATAATTACACAGGATCAGACGGTAAATCTAAGGACTTTTGGGTTGAGTTTTTCGGGTCTAATTCCGGTGTTTCCGAGATCCCCTCCACCGTAGATTTTTGCACGGGAGAAGGCTGTTTTACCGTTGGCCCCAACCAAGAGATATGCGTGGGTACGGGTTTATGGGCGGGTTGCCAACTAGGTAGGACATCGGATAATTGCAACCCTTCCAGGGAAGATTTAGATTCCCGTAATTTATGCCAAACGGAACGGGACATTAATAAGGTATGTTCCACCCGCGCGGCCCCAATTTTTTCTAAATAGGCTTCTCTTTCGGGTTGATAGTCAGCCGATGCTAATTTTAGGGACGCAGGGCCAAATTCCTGGGCTAAATGGGCCATCTGGGATAGCAATTCGGGGTAAAGCCAGGTATAGGCCGGATGCACGGTTAACTCAGCAACATGGGGTTGGCGACCATCACGGGATAACTGGACTTGAAAATAACCAATTGCCGCTTTGCGTTGGGGTTCAAACACATAACCACTAACCTGTTCACTCCGACTAAACCATTGTTTGATCCCATCTACAATTGCCTGAACAAAACTGGTTTTAAAATCTAAAATATGACGGTCAAATACTTGTCGCAACAACGGAGGCATGGAAACCGTATCTAGTTGATATAGTAGTTGAGCATCTGCATTACTAACGGGTAAGAGGTTGGGTAAATCGGGTTGAGAATTCGCCAAGGTTTGTAGCAATTCCGGTTCCACTACCCAATAGGTGATTTGAGCTAAGGGTTGAAACCCATTTTGCCGATAGAGAGCCATCAAACTGCTATCATTAACATTAACTTCTAATAGCCAGGTTCGTGCTTCCCAAAGGGTTTCAAAACAATAACGTAATAGTTGTGAACCGATACTACTGTGATTATTTAATCGATCTACAAATATTCGATCAATTCGCCAAGTGCTGCGGGTGGTGTTGAAAGGAGACACTTTAATCATCCCTAAAACTTGCCCGAACTGTTCAGCAATATAGGCATTAAATAAATTTTGACAGGGGTTAGGAAACCAACTTAAAAATTTTAGCAACCCATACCACCGACGCAGGTATTCTAACTCCTGGGCTAACACCGTATCATCAGCTTGGTCATATAGCTTTTCAACCGCCTCTAAGTCCCGGTATTGAAACGGGCGAATATTAAACTGGTTTTGATTTTGGGAAAGAAATAAATTCATTGGATGAAGTCGGGTAAAGAATCACCGTTCGCTTATCTTGGTTATCTATAAAGGGCGAATTAGCACCAGTGGGGTTTGCTCATCGGCATTTCCGGCGGGATTACCCCTTAAAGCTTGCTCGATCAAAGCCGTGGAAAGACCGGAGGTTGCCGCTAATATTTTAACCGCTTTTAAATCGTTTACGTCTACAATTGCCGCTCCTAACCCCGTTTCTTTTTGTAGGGTGTTAACCACGTTTTGAGGATCATCTGGCCCTAAGACAATAAATTGATCATAAGGTGGTAAAGTTCCGGTGACATCATCAATCAATCGGGCCTGCTCACCCGCTAATTGATAGAATACCCCTGGTTTCCCTAGAAGTTTGGCTATAGTTCCCACCACAATAGCAAATAATACCCGGACTGATCCGACCTGATTGACTAAGGTTTGCATTCCGCAGGCTGTGGCTAAACTGGAAGTAGGCATGAAGAAATAACAAACCCGTTGGGCTACCCATCCCGGCTTGATTTGGCTAGGATGGTAAAATCGCCCCTGCATTAAAGCGACCGGGGTTTCTCCCAAGGTGACAATATCCCCGGCTTGAGCATGGGGAAGCACATACCTTTTAATCACCTCGACGGGATCATCAATATGGGTTAATAAATGGGTACGAATCGGATAAACTTCGGCAACTCCTTCTACAACTCGTTTATTGGGGATAACTGCCGGATCGGGATATTGTAGAGGTAGGACAAGGTGGCGAACTTTGGGGATACGTCCCTGTGGCCCGTAGGTCATGTACTTAACTTTCACCCAGGCCGATTGTAAGGCTTTTAGATCAGTCCCTTCGATTTCAATTAAAACTTTAATTCTGGTGGTTTTTTGGGCTTTAACAATATAGCCAAACCAATAGTTATCTTCCCTAACACCTGCATCAATATGGGCGGGAATGACTTTAATTGTATGGTTAATCCCGTCTAAACTCGCTTTAGACAAAAGGGTTAATTGGGCACTGACTTCCGGTATCATGATCTCCAGATTTGATGTCAGATTCTGGAATTCCATTTCTCCCCGCAAGACATAATGGCGGTTGTCGGATAAATCCAGATTCCATTCTCCCCGCGTCAGTTCGAGTTGATTCCCCGGACGCAGACGATATTGAATTTCTAGCCCCAATGTTCCTAAACCCAGTAAAACCAATGCGGCTGTTGTTACCAGGCTCAAACCTCCTGCCATTACACCACTTCCCCTTTTAAATGTGCGTAGTTGATGCAAACCGATATCGGATTTGCACTCCCATCCTACCGCAGCAAGTCTATTCTAAAATTCTTAAGTTAAATTACAAAAACAACCTATAGGTGAACCAAAGTATTAATAAGACTTATCCCATAGGGATATCAGGGGGAGAGTACAACTAATCTAGCACAAAAGGGTATATCCTTATTTAAAGATTTGTAAAATTCACCCAAAACGCTTGACGTATCTTAATACTTTTTCAAGGAGTCCCATGAAGCACGAGTCAATTGCGGAAAGATTTTGCCTCACGGCTCACGTTGTGTCAACCCTATTTGGATTAGCGGGGTTATTGTTTATTCTCCCTAACCCTGAACTGGTCGCTAATTTACCTCCGATGGGGATGAATATTTTCGTCTGGAGTATGGCGACCGGAGGCGTAGCCTATATTGTGTTTGGGGCGGCGACCCTGGCATTATATGGCTATAGGACTTTAGGGTTAGGAACAACCTTAGCCTTTATGATTCCATCCCTATTCTTATCCCTATCCAGTGAACTTTTAGGAACTAGCACCGGATTTCCCTTTGGTCATTATCAATATTTGAGTGGTTTAGGTTATAAAATCGCCGGACTGGTTCCCTTCACCATTCCCTTATCTTGGTTCTATATGGGCTTAACTTGCTATTTGTTAGCCCGGGCAGGTTTAAAATTAAAAATGGGAGATAGTTGGGTACGTCAACTTTCAGCCTTGGCATTAGGGGCTATATTACTAACAGCTTGGGACTTAGTATTAGACCCAGCCATGAGTCAAGCTACTTTTCCTTTTTGGCAATTTCAAGAAGTTGGTGAATTTTTTGGAATGCCCTATCGTAATTTAGCTGGATGGATGGGAACGGGCTTTATTTTTATGAGCGTTGGGGCATTTTTATGGCGCAGAACTCCGATTGCTTTATCTCGCTCCCAATTAACTTTACCCCTAATTGTTTATATCACTAATTTCTTCTTTGGAGCGGCGATTACCGTTGTCGAATTAGATACCCGCTTCCTATTTCCCGTGGCTTTAAGTATTCTATTTGGAGTAGTTCCAGCGATCATTTTCTGGTGGAATGCTAAACCCTCTTTAGATACTATGGAAAGTTTATTATCTAGTGATAATATTACTACTCCCTCAGCCGTTGAAGTGGTTGCAAAGTAAGCATTAAGATTTAAAGAGGATGGGTAAAGCCCATCCTTTTTTATGGGAATATATTTAATTATCCTGCTTTGTGTCTTTGTACCTTTGTGTTTCCTATTCCCTTTTATACTAATTTTAATGTTGAATCTAACTTTATTAACAATTCCTGATTTTTTACAGACTAATTCCTGGGTTATATTATTTTTTGGGGTGATATTACTGTTACAAATCCCCGCCACAATAATTTTATTATCTCGGTTATTAAAAGGAGCGATTCGGGTTCCCCCTCTACAACCACAAAACCCGACTTTAGAACTCTTTGGAACGGTGAGTATTGTGGTTCCTACCTTGAATGAAGCCGTCCGGGTAACGCCCTGTTTAGAAGGGCTAACACGGCAAAGTTATGAAGTCCGAGAAATCTTAATTGTTGATAGTCATTCCCAGGATGGAACCCAGGATATTATTAAACAATTCGCTAAATCAGATCCGAGATTTAGACTGATTTTAGATGATCCTTTACCTCCCGAATGGGTGGGTCGTCCTTGGGCTTTAAATACGGGTTTTTTAAATAGTTCTGAAAAAAGTGAATGGATTTTAGGCATTGATGCGGATACTATACCACAACCGGGTTTAGTGGCGAGTGTGGTGAAAACTGCGATCGCAAATCAATATGATTTATTATCATTATCCTGTAAGTTTATTCTCAAATATCCGGGGGAATTGTGGTTACAACCTGCCCTATTAATGACTTTAGTTTATCGGTTTGGATCACCGGATTTATCGCCACAAAAACCCGAACGGGTGATGGCAAATGGTCAGTGTTTTTTATGTCGGCGTTCAGTATTAGAAAAAGTGGGAGGATATTCTAGTGCTAAAAATTCCTTTTGTGATGATGTAACTTTAGCTAGAAATATTGCTCAACAGGGTTTTAAAGTCGGGTTTTTAGATGGCGCCAATGTGTTAACGGTTAGAATGTATGATGGATTAAAAGATACTTGGGAAGGTTGGGGGCGATCGCTCGATCTCAAAGATGCTTGTTCTAAAACTCAACTCTGGGGAGATTTATTTCTCTTATTAGCAGTTCAGGCTTTACCCTTACCATTATTACTAATTAATATAATCTTTTCCTCTCATCTATCCTTACCCGGTTTTTTGAGTTCAACGCTATTAGGATTAAACGGTTTTTTAGTATTTCTACGGATAATATTAACCGCCGCAATTTCCTTATCTTATGATTTGAGTCAAGCTAAAATGCCTTGGGTATTTTGGTTATCTCCCCTAGCTGATCCGGTCGCTGTATTAAGATTATGGATATCCGCAACCCAGACTCAAATTCAATGGCGAGGGAGAACTTATGAAAAGAATTAAAACCCCAAAATTGATGATAAATTCTTGATTATCTGGATTTTTTTCCAAGTCTAATTTTGTGTTTGCAAATAATTGTTAAGTCTTAGAAAACTGTCCTTGCATCGTGTTTCTAAAGTTTTATATTTTGCAGATAAGGAACACTTAGAAAGATATGGGAGACTTATTTTTGGCGATATAGCAGTTGCCGCATCTATTAGGACATTCTTGAAAACTAAAAGCTGCTCATAGTAAGTATTTACAAGAGTGCCCATTGCCTATTCCCTATTGCCTCTTGCTATAGCTATTACGCCATGAAACATGGCCCCGTACCAAGTCGGATTTATGATTTACTGAAATTAGTGCGTGGAGATTTGTCTCCTAGCTTTCAGCCGCCGAGAGAAATATCTGAACAGGTTCTTCATGCTTTCAAGATAGTTGATAAGCATGACATCAAAAAACTAAACAGTGGAAAATATTTTATGTGCAATCTTGTCGCCATACAGCGAATACATAAAAACAGAATTTTAAAATAGGGCGATCGCTAAATATTGAACTTTGGACAAAATTAAAACCATATAAAATTCTCCCCCATTATGAGGAAGAACTTTACTAAATCAGCGCTTGATAATAAACAATCAACGGTCAGCAAACTGCTAGTTAACTCGTTCCAACTGCCAGAGAATTTGATTACCTTCTCGCCGCACTCTGGATACTTCCCAATTGCGCCAGGCCCAGTTATCCCCTCGACTGGTCACAGCACTAGCATTAATATCCATGAGATCGGCCAGTTCGGAACTACTGATTAAGTAGCCCTTGGTAGCAATTTCATCAGCAATATGCAGGGTTTCGATCAAATTGCGAAGTTGGTTCACCCTAACCTCGCGCGGTAGGTTTTCTAGTGAATCATTAATTAAGTCAGTCATGGCAAGATCTCAGACAGCAAGATTAGAGTCTATCACACAGCCTGTTAAGAAAAGGTTTAGTTCACACGGTTTCCTCAATTAACCCAGGGGGCGGGGTAATTTCAATCCGTTTTTGTTCTAAATCCACAATGGGAACAATCTCTTTAACAAAGGGAATTAAAACCGTAGGTAGGGGTTTAGGTTTACGTTTCTTTTTAGATTTACGATGAATTCCCTCTGGAATTGGTTCAGAAACGAGAGTATCTTGGGTGGAAGTTGGGGAATTTAACTCGACTTCGAGTAAATCATTCCCGGCTGAAATCACATCTATGACTTTTCCAATCACTTCCGCCTTTCTTTGGTCGAAGACTTCCAACCCAATTAAATCTAAAACATAAAATTCGCCTTCCTCTAAATAGGGACGATCTTGATCAGTAATCAACAAGGGACAGCCCTGTAACGCCTCCGCCTGATTTCGATCTTCAATTCCTTCAATTTCCACCACATAAATGCCTTTACTGGGCATTAAATAGCCGCCCAAAAATTCCACGGGTTCAGGTTCAGTTTGTCCGGGATGTAATAACCAGCGCTGTCCAGGTTCAATAAATCGTTCAGGAAAATCCGAATTGGGATAAACCCGCACTTCTCCTCTTAACCCATGAGCCGCAACAATAGTCCCGATCTCTATCCACTCAGACATGATAGTATTTCTTAATTCTTGCTGTTCTTTATTGATTTTATCCTGGGGATCTCCAATTTGGATTTCTTCGATTAACGCGCTTGGATGATATGAAAAACAAAAACAAATTTGCTCTTAGCTTCGCCTTTTGTCTATTTGGGACAGTCGGGAAGCTCACACCTAAGCTATTTGATCAACGGAGCTCGATTGCTGCCGCTACTATTTTACTATTTTTTACCACCTTATCCACATCTTCCCTGGCTCAGAATCCCACTTTATCAGAATCTTCTGTCCAAGAACAGGAGATTAAAAATCAAGTAGAAAATCAGGTTGATAATACCTTCCGTCGCTATCTGGCATTATTAAGTTTAATTTTACTATTGTTATTGCTGTTGAATACGATCGCAGCCTGTGGAGTTTGGTTTTTACTGAAAAAATTAGCCCAACAAACGGCATCCGCAGAACAGGAAATTGAAAGTCTTAAAACCGATACGCTGACGGAAATGGAACGGGTACTCACCGAAGCTAGACAAATTTTATATCAATTGCAAAATAAAAATGATTTAGCCCATGAAACCTTACAAACTCTAACGACTCAAACTCCTTTACCTGTGATTGAAGCGGTTTGGGTGGAACAGCCAGAAAACAATAAATCGGGTGCAGAGATTGGGGAATTATTACCCGAAACCCATGATCAATCTGTAACCAATGAAACAACAATCCCGGTAAATCTGGATCAGGCAGTCTTAGTCCCGATTATATTACCTATTACCACTGAAAACGACAAAAATCAAACTCTGTCTGCGGTTGAAGTTGAAGAAAAATCTTCGGAGACAACGGAAACAGAAACTCCAGCCGCAGAAGTTGAACCGGAAGAACAACTTAGACAAGCGATTAGTTTAGCCAAACAGGGAGATAAATTATTTTTAGAGGGGGATTTAGAAGGGGCTGTTCAAAGTTATGATGAGGGGTTAAAATTCAAACCGGATTTGGCAGAAGTTTGGAATAATCGAGGGGTAGCACTGACACGGTTACAACGGTATCATGAGGCGATTGTCTCCTATGAAAGTGCGATTCAATTGCGATATAATTATGCCGATGCTTGGAATAATCGCGGAGTGGCTTTAGGAAAACTCAATCATTATGAAGCTGCGATTTTATCCTACCAACGGGCTATTGATTTAAAGTCTAATTATATGGATGCCTGGAATAATCAGGGCTTTGCTTTAGCTAAACTGCAAAAGTATGATGATGCGATTTCATCATATAATCAAGCTGCAAAAATTCGTCCTGATTTTTACCGAATTTGGTATAATAAAGCCCGATGTTATGCGGTTCAAGGGCAAGTAGAGTTAGCCTTGGAAAATTTAAAACGGGCAATACGGTTGAATCCCGAAGCCTGTAAAAAGTTGGTTAAACGGGAAACGGATTTTGACCCGATTCGAGAGGATAAAAACTTTAAAAAGTTAAATTTTGATTCCTAATTATTGAAATTAAATGAATATAATTGAATTAATTTTGGTTGGTTTTTCTGCTTGTTTTAGTATTTTTTATCCAGATTTATTTGATTATAAATCTTCTAAATATCAAGATTTAATTAGTCAGGATTCTGACAATTTCTTGGCAATATCCTATACTAGCGGCAATGGCGTAGATGCTACCAGGCTGGATCGCATGGTAATTAGAGATTTAGTTCAAACTGAAATTTCTCAGAGTTTCAGGCGGGTTCACCCTTTATTATCAACTTGGATTTTAGTCGCTGTTTTGGTTCCCAGTGCTAGTGTGTTAAGTATTTTAATTTTGTTTTTTAAAATTACGCGAGATAGCCGGAAATTCTCTCAACATTTAGAGACTTTAAAAGATTATTTTATTCCTGAATTTTATGCTAGAATTGGCGAAGCCCAGGATATTGTTTATGATCTCCAAGATTCTTTTCAAGTCACTGAAGAAGCAATTCAAGGAATACAAGCAAGGCTAGACTCTCTTTCAACTCAAGATGATGATTTGGAAGAATATACGGTAGAAGATGATAAAAAAAGACTCAGAAATCGACGAGTTAACTCATCAAAAACTTAAATTTTTATAAATAACGAGAAATGTTTTTTGAAGACCAAAAAGAGTCTATTCTTAAAGGCATAGAAGATGGCAGAATCCTAGGAATTAAGCAAGGAATTATTGAAGGTAAATTATCATTAATTTTACGTCAAATTTCTCGATTATTGGGTGAAATATCATCAGAAACTAAGGCAAGTATCCGACAGTTAAACTCTGACCAATTAGAGAATTTAGCAGAAGCGGTTTTAGACTTTAAAACGGTAGAAGATTTGTTAGTTTGGCTGTCAAAAGTTAGATAAAGAAACTGTTATAGCCCCCCCTAACCCCCCGTGCACGGGGGGCTAGGGGGGGAGGGAATAGGGAATAGCCGCGTCGTGAGCCGTGAGCCTGTCCCTTTTGGTTCTGAGTTAATTAAATAAACACATATTGATCACTGTCTAATGTTGATGAAATATTGCCCTGAACAACTGCTAATAACTGTTGTGACCCATCACCATTCAGTTTGAAAATTGCCACTCCTGCGGGTACATTGGAGGGCAAATTACCAATAGTATATAAATCGGGAGTACCACCTAACAGTAACTTATCTTCATCCCCATTAAAATCCGTAATCAAGGTATAGCCCAAATTATCATTAGAAATGCCCACCAGGGTATCATTACCTCGGTCGCCTAAGAGCAAATCGTTTCCCGTCCCACCAATTAAACTATCATTACCCTGACCGCCATAAATGGAATCATCTCCACCATCACCAAACAGTGTATCCTCGTCGTTATTCCCAAATACGATATCGGGGTCTGGCCCCCCATAAACCGTATCAATTCCGATATCACCAAATAGAGTATCAATTCCTTCACTGCCTATGAGTAAATCATTCCCTTGACCGGAAAATAGAATATCATTTCCATTTTGTCCTTCAAGAAAATCATCCCCCTGGAAACCAATAATAGTGTCGTTTCCATCTCGAGCCGGGATGACATCACGAACATTAGTTCCTTCTAAAATATCATCATTTTTTGTCCCAATCAGCGATGCAGCCGGGGTTAAGGGTGCGATTTGATCTCCATTACGTCGTAAAAAGAAAGAGTCTGCACCCTCACCGCCGATGAGGGTATCCACTTCATCATTAAAGACAATTACGGCTGGGGTCGCAGGGATCGTTTCTCTGGAAACTGGGACAGATACAAATGGAAAGTTTGACATTGTACTTCGGGGTAAACAACAAGCGATGGTGTGAATAAAAAAAACATTTTACACTCAATTCACTATTTTTTATACCTTATAAACTTCTCTATAAATGGTTGTGTTGTTTTTTTGCTCTGCTCCTCTGAATCAATAGACTCCGATTAGTATACAAAATCAGGATTGTTTTTGACAATATTTGGGATAGGGAGTTTAAAGGGGTAAGGGCTGATAGGATCGAGGGATTTAATTATGGTATAGTATAGGACTGAATTAAATTTTCTAGGGTTGTTGTTTCAAAAACCCATTCTAATTCTTGATTGTTGATCGCTTTAATTAAGATAATATCTTGCGGTGAAATTTCCCCTAGGGGAAGTTGATAAGACCAAGAAGATTGAGTATCGGAATCAGTAGGTTTAAAAGCAAATAAACCGTTTTGAATGAACTTACCATTAATTGAAACCAGAATAGAGTCTAATTGACCGTTGGGATTAATTTCTGATAGTCTTCCGGTTAATAAAAGATTTCCCTCTAGGGTTAATTCACACCTTTCTATTTTTCCCTGGGGATGGTGACTAAATTTTAGGGAAGATAGGGGGTTTTGAGGTGTACGAGTAACTAAATATAAATCTTGATAGCCACAAATTCCTTGGGGAATGCGGGAATAAACTGCTTCCCCTTGACTAATGGTTTTTAAACTCTGGGCTACGAAACTTTCACCGACATAACTGGTGCCATATTCATTCACATCTAAACTGCGACTTTCACTATTGGGAATAAATAAAATATCTGAGGTAGAAATATTGAAATGGGGGGGTAATAATTCCCGGTCATGAACACTAAACATTAATATTCCTTGGGGAGATAATAAAGAATAGAGTTTTTGTAACCAAGTTAAAAAGGTGGATTCAGGAAGATGACTAAAAAACGAACAGGCTAAAATACCATCAAAGGATTGTTGGATCGGATAGTCCTGGGGATAGGTGGTAGAGATAATTCCCTGCACCCCAAATTGTTCGGTTTGAAACTGTACCGCCTGGGCATAAATATCAGAAATCCAAAGGTTTTGGGGCGGGATTTCTTGAACTAAAAAACGGGTAAACCGACCATAACCACTGGCAAAATCCAAGAAGGACGAAATCCGATCTAATTCTCCAAAATGCCACTGTAAAACCTGTCTGACGGTATCTAAAATTCGATGTCCATTAAAATAATAACGAATACAAGCGCGATCGGTTGTGCCGTGATTTGCCAAGGCAAATAAATACATTTCATCCTGATCACAAATTGCAGCATTAAAGGTATCAGGAAATCGAGTTTGATCTTGAATAAACTGTTTTAGAGCTAAGGATTGAGAAGATAAATTAACAAGCTGCATTGATTGTTTTAAAAAATATAAGTTTTCCGATCTAGTTCATCTTACCTAAGACTGGGAATCGAAACAATCTGATCCCCTTGTCAAAAATTTCCCCCTTTGGCAGTAAAATGGTAAAGCAATAGTGATCACAACTTCATCCAAAGCTATGCGAGTTTATGTACTACTGTTCAACGCCGGAACAGAAAATGAAGGAATTCATACGATTCAAATGGGCGATCGCAATAAGGTGTTAATATTTGAAGACGAGGATGATGCCACCCGTTTTGGCATACTTCTGGAAGCCCAGGATTTCCCCACGGCTACGGTTGAGGCGATTGATAAAGAGGAAATCGAAGAATTTTGCGTTTCGGTTGACTATGACTGGGAACTGGTGGGGTCTGGAGAGTTAGCTATTCCTCCCGAAAATAACGTTGATCAAACGGATTGGCAAATCGAGGAAGACCAACCCCCAGAGAAAGAGTCTGATAAAGAGTCTGATTTTGTCTCACCGGAACTTGATGATATTCGCAAACGGCTAGAAGGTTTATTATAGTTGGGTCTAAATAGTACAGATCGCAGGTTGAGTGAAATATGGAACAGTGGGAATCCCGGGGACATTTATTAACTGAACAAATCAACGTCAGCAGTCAAAACCTAGACCAGATGAGTTCCTTGGAGTTGGTGGATTTGTTCAATCGGGAAGATGTCCAAACTTTGTTGGCCATTGCCCGTTCCCGTGAATCCTTGGCTGCAGCCATTGACCTAACCACGGTGGCACTGCGTCAGGGGGGGCGTCTATTTTACGTTGGGGCGGGCACCAGTGGCCGTTTAGGGGTTCTGGATGCGGCCGAATGTCCCCCCACCTTCTGTACCCCTCCAGAACTGGTTCAGGGCATTATTGCCGGGGGTGCGGGGGCTTTAGTCCGCAGTTCGGAAGATTTGGAAGATCGAGCCGAAGATGGGGCTGGGGTGGTGGCCCTGCGTCAAATTACCCATTTAGATGTGGTGGTTGGAATTACGGCCGGAGGGACGACTCCCTTTGTCCAGGGGGCGTTACAAGCGGCTTGTCAACGGGGTGCCAAAACCGTATTTATTGCTTGTGTTCCGGTGGAGCAGGTGGAATTTGAGGCGGACGTGGATATTCGTCTGTTAGTCGGGCCAGAAATATTAGCGGGTTCGACAAGATTAAAGGCCGGAACGGTGACTAAAATGGCGTTAAATATTCTCTCGACTAGCGTTATGGTGAAGTTGGGGAAAGTCTATGGGAATCGGATGATTGATGTGGCGGTGACTAATAAAAAATTACAGGATCGTTCCTTAAGAATATTAATGGATTTGACCGAAATTGATCGAGCAGAGGCGGAAATTTTATTAGAAAAAAGTGGAAAATCTGTTAAGTTAGCTCTATTGATGCAGTGGACGGGACTAGATGCGGTATCCGGTCAAGACTTATTAAATCAGCATCAAGGACAATTAAGACAGGCGGTATTGAGTTGGAATTTGCCATATTAGATATAATTTAGGTATTTCCAAACAAGCCAAAGATGAACTAATCAGTCGGGGTGCAATATTTTAGGATGCTAATTTTAGGCTTTTGCCAGTTTCCTGATAGTGCTGAATATAGGCGTTTAAGGCAAAATTCCAATACCACCTTGCACAGCCAAATGACTTGGCTAATGCCAATTCCTGTTCTGATGTTGGATAGAGCCTGACCTTTGTTGCCTTCAGCACTTTAAATCACCTCCTTTTCAATTATATTAACACTCAAACAATCATAGTCCCTGACCGCAATTCATCCCACGCTGCCCTAGCGGGTCAGACGTGGGGCTTCGGCGCGGAGAAGCTAAATAGGTTGTATTCCCTATTCCCTACAAATTTTTACGCGAGAAAAGAATAAGTGCATCTGCCAAACTAACCAAGACCCCACCCGCCAAGCTCCCATAGAAAGGTTTTCTGTCGATGCTTGGGCAGATAATTCAAACTTCGGGTCATAGTGTAACCATTGGGCAGGTAAGTGTCCCATGGGTGTCATCGGGGACAATTTAAACGTTAGGGCTTCGTAGTCTAACCACTTGCCCTGTTTTCGCCACCCCAGGCGCTCGCCGAGTCTCTTTTCCGTTTCATAATCAACTTGACCTCCCATTTCACTCCAAATTGTTTGCTGAATACTAAAGCCAAAATAACCATAACTATATTGTTCCCAAAGTTGATCAATTGTCTGGAGATCTTGACTAGAAAAGTTATCAATATCTTCCTTATAAACTTCATTCCAATACTTCTTACCCATGACTTTTAGCATTAATTGAGTGGTCTCCATATCAGCTTCTTTCCAGCTATGTTGGGCAAGGAGATCCCGCAATTGGGTATAATCAATATTTCGATCACTGCGAAATTCTTGGGTTAATATAACAGGATGATTACTCAGTCCCATTGATCTTGTTTCTTCAACAGTCGATAGAGGGACTGTTGAAACAAACGTTACTTCTGTAATGCCTAGCATTTTTCTTTGATCAGTTAGTTGGTTAGAGATATAGTTAGAGATTAAATCAATACCCTGGTCTAAAAATATGCCATTTTCACTGCCATCAAAATGATGAATTTGCCAATCTAATAATTGAGATTGGATAAAAGCATCTTTTAATCGAGCTTTTTTCTCATAACTGGTCACCATAAAATCAAGAAAAGTTTCAGAAATCACCCCATTATCTTCAAGGTTTACTGAATTTTCATTATACTTTAAAATATTATCCCCTAAATTTTTAATATCTCCGACCGTTGCATAAAAATATTCATCTACTTTGACAATTTCATCAATTAAAGATTGAAAAGGACTAAAATAATCTTGTAAAGAATTATCAAAATTAATTGCATTATGGGCAATTTTTGCTATTTTTTGACGAACTTTATAGGCTTTGCTTTGATATTCATAAATCTCTTGATAGACTTCTAAATCTTTGACGATTTGCTTAACAATTTCTTTCTGATTTTTGGTGTCTTCTGCAAGTTTTTGGATTCCTTCACTAATCAATCTGATTTTTTCTAACATCAAAAAATAAGCATTGCTCAACAATAAAACTGCTTTGAAGTTTTCTTGTTTTTCCCACTTTAGTTCCCCCAATATTTTCGGGTTATTAGTGTTTTTTAACTCTAATTTTCTTCTCTCGTTTTCCAAGATTTTTATTTCAGAATATTTTTTTTTAAATAATTTTTTTAAGTCATCAGCCAGGGTGACTAAAAATTTATAATAACTATCCCTATATTTTTCTAATAAATCAATAATATGACTATAATTCTGAATAAATAATTGAATTTCATTAAAAATTTCTCCTTGGCTAATTTCTTCTTTTCGCTTAATGATTCCTCCCAAATAATAATGATATCGAACTCCCTCTTTAATTAATTTTTGATGTGTTCTAATTTTTTTCTGAACTGCTTTTACACCTTGATTTTTGAGAACGGGTAATCTATAGGTTTGTTCATAAATTAAGATAGTTTCGTAAGTAATGAGTTGTCTTTGCTGTTTAGTTAACATGATCTTAATTTTTATAGTTATACTGATTAGTGGAATCCATTTTAGCCCCTCGTGACGCTCCTTAGATGCACAGTGAAATTATAGCTACCATACAATTGTGCTATTATGACGAAGAAATTCGTCGGATTGCCTGCAAACTGATTGCTAATAACTAATTATTAAAATCAATGGATGAAATCGCAAAGAAAATCGCTGGCCTCGGTCTTCCCGGTATAGTTCTCCTGATTATAGCAGTCTCATCAGCCGGAAGTAATACCGCCATTGCTGCTGCTCTCACCGCCATGGGAGGGCCTTTTGGCATCGTTGGTGGCATAGGAATACTGGGTCTAATGACGGTGTTAGGAGATACTGTCTCAGGATATGGAATTGAAGCTGTTCTTCATGCTGTCTATGCGGAACGGAGTAAAACCGAATCTGTCATATATCTCCTCAAAGAAATCCAAGATTTACCCATTTCAGACGAGCTCAAACTCAAACTCACAAATCACCTTAGCTCAGAATCAAGCTATGGTGCTGAAGTATCTGAAGCACCAAGGACAGTTGAAATTATGGAAGATTAATTTCCTCTCAACTTCAACTAGATTTTAGAGTGAATAGCCCCAACTATACGATTCCCTAAGTTGTAAATTTTTTCGACTGGAAAATATTATCCTAGGCACAAAGAGGTTATAAAATTTCGGGTAAACCAACTTCTTTGGGTTTAACGAATTTACCGTCAAAACTGACGGCTTTATTTTCAAATGTCCTAGCATCGGCTAAGGCTTTGCGTAACTCGGCGCATTCCATGGGTTGCTGCATTCCCCCTAATAAATAGATGAGTAATTTGGCGGCTAAGTCTTTTCCGGCGACTCTGACCCGGCGTTTATTGGGGTCATATAATATTCCATACCAGAGGGAGTCGGGATATTCCATGCCGCTAAACCCTCCAGACCCATCAAAATTTTGCAATTTCTGAAAAATTTCTGTTAGGGGTTGTTGTTGATAAAAGACTAAGACTCCCAAGGCTGCGGCTACGGCTACTTGTCCGACGGGGCGAAATAATATATTTCCTTCTCCTGGGGGTTTCTCAAAACTAAACCTGCGCAGGTCGGGGGTTTCCCAACTGTCTTCTAAGCGTTGATAACTGGGTAAGGTTGCCAGGGCATCAAAAAGTTGTTGTAATTCCTGAATACCTGTTTCTAACTCTTGGGTTGTGGGGCGTCGGGGGACTAACCCGGGTTTGGCGGCTTTCCAGTGGGGAAATTTGGGGGTTAAGTAGCGTTGACCCATATCCGTTAGGGCTTGCAGGGTGGTTAATACGGTTGACTTGGAGGCGACGGTGGCGCTATCCCAATTAATTCTAGGGTTGCGTCCGGGTTTATCGACAAATAGAGGATGGGAAACGACGACCTGGCGAGTAACAATAGAAAACCCATCATCTTCGTCTAATAGGGCTAACTGGCCTTTACTGAGTTTAACGGCCATTAAGTTAACGTGAACAAAAATAGACCTCACCCGTTGTCTGGCTTGGGCGCGGGTTTCTCCTTTGACAACGGCGGGAATAAATTCTACTCCGATGGTTTCTTGGGATAACTGTTGTAACTGTTGGGGTGTGATACCGAATTTTTGGGTTAACTCCTTAACGGTAATAGCATCCCCGACGGGTTTTTTCTGTTTGCTATAGGGTTGTAAACGCCCTGTCCGTAGGAGTTGCATTAACCCTTGTATCCCCATGAGGCGATGTTGTCCATCTAGGGCAAATACGGATATATCCCCAGACATTTGCAATAGTCCGAGTTTTCCCTGACTATCCAGGGGTAAAAATTCAATGGCGGACTGGGTAGCTTGGCCCTGTTTATCCCATTGAGATGCTTGGGGGTTATCGACCCAGGCGGGACTGAGGACTACTAACACGGCGGGGAATTTATGGTCTTTGTGGTTGGTGAGATATTGGGTTAAGGTGGCTTGACGTGACCAGTCGAGGGGACGTTGCAGGATATCGTCAACGGTTTCGGTGTCTCTTTCGACGTTTCCTGTGGGGTCTAAATGGGGTTGAAATAGGGGCAGTTGGGAGGCAAAACCGACTCTTGCTGCTATCCATTCTAGGGTGACGGAGGTGATAAAGGTTTCGGTTTCGGCCATTTGGGTTTTGTGGGCCAGGATGCGATCGTCTTGTTGTAGATGGGGTTTGAGGAGATCGGCGATCGCTTCTAAGTCTTGTTTGAGTTGGGCGGGGGTGTTATTTTCCATTCTGGTTGCCAAGGAGTGCAATAGGCGTTAAACTGTTCTAAAACGGTTTTTAAAAACTTATTATTAATTTTTAAAAACTTATTCCTAGTCCTATTTTACCTAATTAGTGGGGTTTAGGGAATATCTGTAATTTCTGAAAAGAGGGCAAGGGGAAAATATGGAGAACACAGAAGAAACCCAAAATAAGCGCACCCTTGCAGATTATTGTAAACGCTTTGCTGAATTAAGGGTTAATAAAATTTGTCAACGAGGGGATGCTCCTTATAAACCTATCTTATTGTTGTCTGTTATTGATCTGATTTCACAAGGTATTATTGAGCAAAACGAAATTACGGTATCAGATCAATTAATTGCTACCTTCAAAAAGTATTGGCAACTTTTGGGAAATGAAGAATACCTAGGGGGGTTACACTATCCTTTTTTTCACTTGAAAAGGGAAAATTTTTGGCATTTGAAGTTAAGACCTGATTTTGATGGGTTTCAACCTAAGAGTATCAATAAATTGAAACAAGCAGTAGAATATGCTAAGTTAGATGAGCAACTATTTGAATTTATCAAAAATGGAGAAACGAGAAAAGAATTGGTAGATATTTTGATATCAGTTTGGTTTTCTGATACTCAAAAAGAAATCGAAGATATTTTAGGAGTGAATCAAACTTTACAAAATGAAGCCGAACAAGAACTAACACAGTTAGATCAATTAATCGAAAAAAAACTTAGAATCTATAAATCAGTTGTTAGAGATGCTTTTTTTAGAAAATCAATTGTTCATATTTATGATTATAAATGTGCATTTTGTGGTTTAAGGGTAACTCGTTCTATTAATCAAACTATTGTTGATGGAGCGCATATCAAACCGATGTCTTTATTTTATGATAATAAAATTGATAATGGAATTTCCTTCTGTAAAAATCATCATTGGGCATTTGATCGAGGTTGGTTTACACTAGATAATGATTATAAAATTGTTGTTGCAGAAGATTTACAAGAAATATCACCTCATGCTAGACCCATGACGGATTTTAATGGAGATTCTATATTTCTCCCCAACACTAAACAATTTTATCCAAGGCTTGATGCTATTCATTGGCATAGAAACAATGTTTTTAAATCTGAATTAGGGTGATATAAAAATGGCAATTGATCAACAAATATCTTTATTTCCATCTCGAAATATTGAAGCATTTATCAATGATCTCGAAATTCTTAACCAAGAAGTTCAGGATCTGTACTGTTTAGATGAAATTCCTTGGGTTATTGGCTATTCTGGAGGTAAAGACAGCACAGCCAGTTTACAACTTATTTGGAATGCGATCGCAACACTACCACCCGAAAAACTCAATAAAAAAATTTATGTTATCAGTACAGATACTTTGGTAGAAAATCCTATTGTTTCTGCTTGGGTTAATAATTCTTTAAATAGAATGAAATTAGTTGCACAGAAAAATAATCTTCCCATTGAGCCTCATTTGTTAACACCTGAAGTAACACAAACTTATTGGGTAGGTTTAATAGGAAAAGGTTATCCTGCACCCCGTCATAGGTTTAGATGGTGTACTGGACGATTAAAAATCGATCCTTCTAACCGTTTTATTCGTGATGTTGTACGGTCAAATGGTGAAGCTATTGTGATTTTAGGAACTCGTAAAACCGAAAGTTCTAACCGTGCAATGATCATGGCCAAACGGGAAATAAACAGAGTTCGTGATCATCTTTGTCCTCATCCTCATTTACCCAGTTCTCTACTTTATACGCCTATTGAAAGTTGGCGAACTGATGAAGTTTGGATGTATTTAATGCAATGGGAAAACCCTTGGGGTCTGGATAATAAAGAATTATTTGCGATGTATCGAGGTGCAACGGCTGATAATGACTGTCCGCTTGTTGTAGATACTTCTACCCCTAGCTGTGGAAGTTCTCGGTTTGGCTGTTGGGTTTGTACTTTGGTTGATAGTGATAAATCATTAACCGCAATGATACAAAATGATCAAGAAAAAGAATGGTTACAACCTCTGATTGATATTCGTTTAGAATTAGATATCCAAAATGATCGAGATAAACGAGATTTTAGACGACTTGTGGGAAAAGTTCAACTATTTGAACGTAATATTGATGGGGAAATATCCGTTGAACCTATTCCTGGGCCCTATACCAAAAAATGGCGAGAACATTGGTTAAGACGGGTATTAGAAGCGCAACAACAAATTAGAAAAACAGCACCCGAAGAATATCGAGATATAACCTTAATTACCATAGGAGAACTTAGCGAAATCAGGAGAATATGGTTAGAAGAAAAACACGAATTTGATGATAGTGTACCTAAAATTTTTACCGAAGTTATGGGAGAAACCTTTGAAGACCCCCGTTTGGGTGCAGGAAATACCGTTCTGGGTGTAGATGAATGGGAATTATTAGAAGAACTTAGTCAAGGAGATACAATGTATATGGAATTAATGGCAAAACTGATTGATACAGAACGTCAATATAAAACTATGGCCAGACGAAATGGCATTTATGATGATTTAGAAAAGTGTTTGGAAACCAGTTCTCGACCTCAAGAGCAAGCTATTAATAACGCTCATTATGAACGCAACTTAAAAGAAGCCGCCAAAACCGGAAATGTTGAACAAGTTAAGCACGCCATAGAAGACAAAAACCCCGAACCTCCACAACAGTTAAGTTGGGGAAGTTTGAAATTTCAAAACCCTACCTAACCCTCGTTCCCAGGCTCCCGCCTGGGAATGAATGATGCAGGCGGGAGCCTGCTATTATTGGAGGCGGAGCCTCTTTAAGAGCATTTCTAGGTAGAACCTAGAAACGAGATAAACGGGATAAAAATTAACCTTTAAACTTTTAATTTTATGATTTTCTTAGAATTAACCTTAGAAAACTTTGGCCCCTATCGAGGTAAACAAGTTATTGATTTACGTCCTAAAATTCATGATAATGTGATTAGTCCCATTATCTTATTTGGAGGTATGAATGGAGGCGGAAAAACTACCCTAATGGATGCGATGCGCCTCGCACTTTATGGACAACGCGCCCAATGTTCTACCCGGGGAAATTTAAGTTATCCCGACTTTCTTAAACAAGCAGTTAATAAACAGACCTTAGCCCATGAAGAAACCAGTGTAGAATTATTATTTGAACATATTGTTAAAAATATGCAAGTAGAATTTCGGGTCAAACGTCGCTGGACAAAAAACCCGAAAAATGGTAAGGATATTTTAGGCATATTAATTGATGATTGGCCGGACTCCGCTTGGGTAGAAACCTGGGATGAACGCATTGAAGATTTTTTCCCGATAGGAATTTCTAACTTGTTTTTATTTGATGGTGAACAGGTCAAAGAATTAGCAGATTTAGACAGTCCTCCTAATGTTGTGGTACAAGCAATTCAATCTTTATTAGGATTAGAATTATCAGAACGTTTAGCCGTAGATTTAGATATTCTAGCTAACCGCAAACGCCGACAGTTAGCCGACTCAAAAGAGTTAGCGTATTTAGAAGAAATTGAAACCAAATTAAATCAGTATAAATCCGAAAAAGATGCGGCGGAAATAGCGGTAGAAGAATTAAAAATCAAGGCTGGAATTGCTAAAAAAAAGTTAAATCAAGCTAAGGAAAAATTTAAACTAGAAGGGGGTAAAATAGCCGGAGAACGGAGTCAATTAGAAAAAAAATTAGAAGATGAGAAAGAAAAAGCCAAACAACAACGGGAACGTCTTTGTGAATTAGCAGCCGAAGGTTTACCTTTAAGTTTAATTCAACCTTTATTAATTCAAGCTCAAAAGCAAGGAAAACAGGAGTTAAACTGGGAAAAAGCCAAGGTAGCCCAGGATTTTATTAAAGATCGAGATCAACGATTATTTGAATATTTAGAAGAACTTAATATTGCCAAAAAACAGTTAGAAAGTGTTAAAATATATCTGGAAACCGATTATCAAAACTTAACCGAAAATCATCATAATCCCGAAAAGATATTTTTAGAAATTGATGATAAAATATTCAGTCAATTAGGAACATTTTTAGACCATCAACTTCCCAGTCAAATTCAACAATCTCAGGACGTTTTAGAAGCCCTAATAATAATTGAAGATACCCTATCTAGTCTGGATAGACAATTGGCTATTGCTGCACCTCCAGAGGTCTATGAACAACTGTTAGAAACGGTATCCCAAGCCCAAACAGAATACACCAAAATTGAAACTGCTATTGAAGACGCAGAACAGCGATCTAAAAAGTGTTATACTGAATATGAAAAAGCTAAAAAACACTTAGAAAAATATAGTCAAAATACCATTGATCGAAAAAATGCTAATCATATTATTGAGACTATTAGTAAAGTTCAAGACTCCTTAAAAATATTTAAAGAAAAATTAACTCTGAAAAAATTGAATAAATTAGAAGTAGAAGTGACCGAATGTTTCCGCTATTTATTACACAAATCAGACTTAGTGCATCGAGTGGTAATTGCTACCGAAGACTTTAGTTTATCCCTGTACGATCCCCAAGGACAACCCGTGGAGAAACATCGCCTATCTGCGGGAGAAAAACAACTCTTAGCGATCGCTTTTTTATGGGGTTTAGCCAGGGTTTCAGGACTAAACCTACCCATCGCCATTGATACTCCCCTAGGTCGTTTAGACTCCTCCCACCGTCAAAACCTAATTGAACGGTATTTTCCCGCAGCTAGTCATCAAGTTATTTTACTCTCAACCGATACGGAAATTGCGGAAAAGGAAATTAATAGTTTACGAGAACAAGATGCGATCGCCCGTGAATACTTACTCAAATATGATCCCAAACAACGCCAAACCTGCATAGAAATAGGTTACTTCTTTTAACAACAACTTCCATATTTCTTTGTGTCTTCGTGTCTTCGTGGTTAAATTAAACCTCAAAAAAAAATTAATCTGGAAAAAAATTTCGTTTTTTGGCTAGGGGGGGTTGACAAAACCCGCCACCTGGGAGACAATATCGTAGGGGGGAACACGCCCATACTCTTGACTAATTAGTCAACGAATCCTCACAGGACTTGATTTACCGCAGCAGCCCCTTCGTGTCTTTGTGCCTTTGTGGTTAAACCAGGAACATTTCTTTACCAAAATTTAATAAAAGTGGGTTATTTATGAAGATTTTGTAAAAAAGTCTTAACACTGGGAGCAATTCCTAAGTATTTAGGTATAAAATGTTTAATATATCAATCTGAAATCCACTGATAACGGATCACTGATCACTGGTCACTGAACAAATGGAACCCCCCGTAGAGCGAATTCGCCTATCCCAAGCAGCGAAGGAGCAACTAACCAAACTCAAACGAATTACCAAAATAGACAACTGGAATGTTCTGTGCCGTTGGGCGTTGTGCCGTTCCCTAGCCGAGTCAACCATTCCCTCCCCGGTTCCCATCCCCGCCGATAGCAACGTGGAAATGACTTGGCAAGTCTTTGGGGGAGAAGTGGGTGATTTATTCACCCTTGCCCTGAAGCAACGTTGCCATAACGACCATTTAGGAACCGATCCAGAAACCCTCGCCACCCAGTTTCGCCTACACCTGCACCGAGGAATTAGTTACCTAGCAGGTGATCCCAATCTCAAACAGATTGAAGATTTCATCGCCCTCACCCCCGCCCAAAACCCAGTTACCGCGTAAATGGTAGAGGAAAGCACTGTCACGCTCTCCCCCTAGAAAATCTAGGGGAACTCACCGCGCCGAACAAAATTGTTAAACCAGAAACTAGAGGATAATCTCCGTGATCACACTGAATGAAGAATCTGGAACGGTGAATACCATGACTATAGATTCTAAGCGCAGATATCATAATGTGATGGAAGACTTAGTTGCCCAGGAAGTCAAGATTCAATTAGCTACCCTAGCTCCTCGACTCTGCCAATACATTAAACGGTTTGAAGTCGAAACCTACGCCCTAAACCGTTTACCGCCCCTTTATGCTTCTTCCAAAGAAGGTTGGATGCAGCAACTCAAAAGGGGAAGGGATGAATTTTATACCCCGATTAAAACCGCCGTCCGACAGGCGATCGCAGCCGTTCAAAGGGACTTACTGCGGCACTCAACCCCATTATCCCCAGAAGAATCAACCCCTGTGAAGGAGGAGAGTCCAAAACCAGAGGCTGCACAGCAAATGTTACCCCGTCATGCTGCTGAGCCCTCTGTGCCTCCTCCCCCTGGGCTGGATCAGAAAGTTGTCAACCGTCACCGAGCTTTTGCCGATAATTACTCCCGCAAGGAAGGCTCAATTCGGGATGGATGGAACGGTTAACGGTTGGGAGGACGTCGCCGCCGTAAGAAGTCAGGAATATCGGGTTGTTGACCAGGATTAGCCGGGGTTGGGGGTTGGTTGGGGTTAGCTGGAGCCGGAATAACTGGAATATTACCCTGGGGTACGCCAGTATTCCGGGCCACGGGGATACCACTTTTGTTTTCTCCTGAGAACCCGGTGGCAATCACAGTAATTTTCACCTCTCCCTGCATCCGTTCATCAATTACCGCCCCAAAAATAATATTGGCATTGGGATCAACCACTTCATAGATAGTTTCGGCTGCCGCGTTCACTTCATGTAAGGTTAAATCCGTGCCTCCGGTAATATTAAATACAACACCCTTGGCTCCATCAATAGAAGATTCTAATAAAGGAGAGGCGATCGCAGCCACGGCGGCTTCTCTAGCCCGGGATTTTCCCGAAGCAATCCCAATCCCTAATAAGGCAGACCCAGCATCAGCCATCACCGCCCGCACGTCGGCAAAATCGACGTTTACTAACCCCGGAATCGTAATAATATCCGAAATCCCCTGTACCCCTTGACGGAGAACATCATCGGCATAACGAAAGGCTTCCTGTACGGGGGTTTGTTCAGCAATCACCTCTAATAACTTATTATTCGGAATCACAATTAAGGTATCAACCCGGGATTGTAATGCCAGGATTCCATCATCGGCTTGGGAAATTCGCCGTCTACCTTCAAAGTGGAAGGGACGAGTCACCACCCCAATAGTTAAAGCTCCGAGTTCCTTCGCCACCTCCGCCACAACAGGCGCTCCACCTGTCCCGGTTCCGCCTCCTAGTCCGGCGGTAATAAAAACTAAATCAGCCCCTTCCAAGGCTTTCTGAATTTCTTCCCGGGATTCCTCGGCGGCTTTTTGACCGATGGCAGGGTTTCCACCGGCTCCTAACCCCTTAGTTAATTTCTGACCCACTTGTAGACGTTTCTGGGCTTTGGATAGGGTTAAAGCCTGGGCATCGGTATTCATTGACCAAAACTCAATTCCGGCAACCTGGCTATCAATCATGCGGTTAACGGCATTACCGCCACTGCCACCCACACCAATCACCTTGATCTTTGCAGCATTGCTCGGAATAATATCGCTACTCCAAGAATCTTCACGGGGCATATCTTTAGAATCGTTATTAGGGTTAACTATTAGTTCTTTTCTACGGAATGGATTGGCTGAATCGTCTGTCAACCAGGGATTCGCTTTTCCTTCAGCATCAGAATTGCCAAGGGCAGACCCCAGATTATTCTTAACTGTCATTTTAATAGGGGGAGTAGATGAATAACGGTTCTATCACTTTAAACCAAATAAACACAAATACTATAGGGTAAGTTGGATTAGAAACCAAGTCCTTGAGGAGAGTGATTCTTCCTACAGCGATCCGTCTGTTAGTTCGAGGTAGACTCGTCCTCGGATAATCTGCTTTTATCCGTACTTTCCGGTTGCATTTGGAGTAAGGGTTGGTTGGGATTTTTCAGATCAAAATACATCATCTGAGTCCGATCTACCTGTTCTGGGATATTCCTCATTCGATCAATCACCCGCAACTGTTCCGGGAATTTGGAGGTATAGGCGCCCAAATGAACTGTACCAATTTCCGTCTCCAGAATCAGATTATTCGGATCTTCCCAATTAATTTGGGAGATTTTCACCGGACTGTGACTGATGGCTTGATAAACTGAGGGCCAGTAAGAATGATACTGCTTGAAGTTGCCAATCACCTTGAGGGTCGGGAGTTTCTGGGATTTTTCTAATTCCGTATAGTTTTCTAACGGCATCCAGTCCCCGGTAGCATCTAACCATCCGATGGCGTTATTGGCTTCAACAGGCGAAGGTGTGGCGGCGGGATGAGCGATCGCTACGGGCTGTCGTTCTCGAATATTCACCGTTAAACTGGGGGGGAATAACTCACGGGTGACGGAGGCAGAGGCAATCTGACCCCGTGATTCTAGGCTCGAGGCTAAGACCTGGGGCTGAATTTTCCATAAAGACTGAGGATAGGATAGCGGTAGTAAGGAACGAACCGCTTGATCGGATAATAGCTGATTGCCTTCGACTTTGATTTGTTCAGGTTCGCGAATCAACCAGAAGGGTTGGTTAATCAGCCAAAACAGACCTCCTGTCAAAGTCCCCAGTGCTATTGTTTGCCATAACAGTTGAACTAACTTTAGACGACGTTGACGTCGTAACTGCTGGCGGCGACGTCCTAATTGACGGGTTGAAAGAGAGTCAATATTGGTCAGATTGCCCATACGCGACAGGATTTTCCTCCTCACCACTGGTCACCGCCAACAATTTAGCATATTCTGTATCCCCCTATTTCTAATTGCTTTAGGGATTTTTTTACTGATAACTGATAACTGATAACTGATAATTGATAACTGATTATTCCCCCCTATCCCCGATACCCCCCATCCTGAAACTCAGCTTCCGCAGATAGAATAATACCCAGATTATCTATCCATTCAATTGATACAGAGGTTAAGAGTCTAATTGTGATCGAGCTTAACTTAAGCAGATTTTATAAAGCCTGTAACCCCAGTAAAACTATCGACATGGCGAACCCGGAAGATCGAAAGTATTATATCGATTTTTCTTCCGTCCGGGGTAGCGATATTATTCGAGAATTGAGTCGCACCATTACTTTACTGTCCCATGATGAACCCACCTGTCAATTATTTAGTGGTCATATAGGCTGTGGGAAATCGACTGAATTATTTCGTCTCAAAGATTTATTAGAACATCAAGGATATCATGTCGTTTACTTTGAATCCTCTCAAAACCTGGATATGGCGGATGTCGATATCAGTGATGTTTTATTAATGATTGCTCGTCAGGTAAGTGAAAGTTTAGAAGCGGATCAAATTCGTCTCAAACCCGGATATTTTTCTAACTTATTTACCGAAATTTCCGAGTTGATGCAAACCCCCATCCAACTCGCAGCCGAAGCCGAATTATCCGTAGGAATTGCTAGAATTACAGCTAAAACCAAGGATTCTCCCAAATTACGTTCCCAGTTACGACAATATTTAGAACCGCGTACCAGTAATATTTTAGATGCCATTAATGATGAAATATTAGGACGGGCTAATACTGCGTTACAAGCCAAAGGTAAAAAAGGCATTGTCGTGATTGTCGATAACTTAGATCGAATTGATAACTCTCCTAAACCCTGGGGAAGAACTCAACCGGAATATCTATTTGTCGATCGCGGTGAACAACTCAAACGCCTCAATTGTCATGTAGTTTTTACTATTCCCTTGACCCTGATGTTTTCTAATGATTATGATCGGCTATCAAGTCGATTTGGAGTCAAACCCAAAGTTTTACCTATGGTTCCAGTCTGCCTGCGTGATGGCACAGAAAACCCATCGGGGATGCTAAAATTACAACAAATGGTATTAGCCCGAGCCTTTCCTGATCTCCCTCCCGAAGATCGTTTTCAGTTGATATCCACTTTATTTGATAGTCCCGAAACCTTGGATCGTTTGTGTTTAATTAGTGGTGGCCATATTCGACGTTTATTAATGTTGATGTACAGTTGTTTACAACAAGAAGATCCACCATTTACCCGGGCTTGTTTGGATCAGGTGATTCAAGAATATCGAGATGATCTTTTGGGGGCAATTAGTCAGGAAGAATGGGAGTTATTGTTACGAGTAGTTAAAACACAAAAAGTTACCGGGGAAGATGAATGTCAAACCCTACTCCGCAGTATGTTTGTATTTGAATATCGGGATCAAGAGGGTCGTTGGTTTGGAATTAATCCGGCCTTGACTGAGAGTAGTCAATACAAACTATTGGTCAATTCCCTGAGTAAAAATATTTAACAGGAGCAGGGGGAGCAGGGGATGTAATTTTTTTGTTTATTTTCTTGTCAATTATAACCTGATGAGTTAGATTTATATAAGGGGAATAAAAGATATAAAGATATTAAAGATATTAAAGATTTAATATCTTCTAGGCACTCAACTACTTTTGGAAGTGTTCAAATTTTTTCTGGGATCAGATGCCCAATTTCTTAAATCTGAAATATTGGCTTTTGGGAACAGAAGCGAATGAGAGTATTTATGCTCGAAAACACTTATTACAATTATCATTAGTGTGCCGTTTTCCTATGGATAAACTTGTTGACCCCAAAATAGTAGCCTCTGTGAATGAACGAAGTTTGAATCGCTTGTTACGCGGTGTATCCTTGTCCCAAGGTCAGTTTTCCTTAGTGTTAGTTCGCTGTAATTCCAGTCAACTCAGACAAAAAGTTCTACAGGCCCTACAGGTTGATTCAGAAATCAAGATTGAGTCTTTAATTTTATCTCCTTATACCAAAACTCTCTATACAACCCTATTAGAAAACGTCGAGAAAAATTCTCCTTCAGCACTAATGATTTTAGGGTTAGAAACTTTGGAAAATCTGGATATTATTCTGAGTTCAACTAATCAGGTTCGGGATGAATTTAGAAAACAATTTAATTTTCCGATTATTATATGGATTACCGATGATATCGTTACGGGTCTAATTCGTTTAGCCCCTGACTTTAAAAGTTGGGCCGCCGCCACAATTAAATTTGAATTAACCACCACTGAATTATTAGATTACTTAAAATTACAAGCCAATACCCTATTTACCCTAGCAGAATTAAAAATTAAAGTCTGGGAACCCAAAACACAACGACCGTTTAAATCGACCGTATCCCGTAGTTTTCCATCTGATTTTGGTATGGGTTGCAACCGACGACGAGAATTAGAACTGCATTGGCAGGATTTACAAAATCGAGGTTATGAGTTAGACCCCGCTTTAGAAGCCAGTCGTCAGTTTATTTTCGGTCAAGATGGCGATGCCCATGACCAGATCGAAATTGCCCGCCAACATTATCAACAGAGTTTAGCCCTCCTCCAACACGAGGCGGGTTTACGAGGCTATACCGCCCAAGGTGAACTCCCAGGTCAAGTCTCCAGTGTCGATGTGATGACTCCCCCCACTTCGGGCCCCCTTGTATTTTGTTTAAGAGAACGTCAGGGAATTGTATTGTTTCATATTGCTTTAACCTATTGTATTCAAGCCACTCGAAATCCCAACTTAGTTCAGATTTTATTAACAGAAGCCAAACGCTATTTTGAGCAAAGTCAGCAAATTTTTCAACAAGCTGGACGTCCTGATTTAGTTGCAGGAGTGATTTCCCCTTTAGGTGAAGTATTGCAACGCTTACAATTATGGGAAATGTTGCAAGAATTAGCCCTGGGGGGCGTAAAAATGCACTTGGTTTATGGCACATCAAGTCAATTAGCTCAAGATTATGTGTTTATGGCGGAAGTGGCTCTAAAACGTTCGGAATGGCGTCGGGCTCTGATGTTAGCAAAATTAGCTTTAACTATTTTACCAGAGTCAAAACCAACGGTTAGTCAAGCACAGTGTTTATTATTATTAGCCCGATGTTATCAATATCAGGGAGAATGGCAACAAGCAAAGCAGAAATTAGAATTAGCTCTGACCCAAATACAACCCCAATATAATCCTCAGTTATATCTGAATATTTTGGAAGAATTACGCGATATTGACTATCAGCAAGGTCAGTATCGTCAAGCCTTTAGAATTAAGAAAAAACAACGGGAAATTGAGCATCAATATGGGTTGCGAGCCTTTATTGGAGCAGCCCAACTGCAACCTCCAAAACAAGCAATTAATCCCTCTAGTAACCAAGGCGAAAATATGGTTACAATTGCGGAAGAAATGATGGCATCCTGTCGCCAACATGATATTCAGAATTTGCTGCATCGCTTGAGTCGTGATGATCATAAATTAATTATTATTCATGGCCGTTCTGGGGTCGGTAAAAGTTCTTTAGTGAATGCGGGTTTAGTTCCAGCTTTAAAGAATACGGCAATTAGTGCGCGGGATTGTTTGCCCGTAGTGATTCAATCTTATATGGATTGGACTCGGGAATTAGAACAGAGTTTAGCGAGTGCATTATTAAATTGTGCTTCCTTTAAATATCCCGATGAGTCAATCAAAAAACTTTGGTATAAAGTGATTGCTCAATCCTCTATTCAAGATTGGAATAATCGCAATCCCAATCAAAGTTATGAAGAAATTCCGGTAGATTGTATTCTAAATTCGTCCTCTTTTGTGTTGAAACAACTCACCCAAAATGCCGAACAAAATTTACTCACAGTTTTAATTTTTGATCAGTTTGAGGAATTCTTTTTTATCTCCCATTGTCATCAAGAAAAGCGCAAAATATTTTATGATTTTCTAAAAATTTGCCTGGATTTACCCTTTGTAAAAATAGTTTTCTCTCTGAGGGAAGATTATTTGCATCATCTCTTAGAATGGGATCATTTATTGAACCTAGATGCCATTAATAATAATATTCTCGATAAAAAAATTCGCTATCATTTGCGAGATTTTACTTTAGCAGAAGCAAAAACGGTGATTGAGCGTTTAACCCAACGGTCTAAACTCCAATTAGAGCCAGGTTTAATTGATGCTTTAGTAACAGATTTAGCCGATGAACGGCAGGAAGTTCGTCCAATTGAATTGCAAGTTGTCGGGGCGCAACTTCAGGAAGAAGGAGAACATGGAATTACCACCTTAACGGCCTATAAACAATTAGGAATTAATCCCAAAACTGAATTAATTAAACATTCCATTGAACAGGTTATTAAAGATTGTGGGAATATCAATGAAGATGCAGCTTGGGAAGTTTTATTTACCCTAACGGATGAAAAATTTACTCGTCCGATTAAAACTAAAGCGGAATTAATTACGGCGGCAAGGAGAGCAGGGGGAGTAGGAGAGGCAGGGGAGGTAAACTCTTTCTGTTACCCATTACCCAAAACCCATTACCCAAAACCCATTACCCAAAACCCATTACCCAAAACCCATTACCCATTACCCAAAGGAGGAGAGGAAGCGGAGGCTTTTATTGATATCATTTTAGAATCAGGGTTACTATTAAGAAGACGGGAAGAACCTGAAGATCGATATCAACTGTTACATGATTATTTAGTTTTGCCAATTCGACAGCGCTACGGACTACAGGAAAAACAGCGCCAGCATGATATTAAGCAACGTTTACAGAAAGCCCAATCTGAAAAATCCAAGGCGGAAGCAGCCTTAAAAAAAATGAGTCGAGAGCAACTTTTGCAGCGTAATCAACGGTTAAAACAGTTGTTAGGGTTGTCGATAATTGTTGCCCTGTTATTGGGTTTTACCACAAAACTAGCCACCTATCAACAACAACGGGCCGACGAACAAAAGCAAATCGCCGATTTAGCCACCTTAACTGCCGCTTCCGACGCCCTATTCTTCTCCCAATATAAATTTGATGCTCTCCTCGAAAGTTTAAGGGCGGCTCGACAATTTCAACGCTTAAAAGCGACGACCCCAGATGGGTCGGAACTCAAAACCATGGAAACTAGAATTGCAGCCACCTTGCAACAGGCAGTATATGGGACAACTGAACATAACCGTTTAGAAGGACATCAGGATGTAGTTTGGGATGTTTCCTTTAGTCCCGACGGCAATTATATTGTTTCTGGGAGTGTGGATAAAACGGTGAAATTGTGGACACCCGAAGGTCAACTACTGCGAACCTTAGTCGGTCATCGGGGAAGTGTCACCAGTGTAAGTTTCAGTCCCGATAGTCAGATGATCGCGTCATCTTCTCAAGATGGGACGATTAAACTTTGGCCCGTCGCAGCCTTGTCTACAATAAAACGGCTGGTCACTCCCGTTACTATCCAAGCCCATCGCCAGGGTGTTTCCGCAGTCACTTTTTCACCCAATGGCCGTTTGATCGCTTCGGTGTCCGATGATCGTCGATTAAAATTATGGAGTCGAGAGGGGACTTTATTGCGAACTGTCTATCGGGCTGTGGCTCCTTTAACCTGGGTGGCTTTTAGCCCCGATGGTCAGGTGTTAGCGATCGCGGTGGCCGATGGGACGGTAAAACTGCTAAAACTAGATGGAACAATACTCCACACCTTGGATCACACTGCTAATCCGAATAAAACGGTTTATAAGGTGAGTTTTTCTCCCAATGGTCAACTAATTGCTACGGTGGGACAAGATCAAACGGTGAAATTGTGGACTCCTCAATGTCAACTTTTAAAAACTTTAAAAGCGGATCGTTCTAATATATATGGGGTGAATTTTTCTCCTGATAGTAAACTGTTGGCAACTTCTACGGACAATAAAAATATCTATTTATGGACGGTGGATGGAACTCTATTAAAGCAGTGGCAAGGACATGGGGATAAGGTGACAAATATTCAATTTTCCCCCGACGGCAAGACTTTAGTATCCTCAAGTTATGACAAAACAGTAAAACTTTGGAGTTCAGATTTAATTCCTCTAAAAACCCTAACGGGGCATCAACATCGGGTCTTAGGGGTGAATTTTAGCCCCAATGGTGAGATGTTTGCCTCGGCGAGTCAGGACAAAACGGTGAAACTTTGGAGCCGTACAGGGGCATTATTGACGACCTTAGCGGGGTATAAAGACCGGGTGACGACGGTGAGTTTTAGTACCGATGGAGAATTTTTAGCGACGGCGGGCTATGACCGGACGGTGAAATTGTGGAAACTGAGTCCTGATTTAGAAAGCTCAGAAAAATCCCAGGGGAGTTTGTTTAAATTCCCTGATAATTTTAGTCTTTGGGGTGTAGCAAAATTAAAATCAGCTTTGCCCTTAACAAAAAACCGGGTTTCGGTGGAATCTATTCAACTGCTTCAAAGTTGGATTGGTCATGACGATAGTATTCTGAATATTGCTTTTAGTCCTAATGCTGAACAAATTGCTACGGCGAGTAAGGATAAAACGGTGAAATTATGGAGTCGCCAGGGTCAATTATTGCATACTTTAATCGGACATGATTCCTGGGTTAATAGTGTTACCTTTAGTCCGAATGGGGAGATGATTGTAACTTCTAGTGATGATGGGACGATTAAACTTTGGGATGATCAAGGAAAGTTATTAAAGACAATTATCGCTGATCAGGGTTATGTTCTGAGTATCAGTTTTAGTCCCGATGGTAAATTTATTGCTTCTGCTGGCTATGATAATACGGTTAAACTTTGGGATAGTCGAGGGAACTATCTGAAGACGCTGTTAAAGGGATCTAGTGATAGTGTAACCAGTGTGGTGTTTAGTCCTGACAGTCAGTTAATTGCTTCGGCTAGTTACGATAGTACGGTGAAGTTATGGAGTCGTGATGACGGCACTTTGCTCAAAACCTTGGTGGGACATCGGGATAGTGTAATGGGGATTAGTTTTAGTCCCGATGGTCGGGTTTTGGTTTCTGCTAGTCGGGATCATACTTTAATTATGTGGAATCTGGATTTAGATAATTTGATTGATCGCGCTTGTGATTGGGTTCACGATTATTTACGAACTAATCCTAAAGTTCAAACGAGCGATCGCGATCTTTGTAATCAGTAAACAGTAATCAGTTATCAGCTATTTGACTTGACACAGAGCCAAAAATTAGTGTATTATCCTTGCTCTTTTTTGTTCCATTTCTTTAAAGCTCGAAACTTTTTAGCTTCTTGTGGAGATTGATAGATGGTTTCCCATTTGAGTACAGAAGCCGACACTGTACTTGGTACTCTAAGTCAGTGTGGGTAGTTCACTCTTTCGTCTGCAATCACCGCATCCATTTTTCCGTAATCCTAACTATTAATGGACTTAGTAGGAAGATCGTTTTTTATCCGTCAGCTTAGGAAGGGGAGAACGGGCAGAACTTGGGGGAAGAGCATATTCTGGGGCAGTTTCAGCTTGTTGTAGTTTAGACTTTTGCCACATCCACCACCGCAAAACCAAGATTACCCCAACGCTGGAAAGGCCAAAACTTAATAAGGATACACTGGAACTAACTCCACCAATCACAGCATCTACGGTTCCAACCGTTACCACAAAACTAACAATAGGTTCTCGACGATAGGCAGACCTGAGAACACGGGGCCATAAAGCATTCATCACAATTTTACTCTAAATTTTTAAGGGTTAACTTAAGTACAATCTTTCGGATTGGGAGCCGATAGCATTATCTTATAATCTTCTTCACTTGAAAGTTTATCTAATCCTAATTTAACCTAATTTATCGGGATTGACTGGATTTTGGTGATTGGTCATCCCTTCGATAGAGGGAAAACTTAGGATTGTGTTTAGCCCGGATTTGAGTTAATCATAAAAACTACTGCTAAACCCTGGAAATCCTAAATTACCCCTCACTCCTAAACGGAAGACTGATCACCAATAATCAATCAATTTGGTAAGATTAACTCAGCCCTAGCCAGGATAATAAACCTTGTCCGCTAAAATATTCAATTGCCAAGGTGATCAAAAAACCAATCATGGCGGCTCGACCATTTAATCGTTCAGTATATTGATTGAATCCAAATTTGGGTTCGTTGAGGTTGGGGGTTGTCGTAGGTTGTGGTTGGCTCATATTTGAATTCCTAGGATTTTTTCGGCTTTCCCATTTGATTTTAACCCCTGATTGTTTAAAAAATGTCCTATCTACCTGACCAATCACCAATTCCGAATTCGGTTCAACAAGTTGCCTCTGCCCTTCGTACCACAGGCTGGATTTGCTTTTGGATACAACTGGTTTTAGGGGTGATTTCGGCTGTGATTCAGCTTTTTGCCATTTTAGTCTTTAGTCGTGGGACGACAGGAACAACGGCCCCATCATCGGGAATTGGTGGGGGTTTGGTCTTTGCCCTCATCGGACTGGGGATTTTGGGATTTAGTATTTTTCAGGCTTTTGGTTATACTCGTTTGGCCCGTAGACTTAAAGCACCGGGCATTACCCGTCCCAGTCGAGGAGAAACCTTCAAACGTATCCGTACAGGCTTAACCAGTAATTTAACTGGAATGACGGTGACTTTAATAGCTTCGGAAGCAATTAATGGGATTCTCTTGGCAAAAGCCATCTCTCAGCCCCGTGGTTTGTTTAATGCTCCTGGCAACCTACAGGATTTTGTCCAACCCCTTGATTTTTTTGTAGTTCTGGCTAATACCCATACAATTGTGGCCCATTTTGTTGGGATCGCAGGTGGTTTGTGGCTGATCAATCGAATTTATAAGAATTAGGGAACACCGGAACACCGGAACAGGAAACAGAAAGAATGTACTTATAGACAAGGGTTTTGGGTTTTTGTCAATCTTTCTTAACAAAAAGTTGCAAACTTCTGGAAACTGTGTTAACTTTTATGTAGTTAGCTCAAGCAAGCAGGAGATTTTTTGATTATGGAAAGCAAAGATACCAAGTTTGGGTTTACAGAATTCGCGGAGACTTGGAATGGCCGTTTGGCCATGTTAGGGTTCGCTATCGGTTTAGCCACGGAACTTCTAACTGGTCAAGGGATTTTGTCCCAACTCGGCTTAATGTAATTTTTTTGTTAGTTTTCAACGCATTCAAGGGTTCTAGGACTTAACCTGAGAACCCCATTTACCCACTAAATAGTAAAAAATCCCTCAAATTTGTTTGTAGTGTTTGGGGGATTTTTGTGATTAGAAATAGGGCTTGATGAAAAAGTAACAGAAACAGAATTAGCTGAAATTGTTGGTCTGCCTGCAATTCGTTTTTTAGGTTTTTTTCTTTGGCGGTTATGGATTGTTTGGGAGGGGGGGATTTTTCCCAAGTTAAGGATTTTTGCGAGAAGGTTGGGGGCTGGAAGTTAGGCAGGGTAGGGGTTTAGTGGATTTTATGGAATTTTTCCTTAAGTTTTGTAAACTTTGGTTATGTTGACGGTAGGAAAACCTATATTATTGAGTTGTAACCCATTTTGAAAGGTAGAAAATTATGAGTACGAGAGTGAAACTTGTCGTTAAGAACAACACTGGGGTGGTGGTAAAGTGTACCAATATCCAATGTGAGAGGTTCGAGAATTTGTCTGAGGGCAACATGATAGCGCCCGGTGGAGAAAACGAATTCACGACTGAGACCAGTGATCGCATTTTTTGTACGTTCACTGAACAATCGCCTGGCGCTGGCAGCTGGCAGCTGGCCATGACATGTCCGAGATCGAGTCGGAACAGTGCTTGTGGTAGCTATAATGCGGGATTGCAACCCTATGAACGACGTGGAACTCCTGTGACGTTTACATTTATACTCGGGCAACCGAATGAAGCAGACTGGAATCACGGAGACATTAATGTGCTTGATGTGATCAGATATGGGGATTGCTCATAAATTGACGATCTCCATGATTTGCTGTTAGCCTTTGAAGTGCGATCGCTTACGAGTGTAGTGTGATCGTGGTCTTCTTGTTGATTAAACTTTAAGATTGTGATAGTTTTGGCTGTTGAAAGTGCGATCATTTTGGGCTGTTGAAAGTGCGATCGCCGATCTTGTAGGTTGGGTTGAGGTTACGAAACCCAACATTGCTTTTTCCCAAATTACCACCCAATATCTGAGTTATAATCAATACTATCAATTTTACCCCTTAATCAAATAATTTAACTTATGTCTGCTACAATTCGTGAAGAACTTCACCAACAGATTGACCGATTACCTGATGACATTGTTGAAAAAATTGCCAACTTTACCCGATTAATTTCCCCTGATCCAAATAACATTTCAGAATATACTAATTGGCAAGATGAAGACTGGCAAAAATTTTCATTAGAGCAATTTTTCAAAGAAGAAGATGAAATTGAATATTCCCTAGCAGATGCTCAAGAAATTTATCAACCATGAAACCTGGTGATATTGTTCTAATTCGTTTTCCTCAAGCAGACTTGAAATCAGGAAAACTACGTCCAGCCTTAATTATTGCTATTTCACCAAGTCGCCATCGTGATTTATTACTTGCTTTAATTTCTTCTCGTCTCCATCAAGCTACTCTAGGATTTGACGAAATTATTAATACCTCAGATTCTGACTATATTAATACTGGAATTAAAGTGGCTTCTTTAATTCGGCTAGGACGATTAACAAGTGTCGAATCATCTGTAATCAATGCACGTTTAGGAAATATCTCACCAGAAAGACTAATACGCATTAAAAATCTTTTAATCAATTGGCTAAGAAAATAAAATTAGTGAGATCGCCGTCATCTTGTTGATTAAACTTTAAAATTTCGATCATTTTGGCTTTTGAAAGTGCGATTACTTTGGCTGTTTAAGGTGCGATCACGGTATAATAAGGGAAATACTCTTTAAACACCTTAACCGATGAAAATCAAAGTCATTGTTCACACAGAAGAAACGGGTTATTGGGCTGAAGTTCCTGCTCTTCCTGGCTGTGCTACCCAAGGTAATACCTTTGAAGAACTCTTACAAAACTTATATGAAGCGGTTGAAGGTTGTTTGTTAGTAGATACGGAGCAACTACAACTTGATGAATCTTCCCAAATTTTAGAAATTGCCGTATGAAGTCTATTTCAGGCAAAGAGTTTGCAAAAATATTAGAACAAAATGGTTGGCAACTACTACGCATAAATGGTAGCCATCATATCTATGGGAAACCAAATAATCCAGCCCGAATTTCCGTACCGATTCATGGCAATCAAGCCCTAAAACCTGGATTATTAAGATATTTTCTAAAAGTTGCTAATCTCACTGATAATGATTTGTAACTTTTGGCGGCGATCGCCGATCTTGTTGATTAAGGCTTAAAAACGTGATCGCTTTAGCTTCTGAAAGTGCGATCGCTTTTATTGTCATCAGTGCGATCGCTGATCTTGTAGGGTGCGTTAATGAAATATAACGCACATTATTTGTTCGAGATTTGTTGTACAATAGGTAAATGAAGACTTTAGGGGTAATCAAAATGTTAAGTATTGATACTATTAATGAAAATATTGCTCAATCTTCTTTGCCTTCATTACAAGAAATTGCTCAACTTTCTCTATCAGAAAGATATAAACTTTTACGTCCTCTTATTCAAGAAATAGCTGAAGATGTCAATAATGATCCTGAACTAGATTTCTTTTCAGAAATTGAGGGAGAAGGATTAGAAAACGATGACGATTAACCAAAAACGCGGCGAAATCTGGCAAGTTAACCTTGAGCCAACCATCGGACAAGAAATTAGGAAAAAACGTCCTGTTGTTGTTATTAGTTCAGATTTATATAGTCCGATTGCTTTAAGAATTGTGATTCCATTAACAACTTAGTATTGATTATTCGATAGACAATTAAATAGTGCGATCGCCATCATCTTGTTGATTAAACCTTAAAACCGCGACATTTTGGCTTTTAAAAATGCGATCGCCGTTACCTTGTCGATGATGGAGCGAAGCGAACGCTTACAATAGAGGGCAACCTTTATTGCTATTCTTAGCTTATGCCCACTCTATCAAGCTTCTTTAGTATGGGAATGGCTTGATCTGCACCAATCTGAACTATTGGAGAACTGGGAAAATGCGCGTCAAAGAAAACCTCTTAACAGAATCGATCCCCTTCCCTAAAAAGGATATCTTGCTTAATGTTGTCTCTGTGGAATATCTGGATAACTATCAATTAAAGCTAACGTTTAATAATGGAATAGAAGGGATTGTAGATTTAGAACAAGAATTGTATGGAGAAATCTTTGAACCCTTGAAAGCTAAAAGTTTATTTCAAAAGGTATTTGTAACCAGTCGGACTATAGAATGGCCAAACGGAGCAGACTTTGCCCCTGAGTTTTTATTTGAAATTGCTTTTGACAAGCAATCTATTGGTAATATTAAAATTAACCCAAGTTAACTTCTTCAGGCATATAAACTTTATATAAACGCCACAACCCCAGTACAATCAGAATTTGAAGGCTCCAGTGGGCGAAGGCAAACCCCCAGACTAAGCAGATGAGTCCAATTACTCCAGCTAACACGAAGGGAATATCATTAGAGGTTTGTGTATAGATCCAGATAGAACCCAGGGCAAAAGTCAGAAGCATAAGATAGACTGAGGGCATAATCTCCACCTCCTAGGTGAGTTGCGTTGAGTCTTGCTGCAAGTGCAGTGGACTACACTATTCAGGATAGGAGGGAAATATGAAGATTCTGTGAAGAAAAGAAAAATAGTGATAGAAATTCGTTTTTTTTACAAAACTTTATATTATTGAAAATCAATATCTTCTGCAACTTCCGATGCTACAGGTAAACGCACAAAAAAGGTGCTTCCCTGGCCTAATTGACTTTCTGCCCAAATGTGACCCCCATGTTGCTGCACAATACTGCGACAAATAGCTAGTCCCAGTCCAGTCCCTCCTTTCTGGCGGGAGTCGGAGGCGTCCACCTGTTGAAAACGACCAAAAATGGTTTCTAGTTTATCGGTGGGAATTCCCCGTCCTTGGTCTTGGAGGGTAATCAAAACTTCTAAGCAGGAACGGGATAGACTGGAATGGTGGAGTGTGGCATCAAACCAAATGCAACTATCAACATCAGAAAATCTGATCGCATTACTTAATAAATTAGTGAATACTTGAATAATTCGGTCTGGGGCGACCCAAAGATGAACTTCTAGGGGTTTTATTGATAAATTTACACCGGATTTTTCCGCCATTCCGATCATTTCATTATTGGCTTGAACCATTAAATCGGCTAAATTACAGTATTTTTTATCGAGGGTAATTTGCCCGGCTTGCATCCGTTCTAAATCAAGAATATCGTTAATCAAACGGACTAAACGGGTTGTATTGGTAACGGCAATTTCAAACATTCGTTTAGCGCGTTCGGGTTGGGTATCTAATAATCCACTGGCTAATAATCCTAAAGCACCATGAATTGAGGTTAAAGGAGTCCTAAGTTCATGACTGACAACGGAGATAAATTCATCTTTCATTTTTTCCATGGCTTGCCTTTCGGTAATATCTTTAAAGATGACCACAGCCCCAATAATTTCCCCTTGATTTTGAATGGGAGTGCTAACATATTCGACGGGAAAATAAGACCCATTTCGATGCCAAAAAACTTCGTTATCAACATGACGAACTAAACCATTTTTTAGGGTAGAAAAAATTTGGGAACTTTGTTGATTAGTTAATGATTGATAACCAGAATAGACGTTTTTTTTGGGGAGAGTCTCGGACGCAGAAACAGCGATAACTTCTGCGGTGATTTTTTGCCAATTACTCATCAGTAATTCTCGGACAGTGTATCCGGTGATTCTGGCGGCGGCCGGATTAGCAAAAGTGATTTTTCCCTCTTGGTTTAAACCACAAATTCCTTCTCCGGCTGAATCTAAAATTAATTCATTTTGATGACGGAGTTGTTCTAGGGTTTTTTCGATTCTTTTTTGATAACTAATATCCCTAGAAATTGTAGAAATTCCCGTAATATTTCCCAGTTCATCTTTCATCGGAGAAATGGTTAAAGAAACATCAATATGTTGTCCATCTTTGCGAATATGAACGGTTTCATAATGATCAATACTGCCCCCGGATTGAATACTGGCTAAAATTTGAGGAACTTCGCTGGCTCTTTCAGGTAAGGTTAATAAACCAAAGGGAAAGTCTTTAACTTCAGTTTCGGAGTAACCATAAATTTGTTCCGCCCCTTTATTCCAGCTAATAATTTTTCCTTCTAAGGTTTTGCCAATAATTCCATCTTCGGAAGATTCTACAATGGCAGCTAATTGTTTATAAGCATTTTCAGCTTTTTGGTGTTCGGTAATATCTCTCCCCAATATAACTAATCCTTTACGTTCGCCATTGGGATGAAATAAAGGAACTTTAATCAGATCAAAAATTCTGGGGTTGCCATTAACATCGGGAATAATTTCTTGTTGTTGGGAAGGTTGTTGATTTTCCCAAACTTCTTGATCGGATTTTTGAAAATTAATTAAGGCATTTCTATAGAAATTTTTACCATGAATCTGTCCTACTAATTCTACTAATTCAGGATCGGATTTTCCTTGATAATCTAAAGTCTGGATTTGAAATAGTTCTAAGGTTGCTTGATTGGCTTCTAACCAACGTCCTGAAGCGTCTTTAAAGCAGACTAAATCCGGCATGGCATTAATTAAGGTTTTCAACCTTTCTGAACTCTCTCGCAATGCTTCTTCTACCCGTTGTCGTTCTTGCATTTCTTGAATTAATCGTTGATTAATTGCTTGTAGGGAAGCAATCAATTGAGTTTCAGTTTCGGAATTTTGATTAATCATTTAAGCTACGGTTTTGACTAAAGGTATCGATCATGAGTTTAATCATTTGTTCTGAAGTGATGGGTTTTTCCAAGAATCCTTGGCGTCCCAATTGAGCAACTTTTACCCGTTGATTTGGGTTCTTTTGTTGAGTTATAACAATCACAGGAATTGGCGGGGTCTGTTGAGTAAGTTTGGTTAATAAATCGTAGGAGGAATATAAGTCAAAATCTAAAAATACTAGGGGAGAATATTGTTGTTTTTTGGATGATAATTTGAGTTCTGTAATTAATGATAAATCCGTGAGAATTTTGGTTTCAACTCCCAAACTTAAACTCGCTTTTTGTCCAGCTTCAATTAATAATTTATCTTGACTGATTATCCAAACTTGATGGTCGGATTTAATCGAGGTCGGTTGAGGGTTTTGTATTGTGGAAGGGGGAGAATATTGTTCAACTTCTTTTCTAAGTTTAAAGACTAATTCTTGCAATAGGGTAATTTCTGCTAAATTTAAGGTTTGATTTTGACAGAGTTGTTCGATTTCTTTAGCGATAATCGAGCCTCCTCCTAGGCCAAATGTTCCTAAAGATCCGGCAAGTTTATGAGCTTCTTGTTGAGCTTTTTGTTTGATATTTTGATCGGGTTTTCCCTGTTGGTTGGCGAGAGAAAATTCTTCTAAAATGGTAATGCGATCGCAAATTTTGCCTTGATATCTATGCCAAATTTCAACAATAGCTTGATCCAGTTTGTTTTGATCGAGTTCGGGTTTTTTACTGGTTTTTTTAGGTTCAATTTTAGGGTGAGATTGCTGTTTAAGACGATAACCTAAGCCATATACTGTTTCAATCAAATCTGCGTGGGCACCGGCATTTTTAAGTTTATTTCTTAATCCTTTAATATGCGCCCGGACAGTATTTTCCGTTGGTGGGTCTTCAAATGTCCAGAGTTGCTCTAGGATTAGGTCTAAACTAAAAATTTGTTGATGATGTTTGAGAAATAGTTCTAATAATCCATACTCTTTAGGGGTTAAATTGAGGAGCATTTCCCGATACATAACTTCACAGGTTTTCGTATTCAAATGCAGATCTTCCCATTCCAAAAGAATTGAAACCGTGGGTTGACGTCGGCGAAATATAGCCCGAATTCTGGCTAATAATTCCTGCACATCAAAGGGTTTAACCACATAATCATCCGCGCCCGCATCCAAGCCTTTAACTTTATCTTCTTGATGATTGTAAGCGGTTAATAAAATAATCGGATTTGTAATATTTTGCGATCGCAGTTTTTTACATAAATTTATCCCATCTAATTGAGGTAATTCCACCTCTAAAATCATCAAATCGTAGGTCAATTTTTGTGCTTTTTCCCACCCGGCTATGCCATCTGTCACCCTGTCAACAGTATACCCTTGGTGAACTAAAGCCACCACCAAAGTCTCAGCCAGATCCTGATCATCTTCTACCAATAAAACACGCATGGAGGGGACGGAATTTAGGGAAGGGGAAAAGAAAGTTAAATCCAGTCCAAAGTTGATAATTTTTAATTATTAAACTTTGGACAATCTGTTAGGAAAAAAATCCCCTAAGCAACGGATTGAACTTCGGAAATTTCAGGAATTCTTTCGCGCAAACGGCGTTCAATTCCCATTTTTAAGGTCATCGTAGAACTAGGACAAGAACCACAGGCTCCTTGTAGTCGGACTCGAACAATCGGGCCATCGAGTTCAACGATTTCTACATTTCCCCCATCCGACATTAGATAAGGACGGAGTTCATCTAAAACAATCTCTACGTTTTTTTCAGTTAGTGCTAGTGTATCCATAATTTACCTTGATTTGAGAGTACAGAAATCGAGTTGGGATAGTTTCATCCTAACGTTATTTTTGGATCAATTCATCCCCCTTTAGGCGTCACTGATTGCGATTAAACCGCAACGGGCTCAAGAAGTTTGACTTGGGAATAGTTAAACTCCGTGATCATCACTTTATCGGCTTCTTTAGAATGAACTACTTGGTGAGTCATAATGTAATAGTTGCCAAATTTTTCAAAGGTATCTTCAAACTCAAGTTCTTTAATAATTTCTTGAGTTTGAGGGTTACGGAATACCGCATCATAACGGGCTGCTGCGTAACCTTTTCCGGTGTCCAAACTTTCATGGGTATTAATCACAAATGCCATCCGACCCATGACGCGGCTAACCCGAGAAATTTGATCGCCACGCACGGAATAATTTGATCCCATGGCATCACCTTCGACTAGGATTTGTAAAGCCCCGGTATCGTCAATTTCTCCTAAACTAAATTTATTTTTTCCATGGGCTTGTTCAAAAGAACTGCGTTTACGGTGGGTAACTACATCCCGCAGTTGGGTATAGACGCTTTGCTTGACTTCTTCGTCAGCAATTTGGCTAACTTCCACCGTCAAGTCTGGGTTAATTTGAATCTGTCCGGTGTAGACTTCATCCCCCTGTTTAAGTTCAATCTCAGCCTGATAACCGGGGAAGTTAGAGTCCCAGGTATAACGATTTTCATAGGCATTCCGAAATAAATCTAAAGCGTTTTTTGATTCGGTCATAAAATAGCTAGGGATGAACAGCACTATAATCTCTATTATAGAATATTAAGGGGTTCCTGAGTTCAGTCTCGAAAAAAATAGACTAAACTTAAGGATTAGAGATTAAAACTCACCTATTTTTATTGGCAATAATTATGTCTAAACGTCCAATTTATCTGGATTGTAACGCTACAACCCCCGTTGATCCCTTGGTTTTAGAAGCAATGTCACCCTATTTTACGGAATATTTTGGTAATGCCGCCAGTATTAATCATATTTATGGGTGGGAGGCTGAAGCCGCTGTTAAACAGGCTAGAGAAATTATTGCTAATGGAATTAACTGCTCTCCCGAAGAAATTATTTTCACCAGTGGAGCTACGGAATCTAATAATTTAGCCTTAAAAGGAGTAGCTGAAGCCTATTTTAATAAAGGTAGACATATTATTACTGTCATAACCGAACATAATGCTGTTCTTGATCCTTGTCATTATTTAGAATCTTTGGGGTTTGAAGTTACTTATCTGGGGGTAAAATCCGATGGACTGATTGATTTATCTGACCTAAAAATAGCCCTGCGTCCCGATACTATTTTAGTTTCGATTATGGCAGCTAATAATGAAATTGGAGTGCTGCAACCCTTAGCTGAAATTGGAGAACTTTGTCATAATCATGAGGTTTTATTTCATACTGATGCCGCCCAAGCTATTGGTAAAATCCCTCTGGATGTTCAGCAATTAAATATTGATTTAATTTCTTTAACCGCCCATAAAATTTATGGCCCTAAAGGAATCGGAGTATTATATGTACGGCGGAGAAATCCTAGGGTGAAATTAGCACCTCAACTTCATGGTGGGGGCCATGAACGTGGAATGCGTTCAGGAACTTTATGTACCCCCCAAATTGTCGGATTTGCTAAAGCAATTGAAATTGCCTTATCCCAAAGGTTAATTGAAACTCAAAGGTTAATTCAACTCAGAGAAAACCTCTGGAATAAATTATCAACCCTAGAAGGAATTTATTTGAATGGTCATCCAACCCAACGGTTAGCTGGAAATTTAAACATTAGTATTGACGGCGTTGATGGTCAAGCATTACTATTAGGATTACAAACTATGATGGCGGTATCTTCTGGTTCTGCTTGTACCTCGACAAAAATTGAACCCTCCCACGTTTTAAAAGCATTGGGTCATTCGGATAATTTAGCCTATGCTTCGATTCGTTTTGGTTTGGGTCGATTCACTACAGAATCAGAAATTAACCAAGTAGCAGAGCATACGATAAACACTATTCAAGCCTTGAGAAAAGTCGCATCTCGCTCAACAAATATTTCAATTTTGCCTAATTAGAATTCTGTTTTTCCAGCCAACTTAAAACATCTTCCTCCGAGTGTAAATCATAGGTTAGACCACTTTTGGGATCATAAATATGCCATTGGGCGGAACCTAACAAATTAGAACTTTTCCAAACATAAGGTTCTGATTTTGTTGAGAGATTAGAGAATTGAATGGGTTGATTTAAAATCAGCCAAAGGGTTCGGAATAAATGAAATCTTTTTGTTGAATTAGGATCGGAAAAATCGAGTTTAAAACAGTCCTCGATAATGCCATATTTTACCTTGATAAAATCCCGATATTCCCTGTTCATTTGAAGGAAATAAAACCGTATCAGGAATTAATTCTAATTTGCGATAAATTTCCCATTGAGTTTTCATAATAAACACTCCTTTTTAAAAAAGTTTAGGTGCTACAAAAGACCCTGAATTTTTGAGTCGGAGTATCAAGTCTTTTATAGCAGGGAACAGCCCCCCAAACCCCCCGTGCACAGGGGGCTAGGGGGGGAGGGAACAGGGGGGAAATACTTCACCGTCTGGGTTTTAAGATCCGTCTGGTGTCTTAATGTATTTATTGTTACAGAAATTTCTGAACTTATCAAGGAAATGTCAAGGTTTCTTGAATAATTCTGGGCTACCGACTGCTACCGGGAAGGTAACCTCCCTCCTCAAACACTGGTATCGTCACTGGATTACTGGATTGTCACTGGATTGTCACTTTTTAGATTTATCCCCAAGTTTAGATAAAAATGGCTTTAAATAATCCTGAAGCTTTGGCATTTCAAAAATGCGATCGCACTATTTTAGTAGAGGATGTGTAATTAATTTTGTTTAGGTACTTATAAGCTATTGTCCCTAAATCAATAGGACAACCCAAAATATCCTCTTACCACCGAACCTGGTTTCTTCGTGTAAAATTGTAAAATCACCCTTTCTCCCTATGATTAACCTTCTATGAAAAGCGCATTTTTAGACCGTCTGCATAGTCCTGAACGTCCCGTTATCGTGTTTGATGGGGGAATGGGAACTAACCTACAAACCCAAAATCTCACCGCCGAAGACTTTGGCGGGAAAGACTACGAAGGTTGTAATGAATATTTAATATATACCAAACCCGAAGCCGTTGCTAATGTTCATCGAGGCTTTTTAGAAGCGGGTGCAGATGTTATTGAAACCGATACTTTTGGCGCCACTTCTATTGTTTTAGCTGAATATGATTTAGCTGATAAAGCTTATGATTTAAACAAAACCGCCGCCGAATTAGCTAAAGGTTTAACAGCAGAATATTCTACACCAGAAAAACCCCGATTTGTTGCGGGTTCAATTGGGCCAGGAACAAAATTACCTACCCTCGGACATATTGATTTTGACACCTTACATCATGCTTTTGCAGAACAAGCGGAGGGATTATTTGATGGAGGTGTGGATTTATTCATCGTTGAAACTTGCCAAGATGTGCTGCAAATTAAAGCCGCATTAAACGGAATTGAAGACGTTTTTACTAAAAAAGGAGAACGTCGTCCGATTATGGTTTCCGTCACAATGGAAGCCTTTGGAACCATGTTAGTCGGGTCAGAAATGAGCGCGGCATTAACAATTTTAGCCCCCTATAATATTGATATTTTAGGTTTGAATTGTGCCACTGGCCCCGATTTAATGAAAGAACATATTCGTTATTTATCGGAAAATTCCCCGTTTATTGTTTCCTGTATTCCTAATGCTGGTTTACCGGAAAATGTTGGTGGAAAAGCCCATTATAAACTTACGCCACTTGAACTAAAAATGGCGTTAATGCACTTCGTTGAAGATTTGGGAGTTCAGGTGATTGGCGGCTGTTGTGGAACCCGTTATGAGCATATTCAAGCCTTAGCTGAAATTTCTCAAACCCTGAAACCCAAACAACGGGAACCGCAATTTATTCCCTCGGCGGCTTCAATTTATAGTCCCCAAAGTTATGAACAAGAAAACTCGTTTTTAATTATTGGTGAACGTCTCAATGCTAGTGGGTCTAAAAAATGCCGAGATTTACTTAATTTAGAAGACTGGGATGGGTTAGTTTCCTTAGCAAAATCTCAGATAAAAGAAGGGGCGCAAATTTTAGATGTTAACGTCGATTATGTTGGGCGAGATGGCGTAAGAGATATGAAAGAATTAGTCTCTCGCGTTGTGACTAATGTTAATTTACCCTTGATGTTAGACTCGACAGAATGGCAAAAAATGGAAGCGGGGTTAAAGGTATCTGGGGGAAAATGTTTACTCAATTCTACTAACTATGAAGATGGGGAAGAACGCTTTTATAAAGTGTTAGAAATTGCTAAAAAATATGGTGCTGCTATTGTGGTGGGAACCATCGATGAGGAAGGAATGGGAAGAACCGCCGAGAAGAAATTTGAAATTGCTCAACGGGCTTATAATGCGGCCGTTAATTATGGTATTCCTGCTTATGAAATCTTTTTTGACCCCTTAGCATTACCGATTTCTACGGGTATTGAAGAAGACCGAAATAATGGCAAAGCCACGATAGATTCTATTCGTCAAATTCGTCAAGAATTGCCCGGATGTCATATTGTTTTAGGGGTTTCTAATATTTCCTTTGGTTTAAATCCGGTGGCGCGGCAAGTCTTAAATTCGGTGTTTCTGCATGAAGCTATGCAAGTGGGGTTAGATGCGGCTATTGTTAGCGCCAATAAGATTTTACCCTTGGCAAAAATTGACCCCGAACATCAAGAAGTTTGTCGCAAATTAATTTATGACCAGCGAGGATTTGATGGGGATGTTTGTGTTTATGACCCATTAGGAGAACTGACCAATTTATTTCAGGGTAAAACCACAAAACGAGATCGTTCTGGAGATATTAACCTTCCGATAGAAGAACGTTTAAAACGTCATATTATTGATGGAGAAAGAATTGGATTAGATGATGCTTTAGCCGCAGGTTTAAAACAATATCCTCCCCTAGAGATTATTAATAATATTCTTTTGGATGGGATGAAAGTGGTGGGAGAATTGTTCGGGTCTGGACAAATGCAGTTACCTTTTGTATTACAATCAGCCCAAACTATGAAAGCCGCCGTTGCCTATTTGGAACCGTATATGGAGAAGTCAGAAACGGGGAATAATGGCAAAGGAATGTTTTTAATTGCTACCGTTAAAGGGGATGTGCATGATATTGGTAAAAATTTAGTTGATATTATTTTATCAAATAATGGCTATCGGGTGCTTAATTTAGGGATTAAACAACCCGTGGAAAATATTATCAATGCTTACAAAGAACATGGCGCGGACTGTATTGCCATGAGTGGATTATTAGTTAAATCCACTGCTTTTATGAAGGAAAATTTGGAAGCATTCAACAAAGAAGGTATTACAGTTCCGGTGATTTTAGGCGGTGCAGCATTAACTCCGAAATTTGTCTATGAAGATTGTCAAAATGCCTATCAAGGTCAAGTTATTTATGGCAAAGATGCTTTTTCTGACTTGAATTTTATGGATAAATTAATGCTTGCAAAAATAGCGGGAAAATGGGATGATTCCCAGGGATTTTTAGGGGAATATGCAGAAGTCAAGAAAATTAAAGTTAAGTCAGAAACAGTTAAAAATGCTTCAGAAAATCCTGAAGAAATTGTGATTGATACCAGACCTTCTGAAGCCGTTGATGTTAATATTGAACGTCCCACCCCTCCTTTTTGGGGAACGAAAATTTTACAACCGCAAGATATTCCTATAGAGGATATTTGGTGGTATTTAGATATACAAGCGTTAGTTGTAGGTCAATGGCAATTTCGCAAACCCAGGGAACAATCAAAGGAAGAATATAATCAATTTTTAGCTGAAAAAGTCTATCCGGTTTTAGACGAATGGAAAATCAAGATTTTAGCGGAAAATTTATTACATCCTACGGTGATTTATGGATATTTCCCCTGTCAGTCGGAGGGAAATTCGCTATTAATTTTTGACCCAGAAAATTATCAAAAACAGGTTGCCCGATTTGAATTTCCTCGACAAAAATCAGGAAAACGCTTGTGTATTGCGGACTTTTTTGCCTCTAAAGAAAGTGGCAAAATTGATGTTTTCCCGATGCAAGCGGTAACTGTTGGAGAAATTGCTACGGAATACGCGCAAAAATTGTTTGCTGAGAATGACTATAAGAATTATTTGTATTTCCATGGAATGGCGGTGCAAACGGCTGAAGCGTTGGCAGAATGGACTCATGCAAAAATTCGTCGGGAGTTAGGATTTGGAAATGAAGAACCGGATAATGTGCGGGATGTTTTAGCCCAACGTCATCGGGGTTCTCGCTATAGTTTTGGATATCCGGCTTGTCCGAATATTCAAGACCAATATAAGCAGGTGGAGTTATTACAAACTGACCGAATTAAGATGTATATGGATGAAAGTGAACAGATTTATCCAGAACAGTCTACAACGGCTTTTATTACCTATCATCCTGTTTCTAAATATTTCAATCTTTAACCCCATCTTTCATTTTTACTAACCCATTATGGGTTAGATGTGTTAAGATGAGTGTAGAGTGTCCCTGAGAAGGTAGATTTATTTTTAAGTTCTACCTTTTCGGAGTATTCATTTGACCATCAATTTACAATATCTTTCGCCCTTTTTGGAGGCAAAAAAAGATTCCTTATGAAAACTACAGTAATTGATGTAACTGGACTCAGCGACAAGCAAATTGCTCTTGTCGAAGAAATTGTAACAGCACTTCGGTCTGTTCCTGACAATCAACAAATTAATCAAGGAGGTAATGATGACGTAACCGTAACTCCAGAAGATGATGAACTCAGGCAACTTCATGAAGAATTTAGTTGGCTGATTGCCAATATTGGCGTTAAAGAACCCATCAACAGAGCAAACATATGTGACACAGGATAAAATGCAAAAAAGCTTCCTAGATACAAATATATGGGTCTATTCTGTAGACACCCAGAGTGGGGATAAACACAGAGCATCATTAAAGATTTTAAGACCCAGTGAACGTGAAATATTGTGCGTTTCAGATCAAATTCTTTCAGAATTTTATTCTGTTATGACCAGTAGTAGCCAAGTCAAAAAACCCCTTACACCAGTAGACACAATATGGAGAATAAAAAGACTGATTCAAATGCCCAATATCCAACTGTTACCAAAACCCTCAAACTTGACTAATCGTTTGCTGGAATTGTTGGAAAATCATCCGGTAACTGGTGCAACCGTTTTTGATGTTATGCACGTTGCTACAATGATGTCACACGGAATCAGGCGAATATATACTTTTAATGTTGATGATTTTGCTTGGTGTAGAGACATGGATATTGAAGTGATTGTCCCAGAGTAACTAATGTATTCCTGATGACTAGGTTGAACCTAGTCATCAGACGACGATGCTCTGCCTCATCGTTATATTGAAAAACTAGAGATGGAATTTCACTCGTCTAAAGGGGGTGTTGTATCCTTAATTTTTTGACCTTGTTTTTCTTCAATAATTTGTTTAAATCTTTCAATTTGCTCTTGTTTTTCCTGCTGATTTTTAGCAGGATAGAATGTTAAATCTTGGGCATAGGGTTTCCGACGGCGGAATAACACGCGCAACGCTTCAACATCTTCCTCGCCACGATGTTCTAAAGCATAAGCTTTGAGTTCAGCATTGGTCATTTTTTCAAAATCTGATATCATAAAAACTCCCAAATTCCAGTGCTTAAAACAATAATTTCTATGTCCTCACCTGCTAGAATATAAACTTCTCCAGTTTGGGATTATGACATAAATACTATACTAAAGATTAAGCCCTGAAGGGCTTACTACGGGTTTAGTTTTTTAGGCGTTTTCCTTCTCCTTGAATGCGTAAATATTCGCCAAATAATGCTAAGAATCCAGATGCTAAAATTAGGATGACGCTCAAGGCATTAATATCGGGTTTGACTCCAGTTCTAATTCGACTAAATATTTCCATGGGTAGGGTATTTGCCCCACTTCCGGCGGTGAAACTAGCGATTAAAAAATCATCCATACTTAATACAAAAGCTAGTAAACAACCTGATATAATTCCGGGCATTAATTGGGGTAATAAGACTTGAATAAAAGCCTCTATGGGTGTTGCTCCGAGATCTAAGGCGGCTTCTTCTAAATGGGGGTCTAAATCGGCTAAACGGGTGGAAACAACTAAGGCAACGTAGGCTAAACAAAAGACAACATGGGCGGATACAATTGTCCATAAACTGAGGGGAATGGCAACGGCGGCTAAAAATACTAGGGTTGCCACCGCCATGGCAATATCAGGAATAATTAATGGTAAATAGGACGCTCCTTGATATAATCCTTTTCCTGGGAAATGATAACGGGCTAATCCTACGGCCATTAATGTACCAATAATCGCGGCAATTCCTACCGCACAAATTCCCACGATTAAACTATTATTTAAAGCGGTTAAAATTCTGGTATCTTGGAATAATTTGACATACCATTCTAATGTAAATCCTTCCCAGCCTGCACTATATCGAGATTTATTAAAACTAAAAAATGTTAATACAAAAATCGGCAGGTACATATAAAAAAACATCAAACAGACAAAAACTACCTGCCAAGAAATTCTAAACTTTGGTTTAGCAGCCATATCAAGGATCTCCTCTGGTTGTTGTTGGATTTCTTCCATAAATTTTTCCTAATTTATTTTAATTAACGAGACGGTTTAGGATCTCCATATTTAATTAAAAGTGCGATCGCAATACTCACCCCCAAAATTAATACCATACTCAAGGCTGAACCAAAACCCCAATTTTGAGTCGAGCCTAAAAATTGGTTATAAATTAATCGAGAAACCGTCATACTTGAGGCTCCTCCTAATAGTTCAGGATCGACAAAATCCCCCATTGAACTAATAAAAACTAGCAGAGATCCGGCGGCAATTCCGGGCAATGTTTGGGGGACGGTGACTTTCCAAAATGTTTCTACAGGTCTCGCTCCTAGGTCGGCGGAGGCTTCTAATAATCGTCGATCTAATTTTTCTAAAGACGCATATAAAACCGTGACCATATAGGGTAAATAACTATAGGCCATGCCAATTAAAACCGCCGGAGTTCGATTTAATAGTTCTAAGGCGGGTAATCCAATTAATCCTAAAACGGAGTTTAATACTCCGGTTGGTCTTAATATAGTAATCCAAGCATAGGTTCTTAATAAAGAAGATGTCCACAGGGGTAAAATAAAGGCTAATAGTATTATATTTCGCCACTGTTTCGGGGCTAATTGAGCAATCCAATAGGCGACGGGAAATCCGAGAAGTAAACAAATTGTGGTAGTCCCAAAGGCATAAAATAGCGATCGCCAAATCACTAATAAATTAATCGGTTCAAATACTCTTAAATAATTATAAATGCCATTGGGAATTACCAAATCCCCAGGGCGAATATCCTTAACTAAACTGAGTTGAAAAATCAATAAAGTTGGTAGGATTAATAAGAGTAATAACCATAAACCCGACGGCCCTAATAATGCCAGTGGGCCAATTAATTGAGAACCCAGTTGTCGCCAGCCTTTTTTAATCGGGGGTGGAGAAGAAGTTATCGGAGTTTTTGTTGAAATAGTCATAGATCAGGGAATTACGAATTACGAATTAAGAATGAGGAAAAAAATCATTTTTCTCTGAGAGTTTGACCCTGGTTGAATATTCTAATTACCTTAACAATTGCTATAGATTAGTTAAGGGTTAGCAGTTAACAATTAACTGGTTAGCCGTGTCCAATACCGTTCATAAATTTCATTGGCTTCACCCAAATCATGAATCATTTCACTGCGAGCTAGGATTGATTCTGGAGGAAATAAAGTTGGATCATTTCTCAAAACATCGGGTAATTTTTCATAAGCTAATCTCGAAGGAGTGGCAAATTTTAACCGATCTACTAAGGTGGCGGCGACATCGGGTCGCAACATAAAATCAATCCATTTATAGGCACCTTCGGGGTTAGGAGCACTTTTAGGAATGACCATTGTATCAATCCATACAGATGATCCACTATCAGGAGTAATATATCTTAAATCCTCATTTTCCTCCCGAATTTCCGCCGCATCGGAGGAATAACACATTGCTATTGATAAATCCCCGACAATCATTTGAGGTCGCCAAGAATCCGTGGTAAAAGAAGCGATTTTTGGTCGTAATTCTACTAATTTCTCATAGGCTTGTCGAATTTGATTGGGGTCAGTAGAATTATAGGAATAGCCTAACATAATTAACGCTGCTCCCATGACTTCCCGCACATCATTAAGTAACGTGAACCGCTTTGATAACTTATCTTTATTTTCCCATAAATAACTCCAATCTTTCGGGAGAGTTTCTAATTTATTCGGGTTATAAATTAACCCCGTTGTTCCCCAACTAATTGGCACACTATGAAGACCGCCCGGATCATAAATCGGGTTTTGAAATTGGGGAAATAAATCCTCTAATCCCACTAATAAAGAGTGATCGAGTTGCGCCAATAACCCTATTTGGATCATTTTTTCTACCATATATCCCGAAGGATAGATGACACTATAAGCACCTGCTCCTCCGGCTTGGAGTCGGGCTAACATGGCTTCATTAGAATCGAAGACATCCGCCACAACTTTTAACCCAGTTTCCTCTCTAAAATGATCTAACAAATCTTGATCCGTGTAGCCAGACCAAGTGTAAATGTACAGAGTATCGGAGGAAATCTGAGTGTTTGGGGTGGTTTTGACCTCAGCTAATGTCCAACCACAGCTTGATAGGGACGATGCTACCATCGCAGTAACGGAAGTTTGCAAAAACTGACGTCGTGTTTGAGCAACCCTAAAATTCCGATGTTTTTGTGGATAAGTCGGAGACACTGTTTTTTCTCAGTGGAAGTTTAACAAATTCAACAATTGATGTAATTTTCCCATAGGATAGGGAAAAAATGTACATCAATTGAGAATAATATCCCGCAACTGGGCTAACTCATACAACCAAATTAACTGAGCTTCTGAATTTGATCTAGGAAATAAAACCTAGACTTGAGCTTCAGAAACCCGTTTTCTCAAAAGACTGAGTTTCTCAGTTATGGCGTCACACTTGATAGTTGACGTAGACTTTCTACTTGTTGTTCTTTGAGTTGCTGTTCAATTTGATCCTTAACAATTTGGCGGTATTCATAGAAATGTTCTACCTGTCCACAAACCACTAAATAATGATCTAAAACCCTGGGTTTGTGTCGTAAAATATTCCATAAATATCGCCAAAACGTCGAGCGAGTTTCCCGCACAACCCCTTGATACCAACATAAAATAAAGAGCGCTCGCATTGTTTTCATATCCACTAATTTCCGTCCGATAGAATTAGTTTTTGGCTCTCCAATCATCATAAAATGACGGTAAGTGCGATCCAAATATCGTTGAGGATCATATAATTCATAAAATCCATTGACATATTCTAGGGCGATTTCTTCAATTGGTCGAGTGGGCAGAAAATTCATTAAGGTAGTTTGATTCGCATTCCCAGTTTCCTTAATTAATCGTCCTTCTTTTTCTAAACGATGCCAAAGGGCGGTATTAGGTAAAACCTGCAACATACTAAACATAGCAATGGGAATGGTGGTTTTTTCCACAAACCGGACAATTCGATCGCCCGCCCCGGTTTCTTCCCCATCAAAACCAATAATAAATCCCGCCATCACCCGTAACCCAGATCGGATAATTTTTTCCACGGAATCACTCAAAGATCCGCGAGTATTTTGGAATTTTTTAGTTAAATTTAAGCTATCTTCATCGGGAGTTTCAATTCCCAAAAAGACAGCCCGAAAATTACACTCAACCATCAAATCCATTAATTCTTGATCCTGGGCTAAATCAATGGAAGCCTCCGTGGTTAAACGGAAAGGATAATTATTATCCTTCATCCAAACTTTTAATTCATGCAGCAATAACTTAACGTTGCGTTTATTGCCGATAAAATTATCATCCACTAAGAAAACACCCTGACTAAAATTTAACTCTTTTAACCGATCCAATTCTGCTAAAAGTTGAGCCGGAGTTTTAGTTCGAGATTTCCGTCCATATAATACAATAATATCGCAAAACTCACACTGAAACGGACAGCCGCGGGAGTATTGCAAAGAAATCATATCGTATGCTTCTTTCTCCAATAAATCAAAGCGAGGGATAGGAGATGTCGTAACATCGGGTTTGTCTCCTTCTATGCGAAAAACCCCTTTTTCATCCCCTCTTTCAATCGCTTCTACTAATAACGGTAAAGTAATTTCTCCTTCATCTAAAACCAAATAATCCGCCCCGGCAATTTCTGCCGATTCGGGTGTGGATGTGGGATAGGGGCCCCCTACAGCCACTTTTTTACCCCGTCGTTTTGCCTCGCGAATTTGCTCCAAAAAATCATCTTTTTGGACAATCATGGCCGAAACCATCACCAATTCTGCCCAATTCCATTCGGCTTCGGTGATCTCTCGAACATTACGGTCTACTAATTTAAACTCCCATTTTTGGGGTAAAATAGCCGCTACCGTAATTAAACCTAAAGGCGGAAGTAAGGCTTTTCGGTTGACTAAGGCAAGGGCTTTTTCAAATGACCAGAAACTTTGGGGGAAAATGGGATAAATTAAAAGAACACGCATTATAATTAACCCTGTAAAAGATCAGACTCCTAAGTTTAAAAACTCTATGAAAATCATTGATTTTCCTATAGTTTTGCCACTTCTTCAGCAAGAGTATCTACAGTATAACGAATTTGTTCTTCCCTGTGGTTACAAGTAATAAAAAATCGCAAACGCGCCGCGTTTTTAGGCACTGAGGGATAAAACATAAAAGGTACATTAATTCCCCGCTTGAACAAATTTTGAGAGAGTTGTACTGATTTCCAAGAATCTCCAACAATAATAGGAATCACGGGAGAATCTTGACTTAACCCGGTATTTAAGCCTTGATCTTTCGCTAAAGTTAAAAATAATTTAGCTCTTTGATGTAACTTTTCTACCCGTTGAGGTTCATTTTTTAATACCTGAATTGCCGCGATCACAGAAGCCGCATTAGGTGGAGAAATTCCCACACTAAAAACAAATCCGGGGGCGGTATATTTCAGATATTCAACTAATGATTTAGATCCGGCAATATATCCTCCACAACTGGCAAAGGATTTGCTTAAAGTTCCCATCCATAAATCTACATCATGGGGATTAATTTCAAAATGTTCTCCAATTCCCCGACCGTGTTTTCCTAATACCCCTATAGAGTGGGCTTCATCCACCATTAAAAAGGCTTTATGATGTTTTTTAATCTGAATAAATTCGGGTAAATTGGGAATATCTCCATCGGTACTATAGACCCCTTCGACAATAATTAAAACCCGTTGATAACGAGGGCGCCGTTCTCGTAATATTTGATCTAAAGCTTGCCAATTATTATGGGGAAAGGCGATCGCCGTAGCCCCAGATAATAAAGCTCCTTGCAATAAACTATTATGACTCAGGGCATCATGTAAAATCAGATCATGTTGTCCGAATAAATGCCCCACGGTGGTCACATTAGTCGCATGACCGCCAACAAAAACAATACTATCTTCTACCCCAACAAAATCAGCGATCGCCCGTTCTAATTCTTGGTGAATTACCTTTTCACCCGATAATAAACGACTGGCACAGGCTGAGGTTCCATAGCGATCAATTGCCTCTTTTACAAACTGAGAAATAATCGGATCACCACACATTCCTAAATAATTATAGGTGGCATAATTAATATAGTCTTGACCGCGAATTCTAGCCCGATCATTGGCAATTCCCTCCTGGGGTGTAAAAAAGGGATTTCCTAATCCTAAATCTGCCAGTTCTTGCTGTTGTTGTTTCAGATGTAGATATTCAGGAAAGTATTCAATTTGATAATATTCGGCTGGAATTTCAGGCAGAGGGGCAGATTTCGCTTTTTTTTCCAGTAATTCTGCGAGAAGCGATCGCTTTTCTTGACAAGATAACTGACTAACAGAAGGTAATAAACTAATCATTGATTTCTTCCTGTTCTGATAATAAAATATTTAATAACGTATCGACATCCGTATCCGACAATTGATCTAAATGTTGTAAAAGATGTTCCGCATCTTTCGGGGAAATCCCGTTTTGATATTGGGTAATATCCAAGGTGTTGTGATCGGCTAAATATTTAGCCAAAGTACAAATATTGGGATAATCCCATAACAGGGTGGGGGGAAGTCGGCGTCCCAAAATCGTTTCCAAGTCTCCAGAGAGGTTAATTGCTTCAATAGAGTTGAGGCCATAATTAGTAAAATCCTCCTCTAAATCAATCTCTAAAGCTTCTAACTCTAACCGTTCCGCGAGTTGACTGACTAACCACCCCTCAATTGTGGCGACAGACTCGAAAGACTCAATGCCCTTCACCAATGATTCTGGATGATGCACCGTTACCGATGGTTGTTGGGGTTTTGTCCCATTCATAGACGCATTTAACACTTGCATGAATCACTCCTCCATCACCCTAAAACTTTAGCATCCCAAGATAGCAGAATCCTGTTTTACTTACCAATTCCCCATTCGTAATTCGTAATTCGTAATTTGTAATTCCCTATTCCCCCAATTTGCCCGCTATAAAACTAGCACGACAGGCATGGCGTTGAATTTTACCACTGGAGGTTTTAGGTAAAGTTCCGGGTTTTAGTAACACCGTTTTATAAACCTGTAAATCATGGTTTTGAGACACGGAGCGACGGATGGACTGAAGAATCACCTGTTCAGGGGAGGTTTTGGCAGAACCGTTATGATTATCCCAGGTGCGGATTTGTTGCCAATATTGACGTTCTACTTCCACTGCAACGACTAACCGTTCTTCCCCCTTGATATCAATAGAAAATCCCGCAACTCCACTGGGTCTAATTAGGGGGTGACTTTGTTCAACTGTCCATTCAATATCTTGGGGATAATGATTCCGACCATTAATAATAATAATATCTTTAATTCTTCCGGTAATAAATAGTTCTTGATCGTCTAAAAATCCCAAATCCTCTGTCCTTAAAAACGGCCCTTCTCCCGTTGTTAAGTAGGCGTTAAACAGAGTTTCTGTTTCTTGATGTTTATTCCAATATCCCTGTCCCACACTCGGCCCAGAAACCCAAATTTCGCCGACTTTTCCCGGTTCACAAATATTCAAGGTTTCAGGATTAATAACTAATACCTTTTGATCTGATAAACACTGACCGCAACCGACTAATATTTTGGTATTGGCTGTTAAATTAGTAGTCACTTCATCAACTTCTACAATCTGATGATTTTCTAAAGCAATACCATCAACGGTTTTAAAAATTGGTGATGCTGTTTTTAAACCTCCCGTAATAATTAAAGTTGCTTCAGCCATACCATAACAGGGATAAAAAGCCTTTCGCCTAAATCCGTAGGGGGCAAAAGTTTGAATAAATTTTTCTATAACTTCGTGATAAATGGGTTCAGCCCCATTAAATGCAACTTCCCAACTACTTAAATCTAAATTTTCTAATTTTTGGGATGAATTTATCCCCCCATTTCTTAATACTTTTCTTACACATAAATCATAAGCAAAATTCGGCCCCCCACTGGTTGTTCCCCGATATTTGGAAATAGTTTGTAACCAGCGTAAGGGATTTTGAACAAACATTAAAGGAGACATTAAAACCACCGGAAATCCCCCGAATAAAGGTTCTAAAACCCCACCAATTAATCCCATATCATGATAAGGAGGCAACCAAATTACCCCCGTACTTTCCGGGGAATGACCAAAACAATCATAAATTGCTGTTAAATTATGTAATAGATTTTGATGGGAAATCATTACCCCTTTAGGGGTAGCAGTAGAACCGGAAGTATATTGTAAAAAGGCAAGAGTTTGACGATTAATAACTGGAGGTTGCCAAGTCTTTCCAATTTCACTATCTAAGATATCTGTTGCAAACCAATTCAACGGCGCAATATCAGACATAGTTGGAAAAAATCGCTGTAAACCCGATAATGTAGCTTCAGTAGTTAAGGCAACCGTGGCATTTGTATCAGTAATAATCGCTTGTAAACGAGGCAAAGATCGATCGGGTCGAGGGGGATAGGCGGGAACGGCAATCACTCCGGCATATAAACAACCGAAAAATGCGCTAATATAATCTAACCCCGGTTGATATAGTAATAAAACTCGATCTTGAGGTTGACAAATAGCTTGTAATTTACTCGCAATAGTTTGAGCTTTTTGGTTTAATTGTTGATAAGTTAATGTAACCGTTTCCGATTCTCCATCAACTAAAAATGTATAAGCAATCTGATTCGGTTGCTGGATTGCCCGATGTTGTAAAAGTTCAATTAAAGTGGTGGCTTTTAAAAAATCAAATGAATCAGTCATGAAAAAAAATAGGTAATGTTTTGTGATCTATCCTATCATTTATAGGGTTTTTTTCCCTCCATCCGTAGTTCGTCATTATTCAAGAATTAAGGATTTTCTTAACTCTTAAATCTTGAATGAATGAGCGATTGTTGATCACGGATCATGGGTTACGGACAGGGACATTTTGCCTCTAGGGTGAGGTAATACTGTCCTTCTGGGCAGCAAAGATTTGTTCTAAGCGAACATCCCATTTCCGTTGATTCGTGTAGCCATCTTGAACAAAGGGAGATATTGTAATTAATTTGAGAAACAGTTCATTAATAATCGACAGAGGGAAGCGTAAAGGACGCATAATATCTAAGAATAAAACGACTCTCACGCCATCGGTTTCGTTCCAAGCTTCATGGGGAAAAGAATCATCAAAAATCATACATTTTCCTTCTTGCCAATGGCGGGTTTCTTCTCCGACTCGAATTCGGCATTTTTCGCGGGGTTCAGGGATTTTTAATCCTAATAAACAACGAATCACTCCTTTATAGGGCCCTCGATGTTCAGGAATATGTTTTCCAGGTAACAAAATTGAAAAAAATGCCGTTTTCATCCCTGGAATTTGTTCTATTAAACGGGTGGTTTCTGGACAGCGTTGGCAATTTTTATCGACTTTAATTCCATAGCCATAGAAAAAATAGGTTTTCCATAAATTATCCTGAGTGGTGCTATAGCCTTGATCGGGGGAAATATCTTGAAAATTGGGTAGTTGTTCTTGAACTTTCAGAATTTGCTCTAATTCTTGCTGAATTAAATGCCAATTGGTTTCTAACTCTTTTGACCACTGAAATTGAGTAGAGTCAAAAAAAGCTGTATTCCCAATTAATGAATATTCAGGAATTAATTTTTCAAATGTCCATAATATTTTTACTCCGACTTTATACAATAGAAAATACCTGATTTTTTCTGATATTTTTTCTTGTTTCATGTTGATTGTAATGATAGGAAATCAAAGGTTTTTGGTGGGTGCGTAGGGGCGGGAGAACCCCGCCCCTACGCACCCTACGGTTGACTTTTAAGAACGATTGGCTAATTCTGACAATTGACTGGTTTCTGTGTCTAATCTCCATTGTCCAACACTATCTAAACTCCCTTCTAAAAATTTAGTCCGACAAGCACGACGTTGAATTTTACCACTGGTGGTTTTAGGAATAGTTGTGGTTTTTAATAATACAATTGCAAAGACATCCACGGTATTCTGTTCGGCGATCGCCTGACGAATAGCATTGACGACTTCCTCAACGTTCAAGTTTCGTAAATACCGCCGTTCGATTTCTGCGGCAATAATTAACTGTTCTCCGAGTTCCGTTTCCACCGAAAACGCCGCACTATGTCCAGCACGAATAGCCGGGTGACAGGTATCTAGGGTAGCTTCAATTTCCTGGGGATAACGATTTCTTCCCCACAAAATCATCATGTCCTTGATCCGTCCCGTAATATACAATTCCCCGTCCTGTAAAAATCCTAAATCTCCCGTGCGTAAATAGGGCCCCCGTCCCTCGACATAAACCCGAAAGGTGGTTTCCGTGTCTTCGGGTTTATCCCAATATCCCAAACCCACACCTTTCCCCGATACCAAGATTTCACCCACTTGATCCGCGTCCCGGGGCGTTAACTCTTGCGGATCAACAATCATCACCTCATCTGCCAACCAGGGGAAGCCACAACTGACTAGCGATCGAGTTTTTCTGGACTGTGGGTTATTAGCCAGTGATGTTTCCTGTGTTTGGATGACTTGATTGTGTTCTAGGGCGACGGGATCAACCCAGAGAATATTAGGGGTTTGGTGTTTGTGTCCACCGGAAATAAATAGGGTAGTTTCGGCCATTCCGTAGCAGGGATAAAACGCCTCCGGTTTGAACCCACAGGGGCCAAAAATTTCTGCAAACCGTTTAAGGGTGTCCCAGCGTACAGGTTCAGCCCCGGAAAAGGCCACATCCCAGGAACTTAAATCTAACTGTTCTAACTTTTCAGGCGTCGCTGTCCTACAGACTAAATCATAAGCAAAATTTGGCCCGCCACTGGTGGTAGCCTGATATTCAGAAATCGCTTCTAACCAACGAAAGGGTTTTTGGACTAAAGCAACTGGGGACATCAAAGTAACGGGAAATGATCCATATAAAGGTTGAACAACTCCCCCAATTAATCCCATATCGTGAAATAGGGGAAGCCAAATTAACCCCTTACTATTATTGTGATGGCCAAAAGCCTTATAAATAATTGCCGAATTATGCAAAACATTTCCATGGGTAACAATTACCCCTTTTGGGGTTCCGGTGGAACCAGAGGTATATTGTAAAAAAGCGACGGTATCCCCGTTAATTGGCGGTTTTTGCCAGTCTATAGCGAGGTTTTGATCCAAAAGGTCATCGGTCGCCACCCACCGTAGAGACGTGCCACGGCGCGTCTCCTCCTCTTTCTCCACAGAAAATTGTATTTTTAACTGTTCAATTAATGCTTTTGTGCTTAAAATTGCCCGACATTGAGAAGATTCTAAACGGGTTTGTAGCTTAACAATTGCTTGGGGGGAGACTGGAGGGTTATCGGTAACGGCGATCGCACCCGCATATAAACAGCCAAAAAACGCCGCAATAAATTCTAATCCCGCACTATAGGGATAAACGACTAAAACCCGATCACCTGGGGATAAAAATGATTGTAAATAAGATGCAATTTGGACAGCTTGTTGATGTAACTGTAGATAGGTCAGGGTTTGCTGACTCGTTTCTCCGTCGGCTAAAAACCGATAGGCGAGTTGATCTGGTTTATGTTCAGCGCGATCGCGCAATAAATCGACTAAATTAGAAAAACTGCTCATACCTTAATATAGAGTCCTAAAGGACTCACTACATAGAGTCCTAAAGGACTCACTACGATCAAGGTACAGTTTAGTATGAAAATTGCCATTATTTCCTCTGGTTTTTTCCCCGTGATTGATGGGGTTACGGTTAGTGCGATGATGCGACTCCAGAAGTTAAGTCAATGGGGACATGAGGTTTTATTTTTTTGTCCCGACTATAGCACCATTGAAAGTGTTTATCCCAATTGGCGAGAATATAGCGGCAATATTTTACCAGGTGTGCGAGTTTATAATTTACCTAGTACGCCATTTTTAGGATTAGATTTTGAACGTAACCCTTCTATTAAATCCTATTCTATTTTATTAAAAGAATTAGAAAAATTTCAGCCCGATTTAGTTCATGTTGATGAACCAGAAAGGCTATTTTTTGGATTTTTTAGACGGGCTGGAATAGACTATGCTAAAAAAGCAAATATTCCCTGTATTGCGTTTTTTAGAACTTGGTTTTTATCCTACGCTGAAGATTATATTCCCTTACCTAAATTTGCGGTAGAAATCATTAGAGAAATTTTTAGAAGGATTTTTGCTTGGATTTATAATGGCTATGATGTCACCTTATTTACCAGTAAAATCACCTATCAACTCGCCCCCCAAATGTCAATTCATAATGCGGTTTATGAGAATTTAGCCGGATTTGATGCCCAACGCTTTAACCCTAATTTAAAAGAAGAAGATTTTTTTAAAAAATATTATAATTTACCCGAATTAGATCGTTTAACTAAATTGATTTTTGTCGGTCGTCTAACCCCCGATAAAGGTTGGAATTTTACTTTAAAAACCATGGCAAAAGTTGCAGAAAAAATTGATTTAGAAAAAGTCGGTTTTATTATTATTGGGGATGGACAAATGCAGGACGAAATCATCGCAGGTTTAACAAAATTTACCCGTCATGTCTATTTCCTGGGTCGGGTAGCCTATGACCAAGTTCCGGCGGTTTATGCTAATAGTGATATTCATATTACCACCTCGGAACGGGAATCGAGAGGATTAACCGTATTAGAGGCTTTTGCGTCCGGTATTCCCGTATTAGCTCCCCGGGCGGGAGGGTTAGTTGAAAATGTTATAGATGGGGAAAATGGATTTTTATATACTCCTCAAGATCCAGAAGATTTTACACACAAATTAAAGCAATTAATCGAAGATCCTCTATTAAGAAAAACCCTAGGAAATCAAGGAATGAAATCCGTCGGTAATTATAGTTGGGATGTAGTAATTAAAAATTTAGTTGATATTTGGGAACAAAAAATTTCAGAATAGTTAACTGTTTGAATCCGAATCATTGGGGGAATTAAGAATTAAGAATTAAGAATTACTAGAGTCAATCAACAAACTGATATAGCAGGGAACAGGCTGCGTCGTGAGCTTGTCGAACGAGAACAGGGAACACCGGAACAGGGGGAAACACTTTACCGTCTGGGTTCCAAGATCCGTCTGGTGTCTTAACTGCCTTGGCGGTTGCTATAACTGATGACTGATGACTGATGACTGATGACTGTTAACTGATACTAGAGCGATCTGTTAAAATTTCATAGCCGGTTTCGGTGACTAAAACCGTATGTTCAAATTGAGCAGATAAGGCATTATCAATGGTTACGGCTGTCCATTTATCCGATAAAATTTTAGTAAATCGAGAACCTGCATTCAGAATCGGTTCAATGGCTAAAGTCATTCCCGCTTTCAATTTAACATTGGGTAAAGAATGGGTACGAGCATTAAAAACCGAGGGTTCTTCGTGTAGATTTCTTCCCACTCCATGACCTGTAAATTCTTCTACGATTTTATAACCATTGGCTTCTGTATAGTCTTGAACCGCCCCAGCAATATCGAGTAAATAAGCTCCCGCTTTGACCTGTTCAATGCCTTTATATAAGGCTTCTTCAGCCACTTTAATTAATTTTTTTGCCTCTGGAGAAACTTCACCCACCCCAATTGTAATACAAGAATCCCCATGAAATTCTTGATAATAAGCCCCGGTATCAACTTTTAAAACATCCCCGGTACGAATCACCTTGCGACGGTTAGGAATACCATGAACCACTTCATTATTAATCGAAGCACAAATAGAAGCCGGAAATCCATGATATCCTTTAAAACTTGGGGTTGCTCCCATTTCCCGAATCCGTTTTTCTGCATAAGCATCTAAATCCGCCGTAGTCATCCCTGGTTGAACCCGTTGGGAAATTTCTTTTAATACCGTAGCCACAATTTTTGCAGCTTGTCGCATAGTTTCTATTTCTTGAGGTGATTTAATATAGATTCCTCTGCCACTTTTTTTAACTTGAGGGGAATTAGTTTGAGTCGGTTTAGATAGAAAATCAGCAAGAATATTCATCGTGTTCGGAGTTAAGTGTGTTCAGAGAAAATACCTTTAATAAATTACCCTAAAATTTCAAGTTTTGGGTTACAGTTCCAGACTAAAACTCCAACCCTGCTGTTTAAACCCTAAAGACTTATAGAATTGATGGGCGTTAGTCCGTTTTAAATTAGACGAAAGCATGGCTTTATAGCATCCCGCCTCGCGGCTGAGTTTGAGGGCTTCGTGCATCATGGCTTTACCTATTCCTTGATTTCTATAACCACAAGTGACAATCACGGCATCAATAACCGCAGATTTGCTGTGATGCAAAATCATGGGAATAAATAATAAGCTGAATGTACCGACTGGTTCATTGTTTAGCCATGCAATATAAATATTGTAGTTGGGAACTTGCTGAATTTGCTCAAAAATTTGTTCAACCTCCAATAGAGACATAGGCAATTCTCCATCCATTTCTGTATATAATTGGTTTAATAAATCTAAATCGCTAGATGTTACCCGTTTAATTTCTAATCGTATTGACACAATTCTCCTCGATCTTCAAAGAGAAAAAAAGAGACGTGCAAAGGCGCGTCTCTGGGGGCGGTAATGATATTTAGTTCGTGAACCCGTCTAAATTGAAGACCTTTTCTTCAGAACTACTCCCTAAATCTGTGTTTTCGTTTTCAGTTAAATTAGGATTTTCTTCTGTTAAACGAGTGGGCGTTTCGGGAAGCGACGATTCACTATTTAAAGCTGTCCAAGTTGTTTGATTAACTTGATTACTGGTTTCTAAGCCTTGGGCAATTTGAAATTCATGCAGTGCGGCCAGGGTGCGAGAACCCAAAATCCCATCAATTCGGCCAGGATTATATCCTTTCGCCTCCAAACGTTCCTGTAATATACGAACGTCCGTTCCCCGGGAACCTCTGGATAAAACAGTATCCTCTTTAACTGTAACCGAACTAGCAACTTGAGGCTCCGCCGATAAAGCTTGCCAGGTGTCGCGGTCTACAACCCCGGTCACTTCTAATCCTTTAGCCTGCTGAAACGCCTGCACCGATGCCGTTGTCCGAGGGCCAAAAACACTATCAATTTTACCTGGGGTGAACCCATGGGCTTTTAAGCGTTGTTGTAACCCCGTGACTTGGGAGCCTTGAGTGCCTTGGGATAATACCCGTTCCCGATGGCGAGGGGGTTGAGTTTCAGGTTGATAAAAGGGTTGAGAAAACAGTTCCCGTCTGGCTGTTTCTGCGTCTGTAACGCTTGAGTTTACCCCGGAATTACCGTATTCCTGCCAGGATTCTGTGATTCCTGAACCAGAATTCGATGTTGCGAAAGCAACGGGAACAAATACAGGAAGAACTAAAGAAAACAAGCCGGCAATAATAGCAGTTTTAATCCCCATGGCTTTTACCCTATTTTTATAAAGTTTAACTTTACTAAATTCAAGTTTCTGAATTGAATCTTAGCATCAGGAGGCGATGAAGAAAAGAGTAAGTTGTTAAATTTTTACATAAAATTAGCCCTCTCGATCATCAAGGGGGGTAATAATATAGAAAAATCCGATCAAACTCAGATTAATGAAATCCAATTATAGATGCTACAGATTATCCCTCTACCCACGGTGTAGAGACGTTGCATTCAACGTCTCTACGGGAGGAATCTGTAGCCAACATTTCATGATGGAATATTAGACTGTTGCTAACTCAGGAGTAGGGCGTTTACTATGGCGAATTCCTTCAATAGCTTTAGCATAATCAGGAGCATTGAACACCGCAGAACCCGCAACAATGGCGTTAGCCCCGGCTTCCAACACTTGCCAAGTATTATCCCCTTTCAGACCGCCATCAACTTCAATCCAAGGATTTAAACCCCGTTCGTCGCACATTTGACGTAAGGCGCGAATTTTCGGCACAATTCCGGGGATAAACTTCTGTCCGCCAAAACCAGGGTTAACACTCATAATTAACACCAAGTCACAAAGCTCTAAGACATATTCAATTAATTCTAAGGGAGTAGAAGGATTCAAAACCACACCCGCTTGTTTACCCAGTTCTCGAATTTGGCCAAGGGTTCGATGTAAGTGGGGAGAAGCATTGTGTTCGGCGTGAACCGAAATAATATCAGCGCCAGCTTTAGCAAAACCTTCGACATATTTTTCCGGTTCCACAATCATTAAGTGGACATCCAGAGGTTTTTTTGTCACCGGACGAATAGCTTCCACAATTAATGGCCCAATAGTAATATTGGGAACGAAGCGACCATCCATCACATCAACATGAATCCAATCGGCGCCAGCTTCATCCACTGCCCGAATTTCTTCACCAAGACGACTAAAATCTGCTGATAATATAGAGGGGGAAATAACAATCGGTTTCTGGGTTGCGGTCATGGGATAATCTGTTCTCCTGCATCTCAAGTTGTCACCATTGTATCAGAATTGGGGTATTGAGTTGGCTGGTTTTAGAGGTTGAGAAAATATTTTCTGTTTTCGGTGCTTACTTTATTTTTTTCCTATGAAAACCAATCACATCTATGAGAATCCTGAACATGAAAGGTTACAGTTGTTTGTTTATTTAATTCCGATATTGGGTTTCTTCCCGGCATTGTGGACATTATATCGACGGTCAGGCACAAAACAACAACAAGCCGCCAGTCGATTAGTGATTGTGTTAGCGTTCAGTTGGTTAACAGCACTGATATTGTTAGAAACTGGAGCCAATAGTGCGGAATCGATCGCCTTGCCGATGTTATTAACCAGTAGTCTATTGACAACCAGTTATTTTATTGTCAGTTTAGGCTTAATGATTAAAGTCTGGAAACGTCAACCGATATGGCTTCCTGGGATTAGCCAAATTGCTGAACAAGGATTAGGCAAACATCTGCCATAATAGGTTGGTTCTAAAAGCATCCCCGATTTTACCATCAGTGTATTATCTCTAAAAATTATTTATTAAGTGTGTGAGGAAGTCCGTGTCAGCACCAAGATATCAGAGTCAAAAACCATTGCCAAACCCGTCCAAACCCAATCTCAGGAAATTAGCTCAATCTAGTCCCGGACGATGGTTAGGACTGGGTTTAGGTTTAGCTGGAGTCGCCATGATTTCGGCCACCGCCGGAGCTTTATTAGCCGTGTCTCTATCGACAACACCCCTATTACAGCAAAAATTAACCCCCGAAGAAGCGGCGGTTTTTTCTCAAGGTCAAATGGCTACTACCAACATGAGACTGCCAGAATTAACCCGCCCGGTGAATATTCTGGTGATGGGGGTGAAGGTTTTAACCTCAGATTTAGAAGATGATTCCCACCCGGAAGTCGGATACCATGCTTTGGTGGATTCCTTTAAGGGGTTATCGGATACAATGCTATTGATCCGTTTTGATCCGGCTAATAAACAGTTAAAAGTATTATCCATTCCCCGTGACACTCGGACGTATGTAGAGGGTCGGGGAATGACTAAAATTAATGATGCCAATTATTATGGCGGCCCGGCGTTAAGTGCAAAAGCCACCAGTGAATTATTAGGCGGTGTGGGAATAGACCGTTATGTGCGAGTGAATGTCCAAGGGGTAGAAAAATTAATTGATGCGATGGGAGGCGTGAGTATTTACGTCCCCAAAGATATGAAATATCAAGATGATAGCCAACATCTCTATATTAATTTAAAACAAGGGGAACAACACCTAAATGGAGCGCAAGCCTTACAGTTTTTACGGTTTCGTTATGATGCTTTAGGTGATATCGGACGGGTACAACGTCAACAAATGCTAATTCGGGCGTTCATGGAACAGTCATTAAATGTGAGTACCATTTCCAAACTGCCTCAAGTTATGTCAATTGTTCAATCTCATATTGATACTAATTTAAGTTTGGAAGAATTAGTTGCCTTGGTTGATTTTGCCACTAATATTAAACGGGAAAATGTACAAATGTTGATGGTTCCCGGTCAATTTAGTGACCCGAAAGAATATCGAGCCAGCTATTGGTTACCCGATGCAGCCCGCTTAGAAAATGTAGTAGCTCAACATTTTGATTTTGGTCAGGATGTTTGGAAATTTGATAATATTGATCCCAAAGATTTAAGAATTGCTATTCAAGATAGTAATGATAGTTCTGAGGCGATTGATAAATTAGTTGGCACTTTAAATGATGGGGGTTTTTGGAACGTAAAAATTTCTAAACCTTGGACAGAACCCTTAGAAGAAACTAAAATTGTTGCTCAGGATGGTGATATTAAGAGCGCTGAATCTTTACAAAAATCCCTGGGTTTTGGTAAGGTTGTCGTCGAAAGTACGGGATTTTTAGAATCTGACTTAACAATTCAAGTGGGGAAAGATTGGTTAAAAAAATACAGTCAACCTAGTCCTGCTGCCTCTCCAGGGCTTGAATTAACTCCTAATTCAACAAAAAAATGATTATAGGGGTTTGGTCTGCAAACCCTCTTAATAGTTTCAAAATTACGCTCAAGAAACCGGGTTTCTAATTAAGATTGATTGGATTAAATCAATATTTGTTAAGAAACCCGGTTTCTAACGAGGGGTAATTTTAATTGTATGAAAACAGCGATCTAACTTTTTCTGAAGGGAAGCAGATGTTTCTTCAAAAAAGTCCTGAGCTTCACGATTAATAACAATTTCATACATAAAATTAATATTTCCGTTTTAGTTTATCAACAGAAATCAATCTATCTTCTAAAACATCTTCCTTGCCTTTTTCAAAAGATTCTTTAAACCCAGGAATTTTAAGTAATTCTTCTGTTGCTTCTTGACTTTCTCGTTCTGCTAAATACGATAAAAAATCCGCAGCTACCACGAGTTTTTCTGGAGATAGCTGATCAACATACTGTTTAACTTGATTGCGAATATCAGTAACATTCATAAAGTGCTTTTGAATTAGCTTATTATCTATTATATAATTTTTTTGAAGAATGCGATCGCACTAATTTTCATTATTCACCCAATTTGTCATATCTACAGAATCATGTTCATCATATTTTTCAGGCGAATAAAATTTTTTACTAATTTCTTTCATCTCTTGATCACTGACATCAGGGATTAAAACTTGCATTAACGAGAAACGTTCTTCTCTAAGAACTTCTCGAATGCTTTCTTTTATCAGTTGTTTTAATATTTCCATTTACATAAGTTTAGAAAAGCGATCGCTCTTATAATTTAAGCATCTGAATTGTTGCTGATTCGGCTAATATAATCAAGGATTTTTCCTAAATTATTGCGGATTTTTATAAGTTTTTGCAACCCAGTATTAGAAGCTGCTATCGCCTCTTGTTGGTCTTGGCGGGCTTGAGCTATTTTCTTGTCAATTTCTTCATAAACTTCCTGCTCAAAATCCTTCTCTTGCTGCAAGATTTGATCTTCTAAATCTTTAGCAATGACTTGAAACTGGCTCGTAATATTTCTGCGACTATCAGCCATTTGTTGTTGACGTTGATTCTCTTTTTGCATTTCTACCAAGTCAACACCAACAGAAACAACTGCAAGAATAGGGCCTAAAAAACTAGCAACATTTCCAATATCTTTAGCAATTCCCACTGCTTGCCAAGGTTTAAACTTAAATCCGACAAATTTGCCAACTTCTAAAACAGCTTGATGCAAACTACTACCCGCTACATCTATAGAATGTAAAAAGCCTTGTCCTCCAGTTTTTAGTAAATTGTTGGTAGCCAGTTTAGAAACTTCTACTCCTGCGGTTTCGCCAATCGCTTTAATCCAGGTGACTTGACCTTTTAAACGTTCCATATCTATGCCTGCACTAACATTATTAGCCGAAACTGTTTGATTTTTGTCGAGGCAAGCAACAAAAGACTGAACTAAATTATCCTGAAAAATGGCTTCAAATTCTTGACGAACATCCTCTACCGCAGCATTAATAACATTTTGTAATTCGGCTTCGGCTGTTTCATAATGTTTTTTAACATTCAGTTCACTTTGTTGATTTAAGAGAGCAAAATCTTCATCTGTTCCTACCGCATTTGCTAAAACGGTTCCTTGTTTGACAATTTGTGAGGACATTTTCAAAGCAATATTTTTAACTTTCGTTTGTAAACGACTGCGTTCTTTACGAAGAACACGGGAAAGACGAGTTAAAATCTCTAAAAAAGCATTATCTTCAGGAGAATTTCGAGTAAAAATTAATTCCGCTTCATCAACAAAACCTAAAGCAATCCGAATGGGAGTATCGAATTTAACAAAAGCAGATTGAGTCTAAAAAGTTTTGGATTTTACTGGCTTGAAAAAGCTGATCTTGATGATGCTGATGTTCAGGTTCACGCGACATTTGAGCCGCCAATAACATTACAGGAATAATATCAAAGTAATCATTGGCATAATATTCTTGAGCATAACGTTGAATTCGATCAATATGTCCTCTTAAACCACTTTGACCTTCCAGAGCAAACAGTTTATTAGGATCTTTGAGAAATTTATCTAATTCATAAGGGCCACGTTTTGAGTCTTTAAAGTTTTTGTGAACGTTCAATAGAATAATTAAAGGCTTGGCTTTTTCTTTTAAAAGTCGTAAAAAATGAAATTCGCTTTCTTGAATACTATCATCGGTAACAACATAACAAATAATATCTGATTCATCAATGATACTTTCAGTAATTTCTTCATCGCTTTTCCCTCCAGGCGCACCAATTCCAGGGGTATCAATAATTCTGATATTTTTCCATTCATAAATACGATTAAATCGGGTTGTTCGTTGTTTTCCGACCCCGATTGCATTCCACCCATCATTAGTAATAATAGCGTGAAGTGTCGTTTTTCCGGCTTTGGTTCGACCCATAAAAGCAATACTAAAGTAATTTAATGCTTTTCTGTAAATTTTTTAAAGCCGAGTCAGTTTTCACTAATGCCAAATCCGCATATTTATAATCTTCTTCTGCAATAGCAGCACATTGACGAATTGCTTGATCATATTCTGGGCCGGATAATAAAATTTCCTGTCGTAGTTGCTCAACTTTTTCGGTTTTCCCTACAAATTTAGCTAAATTATCAATGAGTGATTGGGATAGAAAAGTACCCGCTTTTTTCAGTAAACGCGCTCCCATTGAAAGTTCTTGCTTCTCACTACCAATAATTGAATGAGTATCGGAAAATGCACCCGCTTCGATTAATTGTTTCTGAACTTCTCCCTCTGGCCAATTCCAAAGTTGAGCGACCTGTTGCGCCATTTTTCGCTCCAACACAGAACAAAATCCATCGACATAAGCGAGCGCTAAAATTTGGTTCATCGCTTCTTGTTGCTGACCGGGTAGGATCTGCTTTGCGATCTCCTCAACCGATAGCTGATCGTCCTCTTGACCTAATATTTTTTCCATTTCTGCGATCGTGCGTTCTCCGATCTGAACTTCAACTGCAAGTTCATGAAGTGTTTTGGATTCTTCACTGTGAATCTGTTGATCAGCACAGACCATGTGAGTCACCAGCAAAAACTGATAGTCGAGGGACGGGTCAACGACTGGGGAATAATTAGACATAATTTAGGTTAGGACTGGACGAATGGAAAAGCGCAGAAGATGTGGAGCAGTCTTAACGTTTTGAATTATACAACAGAAAGAAAATTTTTCAAATCCTTACCTTAATGGGCTGCGGGAGCTTTTGCACCTTTACCTCCCTTACCTAAAAAGAATAATAAAGAATTAAAATGAGATTAGCGATCGCATAATTCCTGACCCACCCCCGAACTTGCTTAACTATCCGTTAGGACATATCCGCCTGAGAGGATCAAAATCAAGGGCCTACCCAAGTCAAAGTTCGCAATCCTGTATCGATCCGAGGGAGCAATGGCAACCCCATATCAAAATTACGGGTGTCCTCACTGCACATTTACCGCAATAACGTTACATTAGGTTGTAGTATCTCAATAAAAATTTACATCGGGACATTAAAACCTATCATCGTCCCCCACCAGGGATGACAACCCCATAAAAATAAACGTCATAAGGGAGTGAGCATAAAAAATGTTTGAATACTTCTCGGATAAGGCAATTAAGGCGGTGATGTTAGCTCAGGAAGAAGCCCGACGCCTGGGACATAACTTTGTAGGAACAGAACAAATTCTTGTGGGCTTGATGAGTGAAGGAACCAGTGTTGCTGCCAAAACCTTGAAGGCGCAAGGGTTAGCCCTCCGTGAAGTCCAAAAAGAAGTTGAGGCAATTATTGGTCGTGGGTCAGGTTTCCTGCCCGTGGAAATTCCCTTTACCCCCAGGGCCAAACGCATCTTTGAAACCGCGATGAAAGAAGCGCGACAAATGGGCAATAACTATATCGGCCCCGAACATATCTTACTCGGATTACTCCAAGACAACGAAGGAGTGGCATCAAAAGTCCTAGAAAATCTGGGGGTTGACCGTTCTCAAGTGCGGACTGAGGTAATTCGATCCCTGGGAGAAGAAGCCACCGTCGCCCCGGGGGGAGGAAGTCGCAGCAAGTCCACCAAAACCGCCACCCTGGACGAATTTGGCACAAACCTCACCCAACTGGCCGCCGAAGGCAAACTTGACCCGATGATCGGTCGTCAACGGGAAATTGAGCGGGTAATTCAAATTCTGGGACGCCGCACCAAAAATAACCCCGTGTTGGTGGGTGAACCCGGCGTCGGAAAAACCGCCATTGCGGAAGGCTTAGCCCAACGCATTGTTAATAACGATGTTCCCGATGTCCTGGAAAACAAACAAGTGATCAGCTTGAGCATGGGAACTTTAATTGCTGGAACTCGTTTTCGGGGGGAATTTGAAGAACGCCTAAAAACCATTGTCGAAGAAATTCGTACCGCCGGAAATATCATTTTAGTGATTGATGAAATTCATACCATTGTGGGTGCGGGTTCCATTGAAGGGACTATGGACGCCTCCAATATGCTCAAACCCGCCCTCGCCCGGGGTGAGTTGCAATGCTTAGGGGCGACGACCCTGGATGAATACCGCAAATATATTGAACGGGATGCGGCCCTGGAACGGCGGTTCCAACCCGTGATGGTCGGTGAACCCACAGTGGAAGAAACCGTGGAAATTCTGTTCGGGCTGCGTCGAGCTTATGAACAACACCATCAATTAACGATTTCCGATCAGGCATTATACGCGGCGGCGACCCTATCCGATCGTTATATTAGCGATCGCTTTTTACCCGATAAAGCCATTGATTTAATTGATGAAGCGGGTTCGCGAGTTCGGGTGATGAATTCCAAAGTTCCCCCCGAATTACGGGAATTAAAACGGGAATTAACTAAAGTTATTGGCGAAAAAGAAACGGCGGTCAAACTCCAAGATTTCGATCAAGCTAGTGAACTGCGCGATCGCGAATTGGAAATCAAAGATAGACTGGAAACCCCCACTGAAAAAACCAATATAGCGGGTACGGGTTTAGTTGTAACTGAAGACGATATTGCCGAAATTTTAGCGGCTTGGACAGGTATTAATGTCAATAAATTAACCGAATCGGAATCGGTAAAATTATTGAAATTGGAAGATATCTTACATGAACGTTTAATTGGTCAAAATGAAGCGGTTGGCGCCGTTTCTCGTGCTATTCGTCGCGCCCGGGTGGGATTAAAAAATCCCGATCGCCCCATTGCCAGTTTCATTTTTTCTGGCCCCACGGGAGTCGGAAAAACCGAATTAACTAAAGCCCTAGCCACCTATTTCTTTGGGGCAGAAGAAGCGATGATTCGCTTAGATATGTCGGAATATATGGAACGACATACGGTGTCTAAATTAATCGGTTCTCCCCCAGGATTTGTTGGCTATGAAGAAGGAGGGCAATTAACTGAAGCTGTCCGTCGTCGTCCCTATACGGTGGTGCTATTTGACGAAATTGAAAAAGCCCATCCCGATGTCTTCAATTTGTTATTACAAATCTTAGAAGATGGTCGTTTAACCGACGCTAAAGGTCGCACAGTCAGTTTCAAAAATACCTTAATTATTATGACCTCAAACGTGGGTTCTAAGGTGATTGAAAAAGGCGGCGGCGGTTTAGGATTTGAATGGGGTGCTGCTTCTGAAGCAGATCAGCAATATAACCGGATTAAAAATTTAGTCCATGAGGAACTCAAGCAATATTTCCGGCCGGAATTTCTTAACCGTTTGGATGAAATTATTGTCTTCCGTCAATTGCTGAAATCTGAAGTTAAACAAATTGCCGAAATCTTACTCCGAGATCTGCTAGCCAGGTTAATGGAAAGGGATATTACTTTAACGGTGAGTGAAGGGTTTAAAGATCATTTAGTCAATGTGGGTTTTGATCCTAAATATGGGGCGAGACCGTTACGTCGGGCTTTAATGAATCTGTTAGAAGATGCCTTAGCTGAAGCCTTATTAGCTGGAACAATTAAGGATGGCGATCGGGCATTTATTGATGTGGATCAAGAGGGGAAAGTCACAATTTCACCCGGAGATCATGCCCCGAATTCTATTAATGAATACGCCGTTACCAATTCCTAATTCACTTTAATTCTTATCTAACCCGTCTTACTCCGGTAGGGCGGGTTTTGTATATTAAGTTCACTGTCTTAGTTGAAGATCAATAATTGAGCCCTGAAGGACTCACTACGATTTACGACTTGAAGATCAATAATTGAACCCTTCAGGGCTCACTACGGTGTTAAGATACAATACAAATCAATTAACAAGAATCATTCAGGATACTGTTGTGACAGAAGCCAAATCCTATAAAGATAGCGTCAACTTGCCCCAAACAAAATTTGATATGCGGGCAAATGCCGTGAAGCGAGAACCGGAAATCCAAGCCTTTTGGGCTGAACAGGAAATTTATCAACGCCTATCACAAAATAACCCCGGCGAATTATTTATTTTACATGATGGGCCCCCCTATGCGAACGGGACGCTGCATATTGGTCATGCTCTAAATAAAATTCTTAAAGATATTATTAATCGCTATCAAATTTTACAGGGTCGTAAAGTTCGTTATGTTCCCGGGTGGGACTGTCATGGTTTACCCATTGAATTGAAAGTATTACAAAACATGAAAGCTGGGGAAAGGGAACAATTAACCCCCTTAACTTTGCGTCACAAAGCCAGGGATTTCGCCTTACAAGCCGTTGAACAACAGAAAACCGGTTTCAAACGCTATGGGGTTTGGGGCGACTGGGAACACCCCTATTTAACCTTAAAACCCGAATATGAAGCCGCCCAAATTGGTGTATTTGGCAAAATGGTTTTAGAGGGATATATTTACCGAGGACATAAACCCGTACACTGGAGTCCGAGTTCTAAAACCGCCTTAGCGGAAGCGGAATTAGAATATCCAGAAGGTCACATTTCCCGCAGTTTATTTGCCGCTTTTAAACTATTAACAGTATCTGAACCTTTGCGGGAATTATTAGCGCCCTTTCTATCAGAATTAGGGGTAGCAATTTGGACAACAACTCCTTGGACAATTCCAGGTAATTTAGCCGTTGCAGTTAACCCCGCCTTAAATTATGCCGTTGTGGAAGTGGGGGAAAGTGAAAAACCCCCGGCGTTTAAGTATTTAATTGTGGCAGAAGATTTGGCTGAACAATTATCAGCAACCTTGGGTTATTCCTTAACAGTTAAAGCCACGTTTAAAGGGCAGGATTTAGAAAATTGTACCTACAAACATCCCCTATTTAATCGGAAAAGTCCGATAGTTATTGGTGGGGATTATATTACCACCGAATCCGGTACGGGATTAGTTCATACCGCCCCCGGTCATGGTCAAGAAGACTATATTGTGGGTCAAAAATATGGTTTACCAATTTTATCCCCTGTGGATGATCAAGGAAACTTTACCGATGAAGCTGGAAAATTTGAAGGATTAAATGTTTTAGGTGAGGGAAATGGGGCTATTATTGATGCTTTAACAGAAGTTAATTCCCTATTAAAAGAAGAACCCTATCAACATAAATATCCCTACGATTGGCGCACAAAAAAACCGACAATTTTTCGGGCTACAGAACAATGGTTTGCCTCCGTTGAAGGGTTCCGAGATGCAGCTTTAAAAGCAATTTCTGAGGTTAAATGGATTCCCGCCCAAGGGGAAAATCGGATTACTTCTATGGTAAGCGATCGCAGTGATTGGTGTATTTCTCGACAACGGAGTTGGGGGGTTCCCATTCCGGTTTTTTATGATGAAGAAACCAACGAACCCCTATTAAATGAAACCACAATTAATCACGTTCAAACTATTATTGCGGAAAGGGGTTCGGATGCTTGGTGGGAGTTATCAATTGAGGAATTATTACCCCCAGAATACCGCAATAATGGCAAGAATTACCGCAAGGGAACCGACACCATGGATGTGTGGTTTGATTCGGGGTCTTCCTGGGCAGCGGTGGCGAATCAACGCCCAGAATTAAAGTATCCGGCGGATATGTATTTAGAAGGTTCTGATCAACATCGGGGCTGGTTTCAATCGAGTTTATTAACCAGTGTAGCTAACTATGGTCATGCTCCCTATAAAACCGTATTAACCCATGGATTTGTCCTCGATGAAAAGGGGATGAAAATGAGTAAATCCATAGGAAATGTCGTTGATCCTGCAATTGTAATTGAAGGGGGGAAAAATCAACAGCAAGAACCGCCTTATGGGGCTGATATTCTGCGGTTGTGGGTGTCCTCGGTGGATTATTCTTCGGATGTTCCTTTGGGGAAAAATATCCTCAAACAGATGGCAGATGTTTACCGCAAAATTAGAAATACTGCCCGATTTTTATTAGGGAATTTGCATGATTTTGATCCGATAAAAGATACAGTTAAATACGAGGAATTACCGGAATTAGACCAATATATGTTACACCGGATTACGGAGGTTTTTACTGAGGTAACAGAATCCTTTGAAAGTTATCAATTCTTCCGATTCTTCCAGGTGATTCAGAATTTCTGTGTGGTGGATTTGTCTAATTTCTATTTAGATGTTGCCAAAGATCGGTTATATATTAGTGGGGCTGATGGGTTTCGGCGTCGGAGTTGTCAAACGGTTTTAGCGGTGGCGTTAGAAAATTTGGTAAAAGCGATCGCCCCCGTATTATGTCATACAGCCGAGGATATTTGGCAAAATATTCCCTATTCTACACCCCAGACTTCTGTGTTTGAAGCGGGTTGGGTAAGGTTAGAAAAACACTGGGAAAAGCCAGAATTAGGGACGTTATGGCAACAGTTACGACAAATTAGAAGTGATGTTAATGTTGTCATGGAAAAAGCCCGTCAGGATAAAATGATTGGTGCATCCTTAGAGGCTAAAGTGTTGTTATATATTGCGGATGAGGATTTGCGTCAACAGATGCAACAAATGAACCCCGAAACCATCGAATTAAAAGCAAATAATGGGGTGGATGAATTGCGTTATTTGTTGATTTGTTCCCAGGTTGAACTATTAGATACCCCTGAACCTTTAAACGGTTTACAGTATAACCAACAGTTTGAAGATTTGGGAATTGGTGTGGTGAAAGCAGATGGGGAAAAATGCGATCGCTGTTGGAATTATTCCGTCCATGTTGGAGAATCAAAAGAAGATCCTACAATTTGTGAACGTTGTATTGAGGCGTTAGCAGGAACCTTTTAAAACCTAGAAATACCAGAAACCCGGTTTCTCAAAGAAACCGGGTTTCTAATCACAACTTAATTAAAAATTAAGTCGAACAGAGTCTCACTAATTCTTGGGTTGCATTAATTAGAGATTCATGTTATAATATAATCAATGTATCGCCTAAAGTAAAGCCAGTAATGTATGGAAACAAACTCGGCTGATAATTTAGCTCGATTATATGGCGAACTTTTTGTCCTACTTCAGCAAGAAGAAAAACTTCGTCAAGAAACAGAGCGCAAATTGGAAAAAGCTAAAGCAGTTATTGATCCTAGAAAACAGTTTAATAACTGGCTAAAAACCAATTCAGGTCAGACTTGGAAGCGTAAGCAATTTGAACTTCAAGGAAGTATGTGTGCAGCTTGTAAAACCTCACTCCGGTTTGAAGATGCAGTTGTACATCATGTTCTTCCACTAAAAGATTTTGGATCTGCTGCTAACAAACCTGAAAATTTTAAGCTATTACATCCGGGTTGCAATTTAGCAATTGGCACAAAAATTGTTGATTTTTAAAAGAGGTTGTCATTATGCCGAGTAAAGAAGAATTAATCAAACAACTGGCTAACGAGTTTAACTGGACACAAGCAGATATGAGAAGGGCGCTTGATGCTTCTCAAGAGAATGTAAACACAAGGGAAGAAGCTATTTTGTGTATGATGCGCTATGCTGGCCAAGATTTAAAAAAACGTAATTATGAAGTGGGCGCTCAAAAAAGAATCAATAATCAACAGAAACAGCAAATTAGTGGCCTAGTGGAACAATTAACTAAGATTCAGAATTTTTATGCTAATCAATTAGTTCCATCATTAAGATCAACAATTCAAGAACAAGCCAATTATATTAGCGATCTTCTTAAACAATTTGGTCAAGATCAAGGAGGTAAAAATGGGTAGTAATTTAAACACAATTACTAAACTTCATCTTCAATCTTTTGGTTTTTCTGAATACTATATCAAAGAGCTAGTCAGAGAATTGAAAGCGGTATCAACAAACGGAGGTTTAAAAGAATATTCTGCATCAGATATACAATTATCTGTTGAAAATAGGCTCTCAAATTCAAAAATTAAAGCAGAAAATCGAGAAAAACTTCAGCGATTTTTGACCTGGTTAAAGGGTGAGTCTAATGTTATTGCAGTAGACTTCCTTAAAGGCTTATCTCCTGAAAAAAGGATAGAAGTTTTGATGGGTCGTCTTCAAGAATTAGAAAAACAGGAGCAAACTTTAAAAGAAGAAACAGCATCAATTATTATGAAAGCTCGACAAATGGTTGCCACTCAGTAAATACATCCCATTAACTATCATAAACCCGTTCTCTATACTGATTCAATAAAAATTCATCCCTTGAAACCCGGTTTCCGAATCTTGTGAAGCCGGGGGATACTTTGGGTTAAAATGGGAAAACCACTGTATGTTAAGTGTGCCTAGATGGACAAAATTGGTGATTCTGATTCCTAAAAAATGTCCGATCGGGTGAACAGCAATAGCAACGTCAATAAAAGATGCGATTCTCAAAAATATTAATTGCCAATCGAGGGGAAATAGCTTTACGGATTCTTCGCACCTGCGAGGAAATGGGTATTGCGACGGTTGCTGTTCATTCAACGGTGGATCGCCACGCCCTTCATGTCCAACTAGCCGATGAAGCCGTTTGTATCGGGGAACCCAGCAGCAGTAAAAGCTATTTGAATATTCCCAATATTATCGCCGCCGCCCTGACTCGTAACGCCACGGCCATTCATCCCGGCTACGGATTTTTAGCCGAAAACGCCCGATTTGCCGAAATTTGTGCCGATCATGATATTGCCTTCATTGGCCCCACACCCCACGCTATGCGGTCAATGGGAGACAAATCAACGGCCAAGGAAACCATGCAACGGGTCGGAGTTCCTACTGTACCGGGCAGTGATGGACTCCTGAGTGATGACAAAGAAGCCCTACAACTGGCCTGCAAAATCGGTTATCCGGTGATTATTAAAGCCACCGCAGGGGGGGGAGGTCGGGGAATGCGGTTAGTTAGGGAAGATTCGGAACTCCCCAAACTCTTTGCCGCCGCCCAAGGGGAAGCGGAAGCCGCCTTTGGTAACCCGGGGGTTTATTTGGAGAAGTTTATTGAACGTCCTCGCCATATTGAAATTCAGATTTTAGCTGATAATTATGGCAATGTAATTTACTTAGGAGAACGGGATTGTTCGATTCAAAGACGTCACCAAAAACTATTAGAAGAAGCACCAAGTTCTTTTATTACTCCTAAACTGCGTCAAAAGATGGGAACGGCGGCGGTAAAAGCGGCTAAATCTATTAATTATACCGGGGCAGGAACCGTTGAATTTCTAGTTGATCAGTCGGGCAATTTCTATTTTATGGAAATGAATACCCGGATTCAAGTAGAACATCCGGTTACGGAAATGATCACCGGATTAGATTTAATTGCTGAACAAATTCGCATCGCCCAAGGGGAAAAGTTATTATTAACTCAAAATCAAGTAATTTTGCGCGGTCATTCCATCGAATGTCGGATTAATGCCGAAGATCCTGAACATAATTTCCGCCCCCACCCCGGACGAATTAGTGGTTATTTACCTCCTGGGGGAAATGGGGTGAGAATTGATTCCCACGTCTATACGGATTATGAAATTCCTCCCTATTATGATTCTTTAATTGGGAAATTAATTGTTTGGGGGCCAGATCGTCCGACGGCGATTTTAAGAATGAAACGGGCGTTACGAGAATTTGCAATTACGGGTGTTCCGACAACGATCGGATTTCATCAAAAAATATTAGAAAATCCCGAATTTCTCCGAGGGGAAATTTATACTAATTTTGTGGAAAAAATGATGAAAAAAGGGGAATAAAAAACCCGGCAATTATGGGATAATGGAAGCAAGGGCAACTCGCCCTCATAACCTAAAATCTAACTCAGACCCTAAGTATCGGGAGTAAGTGAGGCAAAAACAATCAACATCCAATCCTTTCTAGGATATGAAAAACCGCCGGTGGTGGAGGTCGTTTGTGGCATTTTGTTTCAGGATCTACAATTGCTACTAACTCCTCACATTGGCTTGCTGTGGCAAAAATTTCAACACGAGTACCCCGAATTCGAGGAACTTCCCCCTTTAGCACCAGCTATAGAGTTTTTTGACGAATCACCGGATATCAATGTTGTTTTTTCTGAAATCCCACCAACACCGAGAATCTGGTTTATAGAAACTAACGGTAACAAAGATGATGGTGATTACGTTACAGTACCTACTATTCGGGTTTTTACGGCTAACAATAATGTGATTTCAGCCGCCAGACATCAAGGTAAATTAGTAACACGCTAATTTGCCTCTGATTTTTGTAAAGATTTATGAATAAAGTTTAGATTTTGCAAAGATTTCGGGTTCAAATTTAAAGATTGAGTGAAATTAAGACTGATCAGATGCTGAATTGATATTTCATGAGGGTGATTAGAGTATATTAGAGAATATTAAGGGTATTATCAGCACGTTCTCTGATGCGGAAGCGGGTTTTTAGCCAAGATCAGTCACAAATCGGACTAACAATTAGCTCTGCATTCGAGGAGTAAACCGATATCCCACAAACCATAGGGGGTAGACTATGACAGGATTAGAATTAGCAATTTTTATTGTAGGGCCGTTAGTATCATTTGTATTTGCGATCGCCCTAACACCTAACAAAGCTGAAATTATTTCCGATCAAGAACATTCTCATATTTAGTCAAGATTTACGGGACTTAGGGGGAAAGTCTCGTAGTCTATAGTCAGATTATCTTGACGCTTAAAATCAATGATAGGTTCCCTAAATGTTAAACGGTTTTCACAGATTCTACTTGGTGGTATCAGTGGAATATTTATACTGAGTTTTAATCACGGACAAGTGGCTGTTTCCTTGCCTATTGTTGGACTGCAAGCTGAAAATTCGGTGATCACACAACCGATTTATTCTGCTGAAAATGGGATGGAAGATCCGATAATTCCCCCATTAGGAAAACCAGACTCTTTTATTCCTAGAAAACCTTTTCCACCACCAAATTTAAAGAAACCAGAAAAACCCTATTATTCTTTAATTCCAGAACGCTATAAAGGCAAAACTGTTCATAATGTTTCCCCTCGAAATCAAGAAAAAGTTATTGCCTTAACCTTTGATGATGGCCCCTGGCCGGAAACACCCAAGGTCTTAACTATTTTAAGACAGTTTAATGTTAAAGCTACCTTCTTTATTTTAGGTCAAAATTTACTGTTATATCCTGACATTATCGAACAAGTAGTTCAAGAAGGTCATGGGGTTGGGAATCATACTTGGACGCATTCTTATCCAAAAATGGAACCGCAAAAAGCTAAAGCTGAAATTGAAAATACATCGGCAAAATTAGAGTTAATGACGGGGTTAAAAACCCGGTTATTTCGGCCTCCTGGGGGAATTTTAGATAATGGTGTTGCCGACTATGCCCGCAGTAAAAATTATGCGGTTATTATGTGGTCTATTGATACGAAAGACTTCCAAAAACCAACGGCGACCGTATTAGCAAATCGGGTTTTAAATCAAGCCCGTCCAGGGGATATTGTGTTAATGCACGATGGTGGCGGAAATCGTTCTGAAACCATAGCATCGTTAAAAATTATAATTCCTGAATTACAAAAACGCGGCTATCGGTTTGTAACAGTTTCCGAATTATTATCATTATCAGAATAAAAATTTTGCTATAACAGGGAACACCGGAATAGCCCCCCCAAACCTCCCGTGCACGGGGGGCTAGGACAGGGCTGTTTCATTTTCCATTGCCAACCCCTAAGACCTAACCCCCCAACCCCCTTCCCTAGTAGGGAAGGGGGAGTAATAAATAATTTTTTATGTTTAATAGTAATAATTAGTCCCCCCTCTCCCCTCAAAAGGGGTTGGGGGAGAGGTGACACAGTTTTTCCTAGAGAATGAAACAGCCCTCGGGGGCTAGGGGGGGGAGGGAACACCGGGGGAAAACACTTTACCGTCTGGGTTCCAAGATCCTTCTGGTGTCTTAACTACCTTGGCGGTTGCTATATAATAAATGAGGGACTAAATTAGAGGCTAAGAACTCATGATGGTGGAAACCGTTACTAAAACCTATAGCTTTGAAGACTATCTCAATTATAAAGATGATACCGATCTCAAGTCTGAACTATTTAATGGAGAATTAATTCAGATGACTCCTGCAAGTGGATTGCATTCGGATATTGTTGATTTTATACAAGAACAATTCAAAATAGAGATCCGTCGCTTAACATTAGATTGGGTAGTGCGACCTGGAACTGTGGGAGTCAGAACCGGAATCAGAAAATCACGCATTCCTGATATATTAGTAATGACAGAAACTCATCGCCAAATTCTCAGAACATTATCCTCAGCTATTCTGGAAGAACCTCCTTTATTAGTCGTTGAAATTGTTAGTCCGAATAACCCCGATGATGACTACCGTTATAAACGTTCAGAATATGCCGCATTAGGGATTTCTGAATATTGGATTATTGACCCCCAAGCATTAAAAATATCAATTTTAACCTTAGTTTCGGGTTTATATGAAGTTATAGAAATAATAGAAAAAGATCCTATAAATTCTATAACTTTTCCTGAATTAAAATTAACTGTTGAACAAATTTTAAATCCTTTTTAGACTTGTTCCCCCTCGTTTCTAGGTTCTACCTAGAAATGCCAAAAAGGCTCCGTCTCCTATTATAATATATAATAAGATTAGAGGCAGAGCATAGGAACGAGGAAAACCGTAGTAAGCCCTTTAGGGCTGAGTCCTGAAGGACTCACTACGAGGTTAAGATTAGAGGCAGAGCATAGGAACGAGGAACTAATCAATTAAACGGATAAATTTCTTCTTCCCAACTTGCAGAACTTTACCCTTTAATTCATCAATAGAATTAAAGATTATATCAACTTCAGAAATGCGATCGCCATCTAACTTAACCGCCCCCCCTTGAATTTCTCGCCGCGCTTCACTGCTGGTTTTACATAACTTACTCGCACTGAGAATATAAAATAACTTAGCCGGAAATTGAATCTCATCTAGGGAAAACTCTGGGACAGCTTCTGCCGTTTTAGCATCCCCTTGAACTAAGGTTAAAGACGCTTTTTGAGCCTCTAATGCCGCTTCTTTTCCATGGAATTGAGACGCGATTTCTAACCCCAATAACTTTTGTTTTTCCCTGGGATTTTCTGGTAATTTATCTAGGGGAAGATTAGTTAATAGTTCAAAATATTGGTTTAAAAGATTATCTTGCACTTTCTCCAATTTAGAATACATGGCTAACGGATCTTCCGATAACGCCACATAATTTTCCAGGGACTTCGACATTTTTTGTACCCCATCCGTCCCAATTAAAATCGGCATTAATAACCCAAATTGAGGTTTTTGTCCAAAATGTCTTTGTAAATCCCGTCCCACGGCTAAATTAAACTTTTGATCTGTGCCACCGATTTCAATATCCGCTTCCACCGCGACGGAATCATAACCCTGCATTAATGGATAGAGAAATTCATGCAAATAGATCGGATTTTCCTGTTCAAACCGCAGGGAAAAACCCTCTTTGGCTAACATTTGTCCGACGGTCATGGTTGCCAATAATTCTAATATTTTAGGTAGATCTAATTTTGATAACCATTCCGAATTGTAGCGAATTTCCAACCCTCCGGGGGTATCAAAATCTAAAATCGGACGCAGTTGCTCTAAATAGGTTTGAGCATTTTTCTGTACATCTTCCGAGGTTAATTGACGGCGAACTTCCGATTTTCCGGTAGGGTCGCCAATTCTAGCAGTAAAATCCCCAATGATTAATACAGCGATATGGCCCGCATCTTGAAAAGCGCGTAACTTGCGAATCGGGATACTATGACCCAAATGAATATCCGACGCCGTGGGGTCAATGCCAAATTTAACTCTTAGGGGTCGATTGGTTGTCAATAATCGTTGACCTAAATTCTCGTCGGGGTTGTGAGAATTGATAATTTCAGGGAAAATTTCAGTAATCCCTCGGCGAAGGGTGGGAAAATTTTGTAGAGACGCCGCCAATTCGATTGGTACAGACGAGGGACTAATAGCCATGATCTTAAAATTCTTTTGCCAATTTGGGGTAAAATCCGTTAACCTTGATCCCGGATAGGAAATTTTTTTGATTTATTATGTAGGTACTTCACCTGCACAATGTCAATCTTATATGCTATCACTCGAAGCTAAAAAAAGTTATATTTCTATTACCAGCCCTAGATGTTGTGTAGCCCTGTTTTCATTGAGGGAGTAAATTAAAGTGTCATCAACTAATGCAATCCCACGCGATGTTAGGGTCAACAACCCCTCAACGTTGTTTGACTTTGTGCAGTCGGTCAGCAAAGTAACGGCCGGAACCTTACTCGGCGTTACGATGTTAACCAGTTCGGTCGTGGCTGGAGGGTTAGTCGGTTTGGCGGTCAGTTTCCGCAATCTTCCTGATGTGCGGGTCTTACAGAACTATGTGCCCACGGAAACCACCCATATCTATGATATTAAGGGGGTTCCTCTGGCCAGCCTCCATGATGAAGCCAACCGTGAAGTAGTCTCCCTCAACGAGATATCTCCCCATCTGAAACGGGCTGTGATTGCAATTGAAGATAGCAATTTCTTCTATCACAAAGGCATTAACCCCACGGGGATTGTACGGGCATTTATCGCTAACTTTGAACGGGGTTCCACTGTGGAAGGGGGTTCTACCCTGACCATGCAGTTGGTGAAGAACCTATTTTTATCCCCGAATCGTACCATGAGCCGAAAAGCCGCGGAAGCGGTGATGGCGATTCGTTTAGAGCAGATTTTATCAAAAGACGAAATTTTAGAACTCTATCTGAATCAGGTCTATTGGGGTCATAACCTTTATGGGGTAGAAACCGCGGCCCGCAGTTATTTTAATAAATCGGCGAAGGACTTAACCCTGGCGGAATCGGCAATGATGGCGGGTATGATTCCAGCACCGGAGGATTATAGTCCCTTTGCGAATTACAAAAAAGCCAAACAAAGACAGTTAACGGTTTTGAAGCGGATGCGGGAACTTCAGTGGATTACCCCCCAAGAAGAAGCCGCGGCCAAAAAACAAACCTTACTGGTGGGCAAAATCACCTCCTTTAGCAGTAGCCGTCTTCCCTATGTGACGGAAGCAGTTGTCCAAGAGCTTTCTGAACGTTTTGGTCGGGAAGCGGTGATCAAGGGCGGAATGCGGATTCAAACCACCATTGATATGAATTTTCAACGGATGGCGGAGAAAACCGTCAGTGAGTGGCATCAGAACTTATACTATCAAGGGGTTTATAACAATTTACAAAATGGTCAAATTGCCCTGGTAGCCATTGACCCCCGCACCCATTTTGTTAAGGCTATGGTGGGGGGGGCTGATTATAAAACCAGTCAGTATAATCGGGCGATTCAAGCCCTGCGTCAACCCGGCTCTGCCTTCAAACCCTTTGTTTATTATGCTGCCTTTGCCAGTGGCAAATATGGCCCGGATTCCACGGTTTATGATAATCCGGTCAGTTATCCCGATGGCTATGGCTATTATTCTCCCCAAAACTACGGGGGTGGTTTCTCCGGGGCCGTGAGTGTGCGCTCGGCTTTAGAAAATTCCTTGAATATTCCGGCGGTCAAACTGGGTCAGGAGGTGGGACTAAATCAGGTAATTGAGGTTTGTCGAGTCCTGGGAATTAAGAGTCCCATTGAGCCTGTCGTTTCCCTACCCTTGGGGTCGGTGGATTTAACCCCGATGGAAATGGCCGGAGCTTATGCCACTTTTGCCAATGATGGCTGGCACTCTGAACCCACGTTTATTGTCCAAGTTACTGATAGTCAGGGCAATATTCTACTGGATAATACCCCTAAACCTCGATTAGTCTTGGATCAATGGGCCGTGGCATCCCTGAATAGTGTGTTACAAGGAGTAATTAATCGGGGAACAGCAACTCGCGCCCAAATTGGACGTCCGGCGGCGGGAAAAACTGGAACGACGTCTTCTGAACGGGATATCTGGTTTGCCGGATATACTCCTGATTTAGCAACGGCTGTTTGGGTGGGAAATGATGATTATACTCCCCTAACCTATGGATCAACCGGAGGAACAATTGTGGCTCCGATCTGGCGTGACTTTATGTTACAAGCCTTAGATGGAAAACCTGAAACTTCTTTTAAACCATCTTCTGCCTATACCAAACCTTAATTCTGAATCGGGTTCTCACCCGGGTGAACAATTTTTCCCTAGAGGAGAGTAGAATCAGAGTAGAACCACTTGCGAAGTATGCCTGTGTCTGGCTCCATGAGAATCGGCTGAAAAGTTATTCTTTGAGTTTTTGATATATGGGAATTTGCTGTAGTCGCTATTCCTTATTTGTTGGGAATTTTTTTTATACGTTAGGATCTAACTTGTTATGGAAAAAAATACATTTTCTTCGCCAAATGTGACTCAGAAAGTAGAAGTTTCAATTCACATTGATTCTGAGTTACTCGATCAAATTAAACATCTCACTAATGACCCCAGCAAGGTGATTGAGACAGCCCTACGCCAATGGCTTAGAGGAGAGCGTCCAGAGGATGAACTGGCTTTGACACTGCAACGAAACCCTCCGGTTCCGCCTCGGGGGGAATGGAACGATTAAATCAGTGATGACTGGTAGAGACGTGCCATGGCGCATCTCTACCAGTTATAAGTAAAGAAGTGAATACCTCCAAAAAACTCGCCATATTGATTATAAAATCCATTTTAATATCTTTTAAACTTGTTTTTTTCAATCAGCAAGCGAACAGAGACAGATTCAGATTAACCCGACCTCCCCAGAATGACGGATTTCCGAACTAGCACTCGAAACCCTTGAGTGCTAAAGTGACTTATTGGTGATTAATGATATTGTAAGATGGCTAAAATTGTTTCGTTTGGTGAAGAATCCCGTAGAGCCTTAGAAAAAGGTGTAAATGCCCTAGCCGATGCGGTGCGAGTCACCCTTGGCCCCAAAGGTCGGAATGTCTTATTAGAGAAGAAATTTGGCGCTCCCGAAATCGTCAATGATGGTATTACCGTCGCTAAAGAAATTCAACTGTCCGACCCCCTGGAAAATACTGGCGCCCGACTGATGCAGGAAGTCGCCTCCAAAACCAATGAAGTCGCCGGAGATGGGACAACCACCGCCGCCATTTTAGCCCAAGCCATGATTCGTGAAGGGTTAAAAAATGTCGCAGCCGGGGCTAATCCTGTGGCCCTGAGACGGGGAATGGACAAAATTACTCAGATTTTGGTCGAAGAAATTCAAGCCATTGCTAAACCCGTGGAAGGGGATGCAATTGCTCAAGTCGCAACGATTTCGGCGGGAAATGACCCAGAAATTGGTCGGATGATCTCCCTGGCGATGGACAAGGTAACGAAAGACGGGGTAATTACCGTTGAAGAATCCAAATCCATCACTACAGAATTAGATGTAGTCGAAGGAATGCAACTCGACCGGGGATATATTTCTCCCTATTTTATCACCGATAATGAACGGATGGTGGTGGAATTTTCTAACGCTAGAATTCTAATTACCGATAAAAAAATTAGTTCCATTCAAGACTTAGTTGCGGTCTTAGAAAAAATTGCCCGTTCGGGTCAACCTCTGTTAATTATTGCTGAAGATATTGATGGGGAAGCCTTAGCAACTTTGGTGGTGAATAAAGCCAGAGGCGTGTTAAATGTGGCGGCAATTAAAGCCCCTAGTTTTGGTGAACGTCGTAAAGCTTTATTACAGGATATTGCGGTTTTGACAGGCGGACAATTAATTTCTGAAGAAGTGGGATTAAGTTTAGATACCGTTTCTTTGGATATGTTAGGAACTGCCAACACAATCACCATTGAAAAAGACAATACAATTATTGTTACGGATAGCAAAACTCAAGCCGATGTGAAAAAACGGGTTGAACAAATTCGTCGTCAACTGGAAGAAACCGACTCTGAATATGATGCGGAAAAACTCCAAGAGCGAATTGCAAAATTAGCCGGAGGGGTGGCTGTAATCAAAGTGGGGGCTGCCACCGAAACGGAAATGAAATCTCGGAAACTGCGGATTGAAGATGCCTTAAATGCCACTAAAGCCGCCGTAGAAGAAGGGATTGTTCCTGGGGGCGGGACTACTTTAATTCATCTGGCGAAAAAAGTTGATGAACTGAAAGCTCAACTGAGTGATGAGGAAAAAATTGGGGCGGGAATTATTGCCAAAGCCCTAGAAGCTCCTTTATTTTATATTGCCAGTAATGCTGGGGCTGAAGGCGCTGTGGTGGTGGAAAATGTCCGCAATACCGAGTTTAATATTGGTTATAATGCCTTAACTGGAACCTATGAAGATTTAATTGCTTCTGGGATTATTGACCCGGCAAAAGTGGTACGTTCGGCGTTGCAAAATGCCTCCTCAATTTCAGGATTAGTATTAACAACTGAAGCCTTAGTTGTGGAAAAACCTGAGAAGAAATCCGCCGATATGGATGCCATGGGCGGCATGGGTGGCATGGGCGGTATGGGCGGCATGGGCGGCATGGGCGGCATGGGTGGCATGGGCATGATGTAACCTATCCCTGGCGATTGGAAATCGCGGCTAAACAGATAAAACCCACCTTTGTGGGTTTAAAAACCTGAATTTTCTCTTAGTCCACGCAGGTGGACTTCGTTTGTGTAGTAGCGAATTATATTCGCCGAATACTATCTGGAGATTGCAAATCGCGGCTACACAGACAAAACCCACCTGGGTGGGTTAAATTTTGGATTAGTAATAGATGATTAATTCTGCCTATCAAATTGGGGGAAGTTTAGCTCAAGATGCTCCGACTTATGTAGTCAGAAAAGCGGATTTCGATCTGTATTCTCAATTACAACAGGGGCATTTTTGTTATGTTTTAAATTCTCGGCAAATGGGGAAATCTTCTCTGTTAGTTAAAACTCGTTATCGTTTACAACAAGAAGGTTTTCAGTGTGCGACCTTGGATATGACTCGCATTGGTAGCGAAATGGTGACGGAACAACAATGGTATAAAGGAATAGTTACTGAATTATGGCGCGGATTTAATCTTTTAGGTAAATTTAATTTAAAAAATTGGTGGAAAGAACAATCAGAAGTTTCTGTGATTCAACGTATTAGTAATTTTATAGAAGATATTTTATTGGTTGAATTTCCTGGTCAAAAATTAATTATTTTTGTTGATGAAATTGATAGTATTTTAAGTTTAAATTTTAAAGTAGATGATTTTTTTGCTTTAATTCGTTTTTGTTATAATCAACGGGCAATTAATCCTGAATATAACCGGATTAGCTTTGCCTTATTTGGAGTTGCTACCCCTTCAGCTTTAATTTCCGATCGCACTCGTACCCCCTTTAATATCGGAAAAGCCATTGAATTATCGGGTTTTACCCTGAATGAAGTTCAACCTTTAATTGAAGGTTTGGAGCCAAAAATTACTAATGCTAAAGCCATTATGCAAGAAATTATCGCTTGGACAGGAGGACAACCTTTTTTAACACAAAAAATATGTCAATTGGTGATAAATTTTACCGAAAAAACAATTAATCAAATATTAATTATTCCCCCCGGAACCGAAGGATTTTGGGTAGAATCATTGGTGCGATCGCAGATTATTTATAAATGGGAATCTCAAGATGAACCCGAACATTTAAAAACCATTCGTAACCGAATTCAAAATAACCCCGATCATATCGGCAGAATTTTAGGAATCTATCAAGATATTCTGCGAAATTTAGAAGTTTTAACCGATGATAGTAACGAACAATCAGAACTAATATTATCCGGTTTAGTGATCAAATATACCGGGTTTCTGCGGGTAAAAAATCGGATTTATCAAGAAGTCTTTGATTTAGATTGGGTTAACCAACAATTGAGGAACCTGCGACCCTATTCTCAAGGCTTTGATGCTTGGATAGAATCTCAACAACAAGATAGTTCTCGACTATTACGGGGACAGGCCTTAAAAGAAGCCCAAAATTGGTCAAGTGGTCGCAGTATTAGTGATTTAGATTATCAATTTTTAGCTAAAAGTGAAGAATTAGATCGGCAAGAAGTTCAAAAATCCTTAGAAGCTGCCAGAATGCTGGAAGTAGAAGCCCGACTAACCGAAGAAAAAAAGACCGCAAAACTGCAAAGATTTTTACTTATATCTGTTAGTAGTGCCCTAGTTATTACCATTATATTAGGTCTAATCTCAGGGTTTCAATATCATCAAGCTAGGGTGAATGAACACCAGGCAAAAATCAACGAAGTTAAAGCTATAAATCAATCATCTGAGTCCTTATTTGCTTTAAATCAAAGGTTTGAAGCCTTAATTCAATCCATGATAGCCTATCGAAAATTGCAAACCCTATCGGATGTGGATACAAAAATTCACCAGAATGTACAATTGACATTGCAAAAAGCGGTTTATGGGATTCAAGAATATAACCAACTGTTGGGGCATACCAGTATTATTCATGCGGTAGAATTTAGCCCCAAAGGAGATTTAATTGCTTCTGGGAGTCAGGATAAAACCATTAAACTTTGGAAACCAGATGGCACACTATTGAAAACTCTGATTGGACATCAGGATGGAGTTCTTAACGTTGCCTTCAGTCCCCGTCAACCCCTTCTCGCCTCAGCTAGTAACGACAAAACTATTAAACTCTGGAACACCGATGGCACCTACTTAAGAACCCTGACCGGACATCGGGAAGCGGTGATGGCTGTGAGTTTCAGCCCGACTGAGGATAAACTGATTTCTTCGAGTTTTGATCAAACCATTAAATTATGGACAACAGAGGGAAAACTCTTAAAAACCATCGCCGCCCATCCCGACAAAATTAAAACCGTTGTCTTTAGTCCCGATGGTCAGAGATTCGCCTCTGGAAGTGCTGATCATACGGTTAAAATCTGGAATGCCGATGGCACACTATTGAAAACCCTGACCGGACATCAGGCTGAAATTATGGCTGTGGCTTGGAGTCCCGATGGTCAAAGGTTAGCGTCCGCCAGTCGAGATAAAACCCTGAAACTGTGGAGTCGGGAAGGGGAGTTAATCCAGACTTTCGGCTCCTTTGAGGATGAAGTTTGGGATGTAGCCTTTAGTACCAATAGCAAATTTTTGGCGGGGGCGATTCGGAATAAACAAATCCAAATCTGGCGTAAAGACCTAACAAATTTCTCGTATAACCCCTATGAAACATTCTGGCAACATCAGGCAGAAGTGAGTTCCGTTGCCTTCAGTCCCGATAGTCAAACCATTGCTTCCGCCAGTTGGGATAAAAGCGTTAAACTCTCGAAAACCGAATATTCTTTGGTCATGCCCTTGATAGGACATCAAGATACGGTTTGGGGAATCGCCTTTAGTCCCGATGGTCAAACTATTGCTTCATCTTCCTTAGATAAGACAATTAAACTGTGGACAAACAAAGGGCGATTATTACAAACCCTGACCGGACATCAGTGGCGGGTGAATCAGGTTGAGTTTAGTTCCGATGGTCGTTGGTTGGTCTCAACCTCCGATGATAATACCATTAAATTGTGGCAGAAAAATGAGAATGGACTGTTTAAAACCCATCCCGATCAAACCTTATTGGGAAATAAATGGGGGGTTTGGGGGGTGAAGTTTACTCCCGACAATCAATCAATTGTTTCTGGAAGTTGGGATAAAACTGTTAAAATTTGGGGTATTGATGGCAGACTTCGCCAAACCTTTAGCGGTCATACTGGTCAGGTTTGGGGAATTGCAATTCAGCCAGAGGGTAAATGGATTGCTTCGAGTTCTTATGATAATACAATTAAACTCTGGGGATTTAATGGTCAACTTCTACAAACATTAATTGGTCATAAAGATGGTATCTGGGGACTAGATTTGAGTCCCGATGGACAAGTTATAGCTTCCGCTAGTCGAGATCAAACGGTAAAATTATGGCGCTGGAATCCTCAGCTTAAATCCTTTATTGATCAAAATACCTTAAAGGGACACACAGCCAACGTGATGGCGGTGGCGTTTAGTCCTGACCAAAAGTTATTAGCATCAGCCAGTCAGGATAAAACCATTAAACTTTGGAAACTCGATGGTACTTTGGTTAAAACCCTGAATGGTCATAATGATGAAGTTTATAATCTTAAATTTAGTCCTGATGGTAAAACTTTGGCTTCCGTTAGTGAAGATAAAACGGTGATATTATGGAATTTAGATCGAATTTTAAACTTGAATGAATTCGCCTATGCTTGTAACTGGATAAAGGATTATTTAAAAACTAATTCCCAACTAAGTCCCGAAGATCGAATATTATGTCAGTAGTCAGGGAATAGGGAATGGGTAATAGGTAATAGGTAATGGGTAATGGGAATAAGCACTTAACCGTCAACAAACAATAACAAGGTAAAAATCATGATCAAATTATTAGGATTTTTGGCTATTGCAGGAACGTTTCTGAATGTTGCACCTCAGATAAATTCTTTAGCCTCCTTTGTACCCAATTCTTCCATACAATTAGCTCAAAATTCTAGCCCCGCTTCCTCCATTCAAGGCTATTGTTTTTCTATTGCTGATGATAATATGGACTCCATCGCCCGAATTTATCTTGATGGAAATAAAGTCACGGGTCGGGTTGAAGCTACGATTCATAATCAAAAAGCATCCTACTATACGTCCTATACCCAAATATTACAAGGAACGAAAAATGGCAATAAATTAAACCTAAATATTACCACAAAAATTGAGTTAGATACTCAAAAAACTAAGGAAACTTGGACGTTAAATGCAGACTCTTTAAATACGGGACGAATAGTTTATAAAAAACAACCCTGTTTAGTCTCTCAAATTCGTTTTGCACCTGGGAAAAATTCAGCAACTATGAGTCAGTCGGTGGTGCGAGGAACTCGCAATATCTATTTATTAAAAGCCAACCAAGGTCAAAGAATGGATCTTAAAATTACCGCTTTAGAAAATAACGCTGTTTTTGATGTAATTGCCCCCAATGGGCAGGTTTTGAAAACCGAAGCTACCCAGTCTAGTTTGAAATTACCCGCCACCGGAAATTATGAGATTATCGTCGGTGGAACCCGAGGGAATGCTAGTTATCAATTAACTGTTAAAATTCAATAATTCCAGGAAAAAAAACGGGTTTTTGCCGTAGGTAGGGGGTAATTCATGAATTACCCCTACTACCATAAATCATTTAGGATACAAACCCGGTTTCTGGTTTATAGTTAATCAACGGTTTTGTCAGCTTTCCAACCTGATTGATAATAGACTTTTGACCCGTTATCAGGAACAAAATGACAAGACCAGTAGGATTGAATAAAACTTTTCCAAATCGGTTCATCAGAACAATGATAATAGTCACCCAGTAGGGGTTTAATTGCTTCCGTTGCTGTTTTTAAATGATAGTGGGGCATATTCAAGAAAATGTGATGAGCAACGTGAGTTCCGATATTATGATGAATGGGATTAATAAAGCCATAATCTCGGTCAATAGTTGATAAAGCCCCTTTCAAGAAATACCAATCTTCCCCCCGATACCAGGGAATATCAGCCTCAGTATGATGTAAGTAGGTGACTAAATCCAGCCACATCACAAACACGAAATAGGGCATGAAATAGTATTTCAGGAAAAACACCCATCCAAACTGATAAGTGATCAACCCTAAAAAGCTTACCATTACGATCATCAAAGATGTACTGGTAATAATATCCCATTTTTCGGACTCTTTAAACATAGGGCTACTCGGCAAAAAGTGAGAGCCTTTACGAAGGGGAGAAGAACTTCGGAATAGATAAACCGGATAGGCAACTAAGGGGATATAAAAGGGCAACAGCTTTTCATACCAAACCATCTTATTGAACGTACTTTCCGTTACCGGATGCCAACTTTCATCGGTATCAATATTTCCGGTATTGGCGTGATGGGTTCTGTGGCTGATGCGCCAACCGTGATAGGGAACTAGAATCGGAATATGGGACAAATGGCCAATTAAGTTATTTAGCCATTTGATTTTGGAGAAAGACCCATGACCGCAATCGTGGCCCACAACAAATAACGCCCAAAACATCGTTCCTTGCATCACCCAAAAAATGGGGAAAAACAGCCAAGAATCGAGTTTATAGGCGATAAAATACAGACCTGCGATGATCGAAATATCAATAAAGAAGTAACTCAGAGATTTCCAGACCGAGGGTTCAAAACACTGGGCAGGAATTGCCGCCCTGATATCTTGGAGAGTAAAGGGTAACTCTGATTTCTTGGTTGCTGATGAGGCACTAATCGTGGCTTGGTTAGACTTATTGGATGATTGCACAGATATTGTGATTGAATCTGAGTGAGTAGTCCCCAGTTGTGTTTTTACCCCAAACTGAATCGCAAACATCAGGGTTTGGGATGCTAACCTAAACTGCGGTTCTGAACGGCTTTTATTTTACCTTGATTAGATGTTAATTTTCGCAACAAATCTTAAATGATCGAAATTATTTAGCCAATCTCGGCCAGGGGTGGGTCTTCCATACCTTCAGATTTGTTGTTGGGCTTTAGCCCTCTCCGGAGGGCTAAAGCCCAACAACGTTTTATATTTGGGAATTATTATGACCAATTAGGGTAACTCCCCAAATTGTTCTCGATATTTTGCTAATAGTGTTTCTGCTGCTATTGCTGCTTCTTCGGGAGTGGGGAGAAGTTGACCATCTGAGGTAAAAAAACGCAATTGGGAGTTATAAACACCCAAAAATAATTCTAATTGTTGACTCCATAACCATCCTTGAGAATTAGATTCAAGGGGTTGATATTTACCCTCAACTAAATGAAATCCGGCTAATTCTAAGGTATCAGGATCAAACCAAAAATAATCAAAGGTGCGAAAGTTATCTTGATAGAGTTGTTTTTTTAATCCTTTATCAATTTCTGCCGTGGATGGAGATAAAAGTTCAATAATAATATTAGGATATTTGCCTTCTTCCCAAATCATCCAACTGCGTCTGGGTTTGCGTTCTGTGTCTAAAACTACAAAGAAATCTGGCCCTCTAAAATCCTGTGATTTTTTTTGATTCGGGTTAAAATAGATAGTTAAATTTCCAGAAACATAAAAATCTTGACGGTTTCGCCACCACCACTCTAAAAGATGAATCAGGAGATCAATTTGTCTGCGGTGTAAATCACTTTCCACGGGAGGTTCCTCACTCCATAAATCACTAGGTGGAAATATAATATCATCAAATTCTTCTGGTTGTTCTAATCTTTGAAGGTTAGCGGGTTCGTGATCAACAATAAACATAAACAGGTTAACCCAATTAGGATAAATATAGTTTAGCGTAACTTTGAATCATTTGTCGAATAGATTGATATTAAATCGACAAAGATTGTTTTTATTGAGGAGGAGTTATTTTTGATAAGGGTTGAATGGCATTTTTTAAAGTTTCCTTCTTGTTTAACTCAAGTTTGGGCTTAGGAACAGAACTTATATTAGTTAGAGGTAAACGAGCTAATGCTAATTCTGAAGTTGATGTTTTTTCAGAATCGTTATTAATTAAAATATAACTATTCAGAATTTCTAACTGAGCATCAACAATATCATCATAGTTTTCATACCAACTAGCGATCGCAATTGACAATGTTTCAATATCATCGGGTAAGGGTTCAATTAACTCGATTAATTCTTGACGGTGTGAGTCAATAAATAATTGAGGCTGTTCTTCTAGTAATTTCAAAAAAGCCTCTAGGTTTTGATGGTAAAAAGACATAGACTAATCCTCCAACTTAATATAAAATTGATTATATCAAATTCAAGGTTAATTTTGTAACCCGACCTCAAAAAAACCGTTTTTTTCAGAAACTGGGTTTATGTACTGTTATACTAAGAGAACATCCTAAACCGCAGGATATAATAATTGAGGTAAAATCACCGATGACATACCTAGAAGAAATTACAATTAAAGTTCCTGTTGATATTGCTGAAAGTTACCGCCAGGCTAACGAACAAGAAAAACAACAGATAGAAACTAGAATTGCCTTTTTATTGAAAAGTCAAACGATATCTCGAAAAATGGCTATTAATAAATTGCGACAAACGATGAGTGAAATCGGTCAAAAAGCCGTTGCGAAAGGATTAAGTCCTGAGATTTTAGAAGATATATTAAAAGATCATGAAGGATAAACTGTTTGTTTTTGATGCGAATATTATTATCAGTGCAGTTTTAATCCCTCAAAGTAAGCCAGATTTAGCTATCCGTAAAGCTCAAGATTCAGGAAGTATTTTAATGTCTCCTGAAATTTGGGCGGAATTAGAACAAGTTTTAGCACGACCAAAATTTGATCGATATATTTCTTCGGAAGATCGAAGCAAGTTTTTAGGAGATTTTTTAGATACAGTTATTCTGGTTATGGAAATAACAGAAAAAATTCAAGAATGCCGTGATCCCAAGGATAATAAATATTTGGAATTAGCTGTTAATGGTCAAGCTGATTGTCTTATAACTGGAGATGCCGATTTATTGATTTTAAACCCATTTCGAGAAAAACCTGTGATCACTGTATCTGATTTTTTAAATTTAAAATCAGTTTAATTAAAAGTTTTCATTAACTTCAGAAACACAGTCCTAACTGTCGTGACCTCTCCCCCTTACCTTATGGTTTTGGGGGTTAGGTCATACATTTACAAGGAATAATTAAACAGCCTTGAAGGGCTTAAAAAGACGGATTGACGAATATTAGATCTAATGACCCCCCACACTAAAAACAGCCCGTTTGTAGGCTTCATCAAGCACTTCTGAAAGAGTGGGATGGGTATGAACCGAGAATACTAAATCATGGACAGATTGACGGTGATACATGGCATTTGCCGCTTCCTGAATTAAATCAGAAGCATGAAGACCAAAGATATGAACCCCTAAAAGTTCCCCCGTATCTTTACGATAAATCACTTTAGCCATACCTTCGGTTTCTCCCTCCGCAATTGCTTTAGAATTACCCTTAAAATAGGTTTTTACTATCGCAATTTCAAACCCTTCTGTTTGTCCTAATTCCTTTGCAGCAGGTTCAGTTAAACCCACATAACTAATTTCAGGATGGGTAAAAGCAGCCGCCGGAATACTACGATAATCTACGGCGCGAGGACGTCCGCAAATAGTCTCTACAACGGCTACTCCCTGGGCGGATGCGGTATGGGCTAACATCATTTTACCCGTCGCATCTCCAATCGCCCATAAATGGGGAACAGGTTCGCCTCCAGACAATACCTCTAAATGATCATTTGTAGGAATAAAACCGCCCCGAATAGGTTCAACATTCACCGATTCTAAACCTAAATTTTTACTCACCGGAATCCGCCCGGTAGCAACCAAACAAGCATCCACTTCTAGTACTTCTTCTACTTCTTTAGTTTTGGTATCGGCTAACTCAATAATAACCGGAGAACCAGGCGTTACTTTTAAGGCTAATTTTCCGACTTTAGTTTCAATATCCCTGGGATTAATTAAAACCCGTTGAGCTAATTTAGCAATATCAGGATCAAAAGTTGGCATTAATTGATCTAAGGCTTCAATCATGGTAACTTCACAACCTAAAGCCGTATAAATATCAGAAAATTCTAATCCGATATAGCCACTTCCAATAATAGCAATCCATTGGGGCAGGGATTCTAATTTAACCGCATCATCACTGGTAAAAACTGTTTTGTGATCAATCGTAATTCCGGGGGGAACAAACGGCACAGAACCGGGGGCTAAAATAATATCTTTAGCGGTAATTGTTTTTTCCCCATTTGCCGTTTCCACCGTCACTTTATTCGACCCGGCAATTTTACCCCAACCTTGGATCACATCAACCCCTAACCGCTTCAAACTATTGGTCAAGTCACCCCGAAGTTTAGTTACAATATTATCAGCATGGTTGGCAATTTGTTCGCGATCAAAACTGACTTGTCCTAACTGAATCCCCAAATTTTTTAAGTGATGGGTATTATGTAATTCTCTGACCCGTCCCGACGCCGCTAATAGAGCTTTAGAGGGAATACAGCCTCGGTTAACACAAGTTCCCCCCATGTCCGCCGCCTCAATAATTGCGGTTTTCAAGCCACAACCGACGGCGTGGATAGCAGCACCATGTCCGCCCACTCCCGCACCAATAATCACTAAATCGTAATCCATATTCTGTTACTACTCTATTGGGATTAAAAAATATTACCGTTTTCCCTGTCCCTTGCCAACTCAATCGCCTTTACAAAAGCCAAATTAGTTTGGTCTGCCTCCTACTTTTTGCGGTAAGCTAGACTCGATTACTGTGTTTATCACCCTGATCATAACATGAAAACCAAACTTGCGACTATTACATTAAGTCTGATTTTATCGGTACTTTTCCCTTTACAAAGTTTTGCGGGAACCGTTTTAGAAGACATTAAAAGAACCGGAGTTTTAAAAGCAGGAGTCCGACAAGATGCACCCCCATTAGGATTTGTTACATCCGATGGAAAGTGGGAAGGATATTGTATTGAATTAATGGATTTATTAGGAGAAAGATTGCAAAAACAGTTAAAATTAAGTAAACCCATAGAGGTACAATTAATTCCTTCAAATTTACAAAATCGCGAACAATTAGTCAGGGAAGGAAAAGTTCATTTAGAATGTGGCCCTAATACAATTTTGAGGAATCCAGAACCAGGTATTACTTATTCTGATCGGTTTTTAGCCACGGGAGTTCACTTATTAGTTAGACCGGATAATCAATCTTATATTCAACCATCGGGAGCTTTAGAAGCTATTTCCATTGGAGTTTTACCTGCATCCTTAACCCAACAGTTTATTAGCAGTCGCTATTCCTTAGCAAAAGTTGTAGAATACCCAGGAGTTGATGGTCGAAAAAATGCCGCCGAAGATGTAGTTCAAGGTCGTTTAAATGCCTTCGCTAGTGATGGATTATTATTAATTGGAGAAGTGCTCAGAAATCCAGAAATAAAACCTCAAGATTACGCTTTAATTCCCAAAGAACCCTTAACCTGTGAATTTTATGGAATGATTCTCCCCGCCGGAGATATGTCTTGGATTAATACGGTAAATTCCTTGATCTTAGTCGAAGAAACAGTTAATATTTTAACGGGATTATACGGAAAAGATTCAGACTATGTAAAAACCCTCGAAGCGGCTCATAATAAATGTTTACAATAAACCGGGAAAATTGCTAAGTCAGCCAACCACAAGGTTTAATCTTTAAACGGGTATCCTTGAAAATATCCAGGGATACCTCGATATATCCCCGATGATCGATATCAACTTACCCATGATTATTTAGTCGCTTTGATTCGTGAACAAAAAGGAGAACGATTAATTGCTAAATTAGAACTAGAACGAGATCAAGCTCAACGCAAAATTATTGAGGAGAAACCCAATAGTTTTGTCAACCGGGCGATCGCTTCTGTATTTCGTTGGATTAATGCTGATTAGTATGGACAATAAACCTCAAACAGAACAGGAAAAAATGCTGGCGGGAGAATTATATCTCGGCAACGATCCAGAGTTAGTTTTAGGACGGAAACGTGCTTCCAAACTCACTCGTTTATATAATAGTACCACAGAAGATGAGTTAGAAACTCGTCAATTAATTCTCTTGGAATTATTCGATAAAATCGGAAATAATCTGTTCATCACTCCCCCATTTTATTGTGATTATGGCTGTTATATTAAACTGGGGAATAATGTTTACATGAACTTTAACTGTATTATCTTAGACTGCAATTATGTTGAAATTGGGGATAATGTTTTATTAGCGCCTAACGTTCAAATTTATGCCGCCTATCATCCAATTGATCCCGCATTACGCCTAACCGGAAAAGAATTAGCAGCACCGATTAAAATAGGTGATAATGTTTGGATTGGCGGCGGTGCGATTATCTGTCCAGGCGTAGAAATTGGTGATAATACCACCATTGGCGCAGGTAGCGTAGTGGTTGATAATATTCCTTCAGGAGTTCTAGCAGCCGGGAATCCTTGTCGGGTAATTCGGAATTTATAGGGAACAGGGAAGATCCCCCCAAACCCCCCGTGCACGGGGGGCCAGGGGGGGAGGGAATAGGGAACACTGGGGGGAAAGAGTTTATCCCTCGATTCCTTGGATTAATCGGCTAATTTCTGGATAGGTTCCCAGTGTTGAATGTCCTGTAACAACGCCTCATATCCAGCAACATTGGGGTGTAAACCATCAGAACATAACCGAGATTTCCACCAATGTTCCCCTCGATCTGTCCAAATTTCTAATAAATCTAAATAGGGAATATTGCGATCTAAACAGGCGAGACGAGTGGCATCTTTGTAGCGAAATTGATCGGCTAAAGTATAATATAAACAGCCCTGAAAGGGCATTTTACTTTCATCAACTGGAACCATTCCCACAAACAGAACCTGACACATTTTTTCAGCTTGATCTAATAAATGATTTAGGGTAGTTTCAAAATGATCAAATTCCGTGTAATTGCGACCTTGAAACGATTGTACCCGCGCCGAATCATTTAATCCCACAGAAAAAATACTCACATCCGGTAAACGGTTGCGTAATTCTCCCCGATGGCGCAATTCTTGGTCAAGGCGATCGCAAACTTGAATCACCCGATTTCCCCGTACCCCCAAATTGTAGAGAATCGGGCCAACGCTCTCCGGTGACATCCATTGACGCCGCAGTCGTTCCACCCAGCCGCCCCCTTCAGGATCACCAAATCCATAGACGAGACTATCTCCTAACACCACGACTTTCAGAGGCTGACGTTGGGGCACAATGGACAAATTAGCTAGGGTGGGATTGATCGCTGCTTGCATTTTGCTGGAAAATCCTGATGGATGGACAGTTTACCCGGTCAGAATCGCAATTGGTTTCTACAGGGGGTTTATAAAAGTTAACATCTCAAGGAGCTTTTCACTAGATTCCCTACCTAAATATTTCGCAAATTTTTGCACTGATTGACCATAAGTTACTTGCAACTGGTATGCTCAATGTGAGTTCTGTCTTCTGACAGCCCATCGGCTTTACGACAGCACCGGGAGCATCTTCGCTCTATGACTTCAACCGAAAGATAACTAGCCGTGGAATCTTGGCTAAAAGCTGTTTGGATGTCCCAGGGGAATATTCCCTGCTATATATAAACTGAAACTGATTTGCAGGAGGCAACTTGCTAAATGCAAGGCTCTTTAAACGAAATTGATATTCGTAGTATTTTACAACTGATTGAGCTTGGCCAGAGGACAGGGGAACTCATGGTAGAAGCTTACAGTTCATCCCAGACGACGATGGAAATGGAACGCCATCCCATTCGTCTCACGGGACAGTGTTGGCTGGTTTTTTCTTGGAATGGTCGAATTATCTATGCCGGCCAAAGCGAAGGCAGTCTCCAGAGATTACGGGATTATTTACGGCGCTATCAAGCTGAAACCGTCCTTTCGGAGTTGGAAATTCCTTCGATCACATCGGTCAATGCACCGGAATACGGATATTTATGGGCGTTGTTAGAAAATCAAGTGATTACCCCAGAAATTGCCCGTAATATTATTCATTGTATGGTTCAAGAAACCCTATTTGATTTGCTAAGTTTACATCAAGGTGCTTTTATTTTTGAAATGGGATCGGGATTAGCACCCCAGTTAACCACCTTAGAAATTAGTCCCTTATTAGCCAATACTTTCAAACAAGTTCAAGAATGGAAAAAATTCCATCCCCATATTACTTCCCCAAACCAATGTCCTTTGATTACCGATCAGTCAAAATTACAAAAAACAGTCCGACCTAAAGTGTTTGAAAGCCTGAATCATTGGGCGGATGGTCAAACCTCAATTCGTCAAATATCCCGTTACTTACACCGAGATATTGTCACGGTGGCAAAGGCTATTTATCCCTTTGTACAACAGGGACTTGTACAATTGTTGGCTCTCCATCCTGAAAACGTTTTTAACGAGCCAGAACCTTTTACTGATAGGACTAGAACTCCGAGAATTGTTTGTATTGATGATGATCTAGTAATTCGAGAAAGCGTTGAAATTATTTTAAGAGAACAAGGCTATGAAGCCACAGCAATTGGCAACCCTTTAAAAGCATTGAGTTTAGTTTTTCAGCTTAAACCCGATTTAATTCTTTGTGATATTGCCATGCCCGAATTAAATGGGTATGAAATCTGTGCCATGTTAAGAAATTCTACCGCTTTCCGTCAAACTCCGATTGTTATGTTAACAGGAATTGATGGATTTATTGATCGACTCAAAGCTCGTATGGTCAGGGCAACAAATTATTTAACAAAACCCTTTGGAGATGCCGAATTATTAACATTAGTCGAAACCTATATTGGGCCAGGAAAAACAATAGATGCTTCTATTAATACAGATTTAGAAGATGAATTTATGACAGAGTTAGAAACCCTTTGACCTAATATAGCAATCCTAAATAGGTTGTAACATTTTAATGCTGATATGAAACAGCCAGAAGTATTATCTGGTGTTCCCTGTTACCTGTTACCTATTCCCTGTTACCTATTCGGCTATCAAGCTCCCGTACTATTGACGTATAATCGAAATAGAATCACATCTTTTGAGATACTTAGGTTTTCTTACACTCTACGATAAATTTGTAATGCAGCATAAACCTCGTTCCACTTGGACTCAAACCGCCAACCTGACTACAGGTAATTTGGGAGTTTCTAATGGAGAAGAAAAATGAATACAGTTATGGTTGTCGAAGATAGTGTCACTCAACGGGAGATGATTTGTGGTCTTCTCAAGGAAAATGGGTTACAAGTCAGTATCGCCACCGACGGTGTGGAAGCACTTGAAGAAGTGCAAAAAAACCCCCCCGATTTAATGGTGCTAGATATTGTTATGCCCAGGATGAACGGCTATGAACTCTGTCGTCGCCTAAAATCCGATCCCAAAACCCGAGATATTGCCATTGTCATGTGTTCTTCTAAGGGGGAAGAATTTGACCGCTATTGGGGGATGAAACAGGGGGCAGATGCTTATATTGCTAAACCCTTTCAACCCAGTGAACTCATCGGAACCGTTAAACAGTTACTTAGATAATAGGTGAAAAATAACCATGGTTGGGAATTCTGATTTTTTAACCGGGCAAGGAACAGACAGTCCAGAATTTCAAGAACTGGCAACCCCCGAAGGCGAACCCCATCTTCGCTTTTTCGTCCCTTCACGGAATGAATTTGCCATTCCCGCCATCGGGATTCGGGAGGTACTCTTTCAATCGCCAGATCGGATGACCCCGATTCCTAATGTTTCCCCCCTGTTGCTGGGAACCTTCAATCTCAGGGGTCGAGTGATTTGGGTCGCTGATTTAGGCCAATTTTTAGGGGATGCAACCCCCTTAAATACGGATCGAACAGAGATCCATGTTATTGCCGTTGAAGATCAAGACATTATATTAGGATTAGCTGTTGATGAAGTCAATGACATGGCATGGCTTGACCCTGATAAAATGCAAATGCCCACCCAAGTCAGTGATAGTATGACTCCTTTTATCAAAGGAGAGTGGCAAGTTGGAACTGAAGGCAGCGTCCTGCGACTTTTAGACCAAATTGCAATTCTGCGATCGGCTCGTTGGGCAACGTGACCAGCCATCAATCGGGTTTATCCCATAACCATTGAGGAAACCGACTATCAATTGATTATAAAACTGTTTAAGCTAAAGCTTTTAACTTGGGAAACCCAAAACCCCCACCAGAGGTTTTGTCATCCTAATGTTAAATCTCCAATCCTCACTCACCCAGCCCAGGGTAGGGATTATTAGAAAATCTACTACAGACCGGATTACATCCTTATAATTCGTGTTTCTACATCGAAATCTTAACTATTAAGCACGAGCAAAACTAAACTTGAAAGTCAAAAGGGGAATCGCTCATGGCAACAAGCACAGACTTCCTACAAGAGTATCAGCAAACCGAGGAAGCATACTGTCAGGGGAATTATGAACAGGCGGCGGCGCTGGTTTATCAACTGGTAGAAGATTATCCAGAAGATCCATCTGCCCGTCTTCTCTGTGGTCATATCTATGGCTACGGGTTGCAACAGTATGATGTCGCCCGTGAGCAGTATGTCGCCGTCATCAACTTAACCCATGACTCCGAATTACTCGAACAAGCCCATCAAGCCTTAGCCGATACTGACCAATACTTAATAGAATCTCCTCCGGGTAGTTTCGAGGATAGCCTTGATTCCCCAGAAATTTTTAATGCCTTGGTAAACGAAGAAATCGAGGGCGAGGAAATGGATTTAACCCAGGATTTAGATTGGCTCTCAGAAGAAACCAATGGTTCATCCAATGGCACATCCTCCATACCTAATTTAGATTTGGAATCCGCCGATACTCATGGACTGAATGGGTCATCCACCGAAGAAACCCTGATGGATTTTAATGATTTGCAGGATGATAACTTTGATTTTCAAGACTTAGACGATGCTGACTTGGATTTATCCACTTCTGATCTGGATGCTTCCATCGGTTTGGGGTTCAATAATTTAGAGGATGAACCCGATTATGTAAAATCCAATGGTAGTCAATCTCCCCTAAGTTTCACCGAAGATAATCCTTTTGCTTCGGGGGGCGACTTAGAGGAAGGCACAGAAATTTTAAACCCCCTAGACCCGGAAAATTCTTTCACTGAATTAGAAGCCGATCCGTTTACACTGGAAGAAGATGAATCCCTGTCGGTGCCAAACTTTGCCACCGATGAATCTAGCACCAGTGATATTGAACAGTTAAGTGGGGATTTATTCTCTCCCGAGGATGAGTTAGATTGGCTCGATTTCCCAACCGAAAACCCCGAAGACGAATCGGATTCAGTCCACTCACCGGAAACTCTGAATGGGTCATCCCCGGATTATTTATCTCAACCGACTCAATTCCTCGAATTCGATAGCTTCGATGACGATGAATTGGGGGGCTTAAACAATCCAGAGGCCTATGAATCTCATCCGGCAGATCAAAGAGAACTCAACGGTGCTAATCATGAGTCCTCTAGCCCATCCCGTGCCGTGGGTACAGCTTCCTCAAGTTTTGAGGCAGAACTTGACGATATTTTTGCCCCTTTAGAAGATGCAGCCGATTCAGATGGATCGTTGTCACCAGATGAACACCCACCCCAAAATGGTTTCGTCTCGGTCAAGGAAACTTCACCCTTTCAGGAAGATGAATTTGACCCTGATTTAGATTCAGCTTTTAGTTTTTCAGATGAACTCTTCGTTAATGATGCCGATGATTCTGTTTCTCTACCCCCGAACACTACTAATATGAAGGCTAACTATAAGGTTCTGGATGCTGAAGAAAGCAACGAAGAAGAAACACTATTAACCAATAATAATGCGGTCAATGATTCCTACTTGTCCGATCCCGACGACTCTGGCCCCTCAAGGAGTGTGAATGGTGCTTTCAGTTCCAATTATGCTGATGCGGAAGAAGATGAAGAACCAGATGATCTGGTTTTTGATTCGGCAGATATTCCCAATAGTTTTGATCTCGATCCCGATGAAGATACCTTTGGAAATTCCTTTGATGTCACGGTTGAGGCCAATGATACCAATGGCCGTTCCCAAAATGGCAAGGTGGTGGCTCAGACCCCCAATGATTTCTTAGAGGATTTTGAAGAATTTGATGATATTGGGGATTTTGTCATCACCGACAGTGGGGATAATGACCTGTACGTTGATTCAGATTTCAGCAGCGTAGATAGTAAATTTGGTAATACCACCAACAATAGCACCCTCGATAGTGATAGTTCAGCGATTCAGGATGATGAGATTTTTAATACTGCCTACGCTGCATCGGCTGTAACCACCCTAAGCCCGGATTTGGGGGAAGGGATAGATACGATGGTCACCACAGAGCAGGGGGTATTCTCTTTCTTGGAAAATGCTTCCTTGAAACGTAAACCCTTATATATGGCACTGGGGACGGGACTGGCTACCCTGGTTTTAGTGGCAACGGCTACCAATATTTCGACTCGTACCGCCTCCTTAAATGATAAGTCCGAAGTCGTAGACTATCTACGAGGTACAGGATGGCTGTTGACCGCCGTAGCTGGGGGAACCAGTTTTCTGGCGACCTGGGGATTGGGTCGGATCAGTGCCCAACAAATTGCTAAGGCTACAGATGACTTACAAGCTCAATTTGATGCGATTAGTAAGGGGAACTTAGATGCCCGCGCCACGGTTTTTGCTGAGGATGACTTTGGCAAAATGTCCTCTAAATTTAACCATGCAGCCCAATTTATTCAAAGTATTACCCGAGAAGCCCAACGCAAAGCTAAGGAACAAGAAGACGCTAGAGATGATTTACACCGTCAGGTGATTCGGCTTTTGGATGACGTGGAAGGGGCAGCCCGGGGAGATTTAACTGTAACCGCAGAAGTGACGGCAAACGTTTTGGGAGCGGTGGCGGACTCCTTTAACTTAACCATTCAGAACCTGCGGGAAATTGTGGTACAGGTCAAACAAGCCGCCCGTCAGGTCAGTAAGGGAGCTACCGATAGTGCTACCTTTGCCAAGGATGTCGCCGGGGATGCTTTCCGTCAGGCGGAGGAACTCGCTGCTACCCTCAACTCAGTACAGGTACTGACCGATGCCATTCAACGGGTGGCTGAAAGTGCTCGGGAAGCCGAAGAAGTGGCTCGGTCGGCGGCAGCCTTGGCCACTAAAGGCGGGGAAGCGGTACAAATGACCGTGGCGGGGATTCTGAAAATTCGGGAAACCGTAGCAGAAACTAGCCGAGAAGTCAAGCGTTTGGGGGAATCTTCTCAGGAAATTTCTAAAATTGTCGGGCTTATTTCTCAAATTGCCTCCCGAACTAACTTACTGGCTTTAAACGCTAGTATTGAGGCAGCTAGGGCAGGAGAAGCGGGTAAGGGATTTGCGATTGTTGCGGATGAAGTCCGACAGTTGGCAGATAAGTCGGCTAAATCCTTAAAGGATATCGAGCAAATCGTGATGCAAATTCAAAGCCAAACCAATACGGTGATGATGGCGATGTCCCAAGGTCATCAACAGGTGATTGAGGGGACTCGCCTCGCGGAACAAGCTAAACGAGCACTCGATGACATTATTCAAGTGACCAACCGGATTGATGTTCTCGTCCGTTCGATTACGGCGGATACCGTTGAACAGAATGAAACTGCCCGCGCCGTCGCCCAGGTGATGCGAGCGGTGGAACATAGTGCCCAAGAAACTTCCACTGAAGCCCAAAAGGTATCCAGTGCCTTAACTAAACTCGTGGGTGTGGCACGAGACTTGCTGACATCGGTAGAACGCTTCCGTGTCGATTCCTCGGAGAAAGCTTAGGGAGCAGGGGAAGCGGTTTTGATAACTAATGACTAATAACTAACTGATGACTGATAACTGATAACTGATAACTGATTACTGATTACTGATATGCAACTCGAACAGCAACAACGGATTATGGGCTATTTTATTGAGGAGGCGAAAGACCACCTCAATACGATTGAACAGGGATTGCTCAATCTGCAAGCGACGATTGAAGATCCAGAATTGCTCAATGAAGTTTTCCGAGCGGCTCACTCGGTCAAGGGTGGGGCGGCGATGTTGGGACTTAATAGCATTCAACAAACGGCTCACCGTTTAGAAGATAGTTTTAAAATTCTTAAAGAAAACCGTCTTCCGACTCAATTTATTGATCAACAATTAGAATCATTATTTTTACAGGTTTTTGATACATTACAAGCCTTAATTGATCAGTTATCAGGGCCCTATGGCTTAACGGAAGAAGCAGCCAGTGCTATTTTGAAGGATGTCGAGCCTGTTTTTGAAGCTTTAAATTATCATATAAAAGTGGTTCAACAACAGGGGACAAAGCGACCGCCCGAAGTGGAAACCGGAGCCCCGTCCTCTGCATCTAATCGCCCTATTCCTACGACCGTTATATCTAAAGAATCTCCTAGTAGTGCGAAGGATTTGGTATTTCGTAGTGATATTCCCGAACGTCTGAGGGAAATGTTGCAACAGTTCAAACAGTCAGAAACCCAAAAAACTCGTCAAGGGTTAATCGAAACCTGTCGGAGTTTAGCTCGGGCTGGGGAACTCTTTGAGTTGCCCAATTGGGTTAAGTTTATCGAGATCCTAGAAAAAGTGATTGCCAATCCTGATAATCACTATCGGAGTCTAGCACCGATAGTGATTAAATCAATTAAAGAAGCCCAAGAACTGGTTTTAGTGAATCGAGAGGGAGAAATTGTTGTAACAGAAGGAATTACAAAACTTTTGCCTAAAACGGTTATCTCTGCAAAAACAGATAAAAAAACTAAATCATCGCCTCCATCCACGTCCGCATCTAAAACATTTCCAAGTCAATCTAAACCCTCTAAAACTACGACGGAGACAGCCACAAAACCGGGTCAATCGAAACCGGAGAATGGTAAGAAGAAACCCCCTAAATCCGCAACACCGAATAACTCTTTCTCCGATGTGAACTGGTCAGATTCAGCAACAAACCCTAGTAATACCCCACCCCGTTTACAGAATGGCCCAGAAATTACTACCGAAGAATATAACAGTCTCAGAGACTTATTTGAAGGTTTAGATCAATGGGAAAATGAGGTGAATGAAGAAGTCCCCACGTCAACGTCCCCATCCTTGGCAACCGAAACAGAATCAATGTCAGGGGACTTTTTTGATTTGTTGGGAGACGAAAAACCTGAGTTCAATCGGCCAGAAACGTCGAGCCATATACCCCAAATTCAACCAGGGAAAACCCAACAAAATCCAGGTTTAGTGACTTCTGGAGCCGATGATGATCTGGCAAGTTTCTTTGATCACCTTAGTGATGGGGACTCCGCCATCTCAGAAACGGGAACCACAACCAAGCCGACATCGGTAGAAACCAAACAGCATGACCTTGTAGATAGTTTTGGGGATTTATTCGATGAGTTGTTAATTAATCCCCAAGAGGGGATGCCATCTGCCCGTTCTGCCGACCTTTCCCCGACTCAAATTACGGAGTTATTGGAAGATGCAGAAAATTTAGATGATCTATTCGATCAGTTTGACCCCCAAATTCAAACCAGTCAGGAAAGCGACAGCAGCACATCGGGTCAGATCAATGCCCAGGAAGATTGGTTTGAAGAACTTTTACAAGGGGAACTCGAAGAAGCCCCAGATATGGTCTGGGATCAGCCAAGTACCCCTGAACTCCCCAAAACGTCCCCAAAATTAGAACCAGTAGCCACGGTGCAGACCACCCTAGAACTGCCGGAGGATGATTTTGCCAGTTTGGATGCCTTACTCAATTTAGGAGGGGTAGAGAGTCAACCAGAGGAACAGGGAACAGGGAACAGGCTGCGTCGTGAGCTTGTCGAACGAGAACAGGGAACAGAGAACGATGAGGATTTCTTGGATTTAGATGAACTGCTCCATACCCCCGTGGCTGAACCCCTAACACCTAATCCTCCTAAAAATATTAAGTCTCAGACCGCCCGCAAAGCCGTAAATACAGAATCACAACTTTCGGAGGAGGATTCGGAATTTAATGATTTAATCCGATTAATTGAAGATGCTCCTCCTCGATCTCGTTCCACAACTCCTCCTAGGGGGACGTTTGCCAAACCCATTACTGAACAAATTGTTAAGGTTCCGGTCAAACAACTTGATGGTCTTAGTAACTTGATGGGGGAACTGGTAGTTAACCGGAATAGTTTGGAACAAGACCAAGAACGGATGCGACAGTTTTTAGATAACTTGCTGCATCAGGTTTCTTTGTTAGGAGATGTGGGTCAACGGATGCAGGATTTCTATGAGCGATCGCTCTTGGAAATTTCCTTACTCTCCCATCGTCGCAAACCCTTCTGGTTTTCTGACAGTGCCTCGATTCATGATGATGATCCCAATAATGATTTGGACTCAACAGAACTGGATCGGTTTACGCCCTTCCATACCCTGTCCCAAGAGATTATTGAGTTAATTGTGCGGGTACGGGAGTCGAGTGCAGATATTGGATTTTTAGTCGAAGAAGCCGACCAAGTAACTCGGGAGTTGCGACGGATTACAACAGCCTTGCAAGAAGGCCTAAATCGCGCCCGGATGGAACCCTTTGGCAGTGAGGCGGATGCCCTGAAACGTCCCGTGCGGGATATTTCAATTAAGTGTGGGAAACAGGCGGAGTTATTTGTTGAGGGTCGAGATACCTTAATTGACAAAATGTTACTGGGTAAACTCCATGACCCCTTAATTCATTTGGTTAATAATGCCATTACCCACGGGATTGAACCGGCGGATGTGCGGACGGCGGCGGGGAAATCTGCCGTGGGTCGGATCTCGATTCGGGTATTTCACCAAGGAAACCAAACGATTATTGCGATTTCCGATGATGGGGGCGGCATTGACGTGAATCGGGTTAAAGATAAAGCCATTCAGAAAGGCATCATTACCGCCGAGGATGCTGAAAGTATGAGTAACCCAGAAATTTATGATCTGTTATTCCTACCCAACTTTAGTACCAAGGATGTGGCGGATGAATTCGCGGGTCGAGGGGTGGGGATGGATGTGGTGCGAACCAGTTTAACCGATATTCGGGGCGTGATTACAACGGATTCTAACTTGGGACGCGGGACGACGTTCACGATTCGTTTACCCTTGAATATGAGTATTTCTCGGGCGTTGTGCTGTGTGAGCGATCGGGTTCGGATTGCTTTCCCGATGGACGGGGTAGAAGATATGATTGACGTTCCTCGGGAACAAATCCGCGTCGAGTCCGATGGAAGTAAGGTGTTGGAATGGCGGGGTACAATTTTGCCCCTGCGTCATTTGCGGGAACTGTTGACCTATCATCGCCATTTGGGTCGGGGGAATGTCTATGGTGCCAGCACTGAAGAAGACATGATTTCGGTGATTATCCTGCGGTCTTCTAATAGTTATTTGGCGGTACAGGTGGATCAAGTGTTGATTGAACAGGAAATCGTGATCAAACCCTTGGAAGGGCCAGTGCCGAAACCGATTGGGATTGCTGGGGCGACGGTGTTAGGGGATGGTCAAATTGTAGCGATCGCCGATGTCCTAGAACTGATTGATTTGGCCATGGGTCGGATTCGTCGGGATGCTTCGGGCAAAATTTGGCAAATGGGCAGTGCCACGGCTGAACCTGTGGTTCAGAAGTCGGAACCGACGGTATTAATTGTGGATGATTCGATTACGGTGCGATCGCTGCTCTCGCTTACTTTTGAAAAATCCGGTTATCGAGTCGAAGAAGCCCGGGATGGTAAGGAAGCTTGGGAAAAACTAAAATCGGGTTTACCCTGCGATATTGTCTTCTGCGATATTGAAATGCCCCGGATGGATGGGCTGGAATTATTATCTCGGATGCAAAAAGATCCGGCACTAACGAATTTACCTATTGCGATGTTAACGTCTCGCGGTGCGGATCGTCACCGTCAAATGGCTTTTAATTTGGGAGCGAGAGGTTACTTTACGAAGCCTTATTTGGAGGAACAATTATTGGAAGCAGCCGGACGAATGTTACAGGGTGAAGTGGTGGGAAATACCGTCGTTGCTGCGGGGTAAAACCTTGTCGCATGGGTAATAATTTATTACAAAATATTAAGCTGTATTGCAAAGCGTCACAACTACCGAGGGAAAAATGGTTTCCAGGTGGGGGTTTGTGATACCATCACTCATGAATAAAAAGACAAGATAGATTGGGGGAAGACCGTTGACACTACGGGTTGCTGTTGTTGGTTCTGGCCCTGCGGGTGCTTCCGCGGCCGAGACGCTAGTTAAAGCAGGTATTGAAACCTACCTGTTTGAACGCAAGCTGGATAACGCCAAACCCTGTGGTGGGGCGATCCCGCTTTGTATGATCAGTGAGTTTGACTTACCGGCTTACGTCATTGATCGGCGGGTGAGAAAGATGAAAATGATCTCTCCCTCAAACCGTGAGGTTGATATCTTCATTCAAAAAGAAGACGAATATATTGGAATGTGCCGTCGGGAAATTCTCGATGGTTTTATGCGTGATCGCGCTGTCTCTCTGGGGGCGATTTTAATAAATGGTACTGTTCATCAATTAAAAATTCCTCAAACTAATTCCGCACCTTATGTGCTCCATTACCATGATCACAGCACGGCTGAGGGTGGAGTGGGTACACCGAAAACCCTAGAGGTGGATGTAGTCATTGGGGCGGATGGGGCTAACTCCCGCATTGCTAAAGCCATTGATGCTGGGGATTATAATTATGCGATCGCTTTCCAAGAGCGCATTCGGATTCCCGAAGATAAAATGGCCTATTACGAAGATCTGGCGGAAATGTACGTCGGTAACGATGTTTCCCCCGACTTCTACGCTTGGGTATTCCCCAAACATGATCACGTTGCTGTGGGCACGGGGACAATGAAACCCAACCAAGCCATGATCAAACAATTGCAAGCGGGAATTCGCGCCCGGGCTGCTCACCGGATCGAAGGCGGTAAGATTATTAAGGTGGAGGCTCACCCCATTCCCGAACATCCCCGTCCCCGTCGGGTTGTGGGACGAGTGGCTTTAGTCGGAGATGCCGCCGGGACAGTTACCAAGTCCTCTGGAGAAGGCATCTATTTCGCCGCTAAGTCTGGCCGGATGTGTGCGGAAACTATTGTGGAACGCAGTAATGGCGGTCAACGCATTCCGACGGAAGCGGATCTGAAGGACTATATTAGACTCTGGGATAAGAAATATGGGATTACTTATCTGGTGTTAGATATTCTGCAACGGGTCTTTTATCGGACGGATGCGACCCGTGAAGCCTTTGTGGAGATGTGTTCGGATAAGGATGTGCAGAAGTTAACTTTTGATAGCTATTTGTACAAAACCGTTGTTCCGGCTAACCCTTTAACACAGATGAAAATTACCGCCAAAACCCTAGCGAGTTTATTACGCGGCAATGCGTTAGCACCCTAATTAGTTATCATTGATCATTGTAGAGGCGTGCCATGGTACGTCTCTACAAGTTAGTAGTTAACCGATCAATTTTTTTCTTGACTGATAACTAATTATACGGAGAAATTAAGTATGAGTTCAACAAATCCGTCTGAAAACCAACTGAATGCCACGGAGATTTTACAATTAGTACAACAGGAAAAAACAGCAACCTTGAGTCATTTAGTTTCAAGTGTTGTTCATGAAATTAATAATCCCTTGGGGTGTATTGCTGGAAATATTACTTATATTAAAGATTATGTTAAGGATTTATTGAATTTAATTGAATTATATCAAGAACATTATCCTAATCCGGTGGATGAAATCACCGATGAAATTGATTCTATTGATTTAGAATATTTAATCGAAGATGTGCCGAAATTGTTATCTGCGATGGAAAATGGGGCAGAACGGTTACATCAAATTAGTAATTCTTTACGGACATTTGGAAGATTTGAAGGCGATCGCCAAGTGTTATTTAATATTCATGATGGCATTAATAGTGTGTTATTAATGTTAAAAAGTCGCTGCAAAGGCACTAAAATTAGGTCTCCGATTGAAGTTGTTAAAAATTATGGGAATATTCCTGAAATTAATTGTTACCCAGGGCATTTTAATCAAGCTATATCTTATTTAATTAATTATGGGATTAATTCCCTAGATAAAAAAGCAGAAGCTCACCCTGGCGATCCTGAATTTAAACCTACAATTACTATTAAAACCGACTTAAACCAAGATTCTGTACTTTTATCAATTCAAGATAATAGTTTAGGAATATCTGATGACGTTCAAAATGCAATTTTTGAGGATTTATTAATTACAAAACCTGTATTACAAGGCAGTGGGATTGGTTTATCGGTGAGTCGTCAAATCATTGAAGATCGGCATCAAGGCAAAATTATCTGTCGGTCATTGGTGGGAACTGGAACAGAATTTATCATTGAACTTCCTCTGTCTTCATGAGTTAATAAAACTCAATCTATCCCTGGGATTGGAGATATAACCGAGGAGGAAATAGCCACAGAAATAGAAGCTTATAGGAAGTGAAAAATTAAGACAGTTTTGTTGGAAAAACTTTAGGTAAAACCCCGATCTTAAAATCCGTGTAAATCCCATTAATCCGTTAAATCCGTGTTCGGAATTTGTGTAAGTTAAGCGGTTGCTATATGATCGAATTTTATAGGGTTTAATTGTTAAGATTAAAAATAGGATTTAAGTCTAAAATAAAACCCTTTAAAATATTTTCTCCTGATAATTGAGCATGGTTTTGTAGGATTTCAACAGGTTGATTGATTCGATATATTTCTACTTTTTTTTGAATGGGATCAATTAGCCATCCTAATCCTACCCCATTTTGTTGATATTCTTTCATTGTTCAAAAAATTGTTCATCGGTTAAAGTGTGAATAGAGGGTAAATTCAGAGTTAATATTTCCACCATAAAAGTTACCCTTTTGGGGACTATTAAAAGATGATTTAATTATAACTGTTTTTAGTGGAATTACCAATAGTATTATCAACAACTCCCCAAATTCCTGATAAAATTATCCAACTCAAGGTATTTACTCTAAAATCAAATAAACTGACATCAAAACAGTTAAACAAAATTAATCCTAAAAATGTGATTAAATAGCTATAATAAACTAATCGCTCTGAAGGATTAGTTAAGCTATTTGTTAACAATAAAAATCCTTGACTTAAAATCCAACATATTATTACCATAAAAAATAGTGCTGTGGGGATTCCAATTTCAGCAAACATCATTAAAAATAAATTATGGGGATGACCTAACCAAACGTTCATTTTAGCTTCATATAAGGGCGTAAAATTTCTTAATCCCCATCCGGTTAACGGTCGAGTTTGGGCTAAATTTAAGGCAAATTTCCATTGGGTAATTCTTAGAGTTTCTACCGGACGCACAAAATTTTCATCGGTAATTCTTTGCCAAAAATAAGCGGGGATAATCATTCTTAACCCGTCTTTAATCGGAGAAGGTGCAAAAGCTGACCCTAAAACGGCCGTTACTCCCGTAGTCACTAATAAGATTAACCACCACCATCCTAAATATAAAGCATAAGCTAAACTTGATAAAACTGCTAATCCCCAAGCATTACGAGAATTAGTTAAAATTAAGTCAATTGCTGTTAACAATAGTGTAATAATTAATAGTGTTATTTTCTGGTTTTTATTCAGAATATAACCATCATTATTCTCGGCTTTATTTTGCCATTCTTCAATTAATAATCCTAGGGTTAATGTGAAAATAATTATTAAATATGCTGCCAAAATATTAGCATACATAAATACCGATGACATTCGACCCACCGGGTTACCATTTAGTTGTAAACTCCAACCTAAAATTCCCTGTAAAATATCAATTCCCGACCAGCTTAAATACTGTTGTCCTAGTCCCAAAATTATCACGGGAATAGCACCAAATATCATTAACCACGATAACTGTCGCAATTGACTAGGGGTTTGGATAATTTCACTTAACCCCGCAAACATAATAAAATAGGGAATAAAATTAAATAAACCCAGAAAAGACTCCAGGGAATTATTCGCTAAAATAGAAATAATAACTAATAAAATACTTAAAATAGCTAACCCTTGGTTAACGGGATTTTTCCGAATTGATTTGAACTGATGTCTATAACTGAGAATCATTCCTAAAAAAATAGAAATGCTGCCAAATATTGGTAAAATAGGTAATAAAAATACCCCCCATTGTAAACAATTCCAAGGTAAATGTAACCGTCGTTCTGGGTGGGGTAAAAGTATTGATTGCATGGGTTAAAATCAGTCAAAAAACCTTAAATCAGTATTAAGAATAAGCCCAATCTGAACGGGTTAAACGAATTTGTGCTAAAGTAAATATGGTGGGAATAATCCGGGCATAATTAGTAGAAATTGCTCGCCATCCTAAGTCAGCAACTAACCACGTCCATAATAACGGCCCCAGGAAAGAAAATACACTGCGAGTTACGCCATATTTTGTCGCAGTAACCGCCATTCCTCGGTTTGCTGTTTGAATAGCAACATAATTTTGAAATTGAGTTGCTGCGGTTGCGCCTCCTGTGATTAAGGCTTCTTTTGCTACTTGATATTTAGCAAAATGTAAAGCAAATTGACTGGCTATTTGTCCTAAAATTATCGGTCGGATAACAGAATTAACTGCTACCAAACTTCCCGCTTTAAATAACCATCCTAACGGATCTTTTTGGGCAGAAATTGGTAAGGGTTGTAAAGGTTTTGTTTCGGTTAATGCTTTTTGAACTTTTTGGGTGAGGTTGGTTTGTTCTGACTGAGGTAAACGTTTCCAAGCTTGACCTAAAAGGTGTAAAAAAACTTCCGCTTCTAAGTCAGCCGTTGACAGGTTTTTTGAATAGGGAATTTTCAAATAACGACAGACTTGAATTAACGCTTGGCGGTAAGTCACCTGTTGAGTTTTTCCCCGTAAAACCGTTACCCCATCGGCGGCGAGATAGCGAAAACGCTGTTCTAAGGCGTCTAACCAGGCTTCCCGGTCTCGACTTTGAACGTCGATGGGGGTGGGAGTTTGTACATAGTCTAAAGGGTTCAAACCCCGACTAAACAAGAGTTTTGTTAACTGTTCTAACTCATCTTCTGTTGCCAGTTCTAATCCAGATCTAAGTTCGTCCAAGGTTGATATCCTCCTCAATTGGGAGTTTTTCCGTTTCCTATTTTACTACTTTTTGGGAAAATTTGTTATTTTTGAAGTTATCCATAATCCGTTTATTTTAAGCGTAATATCTGAATCAACAAGGAATTAACAATACCCATGAATTCAATCATATTTGATGTCGCCGTTATTGGTGCTGGAGTTTCGGGTTTAATCTGCGCTCAAAAATTACAAAAAGCCGGATATAACGTTATTGTTTTAGATAAATCAAGGGGTGTGGGAGGGCGGATGGCGACTCGACGAGTATCAGGAACTCGTGCAGATCATGGCGTGCGTTATTTGGAACCCAAGGGGGAACTATTACAACAGTTAATTCAAGATTTACAAACTCAGGAACCCTTAGAAAATAAATTACAACTTTGGACAAATACCCTCTATGAGTTTAAACAAAATCAACTCCAACCTCAAACTATTTATCAACCCTATTATATTATGCCTTCTGGTATGAATACCGTGGGAAAAATTATGGCTGAGGGCTTAAATATTCAGGTTAATAGTCGAGTTGAATCTGTAACAATTACAACCGAAATTAATTGGCAATGTCATATAGAATTAATTGATAAAAATAATCCAGAATTGCCTGAAATAGTGACAGCAAAATCTCTGGTTATTGCCATTCCTGCCCCCCAAGCATTGATGTTATTAGAATCTTCTAACATTGAGTTTGAATCTATTTTTTTAAATCAGATCAAATCCGTTGAATACGATCCTTGTATTACGGTAATAGCAGGTTATTCTCAAGAACATAATCCAGATATTCCAGATTGGAAAGCGGTGAATTTCTCCGATGATTCCATATTAGCTTGGGTAGGAATAGATAGCAGTAAACGATTAAATTCTACCAAGCCTGTTTTTGTAATTCAAAGTAATAGTAATTTTGCTCAACAATATTTAGAAGAAACTGATTTAAACGCCGTTGGACAAAAATTAATTGACCAAGCTGCAAATACCTTATTACCCTGGTTAGATACTCCTGAATGGATACAAATTCATCGCTGGCGTTATGCCTTTTGTCGAACACCTTTAAGCGTTTCCTGTTTAACAAATACAACTCCATTACCCCTAGTTTTTGCGGGGGACTGGTGTGGCCGAAATCAAATTGAAGGAGCGTTAAAATCGGGAATAGATGCCGCCAATTGGTTACAAAATCAACCTATTTAAAGGGAACAGGGAATAGGCTGCGCCGTGAGCGTTGGTCTTAAACAATATGGTCAGGCTCCAGGGGACAAGGATACTGCTGATCTCCGGTTTCCACTTGTAGGGTAGGATGGTCGATGTCAAAGTGATGATGCAATTCCTCGCTGATATGGGTTAAAAAGCTATCCCCTGGGCAGCCTTCGGGCATCACCAAATGGGCTGTCAGGGCTGTTTCTGTGGTACTCATGCCCCAAATATGAAGATCATGGACTTGTGCCACCCCGGGTAACTCTTGCAGAAAAGTCCGTACTGCCAGGGGTTCGATGTGCTTGGGTACTCGATCCAAAATTAATCCTAGGGCATCCCGCAGTAGGTTCCAAGTCCCTACCACAATTACTACCACAATCACTAAACTGATAGCGGGATCAAACCATAGCCACCCCGTTAACAGAATGGCTATGCCCGCGAACACCACCCCCAGAGAAACCAGGGCATCGGCCGCCATGTGCAGAAACGCACCCCGAATATTAATATCTTTCTTACCCCCAGAGAAAAATAATAGGGCGGTCAGGGTATTGATCACGACCCCCACCCCAGCCACCCAAATTAGGGTCATACCCGGCACGGGAGTGGGTTCTTGGAGTCGGCGCAGGGCTTCCCAGGTAATGCCTCCCATCGCCAGTAGGAGCAGAATTCCATTGAGTAGGGCGGCTAAAATTGATGATCGCCGCCAACCATAGGTATAGGTTTGATTGGGCGGAAGCTGCCCCAGGTAACTAGCACCCCAGGCTAGTAACAGCCCCAGCACATCACTTAGGTTGTGTCCGGCATCAGCTAGTAGTGCCAGGGATTGGGTAATTAATCCAAAGGCAACCTCAATCAACACAAAGCCTATATTTAAACCAATACCGATTTGAAAAGCCCGGTTATAGGTTTTTGGAACATGACTATGGGAGTGATGATCAACCACAACAGATATCCTCAATAACTATTTATTCATAATATTAACCCTGGGAAGTCGATGTTTGAATCCACAAAGGATTTCCCATGAAATTGTACCAATGGTATTCGCCCAATCATCGGCAGAAATCGAATATTCTCCATCTTCACCTAATAATGTAACAACTTCCCCAACTTGTAAATCAGGAATTTCACTCACATCCAACATGATTTGATCCATGGTAATTGTGCCGATTTGATTCACCCATTGACCCCGAATTAAGACTTTTATTTTATTAGAAAGATTCCGAGGAATGCCATCGGCATAACCAATGCCAATCACGGCAATTTTAGTTTGTTTTTTGGCAATAAATTGATAACCATAACTGACTCCAGTTCCGGCTTCAATGGTTTTAACTTGTGTTACCCGGGCTTTAATTTGCATAGCGGGTTTTAAAGTAACTACAGAGGTTAAATGAGTGGCAGGATAAAGACCATAAACACTTAATCCAATTCGCACCATATCATAATGTAAATTCCGATCTGCTAATGTTGCTGCGGAGTTGGCAATATGTAATAATGGAAATTGGGGATCAGCATCCGATTGCCAATGATCGCGGATTTCATTAATTACATTTTCATAGCGATAATGTTGTTGTCGCATCACCGTGGGATCCCTACTGTCGGCCGTGGCAAAGTGGGAATAAATTCCGGCTAATTCTAAATTAGGTAATCGTTGAACTAATTTAAAAAATTCTAACCCTTGTTGCCAGGGAGTTCCTAACCGTGACATTCCGGTATCAATCTTAATTTGAACTGCTAAAGATTGATTTAATTGATTTAAAGTTTCTGAAAATAATAATGCCTGTTGAGGTGTGCATAAAGTGGGTTGCAGTTGCCAATGGGCGATCGCTTGCACTTCTTCGGCCGTATGGATCGCCCCCAATAGTAATATCGGTTGCTTAATACCCGCCTCTCGCAATTCTATCCCTTCTGGGAGGGTGGCAACGGCTAACCACTCAGCCCCCGCCTGAAAAACGGTTTTAGCAACGGAAACCGCCCCATGTCCATAGGCGTCGGCTTTGACCACCGCCATTAATTTTGTTTGGGGAGATAATAAACCCTTAATCTGGCGGATATTTTCAGCGATCGCATCTAAATCCACTTCCACCCACGCCCGTTGACGAATCCCAACGTCTATTTCCGAATTGAGCAAAGTCGTGTTTTTAATAGAAATAGATTTTCCACTCAGCATATTTTTGTCGTTTAACCCCTGAAGGCGTTAAGCTGTGTTAATATCGGTCAAATCTTATCGCAAAATCTAGCCAATGGGTAGTGTTTTGGTATTGAACGCCTCCTATGAGCCTCTCAATATTACGACTTGGCGACGGGCGGTTGTCTTATTACTCAAAGAAAAAGCCGAGCAGGTTGAGCATAATGGAAAATTCCTTCTTCCCGATTTTCCCTTGCCCACCGTGATTAGGCTGCGACACTATGTTCGAGTTCCCTATAAAGATATTCCCCTTACCCGAAGGAATATACTGCACCGAGATAGCCACTCTTGTCAATACTGTGGTCATACCGGAGAGGATTTAACCCTAGATCATGTTATTCCCAGGTCTCGTGGGGGCGGGGATACCTGGGAAAATTTAGTTTCAGCCTGTGTTTGCTGTAATATCAGAAAGGGCAGCCGCACCCCCAAAGAAGCCGGAATGATTTTGCGGATAACACCGCGTAAACCCCATAGCAGCCTCTATTTTGAGGTGACTCGGCACGTTAAAAGCGGTATGAACAAAGAATGGCAAAAATATGTAATTGGTCTTTAATTTTGCATTCAGTTGAATGGGGAGTAGGGGGAGTAGGGGAGGCAGGGGAGGCAGGGGGAGCAGGGGCAGGGCTGTTTCATTCTCTAGGAAAAACTGTGTGACATCCCCCCCAACCCCTCTCCTGCGAGGAGAGGGGGGACTAATTATTACTATTAAACATAAAAAATTATTTATTACTCCCCCTTCCCTAGTAGGGAAGGGGGTTGGGGGGTTAGGTCTTAGGGGTTGGCAATGGAACATGAAACAGCCCTGGGAGCAGGGGGAGCAGGGGGAGCAGGGGGAGCAGGGGGAGCAGGGGGAGCAGGGGGAGCAGGGGAGGTAAACTTTTGCTATTACCCATTCGTAATTCGTAATTCGTAATTCCTTCAGCAATTTAAAATCGTTCTGTTTCTGACCTACCGGGGGTTTGAATGCTTCCGGGTTGATTAATAAACAGGTTAGCTGCACCATCATTTTGATAAATACAGTTAATGGTGGGATTACTTTCTAATTCCCCCGTAAATCCAAAGGTATTCATTCGTTGTCTACAATCTCGCTCTTGTTCATTATTCAGCAGATTCCGTTGTTTTAAAATTGCCCAATTACTTGTGCGGAGAACGCATCCTGGTTGCAGTTTCGGTTGTGTTACATACACATTGAAGGGGTTAAGGGTGACAAAGACACGCAAATCCGTGACCATTGCACTCGCGCCAAATTTAATACAGGTTTCGGTATTCGGTGCATTTTGGTCAATAAATTGGCTAGAGGCCACGTTAGATGGATTTAAGGTGGTGGTGGAACTAATTGCAATTCCAATCCCAATTCCTAAAATCAGTACCCCGCCAATTACTGCTAAAGCCGTGTAATTAAATAGCGAAGATTTAGCAGGTGCCATTTTGGTTCTACGTCTCATATTAACTCAACAGGGTTGAAACACTCAAACTAGAGTAGAGTATATTCCTTCTGATATGTTATCGCGTTTGGCCGTTGGTTGTGAGTTTTTAGCGTTGTTGGTTAGTGTTGTTGGTTGTTAGCGAGCGAGGACGCTCGCACTACTGGCTCCGTAACTTTCAACCGCCAATATTCAGTAACCTTGTCGCCATCGCAATGATTCATTAAACTATGTACAGTCTAATAATTCATAAATTCTGTTAACCCTCAACCCTTTGATTTTTTCAAAAAGGAGAAAAAGCCGTGTCTGTTGAGACAGTACAAAAGAGTGCCACCGTTAGAAAAATTGCCCCCCGTTATCGGGTTTTGCTACATAACGATGATTATAATTCCATGGAGTATGTTGTCCAAGTGTTGATGACAACGGTTCCCAGTTTGACTCAACCCCAGGCGGTGAGTATTATGATGGAAGCCCATACTAATAATCTTGCCTTGGTGATTACTTGTGCTCAAGAACACGCAGAATTTTACTGCGAAACCTTAAAAAATCATGGACTCATTAGCACTATTGAACCCGATGAATAAACCATCTTAACTATAGGATAATGGGTTTGAAATACGATCTTGAATTTCTAAGAGAATATCCTGCTTTTCTGAGAATTGTTATTTTTCTCCTGGTTTTGGTGTTGCTTTGGCTTCCCCTGGCGGCACCTTTTTATTTTTTTATTAGCGATCGCAATTTTGTTAGTATTATTACGTTAATTTTCCTTTATGTCGAGTTTATTATATTAATTCACTTCTGGGCAAAAATAATTTATCGTGAATCTCACCCACTAACTCGCTATGGTTTAGTTTTTAATCCTAAAAATTATCAAAATTATCTCAAAGGATTATTATTAGGATTATTCAGTTTAATGGGATTATTTATCATAGAATCCCTGTTCGGTTGGGTAATATGGCAACCTGCAAACCCTAATTTTTTAAGCATTATTTTAGAAGGGTTTTTAGTTGCCCTGGGAATTGGGTTTGCTGAAGAATTATTTTTTAGGGGATGGTTACTAGATGAACTAAAACGAGATTGTAACCCTAAAATTGCTTGGGGAATTAATAGTATAATTTTTGCGGGTTTACATTTTATTAAACCCTTGGCAGAAATTCAAAGAACTGCTTTACAATTTCCTGGTTTAGTGTTATTAGGATTAATATTAGTTGTCTCAAAACTAGCTTGGTTTCCCGCTTCTTCTAATAGTTTGCAGTTAAGTCCCTCCGGTTGGTTGGGTTTGCCGATGGGGTTGCATGGGGGTTTAGTTTGGGGTTATTATATAATTAATGTTGGGCAATTAATTAATTATTCTGATACGGTTTCTGAGGCTATTACCGGAATTGATAAAAACCCCTTAGCGGGGGTGATGGGGTTGTTTTGTTTGGGGGCAATTGGAATTTTTATCTGGTATAAATCGTTATTTAGAAAATTAAAATAGGGAACACCGGAACAGCCCCCCCAAACCCCAGGGCTATTTCATTGAATAATTTATCAGGAAAATTACCATTTTAAAAAATCTTTCAATTTTGCCCCACTCAATTTGACATTATTCAGGTCTAGTCCACTAAAATCAATTTCTTCTAAATCTAATCCATTCAGAAATGCACCATTCAAGGTGACTCCGTTTAACTGTGCCCCTCTTAAATTCGCCCCACTTAATCTAGCTCCGGTTAAATTTGTCCAGTTTAAATTGGCTTTTTCTAAATTAGCAGACCGGAGATTAATTCCCTTTAAGTTCGCGCCACATAAATTCACTCCGGTTAAATTGGCACGAAATAAATTTACACAAAATAGAATCGCACCACTCAGTTTTGCATTAGTCAAATTGACGCCATTTAATTGGGCACCTTGGAGGTTAGCTTTAGTTAAATCGGCTTCAATTAATTGGCTGCCTTTCATTATTAGTCAGTATACAACAACAATTGGAATTTAATGGTTTATAAATTTTTGTAAACTTTTTGAAAGACTTAAACATCTCAATTCTTAGATTTTCCCTGGTTTGGGAAAGGGGGAAATGGACAGTAACCCGTCTATGCTCAAAAATAGCATGGCTAGTTTCCACCCTAGAAATTATAGGTAATTTTACTATCTGTAGATTCAGAATTTATTGTCTGGAAGACTGAGGAAATCAGAAAAATAAGATAGCGATCGCGCCTTTTTTGGTACAATGGCGGTAATTTGTTTGGTGCAACTAACAGCGACTATTAACCGTGAGTAAAGATTTATTTGCCCGTGAAGCCTTAACTCAAATTCCTAAAATTTTAACGTTATTGGATAGAAATCCCCATAGTCCAACCTATGGCTGTTTTGATCGAAATTTTTGGCATTATAAAACTAAAGATTTTGCCAATGGTAGAATGCAAGAATTAGTATTACCTCTGGCTTTAGTTTATGATCTACCTATTTCTGATAATCCCTATTATCAACAACCTGCGATTAAAACCTGGGTAGAATCGGGTATTATTTACCAGACTAATAACGTTTATAATGATGGTTTTTGTGATCAAAATTTTCCATTAGAACATTCTACGAACGCCACGGCTTTTTCCCTATTTGCAGGTTTAGAAAGTTATCATTTATTGGGGTTAATGAATTATGAAGCCCTACAATGTTTTGAACATCAAGCCCAGGGGTTAGCCCATCGTAAATTTAGTCAGAGTGCGAGTCAAGAAGCGTTAATTCTTCTGTGTTTAGAGCGTTTGGGTCAAATGTTACAAACCTCTAAATGGCATCGAATTAAAGCCTCTCGTTTAGAACGGTTATTATCTTTACAAAGTCAGGAAGGATGGTTTAAAGAAAGTGATACGTTTGATCCAGGTTATCATAGCTTAACCATTTCTTTTTTAGCTCAATTAGATGATTTGAGATCGGATTTACGGTTAAAAGAGTCCTTAATTAAAGCCGTAGAATTAGCTGCCTATTTTATTCATCCCGATGGGTCGCATGGTGGGGAATATGGCAGTTTGAATACCTATCAATTTTTTCCCTATGGGTTTGAATTGGTGGGGGAATGGCTACCGGATGCGCTACGAATTAATGACCGATTTTTACAAGGAATTAAAAATGGTTTATCCGCTTGTTATGGGGATGATTATTCGTTAGGAAATCAGGTTTGGAATTATTTACTTACTTGGCGCGATTTTGTCCCTGGAAGACCCCAACCTTTAGCGCGAGATGTAGCAAGTATTTGGTTAAAGGAAGCAGAAATTTTAATTAAACGTCGTCCCCATGTTGAATTATATGTAGCTTTAAATAAAGGCGGAGTTTTTAAACTATTTCGGGAAAATAAACTGCTATTATCAGATACTCATTTTTCCCTTAAGGTTCGTCAGGGTCGTCAAATTAAAAATGCTGTAGCCCATTTAATGAGTGCTTATACAATTCATGTTGAACAGGATGATATTTTAATTGAAGGAGGATTAAGTTGGGTTAAATCTAATCAATTATCTTCGTTTAAATTAGTTTTAATGCGAGTTTTAATGTTAATATTAGGTAGGTTTTTCTCAAAGCAAATTCAGAGGTTAAATAGTTCTAAAATTGTTCTAGGAAAACAAGATACACCCTTTAGATTTACCCGGCGATTTCGTTGGGAAAAAAATCAATGGCAGATTATTGATGAATTATATGCTGATTCTTGGCGAGGGGTGATTTCCGCCGGAATAGGTTGTGATCAAACTTCGATGGATATTCCCCTAAGTCGCACATTTCAACGGGGACAATTACAACCCTGGTTAGATGTAACCGATGAGATTAGAAAGTTAACTCCAGGTCAATGTTTGAAATTAGAAAGACGGTTTTAAGAAATAATTTGTTTTTATCATGGGTTTACTTTGTGTGAGGATTATTTTCAGTGATTAAAATAATGAATAACCGATGGTTTCATCCTGCTTTACTATTATTTTGGGTAGGACTAGGAATTTTATTGCGCTTTCTGGGTTTAGGAAATAAGTCAGCATCTAGTATTGAAATTTCCACTTTAGTATTTAGTTTGGGTCACGGTCTAAAAACTATTCCTTTAGATCAAATTATTTCAGCAGATATTTTATTATCGCCTTTGCGGTTTGAAACTGCTAGTCAACCGGCGGATATTCTTAATCATTTATTGAGTGAAAGTAATCATCCCCCCTTATATTTTTTAATCAATCATTTCTGGATGAATTTATTTTCCAATCAGGGAGAATTAGTTTCTTTAACGGTGGCGCGTGCTCTCAGTTCTATTTTAGGGGTTTTATCAATTCCGGCTATTTTTATTTTAAGTTATTTTGCCTTTAGGTCGCTGATTTTTGCTCAAATTACCGCCGGATTAATGGCGGTTTCTCCCTACGGAATTTATTTATCACAGGAAGCCAGACATTATACATTAACCATACTTTTTATCATCGCATCTTTAGGCTATTTAGTCAAGGCAATTAGAAGTTTAGAGGGAGACAAATCTTTATCTATGATTCAAGTCATAGGTTGGATTATTGTGAATGGATTAGGAATAGCCAGTCACTATTTTTTTATAGTTTTTTTAGGGTCATCAGGGTTAGTTATAGGGGGATTTTGGTTAAAGGATTGGCGAAATAAATTAGGCATATTTAGACCATCTTGGCTGAGGATTTATGGAGTAATTTTAGGAACATTAATCAGTGGATTAGTTTGGATTCCAATTTTACAAAGTATTCCCAATGATCAACTCACAGACTGGATAGAAACTCAATTTAAGGGATTAGGATTTATAGAGCCTTTATTTCGGTTATTTGCTTGGTTAATTACCCAAATATTTTTATTACCCGTCGAAGCAACACCAATAATTATAACTATAATTTCAGCCGTGATTTTATTAACGGTTTTCCTTTGGATTAGTCCGGGTATAATTCAAGGAATTAGGTTAAATTTTCAATCCTCCGAAACTCAACTAGAGACTAAAATTTTTTCTGGTGTGTTTATTAGTATTATTTTACTGTTTTTAATTTTAATCTATGGACTCCAAAAGGATGTATCCCTGGCGGCTAGATATCAATTTGTTAGCTTTCCTGTGTTTATTTTAATTTTGGGTTCCGCATTGGGTATAATTTGGAAAAATCCCACACTTGCTAATTATTCTTGGGTTTCACTTCCGCCTATTTTGCAAGCGAATGGCAAAAAAATTGTGATTGTCACCTTAATCATGGGATGTTTGGGTGCTTTAACGGTTGCGGGAAATTATGGGTTTCAAAAATCCCAAAGATCGGATCTTTTAGCAAGTTATATTATTAATCAAGCTAAAACATCTGTGATTATTGCTACAACCCAACAAACCCACGCAGAAACTCGATCTTTGATGGGATTAGGATTAGAATTTAAGCGTCAGCAGGCTAAAAATTTACCTGAATTTATGTTAGTGAAAAAAACAGATACTCCTTCCCCTACTTTTACAAATGCTTTAACTAAAGTTCAACGTCCCTTTGAGTTATGGGCGGTGAATTTAAAAGATAATACGGATTTTAGTCAATTCCGGTGTCAACAAGATCCCCGTCCTCAACCTAAATTTAATGGATATAGATATCGACGATATTATTGTCGATAGTTGGGTTATGATTTGAGGTTGATCAAATAGGATAAGTTCAAATGCAATTATCTCTAACCCTGTCTCCGATAAAATTAGCTAAACGCCTAACAATGGGAGTAGGATTTTTTACTTTCACCAGTATTCTGATACAAATTGGTAGGTTTGGATTTAACTATCGAAAAGATTGGACAGCGATGTTTAATGTTGATCGAGAAATGAATTTACCCACTTGGTTTAGTGCATTTATGTTAGCGTTTTGTGCTTGGTTATTGGGGGCGATCGCCTCTGCAAAACAAGCTGAACTTGAACAACAAAACAGCTTAACTGATCCTAATGATAATTCTTCGGTAAAATATCGTTATTTCCAACAATGGAAATGGTTATCAATTATTTTTTGGTTATTCGCTATTGATGAAGTAGCTACCATTCATGAAATTCTAATTATTCCTGATATTGCTAAAGGGTTAAATTTACCACCTTTTTTACGTTCAATGTGGGTAATTCCAGGCATAATTTTAGTCATAGTTTTTCTGCGTAAATACTGGAAATTTTGGTTACATCTTCCCCGAAAAACCCGTGATCATTTTATTTTAGCAGCATCTTTATATATTGGCGGAGCTTTATTTATGGAAATGGTTGGGAGTGTGGTGGCGTTTTATTACCATCAACAAAGTCTAATTTATTCATTAGTAGCCATTGTCGAGGAAATCATGGAAATGATGGGAGTAATTGTGTTTATGTATGGACTGTTAGTTTATATTCGAGAATGGCAAGAAAAAATTGATCTTGAGATTAAAATTTTGCCACAATAGGCTATATAATAAAAGGATATGATTTAAGTGGGAGCATAATATGGTTATGCAAGTGAAACCTCTCCTCTATTCTCCAGAAGAGTATTTCAAACTCGAAGAAACCGCAGAATTTAAACATGAATATCGAGATGGAGACATTATTCCCATGAGTGGAGGTACAACAAATCATAATCAAATTATAGTGAATCTTTGCGCTCATTTATATTTTGCTCTAAGAAAACAAAATTATCGGGTATTTACCAGCGATGTCCGTCTATGGATAGCCGAACATCGGTTATACACCTATCCTGATTTAATGGTGATTAAAGGGGATGTTATTTATCACGAAAATCGCACGGATACGGTTTTAAACCCCTTAGTAATTATAGAAATTTTATCTGAATCAACGGGAAGTTATGATCGCGGAGATAAATTTAAGTATTATCGTTCTATTCCCGAATTTCAAGAATATATTTTAATCGATCAATATCAATATTCCGTCGAACAATTTGTAAAAACAGAAACGGGAAAATGGCAAGTTAATTTTTATGAGTCGGCGGATTCTATTTTAACATTAAGCACCCTTGACTTTTCCATCAATTTAACCGATCTCTATGAGCAAGTTAACTTTGAAACCTCAGAAGCATAAAATTCTAACGTCCCATATTCCGTTTCAAATCTTCTAATTCTTCATCCATTTCCCATTGTTTGAATTTCCGCTCTAAGGAATCATTAAAAGAATTAGAACTACCAGAGGATTTACTCTGATTCCAACCCTGGGTTTCCCTGGAATTTTGAGGGTTTTCTTGAGCTTTTGATTTGCTACGGTTAGCTTCAACTTCTGCGGCTTTAACCTTAACTTCTTTGTGACGTTGTTGAACTTGATAATAGACTTCTTTAGATTTTTGAATCCGGTCTTTAACTCCTTGCATTTGTCCCCAAAGTTGATTCCCTTGACGCAAAAATCCCGCCTCTCGCTCTTGAGCCGCCGCCACTAAATCTAAACGATTGGCTGCTTGTGCTTTTTGTACCCATTTATGCCATTTTTGGACATCTTGAGCCACTTCTAAAATTTCCGCTTGTAGCTTTTTTTCCTTTCGGTTCAACTCAGCAATTAATTTTAAGGTATCCTCCTCCTGTTCCCGCAACTGTTCTTCTAAAGCTTGCAATTCTAAATGAGGATTATCCTTGAGAAACTCCTCTAACCGAGTCTCTAAAAAATTACTAAAATCTTCAAATAAACCCATAATTAAATATTAAATAGAAAAGAACAGTAGAGACGTGCCACGGCGCGTCTCTCTCCCAGGATTAACTGAATTAACCCATTTAGAATTGTTGTCCCACAAAAATTGTTTTAACCTCCCCATTCCGACGAATAACGGCTTGCTGGTTTACCACTTCCACCAGTGACCAACCACTCGCACCAATGGTTTCACCGACATAAATCCGACGGGCTACTCCATTAATTTCAAACAGGGCCGCCGAACGATCGCCCAATTCCAGAGTTCCCACCAAGGTATGGGCCGTTATTGGGGCAGGGTTCGCTGCCGTTGGCTCTTGTGCTGGCGTTTCCGTTACCCCAGGTGAGGGGGGTAATGGAATAGTTGCCGCCGGGACTTCCTGCCGAACTTGAGGAGTTGTGGGAGTAACTTGGGTCGGTGTAGCGGGTTTAGCCTGGGTTGTGGGGGTTGAAGCTCCTGTTTTTGCAGGAGCTACGGGAGCAGCACCCGAACCTTGTCCACCTGGAACCGCAACAGAAGCAGGTGCGGGGGGCTGGGTTTGTTGTCCCTTAGCCAAGTTTTTCATCACCTGTTGAGACAGAGATGCGGTTTGATTAGAGGCATCTTGAATCGCCCCAGCCACTCGGTTAATAGCTGCGACGAGGTTATTGGTATCCACCACGGGAGCCGCGGGAGCCACGGGCGGAGTCCCAGGAACGGGCAGGGTCGGTAGGGTGGCATTGGCCACGGGAGGAGGTAATAGGGGCAAGCCTAACCTTGTTTGTTGATTCTGTTGTTCAATATTGGTTAGCGATCGCTCAATATAATTGGAAAATTGAATATCCGCTTTGGTCTTGGCATCTAATACGGGTTCGGGGGCAACCGCCACAGGTTCCGGGGCAAATAAACGCCCTAGCCCTCCCCTGGTCGCCAACCATAATAATAGTGTGATAAATAGCGATGAAAACGCCGCAATTAATAGAATCCGATCCAACGAGGTAGAGGGCTTTTTAACACTCGCATCGCGTAATTTGTCTTTGTCTTCTTCTTCCTCCCGTGGCATCGGGGGTAGAATAATTTGAGGGACTTTAATCGATTTTAGGGAGACAAATTCTGATTTGACCGCTTCCTTGGGCAGCCGAGATTTTCCCTCGATCGCCCGATCAACATCAGAAAAAAGGTCATCCATCAGTTCATCGGCCCATGCTTCTACCGATATTGGTGCTTTGGCAATTGGCACTTGGGAGAATTCCAACCGGGTTTTACTCATTGTTTCTTGAGGCATTGATCGCTCCTGTTATCTGTAAATCCTTAACCTCGATTTATTGATGATACAGCTATTTTATTGATATTTTTATATCATTTCCGACATTTAGCCCATTGTTGAACTAAAAATTAGACTTTATTTCTGGGCTAGGATAGCTTTTGCTTGTTACCAGAGGGCGTCTAAATTCCTCTAAACTGTATTCCGATAAAGGGCGACCGCAATATTCCTCAACCTTGGATAACCTTTTAATAAAACGATGATTAGTTTCCTGTAACCCAATATGGGGATCTAAATCATACCAACGGGCTAAATTAATTAAGACAAATAAAATATCCCCTAATTCTGCTGTTTATCCTCAAAAGATAATTGGTCAATTTTTTCGGCAAATTCACGAACTTCTAAAGATGGCATAATAACTTACCACAAATAAATATTGATAAATTTCTCCTATTATAGCATTATTTTGAATGTTATGCTAAAATAGGTTAAAAAAGTACAGAGTCAGATAGCTATTATTATATACTTGAATCCAGTTTTAATCATGCAAAATTCAACTTTACCCAAACTTGAAACTTTACCTGAAAATTTTTCCTTAGAAGGAATAATTAGCATTACCTTAATAGAAGGAATTACTATCTTTCGTGCTTCTGAAAAGATTCAAAGTAGAATTGAAACTTTACTTGAGAGACAAAAGAAAGCAGTATTAACTCTTGAAGAAGAAAAAGAATTAGATGCTTATGAAGAATTAGATGATTATTTAAGTTTAGTAAATCGGACGATTCGCAATCTTTATAATTATTACACAGATCAGTAATTATTAGATTTTTCTCCTATTGTTCTCACATACTCCCGAAAAAGAAAGGACAAATTAAATAAAATTGTATCGACTTTAATTTTACTAACTAAATACCGTTGTTGTAAAGATTTTAACCCATTAATTAAGTCCATTGAGGACAAGTCTAAATGTTGTCTTAAATCTTCTCTGGAAACAGGTTGCTCAAATTTGCTCAATTCTAAAACAATTTTTTCTTCGACGGGTGAAAGTCTGTTGAATAATTGCTTAAAGTGCGATCGCATTTCTTTAGTAATTACCAAACTATCCTCAGCTAAAAACTCAGCCACATCCCCATCAAAAACATCTTTAATTAAAAGAGCAATATCTTTCAAATACATCGGATTTCCTTGATATTTTTCAATCAATTTTAACCCGCTATCCTGATCTTGTTTTAATCCTATCCCTGACAAAATTTCTCCATCCTCTAAACCGGATAATTTTAAAGATTTTATCGGATATAATTCCTCATCCAAACATTCCATTTCCGCACATTGTTCTTGACTAATTAAAATTAGATGACTTTGATGTTCAACTTCTGTTACCATTTTAAAAAAATTTTGATAATCTTGATAAACACCTTGATATTGTCCAGAAAATTCACCCTGGGTAAAAATATTATGAACGTCATCAAGGATAATCAAACATTTTTTATCCGTGAAAACATCAAATAATTGCTTTAAATTATCATCTATAGTTGCTTTTAATTCTTGCTTACAAGCATTTAATAAATCATTCATAAGTAATTCTAAAGGTTTGGGATATTTTAAACTTTTCCAGATAATTACCTCAAATTTATCTAAATTCAAATCAACCCATCTTTTAACTAGAGTCGTTTTTCCTATTCCAGATAATCCTAAAACTGAAATTAAACGAATATTATTATCTAATATCCAACTAGAAAGGGCTTTAAGTTCTGATTCTCTATTATAAAAATTTATTATTTTGGGAGTTAAGTTTAAATCATAATTAGTTGATTTAAACTTATTATTAGTTAATATTTGGTGATTATCTTGCTTGGAATCATATAGTATTGATGGACTATAATTAAAACTATGATTACTACCACTTACATGACAAATACGCTGATTTTGAGATGATAAAATATTTAACCTATTAAAAGTAGAACGAAAATTAGTCTTTTCAATATCTTCTCCTAATTCTTCAGATAACAATTGTAATAATTTGGCAGCGATATTTCTAACCCTACTCTCACTACGGTTGCATTCATCAGCAATTTCCTGATAGCTCTGGCCGTCCCAAACTCCCTTAATAATTGATTCTTGGAGATCATCTAAGTGTTTTCCCTTCTTGGCAAAAATTAACTGATCAGCAAATTGTAAAATTTCTGTCATAGTCATAAGATCCCCTCATGGTAAGGATTTCATCTATTATACACTTCTTAATAAAGATATTTCAAGATAGTTTAAGATATTACAGTAAATATTCTGTAACAAAAGATAAGATAAAATAATATACCTTACACTAGAAAAAATAAGTTTTTTGATCTATAATATTCACAACAGCTAACCTACTTATCCTAATTTAACCCCCGTCTGTATTGTTTAAATGGATTCAAAAATTATGTCTTTTCAATCTGGCAATGATAATCTTGATCAAGCTAAAAATAGTATATTTTCTTCTTTCAAAGAAGGGTTTATATTACAGTTATCTGATGTGATTAAATGGTTGGGAAGAATCAGCGTTATAGCTATACCAATTTTAATCTTATGGTTTTCCAAAGGAACAAGTGTTGGCGATCATTGTATCATGAGTTTCCCAAATGTCCCAATTATAGGAGGAGTAATTACATCAGTAGGACTGCTTTTGATGTTAGGAAACCCTTTCATTGCTATTTTGGCAGGAACCTTTTTAGGAGTAATTCTTAATATTCCTTTTGTTCAGCAGTTATTGTGTTAAGTATATGTAAGTTAATGTACCTTGAGGGAAAAAACATGAATGTAGTACAACTAAAGAATATATCCAAAAGTTTTAATCAATCTCTATTCAAAAGAAAAGAGATATTAACAGAGATTAATCTTAATATTCAACAAGGTGAGTTTGTTGTTTTAAAAGGGGCAAATGGTTCGGGAAAAACCACTTTACTTAATCTAATTTTAGGACTTTTAGCACCCACTCAAGGGGAAGTTAAGTTATTTGGGGAAAATCCTAAAAGTTTTCACTCAAAAATCCGCCTTGGTGTAGTTTTACAAAAAGTTTCCCTTCCTAAACATTTAACAGTTAAAGAATTAGTAAACTTATTAAGAAGTTATTATCCTAATCCTTTATCAACCGAAGAAATTTTAAGCACGGTTAATCTCAAATTAAAAGAGAATAATTGGGCTTCAAAATTGTCTGGGGGTGAAGAACAAAGGTTATTTTTTGCTTTAGCTTTAGCAGGTAATCCAGAATTATTAATTTTAGATGAACCCACCAGAAATTTAGATGAAGAAGGATTTATTGAATTTTGGGAACAAATCAAAATCTGTCGTGAAAAAAATATTACTATCCTAATGGTGACAAATAATCAAGCAGATTTTACATATTTAGATAACTTAGTTACTAAATATGTAATTTTAAAAGAGGGTAAATTAGAGGAAAATATTATTAAGACAGTTTTGGTAGAGGAAAAAGAATCATCCAAATTCAAGGAAACAAACAGAAAAATTAATTATACTTATCTTTTGTTAAAACAGACTTATGCTGAATTATTACAGCTTGTGAGAACACCATTGTATTTATTGGGGATTTTTCTGCTTCCTTCTCTAATTGTCCTTTTCCCCATGAATCAAAAATCCGCTAAAGTCATGTTAATATTTTTTTGTGGACTAATGTTATTAATATTAGCAATTGAAAGATTAGGAAAAAGAATTGCTATTGAAAGAGTAGAAGGATGGTTAAAGTTATTAAAAGTTACCCCACTTCCTCCCAGTGTATTTTTCAGAGCTAAAATTATTATTACTTTGTTACTTTCGACAATTATTTTATCGTTAATGTTTGTTTTTGGAGCATTCAAGCTAGGAATTGATGAGACTTTAATAAATTGGTTGGCGATGTTTTTATCTTTGCTTTTGGGCATAATTCCTTTTGCTATTTTTGGTTTAGCAATGGGTTATTTATTTAATCCTAAAAGTCTTGATTCTATTGTTGGTTTATCTGTTCCAGTTGCTGTGTTAACTTGTGGTTTACCAATTTCAAAAGCAAAATGGTTTAGCGATCTAATAGATTTTTCTCCTGTGTATCACTATGGTCAATTAGTTTTGTACAGTGCTAATATAAAAAACGATAATAATATCATATTACATCTTTTATCTTTAGGAGTATTTAGTTTGATTTTTTATCTTGTATCTATTTGGGCTTATAAAAAAGATCAATCTTTGAATTAATAAAGATTAAATTCTTCTATCATTAATTTAATCTCTGATCATGATTGATTGCTGTATCAGTATAACCGCTTCCTGGTACAGCAGGAGTAATATTAAATGTCTTTTTAACCTCATTCGTCAAAGAGTTAGATGGGCTCAGTTCAGAATTGTGAGAAGTAGTAATTTCTTGCATTAATTGTTGTAATAACCATTGTTTATCCTCAAGGGATAACTGGTTAATTTTTTCGGCAAATTCACGAACTTCTAAAGAGGGCATAGCAACTTACCAAAACTATTAATAAACCTCCTCTATTTTAGCACAATTAGGCTTTATTTCTGGGCTAGGATAGCTTTTGCTTGTTGCCAGAGGGCGTCTAATTCCTCTAAACTGTATTCTGATAAGGGGCGATCGCAATATTCCTCAACCTTGGATAACCGTTTAATAAAACGATGATTAGTTTCCTGTAACCCAATATGGGGATCTAAATTATACCAACGGGCTAAATTAATTAAGACAAATAAAATATCCCCTAATTCTGCTTGTTGATGCTCTTTATCCGATCCTTGAATTGCTTCTTTAAATTCAGCAACTTCTTCCTCAAATTTATCCCAAACCCCCTCAATATTATCCCATTCAAAACCGATAGATGCAGCTTTTTGAGAAATTTTCATTCCGGCAATTAACGGGGGTAATTGTCGCGCATAACGGCTTAATTTAGAACTAAAAGTTTTAGTTTCGGGTGTTTCTCCTCGCTCATTTGATTTGATTTCTTCCCAATTTTGCCTAACTTCTTCGACACTATTAACTTCCACTGCCCCGAATACATGAGGATGGCGACGAATTAATTTTTCTGTAATATTATTGGCAATTTCTTCTAAGGAAAATTGATTTGATTCCCCGGCAATTTGGGCTTGTAAAATTACTTGTAATAGTAAATCCCCTAATTCATCAGCAATAGCATTTTGATCCCCGCTCCGAATTGCGTCTACTACTTCATAGGCTTCTTCAATAATATAGGGTACTAAAGTTTCTGGTGTTTGTTCCAAATCCCAAGGACATCCCCCCTCTGGCGATCGCAATTTGGCAACAACATCAATTAAGTTTTGTAGAGCGATTAATGTAGGATTCAGGGTAATATTTTCGGTGTTACTCATTTTAAATCCTTGAATTTTATGATCAAAAAAGGTTTATTTTTTAGGACGACGAGGAGATTTTTTAGCATTTGTGGGATTAGATTTTTGACGTTTGGGTTTAATTGGGGGAAGCTCCAATTGGGGAAATTCAGACACTTGACGCTTGGTTTTTTGGGGTTTGGGTGTTTCCCTGATCTCTGTTTGAGTTTTCCCTGTTTTTAGCCATTTTCTAAATTCTTTATATAAAGAGTTAGACCAGTCACTAAAAGAATGACTCATGGCTCCCATTTCTAATCCTAAATAAATGGCGATACATTCTCTGGGATAATTGGAGAGCGATCGCAAACTATTCTGCAATATTTCTAAAGGTTCCCTATTTAGTAATCCTAAATATTGTGCCACCATTAACCCCAAAAATCCCAAAATTCCCAGACCTCCTCCTAAATAAAGAATCCTCAACGCCGTCCCAATAAAGGGCCCATGGGATAAAAAGGAGCGATGGCGCAAACTGTTTTGGTAGGGCGCCCAGAAACACCGCAACATCCCCCACCGTTGAAACTGTCGGGAGTTGATATCTAAATCGGGGCCAAACATGAGGCCACTAAACAGGAAACTCCCCGTCACCAGAAAGGTGAGGTGACTGCTGCGGGTTTGGCTCCATGTTAAGCCCGCAATAAACGGTAAGCTCCAAAGGGTTATCTGGTCGTGGGTTTGACCTGATGGCATGGGGTGAAATGATCAATCATGAAAAATAGGGTTGTGATTCTAAAAGTTTATGCTATAATAGCTAAATGTGTTAATCGGGCGGTTAACTCAGCGGTAGAGTGCTTCCCTTACAAGGAAGAGGCCACAAGTTCGAATCTTGTACCGCCCATGATTTTAAATCTTAATAGAATTCATCAACTCGAATAATAGCAGGGTAATTATGTCCAAATTACGTTATTTTCCCTTATTATTTTTAGGATTATTAATCGGTTGTCAACAAAATAGCGATCGCACCCCAACAAATTCCTCCATTTCCGTTGCGACCGCAACCCAAAATAATATTACCATAAAACCATTATCCCCCCAACCAATTCGGATTAATTTAGAAGACTTACCGCCACCTTTCCATAGTGAGAGTGCATCTAAACCTCCCCAAGTTATTCCCATTCCTAATAACCCCGTTTTAAATGTTCCCCCCGGATTTAAAGTTAATATCTTTGCCGAAAATTTAGATAATCCTCGCTGGTTAGCCTTAACTCCCGATGGTGATGTATTAGTAACAGAAACCAAACAAAACCGGATTCGGTTATTAAAAGATACCAACAAAGATGGGGTAGCTGATCAAATTACAACCTTTGCAGACAGCAAAAATGGCTTAAATATTCCCTTTGGAATGGCATTTTCACCCGGTTATTTTTTCTTGGGAAATACAGACGAAGTTAGACGTTATTCCTATAATAATCAACAGCAACTCACGGGAACAGGCGAAAAAATAGCGGAGTTACCTGGAGGCGGATATAACCAACATTGGACACGCAATGTTATTGTTTCTCCTAACAATCAAAAACTCTATGTTTCCATTGGTTCAAAAACAAATGTCAGTCAAGAAAATCCTCCCCGTGCATCAATTCAAGTGATGAATTTAGACGGGTCTAATCAACAAACATTTGCTTATGGATTAAGAAATCCTGTGGGGTTAGACTTTCATCCAGAAACCAAAGAACTTTATACAACTGTTAATGAAAGGGATGGGTTAGGAGATGATTTAGTTCCTGATTATTTTACCCGTATTCGTTCAGGAGAATTCTATGGCTGGCCCTATAGTTATTTTACACCTAATAATTTAGATCCGCGTCATGTTCAAAATGGTCAAAGTGTCCGCCGGGATTTAGTTAAAAAAACCTTAAAACCCGATGTTTTATTTCAAGCCCATTCGGCGGCTTTAGGATTACAATTTTATGATGGTAATACCTTCCCAGAACCCTATAAAAAAGGCGCATTTGTAGCGTTTAGAGGTAGTTGGAATCGCAATTCTGGTACGGGATATAAATTAGTTTTTATTCCTTTTAATCAAGGTCGTCCCCAGGGATATTACGAGGAATTTTTAACTGGATTTTTAGTTAATCCTGCTATTCCTGAAACTTGGGGTCGTCCGGTGGGTTTATTAGTATTACCCGATGGCAGTTTAATTTTTACTGAAGAAAGTAACGGCTGGATTTATCGGGTTCAATATTCTCCATAGATTGGGTTGAGAATAATATGAAATCTGATTATAAATGCTACAGATGATCCCCCCTGTTCCCTCCCCACCTAGCTCCCGGGGGCTGTTCCGGTGTTCCCTGCTATATACGTCTTTTTAATCCAGCTTCTAAATTTTTTCATTGTGGCGTTTCGTCCCAATATTTTAATTTTTTGTAAATATTGGGGAATAATATCAGTTAAGGGTAAATTAGGGAAGGTGGGACTGTATTGTGTTTCTTGATAGTTACCATCTTGCAAAATATAGATTTTTAATATGCCGTTTTCAAATCTCCAAAGTTCAGGAACCCCTAATGTGGCATAAATATTAAGATGGGTGCGGGAAGTAATATCAATTTCTAAAGCCAAATCTGGAGGGGGATCAATTGTTAAATCTAATCGGTTTTTATTTCTAATTAAAGCTTCATTTTGAATAAAAAAACAGTTATCTGGTTCTATTCCTTGTCGCATAAGTTGATTTTTGAATGTAGTTGAACCCAAAGGGAAAAATTCTATATCGAGTTCTTCTAGTAAAGCTTTGATCAAATCACTAACAAGTTCTTTGCTAAATTCATGTTCAGGTAAGGGAGTCATAATTTCTAAGGTTTCATTTGCATAAGCAATTCGGGATGAACGATGTTCACCTAATTCATCTAATAGGGTTTCAAATTCTTGCCAAGTAATCTGATTAAATATCACGGTTTGTCCAGGGGGAACGGTGATTTGTTTCAGTTCTAACAACATCGTTAAACCTTCGGTAACAATCAGGAGCCTAGTTAAATTGTAGAAGCAATTCCCCCGTTCCTCCCGAACCCACTTAACTATCCGCGATGGGTAATTCCCTAAATGCCCCTTTTGTGGCAATCTATTAATCAATAGGAGAAAAAATTCCGATCGCTATATTGACAAAAATCAATTATTAACTATGCAAACTTTACCTATTTCCACCCAAACCCCGGCTAGTCAAACATCGGTGGATACGATGATTCACCGCCGTCAAACCCGTCCTGTCCAGGTAGGGACGGTTACTATTGGGGGCGGTCATCCCGTGGTTGTCCAATCAATGATTAATGAGGATACGATGGACATTGAGGGGGCGACGGCGGCGGTGCGTCGTCTGCATGAAATTGGCTGTGAAATTGTGCGGGTGACGGTTCCCAGTGTGGGTCATGCCACCGCCGTAGGGAAAATTAAACAGAAATTAGCCCAAACCTATCAACCTGTGCCCCTGGTGGCGGACGTTCATCATAATGGCATGAAAATTGCTTTGGAAGTGGCAAAATATGTGGACAAAGTAAGAATTAATCCGGGGTTATATGTATTTGAAAAACCGAAAAGCGATCGCACGGAATATACCCCAACTGAATTCAATGAAATTGGTGATAAAATTAGACAAACTTTAGAACCTTTAGTTGTTTCTTTGCGCGATCAAGGTAAGGCGATGCGGATTGGGGTAAATCATGGTTCCTTAGCCGAAAGAATGTTATTTACCTATGGTGATACCCCTGAAGGCATGGTGGAATCGGCGTTAGAATTTATTAAAATTTGTGAATCTTTGGATTTTCAAAATATTGTTATTTCCCTGAAAGCTTCCCGGGTTCCGGTGATGGTGGCGGCTAACCGTTTAATGGTGAAACGGATGGATGAATTAGGCATGGATTATCCCTTACATTTAGGGGTGACAGAAGCCGGAGATGGAGAATATGGCCGAATTAAATCAACGGCGGGAATTGGCACTTTATTAGCAGCAGGAATTGGTGATACAATTCGGGTTTCTTTAACTGAAGCTCCTGAAAAAGAAATCCCGGTTTGTTATAGTATTCTGCAAGCTTTAGGACTGCGGAAAACCATGGTTGAATATGTGGCTTGTCCTTCCTGCGGTCGAACTTTATTTAATTTAGAAGAAGTCTTACATCAAGTTCGTGAAGCCACAAAACATTTAACGGGTTTAGATATTGCGGTGATGGGATGTATTGTGAATGGGCCGGGCGAAATGGCCGACGCCGACTATGGTTATGTCGGTAAACAACCGGGTTTTATTTCCCTATATCGGGGTCGAGAGGAGATTAAAAAAGTCCCTGAAACCCAAGGGGTTGAAGAATTAATTAGTTTGATTAAAGCCGATGGTCGTTGGGTTGATCCTTAATTAATTCAAAGCAGTGCGAGCGTCCTCGCTCGCTAATTAATATTGATAACTACTTTTATATCCTGAACCAAGAATCAATACCGGAAAGCTGAAACCTGTGCTAAATTGGGCGTATTGATATTGAAATTTCTATTTTCTAGTTCAGCAAACCGATGATTATTTCGAGAAGTGGGCTGGTTCTTGGGGCGACGGCAATGATGTTAACGGCTGTAACCGTTGCCGGAGCAGGAATTCATCTTTCTAGTCAGGCATCCTTTCGGGAAAGCCCAAAGGAGTTGATTGATGAAGTTTGGCAGGTGATCCAAAAAAGTTATGTTGATGGAACATTTAATCAGGTGGACTGGTCTGCTACTCGCACCGAATATTTAAACCGGAACTATACCGACGACGAACAGGCTTACAAAGCCATTCGGGAAATGTTGAAGAAGCTAGATGACCCCTATACTCGCTTCATGAACCCCGAAGAATTCAAAAATATGCAAATTGACACCTCCGGGGAGTTGACGGGGGTAGGGATTCAATTAACCCAGGATGAAGACACGAAAAAGTTAGTGGTGATTTCACCCATTGAGGATTCCCCCGCCTTTAGTGCTGGGGTTCAATCCCAGGATATTATTACTGAAATTGATGGTCGCAGTACCGAGGGCATGGATATTAATGCAGCGGTGAGTTTAATTCGCGGGCCAGTGGGTACGAAGGTTAATATTAAAGTTCTTCGGGGCGATAAACCTTTGGATTTTAATATTACTCGCGATCGCATTGAAATCCATCCGGTTCGTGCTTCTAAAAATCCTAGTTCTAGGGGAGATATTGGTTATATTCGCCTAAATACTTTTAGCGCCAATGCTTCAGAAGAAATGCGAGAAGCGATTAATGATTTAGAAAAACAAAATGTCTCCGGTTATATCCTAGATTTACGCTCAAATCCGGGGGGGTTACTCTATTCTAGTATTGAAATTGCGCGGATGTGGCTGAATCAAGGAGATATTGTTTCTACGGTTGATCGTCAGGGTGAAACTGACCGTCAAAAGGCAAATAATCGGGCTTTAACCACTAAACCTTTAGTAATTTTAGTCGATGGTGGATCAGCCAGTGCCAGCGAAATTTTATCTGGTGCATTACAGGATAATAAACGGGCAGTTTTAGTCGGAACAAAAACCTTTGGAAAGGGGTTAGTTCAGTCGGTCAGAGGCGTGGGAAAAGGTTCGGGTTTAGCCGTAACTATTGCTAAGTATTTTACCCCCAGTGGTCGAGATATTAACCATGAAGGAATTCAACCGGATGTTAAAGTTGAACTCACCGAAAAACAACGGGATGAGTTAAGGAAAGATCGGACTAAAGTGGGGACAACGAGTGATCCTCAATATGTGAAGGGGTTGGAAATTCTTGGGGCTGAAATTTCTAAGGCTAAACAGGGAACTCAAGCTCAATCTAAATAATTAAAAGTTGTTGGTCTTGTTGTTGGGCTTTATCCCAACAACGAAAGATTATTTTAAAACAGAATCTTGTTCAAATAACCAAACATCATCCTGATGATATTTTAATTGAAAATCAGGATGATTTTTTAATCGATTTACTAATTCGATCACTAATTCGGGAGAACTCGGCCATCCGGGGTGACGTTGGTTTAATAAAACATATTGAAAGGGTTCTAAATCCGTCTGTTCTCGCCCTTGGATAGCTAATTGGAGGATAGGACGGTGGGTAAGGTGGGGGGCAATTTTATCCGTGGTTAAAACAGGATTTTGGGTTTTAATATAGGTTAGGGCTTCCCGTGTAGCTTGCCAATTATCGAGGGTTTGGAGATATCGGGAGGCGAAATAACCATATTTTGCTAGGGCGAAAAAGCAAATTAAAGACCATAAAATTATCCATTTTTTTTGTTTTATCCATCCTCCCCCTGTCGATAAATTGGCAATAATAGCTAATAAAAGAAAGGGGAAAATAGTTAAGGAATATTGTTGCGTTAAGTTCTTCATTTGGGGATTTTCTGCTAACAGATTTAAAAATAAAATGGGTGCCGCCCCCATTAAAGGAGTTAAATGTCGCCAAGAGAGTCCCCAAATTAAGGGAATTAAGAGTAAAAATAAATACTCTAAATTAGCTAAGGTCAAGATTTTACTTAATACTAATCCAGGTTTTAATATAATATTTAAGCTGATTTCAAATAGAGAATTTCCCAGGAAACTATAGACTCCAACGGCGATGGGTGGCGCTTGGGAAAAGTGGGGGATAATCCATTCTGTAGAGAGGAAAAACCAGCATATTCCTGAAAGAATTGCGATCGCAGCACAACGGCGTTTTTTTTCAAATATCCATAACCAAATCCCCATGGCTATTAATACTAAAGATAAAACTTCTTTACAGCCTAAAATAATAAAAATCGAGATAATAAATCCTAAAATATGATTATTTCTAGCTGCTAAAACAGCATATAAAATCGCAGGTAAGGCGATTACTTCGGGGTGAAAATCAAATAAATTAACATTAAAAATTAAAGGATATAATAGATAGACAAAAGCCAGGGTTTGAGCTTGGGTTTCTTTTAATCCCGCTTGTAAAGATAGTTGATAGGTGGGTAATGCACCGAGAGAAAGGGAAATCGCTTGAATAGCAAATAACCAATGAATATCGGGGTAAAGTTTATAAAATAGGGCAATAATATAAAGAATATAGGCGGCATGATCCCCTAGAATATGTAACCCTCGAAAATAAACAAAGGGTTCTTTTCCTTGACTAATTAAGTAAATTCCATTATCAAAAATCCCTAAATCATAGGCATTAGATTGAAAGAAAAAATGCCGTAAACTACTACAAGCAAATAAAATTAAGCTACTGATAATAACTCCCGTTAATACAGGATGAACTTTAATTTTTTTTTCTGAAAATAATATCATTTTTTATCTTATTTATTAAAGATTCTATATTTTCCTGTATTGCCCTTTTTATATTAACTTACCCAAAGATGTTGGGCAAAGCGAATTGAAAAACTAATCAGTAAGAGGGCAAAAAATCCCAAGGTTAGATAACCCCAACGGCGATGATGGGATAACATCACTCCTAACGCTAAACTAATAGAAATAATACCATAGGTTAAACGACTTAGAGAAATTGTACCCCCAGAGGCTAATAATAAACCCAAGGCAAAAAAGCCATAATTAACCGATACTAAACTAAGTTCATGGCGTAAATACCAGAGTAAATAAACTCCTCCCAAAATAATAGTTGTATTCAGGAAAGGATCACCAGCAATTAGCCATAAAATGATGATTAATAAAAATAAAATATAATCAAATTTTGCCTTTCCTAATTGATGCCGATAACGCCAAATACAATATCCTATTATAGCAATTATTATCACTAAAAGTGGATGCCAAGGGTCAACAATTGTGCCTTGTTTCCAATTTTGAGAACCGATCAAAATTTGCATAATCATTTTTAACCATCCCTGACTATCAAATCCAGTTTGGCGTTGCCATTGGGTATGTTGGACGGTAATAAAAGCAATGGGATTATTGAATTTAATCCAACAATATAGGCTATAAAATAATAAACCACCACCACTTAAAAATCCTGAAAAATATGCGATCGCAGGCTTTCGTTTTTGCCAGGATGTAATTAAAAAAGCCGGAATTAAAGCCAGTCCAGTAATGCGGGTTGCCGTGGCTAAACTGCCCCATAAAATCACTTGAGGATATTTTTTTAAATCAAATGCTCGGAGGGCGGCGGTACTCAGAAATAAAAACAAACCTTCAGTATAAATAACACTCCCAAAAATAGATAACGGACACCAAGCTAAAACAGCCGTTGTCCAACGAGCAGCTTGAGGATTATTAGTAGTTTCAACCCATTTATACAGTAAAATTAAAGCTCCAAAAAAAGCTAAATTATTAATTAAAGTTCCCGCTACTTCAAAGGGTAAACCTAAATTCATTAACCCGCGAATTAACAAAGGAAATAGGGGGAAAAATGCCACATTTCCACCGGGTTCATTTTGATTAATTACCTCATATCCAGAGGTGGCAATACCCTGATATAATGGACTATCCCAAGCCGAAAATATTTGCCAACCCCAGGCAATTTTTACCGTTTCTGTTTCCGAGGAAACTTGCTGCAATTGGGCTATTATAAAAAAAACTAATAAAATAAGACTGCGACTAAGTACCCCCATGGTGATGGCAAAAATCACGCCTTGGGATTGACAAAATTGGCTGATTTGGATTAAATAATACCTTAACTTTGCTAGAATTTGAGTTAGACTATTAATTAAATTCATCGGTTAAATTTTCTGCCCCGTGTACGGGTGAATAATTATTGGTTTTAGTTTATAATTAAAGTAATTGTATCAAGAATGAGGCAATTATAAATCGGTTGTAATCATTAAAAGCTATTGTCCCCATTACCCATTACCTATCACGGATTTAAGCAGATTACACAGATTAAAATCCATGAAATCCGTGAAATCCTCTTAAATCCGTGATCCTATTTCCTGTTATGCCAAAATAGGGTAAACTACTGTAGGTTTTCAGGTTTCGATTTTTCCCATGAGCAATTCTGTATTTTCACCCTTACAAAATCGTTTACTCACTTGTTTGCTTATTTTAGTAGTGGGTTGGTTAAGTTTTCAATTATTAGGTTATGTTGGAGAGTTAATTAGTTTATTAGTAACCTCTGGATTAATTGCTTTTTTACTTAACTATGCAGTGGCAAAATTAGAGCGCTTTATTCCTAGGGGAATAGCGGCAGCTTTAGTCTATTTAGTTGCTATTTTAACCTTTGTAATTATTGGGTTAACTATTGTCCCTCCGGTCTTTAATCAAGGACGACAATTGATCACACGCTTACCAGAATTAATTGAATCAGGACGACAACAGTTAGCTGAATTTCAAGTCTGGAGTGTTGACCGTAATTTACCCTTTGATGTGGGGATTTTACAACAACAACTGTTATCTAAAATTCAGGGAACCATTGAACCTATTTTTGCCGGAAGTTTGGGGATAGTTTTAGGAACCTTTAATTGGTTTTTTGACTTAATTTTTATCTTGGTAATTGCCTTTTATATGTTATTAGATGGGGAGCGGTTATGGAAAATTTTAATCACTATTCTATCCCCACAAATTCGAGAAGTGATCACGATTTCCTTAAAACGAAATTTGAAAAAATTTGTCCTGGGACAAACCTTGCAAGGAATATTTATGACATCCATTTTAACCGTTGCCTTTTTTATGCTTAAAGTTCCCTATTTCCTATTATTTGCAGTTGTGATTGGATTACTGGAAATTATTCCCTTTGTGGGGGCAACATTAGGCATTGGAAGTGTCACTTTTATTGTAGCTTTTATTGATTGGTGGATGGCTTTACAGGTGTTAGCAGTTGCCGTTTCCGTTCAACAAGTGAAGGATAATATTGTTGCTCCTCGAATTATGGGGGATTTAACTGGATTAAGCCCCGTTGTTATTTTCAGCGCTTTATTATTAGGAGGAAAAATTGGGGGATTATTAGGATTTATTCTGGCAATTCCCATGGCAGGAGTAATTAAAAGTATCGTTGAGGTGGTTTTTGATCCGACTTTACCCCCTCAAACGGGTTCATTTTTTTATAATCCCTTAAACCCACAGGAATAGGTAATAGGTAATGGGTAATGGGGGAAAATGTTTTCAAAAATAGAGATGAATTTTATTGTTTTGAGAGTGAAAAAAGCTGAACTATGAAATGGTGGCAACGACTAAAAACGAATCCTTTAGCTCAATTTGGGGCTGGAATTTTACTGTTATTTTATTTAGTGGTAATTGCGGCAAATTTTGTTGCACCCTATAGTCCTTATGAATCCCAACTTAACGCTTCTTTATTACCCCCGACCCAAATTTATTGGTATGATCAAAAAGGGCAATGGATAGGCGCCCATGTTTATCCCACTACTCAAGGCCCGGTTGATATTGAAACCGGAAAACGTGAAATTAATCTTGATAAAAGTCAGCCTAGTCCAGTGCGATTTTTTGTGCCGGGAGAACCTTATAAAATTCTAGGAATAATTCCTTTTGATCGTCATTTATTCGGGACTGTAGGGGCTGGAAAAATTAACTTACTCGGCACAGATGAACAGGCTAGAGATCAGTTTAGTCGCCTAGTTCATGGGGGGCGAATTAGTCTAAGTATTGGATTAGTAGGAATTATGATTTCTTTTCCGTTAGGAATGATTTTTGGCGGGATTTCTGGGTATTTTGGCGGATGGTTAGATAGCTTAATTATGCGAATTGTTGAAGTTTTAATGACGATTCCAGGGTTATATTTATTGGTGGCATTAGCAGCCGTTTTACCGCCCCAAATTAGCAGTACCCAGCGTTTTTTGTTAATTGTGGTGATTATTTCTTTTATTAGTTGGGCTGGTTTAGCGCGGGTGATTCGAGGGCAGGTTTTATCAATTAAGGAACAACAATTTGTGCAAGCATCAAGGGCAATTGGTGCAAGTCCGTTGTATATTATCACCCGTCATGTTCTGCCCCAAACGGCTACTTATTTGATTATTTCGGCTACCTTAGCGATTCCTAGTTTTATTATTTCAGAATCGGTTTTAAGTTTAATTGGACTAGGGATTCAACCCCCCGATCCCTCCTGGGGAAATTTACTTTCTTCTGCTACCAATGCCTCAATTTTAGTCCTACAACCTTGGTTGATTTGGCCGCCCGCTATTTTAATTATTTTGACAGTTTTAGCCTTTAATTTATTAGGAGATGGGTTAAGAGATGCCCTTGATCCGCGCAGTATTCAACGATAAAATTCTAGGCTAATTCCATCACCACATCAATACTATGTCCTAATACTTCATAAACTTTCCGTTGTTTAAATAGCTCTAAACAATCGGCATTAATGGTATTTTTAGAGGCTTCTTGTTGTAGAATTTTCAATGCGGTAACGGTGGGTAATCCGCTTTTATAAGGGCGATCGCCAGCCGTTAAAGCATCATAAATATCGGCGATCGTAATGATTTGAGCTTGAATCGGAATATCGGCGCTTGTTAACCCCAAGGGATACCCAGTTCCATTCAGTTTTTCATGATGGCGATAGGCAATCATGGGCACATTTTTTAAATCATTTGTCCAAGGAATTTGTTTTAAAAATGCGTAGGTATAACTAACATGGGATTCAATCCTTTCCCGTTCTTCTGGGGTTAAAGTCCCTTGATGGATCAACAGTTGATCAATTTCTTCTGGAGTTAATAAAGGTTTCATTTCTCCATCTAAATCGCGGTAGGTTATTTGGGCAACTTCTCGCAGTTGATTTAAGGGAATTTCTGCTAAAACTTTAGGTTCATTAGCTTCTAATAAAATCGTCCAATATTTACTTAATTTAGTGACAGATTGCGATAATTTTTGATCCGATTCTTGCAAAGATTGACAGAATATACATTCTTCTTCCTGGGGTAGCTTTTGGGCAGAATGTTGCAATAAATGTTCATATTTTCTCTGAATTGATTCTGCTTCTAAGGTGCGTTGAGCTAAGGCAAATCGATGACGGATTACTTCTAATTGAGTAGGATAGAGTTTTTTGGGTTTGGTTAAAATGGCTTCGGGAACCCCGACTTTTCCAAAATCATGTAATAGGGCTGCATAGCGTAATTCTTGCAATTGACGCTCACTAAATGTAATTTCAGAGAGGGAACCAAAGTTAGTTTGACTCACTTCTTGACTTAAACGCACAGCTAATTCTGCGACTCTTTCTGAGTGACCACAAGTGCAGGGATCTCTGGCTTCAATCACTTCTACCGATGCTTTAACAAATCCCTCAAACAAATTTTCAATACTTTCTTGTAAATGATTTCTTTCAATCGAAATAGCAGCCTGGGAAGCCAGCGATCGCAAAACTCGCTCCTCCCATTTAGAATAGGATTTTGTTGCTTCTATGGCATTTTCTGGCGTAATCTTGATATCAGGGTTAACCTTACGATTAATTAATTGTAATACCCCGATCACTTCCCCCTTGCGGTTTTGCATTGGAACCACTAAAACTGAACGGGTACGATAACTAATATTTTCATCAAAACTCCGATCTAGTTGATAGGGTTCATGTATGGGTAAATCATAGGCATCGGGAATATTTAAAGAAACCGAATTTAAAGCCACATATCCGGCTAAACTGCGAGGGGTTAAGGGGATAGCAAATTCTTTAAAAGATAAGTTAGGTAAAGACGCATTTTGAGCAATTTTAAACAGTAATTTTGAGTTATTATCACTGTGATCCAAAAGATAAACACTTCCCGCATCACTGGACGTAATTTCACGACTTTTAGCTAAAATTAAATTCAGCAGGGAGCTTAAATCTTCAGTTCCAGATAAGGCAGTACCAATATCGAGAAGTTTCTCAATTAGTTCCGCTTGTTCATCAAATTCAGGCAAGAACTTGGGGTTATTAAAAATCATCTTTCTTCAACACAGCTAAAGCTGCGAATTCAAATGGGGAAATAGCAAAGGCTTATGGGGTATTCTATCATAAAAAAAACGGCAGTATTCTTAAGATTAAAGCAGTGTTGAGATTTGTCGCGCTAGGGCAAAATCTTTTTCGGTTAAGCCCCCAGCATCATGACTGGTTAAGCTAATGGTCACTTTATTGTAGGAAATTTCTAAATCCGGGTGATGTCCCGCCGTTTCCGCAGGTTCAACAAGTTTGTTAACAAATGCAATCGCTTCAATAAAATCTTTAAAGGTTTTGACTATTTTTAAATGCTTTCCTTCCACTTTCCAGTCGGGAATTTGACTAGAAAGTTCTTGAATTTGGCTAGAATTGAGTAGTGCAACCATGGGATTATTGGGGATAAAAATAAATTGATTATAAAAAAAATACTATCCGCCCTCACCCAGCCCTGGTTTTAGCCGTTGCCATTCCAGATCGGGCGAGAGCGGTAAGCGCGGGTCTCTTGAATCGGAACCTGACTGCCGGAAGATCACTCTAATAAGTCCGGTTATCTAGGTCAACAAGTGTCCTAAAAGAACACAAACTTAGCACTAGAGGACAGCCCCGGCGCACAGCCGGCATTTTCCAATCAAGTGACCCATGGGTTTACTACCTTCAATCATGGGCATCACCTCCTTGATTCCCTAAACGGTTTAATTCGTTCAGTGTTTATGCTTTTTAAGATAACACAATATTTCAGAATTGTACACCCCAATTGGTAAAAAAATCAAATACTTTCCAGAGGTGAAATTAAGATTTTGCAATCTAACAGATCGCTCATAATTAGGTAATGGGTAATAGGTAAATAGGTAATAGTTAATAGGTAATAGGTAATAGGTAATTCGTAATTCGTAATTACCCATTACTCATTTTCGATAAACAGCGTTCTAAATAAATTTGAGCCACTTGATCTTGGGGATTGCGATCTAGACATTCTTGGAATAACTGTGCCGCCTCTGAGTAACGTTCTAAATAATACTGCATTAATCCATACTCAAAGGTAGTTTTTGTAATTAATTTCCCCGCTTTAATTTCGGGTAAATCTGCATCAAACACCTCATAGACAGTAACAGCATCGGATTTTCCTTTGACTTTTACCCGATCAATAATTCTAAACGCATATTGATTAGCGTCTTCTAAAGCCATAAAAGTCCAATGGGTAATTAATAAAGAAACCCCATAATTTTTAGTTAAATTTTCAATCCGAGAAGCCACATTCACCGAATCACTAATCACCGTACTATCCAGGCGATTTTTACCCCCGACAATTCCCAACATTAATCCCCCGGTATTAATGCCAATGCCAATTTTAATTGGGGGACGATCGGGGCGTTGGCGGGTTTCATTATAGTCATTAAGTCGATTAATCATCTCCACTCCAGCTCGTACAGAATCATCGGCAGATCCGCCAAATAATGCCATAATTTCATCCCCAATATATTTATCAATAAACCCATAATTATCAACAATTGCAGGCTCCATACGACTTAAAAAAGCATTAATAAATTTAAAATTATCTTCGGGTGTCATATCTTCAGATAGGCTAGTAAAATCCCGAATATCAGCAAATAAAATCGACATTTCTTTTTGAACTGCCGCCCCTAACTGCACTTCTACAATACTTTCATAACCCAAAAAAGAAAGAAATTCATGGGGAACAAATCGCGCCGCTGCGTCGGTTAATTCAAATTCAGAATCTAGGGCTTCATCTAAATGAAGATTCAATTCTGAGAGTTTTTGCATAAATTGAATTCGATCTTCTTCGGCTTTTTTTCGCTCGGTAATATCAACCACAAAACCTTCATAATAAAGTAATTGATTCTGCTCATTAAATACAGACCGGGCATTTTCAGAAATCCAAATAATACTGCCATCTTTACGATAGGCTTTAAATTCAAATCCTGAAACTTCTCCCTGCTGATCAATTAATTGTTTAAAATCCTTTCGCCTTTGGGAATCAACATAAAGTTCTTCTTGAACATTAGTAATCATCGACATTAAATCCCAGGGAGAATCATAACCTAAAATTCTGGCTAGGGCGGGATTTGCACTAATATAACGTCCGGTGGGTGTAGTTTGAAATAAGCCTTCACTAGCATTTTCAAAAATACTGCGATATTTTTCTTCCGCCTGTCTTAATGCTTGTTCAGTTTGCTGACGTTTAGTAATATCTTGAAAGGCGAGAATTGCATAGGCTAAATCCCCATGTTCGTCATAGGTTGGTGTCACCCAATTTTCAATCAAAATGGTTTTATCCCCTTGATTGACTTCTAAAATAAAGGTGGTGTCTTGGGTCGAGTTAGAGAAATTATCATCGGAAATTGGGGCATAGGATAGATGGTTTTGAAACCCGTTAAGATAGGCTTGGTAAATATTAGATAAGGCATCACAGACCACTCCAGGAATCACTTTAGTTTTGAGTAATTCCTGAGCTTTTTGATTGGTATAATAGGGCTTTCCTGTGGGATCTAAAACAGCAACACCCACGGGAATTCCTTCTAAAAATTGTGTCATCTGTCGTTCATTATTTCTAACCTGGGAATACAGTTTAGCATTATCAATGGAAATTGCAGCTTGAGAAAATAGGATTTTCAGAACTTCTAATCTTTCTGGGGTAAACACTGCGGTTGTTAAGTTATTTTCAAGATACAGAATTCCAATCAATTTTCCTCTATTTTTAATCGGAGTCATTAAAATAGATCGGGATTGATGATGTTCCAAATAGGGATCATGACGATATCGCGGTTCTTGACGAGCATCGGATAAAATCACAAATTCTTGGGTTTGAATCACCGTATTCAGAATTAAAAGCGGTAGGTTTTCACTCTCCTCTATGGGTAGGGATTTTAATAAGGAATGAATTTCAATGGAGTCCCCATTTAAAGGATTTAAACTAGCGATCGCTTCAATCACTAAGTTGCCCGATTTAAACAAAAGAATACAACATTTTTCTGCTCCAGCATTTTGAATCACCACTTGAATTAATCGCCTCAAAAGCTGCTCTAAATCAATTTCTTGAGATAGGGCTTGAGAGGCTTTGGTCACCGTTGCTAAATCAAGAGCAGCCGAACCCCCATTACTACTTGATATAATTGTTTCTTCGGTATTTGTATTGATTGTGACTCCAGTTTTAGGGACAATAATTTGTTCCAAAATAGAATCTAACAGTTGAGAATAACGAGATTCTAAAATCTTAACTTTAGCAAAAGCGCCCCAATGAGCATAACCATAATAGGCATCAATTAGGTATACCCGAGCAATTTTTTCTTTTCCCCAATCTAAATAAAATTGAGCCGCTAATTCATAACCGAGGGCTTCTTCCTGAATAAATTGATGGGTTTGAGCCCAATCGATCGCTTGTTCAAAGGCTTCCATCACTTTAACATAATTCCCTTGAATTCGGTTATATTCGGCTTCTACCAAATAAAAATAATGGGAAAAATTTACCGGAGTCAAGGTAGCATAGATTTTTAGTTTTTCAAGATTTAAGGAAATTGTTTCTAAAATACGAGCCTGTTGCTCCCCAGAATATTCAGAATAGAGGGCTAGATTAATTAAAGATTGATAACAGTAAAAAATCGGTAAGAAAATGAAATAGGTTTGTCTATCTAAATATAATTCGGCTTGTTGACACCACTCCCGCGCCTGTTGAAATTCCCCTAATCTATAGGTTAAAATCATAAAATTTAAAGCCAATTGAAACGGTATTTCTTGGGAAGAATGTCCAATTTCACTCATTTTTTGGATTTGGGTTTCAGCCTCAATTGAAAAATTAAGTAGGGTTTGGGGATCTAATTTCCCATTTAAAATTTGTAACTTTTGCTCATAGTGGGTCATAACCATAAGTTCCGATGGAGATTTAAAATCTCGAAACTGATTTAAGAAATACTCAATTTCTGATTCTAATTCCGATATATCTTTACCAACAATATCCGCTATTTTAATATAGGATTGAGCTAGACAATACCCTTGTTCAATATTCCCAAGTTCTTGAATTTGGTATGAGTATAGTTGTAGAGGTGATAACAGATTTTTTAAGGAATATTTATAGGGTTTAATTAGGGTATAAACTAATTTTTTGACATTAATTTTTAACTCATAATTCCCTAATTTAGCAGATAATTCTAAAGCCAATTCTCCCATTTCATTCCCTAATTCTATATCTCCTTGGGTACAAAGTATAAATCCGAAAGCTGCATAAACTAAACTAGATAAAGCGGTATTTCCCCGTTGACAGGATAAATTTACTAATGTGATTACCCTTATGGGAAATTGTTCAGGTATGGTAACGTAAGCTGAAGGAAAACTGGCGGTTAAAATAGTGAATAAACTCACTAAATTAGGATCGGATAATTCGGGCAAATCTAATAATTCTAAAGGGGATCTTCCCGCTAAATAATTGATAAAATTTTGCTTTAATTCTTGCCAAGATTCTAAAGGGGAATCATCTCCCAAACTCACATCAAGCTGTTGACAAACAGTTAAAGCAAGATTCACCGCATTTTGATCTTGATGTTGACTTCTATACCCTTGAATCAATAACTCATAAATTCTAACTTGATCCGATAGGGTTTTAGCCTGTTCTAATATAATCCTACCCCAATCATTTAGGGATTCAAAATCTTGACTTAAAGCCGCAACTTCTGTGGCTTCTGTATATAATTCTAAGGTTAATTGATAGTCGGTTTCCCAACTGTTGGCGGTTAATAATCCCATCCCGATCGCTAAATGTCCAACGGCCGTTGGATAGGCGGTGGTTATCTTTGCTTTGCGTCCTGCTATTAAGTTAAATAAGGCTAACTGATGACGTTCTTTTAGATTTTTAATTAAACCTACGCCTAAATTGAACTGATTAATAATATTCAATAAAGTTTCTGGCAAAAGTTCAGTTAAAATTGTTTCTATGGGTTGATCAAACCGTTTTTGAATTTGATTTAATAATAATTTTCCTATTTTTAAATGGGTCGCTTGTCGTTGAGAACTGGGAATTAAAAGATAGGCAGCTTGTTGAATTCGATCATGAATAAATTTATATTGATCAACTCCCGATTGTAATAGGGGTAAAGTTTCATCGGGATCAAATTGTGAACCCAAATCTACACCCATTTCTAGGGAATAAAATGGATAAATTTCTTTAACAATAACAATCAATTGAGCCTGAGCAGCAACTTCTAAGGCTTGTAAGATTTCTAAATAGGATATTTCTGTCACCGTTGCTAAATCAAAGGCATTAAATTGATGGCCTAAACAGGCAGCAAATTTTAAAATTTCCTGGGTTGCTTCTGGTAATTGTTGTAATTTATGAATAATTAAATCTAAAATATTAGGATTGACAAAACGAGTTTTGATTTCCGTTAAATCACATTGCCAACCCCTCAGTAAATCTTGATTACCAAGGGAAGATTGAGGCGGATGAAACCAGATTAGTTCTTCTGTATATAATGACTGGAGAAATTGACTCACAAAAAAAGGATTTCCTTGGGTTTGTTGGTTGACTAATTCCGTTAGGGGTTGAGCTAATTCTAAGGAACAAACTAATGTTTCTGCTATGATTTGATTAATGGCAGATTCTTCTAAAGGATTTAAAACAATCTGTTCAATCGGAATTCCTAAATTTTCTAAGGTTTTTAAGGTTTCTCTTAAAGGATGGGTTTCTCCGATTTCTTGATCCCGATAGGCTAGAATTAAAACTAGGGATTGGGATGAATTTTCAGGACTCATTAATACCTGAATTAATCTTAAAGATTCTATATCCGCCCATTGTAAATCATCCAAAAAAATAATTAAGGGATGGGGCGGTTGAGCAAAGACCTGAATTAACCTGAGAATTAAACGATTAAACTGATTTTGATCAAGATTTGCTTCTAATTCAGGAGTTAAAACTTGCTGATTTAATAAAGATTTAAGTTCGGGAATCACATCAACGAGAATCTGGGTTTTTTCTCCTAATACTTCTATTAGTTTGGTTTTCCAATCTTCAACTTTTGCGGGAGTTTCTGTTAAGATTTGTTGAATTAACTGTTTAATCCCTTGTACCCATCCCCAAAAGGGGGTATTATTTCTAAATTGATCAAATTTACCGGATATAAAATAAGCTTGATTTTGGATTGTTTTTTGATAAAACTCTTGAACCAGGGACGATTTTCCAATACCCGATTGACCCGTAACAACGATAATTCTGGATTGAATCTCTGGAAAGATTGAACTTAAATGAGCTAGTTCTGATTCCCGTCCATAAAACTTATCAGGAATAATAAAACGATCATTTAAGTCCATGCTGGCTAAAGGAAATAGAGGAATATCCCCGATTGTTTCCCACTGTTCTAAACATAATTCTAAATCATGTAATAATCCTGATGGGGTTTGATACCGTGCCTCTGGATTTTTAGCCATCAATTTTAAAATAATATTATTTAACATCAAAGGTAAAGAAGGTCTGATTTCAATTAAAGGCAAAGGTAAGAGGGCTAAATGGGCATGAATTAACTCTAAAGGTTCGGAAGACTGGAAGGGAAGTTTGCGCGTGAATAATTGATAAAGGGTAACACCCAAAGAATATAAATCTGTTCGATAATCAATACCTCGATGGGTTCTTCCTGTCTGTTCAGGGGACATATATGCTAAGGTTCCTTCTAACCCTTGAGAATTGAAAACTTCCTGATTTTGGCGGTCAAATTGGGTGGAAATACTAAAATCAATCAGTTGAATTTTTAGGGTTTCGGGATGTACTAAAATATTTTGCAGCTTCACATCTTTGTGAATAATTCGATGTTGATATAACTGTTCTAAAATTCGGGTAATTTCAATGGCAATTCTCAATAATTCACCCAAGGTTAATTCTCGACTCACCCAATAATCTGCCAAGGAAATATAACCTTGATCCTCCATAATTAAGGCAAACCCATTACTATAAGGTTCCAAATCCAGAATCGGAACAATTCCCTCTATATTTAGGTTTTTAGTAATCCGATATTGGTTCCTAAATTCGATCAAGGATGCGATGGTGGGGTATTCACTGCGTAATAATTTAATCACCACGGGGCGCTGGTCGGACAAACGAATTCCACGATAAACGAGTGTTCTCGAACCGTTATAAATAGGGTGAAGAATCTGATAGCCAGGTAAAGTGATCATAACGGGATTCTCGCTTATCGAAACTGGAAAGGAGTGTAGGTTAATCAACACCTCACCAGTTCAGTTGTTATCGGTTAGAAAAGGCAAGTTACGAAGCAATTGGGAATTAACGAACAACGGATATGATATCCCAAACTCTTTTAATCATAGTGGATCAGCGAGGGTTATTCAGGGCTTGGTGTTAATATCCGACCATCGGGTAATATTGCGCCAGTTAAAATCGCCTCTGTGCAGTTTACCCCAGTTAGAACAGTTCCCTGAAGATTAGCGCGGGAAAGGTCAGCCAGAGCTAGATTGGCCCCACTTAAATTAGCGTCTTTTAAGTTAGCACCGATTAATTGTGCTTGACTGAGATCGGCATTGCTCAGGTCTGCTCGTCTCAAATCACAAAAATTTAATCGGGTTTGTTGTAAATTGGCACTAACTAACTTGACTCGCTGTAAGTTAGCACCCGTCATTTCCGCTTGGCTTAAATTCGCTACGACTAATTTAGCCTGTTTTAAGTTGGCTTGGGTAAGATTGGCATTTTGGAGATTAGCTCCAATTAAATTAGCATAACTTAAATTGACTCCGGTTAAATCCAGACCAGATAGGTCGATACCTTGAAAATTGCGATCGCCATTTTTATATCTTCGCATCAGTTCCCCCCGGGTACTAATACTAATATCCCTTTGAGGTAAAAATAACTGGGGAAAGGTGAAGGTATTGCCACTTTTGATCACCTGTGAAACTTCTTCATAAAGCGGATAGGAACCTAAACCACTTAATCGTAACCAACCTCGAGAACGAGTCATGGCGACAAATAATTGATTACGAAAATTGAGGTTATTTTCAGCGATCGCAACTTGCTCTAAACCGACAATATAAACCATATCTGCTCCCTGTCCCTTAGCTCGATGAATCCGAGAAATTGTCACCCCACCTTCACACCAAAATTGATTGCCATGGGCATTATGATAACTGGGTTTTAGTATATTACAATCAGAGGTTCCAGGGATAAAAATATCAATGCCTTGCTGAATTAAAAAGTTGGCAATATAGGTTTGTAGTTGTATCGCTTCCCAACCGATTCCTAAAACAATAATTAAAATTTCTCGACTGGGGCGCAACCCGTCAATTTTTAGATTATAAACCAGGCGATCGCTTAAATCAATTAATTCCTCTGAACGAGAATGATAGGCCTCAAATTCAATCAAAGGTTGTTTCCATAACTGAGCCATGGGATTCAGGGAATTTTCTTCAGAACGTTTTAAAGTAATGGTTTCTTCTGTTTTCAAATAAGCATTAATAAGAGATTTTTCCTTTAGTTTTGGATTAGATAAAATTACTTCATAACCCAGCATTGTCCAGTCTTCTACCCAAGCAGTTCCGGTTAATAATCCTTGGGGACGTAATAATCCCAAATCCAGGCTATGAGCCGCAGTTAAAATTTCTCCAGGGACTCGATAACATCGAGACATAATCTCTGTTTTTTGAATCCCATTGCTATATTCCCCTGTTACTAATTGTCCCAATTCATCCCCAAATAATTCACTCGCCGTCGGAATTTTTAAACTATCTAAACTTTGGATTTCATCATAGGCCCAAATTAATCTTTTTTGTGGAATTTCCCCAATATTCCCATCGGCAACTGTCACCGGACGTAAAGCTTGATAGGCCATCCAATAAAAAGGCTGTTTTCCCTCAAATTTCAGGTCATCCTCCACCATAAAATCCTGACCTTCATCAATTAAAACCGCATCAAAAATAGCTGGAATTATAGCGGATTTCAATAAATGTAAACAAGCCTCTGCTAAAGATTCATTGGCTTTTAAACGAGTAGTTTGTTGTAAACTTTGGCTCCAAATCCCCGCCGATTGACAAATAGTTCTATAAAAACCCTGTTGATCTTTAGCTCCCCAAGCATGGAGAACTTTTAACTTAGAATTTTGAGAATCATAGCTAATTTGATTACAACTAAATCTTCTTAAATATTGATCCACCTGTTGTAAAATAGGTTCATATAAACTGCGACTAAAAAATACTAATGCAATATCCCACTCTGGATATTTAAGGTGCATTTGCACCGCTTTTTGACATAATAAAACAGTTTTTCCTGAACCCGCAACTCCTCGGATGCGTTGTGGCCCTGGGGGAATCACCTTAGCAATTTGTTCCTGTTGTAAATCCAATTCAGAAATACGTTTTCTAACCGTTTCTAATACCGCACTACGGGTTAAAGAAGGTTCCAAATAATCCTTTGGACTCAAAAAAAATCGACGAGTCGGCGTCCTAAATAACGGCGTCCCACTAATTACCGCCTTTAACACCCGCCATTGTTCCGGGGAAAGTTCCGCACCTTTTGCCAGCAAGGGTGCGGTTTTGATCCGTTCGATTAAACCCAACTTTTCCCCAGTTTTCCCCGATTCTGTGATTAAATCTTCTCTAAATAAAATTGGCGGACAACTCGGTAACAGGTCAAATCCCCGATACTGCCATTCAGATTCAAGAATCCGGGGTAGGGCGACCAATACACGACCAGGAACGGCTCGACGGAGAATTTCCTCTAAATTGCAATATTCTAATAAAGCATATAATTGATTTTCAGCCTGTTGATAAGGGTTGGCTTGGGTAGTATAAGATTCTTGTAGTTCCCAGCAATGACCTCTAATCCCTAGAATTTGCTCAATTGTTATTGATTTCACCTCAATAATAATTAATCCCCATTCTGCATCTACGATTAAAATATCAGGTTCCTTGCGAAACCGTCCCAGTTTCGAGAAAATCGGATAGCGCCAATAGGCAATACAATCTCGTTGGACAAAGCTTTGAGAAATGCCAGTCCAAACTTGAGATTCTGCCCGTTCTCCTGCTAAAAATAGAGGTTCAGTGGCAATGAATTTGCGTTCTTGGGATTTGCTATCTCCGATCATTTTTATCCGGTTTCTTACGGCTACAGGTTAAACTAACAAAACGATTGATTCCCATAATATCCACCCTAGCCGATCACAAATTTATTGAGTCTTATGGCTCCTTTTTATCGCCTGACCCTATTTCTATTGGTCTATATTGCCTCCTGGGGTGGAACTTCCTACTTCAGTAGTAGGACTATGGCCGCGGTTGCCAACAAAACCGAACCCCTGACACACACAAGTGATCGCTCCTCCACCAACCCGTTAGGGAGTTCCGATTTATCCTGGCAACTCGCCCAAACTAACCCAGAAAAACCCCCTACCCCAGACGCTAAAACACCCCCACCTCCAAAAAAATCAGGTTTCCGTCTCCCCTCAAAAACATTAATTCTTGGAGTAGGGGCTTTAATTATAACGGTCGGAGCCATTTTAATCTTAATTCGACTAATCAGTCCCTCCGATCCCGAAGAAGGTAAAGTTATTGATATTCAGGCGCAAACCCTGCCTAAATCTCACCCTGAACCCTCTCCATCGGTCAAGGAACAGCCCCAAACCGCCCCCACCGTGATCCAGCCGGGACAACCTTCTGTGTTCTCAGAAGTGAATAGTCATCCAGAGGCGACATTACAAATTTCTAAAACCGATACACCACGGTCAGAATACCCGGCGAGTTCCTCATTAATAGATGCGCCGTATCCGGCTAAACTCGATCCCCAGGAACAATGGATTAATGATTTAAAACAGACTAACCCCAATATTAGGAATAATGCTATTTGGGAACTGGCTCAAGCCGGAGATTCACGGGCAATTCAAGCCTTATTAGAGTTATTAATTAATTCTGACTCAAATCAGCGCAGTTTAGTTTTAGCTGCTCTTTCAGAAATTGGAACTCGCACCTTAAAACCCTTAAACCGAGCGTTAAGTTTGTCCCTTCAAGATGAAAATGCGGAAGTCAGAAAAAATGCAATTCGAGATTTAACCCGAATTTATGATTTAGTCACCCAAATGAGTCAAATTTTACAACGAGCTATTGATGATCCTGATCCTGAAGTTCAGGAAATGGCAAAATGGGCAACGGATCGATTAAGTCGTTTGCGTTCTACTAATAGTCGTGATGAACCTTTAGGATAATTACAAATTACGAATTACGAATGGGTTTTATTTTAATTCTTCCGTAAAATCAACGCTCGCACCGCGAGTATATTCACCATCTGAAACACCGTCCCGATTAGAGTCAAATAAGATAACCCCAGCCTGAAAATAACATTGTAAACTGACTGTTTCTTTCCCATCCTCAGAAACTAAGATATTAATATCACCTCCATGGGTTGCACATTTAAAACTCATGCGTTCGACTTGTTGACTATTTTGTTTTAAAATAGCCTGAATTTTAGGATCATCACTGGCTATTTTTACGCCAAATTCTTGTTCATGACCCGGAAAAGGAAGAACCCCCAATTCTTGTCCCAACCGTTCTCCTCTCTTTATTTTAGCTTCCCAACAGGTCAAATAAACAACTTTACTTTTATTTTCATTGGAATAAACTAATAATCCTAATCTTTGAGGCGGTAAACATTGTTTTTGATAATCCTGGGTTTTTTTAGGAAAATTAGACTGTAGTTTTTTCCAGAGGGTTTTACAGGATTCTGTTCCACAGTTTCCGACAATTTTGTTAGTAGGTTCAGCCGAGGAAAGCGGACTTAAAACCAAACTAATTCCAGTAAAACAAATAGATAAACCCAATAATTTTAATAGTTTCATATTAATTTTAGTTCTTTCATTTGGGATAATAACCAACTTGCCATGGTGGCGCGTCGAGTATCTCTGGGGTTAAATTCCCCGATTTTATAACCCTTAAAACCCAATTCTTCCTTGAGCAATTGTTTATTCTCTGCGGGAATAGAACGAGTTAATTTTACCGTTGCGGGACGACTTTCGATAAAATCAGGAGGTGCGGGATATTCGGTTTTCCAATGGGGATCGGCATTTGTCCCATCCCATTGATCGGTTTCAGGATCATACCGATATCCCAGATAATACCAAACCAATTGATTAACAGTAGCATCATCAAGATCTTGATTCATAATCGCCCAAATTGTATCGGTATTTAAGGGGGGAAGTTCCAGGGAATGGGTCATAGTCAAAAATTGAATTTTTCAGCTATTCTCTATTTAACCATAATTTTGCTTTTGGGGCGATCGCTTTTCCTAATTTAACTCAATTTTAACCAACTAAAAATCATCTCTGCTGTTAATTCTAATTCAATTCCTGCTAAAACAGGCAATTTTTTGTCACCTTGATATAATTCAATTCTTTGCCCAGGAAATAGGGCTAAAATACTTTCTGCTTCTGGATCAATTAACCAGCCTAATTCCGTCCCATGGCTTAAACAATGGAGTAATTTACCTAAAATTTTAGTTTGGCTTTGTTCAGGAGAAAGGATTTCAATTGACCAGTCAGGATGAATTTCAAATCGATTAACAATTCTTCCCGATGGCAATAAAGGAATTCTTTCCCATCTAAATACAGTAACATCTGGAACAATAGATACTCCCCCAAAAGTACAGCGTAGCTCTGGGAAAGCATAAGCTATTTTTGAGGTTTCAGTTATCTGGTTAATGACGGCACAAAGTTTACCCTGTAATCTACTATGTTCACCTTGAGGCATGGATTTTTGAATAATTTTTCCTTGAAAAAATTCCGATGCTGGTTTAGTTTCGGGAAATTTCAGGAACTCCTCTAAAGTCAGTTGAGGCTGAATAACTGGAGTCATTATATCCATTTTATTAAGCGTGAATTAAATAATATAATTATATCTGATCAGTCGAAAAACTAGGTTTCAGCAAGCTATCTTGAGAAACCTAGTTGCTGGGAATTGTTGATGGATTAAAAAACTCACACCGACGTTTTAATAAGCTAAGGTTTCCAGGGTTTCACGCAAGTACAAACTCACTAATTGATCTAAATTATTGGTGGGTTCAATTAGGTTTAAATCCCGTTCTAATTCCCAGCGTTGAAAACCGGAACTAGATGCGATCGCCACTTTCAAACTTTTCCAGATTTGAGAATCTTCACCCCACTGATTTGAAGCTGAAGCGGCGTTATTCTCAAGGGTTGAATTTGCCATAGTTCTGTACCTCTTTAACAATAGTATCGACTTGATTGATAGAAAAATTCACCTCCCCCGTGATACAGATTATCATTTAAACTGAGACAACTCAGTTGGATGAGGAATCAGAATGCACCGAAGACAGGAATTAATGTAGCACTATTTAATATTACACAATTTTTGTCAGATTGGGTCAAGAAATCCTGATATTGAAATTATATAGCAGTTTTTGTAGCTATATTTACAAAGATCAAGCCTAATTTAACCACAAAGACACGAAGACACAAAGAAGTTGTCAACACTAAGATTGATTGCTATAGCATTTTCTCTAAAAACTGCTTTGCCCGTTCAGATTCGGGATTTTTAAAAAACTGTTCTGGGGGAGAATCTTCAGCTAGTAAGCCACTATCTAGGAATAAAATCCGGTTAGAAACTTCCCTGGCAAATCCCATTTCATGGGTGACAATTGCCATCGTAATTCCGGTTTTTGCTAAGGCTTTCATCACTTCTAAAACTTCTTTAACCATTTCAGGATCAAGGGCGGAGGTGGGTTCATCCATTAATAAAATATCGGGCTGCATGGCCATGGTTCGAGCGATCGCTACCCGTTGTTTTTGACCTCCTGAAAGTCGGGAGGGATAGACGTCTGCTTTGTCTGCCAAGCCGACTTTTTGTAATAACTCCATCCCTAAATCTTTGGCGGCAGATTCGGAGATTTTCTTGACTTTTATCGGAGCGTAAATCACATTTTTTAAGACACTTAAATGGGGAAATAAATTAAAGTGTTGAAAGACCATGCCTACGGACTGACGAATTTTATAAATTTCGGCTTTCGGGTCAGTAATTTCCATCCCATCAATGAAAATATGCCCAGATGTCGGGGTTTCCAGAAGATTAAGACAGCGTAAAAAGGTGGATTTCCCACATCCTGAAGGGCCAATAATAGATACAACTTGCCCTTTTTGAATCTCGGTTGAAATCCCTTTTAAGACTTTTAAATCGCCAAAGGATTTATATAAACGGTCAACTTTGACCGCCGGATCAACTGTTACTTTTGAGTTTGCGTTCAAGTCCATTTGCCCCCCAAGTTAAGGTAATAATCATGATATAATAAATAATCGCCACAAAAATCAAGGGTTCAAAGTAAATATACTTTTCCGCCCCGACAATTTGCGCCCGCCGTAACATATCTTCTACCCCAATAACGGATACTAAGGTTGAATCTTTTAACAGGTTAATACTTTCATTGACTAAGGCGGGAAGAATGTTTCTCAGGGCTTGGGGTAAAATAATATCTACCATCATCAGTTGATATTGAATACCCAAGGCTTCACAGGCTTCTTTCTGACCTTTATCAACGGCTTGAATGCCCGCCCGAATGGTTTCGGAAATATAGGCTCCAGAATTTAAGGAAAAGGTTAATATCCCCGCTTGAAAGGCGGTAATATCATATCCGGTGAGTTGGGGTGTGGCAAAATAAATTAAGGTTAATTGTACCAGTAAGGGTGTGCCTCGAAAAATGGATGTATACGCTTGGGAAAAAATATTCAGGGGTTTGATAGTTGAAATTTTAAATAGGGCGAGAATTGTTCCCCAAATAAATCCGAAGAAAGCCGAAACCAAACTAAATTGTAAGGTAATAAAAATCCCAGCTAAGATATAGGGAATATTGGGAGCAATTTTATTAAAATCGAGTTTTAATCCGCTTTCATGGGGAACTTCTGGGGTTTCTAGGGTAGCTTGACGATCAAACCATTTCTTGGCAAGTTCCTCAATTTTACCACTGGCTTGCATCTGTTGAATCACCTGATTAAAGGGTTGTACTAAAGGTGAGTTTTTGGGAAAAGCGATCGCCGATCCTGCCGCTTCGGTATTGGGAACTTCGTGATAGACTAACCCTGGATTTGCTGCAATATATCCCCTAACAATAGTATTTTCTAAAACCCCCGCATCCAGCCGTTTTGATTTTAACTCCTGAATAATATCACTGGTTTTATTTAAAGGAATAGCCGTTACCCCCGACCAATTTTTAACGGCTTCCTGCTGAATTGATCCCAGTTGGACACCGACTTTTTTGCCTTTTAATTGTTCGGGATTAGTATAGGCTTTAGGATCAAGACTAACAATGGTATTTTTAGCTTCAAAATAAATATTAGAAAAAGCTACATTTTTTTTTCGCTCAGGAGTAGGGGTCATTCCCGCCATGACAAAATCTGCTCGTTTAGCGGTTAAAGCTGGAATTAAGCCATTAAAATCTATGCCATTAATTTTTAGATCGTAGCCTAATTGCTGAGTAATATATTCGGCAATATCTACATCAAAACCCACAATTTTATCACCACTGGTTGCCGTATCTTTAAACTGATAGGGGGGATAGTCTGGGGAAGTTGCCATGATTAGGGTTTTGGTTGTCCCCGATGGTTTTTCCTGGGCAGAAATGGGAAGATGATGGCTAGTAATAATCCCCCCAATTACTAAGGTTGTCAGAAATAAAAATAGTAGATATTTGAAGGTTTTTTTCAAAATCATGTTGGGTTGATGTTTTCGCTTTGAATGGATGCGCTCAAGCGCAACAACGAGTTATACGTTTTTATACTGATTACTGTTTAAACTACATTATTCAAAGAAATTCTGTCAAATTTGATAGTTTTCACAAGGGAATACAAATTATTGTTTAAATGTCAAGTCCACTAAACCGAGAATTAAGATTTTGGTTGACTCGCGCTGCAATCTCGACTTACCATAATCTATTGGATATCTGAACGAATAATCACGGGAGAAAAAACCTGAATGCAGCATCGAGGTGTAACAGTATGGTTTACGGGTTTGAGTGGTGCGGGAAAAACCACCATTAGCCAAGCGGTTGCTCAAATATTCCAAGAGAAGGGATGTAAACTAGAGATTTTAGACGGGGATATTGTTCGGGAAAATCTCACCAAAGGTTTAGGATTTAGTAAACCGGATCGGGATGAAAATATCCGTCGGATTGGATTTGTTGCTAATCTCTTAACCCGAAATGGGGTAATTGTCCTGGTTTCTGCTATCTCTCCCTATCGAGAAATTCGCGAAGAAGTGCGGGGCAAAATTGGGGATTTTGTGGAAGTTTATGTGAATGCGCCCTTAACAGTTTGTGAAGGTCGAGATGTCAAAGGATTGTATAAAAGAGCCAGAGCGGGTGAACTTAAAGGCTTTACAGGTATTGATGATCCCTACGAAGCCCCAACAAATCCAGATGTTGAATGTAATACGGATCACGAAGATTTATCCGAAAGTGTTGCTAAAGTCTTAAAAAAATTAGCGGATTTAGGTTATATCTCCAACGATTAGGAAAGGAGTTGACGGTTAACTGTTAGGATAAAAAAAACGATGGGAACAAAGGATTATGAACATCTCTAGGACAAGACAACAACTTTATCGTCAATCAAGGTTATGGATCACAATAGTTTTGATCGTTGGTGTGACTTTGATGAGTTGTTCAAAATCCGCCCAGTCCGATCAAACCGTTAAAGTTAGTCCTCAACTGGAACAGCAAATCCTGCAAGTAATTCGACAGCATCCAGAAGTGATTTTAGAGTCCGTCCAAGCCTATCAACAGCAACAGGACGGCCAACTAAAACAGGCGCGACAAACTTTCCTAGAACAGATCAAAACTAATCCGAAAGCGGTGATCGGGAATTCTCCCTTTACGGGTTCAGATGCTAAAAATATTGTCCTGGTGGAGTTTTCCGACTTTCAGTGTCCCTTCTGCGCCCGTGCCCACGAAACCATTCAGAAGTTTATGAAGGCTAACCAAGATCAGGTGACTCTGGTTTATAAGCATTTTCCCCTGACTCAGATTCACTCAGAGGCTCTACCCGCGGCCAAAGCATCCTGGGCGGCTCAACAGCAGGGCAAATTCTGGGAATACCAAAACGCTTTATTTACACAACAGAATCAATTGGGAGAGGCTTTATATCCGGCGATCGCAAAACAGTTAAATCTGGACGTGGAGAAATTCAATCGCGATCGCCAAGGCCCAGAAGCCCAAGCTGCGATTCAGAAGGATATCCAATTAGGGGAAAGTTTGGGGATTTCGGGAACACCATTTTTTGTGATGAATGGCGAAACCTTCTCCGGTGCGGTGGAACTCTCTAAAATCGAAGAAGTTTTAGCTACGGTTAAGGCATCCCAAGGCCAGAAAAAGTAACCCCTAACCTCGACTTTTCAACCTAAACTATTTAACCAAGCGCGTGAATCAAGAACTTGCACCCTTTGTCAGAAGCCGGGAACCCCTTTCTAGTTTGATTCTGTATCACTTGTTCAAGTGGTCGGTGATCAGCCCGATGTTGCACCTATACTTTCAAGGTCGGATTTATGGTGCGGATCGGGTTCCCCTGGCGGGGCCATTAGTGGTTGTGAGTAACCATGCGAGTGATTTTGATCCGCTCCTACTGTCAAATTGTATGGGACGCCCGGTTTCCTATATGGCAAAAGAGGAATTATTTGAAGTTCCTATCTTGAAACAGGCGATTTCCCTGTATGGAGCCTATCCAGTTAAGCGGGGTTCCCCCGATCGCAGTGCGATTCGGGCGGCTTTACAACAATTAGAAAATGGTTGGGCTGCGGGGGTATTTCTCCAAGGAACCCGCACCATTGATGGTCGAATTACGGAACCCAAATTGGGGGCGGCCTTAATTGCAGCCAAGGCGAAAGTTCCCTTATTACCTGTGTGTTTGTGGGGAACCCATGCAATTACTGATCGGGGTTCTCATTTTCCCCGACCGGTTCCCATTACGGTACGAGTCGGCGATTTAATTCCGCCTCCGGATTCTACTGACCGGGACGAATTATTGAAATTAACCCAACATTGTACCGATGAAATTAATGCCTTGCATGATCTCGGACGTTAACTTTTAATCAGTAATTAATTCTACAACCAAATTTTTTATGGAAACTGAATTTTTAAGATCCCAACTTACAGAAAACCTTGATGAAGCGGAATGGGATTGGTTAACGCCGCACCTGGAACGGGAGATTGTAATTATTGTGGAATCTCAATTGGATTTATTAACTGTAGGGGAAGCGATCGCCCAGGATAACGCCCTTTCCGTCCAACATTGGATTAGTGAATCTTTAATTCATAAACCCTCCCCCGACCAAGTTTTACAATGGAATGATCAACCAAAAAAACGATTTAAAGCCCTAATTGTGCAACCTTTTGTTTTAATTCAAGAGTTGTAATTTTTGGGTCAGTTGTTGCAAAATCGCCAGACTTTTTAAACCACTTTTAATCAGTTTTAATCCCTGAACTGGATGTTGTAATAACACTTTAATTAAGGGAAATATTTTTAATCTTCCATGATGATCAATCGCCGGGGTTAAATCTGGTAAATCTTGAGAGAAGTCATCACTGACAACCCTGACCATGGCGGCTTTAATTCCGGCTTTTGTTAAAAATTCTAATATAATTAATCCTTCCATATCCACTACTTCCACGGGATCAAGTTGGCTTAATTTTTGTTTTTCGGTGGCGGTGGTAATCACCCTGTCAGTAGTTAACCCCCTGACTAAATGGGAGGAAATTAATTTTTGGTGTAAGAATAAAGCTAAATCATAATCCCAGGGAAATGTAATATCCTTGGGATCTTCACCGAAATCTCTTGACATTAAAGGTAAACAATTTTGATAAATAACAACATCCCCAACCTGGAGATTAGGGGATAAACTGCCACATAATCCCAGAACTAAAACCTGTATAGAAGACCGACTGTTAACTACCTCTGAATTGAGCCATGTTTTTAAATAAACGGTTAAATACTGAGAACCAATCGGAATTGGTAAAACCTTAATTGTGGATGAGTTAATCGGCTGTAATCCCTTTAACACCGCCCGGTATTCCTGACCTTGAGGAACAAGAATAAAATTGAATGGTTCCATCCCCTATCTTAACCCTGGTAATAGCTAAAAACAGACAACCTAATCAGACACAGGCATTAATTCTGTTAAATCTAGCTAGGAACTTGCCTATTGTTCCATGATTCTATCATTTCATTTAGGCGAGAGCTAATTGTTTAATTCTTCTTTCCAAGGACGAAGTATAGTTAAGCTTAAAGGATTGGGTAGCACTTAAGTCAGGCATTTCTTGCCAACAGTGGCGACATCTCCAAACCAGATGACCTTTACGAATATGTTGGAGCATGGGTGATGCACAGCAGGGACAGGTAGGCATATAAGTTTATTAAACCTCGTATGAATTAGCAACTGATGAGTTTCGGGGATAGGGAGCAAACTCTATCGTTAACACTTAGATAATGATTTCAGAATAAAAAACAAATTTGAAGAAGTTTTGAAGATCGGAAAAATCCTGAAAATTTGTAACAAATCTATACATTTAAGATAGAAAACGGACTTAAGTATAGTGATCAAAATTAGAGCCAAAAACACAAACTCGGTTTCTTCCTTCTTCTTTGGCTTGGTATAAAGCCGTGTCCGCCGCCCGCATAATTGACTCTCCGGTTAAACCTTGGTTGGGGAACATAGAAATACCTAAAGAAAGGGTAATTTGACCTAAATCTTGATCCCGGTGTTTGGGCTTTAATTCTTGCACTTCAACTCGGATTTGTTCTGCTCTTTCTTTCACAAATTCCAGAGAAATTTCTGGTAAAATCAGGGTAAATTCTTCACCCCCATAACGACAAGCAATATCTGACCCCCGGACATTTTTTTGTAAGATATTTCCCAGTTGTTGCAAGACAATATCTCCGCCATTATGACCAAAGGTATCGTTATAATTTTTAAAATGATCAATATCAATCATAATAATTCCTAAGCCAAACTTTTGACGTTGAGCGCGGTTAATTTCTCGTTCTAAGGATTCTTCTAAATAACGACGATTATATAACCCAGTCAAACCATCTCGGATACTTTGATATTCTAAGGCTTCTCGTAATTTCAAGTTAGCTAAGGCTAAAGCAATATGTTCAGCCACGGCCGTTGCTAACCGTTGTTGGTCTTCCGAAATTTGTCCCGATTCTTCGGAGGCTAAACACAATAATCCTAACGCATCTCCCTGGGCAATCATGGGTACACAAAGATGTTCAACCATCACCGGATAAGTAGCCGGAAGTTTATTTTTTTCAGGGGGTTTAGGAATGATTTCACTGGAATTATTAGAATTTAATTGATATTGACGATAATTTTTTTGATGAATATGTTTACACAATAAATTACTGGTTGTAGCCGGAACAAAATGGGATCTACCTCGCCGTAATGCCCAGCAATCTTGAGGAGAAAAAACCGCATCACTGATTCCCTGTAAATCTCCCCAAATCGCTACCATTTCTACTAGATTTTTAGAATTTCTAGCCACAAATAACCCCCCCGATATTTTTGGGAAAAAAGGCTTGAGTAAATCATTCATCACTTGATAGGCTTCTTCGGTAGAATTACAGGCTTGTAAAAATTCACTCATTTGACCTAAAAGCATGGTTTCACGGTTGCGTTGTTCCAAATCATTCACCCAGCGTGTGAGGTTTTGATTGGCTTGTTGGGCGGCTTCTTCGTTTTTCTTGCGTTCTGTAATATCACGACAAGTAAGGGCGATGCCATCATCCAGAGGAACCACTTGTATTTGTAGCCATTTCGCTTTAATATTGGGGTTAGAAACTTCTAATTCTTCCTCAAAGCCTTTTCGAGTTCTAAAGGCACGCAAATAATGATCAAAATATCCTAAGTTGCTCTCTTGATAAAACACATCATTTAGTTCTTTTCCTAACAAATTATCTTTGTTTTGTGAAAGTAGTTCTTCGGCTTTAGAATTCATATCTACTAAAACAAAATTTGTTAATTTTCCCTCGGCATCTCGATAGCTTTGTAAGAGAAAAAACGCATCTAAACTGCCATCAATAGCAGCCCGGAATCGGGCTTCTGATTCCTGTAAAGCCAGGGTGGTTTTTTGACGTTCAATCGCTTCTTGTTTGAGATCATTAATGGCTTTAGCTAATTCATTAGTGCGTTGTTCTACCCGTTGTTCGAGTTCTTCATTAACTTCATGAAGTTGATTTTCTAAAAGTTTCCGTTCGGCAATTTCTCGGACTAATTCATCATTGGAAGTTGCCAGTTGCATTGTCCGTTCTTGAACTTTGATTTCTAGGTCTTCTTGAGCTTTTTGAATCGCAATTTCAACCCGTTTGCGATCGCTAATATCTCGCATAAAAACCGTTAAAATTTTTCCGGCTTCTAAGGATAACCGAGAGATAGAAACTTCGGCCGGAAATTCCGTACCATCTTTACGATAACCCGTCACTTCCTGATATTCTCCAATGTCTTGAATTAGACGATTTTCGGGTAATAATTCGGGATGATATTGACAATCTTTTTGAAATGAAAATTCAGAAATCAATAAGCTAAACGGCCGTTTTAAAATTTCATTTGCCCTATAACCAAATATTTTCTCCGCTCCTTGATTAAATAGGGTAATTTGTTGTTGCTCATTAATCGAAATAATCGCATCCTGAGCCATATCTAAAATCCCAGCCAAGCGTAAACCGGAATCTATAATTGCTTGTTCCGCTTGTTTGGCTTTGGTAATATCTCGATTAATTTTTAGAATCGCAATTGGATTTCCCTCGCTATCTTTCTTGAGTGACCAACTACTATGAATAATCACAGTATTTCCCTGTTGATTGGTTTGAATTAATTCTCCTTCCCAGTTGCCTTTTTGTAGCACTTCCTGTTTGATTTTTTCTAAGGATTGAGGAGATGGAATTTTGAGCAATTTAACTAAATTGTTTCCTAATGCTTCTGATTTAGAATAGCCATAAAGTTTTTCCGCACCCTGATTCCAATAGTTGATATGATCATTCAAATCAATCGCAATAATACCATCATTTGCTAAGTCTAAAAGTTGAGCTTGATCCTGTAAAATCTGTTGAGTTCGGGCTTGTTCTACTAATTCTTGTTTTAACCGACTATTTAAAGATTCTAACTCAGCCGTCCGTTCAGAAACTTTGATTTCTAGTTCTTCATTAATTTTTTTTAAAGATTCCTCTGACCATTTTCGCTCCGTAATATTGGTCAGAATCACCACACAGCCTTTAAAAACACTATGGGGTTTTGATAGAGGACTAGCACTTAATAAAAAGTTAATTTTTTCTCCATCTTTTCTAATAAACAGAACTTCCCTTCCTTTATAGGGATGACCATTAATCACGGGGGCAATGGAAAAAATAGAATTAGAACTTTTCTCCTTTTTTCGCAAGGAATGACCACAATTTTGTTGCGGTAAAAGTTCAAGTTTAATCAGGTCATCGAAATCAGAAAGCAGTAAATTTGCCCCTAAAATTCTCTGAGCTTCTTGACTAGCACGAATAATTTTTCCCTGATGATCACAAACAATAATAGACTCGGCTGCTTGTTCTAAAAGTAATCGAGTTAACCGCTCTTGAGCAACAATATCTTCATCTCGTTTCTGCTCTGATAAATCGGTAATAATTAAACATCCGACCTCCACACCTTTTTGATTCAGAATATTAATAGAAAGATAAACCGGAACTTCCGTCCCATCCCGAGCAATTAAGGTTAATTCCGCCTTTCCCGAACCTAAATTCGCCTTCTGAGATAGGGATTCAAATAAGGTTAAATCAGAGGGAGAAATAAATTCTTTAAAATCCGTCCCAATTAAATTTTTTAACGGGGTTTTAACTAAAGACGCTAATCGTTTATTACAATAGAGTAATAATGTACTATCGGTGGTAATGGTAGCGGCACCTTCTTTCATTTCTTCCACCAGCATTCGATAGGAAGAATCAGCCCCTTGCAGCGTATAAACCTGTTCTCCTTCTAACCCAGCAATTACTAAAGCATCAACTTCTCCATTACCAATCGCTCGTAATGTTTCCTTGGCAATTTCTAATTGGTAACGAAGATCTTGAACTTCCTGTTCTAATTCTTCTTCTGATTGCTCTAAGTCAACCATAGTTAACCGTTCATCTAAAAAATAACATTTTTTTCAAAAAGATAAATTCAAAGCCATCATAATTTTATCGGTTTGAGATAAATCCCCGATAATTCTTTGTAAAGGCAAGGGAAGAATCCGAATCAAAGTCGGGACAGCGACAATTTTTTGTCCTTCCGTGAGTTCCGGTTGTTGATATACGTCAATCACTTCTAAATCGTAATTGTCTTTTAAGTAGGTTTCACAAATATACTTGATTGTTTTCAGCGCCAGAATTGATTTAAGATTGGTTCCAGCGATATACAGACGAAAACAATAATATCCCTCCTTTGCCGGGGGCTGCAAGTCCTGTTTGGGGGCAGAGAAATAGGATTTCATAAAATAACTTCTCCTCTTATTTTAAATCAAGGATTTTCCCAACCACCTCCTTTGCACAATTCTAACCCCATCAAAATTTTTTCAGGACTGGACAAGTCCCCAATAATTTGTTTTAAGGGGGGAGGAATTTTACGAACTAAGGCGGGAAGGGCGAAAATGTGATCTTGCTCGGCGAGTCGAGGGTCATTTAACGCATCAATGATTTCAATTTGATATTCACCCTGAAGATACTGTTCACAAACTTTTTTCAAGTTGATAAATGCTCTGATGGCTTTAGGGGTTTGTCCGGCAATATACAAACGCAATTCCCAGAGTTTAGGATCACTGGGTTTCAAGTATTTTTGATTATCCATGGTCGTGGCAGCTTTTCTGGGTTCAAGACATTAACTTTCAGAGAAAGATAACTTTTGATTAGCGGTAGTAGTAACAGACAGTAGCAGAGGTTTATGTGGATATCTTACACCATTGATCATTAACTGGTAAGTGTTTAATTACAAAAATTCACGAATTTTTATAGTTAACTTCCCAAGTTTCAGATAGACGCTGTAAATCCGGTGAACACCTTACAATAATTCCCTGAGTTCGGGGGGAAACGGTTTTTTCTTTAGGCAATTTCAGCAGTAATAGATTTTGATCTAATTCTGCTGTTACGTTTTCAGGATGGACGGAATAGGGTAAGGGAATCAGACATTGAAATTGTTGGGATGGATAGGTAAAATCACAGTACCCTGGCACTTCTACCTGTTCAATTTTTTCCCCGGATAAAAACACAGTTTCTGAGGTAACACGAATTGACAAATCCTCGGGGTTGAGGCTGGGAATAGAGACTTTTAAAATAATATGACTTGAGGTTTCTTGCATCTGCACATCCCGAATCGGTGTGATGCCTTCCTGAGCAACCCAGATGGTTAAGGGGGGATCATTAGAGATGGGTTGATCCTTAATAACTTGCATCCGTTGATACAAATTGTTCAGAAATTGCCAAGGGTTCAAATTCTCGAAAATCATAGCTTAATTTTGCTTGAGTTGGTTTAAAAACAGGGCATAAAGCCCTGGGTTTTTATTTGGGATTCTTGCAACTTACCAAACAAATTTGAAGAATTTTTGAAGTTAGCTTTATTAAGATTAGAGGGAATAGGGAATAGGGAATAGGGAATAGGGAATTGCCGTTGATCTCAAATTATTTTATAATGGTGGGTCTGGGTTAGGATTTTGGGGTTTTGAACCGTCCTATCGTTACGTTTCCTCCCCGGTTCTGATTCCACTATTCTTTGATGAGGTGTTTATGATCTTCTCCCAGTCTTCCGGGTACCGAATTGATAACTATTCCAATTTTGAAGTCACAAGCGATAGTCGGATTGAAACCTTCTCTCCGAGTAATATTGTGCCGATTGTGATTGAGCAGTCGGGGATGGGGGAAAGGGCTTTCGACCTCTATTCCCGTCTGTTGAGAGAACGGATTATTTTTCTAGGGACTCCGATTGATGATGATGTGGCTAATGCCCTGAGCGCCCAACTGTTGTTCCTAGAAGCCGAAGACCCGGAAAAAGATATCCAAATCTATATTAATTCTCCGGGGGGTTCTGTGACCGCAGGTATGGCGATTCTGGACACCATGCAGCAAATTCGCCCCGATGTGGTCACCATCTGTTATGGCATGGCCGCTAGTATGGGGGCTTTTTTATTAGCCGCCGGAACCCCTGGAAAACGGATGTCTTTGCCCAGTTCCCGAATTATGATTCATCAACCCCTTGGCGGAGCCCAGGGACAGGCCGTTGATATTGAAATCCAAGCCAAAGAAATCCTATATCATAAACGGGTACTAAATGAGTTATTGGCTGAACACACGGGTCAACCGATTGAACGAATTGAGGAAGATACGGAACGGGACTTCTATATGTCCGCAGAAGATGCTAAAGAATATGGTCTAATAGATAAGGTGATCGACCGCACCCAAAATCTTCCGATTCCCGGAGAATCCGTTTCTGTAACCTAAGATGAGGTAACTATGTCCAAGTACGACTCCCATCTAAAATGTTCTTTCTGTGGTAAGTCCCAGGAGCAAGTTCGCAAGCTCATTGCAGGGCCAGGTGTTTATATCTGTGATGAATGTGTGGAACTCTGTAATGAAATTTTAGATGAGGAGTTATTCGACAGCAGTTCGGCTACACCCCCCCCAACGTCCCCCCGTCCCCAAGTCCCCCAAGCTCCCCAACGGCGACAACGGACGGGACGAGTGGGTTTAAATCAAATTCCTAAACCGAGAGAAATTAAATCCTATCTCGACTCCCACGTTATTGGCCAAGATGAGGCGAAAAAAGTTCTCTCGGTTGCGGTTTATAACCATTACAAACGGTTAGGGTTTCTACAAACGAAAACTACCGGACGTCCGGCTGAAGATAGTAATGTTGAGTTACAAAAATCTAATATTCTATTAATTGGCCCCACCGGATGCGGGAAAACCCTATTGGCGGAAACCTTAGCTAAAATGTTAGAGGTTCCCTTTGCTGTTGCTGATGCCACAACCCTCACCGAAGCTGGTTATGTGGGGGAAGATGTGGAAAATATTTTATTGCGGTTATTACAGGTTGCCGATTTTGATGTGGAAGAAGCGCAACGGGGAATTGTTTATATTGATGAAATTGATAAAATTGCCCGCAAAAGTGAAAATCCATCTATTACCAGGGATGTATCGGGGGAAGGAGTACAACAGGCTTTATTAAAAATGTTAGAGGGAACCATTGCTAATGTCCCACCCCAGGGCGGACGCAAACATCCCTATCAAGATTGTATTCAAATTGATACCAGTAATATTCTATTTGTCTGTGGGGGGGCCTTTGTTGGATTAGATAAATTGGTGGAGCAGAGGACGGGCAAAAAGTCCATGGGATTTGTCCAACAGGGAGATGTTCAACCGAAAGATAAACGCACCGTTGATGCCCTCAAACAGATGGAACCCGATGATTTGGTCAAATTTGGTCTAATTCCTGAATTGATCGGTCGGATTCCGATGATAGCGGTCTTAGAACCCTTAGATGAAGCTACCTTGGTCGCCATTTTAACTGAGCCACGCAATGCTTTAGTGAAACAATATCAAAAACTATTGCGGATGGATAATGTGCAGTTAGAATTTGATGAAGATGCAATTAAAGCGATCGCTCAAGAAGCCTATCGTCGCAAAACTGGAGCCCGAGCGTTACGGGGAATTGTGGAGGAATTAATGTTAGATGTCATGTATGAAATTCCCTCTCGCAAAGATGTCAAACGCTGTCGGGTGACGCGAGAAATGGTAGAAAAACGCTCCACAGCAGAATTATTATTACATCCATCTTCCTTACCCAAACCCGAATCAGCATAATCAGTTATCAGTCAACAGTTATCAGTTATCAGTTTAGGAGTTACTAATTATCAATTTATGACATTAAATCTATTAAATTCGGTGCATCTAAAATTCAAAGAATCTCAATTCAAACTGAAAAAACTGATCCCCGTTTTCGTGGGTTTACTCACGTTATTAAGTATTTTAGGGGTCGGACAATTTCAAGTTTTAGGACAACAACAAAACGATATTACGATTGATTTTGGAGCTCAAAGAACTGGCTTGAGTTCCGTAAGTGGCTTTTTATATGGGAAAAATGCCACCCAACCGCCAGATAGTATGATTAAGCCCTTAGAACCTAAACTGTGGCGGACTTCCCAACTGGACTTGTATCCGCGAGTGATTGGACTGGGGGCCCAATTTCAACTGATTTTAAGTGATACTTGGGGCTATGGCTCCCCCAGAGGATGGCCCTATAATAATTATGCTAAATGGGAAGAACACGTCCGACAAATCGCCCGCCAACATAAAGATAAAGTCATATTATGGGATGTTTGGAACGAACCCGACTTAAAAGAACCCTTTTGGAAAGGAACAAGAGAACAGTTTTTTGAAACCTATAAACGAGCCTATCAAGTATTACGTCAAGAATTAGGCCCAAATGTGATGATTGGTGGCCCTAGTATTGCCAAATATGATCAAAATTTTTTTACCGCATTTTTAAATTATTGTAAAGCTAATAATTTAGAAGTTAATTTTTTGTCTTGGCATGAACTCAATGATCAAGATATTACCTCAATTACGGCTCGAATTAATAATGCTCGTCGGAGTTTTCAACAAAATCCCGATTACCAAAGTTTAAAAATTCAGAAAATTTATGTTAATGAAATTATCGGCCCTACGGCTCAATATCGTCCGGCGGAAAATTTAGGCTTTTTGTATTACACCGAATTAGGACGGCCCGATGGTGCGGCTAGAGCCTGTTGGGATCCAATTAATAAAGGCAGTGGAACCAATAATTGTTTTAATAATAGTTTAGATGGTTTAGTTACCCCGGATTTATCTTTACCCAGAGCCGTCTGGTGGGTTTATAAAGCCTACACAGATGGGTTTAATTCCCGGGTTGCGAGTCAGTCTAGTAACCCTAAAATTGTTGCCTTAGCTAGTCGTGCTAATCGAGAAGGAAAGGCTCAAATTCTATTCGGTTATTTTGAACAAGCCTTTTCTGCGCCGACGGCGGGAGTCACATTAATTCTGAAAAATTTACCTAATTCCAGTGGAAATTCAACCTTCAAAGTCCAAAAAATTCCCGATTCTGGAGAACAAGTAATCAAGGAATTGGTCACAGTCCGACAGGAGAATATTACCGTAAATAATCAACAGTTAGTCCGGTTAACAATTCCTAATATTCAACTGCATGAAGCCTATATTTTAACTATAGAAAATTCAACAAATTCGCCAGGAATATCAGGGAGAAATCCGCCAACAACAACAACAAATACGTCAACTTCAGCAAGAATTAAATGGGTTGATGGCTAAAAATGCACCGGAAAGCGAACTGCGCCAAAAACATGATCAGTTTATGGCCTTAAAACAACAGATGGGAGACATTCAGTTTAATATGATGTTAAAAACCCGAGAAATTTTAACCGCAGAACAACGCACTCAACTGGCTAATTTGAGGCAAGAGCGTCGTCAAAGTCCTCGTCGCGATCGCTAATTTTTTTTAACTTTCCTATCGGTTCAAATCACAGAATCAATCATCGCAGGATATGGGAACAAAAACTTATCTTTACTTACATGGTTTTGCTTCTAGTCCTGCTTCTAACAAGGCGGAGTATTTGCGCGATCGCTTTGCATCCTTATCAATTAATTTAAACATTCCTGATTTGAACCAAGGAGATTTTTCCCATTTAACTTTAACTCGACAACTCCAACAAATTCCCACAGAATTATCCCCGGATACTTCTGATATTGTGGTGATTGGTTCAAGTTTTGGTGGTTTAACGGCGGCTAGATTTGCCGAACAAAATTTATCAGTTAAACGGTTAATTTTACTGGCTCCTGCTTTCAATTTTTTATCAGAATGGTTTCCCAAGTTAGGGGAAGAAAAATTAAATCTATGGAAAACCCAAGGGTATTTTTCTATTTATCATTATGCTGAAAAAAGGGATTTACCCTTACATTATGATTTTTTAGAAGATTTAGCTCAATACCCCGATGAACAGTTACAGCGTCAAATTCCTACATTAATTTTACATGGAATTAATGACGAAGTTATCCCGATTCAAGCCAGCCGAAACTATTTAAAAACCAGACCTTGGGTAAGATTAATTGAACTGAATAGTGATCATGGCTTAGAGAATGTTTTAGATGTAATTTGGCAAGAAATTAGGGATTTTTTAGGTTGATAAGCTGTTAAGCATTTAAACTGTATTATGAAGCAATGTGTCAAGTGTGGGGTATCTATCAGGGATTTGTCGTTATGTAATTGAGATGAAGATTAGCTTAGTTAATGTTTGATTTTTTGAATTTTGACTTTCATATTTGTGAATTTTTGTTGGATGAATTGCTTGACTTTTGTTAAAGTTTCACTCATCCCACTAGGACGAATAAACTTCTGAGGACGTTGCTCAGGAAAGTTTAAATAACGATAGTATAAAAACAAATTTTTATAGGCAATATCCACATCATAACCTTGACAAAGCTCGGTAAATTTGCTAGAGGGAATACTCATATAATGTAGATAGGTCAGCCTTTTGCCGTGATCATAAAGAACGTGATCAATGTCCTCAAATTGAGAAGACCAATGATTTCCCGTTGCGTGTTCAACATGATGATAAGCAAAATTATAATAGGGAATTTTACTACGAAGAACCATATAATTAAAAAGGGATTGATCCGGCCCAAATAAAGCCATAACATCTGCCTCACCTGATTTTAAACCCTCTAATAGTTGCTCCAATTGTACATCCAAAAAAACCCCTTTTTTGGATGCAAACCAACCCGCGCAAAAAATATTAGATTTTAGTTCTTCCCCTGGAAAAACTTTGACTAATTGTTCTAAAGGCTGATCAAAAATATATTTTAGATCTGACTTGTATTGAAAATCATAGGTAACCCAATCATAATCATTCAATTTATCATAAATCAGAGTCAAAGAACCCATTAACAAAGTATCTGCATCAAAATAGATAAATTTATCAAAAGGGCCATCAATTCCGCAAAGTTTTCGGTGCATTGCTAAACGATAAACAGGGGGTAAACCCCTTTGTTTCCAAACTTTTTGCGCTCTTTTATGATATTTCCATGCTTGAGTTGAGAAATTTTCCCAGCGTTCTATTACAGACTTATCTTCAAATAACATTACGTTTTTTCTTGTTGAAATTTCAGCTTTAACTTTCTCTAAACGATCATCATAAGGAATCACACAAACGGGAATTTCTTGACCTGCATTCGCTTCAATGCTATTCAATAAAGCCACTAATTGATCATAAACAACATCATTTGCTAATGTATAAATACCGTTAGTCATCGTTTTTGATCCTTAATTTAGAAGTTACTGGAACTGGACAAGAAGGGAAATAAACGAGTTAGTTTTCTTTTCCAAGTGGGTTTTCCTTCATGTAAATAACGATAGTATTCCCAAATATTCCAATAGGAACCTCCGGGTTTTAAGGGGGTTCCTGCCCAGTGTAAATACTTGAGCCGTTTGCCATTATCATAAAGGATATGATCTTTTTCTTTAAAATGTTTAGAACCTCCCCAACTCCCTGGTGCATTTTCTGGGGGTTTTACTAAATTTCCCCGTTTAGAAATTTGTTTAAGAACCAGATAGTTTAAAATGGGCTGATCGGTTACTCCTTGGCTAAAATCAAAATATTCTCGATGTTGGGAACAGTCTCTTAGGATATCATAAAGTTGTTCTAGGGTAAAAATTCCAGTTCGAGATGCCCAAAATCCACTGTTAAAAACATCCTCGATTTGTTCATCGCTGAAAATACCTTGTTCTTTAACCAGGGGGGAAAAGATATTGCTGATTTTCTCTCCAACAAAGTGATAATCACAACAGAAGAAATCCCATTGTTTCAGGTAATCTAAGTTAGCAACAATATCCTCAAAAACGATAATATCGGTATCAATATATAGAAATTCGTCTAAGGGCCCAAACCAAACGGCTAATTTCCGCATTTTATTGGGAAGTTTCAGAAAATCTCGATCAAAAATTTCCCCAATTTTCTGAGTTAATTGTTCGAGAAAGTTTAAATCTGGAAAGACTTGCACCCCATGTAATTTTCCCAATGTTTCTGCCACTTCTTGGTAATCTTCATTAAATGGGATGAGAAAAATGGGAACCTCTGAGTTATAATGGCGAATGCTATTAAGAAGGGCGATTGCATTTTCCATCACCCGGTTATTAGCAACAATATAAATGCCTCGGTTCATAACTTCTCCTTAACTTAATAATTTTAATTTTCTTAAAACTCGTTTTAAGAGATTGGGTTGAGAATTCGGGTAGGGCGATACGGGTGGGGTTGTAAATACAGGACGTTTTTCGGGTTCATGTAAATAGCGATAATACAAAAACAAATCTCGATAAGGGAAATCCAAATTTTCTCCTGAACAAACCCTGGTCATCATATTGGGCTGAACACCAATATAATGTAAATAGGTGAGTTGATTCCCTTTATCATAGAGAATATGTTCCTTTTCCTGAAAGTGTTTAGAGGTTGCACTGCACCCTGTCTTTTCAGTATCCGGTAGGCTATAAGCAAAATTATAACTGGGAATGCCTGAGCGCATCACCATGTAGTTAATTAAAGGTTGTTCTCCGGCTCCTTCATAGAGGATTTCTGATTCTCCTGCTTGTAAATAGCCAATTAACTGATTTCTCACTTCAGCCGAGAATACTCCTTTTTTAGAACCATAAAACCCCGAACAAAAAATTTCAGAATCAATACGTTTTTTGTCAAAGACTTGGAGCAGTTTAGGCGATTTAAGGTTATAAACTTTGGTTGGATCAAAGAATTGGAAATCATAAACGATCCAATCATAATGTTGTAATTTCTCAAAAACATGATCTAATGAGTTCATTACTAAGGTATCTGCATCCATGTAAATAAACTCATCAAAAGGGCCATCAAACGCACAAAACCGTCTATGGGCGCCATACAGTCGGTATTTACGGTTTAACCGTTGGGGTTGAGATTCTAGCATAAACTCATCCCACCGTTGAATTGATTCTAAATCATCATAAATAAAAACATTGGGACGGTGTTCAACTTCTGCTTTAACCCGTTCTAATCGATCATCAAAGGGAAACACACAAACGGGTGTTTCTGGGCCTAAAATGGCATCAATACTGTTGAGTAGCGCCAGCAGTTGGTCATAAACTACATCATTGCCAAGAGTACAAATTCCCTGCATACTGACTCCTCTGTTTCTATAGCGTGTTTAGATGGTGCAGCCGAGCATTCAAGATTGAGCAAATTAGAGACTAGAATTCTCAGCAAACTCAGATAACCAATTCAATAAATTCAGTTTGTGTAAAATAATCTGTCGAGCTTCTGCGATCGCCGCTTTTGCTTCAAACCAAGCATCAGGACTGCTAATAACCTCCTGAATATAGGATATTCCTTTTTCATCTAAACTCGGTAATCTTAAGAAACTGCCTGGAGGCAATAATCGATCTGCTGCTGGCCCTCCATAATAAATCGGGAGACACCAAGCGAGTAAAGAATCCCAAAGTTTTTCAGTAACATACCAATCATTATCGGCATAATTTTCAATCGCTAAATTGTAAGAATAAGGAGCCATTCCATACCATTTATTTTTTAATTCTCCCGATGCTTTCACCCAAGTCGGTAATCCCCGACCATAAAAATCGATTTGCCCATTTTGAGCTTGTAACGCTTGCAAAAAATCTAATCGTTTCCGATGATTAGCCGTGCGATTAATTCCTGATGTAATCCAACTACAAGCTTTCACTTTTTCAGGAGGATTCATTTCATTTAACTCTCGAAAGGAGTTGGAATGATACCAAATCGCAGGCATATAATCGGGTGTTGGAGCTAAATCATCAGGGCCAGAAATGTAACCACAATACTGTTTCGCTTTTTCATAATTAGTTTGATTAATTTCTACAATTTCTGCTAAGGGGGGTTCTCGCAATAAATAAATCATCCGGTCTTTGGGAACTCCTCTAAACTTTTCCTGAATATCGGGTTCAGGAGGTTGGGGTTTGAGGGTTTGTTTTAAGCGTTCTTTCCATGATAATTTTTTAGGAGGTTTAAAAAAATCAAATTGATAAAGTAACAGAAAATCCGGCTGAGGATGATTCGCTTGAATCCTAATATTACCCCACTTGCCAAAATGATAAGGCGTTTGTTGACAAAGCCAATCACTTTGGTTTACCCCTGGATAGCTGGTGATCATGCCTACAATTTTTTCAGTCATCGGTTTATCCTAATCTAATTACAAGGCAACGGTGGGACGCATCGGTTCTGGAACGTGAGCTAAAATTTTAGAAATCCGATTTTCCCAAGAAAACTGACGAGCAAATTCTATATTTTCTGTATATCCCTCTAGTTGGCGTGGATATTTTTCCAAAACTTGCTCAAGACATTGAGCGAATAAATGGGGCTGATCCGGTTCACACCAACCTGATTTGATATTAGCAGATTTAAACTCCATCAAAGGGGGAATTTCGGTCGATATGATAGGAGTTCCTGATGCTAAATAATCAAAAAATTTCAGGGGAGAGGTAAATGTCGCGGCTTGAGTTAAGCAATGGGGATGAGCTAGAATATCCGCCGATTGTAATAAACTAGCGAGTTGATTTTGAGGCAGAAATCCTAAAAATTCAACGTTATCGACCTGTTTTTCTTGCGTTTGGGTTTGATAAGCTTTGACCTGGGATGGATCACCACCTGCAAAAACAAACTGAATTTTAGGTAAGGTTTTAGCCACATCTATCAATAGATCAATACCTTTAAAAGAATATAATCCTCCTGAATAAACTACTAAATACTGTCGCTGATTGTGTATAAGTTTTTCTCGCCATTTTTGGGCATCTTCAGGTTGCCGAAATAGAAAAAAATCATTACAACCGTTGTGGAGGGTAATCACTTTTTCGGGAGGCATTCCATTATTAATCATGCTGTCTCTCACGGTATCAGCAATGGTAACAGTAATAGTTAATAAAGGACTATTGACTATTTCAGGTTCAAATTTCCATTTTTCATGATGATGCTGTTCATAAATGGCGGGAATGCCAGAACGAATGGCTAATTTGGCAAAGCTCCAATCACGAGTATGGACAATTTTTGCAACAGGCTTAATAAAGGCCGGAAAATAATATTTAGAAATAATTGTATTCGAGTGAGTCCATTTTCCGCCCCAAGGGCGATCAACAGGCCAGGGCCGAGGTAGGGGAGCCACTTTTAATTTATTTTGGACATTATAAGCTTGGACGATTTCTGCTTCTGGTGTTTGGGGTGAAAAGGGATGCAACAATTTCTGGGGATTAAAAGAAGTTATTGCTTTCTGAAGATAAACTAAGACCGTTGAGTAGCCTAAGTTAGCGGCTGCATTGGCAGAATTAACAACCTGTACCAAACTGGCTACATTTGTTTGTGGCAAAACATTCCGAGTGTAAAAAATATAATATTTAGGGGGTGACATAAAATTTATACCTCTGAGTCTATATTGTAGCGTTAGGTTTTGCTATTCAAGCGAATTTTTACACTTTGTTCAATAAATTCCAGGCTATCTAGGATATAAGTTGCTGAACGATAGGACTCATTGAGAAGTTCCTGCCGTTCTTCAGGATCATCGACTAACTCATCTGCAAGTAACTGCAAAAAACCCATCATGGGGTTGAGACGACTACGGACATCATAGGAACTGCGAATAATGGCTCGATCTCGCGCTGCTTCATCGGCAAATTGCAGGGTGTATAGTTGAGCATATTTTTCGCCTTTGGCCAGCAGTTGATCATGGGTTCCCACCTCTGCCACACACCCTTGGTCTAAAACGGCAATTTGATCTGCTTTTTGAATCGTAGATAAACGGTGGGCAATCACAACTGTTGTGCGATCACGACTGAGTTTTTCAATAGCTTCTTGAACTAATCTTTCTGAAACAGTATCTAAAGCACTGGTAGCTTCATCTAAAATCAGAATATCAGGATTTTGTAAGATAGCTCTAGCAATAGAAATGCGTTGACGTTGACCACCGGATAGTAATACACCCCGATCACCAATGGGGGTCATAAACCCTTCGGGTAAATTGACAATAAATTCCTCGGCATTTGCCTGCTGGGCGGCAAGAATAATTTCTTCATCGGTAACATTGGGTCTGGCATAGGCGATATTATCTCGAACTGAGGCATTAAACAAGAATGTATCTTGACTAACAATACCCATTGATTTTCGTAGGTTTTGTAAGTCAAAATCGCGTAAATCACAACCATCGAGTTGAATACAACCCTCGACTGGATCATAAAATCGAGGCAGAAGATCTGCTAAAGTAGACTTTCCCGCCCCGGAACCTCCTACTAATGCTAACGTTGTCCCACACGGAACATATAAATCGATATCCTGAAGGGCAAGTTTGTTATGACCAGGATAGGAAAAAGAAATGTGATCAAAATGAATCCCTTCTTGAAGTCCTGTAAACGGCATGGAACCGGACTTCATAATCGGTTTATTATCCCGTTTTAAAAACTCGCCGATAATGTTAATCGCGGCTATCCGTTGAGCTAAGTTACTACGAGCATTATTCAATTGAGAAATCAGGGGTAAAGTGCGGAATAAGATAAATAGATAGGTGAGTAAAATGGTAGATAATGCTGTGATTTGATCTTGGGATAAAAAGAATTTTCCGATTACAATCAGCACTAATAACACCAGCATATTCACCACTTCATTGATGGGTGCAATTGCTGCGGTTGCCATTTGAGCTTTATAATCTGCCTTTTCTCGTTCTCGAATTAAATGTTTAAGCTGCTCATATTCGGATTTTTCATTAGCAGTGGCTTTGACTAAGCGAATTCCATTCAGGACTTCCATCTGCTTAATGGAATAATTTCGAGATATTTTTGACAGTAAATTTCCTGATAGTCTAGATTTAGAAATAATATATTGATTTAATAAAGTGACGATAAACAGCAAGACGGCTGTTGCTAATGTCAGTTGCCAAGAAATGGACAGGAGAATGATCACAAAGACAAAAATGGTTATGGATGTGGTAAACATTCCCACATAAATACTAATAGCACTGGAAGCCCGGCCAATTTCTCCTCCTAATTGGTTAATTAAATCACCAACTTTTGTTTTTGCATAGAAATCTAAATCCACATCCAACAGTAACTTTAATCCCGCTTCTCTCATGTCAGATGTTAAGGCGCGACTGAGAGAACTGGAAACTAAGCTACTCCAATAGGTTGTTAAATTTTTTAAAATTAACGCTAATAAGATTGCCCCTGCCATTAACCCCAAGCGATAGGATTCTGGAACATCACTAAAGGGTATTAATATCTTTTGGATTAAGGGCGGAGCACCCTTCATTTCCATTTCTTGGCCTAGTAAATTTAAGACAACAGGAACAATTAAGGTGGTACTGACCCCACTAAAAATTGCTCCAGAGAAACCTAACACAATTGTCAAGATAATCCTAATCGGATATTGCCGTGCATATTTGACTAAATAGTTTTGATTAAGCATACTAACGTTTAATAATTTATTGCCTGATAGCCAGGGAATTTATTTTACTCTATCCCATCGAGTCTTGACTAAAATTCTAACGCAGTTTATTAATAACCTCCTCTAAAATGATCGCCATTGCATCTATACTATAGTTCTCAATACATCGTTGGCGAGCTTGCAAACCTTTAGCTTGTGCATCTCCAAAATTATTGAAAATCTCCGTTAGGGTTTGAGCAATTTGTTCGGGTGAACCCGACTCAACTAAATATCCTGTTTCACCCAGAATTTCTGGAATATCTCCCACTTTGGTTGCCAGAATCGGTTTTGCCATAGCCATACCATCGGTTAGCTTCAGAGGAAATTGAGCTTGCGCTGCGGGAACATCTCGTTGAGGAACCACAACAACATGGGCTGCGGCAACGACTTCAGGCATCATTATAGCTGGAGTTTTTGGTAACTGAATAATCCACTTCCCCCATCTTTGGATTAATTGATCGTCATACTCATCATAGGGGCTTCCTCCCACAATTACTAATTTAATATCGTCTTGATTGAGTTGTTCTAAGGCAATTAGAATATCTTCTAATCCTTTATAGGGTCGTGGAGCTCCAGGAAACATTAAAATTCGATATCCCTTTAACCCATAACGCAGGCGACTTGCTTCTGGATCATAACGCTGGGGATCAAATAATGTGGTATCTTTTCCATTGGGTAAATAAATTCCTCCAAAGCGTTGCTTTAAAAATTCAGTATGAAGGGTGACACAATTGGCTTGAGAAACCAACCGTTCTATCCATTTTAGATAAAGGGGATAGTCGGGTTGTCTTAAAGAACCATCAGATTTGAGAATATCTCTTCCCAATTGTTTGAGGGAAGGTTTGTATTGGTATTGTTCTCCCCCATACCAGCTTAATTCCCAATCATCTATGTCCAAAATTACAGGACGATGGGTTTGTGTTCTTTTTAGGAGAGAGACCCCAAGGCTTGTTGGTTTGAGTTTATAAGCATAGATGATGTCCCCATTAATCTGCTGCAAAAGTTCTTGAGCCGACTTCAGAAATTGAGGATAGTAGTTTTGTTTCACCACTGAAACAATCGGAATATCTTTACTAAGGGTTAAGGGTTCATCTGTTGCTTGAATAAAGCCGACCATTTCGACTTCACAGTTAATTGTCTTCAGGGCTTGAGCTAGTAAAAAGGGTCGGACGGCTCCTCCCCACCTTCCGGCTCCACTACTGGATAGATCGCCAACAACAATTGAAACTTTCATAATATAATTTGCTAGTTTTTGGGTACAATCAGTTATTAGTAATCAGTGTAAGAGTTAAGAGTTAACGGATAAACTGTCTACTATTCACTGCTTGACTGATTACTGTTGTTTTTATGACAACAACTTCTCTCCCTCAACCCTATACTCGCCTGAGTGAACTGTTACCCAGTCTAAAAGCGATCGCAATTCTTTGGATTGTCCTGTATCACATTTGGGCTTATACAAAAGGATATCTCAAATTTTCAGAAATCACGGAGATTTTTACCGGAAATGGTCTTAAAGGGTTGGCGGAAGGATTTCTTAATTTATTCTGTTCAATGGGAGAACAGGGGGTGCATATTTTTCTAATTGCCAGTGGGTTTGGACTAGCAACATCTTGGTGGAGAAGTTATCAAAAAACACCCAATAATTCTAATATTATAGCATTAATTCCCTTTTGGATAGGAATGAGTTTTATCTCCTTTTATTGGTTGCGCTTATTTTTGGTAGTAGCGATCGCCTGTTTTTTGGGAGGATTATTTGATATTGCTGGAAATTGGATAATAAAAAAGGGGTTAAAAAATAGTCTTTTTTCTTCTGCTAAATAACCCCAAAACCTATAATTACTTAACTTCCGTTACCCGCCAACTCAATTTTAAATTTAGCCAGAAATTCCAAAAAGTCACAATAGCGATCGCAATTACCTTGGCTAAATAGGCATTCATCCCAAACACATTAAACAGAATATTCACCAATAACACATTTAAAATCAACCCCGATAAACAAATTAAGTTAAACTTCAAAAATCGTTTAAACCGTTTTCCTGTGCCTTTTTGATGACTAGAAATATCTCCAAATGTCCAAAGATCATTCCAGATAAAATTATTAATAATTGCTACTTCTGCCGAGAATATAGCACTACGAGTTAAAGCTAAACCAACAACGGTATAGAGGAGATAAAACACTCCCATATCGACAAAAACGCCACTAAAACCCACAACTCCAAACCGCAAAAACCGCGTTACAGGCCATCTAGCTAAACGCAATTTAACTAAATGTTGTAAATATTCAATATATTGTTTCCAAGTGACTTTGCTTTCCCCTTCCAAGCGTTCTTGGAACACATAACCCACTTCTCCCACCCAACGAATTTGCCCCCGACCTAACACTTCAATTAAGATTTTATAACCAATAGGATCAAGAGTTCTTCCAGCAATTGCCTCCCTTCTCACCATAAAATAACCACTCATCGGATCAGACACTCTACCAATCACACCAGGTAAAATAATTAATCCTAAAACCTGCGCCCCTCTCGATAAAAAGCGCCTAATCACACTCCAATCACTAACGCCTCCCCCTTCAACATGGCGACTACCAACCGCTAAATCCGCACCCCGTTCTATTTCAGATAAAAGTTGTAATAAACTCTCTGGAGGATGTTGTAAATCCGCATCAATTACCCCTAAAATTTCCCCTCTTGCCACTTGCCAACCCCTAATCACCGCAGTTGATAATCCCCGTTCTTCCTGACGTCGCATCACCCGCAATTGAAGAAATTCTGGGATTAACTCCGCCGCGAATTTCCAAGTTAAATCCGGGCTATCATCATCAACAATAATTAACTCATATTCATTCGGAATTGCTCCGTCTAATAACTGAGTTAATTGTTGAACAATGGGTCTAACATTTTCGCTTTCTTTGTAAGTGGGAATGATCAAGGATAATCTAATCGCAAACTCACTAATTTCCGTTAAAATATTGGCTTGTGTGGGAATCTGTAATAGCCCAGTTGGAACCGGAATTAAATTATTGACTTCGGGAAAATTCATATCGGGTTTGACCTCATTAATTGTTACTGTTTACATATCATTAAATCTAACACGACCCGTCTGAACATAATCAAATACTCGATTAATTTGGTTACGTTCAGATTCGGTAATATCTTTATCAGATAAAATAGCCGACATTAATCTCAAATAATCAGCATGACCCAGTTGACCAGAATTGACAATCCGATCCGTCACTTGACTAATTGAGATTTTAGAGCGAGTGGGAAGTGTCCACAACATTTTAATCTTAACCTCTCTAATTTAACTATTGACTAATTTTGCGATAAAATTTGCTAGACTAACGAATTAGGCTCCGCAAAGTCTTAACTATTCTAAACCCTAATCAACTCATTTGGTGGAGATTGCTTTTTATGCAAATTGAACGAATTCCAGTCCTCTGTGATAACTATATTTTTTTACTGCATGATCCTGATCGGAAAATTGCCGCCGTTGTTGACCCCGCAGAATCCGATCCCGTTTTACAGCATTTACAGAGATTAGACGCCGAATTAGTGGCAATTTTTAACACTCACCATCATAGCGATCATGTTGGGGGAAATACTCAACTAATTAAAGAATATCCCCATCTTACCGTTTATGGAGGTGAAGAAGATCGAGGCAGAATCCCCGGTCAAATGGTATTTTTAAAACCAGGTGATCAAGTTCAATTCGGCGATCAAATCGGGCAGGTTTTATTTGTTCCCGGTCATACAAAAGCCCATATTGCCTATTATTTTCCGCCCCAATATCCCTATCAACCGGGGGATTTATTCTGCGGGGATACCCTATTTGCCGGGGGCTGTGGCCGTTTATTTGAAGGTACTCCCCAACAAATGTTGATATCTTTAAATCAATTCCGAAATCTCCCAGAAACTACTAGGGTTTGGTGTGCCCACGAATATACTCTTAATAACCTAAAATTTGCCTTAACGGTTGATGCTGATAATCAAGATTTACAGGATCGTTTTCAAGAAGTTACGGTAGCCCGCAGTCAAAATCAAGCCACAATTCCCTCCAATATTGGCTTAGAAAAACGCACTAATCCTTTTTTGCGTTGGGATATTCCCAGTCTACAAATGGCGGTGAATAGCCATGATCCCGTTCAAACCTTTGCTCGTTTACGGGGAATGAAGGATCAATTTTAAGGTTAAATCAAAGTTCCCAATCTTCAATTTGTAAGTTGGGAACTCGACTAAATTCTGTGCCACCAATTACCTCCTCAAAAAACCCAGGTTGCCAATTTTCATGTTTCAGGTTTTCACTCTTAGCTTGAAAGATCACAATAGCTTCTAAGTCTCTATCTTTAAATTCTGCTGGCATTTGTACTCGTAATATTCCATGACTTGCGATCGCACCCTAATTTTGTTAACATAGAGTGTTTGGGTTAAAAAAAATATAGGAACTGATCATGGCAAAGCGGACTCAAGTGGTTCTGACCAAAGATGTGATTAAATTGGGAAAAAATGGGGATCTCGTAGAAGTCGCCCCGGGTTATGCTCGTAACTATTTGATCCCTCAGAGTATAGCAGTTCGGGCTACCCCTGGCATTCTCAGACAGGTAGAACGGCGTCGGGAAGAAGAACGTCAACGTCAACTAGAACTGAAACAACAGGCTGAAGGTCAGAAAAAAGCCCTGGAAGCGGTGGGTGTGTTCAAAATTGCCAAACAAGTTGGGGAAGAAAACGCAATTTTTGGTACTGTTACCGAAAAAGAATTAGCAGAATTGATTCAACAAGCAACGGGTCAAGAAGTTGATCGTCGGGAAATTACTCTCCCCAGTATCAGTAAATTAGGAACCTATAAAGCCAATATTAAGTTACATTCTGACGTGACGGCTGATGTGGAAGTTGAAGTGGTTTCTCTGTAAATTTCATCAATTTCAAAGTTTTTTTCCCTAAGCCCGAACTTGAGTTCAGGGCTTATTTTTATTCTTGTTCTTTGAAATAAGGTTCTTCATAAACTGATTATTAGGGCTAAAAACCACAGTCCAAACAGCCGATGGATGAACAATAGTATTAATTTTCTTACCTTCTAAATCCCAAATTTTTACTGTTTTATCGTCGCTGGCTGATGCAATCATTTTTTGGTCAGGACTAAAACTGACATTATTAACCGTATCACTATGACCCCTAAACGTCTGTTTTACTTCTCCATTTAAAGTCCATAATACAACAACATGATCATTGGTTCTTAAATCTTTGCCAGGAGAAGCAACTAAATCACTATTTTTACCCAAAAAATTACTACTATAAATTTTATAATCTTTCAGTTGAATCATTCGAGGTAGGGCTTGTAAATTCCAAACTCTAACGATACCATCTTGACTTGCAGAAACCAACATCTCTTTTTGCTTAGAAAAACTGACTTGATTAATCCCACCCTTGTGTCCTTGCAGAGTCGAAATTAACAAACCTTCCTTAATTTAATCGTTTTATCTTCACTTGCAGAAGCAATCAGTTGATTATCAGGACTAATACTCACACTTAAAACATTATTTTTGTCATGTCCATCTAAAATATTTTCCTCTTGAATCACTTGAACAGCAATACTTAATTTGCTCTGAGTTTCTTGCTCAATGGCAGATTTAGGGGTTTGATGAGATAACAACTTTCCGGCGGTGACTAAGGTTAATAAGGCTTCAAGCTGATTATTTTCTGTGGTTAAAGCTGTGTATTTAGTATTTTCTAAAGCTAAGTTAACTTGTTTATTTTTAACTTCTGAAATTCTTAAAAATCCTAATGCTAAGGTTAATAAAAGTGCCATTCCACCACCAATTATCGTCGAACGGGCAAAAAGTTGCCAAAGTTCTTTATTTTTGGCTTCTGCTTGTTGGCGTTTTTTGGTTTCTATCTCCAACTGTTCTAAAATTACAGAACCACGATTTTGACGAATTAAACCGACTAAATAATCATGTACCAGTTGATACCGTTCCACCGGAATTTCAGGTAAAAGAAAAACTAAACCAGAGAGGACAAAAATCTTCAGAACCGTATCCAAATTTTGATTAATATTGTCAAAATGGTTGGTTATTTCTTTGATTCCTCGGACTAAATCAGCGCGAGTTTTTAAAGGACGAGTATTATTTTCATCCGTTAGTAAATAAAGCACTAACTCCGCTAAACTTTTATTACTTAAACCACAATCTTGAATCACTTCATCTAAATAGTCTTCAACTAACTGTTTCTTTTTTCCCGCTTGTTGATATTGTTGTAATGTGTTAATATTTTGAGCCTGCAACTGAGAACCCACAACTTGTAATTCTATTGGTCGAATTTCTCCTAAATCTTCAGCTAAATCTTCAACTAATTTTTCAATTAGAGCAGGTTCAAGGACACATTGAGTTCTTTCTGTTAAACTTTGAATCACAGATTTAGCTTCTTCTCGTGTAAAGTTCCCAATATATGATAGAATGTTTTTATCTAAAATATTATTCCCAATACTTTCTAAATAGCCTTGACGACTACATTCTAATAAATAGTGTAAGTAATCTTCTCGTAAGGATAAAACAATTTTTACATAGGGAATATCTAAGCAATCTTTGATGAATTTATAACAGGTTTGTCGCTGTTGATTATCTTTGCAAGCAAAGAAAAATTCTTCAAATTGGTCAAAGATAATAATCACCCAGAAATTTTGATTGACTAAAGCTCTAATTTGCTCTAAAATTATCTCTTGATTATTGAAAATAGAAGAATCTAACTCAATATTTTTAAACTCCCTAATTCCCTTGGCTAAAGCCCGAGAAAATTCCCGACTAAAATTGGTATAAACTTGCAGTAATACTGGGATACAGTAACGAGTTTCAATCGTATTTTTTTGTAATTCTGGAATAAATCCCGCTTGCAAAATCGAACTTTTACCCACTCCAGACTGTCCATAAATCACTGTTAATCGACAATCATTTCTTCTAATGCGTTCACACAGCCAATTTACCACGGATAAACGACCGGAAGCACTAATTTCGGGATTAATAATTTTGGGGTAGTTAACTGGGGGTAAACCGGGGTTAGTAATGCTTTGAATATGTCCGAGTCTTCCGGCTCCGATAAACGCTCTTAATCTAAATTGTTGTTCAATTTCCCGACGTTTTTGTTTGATTTCATAAGCCATTAAATATTCGCCTTTTTGGAAATATAAATCCTGTAAAAGTTGTAAAATTTTAATATAGAGGTCTGGGTCATAGTGAGGTTTAGTTCGAGCTTTGGCTTTTTCCAGAATATTAATCGCTTCTTGCTGTTGATTCAATTGTTGATAGGCGTGAGCTAGGGTAAATAAATACCATCCTTGATGATAGGAGGTTTCCCAGTCTAAAATCGACTGTTGCTCTGATGTTTTAGCCTGATAAGTGGAGCAGGTTTTAATTAACAAATTTTGAGCTTTTTCTGCTAAATTTCTGGCTTCTGAGGGAGAATTTTGAGCCAAAGAAACTTCTGCCAAAAAATGATAAGCCCGAGCTTCTCGGAAGGGATAACCGTAAGTCCGATTATAATGAATCGATTCTTTAGCAACGGTTTCTAATTCTTGCCATTGTTTTAATCCAAATAAAATATCAGCTAAAGCATTAATAAATTTAGCCACTAAATCCCAACGGTCAGCTTGTTTAAACCCTTCGATAGATTGAGTATAATAGGTTTTAGCTTGATGATAAGCAGATTCTTTTTGAAATCGATGTAAAATTCCGTAACTGTGCCACCAAAATCCAACATAAAATAATAACTGACTATGGCGAATTAAATGATTAGTTTGTTTCCAAAGCTGCAAACTTCGTTCATAATGTTGTAAAGCAACTGGATTAAAATGATCAGAAATTCGACCCAATATAAACTCTAAACCAGCCTCTAGTTCAATATCTAAGGGTTCTCCCCGCTTCTGTAACTCTTGGCGAGCCGATTCTAATTCTAATCTTAAAGGTGAACCAAACTCTAAATTAAAAGAAGAATTCGCCAAAAAAATACCAGCACCACTATCTAATACTTTAACAGAAACTTGCTCTGTCATTTGTTTGATAAACTGTAATAAATCCTCCGTACTAATTTCAAAAGAAACTGAGGTTGACCAACTATGGAAATCAGGAGCCAAGCGAATTAAAGATTGTAAGAGAGAATCTGTAACCCACAATACCAAAGGAAATTCAAATTTCCGGCGAAATTCCTCTCGCATTTGATTCATAATTTTAATCAAAATTTCCAGTTGTTCGTTAGACTCCAAACCGGATATGATTAAAGCTATCGGGGGATTTTCTTCTGTTTCAATGGCTTTAACCAATGTATTATAAAGATTAGTAACATCGGCATCTATGACAATATTTTTAATTAAGTTAGAATGTTGTTCTTCTAATTGTTTAATAAATTTTTCTCTAACCATTCTATAATTACAATGGGCTAAAATCAGAGAAAAATCGTGATTAAATCTGGTGAAAATTCGATTTAAAGTTTTTAAAGAATTTTGGTTATTTGCTTGTATTGCTTTCATAAAATTTGGTTGGCTTCCTTTTCCATAAGGCGATAACTGTACTCAAATGTTTAAGTTGATAGGTCGAATCAATCAGTAAACGTTTACTAGACCACCCTCACATCTCCCACAAGGATGATTCTTGTCGGTTGATTAATTAATCCCCATCTACTGAGTACGGCAATTGATCATTCAATTCAGGAATCGGAATGCACCCAATACTGCGATTTTACTTTTACGTTCGCAGTTCTATTGATTTTTCCATGTTATAACTTATCCAAACTTTCTACGACAACACGACGAAAGATTTCTGTAACTTCCGCCGCCATTCGGGCATCTAATTCCAATGCTTGTTGAGTAAAATCCTCCTTATTATTAATAGGAATTACACCCCTTAAAGTAATTGCTAGGGTTCGGAATTCCGCAGGTTTTTGATTAGCATTGGGTAGGGGGTCAATAAACTGTACAAATGCCACATAGCAGAGTTCTACCGTTTGCCGAACTGTACTATCTCCATAACCCATTTTAGAAAGAATAACTGGAGACGTAATCACCTGTTCAATTCCCAAAGTTTTTAACGCCACATCCACATAACGGGCCGGGTCTTCACCTAGGGCTTTAATCAAACAATTGAAGTTTTTTTCTGGAAGGTTAGGAAGTTGAGATTGGGCGGGTAAATAATTATGCCATCCAATTAAAGAAATCAGACGAGTTAAATCATAAGTCGAATACTTGCTGTCTATTTTTGGCTTGTTCTAAACTGTCGCTATTCATTGAGCATATTTCCTAAGTTAAAAGAAAATTGAGTGCTTCAGTAGAGACGTGGCTGAGCGCAGCGATACCGTAGGCTATTGGCACGTCTCTACTTTTACTTACAACAAATACAGCAAAATGAACAGAATAATCCAAACTACATCAACGAAGTGCCAATATAATTCAGCCGCTTCTGGGCCAAAATGGGACTCTTTGCTATAATGGTCAGTATTGCGCCCGCGCCAGAGAACCGCTAAAATTAATACCACTCCAAAGGTCACGTGCAAACCGTGAAACCCGGTTAAAACATAGAAGCAACTGGCGTATAAATTGGTGGTTAATCCAAACTCTAACTGGCTGTATTCGTAGGCTTGACCTGCTAAAAAGGCTAACCCCATAATTGCTGTAGCAATAAACCAATTTCGCAACCCCGCAGAGTCATTTTTCTTAATAGCAATTGCCCCTTGGTTCATGACAAAACTACTAGAAATCAGAACCACAGTGTTAATCGCTGGTAGTAGTAATTCTCGTTCTGTTCCTTCAGGGGGCCAAACCGGGGACATGGCTCGATAAATTAAATAGGCAGAAAATAACCCCAAAAAGATCATACTTTCCGCCACCAGGAAGACCACCACCCCCAACATTCGCAAATCGGGATGTTCTTCGTGTTCATGTCCAGAGGCAGTTGCCTCCTGTGCATATCCCAGAACAGTTTGAGAATCGTTAATGGCTGAACCTTGCATGAATTAACTCGGTAAAGTTGACAGATAAATAATTACGAATTACAAATTAATAATTACGAGTTATTAGAGACACGCTGCTAGATAGTCTGCACAATAATTCCCAATTCGTAATTCGTAATTCGTAATTCATTGATCGTTGGTATCCTTTTCCGCTTCTAACACCGTGGTTGAACCGGAGTCTGTAAATAAAGTCGAAGATTTCGCTTGAGACATCGGAATCCCAACCTCTTTGGGACGGTCTCCGGTCATTTGTTTTAACCGTTGACGAATAGCCAAGGTTTTGCGACTACCGTAGTCATAGGGCCCAGTTTTTAATACCGGGGTAACTAAGAAATTTTCAATCGGAGGGGGAGAAGACGTCATCCATTCTAGGGTTAGGGCTTCCCAGGGATTATCGGGGGCTTTCGGCCCTTTGAACCAACTCCAAGCCGCATTAATTAAGAAAGGGAAGGTAGAAACGGCCAGAATATAACTACCCAGGGTACAGACCTGATTCAGCGTGGTGAATTGGGGGTCATACATCGCCACCCGACGGGGCATTCCCATTAATCCCAAGGCGTGCATGGGCATAAAGGTTAAGTTCGTACCCACAAAGGTGAGAGCAAAGTGAACGATTCCCCAGGGTTCATTCATCATCCGTCCGGTCATTTTCGGGAACCAATGATAAATAGCGGCAAACACCCCAAACACCGCCCCACCAAAGAGAACATAGTGGAAGTGGGCCACGATAAAATAGGTATCGTGAACGTGAATATCAAAGGGAACCGACGCCATCATAATTCCGGTGACACCGCCTATAACGAAGGTAGCCAGAAACCCCATGGCAAAGAGCATGGCACTATTCAGGCGCAGTTTTCCGCCCCAAATGGTGGCTAACCAGCCAAACACCTTAATTCCAGTCGGTACGGCAATGATCATTGTGGTGATCATAAAAAACATCCGTAACCAGCCCGGAGTTCCACTGGTGAACATATGGTGCGCCCAGACAATTAAGCCTAAAAAGCTAATGGCTAAACTGGAATAGGCGATCGCTTGATAACCAAAAATCGGTTTGCGAGCATGAACCGGAAGCACATCGGAAATCACCCCAAAAAAGGGCAAGACCATGATATATACCGCCGGATGGGAATAAAACCAGAATAAGTGCTGATAAACGATCGGATCACCGCCCCCGGTGGGGTTAAAGAAACTGGTTCCGGCAATTAAATCAAAGGATAGAAGAATTAAAGCTGCTGCTAAAACCGGAGTAGATAACAGCACTAAGGCGGAAGTAGCGATCATGGCCCAACAAAATAGGGGCATATCGTTCAATCCCATGGTGGGAATCCGCATCTTGAAAATTGTGACGGAGAAATTCACCGCCCCCAAAATCGAAGAAGTTCCCAACAATAAAACGCTGAGAATCCAAACTTCCTCTCCGAATTGGCCCGATAACAGACTTAAAGGCGGGTAAGATGTCCAACCAGATTGGGGAGCTTCCACCAAGAAACTAGCTAACAGCAAAATTCCCCCCGGAGGAATTAACCAAAAACCCACGGTATTCAAACGGGGAAAGGCCATATCCTTCGCTCCTACCATTAAGGGGATCAAATAGTTGGCCAAACCGCCACCAGCCGGAACGATCCAAAGGAAGATCATCACCGTGCCATGAACCGTGAATAGGCTGTTATAGACTTCAGGAGTCACAAAATCGGGATCGGGGGTTGCCAGTTCTGTCCGAACGGCCGTGGCCAAGGCTCCACCGACTAAATAAAAGAAAAATGCCGTGACGAGATATTGAATCCCGATGACTTTGTGATCCGTACTAAAACCAAAAAAATCTTGCCAACGTCTTTCTTCCTCATGATGAGGTTTAGGAACATTAGCCGTGAGATCAAGTTGTGCTTGTGCCATAGGAATTCAGTAATCAGTAATCAGTAATCAGTAATCAGTGTTAGAAACAAAATCAAGATTTTGTTGACTCGAAGCAACAGTCAACTGTCTCATCACTGATAACTGTTCACTGTTGACTGATAACTGATTTTCGTTGGCATAGGGGGCTAAAAATTCGCCCTCGCTGAGTTCTGCGGGATTAATCGCAACGGCTGTTTGCAGGTCAGGGTTACTTGCTACTAAATTTTCTGCAACCCAGGCTTGATAATCCTCTGGGGTATCGACAATCATTTGCGATCGCATCGCCCCATGATAACTACCACACAATTCGGCGCAGACAATCGGATAGGTTCCTAGTTTGTTAGGGGTAAACCGGAGTTCTGTAATCCGACCGGGGATAGTATCTTGCTTTAACCGTAATTGCGGAATCCAGAAGGCATGGATCACATCTTGGGCGCTCATATTTAACTGCACTTCTTGACCGATGGGGACATGAAGTTCCCCCGCGTTAATGCCTGTTTCTTTGTAGTTGAAAAGCCAGGCAAACTGTAACCCGGTAACATCCACATTCACGGCCGCGGCTTTCCCTTCTTGGCTAGGAGATGCCCCAATTCCCAAGGCAATTTGGGTGAGTTCTGGCTTCCCCCCCACCCCTCGTTCACGGGGGGCTTGGGGGGGCTGACCGTCGATTAAGGGGGCTGCGATCGCCGCTCCATTCATTTTGCCGTGGGCGTGCATAGAGTGTTGACCCGATGCCATCGGATCAAGTCCCCCCATATTGTTATAGATTTCAAAACTATAAATACCAATTCCCAAAACTACCACCGCCGGAATTGCTGTCCAGACGATTTCTAGGGGAATATTCCCGTGAATCGGAGCCGCGTCGGTGTTGTCATCCGGGCGACGACGAAACTTAATTGCCGCGACTACTAGGACTCCTTCTACCAGAAGCACTAGGCCAAAGCTAATGGTCATCATAATATCAAATAGACCATCGACTTGCGCCGCTTGTTCAGTGGCAGCCACGGGTAATAAATTGTGGTTTTGACCATACCAGAGAGATACGAGAGTAATCCCGATCCCCACCAGTAGGGTCAAAATTGAACTCGGAATTTTCACGTTGATTCCTCCTTATTGACCATCCCCAACACCGATATCGGATGGGAAGATACACTTATATACATACACGCTTGTTTAATCTTAATAGCTGGTTGAGAAAATAGCTGGTTGAGAAATCTGAACATCAGGGTTGATTGTCTATCTAAAATCCCGCCTCTACGGTAAAACAGATCACAAAACTCATAGAACGAGATTGAGTAATATTCACAGATTTTCTTTAGAATTGGGCTGTCGGGTCAACGGTCAACGCCGAGCGTACTGCCCAAAATCGGAAAACTTATCTTAAGTCTGTTCAACTGCATACCACATTTTCGACTGAGATAGGTAGAATTAACCATCATGTTTCAATTAGCATTAGTCCAGTTAAATCGGTAGAACTCATGACCCAGACTCTCCTTCATGATCCCAGTTTATCAACCCCCCAGACCCAACAGAACGGCTCTAAAGCCCAGGATAGAATCCGCCGTCTGGTCTGGAAACTGAGTATTGCTACCTTACTATTGATGGCCGTGGGCAGTGCAACCCGAGTGATGAATGCTGGATTAGCCTGTCCTGACTGGCCCTTGTGTTACGGGAAGTTAGTGCCCACCGCCCAAATGAATCTGCAAGTCTTCTTGGAATGGTTTCACCGTTTGGATGCGGCTGGGATCGGACTGGGTGCGATCGCCCTAGTGGGATTATCCTGGTGGGATCGACGGGATTTACCTAAATGGTTGCCTTGGGCTGCTTTATTCGCCCTGGCTTTAATTATATTTCAAGGGGTTTTAGGAGGACTGACGGTGACGCAACTCCTGCGGTTTGATATTGTGACCGCCCATTTGGGAACCGCCTTGCTATTTTTCACCATTCTGCTGATTATCGGTTGTTTGCTGTTACCCTATCAAGGCGCGGCTGGGGTGGGAAAGCTACCGGAAATCAGTCTTACCGCAGCAATTTTAGTCTATTTACAAAGCATTTTAGGAGCCTTAGTGGGTTCTCAATGGGCTTTACATCAATGTTTGGGAACCTCCCAACTCTGTACCGTGATGAATAGTCATCTTTTCGGGGTAGTTCCCCCCACCCTGGCCACCCTAATTCTGATTGTCTTGGTTTGGCGAACTTCTGCCTTACATCCTAAACTCAGAACTTTAGGAAATATCGCCGGAGTTTGTTTAATCGCTCAAATTCTTTTGGGGGTAGCTACCTATAAAATGCGGTTACAGGTGGAACCCTTGACTGTTGCTCATCAAGCCATGGGTGCTACACTTCTGGGAACTTTAGTTTGTTTTAGTATTCTCGCCCTACGGGATCGTCAGTCATCAGTTATCAGTTATCAGTCATCAGTCATCAGTCATCAGTGATGAGTTATCAGTGATGAGTTAATAGTTAATAATTGATGACTATTATGTTTACTTATAACTAATTACTTATCGCTGATTACCGTCAGAAAATCAACAAATTCTATAGGTCATAAATTCATGCAAGAAGTGATTCAAACCCAGGTATCCCGACACCACGAGAATATTTTACAAGTGCTGCAAAGTTATTATCAACTGACCAAGCCTAGAATTATTCTGTTGTTATTAATTACAACCTCCGCCGGAATGTGGTTAGCCTCAAAAGGAGAAGTTGATCCCCTATTGTTATTGGTAACATTAACTGGGGGTGCTTTAGCGTCGGGTTCTGCTAACACCATCAACTGTTTGTATGACCGAGATATTGATTATATTATGGAACGGACTCGTTGGCGGCCGATTCCTTCGGGTCGAGTTAAACCCATTGATGCTCTAATTTTTGCGATCGCTCTTGCTATTACTTCTTTTACCTTACTGACGGTTTTTGCTAACTTATTAACAGCTTGTCTCGCCCTATCGGGAATTGTTTTTTATGTCCTGATCTATACCCATTGGTTAAAGCGTCATAGTGTCCAAAATATCGTAATTGGGGGAGCCGCTGGAGCGATTCCTCCTTTAGTCGGATGGGCGGCAGTTACCGGGGATTTAAGTTGGGCAGCGTGGCTATTATTTGCGATCATTTTCCTCTGGACACCGCCTCATTTTTGGGCTTTAGCCATGATGATCCGAGATGAATATAAGGAAGTTGGGGTTCCGATGTTACCTGTGATTGAAGGGGATGAAGTTACAGCTAAACAAATTTGGATTTATAGCTTAATTATGGTTCCCTCAACGTTATTGTTAGTTTATCCCTTACATACCAGTGGTTTTGTTTACGGGGCGATCGCTCTGATATTAGGGGTGATTTTCCTACAAAAAGCTTGGCAATTATTACAATCTCCCTCGGAACGAGATGTAGCGCGATCGCTGTTTAAATATTCCATTTTTTATTTAATGCTATTGTGTTTGGCAATGGTAATAGATAGTTTACCCGTTACTAACTCTATGGTGATGGCATTGAGTGAATCTTTGCCCATGGGATTGCTATAAACCCAATATTTTTAGGGTGGGTGATACCGGAAAGACAACTTAAATTCTGATGTCACCCACCCACTCTGACACTGCTTCGCAAAAGTATAGCAGTCGCCAGACCTATTAGGACAAAGAGTGATGCAGCAAAGCTAGACGGTGAAGTCTTTTCCTCCGAGATCCGGCGTTCCCTCCCCCCCTAGCCCCCCGTGCACGGGGGGCTAGGGGGGCTGTTCCCTCTTCCCTGCTATATCAATTTAATCGTCCGGAATGCTCAACAAGCAGCGATTTTAGCTCAAGCGGTGAATCAATTAGTTAATCTTAAGTATGGTCGTAAAGATGAATTAGAAAGCGATCGCTTGGGGTTTGAATTCATGACGAAAGCTGGTTACAGCCCCAAAGGTTTAGTAGAACTAATGCAGATTTTAGGGTCTGCTAATTCGGGGGGGTCTCCACCAGAATTTTTGAGTACCCATCCTAACCCCGGTAATGGGGTAGAACTCCTACAGGCTATAATTACTAAAACTTATCCTCAAGGGATTCCCCGGAATTTGGAAGAAGGACAAGAGCGCTTTGCTCAAGCGGTTCTCACTAACCACTCAAAAAATTAACGCACCATGAACTATTGGATTTTATATTGGATTTTGATTGCTTTTATGATGGTGGGTATTATTGGAATTGTTGTTCCTTTATTACCTGGAACCAGTTTAATTTTAGGTGCTATTTTAGTTTGGGGAATTGCCACAAAATTTACGGGAATTGTGGGGCCGATGATTGTGGTAATTTCGATTTTAATTTTAAGTATGGTGATTGTCTATTTAGCGACAATTTTGGGATTACAACAGTTTGGGGCGAGTAAATGGGCGCAGTTTGGAGCAATTATTGGATTGGTTGTGGGATTATTCGGACTTTTACCCGCTTTACCCTTTGGAGGGCCGTTATTAGGGGTTTTAATTGGGCCGATTTTGGGTGCTTTTATTGGGGAATTTCTATATCAACGGGATGTTAAATTAACGGAACGAATCAAGCCAGCTTTTAAGGCTAGTATTGGGGTTTTTATCGGTTCAGTTTTAGGCAATGTGATTGAATTGGTCTTAGGAATTGTTGCCGTTGGTATTTTTGTTATTAAGACTTGGCCGTTGGTTTCCACATTGCAACCCTAAATAGTTAGGTAATGGGTAATGGGTAATGGGTAATGGGTAATGGGTAATGGGTAATGGGCAATACTGATAACTCTTAAACTGATAACTGATAACTGATGACTGATAACTGATTAGGGATTGATTTTGAGTGTGGCTTGAATTTCAAGTAATCCAGGGGATAAAATTAAGTCTTGAATTTTGATATCTGAACCTAGATCAATGATATAATTATCTAGGTGCAGTTCAGTATCAATGTCATAAATTTGGACTTGGGGCTGAACCAACATCAGTTCACGGAAATTAGCAATTTCCAATCCGGTTTTTAATTGAAAAAATAATAGTTCACCTGAGTCGAAAAGCAGTTGGGCGTTTAAAATTAGATGACCGGTTTCTAGGGTAATTTGGGGGTTTTGAATCCGTTGAACCGATTGCACCCAAGAGTCATTTTGCTGCTTTTGGAGATCATAAGTAGACTGGGATGAAGATTGGGTCAAAGCGATCAACAGTGACAAAACAAACTCGTTTAATGCCTGGACTAACATTGGAGCTTGTAGGGATTGATTCAGATCCAATTGATGTAAGTGTAGATTTCCGGTGACAAAAAAAGGTTCTAACAGGTGTAAAGGTTGACCTTTTAAAATTTGACCCAGATTAAACCGAATATTTGACCCTTGTAATTGGACTTGAGTTAAATGTAACCCCTGATAGATGGCATTCTCCGCAGCGACAGACACCCCTGGAATATCCCCGGACAGCAAAGAACGATTACTACCTTCGATATTGAGTTGTAGGTGATCAATTTTGTCAACTTGCGATCGCAACCAAAGCCCAATTGCCTTTGATAATATACTTCCAATTAAGGGTTTAGCCCCAGTCTGAATCAATGCCATAGCTACTCCAGAATCACCCATCCCCACATTATTCCACACCAAACTCAGATTGATAGTAGGATTAATTGCGGATTGCTGTAATATTTGTACATAGTCTCCCTTGGTTTGAATAGATCTACCATTAGTCAAGGACAGTTACCGATCAGCATGGATGAAAGGCTACAAAAAATTATGGCTCAATGGGGTATTGCCTCCCGCCGTCACGCCGAAGAAATGATTCAAGCGGGACGGGTACGGGTGAATGGCAATTTAGCCCAGTTGGGACAAAAAGCCGATCCGAATTGCGATCAAATTGAGGTCGATGGGAAGTCAATTAAACCCAACTACCGACCTGAGCCAGTCTACTTATTACTCCATAAACCGATAGGAGTTGTATCGACTTGTTTAGACCCCAACGGACGACCTGCCGTTTTGGATCTACTTCCGCGTAAAATGCGAGTAGGTCAAGGCATTCATCCGGTTGGACGCTTGGATGTCGATTCTACAGGGGCATTATTACTGACCAACGATGGAGAATTAACCTTTCGTTTAACTCATCCTCGTCATTTGATTCCTAAAACTTATCAAGTCTGGGTTGCCGGAAATCCATCGGATTCAATATTACAGGCTTGGCGTCAGGGTGTGCTATTGGCAGGAAGAAAAACATTACCTGCTCAAGTTCGGTGTATTCAACAAAATTCAGATCACCAGACTTTATTGGAAGTGATTTTATATGAGGGTAGAAAGCGGCAAATTCGCCGAGTTGCCGAACAGTTAGGTTATCCAGTAATTAAATTACACCGAACTGCCATTGGCTCAATTCAACTCCAACCTCCTGAAAAATCCCCATTGCCAGAGGGTCAATATCGTTCTCTGAGTGCCTGGGAAATTGAGTTCTTACGAAATCCCATTTCATCCCCATTGGTTAGTGTGCCCGTTCACCCTGTAGACATCAAGGAGTAAATGATTATGAAAACTGATTTATTTGTCTTACCGTTTAAAATGGCTAAAAATCCTAGCCCAACCCTTAATTCCTATGATCCTGAACTGATTCAGCGATTAGTAGAAATTGGAGGACAACTCAGAGAAACTCGTCTCGGTCATTCCCTCTCTTTAGATATGGTAGCGGCTTACACTCGAATCCGTTCCCATTTATTACAATCTTTAGAAGAAGCTAGGACAGAACAACTCCCAGAACCAGTTTATACTCAAGGGTTAATCCGTACCTATGCTGATGCTTTGGGTTTAAATGGAGTAGAACTGGCTAACTTTTTCCTCCCCGAACCTCAAAAAGTGGGGATGAAATCAAAACTTAATTTCTTGACCCTTCCACAATTAAGACCCACCCATCTTTACTTAACTTATATCCTATTAATTATTTGTGCGATTAACGGGGTTTCTTATCTGAATAAAACCGCTAATTTTGCGAGTGTATCGGGTGAACCCGTTGCCACAACTAACCCACCGGAGGTTAATCCTCAACTGCGTCAGGCGGTAGTTCAGCCAAAAAAACCATCCACTTCCGCTAGTCAATTCGTTTCTTCTCCCCCATCTTCAACGACCCAAAAGGTAACAACAACCGTTGAAAAAGTATATGAAACGGAGTCCCCCGCCCAATCAAAAACTGAAAAGACAGTAGAAGTGGGGATAGTGGCGAAAGATCCCTCCTGGGTAGTTATTGAAGTGGATGGTAAAACCGCATTTGAAGGTACCTTAGAAGGGGGAACACAACGCAGTTGGAAAGCGAAAGATAAGGTTGTTGTGTTTACTGGAAATGCTGGAGGAGTTCTCGTAACCGTTAATAACGGAGAAGCCAAAAGTCTTGGGGAACCCGGTCAGGTTCAAGAAGTGGTTTTCAAAGCTGAAGATTTATCGAAGTTATAATTCCCACCTTCCTCCAGTCATCAGTTAACAGTCATCAGTTAACAGTCAACAGTCATCAGTTAAGAAGTTTACAGTTAAGAAGTTTACAGTTAAGAAGTTTACAGTTAATTTATTAACTCCTGAACTGATAACTGATACCTCTTACACTGTTAACTGATGACTGATCACTGATAACTGATTTAACGGCCGTAGGTTTCGGTTAGAAACTTGAGGCGTTCTCCGATTTCTTCGGTTAATACTCCCGGTTGAAAACGCCAAGCCCAGTTACCTTCAGCTTCTCCCGGCATATTCATTTTTGCTTCACTCCCTAAACCCAAAATATCCTGTAGGGGGAAAATCGCTTGATTTGCCACACAGGACATGGCTAACCGAATTAAATCCCAGTGAATGCCATAACCGGAGGTGCAGCCCAAATAGCGGGTGACTCGGGCTTGTTCCTGTAAGCTCCGACGGTTAAACCAACCCACCGTTGTATCGTTGTCATGGGTTCCGGTATAAACCACCCAATTTGCTGAACCGTAATTATAGGGTAAATAGGGATTACCGGAACCGGAATCAAAGGCAAAATGTAGAATTTTCATCCCGGGTAAACCATATTTATCCCGCAATGCTTCCACTTCTGGGGTGATAACTCCCAAGTCTTCGGCGATAATTGGTAATTCGCCTAATTTCTCATTTAATAAACTAAAAAAGGCATTTCCCGGTGCGTCTACCCATTGACCATTCATAGCGGTTGTTTCCCCTTGAGGAACGGCCCAAAATGATTCTAAACCCCGAAAATGATCAATTCTAACTAAATCTAAATAGCCTAATAAAGATTCAATTCGTTGCAGCCACCAATAGAATCCGTCCTGTTGCAAACGTTCCCAATTATAAACTGGATTTCCCCACAATTGACCGGTGTAGCTAAAATAATCCGGTGGAACTCCAGCCATTAATGATGCTTCTCCGGTTTCTTCATCTAAACAAAAGATTTCAGGATGTGACCAAACATCGGCACTATCATGGGCAACATAAATCGCTAAATCTCCAAAAATTTGGATGCCTTGTTCATTGGCATAATGTTTGAGTTTTGACCATTGTTTGAAGAATTGAAATTGGAGAAATTTATGATAATAGATAGGTTTAGCTAACTTTTCTCCCCATTTATGTAAGGATTCCTGTTTTCGCAGGGCAATTCCTGTTTCCCATTCATTCCAACTTTCTCCATTAAATGCCTCTTTCAATGACATGAAAATGGCGTAATCATCTAACCAATAGTTACTGCGAGAACAAAATCGATTAAATTCTTCTTCCTGTTCTTCTGTGGCATTGGCTTGAAAAGTAACACAGGCTTGATGAAACAGTTTCTCTTTAAAGGCTTTAACCGCGTCAAAATTAACAATATGGTTGGGGAAATTCGGCGGATTTGCTAAGTCTTCATCGGTCAATAATTCATCCTCTTTTAAGATTTCTAAACTAATTAATAAGGGATTTCCCGCAAAAGCAGAATAGGATAAATAAGGAGAATTGCCAAATCCAGTCGGGCCAAGGGGTAAGACTTGCCAAAGTTTTTGGGCACTTTGTTTTAAAAAGTTAACGAACTGATAGGCAACCGGGCCAATATCTCCAACGCCAAAGGGACTCGGTAAGGATGTGGGATGCAGTAAGATACCGCTAGAACGGGGAAATGACATAAGGATTAACGATAGAGGTTATACAAATTTGCCAGGGATCAAGTCAAGTTGCAATTGAACATCACATCAATGTCTAAGATCCATCTTCTGATCTTACGACTAAGGGGAATATCCGGTTGGATAAATTTTGTCAAGGAAAGGATGGATTTGTGATGGTTCTAGCCAACTCTAGGGATAAAGGGTTTAAGGATTGAATTTTTAAAAGATGTTTATTAAAATTTTATGGGTTAAATAAAAATGAATTGATTATGAAAATATTGTGATTCATTTATGAATAAAATCAGAATTTTAAATCTATAAAAATACTTAAATATTCAGGGATTTTCTGATAAACTAATCACAGCGAAAGCCTAATCCTGTGCTTTTAACTATCCTATTTGTTAATATTGAAATTATGCTCACTGCTTTTACGGCTGCACTGTTACTGATTACTATTTCTGAACTTGGGGATAAAACATTTTTTATCGCGGTTATTTTATCTTTAAAAAATGATAGAAAATTAGTTTTTATCGGGGTAGTAGCTGCCTTGGCAACAATGACAGTTCTTTCGGTTTGTGTGGGGCGGATATTTTCTTTCTTACCTCAGATTTATATTCATTATGCCGAGATTGTTCTGTTTGCATTATTTGGATTTAAGTTATTATATGATGCTAGTAAAATGCCGAAAGGTGCGGGGGTTAGTGATGAACAAGAAGAAGCGTTAGAAGTAGTAGAAAAAGCCGAAAATCAGTTTCCGAAACGGAAAAGTAAATGGGGGGTTTTATTAGAAGCTTTTGTGTTAACATTTGTGGCAGAATGGGGCGATCGCACCCAAATTGCTACGATTGCATTAGCTACATTTCATAACCCTGTAGGGGTGATTATTGGGGGAATTGTTGGACATACAATTTGTACGGCTATTGCGGTATTAGGTGGGAAATTAATTCAGGGAAAAATTTCAGAACGGACTATTACGGCTATCGGAGGTTTTCTATTCCTTATTTTTAGTGCGGTGGCATTATTTGAAGGGGTGAGAATTACCGCCGCTTGATATTAAGTGTAGTGCGAGCGTCCCCGCTCGCTAAGGAATGAAAAACCAATAAGGTGACTAATTGAGCAATAGTTTACAGTAGATCGAGGTTTCCAGGGTGTAATTGTGCAAGTTATTTATTTTTCATTCCTAACTAATCCAATCAACTATAGCAATCCGCGCCTTCAAGACCAGAGGTTGTAACATTTTATCGTAGGGGTTGGGTCTGGTCAACCATCTTTGCGCCTGGGTTGGGAGACCCAACCCCTACAGGTTTTTATCATAAATCCTACACGGATTGCTATATTAATCAAATTAACAAGAATTAAACTGCTAAAATAAAATAGGATCATCAAGGATCTGGGTGTAGTTAGCCAGCGAGGACGCTGGCACTACAGATGAGATGTTATCCATTACAATTAGATAAATTAACGGTTAATCATCAAACCCTTGATTAACTCTAGTTTTTTCATTAACCCTTCCTGATCTATCCAACCCACATAGCCACCGAATTGCAGTTCATCATCACCATCTAATACATAAACATGATGGACGTTAATAGCATTAACAAATAAATAAATTTTCCCACTTTGATCAGGAAATTTCAAATAAAGATCTCCCTTTTGAATATTATAGTTATTATAATGGCGTTGAATTCCCTTAACTTGGGATATAGGTGTCATCCCCTTAACTTGAGATAAATGGTGAATTACGGTTTTTAAGAAATTTTGAAAAATCACTTTTTGTTGATTCAAAATATTATTAGTAATTAATCGAGCAGTTTCAGGACAATTCCAATAATTACTATGGGCATCACTAGAACCTAAAACCATTGCTAAGTCAGTTTGACCTAAAGTTCTAGCTGTTTTTTCAGCCAAGTTAACATCGTCTAATAAATACTCATCTGTAAATTTCAGACAACTATTTTCAGCTAGATGTAAACTCGCTTTTAAAGGATAAGCAATTAAATCCGAAGCATGAATTAAATTAAGCCATCTTAAAGGCTGTTCAGAAGAATAGGAATGAGCAAATTGCTCGACTTTTTCGGGACGCACATCTAACATCATATTAATAAATAAAATGGGCGAACCCATGATCGTGATACTGCTCAAATTAACCTGATGTTTAAGTTTCACATCTGTCTGATTTTGTAATTCTCGAATCATAGCTCGAATAGATAAAGCGGGATCTTTCGCTGAAAATCGATCTGAAAATAAAATATCCCATAGAATCACAGTTCCTAACGAATGGGCAACAATATGAAGTTCAGAATCATTGGGGTTTTGCTTAATAAAATTATAGAGTTGTTGAGCGATTGTTTTGCGAATTTCTCGACCCTTATCAGGATTCATATAGGTAAAGAAATCCCCAAGAAATTGAGAAAATAAGCCTTCTCTAAAGGTTCGATATCGAAAAATCTCTTCACGATCAATTTTAGGATATTTCTTTTTAACGGCTGCTAAATCTTCATCAATACCATTCCATATTTTCCCGATATCCGTTAAGGCAGAACCCCAAAAACTAGCGTAAAAATGAGGATTTTTTTCTTCCCTGTGACTAAATTCTGTTTTGATAAGTTGTTGTAAATTTGATGAGTAGCAAGCATCTCTTGTGGCGACACCATGAATAAAAAATACAAGCATAATCAATAATAGGTAAAGTGTTCTAGGGTTGGGTTAGTGTTTAATTATAGCTCAAACAGTTATCAAGCCTAAAGTTATAGCAATTATTATCGTGGTGAGGTGCTTGGACAGCTTTATTAATTTCTGTAATATCATTGGAATAATAGGGGATTGATTCATTGTTTGATAAGTTGCGATCGCATCAAACTACTATGCTAAACTATAAGTCACAGGCATCTATCCTAAAACCGAGGTAAAACGTGAAACAGTGGAAACGACTTTCCTTGATGTTGACTATTTCTCTAGTGGCTTGTGCGCCTATTGAAAGTAAGATGAACAATAATGAGGGCTTCGCACTTTATCAGGAGGGAAAATTAGAAGAAGCTATCGAAAAATACCAGAAAGCTATTGAACTTAATCCTAAATTTGCTATTGCTTACAATAATCTATGTCTGGCACTAGCGAGTCAAGGAAAATTAGAAGAAGCTATCGAACAATGTCAGAAAGCTATTGAGCTTGATCCTAAATTGGCGATGGCTTACAATAATCTAGGTTTTGCATTAGCTAGTCAATCAAAATTTCCAGAAGCTACCGAACAATACCAGAAAGCCATTCAACTAGACTCTCAATTAGTTGAGCCTTACAATAATTTATGTCAGGCACTTGTTAGTCAAGGAAAATCAGAAGAAGCTATCGCACAATGTCAGAAAGCTATTGAGCTTGACCCTAAATTAGCTCTTGCTTACAATAATCTAGGTTCTGCATTAGCTGGTCAAGGAAAATTTCCAGAAGCTATCGAACAATACCAGAAAGCTATTGAACTTGACCCTAAATTAGCGCAGCCTTACAATAATTTATGTCAGGCACTTGCTAGTCAAGAAAAATTTCCAGAAGCTATCGAACAATGTCGAAAAGCTATTGAGCTTAACCCTAAATTAGCGACCGCTTATAATAATATGGGTGTTGCACTTAGTGGTCAAGGAAGATTTCAAGAAGCAATTACTGAGTATCAAAAATCATTAAACCTTGACCCCAATCAGGCTATAGTGCAGCAGAACTTAGAAAAAACCTTTCAACTTTTGTCCTATCAACTTATGCAACAGCAACTTATACAACAGCAACTTTCAAGATAGTGTTAACAAGGAAAGAGCGAGGTTTAAAAAATTAAAAAAATCTAATGCTAAAGCAAATCAATTTAAAAAACTGGAAAAGTTTTAAAGAAGCGACCTTATATATAGATCCAATTACTATTTTAATTGGAACTAATTCTAGTGGCAAATCTAATATTATTGATGCTTTAGATTTTTTAAGTCGCATTCCTGAAGCTAAATCTTTAGAATCTGCTTTAATTGGTGATAGTCATACCCCAGGAATTCGAGGAGGGTTAGAATGGGTAGTTAGAAAACCAGAAACTCAGTTTACTTTAGAAGCGGTTATTAGTGGAAAATATAAACAATATAAACGGCCAGGTAAGGAACTTGAGCAATTTGAATTTGATTGTCTTTATAGTATTAAAACAGAAATAGAACCTAAAATACAATCAATTAAAGAATTTATAAAATTCCTTAAATCTAATGAAAATAACAAAAGTAATAACTCATCAGAAAATACGATTAATAGATCGTTTCCTAGACCTAAATTCTTTTTGGGATCTCTAAAACCTTTATCTTTTTATGATTGTGATGATTTAAGTATTCAGATACAGATTTACAGAGCTACTAAAATAGTTCTCAAAAAAATATTTATTATTAACCCAATTCCTCAGAACATGAGAGACTATTCTCCCCTATCAAAAATTTTAGAACAAGATGGCTCAAATATTGCTGGAGTTTTAGCCGATCTTCCTGAAGCAGAAAAAGAAAAAATAGAACAAACCTTACTGAGTTATTTATCCCAACTTCCTGAAGGAGATTTACAACGAGTTTGGGCTGAACCCGTTGGCAGATTAGGCAGTGATGCCATGTTATATTGTGAAGAAAAATGGGGTGAAAATCAAGAACCTTTATTATTAGATGCAAGAGGAATGTCCGATGGAACATTAAGATTTTTAGCCATTTTAACCGCTTTATTAACCCGTCCCGAAGGCAGTTTAATTGTGATTGAGGAAGTTGATAATGGTTTACATCCTTCCCGCGCTGGTTTGCTTTTGAAAATGTTAAAGGAAATAGGAAAAAAACGGAATATTGATATTTTAGTCACGACCCATAACCCGGCTTTAATGGATGAATTAACCCCGGATTTTATTCCTTTTGTCATGGTTGTTTATCGAGATCAAGATACAGGAGAAAGCCAGTTAATTCCCTTAGATGAAATTGAAAATTTACCGAAATTGATGGCTTCAGGTTCTTTAGGAAAAATCACCCAACAGGGATTATTAGAAAAAAGTTTAGCTAAACATCGGGAATAGAAATAATGATAAAAGTATTGATTTTTGATACTTCTATCCTTTGTGTCTGGTTAGGAGTTCCGGGTAAAGTAACCTGTGGTTCAAAAGAAAATTTTTGGGATAAAGCCAAAGTTGAGAAAATTTTACAACAGGAAGAAAAATTAAAAACAACGTTTGTTTTACCGTTAGCTTCTATTATTGAAACGGGAAATCATATTGCCCAATCTTCTAATCTACGATATGAAACTGCTCTAAAATTAGCAGAATTAATGAAATTAACGGCTGATAATCAAACCCCTTGGGCTGCATTTACCCAACAGTCAGAGTTATGGAATTCTGAACAAATTAAACAACTGGCGGATGAATTTCCTCAGTTAGCCACGCAAAAATTATCCCTCGGAGATGCAAGCATTAAGCGAGTTGCAGATTATTATGCAAAGTCAGGTTATGAAGTCGAAATTCTGACAGGAGATGGAGGATTAAAGTCCTATGAACCTGCAAAACCTCCCTTAATTCCTCGGCGCAAGCAAAAGTAACTACTTTCCCTAAACTTGGGATAAGTGGGTTCAAATAAATCGCTATTGGAAGGAATATTTAAGGATTGGTTCATTGTTTTAGAAGTTGCGATCGCATCAAATTACTATGTTACACTATAAGTCACAGACATCTATCCTAAAACCGAGGTAAAACGTTAAACAGTAAAAACGATCTACAACTTTACAATAAAAATATGCACATCAAGGAAATTCAGATTAAAAATTTTAAATCTTTTCAAGATACCAAAATTCAATTAAATTCTGATATCAATATTTTTACTGGTAAAAATAATTCCGGTAAAACAACCATTCTGGAAGTCGTTTCTCTGTGGCATGAATGCTTTAATAAATTGATTCGTCAGGCAGGAAGAAAAACTAAAAACTATAGAAAAGGCGATTACATCTTGGGGAATACTCAGGAAAAATATTTTCCTTTTGAAGAAATTCATAGTGTCTGTAATCCGAATTTTGAAGATATTTTTAATCAATGTGATAAAAATAAAAAAATAGAAATTGATGCAGAATTAGAACATGAAAATGAACAGATAAAAATAGGATTTAGAATTAGTTCATCTGGATTAAATTATGTGATTGAACTGATGGATTTTACGACTTATGACTTTGAAAAATTTAATAGATTCTTTAGAAGTTTTCCTTTCCCCATCGGATTATATTATGCTTCTCCTGTGTTAGCTATTCGCCAACGCGAGAATTTTGCAACTAATCCTCAAATTCGGGAAGCGATTCAAATGAGAGAGTCGGCAACGGTACTGCGTAATCGTTTATATTCTTTATATAAGCAGCAACAAGATTTATCATTATATAATAATTTTATTTCTGATTTGTCTTATATTTTGTTTAATAATCAAGAACAAATCGAGTTTTTTACTTCCAGCGATATTCAGAAAGATACTAGGGTAATTATCAATTACAAACTCAATAGTAGAGATACTGAAAAAGATATTGCTTTATTGGGAAGTGGTACATTACAGATAATAGAAATTTTGTTAAATTTATATTATTATGAACAGAGAACTGATATGAATCTAGTTTTGCTTGATGAACCGGATAGTCATATTCACAGGGATATTCAACAGCGTTTACTAGAAATACTGACGAGGTTTTCTAACCAAAATCAATTATTAATCACGACCCATAATGAAACCATCATTCGGCATTCATCCCTACATCATTTATTTCATTTAGATCAAAATAGTGCTGAAAATTATTATAAACCCCTGGGTCATACTGAAATCCAGAGGTTGGGCGAGCGTTTTAAGGGTATTTATCCGATTCCGATAAATCCTATCCTCAGTTCTTTAGGAAGTCCTAATGGTTTAGACTTTATTAATGCCATTGAAGCTAATCACTTAATTTTTGTGGAGGGTGAAGATGATGCTAGGGCAATTGATTTGCTTTTGCAAAAAAGTGTATCTCCTAGAAATACGAAAAAATATGTTTTTTTGGTATTAAATGGAATTAACAATATTTTTAAAGAAATACTACACTATAAAACGGTTTTTTCCGCTATTAAAAATACTAGAACTCTCTGGGAAAAATCTGTTTTAATTATAGATAGGGATTTTTTGATAGATGAAGATCGTGTAAAACTTGCTCAAAAAATGGAAGAAAAACTAAGTTTAAAAACCTATATTCCACAAGCTTATACGTTTGAAGCGATTTTGCTGACGGATTTAGATTTACTCAGTCGTTTATTAGTAAAATGGGTTAAAAATAGGTATTCCCAGGATATTGTTCAAGAAGAACTGTTGGGTTCTTTGAATACTGCATATCAGAATATAAGACAGAATTTAGTAGAAAAATATTTGAATGATAACTGTCTTAAAGAAACAACGTACAGATATATAGCGATCCAAGAAAGTCTATATACAATATTCAAATATAAATTTATTAATAAAACTGATGTTGATCTCACTATTTCATGTAAGAATCATATCAATAATACTCTGAAAAGTGGAGCGTTTTTTAAACTCACTAGAAAAGAAGATGTTAAACAGATATTAGATGAATCTTTACAAGCGTATCATATTTCATTTAATATAGAAAGGGATTTTCTGGATTTACTTAAAGCTGTAGATAGATCAGTATGGTTTGATGAGTGGGACTTTTTAAGACAACTTTGAAATGTCAACCGTTGGAGGATATTAAAGACAGTCTTAGTCTTGCAAAGCTAAAACTATCTGTGATTTAATAACAAATTAATCACGAAGATACAAAAGGTTTTATTGTCAACTTTTTACACCTGAATATCTAGTCCCCTGTTCATCAAAGGAGACTAGATATGTTGCATTTTTTGAATGATTTGGAATTACATTGCCCGGAAAAAACTAGCCTTTACTCATAGGCATCCATGGGTAAGCAGGAACAGACAAAATTACGATCGCCAAAAGCATTATCAATTCGTCCCACAGACGGCCAGAATTTATGTTCTTTTGTCCAGGGGGCGGGATAGGCGGCTTGTTCCCGGGAATAGGGACGATTCCATTCGCCACAAAGCAGGGAAATTGCCGTATGGGGCGCGTTTTTCAACATATTATTAGTGGCATCCATCGCCCCCGATTCTATCTGGGAAATCTCCTGATAAATGGCAATCATCGCATCACAAAACCGATCTAATTCCGGTTTAGATTCGCTTTCAGTTGGTTCTACCATCATGGTTCCAGCTACTGGCCAAGAAACCGTGGGGGCATGGAATCCATAGTCCATTAATCGTTTAGCAATATCATCAACTTCAATACCCGCAGATTTCTTCACGCCCCGCAAATCTAAAATACATTCATGGGCAACAAATCCCTGATTTCCCTTGTACAAAATCGGGTAATATTTATCTAAACGACTGGCAATATAATTCGCATTTAAAATTGCCAATTTTGTCGCTTCTGTTAATCCCTTTGGCCCCATCATGGCAATATACATCCAAGAAATCACCAGGATACTCGCACTCCCCCAAGGGGCGGCGGAAACAGCCCCAGTTTGACTTCCTGGGATGTCTACAACCCCATGACCGGGGAGGAAGGGAACTAAATGGGAGGCGACCCCAATCGGCCCCATTCCTGGCCCACCGCCCCCGTGGGGAATACAGAAGGTTTTATGCAGGTTGAGGTGGCAGACATCGGCGCCAAAATCCCCAGGGCGACATAACCCGACTTGGGCGTTCATATTTGCCCCATCCATATAAACCTGTCCGCCATTGCTGTGAATGATATTACAAATGTCTTCAATTCCGGTTTCAAATACGCCGTGAGTTGAGGGATAGGTAATCATTAATGCAGCTAAATTTTCGTGATATTTTTCGGCCTTAGCTTGCAAGTCATTAATATTAATATTTCCTTGATCATCACAGGCAACAGAAACTACTTTAAACCCGCACATCACGGCACTAGCAGGGTTTGTACCGTGGGCAGATTCGGGAATTAAACAGATATTTCGGTTTATCTCTCCCCGACTTTCATGGTAGTGACGAATTACTAATAATCCGGCATATTCCCCCTGGGAACCTGCATTTGGTTGTAAAGAAATCCCGGAAAATCCTGTTATTTCTGCTAACCAGTTTTCTAATTGTTCAAACAGAATTTGATAGCCTTGGGTTTGGTCTTTTGGGGCGAAAGGATGGAGTTTACCAAATTCCGGCCAAGTTACCGGAATCATCTCCGCCGTGGCATTCAATTTCATTGTACAGGAACCCAAAGGAATCATGGAAGTAGTTAAGGATAAATCCTTAGTTTCTAAACGATGAATATAGCGTAGAAGTTCGGTTTCTGAATGGTAACTGTTGAAAACCGGATGGGTTAAATAGGCAGATTTTCGGATAAATGGGGTAAGATTTTCTGATGGGTTTAAGACATCTTCAACCGTAAACTTTAATTCAGATTCGGCAAAGATTTCCCATAAATTAATGATATCATTAATTGTGGTAGTTTCATCTAAACTAATACCAACGGTTTCGGAATCAATCACTCGGAGATTAATTTCTTTGGTTTGGGATGCTAACAGAATTTCCGTTAAGGATTTTTGCCCTAATTCTACTTTAATTGTATCAAAAAATGGTTCTGTTCCCATTGCGTAGCCTAACCGTTTTAAGCCTTCTGCTAAGGTTAGGGTTAACTGATGAATATTTTGGGCGATTTCTTGAAGTCCAGATGGCCCATGATATACCGCATACAAACTCGCAATTACCGCTAATAATACCTGGGCTGTACAAATATTACTGGTAGCTTTATCACGGCGAATATGTTGCTCACGGGTTTGTAATGCTAACCGTAACGCCGGGTTTCCTTGAGCATCTTTAGACACACCCACCATCCGACCCGGAACGTTGCGTTTATAGGTTTCTTTGGTAGCAAAATAGGCTGCATGGGGGCCGCCATAACCCAAGGGAACTCCCAACCGTTGGGTACTTCCGACGGCAATATCTGCTCCCAATTCCCCTGGAGGAGTTAATAGGGTTAAACTTAAAATATCCGCCGCCACGGTGACTAAAGCGTTATGTTTGTGGGCGGTTTCTATAAAGTTTCGATAGTCATAAATTGTTCCATCAGTAGTAGGATATTGCAGTAGACATCCAAAGATAGATGTGCTAAAATCAAAGGTATGATGATCTCCAATAATAATCTCAATGCCTAGGGGAATTGCCCTGGTTTTAACTACATCAATAGTTTGAGGGTGACAATCTTGGGAGACAAAAAATCCCGTAGCTTTGGTTTTAGAAACCGCATAACTTAGACTCATGGCTTCGGCGGCGGCTGTAGCTTCATCGAGTAGGGAAGCGTTAGCTATTTCTAATCCAGTTAAGTCAATAATTAGGGTTTGAAAGTTTAGTAATGCTTCTAAACGACCTTGGGCAATTTCCGCTTGATAGGGGGTATAAGCCGTATACCAACCGGGATTTTCTAGGATATTTCTTTGAATCACTCCGGGTGTGATACAATCGGAGTATCCCATGCCAATAAAAGAACGATAGACTTGATTTTGAGAGGCGATCGCTTTTAATTGATTTAAAGCCGCATATTCGGTTTGAGCTTCTGGTAATTTTAAGCTATAATTGAGGCGAATAGTTGAGGGAATTGTTTGATCAATTAAAGTTTCTAAACTAGAAACCCCTAACAATTCTAACATTTGTTGAATCTCAACAGGATTGGGGCCTAGATGCCGTTTGGCAAACCCCTGGAATTGAGGAGCTTTTTCGTTACCCTTGGGGGCGGAAGATACTATGGTTTCCATCTGGGTGCTCGCTGAGGAAGTAATCTCTAACATGAAACTCCGAATGATTCAACTATTTACTTTTCCTAAAATTAGTTTAGCAAAGTTTGAAGAAAAGAGATAGGAATAGTCGATAAATTCTCTGTGTCTTTGTGTCTTCGTGGTTAAATTAATCTTGATCCTCGCTCCTACTTTTGAATCATTAATTGATAGCCTTGAGGATTAACTTAACCACAAAGACACAAAAGAGTTGTTAATAATAACCTGATTATTATCTATTTCTGGTTATGAAAGTGTTCAGAAGCTTCTCCTGGGAAAAAGTTAGTGTCTAAAACTTGGTCTAGGGTATAGGGACATTCTGTGGGAAAATCCTGATCATTCAGGCAGGTTTCGCGTACAGCTAAGTCAATACCACTTTGATAACCTTTGTGTAATGCTTCAGGAAGATAGGGTTTTAAACTGGGATTTTCTGTTAATAAATAGCCAATCTCTCGGCGTTGTTCGCGCAGGGTCACAAACCAACTTTTAGAGCGTTTATTGGGTTGAAACTGCCACTTGAGTAAATGACCGAGTAAAATTCCTAAACGGTTTTTTAACTCCTGGCGTTGTTGCTTTCCCAAAGATTGAATCTCCTCAGCCAAATTGATAATATCAAGGTGATCTAATGCGCCTTCCCGTAACAGTTTGGCTTGTTGCTGTGTCCATCCATAAAAGTCTTGTTCATAAAGAGAGAAACCTGTTTGAAAGGATGCGCTCTGTTTTGTATCCATAATATTAATTCAGAGGATAGTAGGAATTATATTGTTTTTTAAAATAGGTGTCAAATTGTGCGATCGCAACTTCAACAAAAAAGCAAGCACATCTTTCTTCCGGCTTCGGGATATTACCAGAGAATAAAAAGTACGAGGAGAAAATATAAATTTTCTGCTATAATGGGTAAATAATGGCGTTCCACTAGATGGCTATGTCTTCCATAGAAATTACACAGGCAATTTCACAAATTTCGGAATTATTTGATTTAGCTTTAAATGGAGAAGAAATTATTATTACAGAAAATAAAAAACCTTTGTTGAAATTGGTTTTATTTCGGCAAAAACAATCTCAACGTCCGGCTTTATTTGGAACAGATAAAGGAATTATTTCTATTACTGATGATTTTGATGATCCTTTAGAAGAATTTCAAGATTAGAAATGCAAGTTTTATTAGATACTCATGCACTGATTTGGTTTTTCTCAGGGAATGAAAAACTCAATGGGACGGCGCGAAATTTAATTGAAGATATAAACAACATCAAATATATTAGTGTGGCAAGCGTTTGGGAGATGGCAATTAAGCAAAGTCAAGGAAAACTAACTTTATCGGTATCATTAGAGCACTATATAGCAGAAAAACTCCAGCTAGAAGATTTTAATTTACTACAAATTAAACTGAGTCATTTAAACTTGGTTTGTCAATTACCTTTTTATCATAAAGATCCCTTTGATCGATTGTTAATTGCACAAAGTATCGTTGAAAATATTTATATTATTAGTCAAGATTCTATATTTAATTTATACCCAATTCACAGAATAGAGTAAGTGTTTGTGCATAGTGATCGCTCCGTTTCATTCTACTCTTATTTCTAAGTAGAAGTACGGGAGATCGGATTAATTTAACCACCAGAAACCCTCAGAAACCGGGTTTCTTCAACTATCTTTTGATGATTCAACAAAGCTGATGACAGAAACCCGGTTTCTGCCTTAAAAACCTTTATAAGTGGGTTTCCTGGCGTTAGTGGGACTAGGACTATTTAGTTGACTTGTACCACACACCGACTAAAATACTACTTTAACGATTATAATTAACCTGGGATTGCTATATTTTTGACATCAACTCAAAAAATCCTGAATATGAATATCTATTGCACTCGTCCCGGTTGCCCTAACCCTCATAACCATTTCCCCGACTTCCAATATAATATAACCCCAGAAAGGCAACTGTTTTGTCGTACTTGTGGGATGCCCTTAATCTTAACTGCAAAGGGACGACATTATCAACCCTTCCAAGCCTTGGGAAAAGGAGGATTTGGAGCCACTTTTGTATCCGTTGATTTAGATTCAATTAATCAACGGTACTGTGTAGTAAAGCGATTAGAAATTCAACCGCGTTACACACCGAAAGAGGTTGAAGGTATTAAAAAAGCTTTTGAACGGGAAGCTAAAGCTTTGGCAGAATTACATGGAAATCACCTGCAAATTCCTGACCTCTACGATTATTTTATATTGAGAGCACCCCAACTTAATTCCTATATTTCACAAGATTGCAATTATTTAGTTCAGCAATATATTAAAGGTCAAAATTTAAGTCAGGAATTAGAGAAACAAGGTCGTTTTTCAGAAACCCAGATTTTAGAAATCTTGGAGCAAATTTTACCGACATTAGAGTTTATTCACAATCAAAAACTAATTCACCGGGATATTAAACCGAGTAATATTATTCGCCGTCAGGATAATCAAAAGCTTTATTTAATTGATTTTGGTGCAGTTAAACAAGTCACCCGAGGAGTAATATCTCCAGAAAAATCTCTAGTGTTTGGGTGTGAGGGATATGCGCCACCAGAACAAAAACCTGGACAACAAGTTTATCCATCCAGTGATTTATACGCACTGGCGGCTTCTTGTGTTCAATTACTGACTAATCAACATCCACAAAATTTACGCGATACTTATACTCTCAAATGGAATTGGAGATCTATATCTCCTGGCGTTAATCAGGATTTAGCTAATATTTTAGATAAAATGCTCAAACCTGATCCTAGTCATCGGTTTCAGTCGGCAAGGGATGTGATAACTGCTCTAAATAATAAAAATCAGGCTCCAACACCTAATGGTTATTCTAGGAATAAGAATGCTAAGACAACAAGAATTATCAGTCAATCCCAACCTCGAACTTTATTAATTTTAGCAATTGTTTTAACAATTATTGTAATTGTAATTACTCAAATTATTCCTCGTCTTAAATTTGGAGATATTGCGCCCATAACTCAATTAACACCGTCACCCACAACAACACTCCCCACCCCCGCAGCCCAAGTATCCTGGCAAAACCCCACCCTGGTTACTACTCTCACCGGACATTCAGATGCTGTCAGTTCTGTAGCCTTCAGTCCCGATGGTCGGACGTTAGCCAGTGGGAGTTTTGACAACAGGATTAAATTGTGGGATGTGCAGAGCCAACGGGAAATTGCTACTCTCACCGGACATTCAAGTTATGTCACCTCTGTAGCCTTCAGTCCCGATGGTCGGACATTAGCCAGTGGGAGTGATGACAACACGATTAAATTGTGGGATGTGCAGAGCCAACGGCAAATTGCCACTCTCACCGGACATTCAAGTTTTGTCTTGTCTGTAGCCTTCAGTCCCGATGGTCGGACATTAGCCAGTGGGAGTTGGGACACGACGATTAAATTGTGGGATGTACACAGCCAAGGGGAAATTGCTACTCTCACCGGACATTCAAGTTTTGTCTTGTCTGTAGCCTTCAGTCCCGATGGTCGGACATTAGCCAGTGGGAGTTGGGACACGACGATTAAATTGTGGGATGTACACAGCCAAGGGGAAATTGCTACTCTCACCGGACATTCAGATTTTGTCAGGTCTGTAGCCTTCAGTCCCGATGGTCGGATGTTAGCCAGTGGGAGTAAGGACAAGACGATTAAATTGTGGGATGTGCGGAGCCAACGGCAAATTGCTACTCTCACCGGACATTCACATTTTGTCAGGTCTGTAGCCTTCAGTCCTGATGGTCGGACATTAGCCAGTGGGAGTTTGGACACGACGATTAAATTGTGGGATGTGCAGAGCCAAGGGCAAATTGCCACTCTCACCGGACATTCAGATGTAGTCTATTCTGTAGCCTTCAGTCCCGATGGTCGGACATTAGCCAGTGGGAGTTGGGACACCACGATTAAATTGTGGAAAAGACAGTAGGGGTAGATTTATTTACTTTGAATTTCCTTTGCCAAACCCGGCCAATTTTTATCGGCTTTAGTAATATTTCCAGGGATATCCTTTGCCCAGCGCTGTTGAATTTTGGGATTAGCATTTAAGTAGAGCTTCCCATCCACAATTTTCCAGGCATTCGGGTCAATGGGTGCGGTATAACCTTGACTCACCGCCCAAGCACAAAAACCTCCATATTGAGGAACGTATTTTTCAGGATTTTGAACAAATAAATCTCGATTTTCTGCCGTAGAAAATTGCCAATTAACATTCCCCCATTGATAATTAAAGTTAGGATTCCCCGGAATCGCTTGCTCTTGTTGAAAATAGGCAACAACATCAAACCCTTTCAAAGCTATGGAATTTTCGGCATAAAATACTCCCGAAATCCGATCAGATGGCGTAGAATTTGGAGTATTTTGGGGTGGGGGTGGGGTTAAATTAGAATTTGAATTAACCGCAGGTTGAGGACTGGAAATAACAGTTTCCACGTTAAGATTAGAACTACAACTAACTGTTAATCCCAGTATTAATATTGAAGATGTGATTAAAATTGTAAGAGTTGGGTAATTCATCGTTTTATTAATTAGAAATTTATTGGTGTTAACTTAAGTCATAATGCCCTGAACGCGCATTTCGGGCTGTAGAGACGTTGCATACAACATCTCTACTTTTTTAACCCTTTTTAACTGGTTTGAGCTTTTAGCCCGAAATTTATTTCCGGGCGCTGTGTGACTGGGGTTGAGTGCAATAAAACCCAACCTACGTTGGTTAAATTGGCCATTTTCCCATCCATTCTCCCCCCCGAAACCGCCAACGGGGAAATAATAACCGCATCATCACCCAAGCGGATAAATAAACCGCCAACCACACTAAACCATAATGTTTAATGAAGGTAATTAAATCAAATTCAGTTTTAGGAATATTGGGTAAACCGATATTGGCAATCAATAAAGCCAAAACTAATCCCTCCACAACTCCGGCATAAAATTGGAATATTCCTGGCCAATCATGATCCCAAAAATATTTTTGCAGAAAATCATATAATACATCCCAAGCTATTCCCAATAAACCCACATAAAACACAATCCAAAAATAAACAAAATCAGACTTAACGCCTAAATATCCCCAAGAAAAAGGCAAAGAAACTAAAATTCCCACCGTTGCTAATAGAAAAATTCGCGTTTGCCAGCGTCCGAATAAAGTTGGAGTCATGATGATTAATAATACAGTGATCTCAAGTTCTAAACCTTGATTATTGCGTTCTAATTTTTTCACTAAACCATAACAAATTTTATACCAATTTTGGGATTTTCCTTGCTCAACAATGCGTCGCCATTTCTTCCGACTAGCTGTTGTTGTTCCACCCCAAGCCTGCAATAATTCCCGTCGTCCCAAGGGATCTGCCGCCTCTAACATAGCCCGCATATCACCGCCCCAAGTCCCTTTAGGCCAGTTAAAAGGTTGAAATTCCCAATCATGTTCAACCTGGCGTTGGGCTGACTCAAATTGGTTGCCCTTGCGAGGTTCTCGGTTTAAATGAATTACGGTAATATTACGCTGGATTTTATGGGCTTCATACAACCGTTCAAATATTTGTGATGCCACAATTCCCGATCCTCGAATCACAACCGTGCCGCCATTTTTTTCTAACTTCTGATAAATATAATCATGGGATTCATAACCTTGAACTACTGTTTTTTGTTCTCCAGATTCTTCAGGATGTTCTCGATGATATTGTTCCAGATCAGTTAACAGTTTAATGGCTGGATAACCCGTACTGAGATGAATATATTTAGCTAATAAAAATTGGTAATTATCCTGACCCGATGACGAGCGACAATAGGCAATACAATAGCGACCGTCTTCTGTTTTCCGAATGCTGCGAATACTACCATATTCAAGCATTTTATCCCAACTAATGCGATCGCCTTCTCGATTCTACACGCTCACGTCTGATTATTTTACTGTGAAATTTCTGAACCAACTGGACTTTAAAAAACAATTAAATCTAAAATCAATACAAAGTCAATAGGATTTGAGATTAGTTCATTTCTGAATCATTAATTGATAGCCTTGATATATAATTTTTACAGGCTCAGAGACGGTTTGAATAAATTGATCAATTCCTTTACGAGTATCTTCTTCAGGGTGTTCAGGATCTCGATATTCATAATCATCAAAAATTATAATTCCCCCCGGTTTTAGTAAATTCCAAGATAGTAACGCATCCTGTAATACCACTGAGGCTAAATGACAGCCATCAATATAAACAAAATTGTAGGTATTAGGAGTAAGAGTTGATAATATTTCTTGGGAATATCCTTCTAATTTGGTTACTTTTTCAGCTACTCCGGTTTTAGCAATATTCCCATCAAATTCTGGCTTAAAACTTAAATCAATACAGGTTATTTTTGCCGTAGGATGGGTTAAAATATGATCCAGTAACCAACAAGCCGACATCCCTTGAAAACTACCAATTTCTAAGCCTTGAATTTCAGGAATACTCGCGAAAGAATATAATGCTTTTTCCCAATTGAGAATATTAACACTAAACCAATCTTTGGTAAAATGATAATCTTTCTCCAAACTAGCATTCCATCCCCTTAAGTAATGGGATTTTTGATGGGCTTGGATGGCGGTTTCTAATTCCCCAATTTCCGATACAAAGTTCCCTAAATGGGTATGAGCATGGGGTAAATCAGGACTTAATAGGAGGGCTTTTTGAGAAGCTGCGATCGCTTCTTCCCATTGTTTTTGATAACTATAAGCTCGACTTAAAGATAAATAGATAAATGGATTTTTATCTTCTACTTTCAGCGCATCTTGATAACCAGCGATCGCCTGATCCCATTGTTGTAATTTAAACTTAATTTCCGCAATTTGAAAATAGGGTAGATAGGCGGTGGGATTTAATTCTATAACTCGTTGATAACAATGAATGGCATTTTCCCATTTTCTTAATTGTTTATTAGCATTTCCCAAACCCATATAAGAAGGAAACTGTTGATTATTCCTTTCAACAGCTTGACTATAGGCTTGAGCCGCATTTTCCCACTGTTGGAGTTGAAAATAAACTTCCCCTAAATTGTGATAGGCTTCATAAGCATTAGGGTTGGCTTGAATCGCATTTTGATAACAAAAAATTGCTGGGTTAATTTTGCGTTTTTGAAATAGTCGATTTCCCAGGTTTAAATATTCAGTAAATGTTCCTAAACTTGGTTCTAATTGTAAGGCTTTATACCAGAGTTCTTCCCCTTCATCCTGTTGATCAATTTTGATTAAAACCTTGGCTAAATTCCGATAAATTACTGCTAAATTAGGATTACATTCAATCGCTTTTCGATAATTAAAAACAGCCGTTTCCCAGTCCTGTTTTTGACTATAAATATCTCCTAAATTCCCATAAACTTCTGCATAATTCGGCTGTAATTTCAGGGCTTTCTGATACCAAAATTCCGCCTGTTCAAAATCCTCTTGAACTTGCCAAATTACCCCTAAAGTTTTAGAAATAGGTGCATAGTCTGGATCTAAATTAAGAGCTGCTAAACAAACAGAAAGGGCTTGATCAACCTGTTTATGGGCTAAATGATAATTAGCCTGTTGATACAAATACTTAACAAAATTCTGAGGATTTAAAAATGAGTCCATGGGGTCAGTTTGAGTCAAAGTCTTGAGGGTTTCGGTTGACAGTTATAGGTTAACCATCTACTGAAACCGCCATCTATTTTTTAATTAACCTAAGCGGTGATTACTTTCCATTTGAACAGTGCTTTCTTCAGGAGAAGGTGAAGTTAATAAAGGACTATTTTTCGGTTTTAATACCGCTTGAATGGTTCTTAAAAAACGATTGGGTTTAGGTACTTGACCATTTAACAATTGACGTTCTTTTACTTTTTTTGCCAGATGACGCATGACGGATAAATCTAATTCATCAATGAAATGATCAGCAATTCTTTCCCCCATGAATTCAATCGCTTCAGAATACTGTTCCATCAGAGATTCTACGGCTTGGGAAGCATCCGTTGTGATCTGATCAGAAACGGGATTTTGATCAATAATAGGTGGTTGAACTTCTACGGTAGTTTGGACTCGATTTAGGCGATGATTTAAGAAACTTTGATATTCGTCAACGGTCATCCCCAAATTATAAATATGATGATGAACATGATCAATTAAGTCAACTTCCGCCGGGACAAATAGATCATTTTGTTGACAAATTCCATGCAAACTCGCCCAAGTTTTGAGGGTATTAGCATCATGGAGTTGATAGCGGTCTAACAGTTGAGTGGTTGTCATATTGGTTTCGGGAGTTGGCTTAAAATCACTCATAGACTTGTCCTCATTTACAGCTATATCTGACAGTTTGTTTAACACTTTTAATTACATTTAATTTAGCATAATAAGTACCAAAAAACCAAATATTTTGATCTGATTTTCCCTGAGATGTTCAAGGATATAGCAATGAGCAGGTTATTGTTCACAACAACTTCCGTGTCTTTGTGGTTAAATTAAGTCTTCCCGTTGTCAACATAGCCACAATAACTGCTATAGCATCCCGTTGAGTCAATTACCTAAAATTATCACCTCAACTTTTGTATTATCACCGATTTTGGCAAAATTGTATCCGGTTTTCTTTCCCCTTCCCATTTCCTAAAACTTTGGATAAAATTATCCATAATCGGGATCACACCAATTTGCCATTATTGAAATCCAACCCTTTGCTATGCCAATCTACGATTATTTCTGTCCCAGCAACAACCAAACCATAGAAGTTATGCACTCCTATGCCCACGAGATTACCACCTGGGGCGAGGTTTGTCAGTTAGCCAACTGTGACCTCGGAGATACTCCTAAAGATGCTCTAGTGCGTCGGGTGGTGAGTGCACCGATGCTATCTATTCCTACTTCTAATGCCGATTACAAAAACGCCGGATTTACGAAGTTAGTCAAACGAGATCAAGGAGTTTATGAAAATGTCACGGATTCGGATTAACTGAACTAGATTGATGTTTAGCTTTTTCTTTTTTTGGATCACCCATAAATCCCTTTAACTTCTGGTGAAAATCAGGATGTTTTAGGGATAATTTATCGGTTTGACTTGCTTCTAATCCTTGGCTTTCTGGGGTTTTATCTGTTATTAATTTATCTTTGTTTTGACTTTCTAATAACAAGTTTTGGGGAAACCTATTACAAATTAAACGTTCAAATTCTGAAGTAAAATGATAAATTTTTTTCCCTCGCCGTTGCCAAGATATTAAGATATATTCCACAGAAATCGCTTTATAGCGTCCCTGATATAAAGATTCCAAAATAGCGGGTAGAAACCAATCTGGATCATATTGTTTTTCCCAGCGCTTAATAATTTGTTCTGGGGTCTGGTCTGCTAATTCAAAACCATAATATTTGAGCAGATCAGAGGGATTTACCGAACTAGAAATGCTCCTAGGATCTTCCCGAGTCGGTGCTGCGAGATATTTACGGTGTTCTTCATCGTTAAAAGGAAATTCTAAAGCAAACAGAAAAATCACCTCCTTGGCATTATGATCATAAATCTTACACCCTAATTTTCTATTTCAGGAGTAGAACCAAAATAGGGGTCTGGAGTTCCGATCCAGTTAAAATCACTAATTCTGAGATTAATACTGCCAATCCGACGCACCGGATTAATCCTCAGCATCACCCCATAGGTACGGCGACTATATTCTAAGGTTAATTCATTATTTAATGATAAACCACTATCCAAATTAACTGCCGATTCAATCCCAGCCCTTAACCCCCCATAAAGTTGTTGAACTAATCCCATACTTAATACTCGTTGATCGACTAAACGATCAAACAAAAAGGGCGATTGTCCATCCAATATCACTTGAGTATAAAATAGGCTAAACCCCGTATAGTCTAAAAAGTCTTTAGAAAAATGACCCAATTGTCCTTGCACCCCGACGGAGGTACTCAGATAGGATTGGGAATAATCTTGACTATATTGGGTGGTGACTCCTCGGGCAATTAAGGCTAATTGTACAAAGGGAATCACGGGTCGAGGGGTATAACGTAAACCTTCGGTAGCCGTTGGTGGTAAGCCTTCTCCCCGCCATAATAATACCGGATAAATTAAAGTTCCCAACGCCTCATAACGATCTAAAGTGACTCGATTATTCAGACGAGTGGGTTTAAGTAATTCCGGGCGATCGCTATCAGCATTTACCGATTGATAGGATGTTTGAAAGCTAAAGGTAGCCCCCTGGTCATTTAAAGCAATCTTAGGAGAAGTCAGCACCGTCCCTAAACTACTCCAAACGGTACGATACCCCAAAGTTCCATTAAACAAACGGTTACGGTAACTATATTCTCCATTCAGGGCAAATCCAGCCCCCAATTGTTGGCGGACTCGGATACTACCGCGAAGGGCTTTTTCATTCAGATCGGGGAAATTTTCTAAGGTATTTATGGATAAAAACCCACTTAATGCCGTAGTTGGGGTAATTGATCCCGAAATCTTTGCTTCTAACCCCAAGGTTTTCGGATCGAAGGGGGTGACATGATCTTGAAAAGCCCGTTGGATTAATAATCTAGGCGCCACTTGCAGGGTCAACGGGCCAAGGGGAACCGAAGGTAGATTACCTTGAATATAATATCCCCCAAAGTCCCTGAGATCATAACCAAAGGAAAAGGGTAGGGGTTCTTTTTGGCTTCGATCAATGACGGTACGTTCTCGAAATAACGGTAGGTTAAAGGATTGATCCAGCACCAGTCGGGATTTGGTGGTGATCAGTTCATCCCGTAGGGGTGAAACTCGGTTAAATCGGGCGGTATCGGCTCTTAATTCTAGTTCCGGGGGGGAAAAGGGATCATTGGTCAGTCGCACCTGTTGGGCTTCCCATCCCCCATCCCCAAACAGATCAATCCGTTCGGCGGCAAATCTCAAGCGATTCACACTGCCTTTTACCCCAAAGGTTTCCCCCCCTCCGACCGAGACTCCGGCGTTAAGCCCCCCATCAGCTTTGACTTTGGCTAAGGGTTGGGCGGCGGTAATTCGGTCGCTGATCGGGGCATTTAGTAGGGGAGTAACCCCTGGAGTTAGGGGGTCAACTACGGTTAAATCGGTGTCGGCGGAGGGGGTATAAACAACGCCGTTGGCTTGGTAAACTGACCCGGTACCGACAACGAAGTTATAGTCCATGCGATCGCCCCGAATCACTTGATTTCCCCGGGTTAGGGCCACATTCCCTTGGGCAACCACTTGACGGGTATTTAGGTTAACTTGGGCCTGCTCCGCATTGATTAAGGACTGGCGAAACCTCACCATCACGTTCCCTTGGGCGGTGACGATTTGCCTTTGTTGATCATATTCTTGCCGATCGGCGGTGATTTCGACTATATCTGCGGGGGTGGGAACTGGAATAACGGTCGATTCTTGGGTGGGAGTTTTAGGGGGGGTGACAACTATTCTGTTACAAGGACTCTGACAGGAATTATCGCTATTGGTAAAGGAAAAGGAGGCATCAAACCGATATTGATTCTCGGTTAAAGGTGGGGCGGTTTCTATGGTGACGGTTGACCCCAGTAGTTCTGCGGATACAGGGTCGGATGCCTGAATCTGATCTTCAGGTAAAGGATAGCTGATGGTTCTTGGGGTTTTTACCCAGGAAGATATTTGTGGTTCTAATCCGATTATCCCCGTTTCCGTGGTCTGTGGTTGGGGAAGATGACGAATAATTGGGGGTGGTTCAGGTGGTGGTAACGGATAGGGCATACTTGCTGTAACGGAATTCCACAAAATAGCCAGAACTCAGCCCCTTTAGGGAATAGGCTAAAACAATGTCATTAGCTATCAGCCCATCGGGATGATCGCTAATGACACTCCATTTTTTTATCATATCAGGGATTTTGTTCACAGAGGTTGTCGGCATCTGGTTTTGATGTTCAAGCCCTAACTTCTGTTTGGACAACTTCCATGTTTCTCTACTCTAAGTCTCTGCGTTTCGGGTTCCGGGCTGGGTCATTGGACAAGAATCCAAACACGAATAAACTAAAGAAGAACAGAACTACGATATTAACAACGATTTTTAGGGTCAGCATTTGTGAATTTCTCCGAGGCTGCAAGAGTTTATTTATAGCTGTTATGCCGTAAGCACAACTTTACCATCATATCCCAAAATACCCACTGCTTTAAGGATTCTTTTTCTACCCCCTTGACACAAGTTCATTTTGTGTTATTATTATCGTGGGGTATCTATGCTCGCCTATAAAGTATTTTTTCGGTTTCGGCATCTGCCAGAAGGGTTAGAACAATTACGTTACAGTATTCTTCCGATTACCCATTCCCCATCACGGATTTAAGAGGATAACGCAGATTAACACAGATTAAAATCCGTGAAATCCTCCTAAATCCGTGATCCCTATTACCCCATTACTCATAATGGGTAAACCAATACCAAGTTTTAGCGATCGCCTCCTCAACTTTAACCATAACCTGATCTAACCATCCTAAAATCTTCTCTAGGGGATGTTGAATATATCCGGTTGATGTCACCTGAGCTTCTAGCCAGTCGGGGGAATCGGTCGCAGTTGCGGTTTTCTTGGATTCTGTAACACAGTTTTGCGTTTTTGTCAAGGGGTTTTGAGAATTTTCAGAAATTAAACCGATATTTTCCGGGGTCGTTTTTGTGGGGAAACGGTTTAAGGAAGATTGAAGTTTCTGAAAAATCCGATTATTTTCGATAGGGTTATTTTGGGTCTTAGGTTTTTTGAGTTTGGATAAAATATTATTTGTCCGAGTATCAATAGTTGACCAGGGGTCTTCTAGGGAAGAAGATTTTGAATTGGAAATTACCCCGGAATATTCTTCGGGGATATGCTCAGAATTAATAGTATGCTGATGGTCTTTGAAGAAATAATCTATCGCGGCAAAAATCAAGGACTGAACTTGATAAAAATATTGATCAAAACCCGTTTCTAAGGAAGATGCTGATTTTACAGATAAATGGGGATGTTGGCAAGTTTGAATTACGGTTTTTCCCAGGGTTTGACTTTGTTGGACTAAGCTATGGGTAGCTTGAGAGATGGGAATAATAGAATAATCTTCGACTTGCGCGATCGCAAAATCTAAGTTATGAATAAATTCAGGAGAAGGCTGGGGGAGAGAAACCGACTCAACAAAATTAGATTCTCCAAAACAATTAATTTTGACTGCTACAGGACTGGTTTGTACCCAACATAGGACTTGCCAAAATCCTCGAATGGCAGATACAACATTAATAGGATGGCTAAAAGGTTGTAACTGGGGTTGGAAAGGTTTGGGATGTTGTGCTGAATTTCGATAATAATAGTGATAGTCTGCGACTTCTAAACTAATCCGTTGTTGAAGTTGATATTGTTGTTCAACGGTGAGACTATCTAAAATTTGATTATCTTTTTGAACTAATACTAAGGTTTGGGAATCAATTTTACTAGCTACCCCTTGAATTTCTCCTGCTGCGGGTTGGGAAATTATCGAATTTTCAAAGCCTCCCGTGTACGGGGGGTTTGGGGGAGCGGTTTCGGTGGTAACCGTATTTAGAATATGAATAATAGGAGTATCAACATTAGGAGGTTGGGACTTGACCTCAGAATTGAGTTGGGGTAAATGCTGTTTAATCGCCGTCCCTAATTTTTGGGTAGTGACTCGAACGGTTTGCAGGATAAAATAAACTGGGTATAGTGCTGTTTGCAGGGTAATCTCGGTGGCGAACTTAAAATAGCGCCAACTGCGACTGCCCTCATCGGTAAATTTCTGTGCCGTCTGAGAGATAAAATTAAAGAATCGACTTTTGTATGGCCCGGATTCAGCAACAGACATGGTTACACCAAGTTTGATCTATATTCTCCCCTATTAACTATAACATTGACATACTCCCCACGCATAAATGCGGGAGATTCTTGTTCATGGTTCACAGAAATCCACTTGCTATCTCTGGTTTCCCATCAATAGTAGAGGCGGTCTTCTCCCCATGCTTTCCCGATTGCTCGGCAGATCCCTTTTGCCCAAAGGTACTGTTTTGCCATTCTATCCCCAGAATTCCCATACCCTTTTTAAGAATATTAATTGCTGCATTTGTATCACGACAAATCTCTGTTCCACAATTAGGACAGGAATGGGTTCTGGTACTCAATGACTTTTTCGCCCGATAACCGCAACTAGAACAATCTTGAGAGGTATAGTTAGGCGAAACCGCCACAACTGCCTTATCCCAGATCTTTCCGTAATAATCTAGCCATTGGGTGAATTGATACCAACTAGCATCGGAAATCGACTTAGTCAAGTGGTGATTCTTGACCATGTTCGACACCTTTAAATCTTCATAGACAATCACATCGTTAGAGTGAACTACGCACCGAGCTTGCTTAATCGCCCAGTCTTTACGCTATAATATTATTATGGAAATAATAAATAGAAAACGTGCAATAGAGTTAGGGCTAACAATCTATTTTACTGGTAAACCGTGTAAAAATGGGCATACCTGTGAAAGATTTGTAGCCAATAAAACCTGCAAAGAATGCCTTAGATTGTTAAGTGCAAACAGAAGAGAAAATACCCAATTTATAGATGACCATAAAGTATATATGGACAAATACAATAGGGAAAATAGAGAGTCAATACTTCAAAATAGGAGAGACAAACTAAGCCACGACGAAGAGTATAGGCAGAAGGAAAAAAGCAGACAGGCAAGTTGGGCTAAAGAAAACAAGAAGAAAGCGTTAGAGATAAAGGCGCGGTACAGAACATCAAAGGCTAATGCCCCTACAATAGAGGGTAACAAGCAACTAACTAAACAATTCTATTTAGATTGTCCTAGAGATAAAACTGTTGACCACATTATACCTATTTCAAAAGGAGGGGCGCACGATATAGGCAACCTGCAATACCTATCGCCATCACAAAATTCTTCAAAAAAAGATGGTCAGAATATAGCTATTAATGGAATATACTGCATTTCTACGTGGCATATTCTACAGAGCGACAATGTTTTTTAAACTTGGGGTAGCCCTTTTTCTTTTCTTTTTTCTACAACGACTGTAGAAACTAGAAATAGAAGCCCATGCTCTTTCTGCACTAGCTTGACGAGCCGCCGAATTTAACTTTTTGGCAAAAGGAAATAATGCGGCTAAATCTTTGCATAGCGCATACAAACCAGCCTTACCTATTCCTTGATTATCTATCCAGTGTCGAACACATTTGTTTCTGATAAATTGTGCGGTACGAATGGCTTCATCAAGAGCTAGGTATTGCTCCTTGGTTCCGTGCAGTAGTTTGGCTTCTCTAACTATCATGATTCTATTTTATCATAAGGTATTGCAGATAAAGCTATTTTTGTGACAAACTTCTTCAAGGTGGCTAAAGGCTCTCCTGAGCGTAGTCGAAGGGCCACCACCGTGTTCATCCCCACGCCTAAAGTCGGGGGCTTTCCACTCGCTTTTTGGTAAATGTCTTTTTCTACCCCTACCCTGCAATTAAAGATTTCGGAAGTTGCTCAACGGTTACGTCTGTTGACTCAAATTAATCTGCAACCCCATTGGCAGGTTATCAACCCTGGGGAGTCTGATCACCCAGTTGAAATCAATGAAAAAGAACATATTCCTTGGGCGGCGGGAAAACAGGTTTTGAAATTAAGACAAAAAATTATAGTTCCCAGGGAGTTACAGGGTTATCCGTTAATAGGTTTAACTTTAAGATTAGTCTTAAGTTGGTGGGCACAGGATGCTCAAATCTATATTAATAACCAGTTTGTACAAGCCGGAGACTTGTTTGATAGTTATACCCGAATTTTATTAAGTTCATCAGTACAGCCTGGGGATGAATTTGAAATAGAGTTATCTTTGATTAGTCCGGGACACGACCGAGGAGCATTAGTTAATTCCTGCTGTTGGTATGAACTTTCCGACTCCTCAAAAATTGATCCTAGTTTCTTAGCTGACGAGTTAGAAATTTTAGGGATATTTTTAGCATCGGAAAATCACCAACCCGACCTAGAAACCGACTTAACTTCCCTAGGGAAGATTTTAGATATCATTTCTGGCTATATCCTCCCAAAAGTCCCCCGTACACGGGGGGTTTGGGGGGGACAAAATCTAACTGAATTTGAAAATAGCCTGACCCAAGTTCGTCAGATATTAAAATCAGTTATTCCTAAATTAGACTCCTACAAAATTAGCTTACTCGGTCACGCCCATTTAGACTTAGCTTGGTTATGGCCGATAACAGAAACCTGGATAGTCGCGCAAAAAACCTTTGAGTCAGTTTTGCAATTACAAACAGACTTTCCCGAATTAATCTTCTGTCATTCCTCCCCTATTCTTTATGAATGGATAGAAAAACATCGTCCCGATTTATTTAGTCAAATTCAAGATAATATTCAAAAAGGAATCTGGGAAATCGCCGCCGGACTCTGGGTAGAACCAGAATTGAATATTATTAATGGAGAATCTATCGTCCGTCAGGTATTATACGGACAACGATATGTTTTAGAAAAAATGGGTCAACTTTCCACCGTTGCTTGGCTACCAGATACCTTTGGTTTTTGTTGGCAATTACCCCAAATTTTCCAACAAGGAGGTATTGATTATTTTATTACCCAAAAACTGCGTTGGAATGACACAACTAAATTTCCCTACGGGTTGTTTGAATGGCAAGGGTTAGATGGAACTAAAATTATTAGTTTTATGACCGCTTTAATTGGGGAACGAGTTGACCCGGTAAAGATGTTTAAATATGCTCTGGAATGGAAAACCCAAACCGGATTAAATCAGAGTTTATGGTTGCCCGGAGTTGGTGATCATGGGGGCGGGCCGACCCGTGATATGTTAGAAATAACTAGACGCTGGAATCAATCTGCTATTTTTCCAGAGTTTAAGTTTCAAAAGGTGACAGACTATTTAACAGAAGTCCTGAATAATGCCCCCGCACCCCTTCCGATCTGGCAGGATGAATTATATTTAGAATTCCATCGCGGTTGCTATACTACCCACGCAGATCAAAAACGGTTTAATCGTCGGGGGGAAACCCTATTATATGAAGCAGAACTATTTGCAACTATAGCCACCCTTTACTCCGGTTCTATTTATCCCCAGCAGGAAATAGAAACTGCTTGGAAGCAAATTTTGTTAAACCAATTTCACGATATCCTGCCCGGAACTGCCATTACTGAAGTCTACCAGCAGGCAAATCAAGACTGGGAAACCGCTATCAAAACCGCCGAGGAAATTCTCCACCAGTCCTTTGATGCCATTGTTGCCTCTATTTCTGTTAACTTCCCCTCCCAACTCAACGCGCAACCGATTTTTATCTTTAATTCCCTAAATTGGTCACGCTCAGAAGTCGTGGCTGTGCCTATTCCTAATTCCGATAGCTGTTGGCAAATTTATGATTACCAGGGAATACCCCAAACCGCCCAAACACGGGGGGAAAGGTCGGAAAAACCGCAACTGCTATTCCTGGCAAAAAATGTTCCGAGTCTGGGATATCAGGTCTATTGGTTGGGGCGCAAACAGGCTGAAACCCTTGAAATCTCGCAGAAAAACCCCGATATATCCTATATGGGCATACATATTGCTGATTATACTGAAAGTATAGCAGAAAAAAACGGGGTTGTCAAATATTATCAGTTAGAACCTCAAAAGATTAGCTTTGAAAACGATATTTTGCGGGTAATTGTAGATACGGAAACCGGAAATTTAGAACAGGTTTTCGACTTAATTAATCAAAGAAATATCCTCCAACCAGGACTGGGAAATCAATTACAAGTCTTTGCAGATTCAGGACAATATTGGGATGGGTGGAATATTAACCCCAATTATCAACAATATCCCCTAAATTCACCGCAATTAGAATCAATTGAATGGATAGAATCAGGGCCGATAGTTTGGCGGTTGAGAATTATTAAACGATTAAATCAATCAGAGTTTTGCCAGAATTATATTTTAGAACAAGGTTCACCCCTATTAAAAATAGAAACCACCGTTAATTGGCAAGAACGTCATACTTTAATTAAAGTCGCTTTTCCCCTAACTATTAAGGCGGATTTTGCTAGTTATGAAATTCCCTGTGGAGTGATTCAAAGACCTACTAACCCCCAAACCCCCCCAAGCCCTCCGCCCCCCCTGCCCCCCGTCTACGGGGGGTTTCCGGGGGGGAAAGCTAAATGGGAAGTTCCGGCTATTCATTGGGCAGATATTAGTACACCTGATTATGGAATTAGTATATTAAATGATAGTAAATATGGTTATGATGCTCAAAGCGATCAACTGCGATTAACATTATTAAGAGGTTCAACCTGGCCCGACCCAGAAGCCGATTTAGGATGGCATCAATTTAGTTATGCAGTTTATCCCCATGCAGGAGATTGGAAACAAGCAAAAACTGTTCAAAAGGGCTATGAATTTAATCGACCGTTACAGGTTAAAATCTATCCGCCTATATCCGCAACCGCTAATTTAGAATCATCGAGTTGCCAGAGTTTCCTAGAGTTGGGTTCGGAACATTTAATTTTAATGGCATTTAAACAGTCAGAAACTAAGTCCAAACAATGGATATTAAGATGTTATGAATGTCAGGGAGAAGAAACTAGGTTAGAATTACAGAATAATCTGGGATTAACTATAGACTATTCTGTAAATATATTAGAACAACCCCAGGAAACAACTGCTTTTATATCTGCTTGGAAAATAGTTAGTTTTGCTCTAACTTCTAGGGAGAGCTAGATATAATATAGCAATCCTAAATAGGTTGTAATATTTTAATAGGGAATAGAGAATATAGAATAGAGAATGATTGTTTCTTAGATGTCTTGAGTTTGGATTCTGAATTTTGTGCTTTCAGCTACGTTTCTATCCTAAACCCCAAATATCCCAAAAAACTGAAACTTAGCACAGGGTGAATTTTAACCAATGTCAGATATAACTAATGTTTTAGCGATTGCCGTTGGGGCAGTTCCTGGTGCATTATCTCGGTATCAAATTACCGAATGGACAAAAGCCAAATTTGGAGCCAAATTTCCCTACGGAACATTTATTATTAATTTAACTGGATGTTTGGCTATGGGTTTCTTCTTCACTATTTCCAAAGGAATTACAGGCTATCCCAAAGAGTTAGATTTACTGATTAGAACTGGATTTTTAGGTTCTTATACCACATTTTCAACCTATGGCTTTGACACCCTAAGTTTATGGCGGAATAAAGAAACCTTTCTCACAGCTTTTTATTGGGCTGGGAGTGCAATTTTAGGACTAGGAGTAGTGATGATAGGCGTGACGCTCGCCAATGCTGTTGTCCCCCCTTCATCATAAAAAACAGTTGAGATCTAGCTGACAAAAAACCACAAATAATCAATATTTTAGGTAAAACACAATGGAATTTTTGAAAGGACGTTATTCCCTAGCTATAGCAATTGGGGCTATTTTTGGTGCATTGAGTCGTTTCTATTTCACCGAAGCCGCCAAAGCAATTTTTGGCAAAAATTTTGGCTTTTATGGCACATTTTTTATTAACGTGACGGGCTGTTTATTGATTGCTTATATTTTGACTTTAGCGATCGAAAATATTCGGTTGATCTCCCCGGAATTCCGACTGATGACGACAACGGGTTTCTGCGGAGCCTATACAACCTTTTCGACCTACGGTTTAGAAGCCAATAATTTCTTAGCCAAGGGAGATAACCAAACGATGTTCCTTTATTTTTTCGGAAGTGCCGTAGTCGGTATGATTTGTGTCCAAATCGGTGTTTTATTGGCAAGAGCAGGTCTTCCAAAAACTTAAATTGTAGCGGTTTGTAGTCAAATGAGGTAGACTTGCAGTGGCTCTAATTCTGATTAGTAAAGGAGTTGATGCTTGAGGGAAAATATTTCTAAACTTCAGCATTTTAATCCAGCATGGCGAAAAAAGCTGTAACTCTCGTTGTTAGAGAGCTACGCACTAGGGAACAGGGAACAGGATTTAGAAGTATCCTAACTGTAATGCGTAGCGCTATAGATTAAACTTAACCCACCCTTAATATTATTGGACTCCCATGCGAATTTCCGAACAAAAAGAAGCCTGAGTTAGTCCAGTATTATTTTTAACAATGCTAGTTCTAAGTCGGAGATTTGGCATCAAATACCATAACCTTTCTTCTACATAAAAGTTAGGAGATTCTGTAATTATGGTTAATACTTCATCCTCTCCGAAACTATAGCTTCCCGATAGAGATTGATTCGGGTTAGTACCTTGAGATTGGAGTAATTGACCTGCTTGGGGATGTTCAGGATTAATAATTGGAACTAAAATAGCCGAGCCTTTTTGTTGATTAGAGTTTCCTTCTGTTGTTCCATCCCAGGTTAAGCGAAACCCCTCGGAAATTGTGGTCGGGTCAATATGATGCTGTTGACAAAGTTGAATAACTTTAGCATCAGTTTGGGGTAAAGTATCAATGATCAGATTAGACTTACCCGCCTGTAATTGTCCTGATTTTAAATTGTGTAAAGTGCGTTGGGAAAACCATTTGCCAGCACTTAATTCAAAAAATTCAATAATATTCATCTTTGATAAACTAAAAAAGGAAAGGCTGATTTCACTTAGTTTTATTGCATAAAGAAGTTTGATGCAATTGCTTCTTATTGTAGCACAGTCTATTCCAAATTAGAAATAGGGGCGGGTTTAGATAGTTTTGGGGTGAAAATCACAGATAGTCTCGAACCCGCCCCTACGATGATAATTTATATAATGTTTATAACAATTTCTTTGTGTATTTGTGTCTTTGTGGTTAAATTAAATAAACTCTCCCTAACCCCAACTTAATGTTCCCTTTTCTCCATCAAGATTAACCATCATCCCAACGGGTAAAATAGGATTAGATCCTTGATGACCAAAGGGTAAATTAGAGACAATGGGAATGCCTAAATCCCCTAAGCGATCGCGTAATACTTCTTCTAGGGTAAAACTATTATTATTCCCTTTAGCATGACAATCACTAAATCTTCCTAATCCAATTCCTCTAACTCCTTTAAACCCTCCGACCATCCGCCAATAGGTTAACATTCGATCCAAACGATAGGGTTCTTCGTTAACATCTTCAAAAGCAATAATAGTATTAGTTAAATCCGGTTGATAGGCTGTTCCTAATAGGTGGGTTGCTACGGTTAAGTTAGCTGGAAATAATCGACCTGAAACAGATTTTCCACCCCAACCTTCTCCTTGTAAAGTATCAAAAAATCCGGTTTCTATTCCCTTAAATAAACGTTGAATTGACCAATCTGGCTCAGTAGCTAAGGTGGTAATAACTGGGCCATGAATGCCGATAATTTGGGGGTGATTTGCAAAAGCCCATAATAGTCCGGTAATATCAGAAAATCCGATTAAAAATTTAGGATCTGGGGAAATTTGGGTAATATTTTCCCATTTCCAACCTTCTAATAATCGAGTTGACCCAAACCCGCCCCTAGCGCATAAAATCCCGCGACAATTGGGGTCGGTTAAAGCTTCTATTAACTGTTGTCGGCGGTTTTCATCGGTTCCGGCTAAATAGCCTGTAACTTGATCAAAACCTGGTGTTAATTCAATATTATAACCGTGCGATCGCCAAATTTCAACCCCAGCCTCAAACCTTTCCCATTCTCTTAATGCTCCACTGGGGGTAATTACTTTTAATTTATCTCCGGGTTTTAATCTTGGAAAATTGTTCATGATTGTTTGTTTGTGATATAAAATAATAATAAGAAAGCCCTGAAGGGCTTACTACGGGATGAGTTGAAATAACCATTGTTCCATGCGATCGCCTAATCTATCTAAAGAATATTCGGTTTCTGCCTGTTTACGACACACAGAACGGTCAATTTTATCTATATTAATGAATTAATTTACCTTTAAAAAAAGGAGTTAAAAATAAAGGCAACCAATCATAAGCAAAGTTGACAATAATATCATACTGATCAGCAACTTCCCCAGCATAATTCCATAGATTTGTCAATACAGAATTATCGGGTAAAATTACAGGATCATGACGATTTTGGGTTTGGGCATAGGTTTGTAATTCTCCTGAAATTTCTACTACTAAAAAAGATTCTAATTCAGAGGTTTCAGGGGCAACAATTGTAATTTTATGACCCCGTTTTTGCAAAATAGTTGCAATATTTAATACTGTTAACTCTACACCTCCTCCCAACCCAGACCCCAAGGGCCCAACCGGAGTAGATACTAATAATAATTTTAAAGATTTGTTCATATATAGTTATTGTTTTTTGAGTAAATCCACGGCTTCTTGTAATAACTGAATAGCCTGCTCTACTTTACTCAATATTTCTGTTTGACTGACGGGTTTTGGTGTTGGTTTCGGTGTTGTTAATCCGCCTAATTCATTCACATACAGCAATAAATCCCGATCTCGTCGTAACCATCCCGCTAAGAAAACTTCTTGACTGGGGTTAGCTTTTACCCGTTGATAGCGATAGTCAATTCGATTTTGACAATAGCGTTGGGCGGTTGGTAAATTATTGACTTTTTCTAGTGCAGTTTTTGATTTAGCTCCAAAATTTCCATCAACAGTTAACCCGCCAATGGCTTCTTGTAGAAATTCTAAACTACCTTTTACACTAAAATTAACGGCGGTATCAAAATGGGCTACTGCTAAGGGTAACACCATGGAATCTGCTAAACAGGGTTTCCAAAATTGTTCATAATAGACTGCTTCTACTTCAGTTGAGGTAATTTGTAATACCGACTTAGAAGCTAATTTTTTACCTTGTAAATAGCTATCATAAGTTGGTTGAGAAATACCATAATTGACTGTACCCGCTAAATCTCTAGTATCACCTACGCCAGCTTCCCATTTTAAGGTAAATTTTAACGCGGTTTTAAAGGCTTCAGGATATTCAGGCATGATTTTAATTTAGGTAATAGGTAATAGGTAATAGGGAATATTGCAATAGCGAGGGGGGATGCTCGCACTACAACAAATGGAAAGACGATCAACCCCCAAATTTGATTAAAACTAGCTACGCTGAATTTCAGCAAAGATTTCGTTTAAGATTTCTTGGGCTCCTTGATCTTTGAGTTTATGGGCGAGTTGAATACCCAAATCTTCAGCATCAGTGGTATTTCCAATTACAGTATCTTTAATTAACCGTTTGCCATCAAGACTTGCCACCATTCCTACTAAAGTGAGTTGGTCGCCCTCAATAAAAGTATTAACTCCAATGGGAACTTGACAACCGCCTTCCAACTCGCGTAAAAATGCCCTTTCAGCATAACATCTTTGGGCGGTGGGAGTGTGTTCGAGGACTTTAATAATATCAAGAATATCGCTATCTCCTTCTCGACATTCTATCCCTAAAGCACCTTGTCCGACGGCGTGGAGAGAAATTTCTGGGGTGATGACTTGATGAATGCGATCGCTCATATCCAAACGAACTAACCCAGCAACGGCCAGAATAATTGCATCATATTCTCCATTATCCAATTTTTGGAGACGAGTATTCAGGTTGCCGCGAATATCTTTGAATTCTAAATGGGGATAATGATATCTAAGTTGGGCTAGGCGTCGCAGGGAAGAAGTGCCAATAATAGCGCCTGCTGGTAGGGTTTCGAGTTGTTTATCTTTGTGGTTTTCATGAACAACTAAAGCATCGGCCGGATCTTCGCGTTCCGAGACACAGCCTAACATTAATCCTTGGGGAAGTCGAGTTGGTAAATCCTTGAGGGAGTGCACCGCAATATCACTGCTACGGTCAAGCATCCCTAATTCTAATTCTTTGGTAAATAGTCCCTTATCGCCAATTTTAGCCAGGGCGACATCCAGGATGTTATCGCCTTGGGTGGACATAGTTTGCACTTCAAAGGTGATGTCGGGGAAGTGTTTCTGAAGTTCTCCCTGTACCCAATGGGTTTGGACTAGGGCGAGTTGGCTTTTGCGCGATGCAATACGGACGGTACGAGTCGGGGCAGATACAGACATACTAAAGCAATAATACAAGCAAATAAGGTAACTGAATCTAGCCTACCGCAAGGAGGGACGTCAAGGTTGTTAAGGTGTGTGACAAGCGGCGGGTATTTGGTACCGGCATTTTTTATGAGGTGATCTTATAATCTAATTTTTATATGCTATACTTAAAGTTATTATTGATTAAATTTATACAATATGAATGATTACAAATGTCAAAATTTAAAGTTTTATCGGGTCAAGAAGTTATTTCTATCTTAGGTCGCTTTGGTTTTGAAATCCATAGTCAAAAAGGAAGCCATGTTAAACTACGTCGTTATAATTTAGGGAATAAGGAAACTTTAACAGTCCCTAATCACCGACAGTTAGAGCCAGGAACCTGTAAAGCCATTTTTAAACAAGCAGCTAAATATATTCCTGAGTCAGAGCTTGCGGTTTACTTCTATAACAAATATTAATCTTTATAAATAGATCCACTTATTCACGGTTATGAAAAGTTGAATGGAGAAATATAGATTAAAAGTATTGTTGCAGGCGATGTAAATAGAGGCCAGGGTGTGTTAAGTTAAAAGGTAACATACCCTATTTTTTGAGTTTACCGGAAAATTATGTCTATGTCATTAAAAGAAAATATCCAAGCCATTATTCATCGAGGCGAACAACAGGGTTATGTTGCTGAATGCCTTGATATTAATGTAGTCACACAGGGAGAAACCTTAGATGATGTGGTTTATAATTTACAAGAGGCTGTTGCTTTACATTTAGAAGATGAAAATTTAACCGAATTTGGACTCATTGATCATCCTTCAATTTTGATTAAATTTGAGTTAAAGTTTGATTCTGTACCTTTTTTGAAATAAAAAATATGAATTGGATGTTATTGGAAGTATTGTAGATTTACCCACCGATTTGATCACAAATCCTGATTATTTTAATTAATAATGCGATCGCACATCCAAGAAACCGTCTTTCTAAGGATTAATTCTTGTTGGATTTATGGGCCCAAGCCCAACAACGGAGTTTTTAGTTAATCAAAAAAAGGCTATAATATAGTGAGAATTAAACTAATAATTAATAACCCTAAAACAATCAGCCAAACCTTATTCTGTTGTAGCCAAATTCTGAACGCGACAAATAGAGTTTGCTGAGGTTTAATCGCAGTATAAATTAACGGTTCTGAACGATTTTGATAGAGGGTACATTCCTGAGCAAAAGGACGTTGGGGAAAGTTGCAAGTATCATCCTCGTGATAGAGACAAGTTTCACACAAATATTCCTTCCCCGTCGAACGATAGAGGGGAATACCGGGATGTCCAAAGGCTTTGAGTTGAGCTTGACAATGGGGACAACTTAACGCCTGAGAATCAATAAGTTGGTGACACCGGGGACAATGGGACATTTTGAAGACTTCAACCTAGAAAAATCGAATCGGCGAATTGGAGAAAAATACCACAAATTGACACTCCCCCGTCAAGCTCACGCGCTCGACGGGGGATTCTTGTTTCACAGAAGAATGCTTTTTAGTGCAAGTACCAACGAGTCTTACATCCTCTCCACAAGCTTCGATTCCTGTGTGTCCCACAGTATTTGTTGACAATATTCTTATCCCTTCTTCCCTGATGTTTTTTGCTGCATTCTCATCTCTATCATGGTGAGTTTGACAATATGGAGGAAGTCAACCCTTGTATTTGCTATCTTCTCGTGAACCCTAAATCAATCCCTGAAATTTTCCCTATTTTGATTTTGTTAGGGATTAAATCATCGGGTTCAAACAAAATAGCAGCAAAATATTTATCTGTACTGGTTTTGGAAACGGTAACAGATTTTATTTTACTGCTAATTGTTTTTGGGATTTTGGATTTAACAATCCCTAATTTGGGAAGTTTTAAACCATTACCTTTGGTTGTTAGTTTTCTCTAGGTAATAATTCCAAACTAAACGACAGCAGCCAAAACTTTTAGCTAAAGCTATTTCTTGTTCTTTGTTCGGATATATTCTTACCTTGAGAACGTTTAACATTGCGCTGCTACATTGCTACATATTAATCATCCTTTGTTATGATAGCATTAACGGTCAAAAGTTTCAACTATGTATCATCACGGTTTTAGATCGGTTTACAGACTTAACGCTCATATTGTATTAGTCGTAAAGTATCGAAAGTATTTTTACAATAGACCTTATTTTTGGACAGGTTCTTACTTTGTCGCTAGTTGTGGTGGTATTACAGTTGAACAGTAAAAAAATATATTGAGCAACAGGCAACTCCAGAAAATTAAGACGTTAAGATAGAAAATGTGAGTTAGTCTAAACATAAAGCTAGGCTTTATATTTGCACTTTAGCAGCCTAATCAGGTTAGAAACAATGGATAATCAAAATAATTTACTCCGACAACTGTTGATGATTGGGATCGGGACAACTTCCTTAGTAGCGGAAAAATTGCAGGAAGCCACCGATCAGTGGGTCAAAGACGGGACGATGAATACAGACCAAGCCAAAAAGTTTGTCGATGACATGATGCAGGGTCTCAAACTCGATCAAACCAGTTTAGAAGACCTGATGCAGCGCCAATTCCGCAATTTAATGCAGGATGTGGGGGTTCCTCGTCAGTCGGAACTTGATGAGTTACGCGGACGCCTCGACCGCTTAGAACGTCAGATGAGAGACTTGGAAAATCGTCTTTGGCGTTAAAAAGTCCCCAAATAATGTCAAACTTGAATCTTGGGTTTTCCCTGAAACAACAATCCTAAAGGTACATGATTAGATGCAGGAGGATGAATTTTGCGAGAAATTCTAATTAGCTTAGGGGTAATTATTGTTTGTACGGTTGTGTTAGTTGTAGCTCAAATTACAACATCAATAGAACAGGTACAAGCAGCTAATCAAAATACTCCGATTTCAGTGCAACAGACGGTAGCAACTTCTAGTAGTCCTTTGTTCGCACCCGATGTTGTTGCCAATGCTCAAACTCTTATTGCTCAAAATATGACAAATTCAGAAGAAAAGGTAATTACAACTGACTCCGGTTTACAGTATGTGGATTTGGAAGTGGGAGACGGTTCATCTCCTACGAAGGGTCAAACAGTCACGGTTCACTATACGGGAACTTTAACAGATGGTAAAAAGTTTGATAGTTCTCGCGATCGCGAACAACCTTTTCAATTCAAAATTGGTGTTAGTCAAGTGATTAAAGGTTGGGATGAAGGCGTTATGAGCATGAAAGTGGGCGGACGTCGCAAGTTAATTATTCCACCGGAATTGGGGTATGGTTCTCGCGGTGCGGGCGGTGTAATTCCTCCGAATGCAACATTAATTTTTGATGTGGAACTATTGGGCGTGAAGTGAGCCTTTTAGCATCAGAAGTTACCTTATAAACCGGATTTCTAAACACTATCTCTGGACTCCAAACCCAGGTTTTTGTAAAGAAACCCGGTTTTTGATTTATTTTCCTGAATTTAAGCCGATTACACCGATGATAATCAATGCAATTGATATGAATTTAATCGGAGTAATTGACTCCCGAAAAAAACTGACTCCAATAATAGCAATTAGAGTTGTTCCTGCACCAGACCAGACCGAGTAAGCAAGGCTGACTTCAATTTTTTTGAGGACTATGGTTAAACAAGTAAAACTAAGTCCATAGAAAATAAATATTCCCATAGAAGGCCAGATTCGGGTGAAGCCTTGGGATAACTTCATACAGGTTGTCCCCATCACTTCAAACACAATTCCTAATATGAGGTAAATCCCACTGATTGATTCCATCTTAATTTGTCAACGATACTCAAACCATTATCCCTCAAATCGGAAAAATAGGGTTTCAGCAATGTTGTATTGATGGGTAGACAAACCCTAAGTTAAGAATTACAGTTGTTAGAGGTAAAAATCTCTTAATTCCTGTTTAGAGGTAGGGAATCGGGGTTGAATTAGCTAGATCGAGGATTTGCTAAATTTCTAAATTTGGTAAATTGAGGGTCAAATAATAGTTTAATGGTTCCTGTGGGGCCGTTACGATGTTTAGCCATAATAATTTCGGTAATTCCTCGGTCTGGGGTATCAGGATTATAATAATCATCTCGATAGATCATCATCACTAAATCCGCATCTTGTTCGATGGAATTGTGAACAATAATATTATTTGCTACAAAATTATGCAAGCCAGGAACTGTTAAGTCAAATACTTCTTCTTCTCCATCGGGTATAATTGAAACTATTTCATCCCAGTTAATATCACTATTTTCTATTGTAAAACTGGGTAAGGCAATAGGACAGCCTCCATGTAACTCATCTAGTCTTTTCCAACCCTCAATTGTCAGGAATTTATGATTAGCTGTTGCTCTAATTTTTCTCCCTAGTCGAGTTGTTAAGGTAAATACAGGTTTTATACCTGTAGAAAAGGCATTACTCACAATTGCTATTTCTAGCTTCATTGTTTTTTCATTTAATGCCAAAACTGGAAAACCAGATTTACCGATTAATTCTTTAATGGGTACTTGTAATCCAGTATCTGCTAATGTGATTAAGCTATCACCTGTTAAACAACCAGATTCTCTTAAATCCGATAACATTGGCCGTTTATTAGTACGAGATTCAACGCTACGACTTAACTGGGATAGGGCAATTACAGGTACACTTAATTCTCTGGCTAATCCTTTTAATGACCGGGTAATTCTTGATAATTCTTGCACTCGATTATCACTAGCACCTTCCATTAATTGTAAATAATCTATTAAAATTAACCCTAATACCCCCCCATTTTCGGCTTGCAATCTTCGAGCTTTAGAACGCATTTCGGTGACGGTAATATTCGGGGTATCATCAATAAAAATAGGTAATTCTGCTAAGGAACTAATTGCCATGGTTAAAGGTTCCCATTCCGATTGACTAATTCTACCTGAACGAATGCGGTTACTTTCAATTTTTGCTTCACTTGATAATAGTCTTTGGACTAATTGCCCCTTCGACATTTCTAAACTAAAAACCGCAATGGGAAGTTTTTGCCCCTTAGCAATATTATGTCCTAAACCGACCGCAAAACTGGTATTATGAACACAGATATCATTTGCAACAAAATTATGGGTTTCAGGAATGGTTAAGTCATAAACCTGTTTTTCCCCCATAAATTCAATTGAGACAATTTCATCCCAATAAATCTCACTGGTTGCTAACTGTTGTAAGGGTAAATTATCTAAAGTAGTGGCTAAACTCCAAAGTCTTTCCCGTGATAATTGCCGTTTACCAACATGAATATTACTATAGCCTGGAATCCCTGCCCTTTTTGCTAAACTTTGCCAAGATTCATATCCTTTAACCGTTGCGATTTCTTGCCAAATTTTTACGGGAATCAAGTCTCGATTGGTTTGATAGCGTTTATTCATTAACGCATTTTCTATTTTTAAAAGTGCTTTTTCTTTACTAAAAATCCCAATTTCTGAGATAAAGGTTTTAATGGATAAAGCATCAGTAATATCCAGTTGCCAAGCTGTTCGTCCGGTTTCTTTATATTTAATAGAACGCTTTTTCAAAGTTGCAATAACACCAAATCGTAATAATAAGTGTTGAACTTGTCGGGCTAATTCTTCACTAACACTGCCATAACCCAGTTGACATTGACCACTGGCTAATATTGTTGCCCAGCCATCCGTTGCAAACAGACGATTTAGAAATAAAGCAATTTGCGATCGCTCTAATCTAAAAATAATTTCAGGAATAGTTTTTTGATGATAATTTTTACCCCAAAGTCCAATTGTTTCCATCCAAATAACTAACCTCTCCCTAACCCTCCCCTTAGTAAGGAGAGGATAAATTTCGGGTTTATTTTCAATCAATTGTTGAATAGACTCAACAAAATCCTGTTTAATTCTATAATTATCTCTCTTAGCCCCCCATTGACAAGGGGGGGGTGGGGGGGTCGATTTAGGGGAATCCTTGAATGATATTCTATTAATATTCGTCAACCCTCCATCTCCTAGTAAATAACCTAAAATTTTAACTTGATATTCAGGTAATTTTTCCGATCCAAAGCTATTAAATTGACGAGGAACAGCAATTTTATCTCCGGGTTTAATTTCTCCTAAAGGTCGCCATCCTTGAATAGTTAAAAAGGGATGGGTGATGGTAGATTCTACAAAACGCCCTAGTTTTGTGGTGACTCTAAATACGGGTTTAATTCCATCATCAATAAAGTTAGAAGGTTCAGTAATTTTGAATTTCCAATTATTTTCTAACGTTAAAATTTGAGCTTTTTGACGATTATAAATATCTTCAATTGTGACAACACTCCCATCCGATAAAACAATTTTACTATCAAAACTTAAACATTTTCCCATGGACGGTCTACCCGCAATAATAATTAAATCCGACCGTTGAAAACCTCCTGTCATCGCATCTAAATCATAAAATCCGCAGGGAATACCAGGTAAGGAAATTCCCTCATTACGGTCTTCAATTTCTTGGAAAGTATCAATTAAAGTTTCACCAATAGAAACTAAATCCTGTTGCGGTCTAACTTGAGAAATATTAAAGATTTGTTGTTCAGATTTATCGAGAATGGTTTCTAAATCTTGACTGGTATCATAGGCTAATTCAACAATATTATGTCCCCCAGTAATCATACTGCGACGGATTTTTTTATCTAAAACTAATAAACCATATTGATCAATATTAACCGCCGAAACCGTGCGATCTACCAGTTGAGTTAATTTTAATTGTCCTCCCACTTGTTCGAGTAGATTTTGATCCGCTAACCAAGTTGTAACGGTCATTAAATCCGTGGGTTTTCCTTGGGAATGCAGGGTTAAAGTTGCCCGATAAATGATTTGATGGGATTTGAGGGCAAAGGATTCTGGTTGTAATAATTCTGCTACCCGACTAATGGCTTCTGGATCGAGAAGAATACCCCCTAAAATGGCTTCCTCTGCTTCTATGTTTTGAGGGGGAAGGCGATCGCTAATACTAGAAAATTGAGGTTCATTCATCGGATGAGTTAATTGATCAGCAGATTAGACCATTTTATGTTAAACTCTATTATAGAATGGTTATTAGAACTCTTGCAAAATAATTTTATGGTATTATGATAAGTTTTGCTCAATAGTCCTGAGTATGTTTCAACAAGTTAATTTTTAATCTTAATCTTTCAAAAAACGGGTTGATAAATTGCAGCCTGAGTTATCCTCCGTTGAGGATAATTAAAAAATTTATTTCTCAGGATCAAATTGTTTCAACCCGAACAGAAATAACGGCAATTAACGGATATACTCTTTCAAAATACTATTGCGGTTAGGATGACGTAACTTTCTTAACGCTTTCGCCTCTATTTGACGAATTCGTTCCCGGGTGACATTAAAAATCTGACCAATTTCTTCTAATGTCTTCATCCGACCATCATCTAACCCATAACGCAGACGCAATACATCTCGTTCTCTGGGACTGAGGGTATCTAATACATTTTCTAAATCTTCTCGTAATAGATTCTTAGATACTTGATCTTCAGGAGTTTCGCCATCGGATTCAATAAAATCTCCTAAACGAGAATCTTCCTCTTTCCCAATCGGTGTTTCTAAAGAAATCGGAAGTTGAGCCGATTTAGCAATAAACCTTAACTTCTCGATGGTCATTTCCATGCGAGTTGCGATTTCTTCTTCCGTGGGTTTGCGACCCATTTCTTGAGACAATAACTTGGTAGTTTTTTTAATTCGAGAAATGGTTTCATACAGGTGAACTGGTAGTCGAATAGTCCGAGATTGATCGGCGATCGCTCTAGTAATTGCCTGACGAATCCACCAGGTCGCATAAGTGGAAAATTTGTAACCTTTTTCGTGATCAAATTTCTCGGCGGCGCGAATTAATCCTAAACTGCCTTCTTGAATCAAGTCTTGAAAAGAAAGACCCCGATTCATATATTTTTTGGCAATAGAAACCACCAGTCGTAAATTAGACTGTACCATCTTATCTTTTGCCCGACGGCCAATATAAAGACGGCGGCGGAATTCTGGCAACTTCATTTCAACGGCGGTTGCCCATTCTTGCTCATTGGGTTCGCGGTCGTAATGTTCCATCAATTTTTCCCGAATTCGCTCTAGTTCGAGTAAGTCGGCAATTTTACGAGCGAGTTCAATTTCTTCATCTGCGCGTAATAAACGAATCCGACCAATTTCTTGCAGATAGAGACGAATCGAATCTTCTGTAAAGTGTTTTTTCTTTGTCTGAGTTCGACGGCGAGATTTAGCTCCTTTTGCAGCTTTGTTCTCGTCATCTTCCTCCCCGATCACTTCCTCTGAAATTTCTTCTTCTTCAATTAGATCTTCTGCATCTGGCTCATCCTTTGATGAATCCTTGTCCCTGTCCCTGGCTTTATTGTCATTTTTAGGGATATCAACTTGTTTCTCCAGTGGAAGGGTTGCGAGTCCGTTGTTACTTTGGGTCATGCCGCGTTCCTCATGCTCCTCAATTAGTAAAAATTAATTACAGAATAAAGATGTCTATTCATAGACTCCTGAACCAGTGAAACACCGAATCCAGGTTTAAATATTTACCCAGCGAGTTACTGAGTGAGTCATCGTAACCCACCTCAGTCCTAGCATAGTGAAGGTAAATGTTCAAAGGTGATCATTGGATGACGCCAAGACCTTTTCGATTGTAGCCTTTTTAACAAAAATTGCACGGTTTTGTCAAAAAAGAAATCTGATCATCGTTCATTCACCGACGGAGAATTGATCAAGTAGGGAGGGTGAGTACAACTATCTAACCCTTAGGATTGTTCTTTCTTGTAAGTTAACTCAAATCTCTCCGTTTGGGACTCAATCAAACGTTAAATCACGTTAAGTTTTTGACGTCTTTAGGTTGAATCATTATTCAATAGGGGGGAAATAAGTTCTATACAACGTTTATACCTTCAGACATAGACAAATTGATCACGCCTAGCATCCGGTTTTACGATTTGCTGGATTTACTTTTTGCTTCTAAAGTTTCCAAACGACTTCTCAGGTCTTGATTTTCCTTTTTGATTTTGTCGAGTTCCTCCCGCAGTTTTTTCAATGCGGGTTCTGAACCGATTTTTCCCTGAACAGTCTGAATCGCTTCCTCTGCTCGACGGCGAACTCGTCCGTCTAGGGTTTGGTCTGTTAAGGACTGAAGTACATCCATGGCTTTCGGGGTTTCCATCTGTTCCAGGGAGGCAACAACAGCCACTTGCGTCAGGAAAAAGACTTCATTAGATAGTTCTTCTAACCGTTGTACAATCCGTTCGGTATTTGTCGAGGTTTGACCAGTGGAAATACTGCCCAAAGCCCGAATCGAAGTTAACCGTAATGCCTGGGGAATACCGGGGGCTGTATACTTTAAAATCAAGTTTAAGGCGTCTTCTGAGGTTTTGATTTTACTCAGTCCTGAAATTGCCCCGGAACGCACCACTTCATTCCAGCCTTCTCTTTCTTTAAGGACGGATTTTAACAGTTTAACGGTTTGTTCAACTAAATGTTTATCCTCCAGATGGGTAGCGGCAATTTCTCCTAATGCTGTTGCTGTTGAAGATTCAACTAAATAACTAGGATCTCCTTTTTCTAAAAGGGGTTTTAAGACTTGATAACTTTCTGTGGTTTTCAGTTTGGCTAAACTATTAATTACCGCCCGTCTGACCCGGGCATCCTGATCATTTAATCCTTCAACTAATCCTGGGAAAACTTGATCTAATTTTACCCGCACTAATTGTTTGGCAACTTCTACCCGTACCCCCCAAAAACCATCATTTTTTAGAGCATTAGATAGGGCTTTAACGGCTTCTAATCCGCCTTTTTTAGCTAAAGATTTAGCGGCATAAATCCGAGAAATCGGATCGGGATCATATTGTAATTGAGCTTTTAATTCAGCCACCGCATAATCCAAATTTACGGTTTTAAGGATATTATTATTCACATCAAAACTAATAAAATCAGGTTTTTCTTCTGAGGGGAAATAGAAGGTTTGTTCTTTTTCATGAACCTGCACCGTAAAGGTTTTGAGTTTTACTTCCGTTTCTGGGGATTTTTTATCGGGTTTATAGCCAAAACCAATCGGAATTTTTAAATCAAAGAGGTTTGTCTCGCTGAGTTTATCGCTATCTTTAGCTTGATTTTGTTTAATCGTAATTTTGGCTAATTTATTATGATTATCCCAACTATAGGAAACTTTATAATCAGGATGTCCGCCTCGGAATACATATTGATCAAACAGGGGAAGTAAATTAGCTCCGGTTGATTTTTCTAGGGCTCTTAATAAATCAATGGTTTCTACGGTTTTATGGGCATTATCCTGAACAAAAGTTTGAATTGCTTTTTGGAATAGTTCGTCTCCTAATTCGGTTCTAATTAGATGATAAACACAAGCACCTTTTTCATATAAATGGCGATCATAAAGTTCAATTGCTTCCCGATAAATATGGGTGACAATTGGGCGACGATAGCGAGAACTATCCTCAGAAAAATAGTTTCTGGCTTGATTTAAACGATAATAAGCCGCGTCGTCTTTGCCATATTCCTGTTCCGTCCATAATACCTCAGTATAGGTCGCCATGCCTTCTTTAATCCAGGCGTGTGACCAATGTTTAATTACTACTAAATCCCCGAACCATTGATGGGCTAATTCATGGGCAACTAAACTTTCTGTGTTACGATTATCTAGGGTAGCTCGTTCATCTAATAAACAGCGATCGGTTAATAAGGTAGTTGAGGTATTTTCCATCCCGCCAAAAATGAAATCATCTACACAAACTTGAGCATATTTAGGATAGGGATAGACATAGCCAAAATATTTAGAGAAAAACTCAATCATTTGCGGAGTTTTTCCCATGCTCCTTAGAGCATCTTCTTGGCGGTTTTTCTCAACATAATATAAAACAGGAATTCCATTCCATTCGTCTTTAATTTCGGCAAAATCTCCCACCGCTAAGGTCATTAAATAAGTGGGATGAACTTGTTTCTGTGACCAATGATAAATTTTAGTTTTGCCTTTGGTTTCAGTATTAATTAATTCGCCATTGGAAATAGCTAAATATTGTTTAGGAACTTGTACCCGAATTTCTGAAGTCGCTAATTGTCCGGGGTAGTCAAAGCAAGGAAACCAAAAGCGAGAATCTTCATCTTCTCCCTGTGTCCAAACTTGAATCGGTTTATCGGGATAATCTTTATTTGGACTAATAAAATAAAGTCCGCGTTGGGGATTGGTAACGGAATAATTAATGACAATTTTAATTAATTGATTGACCGTTGTAGGTTGCTGTAGATAAATCTGTAATTGTTCGCCATCATAATCAAATTCTTGATTGATGTCCTCAATTTTTACCTTTTTTATTTCTAAGTTGATCGCATCTAAAGTTAAGGTTTCTATGCCACTTTTAACCGGATTCAAATTTAGGGTACAAGTTCCTTTAAAACTTTGATTAGGAATATCGAGAACTAAGTCCAGAAAAATATGTTCTACCTGACCCGGACGGTCAGGGTTATAATGGGGACGAGCGCCTGGTAACTCAAAGGATTTGTGAGTATTGGTTTCTGGATCAAAGTAAAAATTCAGCATCGAATACAATCAAGCTCAAGAATAAGGGATAACAAAACGCGCTATGCGTATGGGTCTATTATATAGCTATAGCAATATTTAGGATTGCTATATAGCAGGGAACAGCCCCCCCAAACCACCCGTGAACGGGGGGCTAGGGGGGGAGGGAACACCGGGGGAAAATACTTAACTGTCTGGGTTCCAAGATCCGTCTTCATCCTAACTGCCTTGGCGGTTGCTGTATATAAAAAAAGTGGGCTATTATTGCCCACCGATAGAATTCTCAAAAACTAAATTAAGATTCTGCTAACACCCTGGCCGCCGCAGCAACTCCCGCACCGGAAGTAAATCCTTGATAACCAAGTTCCTGTAATGCGGCTTCTAAAGATGCGATCGCCGTTAAAATATCGCGATCGCTAACAAATCCTAAATGACCAATGCGGAAAATTTTACCCTTGAGATGATCCTGTCCTCCGGCTAAAACAATATCGAATTTCTTCTTAACAATAGCCCGAATATCTTCAGCATCTAAACCATCGGGAGGAACAACAGCCGTAATCGCCGGACTTGCGCATTCATCGGCGGCAAATAACGATAATCCCATGGCTTTAACCGCCTCACGCGTCACTTTAGTTAAGCGTTGATGACGGGCAAAAATATTTTCTAGCCCTTCTTTTTTCATCATTTGTAAAGTGACTTGTAAAGCAAAAAACAAGTTCACCGGAGGAGTAAAGGGATTAGTATTTTTCTTAGCCGATTTGCTATACAATCCCAAATCTAAATAATAGCGCGGCAGATTAGCGGTTTTATAAGCTTCCCAAGCCTTATCACTCACCGCCACAAATCCCAAACCCGGAGGGATCATATAGCCTTTTTGGGAACCGGAAGCCACCACATCAATCCCCCATTCATCAATAGGAAGATTAAACGCGCCTAAACTGGTGACAGCATCCGCAATCATTAACGCCCCATGAGCTTTTACATGGCGATTAATGGCTTCTAAATCGTTAATTACCCCGGTAGAAGTTTCGCTGTGGGTAATAATAACTGCCTTGATTTCTTTATTAGTATCCGCTTCTAATTTAGCCCGGAATTGTTCGGGGTCGAGGGGTTGTCCCCATTCGGCGGTGACGGTATCGACTTCTAAACCGTAGGCGGTGGCGACTTCAACCCAACGTTCTCCGAATTTACCATTAGAACCACATAATACCTTTTCCCCCCGACTGAGGAAATTAATAATTCCGGCTTCCATCGCCCCGGTGCCACTGACGGTTAAAATTAGCACATCATTTTTGGTTTGGTGTAACCATTTCAGGTTTTCCGTCACCTCGGCCATAATTTTGAAAAAATCGCCACTGCGATGTCCGATGGGGTGTTTGGACAGCGCTAATAAAGCCCCTTCAGGAACCGGAGTTGGCCCTGGAATCATCAACATTAATTTATCGTCCATGGTCTGTTTCTATTAATAAGGGTTCGGTGTTTTGCGTCAGTAGCTAAATTACGAATTACGAATTAGAAATTACGAATTACGAATTAGAAATTTACCCCTTTATGCCTTGTGATTCAGTAATCCCTTTTGGATTAACTTATTGAATTAACATAAGCGAGAATAAGAATCCGTTAGTTAAATTACGAACTACAAATTCGTAATTCGTAATTATCTTCCAATCATATCACTCAACGGCAATCAGTTGACTTAAGGCAACACCAGGATCGGGTTGCTTGATTAAAGATTCCCCAATTAAAACGGCTTTTGCCCCGGCTTGGGTGACTAAACTGATATCCTCACGGGTATATAGTCCCGATTCACTTACGACTAAAATATCACGGGATTGGAATTGAGATTGTCGGCTTTGTAACAATTGGCAAGTGGTTTGTAAATCGACGGAAAAATCCTCTAAATTGCGGTTATTAATTCCAATTAAGTTAACCCCATCGAGGGTTAAGACTCGATCTAATTCTTCGAGGGTATGGACTTCTATTAAGGCGGTCATTCCTAAAACCTTAGCAATTTTTAGGAAATATTGTAGGTCTTGGTCGGAGAGAACCGCCGCAATTAATAAAACCGCATCAGCTCCATAATATCTAGCCAGATAAATTTGATAGGAATAAATAACAAAATCTTTACAAAGTAAGGGTAAATCAACAACATCCCGAACTTTAGACAGGTTATCAAAACTGCCTTGAAAGAATTTTTTATCGGTTAAAACGGATAAACAGCTTGCGCCTCCTTGTTGATAGGATTTAGCGATCGCAACCGGATCAAAATCTTCTCTAATTACTCCTTTACTGGGGGAGGCTTTTTTAACTTCGGCAATCACCGCAGGTTGAGTTTTACTTTGTTTTAAGGCTTGAAAAAAGTTACGGGTGGCAGGAATTGTATTGACTTTTTGCTTTAATTTTTCTAAGGGTAAACGTTCTCGTAGGTCGGTAATTTCTTTTTCTTTATACCAAACAATTTCTTCTAAAATATTTTGGGGCTCCGCACCCGGTATAGCTACTTGATAGCGTAAACCTAAGACTTCAACGGCGGGATTAGGCTGACGACGACGAATTTGTACCATAGAAGTTGAGGAGGTTTACTTTTGTTTAACTCGACTTGATTAAATTAAAGCATAAAATGTGTTATTGTAGGGAAAAGCCCTCCCAAACCCCCCGTGCACGGGGGGGCTAGGGAATTTGTAATTAATTTTGTTTAGGTACTTATCTAATAAACAAAAATAGCGACTCTTTTATAGGCTGGGGTTTCTGATAAAGGATCAATTTGTGCCTTAAATAAAAATATTGGCTTCAGGATAAAACATAAATGCTGCACCAGGTAAAATATTACCCGCAATGATTTCAATAGGGTCTAATTCCCACGCATCTCCTCGAACTTTTACCAGTTGATGGGGTTGAAACCCGGCGTTTTTTATATCTTCGAGATTCATTAAAATACAGTGACGGTGAGGCATTCCTCGATATTTGTCCGCCGGATTATAAACAACGGTATTATGTTGTCCGTAACCTCGACCCGTACCTAAAATTAATAGGTTGTAACATTTTATCGTGGGGGTTGGGTCTCCCAACCCTCTTTGCTAGACCACAATTTACCCCACGCCAACCCATTAGGTCAGCGTGGGGCTTTTCGTCAATTCCGCTCCCACGGATTTAACAAAAATTAACAGTCGTAGTAAAGAGCAAACTCGTAAGGAGTCGGACGTAACCGGGTAGGGTTAACTTCGTTATCGAGTTTGTAGGAAATCCAGTTGGCGATAAAGTCTTCCGTGAACACACCGGGTTCAGTTAAGAAGGCGTGATCCTGTTCCAAGGCTTCCAAGGCCAATTCCAGAGAACCTGGGGTCGAAGGAATTTTCCGCAGTTCTTCAGGACTGAGATCGTAGATATCCACATCCAAAGGTTCACCCGGATCGATTTGGTTTTTAATCCCATCAATCCCGGCGCAGAGCATGGCTGCAAAGGCCATGTAGGGGTTAGCAGTGGCATCAGGACACCGGAACTCTAAACGTTTGGCTTTGGGGTTATTTCCCGACAGAGGAATCCGCACAGAAGCCGAACGGTTGCCTTGAGAGTAGGCCAAGTTCACCGGAGCTTCATACCCAGGAACTAAGCGTTTGTAGGAGTTGGTGCTGGGGTTGGTCAAGGCCAACAACGCCGGGGCGTGTTTGAGAATGCCACCGATGTACCACAGCCCCATGTCGCTGAAACCCGCGTATTTATCGCCAGCAAACATGGGTATACCATCTTTCCAAATGGATTGGTGGACGTGCATCCCAGAGCCGTTATCTGCGAAAACGGGTTTGGGCATGAAGGTGACTGTTCTGCCGTATTTTTTAGCGACGTTTTTGATCACATATTTGTAGATCATCAAGTTATCGGCGGATTCAACCAGCGTCCCGAATTTTAAACCGAGTTCGCACTGTCCACCCGTGGCCACTTCATGGTGATGTTTTTCAATGGGAACCCCACATTTAGCCATGGTTAATAGCATTTCGGTACGAATATCTTGGAAAGTATCCGTGGGAGCTACGGGGAAATAGCCTTCTTTGTAGCCTGGTTTGTAGCCTAAGTTACCACCGGGTTCTTCCCGTCCCGAATTCCAACGACCTTCAACGGAATCGACATAGTAATAGCCGCAATGTTGGGTTTGGTCGAAGCGAACATCATCAAAAATGAAGAATTCCGCTTCCGGGCCAAAAAATGCCGTATCCCCCATTCCGGTCGAAACTAAATAATCAATGGCTTTTTGGGCAATCACCCGGGGACATCGGTTGTAGGGTTCTCCAGTACGGGGTTCTTGAATACTACAAATAATGCTCAGAGTCGGTTCTGCCATGAAAGGATCGATCCAAGCTGTTTTTGGATCTAACACCATGGACATATCAGATTCGTTAATCGCTTTCCAACCGCGAATACTGGAACCATCAAACGGTACGCCGTCTGTAAAGGAGGATTCATCGATTTGGCTGTTGTGTACCGTTAGATGCTGCCAGGTTCCTAGCATATCCACGAATTTCAAGTCAATCATTTGAATCTTTTGGTCTTCGATTAACGATAAGACCTCTTGGGCTGTCTCTGGCATGGATGAATATCTCCTCAAAAATCTTTTTGATTATCTCTGACAGGTTTGGCAGTTGGACTGACAAAGCATCTGGCTGATCATAGTGAGTCAGATTGATTAAGTTTTGTATTGAGTGTTACAATACAACACGTCGCGACTTCAGAATAATTGAAAGATATTATATAGGGAGATAGACTTCATGCAAGATGCCGTTACCAGCTTAATAAAAAATTACGACAGAACGGGTCGCTATTTAGATCGGGACGCCCTCGATCAACTCAAGTCCTATTTTGCAACGGGGACAACCAGAGTTCAAGCTGCTGGGGTGATCAACGGCAATGCTGCGGATTTGGTTAAACAAGCTGCTATGGCTTTGTTCGACGAGATTCCTGAGTTGATTCGTCCTGGGGGAAATGCCTACACTACCCGTCGCTATGCAGCCTGCTTACGCGATATGGGCTACTACCTGCGTTATGCTACCTATGCTCTGGTGGCTGGGAATACGGATGTTTTGGATGAACGGGTGCTTCAAGGTTTACGGGAAACTTACAATTCCTTGAGCGTTCCCGTTGGCCCTACTGTTTTCGGGATCGGGATTCTGAAAGGTTTAGTTACTGCTCAGGTTGCTGCTGCCGGGTTGCCCACTGGAGATTATTTAGAACAACCTTTTGATCATTTAATTCGCGAATTGAGTGAACAGGATATTTAACTCCTTGACTCGATTTTTTTTCAAGCAAATAAAACAGCCAACTCTTATTAAGCCCATGGGTATAATAGGGGTTAGGCTTGATTTGGCTGATAAAAAAATAGGGCGATCAATAATAACTTGGGCGGTAGTCATTTCTACTTTGCCGTTGGGATAAATAATTATGAATCAATTCTCCACTTAAAACGCATCAGTTATCAGTTTATGACCCATTCCCTACTCCCCCTGACCTGTGAAACAACGACTCGATACCTTATTAGTAGACCTGAATTTATGTGAGTCCCGCCAACAGGCTCAAGGTTTAATCCGGGCGGGATCGGTTTTAGTGAATCAACAAATGATTGATAAACCTGGGACGGAAGTTAATGTAGAAGCTAAGATTCAGGTGAAACAGCGATCGCGTTTTGTTTCCAGAGGGGGGGAAAAACTGGCTAAATCGCTGGAGGAATTTAAAATTGAGGTGAGCGATCGCGTCTGTCTGGATGGGGGAATTTCCACTGGAGGTTTTACTGATTGTTTATTAAAAGCCGGGGCGACAAAAGTTTATGGTGTGGATGTGGGTTATGGACAAGTAGACTGGGGAATTAGAAATGATCCCAGGGTGGTTTTGAAAGAACGGACAAACCTGCGATATTTAACTCCCGATCAGTTGTATGGGGAATCAGATACACCGGAAAATTATCCTGATTTTGCCGTTGTGGATGTATCATTTATTTCTTTAACCAAAATCTTGCCACCATTGTGGCAATTATTAAAGCCGAATCGGGAAGTGGTACTCTTAGTCAAACCTCAATTTGAAGTGGGTAGAGAACGGGTGGGTAAAAAGGGAGTTGTCCGAGATTCTAAGGATCAAGCCCGTGCTATCTTTCAGGTGGGTTCTGTGGCGATATCCTTGGGATGGCAATATCGAGATTTAACTTGGTCGCCGCTCCAGGGCCCGGCCGGAAATATTGAGTATTTGTTATGGTTGCATACGGTCGGTCAACCCTTTCCTTCTGAGTTGGCGATCGCCCAAATTACTCAACTCGCCCAACAGTCCCTAACCCAATCCCAGAGTCACCCTTAATCTTTTAAATCTCTTTAATGAATTTACCCAAACTACTAAAGCGAATTACGATTTATGTCATCAGCGCTTTCATGTTTGTTTTCTCTGCATTGGTCTTGACGGTTGTGGCGATCGCAATTAAGGTTTTAGTCCTGAAACTCGCCCATAGATTTGTTTACCCCATTTTTATATTTGGCGATTTACTTAGGGGTTTGGAAATTATTGATTTACTCAATATTTTAGTGTTTGCGATTTTGGGGATGGGATTAGGAGTCGCAACGGGTTTGTTACCTACGACCGATGCTCGAAAAATTAGTCAAGTTTTTCTGATTATTTTAATTCCAATTATTTTAGCGGTTCCTCAAGTGGTTAAATACAATCTTTGGGTCGAGGATATTGCTCAAGATGATGATCTTTCCTTCCATCAAGCGCAAACGGTAGCTGATTCTTTTCTTAAACGTAGAATTAATCAGGATGGGGTTTTTGGGTTTTATTTATATACTGGACAATTTCCGATGGTTCCAACCCGACAATTGCAAATGCAGGAATTAGAACGTTTGGAACAGCAAATTAACTCTAAATTTGTGCGGGTAAGCGGGATTCCTCCGACTTTAATTACGATAATTATGGGGGTTTGTTTTTGGGGAATTCGGATGTTTTATTTTTCCGTTGCTGTGATTACAGCGATCGCCCATTATCGAGAAGGATTAAAGATTGTGGTGAAATAGTTGGATTTTAGAGGGTTAAGGGATTGAGTCGGTTACTATGTTGATTAAAAAGTCAAGAGTATAGTCATGTTAGCCGTAAAGATATTATCTCCTAAATCGAGATTTTTGTCAAGTCGTCTGGGGAACTAATCTGGGGAAAAGTTGGTTTGGAGAAAAAAGACGAAACCGGGTGAGAATGTCAACGCCAATAGGGTCTACCTTTCCAAAATAGACCGATTAAAATTCCCATAATGGTGATTTGAGATGTGCTAAGTAAAATCACAGGGGGAAAGATAGATTTATAGAGGAATAAAACAATTAATAAACTAATAAATAATGCCCATAAACAAGCAACATTAAGAAAAACTTTAGAGGGCTGAATTTCGATTAAATAAATTGATAGGGCTCCCACCCCCACCCCTACTGCAAATATAATCAACATTCCCAGGGGAGGAGTCAATAAAAGCAGCATAATTTGTTTGAATGCTGGAGAGTGGGTGATTCCCCAGAGGGTAAAAACTTCTGCGATCGCAACTATTAAATAAGTCAAGGCGACGCTTTGTAATAAAGATGACCAGGGTAAATTTTTTAGCCGTTGTATAAAATTATTCATAGATTTTTTACTAAAATTCACCAGTCTCAACTGGTAAGATTAAATTATTGGGTAAGTGGGATATCCACACAGACAATGTTAAAGACATGAAACGGGTGCGTTTAATTCGTCCTGTTGAAGTTAGAATCGAGCGTATCTTCAGACCTGAGAGTATCAAAGATTTTTTGATTCAACTTACGTTAAAATTTTTAATGTTGAGAACCCCGAACCAATTCCAAGTCTAAGACCGATAACGCAACAGAGGAGAAACCGTTCACCAACCCCACCCTAAAAGTGCGTCGTCAACTTCACTTAATGCTCCCAGCAAAAAGTGGAATGCGTCGTAAGTATGGGGGTTCTACGACTCGTCATGGATTCCGTAAGGGGGACTTGGTTAAATCTGCCAAGGGTGTTGGTTATGTGTCAGCAGACACCGAAAGACAAGTATCTGTCAGCGATGCTAATTGGAAACGGTTAGGGCAGATTGCTTCTAGTAAAGGACAGTTAATTCGCCGTTCTAACGGGTTGATTGTTATTTAGAAGATTGTGTAAAGCCGTCCTTCGCTTCGCTAAAGGACGGGGTTTCAAACCCATTTTTTCGATGACAGAAACATCAATTAACTGTGCAGAAGCCTGTATAAATGGCTGTGTTTTGGGGGATAAATGCCCTAATCGGGAATATATCCCAGACACGGAGAACTTTATCAATAATACATCCTTAGATCAAATGTTACAAATGGCAGAGGAAGCGATGCGGAAGAAAAGAACGCAGCCCCCCACTTGGATTTTACCGGATTTTCCTGAGTGAATCAATTGGGTAAAGCAAATATTAAACCCGACATACCAATGATCGGGGACTTACGACAATTGAGTTATTGAGAGGGAAAGGGGATAAAATTGATTAGAATATTCCCTTTCCCCCGTGTAATTTACTACTTAATTTTATTAGCTACAATCCGAATTCGCTTGTAGTCAGCAATCCAAGTCCCATTTTTAAATAATTTGGGACGTAAGCGACTTTCGATATCGTTCATAATATGTATTTGTTCTGAGGCTGAAATCCCTTTAAAAAATTCTCCAGCAAACATTCTCAACCAATTATTTAAGCCTTTGTCTCCATCCGTTAATGGAGTGGGACGTTCCACCAAAGTTGCCAGCTTTAACTCAAACCCTTGAGTTTCTAAAAGCATTCCATATTCGCTAATGCTTGGAAAATACCAGGGATTCAGGGTTTTATTTTTAGGGTATCCCGCAGCATCTAAAGCCTGATCAATTGCTGTAATAATCGTATCAATATTGCCTTTCCCGCCAAATTCTGCTATAAAACGTCCGCCGGGTTTTAAGGCTCGACAAACTCCAGAAATAACTTTTTCCGGTTGTTTAATCCAATGTAAAACCGCATTGGAAAACACCGCATCAAATTGTTCTTTCCAGGCTAATTTAGAGGCATCTATGACCAAAAAATTTAGACCGGGATAGGTTTGGCTGGCTCGTTTAATCATGGTTGAAGCATGATCAATCCCCGTAACTTCGGCCCCGGTGTTTGTGATTTTGTAACTCAAGTTACCTGTACCACAACCGAGATCCAGAATGTGTTCCCCTATACGGGGATCAAGCAATTCCAAGAGATCCACAGCTAAATTGGAGACAAAGCTATGGTGACTATCGTATAATTGTGCATCCCAATAAGACACAGGAGCCATGGGCGCATAGTTTACGGTCTTAGTATTCATGGTGGAAGTAAGGCAGAATTTACTTGTCATTATTTATTATCCAACATTCTGTTCGTGATTAACTAAAAGTCAAGGAAAATTTAGACTGATTTCAAGAGGCAGGTTTTGTCCTAAAGCCCAAAGGTTGATTCGGGCGATGAAAGGCGATCTTGACTCCTGGGTGATTGGCGAACAGGAATCTTTTTATACCATCTGGTGAAGCATTATTTCATCTAGTTAAAGATAGAGATTTACTCAACCCCTTATTTTACTTTTATAAAACTATTTAAAATCTTGAGAAAATCTTGATTAGTGAGAGTATATAGCAATCCTAAATAGGTTGTAACATTTTAATTTTGTAGCAGATCCAGAATGCTCTACCCTAGAACATTGGATCTGTATTTTTTTAGGAGAAGTAATTATGTCGGGTAGCGAACTAAAAGCTGATTTTTGGGTGAGTGAGTATATCACACCTTGGGATATTTATGTCCATGGAATTACCAAGGTATTAGCCTATAAAAAAACTGCCTATCAAGATATGTATGTGGTCGAAACCGGGGCTTACGGAAAAGCCTTAGTTCTTGATGGTAAATGGCAATCTTGTACCGGAGATGAATTTCTCTATCATGAGCCATTAGTCCATGTCGCCTCCGTTTATCATGGCGATCCTAAAAAAGTTGCGGTTTTGGGCGGGGGAGAAGGGGCGACCATTCGGGAGGTTTTACGCTGGAAAACTGTTGAATGTGTTGCGATGATTGATTTAGATGGGGATGTGGTCGAAGCCTGTAAAGAGTATCTGCCAGAAATGCACGAAAATGCCTTTGATGACCCCCGTACTCAATTGATTATCGGGGATGCGATCGACTTTTTAGATCAGACTGAGGAAAAATGGGATATTGTGATTTCTGATTTATCCGATCCGATTGAAGATGGGCCATCTTTTAAATTGTTCACCAAGGAATATTTTGAAAAAATTCGTCAAATTTTAACCCCCGATGGCTATGGGGTAATTCAAGCTGGCCCGGTTTCCCCGAATGAGATGAAACTGCACGTCCGCCTGGTGAATACCCTGAAAACGGTTTTTCCCCATGTTCACTCCTATACCAGTTATATTTCCACCTACGGAAGTCCCTGGAGTTTTATTATCGTTTCTGCCCAACCGATTAATACCCGTCCTGAACCGGAAAATGTTGATAAGGTTTTAGAAGCTCAAACCACCGGGGGTCTAAAGATGTTTGATGGGATAACGATGTTAGGAATGTTACAAGTTCCCAAACATCTGCGGGATGCGATCGCGACTGAAACCGAAATTTATACCTTAGCTGAACCGCCGAAATTCTTTGGTAAAGGGGCTAATGCTTAATCAATGATAGGAGGGAACACCGGAACAGCCCCCCTAGCCCCCCGTGCACGGGGGGCTAGGGGGGAGGGAACGCCGGATCTGGGAATAGGGGGACACTTCCTGTTTTCCTCCGATCTCCTGTCTCCTGACTTCTAATTGTATTGATAAACTTTAACCAAAATCCAGTACAATACTCCGTGAACCCTTGATAAAATCGCTAACGGTTATCGTAAATGTTAGGCTGTTCCCTGTTTACTGCTATCAATTCAGTGAATACCCTGAAAAAGTGTGTTCTTTACTGGAACAATTATAAAAAAATCCCACTAATAACCCCTTTTTAGTGATTGAGGAGTCAAACATTAATGGCAAAATCTAAATTATTGCGTCCAGGTAATCTTATTTTACTAGCAGGATTAATCGGTCTGGGTTTTGGGGTACTGGGATGGAAACAACAGTTCGCCAAAGCTCAAAATGCTGAAGTGGCAACGGGTGTAAACTGGTCGGGAGCTTCTTTCCCCGTGGAAGGCTTTCAAGAATATACCTCCCCGTTTGGGTATCGTTCGTCTGGTTTTCACTATGGTTTAGATTTAGCAGCCCCCCAAGGCAGTTATATTCGTAGTTGGTGGCAGGGGACGGTGACAGAAGTTTGGCAAGATGACCGTTGCGGTACTGGCATTGCGATTCAGTCGGGTCAGTGGGAACATATTTATTGTCATATTCAAGGTAGCGTGGAAAAAAACGCTCAAGGGACTTATTTTATTGACCGACAGGGGGGAATTCAACTCTGGGAAGGTCAACAAGTTCCTTCTGGGACGAGAATTGCTAGGGTGGGGATGAGTGGACGGACAACGGGCCCTCACCTACACTGGGGATTAAAGCATAATGGCAACTGGGTTGATCCCGGTCGGGTGTTACGCTCGATGTATAATCAACAAGTTCAACAAGCTAATCGGGGTTAATTGTTGACTCGTACCGCCTGAAGTTAAATTTTTGTCAAAAAAATGAGTAACCCTTGATACAATAGTTAACGTGAGATTTGAACATTTCTACCCGCACCGCAGATGTAGAACGCGGCGTTTAGGTATCTTCAAATTGAAACAACAACGGTATCCATAAACCCAGACCAGCAATTGAGATTTTGCGCTGGTCTTTTTTGTTGGGTAATCGGGAACACGGATTTAAGAGGATTTCACGGATTTCACAGATTTTAATCTGTGTTAATCTGCGTAATCCGTGTTCAGATTTCACGGATTTCAATCCGTGTGAATATGGGTAGTGTCAGAAGATTCCATCGCTTTAGTTAAAAGCTGGATTCTGTAATTTGCCTAGTATTTTTTGAGCAAATGAAACTATTTTTTCGATAAAATACTTTAAATTATCAGGGGATTTAATTGCCCAAATATTAATCACTAAACAGGTTGTTCCTAGGGATAATAGGATATAGGTGGGAATCATTACCACACCAATCATAAACCAAGTGAAAACGTGCAGTACCATCAATCCTGAATACAAACTAGCAAACCCAGAAATTAATAGGATTTGAGAGGTGGGACGATTTAGACCAATAAAAATTAAGGTTTGTAAGGTAGCTAATATATTAAATGGGATTAAAAAGGCACAAATTCCCAAACAGTTATTTCGAGAAAACTCAGCAATTGTTGTTAAATCTATCATGATTAAAACTCTGGTTTTTGAGAATAGCTGGAGATGAAATATTTTTTATACTTTTAACTTCTCTATTATAGCCTTTTTAATGGCTATCGTTTCTTGGTTGTCCAAAAATTGGTAAACATCATCAAAAAACTACCTACAACAATCATTAAAGCGAGTCCGACGGGGAGCGCTGTTTCTAAATCAATATTTTCCATTGTTTCCGTTTCTATACAATCAAGAGATACCTTAACACAGATATTTCTATTTGGGGAAGGGAAAGGCCATAATTTTGAGGATTGACGATTTCACAGACCTTGAGAAACTTTGGCTTTCTTCTGTTACTATTAAATTTGTTACATATCTTAATCTTTAAGTACAGTCCTTTAACAAAATTATCGGGAGAAGGCAATGGTAGAGCAACAAAAAGGACAATGGGATGGGGGAAGGTTTCTAAAAACCCTGGCTTATTTTGGGGTTGTTCCTCTTATTGGTAATATTAGTTGGATACAAAATTTATTGAGAATGGGTACAAAACAACCGCAACAGAAACCGAATATTATATTAGTAGTCGGGGCGACCGGAGGGGTGGGAAAACGAGTTGTTAAACGGTTACAACAGCGGGGAATAACGGTGCGTTGTTTGGTTAGGGATATTAAAAGAGCTAGAACAATATTAGGAAATACGGTAGAATTAATTGAAGCTGATTTAACAATTTCCGAAACCTTGACCTCGGCTATTTTTAAAGATGTTACTGCGATTATTTGTTGTAATGGAACTAAGGTTCAACCTGTGGAGGGAGATACTCCTAATCGAGAAAAATATTATCAAGGAATTAAGTTTTATCTGCCGGAAGTGGTTGATGTGCCGGAATTAGTCGAATATAAAGGCATACAAAATTTAATTTATGCTGTACCTGTAACTCTCAAGAAAGCTGGGGATAAAATTCTGTTTGATTTTACCAAACCCACGGAGGAGATTAAGGAAATTTGGGGAGCATTAGATGATATTGTTATGGGGGGTATTAGTGAAAGTTCGTTAAAATTAATCCCCGATGGCGGATTATTTACGGGATATGTTTCAACGGCTAATTCTGGAGGTTTTGTTTCTATTAGAACTCGCAATTTTGAACCCGCTTTAGATTTATCAGACTATCAGGGAATTGAGTTACGAGTGAAAGGAGATGGAAAACGATATAAATTTATTATTCGCTGTAATGATGGTTGGGATAGTGTGGGATATTGTTATTCTTTTGATACGGTTTATAATATTCCGATTACGATTAGAATTCCGTTTACAGAATTAATTCCGGTATTTCGAGCTAAAACCGTAAAAGATGGAAAACCGTTTGATTCTAGTCAGGTATTTTCCCTACAGTTAATGTTGAGTAAATTTGAATATGATGGAGCTTTAAACCCGAAATTTCAACCTGGATTATTTCAATTAGAAATTGAGTCTATTAAAGCTTATGGTGGGAAAGTATTACCTCGGTTTGTTCAGGTAAGTTCGGCGGGGGTAACTCGTCCGGGGAAACCAGGATTAAATTTAGCAGAAGAACCGCCTGCGGTGCGTTTAAACGAACAATTAGGCGGGATTTTAACTTGGAAGTTAAAAGGAGAGGATGTGATTCGTTCTAGCGGTATTCCCTATACTATTATTCGTCCCTGTGCGTTAACAGAAGTGCCTGGAGGTTCGGCTTTCAAATTTGCCCAAGGTGATACGATTAAAGGGCAAGTTAGTCGAGATGATATTGCCGAACTATGTATCCAAGTATTAACTCAAGCGCCAGCTTGTAATACCACTTTTGAAGTTAAAACAGAACCGGATAGTCAGTTTTCAGGAAATTGGGATGAGTTATTTTCTGAGTTGAAATCCGACTAACATAATTCGTTGTTGCGCTTCAGCGCAATCTTGAGGGCTTTAGCCCAACAACGTTAAAATCCGATTAACATTGGTTCGTTGTTGCGCTTCAGCGCAAAAATAGAGGGCTAAAGCCCAACAACGAACTTTATTAATTATTTAATAAAAAGTGATGTTAAAGTTTAAACCTGTTTTCACGCCTTATTTATTTTTATTTCCGGCTTTATTAATGCTGACCTTAACGGTATTCTGGCCAGCGTTACAAGCATTTTATCTGAGTTTATTTAGTTACGATTTACTCACACCTCCCGAATGGGTGGGATTAAAAAATTTTCAACGGTTATGGACAGATGAGGTATTCTGGGAAACCTTAAAAAATACGTTTCTTTATTTAATCGTAGTGGTTCCAATTTTAGTCTTTGTACCATTAACCTTAGCAATTTTAGTTAACCAAAAATTACGAGGAATGAATGGATTTAGAACTGCTTATTATGTCCCGGTTGTGATTTCTATGGTGGTGGCGGGTATTGCTTGGAAATGGTTATATGCAGAAAATGGTTTTTTCAATCAACTTTTAAACGCTATTGCTATTCCGCCGATTCCTTGGTTAACCAGTCCGAATATTGCCTTATTTAGTGTGATGGCGGTGACTATTTGGAAAGGGTTAGGCTATTATATGGTAATATATTTAGCAGGATTACAAGGGATTCCATTAGAACTATATGAAGCGGCAAGTATTGATGGTTCGGATGGGTTTAAAAAACACTGGGATATTACGTTACCTCTGATGAAACCCTATATGGTTTTAGTTGGGGTAATTTCGGCGATTTCCTCCACGAAAGTATTTGAAGAAGTTTTTATTATGACCCAAGGCGGGCCGAGAAATAGTTCTAAAACCATTGTTTATTATTTATATGAACGAGGATTTCAACAGTTAGAATTTGGCTATGCTTGTACTATCGGGTTAATTCTATTTTTAATTGTTTTAGGATTATCAATTTTACGATTAGTGATTGAAAGATTTACGGAAAATATTAATAGCAGTAATCATTTAACGTAGGATGTTTGATGTCTCGAGGACTGTGGGGTGGGAAGGATTTTTCAGCGAGTGAGGACACTCTGACTGCGAAAAGGATAAAACCTGACAACAGTAATTTGATAGCATAAGTAGTTGCACAAAATAAATTACCTAACCCCCCGTGCACGCGAGGAGCCCCCCAAACCCCCCGTGCACGCGAGGAGCCCCCCCAAACCCCCCGTGCACGGGGGGCTAGGGGGGGAGGGAACAGGGTAGAGGATGTGTAATTAATTTTGTTTAGGTACTTATTAAATTAGACAAGTATTTAGACTCAGAAGGCTTGTAGAAACCATATTGGATTTTTTGATACAATTGTTAATATTCATTTGCAACATTTGTTAATGTTAATTCTCAAGGTTTTGAGAACTTAATCTTTTTTAAGAATAGCCCAAAACTCCCTGGCAGCAATAATCTTTTACATTAGGTTACTATGGAAGTAAAAAGAACCTATATTGTAATAGGGATAGAAGGTGGTAGTCTTGAATATAGAGGAAAAAAACCTCAGTTGAGAACAAAAGTTCAGACCTAGAGAGAAAAACCGGACGCAATTTTAAGAACTGCAAAGTTCAAGAATGATTTAGAGAAACTTAACTTAGAATGTACGAGTAAGTATTAATACGTTCTGACCTAAGTTTGAACTTAAATAAACAATAAAGATTGACTGAATGTTAATAAAACAGTCATTCCAATTGGAGGATTTTAAAAATGGTTAACACTTATGCAACGACTGAAACAGTAAATTCAGAAGCGAAAGAAACAGCTTTTGTACTGTGGTTTGATGAAGTGGGAATTTCTGATATTCCCTCAGTAGGTGGGAAAAACGCATCCTTGGGCGAAATGATTCGAGAACTCGCTTCCCAAGGTGTGAACGTTCCGAATGGATTTGCTACCACTGCCTATGCTTATCGTTATTTTATTGAGTCTGCGGGTTTAGAGAAAAAACTACGGGAACTATTTGCAGACCTCGACGTTGAAGATATGCCAAACCTGCGACAACGCGGGAAACAAGCTCGTTCCTTAATTTTAGACACTCCGTTTCCACCAGAATTAGAAGCAGCGATTACCAGCGCCTATAAAAAACTCTGCGAACGCTACAGCACGGACGGGGATTTTTGTAACCAATTTGGCGAGGAATATAAAGAAGAATGCAAACGCTATTCCAATGATGTAGACGTTGCCGTGCGTTCCTCCGCTACCGCCGAAGACTTACCCGATGCCAGTTTTGCCGGACAACAGGAAACCTACTTAAACGTTTATGGCGAAGAAGGAGTTTTAGAATCCTGCCATAAATGCTTTGCCTCGATTTTCACCGACCGGGCAATTTCCTATCGCACGATTAAAAATTTCGACCATTTTAACGTGGCTCTGTCCGTCGGTGTGCAAAAAATGGTACGGTCTGACCTCGCCTGTTCCGGGGTGATGTTCTCCATTGATACCGAAACCGGATTCAAAAATGCAGCCTTAGTAACTGGAGCCTATGGTTTAGGAGAAAACGTAGTTCAAGGCACGGTTAACCCCGATGAATATTTTGTGTTTAAACCGACCTTACTGCAAGGGTTCCGTCCTATTTTGGAAAAACGCTTAGGCAGTAAAGAACTGAAGATGGTCTATGATATCGGAGGTTCTAAACTAACTAAAAACATCTCAGTTCCTCAGTCTGAACGGGATAAATACTGTATTAACGACGACGAAATTTTACAACTGGCGAAGTGGGCTTGTATTATTGAGAACCACTATTCGCAAGTCCGGGGTACTTATACTCCGATGGATATTGAATGGGCCAAAGATGGAATTACCGGACAATTATTTATCGTCCAGGCCCGTCCTGAAACCGTGCAATCCCAGAAATCCGCTTCCGTTCTCCGCAACTTTAAACTGCTCGGAACCAGTAAGGTTCTATCTCGCGGTCGGGCCGTGGGTGAAATGATTGGTCAAGGGAAAGCGCGGGTGATTCTGGATGTGCATAAAATTGATGAATTCCAAGCGGGTGAAGTGTTAGTCACCAATAAGACTGACCCCGACTGGGAACCCATCATGAAGAAATCCAGCGCTATCGTTACCAACGCGGGCGGACGGACGTGCCACGCAGCAATTATCGCGCGGGAAATGGGCATTCCCGCCATTGTCGGTTGCGGTGATGCCACCTCGGTGATTAAAAACGGCCAAGAAATTACCGTTTCCTCATCTGAAGGAGAAGAAGGTCGGGTTTATGAGGGGTTAGTTCCCTTTGAAATACAAGAAACCGTTCTCGATAATCTGCCCAAAACCCGGACAAAAATTTTAATGAACGTGGGCAACCCGGAAGAAGCCTTCGGTTTGTCTTCGATTCCTTGCGATGGTGTGGGTTTAGCGCGGCTGGAGTTTATTATTGCTAACCATATTAAAGCCCACCCCTTAGCGTTGTTGAAATTTGACCAACTCGAAGATGAGTTAGCCAAACGGGAAATCGCCGAGATGACGAAAATCTACGACCATAAACCGGACTTCTTCGTGGATAAACTGGCCCATGGTATCGGGATGATTGCCGCGGCCTTCTATCCGAATCCGGTGATTGTGCGGATGTCCGACTTCAAGAGTAACGAATACGCCAACCTGTTAGGCGGCCGTCAGTTTGAACCCAAGGAAGAAAACCCGATGATTGGTTGGCGCGGCGCCTCCCGTTACTATGACCCCAACTACCGCGAAGCCTACGGGTTAGAATGTGTGGCCCTGAAACGGGTTCGGGACGAAATGGGTTTAACGAATGTCACCCCGATGATTCCCTTCTGTCGCACCCCCGATGAAGGTCGGAAAGTGTTAGCAGAAATGGAAAAACACGGTCTGAAACGGGGCGTCAATGGTTTGGAAGTTTATGTGATGTGTGAACTTCCCAGTAACGTGATTTTCGCCGATGAATTTGCCGCCGTGTTCGATGGATTCTCGATTGGGTCTAATGATTTAACCCAATTAACGTTAGGTTTAGACCGAGATTCTGCCTTAGTTGCTCATATTTTTGATGAACGGAATGAAGCTGTTCGTCGGATGGTGACCATTGCGATTAAAGCGGCTAAAAAATATGGTCGCAAGATTGGAATTTGTGGTCAAGCACCGAGTGATTATCCTGAGTTTGCCCGGTTCTTGGTGGAGTTAGGAATTGATTCAATTAGTTTGAATCCTGACTCGGTGATTAAAACAATTCTGGATATTGGCAAAATGGAGGAATCTGGCACGTTGTTAGATGAAGTTATGGACGTTGCCAAAGCCAAATAAATTGTTGTAGAGACGTTGTATACAACGTCTCTACGGGGATTGTTTGCTGAATTTTAGGATTTGATATTATTAGGGTATGGCGATGCTGTACCCTTTATTTATTGGGGTTAGGAATAAATGGATGGAAGCTTTAATCTAATTGTCCAAATAATTCTAAAAACTGTTCTAAAAGTTTATAAACTGTTGTACCGATTCTTTGAGGAAAATCCTCATCAGTAGGCTGGCACTCTCCTAGTTTTCTAGCTCGTTCAATTGCAGCAACTAGATACTCACCTTTAATAAATTCTTTATAGTAATTGGATTTAGATTTATCTGGGTGGATATCAGAAAGAACCTTCTTACAGAGTTTGGGTCTACCTTTGATTCCTTCATTTTCAATAACTTCCCTAATTGTAGGTTGTGTAGGTTCTTTGACTTTACGTTTTTTATTGGTTTTACATTTTTTGGGATTATTACCTTTCGCAAATTGACTATCAGCATCTACTTGACTATCAGTGTCTACAAAATGGAGAATTAACCAAAGTTCAAAGCAAGGGTTACTCAATCCCATTTTAAAATTTATCTTTTCGTGAAAGAGTTTTATTAATTCCTCAATTTTATCTTTACGGTTTCTATAATAATCTGTATCAATAATCATCCATAATTCATCATACTCTTGGATATCATATTTTTTAACTAACTCATCATAACATTGCTTTAATTGTGCATAAACAGCAGCAGGATCAGAGTCTCCAGAATTGGTTTTATCAAGATATTTTAACTTAATATTCTTCTTGTTTAACTGTAAACTGTATTGTTGAATTAGCTCTTGAAAATACAAATATTCTGTCTTATCACCTTCTGCTGCAATAACATAAATTTTCCACTTACCATCCTTGCATTCATCTGAAATATCTTGAACTATTCGTTGATAATCCTTTCTTTCTCTAGGCATTTTTTTATCCCCTATTTAGCCAAAATTGGTTCTTCATCATTTTTAATCTCTGGGAAAGAATGGATAGCTCCAAACCGACCGTTAATATAACCTTTAGCTAAATCTAAATTTTCTACATCGGTGTTTGCAAGAGAATAAGCAATTGATTGTCCATGTTTATCTTGTCCAATAAACCAAATTTCATCTTTTCTAAAAAGTTCTTTAATATCCAAAAGAATAGCTTGATGTGTTGTAGCAATTAATTGGCTATTATGCAATTTATCATTTTGATTTTGATTCTCTATTTCAAAATCGAGAAAAAGCTCAAATATTTTCCGTGCTAACAATACATGAAGGCTTCTTTCTATTTCATCAACCACAAAAACAACATCGCCTTGAGAGAGTTTAATTAACATTGGAATTAAATCTATAATTCTTTGGGTTCCATCTGATTCTTCTTCAATTTCAAACAAAACTTCTTTTTTATTTTTATCATGCTTAATTATAACCAATTTCATAACTTTTAAAGCTTTTGAACCTGGAATAGATCGAATCATTAAACTGCTGTCTTTATTTCTCGCTAAAATAAATATTGCATTAGCTGTTTCATCATGATAAGGGAATTCTTCTTGAATCATTTCTTTAACTTCCAGTGGAATTCTCTCATACTTTTCTAAATCAATCTCATTAATATCTACTTTTTCTATTCCTAAATCCAAAGATTTTAATAATTTATTAAATTTTTTTAAAAAACCTTGGTTCAATAATTTTTCATTGTCCTTTAACAGTAACGGAAGTGCAAAAGGTTTACTTTCAGGGAATAAAATTGTTAATACATTTGAGAACCAATTATAAATATTTTCAAAATATTCAATCCTACGTTCTTTACAATTTGTTAAGAACAATAAATTTTGCCTGGTACTTTCTGACTCAAATTCAATTCTAGTTTTTTCTTTATCTTTTATGTCTCTAAATAGAGAATGTTTAAAGTTGAATTGATAATCATTACCATTTCTTTCATAAATGCTTTTTTCTTGATTAATACCTATTTCAAATAACCATTCTTCATAAACTTGAGTAGAATCAATGATAAATCCGTAAGCATACTGTTTTTGATGATGTTTAAACTCAAATTCAAACCGAGAGGGCTTTTTTAAAGAATCTTGATCACGTTTAAATGGACTAACTTTTATATTTTTATTTTTATCAACACCATCTACAATAAAATCTTGAGCAAATTTCATCGCTTTAATCAGGTTAGATTTACCAGCATTAGTAGCTCCATAAATTAAAGAAGTTCTTAATAATCCAATAGATTCTTTGTTATCCTCTTGAACAACATGATCACGATGATTGTTGTCAGGAGAAGCAATCATCGTAAATTCAGTTCTTTCATTAAAAGATAGAAAATTTTCTACAGTAAACCGAATTAACATTGTTTTATTTTAATTTTATTTAAAGTCAAATCATATATAATTTAACTTTAAATATGAAGATAGCTTATTACCTCACAAGTGTCAACCCGATTTTCACGTTTTGAAGGGAAAACGGTTACTTTTGCTTGAGCAGGGGAATTAAGGGGTTTTGCTAGTTCATGCGATCGCAACTTCTTAAACAATGAATCAATCCTTAAAAATTTCTTTCCATAGGGATTATTTAAGCCCACAATTCCCTATTTTTATGCTCTGACTAGGAAAAGAGAAAAAAATGCGATAATGTTGTCTTGATTTACTTACAGCCAGATTTGAGATGACTAATTCACCGAATCCCAATTCTGAATCAATTTTACCCCGCCGACGACGGTTAAAGCGGATTTTGCTTTGGGGCGGTATGGGCTGTGGAGTCACCCTGTTAGCCGTGGGGACGACCGCTAGTTGGTTGATTAGATATCGGTTAGCCCCCATAATTAGCAATGTCTTAGAAGGGATACTACAACGGCCAGTTGATGTTGGCCCCCTGGAACGATTTACCCTAAATAGTATTCGTTTTGGTCATTCGTCCATCCCCCCCACAGCCACGGATACCGATAGGGGGGAAGCGACGGCGGTAGAGGTTAATTTCTCTCTTTTATCCTTGTTTAAACCCAAGGTTAAACTTGATATTACCATAGTTAATCCTAATATTTATATTGAACAAAATTCATCGGGAAACTGGATTGATACTCAACTTAAGTTAGATCCAAATCCTCCAATTACATTGGTTTTTAGAACGATTGGGATTGAAAATGCTCAAATTAATTTAATGCCCTATCAGCTTTTGAAAGCCAAAGAAAAGCCGATTGTGATTGCGGTGGATCAAATCAAAGCTAATTTAACCGAAGATCAGCAGAGCATTCAAGCGGATTTAAGGGGTAAATTTGCAGAAACAGGTACTTTTGCCATCAAGGGAGATGCTTTATTAGAAACAGGAAAAATTAATGCTCAAATTCAAGCTAATAGTTTGAATTTAAGCAATTTAGCTTGGTTTGTAGAAACTCCTGGGATTTCGATTAAACAGGGAAAACTTAATACAAATTTAAACGTTAAATTAAATAATTATAAACCATCAGATGTTCGGGGAACGCTGAATTTAGATCAAGTTAAAATTGCTGTTGATAGTCTTCCTGAACCTGTTAATCTGAGTCAAGCTAAATTACGATTTTCGGGAACTAAATTGATCATTGATCAGTTGAATACTACTATGGCAGATTTGGCTCTAGGATTAACGGGATCGGTTTTAACTAATTCTAACTTAGACTTAGCTAAAACTCAAGTTGATTTATTAGCAAATTTACAACCAGTTCAAGTTTCCACCCTGTTAAAAACCGTAGAAACTATTCAGAACAAACCTGTTACCCTTCCCTTTCCGGTGACGGGAGAATTGAAAGCTAATCTTAACTTAAAAGGAAATTTAAACAGTCCTAAAATTTCAGGAAATATCGGCACAACTCAAAAAACCTTATTAGATCGCGTTTATTTTGATACAATTCAAACGGATTTTAATATATTAACTAAACTTGATCCAAATTTTAAGATTTTAGCTGATCCAATTATTGAGATTCAAAACCTATTAATTCAACCTTCCCTTGGGGGGTCAGTAACCGGAAAAGGGGAAGTTAAATTAGCAGGAATGACCGCGTTATTAGCACCCCCAATAAAACCTCAGCCTACGGTTGATCAAAAAACTTTACTAAAATTACCCCCAAATCCTCAGATTTCACAACAAAAAACCGAACTTAATCCGATTGTTAAGTTAGATTTTAATGTTAATAATATTCCTGTGGATGCGATCGCTAAATCCTACGGATTTATCCCCAGTTTTCCGATTGGAAACCTATCAGCAAATGGTCAAATTTCTGGAGATTTAGACAACTTAAAAGCTAATAGTCAATTCTCCTTACCTTCAACAATTTATCCGATTTTTGGGGAAGCTCAAATTTCAGGAAATACGGCGAAAGCACAGATTAAAATTGCTGAGGGAAATCTGAATATTATTGCTCAACAAACTAATAATCAAATTTGGAATGCTGAAGTCATAGCTAATCAACTTTCCTTAACTCCTTTAGTTGATTTGGGTCTATTATTTGCCACAATTCCTAATACAACTAAACAACAAATTCAATCTATTGATTTAACCGATGGTCAGTTAAATTTAGCCGCCAAATTATCAGCAAATTTGCAAGATTTTTCCCTGAATAGTTTAAAAGCGGATAGTCAAATTCAACTTAATTTTCAGAATAGTACAATTAAGGCGATCGCCCAACTCCAAAACGGACTCCTACAAACGGATTTTTCTAGCGATAATTTATCCTTACCTCGATTAATTAATATTGGATTACCCTTTGCCAACTTAACTGATGCTATCACCTCCCAAATTCAGAGTTTAGATATCAGTCAAGGAACTTTACAAATTGATGGATCTCTATCAGGTAAAATAGAGAATTTTAGCCCAAATAACTTTATCGGAAATGCCAAAACAGTCATTAATTTAGGTAAATTAGGAGGAATAATTACCGCCAATAGTCAACTTAATCAAGGACAATTTCAAGGACAATTCAATGCTCAAGAAATCCAGTTAAATCCTTGGATTAATTTAGGTTTACCCCTCGCTAATTTACCCCCAAACCTCCAGAATCAAATTCAAACCTTAGACTTTCGTAATAGTCGTTTAAACGGAGAAGGAAATCTTACCGGAAATTTAACTAATTTTAATCTTAATAGTCTGATTGCTACGGGATTAGCACAGGTTAATTTAGGGAATTTTGGTGGAATTATTAATGCAGAAGGACAATTAGCAAATAATCAATTAACAGGTCAAGTAATCACCGATCAAATTCCTCTACGACCCTTAATTAATTTCGGATTACCCTTAGCAAATTTACAACCTAGTTTAGTAGCTGAAATTAACGCCTTAAATTTTCAAGGAGGATTCCTACAAGGGTTAGCAAAATTTAATGGGAATCTGACTAATTTTTCCCCTAATAACTTAATAGCTTTCCTCGATAGTAAGGTAAATTTAGGTCGAGACGGCGGTATAGTTTTAGCAACCGGAGAAACTCGACAAGGACAATGGAAAACAACCATTAAAGGAGATCAAATTGCTTTAGGTCGATTCTCTCAATTAGTTGAATCTCAAATACCAAATAGTTTACGTCAAAATGGACTATTACAGCAAGCTGAAAATATGCCTTTATTGCGAGGATTATTAACTACTGAAATCACCGGAGAAGGAAATATTGCCTCCTTTAATCCCAACACTATACAGGCATTAGGTCAATTAAGACTAACAGAATTACCGATTATTAAACAACCTTTTGAAGCCATTGCAAGCTGGAATGGTCGAGAAATTAATATTAAAAAAGCTGAAACCCAGGGATTTTCAACCGATGGCTTAATTGGAGTTGAATTTCAAGGAAATGGTATTCCCCAATTATCTAATTTAAACCTAAATGTTCGGGCTGATAATTTTGATTTACAATCCCCATTAGTGCAAAGTTTCTTAACTGCTTTACCCTTAGAAATTAGAACCGGAGATAGTCCTTTAGTGGCTGGAATTGTTGATTTTAATGGTAAGTTAACTGGAACTCCTTCGGCTTTAAACCTAAACGGAAATTTAAGATTAAATAACTTTGCAGTTCGAGATGTCACCTTTGAACCAATTCTAGCAGGAACGGTTGATATTATTCCGAATCAAAAGGTTAATATTGCCTTGGCAGGAGAAAGGGATAAAATAGAATTAGCTTTGGATAATCAATATTTACCGACTTCATTTTTAGTAAAACGGAATGATAGTCAATTAGTCGGAAACTCTCAAGGGAATAATTTAGAGATTAATTTAGACGACTTTCCTCTACAAACATTAAGTTTATCTCCCTTAGCTGAACTAAATATTGGACAATTAAAAGGTATAGCATCGGGAAAATTAACCGTCTCTAATTTAGCCAGTTTTGATATTAATAAAATAGGGGTAATCGGAAATATTGCGATCCAGAACCTAATTTTAGGTCATATTGAAACCGATTTATTTTTGGGAAATTTTAGTTATCAAAATGGTATTGCTAAGTTAACCGATGCTGAATTGAGCAAAGGCATAACTCAGATTATAATTAATGGTCAAGCCAATATTTCTGATATTTTAGCCAGTCTTTCTACACCTCAAACCCAGAATTTATCCACTGTATCGAATCAATTTGAAGGTACAATTAAAATTCCCCAAGGAAGTTTACAGGATATTTTAACCGCCCTAAAAATCTTTAATTTAGCAGATTTTGGCAGAGGATTAACCCCTCCAAACTATGGAATAGCCGCCGATGTAAAGCCTGTTCCCGTAGGTTTACCCCCCACAGCTACGTTATTTGAACAGTTACAACGCCTAGAAGAAATTAGACGAATATTACAAGAATCCCTAGCAGAAATCGCGGCGGAACCCTTACCTCCTTTACGAGATTTAGACGGAAAATTTACCGGAGAAATTGCATTTAAAGGTTCAATTCAATGGGGAATTAATGCGACAGCAACCATCAAAGGTCAAGATTGGAATTATGGCAGATATACCGCCGATCAGTTTTTATTAGAAGCGAATTTTGTAGATAATGTGGTGCGGGTTGAACCCATTCAATTGCTTGCTGAATCAGCATTATATGATTTTCGCGGACAGTTAAATTTAGCCAATCAACAAATATCAGGTCAGTTTCGGGGTAAAAATATCCGCTTAGAAGAAATTGAAAAAATTGTCGATTTGCCAAATGTGGATTTAACCGGACAATTGAATGTTCGGGCGAGTATTGGGGGAACTTTAGATAATCCCCAATCATCGGGGGAATTAACCTTATTAGAAGCAACGGTTAATAATGAACCAATTCAAGAAGCTCAAAGCAGTTTTAGTTATAATAATGCTCGACTAAGATTTGGCGGAAGTTTGTTGGTGACTGAAACCGATCCAATTAATTTTAGGGGGACTTTACCCTTTCAATTACCCTTTGCAAAAGTGACTTCTGAAAGTGATGTAGTTGATGTTAGAGTTGATATTAAAGATCAAGGATTAGCGGTGATCAATTTACTGAATCCCGAATTAAATTGGCAGGAAGGAAAAGGATTAGTTCAATTAAGAATTAGTGGTAGTTTACAACAACCAGAAACCGGAGGAATTAAACTTGATCTGAAACCAGAAGGATTATTTAAAATCCAAGATGCCGTTTTAACAGCCCGCAGTTTAGAACAATCTATTGTCGGATTAAGTGGAACTGCTGTATTTATTGGCGATCGCATTCAAGTAAAAGATATTGAAGGAGATTTACAAGGAGATAAAGGAACCGGACATATCCGATTAAGTGGGGTTTTACCCGTGTCTCATCCCTTAGATGAAAATGACCCAGATCTGCAAACTCCTCTACAATTAGACCTGGAAAAACTAACACTTAATTTACCCGAACTCTATAAAGGAAATGCTGATGGTGCTATTCTTCTTACAGGAACATTATTAAAACCAAAATTAGGAGGAGAAGTCATATTAAGTCAGGGAAAAGTTACCTTACCTTCGGAACAAACCGCTACCTTACCCACAGATACTACGAATACAACTCAACCTCCTGTTGATGTCAGTCTGAACGGATTAAAACTAACTTTAGGCGACAATATTCAAGTTATGACTCCCCCGATTTTAAATGCACCTTTAATTAATTTTAATGCAAAAGGAACGATTGAATTAAATGGAAGTTTAGCCAGTCTTGATGATATTCGTCCTCAAGGAACGATTGACTTAACCGGAGGACAAGTTAATCTTTATACCAGTCAATTAAGGTTAGATCGAGGCTATCCCCAACGGGCAATATTTGTTCCTTCGGAGGGATTAGATCCAATTTTAGATGTCCGTTTAGTCACCCGTGTTCCTGAAACTTTAAGGTTTGTTTCTCCCCCTTCGGCTTTTCCGGCGGAACAAACGGAAGCCCTAAGTCCTTCTCGATTTGGAACAGTCCGAACTATCCGAATTACCGCAATTGTTCGCGGCCCAGCTTCGGAAATTAATGATATTATTAAGCTACAAAGTTCTCCGTCCCGTTCTCAAAATGAATTGGTGGCTTTATTGGGGGGAAGTGTGATTCAAGGCATTCAAGATGATAGTACATTAGTATTAGCAAATATTGCCAGTACCGGATTATTTGGTAAACTCCAACAGAATGTGATTAACGCCACGGGATTAACGGAATTTAGGATTTATCCCTCACGAATAGCCGAACGTGGTTCCAAGGGCACAGCTTCCGCTTTAGGAGTGGGAATTGAAGTGGGTTTAGATGTGACTGATAATGCTTATGTTTCTTTAAGTCGGGTCTTAGCTGCGGATCAACCGTTTCAATTTAATATTAATTATCGTCTAAATGATAATATATTGTTGCGGGGAGTTACGAATTTTAGGAATGAAAGTGAAATTCGGTTTGAGTATGAAACGAGGTTTTAAATTATTAGATTGTTAACTAGGGTTTTTAAGTCGAAATAGTCGGGTTTTAAACTATAAACTTTGATAAATCCTTCTGAGGTAGTGGGAGGAAAATCTGCGATCGCTTTTCCCATTTGTTCAATCACAGATTCAGGAACTTGACGTTGGCGATTTTGATTCCGCAGCTTGCAAGTTTCTATCGGAGTTTCTAATACCCAAGCAACCCAATATCGAGGGATTTCTGAATAAATTAGAGCGATTTTTTCTAATATATCCAGTCGCCAAGGTCGATAAGCATTAGTCGCATCATAAATAATTGGTTGAGAAGATGCGATCGCTTGTTCCATTTCTTGCAATACTTTTCGTTCAATTTCTAACCAATTCCCCTGAATAATTTCATCCCCATAAAGTTGTTCCCGAATCCGATCCGTCGAAATAATTAAACCCTGGGTGAGATCCGCAAGCTGTTGAGCAACAGTTGACTTTCCCGAACCCGGAATACCGACCAGAAAATGACAAATCATATTGAATAAAATTAAAAAATTTTGCTTGACAATAAATTTATAAGTGTTATAATTTTAGGGTAAGTGACCCGAGAGCTACAATATTTGTATCTAATACAATTCTAAGTTTATTCATCTTCTAATAACTCGGCTAAAATTTCGGGAGTTAAACCGTTAACTTTAGCTTCTTCTCTCACTTGTTTAACAATCTCATCAAAATCAGATGGCTTTAATAATTCTTTCAGAATCAGACTACAAACCCAAATTGCTTTTTCTTGTTTATTACTATCCGCTTCCTGGTAAAGCTTCGCTACTTCATTATCAACTTTAATCGTAATTGCTTCCATTTGTTACTCCTGATTTTATCTAAATTAAAATCTATCTTTATTATATATTCTTTTAGAATTAGAATATTTTTCCCAGAAACCGCGTTTATCAATCAAAAACTCGGTTTCCGTATCAGTCCTATTTTAAAAGTTAACTGAATTAGAGCCGACAAGTTCCCCTCGCCCACTGTCCATCCAGTGAGACAGAAACCTGTGTCCCCGGTTGGACTGCTCCTTTTGATAAGTCGATAACGATGATATCAGCGCCTCCCATATCACCCCCCCGATAAACTAATTCTCCCCGCTCGTTGGGTCGATCATATCTTAATTGATTGGTGCGAGGCGGCCCACTTTGAGGGGTTAAAGTAATCGAGGTAAATCGGCCATCAAGATAACTCACAGAAAACTGCATTCTGTTTTGAGGAAATTGACCCGGACAGTTAAAATTTGTTGCAGCTTCTGCTTTGGGAATGGGTAAAAAGGTTAATGCTGCTATCCCGTAGAGTAGGGTAGATAGGGAAAAAGCCTTAAATTTATTGAGTTTAGTCATCTTTTTAATTGCAATACAATCAACATGAAAACTATATCATGTATAGCTCTAATCTGTTTTAACTCCTGGGGGAGTAAAGCGAATTTCTATCCTTCGTCTAGTTTCATCTGAACTGCGGTTACGGGGAGCATATTTTCCTGATGGTAAAAATAATTGAGCAGCCGAATAAGCTCTAAAGTTCAACCCATTTAAACGACCTTTTTTTTGAATGGCTTGCAATTTTTTCATCACAGCTAAAGCTCGCATTAATCCTAAATCAGCATTAGAACCTGGTTTAAGGTTTTTAACGGGTTGAGAGCCTCCTGCAACTTGTTCTAATATCTGATCTAAATTACTAGCTGGATTAAAAGTTTCTTGACCATCTGTATGTCCGATTATATCCACAACATAACCTTGATAATCTTGAGAATATGTCTCCAGTTTTTCAACAACATTTCCTTCAACAAATAATCGTAAACCTTCTGGTAAATCTGCCTTACCCGTCTCAAATTTTAAGGATCGTCCCTGGGCATCTTTATCAGAGTCTTTAATTACAATTACAGGCGGGGATTGTAATAGTCTAATTTCCGTTTCTAATTGCCTGATTTTCGTATTCGAGTCTTTTATTGTTTGATCTTTTACTTTTGAATCTGATGCTGACTTAAAAATGCCTATTAATAAAAACAAAATCATAATTAAAAAAGCATTGGACATCAAATCCGTGAATGCTTGCCAGATATTTATATCTTCAGAGGAGTTATTAATTTGGGTGGGACGGCGCATAGTTTTAAGTATAATAACAATTAATGGTATTCTTTATCAACCCCAAAATTTGAATTTTTTCTTATTTGGAGTCCTGTTACTTTGTTCTTGTAAAAGTTTGATTAACTGTGATAAATCTGAGTAAATTGTCTTGTTATCTTGTTCTTGCAAAAGTTTAATTACCTGTAATAAATCTGAGTGAATTGTCTTATTATCTTGTGCTTGTAATAGTTTAATTAATTGTGATAAATCTGAGTGAATTGTTGGGTTATCTTGTGCTTGCAAAATCTTAATTACCTGTGATAAATCGTATCTCATCTCAACAAAATACTGAATATTAGGTTTAATTGATTCGTCTAATTTATCTGCGATCGCTTGAGTATAAGATTGATGACTATTCTCTTGATTCCTGATCAGTTTAACCAGAACTTTAGTTAAAAATTCTATTTTTGTATTGACATTATTTGTATAACCATTCATCGTTTCAACGATAGTTTTTAAGTCTTGTTGAACTTGCACAAAACTATCGGATTTATCAACAATTTGTTTTTGGATCTGATCTAAAGTTTGTGAAGCTAATTCAAACCCCTGTGATCCTTCTTTTAGTTGAATAATCATCTCAGATAGAGATTGTTGATTGGTTTGATGCAATTTAAAAACTTGTAATGAACTCTGATTTAGTTGAGTGAAACTGGCTTCCGTCGTCACTAATTGTTGAGTAAAATTCTGAAGTTGAGTTAATGTATTTTCCAGAGATTTAACTGTTTGAGCTAAACCAAATGCTGAGTCAGAAAAATTCTTTTGGTAATCGCCGAAATTAGTAGCTATTGTTGATAATTGTTGGGGAACCTGACTCTGTTCAAAACTTTCTACAACCTGTTCTAATTTTACCACAATTTTATCATTTATTTGTACAGAATTTCCAAAGGCTTCTGTTGCAGTCTGGAAATTATTCGCCCCCCTATCCAATGTTCCGGCTACATTGGATAATTGATTATAAACTGTTTGTGCTAGTTGACTCGCTTCTACATTAGCTTGTGTAATTTCCTTAATATTATCTCTCATGGCTGATTCTACAGCATCTCTAACTGTCTGACCAAAGTTTGTTAAGAAATCCTTAAACTGATTCGACATTCCTGATACAATTTTATCAAGTCGGGTTTGATTATTCAATGTAGAATAATAAATATTATCGAGGTAGTGTTCCAAAGAATTAATTAATTTATATTTGGCTAAATTGGTATTGTAAAAAAAGTTAAAAATAGTTAACAAAGCACTAAAAAATAACCCCGCTAAACTTGTAGAAAAAGCGATCGCCATTCCTTTTAGTGGTTCCTCCAATTTCTTTACTAACTGAATGAAATCCTTGGTTTGATCTGGATTTTGAAGAATAGCTTGACTCAAGGAACTCAAATTCATGGTAATTCCAATAAAAGTTCCAATTAATCCAAAAGCCAGGAGTAAGTTAGGAAGAATTCGACAAAAATAATCAATTTGTTCACAGGATTTCCCTACAACCTTTTCTTGACTATAGGCTTGATCAATTAAAGCCCCCGTGTTCACTTGTTCTAAATTTTGACTAGCTTCCCGAAAACTCTTTTCTAATATTGTGATAATATTAGGCTGAATTCCAGGGGAACTTTTACTAATAACCCGATTAACTTTATCAGCTAAATCATTGAGATGTCGATAAAGATTGAACCGATAATACATACTCATAAACGATGGTAAAACCACAAACAGAATAATCAGAGCTAACATCCAAGGAGGGAGAACAAAAATAGGCATAGCAACATCCTGAAGATTTAAAATAAGTCTGGGAAAAACTCAATCATGGGTTGAGTTAAAGATTCTACAACCCAACTGTTTTTGTTAGGATAAACCATATTTATCCATAATTTCCTTTCTTTTGACTTCATATTCTTTCTGATTAAAATTTCCCTGGTCTAAGCCTTTTTGTAGCTGCTTCAATTCTCGCTCTAAACTGTCACCTCTATTAACTATTAAATCCCCTCTGGCTGTCAGATTGTCATTAACAGAAAGCGGAAGAGTGTTTTGAATTTCTCCTTTAATTCGTTGAATTAAACGATTAATAACTCCTTGTTTTACAATAGTTCCTCGAGCACCGACAACCGTTGATTTACAGGAATAATTAGGACTAGATTCTGGTAATTTATCCACATAATCCACAAACTTCTGTAGCTTCAGTAAATAGTTATTTTCCCAAAGATTAGAATTTTGCCGAATCTGAGAAATCACATCCTCTAATAACTGTTTTAAAGTTGCTGTCATTTCTTGATTATTTGCCAATTCTTCTAAACTTTGATTCCAAACTGGACTAAGTTTGGCTGTATAATAGCAGCTTCTTAAATCATCATAATATTCCAACTGTAAAACCTGGTTTTCTGGATTTAGAAAAATTAACTCAAAAGCCAAACAAGGATAGAAAACATCTGCCAATTTTTCTATTAAGTGTGCATCAGGGGGGATAATATCGGTAAATTGAATCTGATAATCAGAATGACAGGAAGACCCCTCTCGATTTTGTTCTCGGATATAATGATTTCTGATTTCTTCTAAACCATTAATCAATCTTAAAGGAAACCCGCCATATTCCTTGACGATTAAGATTTGATCTTCAGCTTGAGAGGGTTTTAGAATGGTGGGATCGATGCCTAAATCGTGAGTCATGATACTTTTAAATTGGTTAACTTCTAATTCGTCCGTATCTTTAAATCCGATAAATTGTTTGAGTTTATCAGGTAAGTTGGAGAAATAAGGATCACTGGAATTTAAACGTAATAAAGGTTCAGCTTCTTGGATAATTTGCCCTAAACGGATAGGACGGACTGAAGCGGAATAATTTTGGATAAAACGCTTAATTACAGATTTGACAATTTGATTACTACGGGAACCAAATACACTATCTATTTCTTGATTAATTTCGGTTTTTAGTTGTTCAAAAATGCTACGATTCATCAAATAAGAGAGGGATTCTTCCCCGCCTGATGCTTCCGTAATATCTTTACTCACTAACACTAACTGAGAGCGAAAATTAATATCTGGCAAGAGAATTTGATAACATTCTTCAATATCTTCTTGAGCGAAAATTGCCTCCCCACTCATTTCATTAAAATTAGAATTGATTAGATCTTTCTGTTCTTTTTCATAGTCAGTTTTCCAATTTTCAATCACTCGGCTAAAACCGGCGGTTTGTACTGAAAAATCTCTAATACATTTTTGCAAATCGCTGACAATTTTTAAAGCTTCCTGATTCGCTGTTAACTTAAAGTTATCTTCAATTAACTTAAAAATTTTCCTAACAGCACTCTCGGCTTTTTTCTGGATATTGCGATTTTTGCCATTAAATAATGGGAGTTCTATTTTCTCCTCAATATCATCTATTTCCCGTTGTATATCTCGCCATTTATTCTCCATATCTTCAATTTTTTTCATTCCCCCAGCTTGAGAAATTTCTTCCTCTAACTGACGTTGATAACTGTTTAAATCCGCTTCCATGGCATCTAACCAATCTCGAACAGTTTTAATCGAAAAATTGGGATTACTGGGGGTCATTAATTCAGCAATAAACTCATTAATATGATCTTTTAACTGTTTAGTAATGACTGGACTTATCTGTAATAACCGCGTCAACCAAATTCCTCGCGTCGCTTCGGTTTCTCCAGGCTGAACCTTTCTAAATTGAGATCTGAATTGCCACGATAAATCTGTTTTTAATTCCGAACGATTCTCTCGATTTTTACATTCATTGATTTTGTTGTTGATTAAGTTGTTTCTCCATTTTGTCAAGGTATTAGTAAAGCTTTGATTCCCTTCTTGAACGGATTCTGTTAATCGTTCTGTAAAGCCATCCCGTTCTGTTGAATCACTATGCCATCTATACTTGATCATAAATTGTTCAAGTATTAATTGGGGGTCGGGGCTTTGTCCTTCACCATTTAACCAAAAATTTAATAGTTTTAAACTAATCCGATTTAAGGCAATTTTAACAATAATTTCACGCGGGAAATAAATAGCAGCTAACCCAAAGGTTAAATACCCTTGAGGATTAGGACGGGGGTGATTATCCGCTTGAATTAAATGGGTTAATAAATTATCCCGCATTCCTTTAGCGACGGGTGCTAATTCTCCTAAAAAATCTAAAGCAATTTTATGAGCAATCACATTACATAATTTTTGCTGTTCTAATATTGTATATTCACCGTTAGTTTGATTAGAGATTAAATAAGTATAATCAAAGGGGGCGCGAGGTTCTTTAACCAGAACTAAATTTTGCATATCATAACAGGCTTCAAATCGAGTCCCCGGACTGCTGTAATGATTTAATTCTTTTAAGGCGGCATAAGTATTAGCATTCATATAGGAAGCATTGCTATATAATTGCGGACTAATGACTAAATATCCTAATAATTGAGTCCCTTTATCTCCATATAATTTTCTTAAACTATAGGCTATATCTAAAAACATTCCGCTTCCGGTTCCACCACACAAAGAACCAACTACAAAAATATTTAATCCGGGATCAACTTTTAATCCTGATTTGAGTAGAATAGCTTCATGCCCCATAGTTCGTCTTTCTGCGGTTTCAATGGCGGTTCTAATCTTTTGATAATTATGGAAAAAGGCTAATCTTCCCACTGGTCGAATCCCTTTTGCTCCTTCTTCAACTGCTCTAATATTACGCAGTAACTGGGGGGGAAACCACCGCGAGATATGATCATAAGGCCCTTGATGATCATAATTAGAACGCTGTTCTACTCCCTGAACAAAATTACTTACTTCGGCGGCGGTTAGAATCGCATTAATTTTTTCAGAATCTCGGAAACTTAAATCAACACCCCGATAAGTATTACCTGTTTTTAAACTTGAGCCTTGAGTTGCTGTTTTATCGGTATCAATATGAACAAAACTAACAATTGGCAATTTTGTTAAATCCCCATACTGTTCCACAATTAACCGTCGTAGTCGCATTAAAACGTCTCGTCCAGTTCCTCCTAATCCAATACAAATTGTCCGTTGAATTCCTTGCAGTTGATGGTCGTTAGATTGCATGATGAATTTCTCCCTGGTTATTTTTGAATTTTAATTGTAAATTCGTAATTCTTTTTTGCTTTAGAATTTCCTGTTCTTGAATAGGGACAATTTAATTGAAATGAACCACCGGATATAGGTGTTTTTTTAGTCAGGTTTTGACCGTTATATTCAAGGAGACTATCTGGGATTGGTTCTAAATATAATTTTTCTCCTTTCCTAATTAAATAACCTCGAATTTCTGCTCCTGGTGTATCAATAGAATGGTTGCAGTTAGATTCATATTCACCGATAGAAATTCTTTGATGATTACGAAAATAAATGGTTTGTTCTTCTGTCTTTTTATCTGCAAAATTGATAGTAATTTTCCATTTTTTATTGAGATGATAAATTTTAATTCCTAGACCTATACTAGCTAGAATTAGGATGACTAAAGTTAACGCAGGTAAGGATAACTGTTTCCATAAATACGGGGGGACTAAACAAGTTTGTTTAAATCCGGGTGTAGGAGTACAAAATTCTTGGACAGTGGGGGGAAGATCAACAATAGTAAGGTTATATTTTTGCTGATCTTGGGTTTTAATTGATAGAGAACGGGGGGTTAATGGTAATTTATCTAACCACTGTTGACGCTGTTGTGTTTCTTGAGACGTTCCCACTCGGAAAGGACTTTCCCCAGGGGTTTCTATCCATTCTTGGGAAGTAGCGGGGGAGTTCGTGAATAGTTGTGCATCGGTAATCCAAACCACCGATTGGGGTTTAATCGGTTGATTCTGGGTTAAACGACATTGATTCAGATCCGCTAAACCTTGATAGATGGTTAACTCAGCCCGTTGAACATCAGTATTTTGCAGATTCAGATTTGCCTGAAACGGAATCAATTGCAAAATCTTTTCTACATCAGCTTTCCCCTTAAACTGAATTGCGGCTTCCAATTTTAGGAGGTTAATCTCCGGTTCTAAAGGATTAACTTTTGTAGCAAAAGGCACAACATAAACCGTATCTCCTGACTTTAAGCTGTCTTCAACAATTTGGCGTAACCGAATATGGCCTTCATCATTTAAACCGACGCTTTCCGTTAGGTCAATCGCCAGTACCACATCCCGTCCACCCTGTAGACGCCCCACCCATTCCAAGCCTGTTTTTTGGAAATCGGTCAAAGGTTGACCAGGGGTGACTGCTGTACAAATCTCACTCAAGATAGTTTAGTTAGAAACTTATACCGTTGATCATGATATCACAAAACTTTTGACTGACTAGCAAGATTTCGCAAAAAATTAGCTGCATTCTCGTTATCTAAAGTAGCAATAGCCGGAATATTCAGCCGTTCAGAAATAGCAATTGATGATAGCGATCTTTGACACTGTAGTAAGCTACTAGAATTCCACTATCTACAATAATTACGGGATGATAAGTCATTGCGGATCATAAGTAATCACATATAATTAATGACCAGCACCACTGCAAAAATAACGAATATGGAAGAATTACTTACCATCAAAGAACTCCTGCACCAAGGCAATATAACAGAAGCTTTGTTAATTGTAGAAGAATTAGAAGAAATGAGCAAATCTGATAAACTGAATAAAATATTTAGCTATGGGATTATTTTGCTTCTGCACCTGATTAAGCAATCTGCTGAAAACCGCACAACTAGGTTTTGGAATCTTTCTATTCGCAATTCTGTCAAGCAAATTCAACGCACTAATTCTCGTGAAAAAGCAAAAGGAACCTATATGACTGATACAGAATTAGTAACAACCCTGGAAGATGCTTATGATTTGGCATTGGAAAAAGCAGCACTCGAAGCTTTTGAAGGTAAATATGAAGCAGAAGGATTAAGTCAATTAGTCCAACGAGAGGAGATTATAAAAAAGGCAATGAATTTAATCTTGGAACGAGAATAGATACATAATTTATATCGAATACAGTTTCTTATTATACAGAAATAAATTGAAACTGATTAGACGAAATTAAATTAATATCAATCCCGTTTAATTTGGAAGACGCTTTAAACTAATCGGTTTAGATCCTTGGGGTTGTAGATTTTCTTCTAATTCAACCCTTTCCGTGCCCTTTTTGGGATTTAACTGACCCAATTCAGATAGGGTAATTTTGTAGCTGTTTCTCGAATTTCCGCAACATTCGCAATTAACTGTCCGCAACTATCCCACATTCCGGTGATAAAAGATTGACGAGAACCTGCATTCATATTTACATCAATAGTTAAATCTCCACAATAGACTTTCATTGATTCTAAATCTAGGTTAATAGCCACTTTAGGATTAACTTTTAACGCCTCTTGAATCGTCTTGATATCCTCTGGTTCTGCGGTGACACAGGGAATCCCAATTGAGACACAATTGCCCAAGAATATCTCGGCAAAACTTTCACCAATAATCCCTTGAATCCCCCATTTAGTGATAGCTTGTGGCGCGTGTTCTCGGGATGAACCACAACCGAAATTCGCATTAACAACTAATAGATTGGCTCCTTGATATTCGGGTAAATCAAAGGTATGTTTTCCCTGCATTTGTTGGCGATCATCGGCAAAGACCTGTTCCCCTAATCCATCAAAGGTAACACACCGTAAAAACCGCGCTGGAATAATCCGATCGGTATCAATATCATTCCCAACTAAAGGAATCCCTTTTCCTGAAATACTTTTAATTTTGCTCATGGTTGAAATCTTTTAGTTTGTGTGAAGAATTGATCACCATTTTATAGTCAATGTTGATCAATTAAAATTTTGATGAATTCACTCCATCTCCCTATCTTTTCCCCGTCTTAACCGACAACGAAATAGCCCTGGCTTACTCAGGGGATGAAGTGTGCTTATAACCACTCCCGCACATCCGTAATTACCCCGTTGACCGCAGCAGCCACCACCATTACCGGACTCATTAACAATGTGCGTCCTTGGGCCGAACCCTGACGACCTTTAAAGTTGCGGTTAGAGGAAGATGCACTCAGTTGATTTCCCTGTAATTTATCGGGGTTCATCGCCAAACACATCGAACACCCGGCTTCGCGCCATTCAAACCCCGCCGCTTCAAAGATTTTATCGAGCCCTTCGGCTTCGGCTGCAACCTTCACCCGTTCTGAACCAGCAACTACAAAGGCTTTCACCCCATTGGCGACCTTCCGACCCTGGGCAAATTTAGCAGCTTCGCGCAGGTCACTGAGGCGGCCATTGGTACAACTACCAATAAAGCAGACGTCTACTTTTGTCCCTTGAATTGGGGTTCCGGGGGTAAACTCCATATATTGATAGGCTTCTTTTGCAACTTCCCGATCAGTTTCGGTAATCTGCTCTAAAGTCGGAATCAACTCATTAACGGCGATACCCTGTCCCGGGGTAATCCCCCAAGTTACGGTGGGAGCAATCTCGGCGGCATTAAATTTGACTACATCATCATAGACTGCATCCGTACTACTACGGATATTATTCCACCCAGCCACCGCTTTTTCCCAGTCCTCCCCTTTGGGGGCAAAATCCCGACCTTGTAAATAGTCGTAAGTCACCTGATCGGGATTCACATAGCCACATCGAGCACCCCCTTCAATGGACATATTACAGATCGTCATCCGTTCTTCCATGGACATCCCCTCAAGGGTACTTCCAGCGAATTCATAGGCGTAACCTACGCCCCCTTTTACCCCCAATGTTCGGATAATATGGAGCACCACGTCCTTTGCGTATACTCCAGGGGCTAGTTCCCCATTTACCTCAATCCGGCGCACTTTCAGTTTCTCTAACGCTAGGGTTTGAGACGCCAGCACATCCCGCACTTGAGATGTCCCGATGCCAAAGGCGATCGCTCCAAATGCCCCATGGGTGGAGGTGTGGGAGTCTCCGCAAGCAATGGTCATCCCGGGTTGAGTTAACCCCTGTTCCGGTGCGATCACGTGAACAATCCCTTGATTCCCAGAACCGATATTATAAAAACGGATATTGTGTGTTTTGCAGCTTTGTTCTAGGGACTGCATCATTTCTTCCGCTAAGGTATCCACAAATGGACGAGCCTGGTTATCCGTAGGAACGATATGATCTACTGTGGCGACTGTGCGTTCAGGATACAGGACTTTGAGATGGCGATCGCGCAACATGGCAAACGCCTGGGGACTGGTGACTTCATGAATCAGGTGCAAACCAATAAAAAGTTGAGTTTGTCCTGATGATAGGGTTCCAACGGTATGCAACTCCCATACTTTATCAAATAGTGTTCTTTCGCTCATAGAATTCAGATTTAGATGCTCAACAGTTTAGCTCACAAATATTATAGCCGTCGCCATCACAATTAGGACAGGGATTCGGTGCGTGGGCACCGAATGACAGCCTATATATTATCTTAATAACTAATCGCGGTTGCTATATTTAATTCGGAGGAACAATCGGATCATCCTCGCCATGTTTGCGAACTTGAGCTAGAACTATTAATGATTGGGGAGAAACAGCTATTTCAACCATAGAATTACTCCCAATATTGGTGATCATTCGAGAATATTCAGGTAAAAAAACAGTCCCATTGACAACACAAGACAACACAAAAGTCAACATAATTTTATCGTCTCCATTCAAGTGAAAAAAAACACAAAAAACGGGCATCACAAATGCTTCCGTTGCTTTTGTCAGTTATGCCTAAACAGTACGCAGCAGAAATTAATTAAAAAAATCCAGTAGTGTGATTCCTAAAAATTGTCCATTGGTAACAAGGAAGACAAGATTAGAAATCTAGTTGAAAGATGTGTGGTTGTTGAGTAGCAGGTCGAAAACAGCAGAACTAACCCATGGATCTCCCTGAGTACAGTAATTCCATTACCAGTATATATTGAATTCAACACTTATACAAATACCTATACAAATATTGATATTCTGGGACTATCCCCCAATGTCAGGATTTCCCCAGGGGGATGATCTAGCCAAGAGAAACAGGCTAAAGTATGTCCCAACTTGATCAACCCTAAGTTCTCAATAAGTTTTCCGCTATTAGAAACATCCAGAGGGGAAATATCAGCAAACCATCATGAATACAACATCACGAACTCAGCGCGAGTCTGTATTCTATTAACTGGATAATCCTTTAACATTGATTGATGCCCACGAAAGGAGAATAAATGACTGAACCGTTAATTCCTGTTAATGAATGTCCCATCCAAATTGAGGATGATCGGACTGGAACCAGTGTGGAAACCCTGAAACGGGCGTTTGCCGATAATCTATTCTATGAGCTTGGCAAATATGAAGCCATTGCCTCCAAGGAAGATTTTTATATGGCCTTGGCCTATACCCTGCGCGATCGCCTGTTAAGCCGTTGGTTGAAAACCTTTAAAACCTACGATGACAATAACGTCAAAATCGTTTACTACCTATCGGCCGAATTCCTGATGGGGCGACACCTGGGGAACAGTTTAATTAACCTCCACCTGTATGATCGCATCCGTCAGGCCGTGGAAGAATCGGGACTGGATTTAGATGAACTCCTCGAACAAGAACCCGATCCCGGCTTAGGAAATGGGGGTTTAGGACGATTAGCCGCCTGTTTCCTCGACTCCCTGGCTACCTTGGAAATTCCCGCCGTGGGCTACGGAATTCGTTATGAGTTTGGGATTTTTCACCAAATTATGCAGGATGGCTGGCAGGCTGAAATCCCCGATAAATGGTTAAGATTTGGTAATCCTTGGGAAATTCCCCGCCCTGACCAGGCCATTGATGTTAACTTTGGGGGTCATACCGAAACTTATCACGACGAAAAAGGCCGGGAACGAATTCGTTGGATTCCGGCTAAAACCGTGATTGGGATTCCCTACGATACGCCCGTTCCCGGCTATGATACCAATACCGTCAACCCCCTGCGACTGTGGAAAGCCGAAGCTAGTGACGCTTTTAACTTTGACGCCTTCAACGCCGGAAATTATGACGGGGCGGTCGCCGATAAAATGCGATCGGAAACCATCTCTAAAGTTCTATATCCCAATGACAACACCCCCCAGGGTAAACAATTGCGCCTGGAACAACAATATTTCTTTGTGGCTTGTTCTCTGCGCGATATTATCAAACGCCATCTCAAGCACAACAGCAGTCTTTCTAACCTGAATGAAACTGCTGCTATTCAGTTGAATGACACCCACCCGGCGATTGCGATCGCGGAATTAATGCGATTATTGTTGGATGAATATGGCATTGATTGGGATTCCGCCTGGCGAGTCACCCAAAAAACCTTTGCCTATACCAACCATACTCTGTTACCCGAAGCCCTAGAAAAATGGTCTGTGGGTTTGTTTGAGTATTTGTTACCCCGTCATTTGCAAGTCATCTATGAAATTAACCGCCGTTTCATTGAAGATGTGCGCCGTTGGTATCCTGGGGATAATGACTTAATTGGACGGTTATCTCTGATTGAAGAAAGCGGAGAAAAATACGTCCGCATGGCTCATTTAGCCTGCGTCGGTAGTCATGCGGTCAATGGCGTCGCCGCCCTACATACGGAATTGTTGAAACAAGATACCCTGCGGGATTTCTATAAACTCTGGCCAGAGAAGTTTTTCAATAAAACTAATGGTGTCACCCCTCGACGGTGGATTTTATTAAGTAATCCCACCTTGTCCGAATTTTATAGTTCTAAAATTGGGGACGGTTGGCTGAAAGATTTAGACAAACTGCGTCAATTAGAGGCCTACGTTGATGATCCCGAATTCTGCGAACAATGGCATCAAATTAAACTGTACAACAAGAAACTGTTAGCCGATTATATCTGGAAATTTAATGGGATTGAAGCTGACCCCCACTCTATTTTTGATATTCAGGTGAAACGGATTCACGAATACAAACGTCAACATCTGGATGTGCTGCATATTATCACCCTGTATAACCGGATCAAACAGAACCCCAATACCCATATTTGTCCTCGGACTTTTATCTTTGGAGGAAAGGCAGCCCCCGGTTATTTCATGGCAAAATTAATCATTAAATTGATTAATGCCGTTGCGGAAGTTGTTAATAAAGATCCCGATGTCCGGGGACGCTTAAAAGTGGTATTTTTGGCGAACTTTAACGCTTCTTTGGGTCAACGCATCTATCCGGCGGCGGATTTATCCGAACAAATTTCTACGGCTGGAAAAGAAGCCTCTGGAACTGGAAACATGAAATTTGCCATGAATGGTTCCTTAACTATTGGAACTCTGGATGGGGCAAATATTGAAATCCGTGAAGAAGCCGGGTTTGAGAATTTCTTCCTGTTTGGATTAACCGCAGAAGAAGTTTATAATTTGAAATTAAAGGGCTATAAACCCAGCGATTACTATAATAATAACCCGGAATTAAAAGCCGTGATTGATCGAATCTCCTCCGGTTATTTCTCCCATGGTAATCAGGAAATGTTTAAACCCTTGGTAGATTCCTTGATGTACCACGATGAATATATGCTTTTTGCTGATTATCAATCCTATATTGATTGTCAACGGGAAGTTAGTGTGGCATTTCAAGATTCCAAAAAATGGACGAGAATGTCGATTCTCAATGCCCTGCGGATGGGTAAATTCTCAAGCGATCGCACCATCGGCGAATATTGTAACGAAATCTGGAACGTTAAATCCGTACCCGTAGAAATGGAAGGATATAACCCAGAATCCGCCGGATTGCGAGTTATCAATTAGTCTTTGGACTTGTTAAAACGAGGTGGATTTTATCCCCTAAATTCCCCTCGTTTTTTGTCTATTTGAAAGGCACTCCTTCATCCCAATTAAGGGGTGCTTTATTATTCCGGAATTAATTTAGCCACCGAATCCATGTCACAATCCTATCCCCCCAATCCTCGGTCTAATCTCCCCCTAGATGAGATCATCGCCATTGTTGTCGCCCTGGCCACAATTGGGACAATTTTATATTGGGTTTTAAGTCAATCCAACCGAAAATTAGTTTTCAACCCCAATTTAACCTCCCCCACAACCCTAATCCCTTCAACCAATCCAGGTGTCGCCAAAATCCCAAAAGATTCCCCTCCCGATGGGGTTTCCCCTCTCTGGGAAACTCCCACCCCAGCAATAACAACCCCCATTTCACCGACACCACAGGTGAAACAACCTCAATCAGCTATTTTGGGATTAGTCTTTGTAACTCCGGCACAGAAACCGATTCAGCCCGCCCTCAAACCCCAAATTATCCCAGGCACTCAGTCCCAGAACAAAACTTCAACAAAAACCGCTTGTTCGGTTCAACCCACGACAGGAAATATTTGTACAACCCCTTTACCTTCTGCCGTTGTCCCATCTTCCACAACGACCGAATCCTATTGGGCGACTCCATTTATCCTGTATTTTGCTAATCAAAATCGGGCTGTTCAATCGGATCAAAAACAGTTTAAACCCGATGAAAAAATTACCCGGGAACAATTTGCAACTGAACTACAAAAAGCGTTTAATCCTCAACCTAAACAACCTGCTATTCAATTTAAAGATATTCCTCAAAACTCTGCGAATAAATCCGATCTGAAATCGGCTAATCAATCGGGTTTTTTGGCGGGATATCCCCAGGATATATTTAAACCCCAACAGTCGATTCCTCGGGTTCAAGTTTTAGTGGCTTTAGCGAGTGGGCTAGGCTTAAAACCTGCGACTAATTCCCAAGAAACCCTAAAAATATTTAAGGATGCGGATCAAATTCCGCCTTGGGCAATTGAAGGTGTTGCAGCAGCAACAGAAGCCGGATTAGTGGTTAATTATCCTGATAAAAATACCTTAAATCCCAACCAATCGGCGACTTATGGGGAAGTTACCTCGATGATTTACCAAGGGTTAGTCTATCAAAAAAAAGCAGAACCGATTTCCTCTGACTATTTAGTCAAACCGGTTCAACAAAAATAGTAATTCTAATTACGAATTACGAATTGGTAATGGATTATGGGTTGTCAATCAACTAATAACTGATAACTAATAACTAATAACTAATAACTGATAACTGATAACTGATAACTGATAACTGGTAACTGATGACTGATGACTGATTCAGGTTTCACATTCCTTTTTTGTGACTTGATGACGATAATGAAACATATCTTGTAAACGACTATTAACCCAACTTTGTAATATTTGTTCTGCTAAGACTCCACCGGGTAGGGAAAATGCGATCGCATCCGTTAGACGGGTGTGACCATTTTCCGCCACAAATTGATGTCGATGCACCCAACTTTCCAGTATTCCTTCCTGTTGTTCATCGGTAAATAACTGATATAGTTTATATTCAGTATGAACCGCAAGCCATGGCACGGAAAACAACCCTAATCCTATCCGAAATTCAGACATTGCCCCTATTTCTAATCCTCCTTCCCGTCGCAGAATTTCTACAGGTTGCCAAGGGGGAGTTAACACTTGCAAAATATCGGGGCGGGTATGAAACTCCCAAACTACTTCTACAGGGGCATGAATAATCGACGAATATTTAACGTGTTGCATAACGTTCTAAAATTCAGATAACTTATAACTATAAGCTATTTTGCTATAGCAATCCTAAATAGGTTGTAACATTTCAATACTGATATGAAACGGCCAGAAGTATTACCCTAGATCCCTCCCCCCCCTAGCCCCCCGTGCACGGGGGGTTTGGGGGGGGCTGTTCCGGTGTTCCCTTTTGATCAGGGATTTTAAACACAACTCAAATAGGATTGCTATAGTTTCTATCGAGTTTGGTAAAATACAAAATTTAGGGCTATTCTTTTGAATTAAATATGATAGAATTAAGGTTAAATACAGTCACTATTAATTTTGAATCCTATGCTCAATATTTCTCAAATTCTCGCTCAAGAACTGTCTCTTAAACCCTTTCAGGTAGAAAACGCCCTAGAACTGTTTTTCGAGGGAGCAACCATTCCTTTTGTAGCGCGATATCGGAAAGAAATTACGGGTTCCTTAGATGAAATTCAACTGCGGGATCTCTCAGAACGTTATACCTATTTAACAGAATTGGAAGACCGGAAAAAAAGTATTTTAGAAGCGATCGCATCCCAAGAAAAACTTACCGATGAACTCCGAGAACAAATCGAAACCTGTTTACAAAAAACCGAACTAGAAGATTTATATTTACCATACAAACCTAAACGCAGAACTCGCGCCACCGTTGCCAAAGAAAAAGGATTAGAACCCCTAGCTCAATTTATTGCTAATTTTAATCAACCCAATTCCCCAAGTTTTGATTTAAACGCAGAAGCAAAAAAATATATTTCCGAAGAAAAAGGTGTTAAAACTATTGAAGATGCCTTAAATGGAGCCTCTGATATTCTAGCAGAAATCCTATCCGAAAAAGCTAATTTACGAGCCTATTTAAGAGAATATTTAATCAATCGAGGGGTATTTGTTTCCCTAGTCAAAGAAGACTATCCCGAAGGATCAACTAAATTTGAAATGTACCGCCAATATCGAGAAAATGTACAAGATATTAAACCCCATAATCTGTTAGCATTATTGCGGGGAGAAACCGAAGGAATCTTAAAAGTTGAAATTGAATTTGATCAAGATTTTGTGCAGTCTCATTTAGAATCCCAGGAAATTAAAACCAAAAATCCGATAATTAGAAAATTCTATCAACCGATGTTAAAAGATGCTTTTAATCGGTTAATGAAAACATCGTTAATTAGTGAAGTTAGAAGCGATCGCAAAACCTACGCCGATTTAGAATCAATTAAAACCTTTGAATCAAATTTAAGAGAATTATTACTCGCCTCCCCTGCGGGAATGAAACCCACCTTAGCTATTGACCCCGGGTTTAGAACTGGGTGCAAAGTTTCAGTATTATCAGAAACCGGAAAATTCTGTGAATATCATACAATTTTCCCCCATCAAGCGGCAGGTCAACGTCAAGAAGCAGCAAAAAAAGTTAAACAATTAATTGATAAATATAAAATAGAATTAATCGCGATCGGAAATGGAACCGCCGGACGAGAAACCGATGAATTTATAACAGAAATTATCGCTAAATTAGAGCGAAAACCGATCAAAGTAATGGTTAATGAATCCGGTGCATCCATTTATTCCGCTAGTGATGTGGCGCGGCAAGAATTTCCCGATTTAGACTTAACGGTGCGGGGTGCAATTAGTATCGGACGACGGTTACAAGATCCCCTAGCAGAATTAGTAAAAATTGATCCAAAATCCATTGGTGTCGGACAATATCAACACGATGTAGATCAGAAATTATTAAAGAAAAAACTCGATGATACTGTTGAAAGTTGTGTTAATTATGTGGGAGTGGAATTAAACACCGCTTCTAAGGAATTATTAACCTTTGTGTCAGGAATTACCCCAACAGTAGCTCAAAATATTGTCAATTATCGGAATGAAAATGGAGCTTTTAAAACCCGGAAAGAACTGTTAAAAGTCGCTAAATTAGGCCCAAAAGCCTTTCAACAAGCGGCGGGATTTTTAAGAATTCGAGGAGGTGTTAATCCTTTAGATAATACCGCAGTTCACCCCGAAAGTTATGCGGTCGTGGAAATTATGGCGAAGGATGTAGGCGTTACCTTAAATAATATTAGTCAATTTAAGGATAAAATTAAATCGGTGAAACTGGATAAATATGTTACTGATACCATCGGAACTCCTACTTTAAAAGACATTATTAGCGAATTAGAAAAACCCGGACGAGATCCCCGGGCTGAGTTTAAATATGCCACATTCAGAGAAGGAATTAAAGAAATATCCGATTTAAAAATCGGAATGGAATTAGAAGGAAGTGTGACGAATGTGGTGGCTTTTGGTGCATTTGTTGATATTGGAGTCCATCAAGATGGCTTAGTTCATATTTCCCAACTCGCCGATCAATTTGTCGATGACCCGAATAAATTTGTTAAAGTGGGACAAGTTGTTAAAGTGCGAGTTATGGAAATTAATGAGAAGTTAAAACGGATTAGTTTAACCATGAAATTGTAATCAAGGGGTTAAAAATTACTCTGAATTAGGGTTTAAGTTTGATTGAATTTCACTTTTACCCTAATTTATAATAATAGCGATCGCCTTTAATTACAGGAAAACCTATGAATTCAACCACCCATGAACAGGACTTTTATGCCTGGACACAGGAACAATCACAGTTATTAAAAACCGGACAACTCCATCAAATTGATTGGCAAAATATTGCTGAAGAAATAGAAGATATGGGACGCTCGGAAAAACGACAATTAGACAGTAGATTAGAACTTTTAATTATGCACCTCTTAAAATGGCAATTTCAGCCTAATTTACGCTCTCGCAGTTGGCAATTAACCATCAAAGAGCAGCGCCTCCGTTTACAAAAACTTCTGTAAAAAAACCCTAGTCTTGAACCTAATTTGACTGAAGCGATAGAAGATGTTTACCCTTTGGCAACTCTGAGCGCGGAAAGAGAAACCGGGTTATCTTTATTTCCAGAAATTTGTCCCTATACCTTAGCAGAGATTTTATCCCTTGAATTTTTACCCGAATAAAAGAAAGCCAGAACAGTTTAAAATAGCGATCGCTCTTATTTCTTGCTATAATATCCTCCAAAGGTTAACAACACTCAAAAAATATTTATGTCAATTGTTGTAACACTGACTCCCGAACTCGAAGCAAAACTACGAGAAAAAGCCACCAAGCAAGGACAGGATATTAATTATGTTGTCACTGAACTTCTCAATCAAATCTTAACAGGGGAAACGGATGATACAGAAGCAGCGATTGAGGGCATTAAACGAGGGTTAGAAGATTTTGAACAGGGACGATTTCGAGATTTTGAGCAATTTGCTGAAGAACAACGTCGTAAATATAATCTACCTATTGATTGATGAAATATCGCATTGAAATTTCAAGTGTGGCAGAAGCAGAAGCCGATCAAGCGTTTCTCTGGATGTCTCAAGTTACATCCCCAGAAAAGGCAAGACAATGGTATCAAGGACTCTTAAAATCTATTGAATCCCTTTTGCAAATGCCAAAACGTTAAAACTCTAGTATAATAAAATTTAACACCTTAGAGGATAAGGGCTATGATGCAGACAGTATCAATCCAACTCCCTGAAACCGTTTTTTCAGCTTTGCGAAAAGATCCTGAAGAATTAGGCAAAGAAATGAGAATTGCGGCGGCGGTCAAATGGTATGAACTAGGGGAAATTTCTCAAGGGAAAGCGGCAGAAATTGCGGGTATAACTCGGCTAGAATTTATTAATTTGCTCTCCCGTTATCACGTCTCAACTTTTCAATATACCCCGGAAGATATTACTGAGGAGTTAGCTAGTATTAATGGAAAAAGTAGTGATTAATAGTTCCCCTTTAATTGTTTTATTTAAAAGTCAATTAATTAATATACTCCCCCAAGTTTGTCAAGAAATTATTATCCCTAATGCAGTTTGGTTAGAAGTGGTAGAAGCGGGTAAAAACGATCTATCTTCTCAGCAACTTCCTCAAATGACTTGGGGTAAAAAAGTGGATTTAATCTCTGTATCTCCTACAATTACCGCATGGGGATTAGATCCTGGTGAAACTGAGGTATTAAGTTTTGCCTGGGAAAATAAAGGTTATCGTGCAATTATTGATGATGCGGCAGGAAGACGAGTGGCCCGTACTTTAAATATACCATTAGTTGGCACAGCCGGGTTATTATTATTCGCTAAACAAAAGGGTTTTCTGGATTCTATGACTGTTGCTATTCAATTGTTAAAAAATTCTGGTTTATGGTTATCGGATGATTTAGTAAAATATTTGCTAGAACAAGCTGGAGAATAATTAAATCCATTCTCATCTTGCAAAAGTATTCGTTTTAGAGAGAACTAAAAACTGTGCAAAGTCAACCGTCTCAATTTGTGGAACTAATGCAAGAGGTCGATTATTTGACACTAAATTTCAGTTCCTAGTAAAATATGAGCAACAAATCTTGTCCTAGCATAAAAAGCACGAGATGTGCTTCCATGTCCCGGGCCTTTTGTTCTAGGTTGAATTAAAACTCCCATACTACCTGTTAATTTGTCAAATCCCTGCGTAATAATCCTCTCCCGAATTACATTATAGTCATTTTTCACTTGCTCGTAGATAAGAGGATCATCTAAATCAAAAGTTGCTGCTGAGTGTAGTAAGGATGATTCCTCTGCTTTACTCTCAAAAACTCTACCTACAACTACCATTTTTCTCAGTTTATTAAACACATGGCTATCCTCAAAATCTTTTGCAGCTACTTCTACAGGATCAATCATGGTAATAGCCATTGTTTCTTTTAACTAACATAGCCAAAATCTCCTTGTTAAAAATAATTGATCATTTTTCCATCTTCCAATCTTTAGCTTCTAAACGCTTTCTTTTCCCTTCATCCATAATAGTATTTTTTTCACCTAAATAATTAGGCTGATTTGATTCAACTCAACTTACAGGTAATTTTATTCTGTTTAGGGGCATTTTATTTATATCTTGATGATTGTTTTCTAATTCTTCAGAAACATCTAACACTGTTGATAGTGATGCTTCAAATTCTTCTGGTGTCATTCTCAACAACGCTGGAATAACTGCTACTTTTTTACCCTTGAGTAAAATCGTTACCTCGAAATCTGCACCCAAAGCATCTAAATAAGCTAAAACCGATTCAAAAGCATGATCATTATTAGCACTTTCTAACTTAGAAACCCAACTTTGACATACTCCCATTTTTTCAGCTAATTCCGCTTGGGTTAAACCTAATTTTTTTCGCAAATTTCGCATCACTTGAGTTAAGGTTAATCTAAATAATTCCTGTCTTTCGATGAGTTGCATTTCTGGGGTATCAGGAATAATTTGCTCAAGGAAATAGAGAACATCTTGAGTATTCGTTTCTGTCATTAATTTTCCTCCTGTTCTTGAATGATGCGATCGCTCTAATTTCTTGCTATAATACCCTCTAAAGGTTATCTTATTCTCTAAGCAAAGCATTAAACCCTTCTTGCAGAAAATGTTTATCATAAGTCAAAATATCTTGAATTCCTTTTTGACGCATAATTAACATTGAAGCACAGTCTGTTAAGCTGTAACCCTTATCCAATCTTTGACTATAAAATTCAACAGCACTTTTAAACAATTCGCTAGTTTGAAGAACTATTTCAACCTGTGAATCATTTTGTAATTTAGTAGTAATCTCAAGTGCAATTTGTCGCAAATACCGACCTTTGCTCGATAGGGCATTCAAAAGTTCCGTAAGTACCATTTCACTGGTAACAGGAACAAATGCACCCAGCTTTTCTGTTACTTCTATGGCACGTTGATGTAAATCATCACCTGGGTTAGCTAAAGCTTGTAAATATGATGTATCCAAGAAAATAAACTTCATGAATCTTTAGCAACCCCATACAAATAATGTTCAAAGTTTTTAGAAAAATCTTTGGGTAATTTTTCCCATTCTGCTTGAGAAACAGTTGTACCAATTTCTATGATTTTTTGCCAGAAAGGAAGCTGATAATTGTCATCTTCTAAATTCTTGCCCTTGTCCTTTTCAATAATTTTTTGTATGGCATAGTCTATATATTCTAAAATCTCTTGTTTTGCATCTTCTTTCAGAAAAATATTATTCTTAATTAAATTGAGAGATTCAATTAAGCAGCTAGGAGATAAAGATAACGTATCAAGGATATTGGTTTGTAACGCTTCACCTAATGCTGTTTTATCATTTATAACTAAAGAGTATCCGATTAAATATAGATAAAAACTAATATCACCAGTTATTTTTTCCTCCCTCTGTGAAGTTAAAAACAGATCAGGATGACTGTGCTTCAAAGATCGAATTGTATTTTCAATGATTAGTTTTTCATACTTCCCTAAATACTTAGCTGCTTCTAAGAGAGTTTCATTGGATTTTAACCATTCCATAAACTGCTGGAGTTCATGACTGGTCGGAAAAGGTTTTTCAGACTTTACAGATAGGATTGTACTATCAATATTGATTTCCATTTCTTTAACCTGTATTTTATTACTTTGATTTTTACGATCTAATACTAATATAGTAACAGTCCCTTTTCAGATTCACAACTCCCAGATGCCAATGGTAACGCTAAGATAATTAAGGACTGTACCACTCGAAATGTAGTGAACTCAAAATTGCTCTCTGACCCCCTACCCTATCCCAACAACACCCCCAACACCATCCGCATTCGGGGGGCGAAACAACATAACTTGAAAAATGTTGATTTGGAGTTACCCCGCGATCGCCTGATCGTTTTTACGGGGGTTTCCGGCTCTGGGAAATCGTCCCTCGCCTTTGATACCATCTTCGCCGAAGGTCAGCGCCGCTATGTGGAGTCCCTGAGCGCCTACGCCCGCCAATTCCTGGGACAACTGGATAAACCCGACGTCGACGCGATCGATGGCTTGAGTCCCTCCATTTCCATTGACCAAAAATCCACCTCCCATAACCCTCGCTCTACCGTTGGGACGGTGACGGAGATTTATGATTATTTGCGGTTGCTATTTGGTCGGGCTGGACAGCCCCATTGTCCGATGTGCGATCGCAATATTGCGCCCCAAACTATTGATGAAATGTGCGATCGGATCATGGAACTTCCAGACCGGACAAAATTTATTATCCTGGCTCCGGTTGTTAGGGGGAAAAAAGGAACTCACCGCAAGTTATTATCTAGTTTAGCCTCCCAAGGATTTGTGCGCGTTAGGGTGAATAATGAGGTTTTGGAACTATCAGAAAATATTGAATTAGATAAAAACCATACCCATAATATTGAAATTGTTATTGACCGCTTAATTAAAAAACCAGGATTACAAGAACGTCTCGCCGATTCCTTAACTACCTGTTTAAAACAATCGAATGGAATTGCAATTATAAAACTCTTAGATGATAGATCAAATGAAAACTCTGAAGATCAAAAAGATCCAGAACATCGCGATCCTTTAGAACCAGATAACTTTGAAACCCCCTCAATTAAAGGCGTAGAATCTTTACAATTAATATTTTCAGAAAATTTTGCTTGTCCCGAACATGGGGCGGTAATGGAAGAACTTTCTCCTCGGTTATTTTCGTTTAATTCTCCCTTTGGTGCTTGTCCGAGTTGTCATGGTTTAGGACATCTAAAAACCTTTTCCCCAGAGTTAGTAATTCCCGACTTAACTCAACCAGTTTATACTGCAATTGCTCCTTGGTCAGAAAAGGATAATTCCTATTATTTATCAATATTGCATAGTATCGGTCAAGCCTTTGGTTTCGAGATTACAACCCCTTGGAATCAACTCACAAAAGAACAACAACATATTATCCTTTATGGTTCAGAGGAACCTATTTTAATTGAAACCGATTCTCGCTATCGAGAAAATAAAGGATATTATCGACCCTACGCCGGGGTAATTCCATTATTACAACGTCAATATCAAGATAGTGCCTCCGAATTACAAAAGCAAAAATTAGAACAATATTTAATTGATCAACCCTGCGAAGTTTGTCTGGGAAAACGACTCAAACCCGAAGCCCTAGCGGTGCGAGTGGGACAATATCAAATAGATGAATTAACAGGAGTTTCAATTCAGGATTGTTTAAACCGAATTAATCAGTTAAACTTAACCGAAAGACAAGCAAAAATAGCGGAATTAGTCCTACGGGAAATTAGAGCCAGATTGCAATTTTTACTCGATGTAGGATTAGACTATTTAACCTTAGCTAGAACCGCATCTACCCTATCAGGAGGAGAAGCCCAACGCATTCGGTTAGCAACCCAAATTGGAGCGGGTTTAACGGGGGTTTTATATGTATTAGATGAACCCAGTATTGGGTTACATCAACGGGATAATACAAAGTTATTAAATACCTTAATAAAATTACGGGATTTAGGTAACACTTTAATTGTAGTTGAACATGATGAAGAAACTATTCGGGCGGCGGATCATTTAGTGGATATTGGGCCGGGGGCGGGGGTGCATGGCGGTGAAATTGTTGCTCAAGGAAATATAGAGGTTTTATTAAAAACTGAGCGCTCTTTAACGGGTGCTTATTTATCAGGAAGAAAGCAAATTGAGACCCCCACAGAGAGGAGAATGGGGAATGGAAAACGGATTAAATTAATTAACGCTACCCGCAATAACTTAAATAATATTACCGTCGAAATTCCGTTAGGAAAACTGGTTAGTATTACGGGGGTTTCTGGTTCAGGAAAATCAACCTTAATGAGTGAATTACTGTATCCGGCTTTACAACATCATTTTACCAAAAAAGTGCCTTTTCCCAAGAATTTAAAAGCCATAGAAGGATTAGAAGTATTAGATAAAGTAATTGTAATTGATCAATCTCCCATTGGTCGAACCCCCAGATCTAACCCCGCAACTTATACCGGAGTTTTTGATATTATTCGAGAGGTTTTTACAGAAACAATTGAAGCAAAAGCTAGAGGTTATAAAGCCGGACAATTTTCTTTTAATGTTAAAGGAGGGCGTTGTGAAGCCTGCGGCGGACAAGGAGTAAATATAATTGAAATGAACTTTTTACCCGATGTTTATGTGCAGTGTGAAGTGTGCAAAGGAGCCAGATATAACAGGGAAACCTTACAGGTAAAATATAAAGGATATTCGATAGCAGATGTGTTAAATATGCCCGTAGAAACAGCTTTAGAAGTGTTTCAAAATATCCCCAGGGCGGCAGGTCGGTTACAAACTTTAGTGGATGTCGGTTTGGGTTATATTCAGTTAGGACAACCCGCCCCAACGCTATCAGGAGGAGAAGCCCAACGGGTTAAATTAGCATCGGAATTATCTAAAAGAGCCACGGGAAAAACGTTATATTTAATTGACGAACCTACAACGGGTTTATCCTTTTATGACGTGCATCAATTATTAAATGTATTGCAAAGATTAGTGGATAAAGGTAATTCTATTTTAGTAATTGAACATAATTTAGATGTAATTCGTTGTGCAGATTGGGTAATTGATTTAGGGCCAGAGGGGGGAGATAAAGGGGGGGAATTAATTGCCGAAGGAACCCCGGAAGATATTGTTAAAAATGATAAATCTTACACGGGAATATATTTAAAACAGGTGTTAAAACAACATATATAGCAGGGAACAGGGAACAGTTCCCCAAGCCCCCCGTACACGCAGGGCTGTTTCATTCTCTAGGAAAAACTGTGTGACCTCTCCCCCAACCCCTCTCCTCGCAGGAGAGGGGGGACTAATTATTACTATTAAACATAAAAAATTATTTATTACTCCCCCTTCCCTAGTAGGGAAGGGGGTTGGGGGGTTAGGTCTTAGGGGTTGGCAATGGAAAATGAAACAGCCCTGGGGGTTTGGGGGGGCTATTTCCTATTGCTAAAATAGGTTTTAAAAATATCCTGAGCAATCGGAGCCGCAGAAACCGCCCCATATCCTCCGGCTTCGACCAAAACAGCGATCGCAATTTCCGGTTTATTCGCAGGCCCAAACCCCACATACATCGCATTATCAGGCTGTCCATGGATTTCCACGGTTCCTGTTTTACCTCCCGTTAAAGGAATTGAACCATCATTTAATCCCCGTCCAGTTCCTTCTTTTACTACATCAATTAACCCAGCTTGAATCAGATTTAAAGTAGATACAGAAATCTTAGTTTTAATCGGTTTTGTTTGAATTGTATTAGTTTGAGATGTTAATAAATGGGGTTGAACTCGCCAACCACTATTAGCCACGGTAGAAACCATCACAGCTAATTCTAACGGGGTGACTAAGACTAAACCTTGACCAATTGCCATGGTCACCGTATCCCCAATATACCAAGGTTCGCCATATAATTTTTCTTTCTCTTTAGGAGTAGGAATTTGCCCGGGATTTGCGCCATCTAACCCCAATAAATCCAAATTAATTGTCCCAGCAATTCCTAATTCTTTACCCCATTTAGCAATATTTTCTGGCCCCGTTTTCACCCCAACCTGATAGAAAAAGGTATTACTACTAAAAGCTAAAGCTTCTTTAAATCCAATTATACCATAACCTTTTCCATGTTCATTAAAAGAAATTCCCCCAAATTTAATTGATGTAGCAGTAGGGATTTTAGAAGTAATGGAAAAATTCCCCGATTCAATTCCCGCCGTGGTGGTGACAATCTTAAAGGTACTACCCGGAGGATATCCCTGTAAAGCTCGATTTAATAACGGTTGTTCCGCACTTTGTAGCTTTTTCCAGTCCTGATTTGTTACCTGATTTATAAATAAATTAGGATCAAAAGTTGGGCCACTAGCTAATGCTAAAATAGCTCCGGTTTTAACATCTAAAACCACCACCGCTCCCCGACGATTTGCTAAGGATTTTTCGGCGGTTTTTTGTAATTCTAAATCTATGGTTAACTGCACCGATTGACCCGGTTTAGGAGATTGCAACCCTAACTCTTGAATTTCCTGACCTTTGGCATCGACTTCAATTAATCTATTCCCCCAAATACCTTTTATTTGGGAATTTACTAATTTTTCAACTCCCATTTTTCCGACCATCATTCCCATCGGATAATTAGGATTTGCTTTTAATTCTTCCGGTGTTGCCTCTCCAATATAACCTAAAATATGAGCCGCTAATTTTCCATTAGGATAATGACGCCGAGATTCTCCCCGCACTTCAACACCATGTAAATTTTCCACTTTTTCTGCTAAACCAATAAACATTTCAGCAGAAAGATTCGGACTCACTCTGACTGGAATTCGAGATCTATATCCAGTTTTTTCTAATTTTTGCAGAATCTCAGAAGCGGGAAGATTTAAAATAGTATGGAGTTGTTCCGCCGTGATTTTCCATTGTTCAGGAGACTGTTCTTGGGGCCATAAATATACGGAACGCGAGAGTTGACTTCCCGCTAATAAATCTCCTTTTCGGTCTAAAATTTGACCCCGTTTAGCCGGGACAGGAATCAGACGTAAACGGTTATTTTCCGCCCGAATACGATTATATTCTCCCTCGATTAATTGTAACTGTATCAGTTTAATTCCTAAACATCCAAAAAAACACCCAATTAATAATAATAAAATCACCCCTTTATGAGTCCGACGACGTTGGATGATTGAATTTTGTTGGGTTGGGATTGTCAGATATGGAGATTTAGACGGAAATAGAGATTCGTTAGCCATAGTTAAGAAATTCTTAGGTTAAACTTCATTATTCTTAATTGTTAATTCCGGTTTCTTGCCTTAAAATCAGAACAAACTGCCACGTTTTCATGGGGGTCAGATGAATGAGTAGTAGTCATCATCTTGTTTTTCCTCCCCAGAGTTACTCTGGGGAATCCCTTACCACCTCTGAGGTTTTAACTCAACTGAATTTTCCTAACCGTGATGTTGCTGTTGGGAATGATTTGCTGATGTTTTTGGCTATACAAGCTCTACAAAGACAAGTTCCCCCCCGTCTGAAAGCTTTTGATGATTTTACGACCGAATTTCAACGGGAAATCTGCAACTATTTTGGCAGTTATCAACAGACCTGTATTTTGATCAATCAATTATTAATAACTGTTGAAAATCTGAATATTATTACTCAATATTGTCAACAAAGTTCTCTAGGAAAAAAACTACCCAACGCTTTATATATTCATCGTTCAGCTTTACCTGAGTTAAATATTGTATTAAGAATATACGAACAATTAAGTCGCTTTTATTTACCTTCATTCAAACCATTTACTCTGATTAAATTTCATACCAATCAATCATTAATTTCTTATTTGTTTTATCCTGATTTTGATCAAGATCCCCATCCTGCCTTAACAGCTAGTTTTCAAGTAAATGTTAAAACCGGACAGGTAAATATTATGGATTATTCTAATAGTGATAATCCTCCAATTTTACATCGAAAAGAAACCTTTGTAACTGCCAATTATCCCAATTACCAAACGTTTAAACAACTAACCAAAACCGAAGAACGATTAGGATTATTAGAAATACCTAAACTTTCATCACTTCAAGAATTTGTTCACCCAGAAACCCGTTTATATCGAACCATTGGAACTCGTAAAGGTTGGCAACAACACTTACATAAACATGGGGTAGAAATCTATGATCATCGAGTGATGAAACTTTCAGAAATTACTAATGATTTAACCGAATTTAATTCCGAAAATGCCTTGCATTTTTCACCAAAAATCGAACGTCATCGCGCCGCTATTCCGCGTAAAAATTTATCCCGTCCGGTGCGTTTAGCCCTGGAAGCGGAAGTATTTCAAGAACACAGCACTTTTTTTGATTATGGTTGTGGATATGGGGGAGATATTCAACGGTTAGCTGAACAGGGGTATACAGGGAGCGGATGGGATCCTTATTATTCTCCACAGACTCCCCAAATAGAATCGGATATTGTGAATTTGGGATATGTAATTAATGTAATTGAATGTCAAAATGAACGACGGGAAGCCTTAATTCAAGCATGGAATTTAGCTCAAAAAGTTTTAATTGTTGCAGCCCAAGTATTAGTGGATGCTCAAGAAAAAGGGATTATGGTGTATGGAGATGGGGTGATTACCAGTCGCAATACCTTTCAAAAATATTATCAACAGGAAGAACTTAAAGTTTATATTGATCAAGCCTTAACTGTTGATGCAATTCCCTTGGATTTAGGGGTTTATATTGTATTTAGAGATGAGAGCGAAGCCGAAAAATTTCGAGCTTCTCGCTTCCGATCTCGGTTAACTTCTCCCCGAATTCGTTTAAACTTAAAACGGTTTGAAGATTATCAAGAATTACTCCAACCTTTAATTGAATTTATCAGCGATCACGGTCGTTTACCCGTGGAAACTGAACTTCCAGAAGCCGAACAAATTCAACAGGAATTTGGCACTATTAAACGAGCTTTTCAAATTATTTTACAAGTTACAAATCCCGAAGAATGGGACGTAATCGCCCATAAACGCCGTCAAGATTTACTGGTTTATATTGCCTTAAGTCGATTTAGTCGTCGTCCGAAACTGTTTCAACTTTCAGAAGCAATGAAAAATGATATAAAAGGTTTATTCGGTAGTTATAGAAAATCTTGTGATTTAGCAGATTTAATGTTATATACTCTGGGTGATCCTAAAATTATTGCCAATCATTGCCAAAACAGTGAAGTAGGTCAAAAACGAGCCAATTCCCTCTGGATTCATATTTGCGCACTGGAAAAACTATCTCCATTACTGCGACTCTATGAAGGATGTGCTAGTCAAACCCTGGGTCGTCCTGAAGGGGCAAACTTAATTAAGTTTCATATCAAAACTCCCAAAATTTCCTATTTATTTTCCGCAGATTTTGATCTCGAAACCCATCCGACCCTAAGTAACTGTATGCAAATTGACCTGCGGGATCTTCATGTTAGCTATCAAACTTATGATGGCCCCAACCCTCCAATTTTGCATCGTAAACACACCTTAGTCACCCCAGAGTATCCCCACCATCAACAGTTGGTAAAACTCTCTGACCAAGAGGAAAAATGGGGGCTATTCGATAACTTTGGGTTGATTCAAACGCGCCTGGGTTGGTTAAAATGTTTAGAAGATCATTGTGCTCAAATCAGGGGTTATCGTGTCTACTGGCGTACTGATGCCGATCCTTATCGGGTAAAATTATTACGTTCCGCTCGTCGGAATCGCAATAAATTATAGATTTTAACCCCGATATCTTTGTTCATCAGTAGCAAATTTATTGTCGAGTCGGGGTAACACGAATTAGATTAAACATTAAACAATGGATATTAAACAATTACTAGAAAAATACGCCCACGGGGAAAGGGATTTTCGAGGTGCCATCTTAATTGGGATTCAACTCAATGGCGTTGATTTAAGTAGTGTCGATTTAAGTGGAGCAAATTTGATTAATGCCGACTTGCAAGAAGCGGATTTAAGCGAAGCCGATTTGACCGGGGTTAACCTAATTAATGCTAATTTAAGTGGCGCTGATTTAAGTGGTTCTGATCTAAGTCGCGCCTATCTGAATGGAGCTAAATTAGTTGGTGCTTATCTTAACCGCACCCATTTAATTAATACCTATTTAAGTGGAGCTAATTTAATTTATACTAAACTAATTGGAGCTAATTTAACCGGGGCTAATCTAACTAATGTTAAATTAATTAATGCGAATTTGACTAGGGCAATTTTGACCAATTCTAATCTCACTGGAGTTAATTTAATTGGGGCTGATCTCACAAGTGCTAACCTTTTAGGGGCCGATCTTAGGGGTGCAAATTTAAGTGGAACCTTAATTGATGAAACCACCCAACTGAGTGATAAATGGCGACTGGTTCAAGAAATTGTCACCCAGGGGGGAATAGAACGGGATTTACGTTATGCAGATTTGAAAGAAACTAATTTAATTGGAGCAAATTTAACCCGCGCTAATTTAAGTGATGCGGATTTAAGCGGTTCTAATTTAAGTGGAATTTATCTCACCGATACAATTGTTGAAAATGCCAAATTTGTCGGTGTTGTCGGACTCTCTCCCGAAGCTAAATTAAACCTCAAACAACGGGGGGCTATATTAGATTAGGAATGAATTTTCTCTTGATCAATCTCTACTTAACTGTTAATTTTATTCAGGACTTGTAAATTCTGCCAAGCTTGAATAAAATTACCCTGCATCAGTTGAGAAACCCCGGTTAAAATCTTAAATTCAGGTTGATTGGGGTTTAACTCTAAAGCTGGTTTTAAAGCCTGTTCTGCTAATTTTGCTTGTAAATTATACAGATAAACAAATCCTAAATAGGCGTGAGCATTGGGGTTTTTACTATCAAGTTGAGTCACTATTTTTAATGCTGCGATCGCACCTTCAGCATCCTGTTGTAAAACATTAGCCAAAGCCAAATTATAAGCAAAATCCAATCTATTAGGTTCCTGTTTTAAGCGATATTCTAACGCCTTTTCCGCTTGAATGGTATAATCTTGAGTCGGATCATATTGATTAATTCTTCCCACCTGAGCAAAAATCGGATCTAACCCCTTAATTCCTGCGGGTAAATTCACAATTAATAATCTTAACTGCGTCACTAAATCCAACTCAGGGGCGACCATAGGAGCAGCTTTAGGATCAATTTTCAAGGTGACATCAGGGGTATTAATATTATAGCTTTCCCCCGTTTCTCGGTTCAAATAAGTGGCTTCTAATTGATAATTTCCTGGGATCAGATTAACCAAAGGTAGCATCGCCATTCGTTCTATAACTTGATAACTTTGATCCGGTGCATCCCCATATAATTGTCCTGTTCCTATCCCATGATCATGAATCAAAACCGATAAACCTTTAGGGTTAGGGTTAGTTAATTTCCAATTTAAAATCACAATTCCCTGCTGTAATTCCTGTAACGATCCTCGCCATTGATAAGTAACTGGAACCGGAACCCCAGGAGGAGCTTGAGATGGAATTAAAACCCTTTCTAACTCTATTTTGGGAATCGATTCTTTTAGAGGTAAAACCTCTACAAAGGGGATTATTCTTTCATATAAATTTAAAAAACTATTATCCGGTAAAAGCCATTGTTTATTTAGCTTAAATTCGGGACTAATTTCTAAAGTTTGCATCGTCATTTCTTGAGCATCCTGAACCCGATCTACTGAGCCCTGTTGTCCGGTTTTAGTCACAAACCAAGACATTGATCGCACATCCTGTAAAACATGATTTTTATTCGTTCCCACCTGTCTCCCGTGAACCTGAGAACCTTTTAACGAACCATAATAGTTTAAATTATGTTGATTAATTTCTGGCGTTGAAGGTAATACTCCTAAATTGCTTTTTAAATAGGGTTGTGATGCAATCATAGCGCTAATTACTTGTTCATGGGGCCAAGGATTTCCTAAATAAACATGATGTTCATTTCCTGGGTTTAAAGTTCTAATTACTTGTCTAACTGGATAACTCCCAATTGGCCATAAATTAAACATCATTAATATTATTCCTAAACCCAAAGTTCCCCACCGAATTTGTCGCCCCCAAGATTGAGGAAATAAGGTTAAAAAATAGGCTAAAACAATTGCTAAAACTGGAAGTAAGGGCAAAGTATAGCGAAAATCCTTATTAATATTTAACGAAGAAATCAAATATCCTCCCCACCAAAATATCCCTAACCATTTTAAGGATATCCAGTTTAATTGTAATTTTGAGAAATGATCAAAGGGATGATGCTGTTGATCCCAAGATAAAGAATAGTGTTTAATAATATAGAATAAAAGACCAATAATCGGAATAATTAATAGGGGGAAAGAAACATGGGCGGGAAGTAATTTAAAATAATATGTCCAAGCATCTAAAGTATTTAAAGCCGGATCACCTTCGGCGATCGCAGAATCAAGAGTCGCTCTTTTTCCTGAAGTTAACATTAATAACCAATTAGTTCTCGCCCAAGGAAAAATAATCGCTATTGATAATAATAAGGCTGCGAATAATTGTAAAAAACGGTTCCACTGACGATGTTTTAACACTCCTATTGTTACCCATAATAGGGGAGTAAATAGGAAAAAAAGAGCCGTTTGTTTAGTCAAAAGAGCTAACCCAAAAGTCAACCCAAATAGAATAGCCCACCGCCAAGAATGAGTTAGTTTTTTATCGGAATTAGATAGACCAGAAAACCACCATAAAGTCAAGCTATAGAAACTTAATGTCACCATAGCAGTTAAGGGATAATCGAGCAAAAATTGTAACCGATGTTGATAAAGTCCTGGTAAAATAACGCATAACGCCGTTGCCCAAAATCCTACGGAACGATTAAATAATAATGTGCCTAAACCATAAACAGAAGCAAATAAAATAGCACTAAATAATAGATGAACCCCGTTAGTTTGATCCGGCCCTATTCCTAATAAATTCTGAAAGGGAATAGTTAATAAATAGGTCAACGGCGGAATTTTAGGGGACATCATCCACATCTGAGTCCACCAGTCCCCGGAAAACCATTGGGGATGTTGCCAAACTTGCCAATAATTTAACGCCTCATTCAGATAATCAGCCTGATCCCAAGCGGGAACAGACCGATCCATCCTAAACCATAGGCGATCGCTAACGGCCACCACCAGCCAAATTAAGCCAACCCCAATAAGCTCTGCGGGGGGTCTGTTGTGCTTCATCGTTGTACTTTCTAATAAGATTTGTGAACCCAACCCCGAGGGCCGAATCTCCAAAGTCAATTAATCACAGGGTTTGGAGACTAAACCCCTACAATAAAATACTATGACCGATGCCGATCGGAAAAAATTTCTTCACAGGGGGGGTTGCCAAACTCGATCAGATTTGCTAGATTAGTGAAAGTGAAAACAAGCCGGGATAGCTCAGTCGGTAGAGCAGAGGACTGAAAATCCTCGTGTCGGGAGTTCAAGTCTCCCTCCTGGCATTATCAAACACTAGACCGTTGCTGATTAACTCAGTTGCGGTCTAATTTTGTAATGGCGATAACGCCAATAATCTTTGAGAATCCGATCATGATCAAAACAGAGGTTTTGCGGGATTCTCCAGGGTTCAAAAAGTTCTAAATGTTTCGCATCATCGGCGGCTTGGGGTTCACCAATTGCTGTGGCTAAAAAAACCACACTGAGGGTATGTTGACGGGGATCTCGATTCGGATCGGAATATACATAAAATTGTTCAATTAATTCGATATCTAATCCCGTTTCTTCTTTTGCTTCCCGAATGGCGGCGGTTTCAACGGATTCTCCATAATCCACAAACCCCCCAGGAATTGCCCATCCAAAGGGCGGATTTTTGCGTTCAATTAATACAATCGGTCTAGCTGGGCGATCGCTTAATTCAATAATAATATCAACGGTGGGAGCAGGATTGCGATAATCAGTCATCAGTTATCAGTTATCAGTTATCAGTTATCAGTTTAAGAGTTTACAGTTTAATTCAAACCATAAGATTGAGGTTTTAAAATGGTGGGAATTTTTTCTAAGATTTGGGTAACAACCTGTTGAGGGACACCACCAGGATTAATTTTAATTTCGAGATCAGCTTGAGCATATAAAGATTGACGTTTTTCTAATAGAATTTGTAATTGTTGTAACGGGTCGGGATGTTGTAATAAGGGTCGAGTTTGATCTTCTTTTAAACGGTGATAGAGTTCTTCAACAGGAACATTAAGCCAAATAATCATTCCATGTCTGAGATAACTCCAATTCATTTGTTTAAGAATAATTCCTCCTCCTGTCGCCACCACAAATTTTTTATAGGCACAAATTTCCGATAAAACTTTAGACTCTAAATCTCTAAAAACATCTTCGCCTTCTGTAGCAAAAATATCAGTAATAGACCGATGGGTTGTTTGGCTAATTATGTCATCGGTATCCATGAATCGATACCCTAACTGTTTGGCTAATAATCCGCCAATGGTACTTTTCCCTGAACCCATCATCCCAATTAAATAAATATTGATTCCTTTTAATCGTTCTTGCAAAGTTATTAGATCTCCTGAGAAATTAGCCGTCAATTATATCATTTTATAGTTCAAATTTTCAACAGTAAATCTTAATTTTAGGGAAAATTAGGTTGATCCTCCTCATCTTCTAATCCCCAATCTTCTTGATCATAATTATTATGACTTTGAGGTTTAATATCATCTTGAATTTTTGTTTTAGGAGGCGGGGTAATAATTCGATAATCAGCATCATACACCGTTTCAACTTTCCCGACTCCGGTACTACTAGAATCTCGATCTTCGTAGGAATAGGCATAGGATGAATCCGAATCCGTTGCGGTTTGGGGTGATTTTTCTGGGGTTTCTCTCCCTTCTCGCTCCCAAGCAGGGTCAAAAGGTTTTACTTCTGTTTCCCAATCATCATCATCCGCAAAACGACTCCGACGGGGTTCGGGTTCAGAAGGACTCACGGAACTATGGGCCGTATAAACCGCTTCTGGAGTGGGTTCGACGGGTTCGGGAGTATAACCCCAAGAAGACTGATTAACAGGGTCTAGGGGCGGTTTAGCAACGGTTTCAGGGGATGTTTTAGAGGGAGAAAACGGTTTAACCTTCTGATGATTAATTTGAAATAAATTATGAATGATTAAATAGGTTAATATTCCCGCAGCGATCGCAATTAAAATCCAAACAGAAATAGGTAAAGTTGGCAATTGATTTCCTAAAAAAATCAAAGGTAAAGAGGGGGATAGATTTTGGATCGTAAAGATCGCCAAACCCCCCACCAGAATCAGTAAACTAATTAATTGTGTAATAGACATTTTACCAATTACGAATTATGAATTACGAATTTAAGAGGATGACGCAGATTAACACAGATTAAAATCCGTGAAATCCTCTTAAATCCGCGTTAAGATTTAGGAAAAATAGGGTTCGTCGTTATCCTCTGAGGCCTCACTACCACCACCGACCGCGACTAAATCAATTTGTTGACGATAGTAGTCTACACTTTTTACCTGGACTTCGACATTATCCCCTAGACGGTATTGGTTGCGATTTTTGCGACCGACTAAGGTTTGTTGACGAGAACGGTATTCATACCAGTCATCCTTGAGGGAGGAGACATGAACCAGTCCTTCCACCCGTAAAACCTTACCGCCGGGGGACTTCACCTCAATTTCCACAAAAAATCCATAGGACTGAACCCCGGTAATCAACCCAATGAAGTTTTGACCCGTGCGTTCCTTCATGAACCCGGTTTTCTTGAGTCCTTCTAAGTCCTCCTCCCCATCCACAGCCACGCTTTCCCGTTCACTCAAATGAATCACTAACTGGTTAAACTGACTTTCTAAGTCATGCTGAATTTCCGGGGGGAGCACATTCCAGGTAATTTTCCCATGACAGGAAGAATGGCCCAAATCCACCCCCTCCTTAGCCCGGGTGGAACGGCGATCGCGTCCTTCCTCAAATACGCTTTTGAGTACCCGCAAAATCTGTAAATCGCAATAGCGAGACAGAGGGGAAGTGCAATGGGTATAACAGGGAAGGGCCAAACCAAAATGAAGTTTAGCAGTGGTGCTATAAACCGCAGGTTTGAGAGTTTCCTCTAATAAATAACTCAAAACCCTTTCCGCCCGACTATTTGCCAATTCCTCCGTAAATTGTTGGAAGGTACTGGGTTCTACTTCTTCATCCTCATCCAAAAATAATTCCGTCCCCAAATGGGTTGCTAATTTCGCTAACTCCGAGACATCAGACGCTTCTGGAGGTGGTTGGACGCGGTAAATCGCCGGAACACCCAAAGTATGTAAATGACTCCCGACAATTTGATTCGCCAAAACCACCAATTCAGAAACCATCGCCCGGGCGGGAGATAAAGATGAGAGAACAATTGGCCCAAGTTCCCCTTCATCATTAAAATGACAATGACTATCGGGTAAATTTAGTTCAAAACTTCCCCGTTCTAAGCGAATTTGGCGTACCGCCCGACTTAGTTCCAAGAAATTTTCTAGGACATTCGCAAAAGGCGAGGGTTCACCATCGAGAATGGTCTGGGTTTGTTCAAAGCCGAGTTGATGATCAACCCGGATCACGCTGGGTTGGATCTCGTATTCCGTTACCCGTCCCGCCATATCGAGGGTGATCATAATTGAGATAGCCAATCGTTCCTCGTCGGGAACTAGAGCCAAGCGATCACCAGAAATGGTTTCGGGATAAATCGGAATTAATTTATCCGCTAAATGAATCGCCGTTCCCCGTTTGCGGGCTTCTCGGTCAAGATCACTATCGGGAAGAATATAATGGGCAGCATCAGCTAAATGAATCCCTAATTGCCAATGATCGGATTTTGTTTGTTCAATACTAAAGGCATGATCGATACAGGGTGGATGGTTCGGCCGTTCTGAATCCTTGAAAACCGAAAATTCAGGATTGCCTAAATCTGGTTGAAAACTAATCGTTAAAACATTGCGAATATCAACCCGATTTTTTAAGTCACTTTTTTTCGGGTTACGGTCAATCGCCTCCGCTTCCCGTAGGACTCCGGCGGGCCATTTGCGGGGTAAATCGTGTTTACAACAAACAATATCCAAATCATCGGCATCTTCGGCATCGGAACCGAGAATTTGGACAACGTGACCCAGGGGACGATGGACACCAATGGGATAACGCAGGACTTCGACATGAACTAAATGATCCACAGCCCCAGACAGTTCCGACGGATCATTAATTAGGTCTAATTCAAATAACAACCGATCATCTAAAGGAACCGCCCGATATCCGGTTTTGGATTGTTTAATTCTGGCTAAAACTGAAGGATTCGCCCGTTCTAAAATTACATAAACTTCTCCTTCGGGAGAACGGCGGCGACTGCCTTCTTTAATGATTCTAACCAGAACCCGATCGCCATTCCAAGCCGTACTTAGATGACTTTCCCGAATATAAACATCTTCGGCTCCTTCAGCATCTTGAATGGCAAAACAGAAGCCTTTACTGGAACATCGGAGTTTGGCTTCGACAATTCCTTCTTCGGGAACCCGACGATAGCGACCTTTATCTTTTTCCAGAATTCCAATTCTTTCCAAAGCATCCAAAGCAATCTGAAACTTTCGGAGACTTTCCTCGTCGGGGGCGAGTTTTTTCTCTAAAGCCTTGGGGGTGACTAATTTATCATCGGAAAAATAGGCTAATAGTGTAGCGATTGAAAATTCCATGTAGCGATTAATCCTCTTTTTGTCAGAATCAGGTTTTGGGTGTTAGGGATAGGATATTGGGTGTTAAACGGGTGAAGATTGAGCAAAGAAGTGATTTGGTGCTTTCCACACATCGGACACCCAACACCCAATCCCCAAAACCCCATCTTTAAAACACCTGGGGGGGAACTTCTCACGGGCTGATTGTACCAACCCCATAGGGACAGTGTTACAATCAAGGATGCACAAAAGCCGTCCGTTAGATATAGAGGCTACAGGCTAAACAGAGGAGACCCTAGTATCTATTCCCTTGGGCAATGCTAACTTCGAGCTTATGAAATAGCACCTAATGTTGATTCCCTTGGTGCTTGTGAGATAGGGTATAGAATTTGTGACGTTTAGCTTTGTGAATGACTAATCTTTAAGTATATCGTAGTTTGTTTAGGAATTATTTATTATGTTGGCTCAATTGCGATCGCGTTATCCGACGGCAAGTTTAATTTCTGAGTTACTCACCATTTACCTAGGAAAATATGTGGTACGGGCGGTGGTTGAAATCGACGGGGCGATCCTAACCACGGGATTAGCCGCCGCCGATACCGTTGAGTTAGCAGAGGATCAAGCCAAAAAACGGGCGATTCAATCCCTAGATATTGATACCACCCGACCCCAACCTTCTACCCCCAGGGAACCTTTAAAACCGACACCCATGGAACTCAAACCGGAAGTTGCGACGCCTGTTTCAGTTCCCGCAGCCTCTCCTAACCTTGAGAGTCCACCCCCCCTCGCTCCATCTTCTATCCCCGATCAAGATTCTGAGGGAATTCCCTCCGCGTCTCTCACCTCCGATGATTGGTTATCAGCCACCTATATTCAGCCCAAAACCGACAAGACCCCGGACAAGGATACGGAGAGCAAATCGTCCTCTGCTAAGGGTTCTAAAGGACGTAGTGCTTCCTTACCTCCGGTTCCTGCAAGTCCCGAAGTTATCCCCACCTATCCCGATGAACCCGAATTTAGCCAAGCCTCGGCGGGTTCTGGTCGTTCTTTCGAAACAACGGATTTTTCCTCGGATATTGCTAAAACGGATATTGAATTAAAGCGGCTACAATGGACGCAGGAACAAGGTCGCGCCCATTTACTCAAAACCTATGGGAAACGGTCTCGCCAGCATTTAACTGATAATGAATTATTGGATTTTCTGCACTATTTAGAGTCCATTTCCATACCGACCGAATCCCCCTAAAATCGGTTTTAGTCTCCCGTAATATGTACGACTAATTCCCGTGTTTGACGATGACGTCGATGTTCCCAGAGATAGATTCCTTGCCAGGTTCCTAATAGTAACCGTCCTTGGGAAATCGGAATTTCTTCAGAAGTATTGGTCAGAACAGTGCGAATATGGGCGGGCATATCATCGGCTCCTTCGGCATCATGAATATAATAATTGCCTTCGGGAACCAACTTAGATAAAAAGTTCTCTAAATCCCTCAAAACATCAGGATCAGCGTTTTCTTGGATAATTAAACTGGCGGAAGTATGACGTAAAAATAGATGGCAAATTCCGATTTTTATCCCAGAATTATTAACCACTTCCTGTACATAAGCCGTAATTGTAGAAAAGGATTTTCCACTGGTTTGTATTTCCAAAATTTCTTGATAATGCGCCATAATTTCACCCGTAGTAAGCCCTTCAGGGCTTAATTATCCTTAAATAATAAAGTCAACCCATAAGATAGTCAATCACAGATTGAGCGATCGCTTCATTCCCATTTTTATCTAAGGTTTCAGATAAACGGGGTTTGATCAAAGGTTGGTGTAGAAAATTCCAATCCTCTTGAAAAAATTCCGTCGCCTGAATAATCTGATGTGTCCCATAATTTTCTAACCATTCTAATAAAACCGGAGCTTCTGCAAATCCATCTCTGGTTAAAGAAACCACAGGAATATCTAACCGTAATGCCTCCGCAAAGGTACTATAACCGGGTTTAGAAATTACCTGACTACATAGGGGCATTAAATCCACCGGACGGAGATGGAAGGGATGGGAATTGTGATCGGGTAATTTCTGAGAATTACTAACTTGAATTAAATTGGGAAAGGGGGGTAAATGCTGATCAAATGTAATAAACGTATAATCCGATAACCGTTCAATATTATGATAGGGAATTGCCGATAATCCCAAACCACCAAAAGTTAATAATAGGGTTTTTTCGGGTGGGGTTTTAATCCCTAACTTTGCCCGGAGATAGTCTAAATCAAACCGAGGATTTCCCCCGGTTAAACCCACATCAATTTGATGGGGAAAAGCCGTCATCGGTTCATGGAGAGGAAGCCGAAACAGGCGATCGCATTGACTAAAACAACCGCAAATCCAATCTGCTAACTCCATAAATTCTTCCCCCAAATCTCGATAGATAAAATCCCAACCAAAATTACCCATCATCCAACAGGGAATCCCCGCAGCCTTAGCAATTTCCGTGGCAAGGGGAGAAATATCAGCTAAGATTAAATCAACTTTATTTTGTTTAATAAAACTCACTTCCCCAGCAATAATTGCCCGTTGCTGTTGACGGATTTGTTGCCATTGTTCCCGGGTTGCTGTATTATCCATCGTCAAACTATCCGACTGTACCACCCCCACATCAAAACCGCGAGGACGGATAATAAAATCTCCCTCCAAATAAGATTCTAATAACCATCGGGGAGCCGTTGTGACGAGAATTAATAACACATCAGGACAACGTTTTTGGATTTCATTGGCAACCGCAGAGGTTCTAACCGCATGACCAAATCCATGATTGGTAATTGCTAAATATACAGTAGGTCTTGACATTGTAAAAAAAATTTAGTTTGGATTAGATTAACAGAAATTCAATTTTGGTGATTTGATCAAATAATCATACTTAAGATAGATAAAAATTAAGCCAATTTTACCTACAGTCAATAAAATTAGAAACTAAAAATCCATGAAAGTATTGCTGATCTATCCTCAATTTCCCCAATCTTTCTGGTCTTATGATCGCTTCATGGAAATTGCTGGTCTAAAAGCAGTGATTCCACCGTTAGGTATTATTACAGTTGCAGCCCTGTTACCGCAAGACTGGGAGATGAGATTTCGCGATCGCAATGTCACCTGTGAAACCCAAGCCGACTGGGACTGGTGCGATCTGGTGATTCTTTCCGCCATGCTAGTGCAGAAACCTGACTTTGAAGCCTTAATTCAAAAAGCGGTGCGCCTGGGTAAAACCGTAGCCGTGGGTGGCCCCTATCCCACATCCGTCCCCCAAGACGCCCTCGACGCTGGGGCTGATTTCCTGATTCTTGATGAAGGGGAAATGACTATTCCCCTATTCCTAGAAGCCCTGAGTCAAGGTCAAACCCAGGGGATCTTTGGCTCCACTGAAAAGCCCGATGTTAGGCAAAGTCCGATCCCGCGTTTTGACCTGCTTCAGAGGGATAGCTATCTTATGATGGCGATGCAGTTTTCCCGAGGCTGTCCCTTCAACTGCGAATTTTGTGACATTATTTCCCTGTATGGCCGCAAACCCCGCACCAAAGAGCCGTCTCAGGCCCTAGGGGAGTTACAAACCCTCTATGATCTGGGGTGGCGTGGTTCTCTGTTTATTGTCGATGACAACTTTATTGGTAATCAGAAGAATGTTAAGTCCTTTCTGCGGGAATTGATTCCCTGGATGGAGCAACATAACCATCCCTTCACTTTTATTACCGAAGCCTCGGTCAATTTAGCCGAAGATGATGAACTCTTACAACTGATGGGGAAAGCGGGTTTTTATGCGGTTTTCTTGGGAATTGAAACCCCTGACCAAGATAGGCTGAAATTCACCCGCAAACAGCAGAATACCCGTAGTCCCTTATCCGAAGCCTGTCGTAAAATTAACCAGGCGGGGCTACTGATTTATGCCGGGTTTATCCTAGGTTTTGATGGAGAGAAGGCGGGCGCGGGCGATCGGATTCAAGCCTTTATTGAAGAAACCAGTATTCCGCAACCGATGCTGGGTATCCTTCAGGCTCTCCCCAATACGGCGCTTTGGGATCGGCTGAAACAAGAAAAACGCTTAATGGCGGGAAACGGCCATCCCACTGGCGACCAAAATACCCTGATGAATTTCATCCCGACTCGCCCCATGGCCGATATCGCCCAGGAGTATATCGAAGGGTTTTGGACATTATACGAGCCAGAAAATTATCTGCGTCGCTGTTTGCAACAATGTCTGAAAATTAACTGCTCCACAACTAAAAAACAAACCATGCAGTTTCCCCTGGGTAAAGGGTTAAGATTAGTAACCCAGGTGATCTGGCATCAGGGGATACGGCGGCCTGAGATTAGGGGACAGTTTTGGAGTCAACTGTGGATCATCCTCCAGAAAAAACCCCAACTGCTGAATCTGTATCTGGGGCTATGTGCAGCCGGGGAACATTTCTGGGAATATCGGGCCTTGGCCCGAGAAAGGATTAATCAACAGATGAATCTTCACCCCTTAGTAAGTCCTGAATAATTCAGAAATTGAATATACTATTAATTCAGGAAATGTACCGAATCATTAAAAAAGTAGGGTGCAGACGTTAATTTTAGTAACTGATGATCCCAGTTCCCAACTCTGGCAGGATGCTCATACTCAAATCCGGCAATATATGGCTTCGGTATTAGCTACCAAACCGGACTTTCAGGAAGTTCAGATTTTGAGGGCAACTGGGGGACAAATTGTTTTTTCTACTAATCCCAAATCCGAAGGTCAATATCGGGATCAAGAAAAATATTTTCAATCTGGTATTTACAAGACTTTTGTTCAAAATCTTTATATTTCATCTATTACAAATAAACTAAATTTAACGATCTCGACACCAATTAACGGAGATAATGCTGACATGATAAAATGAGCTAACGGAGTTTTTTGGATCAGCCGATAATGGGTCAGTTAACAATTTGAATTAATATTAAATCAATAATGTTATAAATCTAATTTCATCCTTTATGGTAAGTATAAGTTAATGAAAAATGAGCATCTTTCTGAAAAACAACTGTTAGATTATATCAGCCGACTTCGCCAAGATATAGAAACTCTTAAACAAGAAAAAGCTGATCTGGAAATTATATTAGAAGTTATCATTGATCACGGAGATTTAGTCGAAACTCAGTTACGCGAATCCCAGAAAAAACTCAAAGCCGAAATCGAACAACACTATTTAGCCCAACTCAAACTCGAAGCATCTCAAGAACATTTACAATCCTTAGTCACTTTATTAAGTCAGGGAAAAAATAACTTAGAGTTAATCCTAGAAACAACCATCGAACATAGTAATATTGTCGAAGAATCCTTACATTATGATAGTATTCATGATCCCCTAACCGGGTTATTTAATCGGAGATATTTAGATCTCGTATTACCCCAGGTATTCAAATCAGCCCAAAAAATACAAGAGTGTTTAAGTATTTTAATTGCGGATATTGATCATTTTAAGCAATTTAACGATAATTTCGGTCATAAAGCTGGAGATATTGTTTTAAAATTAGTCTCTCAAGCGGTACAAGGAGTGATGCGAACTTCTGATCTGGCTTATCGTTATGGGGGAGAAGAATTAGTCTTTATTTTACCCAATACAAATGTTGAAGTTGCTGAAATTATTGCGGAAGAAATACGTCAAAAGATTAAAAACTTACAGTATGAGTATTCCTATGATTTTTTAATAGGAGTAACTATATCAATTGGGGTCGCGGGGTTTCCTGAACATACCCAATCCTGTGATAATTTATTACAATTTGCAGACCAGGCATTATATCAAGCTAAAGCCCAGGGACGCGATCAGGTTGTTGTTATTAATCCTAATATGAATCAGCAATTTTAAATTGATATTTCCAGTAACTTTTTAACCACTTGCTAAGGATTATAATGGTAATTATTTTTGCTCATTTCATTTTTTTATGTTATACTGAAGTCAAAGATTTAAGCGTTAAATCAAATTTTGATTTAATCTTAACTTACTGATCCTTTTCTTGCTAATTTTGACATCAAAACTATGAAACTTAATGCTCGGTTTTTATTACCCATCCTAGGTCTTCCTATTACCTTGATTTTGGGAGCTTGTACAATGCTTCAATCCCATTCTAAACCCATGACTTCAGAAACAGCAACTCCCGTTAGTTCGGAAACAGTTCTAGCCCAAAATAACGGCATGATGCCAGGAAATCATAGCATGATGATGGATTTGGGGCCGGCTGATGCTGAGTATGATTTACGTTTTATTGATGGGATGATTCCCCACCATCAAGGGGCGATTAAAATGGCTGAACAGGTGCTTCAAAAATCTAATAATCCTGAACTTAAAAAATTAGCAGAAGAAATTATTAAAGCCCAGAAAAAAGAAATTGCTCAGATGCAGGAATGGCGGAAAACATGGTATCCCCAAGCGAAAGATGCTGTCATGTATCATGCCGCTATGGGTCACAGTATGTCCATGTCTAAGGAACAGATGGAATCAATGATGATGATGGTTGATTTAGGCGCTGCTGATGGTAGTTTTGATCAACGATTTATTCAGGCGATGATTCCTCACCATGAAGGGGCATTAATTATGGCAAAAGATGCTCAATCGAAGTCAAAACGACCTGAAATTCAGCAACTTTCCCAAGCTATTTTAGTTTCCCAAGCAGCAGAAATTAAGCTGATGAAACAATGGTTAAAACCCGGATCTAATTAATGTATTATCCCTGTTCCCTTGTACCCAGGAATAATGAATGTAAAGAGTTGATAAAAATTAATTAAAAAAAGGGGTAAATCCGTATTATTAAGTTTAGATGCTGGATTACTCAGTCTACTGCGTTAAGAAAAGCACAAATTAAACTTTTAAAAGGAGAGATAAAATTGGAAAATGGTTATTTACAATTAGACGATAAACAAGCCATTCCTTTACCTCCAGAATTGCAAAATTTACCCTCTAAAAGTCTGACTCACCCCTATTATTGGTCGGGTTTTACCTTAATTGGTAGTCCTTGGTAAATTGAGGTATAATATTTAATATCCATATTGACCTTAGACGCTTTAAAATTAATAACCAATCAATTACCCACAAATAATTATGAGCCAAGATAAAACCCCATCACCGACCCTTAGTGAAGAATCAACGACTCGGACACCGCCTTGGGGTCAGGTTAGCCTACTAGAAGAAGGCGAGCGCTATCGGATTAATCGAATTGTGGTAAATCCGGGTTATCATATCAGTACCCAAATGCACTATCATCGCAGTGAACACTGGATTGTTGTCGCTGGAACCGCTAGGGTCATCTGTGGCGGAGAGGAAATTTTACTACTTCCAAAACAGTCCACCTATGTTCCCATGAATACCCCCCACCGCCTAGAAAATCCTGGGGTAATTCCTTTAGTGATGATTGAAGTTCAAAATGGCGAATATTTAGGAGATGATGATATTACTCGTTTTCCCGAAGAAGATACCAAAAGCCAGACTAAAAAATAACTCGACAGAACGGACAAAATGATAGACAATTTACCTGAGTCTATCAATTTTCTCCTTTACTAAAATACTCATGGATTTAAAGTCTCTCATTCGCAATATTCCCGATTTTCCTAAGCCTGGAATTTTATTTCGAGATATTACTACCCTGTTACAAAACCCCCATGGACTTCGATATACAATTGATTCTTTAACAGAAAAATGTCGTCCTTTGTCTCCTGACTATATTCTGGGAATGGAGTCGAGGGGTTTTTTATTTGGAATGCCCTTAGCCTATCAATTAGAAGTAGGTTTTATTCCAATTCGTAAGCCCAAAAAATTACCCGCAGCCGTCTATCGGGCAGAATATGAATTGGAATATGGGACAGATTGTTTGGAGATGCACCAAGATGCCCTTTCATCGGGGGATAAAGTCTTAATTGTTGATGATTTAATTGCCACTGGAGGCACAGCCAAAGCCACCGCAGAATTAGTTGAACAAGCCGGGGCTACGATAGCAGGATTTTGTTTTGTGGTTGAACTCACCGGGTTAAAGGGACGGGAACAATTGCCCGATGTTCCGGTAATTAGTCTGTTACAATATGATTAATAGTTTTAGAGTTTTTCCAGGGTAAATTTGTTAGTTATCAAGGGGTAAAATTAGGATTATGAGTGAAACATTAGTCTATATTGGTAAGCGATTATTACAAGCGCTTTTAACTCTACTTTTAGCATCGGCTTTATGTTTTACCATTACTCAACTTGCTCCCGGAGATTATTTAGATAACCTCTCAAATAATCCTCAAATTTCCCCTGAAACCTTAGACCAACTGCGAGAACAATTTCTCCTAGATAAATCTCCCCTAGAACAATATTGGCATTGGTTAACCCAAATTGTCACCCGGGGAAATTTTGGCTTTAGTTTTGCCAATCAACGTTCCGTTACTTCCTTGCTAATAGAACGAGTTCCTGCTACATTATTATTAGCATTTTCATCGTTAATTTTAACCTGGATAATCGGCATTCCATTAGGGATAATTGGGGCGGTAAATCAGAATCGTTTTACCGACCGATTTTTGCAAGTTATTAGTTACACCGGACAGGGTTTTCCCAGTTTCATCACCGCTTTATTATTATTATTTTTAGCTCAAAAAACCTCTCCCCTATTTCCCGTTGGCGGCATGACCAGTATTAATTTTCCCGATTTATCACCCCTGGGAAAAATAGCCGATATTGCTTGGCATAGTATTTTACCGACATTAGCATTAAGTATTACCAGTTTTGCCGGGTTACAAAGATTAATGCGAGGACAACTTTTAGATGTTTTACGCCAAGATTATATTCAAACGGCGAGGGCGAAAGGACTCCCAGAAAATCGGGTGATTTATGTTCACGCCCTACGGAATGCCATTAACCCTTTAATCACATTATTAGGCTTTGAATTTGCCAGTTTATTAGGGGGAGCTTTTATCGCCGAAACCTTTTTTAACTGGCCAGGATTGGGTAAATTAATTTTACAAGCGGTACAACAACAGGATTTATATTTAGTTATGGCGAGTTTAATGATGGGGGCGGTTATGTTAATTATTGGGAATTTATTAGCGGATTTACTCTTAAAAGCCGTTGACCCTAGAATTAAATTAGAAGATTTACGATGAAATTTTAGCGGTAAAATAGAGATAATAGGATCAAAATAAATTAGGTTTAACCTAGTTTGCAATTTTAAGGAGACGGTTTAAATGCTCTCTGAAGTTTATTATATTCTGCGCTCAAAAGCTGATGGACGTTATGTTACCGCCCATCCTGAACCCGATAGTCCATCGGCCTATTTATTATTATTTTCAGAAAATTTTGATGCTTTGAGTTATTTAAACAAACACGCTACGGATGTCAAAGATCGGTTTGCGGTAGAATCAGTTACAGGTTATCAAATTAAACCGATTTTACAGCGTTGGGGATTTACTGGTATTGCGATGGTTAAAGAGCCCCTTTTACCGCAGATTGAATTTATCCAAATTAAACAAAATTAACCGGGTAACAAAACAAAGTAAACTGATAGAGTTTGATAGCGATCGCAATTTTCTCTTGGGTTAATTAGAACAGGATCAAAATATTTGTTAGGGTTTTTATCCCTAGAAAACCTCTATATGTACCAGCGTTAGATTTAGGATCTAATTCGAGATTTTCAACAACCAGTTTTTTTCGTTTTGGTTTTGAAGATTTATCGGGTTTTTGATCATTCGTCTGATTAATCATATCCCTAAGAAATCCTCGCACCATTTTTTGTAAAGGATTCGGCTGTTTTTTTGCCATAAATTATTTAAGATATTAAACTTTAGTAGGGTGGGTGATCAACTGTGACTTGATGCTTCAGATTAAAACAGTTGTCAAGTTACCCACCCTATAGTTAACAAAAATTGCTATTGGCTTTAGTCTTTAGATGTTGCTTTCTTCAGTCCATAGGCAGCAAGTCCAACAATTGCACCTAAGCCCACAACAGGCGCCATCCCAATCCCAACAGCAGTTCCACCGATAGCTAAACCCATTCCTCCCAATAAGGCACTTGCTCCTGCTCCTGCTGCTGCTCCTCCGGCGGCAAAACCTGCGGCTTCTTTTAGATTGTCTTCTGGCGGTTGTTTACTCATAACGTTAATCCTCTTTCAAAGGGAACTTGTCAATTCAACATTAACAAAAATAACCATAACTGGGAATTCGTATTTATACGGAACTTTAATATCTTTAATATAATTAGTGATACATCAAGAAAAGGCCGAGTCACCTTTTAAGGGTTTAGAATGGACTCAGGGGATATTGAGTATGCAGCTTTGACGGGACACTATTATAGACTAGATAAAAATACTTTTTGACGGTCAATGGTGATGGGATTGACTGATTTTTAAACTTAAGAAAATAACCGGAATCATCCCCACTAAAACAATCGCTAATGCGGGGGCAGCGGCTTCAGCTAATCGTTCATCGGAAGCTAAATTATAAACCCGAACTGCCAAGGTATCAAAATTAAATGGACGAATCACTAAGGTCGCTGATAATTCTTTCATGACATCGACAAAAGTTAACATTCCGGCTGTTAATAACCCACTCCACATAATCGGGGTATGCACCTTAATTAAAGTGCTAGTTGCTCCATATCCTAAGCTCCGGGCAGCTTCATCTAAATTAGGTTTAATTTTACTCAAACTCGATTCCACTGTCCCAAAAGAAACTGCTAAAAATCGGACTAAATAGGCATAAATTAAAGCGATAATTGTGCCACTCAATAACAATCCCGTAGAAATACCAAAGGTAGACCGCATTACCCCATCAATTGCATTATCTAATCTACCAATAGGAATTAAAATACCCACCGCAATTACCGAACCTGGAATCGCATATCCCATAGCAGCAATACGGGTGGATAATCGCATCAGGGAATTAGCATTTAACCGGACACCATAGGCCATAATTAAGGCGATCAGAACCGCTAAAATTCCGCTAATAGTCGCTAAAGTTAAACTGTGTAAGGCATAACTCCAAAACTCAGCATTCAAAAAAGTGCCTAAATTTTCTAAGGTCATTTTCAATAAAATAATACTAGGAATTAGAAACCCAAAAACAATCGGGAATAAACAGATAAAAAAAGCTAATCCTGCCCGAAATCCCGTGAGTTTAAATTGATTTAAAGATTGAAAGCGATTTCCCGTTTGGTAATATTGGGCTTGACGACGTGACCAAAGTTCGAGTAAAATTAATCCTAAAATAAATAACATTAAAACCGCCGCTAATTGGGAAGCTGCCACCCGTTCTCCCATCCCAAACCAAGTTCGATAAATTCCGGTTGTAAAAGTATCAACTCCGAAATATTGAACGGTTCCAAAATCATTCAGGGTTTCCATTAATGCTAAAGCTAATCCGGCAATAATAGAGGGACGGGCGAGGGGTAAAGCTACGGTAAAAAAACTTTGCCAAGGGTTACAACCGAGGGAACGACTTGCTTCTAAGGTGCAGGTTGATTGTTCTAAAAACGCAACTCTGGTTAATAAATAAACGTAGGGATATAAAGTTAAAGATAATAAAAAAATTGCTCCCCAAATCGAACGAATATCAGGAAACCAATAGTCATCAATTCCGCTCCATCCAAAAGTGTTTCTTAGGAGGGTTTGCACCGGGCCATAAAATTCTAACCATTCAGTGTACACATAGGCGAGAATATAACTAGGGGCGGCCAGGGGAATTAACAACCCCCATTCAAACAAACGGCTACCCGGAAATCGGCACAGGGTAACTAACCAAGCACTACTCACCCCGAGCAGCAACACAATACTACCAACGCCAAAGATTAGCAATAAGGAATTAAGAATATAACCTGGGAGAACCGTTGAGCCTAAATGGTTCCAGACCTCAGTAGAATTGACGAAAACACTGCTTAATACAAATAATACCGGAGTTGCAATCAAAACAGCGATCGCCACCACAAAAACAGTCCAAACGTCCAGCTTCAAGCTACGCAGGGCTTTGCTCAAGGACTCCCAGGACAATAATGACACAACCAAACACTCCTAAAAATTTAATTAAGTCTTAGTGAGAATATATCCTAAAAAGGGAGTATAATTAGAATGAAGTTTCAGCAATATTAGTTTCAACAGTACCGTTCAACCCTAAGATCAAATTAATGCCTGTAAAGATGACTCAATCTGTAATTCTGCATTTAGAGGACGTCGGTAAACAGTTTCCTCAAAACCAGACCCCAGCCGTTCAAGCCGTTAACCTAGACTTACATGAAGGGGATATCCTCGGACTATTAGGCCCTTCTGGGTGTGGGAAAACCACGTTATTGCGAATGATTGCCGGATTTGAACAACCGGACACCGGAACCATTACCCTAGCGGGGCGGGAAGTCGCCGGTTTGGACTATTGGATACCGCCAGAACAAAGAGATGTGGGAATGGTGTTTCAGGATTATGCCTTATTTCCCCATTTAACCGTTGCTAAAAATATTGCCTTTGGCTTAAAAAATACTAAGAAAAAATCTAGTTTAGGGATGAACAGACGGGTAGCAGAAGTTTTAGAATTAGTGGGATTATCGGGTTATGAAAAACGCTATCCCCATGAAATATCGGGAGGACAACAACAACGGGTCGCCCTAGCCCGCGCCTTAGCTCCCCATCCAGCTTTAGTATTATTAGATGAACCTTTAAGTAATTTAGATGTACAGGTTCGGTTAAGATTGCGACAGGAATTACGCGATATTTTAAAAGTAGCAGGAACCACCGCAATTTTTGTTACCCATGACCAAGAAGAAGCCCTAGCCATTTCTGATTGGTTGGCGGTGATGCGAGACGGACACCTAGAACAGTTTGGCACACCGGAAACGATTTATCGACAACCCGCCTCTCGGTTTGTGGCAGAATTTGTTACCCAAGCTAATTTTATTCCCGCCAAACGTCGAGGAGATTTTTGGGAAACGGAATTGGGTTGTTTTGCTATTAACCCCTATCTTGTAGATGCTGTTAACCCAGATTGGGATAAATTAGACCGGGTAGAATTAATGGTACGACAAGAGGATTTTATTCTTAAACCTGATGATAACGCCCCGGTTGTGATTCGCGATCGCCAATTTCTCGGACGGGAAAATCACTATAGTTTGCAGGTTCCATCCGGTCGGGAACTCATCGCCAGAACCAGTGCTACAACGGCTTTACCTGTGGGAATGCGGGTTAATGTTTCTGTCCTTGAAAATGCTTTGCGGGTGTTTCCTAGTCGGAAAAATTAGGGGTTAGTTGACGGATAAATTTGGCAACAATTTTAACAAATTCTGAGGTCGATTCGTAGGGTAAAACATTACGCCCTGGAATTATAGCAGATTGGCAATTTTTCCAGCCTTTTTCATAAAGTTGACAACGTTGTTCTGGGGTTTCTGAAAATCCACTGCGACTAATACTAGATGCAGTTGTCCCAAAAACCGCTAAGGTGGGAATCGAAATTTCTGCCATAATATCCGTATAGTTTTGTCGCCAGAATCCAGCTAAAAAGGAATAAACGGCATAACGGCTTTGATCATTTTTTGCCCCTGTTTCTAATAAGTCTAACCAATTTTGATCGACATCTTCGGCTTTGGCAAAAAGTTGACGAATGGAGAAGGATTCGATAAATTGACGACGACGGGCATAGAGCCAGAATAAATTGCCAATGGGAGAATCAAAGAATAGATTCCAGACGAGTTTTTGCTGTTTTTCTGAACTGGGTTCGTTCATGACTCGCCAAGCTGGGGGGCCGGATAATATTAATCCTTTAATTAAGTTAGAATTAGATTTGTTTTGGAGTTGAGTTAGGGCGATCGCAACGGGTAATAACGCTCCTTGTACTATTATAATGACAGGTTTTTGAATAATATTCTGTAAAAAATAATGCAATTGTTCCGCCCAATCTTGGGGATAATAGGCAAATTTTGGAATATCAGAATTTCCACAACCGATTAAATCGGGATTATAAATGGCATGATTTAATCCATTTTCCCGCGATTCTTGACAAAATCTATACCAAAAATTTCCAGATAATCCCACTCCAATCGGATGAATTAATAATAATGAAATATCATTATCAATATTAGGATTAACGGTCGGATAATATTCATAATAACATTCATATCCCTGCCAATTATAGGATTTTGATTCAGGAGTAAATAGGGAAGATTGGGAATTAGCTTTCATAATATCGGTAAATAATTAATTGAATGAATTTTACAGATTACATTAACCTTTAAACAAACTATTAACGTAATCTGTAAAATTAGATAGTTTACTCGATGTCAACGGTTTGGGTTTCTTCGGTGATGATTTCGGGTTCAATTGTTGATTCTGGTGTGGAATCTTCTATTTAGGGAAGTTCGGGAACTAGATTAATATTTTCTGACCGTTGGGGTTTGGTGACAGGTTCTGAAATGGAAACTTGATCAACAATTTCAGGTGAGGGTATCGGAGAATTAGATGTTATAGCAAGAGGCAATAGGGAATAGGCAATCTCGCTATAGGTAAATACTTACTGTGAGCAGTTTTTAGCTTTCAAGAATGTCCTAATAGATGCGGCAACTGCTATACCTGAACTGGATTTAAAAAAGGAAGATGAAAACGACTCAAAAACTCACCTAATTGTTTAATTAGGGACTCAGGGGAAATATCCGGCGTGGTTTTTTCTGCTGGAATTTCAGTTGCTACTGGTTCCAATGGAGTAGTTTCAGATTCTACTATTGATTCTATATTTTCCAATGGAGTAGTTTCAGATTCTACTATTGATTCTATATTTTCCAATGGAGTAGTTTCAGATTCTACTATTGATTCTATATTTTCCGATGGAGTAGTTTCAGATTCTACTATTGATTCTATAGTTTCCGATGGAGTAGTTTCAGATTCTACTATTGATTCTATAGTTTCCGATGGAGTAGTTTCAGGTTCTACGATTAATTCTGCTTCTGGTGTCGTTTCCTCAAGAGGTTCGGGCGTGGGTTCGTCTAGGGGAGTCGAAATAACTTCGGGTTCGGTGTTAGGAAGTTCTTCCGGTTCAGGGGTTTTAATCAGGTCTTGAGTGGCAAAATTAGGATTCAGGATTCCTTTAACTTCTGCAAAGGATAATTTTTCTTGAGTCAGTTGAGACAGGGTATTTTTGAAATTGGGATTATAGGTAATCACCCGGGCGGTTTTATTAAAAACGTTATCAACTGGATTTCCCTGTTCATTCAGATATTCAATTTGTACCCAGTTTTTACCCGGTTTTAACCCTTTTAGATATAGAGGTTGCCATTTATCGGTGGTGAAACTTTCGCCGTTAAGGGTAATCCGAATTTGCCAATCTATTATTTCATCCGTTGGGTTGTCTTGAGCCACAATATGTAGAGGGGCGTTATTCAGGTGGAAGTCTAGTAAAACTGGTTCCGCACCGTATACTCCTTGGGGACGGTTATAGGTAAGTAGGGGTAAATTTTGGTCGGGGTGATCATTAGGGGTTTTTGTGAAAACATGAAAGGTAGTTTGGGCAAAAGACCCTTCGTTTTTGTAGCTTTCATCCCAGGGATAGGCTGCAAACACCCTTAGAGTATGGGTTCCGGGGTCTAGTTTGGGGAAGGTTATGGGGGTAGTGATATCGTAAATATCAATATTGGGCTGGTTATCGAGGATTACTTGTAAATGTGGCCCTAAACCGAATTTAGGATCTTGGAATAGTGGTAAACCCTGAACTTGGAGTTGCAGGTTAATTGTATCGTCTTCGATTAGTTGATCGGGTTTAGGATTGAGGATGGTAACTTGAGGCTGGTAAGCATCCAAGGATTGATGCAGTTTCTGGATTAGTTTGGGGGAAGAAACTTGGGAAATCGGTGACGCGGATTTGGATATCGTCAGGGTTGGAGGAGTTTGGGGCGGAACTTCTGAGGAGGAATTTCCACATCCAGCCAGACTGACGATTATTAAGAGTGCTAACAGGGTTTTGAGTTGGGTTTTTACTCTTGTCCATATCTGAAGTATGGGATTTAGCACCTGATTTTTTTGAAAGAAGCCCAATCTAATTTTATCCATAAGTTTTTTATTGAAAATCATAAGCCCAGCCTTAATCTATCGGTTTTAGGGGGGTATTTAACCTCCCTGGGTTCGGTAGGGTGCCACTTGAGGAGTTCAGACCAATCCTAGCGCGGAATCGGGACATCAAGCACATAGAGATGAAAGTCCGGTGGAATTGATTTTGATTCCAGCTTGAAATGGACAAGGTTTTCAACCTTCTAAGTTATTTTGATAAATTTTAAGTTTTGTAACATTTATTGAGAAAGATTTGACTTTTTGAAACCCTTATGGAAACTAAAATGATGATTTTGTAAAGAATCAGGGGAAATTTTAATTATTGTTACCAAGTCATTCCCCCCGGATTCAAAAAGATGATATATCATTTAAAGACAACAGCTACCCCAAACGGAAAGCCATTGCTATGCAAGGGTTTAAGTCTGGGTTAGTTGTGGAAATAAAATTTTAAAAGCCTTAAGGCAAACACAGGGGCGTTCTGTTGCCCCCGAACAAAGGTTGGTTTTAGTGCAGGTATAAACCTGAATAATTAGTCTCATAGAAATTTATCTATGGAACAAGTTAACGAAACACTAACTTTTGTTAAGGATTTTGAAAAAGGGGTATAACTTCTGTCAAAATCTGCAACGTTACTTATTTTTTGTCACAGGTCGAGGAGAGTCTAAATGACAATCAGTCCTCCAGAGCGTGAGGCAAAAGTAAAGGTTACGGTTGATAAAGATCCGGTTCCTACATCTTTTGAAAGATGGTCTAAACCTGGACACTTTCGCCGTGACCTCGCCAAAGGGCCAAATACCACCACTTGGATTTGGAACCTACACGCCGACGCTCACGACTTCGATAGTCATACCAGCGATTTAGAAGATATTTCGCGTAAAATCTTTAGCGCCCATTTTGGTCATTTAGCCGTGATTTTTATCTGGTTAAGTGGTGCCTACTTCCACGGCGCTAAATTTTCGAACTACGAAGCTTGGTTGGCTAACCCTACGGGGATTAAGCCTAGCGCTCAAGTTGTATGGCCAATTTTCGGCCAAGAAATTTTAAACGGTGATGTTGGTGGTGGCTTCCACGGGATTCAGATTACCTCTGGGTTATTCCAACTGTGGCGAGCTTCTGGTTTCACCAACACATACCAGCTTTATTGCACCGCCATTGGTGGGCTGGTAATGGCAGGTTTGATGCTGTTTGCTGGTTGGTTCCACTATCACAAACGCGCTCCCAAACTGGAATGGTTTCAGAATGTGGAGTCGATGATGAACCACCACTTAGCTGGCTTGTTGGGTCTAGGCTGTTTGTCTTGGGCAGGACACCAAATTCATGTGTCCTTACCCGTGAACAAATTGCTGGATGCGGGAGTGGCGGCGAAGGATATTCCTTTACCCCATGAATTCATTCTCAATCCCAACCTGATGGCAGAACTGTATCCCAGTTTTAAACAAGGTTTAACACCATTCTTTACCTTGAATTGGGGAGTCTATTCGGACTTCTTAACCTTCAAAGGTGGATTAAACCCCCAAACAGGCGGTCTGTGGTTATCCGATACTGCACACCATCACCTGGCACTGGCAGTCCTGTTCATCATTGCTGGCCATATGTACCGGACAAACTGGGGCATTGGTCACAGCATGAAGGAAATCTTAGTAGCCCATAAAGGCCCCTTCACTGGAGAAGGCCATAAAGGACTCTATGAAATCCTGACCACCTCTTGGCACGCTCAGTTGGCGATTAACCTCGCAATGATGGGTTCTTTGAGTATTATTGTGGCTCAACACATGTACGCAATGCCTCCCTATCCTTACATTGCGACGGATTACCCCACGCAGTTGTCCCTGTTCACGCATCATATGTGGATTGGTGGCTTCCTGATTGTGGGTGCGGGCGCTCACGCTTCCATTTTCATGGTGCGTGATTATGTTCCGGCCAACAATGTCAACAACTTGCTTGATCGGGTGCTTCGTCACCGCGACGCAATTATCTCCCACCTAAACTGGGTCTGTATCTTCCTGGGATTCCATAGCTTTGGGTTATATGTCCATAACGACACCATGCGTGCGTTTGGTCGTCCCCAAGATATGTTCTCGGATACAGGGATTCAACTCCAACCCGTATTTGCCCAATGGATACAAAACATTCACACTCTGGCCCCTGGTAGCACTGCTCCCCATGCCTTAGCCAGTGTTAGCCCCGTGTTTGGTGGCGGTGTCGTAGCCGTCGGTGGCAAAGTAGCAATGATGCCGATTGTGTTAGGTACGGCGGACTTCATGGTTCACCATATCCATGCCTTCACAATTCACGTCACGGTTTTAATTCTGCTGAAAGGCGTTTTATACGCCCGTAGCTCTCGCTTGGTTCCTGACAAGAGTGAATTGGGTTTCCGGTTCCCTTGCGATGGGCCAGGTCGGGGTGGTACTTGCCAAGTCTCTGGCTGGGATCACGTTTTCCTGGGTCTGTTCTGGATGTACAACTCCCTCTCCATCGTAATTTTCCACTTTAGCTGGAAGATGCAATCCGATGTCTGGGGAACAGTTGGTTCAGACGGCACCGTTTCTCACATCACCAGTGGCAACTTTGCCCAGAGTGCCATTACCATCAACGGATGGCTGCGTGATTTCCTGTGGGCGCAAGCTGCTCAGGTAATCAGTTCCTACGGATCAGCCCTCTCCGCCTACGGTCTGTTGTTCTTGGGTGCCCACTTCGTTTGGGCGTTCAGCTTAATGTTCCTGTTCAGTGGCCGCGGTTACTGGCAAGAACTGATTGAGTCCATTGTTTGGGCCCATAACAAGCTGAAATTAGCCCCAGCAATTCAACCTCGCGCTCTGAGTATTACTCAAGGTCGTGCGGTTGGTGTAGCTCACTACCTCTTAGGAGGCATTGCTACAACTTGGGCATTCTTCCTAGCCCGAATTATTTCAGTAGGATGAAAACTCTCTGCTCAGAGGTGGGAGGAAATCTAATCTACTTTCTTCCCCCTTCTGAAGCGGAATCACAAAGAACACGATTTAGTTAGGACTTATGGCAACTAAATTCCCAAAATTTAGCCAGGACTTGGCCCAAGACCCGACAACACGTCGGATTTGGTACGGGATTGCCACAGCCCATGATTTCGAGACCCATGATGGTATAACAGAGGAAAATCTTTACCAAAAGATTTTTGCTTCCCACTTCGGTCACCTCGCTATCATTTTCCTCTGGACTTCAGGCAACCTGTTCCACGTCGCTTGGCAAGGTAATTTTGAACAATGGGTTAAAGATCCTTTAAATGTTCGCCCCATTGCTCACGCCATTTGGGATCCCCAATTTGGCCAACCTGCGGTAGAAGCTTTCACCCAAGCGGGTGCTTCTAACCCAGTTAACATCGCCTATTCTGGGGTGTACCACTGGTGGTATACCATCGGAATGCGCTCAAATGCTGACCTGTATCAAGGGTCTATCTTCCTGTTGCTTTTGGCTGCTACCTTCCTGTTCGCAGGTTGGTTACACCTGCAACCTAAGTATCGTCCCAGTCTGTCTTGGTTCAAGAATGCTGAATCTCGTTTGAACCACCACTTGGCAGGTCTGTTCGGGGTTAGTTCCCTGGCTTGGACTGGTCACTTGGTTCACGTTGCCATTCCTGAATCTCGCGGACAGCACGTGGGTTGGGATAATTTCCTCAGCACTCTGCCCCACCCGGCAGGTCTGGCTCCCTTCTTCACGGGTAACTGGGGTGTGTACGCACAAAACCCAGATACCGCTGGTCACATTTTTGGAACCTCTACGGGTTCTGGAACCGCTATTCTGACCTTCTTAGGTGGTTTCCATCCTCAAACGGAGTCTCTCTGGTTGACGGATATGGCTCACCACCATTTGGCGATCGCAGTGTTATTCATCATTGCGGGCCATATGTACCGGACAAACTTCGGAATTGGTCATAGCATCAAAGAAATGATGAATTCCAAAGATCCTTTGTTCGGATTTAAAAATGAAGGGCCGTTCAACCTGCCTCATCAAGGGTTGTACGACACCATGAATAACTCCCTGCACTTCCAGTTAGCATTTGCTCTGGCTGCGCTGGGTGTGATCACCTCCCTGGTAGCGCAACATATGTACGCGCTGCCTCCCTACGCCTTCATCGCTAAGGATTACACCACGATGGCGGCGCTGTATACCCACCACCAATATATTGCTGGGTTCTTAATGGTCGGGGCTTTCGCTCACGGGGCAATCTTCCTGGTGCGCGACTATGATTCCGAACAGAACAAAGGCAACGTCTTGGATCGGATGTTACAGCACAAAGAGGCCCTCATCTCTCACTTAAGCTGGGTGTCTCTGTTCCTCGGTTTCCACACCCTGGGCTTATATGTCCATAACGATGTTGTGGTTGCCTTTGGAACTCCTGAAAAGCAAATTCTGATTGAACCGGTTTTTGCTCAATTCGTTCAAGCGGCTTCGGGTAAAGTGCTGTACGGCATGGATGTTTTATTGTCCAACGCTGACAGCATCGCCACCACTGCTTGGCCTAACGCTGGTAACGTTTGGTTGCCCGGTTGGTTAGATGCTATCAACTCTGGTAGCAACTCCCTATTCCTGAGCATTGGCCCTGGAGACTTCTTAGTTCACCATGCCATCGCTCTAGGTCTGCACACCACCACCCTGATTTTGGTCAAAGGTGCGTTGGATGCCCGTGGCTCTAAGCTGATGCCCGACAAGAAAGACTTCGGTTATGCCTTCCCTTGTGATGGCCCTGGCCGTGGTGGTACTTGCGACATCTCCGCTTGGGACTCTTTCTACCTGTCGATGTTCTGGATGCTGAATACCATTGGTTGGACTACCTTCTACTGGCACTGGAAGCACCTGGGCGTTTGGCAAGGAAACGTTGCTCAGTTCAACGAATCCTCCACCTACCTGATGGGCTGGTTCCGTGACTATCTGTGGCTGAATTCGGCTCAGTTAATTAACGGTTACAACCCTTATGGAACCAATAACCTGTCGGTTTGGGCTTGGATGTTCCTATTCGGACACCTAGTTTGGGCGACTGGATTTATGTTCCTGATCTCTTGGCGGGGTTACTGGCAAGAGTTAATCGAAACGATTGTCTGGGCCCATGAGCGGACTCCTCTGGCGAACTTAGTTCGTTGGAAAGACAAACCCGTGGCTCTGTCTATCGTTCAAGCTCGTGTGGTTGGTTTAGCTCACTTCACCGTTGGCTATATCCTCACCTACGCGGCGTTCCTAATTGCCTCGACTGCGAGTAAGTTTGGTTGATGTAACTGTTAACTGAATCCTCGTTTCATCGGTAATTAAAAATATCCCCTGCCTTCGAGTGGGGGATTTTTATTGGTTATTTTTTAATAAGTAAAGAGGATTTAACTGATTAATTCCTACCCCATTTTCAAATCTTTGTAGCCATTGATCATGTTTTTCAGCTACAAATTGATAATCAAATGATATCAAAACTTTTTTGCTTGTTTCATCTACAATTACCTGAAAACCTCTATCGCTTCGATTTAAACCATGAATAGTTTGTCGAAAGCTCATTTCCGTTTCTGGATATTTCTTACCGGCTTGTTTGTGCCTCCACCCGTAGCAAGGTAGTAATAATGATGGTACCAGTTTTAATGCCGTTGGAGAGGGTTCAAAATGAAATAATGTCGTTAAAGAGGTCGTATTAATTCGTTGAGTTTTTAATTCCCATTCAGCCGCATTAGGTATGGGTAGGTTATTCTCAGTAATACCGAGTAAATCTTCGAGAGTATTACCAATTCCACCATCATTTCCTTTACGAGCATTTTGGATATATCCTAGCTCACGAATTCTTGCTAATTCCGCTTTTAGTTCATTTTTGGTGTATATTTTCATGAAAATGATAATTCCAATTGAGGTGTATCAGTTCTTAGCCTGTGTTCAGCTTTTTGACAGTATTCTGCCGATAGATCAATCCCAATAAAACTTCTTCCTAGCCTTTTTGCTGCTACTGCTGTCGTGCCACTACCCATAAAAGGATCAAGAATTATTTCGGCATTTGTTGACTCAATACATCGCCTGGCTAATGCTATGGGAAAAGGTGCGGGATGGGAGTTATTCATTTCCTGCGTGAACTCCCAAACATCACCATGAGCATTAGCTTTAGGTGTCAACTTAAATTTTGGCTTCGTTATTAAATAAATGACTTCGTAGGTGGGTAAGAAATAACCCGGGTTGAAGTTAATTCCTCCTTTTCGTCGCCAAATGATAATTTGTCGGACTGGAAAACCCGAAACTATATCTTGTCTGTCTTGAAGCAAACCATCTTGAACCCGCCATTTATGGTTGTAAAATATTGCCCCATCATCTTTTAATAAACGTATCATTTGCGATAGACATTCTCTTTGCCATTCCACATATTTTTCGTGGGGCATATTGTCGTCATAGTCTGAATAACCATGCACAAGTTGAGCATTTTTCCACTTGCCACCTCTACCATCCTTCATCCCATTTCCGGTAGAATTTTTTAGGTTGTAGGGTGGGGAAGTTACAACTAAATCCAGACAATTATCTGGCATTCGACTCATTATGGATATACAATCTCCACAAATAAACTTATCTAATAATTCATTCTGATTCATTATTTATTCCTGATAATAACTTAAAGGTCTTTTATTTGAGTAAAAATAACTAGATATTGACCTGCATTTGCTTTAAAAACACAGCTTTTGCCTCCAGTCAAGAGCTACTCAAAAAAATTGATTATTTTCCAGTATCCATGATTTACGGTAAAATACTTATAGACCCAAAGGGTAATGGAAAATGAGTTCAGCTAATGATCAACTTTCCCTTAACTTTGAGCTAGTTTTAGCCTTGGTCAAACAACTGCAACACTATCATAACCCATAGTGAAGATAACCTCCATTTGCTCGGCTAACACTAACATAAATACGTCTTTAGTTAAAAATCCAGTTAAAGCTATAGATTTAATATAAAATGAGTGTCTCCACCTCGGTATTAACGGAATTGGTGCAGTTTTTGCCCAGTTTAAAGCCCCAAATTTATTTTAAATCCTCTTTAACTGCCCTATCTCATGCGATGGAGGATCAAGTTTTAGCCACAACTGAACAACCTCTAGTAATTGCTACCTTTCAACAGGAAAGATTTTATCGTCAAGAAGCTCACCGTTACCGAAAAATTGCCGCGATCACACCCCAGGTTTATGTGATGGCAGCCGAAAAAACAGAGTTTCAAAACTCCTCTGATATTCACGAAACAGTAGCATTTGATCCCCAGGATAAACTGAGTCAAGAATGGAATTTATTGGTTTTAGGACAATATTATGCAACCTGTTTAGTTTGTGTTGAACGCGAAGATTTAGTACAGAATTCCGATATAACCGAAAAATTATTAATGGATCAGGCTCGTCCCTTTGAAGGGATTTGGACATCCGATCGGCAAGTTTCGATTAAGGTTGCCGAATTACTATTAGAACGGACTTTATATTACCGTCCTGAATTAGCTGAAAAAGTTGAACAAGCCTTTCTATTTTATAATATTCGTTCCGCAACTAAAAAAAGTAAAAAATCTTCAAATCGAACAAAATCTAATTCGAGTTCTAGCGATTATTCTTCCCTGAATGATCCCTTTGCTTATCGTTTAGTCACCTATTTACAAGCGGGTCAACATAAACTTTTACGAGTTTATCGGTCTTTAGCTGCTAAGGAACGAAAAGAACGTTTAGTTAATTCTATTACATCCACCATTCGCCAATCTCTCAATCCTCAAGAGGTGATTAAAGTCGCAACTCATGAGTTAGGGGAAGCTATGGGTGCTTGTCGTTGTCTGATTTATCGCTGCAAAGCCACGGATAATTCTGTTAAAATTTCTAATGAATATTTATGTAATGATGTAGTTTCTATCATCGGAAAAACTTGGCTTTTGCGAGAAAATCCGCTCTTTCAAGAAGTTGTTAAACGTCAAGAACCAATTTATATTAATCAAACGGATGAAATTGACATAGACTGGCTTAATAACAATAATAATAATTCAGTAAAATCCCAAGAATCCTTAAAAAAAATAACCCAAAAATTGGAAATTAAAGGTTGGTTAATGATTCCTATTTTATACCAAGGTCAACTTTTGGGAATGGTAGAATTACACCAATGTAATTGTAATCTTTCCGAGTGGCAAGAAGATGATTTATTAATGGTAGATGCGATCGCAACTCAACTAGGTGCTGCAATTATTCAAGCGGAAACCTATGCCAACTTAGAAGATCTAAACCAACAATTAGAAGCATTAGAACGGACTCGTAGTAATTTAATTGCGATTACCGGCCATGAACTTAGAACTCCCTTATCCACCATTTTAATTTGTTTAGAAAGTTTGAATCAAGAACCAGATATGCCCGTGGAAATGCGAAAAGTAATGTTAGATACGGCCTTAGAAGATGCAGAAAGGTTAAGAAAATTAGTCCAAGATTTTTTAAAATTGTCTCATTTAGAAAGTGGTCGAGTTGATTGGAACCCCGAATCTTTAAGACTCAAAGAATGTATTGATTTAGCAATTAGTGGAATTCGTACCCATCATAATCAAAATCAAGTTCCCGCGATTCAAACAGAAGTTCCCTCGAATTTACCTTTAGTTCAAGCCGACGGCGAATGGTTAGTAGAATTACTCTCTAAACTATTAGATAATGCCTGTAAATTTACCAATTCTGATGGTAAAGTTAAAATTAACGCCAAATGTAATGGAGATCAAATGATAGAAGTGACGATCTCCGATACCGGACGGGGGATTGAACCCAATCGTTTAGACGCGGTATTTGAGCGGTTTTATCAAGAAGAAGGTTCCTTGCGTCGGAGTGTGGGTGGAACGGGCCTAGGATTAGCGATCAGCAGACAAATTGTGAATGGTTGGGGCGGGGAAATTTGGGCAGATTCTCAGGGGAAAAATCAAGGGAGTCAGTTCCATTTTACGATTCCTTATGTTGAAAGTGATTCTTGACTTGTAGTAAGTCTTTTAGGGCTATCTAACTCTGAGTCCTGAAGGACTCTACGAGTTTTGTAGTAAGCCCTTTAGGGCTATCTAACTCTGAGTCCTGAAGGACTCACTACAATAGTGACCAGTGTGGTAAAACATGAGATCCTAGAAAGAGTCAACAATAGTAAATTGAGTTAGAATTTCATGGCAAATCAAGCAACAGTTGTGATTACGGGAGCGTCTTCGGGCGTTGGTTTGCAAGCCGCTAGAGCCTTGGCCGAAAAGGGTTGGTATGTGGTGATGGCCTGTCGGGATTTAGCCAAAACCGAACGGGCGGCCCAATCCGTGGGAATGTCCAAGGACAGCTATACAATTCTTCCCATAGATTTAGGATCTTTAGCCAGTGTAAAACAGTTTGTTGCTAATTTCCGGTCTTTGGGTCGCTCCCTGGATGCCTTGGTCTGTAATGCGGCGATTTATATGCCCTTAATTAAGGAGCCATTATGGAGTCCAGAGGGCTATGAATTAACGATGGCGACCAACCATTTAAACCATTTTTACCTCTGCAATGTCATGTTAGAGGATATGAAAAGATCAACTTTTGCTGATCGCAGAATGGTGATTTTAGGAACAGTTACTCACAACCCCGACGAGTTAGGAGGTAAAATTCCCCCGCGTCCAGATTTAGGAAATCTCGAAGGTTTTGCGGAAGGTTTCAAAGATCCGATTACGATGATTAATGGCAAACAATTTGAACCTGTTAAAGCCTATAAAGATAGTAAGGTTTGTAATGTTTTAACCATGCGAGAATTACATCGCCGTTACCATGATTCTACGGGGATTACTTTTACTTCTCTTTATCCGGGTTGTGTGGCAACAACGGCTTTATTCCGCAACCATTATCCCCTATTTCAAAAGATTTTTCCCCTATTTCAAAAATATATTACCGGGGGATTTGTCACGGAGGAATTATCGGGCGATCGCGTCGCAATGGTGGTGGCTGATCCTGAATATAAACAGTCTGGAATGTATTGGAGTTGGGGAAATCGTCAGAAGAAAGATCGCCAGTCTTTTGTGCAGAAGGTTTCTCCTCAAGCCAGTGATGATGAAAAAGGCAAAAAAATGTGGGATTTAAGTGCTAGGTTGGTGGGATTAGCTTACTAATAAAACGCTTTTAATTGTTGGTAAATAGAACCCCTCCCCTTCCCCCCCTAGCCCGCACGGGGGGTTTGGGGGCCTGTTCCCTGCTATACAATTCATTTAGGATTGCTATAGATTATAATTATGTTAATCAACAAGGAGGTTAAAATGTCAATCCAAGTTTTAAAAAGATATTTTACCGTTGAAGACTATCAGAAAATGGGAGAAGTTGGGGTTTTTAAAGCCGATGAAAATAATGAATTAGTAGCAGGAGAAATCATTAAAATGTCACCAATTGGAAAACGTCATGCGGCTTGTGTTAATCGCTGTAACCATTTATTTTATCAAATATTGGGTGATCGAATTCTGATCAGTGTTCAAAACCCGATTCAATTAAATAATTTATCACAACCTCAACCCGATTTAGTTCTACTGCAACCTCGTCCAGATTTTTATGAAGAAAGACATCCACAACCCTCAGACATTATATTATTAATAGAAGTCTCAGATACAACAATTGATTTTGACCAACAGGTAAAAATTCCTCTCTATTGTCAGAGTGATATTCAGGAAGTTTGGTTAATTGACCTGAATCAAAATATTGTGCGGGTGTATCGAAATCCCACCGCCAACGGTTATCAATCTATTCAGTTTTTTACAGTAGAACAAACCTTAACTTTAGCTGCTTTTCCTGAATTTAATATTAACATTAATCAGATTTTTTGACAACTGCCTAAGCATTTAAAATCAATAAAAACAATAAAATCAAGGAACTGGAACAAAATCATAACCCAATCCCGAAGTATTTCCGGGTTCAATTGTAACTAATTGTAAGGGTTGATTGCGATCGCCCGATGGTAAAAATCTAATCACACCCGTTGCACCTTGGGGAGTAAAATCTGGGGCGGAAAGTGCTTGTTGAACCCCGGTTCGGGTAGGGTTTTTAGTAATAGCAGCAACCAAGGCTTTTGTAGCATCATAGGCGGTGGCGGTACGCCAGTTAACACTCGCTCCCCAGAGTTGATTTGCTGTTTGAGCAAAAGCCGAATTAGGATTAGCTAAAATATGCCAAGGAATCGCAATTACCATCCCCACAGCATCACTTCCAACCTTTAAGGTTTCCGGTCGATATAAACTATCTCCTCCCAATAAAGGTAACTGTCTACGATTAATTCTCACCACTTGTAACGCCTGTTCAATAGTAGAAGAATCGGGAGTTAAGACAATTACTTCTGCTCCCTGTTGGCGAGCTTGTTCTAAGGATTGAAGCGGGTTAAAATCAGGTTTTGCAATATCAAAAACGCTGACTATTTCCCCCCCATCTCCACTTAAAGCGGTGGTAAATTCTGTTTGTAAAGAGGTGCTATATTGATTAGCACTATTAAAAAATATAACCGCTTTTTTTAGGTTTAAAGTATTTAGTAAATATCGAGACAAACTACTTCCAGCAAAGCGATCACTAGGAACAGTTCTAAAAATATAGTCTCCCGCATTAGAAATATTTGTTGATGTACTGGTAGGAGAAATTAAGACTAATTTCCCGGCTTCATAAATCGGTGCTGCGGCTTCGGTGGTATTACTCCCAAAATGACCAACTACTCCTAAAACTTCTGAATTATTGACTAATTTTTGAGCAACTTCTTTAGCAACTTCAGGACTATTATCATCATTGACAATAATCACATTTAATGATTTTCCTGCAATTCCTCCCCCTTGATTGACTTCTATTTGAGCTTGAGCAACTCCCCTTAAAATCTCCTGGGCGGTATTAACAGAAGTTCCAATCGGAATCGAGACAGCTATAGTATAAAAGGGTTGATTATTTTGCAGAATTTGGGCGTTATTTCGATAGACTAAGGCTTCAGGATCGTTTTTATTTTGTTGTAAAGCTGCATTAAATTGTTGAACAGCGTTCTGATATTGACGAGACGCTAAAGCCGCAACTCCCGCCTGTTTGAGAGCTAAATTTCCTGAAGCAATTAAAACTTTTTCCCCTTGACTAATTCGAGTTTCGATAGGCCCAACCGCAATATTAGGTGAGGACGTTGGGGGTAAAGTTCCAGAGGGGTTATTCGTATTCAATAGGGGTTTAGGAGAAAATCTGAAAAATAAAAAATAACCCGCCCCTAATAAGCTCCCTGTAATTAGCAGGGCTAAAAATAAGATTAGAGATTCATTTTTTTGAGACATCGGATTATAAATTGATTGATGCTTAGGTTCTATTTTAACATTTTTTTCTGGGATTAACCTCTAATCTAAGTTAACAGACAGAAACATACCCAGCCCAGAAAACTTAACGGATTCTAATAAATCCCAATTTTTCAATTAAATCTTGACCTTGAGAAGTTAATAAAAGTTGAGTGTATGCTTCCCCGGCTTGTTGTTCAGCTTGATTATTTTGTTTGACAATAATAAATAAACGTCTGGTAAGAGGATATTCTCCATTTTTAAATACAACAGAATCAATTTGATTCCGTTGTTGAGGGCAATTTTCCGGTGGAATTAAGGGGTTTTTATAGGGTTGAACTAAAGCATCAGATGTTATACCAATAGCTAGGGGTTTAATTTTACATTGTTCGACAACTTCCGGGGCGGAAGCATAATATATTCCCCCAGGATTATTAGCGATTTCTCTTAGGGCTTCTGTAGTGGTAGGAATAAATTTTACCGCTTCTCCAAAAGACTCTTTTCCTAATACATTCAGGATGAAAAATTCCGTTGTTCCTCCGGCTTCTTTAGTCCGAGAATAGGCAACAATTGGAATATTTTCGCCTCCGAGTTGATTCCAATTAGTGATTTTACCTGTATAAATTTGTTTTAATTCGTTGATAGTTAACCCTTGAATATTCAAGTTAGGATTAACCGCCACTACAATCCCATCAAGAGCAATAGGAACTTCGATTAAATTTAACCCCCTTTGTCGGGCTTGTTGATATTCTGATTCTTGCAAAGGTCGGGAAGATTCAGCAAAGGTAATTTGATTATCAATTAACATTTTAATCCCACTTCCTGAACCTGGGGATTGACTGGGATTTTGAAAATATCGTAATTGAAATTGAGGAAAAATATTTTGAATTTCGGGATTAATTACTTTACGAATTGGTGCAAATGTGGTACTCCCGCCATAGGTAAAAAGTCCATTAGGAACATTAGGAACTTCAGCAAAGGTTTTAAAATCTTTTGTGGAGATTTGAGGGACAGAGGTAGGTGGAATTGGGGTCGGTTTAGGTGGAATTGAACTTGAGGGAGAGGGATTAGAATTTAAGACTGTGGGCAAATTCATATTGCGAGTAAACCACCAAATTCCGCCACCAATTAATCCTCCGGTAATCAGTAAGGCGAGGATTAAAGTTGTAGTGTCATTTTTTTGAGCCATAAATCTCAAGGGTTTTGGATATTAGGTAAAATTTTAACACTTTTGTAGGATTGTCGGGGCAGTTATTGATATAATGTTACTAAACAGATCAAATAATGGCACAAAAATTATCTAGGATAATTCAAGGAATAATTGCTTATGGTGTCCTCAATAGAGCCTCAATCTAAACTCTCCTTACAAGAGTTTTTGCAATTACCAGAAACGAAACCAGCGCGCGAATATATTAATAGTTATATCTATCAAAAATCTATGCCACAAGGAGAACATAGTATTTTACAAACTCGCTTAGTGACTGCGATTAATCGAGTGGGTGAACCGCAGAAATTAGCCTATGTACTGACCGAATTGCGTTGCATTTTTGGGGGGAGTTCAATTGTTCCAGATATTGCTATTTTTGAATGGGATAATATTCCTTTACGCCCTAATAAAAGGATTAAAAATCGGTTTGAAATTCCTCCAGATTGGATCATTGAAATTCTCTCTCCAGAACAATCTCCTAATCGAGTGATTCAAAAAATTGCTTTCTGTCTTAATCATGGAACAAAGTTAGGTTGGTTTATCGATCCTGAAGATGAATCTGTCAGTATTTTTCAACCGAATTGTATTCCAGAAGTTAAATCAGGTATGGATAGTTTACCCGTGCTGAATGTGTTAAATAATTGGCAATTTTCGGTAACAGATTTATTCAGTTTACTCTATTTAGTCTAGTCTTTAAGTATTTTTAGTTATAAGATTCGTTTGAGCATGAGATAAATTAAGCGAAATAAAGTAGTCACAGCTACGCTAAATATAGCCATAATTAAAGGAACTATAGTTAATGACAAAAAGCCTAATTTTAATAAGATAAAATATAAAACTCCTAGGGAAATTAAGGGGATAATAATAAAATCTAACCCGACTTCGATCCAGCGATGATACAGGGCAAATATTAATCCAGTCACCCCGACTAAACCGATAATCAATAAAACAATAGGGTTAAAATTAAATACTTTAAATATAGCAAATCCTAAGCTGGCGAAAACTCCAACTTCAAACCCAACAAAGGCGGCATTGGATAACAATTCTAAGCTAGAAAAAGAACGAGTTATTGTTAGAGGTTGAACTGGGGTTACTGGAGGGGAAATAGGAGGTAATCGGAGTGGAGGAGGTTGGGGAATGGGTTGAATTTGGGGAGAGTTTAAGGCGGTTAAAACTTGAGTAGCGGAACCAAAGCGATCGCTAGGTGTAGGTAATAACATTTTATCTAAAATATTAGCTAATTCATCGGAAACCCCAACAAATTGTTTCCAGTTCCATTGATTACTATAACTATCAAATAGATCTTGGGGTTCTTTTGCTGTTAATAAGACAAGACAAGTCACCGCTAACGCATATAAATCCGTGGAAGGAAAGACAGTATAACCTCGCATTTGTTCAGGGGGTGCAAACCCTAAAGAATAAATTCCAGTTGATGTTCCCCCTGGACTTTGGGTGACTTGTTTAACTGCACCAAAATCTAATAAATGTAAAATTCCTTGGCGATCGCGCATAATATTAGAAGGTTTAATATCACGGTGAATCACATCATGATCATGAACAAATTCTAGGATTTTAAGAATTTCCTGTAGCACTTCTCGGACTTCCGCTTCCGAAAATTGTCCCTTTGAATTTATTTCTGCTTCTAAATTTTCGCCATTAATATACTCTTGAACAATATAAAAAAATTGTTCCGTTTTTGATGTTCGCCATCCGGGTGCTTCTAAAGGAAAATAGGCAAATAAATCGGGAATTTGGGGATGCTTATTACCTAATTGTTCCAAAACATGAGCTTCTCTTTCAAATAAAATCTGAGCCGTTGCTAATTGTTGAGGGTTTAAATCAGATGAGGGTTTAAATTGTTTAACTACACAATATTTAAAGGTAGGAGAACGGCGATCTTTAGCTAAATAGGCTGTCCCAAATCCCCCTTGTCCTAATAATATTTCCGGTAGATAACGACCATCTAAAATTAAAGGCATTCCGCAGGTGGTACAGAATTTTTGCTGTACTGTTTTGAGGGTCATTTGATCATCTAAATCCGTAAAATTATTGCGATCAGCCCCCAGACAGCCCGGACGAGTACAGTAAATTTTCATATTGTTACTGCCGATAAAAAATTAAAAACGCAGGTTGTAACATTTTAATACTGATATGAAACAGTCAGAAGTATTATCCGGTGTTCCGGTGTTCCGGTGTTCCCTATTCCCTATTCCCTTTTGATCAAGACAACTCAAATAAGATTGCTATAGGTCTTGAGTTTATTCAAAATCCGTAGGAGAAACAAACGTCTCAATGTTAATCAATTTTTTAGAAGAATTTGAGGAAAAACTATGGGTGTTTAATGTCCAATTTTGAGCCGTAAACAAGGGTAAGATATCTCGAATAAAAGCCTCAGATGCCTTGGACTGATAGCGATGGTGGTTAACAATGACTGAAAGCATTCGTTTAACCACAATATCTTCAATCACCATGCGGTGTAAAACTTTCATTTCTAATTCTTTTTCAATGGCTGAAGTCGAAACAAAAGCAGCCCCTAATCCGGCTTGTACCGTATTTTTAATCGCTTCAATAGAATTTAACTCCATTTCAACTTTTAAACAGCGTGGATCAATCTCGGCACGGGTTAAAACTTGATCAATGACTTTGCGAATAGTAGACTGAGAATCTAAAGCCACAAATTCCAATTGATATAAGTCTTCTTTTTGAATTTTATCTAATTTGGCAAAGGGATGGGAAGGGGGAATAATTAAGGCTAATTCATCTTCAATATAGGGTTGAATTGTCAAAGCATCTTGCAATTCCGGCGGCACTTCCCCGCCAACAATTGCTAAATCAATTTGTCCATTTGCCACACTCCAAGCGGTGCGTCGAGTCGAATGAACGTGCAGTTGCACCGCGACATCGGGATATTTTTCTCGAAATAAACCAATCATTCGAGGGAGTAAATAGGTTCCGGTAGTTTGAGAAGCCCCGACAATTAAAGTTCCCCCTTGCAGATTTTGTAAATCCTCAATAGCGCGGCAGGTTTCCTGACATAAACTCAAGATTTTTTCGCCATAATTTAATAAAAGATGTCCAGCTTCTGTTAATTTAGCTCTGCGTCCTCCTCGATCAAATAAAGGAACATTTAACTGTCGTTCTAAATTTTGGACTTGTAAACTAATAGCGGGCTGGGAAACATATAAACTATCCGCCGCCCGCTTAAAACTTCCCTCAGCCGCGATCGCTTTGAGAATGCGTAATTGATCTAAAGTAAAAGGAACATCTGTCATTGTGAGAGTGGGTAAAGAATTGAACAAAAATAGAATCAAAAATCAGTCAGAAAGGGTAAAAAACAACCCAGTGAAATCAATCTGATAAAGGTAAAGCCGTATATTCAGTTGGGTATTGAACATCTATACTATGTTTGTTAAAATCGGGGCTGGCAAACTTGGGTAAAATTTCATTAGTAAATGCCTCGGCTGCCTTGGATCGATAGCGATTCGGATTATAAATCACTGATAATGTCCGTTTGACAATTACCTGATCAATTTTAACCCGTTTGATTACCCCCATTTGTAACTCTTTTTCAATGGCAGATATAGAAACAAACGCGACTCCCAACCCCGATTGAACTGCATTTTTTATCGCTTCAATCGAACTGAGTTCCATTTCTAATTGCAGATGGGTGGTATCAATACCACAACGGGTTAAAACTTGATCAATGACTTTCCGAATGGTTGATTGAGAATCCAAACTAATAAATTTTAAGGAGTATAAATCCTCTTTTAGAATCGTTTCTTGTTGACTAAATTCATGGGAAGTAGGAACAATTAACGCCAGTTCATCCTCCGCATAGGGAACAATTTCTAAAGCTGACATCAATTCCGGGGCAATTTCTCCCCCCACAATAGCTAAGTCAATTTGTCCATTCACCACACTCCAAGCGGTGCGCCGGGTCGAATGAACGTGCAACTGTACCGAAACATCGGGGTATTTTTCTCGAAATAACCCGATCATCCTTGGTAACATATATGTCCCGGTGGTTTGAGACGCCCCAATAATTAAAGTTCCTCCCCGCAAATTTTGTAAATCTTCAATGGCGCGGCAAGTTTCTTGGCACAGGGACAAAATTTTATCCCCATAACTCAGGAGTAAATGACCCGCTTCCGTGAGTTGGGCACGACGTCCTCCTCGGTCAAACAGTGGCACGTTTAACTGTCGCTCCAGGTTTTGTACCTGGAGACTCACGGCAGGTTGGGAGACATAAAGACTATCAGCAGCGCGTTTGAAGCTACCTTCAGCCGCGATCGCTTTCAGGATGCGTAACTGATCTAAAGTAAATGGAACGTCAGACATATTCCTCAACCTCGGTAAAATAAGGAAGCGTGATGACTTTTAGGATGGGGGATCAAGTTCTTTCAGCATACTGCAACCATGAAGGGTAATTGAAATTAAGTTTATTATTAATGGAGAAAAGGTCAAAATGTCTGAGTATTGGCTAACATCTAGCCATTTTGTGATGTTGGGTTTAATTTTAGGGTTTGCGATCGCCCATAGTGGGTTAGCAGCCCTACGACCCTGGGGAGAATCAAAAATTGGGGCGAGGGCTTATCGAGTTTTATTTGCTTTGGTGAGTATCCCCTTTGCCACAGTTCTAATTATCTACTTTTTTAATCATCGTTACGATGGATTACAACTTTGGATGGTACAGGATCGGGTTGTTGTTAAACCCATGGTTTGGATTTTATCAGCAATTTCATTTGTTTTTCTCTATCCAGCCACGTTTAATTTGTTAGAAATTGCCGCCATTCAAAAACCGGAAGTCCATCTCTATGAAACCGGAATTATCCGCATTACCAGACATCCGCAAATGGTGGGTCAAGTAATTTGGTGTGTGGGTCATACCCTGTGGTTGGGGACAAGTTTCACCCTGTTAACCTCCCTGGGGTTGATCTTGCATCACTTATTTGCCGTTTGGCATGGCGATCGCCGTTTGTTGGCCCGTTATGGCAAATCCTTTGAAACCGTGAGATCTCGCACCTCAGTAATTCCATTTTTAGCGATCGCCCAAGGTCGCCAAACCCTTGAATTAAAAGAGTTTTTCCGATGGTCTTATTTAGGAGTCAGTATTTTTATCCTGTTACTCTGGGAAATTCATCCCTTATTAATGCGTGCAACAGGTAACATAGACTGGTAGCATAATCTCAAGGATATAAAAACAGTGATTAATAAAATTTGAGAAATGATGCTATTGTCAGTCAATGAGCAGATGTTTACTCAAGAAGTTCTGAAATCTTCTTCTCCGGTTTTAGTACATTTTTGGGCGCCTTGGTGTGGACTGTGTAAGCTGATTACGCCTCAACTTTGTCAATTCCAGCAGGACTGGCGAGGCACAATTAAAGTGGTTGGTGTGAATGCAGATCAAAGTTTAAAGTTAGCGAATACCTATCGCCTCCAAACTTTACCAACATTAATTATTTTTGATCGAGGTCAAATTTTATATCGGCTCGAACATTTTCAAGGTCGAGAAGATTTACGACGTCGCCTTGATAGTTTTATGGTTAGTGATCTGAATTATCGAAAAATCCGTCAAGCTCAAGAAGTTTTACCCCTAGAAGTTTGACGGACTCCGAGATTAATTTTTTTCGATTCCCAAGCTAGAGCTTGGGAATGCTTTTTTTCAGGGTTAAAAGGTTATTCCTGTTTTTCTTGAAGTTTGCAAGTAGGGGATGGGGGTGTATTTTTGATTCAGTCTTCGACAACAATAGTAATTATTGGTGGAGTATCAATAATATTATTGTCTGGAGCTTTTTCCTGACTGAGTTGGCTTTTTATCTTAAGTTTCAAAGAGTCTGTAACCGGTAAAATATCAATTTCTTTGAGCAAATTGTCTAAAATTTCAGTTTTGCTCCGCTCTACATAAAAGGTGGCAAGAATGATCTCGATTCCATAGCCGGTTAAACTATCTCCGATCACACCAATTGAGCCAGACAAAGCGGTGGCGAGAGTAACTATCAGTCCCGTACCACCAAATGTGGTAAATGTAGCTGCCAGGAGGATACCAGGCAAGCTGAGAGAGGCAAACTTTTTAGCGATTTCGTCAAGAGAAATTCCCATCGACACCAGTTGTTTAGAAATTTCCTCTGGAGAAACTCCTAGATCGCTTAGTTGTTTATTGATTTCGTCCATTGATTTACAACTTTCCCAAATTTTAGTAAATTTTGTGGTTCGATCTTAACTGGATCACAGTATACCGGATTGGGTAATTGTAATCAAACGTTATACTTTTGCCGATGGGTTGAAAGATGTTGACAGCGGCGTTAATATCTCGATCATGAGAAATGCCAATGGTCCTCTTTTGTCACTGGCCTTTAATCTGGATGGCAAAAAAAGCGAGGACAATCCTTAGCAGATGCCAGAAATGCTACTACTCGCCAGGTGGCCAAGATGGTATTCGAGAAACTTTATCGAGAATGGAATAGGTAATTAATCACCCCCCGTTGCTAGAATGGGGGGGTTATCAATCAACTATGCAAAATAGTACAGAATCAAGCTATTACAGTGAATGATCAAAATTTGATTGAAAAAGCACTTTTACTGAAAGTGAAACGACTCACTTCAGCCCGGGGACAACTGGTTCTCCCTTGTGCGCCAGCTTTGATCGATGAATATATGACTCAGTTTAACGCTCTGCTGGCGGCGTTGGGACAGAACTTTACCCCGGAGGAAATGAATGGGTTACGTCAACTTGTCGAACGCAAACTGCATGAAGGATATCAGGCTTCACCCCATGCCCGTTTAATCTTTAGATATGAACCCCCCGAACCCACTCAAGGCTTAACCAGTGGTTTAAAACTAACCGTAACCACCGAAGTCGCCTCTTTAGAAAACAAATATCAACGCTGGTTAACCACCCGCGAGGGGCCATTGTTCGGAGCCCATCCCGATACTAAATTAATGGCCGTGGTGTCCGAATTTCCTGACCCAGCCCGAACTCCGATTTTAGATGTGGGGGCGGGGGTGGGCCGTAATACCTTACCTTTAGCCCGCAAAGGACATCCGGTGGATGCGGTGGAACTCACCCCAGACTTTGCCCAAATTATCGCCAAGGAAGCCAAAGACGCCAGTTTACCAATTCGGGTAATCCAAAGTAATATTCTCAACCCGGCTTTAGTCCTTCCGGCTAATTATTATCGGTTAGGGTTAATTGCAGAAGTGATTTCCCATTTTCGCAACTTGGATGATGTCCAAACCCTGTTAAGCAAAGTCTGTGATGCGGTGGCGGCCGGGGGTTTAATTTTATTCAGTACGTTTATCACCGATGCCGATTTCGAGCCGGATGATAAAATTCGAGAAATGGGTCAAATTCAATGGTCTTATGTGATTACCCCAGGTGAGATGAATTCCTTGCTCCAGGGTTTACCGCTACAATTGATTTCCAATGAGTCGGTGTATGAGTATGAACGCGCTCACCTCCCCCCGGAATCCTGGCCGCCAACGGGTTGGTTTGAACATTGGTCACAGGGTCGAGATGTAGTTCCGATCCAAAAACCCCCGATGTCCTTGCGTTGGTTATTATGTCGGGTAAATAAATAAAGTTTGAGTTTGAGGGGAAGATCATGCTTCCTCATAATGACGAATTACGAATTAGAAATTACGAATTATCTTAATTATTCTGTAATTCGTAATTCGTAATTTTCTGTTTCTAAACATCTAAGTACCTAAACAAAATTAATTACACATCCTCCACTCTGTTCCCTTCCCCCCTAGCCCCCCGTGCACGGGTGGTTCGGGGGGGCTTTTCCGGTGTTCCCTCTCTCAACTAGGTAATTTATTTTGTGTAACTACTTATTATGATTAAGCGAAAAATCTCTAAAATTTGGATTTTGCCCGCGATCGCATCTGGGGCTTTGTTAGTGGGTGTGTTCTTTCCGATGGCGGTCTTTCAGGGATGGAAACAGTCCGTTGAACAAAGTTATTCGGTTGATCAACAAATCCCTGAGTCAAAAGTATTACGATTGGCTTTATCCCCAGTTTCTGAACGTCAAACGGAATTAGAAGCGATCGCCCAAGACCGAAGTGCTTCTTTAGAAAGAAGTCGAGCACGATATTTATTAGCTAGTGATACTTTAGCTGAAAATCCCGAAACAGCGATTAAATTATTAAAAGGATTAGAGCAGGATTATCCCATATTAGGAGGTCATATTTTAGTCAAACGGGCGCGGGCTTATGAAAAAATTGGAGATGTGGAAAAAGCCGAAAAAACTTGGCAGGAATTGTTAACAAACTATGGTGATCAACCCGTTGTAGTCGAAGCATTATATACATTAGGAAAGACAAATCCTGAATATTGGGATCAGGCGATCGCCAAATTTCCCAGTCATCCCAGAACTATAGAAATTGCTGAAACTCGCCTAAAACAAAATCCGAATCAACCGGAATTATTATTCTTAATTGCAAACCATGGATTATCTTTAAAAGACTATGGAACCTATTTAGAACAATTAAAAGCCAAATTCGGAAATCAACTCACCCCGGAACAATGGGAAATTGTAGCTTTTGGCTATTGGGAAAAACAGGATTATGGCAAAGCGGCTATTGCCTATGCTAAAGCACCCAAGACCCCTAAAAATCTTTATCGTCAGGCGAGAGGATTATGGTTAAATGACAAAATTCCTGAGTCTCGAATTGCCTATAAACAATTAATTAATACCTTTCCCCAGGAAATAGATCCTCAAGGAGAAGATGCAGGATTTGGTTTATTGCGTTTATCACGGCTTTCCGATAAAAAAGAGGCTTTAGGGTATTTAGATCAAGTTATTGCTAAATTTCCCCGCCATGCAGCCGAGGCTTTATTAGATAAATCTAAACTATTAGATAAAATGGGATCTGAAAAATTTGCTTCGGAAACTCGTCAACAATTACTCAGTAAATATAGTGATTCTGAAGCCGCTGCCCAATTGCGTTGGGAACTCGCCCAACAAGCCTTAAAAGCCGGGGATTTAAAATCAGCATCCGACTGGGCAAAACAAGTTTCAACGAAGAATCCTGACAGTGAATTTGCCCCAGAAGCGACATTTTGGGTAGGGAAATGGGCGGAAAAAAATGGCAATTCTCAAGAGGCAAAAAAAGCCTTTGAATATTTAATTGTTCGTTATCCTTCCTCCTATTATGCTTGGCGTTCAGCCGTTCATTTAGGATGGCCTGTAGGGGATTTTACCACCGTTCGACCTCTCTCTCCCCATGTGGAACATCCTGATATTAGAGAAGTGCCTCCGGCTGGTTCTGAAACTTTACAAGAACTGTATGCGTTAGGACAAAATCAAGAGGCTTGGAAACTATGGCAAACGGAGTTTAAAAATATTAAACAGCCTTCGGTTGCCGAACAATATACCGATGGTTTAATGCGGATGGGAATTGGGGATAATTTAGAGGGGATTTGGATGTTATCAAGTTTAAATCGTCGGGATGATCCCCAAGAGCGATCGCAATATTTAGAAATTAAACAAAAACCTGCTTATTGGGAAGCATTATATCCATTTCCCTACTTAGAAACTATTGTTAATTGGTCAAAAGAACGGCAGTTAAATCCGGTATTAGTAACGGCATTAATTCGTCAAGAATCGCGGTTTATGCCAGGGATTAAATCCGTTGTTGGCGCTACGGGATTAATGCAAGTAATGCCGGAAACGGGGGCGGATGTGGCTAAACAAATTAAATTGACGGATTATTCCTTGGATAATGTCAATGATAACATCAATTTAGGAACCTATTATCTGGATTTTACCCATCGAGAATATAACAATAATTCGATGTTAGCAGTAGCTAGTTATAATGCTGGGCCGGGGGCTGTTTCGGGTTGGTTACAGCGCTTTGGATTTCAAGATCCCGATGAATTTGTGGTTAAAATCCCCTATCCTGAAACTCAAGATTATGTGAAATCCGTATTTGAGAATTATTGGAATTATCTCAGAATTTATAACCCAGATGTTGCCCAATTAATGGAAGATCATGCCAAGAATTACAAAAATTAATTAGGGAATAGGGATCACGGATTTAAGAGGATTTCACGGATTTCACGGATTTCACGGATTTTAATCTGTGTTAATCTGCGTAATCCGTTTAATCCGTGTTCAGATTTTAATCTGTGTTAATCTCCGTAATCCTCTTATTAAAAACCTAATTTGTTGAACAAACTAAACGAATAAATTGACAGGGATAACCGGAAATATTGCTGTTAAAAGTGCCAATTTCTTGAAATCCGGCTTTTTTATAAAATGCGATCGCCCGTTGATTTCCTGCCATTACAATTGTATAAATAGGAGAACCAATTAGTTTTAAAGCTAAGTCTAACAACCGTTTACCAATGCCTTGATTTTGATAATCTGGATCAACATATAATAAAGCAATACAGTGAGAATCTAGGGCAACAAAAGCGACAACTTTTTTGCCTTTACAGGCTACGAATTTATCGTAAGTATAGCAAATATGATGAACATTGGGATTTTGTTCCAGAGGTCTCATCGCCCTTAAATCACAAGACCCTTTAAATTCATCGGGTTGGGAGCGATCATGCACCTGACAAATAGCCGACCAATCTGTTTCTAAATAAGGACGGATAGTAATTATTTTCATTCATGTTTAGACAAATTGTGGACGTTCTAAAACCTGGGAAAATAGGGTTTTAAATTCAACTTTTTGGGTTTCTAATTCCATCATTTGTTTCCAGGTTTCATAGAAGAAAAATGTGGTTCCGGCGAATTGGCGATCGCGAGTCAGTTGAATTTGTTCTTTGACATTAACAAAAGACATCGGTTTAATTCTTAACCCGGTTAAAATACCAATACTAACAGGAATATGGCTTTTTGCTTCCAAAAGTTCAGGACGTTTTAAATCCGCTAAAAATCCATTGATATCATCCCGATATACTTGTAAAACTAATTCTTCTAAATAGCCTTCTTGTTCCCAGGTTTTCCAATCTTGTAAAAACTGAGAATAGGCAAAAAGATAGGGATTTGGGGATAAAGAAAGAATACAATTCGGTTTATAATCTTTGATCACCCAGAAAACTCTATTCACAAATTCTGTGATCTTTTTCGCTCTCCAACTTACCCAATTTACATCTTGAAAGTCTGTGGGGGGTTGGGGATTTCCCGTTTCTTTCCGATATAATTGGATTGTAAATTCATCATAGCCTAAATCGACAGGTAAACCAAAATGATCATCAAATTGAATCCCATCAACATCATAGGTTTTGACGACTTCAATGATTAAACCTAAAAGAAACTGTTGTACTTGAGGATGAAAGGGATTTAACCATAATTGATTAACTTGACTTTCTTTATAAACTTTCGTACCATCTTGACGACAGGTAATCCAATGGGGACGCAGTTCAACAATTTTAGAGTTTGGGGGAACCATAAACCCATATTCAAACCAAGGAATCACACTAATCTTTTTTTGTTTAGCTAAGGGAATCATTTCCTTGAGAATATCTCGGTCTTTTAATTCAGGAATCGGATAGATTTGAGTTCCGGTAAACCGTTCCATTAAAACACTTGGATAAAGGGTATAACCGTTATTCCAAATGGTAGGATAAATGGTGTTAAAATTATATTCTGCTAATAAATTAATAGCATTAGTTAAGGTATTTTTAGAGAACAAAACATCACTATCAATATTTGTTAACCAAACTCCCCTTAATTCACCCCTAGGAACGGGAATAATTGGCGGTTTAACAATATACTGTTCAGCAATAGTTAAGGCTTCATCAACTTGGCGCAAGGCTTGACAGAAAAACACAGCGACTTCGGCGCGAGTTGCGGGTTTATTAGGGTTTAAAAGTTTCACCTCTGGATAATTAACCACTAACCCAAATTCAATCGCTGCCGTGATCGCATTTTTAGCATAATTAGGAACATCTTTAGCATCATTTAAACTTTGATTTAGGGTTTTAATAATAGACTGACTGGGTTCATAATTTAACCCCTTAACTAAAGCGACTAATGCTTGTACTCTAGGGATATTTTGTTGGGGTTTAAAACTTTGGTCTTCATAGCCACTCATAAACCCCGTACTATAGGTTTTTTGAATCACACTATGAGCCCAAAAATCAGCCGAAACATCCTTAAATTGGATGGTTTCTCGAATGTCTAAAAGTTGGGGAAAGGCTTTAATTAGCATGGTGGCAAACTCAGCACGAGTTAAGGTAGCATCGGGCTTAAAAGTTCCATCTCGATAGCCACTAATAATGCCTTTATTTGCCAGAGTTTCAATACTGTTTTTCGCCCAATGATTTGTGATATCTGTAAAGTTTACCATAGCGTTTAAAAGGGGTAAAAATTGATAAAATTAGTTAGATATTCGTTAAAGATTTCCGTTTAATTGTTAATATTTTTTAACAAAACGATACGATCTATTAACTTTGCCTCTAATTTGATTCAGAAAGAATATAATAGCAGTATGAATTGTACACCAAAGTAGGATAAGTTACAATCTTTAAAAAATGTCAACTTGTCCATATTTTTTCAATCCTTGTTTAGAGGTTTAGAGCTAAATTATGAAACTCATTTCTACCCTGTTTTCTGGAATTACCACCTCGATTACCGCCCTGACCTTGGTGACAGGTCTAGCCATGGCTCAAATGGCCGAAGTCCCCAAACCCAATATGAAAGGAGATTTTATCACAGCAAAAGTTCAAGGAAATCGAGGACTTTATAATAATATTAACTGGTTAGTTGTCGATCCTGAATATTTGAACTGTCGCAATACTCCCGAAGGAACGGTTAAGGCTCGCTTAGAGTCGGGCGCAATGATGACAGCCCTGTTTTCTAATGATGGAAAAGGTGATGCTATTGTACTTAAAAATGGTCAATCTTGGTTAAAAGTAGAAAGTATTCATCCTTATGGGCCTCGATTAAATTCTGGAGTCTGTTATGTTCGGGCTAATTTGAAATATATTGCCCCAATTAATGGTGATTATTTCGATATGTTAAAAAGGAAATAAAAGCTATGCGTTTTATCAATCCCAAAACTGATTTTGCCTTTAAAAAAATATTTGGTTCTTCGGAAAGTAAGGATATTTTAATCAGTTTTCTGAATGCAATGGTTTATAATTCTGAGCTAGTTATTCAGGATTTAGAGATTATTGATCCTTACCTTGCGCCCAAAGTTACCGGATTAAAAGATACTTATTTAGACGTTAAAGCTCAACTAAATACAGGTGAAATTGTCATTATTGAGATGCAGGTGATTAATGTAGAAGCCTTTACCAAACGAGTCTTATATAATGCAGCTAAGACCTATTCTCTGCAATTAGATGTGGGACAAGGCTATCGGTTTTTAAAACCTGTGATTGCTTTAACAATTACGGATTTTATCCAATTTGAAAATACGAATTCTGGGATTTCTCACTTTATTTTTAAAGAAAAAAATCAAAATTTTAATTATTCTGAGAATGAATTAGAGTTAGTATTTGTGGAATTACCTAAATTTCAAAAATCCTTAGAACAATTAGAAACTTTAACGGATAAATGGATTTATTTTATGCAAAGTGCTAGAATCTTAGAAACTGTTCCTGAAACCTTAGAAACTGTCCCTCAAATTCAACGGGCTTTTCAAATTGCTAATCAAACTAATTTAACCCGTGAGGAACTCGATGAAGTTGAAAAAGTAGAACTGTTTTTACAAGATCAAAGAAATGCAATTAGTTTTGCAGAGAATGAAGCTAGACAAGAAAAAGCGGTAGAAATTGCTCGTCAACTTTTGAATATTTTAGATGATCAAACTATTAGTCGAACAACGGGGTTAAGTTTAGCAGAAATTCAAAATTTAAGACCCTAATTTTTCAAGAATTAAGAGGAATATCGACCGTATTTTGCGATCGCATTTTCTTCTGGATTTTGTTGATTTGTTAACCACGCCCAAAGTTGATCACCCTGGGAAAAATGCCACCATTCATTCGGATGTTGTTGAAATCCTGTTAATAGCATAACTTGGGACAAAATTAGACGATTTTGATGATATTCTTTCTCTATTTGATCAGAACTATGCTCAAAATAATTAGGATAGGATCGAGGAGAAATCTGATCAATTTCTGAGCCCATATTGACTATTTTTCCGGTCTGATCAACTAAAGTAATATCCAAAGCCGCACCCGTACTATGGGGGGGAGGAGTGGCAGGATCTAAGCTCGGAGCTGCCCAAAATTGATCAACTTCTGTTAATATAGATTGGTGTTGTTCGGCGGAAAGATTGTCTGGCGTTAATCCCCTTTCTTTTAACAGTTGTTCATAAGAATAATCTACCATAAATTGTTGCACTTCTACGGGACGATAGGCGTCAAAAATCAATATCTTCCAGTTAGGATAATTATTCTCCAATTGTAGTTGTGCTGCGAGCAGACGTTCTAAAATACCTCGTCTTAAATAATAGGGAGAATCTACCGAAGAAAAATGATAAGGTGCCCCTAATTTTTGATAAGCATGGGGAGTTTCTACTACAAATTTTTCCAGGGGGATATTAACTAAAGGTTCGCCACATTCTTGAATCGAAATTTGTTGATAAGGTTTCATAATATTATTTTAAGTAGTAAGCCCTTTAGGGCTTAGAGGTTTAGAGAACCCTGAAGGGCTCACTACGGTTAAGATTTTCGGGATGCAATTAAAGCATAAAATGGGTCGCTTCCTCCCATTCCTAACATTTGCATAAATAGAGGGGTTTTAGATTGACTAGCAATAACTTTAGGGCTATTAAATCCAGGTAAGTTATTGATTTTAACAGAATTAATATAGCTTTTAACTAATTCTATTCTATCGGTTTCTATTGCTTCTCGCCAGGCGGAAATTGCTTTTTGATAAAACATTCGATTAGAAAAGCTAATAATGGTAATTCCACCGGGTTTTAAAATTCGATGAATTTCGGATAAAATTGCTTCAGGATATTGCAAATATTGGATGGAAACACAAATTAAAACCGCATCAAAATCTTGATCGGATAGGGGAAGTTTGAGATTTTGGTTTAAGTCTTGAATAAAATAATGATCAAGTTGAGAATTTTTAGTTAATTCTTCTTCATTCATTCCATGTCCTTCGACATAGGAAAATTGAATTTCAGGGGGAAGGTGAGATACCCAGCTACTCATTAAATCTAAAATCCGAGTTTGGGGTTTAAGATGCTTTTGATACAGAGTTGTTAATTTATCAATAAACCCTTGATCAACGTGGGTTACAAAGCGAGGAAACGAGTAAAATAGTGAGTCCTCTGTCTCGTCTAATTTAATCCGTTCATGGCGTTGGAGTAACATAATTCTATTGATCCTGATAGATGCTATGGGTCTGTCAATCTGAATATGAAGAATTGTATACTAATTTTGATCCAATGGGTATAATTATTCTAATATTGATTAATAAGTCAAAGATATCTTGATTCAAAATCGCTATTAAAAACACCATAGAAACCCATGCCTCGCACACCTACATTATCCTTTGATCGGGGTACACTTTTATTACATCCTCCCCCAAAGGGAAAAAGTTGGATTGATTTTGTGACCTGGGATGATCGGGTAGAAAAATTTAGAAGTCCGGCTTTTTATTATCGCAATTTAGTAGAAACTTTACGCAAAAATCAAGTAGATTTTATCGATCAAGCTCATAATTTTAACCGACTAGAATTAACTCCCAGTTTTGAAATGCCCCCCTATCTTCATCAACAGGAAGCATTAGCAGCTTGGCAAGCGGTAGGAAGTCAAGGAGTGGTGGTTTTACCAACAGCTTCAGGGAAAACCTATTTAGCTCAATTAGCAATGCAAGAGACAGGATATAGTAGCTTAATTATTGTGCCAACCTTGGATTTAATGCACCAGTGGTATGCCCATTTATTAGCGGCTTTTCCTGATATTGAAATTGGATTATTGGGGGGAGGATCAAAGGATAGAACCCCAATTTTAGTGGCAACTTATGATAGTGCAACGATTAATTCTGAGACATTAGGAAATAAATATGGACTGTTAATTTTTGATGAATGTCATCACTTACCCACGGACTTTTATCGAGTTATTGCGGAATATTCCCTCGCTCCTTATCGTTTAGGGCTAACAGCAACTCCTGAACGTTCAGATGGTAAACATAGTGATTTATCCTTGTTAATTGGGTCTACGGTTTATCGCAAAACCCCAGAAGATTTAGCGGGATCGGCATTAGCAAATCATCGAGTTCTACAAATTTTAGTTAAACTTTCTCCCAAGGAAAGAGAAACTTATCAAGAACAAATGAAAGTCAGAAATGAGTTTATTAAAGAGAATAATATTAAATTATCGAGTTTAGAAGGTTGGAAACAATTTGTAATGTTAAGTGCGCGATCGCCTTTAGGAAGAAGGGCAATGTTAGCCCACCGACAAGCTAAGGAAATATCATTATGTACTAACGGAAAATTGAGGATATTAGCAGATTTATTGAGTCAACATCATCTGGAAAAAACCCTAATTTTTACCGCCGATAATTCAACGGTTTATAAAATTTCTCAAAGTTTTTTAATTCCAGCTATTACCCATCAAACCCCCGTAAAAGAACGCCATGAAATCTTAACTAAATTCCGAGCAGGAGACTATAAAACCCTAGTTGCATCCCATGTTTTAAATGAAGGAGTCGATGTTCCCGATGCTAAGATAGCAATTATTTTATCAGGGACAGGTTCAGAACGGGAATATATTCAACGGTTGGGACGAGTTTTACGCAAAGGAAATACCCCCAATAAACAGGCGATTTTGTATGAAGTAGTTACGGAAGATACCAGCGAAGAGCGCACATCCCAACGTCGCAAAGGTGAAACAAAATCTCAACCTCAACCGCCCAAAAAAGTGCCTAAATCTGATTATCAGCAGTTGGATATATTTCAACCTAAACCTTTATATGGTGTTCAGAATTTTCCAGGTAAACGAGTTGCAGAATCCTCAGAAATTTGGAATAATCCAGAAGAATCTGATACCCAAAACCCATCACAGATTTAAAATGATTACGCAGATTAACACAGATTAAAATCCGTGAAATTCGTGAAATATTCTTAAATTCGTGATCCCCATTACCCATTACTCTTCTTATGCTACCTACTGAACTTTTAAGTTATAAACAACAGGGAGAAACAGTAATTCCCCTACGGCTAAATATTGATCCAAAACATATCAATCTAGCAACGGATGTGATTCAATGTTTTGAAGAATCTGTGAATAAAACCCAAGGGGAATTAAATAAACGCTTACAGGAATTTGAAGGGGATAGTCCTGACTATCGGTTAAAAAGAGGGTTAGCCCATTTATTAAGAAGTGGTTTTTGTACTTTTGAGATAGTTAGTCCCCTAGAACCTGTGGAATTACGACAAAAAGTATTTACCTTATCCGCCAAAACAATACCCAGTTTAGCCGCAACAGAACAGACATTAGAACAGTTAGCAACTCAACTAACTCAAGACTTAAATCGAGAGGTTTTACCCCATCAAATTTTATCGGGTATTTATGCAGATTTACAGGAAAATCGGATTTTAACCCAATTAGATTCTCCCACTCCAGAAGCATTATTACATCGGTATAATTTATCTCAAGTTCAGGGAATTTTCTATCAAGCAAGTCAAATTATTATTAACGCCTATCGGAATGATCCAGGGGAATATAAACTCTTATTTCGCTATTTAAAATTATTCCAATTAATGACTTACATTGAAGGAGATGCAGATCACGGTTTTACTTTAACTATTGATGGCCCAACCAGTTTATTTAAAGCCAGTACCCGCTATGGTTTATCTTTAGCTAAAATGATTCCCGCCTTACTTCATGTTACCAAATGGAGTTTAAAAGCTAAATTACAACAACGTGATCCCTATACTCGGGCGATAAAAACGGGTTATTTTAGTCTAAATTCTGATTGCGGTTTAGTCAGTCATTATCCTCCGGGTAAACCCTATGATAGTATGATTGAACAGTCTTTTGCCGAGCGCTGGAATACCTTAAAAACCGAGTGGAAATTAGAACGGGAAGTCGATTTAATTCCGGTTCCAGGTAGTGTAATGATTCCTGATTTTCGCTTAGTTCATCCCGATGGGAGAATGTTTTTATTAGAGATTATTGGTTATTGGCGACCGGAATATTTACAGAAAAAGTTTTATCAAGTTCAATCTTCTGGCTGTGACTATTTAATATTAGCAATTTCTGAACGATTGAATTTAGAAAATGCCGGAATTAATATTAATCGTCTCCCGGTTCCTGTGGTTTGGTTTAAGGATAAATTATCTCCGAAGGCGGTATTAGAAATTTTAGAAAATCAGGTTGACAATTTGAGCATCTCCTAAAATTGCAATTTTGGCAAGGAGAAAGGGAACGAAATCAAGGACATTGGAAAGGAGAAATTATGGCATTTAGGAGACAAATTAACAAGCAACTTAAAAGCAGTCCTAGTCTAAAACCTTATATTTTAGAAATCTTTGATGAATGTTATGAAGATGCGCGAAAAGAAGCGAGCGCTCGTTCTCAACTTCCGTTAGATACTTTTCCGGTAATTTGAATTGGATCTTTAGAACAAATTTTAGATGAAAATTTGTTTCCGATTTAACTTTTCTCTAATTATGCTCACCTCAATTCTCCACTTATTTCGAGATTCATTTCTTTCAGCAATATGATTGATTTTCGAGATTTAGAGTGTTTTTTTAGTATAAATTATTATTTGCTTGTTATGTAATTAATTTTGTTTACCTACTTATAATTAGCTAGAAGCATCAATTTCCGCTAATTCTAACCATCTTTCTGTGGCATTATCAATTTCTATGATAATATTTTCCACCTGTTGATGCAAGTCTTGAACATTAGAAACCGCCCCCGGAGGTGCATAATATAATTTCTGTTCTAATTGGGCTTTTTTCCCTTCTAGTTCAGCAATTTTTGTCTCTAACTTTTCATATTCTCGCTTTTCTTTAGAAGATAATTTCCGTTGTCCGCTTTTATCCCAAGAATACCGTTGAGACTTTTCCGAATCTGTACCCGCAGATAAGTTTTTTTCTTCTGTTTTTACCCCTTGACGACTTAACTCTAATTCCTCGGCTTTTTTATAATCTAAATAAACCGAATAATTCCCCGGATATTGTCGTAAAATTCCCCCTGCTTCAAAGGAAAAAATGGTTTCTACTGTCCGGTCTAAAAAATATCGGTCATGGGAAACCACAATTACACAACCATTAAAATCCTCTAAATAATCTTCTAAAACCGATAATGTTTGGACATCTAAATCATTAGTAGGTTCATCTAAAATCAATACATTGGGCGCACTCATTAATACCCGCAATAAAAATAACCGTCGTTTTTCACCCCCAGAAAGTTTGTTCAAGGGAGAATATTGTTGATTAGGAGGAAACAAAAACCTTTCCAACATTTGTGATGCTGTAATCTGGGTTCCATCGGCAGTTTTTACAAATTCTGCAACTTCTTTTAAGTAATCAATCACACGCTGATTTTCATTCATCGCCGCCAACAAATCCTCCGAATGTTGGTCAAAATAACCGATATGAATTGTTGACCCAATTTCTACTATTCCCTCATCTGGTTTGATTCTACCCGTAATCATATCTAATAAAGTTGATTTTCCTACCCCATTTCCCCCAATAATTCCTAAACGGTCATCGGGATTAAAACTATAGGTAAAATCTTGAATTAAAGGTCGATTATCATAGGACTTAAAAACATGGTTTAATTCAATAACTTTTTTACCGATGCGACGACCGGGCGTGGAAATTTCGACTTTCCCATGGACTTGTTTAAACTCCGTATCTTGCAGCCCTTCAACCCTTTGAATCCTGGCTTTTTGCTTGGTACTCCTAGCTTTTGGCCCCCGTCTTAACCACTCTAATTCCCGACGCAAAACCCCCCGATGTTTGCGTTGTTGACTAACAGCAATATCCTCAGCTTCTGCTTTCTTTTCTAAAAAATAAGAATAATTTCCCCCATGGGTAAATAAATCACCTCGGTCTAATTCTAAAATTCGATTGGTTACTTGGTCTAAAAAGTAGCGGTCGTGGGTAATTAATAATAAAGCCCCGCGATAATTTTTTAAATAATCCTGTAACCATTCCACGGAAGCTGCATCTAAATGGTTTGTAGGTTCATCCATTAATAAAACATCCGGTTCTACTAATAATGCTGTTGCTAAAGCAATGCGTTTGCGATATCCCCCCGATAATTGGCGAATGGGAGTATCAAAATCTTCTATTCCTAATTTTGTTAAAATAATTTTAGCTGTGTTTTCTAATTCCCAAGCATTGGTGGCATCCATGCGTTGCATAACTTGGGAAAATTGCGTTAAGAGTTGGGAATCTTCAGGATGTTTTGCTAATTTGTGGGAGAGGTCTTCATACTCTTGAATTAGGTGCATTTGTTCGCCACTATCGGCAAAAATTTGTTCTAAAACCGTGAGGTTTTCATCTAAATTAGGTTGTTGGGGTAAATAGATAACTTTTGCCCTGGGATTAACCCAAAGTTGCCCTTCATCAATAGATTCTTGTCCCGCAATCATCTTTAATAAAGTTGATTTTCCTGACCCATTGGTTCCAATTAAACCGACTTTATCCGTCGCATCTAAACTAAAGTTAGCATCTCGGAGAATTTCTTTGGTTCCAAATTCTTTTTTAACGGATTGTAAGGTAAAAATAGACATAAGCGTTAAGGGATTAAAAATAGATGATTGTAGCAGAATAAATTAATTCACGGGAATCTACTATAATTATACTATGAAATAGCCGAACTTAAACCGATAAAAATAGGTAAAGTATGATGTCAGCAGATTTACTGTCTCGAATTTCTATTGACCCTAATATTTGTTTTGGTAAACCCTGCATTCGGGGTCATCGCATTTGGGTGTCTCTAATCTTAGATTTTTTAGCCAGTGGAGTCACCATTGAATACCTTTTAGAAGAATATTCTGGAATAGAACGAGAAGATATTCTAGCTTGTATTGCTTATGGTGCTGAATAATTAGAGGGTTTAGTAATTCCTTCTGCTATAAACCCTCTAATTATTTAGGAATTGTGGTTATTCATAACTCATTTCTGAAGTATTCCCTAAATTAAATAAGAAGGGAATCATGCTTTTATCATCCCCATTCATAATTAACACTCTTGGCATTTGAGAACCGCCTTGTTTCCAGGCTTCAATTGCTTCTTTTTGTAAGACTAATTCTCCTCCCGTTGCTTTCAAAGTTTCTGCTAATAAACGTTGAGCTTCCGCCGTTCCTTTTGCTCGGTTAATATCAGCTTGAGCTTGTTGTTCTGCTTCCTGGGCAATATAAACCGCCCGTTTTGATCTTTGTTCAGCAATTTGTTTTTCTTCAACTGCTTTAGCAAATTCAGGAGAAAATGACAAATCAACCACACTGGTATCTAAGACAATAATTCCATATTTATCTAATCGTTCATTCAAGGCTTCATCAAAGTCTGATTTTAATAATTCCCGTTGAGTAATGGCTTCTTCAATGGTTCGTTTTGCCGCTGCAATTTTAAAGCATTCTTGGGTTTGGGGAGCCACAACTTTAGAAACAACATTTTGTAAGGTTCCCTGTTCTCGTCTAATTCTGACTACTTGTATCGGGTCAAGCCTAAAGTTAATGGCAAAACTTGCCGATAATTCTTGTAAATCTTTTGTAGAACTTTGAGCCGGAACTTCAAATTTTTGTACCGTCAAATCGTAAATATCAACAGCAGAAATTAAGGGCGGTTTGAAATGAATGCCTTCTAATAATACCCCATCTTGAGCTTTTCCTAAAATACTCAATACCCCAGCTTGACCTGGGTTAATAATCACAAAAGAATTGACAGAAATCAAAGCTAATATTGCCAAAGCAATTCCGAAAATAATACTGGTTAACCCAGCTTGTGGTTCTGCACTTTTCATGAAACTTACTCCAATTGATAAAATAATTATACCGTTATTGATCAAATCTGAACCACAGCTAAGGTTAATCCGATAGAATTGATTATTGTTTACAAAATTTTCTTTGTCTAGTTTCTTCAGTATCTTGCCAGTCATAACCATAATGACTAAAAGCATTAATTTGAGGAATTGTGCTGTAAATATCTATCATTTGTTGTTCCAAAGACGGGCGATTTTTGATCGATTTTCCCCAGTCTCCCGCTAAAGCTGGGATAACTTGAGTTCCTGGGGGCGCCTGAGTCACAACTTGCTGCACTTGAGCCGTAATACAATTCACCTGACCACAGACAGCATAGGACATGGGATGCCATTCAATCGAGGGCGAAAATTGATCCCAAGGCTGCATTCGAGAGTCAAAACCCATCTGTCCAATTCTGCGATTTCCTTCGGGAAAAAATACCGCTCCGGCTGGAATTCCTTGGCTTTGTACGGGTTGAGTTGCTATTGCTAAAAAATCTAAAACTCCCTGTCTAGCATGGGCAACACTTAGCCGCCATAATTGTAATTGTAAAGTTTCTCCCATCTTGGGAATAGAGGCTAAAGTCTTCCACTGTTTTTCATCTAGCCAATAGGGTTTATCCTTTTCATCTGGATGCTTTTCATTCACTGTTTTAACATCTATTTCGGTAATAAATCCCTGCTGTAAAAATCGCTGCATCAAGTCTCGCCCTTTCTGACTACTGGCTCGATTTAAAAATGCTTGTTGAGAATATTCTCCATAAATCCATAGGTCTTTGACTTTTGAGGCAACGGAATCTGCTCCTAACCCTTTGGGATAGCGAACATAGTCAAATAAAACCCCATCGGGACGACGTTGTAAGATGGCATTTAATAAGGTTAAATAATCTTGTCTGGCTACGGGATGATAGGGGTCAACAAACCCTTGATTCACAAAACTTTCCCCATATTCGTCTATTTTGGTTTGGTCTACTACTGCTGTTGTGGTGGTTTCTCCTTTCCCATTTATGGCTAAAACTGATGTTCGATCTGGTTTTAATGTGTAAGTATAGCCATAGTTTAACATAAACATCCAAGCATAGACTTTCAAACCCCGTTGTCTACCTTTTTGGATGGTTTCTGCTAATAAATCTTGGTTTTCTGTTCCAGGTATTCGGATAGCTGCTGGCCATGCCGTGGGATTCTTTGCCGAAGGTAATAAGACTTGACCATCATAAAAGACTTCTAAATAAACTTTGTTATAACCTTTGTTAATAATATTATCTAAAATCCGATCAATTTCTCCGGTTCTCGTATCACAGGGATATAATCTTAACCAAATGGCTTGATTTTTAGGGGTAATTTGTTGACGACATTGATTGACTTGTTGGGCGTGTTGAGTTAGAATAGTATTATAGTTTTTAACAGCTTCTGAATTTCCCGTTAATACGGCTTGTCGTAAACTTTCTTTTTGGGCGATGGCTTGGGGAGATAGTTTGCAATAGGCTAAGGTTTGAGAATTAGCTACAGAAACTAATAAAAAAGGATTTAAGGAAAGGGTTATCAAAAAATTTAATAATAACCCTGAAAAACGGCGTTGCTGAATCATTAAATTTGACATAAAATTTTATTAGATTTTACTACATTTTCAAGCATTCACAACGTTCTAAATAAAATCAGTAGGGAAACACACTGATAAATAGAACCCGCCCGTATAACTGATAACTGATAACTGACTATGCTCCTCGACTAACGGCAATTTCTACTTGTTTAAATTCCTGTTGCAAACGTTCTTTTAACTTATCTGGGATGGGACGGTTAGGATAGGAGCTATAATGACCCGCTAGGGCGTTGAGGGCTGTACGCATGGTAGTAAAGGAACTCAGGGTGGTTACGGCACTATCGCGACGGTAACGAGCGATAAATTCGTTAATGATTTCCTTGGCTTGACCTTGGGCCTCGGCCTTCTGGGGAGCATCTTCAGGTAACAGAATCGCGGTTCTCAAGCTATCGACAACAACTAAAGTATCTTTAGAATAATTGCCCGTTAACATTCCCGATGGACTTCCACTGCATCCGACTAGAGTAACGGCAGCCACGAGAACTAGGGCTAACAGACGAGAAATGTATTTTTTCATGAGCTTTATTACAATTGGCATTAAAAATTATAATCAAAATCTGGGTCTATCCCCATGCTGAAATAGATTTTTTTTGATTTTCCCCTATTTTTGATTAAGAATAGGGGGGATAATTGTTATAGAAAGTGATTTAAAAAAGTTTCAACTTCTGTTAAGGTAGGTTGGGCTGAAATAGCACCTGGTTTTGTTGTAGTTAATGCCCCGACTGCACTGGCAAACCTAACTATTTTTTCAGCTATTTTAGGATGATTAATTGATTCTATTCCTAATTTACAGAATTGATCAATAATTCCGGCGGTAAAACCATCCCCGGCTCCGGTTGTATCTTCTACTGTAACAGAAAATGCGGGTATTTTCCCATAATTCCCTGCTAAGTAATAGGTACAACCCCCTTCTCCGGCGGTGACAAATACTCCTTTAATTTGTAACTGTTTAGCGATCGCTTCTGGATCTATGGTATTAAATAATAATTCTGCTTCTTCGTCGGTTAATTTCAAAAAATCGGCATTGTGAACAAAGTTTAAAATCAGTTCAATTGCTTGATCGCAATTTTGCCAAAACATCGGTCGCCAGTTAATATCAATAAATAATTTAACGTTATAATTTTTAGCTAATTTAACGGCTGTTAATATAGCCTCTTGACTCTGTTGATAGGCTAACTCTAATGTTCCTAAAACTAGGAAATGTGCAGTTTTAAATAAGTCTTTTGGAAGTTGTTCAGATTGTAAATAAGTATCAGCAAATTCAGTGGTTTTTCGCTCTCCAAATCCTGCAAAACTGCGATCGCCCTTTTCATCTCTCACTACATAAACAATCCGAGTCGGCGCACTAGAATGCCGTTGAACTCCGACAATATTAACCCCAGTTTGAGTTAATACTTCTACTAATTTATCTCCCGATTTATCCTCCCCAATACAGCCAATAAAAGCCGTAGAAATCCCTAATTTCACTAATCCACAAGCCGTATTTGCCGGAGCACCTCCGGGGTAATCTGTCCAAGATTTAACGGTTTCTAAGGGTTTTCCTAATTCATTTGATAACCGATCAAATAGGATTTCACCAATACAAATCACTTGAGGATGAGTCATAATTTTTCACAATAATAAACATTCTAAACTATTGTAGGGTGAGTCAGCAATGCGCAAATACCAGCACCCAGACTTGCATTTATAGGACTTACACACAAGACCAAAGAAACCGGGTTTCTGGCCCTAATTTTGCGGATGAAATCTGGATTTCTCGTTCAGAAACCCGGTTTCTGCGTAAGTCCTAATTTACTTATAAATATAATAGAGAGTTTGCCTCATTCCATCCCGGTTATAATAAGTTGTCACTTGACAATTTGAGTACAATAAACTATAGTTTATACAAGCTCAGAATTTTATGTCTAGGAAAAAACATCCTAAGCCAGAAATTGAAGCAGCCTTGAAGTATGCTGAACAAAATGGATGGCGTATTGTAGAGGGGGGTTCTCATGCGTGGGGAAAGATTTACTGCCCTTATAATGACAATGATTGTCGCTGTGGAGAATTTTGTATTGCCAGTGTTTGGAGTACCCCTAGAAATCCAGGTAATCATGCTAAACTAATCCGTCGTGTTATTGATAACTGTACTATTCATAATCAAACAAAAGAGAAAGAGGAGAACTAAAAAGGTGTCAGAATATAATTTTATTTTAAACTTTAATCTCCCAGATACTCAAGTCAATCCCGATAATTACCTAGAGAGTTTAGCAACAGAAGGCTGTGATGATGCCTTAATTGGAATCGGTAAAAAGGGGAAAATTGCCCTCAATTTTATCCGTGAATCTTCATCTGCTAGAAAAGCAGTTTATAGCGCAATTCAGGATGTGAAACGGGCTATTCCCCAGGCAATTTTGACTGAAGTTAGCCCGGATTATATTAGTTTAACCGAGGTTGCTAAATTGCTCGGATGTACAAGGCAAAATATTCGTAATTTGTTGATAAAGAGTGAAGAAAAATGTCCCAGACCTATCTATAGCGGGACTCCTTCTATCTGGCACTTATCAGATATATTGAACTGGTTATATGAGGAGAAAAAATATAGAAATAGAATTGACCCGACTTTATTAGAGTTATCTAAGGTTAGTAAGGATTTTAATATTGTTAGGCAATGGGAAACAGTTGATTCTGAAGAAAAGGAAAAGATTCAATTATTATTGGCGGAAACTTGTGCTTAATTGACTAATCCCTGGCATTTGTTGTAAGATTGATTCAATAATATTCATAAGGCAATTTGTTAAGCTGGTATATTTTTTTAGCTTAACTTAAAAGAGTGCCTTTTTTCTGTTTTATTTGGCTTCAGATTACACTTACTTTTTTGGTTTCTGGGGTGGGCTACGTTAGTGAAGCTTGCCGTAGGCATCGCTTCCCTATTTAAAAACTGTCCGAAGTATTGCTGAGGTAAGCTGTTGTAATAAATCCATCTGAGTTACTTACTTCCAGATAAGCTGTTGAGCATTTAAACTGCATATTTTAGAGGCTGAAACCCCTTACTGGCTTGGATCGCCTCGAAAATTTAGATAATTAACAGCTTACACCACTACTAAAAACTTCCTACTATCAGGAATTAGGGAATAAAGGAGGTTTTTACAGTTTTCATTTATTCTCGTACTTTTTCCAAAAAAGTTATTTTTTCAAAAGAGCGATCAAGGTTGATAAAATTTGCTCCTTCAAAATTCTTCAGGGCATTAGAAGCTTGTTCCCAAAAATAAATTTCAACGGCCCACCCTTTTTTTACACAACGCTCTAGTGCCGGAATTTGGTCTTGATCTCCTGTGACAATCGCTATAGTACCTGGAGTTGGGTTATCCTCTAATGTATCTCGAATAGCGTTGGTTAATTCTGCATCGACTCGTTTTTCTTTTCCTGTGAATGTACTACGATCAAAAATTCTTGGTTCGATTCCAACGGTTTTTAACTGATTCCAAAATGAATCATTATTGGGAGGTCGAGAGCCAACAAGCACTGTTTCTGCAAGTTTTCTTCCTTGTCTAATTTCCTCCAGTAGATCACCATAGCTAATCCGAACACGAATTACGAGTTCGTCATCGTAGAAATATTGCTGACGAGCTACTCTTTGAGCTTCAATGAATATATTAGAGTTATCTATGAACAAATGTAATCCATTCATTTGCGATTGCCAAAGTTTGACGGAACTATTATACCACAACGACTTGAAAAAAGGCAAAAGGAAAAAAAGCTTTAGCTCATCAACAAAAACTAGAAGAAAAAATGCGTAAGTCCTGACCAGATATTTCTTGTTGCTAGTTTCTACCTAGCAATACTTTAATCAGGCTCCGCCTGCTGTTAACGGGAGGCTCTGCCTCCTGAACAGGGTTCCCTGGTAGAACCAGGGAACCAGAGTTTTTAGTTAAACAATATAAGGAGAATCAACAGCTTGCGCCCGATTAACGGCTACCAAAGTTTGATAGAAAATTGCAGCAATTTCCCCACGAGTAACATCTTTTAACGGGTTAAAAACCTCTTTTTTCGGGTAATTAACCACTATATTTAATTCCGTCGCCGTAATTACTGCATTGGTAGCAAAAGCCGGAATTTGAACACGGTCAGTATAAACGCCCAAACTATTAGATGTTCCCCCGGTTAATTTCAACCCATTGACTAAGGAAACAATCGCTTGAGAACGAGTTAAATTTTGATTTGGTCGGAAAGTTTTATCGGGATAACCTGATAGGAAACCCGCCCGATTTGCCTTGTCAATTGCCTCTTTTCCCCAAAAATTTGCCGCCACATCGGTAAACACAATTCCTTCCCGAATTGGTGTTAATTCAAATGCTTTCATTAACATCGCCGCGTGTTGGGCGCGGGTTAAGGTGGCATCGGGTTTAAACGAACCATCGGGGAAACCGCTAATAATCCCCATATCCGCTAACCTTTCAATAAAAGTTCTCGCCCAATATCCGCCAATATCGTTGAATTTCGCCCCTCCAGGAACCGGAGTTGGAGTCGGTGTGGGACTAGAGCCGCCGGGGGTCGGTGTGGGACTAGGGCCAGGAGTTGGGGTTTGATTGGCTGTAAACTCAATACTTCCCAAAGTTCGGGTCGGGTTAATTTGATTTCCCACAGAAACTAAGGTAAATTTACTGGCATTTTGAACATCATATTTGCCATTATCAACAAATACATTCCCGCCATTATCTTGAGGGCTACCAATATCCGGGGCAGAATCAGCAATTACCGTTAAACCATCTTGAAGATTTTTCTTAATTTGATTTTTTCGTAATACGGGTTTAGACTGTCCTGATAACACAATCCCAGACCGATTTTCCAGAATTTCGTTTTCAATAATTAAGGGAGAAGCTTGGGCTTGGACAGAAATAGCATATCCGGTATTTTGGAATTTATTCCCCCGAATTTCCCCCTTAGCATTTCCCCCCAAAGCAATTCCATTGCCCACATTTTCGATAAAATCACTATTCGTCACCGCAGCAATGGCCGTTCCCGTGGCAAAAACCCCTTCCCGTTTGGATTTCGTCAGGGTACAACTGCCGATATTACAGTAAACCGATTCTACCCAAATTCCAGTCCCTCGCGTTTGGTCATTGGTAATGCTCAACCCCTTAACCGTTGAGTTATTTTCCATCAAAATCGTCACATTTTGAGCCGCCGAACTGGGACTACTGAAGCGACCACTCCCCACAATTACGACATCTTTGCCCTTGGTCGTCTCATTCCCAACAATAGTTACTCCCGACCGCACAATTAACGGAAACGCTTCCCCCGTAGTGGCGTTATAGGTTCCTGGAGCGACTTGAATCAGGGTTCCCGACTGGGCACTGATAATAGCTTTAGCAATGGTTTTTAAGGGGGTAGATTGACCGCCTGTGGCCGAATCATTCCCGGTAGCCGAATTAACAAATAAGGTTGCAGATGCGGCGGTTGGTACGCTTTGAGTCACGACTTGTATATTTCCTTTAACGCGAGTAGAACTAAGAATATTTCCAAAGGATGTTAGGCTGGCAGTTCCGGCATTTTGGACATCAAAACCGCCATTATTCCGAATAGTATTTCCCCCTGGGGTTTGGGCGGTTCCTAAATCCGGTGTAGCTTGATTCATAATTACCACCCCATCCCCGGTATTGCGTTCAATTAAGTTTTGGCGCAAAATCGGTTGGGAGTCCCCGGCAATTAATATCCCAGAACGGTTTTCTACAATAGCATTATCCCGAATTAACGGAGCAGCTTGATTTTTAAGAGAAATCCCGTATCCGGTGTTTTCAAAGGTATTTCCTCCGATTTCTCCTTTGATATCCCCTTCGATGGAGACTCCATAGCCTTCATTTTGGACAAAAATACTATTGAGAATCTGAGGATTTCCCGAACCTACGGCATAAATCCCTTCTCGTTTGCATCGGGTAAAGGTAGAATTAGCAATTATCGGAGATTGAGATTCAATCCAAACTCCCGTTCCTCTAGTTTGAATATTGGTAACGGTGACGCCTCGCAATTGGGCGTTATTTTCCATCAAAATTGTGATATTTTGACTCCCAGCACTGCTACTGCTATGGAGTCCATTCCCTTCGATTAAAATGCCACTGCCTTTTCCCGACTCATTCCCGATGACTATGACACCATCTGCGAGGATAAGGGGAAAGACTTCACCACTTGAACTACTATAAGTTCCTGGTTCTAGGTAAATTGTGGTTCCCGACTGAGCTTGGGAAAGGGCTTTTTTTAGGGTTTTAAAGGGTTTATTCGACTCCCCGGAACTAAAATCATTTCCAGTGGCGGGGTTGACGTAAAGAGTTACCATAGTTTTGTTTTTGTTGAAACTATCTGCGCTTTATTGTAAACTTTAGTTACACCCTTCGTGTTAGGGATTCGGTCAAAAAACCGGAAAAATTCAATTTATTTTAATATTATTGTTTTGTTAGTTACACCCTTAGAGGGTTTGAGCCATTAAGGGTGTTTGTTGTAATTTTAACCGTTGAATGTGCGATTTCGCCATTTGGATAGTTGAGATTCTCCAAAGGAAGCTAACCCATGCAGTTCTAAAACCCGTTTTTCCAAAACATTAATTAAATCATCTTGTTCTTGCAGATAGTTTTTTAGGGCATCATAACTAGCAGTTCCTTGATGTTGGGTTTTAGTGGAAATTAAACTCGCTAATTTTTGTTCCAAAGTTGCCATTTGTGTTTTTTGAGTCGCACAGAGATATTCTAAATTATGATAATTATCTTCTGAAATACTATGATCTAACTTTGCTTCTAATTCCGCAATTCTCCCTTGTTTAACTTGCAGTTCAGCTAGAGAACTATTGCTTTTTTCCACTTCTTTTTCCAGGGTTTCAAGGCGCTGGTTGAGTTGCAATATAGTATTTTGTTCCTGTTCTAACTGGTTTTGCAAGGCTTGGTGAGTTTCTGCGGTCATCGTTTCTGTACCCTGATGTTGGAGTTGTTGTTGTAAATCAGCTAGGGTTTGTTTTTGTTGTTCTGCTTCTTGTTTTAAGGTTTGATATGTTTGGACAGAAACGGTTTGAGCGAGTTGCTGTTTTAACTCTTGAATCGTATTAGCTTGGGCTTCAATCTCCTGTTTTAAAGCAGTATCATCAGTCGCAGGCGCAGGAGATTCTACGTTAACGGTGGCTGTGGTTTCTTCCTCTGGGGTAGCTTGGTTTAAATGTTCTTTAGTCAAACGTTCAAATAATTCTGATTTTGATACCCCTAATTCCTTAGCAAGCACCTCCACCTGTTGAGCAGCATCAGCCGTTAAAGAAACCGTAACTTTTACTTTGTCACTAATGGCAGAAGTGTTACGGGTAGCAGGAGTCGTGCGTTTTTTTCTATTGGTGGACATGAGAATATATTCCTTAAAAATTTCACTGAGGATGCAAAGATTTAGGACTTGGGATGTTCTTTGAACTTAACCCGAAATTTAAAATCGTTTTTGATCCCAAATTGTTAATTTGATGGCGGTAGACTTTCAATTGTGAGGTTATAGGGCTCACTTTTGGGCAGGATAAACGTTGACGCTTTGAATTCCGGTTCAACATTATCCCGCAATCGCCTACATTTAGCAGTATAGGTTGGTGCAAACACAAAAAACTGTAAATTTTGTAAAGAATGAAGAAGGCGGTCTGTGGAGCGGGTATCGTCGCTCGCTAAGGGTGTAGGGAAGATTATAGCAATCCGTGTATGAAAAAAACAATGTAGGGTAGGGGTTGGGAGACAAAACCCCGACGAGAAAATATTACTACCTCGGCGGGGATTGCTATATAATTATTAGTCTAGGCTTCTTGTGGGGACTCACCAGAATTATCAACTTATTAATTAGTGAAAAAATCATGCTAAAAACTTTCAATGCTATTTTAAAAAACAATTCTATTCAATGGCTGGATCAAACTCCAGATATCAACTTAGATAATTCAGTTGAAGTTAAAATTACTTTTTTAGAAGAAGAAATATCAACGAATGCAACTAAATCTAATGGTCAAAAAATGTCTGAAGCCTTAAATAAATTAGCAAAAAACAATGTCTATTCTAAAATCAATCCTCAAAAATGGCAACAAGAAATTCGTCAAGATCGTTCCCTTCCTAATCGAGATTAAAGTTTTTTACATATTTCCCAAAAATAGAAGACAATTTAAACATAATTTTATCCTGTTTTATTTTAGTAACTAAATACCGTTGTTGTAAAGATTGTAACCCATTAATTAAATCCGTTGATGATAATTCTACACTTTCTCTCAATGTTTCTCTGGATAAGGGTTGCTCAAATTCACTTAATTTTAAAACGATTTGTTGTTCAATAGGTGAAAGTCTGTGAAATAATTGGTTAAACTGCGATCGCATTTCCTGAGTAATCACTAATTCATTCTCCGCTAAAAACTCAGCAACATCACCATCAAAAATATTTTTAATTAAAATAGCAATACTTTTTAAACAAACGGGATTACCTTCATATAAATTAATTAAATTTAACCAAGATTCATCATTTTTTAATCCTTTATTATTCAGAATTTCCAGATCATATAAACCTGATAAATCTAAACAATTAATCGGATATAATTCGTTTTCCCAACCTTGCATTTCTGGACATTGCTCTTGACTGATTAAAATTAAGCTTTTTATTGTAGGGTTGTTGAGGGCGCGATCGCTCATTTTAAATCTCTGAATGGATTGATAATCTGTAAAGTATCTTCGATGATTAAACTATCTTGCATATCTTCTGAATATAGAATAGTTATATCGCCTAAAATTGCACTAGCAATGATTATACTATCCCAAAATGAAAATAAATAGCAATCCCGCAATTTTACAGCATACTGAATTGTTGCAAAAGAAACAGGTAAAATTTCACAGCCCGCTCCAAAATCATCAATTATATTTTGAATCTGTGAATTATCAAATTTGGCTTTGCGAATTAAATTTGAGCAGACTTCATTGACAACCTGCGTGCTAATAACTAGGTTTTCTTGACTGGTAATACTTGTAGCTATTTGTTGTTTTGCTCTAGCATCTGAATCATTAGGATTAACGATAAAACGATAGAGCCAAATATTAGAATCAACAAAAAAACGTTGAGGTTTACCAGCGTTCATTCGCTTCCTCTCTTGTCAGGGAATGAAAGTTAGGAATCACAAGAGGATTTGCTGTTAGTTTAGCAATAATTCCCGTTTTAGGAAAGCCTTTCGTTTTTTTCATAGATTCCGATTCTATAATCAGTTTTACGGTTTGACCTTCTGTTAATTGGAAATCAGCTAAGGGGCGAAAAACCCCGTTTTCAAAAACCGCATCAAAACTTTGTTGCATAATGAATTAGGTGATTATTTAACTGCTTGCTATTATAACCTATTTTATTGTAGGAGTGTTGAGAGTGCGATCGCTTTTGCTATTTTGTGCTAACATTAAATTTAATGCAAATTTAGTGCAAAGTCCCCAATCATGATTAATCTAAATCGAGATATTCAATCCCTCTCCACCTTTAAACGGAATACAAATGAAATGATTACCCAGATGAAAGAAACAGGTAATCCTATCGTTTTAACTGTTAATGGGAAAGCCGAATTAGTAGTACAAGATGCTGGATCTTATCAAAAATTACTGGATTTTATAGAGAAATTAGAAACTATTATTGGGATTAAAAAAGGATTAGAAGATATAGCAACAGGTGACACACAACCTCTAAATCAATTCATCGAAGAAATGCAGCAAAAACATGGAATTTCAAGTTAAATTAACCCGGAATGCTAAACTAGAAATAGAATCTGCTTATCTTTGGTTAAAAAATCTTAACCCTAATTATGCTGATCAATGGTTTAGAGATTTAATGAATACTATTGCTACTTTACAAGATAAGCCAAAACGTTTTGCTTTAGCTAGAGAAAACGATGATTTTCCTGAAGAAATCAGACAAATTATTTATGGGAAATCAAGGAATAAATACCGGATTATTTTCACCATTCGAGAGGATATAGTTTATATTCTTTATCTTCGTCATAGCGCACAATCTTTAATTACTTTTAATCCCCTTGATCTGGAGTAAAATTATTAATGCGATCGCTTTTTATTGTAGGGTTGTTAATGGTGCGATCGCTTTTTAGTCTAAGGCAGTTAGGAGTGCGATCGCTTGAAGTACACTAATTTACAAGTCAGGATGTTTTACTGTTGAAATAGATAAACTTTGAGACTTTTTAATAAATTTTTCATCAAAAGTATAAAATTCTAAACAATGATTACTTGAAGCTAAATGAAAAGCATCGGCAAAATCTATACCATTTTCATGCCATTTAATAATTTGTAGAATTAATTTTTCATTTGTTAAATAAATATTCGGTAAACCCAAAACCTTTCTAAAAGATTGGCAAATTTCTAAAGGTTTAAACTTGTAAGCAAACCGCAAAACCCATTCAGTTTCCAAGATGACAGTATCAGGAATAAAAATATTTTTATTTTTGAACAATTCTAAACTTTGTTGATACTGTAATTCATCATCTCTAGTAATAAATCTAACAATAATATTAGTATCAATAGCAATCATTGATTCCATAATTCTTCTATTCCCTGAGCAATTGCTCGATCCATTTCTTCAATTGTTTTGGCTTTTCCTTGATACTTCAAACACCCAGCAACTTCATCTAATGTTGTTTCTGGGAAAGTTTTTTTAGGCTTTAATAAAATTCCATCACCTAGATTAATTATGATTAATTCTTGACCCGCTTCCCAATGATACTGATCTCTTAAGATTTGAGGAATAGTAACTTGACCTTGACTTGACAATTTAGTAGTTTCCATTGAAATAATATTTACATACTTTTTCCTATCTTAAGTTTAACATAAATTACTGTGTGTATCAAACCGATCATTATGCGATCGCTTTAGGGTTGTTGAGGGTGCGATCGCTTCTTGAGATGTAAGGGAATTAGGAGTGCGATCGCTTTTTATTGTAGGGTTGTTGAGGGTGCGATCGCTATATAACACCTCTAACAAAACTTCAACTTATCACTCTACCCAATTCTCTAAACTTAAACCCTCAACTCTCAATAAATCACTATCATTAGAAACCAGAATTAAACCTTTAACAATAGCAGTCGCAGCAATTAAAATATCTTCTGTTTGGATCGGTAATCCTCTTAACCTTAAATTGGCATGAATTTCGGCTGCTTTCTCTAAAATTGCTAAATCATCTAATAAAATAATTTTATAATCTTGGCAAAATTCATTAAATCTCTCTAGTTGTTTAGTTGCTTTTACTGCAAATAATCCTCTTTTAATTTCAAAATAAGTAATGCAACTGATACAGAGTAATTCTTTTTGAGATTCTAATTGTTTGAGCTTTTCCTTAACTTTAAGATTATTTTTCAGGGATAAGGAAACAATATTAGTATCTAATAAATAACTCATACTCATCTATTTCCGTTTAATTACTTCATCAAAAATAGCCATTTGTTCAGGTGTTAATTCATTCAAAGTTCCCGCCACTGCTTCTGTCACCATAATCAGACTACAATGTTTCTTTAATTCCTGATCTGACATCGTGTTAAATTTTTCAAAAGGTAAGTTTTCTTGAAAGAGTTTAAATAACTCTTCAATCATTTTTGACTGATTCAGTTCTTCTTTAAACAAAGGACGTTCTTCCATTAAAATCGAAACAACTTGCTCAATTCTTTTGATCATGGATTCTTGTCTAACATCAGTTGATAACATATTGATTGCCTCCATTCAAATACAATTAGATAACCATTCTAATCTTAGCATATTACAGAAATCTTGTCCAATGATGTTCAAAGATATACTTTTGTTGGTGTAAGGGGTTTAGGAGAATTTGGGATATGGGGTGTAAGGGAGTTAGGAGTGCGATCGCTGCTATAATATACACAGGTAACTTTAGGTTAGGAAAATATTATGAACTTAGTCACCTTAAATCAATCAGGATTTATTGAAATTCCCGAAATTATTAGACAACAATTTAAAAATCAAGAAGCCCAACAAGTGTGGTCAGGAAAGTTACCCGCTTTCCAATGTTGACGTAACTTAACCTCTGCTCTAACTAAAAGATGTTGATAATTTTCACTATTAATAGGTTCAATTTCTTGAATTGTTCCCTGATGTTTATCAAGATGAATCTTTCCTAAATGTTCAGAGTCACTTCCAAAATTATAAGTAACACCTTGCTCATCTTCGTTGACCTTAATTAACATTACATAAAAAGCCATAAAACATTCCTCTAAATAAAGTTTAAATTGATACTCATTAAGGAGTCCATGTTCTCCCTGACTTAATTGTAGCATTATGGGAAGTCCGATAATCAGTTTGAAATATTCCCTCAAAACGAGCTTCAAAATATTCATGCTTCAATAACCTTAGATCCTGATCATTATAATCTCCTTCTTGTAACCTAAACCAAGCATCAGCAATATCAGGATCAGGATCAAACAACCTGATACCATCATCTAATTGATGTTCTTTAAAAAATATATGTTCCTTAATTTTTGCAATTTTAACCTGAGAAAACCCCGTCTTTTCAGCAATTATCTGAATATCATTGGTTGCTCGTATTTTCTGGTAAGATTGTGGTGCATAAACCTCCCATCGGTTAAGATATTCATCAAGTTTACCACCAGTAAAACTAGATAAAATTCCCCGTTTTCTAATTCCAAATAAGACTAAAATTAGGATGATTATGAAAACAATAATAAAGTCAATAAATGTCATTTTTATCAGGAAACAATATTAGTATCTAATAAATAACTCATACTCATCTATTTCCGTTTAATTACTTCATCAAAAACAGTATCAGGAATAAAAATATTTTTATTTTTGAACAATTCTAAACTTTGTTGATACTGTAATTCATTATCTCTAGTAATAAATCTAACAATAATATTAGTATCAATAGCAATTATCAGGAGGAATTTTAACAGAACGCAAGAATGCAGCACTTTCTTCGGGTAAAGCGGTGTTAATATACATTCCACTGCCTAATTCAAATCCGGCGGATAAAGAAACCCTAGGAATTAATGCAATATACCAATGGGAATAATCGGTGCGTTGTTCGGCGGTGGGAATTGAACGAATAGTATAATTATAATCGGGATTATTTAAGCCATAGTAAAATTTAGCTAGAACATTTTTTAAGGTTTTAGCTAAATCCAAGATTTCCACATCTGTAATTTCATCAAATGAGGAACTATGACGACGGGGAAAAATCCAAGTATGGAAGGGAGAAAGGGCGGCATAGGGAATAAAAGCAACGAAATGTTCACTGGTAAAAACAATTCGTTCTTGGGCTTCTAATTCTTCCTTTAATGTGCGACAAAAAATACATTCTCCGGTATCATCATAATGACGAATTGCTTCCCTAACACGGTCACGCCATTGATAGGGAACAATGGGAATTGCAGCAATTTGGGAATGAGGATGTTCTAAAGAAGTTCCCGCTCCTTGACCATGATTTTTAAAGATAATAATAGTTTCTACCCGAGCATCTTGGCGAATATGAATATAACGTTGGCGATAAACTTGAATCACATTTGCTATATCTTTAATTTCCATTAACGCCATTGTTAAATCATGGCGAGGATGTTCAATGACTACTTCATGAAACCCAAACCCTGATAAAGAGTGAAAAATACCATCGGTTTCTCGGACTCTTTCACCTTCAGGAGATAAAGCAGGATACTTATTAGAAACAACGCGAACTTTCCAGTTTAAATCATCCGATAACCGCAATATTTCTCGACCTCCAGTTAACAATTCATTCCCTGGACAAAAGGGACAATTAGAACGATATTCAGGAGTGGGAATAAGTTGGGTTTCAGTTTTAGTAAATTCATCGGGTCGTTTTGCCCTTTCGGTGGCAATAATTACCCAATCTCTGGTGATTAGATTCTGTCTGAGTTCAGTCATATAGAAGGGAACAGGCAACAGGGAACAGGGAATAGCCCCCCCAAACCCCCCGTGCACGCAGGGCTAGGGGGGGGAGGGAATAGGGAATAGGGAACGGATAACAGGGAACGGAGAACACCGGAGGAAAAGAGTATGTATTAGTCTTTGTCCTAACCGCACAGGCGCATTTGCTAATAAAAAGGATTGATTATTTTTTATGGCTGTTTAAACCTCTTTTTGTTCCTAGATAAACGGCAAAACTTCCTAACCAATGACTTCCGCCATAGAAATTACCAGATACAGGATTTAACCCGACTTGGTAATGAAGATTTGCTACAGTTTTCAAAGCGGGGATGCGGTTATCTGTTGGTAATAAACCAGAGATTATCCCTTCTAACATCCACGCCCGACTCAAGTTTAACCCATCAAAATGGGATTGTCCGTAATCTTCAGGATTATTAATAATAATCGGAGAAAACCAATCGGTTTCCAACTTTTGGGGAAGGTGGGGTAAAAAAATAGTTAACCATTCTCCAAATTCAAAATGCGGTAAAATCCGGCGCATTAAATCTGCTTCCGCTAGACAGGGAGAGAGAAAATCATCACCCAAGGGTTCACAATGGAGGGAATAATTGTAATCATGGTAATAAAATTTTTGGATTTTATGTGCAACTTCTTCTAATAATTGTTGATGCTGAGTTAAGGTTGCCCAATCCCAAATTAATCCCAATGCAAAAGCTGTTTGATTATGTAATCCGGTGCGGTTGGGATAGGATAAAGTTAATAACCATTTATGAATATTATTAATAATAACAGTTTTTAAAGGTTGTAAATATTCTAATAAGATTTTAGCTTGTTCGTCTTCCCATTCAGTCAATTCGGCTATTAATTGTAAAAACCAAGCTAACCCATAGGGACATTCAAATCGAGGCTGAGATTGTAAAAATTTAGCTTCTATTTTAATATGTTCTGGGGTAATATTTTTAGTTAAAATATCTCTAGCAGAAGACACAAAATCCCCATCGGGAAAATATTTAATTAACCGAGTTAACATCCAATGGTTATGAACCGCCGAATGCCAATCTAAACAGCCATAAAATGCCGGATTAAGTTGTCGATGGGGAATTAAATCCTGAGAACTTTCTAACCAATAATATTGAATATGAGGATATTCTTGTATAACACATTGCAAGCCAAACTGAGCAAATCGGTTAGCTAAATTTACCGGAAATATTTCTGATTCTAAATTCATGATTGGAATAGGGAACAGCCCCCCCAAACCCCCCGTGCACGGGGGGCTAGAGGGGAGGGAACAGGGAATGGGGATAATACTTTTGACTGTTTCATAGTTGCACTCGTTGTTGCGCTTCAGCGCACTCCTAACAGCTAAATTGACATTATTTAGGACTAGCGGAAGGTGTAGGAATGGGTTGAGGTGTAGGAGGTTTAGGAGGTGTTTGCGGAATTTCTGGGGGCAGTTTCCACTCCTCTATGGGACGATTAATAGTTGATAAAATATCATTAGAAATCACCAAAATATTGACTTCCTTTGTAGAAGGTTGGGGGGAGTCAATTTGGGCATATAAATAATTTCCGCGAAAATCATTTTTCCCTAAACTTAATTTATAGATTGTATTATTTTTAAGTTTAATTTCTATTTTATCCGTGACCGTATCTAACCCATAATCCTTAAGTTTTTCTTTAGAAACCGTTAATTTCTGAATCCCCGAGTTAACATCCGAGGGATTACTTTGATTTTTAAATAGTTCTCTAAGCAAATAATCTACCGAAGCCGGATTAGCCAAAAATTGTATTGGTGCGGTGATTTTCCAAGGAGATTTTTTCAACTCATCGGCGTTAGTCACCCGTTCCAAAGTAACAGTTTGTTGGGGAGTTGTAATAGTAAAGAATTGAATCTCATTCTTAGGAAAAGAAAAAATTTGTTGTTGTTTAGCCTGAATTTCCTGCTGTTGTGTTTTCCCATGAATTTCAAATACATAAACAGCCCCGGTCAAACCCAAAGCTAAACCCATTAAAATTAATGTTGAACGTTGAAATTTCATCAGTTATTAGTTATTAGTTATTAGTAGAGACGTGCGGTGAGCGCAGCGATGCCGTAGGCTATTGGCGCGTCTGTACCAGTTATTAGTTATCAGTTATCGGAAATATTAACTCTTACAGCAGTCGCCAGACCTATTAGGACAAAGAGTGATGCAGCAAAGCTAGACGGTGAAGTCTTTTCCTCCGAGATCCGGCGTTCCCAGATCCGGCGTTCCCTGCTATACTGATAACTGATAACTGTTTACTGATAACTGATTACTCCGTGGGCGTAGGATCAAAACGCTCAATTTTAGCACCCAATTGTCGGAGTTTAGCTTCCAATTGTTCATAACCCCGATCCAGATGTTTTAATCCCTGAATCGTCGTTTCTCCTTCAGCAGCTAAGGCGGCGAGAACTAAAGCAGCCGAAGCCCGTAAATCCGTCGCTGTGACCGGAGCACCCGATAGCAAAGGAACACCTCGGACTAAAACCGTATTCCCCTTCACCTGAATATCAGCACCCATGCGACTGAGTTCAGGAACATGACCAAAACGATTTTCAAATACCGTTTCACTGATCAAACTATTGCCTTCACACAGCGTTAATAGCGCCATAAAGGGGGCTTGCATATCAGTAGGGAAGCCTGGATAGGGTAGGGTTTTAATATCCGTCGCCTTTAGCTGTTCCCCGGGGAGAATGCTTAAATGGTTTAGCCCTTCCATGCGGATTTTCACCCCCATAGTTTTGAGTTTAGCCAGTACAGGACTCAAATGTTCTGGAATAATCGGCGATAGGTTGATTTCACAACCTGTAATCGCCCCAGCTATTAAAAAAGTTCCGGCTTCTATTCGGTCAGGAATAATCGAATAATCCGCAGAATGTAGACTCGGAACTCCAGAAATGATAATAGTTTTACTGCCAGCCCCATGAATTCTGGCTCCCATCGCCCGGCAGAAATTCGCTAAATCGATAACTTCCGGTTCTTGAGCCGCATTTTCAATGATGGTTTCCCCATCCGCTAGGGTGGCCGCCATCATCAAAGTTTCCGTCGCCCCGACACTGGGATAATCCAGATAGATGCGAGCACCCTTGAGCCGACGATTCGCCCCAGCTACATGAGCATGAACAATCCCATGTTCGATGTGTACTTCCGCGCCCATGGATTGAAGTCCACGAACATGAAGATCCACAGGTCTAGCACCAATGGCACATCCCCCAGGTAAGGGAACCCGGGCTATCCCTAAACGAGCCAATATTGGCCCAATGGCAAAGAAACTCGCCCGTAGTTGGCTCACCAGTTCATAGGGGGCTTGTGATTCTGATAACTCACCCGCCTTAATGTCGATAATGTCGCCCTGGCGGTCAATCTTGACACCCAGAGTCATGAGAATCTCACTCATGCTATTGACATCGGCTAAAGAGGGAACATTCCGTAGCCGACAATCTTCGGAACAGAGTAATGCACCCGCCATTAGGACTAAAGCAGAATTCTTAGCTCCGCTAATCGGAACATGACCTTGCAGGGGTTGACGTCCCCAAATTTTAAGACTGGACTGGTTAGCGTGGGACGCAGTTGAAACATTCGATGAACGTATAGCTAGTGTAATGGGTCTATCCTCCAAAAATGGTTTGTACGTTTACGATACTTAGATTTTTTGTTCTGATTCTACCTAAAAGATTCTAAATGTCTAGGGGTTAGACAAATTTTATGTCCCTTATAAACCCGAAATCAGGCCTTGGAAGGGTTTTATAGGAATATCATTCTTGGTATAGCAAAAGTCTTATCGATCTTTAAATCCAGTGTAAAAATCTAATTAAGACTTAGGAGAAATCAGAATTTATGGAAATTGGTATTCCCAAAGAAATCAAGGATCAGGAATTTAGAGTGGGCTTGAATCCTGATAGTGTCAGGGTTTGCACGGAACGAGGTCATCAAGTTTTTGTAGAAACAGGTGCAGGGGAGGGTTCGGGGTTTAGCAATCGCGATTATACACGAGCCGGAGCCACAATCGTTAATTCTGCGACCGATGCCTGGAGTCGGGAACTTGTGGTTAAAGTCAAAGAACCTTTACCCGCCGAATATGGCTTAATTCAAAAAAATCAACTGTTGTTTACCTATCTGCATCTGGCGGCTAATCGAGAACTCACAGAACAATTAATTACAAGTGGTGTCCAGGCGATCGCCTATGAAACCGTAGAACTTCCTGACGGTCGATTACCTTTATTAACGCCCATGAGTATCATCGCCGGACGTTTATCAATTCAGTTTGGCTCCCGTTATTTGGAACGACAACAGGGCGGGAGAGGGGTACTTTTAGCCGGAATTCCTGGGGTAAAAGCCGGAAAAGTTGTGATTTTAGGCGGGGGAATAGTCGGGACTGAAGCAGCAAGAATTGCGATCGGAATGGGGGCAAAAGTTCAAATTTTAGATGTGAATTTGGATCGGTTAGCTTATTTAGAAACGGTGTTTGGTTCGAGTGTGGAATTACTCTATAGTCATCCGTCTCAAATTGAAGAAAGTGTTCCTGAAGCTGATTTATTAATTGGTGCGGTTTTAATCCTAGGAAAACGCGCTCCTAAGTTAGTTTCTCGTAATTTAGTCGCCCAAATGCGCCCCGGTTCTGTGATTGTCGATGTGGCGGTAGATCAAGGGGGATGTATTGAAACCCTCCGTCCGACCTCCCACACTAATCCTACCTATATTGAGGAAGGTATCGTTCATTATGGTGTTCCGAATATGCCTGGGGCTGTGCCTTGGACAGCAACCCAAGCCTTAAATAATAGTACATTACCTTATGTTATTCAGTTAGCAGATAAGGGACTCAAGGCTTTAGAATTAAATCCGGTTTTAGCCAAGGGATTAAATGTGGAAAATCATCATTTAGTTCATCCTGCTGTTAGGGAAGTTTTTCCTGATTTAGTTTAATTCCTATTCTGGGCGAGGTTTACTCGCCCCTACAACGCTACTTGTTTTAAAACGGTTAAGGGATGATAGGATTTAAGCTGTTGCAGTTGTTCTGAATTTTTAACTAATAACGTCCCCCCAAATCCTAAAGAATTAATCGAAATTCCCTCAAATTTTTCTTGAGATCGAGGAATAATCATCATCCAATTTCGAGTTGCTAATAAATTATAAGCCCCGGATTGAAAGGGTTGATCTCCAACGGATAACCCCACTTTAGCTAATAACTCAAGATATAATTCTAAAGTAAAAATTGCTGCGGTTGAAGATTGATTAATCCAGTCAGGGTTAAAGGATGCGATCGCATGAACAAAAGGAAATTCAGGAATTATACCAATAGAATTATTAAACTGTACAGAAGCGATCGCTGGTTCAATCGGAAGATTAATTCCATCTGGGACTAATGGAAACGGAACTAATTGTAAATGTTTATGACGCTGACTCGCCCCGGCTAATTTTCCCCCATTATAAAAAACTAAACCATCAATTTCGGCTAAACTCAGCCACATCGCCTCAAAATCTGCCTGGGTTAGCCAAGTTTCCTGTTCTTCAAATTGTCGAGTAATGATTAATAAATGATAATCAACAACATTAAATTTATTCAGTAAACATAAATGAGTTTCTGACAAATTACCTACAAATAAATCCTGTTCATAAGGCAGAAATGGATTAAACTCCTTACCGGATTTAGCTAATTTTTTTTGCTGTTTTTTCTTGGCTTTCTGCTTTCGAGCTAAGTTAGACAGAATTCTCACCAAAAAGTGAATATTCCCCTCCTCTATAAAATCATAATCCGTTGGAATTGATGCCAATGCACCACAATTGAGCGCATATTCGGTTTGAGTAATTATCCGTTGCCATAATGTACCCGATGGTAACATCAAGTTTGCAGTTGTTGTACTGATCATTTCAGTGTAGGCTATAGCCTAGATTACAATCTTCTTTTTTTATCCTACAGGAGTTAGGGAAACAAGAAACAAGAAGATCCAGCGATTGAAATCGTGGCTACACAAACGAAGTCCGCCTGCGCGGACTATTAACCTCCTTTGCGGCGAGGGTTTGTTCTTCGATTAACCTCCTTTGATCAAGGGTTTAAAACCCGCGCAGGCGGGTTTTGTTTGTGTAGCCACGGTTTTAACCGATGGATCACTGGATCTTTAGGGATGGGAGTGTCAAAACCCGATAGAATTTGATATTTTAGGAATGGGGGTAACTTTGGTTTTCGGTTTCCAGTCATACTCCATATATTGAGCCGTTTTTAAAGCCTTACTATCCCCTAAAAGTTTAGCCACAACATAAAGAGACATATCAATTCCTGCCGAAATTCCCCCAGCCGTAATAATTTTTCCATTATCAACAAATCGTTGATTATCAACAACAGTGGTTTGGGGTGCCATCGCCTGTAATTGATCTAATGCTTGATGATGAGTTGTCGCTACTAAACCATCCAATAAACCGACTTTTGCTAACAGTAAAGCACCCGTACAAACTGATAAAATTAACTCGGCATGATATCCTTTAGATTGAATCCAAGCTAGAATTTGCAGTTGATTCAGAGCCTCTCTAGTCCCTATACCACCAGGAATAATAATAATATCGGGAGGAGGACTATCTAATAGAGTACAATCTGGATTAAAGCTCAAACCATAATGGCATTGAACTGAATTTAAGGTTTCTGCGACTAGAAACACATTAAAAGGTTGATCCTCATTAATTTCTGATGTAATCGAAAATACCTCAAAAGGGCCGATAAAATCTAATAGTTGCACCCCATTAAAAATTAAAATAGCAACATTTGTTTGAGTCATTGGTCAGTAATCCTAAACGCAAAGGGATAAAAGATTAAAATATGTTAAAAAAGTGTCTTAAGCTCCAAAATATTATTCTGGTTATTCTGATTACTCTAGCAATTGTACTAGGTTGGAATAATTTAACTTTAGCACAAGGTTCTACCACTCAACTTGAATATCGCATGAGCCGCATGAGAAACTAAATAATTCATAAAAAAATAGGTGCTGCCATGATCTGAGGAGTTAAAGATGTTCTCCTCATCTTAGAAGATTGATCAAGAGCAGCACAGTCTTTAAAAATTGATGATGTTTAAATTACACAATGATACCGAAATAGTAAGCGGCAACTAAAAAGTTAATTCCTAACAGAAGAATTGCCCAAAATGCACGAAAGGTATAAGAGCCACTGGATGTTTGAGTTTTGGTAGCCATATTTGGTTCCTAAATACAATGATTCAATTAAACCACAGAAGCAACTGCATCGGGATCGGACTCTCCAGCATGATAGGAACTCCGCACTAATGGCCCAGAGCGGACGTGAGCAAACCCGATTTTGGTGGCGATCGCTCCCAAATGCTGAAATTCTTCCGGTGTCCAATATTTTCGCACGGGAAGATGTTTCAGGGACGGACGCATATATTGACCCAGGGTAATTCGGTCACATCCGGCTTCCCGTAAATCTTCCAGGGTTTGAATAATTTCGGCTTCGGTTTCTCCATGTCCTAACATTAAGCCGGATTTTGTGGGAATGCGGGGATCAAGTTGTTTCACAATTCTTAATACGTCCAGCGATCGCCCATACTTAGCCCCCCTTCTCACTGGTGCTTGCAGTCTTTGGACTGTTTCGACATTATGGTTATAACAGGCAGGTTCCGCTTCAACTACGGTGGCAATCCGTTGATATTGGAGTTCCTGGGGATTACCGCCCCCTTGCCCGCCCCAAAAATCCGCCGTCAGGACTTCAATCTGGGTTTCGGGGTTAAGCTCTCGAATTCTGTCCATTGTCGCCACGAACCACCGGGCCCCCCCATCGGCCAAATCATCCCTGGCCACGGAAGTTAAGACCACGTAGCCTAACCCTAAAATTTGTACAGCTTCGGCCACTTTTTGGGGTTCTTCGGGATCAAGGGGCATCGGTGCATGACCCTTATCCACTTGACAAAAGCCACAGGAGCGGGTACAAGTTGGCCCCATTAATAAAAAAGTTGCGGTTTTCTGGGCATAACATTCCCCCCGGTTGGGACAACGACCTTCCTCACAAATCGTATGAATTTGGCGCTGTTTGATAATCCGTTGTACAGAGGATAATTCACTGGCCTTACCGATGGGACGACGTAACCAGGCCGGGATAGGTTCAATGGCATTTTGATCCCGATCACGATAAGATTGTTCTAGTGCTAAATCAGAAGGGGCGGACATATTCAAGTTCCGTTGTTATTTTGGCTTCTTCTCAGATTAATCTAGTTATGTATTCTAAAGATGCAGGTCTTTTTAATCATTGGATCACTTTAACCCAATATAATAATAGTTAACGCATCATTATCGTTATGGGAGTTAGTTGTGGCAGGTCGGAAAATACTGGTTATTGATGATAGTAAAGTAATTAGAGTTCGAGTCAGAGAAATGTTACCCCCTGGTAACTTTGAGGTATTAGAAGCCAAAGATGGCAAAGAAGGACTCGAATTCGTGCAAAAAGAACATCCCAATTTAATTATGCTGGATTTCCTCCTGCCTAAGTTAAGTGGCTGGGATGTGTTTCAGCGAATTCAAGCGGATGAAACCTTGCGGCGCATTCCCCTTGTCCTGATGTCGGGACGGAAAGAAGAAGTCACCGAAAAAATTTCTGAACCCTTTCAATATTTTGAATTTATTGAAAAGCCCTTTGAGAAGAATCAACTAATTTCTGCAATTAAATTGGCCTTCCAAAAAGCCAATCTCCCCCGGCCACCCCTATCCACCCCTGGAACTCCTGCACCGACTTCTGCACCTGCTCCTCAAGTTTCTCATGCTGGAGACGCGACGGATATTGCAGCAATTAAGGCTCAAATGGATACAATGCAGGCGGAACTGGATGCCTTGAAAAAACAAGTGTTGCAACTGAAAAGATTCATTCAGGGGAAATTAAAGTAGAAATATTGACAGTTGACTGTTGATAGTTGACTGTTAATAGTTGAACGACAACTGATCAGAAATATGATACTGGATGCTTCATTTTTGACCCAATTAAACGCCGCAATGGATTCATTATTAAAACGAATGAATCTATTTTCCCAGGCGCGGGTTTTGGTGGTAGGGGATTTAACTTTAGATGAATTTTTGACAGGTCAAGTGGAACGTTTATCCCGTGAAGCTCCGGTATTAATTCTCCGCCATGAACATACCCATCAAATTCCTGGGGGGGGTGCGAATGCGGTTTACAATTTGGCAAAATTAGGAGCCTCGGTAAAGGTTGCTGGACTGGTGGGAAAGGATGATCAAGGAATTGCCCTTTGTGGAATTTTTGAACAGGCGGGAATTGATATTGGGGGAATTTTTATTGATCCCAACCGTCCCACGGTAACGAAAACTCGGATTTCGGGTCATGCTCGTCAATCTGTTACCCAACAAATTGTCAGAGTTGATCGCAAATCTGACGAATTACCGGATATTAAATTACAGTTAAAATTAGCTGAATATATTAGTGAAAATATTGATACTGTAGATGCGGTGGTTTGTTCAGATTATGGGGATGGAGTTTTAACCCAATTGGTAATTGAATCGGCATTAAAAGCTCCTTTAACTATTGTTGATACTCAAAAAGATTTACCTAGATTTACGGGTGCAACTTTGTTTACTCCTAACCTTCCTGAAGCGGAAAAAGCTGTGGGATATTCGATTAAAAATCAGCGAACTTTACAACAGGCGGGACAGGATTTATTAAGATTAACTCAAGCTAGTTCAATGTTAATTACACGCGGGGAAGAAGGAATGAGTTTGTTTGAGGGAGAGCAACAATTTCAAATCCCGCCTTTTAATCGCACGGATGTTTTTGATGTTACGGGTGCAGGAGATACGGTCGTGGCGGCTTTAACTTTGGGTTTATGTACGGGTTCATCGTTGTGGGAATCGGCAGTTTTAGGGAATTTAGCGGCTAGTTTAGTCGTGCGTCAATTTGGAACGGCGACAACAACAATTGAAGAAATGAAAGAGGCTTTGCGATCGCTTTTAAATCCAGAATAATCAATAGGTAATGGGTAATGGGTAATGGGTAATGGGTAATAGGTTTTAGGTTTTAGGTTTTAGATAATGGGTGATGAACAGTTAACTGGTACGGGCGGGTTCATCGAGATTTAGGTGATTAACAAAGATTTAGCACCAACCCGCCCCTACAACTGATTACTTGACAAATATTGATTTTAAGATAAGATTCTGGGGAACCGATATTTATAGGAAAGCGAATGTTAACCCAAGATCAGCCTTTAACTGAAACGGTATTTCTGGCTAAACTCAACGAAATTATTGAAAGTAATCACCTGCTCAAGCACCCCTTTTATCAAATGTGGACGGAAGGGAAGCTGACATTAACCATGTTACAAGAGTATGCCCAGGAATATTATTTGCACGTTCATAACTTCCCCACCTATGTCAGTGCCACCCATGCGGCTTGTGATGACATCAACATTCGCAAAATGTTATTAGAAAACCTGATTGAAGAAGAACGGGGCTCGGCCCATCATCCCGAATTATGGTTACAGTTTGCAGAAGGTTTAGGAGTAGAACGGAGTGCTGTTCTTGACCGTCAACCTTTAAATAAAACCCAAGAATCTGTTAAAATTCTGAAAAAATTATCGCGTAGTGAAGAAGCAGAAAAAGGGTTAGCCGCACTCTATGCTTATGAATCCCAATTTCCTGAAGTTTCTACCACAAAAATTGCCGGATTAGAAGAATTTTATGGTATTAAAGAAGAATCAGCTTTATCCTTCTTTAAAGTTCATGAAAAAGCTGATGAAATCCATAGTCAAATGACTCGTAAAGCTTTGTTACAACTGTGTCAAACCACCGAACAACAACGAGCCGCATTAGACTCCGTACAAACAGCCGTTGATGCGTTTAACTTGCTTTTAGACGGTGTTTACGAAGAATATTGTCAGAATTAAAGTCTAATATCAAGCGGTAGGGGCGAATAGCCATTCGCCCTTACCTGATTTAGACAGACTCACCCTTTGGGTAGAGGCGTGGGGCTTTTGCTATTTAATCTTAAATTAGTTCAACCATTCCATTAGAACTAATACTAATATTTTTATGACCTGCACCACCTGAAGAAATATTGACGGTCAGTTCATTTTTTTCCTCGTCAAATGTTGGTTTCATCCCCAGACGAGTGCCATCTTGGGTATAAACTAAAATGTTGACTTCCCCCGGCTTCGTTTTTATCTGGGAAAACGGTAGAACAGTTGATTGTCCACTGGCTAAAGTTTTAGAGGGATTTTGACTTAAACCAAATAAAACAGGTTTTCCCGCTTCATTGATGAGTCGAACTGTAAAGGGTTTATCGGTTTTAACCCGAAATCCGGTATAAATTTGGGCAACACTGGGACTAGGGGAGAATACAACAGGGGTAACGAAACCTAATATTCCGACCAAAGCAACCGTCGTTAGAAGTTTGATTTTCATAGATTTTATGGAATTAAATCAGAATGAGTTTGGTAATTATTCTAGTCTATATTTTTGAACTTCACACTTTAATTTTTTTAGCTTGTCTTTGATAAAAATTTTATATTTTCTCAACATTTCAACTAGATTAGACTATTTAACAAAACCCCTAAATTCCATGACTTTTCCCAATCACCCAATTCCGACGGAAAAAACGGGATAGGGCCGATTCTTCTAGTTGTAAAACAATTGGACGACCATGGGGACAGGTACGAGGATTGCGGGTTTTCATCCATTGATCTAATATGGTTTGCATCTGGGTTAAACTCAGGGGTGTGCCATTTTTGATCGCACTCCGACAGGCGGTGGCGACCTGTGCGGTTTGTAAATCTCCTCCTAAACTTAATTCTAATAAGGCTTCTGAACAATCACTACGTTTGATTAGTAATTCCGGGGCGTTTCTGACTACCCAAACCCCGTCTCCAAAGGGATCAACTTCTAATCCTAAACGCTGCATTTGTTCTAATTGTGCTGTTGATAAGGATTGTAAAATAATGCTGGGTTCGAGGGGAATTAATCGCCATTGATCACAGATTTGTTCATATAAAATCCGTTCATGGGCAATATGTTGTTCAATTAACCATAATCCGCTAGAATGTTCGGCAATAATATAGGTATTTAAAACTTGGGCGATCGCTTTTATTTCTAATATTCCTAATTCGGTTTGACAGCTTGTAGCATCTAACTGAGTTTCCGAATTAATATTATAGCTGCCTTTTTCTTCCGATACTTTTAATAACTTCTCAATCCGATTTTGCGGAGGAGAAATTCGCTCAAAATTTAACCTTAAAGCCTGTTCAATTCCTTGACTAATCAGTTCTTGCCATTGGTTCAAATTCTGGAGATAAACTTCACTTTTATCCGGGTTTCTATTCCAGTCTATTTGTTCGGGGAACAGGTGTAAATGCACAAAACAAATGGGATAGCGATCGCGGGGACAGGTGCGTGCTAGGGCGGTTAATAGGGTTTGTTCTAATTCCGGCGATCGTACCATTCGGCCATTAATAGCAACCTTAACCCAATCGGGTCGGCGACGTGAAGCGCGATCGGGTAATCCTAATATTAATTCAATTTCCTTTAGATTAATATTATCATAATCTGGCGGAATTTTCAAATAAAATAAATCACTGAATTGAATATTTTTAATAATCTGGGGTAAAATCTGTTGAGCATTCACCCCCGGACTAATTTGAAACCAAGGATTATTGCCTTGACGCAGTTGCCAAGTTACTTGGGGATGACATAAAGCAATTTGCTGAATTATTAACTGAATACCGCGCAATTGTTGAGCCGAAGCAGGTAAAGATTGACGTCGATTTTGCCAATTTTCAAACAAATTAGAAACTGTAATAACTGTTCCCTGGGCGACAGCAATAGTTTCGGTTTTAACAACTTCTCCTTGATGATTATAACTAATACGCCAACCGGAATTAGCAAGGGAAGGAGAACTAGGACGGCTAATAATTTCTAAATCCGATAATTGGGCTAAACTGTGTAAGGCTTCCCCCCGAAATCCTAAACTATTAATTTGAAATAAATCGGTAATCGTGTTAATTTTACTCGTACTATGGGCGACGGCAGCTTGTTCTAAATTAGTTAAGTCCATTCCTAAACCATTATCTACCACTTGCACCCGCCAAGACTCCGGCCAGACTGAAATTGTAATCCGGTTTGCTTGGGCATCTAAGGCATTTTCAACTAATTCCCGAACCACCGCCACTAAGGAGTCAATGACTTCACTCGCCGCAATTAAATCAACAACATCTTTGGGGAGAGGACGAATAGAATTCAAGGAAATAGGTAATGGGTAATGGGTAATAGGTTTAAAGTTTAATTCTAGTTTAATTTGACTTCTTCGGCAACTTCAGCGTGCATTTCTTTTAGTTGAGTTTGGGGGAGTTTAATATAAAAAGTAGTGCCTTGATTGGAAACGGATTTAAACCGAATTTGACCGCCATGGGCATCAATATAGCTAAGAAATCGGTGGGAGGATATATCCATTTTTATAACCCGGGTTGTGATCAAAAATTAGGGTAATCTGGTTTGGTGATATTCAGTATCGGAATTAATCAATTTGAGGGCTGAAAAAGGCAGCTTTCAATAAGGGCAAATTGCTTTTGGAGATTAGAAAAATACAACCGGATAGTATAATAAATTATAGCGTAGATGTTCCCAGCATTTGAGCCAAAGATGTTTGCAATATCGGGGGTAAACGACGCATAATTTTCCCCGTTTGTCCATCAATAGGAACCAAAGTCACTTGGGCGCTGAGATAGTGGGATTGACCATCTAGGGATTCAATCCGGTATTCCCAGGGAATTCGTACCCCCTTAGTAGGTAGGATTCGACTTTTAACCACCACCTGCATTCCCATTTTCACGGGTTTATAGTAGCGAATGTTCAACTCGACAACGGGTAATTCGCAACCCATTTCTACTAAGGTATGATACTCTAATCCCGCCAAACGTAACCGTTCTACCCGGGCTTCTTCCATCCAAGATATATAGGTTCCATGCCAAACGATACCACCATAATCGGTATGGTGGGGAGAAACCCGCACAACATAGTCAAACCAAGGGGTTGACCGGAGAGTATCCGTTGAGCAGGGGGACTGGGGAACGGGATTTGTTTCAAACACTTTACAAATAGATTTAGAACGCAACATTTCTACAAATTATCTGTCAACACGGGGGATTATTCTAGGTATGGATACTGTTTGATCCGTGTTGGATAGATCTGAGCCCTGATAAATAATCTATTTTAATCTGAAGGAAAACCCATGATAAAAAAAATTCTAGTTGCGGTTGCCGGTCGGGGATTATGTGAAGAAATGCTGAATATGCTTTTGGATATCCCCTCTTTCCAACAAGCATCGGTCACGCTTCTACACGTTGTTTCCCCTGAAGTGAGTTCGGATACGATGTCGGAAAAGTTAACTGAGGCTGGGAAAATTCTGGCCGAAGCTGTTACCTTGATTAAACTCGACCCTAAGCAAATTAATCCTCTACTTAAACAAGGTGATCCTAAAGATATCGTTTGTCAAGTGGCCAACGAGGAAGATGTGGATTTAATTATTATGGGTTCCCGGGGTTTAGGACTTCTACAAGCGATTCTGGAAAACTCCGTCAGTCAGTATGTGTTTCAACTCACCACTCGTCCGATGCTATTAGTCAAGGACGATATCTATGTCAAAAAACTGCGTAAAATTATGGTGGCGGTGGATAATTCCGAAGCATCCAAACAGTGTTTACAATTGGCAATTTCCTTTGCTAAAGATATCGCTGGGACTCAACTAATTTTAGTCCACATTAATAAAGATATATCAGGGAAATCGAGCCAAGATTTCAGTAATAATGCCGAAAAAGATCCTATTTTAGCCCCGGCAATTGAAGAAGTAAAACGCATGGGAATCAGCTATCGTTGTGTTAGTGGGATTGGTAAACCAGGCCCAGAATTGTGTAGCGTTGCTGAAGAATTGGGGGCGGATTTATTAATGTTAGGTTCCCCAGACCGTCGCCCCAACATGGCTAAGAGCTTTATTGACTTAGACCGATTGTTGGGAAGTTCCCTCTCAGATTATGTCCGAGTTTATGCTAATTGTCCTGTGTTGTTAACACGGACAACGGCAAAATAATCCACTCTGAATTAACAAATAAGTAGTTGCACAAAATAAATTACCTAGTTGAGAGAGGGAACACCGGAACAGCCCCCCAAACCCAGGGCTGTTTCATTTTACGGCGGGGTGGATGTCAAAATAAAAAGCGCCACAGTAACAGTCTGATGGCGCTTTTTTTGAATTAAAATTCAATCAAAATTCAGGAAAAACTGGTATTAACCTTGTTTACCATCCTGACTTTGGGTTTGAATATACAGAATCAACAGAAAAACCGCAGGAACTGACACAAACAAAATGCTGGCAACAAATCCTAAATCATTAACTTGCATAATTACCCTACCTTAACTTAAATGGGAAATTCAAATACCTCTAGGATATCATTAATTAGCGTTTTTGAATAGATTGATTTTATAGTGGGGAATAGGGAATTACGAATGGGTTTTGGGTTTTGGGTGATATTCAGCGAGCGAGGACGCTCGCACTGCTTCTGCTCTCCCTGCTTCTCCTTCCCCAGTTTAAATACTTAATAGCTTACCAAATCGAAGTTAAATCCAATACAAAACCGGGCAAAATATCCTCGCCTGAAACTTGATTAGGGTGTGCCAAGATTTCCACATCTTGATGCAGACGATAAACTTCAATTTGTTGCTGTTTACGATTAATTAACCAACCTAATTTTGCCCCATTCTCCTGATATTCTTGCATTTTTTGACGAGTTTTTTCTAAACTATCACTTGGAGACATTAATTCCACCACAAAATCAGGACACAAAGGCACAAATTTATCTTGTTGTTCAGGTGTTAAAGATTCCCAACGTTCTCGACTTACCCAAGAAGCATCAGGAGCGCGGTCAGCACCATTAGGAAGGGTAAAACCCGTATTGGAATCAAAAACTTCACCTAAATTATTCTGACGTTTCCAGACTAAAAGTTGAAAAATTAAATCAGCATTCCGTTTACCTGTATTTCCTCCAGTTGGTGGCATAATAATTAACTCTCCTGAAGTCGTGCGTTCAAATTGAAAATCATTATTTTCTTGACACAATTGCCAAAATTGTTCCGAGGTTAAATCCAGTTTTAATTTTAAAATCGGCGGTAAGGTCAGAATATTGGTTTCCATAGTAATTTGGGTTTTTGAAGGGAATGGGGATTAAATACTAAATCGCTTACCAAATCGAAGTTAAATCTAACACAAAACCTGGTAAAATATCCTCACCTGAAACTTGATTAGGGTGTGCCAAGATTTCTACATCTTGATGCAGACGATAAACTTCAATTTGTTGCTGTTTACGATTAATTAACCAACCTAATTTTGCCCCATTCTCCTGATATTCTTGCATTTTTTGACGAGTTTTTTCTAAACTATCACTCGGAGACATTAATTCCACCACAAAATCAGGACACAAAGGCACAAATTTATCTTGTTGTTCAGGTGTTAAAGATTCCCAACGTTCTCGACTTACCCAAGAAGCATCAGGAGCGCGGTCAGCACCATTAGGAAGGGTAAAACCTGTATTAGAATCAAAAACTTCACCTAAACGGGTTTTTGAATTCCATAAATCAATTTGAGTGGTAATTTTAACATTCCGTTTTCCTGTATTTCCTCCAGTTGGTGGCATAATAATTAACTCTCCTGAGTTCGTGCGTTCAAATCTAAAATCATGATTTTCTTGACACAATTGCCAAAATTGTTCCGAGGTTAAATCCAGTTTTAATTTTAAAATCGGCGGTAAGGTTAGAATATTTGTTTCCATAGTAATATGGGTAATGGGTAATGGAGATTTGTTCTATTATATAATAAGGAATATTAGAATTAACTGTCATGATGAACAAACTCATCTCTAGTTGAAGTTAATTTTTGTTACAAAACTGATCAGAGATTCAGATTTTTTCCCATTTTTGAAGCCCAAACATAAACTAAAATTAAATCTTCTGGAATATTCTGGGATTTTGATTAGAATATCTGTTATTACATAAGAAACTATCATAACCGAATCCGATGATAAATTCTAGCCGATTTCGCTTGATTCGCAAGCAGTTTGTCTTCGTTTTTCTATTTATATTAACCTTGGTGGGATGCCGAATTATCAGTAATTCCCCCGTTAGCGAAGTCATCCCGATGATTGCTGACTTACCCAAACCTCAAATTCCTGAATGGATTGAAACAATTAATCCTATCGGTGAAAGTCCAGAATTAAGTCAAATTCATGTTATTTTTAAAAGTCCTTTAATTCCCCTAGAAAGTTTAGATAGTTCAGGACAAAAAAAACTCCTGAATAATTTTGAAATTACCCCAAAAATACCTGGCGAATTTCGATTTTTAACACCTAGAATGATAGGGTTTCAAGCCGATAAAGCCCTACCCTTAGCTACCCGTTTACAAGTTACTATCAAAAAAGGATTAACCGATTTAAACAAAAATCAATTAGACCAGGATATTAGCTGGACATTTGCCACCGAACCGATTAAATTATCTAATTTACCTGGAAGTGAAGAACAACCCGGTTCTCCAGAAAATCCATTAGGATTAAATCCCGAACTCACATTTAATTCCAACGTAGAATTAGATTTAGCATCCTTAAAAGAACACTTACAACTAATTTCTCAAAAAACCAATAAAGCAATTCCTATTGAAGTTAAAATTGCCCAATCAGAAGACAATCAAACCCAGATTGAACCTTTAAAAAGATTCAATTCAGCAACTCAAAACCCAGAATATATTGTTACTCCCAAACAACCATTACAATCTGCTACTAAATATCAATTTAAAATCACACCTGGCTTACGTCCAGTTAAAGGAAATTTAGAAACCCAAGTTGAGATTTCTAGCCAGATTCAAACCTATGATAATTTAAAATTTGTCAGTTTAGAACTTCAGGGTAAAGCTTCCGAAGAAGGAACATCAGGACGATTTGTAACTGGAAATCCTCAACTGCAATTTAATAATGGAATTATTGCCGAATCAGCCCTAAAAAATATTACCATTAAACCTGCCCCTAAACCCGATATTAAAGTCATTCAAGCCTATAATGATTATGAGAGAGTTACCATCAATCCTTGGGCTTTAGAACCCCAAACCAATTATACTATTACGATTGGTGCAGAAGTCGAAGATACATTTAACCAGAAATTAGGAAAACCAGTTACTGTTAGTTATAAAACTGGAGATTTAACCCCAGATATTTCCGTACCTTCGGGATTAAATATTTTCCCCTCTCAACAAAATTTAGAACTGAATATTTCTACTTTAAATTTACCAGAATCCAAATATCAAGCCGCTTATAAAGTGGTGCAACCCACGGATTTAGTTTATACCGATACGGCTTATTCGAGAGATGAAGGAAGAAAAAATCTATTACTTCCCCAGGAAAAATGGACAAATTTTGATGTTCCAACCCCGAAAAATAACATTCAAGAAACCTCAATTAATTTAAAAGATAAATTAGGAGGAAATACGGGAATGTTAGCCTACGGAGTCACGGCAAAAACCACCCGTTATCAACAGGAAGGGGAACAAAAATGGAGTGAACCTCAATTTAATGGACTGGTACAATTAACTAATTTAGGCGTTTTTGCCCAATGGTTTCCAGAGTCAGGAATGGTGCGGGTTAATCACTTAGATAATGGCTCCGTTGTTGCAGGAGCAACCGTTGAAATTTATCCCTCTAAACTCGATGCTAAATCCCATCCTAAACCTCAAACTTGTGCAAAGGGAATTACCAATAATCAAGGCATATTATGGTTAAATTCTCAACAGTTAAAACAATGTATGCAGGGGGAAAGATTTGCCAAAGCACCGGAATTATTAGTGATTGCTAAAGAAGGCAAAGATTGGGCATTTACTCGCACGTTATCCTATAGTGGAGAATATGGATATGGAATTGATGCCAATTGGGAAGATAAACAAACCCTATCCCGGGGCGTGATTTTTTCAGACCGTCAACTGTATCAACCTGGGGAAAAAGTTGCCTTAACGGGTATCGCCTATTCCCTAGAAAATGGCACATTAAAACCAAATAAAAATCAAAATTATACGGTGACTTTGGAAAATCCCAAAAAACAAAAGCAAGTATTAGGAGAGTATAAAACCAATGAATTTGCGACGTTTTCTGTAGAATTTTCCTTAGAAGCAAACCAACCTTTGGGAAATTATATTATTCATGCAGAAGACAAAAATGGGGTAGAACTTTTAGGTGATTTCCGCGTTGCTGAATTTAAACCACCTAATTTTAAAGTATCCCTAAATTTAGATCAAAAATTCGCCAAAATTGGAGATAAAATCACGGCAAATGCTCAGAGTGAATATCTGTTTGGGGCTCCCGTAGCCGACGGTGCTGCTAAATATTATGTTACTCGGAATGGAACGGATTTTATTCCGAAAGCATGGGAAAATTATTCCTTTGGTCGTCAATGGTTTTGGCCGGAAGAAAAACCCAATGTTTCTGATAGTGTATTGCAAGAAAATCAACAGTTAAATGCACAAGGTCAGGGGAGTAAAACCATCACCATTGATAAGGATTTACCCTATCCCATGACCTATCGGGTTGATGTGGAAGTGACGGATATTTCTAACTTATCCGTTGCCAATTCTGAATCCTTTACCGCCCTTCCCAGTGACCGTTTTATTGGGTTAAAAACACCATTTATTGCCGAAGCGGGTAAGGCATTTCCTATTGATATGATTGTCACTGATATTCAAGGAAAACCCATAGAAAATATTGGAGTAAATTTGCAATTGCAAAAAATGGATTATAGCCAAGTGACGCGGGTTGTTGAAGGAGCGCGAACCCCTAAAAATCAAATTCAATATCAAACCGTTGCTCAAGTTGATATTAAGTCGGGTCAAAAGGAACAAAAGGTTGATTTAACCGCCCCAGAGTCCGGTTCCTATCGCATTCGTGCTAATTTTAGCGATGGAAATAATGAAATTACCGCCACGGATTTACAAATTTGGGTGACAGGAAGTGGGTTAGTTTATTGGGGAGGAGATGAAGAACAATTAATAATTAAACTGAATAAAACTACTTATAAACCCGGAGAAACTGCAACGGCTTTAATTCAATCTCCCTATCCAGAAGCAGAATTATATTTTGCCGTAGTACGGGATAAACCCCTTTACGAAAAGGTAATTAAAGTTAAAGGTGGTGCGCCAGAAATTCAGTTTCAAGTCACCCCGGAAATGTTACCAAATGCGGCAGTTGAAGCGGTATTAGTTCGACAAGGAAAACCGATTTCCGAACTCGAACCTGGGAGTTTAGAAAATTTAGCTAAAATTGGATTTACACCCTTTAAAATCAACCTAGAAGATCAATATTTGCAAGTCCAAGTTAATCCCCAACAAGCCAAACTAGAACCCGGTTCCCAACAGACCTTAGACCTAACTTTAACTGATACCAAAAATCAACCTATTCGCGGACAATTCACCGTGATGGTGGTCAATGATTCAGTTTTACAACTCAATAATTATCGACCTCCGAATTTAATAGAAACCGTCTATGCGGAACAACCGATTTCCACAAGATTTAGTGATAATCGTCCGGCGGTTATTTTAAATCAATTAGCCTCTGCTTTAGAAAAAGGTTGGGGTTATGGAGGCGGTTTGTCTACTGCTACAGCTAATACTCGAATTCGCAAAGATTTTCAAGCCTTAGCATTTTATAATGGTTCAATTATTACCGATAATCTAGGAAAAGCCACGGTTAATTTTAAACTTCCTGATGATTTAACTACCTGGCGAGTGATGGTAATAGCAACGGATGGGAGTCAAAAATTTGGGTCGGCTGAAACTACATTTATGACCACTCAAGCATTAATTTCTAACCCCATTTTACCACAATTTGCCCGTCCTGGCGATCGCATTTTAGCCGGATTATCTATTACCAATTTAACCGAAGAAAAGGGCAAATTAAATATTACGGGAACTGTTAACGGTGGGATTCAATTTTCCCCTGAAAACGCCAATCAACAAACCTTAAAAACTAATGCAGAAGCGGGAACAAATGCCTATCGCTTTCCAATTTTAGTTAAACAAGCGGGGGAGGCTCAAGTTCAATTTACCACGGAATTTAACGGTAAATCCGATGGGTTTGAAGTGCCTTTAACGGTTAAAACTTTTGACGTGAATGAACAGGTAATTGAGTCAGGACGGACAACCAATACTGTCACAATTCCCCTGAATATCAGTAAAAAAGTAGTTCCCGATTTCGGAGGATTAGATATTAATTTAGCCAGTACCCTAATTCCCCAACTAACTGCTTCCGCTGAACAGGTATTTAATCGAGAAAAATGGCCGTTTCTCGAACCTGCTGTTAGTGAATTAATTATCGCTGCTAATATGCAGATTTTGGGTAAAAAATACGGTCAAAATTTCAGTAATTTGCAGTTATCTGAACGGGCTAAAACCGCTTTAACAGATATTAAAACACTGCAACTAGAAGACGGTGGAATTACAGCCTATCCTGGTTCAATAGTCTCTAGTCCTTTCCTTTCTGCTTATACAGGGGAAGCCTTAGCTCAAGCTCAAAATACTGGATTTTCGGTTAATTCTAAGTTAATTAAATCTCTCAAAACCTATTTAACTCAAGGTGTAAATGATCCCCTAAAATATGATTTTTGTAGCGATGAAGTTTGCAAAAATCAAATCCGTTTAAATGCCTTAATTGCTTTAGATGCTCTGGGGGAAAAACGCAGTGATTTCTTAGATGATATCTTGCAAAATTTTGATAAATTTGATCAAGTTACCCAGATTAAATTTGTACAATATTTATCTCAATTTCCCCAATGGAAACAGGAGTATAATCGTCTATTTGAGCAAGTGCAAAAACAGATTTATGTAACCGGAAGAACAGCAACTCTGAACTTACCTCAAGGTTATAGTTGGTTGAATTCTGATACAACGATTCAATCCCAAGGGTTACGTTTATTGTTAACTAAAAATTCCCAATCTGCCACCGTTGATAAGCTAGTGGAAAGTTTATTAAATCTGCGTCGAGATGGAACCTGGGGAGGCAGTTATGATAATGCCCAGGCGTTAACAGCTTTAACTGCATATAGTCAAACAGAAGCTACACCCCCTAACTTTAATGTGGCGATTAATTTAGGAGATCAAACATTAGGAGAAACTCAATTCAAAGGGTATAAAGATTCTACTTTTAGTTTGAATATACCCATGTCGGAATTACCCAAGGGCGAAAATAACTTAATTTTAAAACCGTCAAATCAAGGTAAATTAAATTATTGGGTCGCCTATCGTTATCGCTTAAAAGGAAATCAACCCGGACGTTTAAATGGGTTAAGAATTACCCGCACAATTCGCCCAGCTAATGAGGATAAAGTCTTACAAACAATTGACTTAAATTCCCCTAAAGATTTGCTGAAAGTGACACCCGGACAAGTGTTTGATATCGGTTTAGATATTATTACTGATCGTCCCGTTAATCAAGTAATGATTACTGACCCCCTTCCCGCCGGATTTGAAGCTATTAATGCTAGTTTTAAAACCAGTAATTTAGCAGTAGAAGCTCAAAAAAGTAGTTGGCAAATTGACTATCAAACGGTTCATAATGACCGAATTACTGCCTATAGCGATCGCTTAGAACCGGGTATTTATCAACTACATTATTTAGTTCGTGCTGTTACTCCAGGGGAATATTTATGGCCGGGTGCGGAAGCGAAATTACAACATACTCCCGAACAATTTGGCCGCAGTGCATCGACAACTTTATTGGTTTCTAAATCTTAGTTGAGATCCCCCTAAATCCCCCTTATTAATGGGGGTTAGGGGGGATCATCTTACAAAAAAATATTTTAACAAAGCAGAAAAAATGGTAAAATTAAAATAGTTTCAAACCACAGGATAAGGAAATAAATCAATGTCTGTGATCGCGGTAATTGACTATGATATGGGGAATTTGCACTCCGTTTGTAAAGGCTTAGAAAAAGCCGGGGTAACACCTCAAGTAACTGACTCAGCTACAATTATTAAAAATGCTGATGCGGTTGTATTACCTGGGGTGGGTTCCTTTGACCCCGCGATGCAACATTTGCGATCGCGCAATTTAGTCGAACCAATTCAAGATGTAATTGCTTCCGGTATTCCCTTTTTAGGGATTTGTTTAGGGTTACAAATTCTGTTTGAATCTTCAGAAGAAGGTCAAGAAAAAGGCTTAGGAATATTCCCTGGAACAGTCCGACGTTTTCAGTCCGAACCTGGGTTAACTATACCCCATATTGGTTGGAATCAACTATCTTTAATTCAACCTGATTTACCATTATGGAAAACCATTGGTTCCCAACCTTGGGTATATTTTGTGCATTCCTATTATGTTGATCCAACTGATAGGAATTTAACCGCCGCTACCATTCAACATGGAAGTCAAATTATCACGGCTGCGATCGCAAAAGATAACGTGATGGCGGTACAATTTCACCCGGAAAAATCCTCTAACGCCGGGTTAAAAATATTGGATAATTTTGTTGAATTAGTTCAGGGTGAACCTCAAACCATTGAGATGAGAAACCAAGTTTCTGTATAATATAAACCCAGTTTATTATTGATTGGAGGAATAAATTTTTGAGTTTAAGAATCTATGGAAACCGCCTCTTAAAAACCTTACCCGGAGAAGAAACCAGACCGACATTAGCTAGAGTGAGGGAAGCGGTTTTTAATATTTGGCAGGTTAAAATAAAAGGCTGTTGCTGGTTAGATTTATGTACGGGTAGTGGGTCAATGGGGGCCGAGGCATTATGTCGGGGGGCGGCGGTTGTGATCGGGATTGAACAACACGGGAAAGCCTGTAAAGTTATTCAAGAAAATTGGCAAACAATGGCGGATTCTTCCCAACAAATTCAAGTAATTCGGGGAGATATTTTAGGGAAATTAAAGATATTATCGGGGCAAAAATTTGATTGTATTTATTTCGATCCGCCCTATAATAGCAATCTTTATCAACCTGTATTAGAAGCCATATCTCAATATCAACTTCTATCTGATCACGGGGAAATTGCCGTAGAACACCATACCCATCGTTGGCAGATTCAACCAATTACAGACCTAGAAATTTGTCGAGAAAAAACCTACGGCAATTGTGCTTTAACCTTTTATTGTTTAAAATAATAAACACAGATTTAAGAGGGTTTCACAGATTTTAATCTGTGTTAATCTGCGTAATCCTTTTAAATCTGTGATCCCCATTATTGGAGTTTTTATGTCCTACGAAAAAGAAAAAGAAATTGCGATTACAGCCACATTAAGTGCTTGGAAACTGTGTGAAAGAGTGCGGGAAAATATTCCCCAAGCTATGGAGAAAAATGATAAAAGTCCTGTCACCGTGGCTGATTATGGTTCTCAAGCTATTATTTGTAAAGCTTTAGCAGAAGTATTCCCTAATGATCCGGTTGTCGGGGAAGAAGATGCCACGGAATTACGAACTCCAGAAATGGCGGAAAATTTAGCAAAAATTACTGAATATGTACAGGAAATTATTCCTGATGCTACTTCAGAACAAATTATAAACTGGATTAATCAAGGGAATGGCAAGGTTGAAAAAAGGTTTTGGACATTAGACCCAATTGATGGTACAAAGGGCTTTTTAAGACAGGATCAATATGCGATCGCCTTGGCTTTAATTGAGGATGGAGAGGTGAAAGTTGGGGTGATGGGATGCCCAGCTTATCCGGTGGAAAATCATCAACCTGGGGCCCTATTTGTGGCGGTTAGGGGACAGGGTGCAACGATGATAATAGTAGCCACGGGGGAAGAAATTCCGATTCAAGTTGTACCGGAAAATGATATGGAAAATCTGCGATTTGTAGGTAGTATTGAAGCCAGTCATGGTGATATTGAACGCCAGGATGCTGTGGCTAAAGCGGTGGGAATTATTGCCCCAGCAGTTAAGATGGATTCTCAGGCAAAATATGGGGCGGTGGCGTCTGGAAAAGCGGCTTTATATTTGCGACTTCCCTCTCCTAAAACCCCTAATTATCGGGAGAATATTTGGGATCATGCGGCGGGGGCAATTGTAGTAGAAGAAGCGGGGGGACGGGTGAGTGATATGTTTGGTAAACCTTTGGATTTTGCCTCTAATCCTAAGATGTTAGATAACCGGGGTATTATTGTTAGTAATGGGATTATTCATGATACGGTTTTAGGGGTATTAAATCAATAATTATTTGATGGTTTCTGCAAGGCTCAGGCAAAATGGCTATAATGTCTGTTCTCTTGTCGGGAGCCTCGCTATCCCTCTGGGTTTAAATTTGGGTCGCTTAGAGAAACTGAAAAAAGTCAATGATTACCGGAAAGGGGAACAAGGTATATAGCAACCGCTAAGGCAGTTAGGACACCAGACGGATCTTGGAACCCAGACGGTGAAGTATTTCCCCCGGTGTTCCCTCCCCCCCTAGCCCCCTGTGCACCGGGGGTTTGGGGGGGCTGTTCCGGTGTTCCCTGCTATATTACAGAACCCGCCCCTACGGGTTATCCATTTTCTCCTTAAAAATATCACCTAATTTTTGTCCTTTGGGTAACTCAATAAAAACCCGATCTCCAGTTTGTAAACCTTTCAATACTTGAATTTGATTACCGATTTGGGAACCAACGGTAACGGGGTGAAATTGTGGCTTATTATTAGCATCGGGAAGTAACACCCCCGCTTTACCTTTATTTGTTACAATAGCAACGGTGGGAACCACTAACGCTTGTTTGAGTTTCTCCCCAATAAAACGTAAATCAACATTCATTCCCGACTGAAGTTGATCTTTTCCGGTTTCGATAATAATTCGAGCTTGAAATAACGTAACATCCCGTTCTTTTACCGCTTCGGGGGCAATAATATTAACTCGACCTTTAAATACTTGATCGGGATAGGAGTCGGCAATAATTTCAACGGGTTGATTAGGTTTAATTTGAGCAATATCCGCCTCTGGAATTTTAGCTAAAACTTCTATATCTTTGGCTAAAGCAACAATAGAAGTGGAAGTGGCTGAAGTGGCTTCGGAAGCTGAAGTTGCTGGGGTAACAAAGGCACCTTCAACGGCATAACGTTGGGTAATAATTCCCGAAAACGGGGCGCGAACTTTGGTATCTTCGATTTGAACTTGATAGAATTTTACCTGTCCTTCGGCTTCAGCAACTTCCGCTTTTGCGGAGGTAATTTCCTCTGAACGAGTGCCATTTTTTAACTGATTTAATTTACTTTGGGATTCAGCAACTTCTGCTTCTGAACGAGCAATTTCTTCAGCACGAGTGCCATTTTTGAGTTGATTTAAGGCTTGACGTTCCTGTTCAACATTAGCTTGTCTTTGTTGAATTTGCGATCGCTGACTTTGTTGTAATTGTTCTAAGCGTTTTTCCGCTTCATTTTGTAATGCTTCTAACCGTCGTTGATCGCGGAAATATTCATCTAATCGATCCTGAGAAATTGCCCCTTCTCCTTTTAAATTTTGATAGCGTTGTACCCGTTCCGTCGCTAATTTTAATTCGGCTTTGTTGGCATCAATTCTAGCTTTTGCTTGATCAATTTCATCAATTAAACTACCTGATTGAGCATCTTTTAAACGAGATTCCGATTCTTTTAAACGAGCTTTTGCCTGAGCAATTTCTTCGGGACGAGTCCCCGATCGCAGTTGAGATAAATTAGCTTTAACCTGATTTAAACGAGCTTGAGCTTGAACAATTTCCTCCGGTCGGGTTCCGGTTTGCAGCTTGTCTAAATTAGCTTTAACCCGATCCAAACGGGCTTGGGCTTGGAACAGTTGGGCTTCAATTTCGCCACTTTCCATCCGCGCCACAATATCCCCAGCTTGGACAATATCCCCCTGTTCCACATATAATTGCGCTAACCGCCCTTGGGTTTTGGGACTGAGGTTTACCCGGCGCACGGGTTGAACTACCCCACTGGCGGTAATTTTCACCGTTAAATCCTTCGCTTCCACCGGAACCGTCAGGGTCGCGATCGCATCGGGCTTAATTTGATTCCGACTCCGGGCTAAATAAACCGTTGCCAGAATAGCCAATAGTCCCGAAGCCAAAATTGCAATCATCCAAGGTTTCCATCGCCGTCGGGGAACTTCCGAGAACTGAACGGGATGTTTCACTTCCCCATTGCGTTGTACCGTTTCCTCTTTTGGGCCAGTTAACATAACAGATGCGGGTGCGGGTTGATCAGGAACAGAATCAGCCCTGAAGTTCAGAACATGATTCTGTTAATATATCAATTCTAACGATTTCCGTTAATATTTCTTGACGATTAACCGTCAACCCTCTTGAAATAAAGGTGTACTCAAATAACGTTCACCGAAACTTGGCTGGATCAAAACAATCAGTTTTCCTTTATTTTCAGGACGTTTACCCACTTGAATAGCCGCATATAAGGCTGCCCCGGTGGAAATTCCCGATAAAATCCCTTCTTCCCTGGAAATCCGACGGCCAAAAATCATGGCATTTTCATCAGTAACTTGAATCACTTCGTCAATCATATCCACATTCAAAACCGGAGGAACGAACCCCGCCCCAATCCCTTGAATTTTATGGGGGCCAGGTTTACCCCCGGATAAAATTGGACTATTGGCGGGTTCTACTGCGATCGCCTGAAAATCCGTTTTGCGTTGTTTCAGGACTTCAGCTATCCCGGTTAAAGTCCCTCCAGTTCCCACTCCAGAGATTAAAATATCTACAGAGCCATCGGTATCGGCCCAAATTTCCTCGGCGGTGGTTTTGCGGTGAATTTGGGGGTTGGCCGGATTCTGAAATTGTTGCAACATATAGGCATCGGGCAGGGTATCCACAATTTCCTGCGCCCGGCGGATACAGCCACTCATCCCTTCAATTCCGGGGGTGAGTTCCAATTCGGCACCATAGGCTTTTAACATTGCCCGCCGTTCTGAACTCATGGTTTCGGGCATAGTTAAAATTAAACGATAGCCCCTAGCGGCGGCCACCATTGCTAAGGCAATTCCAGTATTACCCGATGTTGGTTCGACTAATACCGTCTTACCCGGAGTAATCATTCCTTCTTTTTCAGCAACATTAATCATATTCACCCCAATTCGATCCTTGACCGAAGCCGAGGGGTTCATGCCTTCTAATTTGACCACTATTTGAGCCACACACCCTTCCGCCTTGGGAATCCGGTTGAGTTGGACGAGGGGGGTGTTACCGACTAATTCCGTAATGTTATGGGCGATACGCATAATTAACTTGAAGATAAACAACAATGATACAAATAGTTTGAGGAACTCATCCCTAAGCCTTCAGATGTAATACATGATATCCTTCTGTTGTCGGGCATCTCTTTGTTCACAAAGGTCTTTTAAGCTGTATTTTTGTAATACAGAATTCGCCATTTGCTCTGCTTCCTGCCAAAATTCCCAGATCACCGTACCTTCAACGGTATTAGGGCAAGAATTTTGAGGAGACGCTTCGGGATCTGATCCCTCTAAGCACTTCACCACATCAAACAGAGTAATTTTCCCTGGTTCCTTCCCCAGATAATATCCACCTTTTGAGCCTCGTTGACTGCGAACAAGGCCACAGCGCCGCAAGGTAGCCAGCAATTGTTCAAGATAGCGATCAGGAATGTTATGCTGGGCGGAAATTTGGCGGACTTGCCTCGGTTCTGGATCATCATAGTGAGTTGCCAACTCCATCAGGGCGAGAAGGGCATACTGACTTTTGCAAGAGAGTTCCACGCAGAAATCATTCAAAAATGTTTCACGATTCTAGTATACTCCGGTTTTCCCCTGGGAATTTGTTAGTTTCGCGACGTTATACCCGATATAGCAGTCCTAAATCAGTGTCAAGAGCATGATATACAGAATTAATTGAATAGATTTGGAGAATTTAGAAATTTTTTATCAGAAATAAATGGGGATAAAGAACCTGATGATTTTTTAATTACTTGTATTTTATTTGCTCCTAATGCTCCGCAACAAAATCCGGTTGAAGATATTTGGTTACAAGCGAAAAACTTTTTGAGGAAGTATTGGTATTTATGCAGGTCGTTTAAGATTATCAAATTTTTGTTTGAGTTCTTTACCAAAGAACATAAATTTGATTTTCCCAAAATTCATCAGTATACTTATACATAGAAAATCATTTAGGATTGCTATAGTTTTTTATTATGCCTTTATAATTTAACCCTCTCTGATCAGGCTCAATAATGCAGCTAAACCAAACCCAATAATTATAATTCCTGAAATCCGGTTAATCCATTGTAAAATATGAGTGTTAATTCTATCTTGAAATAAACTAACCCCACTGACTAAAATTAACCACCATAATCCCGATCCTAAAAAGACTCCTAAAACCAGGATTCCCGCATCCCAATAATTGTTTGTTATGCCTAAACCCAATCCAGCAAAAATAGCAATAAATGATAAAATAGTGATGGGATTGGTAATTGTTAGAAAAAAGGTTGAAGCGTAAGCACTTATCATTTTTTTCGATGTTTTTGCCACTTCTTCTGTTGGTTTTTCTAAGGCTATTTTAAATCCCAAATAACATAAAAATAATCCACCCATCAGTTTTAATCCCATTTGTTGACTCACCAAATAATTAGAAATGATGGTCAATCCAAATCCCGCAATAAAGCCATATAAGGCATCAGCAGTAGCGGCCCCCAATCCAGTAAAAAATCCCGCCCAATACCCTTGAGACAAACAACGACGAATACACAAAATCCCGATGGGCCCAACGGGGGCGGCAATGGAAAAACCAATGATTAAACCCTTAGCTAAAAAACTGATATCCATAATCAATTTAAGGACAAAAGGACTTAGATAGCCCTAAAGGGCTTACTACTATATGATCAGGAGGTAAACTCAGCATAACTCAAAACGGAACCATGATCACCCATAACACTTTAGTTTTAGCAACGGATTTAGATGGGACATTTTTAGGGGGTTCTCTACAGGAACGACAGAAATTTTATAACTATTTGCAGTCAAAACGCGATCGCTTATTATTAATTTTTGTCACAGGTCGTAGTTTAGAATTGACCTTGCGTTTATACGAAGAAAAAAACCTAATCATTCCCAGACCTGATTATATTATTGGGGATGTAGGAACAACCGTTTATGAGGGAAAAACCTTAACACCCGTTGCCCAAGTCCAAAATTGGATTGCCGATATTTGGGGAAATTCTAGCGAATTTGCTACCAAAATATTAGTCGATGAACCGAAATTAATCCTACAACCCCTATCCCCTAAATATCGAGTTTCCTATTATTATAAACCCGATCAAAATCAAGATCGAATCATTAAAAAAATTCAAGATGCCGGATTTGATTGTATTACCTCGGCGGATAAATATTTAGATATTTTGCCCAAAGGTATTGCTAAAGGTTCAACGTTGCTAAAACTAATGAATTACTTAAAAATTGCTTCCCATCAAGTGATTACATCTGGGGATTCCTTAAATGATTTACCCTTATTTGAAACCGGACTTAAAAGTATTGCGGTAGGAAACTCCGAATTAAAATTACTCGATAAAATCAAACCTTTAAAAAATGTTTATTATAGTAATTTCCCTGGAGTTACAGGAATTTTTGATGGAATTCAATATTATAATCAAACCTTCTAAAATCTGATGGGCTTTATGATTCAAGATTCTACTATTATGTCTGACTCCTCAGTATCAAATGAACCCTTAACTTTAGCCATTTTAGGTGCGGGGGCTTGGGGTTCAGCCCTCGCCCAATTAGCTCGTTATAATGGTCATACCGTCCATTTGTGGTCACGGCGTTTAGATAATTCCTTAGCCGAAAGTATTGACTCCATTGATGTCTTAGTTTCTGCAATTTCAATGAGAGGAGTTGCCGTCACCATCGAACAACTGCAAACCCTAAAATTACCCGATAAAATCCCGATTGTCACCGCTACAAAAGGTTTAGATCCTGATAGTACCCTAACTCCTTCCCAACTTTGGGGAATGGGGTTTCCTGACCATCCAATTGTAGTTTTATCTGGGCCGAATTTATCCGCAGAAATTGAACAGGGTTTACCCGCCGCCACGGTGGTAGCGAGTGAAGATTTAGAGGCGGCAAAGATTGTGCAACAGGTATTTGCTTCTAATCGCTTTCGGGTTTATACCAGTTTCGATCCGATGGGAACAGAATTAGGAGGAACCCTAAAAAATGTAATTGCGATCGCGGCGGGGGTTTGCGATGGGTTACAGTTAGGAACTAATGCTAAATCGGCATTATTAACTCGCGCCTTAACCGAAATTATTAGAATTGGAACCCATTTAGGGGGGAAAACAGAAACGTTTTTTGGATTATCCGGTTTGGGGGATATGTTAACCACTTGTAATAGCGCTTTAAGCCGTAATTATCGGGTAGGTTATGGATTAGCAAAAGGCAAAACCTTAGAACAAGTATTAACGGAATTAGGAAGTACGGCCGAAGGTGTAAATACTACTAATGTTTTAATTGAAATTGCCCATCGGGAACAGATTCCTATACCAATTTCCTGGCAAGTTTATCAGCTTTTAAATCATCAAATCACCCCCCAAAAAGCCGTAGAAGCCTTAATGGAAAGGGATTTAAAACCCGAATTTTATCGTTAGAAGGTGAAGGAAGAAACCAATTAGGTATCAGACCCAGCACTCCCAGGACTTACGCAAAACAACCATATCTAGTAGGGGCGAACGGCCGTTAGCCCCTACAGATGGTGTATAATTGGGTATTCTGCGTAAGTCCTGACTCCCCTCAAGATTCCGGTCAAACCAGACACCGTTTGATTGTTAAAGATTTTTCTGCTAATCTCTATCTATAGATAGAGGCACGACTAGAGGAGAGTCCCCTATATTGATAAGCGTACTGGGTGCAATCCTTTATTCCCTCTGGTTAGTCTGGTGGAAACAGAGAGTCAATTCAATCGAGTTATCGATTGTGACTCTCTATTATTTTTTGGGGGTTATTTTGTCGGAGTCTATAGCGCTACGCATTAAAGTTAGGACACTTCTAAATCCTGAAACTCATTCACTGCTTACTGATCCGGTGTTCCGGTGTTCCGGTGTTCCCTAGTGCGTAGCGCTATAGTGGGACAAATGGAAAATATCTGCAAACACTTCCCGCTCAGATAAAATTCGCGTAGGATTTGGCGAATCATACACCACTAATAAACCGGGTTGTCCTAAACTATTAAAAAGTTCTAATCCGTCTGCTTTATGGGTAGTGTTGACTATCATTATTTTGGCACTGCTAACTAGCAATATTACTTATAAGCAAAAACATAAAAACCTTTAACAGTATATGAAGAAAAAGATGTTAGTCATGGACGAAACATTTGCAGAAAAAATTAAAGCACATTGGTTAATTGAAAATCAAGTACATTGGGTCAAAGATGTGAATTTTAATAAAAATAATGGCTATCTTTTGTTATCAATAAATATCAAAATCGTTCATGTTTAATATTTCCAAATTATTTGATAGAAACTAGAGAGAATTTGACCGAAAAAATCATCAATTTTTTTTGAATATAGCGATCGCATTTTTGAAAATGAAAAAACCCTGCCGTGCACGGGGGGTTGTTCCGGTGTTCCCTCTCTCAACTAGGTAATTTATTTTGTGCAATTACTTATATGAATAACTCAGAAATTGTGTCTCATTCTTTTGATAGATGATTTATGAAATGCTTTTCTATATAATCGGGAGTACAAATAGCTTTATCAATAAAAAATGTCTAATTTAATTGAATTTTATCTTTTCGCTCCTTATAACAAAGAAGTAGCTTTAATCGGAAATTTTTCTAACTGGAAAGATATTCCGATGCAAAAGGATGACAAGGGTTATTTTCGGACTCAAGTTGAGTTAGAAGACGAAATCTATCAATACAAATTTCGAGTCCGTTCAAAAAGTTGGTTTTTAGAACCCGATGAGTGGATAGAAGTTGTTGACCCCTACGCCACGGATATTGATGATGCGACTCAAAACGGCATAATTAGGATTAAAGATGGGGAAAAAATTGTTGATACTTATGTTTGGAAAAATGATGACAAACCCTTACCCCCCGATCATAAATTAGTGATTTATGAAATGCACGTCGGGGATTTTTCGGGAGGAGAAGATGATATCCATTCCCGGGGTAAATATCAACACGTTATGGAAAAGTTAGATTATTTGTATGAATTAGGGATAAATGCGATTGAATTAATGCCTGTTAAAGAACATCCAGGGGATCATAGTTGGGGATATAATCCTCGCTATTTCTTCGCGTCCGAGTCTAGTTACGGCACAACGGAACAATTAAAAAACCTGATTGATGAATGTCACGGGCGAGGAATTCGAGTGTTAATTGATGGGGTTTATAACCATTCCGAAGCATCCTGTCCTTTAACTCAAATTGATCATGATTATTGGTATCACCATAGCCAGCAAGATACGGAATATAACTGGGGCCCAGAATTTAATTATGAACACTATGATGAAAAATTAGGCACTTATCCGGCTCGGAAATTTATTGGGGATACGGTAAGATTTTGGACTAAAGAATATCATATTGATGGTATTCGTTATGATGGAGCCAAGCAAATTGGCAACTATGATTTTATGGCTTGGGTCGTGCAGGAAGCTAAACAGGAAGCTGGGGTAAAACCCTTTTATAATGTGGCTGAATATGTGCCGGAAACCCCCACTATTACCAACAGTGATGGGCCGATGGATGGCTGTTGGCATGATAGTTTTTATCATACTCTCACGGATCATTTATGTGGCGATACCTTTGATTTAGAACAACTTAAAGACATTTTAGATGGTAAACGTCAAGGGTTTATGGGGCCGAATAATATTGTAAATTATTTGGGTAATCATGATCATAATCGCTTAATCGTGGAATTAGGAAATCGGGGAATTTTTGATGATGAAGTGTTTAAACGAGTGAAATTAGGGGCGGCATTATTAATCACGGCCGTAGGTATTCCGATGATTTGGATGGGAGAAGAATTCGGAGAATATAAACCCAAAACCTTTGAATCTGCTAAACTGGATTGGAAATTACTGAAAAATGACAGTAATCAGAGTTTATTTGAACATTATAAAGGCTTGATTTTTCTACGGGAAACTAATCATGCTTTATATAGTGGCAATATTGATTTTTTCCATGAAGATCCTGATAATAAAGTTTTAGCTTATACCCGATGGAATGATCAAGGTTCTCGGATTGTGGTGGTTGTGAATTTCTCTGACAATTATTTTGCAGGTTATCAAGTTTCTCACTTCCCAGCCAATGGAACTTGGCATGAGTGGACAAGTAATTATGATATTCAATCGGGAGATGATAATATTATGATCGATTTACCTGAATATGAGGCTAAAGTTTTTGTTTGGAAAGGATAAACAGGAGGGTAATGATTTGCCCACATCCTCTCTTACCCATTAATAGTTTATATAGCAACCGCCAAGGCAGTTAGGATACCAGATGGATCTTGGAACCCAGACGGTGAAGTATTTTCCCCCGGTGTTCCCTCCCCCCCTAGCCCCCCGTGTACGGGGGGTTTGGGGGGGCTGTTCCCAGATCCGGCGTTCCCTGCTATAGCACCTAACTCTGCTCAATTTTTTGGGCTTGATAGAGTTGTTTAAACAGACGTTGTTGTTGATTATGATCGACAATAGGTTCGGGATAACCGCAGGATTTGCGATCGCGAGTTGATATCTTTCCAGTGACTAATTGTTCTATTTCTAAACTTCTTAATTCTGGCAACCATTGGCGAATATATTCGGCTTCGGGATCGAATTTTTGGGTTTGACTGGCGGGGTTAAAAATTCTTAATGGTTTAGTATCCATTCCACTGGACGCACTCCATTGCCATCCCCCATTATTAGCAGCTAAATCTCCATCTATTAGGGTTTGCATAAAGTATTTTTCTCCCCATTGCCAATTAATAATTAAATCCTTGGTTAAAAAATTAGCCACAATCATCCGACATCGGTTGTGCATCCAGCCACTTTCATTTAATTGTCGCATGGCGGCATCAACAATTGGATAACCTGTTTTTCCTTCGCACCAGGCTTGAAAATGTTGTTCATTATTATGCCAAGGAAAGGTTTTAAATGGTTCTCGATAGGGGCCTAATTCTAATTCGGGAAAATGATATAAAGCGTGTTGATAAAATTCCCGCCAAGCCAATTCCTGTTGCCAAGATTGAATTTGCTTTCGGGCTTCATCACTGCGACAAGTTTCTATCGCTTCGAGGGTTTTTTCCCAGACTTTTCTAATACTAATTACCCCAAATTTCAAGGCTGCACTCAGTTGAGATGTGCCATCAATGGCGGGAAAATTACGCTGTTCGTCATATTCATATAAAGCGCGATCGCAAAATTCCTCTAGGCGTTCTTGGGCGGCTATTTCTCCAGGTTCCAAGATTAAGGAATTTTCCCAAATAAAGCCTAATTTTTGGGCGGAAGGTAAGGGAATAACGCCGATTTTTTCGGCTAATTCCTGTTCGGATTCAGTTAAACTAATTAAGCTGGGAGAGAGGGGAGGTTTTGGTTTAGCTTTCGGTTTAAGATTAAAATTACGCCAAAAAGGAGTATAAACTTTATAGGGTTCTTGAGATTGGGTAAAAATTTGATCCGGGGGGTGAAATAACTGATCCCAAGTCGTTTTTGTAATAATTCCCATCGAATTTAATGCTTCTGAAACGATGCGATCGCGTTCTCTAGCCAATGGTTCAATATCTAAATTAAAGTAAACAGCTTTCGCTTTTAATTCCCTGGCTAATTTAGGAATTATTTCTTGAGGTTTTCCCTCTAATATTAATAATTGACTTCCTAGTTTTTGATATTGTTTCTGTAGATAGTCTAAACAACCAATCATATAGTGAACCCGGACTGGAGCAATATCATCTCGGTTTAAAATATTGGGATCTAAGCAAAATAAACCGACCACTTTAGAACTATATTCACAAGCATTGAACAGTCCTAAATTATCATCAATTCTTAGATCTCGTCGATGCCAAAATAAAATTAAATCTTCAGACATGATTGGATTTCAGTATATAAACTCTCTTTATTTTATCCTATTTTAATTAAAATTAATAATTAGGATTGAAGATTAAATATTTAAAAATGGTTTAGCTAATAGAAAACTAGAAATAGTTTTAGCATCTACAGGTTCACCATCTAAAATTGCTTGTTCTAGTTCTTTGGGAGTCATTAAAACCGTCTCAATATCCTCATCCTCATCCTGTTGCGGGGGCGTTTCTAATTTTTCTAAATCTTGGGCTAAAAACGCATAAATAATTTCATCACAATAACCGGGTGCTAATATAAATTGTCCTAATTTTTGCCAGCGATGGGCGCGATATCCGGTTTCTTCTTCGATTTCTCGCTTAACAGTTTCGGCGGGATCTTCATTTGGTTCAATTGTTCCGGCGGGAAATTCTAAAGTTCGTCCGGCGACCGCAAACCGATATTGTTTGACTAAGACTAATTTACCTTCTGAAGTCACGGGAATAACTAACGCCCCCCCGGGATGACGAATACATTCCCAGTCCCCTTCTACTCCATTAGGAAGACGTAAAGTATTGACATCAAAACTAAACTTTCGTCCTTGATAAAACAGACGATTTTGTAAAATAGTTGGGGGTTCCGATCCGGGTTTTGTCATAATATTTTAAGAGTAATTAGGGTTAAAAAAATTAAAGTTTTTGAATTCCTGAACAATCAACGGTTTCTAGGAGTTGAAAGACAGTTTTTTGTGTCACCGGATCAATCCAATTCGGGGCGATTTCCGCCAGAGGAATTAATACAAACGCCCGTTCTCTCATCCGGGGATGGGGAATTTGTAAGGTCGGTGTTTCCCAGATTAAATTATCAAACAAAAGTACATCTAGGTCAAGGGTTCTTGGCCCCCAAGGTTCTCGTCGCACCCGCCCCAGTTGGATTTCAATAGCTAATAGTATTTCTAATAGACTATCAGGTTTGAGTTGAACTTCCAGAATAGCACAACCATTAATATAATCCGGCTGTGGAGGGCCAACAGGAGCGGTTTGATACCAACTCGAACAGGATTTAACTTGGATCTGGGGATGCTGATTTAGGAGAGTTAATGCGGTTTTAACTGTTGTTTTAGAGTCTCCCAAATTACTACCAAATGCGATCGCAACGGGGCTATACTTCATGGTTTTAGATATAGGGAATAGTAATGGGTAATGGACTGAAAACTGTTAACTCTTAACTGATGACTGATGACTGATAACTGATAACTGATGACTGATTAACTTCCTCCAGCAAATTGAATCGGACTACCTGGTTGACCAATATTAGTATCAAATTTAAAATCAGTGATACCATCAAGAATTGCAATCAATTCTGTCTCTTTTCCAGTTAATAAATATATCGCTGTTCCTTGGGGTAAATTTTCCGGGGCGGGGGCTGGTAGATAATTACCAGGGCCTAAAAGAATCACATCTTCGGTGGGATTAAAATTAACAATCAGCGCATAATCCACAAATCCAATGATACTTCCTGCCCCATTAACATAATAGGTTTGAGTTCCGTCTCCCAAAACAAAGGTATCATTCCCCACTCCTCCGCTTAAAGTATCAATTTCCACAAATCCCGCCGGTTGAGAATTCGGGTCAACCCCAGTCAAAACATCATTTCCTTTATCACCACTGACAAAATCATTGCCAGCACCGCCAATCAGGGTATCATCGACTTGACCTCCATAAAGGCTATCATCACCTTTACCACCATTGATTTGATCACTTTGCTTATCCCCTTGGAGAAAATCATTCCCTAGACCCCCTACAAGGGAATCTTCCCCCTGACCACCATAGATAAAATCATCATCCTCTGCTCCGAGTATGGTGTCATTATCCTCGCCGCCATAAAGGGTATCGCTACGCAGTCCCCCATTCATACTATCGTCACCTTTATCACCTATAATTAGATCTCGACCATCCTCACCTAATAGGCTGTCATTATTAATCCCCCCATATAAGGTATCGTTATCCGCGCCTCCATTGATTAAATCATCACCTTTATTTCCTTGTAGTAGGTCATTTCCCCCTTCTCCGACCAGGGTATCGTTATTTTGACCGCCATAGAGAATATCATTACCTGCATTCCCATTCAGAGAATCATCTCCGGTAAATCCTGAAATCAGGTCATCCCCCCCTAAACCAGCGACTAAATCCGGTCTATCAGTTCCTAACAAGGTATCATTTCCCTCGCTTCCCTGAACCAAAGAGGACGTGATCGGAGTTGGTGTGGGAGTTGTCGGGGTAGGAGTTGTTGGCGTTATAGGGCCTGTGGGAGTAGGAGTTGTCGGTGTGGGAGTTGTCGGTGTGGGAGTTGTCGGTGTGGGAGTAGGAGTTGTCGGTGTGGGAGTAGGAGTTGTTGGTGTCGTGGGTGTGGGGGGAGGTGAAGGGGGAAGGGTGGGAATTGGGGGAGTTACGGGGGGCTGAGGTTGAGGAATAACAGGGGTAGGAGGTTCAAGAATATCACCAGTGCCCTCCCTACCTTGGGGAATTGGAGAGAGAATTTCGACCTTTGGGTTAAAGCTGATGGTAACTTCAGGTTGATTATGAAAGGAAGGACTAGAGTTTAACAGATTAAATACAATATTTGTGCTATTATTTTCTCGAATACGGTGGGCTTGGAATTCATTCATAGAATTAACCTCGGTTCTCGGTTAAGATTAGCTTAATACTTATATATCTCATAAGTTGAACAACTTGTAAAATTTTTTTTGATTAATTTTCTATTTATTCATGTTTTTTAAATATTTTCAAAGCTCGATTCGACTTTTTTTTCAATATAAATATTTTAAAAGTTTCCGTTCGTTTTTTCCTGGCGATCGCTCTTTTTTTATTCATTAATTTTCAACAATCTTGGAGTCAGGGTCTACCCCATTCCCCTGAAATTCGGGGGGTTTGGTTAACTAATGTTGATAGTGATATTTTATATTCTTCCCAGCATTTAACTTCTGGATTACAACGCTTAAAATCCTTAAATTTTAATACTATATATCCGACTATTTGGCAAGGAGGTTATACCTTATACCCCAGTCCCGTTGCTCAAAGAGTGTTTGGAGTTGCAATTGATCCTAACCCGGGATTGAAAAAAAGAGATGTTTTACAGGAAATCGTGACTCAAGGACATCAACAGAATTTTACTGTTATTCCCTGGTTTGAATTTGGGTTTATGGCCCCTGCTAGTTCAGAATTAGTTAAAAAACATCCAAGTTGGCTCACTCGAAAACAAGACGGTAGTTTGATCGAAAAAGAAGGAGTTGAAGAACGGGTTTGGTTAAATCCTTTCCATCCTGAAGTTCAACAATTTATTTTAGATTTAATTGCTGAAGTTGTTAAAAATTATGATATTGATGGGATTCAATTTGATGATCATTTTGGTTTACCTGCGGAATTTGGCTATGATGATCATACCATTAAATTATATCAAAAGGAACATAACGGACAATCTCCTTCTCCTGATTTTTATGAAACCTATTGGGTCAGATGGAGAGCCGATAAAATTAATCAATTCATGAAAAAAACCTTTGAAACCATCAAATCAATTAAACCCAATTGTATTGTATCTTTATCCCCAAATCCCTTACATTTTTCCTTACCTGCTTACCTACAAGATTGGTTTACTTGGGAAAGAAAAGGATGGATAGAACAATTGGTTTTACAGATTTATCGTCCTGATTTAAACCGATTTATCACGGAGTTAGAACGTTCAGAAGTCACCTTGGCAAAAAATCATATTCCCGTAGCCATTGGAATTTTAAGCGGGTTAAAAAATCGTTCAACTCCGATGAATATTATAGAACAACAAATAGCAGAAATCCGCAAACGTAAATTTGCTGGGGTATCTTTCTTTTTCTATGAAAGTTTATGGAATTGGTCAGAGGAATCTGAATCAGAACGTCAACAAAAACTAAAACATTTATTCCCGAATTATGTAAATATTAATGATGTTCAGGTTGAGTTTAAATCCTAAATTTGCTCATTTTTTTATAGAATTTGATCAATACTCTCAACCACTTGCTCAATAAAGTTACAGGTAACTATAGCAAGCCCTAAAATAGATTTTGCGACTACCCTATCAAAAAATCAAATTATTTTTTAGAGCAAATCGGATTAACTCTGTACGATTATTACTATCTGTTTTCCTTAATAAACTACTCACATATTTCTCAACAGTTCTGGGACTTAGGTGTAAGTGATCGCCAATGGCAATATTAGAGAGTCCTTCGGATAACAACTCTAGGACTTGATGCTCTCGTTCGGTTAGACTAATCTTTAAAGCGGGTTGTAACCTCCTTGCTACAGGATCTAAATCCCCATCAGGGAAATCCGCAACCGAATCAGATAGACGGACTCGCCATTCCGACTCAATTAATTGCGATCGCTCTAATAAAGCCCGAATTACGACCCCTAATTCCTCTAACTCAAAGGGTTTGGGCAAATAATTATCACATCCGAGTTGATACCCTCGAATTCGTTCTTTGGTACTGGTATGGGCGGTTAAAAAAATCACCGGAAGCAGACGAAAAACAGGACGAGCACGGACTTTCTTGATCAGTTCATAGCCATCCATCTCAGGCATACCAATATCTGTCACGATCAGGTGAGGCTGATATTGCTCCACTAGGTGCAGCGCCTCCCGACCATTCTCCGCGGCAATTACCGAATAGCCCGAAATGTCCAAGTAATCACTAATCGAGAGGCGAGTCCCTAAATCATCATCAACAACTAGAATTGTTAGAGGCATAGGGGCAGAGGGTCAGGGGGAGCAGGGGCAGGGGAGGTAGGGGGGCAGGGGCAGTAGGGGAGTAAGCGGTGCGAGCGTCCTCGCTCGCTAATAATCAATACATCAATACCTCAACAATTAATAATTGAAAATCAGCAGTTACCAGTGAATACTTGCCATTAAGGATGCTGGTTTTGCTAGATTTCCTACTAATAATACGCCTCGTTGATTGGTAGCTAAATGTCGCAGAATTTTATAAATGGCTTCAATTTGATCAGGGACTCCCGCCTTTTCAGCCAGGGTTTCCAGAGATAGAGCTTGACCTGCATCTTGGAGGACTTGAATAATTTTATGTTGTAATTCCAGAACCTCTGCGGCTGCTTTTTTCCCGGCTTCAACCCCCGGTTGATGGTAAGCGTTAATATTGACTAAAGACGCATATAAACCCACCGCCCGCTCATACAAAGCAATTAACGCGCCAACAATTTCGGGGTTAACTTCTGGAACCGTAATGGTAATTGAATCCCGATGATTTTCATACAATGCTTGCCGGGTTCCGAGTAAAAATCCCGATAAATAATCCCCTGATGTTACACCAGGTTCTACTTCAATAGAAGGCAAGGATCGATCCTGTAAGACTTCAATAAAGGTGGCAAAAAAGTTAGGAACTCCGTCGCGTAATTGTTGAACATAGGCGTGTTGATCTGTTGATCCTTTATTGCCATAAACCGCAATTCCTTGATAGACAATATTACTATCGAGGTCTTTTTCTTTCCCTAAAGATTCCATAACTAACTGTTGTAAATAACGACTAAACAACAGCAAACTATCTTTATAGGGTAAAACCACCATATCTTTTTCGCCCTTACCATTTCCGGCATAATACCAAGCTAAGGCTAATAAGGCCGCCGGATTGGTTTTTACCTCCGGTTTACGGGTAGCGATATCCATAGCTTTCCCCCCGGCTAACATTTCCCGAATCTCAATCCCCTGTAGGGCCGCAGGTAATAGCCCAACGGCCGACAATTCAGAAGTTCGTCCCCCCACCCAATCGGCCATGGGAAAGGTGGTTAACCAGCCTTCAGCATGGGCCTGTTGATCGAGTTTACTGCCAACACCCGTAACAGCCACGGCTTGTTGGGCAAAGTTTAAGTTTTGGGCAGAAAAGGCATTTCGTACCTCAATCATGCCGTTACGGGGTTCTGGAGTGCCGCCGGACTTAGAAATGACCAGCACTATGGTACTTTTGAGGCGATCGCCAATTTTAGCCAAAACCCGATCGATGCCTCTAGGATCAGTGTTATCAATAAAATGAATATTCAGGACTGGGTGATCTGGGGCTAGGGCTTCCGCCACAAATTCAGGCCCCAAAGCCGATCCGCCAATGCCAATGGATAAAATATCAGTGAATTGGGCTGCGTTTGGCGGTTTAATCTCCCCTTGATGAATCTTGGCCGTAAAGGTTTCTATTTTTTCTAAGGTTTCAACAATTTCTTGCTTGAGATCCTGGGTTGGGGCTAGATCGGGGTCACGCAACCAATAATGGCCGACCATCCGGTTTTCATCGGGGTTGGCGATCGCTCCTTTTTCCAAGGCGTCCATAGCTTTAAAAGCCTGATCAAACTTGGGGGATAAGGATGCAACAAAATCATTGTCGAATCCCATCCGACTAATATCCAGGTACAGTCCTAAGCTGTCGTGGTAGTATAGCCAATCTTGGTAGCGTTGCCAGAGTGCAGTGGCATCCATAGTCTTAAATTCCGCTATATTAATTTTTAGCTTAAAGTATAATGGGTTTAGATTAACTCTTTTTCGGTTAACAATTAAAGTTGACACTCCCCGCGTCTAAAGCCGGGGGATTCTTGAAGACTCCACAAACGAAGTTTCAATGGCGCTGGCAAAAACACCCTAGACGCTCAAAACAACTACCAGTACAAGAGGTATTGTAATTGCGCTTACTTTTGATTTTTTTAACGCTTTCCGAGTCCATCACAACGCCAATTAGGTACGCTCAACATCCTGCCATTATTCGCCCTTTAACTATTCCAAATCAAGTTGGATATGTCCGTTGCCGGGATTGCTCCGCACTAGGATGGTTCAACACGTAGATGGTTATTCTTCTTGCTTTGTCTTCATCATACCACTGTGGCTGAAGCCACACAGTCGTTTCACAGGATTTAAAAATCCCTACCGACTTATCCATGAGTCTGAAGCCAAGGGCTTGCGTCTCGTTTTTTGGTCAAGGCTGTCTCTTGATCCGTTAAACTGAAATGTGCTTGCCACCGGATCTATGAACTATGGCCAAAATTCTTGCGATCGCCAATGGAAAAGGGGGAGTGGGTAAAACCACAACCGCCATTAACCTGGCCGCCATTCTCGCCAACAACTTTAGCACCCTTTTAGTCGATACAGACCCCCAGGGTTCGGCTTGTTGGTGGGCTGAACAGGGTAACGGGGGAGAAATGCCCTTTGAGCATTCTTCCGAGACTGATCCCAGTTTGCTGTCTCGATTGAAGCAGGTAAAGGACTATGAATTGGTAGTGGTCGATACCCCTCCAGCTTTAAAGTCCGATGCGTTATTAGCCGTGGTACAGGTGGCCGATTATTTGGTACTACCAACCCAAGCCGCCCCGATGGATTTAGTGGCTTTAATTGAAACCGTCAGATCGGCGATTACCCCTTCTAAAGTTCCCCATCGGGTCTTGATGACTAAAGTTGACCCCCGCAGTTTAGGGGATGCTTTTGATGCCCAAAAATCCTTACAAGAAGCGGGGATTCCGGTATTTAAAAACATTATTCGCGCCTATAAAGCCCATGAACGTTGTCCCTTGGAAGGGGTACCAATTATTCAAGCCAAAAGTCATAATTCCAGGGAAGCCGCTTCGGATTATCGACGGGTAGCGGTGGAATTATTGAGGAGTTTAACAGAAAACAAAATTATTTAAACTTAATTCGATTAATTTGATTTTGTAACTCCTCAATTTGTCGGCGCAAATCATCGACTTCATCCTGAGATTTTTCGGCTTTCACATTAACCGAACCCTCTGCGGTAGCTTGTTGATAATTACCGGAACGAATTTTACTATATTCAACTGAATCATTCCACTCTTTTAAATATTGAATTCGTTCCACGGGAAAGGGATGACTTAACATCATGCCTTGACCCCCATTATAAAATAAAAACTTATAGACTTGATTTAAACCATCTTGATCTAAATCGCGATATTGTTCGGATTGACGAATAAATTCATCTAAACTACATTCATGGGCATATTTTGTACTCACTCCCGCTAATTGCATCATAGATTTCATCACGGATTTGAGATCATCCGTTACTAATAATGCCGCTCGGTCTGCGGATAATTCGGCTTTTCTTCGCCATTCATAAAAGGCATAAATTAAGCCACTATTGACTAAATTTCCTAACCCAAAAGTTAATTCCCCAATCATTGAAGCCACACCCATCGCCCAAATTGACATCTGATTTAAAATCGGATGACCACATTTTATATGTCCTAATTCATGGGCTAAAACGACCCTTAGTTCGGCTTCATCTACTAAGTCTAAAAGACCCGTATTCAAAATAATATAGGGGTGTTCCTGTCCGAGAGCATAACTATTAACTTGGGGATTTTGAGAGACAAATAAACCCGGTTCGGGAAAGATATCTAAATCTCTCACACATTCCCGAAAAATATGATAAATACTAGCATATTGTCTTGGCCCTACTTGCAGAGCATTTCCCATTAAGTAAACATATTGAGGACGTTCATAGATAAACTCAACAAATTTACTGGCGATTAAATCAAAGCCTGGAACACTTCTCAAAGCAACTTCTGCTTCTTTATCCAGGGGATGACGAAAGGCTTCGCTAGAAATTCCGGTGTAAGTTGGCATAATAATAATAATTTACAGGTTATCTGCTCAAGACGCACAGCTTTTGCCAGAAATTGTCTTAAATCAATCTCTGAATCTGGAGTGTCTGCAATTAATTCTATCACAGCTTGACTATCGGCTTCAATTGACGCTTGATAGAGTTGATTCATCCAGTCCTTAGACATCACTTTTAACTCCTCAGAAATCAACTCATTCTCTGAGTTTATATCTAAAATAGGCTGTATTTCTGCATAGATATACTGAATTCCTAGATGTTTAGCCAAAACCTCAAAAATATGATCTTCTGTAAAAGGTTTTCTAATAAAATCATCACAACCCGCCGAAAGCACAATCGCTTTTTCTTCTTCTAATACACTGGCTGTTACGGCAATTATGGCTGTAAGGTTGACCAGGAGCTAGTTTGATCACTCTTAGATGTGCTTCTTTACTATTATTGACTATTTCTTGACCCAATTTTACCTGAATATAAAATTGGAAAGTTGTACCTTTTCCTAATTCACTTTCAACGGAAATATCCCCACCCATCAGTTGAATAAATTTCCGACTAATGGCTAATCCTAAACCCGTGCCTTCTTGCGATTCTTTCCCCGCTCTAAGAGACGACTTTTTTTCATTTAAAGCAAAATGCTAATCGTAGTATGTAGATTTATAGTTAGCATTTCTATATCCTGTAATCAACTTTCAATTTGATTGTTGTTTAAATGGCGAAAGCAGAAATTTTAGTAAAGTTTGGAAACAAAGTTAGGCAAGAAAGACTAAAACAAAATCTTTCACAAGAAGAGCTTGCTGAGAAAGCCAACGTTCACAGGACATATATTGGCATGATTGAAAGATATGAAAAAAATATCACGTTAATCAATATTGAGAAAATTGCTATTGCTTTAGGTGTAACCATATCCGACTTATTTACTGAATAAACATATATGCAACCAAACCGTCAGCTAATCACTATTGGGGACAATCTAAATCAAATTAAGCAGTTGCTAAGTGAACTTGTTCTTTATCCTAGAATAAATGCTCTAAAATGGTCGAAGATAACGCAGCAAACACCTAATATTAAGATTGGTTATCCAGGGCAACATTTAGCATCTTTAATAACAGGAATGCCAGGGGAAAGGACTGGAGCAAGAGGTCACGATTTAGCAGACGGCTCTGAAGTTAAATCTTGTTCTAGAATTGATCAACTCGATCAATGCGAGATTTGTCAAGCTGCCGTTTCCAGAAGCGAACAGTTCTGTCCTGAATGCGGTTCAGAAAAGGTTAAACGCAAAGAGGATTCTAAGTGGCTCTTTACTATTAAGAGTGACAATGACCTTCGTGTACTTACACAAGAAGTAAGAAGATTAATACTTATTCTAGGTGATTATCCTAATTTTGAAGCGAACGATTTTGAGACATTAAGATTCCAATGTTTTGAAATATGGACACAAAGTGATCGTCATAAGCGCTTCAAGGATATTATGACTAATTATTACGATAATATTTATCTGCCAAAGAAACAAAAAAACTTAAATAATATAGCTCCTCAAAATTTTTGGCCGTACCAGTATCAATTTTATCTTTGCAACCCTATTTTAACATTTTCCTGCTTGGTACATAATTCAACAACAACATCTCTAAGAATAGAAGTTCAGACTTATATAGAGCCTGACTTAGATCGCTCTTCTCAGCCATCATTATTAATGCCAGCCAAACTTTTAAATAAGCAAGAAAAAAAGATAATTATCACTAAATTAAACTTAAAAAATATTGAGGATATACCGCAGATGATAACCGAAGAAATGAGGCATGATTTACCTCTAAGAAAAAGTAAAACATTTTCGACTAAAACTCCTTATCAAAGAAGAAAAAGAAAAAAATAAAAGATAACCCGCTAGATATAGGTAAAAACCTCGTATCAGGTGAGTATTTAATCTATTGCAGGCTATCAAAATCAATAACTAGCTGCTCATAAGGTGAACTCAACAAATCAGTGTTTGATATTTTTTTGTTTTTTTTGAAATTCGTTTGATCTATGATATTTTTATCATAAGTAATAAAACTTTCTTGATTGCTTTGAAATTCTAATTTTTTAATTCTTTCTTCAGCTATTCTTACATACTTATCTTCTTTTTCAATTCCCATAAAATGCCGTTTTAAATTAATACAAGCTAAAGCGGTGGAACCCGACCCCATAAAGGGATCTAAAACAATCATTCCTTCATTACTACTAGCTTTAATAATCCTCTCCATTAATTTAACAGGTTTTTGTGTAGGATGTTCCCTTTCTTCTTGATAAAAATCAATATCAGTCCACACATCTGTCACGCCCATCTCAATATTGAAAACTTGAGCAATATTTTCATAAGGATACTCAAACTCAAGAATTTCTTGTAACTTTCCCCACATTTCTCTGGTAGGAACTTGAGCAAGAATATTGTCACCTGTGTAAAGCGACCACATTCCACCACCATTCTCTTTGACACCAAGCTTTTTATTAATTTCCTGTGCTGTTAATTTGAGTTCTTTTTGCCGATCTTTCAGAAATTGCTTTATAAAAGGTTTACTGTCAAAAATAAAGAATAGTAAACTTTCTGTCACATTGGGGAACATTTTATAGCCTTTAGTTGCTCTGCCACCTATGGCTCTTATTCCCTTATCAATCACGATTTGCTGTCTTAAAAGAAATCCTAAATCACCGATTTCTGAACATAAAGGGATTAAGTTTCTCAAATAACCAAATAAATATAAGCTTCCTGATAATTTAATCACTCTTGCAATTTCCGACAGCCATGCAAAACACCATTGCGAATAATCGTTATGAGTTCGCCATTTGTAGTCCCATTGTTCACTAATTACTTTCCAGTATGGGGGATCGAGAATGATTAAATCTATACTGCGATCCGGTATCTCCTTTAAAATTTCGATGCAATCACCATGAATTATTTTATCTAAATCCATCATTAGCTAATTTTTGGGGTTTACTCTACATTCCTAACGATCGCTATTGAGAAAATCATCCGGTTCAATAGCAGCCTGCTTTAAAATTGCACGGAGCGTACCCTCTGGCATATCACCAGCATGATTGGGAATCGTTGTGTAGCGTTCTGTTCTGTTTCAGAATTTCTCGTTGCTAGGTTCTACCTAGCAATGCTCAAGTGCAGGCTCCGTCTGCTGTTGAATCAAACGGAGCCAGAGCCTCCCTGTTCTTATTCCCAGGTGGAACCTGGAAGATGGAACGAGAGGAAAGTCGCCGGGTTTCTAAACCGTTTTTTACCCTAAGAAGCCACTCTTGCGGTGCTGCGAGGACGACGACGACCTGTTAGTTTTGTAGCAGGTTCTTCGTCGGGAATTTGAACTAATAAAACCAACAAAGGATTACTAGCAATTTCACGGCGCAGGACACGCTGGATCGAGCGTTCGACTTGAACTTTTAACCCTTCCCAATCCACTTCTTTTGTTTCTGAGTCAAAAGTGCGGGCAAATTCTGTCCAACGTTCACTTAAAACCGTCTCAATAGTTTGGGTTAATTGTTCTTGTAAAGAAGCCTGATTAACGCTGTTGACAACCCCTTTCAAATGAATCTCAGGCCGTGCCAATAACTTACCATCGGTTCCCACAGCTACGGCCATTGTAACTATCCCTTCTTCGGCTAACTGACGCCGTTCCTTCATGGTTTCATCTTTAACCACCCCAGAGCGAGAGGCATCCACAGGTTCAATTCCGGCTTGAACTTTACCCGCAATTCGGATTGATTCTTTAGTTAATTCTACCACAAAACCGTTATCAATTAACACCATATTTTCTGCTGGAATACCCATACTTTGGGCAGTCTTTTGGTGTTGAACTAACATCCGGTGTTCTCCATGCACAGGAACAAAGAATTTCGGACGAGTTAAAGCTAACATTAACTTCTGATCTTCTTGACATCCATGACCGGAAACGTGAATCCCTTTTTCCCGTCCATAAATCACATTTGCTCCCTGGATCATCAATTTATCAATGGTGTTCACCACTGCAATTGTATTCCCAGGGATCGGGTTAGCTGAAAAGACAACGGTATCGCCTTGCTTAATATTAATTTGACGATGGGCTCCTTCAGCAATGCGGGTTAATGCCGATAAAGGTTCCCCTTGAGATCCGGTGGTTAAAATCAGTAATTTATCATTAGGAATCCCACTAATTGCATTCAGGGGCACAAATAACCGATCTTCACATTTGATATATCCTAATGTCCGAGCGTGGGCAATCACATTTAACATGGAGCGACCCACCACCGATACCAACCTTCCCTGCTTTTGAGCAATATCTAAAATAATATTTAGACGGTGAACAGAGGAAGCAAAAGTTGTGACTAAAATCCGACCCTGAGCTTGGGCAAAAACTCGCTCCAAGTTGGGATAAACGGAACTTTCCGAAGGGGTAAACCCTGGAATTTCGGCATTTGTAGAGTCACTTAATAGACAGTGAACCCCTTTTTCTCCGTATTCGGCTAACCGTTGGAAATCAAAAAATTCTCCATCTACAGGAGTATGATCAATTTTAAAATCTCCCGTATGAATTACCACACCCACAGGAGTAGTAATGGCGACGGTAAAACTATCAGCAATGGAGTGGGTATTGCGAATATATTCTACTAGGAAATATTTCCCAATTCTGACCATTTCCCGGGGACGAACCGAGCGTAATTCCGTGCGATCGGCCACGGCGGCTTCTTCTAATTTTCCTTGTAATAATGCCATCGCTAACCGAGGGCCATAAATTACCGGAATATCGAATTGTTTCAGGTGAAAAGCAATTCCTCCAATATGATCTTCATGACCATGGGTAACAATCATCCCCTTGATTTTTTCTCGGTTTTCCCGCAGATAGGTGACATCGGGTAAAACAATATTAACGCCGTGCATTCCATCAGTTGGAAACGCTAAACCCGCATCTAAAATCACAATTTCATCTTCATATTCAAAGATGCAAGTGTTTTTTCCGATTTCATGTAATCCCCCTAAAGGAATAATTTTCAGAGAACCGGAACTAAATACCGGAGTTGAAGTGGGGGTAGCCATGGTTGAGCTTTTTTTTCTAATCACGGGAGTGTTGCTGTTTTTAATCATGCTGATCCTTTTTTGTTAGGGGTTGACAATTGAAATAATCAAGGCAAAATTTAAGAGTTGATAGAATTTCCAGAATTATCCTAATTATTTTGAAAATTCTGTCAATCAGGAGTGGATATTTAGTTTTCACAAAGCCTAGAAAACTGTGCCGAGATCCTACTTAACTAGATTTAATTGACTCAGCACGTCCTTCAATGCGTTTGTCACTTCAGCCGTTGGGTCACACAAAGGCAAACGGGTCGATCCCACATTCCAGCCTAGCAAGTTAAGTGCCACTTTCAACGGAATCGGGTTGGTGGTGACAAACAAGGCTTTAAACAACCCTAATAACCGGATATGGATGTCAGTTGCTACTTGTATTTGACCCGCTTCAAAGGCTTGAATCATCTGTTGGAGTTGCGTTCCCACTAGATGACTGGCGACGCTGACCACCCCGGAACTGCCAACGGCTAACATGGGCAAGGTCAGAGAATCATCTCCAGAGTAGATCGAAAATTCCGAAGGTGTCAACCGTCGAACTTGGCTGACTTGATCTAAATTGCCACTAGCTTCCTTAATCCCCACAATATTTTCAATCTCCGCCAAACGCGCTACCGTTTCTGGGAGGAGATTTTGTCCTGTGCGTCCGGGTACATTGTAAAGCATAATTGGCAAATCGGGACAGGCCTGGGCGATCGCTTGGAAATGCCGATACAAACCCTCCTGGGGGGGTTTATTGTAATAGGGGACAACCTGTAATGTGCCATCTAAACCCAGTTTAGTAGCCTTTTGGGTGGCATCGATCGCCTCTTGGGTGCAATTCGATCCTGTTCCCGCGATTACCTTAGCCTTGCCTGACACCGCCTTCTGCACGACTTGAAATAACTCGTATTCTTCATCCCAAGTCAAGGTCGGAGATTCCCCCGTAGTTCCGCACACAACTACGGCATCGCTTCCGGTGCTCACCAGATGGGCGGCCAACTTTTCCGCCACTGCATAATTCACACTACCGTCTTCGTGAAACGGCGTTACCATAGCCGTTATGACTCGTCCAAAACTTACCATTTGTCTTTAATATCAGTTATCGGTGTTTCCTGCGTTTGTCATGGTTAAAACCTCAACGCCGTAAACCTAAAAGTTGTTTTTCCACTAACAATTCAGCAATTTGCACCGCGTTTAATGCTGCACCCTTGCGAATTTGATCACCACAGAGCCACAATTCTAACCCACAGGGATGGGACAAATCCTGACGAATCCGACCTACTAACACCGGATCACGTCCACTCGCATCAATCGGCATGGGGAAATAGTTGGCTTTGGGATCATCCACCAGTTCCACTCCGGGGGCGGTGCTGAGGATATGCCGGGCTTTTTCTACACTCAAGGGTTGCTCGAATTCTAAGTTAACCGCTTCTGAATGGGCGCGTAACACGGGAACCCGCACACAAGTTGCAGAAATCATCAGATCACTGACCCCAAAAATTTTGCGGGTTTCATTAATCATTTTCATTTCTTCTTCACAATAACCCAATTCATTAATCGGTGTGTTGTGAGGGAAAAGATTAAAGGCCAAGGGATAGGGAAAAATCTCGGTTTTGGGTGTTTCTCCTTGCAAAATGGCTAAAGTCTGTTGCTTCACTTCTTCCATAGCCCTAGCCCCGGCCCCACTTGCCGATTGATAGGTAGCAACAACCATCCGGCGAATCGGTTGTACCTGATATAATGGCCAAACTGCCACCGTCATTAAAATCGTGGTGCAGTTGGGGTTAGCAATAATCCCCTTATGGTGGTTAAGAGCCTCTGGGTTAACTTCCGGGACGACTAACGGGACATCGGGGTTCATGCGGAAGGCACTGGAGTTATCAATCATCACCGCCCCGGCCGCGACTATTTTTGATGCCCAAAGCTTAGAGGTTGCTCCTCCAGCCGATGCCAACACAATATCAACATGATCGAAGCTGGTTTCCGACACCGCTTCCACGGGTAAAGTTTCCCCCCTAAAGGTTAAGGAGGTTCCCGCCGAACGGGGAGAAGCCAATAACTTTAACTCCACCACTGGAAAATTTCGACTTTCCAGGAGTTCGATTAACTCCGCCCCGACCGCACCCGTTGCCCCCAGAATGGCAACTCGATAAGAATTTGACAAAATTGTAACCTCCGTGATCAAAAAATAGTATTTTTAATAAATCTAAATTTTTATAGGGCGTAAAACTTTTGGGTTAATAATTATTAATCGTTTGGGTAGGGGCTTAATCTCCCTTATCTATTATAGTTTGGCCGTTCCGATTCCAACCAAAATCTAACAAAATCTAATAAATGGTCACACAAGGGCGCATAATCAGTTAGGATCACTATTTGATTACACAAACCGACATTAGCAATTTTAACTTGCTAATGTCGGTGATTATGGTTCCCCCGCGAGTTAAATGTGTTGGGGGTGTTGAATTCAGAATATCACGATTTTTTATGAAAGTAACCCAGGAAAAACTTCCCGCAAGTCAAATTGGATTAGACATTGAGATTACTCCTGAAATGTCTAAAAGTGCTTATGAGCAAGTTGTTCAGAAGATGAGTCGCTCGGTGAATATTCCTGGGTTCCGCAAAGGCAAAGTGCCTCGCCACGTTTTGGTTCAGCGCTTGGGTCAGGAACGAATTAAGGCGGCTGCGTTGGATGATTTAATGAATCAGTATTTACCCAAAGCTGTCGAACAGGAAAAGATTCCGGCGATTGGCAACTTTGAGCCTCAAGACGATATTGATCAACTGATTCAGCAATTTGAACCCGGACAAACCCTGACGATTAAAGTGGTTGTGGATGTGGAACCCGAAGTTCAACTCGGTGAATATAAGGGCTTAACTGTCCAAGCCGAAGAAGTTAAGTTTGACCCCGAACAGGTAGAACAGGTATTAAAACAGGAACAGGAAAAAAGAGCTACCTTAATTCCGGTTGAAGCTAGACCCGCCCAATTAGGGGATGTGGCGTTTGTTGATTTTAAAGGGTATTTTACCCAAGAGTCGGAAACGGACGAACCTGAAGAAATTCCGGGTGCTAAGGGTGATAATTTCCAAGTAGATTTAGAGGAAGGTCGGTTTATCCCTGGTTTTGTTGATGGGATTGTGGGCATGAATTCAGGGGAAACCAAAACCTTAAACCTAAAGTTTCCCGATGAATATGGGGATAAGGATGTAGCTGGGAAAGATGCCACTTTTACAATTACTGTCAATGAAATTAAGGAAAAAGAACTTCCTGAGTTAGATGATGATTTTGCCGAAGAAGTCAGCGAGTTTTCCACTTTAGCCGAACTGCGGGAATCTTTGGAAAAACGCTTTCAAGGTGAAAAGGACGACCAAACCAAGGCCAATCAACGGAAGGCGTTAGTGGATGCTTTAGCAGAAACCATTGAAGTTGATTTACCGGAAACTTTAATTCGTCAGGAGGTTGACCGACTGATTACCGAACAGGTGATGCAGTTGAGCAAGATGGGGTTAGATGTTAAGCGGTTATTGACGGGGGAAATGTTACCTCGGCTACGGGAACAAGCCCGTCCAGAGGCGATTGAGGCTTTGAAACGTTCTTTGGCCTTGAAGGAAGTCGCCAAATTAGAATCTTTGACCGTCACCGAGGAAGAAATTAAAGCCGAAGAAATTAAAGTTCTTTCAGAACTCAAGGGTCAAGATGTTGATCCTCAAAGGTTACGCGCTTTTGTGACCGAAGATTTAGTTCAACAAAAAACCTTTACCTGGCTGGAAGAAAACTCAACTATTGAGTTATTTCCCGAAGGGACTTTAACCCCTGAAGAAGACGATGAAGACTATGAAGACGATGAAGATGAAGATGATGATGAAATTGATAGTACCGAAGCAGAATAATCGACGGGACGACTATTCAGTTATCAGTTAACAGTTAACAGTTATCAGTTAAGAAGTTTACAGTTAATTTATTAACTCCTCAACTGATAACTCTTTGACTGCTAGGGGCGGGTTATTTTAGATATGAGTTAATCACCTAAATCTGGATGAACCCGCCCCTACAACTGATAACTGATTCCTACCTCGGTAGGAGTTGTTTTATTGTACTCAACAGTTCTTCGGGACGGAAAGGTTTGGAAATATAGGCATCAGCCCCTTGTCTGATTCCCCAGATGCGATCAAAGTCCTCACTTTTACTAGAACACATAACTACGGGAATATTCTGGGTTTTGGGATTTTTTTTAATCTGGCGACACAACTCATAGCCGTTCATATTGGGCATAACAATATCTAATACCACTAAATCCAGTTGTGTGACCTGTTCAATTTTTTCTAAGGCTTGAACTCCATCTTCGGCTGAGATCACCTCCATCCCACTGTCTTGCAACATCTTAGCAATTATCTCTCGGAGAGCGTTGCTATCATCGACAATCATCACTGTAGTCATTTTTAATTTTGGCTATTAAAAGCTAGAATATAGGGATTTTTGAGAGTGTTTTTACGTTTCTTGATCCTATTCTAGCGGATTTCACCAAAAAACGAGCGGAAGCCCCTAGCTTTAGCTATGGGGAGGTAAGCGGTGGTGGCTTTAGCCACCGTCAAGATTAAATTCTCTAATAAGTCTTTTGAGTGCAGCAGACATACTGCACCCCCACAAACTAGCAATCATTGAGCCAGTAGGTGCAACAATGGTAGACTGTTGTTTTTGAATTCGGAGTTTTGCCCAATGGCCCGTTTAGCTTTATTGAGTGTATCTGATAAACGAGGACTGATTGAGTTTGCTAAAAACCTAGTTGAAGAATTGGGTTTCGACTTAATTAGTAGTGGCGGTACAGCAACAGCTTTAAAATCGGCCGGACTTGCTGTTACTAAAGTCTCTGATTATACGGGATTTCCTGAGATTTTAGGCGGACGAGTTAAAACCCTCCATCCTCGCATTCATGGCGGAATTTTAGCCCGTCGAGATGTTCCTCAAGATTTAAGTGAGTTAGAAACCCATAATATTCGTGCTATTGATTTAGTCGTAGTTAATCTTTATCCCTTTGAACAAACTATTGCTAAACCCGATGTTTCTTTAGCAGACGCGATCGAAAATATTGATATTGGTGGCCCAACTTTATTACGGGCATCGGCTAAAAATTATGCCCATTTAACTGTATTATGTAATCCCGAACAATATGGATCTTATTTAGAAGAATTTAAGCAAAAAAATGGGGAAATTTCTTTAGAATTTCGTCAACATTGTTCCTTAAAAGCCTTTCAACATACGGGAGCTTATGATAGCGCGATCGCAGCCTATTTAGAACAACAAGAACTCAATTCTGAATCTCCCTTACCCCAAAGTTTTGTCCTAGCAGGAACTCAAATTCAATCCTTAAGATATGGCGAAAATCCCCATCAACCTGCGGCTTGGTATCAAAGTGGAACTCAACCCACCGGATGGGCATCGGGTCAGATTTTACAAGGAAAACCCTTAAGTTATAATAACTTAGTGGATTTAGAAGCCGCTAGACGGATTATTTGTGAGTTTCCAGATCAACCCGCCGCCGCTATTTTAAAACATACTAATCCCTGTGGTGTTGCCGTTGCTAATAGTCTATCTACAGCTTATGAAAAAGCCTTTAATGCTGATTCAACCTCTGCCTTTGGGGGAATTGTAGCATTAAATCGAACTATTGATCAAGAGACAGCAACGGCTTTAAGCAAAACCTTTTTAGAGTGTATTGTTGCCCCAGATTGTACTCCAGAAGCGTCTCAAATTCTCAAGAAAAAATCTAACCTACGGGTGTTAATTTTACCTAATTTAACTCAAGGGCCAAAAGAAACAATTAAACTAATTGCAGGTGGTTTTTTAGTCCAAACCGCCGATGATATTGTGGAACAATCTACGGACTGGAAAGTGGTGACAGAAAAGCAACCTACTCCAGAAGAATTAGAGGAATTAATGTTTGCTTGGAAAATAGTTAAGCACGTTAAATCTAATGCTATTGTTGTTACTAAAAATCAGACGACATTAGGGGTTGGGGCTGGACAAATGAATCGGGTGGGGTCGGTAGAAATTGCCCTGAAACAAGCCGGAGACAACGCTCAAGGCGGGGTTTTAGGAAGTGATGCCTTTTTCCCCTTCGATGATTCAGTTCGCACGGCGGCGGCGGCAGGTATTTCTGCGATCGTCCAACCGGGAGGAAGTATGCGGGATCAAGATTCAATTAAGGCAGCCAATGAGTTAGGATTAGTTATGGTTTTCACAGGGATTCGTCATTTTCTGCATTAATTAAAATATAATCAATATTCCGGTAGATAACAACCTATCGGAATATTTTGCAGAAAGAGTTTAAGATCAGATTACAATTACAAAGATGAAAAATAAACCGTTAAATTTAACCTGGGTAACAACAATAATTTTAGGAATAATTATTGTATTATCATCCAAAGTACAAGCTCAAAATGATTTACCCAGTCCCAGCGAGTTGCGGGGTAAACCCAGTGAAGCAGAACAGGAAAAGTTAGATAAGAAACAATCTCGACAAGCAATATTTCGTCAAGCAATTCAACTCTATCAAACTGGAAATTATGCCGCTTCCGAAGCAATTTTTCGTCAATTGGTAGAAAATCAACCCAAAGAAGCTAAATATTATTTTTATTTAGGAAATTCTTTATTTTATCAACGAAAAATAGAAGAAGCTACTCAAGTCTATCAAGAAGCTATTAGTTTGAATCCTCAATATGGGCTGGCTTATAATGCTTTGGGATTTTTACACGCCAGTCAAGGACAATGGGATGAAGCGATCGCCCAATATCAAAAAGCCTTAGAAATTAATCCTGACTATGCGGAAGCCTTAAAAAATTTAGGGGAATCTTTATGGAAAAAAGGCAATACCGCCGAAGCCAATAATGCTTGGAAAAAAGCCTTAGAATTATATACACAACAGGGGAATAATAAAGCCGTCCTCCAACTTCAAGAAATGTTAAATAAAACCTCACAATAATATTAATTGTAGGGGCGGGTTCCGTCATAATTTCTGATTTCTACAAATAAGATTTGTAAACCCGCCCTACTAGATTTTTTAGATTATCTGATCAACATTAATTCAAGGGAAATTCTTGACTTTCAACCTGTTCTGAAATCGGTACAACCACACAATTAACAACATTTGTAATTACACAAACAATCGGGGATAAATCCGTGCCTTGGAGAAGACTTCCCCTGAGTGTAGTTTGAGATAATTTAGCCCGATCAATGTTAGTATTAGCTAGAATTGTAGCGGTTAAATTGGCATTTTCTAAAATAGTCCGATCCAGATTAGCTCTGCGTAAATCCGCACCTAATAAATTAGCCCGGGTGAGATTTGCTGCTTCTAAATCAGTTTGAAATAAAAATGCCTTACGCAAATCAGCATTTTCTAAATTAGCTTGGTTAAGATAGGATTGGCTAAAATTTGTACCGACTAAACTGGCGTCTCTTAAATCCGCTTTGATTAAATTTGCCTGAGCTAAATCCGCTTGGGAAAGATCCGCTTCTCTAAAATCCACTCGCTCTAATATAGTATTCCTTAAATTAGCATCAAATAAGTTAGCAGATGCTAGATTAGCTTGAGTTAAATCTGCATTATATAAATTTGCTTGATTTAGATTAGCACTGCGAAGATCAACTCCTCTTAAATCTGCTCCTTGCAGTTGAGCTTTAAATAAATTAGCCCCTCGCAAATCAAACTGTTGCAGATTTGCGCCTCTTAAATCACATTCGGGACAACGATTTGTAGTTCTTAATTGTTGCAAATCCGATTCGTTTTCTGCTTGAGCAACGGTCGCCAATCCCAATGTAGATAGAATAACAGACAATGCTAAGGTTTTAAAATTCATCATCCTCACTCCATTTTTTAGTATTTCTGCTCAATCGTTTCTAACCTGGGGGTTAGCAATGGATTGAGCGTTTGCCCAAATTCTATCACAGACAGCAGAAGTAACAAGGTTTTTTTAACTGAATGATTGCCATTTTAGAAAATAGGGGTAAAATTAAGCTGTAATTAACTTAACTTTTTTTCAGAGGAAACTATGGACAACGGAACTTATGAGTTTAATGAATCTCAGAATCAACTGATTTTGGATTTGTCTAAAAAAATGAGGTTTGTGAGTTACTTTCTGATTGTGAGTGGGGCATTAGGGGCAATTAGTGGCTTCATCACAATTTTACAAGGGGTGCAAGGGGGATTTAGTGGCATAGTTCAAGGAGTCATTTTATTAGTAACAGGAATTTGGACAATTAATGCGGCAAAAGCGTTTCAATTAATTGTTGATACCCAAGGAAATGATATTGAAAATTTGATGGGTGCTTTGGGACAATTGCGGAAACTTTATACGCTGCAATATTGGCTATTTTTGATTGCTGTAATCTTTATGATAATTGGTTTAATTCTGATTCTTGTATTCGGTATTGCAGCAGGTGGAAGTTAATCTAGTTTCATCAATTTGAAACAACTTTAATCCTTACCCCTTTAAGTTATCTTTTCTGATATAACGAATTACTGAGCCAAATTTTTTATTGATATTTTTACAAAAAATTTGGCTGATTCTGCTATAATAAAAGTTAACAAAAAGGGGTACGATTGATGATTTACCATCCGTTAGTAGTTGAAAAATAGACGATTTACCCTAATGAAATTAGCCTATCAATATAGAAATTTTAAAACGGGGATTTTTATTAGCTACTTTTGCGATTGTTTTACAACATTTTCGACCAACAGTAATTAGTCCCGAATCTAATTCCGAAAAATGGCAACTCGCCTTAATCGGATTTGGGGTATTATTTTTTATGTTTGTGCAATTACCTAAGTTTATTCCTAAATGGATTAATTTGGTTATAAATTTCCTCGGTTTGGGGGTGGAGATCGCAATTTTAACTCAAATTCAATATCCCCATGATCCTAAATTTCCTCAATTTTCTCTCTATCGAAGTGATATTATTTTATTAGTATTAACTAATATTATTTTTTTTACTTCTTTGATTTGGCTATTCACTCGCCATCATCCCCAATTTAGAATCGGTTTACTGGGAGTTTTATTAGGTTTAATTCTCTCGAAATCCGCCGGAGGATGGATAACAGATATTCTATCAATATCCCCGATTCCTTGGTTATATAAATTTGAATATTTAAAATATTTATTTATTGCGATCCCCGGAACTTTTGTAGGGGAGGAAATCATTAATTATCAACAAGTTGAGGATCAAGATATCCCCAAAAATTGGAACCAATTTCGCTTAATTGGAATTGTGATTGTCATGGGATTAATTATTTTAAATTTACTCATTGGTTTACAATCCCGCTTACTCCCCCAAACCACAGGAATTAGTTTGATTTTATTACTTTTTAGTTATCGCTTACTCAGGGAACCTCATCATCCCTTAGAACTTTTATTATATCAAATGTATCAATGGGGAATATATGGGTTAATTTTAGGATTAGCTTTTGAACCCTATCAAGGAGGAATCAAAAAAGATCCCGCCACGATGAGTTATTTTTTTATTACCACGGCGATCGCTATTTTTATATTGCGGATTATCCTATACTATAATTGTAGCACTATTTGTGAGTTTATGTACAAGATTAAAATTATTTTGGAAAACCTAATATGAATTCTTTAATTATTCCTTCTGAATTAATAGTAGTAACTGGCCCAGCCCGTTCAGGAAAAAGTGAATGGGCGGAAACCTTAGCCCTACAGTCGGAAAAACCAGTGATTTATATTGCTACATCTCAACGAGATCCAACGGATCAAGAATGGCAAATTAGGATTCAAAAACATCAAGAACGTCGCCCGATGTCCTGGGAAATTTTAGAAGTTCCGATAGACCTAACTGCAACCTTAGAAAAAATATCGGGTCAAAATACTTGTATTTTAGTCGATTCCTTGGGAACTTGGTTAGCTAATTTGCTCGAACAAGATAAAGTTACCTGGGAAAATACGCAGGATGAATTATTACAAATATTAGATAAACTTCCAGGAATGATCATCTTAGTAGCCGAAGAAACTGGATGGGGAGTGGTTCCCGCATATCCCATGGGTAGAACCTTCCGCGATCGTTTAGGGGCGTTAGTGCGTCATTTAGGGGCGATAGCGGACTCCGTTTATCTGGTGACAGGGGGTTATGTTTTGAATTTGACCCAATTGGGTTCACCCTTGGAGTCAAAATAACCGCTTTGCTGATACCCTATTCCTAAGCTAAACTTTGTCTCTCCCACGGTTAACTTCAATCTTATGCCTAAATGGTTTATCTTGCACTGGCGTTTTCTGATTTTATTAATGGTTTTGGTGACAGTATTAGTCCCTTTTTTATTGACGATTTATATTAAAACTGTTACGAATAATCGTCGATTTACGCAACCAGAAACCGTCCCAAAAGAACCTGTAGCAATTGTGTTTGGGGCGGGAGTTTGGGCGGATGGAACCCCAACACCGATGTTAGCAGATCGGGTAGAAGGGGCAGTGGAATTATATCGTTTGGGGCGAATTCATAAAATATTAATGACGGGGGATAATGGCACTCCTGAATATAATGAAGTGGTGGCAATGCAGCAATATGCAGAACGTTTAGGAGTTCCAAATAAGGATATTAAATTAGATTATGCTGGATTTAGTACCTATGAAAGTTGTTATCGTGCTAGAGCAATTTTTGGCATAGAAAAGGCGGTTTTAATTACTCAAAAATATCATCTTCCCCGGGCGGTTTACACCTGTAATAAATTGGGTATAGACTCGGTAGGCTTGGGAACACCAGACTGGGGAAAATTTCAGGATGATTCCATGAGATTCTATACCCAAAGAGAAATTTTAGCGGTAATTAAAGCTATCCTAGAACTGCATATTGTTCGCCCCAAACCGACATTTTTAGGGCCATTTGAAGGAATGTCATGAATCAGTTATCAGTTATCAGTTAAGAGTTATCAGTTGAGAGCTATCAGTTGAGAGCTATCAGTTGAGAGTTATAGGATAATACTAAACCTTGTAACAAGGGGCATAACTTACTATTCCCTATTCCCTATTCTGGTGTTCCGGTGTTCCCTAGCTCTATAAAAACCAACACCTAAAAAAAATTAAATCTATGGCTTTATATTTGGATTCGGCAATTATTTCAGAAGCACAAATAGTTAAGGATTGGGGATGGGTGAAAGGACTTACAACCAATCCTACTTTATTGGCAAAAAGTGAATTATCTCCTGAAGAAACCTTAAAACAGTTAAAACAATTAATTTCGGGGGAAATCTATTATCAATTAATGGCATCGGATTTTCAGGGAATGGTAAGGGAAGGAAAAAAAGCCTTTGAATTACTAGGAGAACAAACGGTTTTAAAAATTCCAGCGACTTCCGTAGGATTTCAAACAGTTGCCTATTTATCTGCCGAAATACCCTGTTCTGTGACTGCCATTTATAGTGCCGCCCAAGCTGCTGTAGCGATGGAAGCGGGGGCCAAATATGCGATCGCCTATGTGAATCGGGCAACTCGATTATTAGGGGATGGTATTGAATTAGTCAAACAAATGAACGACATATTAACAGGAAGTCCGACTAAAATATTAGCCGCCAGTATTAAATCCCCCCAGGAAGCCGCTGCCACCCTACAAGCCGGAGCCCATCATTTAACCTTACCCTTAGAAATCTTAAGGGCAATCACAACCCATGAATTATCAGAACAAACTGTTATAGAGTTTAATCAAAATGGTCGGGGAATCGGTGCTGGTTAAATGGGGATGCTGAATTGATCTCGGTGGCAAACAGCTCAACCCCCCTTGGAGGAAATCCCCATCCGCCTTAGAATTATAGAGGGGATCTTTCCCCGATTTTGATGATTGTCTAAGCTTGGAGAACGATTCGTGGATTTATCAAAGATTGCGCCCCAACCCAAACCGGGTTTAATTAACGTTTTGATTGAGATTCCCGCCGGAAGCAAAAACAAATACGAATACGATAAAGAGTTACAAGCCTTTGCCCTTGATCGGGTTTTGTTTGCCTCTGTCCAATATCCCTTTGATTATGGCTTCATTCCCAATACCCTAGGGGAAGACGGAGATCCCTTAGATGGTTTAGTGATTATGGATCAACCCACCTTTCCCGGTTGTGTGATCGCAGCCCGACCCGTTGGGTTTTTAGAAATGATCGATGGTGGTGATCGGGATGAAAAAATTCTTTGTGTTCCCGCAGCCGATCCACGCTACGCAGATGTAAAATCTCTTAAAGATATTCCCCATCATCGCCTAGAAGAAATTGCTGAATTTTTCCGAACCTATAAAAACCTAGAACGGAAAGTCACTGAAATTCTGGGTTGGCAGGATGTGGATCAGGTTGGGCCCCTAGTAGAAAAAGGGATTAAAGCCGCCAGTAAACAGTGAATTACAAATTATGAATTACGAAATTAATTACGAGTTACGAATTACGAATTACGAATTGTGTCTTATCGTAATTATTAATTCGTAATTCATAATTGTTTAAGATGCACCAAACACTACTCTACGCTAAGATTTATCGAAAAAATGGGTAGAAACCCCGTGGTTCTACAGACGGCTTTGTGTTAGAATGTGGATGGTCACTGACCCACCCGTGACGATGGATTCAGACAGCCTAACGAGCGAAGCCCAGTTGTACTGGCGGCGCAGACAAATCGGTAGACAGGGAAAAGAGGATAGGGCAATGGGCAGTCCACCCCTAGAATCAACACAAACTTAAGAATTCTCTTTTTGAGACTTCGACACATAAGAACCGCAGGGCTTGCGGGGATAGTCTGTGGAGCGAACATAAGACCAGAAAACTCCTTGTGGGTAGAGGCAGTTGCTAAGAAGCAGAAACCTAAATCGTGAGGTTTGGGAATCACCGTACGTTTATGGCGGGGAGGATGTCAATTCCATGCCTTTTCAATTGTAGGCTGAGTCAACCTTCTACGTCCAAGGCTAAAACAAACGATGCCAGTTTCTGATCCTTCAGCCCAGAACCCACATTCTTATGATCAAGCAACCCCCATGGACAAGAACTCTGAAACTGATTTTTCCGTAAGATTCTGGGGGGTGCGGGGCAGTATACCCACGCCTGGATCGCAAACGGTTGAATACGGAGGAAATACCTCCTGTGTGGAAATGCGCTTGGGTGAAAAACGCTTAATTTTTGATGCAGGTACAGGCTTAAGAGTCTTGGGAATGGATCTGCTCAGACAAATGCCCGTGGAAGCCTATATGTTTTTTTCCCATACCCATTGGGATCATATCCAGGGATTTCCCTTTTTCGTTCCCGCTTTTATTCCAATTAATCGTTTTCATATTTATGGGGCGATCGCACCGGATGGCAGTACCATCAAAGATCGTCTCTGTGATCAGATGGTTCACCCCAATTTTCCTGTCCCTATCCAGGTCATGCAGTCAGACATGAAGTTCTATGACCTATTTCCGGGAGATACATTAACTTTAGATGATATCAAAATTGAAACCGCACCCCTGAATCATCCCAATGGGGCGGTGGGATATCGAGTTACTTGGCAAGGAAAGACGGCGGTTTATTGTACCGATACCGAACATTTTCCCGATCACTTCGATAAAAATGTTTTACATCTGGCCAGGGACGCAGATGTTTTTATTTATGATGCCACCTATACCAACGAAGAATATCACAATCACGAATTGCCTAGAATTGGTTGGGGACATTCCACCTGGGAAATGGGTGTAGAAGTCGCCAAAAAAGCTGGAGTCAAGCAGGTGGTTATGTATCAACATGATCCATCCCATACCGATGAAATTCTGAATCAAATTGAAGCCCAAGTTCAGGCTGTTTTTCCCAACGGGGTTGTTGCTAGGGAAGGCATGATCTTAAACCTGAATTAACTGAAAGTCTCCAAAAACAGTGCTAATCTGAGCTAGGATTTCAGTGATGTTGCCAGATCATTTGTCTTGGTTATGGGTTTTTTAAGTCAAAACAGAATTCAAAAGCAAAAGGGACGTTCTCCTTCCTGGGTATTAATTGTAATAGTCGGGCTGTGGAGTATCGGTATTGCCTTGGGGATAACACAAACACCCCCTTTAGTCTCCCCAGTAGTCCTGGCTGAAAACGCGCCTAGCCCCAATCAGATCGGCAGTGTGGACAGTATTCAACCCGCATATAAACTGGGACATGAACTTTATCTCAACACCTGTTCAAGCTGTCATATTGCTATCCCACCCCAGGTATTTCCCACCCAAACTTGGCAGCAAGTGATTCAAGATCCAGAACATTATGGTGCAACGCTGCAACCCTTAGAAGGGCCATCATTATTGTTAATGTGGAAATATCTCCAGACCTATTCCCGTCCCATTGCTCTCAAGGATGAGACCATCCCCTATCGTTTTAATCGTTCCCGTTATTTTAAAGCCCTCCATCCCCGGGTTGATCTTTCCCAACCTTTGACGGTGAATAGTTGCATCAGTTGTCATCCGGGTGCATCGCAATTTGACTTTCGCAGCTTAACACCAGAGTTGCAAAATTCTCCTTAAGTTAACTGCTTTTATTACTATGATATTATCATTCTTTCCCATCTTTCGTCGATCGCATAAATCCCAAGGAATTCCCCTAAGTTTGGCACTTGTAGTTCCTTTTTTATTGGAAATTTCTATTGCTGTTGGTTTGACAGGTTGGTTAGCTTTCAATCATGGAGAAAAAGCTATTAATAAACTCGCACAAGAAATTGAAAATGAAGTTAGTTCTCGGATCAAACAACACTTAAATAATTATCTTTCTACACCCCATAAAATTAATAAAATTAATGCCGATGCTGTTGAATTAGGGTTATTAGATCTGACCAATTATTCTGAAGTTGGGCATTATTTTTGGAGACAACTTCAAGCCTTTGATGTGGGTTACGTTTATTATGTATTACCTACGGGAGAATATGCCGGAGCCGGATATTTTTTAGATTTGAATAAAGCTACTATTGATGAACTTTCTCCTAAAACCGAATGGAATTCTAATATTTATGCAACAGATCCCCAGGGGAATAGAACTAAATTAATGGGATCTTTTGATAATTATAATCCCCGCAGTGAAGCCGCTTATACCGATGCAGTTCGGGCAAAAAAACCGATTTGGAGTAAAATTTATCAATGGGATAATTTTCCCGATATTATCTCTATTTCCGCCAGTTATCCCCTATATAATGATAGCAATAATTTAATTGCTGTCTTGATTTCTAATTTACGCTTATCACAAATTAGTGAATTTTTAAAAAATTTAAAAACCAGTAACTCTGGACAAATATTTATTTTAGAACGTAACGGACTTTTGGTGGCAAGTTCATTGTCCAAACCTCCTTATCAAATGGTTAATGGTGTGGCAAAACGGCTGAATGCTGCTGATAGTCAAGATCCACTAATTCGAGAAACCTTTAATACTATCACTCAAAAATTTGGTCAAACTTACTCGATTACTACAAGTCAATCTCTATATATTAAGATCAATAATCAACGTCAATTTGTCAATATTAGTCCTTGGAAAGATCAATGGGGTTTAGATTGGTTAATTGTCGTGGTAATTCCAGAATCCGATTTTATGGGGCAAATTAATGCGAATACTCAAAAAACCATTATTCTTTGTTTAATTGCCGTGGGAATTGCTATGATATTTGGACTATTAACCTCCCGTTGGATTACCCAAAAAATCATGGATTTGAGTATTGCTTCCCGGGAAATTGCCAGTGGAAATCTCAGACAAAAAATTCGGATTAAAGGCATTAAAGAAATCATGCTTCTGGGGGATTCTTTTAACCAAATGGCTCAACAATTACAACAATCCTTTACGATTTTAGCCACTTCCAATGAAAGTTTAGAACAACGAGTAGAAGAACGTACAGCACAACTCCAAAATGCGAAAGAAGATGCCGAATCTGCTAACCAATCTAAAAGTGAATTTTTGGCTAATATGAGCCATGAACTCCGCACTCCCTTAAATGGAATTTTAGGCTATGCTCAAATTCTACAACGGGAACCAACTCTAGCTCCTAAACACCGACAAGGACTCCATATTATTTATGAGTGTGGTTCTCATTTATTAACCCTAATTAATGATATTTTAGATTTCTCTAAAATCGAAGCGCGTAAACTAGAACTCTATCCTGTAGATTTTAATTTAGAACATTGTTTATGGGGAATTATAGAAGTTTGTCGCCTGAAAGCTGAACAAAAAGAATTACAATTTACTTATCAATCTTTAACTCCTTTACCCGAAGGAATTTATGCTGATGAAAAGCGGTTGCGTCAGGTTTTATTAAATCTATTAGGAAATGCGATTAAATTTACTGATACCGGGTCGGTTTGTTTTGAAGTCAAGGTTTTATCGGAATCAATCGAATCTGATTCTATCAAAATGTATATGATAAGGTTTAAAATTGAGGATACGGGAATTGGGATGACCTCTGAACAAATTCAAAAAATATTTTTACCCTTTGAACAGGTAGGAGAACACGCCAGAAAATCAGAAGGAACTGGATTGGGATTAGCCATTAGTAATCAAATTGTAGAAATGATGGCAGGGAAGATTAATGTTGAGAGTATTCCAGGAATTGGAAGTAAATTCTGGTTTGATGTCAATTTACCCGCAGCCAAAGATCAACCGATTAAGAAAACTGAAACTTCACAAAAAATTGTCGGTTATCAGGGAGAAAAACAGACTATTTTGATTGTAGATGATCGCTGGGAAAATAGATCCGTTATGGTTAATTTATTGGAACCCCTCGGCTTTGAACTCATCGAAGCAACCCAGGGACAAGAAGGATTAGAAAAAGTTAAACAATTGTATCCTAATGTCGTAATTACTGATTTAATGATGCCTATTCTGGGGGGCTTAGAAATGACTCGACAATTAAGAACCGATCCCGAATTTTATGATCTAATTATTATTGCTTCTTCTGCTTCTGTATTTAGTGCAGATCAAGAAGAATGTTTAAAGGCGGGTTGTAATGGGTTTCTATCTAAACCCATACAAGAAGAAGTTTTATTAAATCAACTCCAAGAAATGTTAAAATTAACCTGGATTTACGAAAGTTCAGAGCCAGTAGTATACAAATCAAGATCACCTGTGTCTGTTAGTTCTTTAATTATTCCTCCTTCTCAAGAACTGATTAACTTGTATAATTTTGCCAAAGGGGGTTACATTTTAGATATTCAAAATGAAGCCGATCGGATTAAACAGTTAGATGCTGAATATACTGCTTTTGCTGATTATATGATTCAATTGGCTGAAACCTTTGAAGACGAACAAATTATCCACTTTATTCAACCCTATATTAATAATTAATAATCCATGAAAAATTCCTATTCCTATTCTATTTTAATTGTTGATGATAACTTGACTAATGTTAAGTTATTTTTAGATATTTTAAATCAATCTGGCTTTAGAGTTTCTATTGCCAAAAGTGGGGAAAATGCTTTACTAAAACTTCAAGACACCTTACCAGATTTAATTTTATTAGATGTGATGATGCCGGGAATTGATGGGTTTGAAACTTGCCGTCAGTTAAAGGAAAATCATAAAACTAAGGATATTCCCGTAATTTTTATGACGGCTTTGAGTGATTTGGTGAATAAGGTAAAAGGCTTAGAAGTTGGCGGAGTAGATTATATTACTAAACCCATTCAACCGGAAGAAGTATTAGCCCGAATTAATGTGCATTTACAATTAAGAAAAATGCAGCTTCAGTTAATTCAAACGGAAAAAATGTCTTCTCTTGGTCAGTTAGTCGGGGGTGTCGCCCATGAAATTAATAATCCGATTAATTTCATTTATGGAAATATCTTTTATGCTCAACAATATGTGGGAGATTTACTCAAAACAATTCAACTTTATGAACAGTATCTTCCACCGCATATTCCTGAACTTGAACAATGGTCTGAAGAAATTGATTTAGAATTTTTGAAAAATGACCTTCCTCACCTTTTATCCTCAATGGAAGTCGGTGCAAATCGAATTCGAGATTTAGTACGATCATTGCGAGTATTTTCTCGACTGGATGAAGCACAATTAAAAACCGTAGACCTCAAAGAAGGAATTGAAAGTACATTAATGCTGTTAAGTCATCGTTTCAAATCTACCTCCCATCGTCCTGAAATTCAAGTGATTCGAGATTACGATAAATTATCGACTATTGAATGCTATGCTAGTGAAATTAATCAAGTTTTTATTCACTTATTGAATAATGCTATAGATGCCATTGATAGTAAGGTCATAATGTTAAAAAAACAGCCAATCCCGGAGGAAGAATTTGTCCCTAACGTTACTATTAAAATTGAACCTCACATCGATAAATCTCAATTAATGATTAATATTGGTGACAATGGAATTGGGATGTCCCCAGAAGTAATCCGTCGCAGTTTTGACCAATTTTTTACCACAAAACCTGTGGGACAAGGCACGGGTTTAGGATTGGCAATTACCTATGCTATTATTGTTGATAAACATGGGGGAACCTTAACCTGTAGTTCTGAGGTGGGAGAGGGAAGCGATTTTACAATGATTTTACCGTTTTACCAGGAAGTCAGCTATAGCAGGGAACAGGGAACAGGAAACAGGGAACAGGAAACAGGGAACAGGGAACAGGCCGCTTCGTGAGCCGTGAGCCAGTCGAACGGTCGAACGGTCGAACGAGAACATAAATCAGTCTATGTCCTAAGAGAATGTTTTATCCTGATTATTAAACAGTTGTTTAACTACTAAACCAAGTCTAGGGCAAAAAGATATAATGAACAGTCAATCTAACCTATTTTCCGCCTTCCAATTGGGTCGCTATACCTTACCCAACCGCCTTGTTATGGCCCCACTAACCCGCAACCGCGCCGGAGTTGGAAACGTCCCCGTCCCCCTCAACGCCCAATATTATGGACAACGAGCCTCGGCGGGATTAATTATTACCGAAGCTACCCAAATCTCCCCCCAAGGAGTAGGCTACCCAGGCACACCTGGAATTCATTCAGCCGAACAGACCGAAGGCTGGAAACTCGTCACCAAAGCAGTTCACCAACAGGGAGGCCGGATTTTCCTGCAACTGTGGCACGTTGGCCGGATTTCCCATCCCTTACTACAACCCAATGGAGCCTTACCCGTGGCTCCTTCAGCCATCGCCCCGGAAGGCACAGCCAGCACCCTAGAAGGGGAAAAACCCTTCGTCACCCCCCGAGCTTTAGAAACCGAGGAAATTTCTGGAATCGTAGAGGACTATCGCCAAGGGGCGGAAAATGCTTTGGCGGCGGGTTTTGACGGGGTAGAAATTCATAGTGCCAATGGCTATTTATTGGATCAGTTTCTTCAAGATGGTACAAATAAACGCACCGATCTGTATGGTGGCACACTCGAAAATAGAAGCCGATTTTTATTAGAAGTAACAACAGCAGTTGTTAGTGTTTGGGGAAGCGATCGCGTCGGGGTGAGACTGTCTCCGGCGGGTACATTTAATAGTATATCCGACTCTAATTCCGTGGCAACCTTTAGTTATGTAGCTAATGCTTTAAATCAATTTAATCTAGCCTATTTGCATATTGTTGAACCGCGATCAAATGCTGATGCTCTGAATAATTGGGCTAAAATAGATCAGGCAGAAATTCCTTTAGCCGAATTAAGTGCGGGGTTTTTCCGTAACTATTTTAAGGGGGCAATTATCTCCGCCGGATCTCATAATCGAGACAGTGGAAATCAAGCGATCGCTTCTGGAAATGCCGATTTAATTGCCTATGGGCGGTTATTTATTTCTAATCCCGATTTGCCAAAACGTTTTGAGATTAATTCCTCCTTAAATCCTTATGATCGATCTTCATTTTATGGGGGAAATGAAAAAGGCTATACCGATTATCCCACTTTAGAATAACTGCCATCTGTTGCCGTTCATTCGTAATCATAGCAGTCGGCCTTGGCAGTTAAGACTGATACTGATCTCTATTGCCTGTTCCGGTGTTCCCTACTATACAAATTAGTTCTCAAAAATATAGGGGCTAATTAGCCCCTTGGGAATTATCATAGGATTTTACAGTTAAGAAACAGCAACAATTAAGCGGCAATAGGGATATAGATTCTAGCATTTTCAATCCGATTAATAATTGCTTTAACTTGCGATAAATCCTGGGATTCAAACCAATCGTCGGTTAAATAATCGTAGGCTTCCCAAGTTTGAGTGACTTCAAAATCATAGCAGATAAACCATTCCCGATAGAGTTCCCCTTGATCGATATCAGGACACAACGAAAGCCATTCATCTCCAGTAAAAGTTTCAATCTTATTAATAATTTCTTGCAAATCTGAAATACTCAAGGAACTATCACAAGGGTTAGTAAAACTGACAGTATATTCAAAAGTTGTTAAAGTCAGATTTGATTTCATGGTTAAAATTTAACTCGATATTCTTACTTTACTTATATTTACTCTGACAAATACAGGGGAGTGTGACACTATTTAAACTAGACCAGTTCCGAGTCATCCTATTAACACAACCGACTCAAAAGATTAAGCTAAAGTTCCAGGGTGCATTCTAATTATTACTATTAAACATAAAAAATTATTTATTACTCCCCCTTCCCTAGTAGGGAAGGGGGTTGGGGGGTTAGGTCTTAGGGGTTGGCAATGGAAAATGAAACAGCCCTGCCCTAGCCCCCCGTGCACGGGGGGCTAGGGCAGGAGGGAACACCCGGGGAAAACACTTTACCGTCTGGGTTCCAAGATCTGTCTGGTGTTTTAACTGCCTTGGCGGTTGCTATATCCTTTGAAAATGGCCCATGACCCAGAAAATTTTTTCTCTTAAACCTTGTTATCCTTTATGCGGCTACTACCTCAACGTCCTTAGCTTCAGGTTTCACAACAATCCATTTTCCCGTTTGGGGATCACGGTAGGCGATGAAGGGGTTGGGGCGTAGTTCTTTTGCGGAAAGTTGAGTTGCCATAGGTCAGCACTCCAAAGACTTAGCCTTATCTTTAAAATTGTGCCATTCTCAATTGAGGTTTACCGTGATATCATCCTGATCTAATTGTGAGGTTGATCAGGGGTTATGAGTGATGGAAGACACAGGAATTGGGTGATTTGTCCCATTTTAATGGGCGCGGTAGGATTAGTTGGTTATCTTTCCTATCGTAGTGGACAAAAAGCGGTAGAAGATATGGCAAAACCTTTGATGGTAGAAATCGGCGATCCCGATGTCCAAGTTGTAATAGAATTAATTAAAGAAATTCCAGATCCAGAAATTCCTCTAATCCAATTTCTAACAAAAGCAGTGCGGAAATTTCAATTTGAACAGATAGTTGACTTAATTGATCCCCTGATCAATGATCAATAGCGATTTTCCCAAGCATTCTAGGACAAGAGATTTGGCTGAGTGCAAAAAGAAATGATCTCCGGGAAACATCTCCACAGAGAAAGCCGAGTTGGTTTGTTCCCACCAAGCTTCTATCTCCAAGGCGTTAGGTTTCAAATCTTCTAATCCACCAAAAGCAGTAATTGGACAATCCAGAGGCGGTAAGTCCTTGTAGGAGTAAGTTTCAACTACCGAAAAATCGGCTCGGAGAGTAGGAAGCAACAGTGCCATCAACTCAGCATTTTCTAGTACCGCTTCCGGTGTACCAGCATAGCGACGCAATTCCTTGATCAATTCCGATTCTGGTAGGGCGTGAATTTGGGGAGTGCGATCGGGAATTTGCGGAGCGCGGTATCCCGAAACGAACAGGTGTAATGGACTTTGGTTATATTCTTTACGAAGTAGCCGCGCCAGTTCAAAGCTAACTAATCCGCCCATACTGTGACCAAAAAAAGCAAAAGGTTTAGTTAGGTGGGGTAATATGGCTCGATCAAGAGCCTGTATCAGAGGCTCCATTTGGGTAAAAGGGGTTTCCCGCAGTCGAGAATTACGTCCGGGAAGTTCGATTGGACAAATCTCAACCGTTGATGGTAGACTATCAATCCAAGAACGAAATATCGCGGCTCCACCCCCGGCATAATGGAAGCAGAATAGTCGTAATTTAGCTTCAGGATTAGGTTTTGGATATGTTACCCAGGAGTTAGCAGTTGGGGTTAGATTGGGCTTTGGTTGGTCTATTTGCATAAATTTCTGTTTAGTGGAACTTCAACAAATTTTAATTTAAGTGAGTAAATATTTCCAGGACTTACGCAAGCACGCTATATATAGCGTACTAAAAGTAGGCGATCGCATACCAATGATAATAGCAATCACCCTAAAAAGTCCTGATTATTTATTTAAAAATAAACCCAAAAGAATCAAACAAGTTCCATTTTTATCGAAGGACAATTCAGTTCTTTGATTAAATAACTGGACAAAGATTCAGCTTTTAACTGACAGGACTTACGCAGGCACACTATATATAGTGTGCCTGCGTAAGTCCTGTAAAAACTATTTCCTATTCCCGATAAAGTTTCTCAAAAATATCATACATTTCCCTCGCTAATTTTTTAGGATTCCATAAAGGGGCTAAGGAATTTTGGTTTTGAGATTGAATTAAATGGGATTTAATTTGATCGCGTAAATTAGCATCTAAACCTAATTTAATCCCTAATTGTGTATATTCTTCCCAAGTCCAAGCCGCACCGATATCGAGATTAACTGCTTTTAAAAACGAGTAACCCATGCGAGATAAATATTGTTCCCCAGCCCGGGTAATAATGGGTAAATTAGCCGATAGAGCCTCTAAATTATGGGTTCCTCCATTATAAGGATAGGAGTCTAATAGGGCATCCGCCACATAATAAATCGCTCGATGTTCTTCTTCGGTTTTGGTTAACCCAATAAAAATTACTCGACCTTGATCAACATTCTGTTCAACACAAACTTGGTGATAAAGTTCTCGAATTAAGTTATTATCCCCTTGACCTTTCCTGAGTAATACACTATTGGGAACTCCTTGAAGAATTTTAACCTGAGCTTGAATCATTTCTAGGTTAGTTTTTCGTCCGGGTGCTACACATAAATAAACTATTTGATCCGGCTGAATATTTAAACCCTTTCTCACCGCATTTCTATCCACTGGACGGCTTTTAAAAGGTTCTAAAGCGACGGAAGTATGGGGTAAACGGATTAACTTTTCTAGGTAATGTTTTTCAATTCCTTGGGGATGGCTATATTGATCACAAAAGAAATAGTTATCACCGGAAACATAGGGAGCATCAAACCCTAACCAAGACACACAAACCGGGGCAGGTCTACGATATAATATCTGAACATTTGTAGGCACGGTCATAGAGTCCAAATCCACTAAAATATCTAATCGATCTCCCAGAATTTCTGTAGTTAATTCCTCTGGCGAACCAAACCCATTCGGAAAGGATTTTGGCCAGTAAAATTTCGCCGCTATTTGTTCAAATCTTTGGGTAACTTCATCCGTTGGTAACTGTCCGGTGACATAAATATAAATATGGGGGGAAATTAGGGACAATTCTTTAATTAAGTTCTCACTACACCAGCCCACAGAATGCCGTCGGAAGTGTTTAGAAATCAAGCCAATTCTTAGGGGTTTCAAACTCGTTTTTTCAGGTATCAAGGCATACTGAGGCGAGGGGACTCCACTGAAGCGATGTTTAGCATATTGTTGGGCAATTAAGCGATATAATTTGGCGTTGGCTTCCACATCATCCCGCAGGTGGGAAACCGTAAATAGGAGAATTTCATAGAGAATAATTACTTCTGAAACCTCTAATTTATCGGGATCTTGATAACAAATTTTTTCTAATTCTATGAGTTTTTCTAGCGCCTGTTGACAAGCCCCCGATTGACTATAGGCAAAAATATAGGCAACTGCTGATAAAACCGGAACTTTATCCCCACATTTCTGACAATATAAATCCGACATTTCTCTAGCTTTAGCTAAATTTGTGGAATGGCTGAGTAAATCACACAATTGTTGATAGGCTTCGACAAAATCCGGTTTAAGCTCAATTGCTTTTTCTAAATTAATTAGGGCTTCTGAGGGCTGATCATGTTTGCGAATATGGGCTAATCGACAATGAAGTTCTGCCCAATCCGGTTGTAAAGCTAAGGCTTGTTCAAAGTTTTGAATCGCTGCTTCTACCCTACCAATTTTAGCATAAATATTCGCAATATTGGCATAACTATCAATAGAATCGGGTTTAAGTTTAATTGATTGTTGATAATGATAAATAGCCTGTTCCGATTCCCCTTTATTTGAGAAAATATGACCGAGATAGAGATAGGGTTGAGGTAAATCGGGTTTAAGTTCAATCGCTTTTTGATAATATTGAATAGCCTCTTGTTCTTCTCCTTGTTGCGATCGCACACTCCCTAGATTAGCATAAACTTCTGCCCACTGAGGTTTTAAAGCGATCGCTCGTTGATAATTTTTAGCAGCTTCATCCCAAAGACCTCGACGGGCTAAACTATTGCCAAATTCAAAGTTAAATTCCGCTTCAACTAAATTCGGTTGTAATTCTAAGGCTTTTTGCCAAGCTGTAATAGATTCATCAACCCGACCCACGGTTTGAAAAACCTTGCCTAAATTCCAGTAAACTGCCGCTAAATTAGGATTAAGTTCTAATGCTTTTTCATAACTCGAAATTGCCTGTTCCCACTGTTGCATTTTAAACAACATAGTGCCAATATTAGCATGAATTTCTGCGAAATTTGGTCGCATTTCTAATGCTTGAAAATAAGCCCGTAATGCCGATTCTATTTTGCCTTGGAATTGCAGAATATTTCCTAGTGTTAAATAGGCGGGTAAATAATCCGGTTGTAATTTCAAGGCTTGATGACAAGCGACAAGGGCTTGTTGATAAAACCCTTGACTCATGAGAATTTCAGCTTTTTGTTTATATTGTTGAACTTCTAAATTTTCACTCTCTTTTTCTGGGGGAGTGTTCACTAAAAACTGTTGATTTGCAGACGCAACTAAAGCTGTTTCAATATTGGATTCAGATCGAGATTGGAATTGGGTTTCTAGTCCAGCATTTGCTAATTCAACTCCCCCTTCATAAAACCCTGGATTCTCGCCTTCAACCTCGCCAGACTCTTGAAACTTTAATTGCAGTAGTCGGTTTAGTTCCTGATGGGTAAAGGCTTGTTTGGGATTAAGTTGAATCGCTTTTTTATAACAATTAATTGCCTGATTAACTTGATTTACTTTAACTAAATTTTCAGCTATTTTTAAATAAAATATTTCTTTATCTGGTTGTAAGTCTATGGCTTTTTGATAATAATTAATTGCTAGTTCTATTTTCTCCTGTTTTGTGAGTAAATTTCCCGTCATCCAATAAATTAACCCTTGATTTGGATTAATTTCTAGTGCTATTTGATAACAGGAAAGTGCTTCATCTAAACGTTCTTTGATAAAATAAATACTGCCCAAATTAGCATGGGCTTCTGTAAAATCAGGTTGTATTTCTAGGGCTTGGGTATAGGCTAAAATCGCTAAATCTAACCGAGATTGAACATAAAGAGCATTTCCCACAACCAAATACGCAGAAGCCAAATCCGGTTGTAAATTTAGGGCTTGATGTAAATAGTTAATTCCGTCTTCTTCCTTACCGATTAAAATATAAACTTCCGCCAGTCTTTTATAAACTTCTGCGTCTTGGGAATCCATGGCTAAAGCCTGCTGAAATATATGAATTGCAGCTTCTAAATTCCCCAATTCTTTAAGCTGAATCCCTTGTTTTAATAGGGAAGAAACCGAATCTAAACTCACAATTTACTCTCCAATTACGAATCAAATGCCCACGTTAATCAGTATATCAATCAGTCGGTTAGTGTTTATAACTTCTTTGTGTTGGTTGTGTCTTTGTGGTTAAATTAGACTTGACTCCCATCTAAAACAACCCTTTATTGAGGATAAATTAAAATGAGCCAACCAGATCCCGTAACATTAATGAAACAGTATGTGGGCAAAGCCGCCGCTGATCGAGTACAATCGGGAACGATTGTTGGACTCGGAACTGGTTCCACCACAGCCTACGCGATTCAGTATATTGGAGAACGGCTCCAAAGTGGAGAACTCAAAGATATTAAAGGCATTCCTACCTCCTTTCAAGCCACAGTATTAGCCAAACAATATGGCATTCCATTAACCACATTAGACGAAGTGGATCACATTGATATTGCCATTGATGGTGCTGATGAAGTTGATCCTAGCAAAAATTTAATTAAAGGAGGTGGGGCTGCCCATACCCGTGAGAAAATTGTTGATAGTTTGGCAGAAGTTTTTATTGTAGTTGTCGATAATTCTAAACTGGTTGATAGACTCGGATCAACTTTTTTATTACCCGTTGAAGTGATTCCGATGGCGATGACTCCAGTGATGAAAGCCCTGGAAAAATTAGGGGGAAAACCGACCCTAAGAATGGGGGTAAAAAAAGCGGGGCCAGTGGTGACAGATGAAGGAAATTTGGTGATTGATGTTAAGTTTGATCTGCTGGAAAATCCCGCCGAATTAGAAAAAGAAATCAACAATATTCCTGGGGTTTTAGATAATGGTTTATTTGTGGGGGTTGCTGATATCATTCTTGTCGGTGAAGTTATCGACGGAGAAGCGAAAGTTCGAGAAATTTTATAACCTTAAATAACCTTAAATACCCTCGTTACTCTCGTTCCCTGGTTCTCCAGGGGACGAACTTTCAGAGCATCTACTTCGGTTAAAATCAGGTAGAATATAGCAACAATAAAAATCATATATTTTAGCCATCAAACCTGCCAATTTCTATGCCATCTATTCCAGTTGCTACAGTCAAACTTGGATACACTCCCCAGTCAGAAGACACCAGCATTGATGCAGATGTGCTAATGTTTCAACTGTTGCGAGAACTTACACCCCAACAGAAAGCTCAACGAGTTCGCCACTTCAATCAATCCACTCGAAAATTAATACTAATTGGCATCAAAAATCAGTATCCTAATAGTTGTTTGTCTTGGGTTCGTCAAGAATTAATTAGAAGGCGTTTAGGTCAAGAATGGATTACAATTTTAGGGTTAAAAACAATAGAATCCGAGATAGAGGAGAAATGGATGATTTTAGATCCCCTAGAATTAGCCTGTCGAATAGCTGTGCTGTTTGAAACTTTAAATATTCCCTATTTGGTGGGGGGTTCTGTGGCGAGTTCTCTTTTAGGAGAAAGTCGTTCAACACAAGACCTAGATTTAGTGATTAGTATTTCACCGTCGCAAGCACCGCAACTTATTCAAGCATTGACAGAAGATTTTTATATTAGTGAATCTGCTGTTATAGAGGCTATTAATCAGAGAAGATCATTTAATATTATTCATTTAAAATCAATGGAAAAAGTCGATATTTTTGTAATTGGAGATGATGGTTTTTCTCGTTCTAAAATGAGTCGTCGTCAAATTTATAGGATTGATGATTCCGAAACCGGAATTTATATCTATTCATCTGAAGATATTATTCTACAAAAGTTGTCTTGGTATAAACTTTCGGCTACGGAGTCTCAAAAACAGTGGAGAGATGTCTTAGGGGTTTTAAAAGTCCAAGGAGAACGTCTTGATTTTAACTATCTGAATCAATGGACTGAAATCCTTAAACTCCAACCTCTTTTAGAGTCAGCTTTACAACAAGCTGGGTTACAGGAATAATTGTGAACGAATGGGATCTGACTTTCACGAGTTTTTAAGCCGAGCCTGGTTTTATCTTGACACTAATATTTGATGCCGTTTGCAGAAAACAGAAGGATTTTAGGGTAAACCTTACCTATTATACATCTTGGCGAATTTAGCCCTAATAAATTAAATAGAATCTCTGCATAATTATATAGTCCTAATAACTGAATATTTTTTATTTCTATCTCCATAGTTAGATGTTTAGTTAAATTAATTAATTTAAAATAAGAGGGTAAAAATAGATCAAAAACTGTTTTGATTATATATAGCAATCCTATTTGAGTTGTGTTTAAAATCCCTGTTCCCTGCTATATCACTATTCAGGGATAATTTCCGTAACTACAGGGGTTCCCGTATTCCCTCCACTAACCACAATTGTATCATTTTCAAACCGACCCACGGCTTTTTCTCCCATCAAACTAAATGGGGGATCAATTTGACGATAGACGACGTTTCCTTCGGCGGAAAAAGACTGTTGAATAATATCCCAATTAACTGCATTAGCATTTAATTGGACTTGACGTTTTTGACCAATTCCGACTACATTCCCAGTTAAATAAAAGATATTATTTTTCAAATCTCCCCATCCTTGATTTGCGGTTAAAGTTACTTGCTGCTCTCGTTGAATAATGGTAATAAACTGGGGAGAACTAATCGTTTGTTTCTCATAATTCCATTGTAATTCCTGACTAGAAATTTGTAAAGGTGGTTGAGATAAAGCGATTTGAGCATTCTTTTTCAGAATACCAATTTTAGTTTTTAAATTCATTTCTGCTGTTTCTGCCACCCCTCGGTCTGTAATAGTTTGATTTTGATAGCGTTCAATCTCAGTTTTCATATTACTGATTAAAAGTTGCGGTTCCATTTGCCAAATAATATGATCACTTTGTAACTTAACAACCGGATCTTTTGCGCTGACAGTGGCTTTATCCCAAAATTCTACTCGTTTTTGGCGATAAAATACCTGAACTTCCCGAGCCACCGCTTGCAATTGAGCATGATCTCCGGTGACTCCATTTCGCACTACAATAATATACTGTTGGACAATCCATTCTAGTTCTTTTCCCTTCAAAACTAGACCCGTATTTGGATCGGTAGCCACAATATTATTGCGTAAAAAAATACGTCTGCTATTCTGTTCAAATTCCCCTTGATCGGCTTTAATTTTATATAGTAATTTACCCTGATCGTATAATTCACCAACGGGATTTTTTACCGTTGCCATTTTTTTGTCTTTACTATAATTGATCTGCTTGGCTTTAATTTTCCATAACAATTTTCCCTGATCATCCGCCTGTTCTAAGGTGACATCATCTAAAGTTAATGTCCGTTCAAATTCTTCAGAAGGCTTAGATTTAGAATCCTTTGAGGTCGGTTCAACATTTTTGGGAGCGCAAGCATAAATTCCGACTAAAATAATTACCCAAACCAGTAACAACCGCATCTAATTTTAATAATTTAGGAATTCAGAACTTCAGAAATAAATGGAGTAAAAACCAGCCTAAGCCAGCTTTTACTCTGTTTGTTTTTCTAGGAATGCTCCTCAATTATTTGTCCATCAATTAAACTAATTCCCGATAGGGGACGATAGCTATAGCTGGGACTACGGGGGGTTTTTTGGATTTCTTCTTTGATCATTTCTAAATCAATATAGCGATCGGCGACATTAATTAAACTATCACTGGTCATCGCTCGCAAACTCACTACTTCTACCCGCACACCGCGATAACTCACGGAGTCCACCGCATAGGCTAAATCTCCATCGCCACTGACTAAAACCGCCGTGTCATAGGAACCTACTAAGGCCATCATATCAACGGCGATTTCTACATCCAAATTGGCTTTTTTAGACCCATCAGGAAGTTGAACTAAATCTTTAGAAATCACCCGATAGCCATTCCGTCGCATCCACAATAAAAAGCCCTGTTGCTTCTCATTAGTCCGATCGACTCCCGTATAGAAAAAGGAGCGTAACAACCTAGATCCGGCGGTTAAACGACACAATAATTTGCTGTAATCAATTTCAATTCCCAGTTGCAAAGCTGCATAAAATAGATTAGAACCATCAATAAAGATAGCAACCCGGCCCCTGTTTTCCAGAACTTGTTCAGGAGTAAACAGTTCTCCAGTGGTGAGATGATTGAACATTTTTATACCTCTTTTTTATGAAAAAAATGATTTGAGTGTGAGTAAGGTAAACCAATTGAAATTGATGTTTTATGTTAAACCAGGCTATCATTAAAACGGGGTTGAATTTAGGATGACACCTCCTCTAAATCCTCCAAGCGTCTAAACACGGGTTGTCCTTCCTGTATGGGTTGATTGGCGGGTAAAGCGCCCCAAACCCCATGGATATCAAAGGACAGTGATGTTGTGATTATAGTCTGGTCATTAAAGTCAATAGTATATCCCAGTTGTTGATAAATCCGAGTGCTAATATTCGGAATAATCGGGGACAAAAGATAAGATGATAACCGAACTGATTCTAAAACCGAGTACAGAACTTGAGCGAGCGCTTCTTGTTTTCCTTGTTTATAAAGACTCCAAGGAGCTTTCTCATCAATGTATTTGTTCCCAGCCTGGATTAAGCTGAAAATAGCCTGGCAAACTTCGCTAAAAGCGAGGGAATCATAACCTTGAGTTACTGTATCCGTTAAGGTTAGACCGACGGATTTGAGCCCATCTTCTTGGGGGATATCCTGACTCTTAACATTAGGAACACAACCATTAAAATATTTATGCGCCATTTTCAGCGTCCGGTTGAGTAAGTTTCCTAAGTCATTAGCTAAGTTAGCATTAACGGTATGAATAAACCGAGTCTGACTATAATCACCATCCTGTCCAAATTCTATCTCTTTCAAAAAATAAAAGCGAATAGCATCGGAACCATATTGATTGACTAAAGCCACGGGATCAAGAGTATTCCCTAAGCTTTTGCCCATCTTCTTCCCATCTTTGGTTAAAAAACCGTGTCCAAAGATACGACCGGGTAGAGATAAACCTGCGGACATCAACATTGCTGGCCAATAAATGGCGTGGAACCTTAGAATATCCTTACCAATTAGATGTAAATTAATCGGCCACCATTTCGATAAAGCATTTTCTAAGGTGGGTTCATCTTCGGGGTCAAGCAAAGCAGTTACATATCCCAATAAGGCATCAAACCAAACATAAATCGTATGACTCGGATCGGTAGGAATGGGAAATCCCCAGTCAATATTAACGCGAGAAATCGAAAAATCCTGTAGTCCTTGCTTCACGAAGTTCATGACTTCGTTACGCCGACTTTCTGGCTGAATAAATTCAGGATGCTCTTGATATAAGATTTCTAAATGTTTCTGATAATTAGATAACCGGAAAAAATAGTTCTGCTCATCCCTCCATTCTACCACTTTATTAGTATGAATGGGGCATAATTTTCCTGGTGCTAATTCTCGTTCTTCTTTGTATTCTTCACAGGCGACACAATACCAACCTTGCTGTTGGCTGAGGTAGATATCTCCGTTATCCCAAACCCGTTGAAAAAACTCTTTAACAATGGCTTCGTGACGGGTTGCAGTTGTTCGACTAAAGCGATCATACTGAATATCAAAATGTTCCCACAGGGAGGCAAAACTAGAGGCAATTTGATCACAATGATCCTGGGGAAAACGACCTAATTCCTCTGCTGTGCGTTGAATTTTTTGACCGTGTTCATCGGTTCCCGTAATCAGAAGAACTGATTTTCCTTGGAGTCGTTGAAATCGGGCAATGGCGTCAGCCGCTATGGTTGTATAAGCGCTGCCAATGTGAGGAACATCATTGACATAATAAAGAGGTGTTGTAATAGAAAAGGTATTTAAAGGGGTTTGTGTCAATTTCATTTAGATTTATTTAAAAGATTTTTAATCAAAGCTAGGGGGATAATGGGGGTAATAAGCTGTACTGCATTTAAACTGTATATTCGCTTCGTGCGAGGACGCGCTGCTGACGCCGGGCTTCGCCAACGCTAACCTGACTGGGTGAACTACTTTTAAGTCATATTCCATACTACTCTATAGGGAAAGATAGATCACATCAAATTAAAGGCGGTTGAAACCGCATCTACACAAACAAAACCCGCCGACGCGGGTTGAAGATTCTGGGGCGGATTTTTCCTACCCACATACCATATAAGTCCGCGCAGGCGGACATCGTTTGTGTAGCCGTGATTTCAATCGCCGAGGGCTTTATTTCTACTCTATAGGGAAAAATAGATCACATCAAATTAAAGGCGGTTGAAACCGCATCTACACAAACAAAACCCGCCGACGCGGGTTGAAGATTCTGGGGCGGATTTTTCCTACCCACATACCATATAAGTCCGCGCAGGCGGACATCGTTTGTGTAGCCGTGATTTCAATCGCCGAGGGCTTTATTTCTACTCTATAGGGAAAAATAGATCACATCAAATTAAAGGCGGTTGAAACCGCATCTACACAAACAAAACCCGCCGACGCGGGTTGAAGATTCTGGGGCGGATTTTTCCTACCCACATACCATATAAGTCCGCGCAGGCGGACATCGTTTGTGTAGCCGTGATTTCAATCGCCGAGGGCTTTATTTCTACTCTATAGGGAAAAATAGATCACATCAAATTAAAGGCGGTTGAAACCGCATCTACACAAACAAAACCCGCCGACGCGGGTTGAAGATTCTGGGGCGGATTTTTCCTACCCACATACCATATAAGTCCGCGCAGGCGGACATCGTTTGTGTAGCCGTGATTTCAATCGCCGAGGGCTTTATTTCTACTCTATAGGGAAAAATAGATCACATCAAATTAAAGGCGGTTGAAACCGCATCTACACAAACAAAACCCGCCGACGCGGGTTGAAGATTCTGGGGGCGGATTTTTCCTACCCACATACCATATAAGTCCGCGAAGGCGGACATCGTTTGTGTAGCCGTGATTTCAATCGCCGACGGCTTTATTTCTACGAAGGCCGACATCGTTTGTGTAGCCGCGATTTCAATCGCCGAGGGCTTTATTTCTAAAAATAAATCACCGATCACCGATCAGGGTACGATGAACGATGACGCCATGCCATCACTACTATCCATGACCTACGACCAATCAGCCGAACAGCTATTAGAGTTAGCTGCCGCATCGGGCGCTGAGGCTGCGGAAGTGTTTCAATCTCAATCCCTATCCAAGCCGATTTTTTTTGAAGCCAATCGACTCAAGCAAATAGAAAGTAGCCAATCGGAAGGGACAACCCTGCGACTTTGGCGAGATGGACGTCCGGGTTTAGCCGTTGCCTATGGGCCAGTGGAACCGGAAAAATTAGTTACCCGGGCGCTGGCTTTAAGTACCCTAAATCAGCCAGAAACCATTGAATTAACTGAATCTAAGGCCCAATCCACCTATGCCGATATTGGGGAAACTGTACCCGTTGAACAATTGATCAGTTGGGGGAAACAGGCGATTGAATTAATTCGGGCTGCCTATCCTGATATCTTATGTGCAGCCGAATGGGATTGCGAAGTGGAATCAATTCGCTTGATTAATTCCAGGGGACTTGAATGTAGCCACACCGACACTACCCTCAGTGGCTATATGGAAACCGAATGGGTTCGCAAGGATGATTTTTTATATGTTTCCGATGGCCAAACTCAACGGGATTTTCTTGATCCTACGTTACTCGCCGAACGGATTTTAATGCGGTTAAATTGGGCTAAAAATAACGTGCCGTCTCCGGTAGGTCGGATTCCGGTGTTATTTACCGCTAAAGCTGCCGATATGCTCTGGGGAACCCTGGATGCAGCTTTGAATGGTAAACAGGTCTTAGAGGGGGCTTCTCCTTGGAGCGATCGCTTAAATACTCCTGTCATATCTCCCCTGTTAACCCTATATCAAGAACCCGATGCTGGGCCATTTAGTTGCCCCTTTGATGATGAAGGTATCCCCACCCGTCCAATTACTTTTATTCAAAACGGAGTTTTAAAACTATTTTATACTGATTTAACTACGGGTCGCACCCTGGGAAGTGGTACAACCGGAAACGGATTTAGAACCCATTTAGGCAGTTATCCTACTCCTGGTTTATTTAATCTTTTAGTACAACCTGGAAAAAGTTCCTTAGCTGAGTTAATTAAAAGTTTAGATCGAGGTTTAATTATCGATCAAATGTTAGGAGAAAGTGCGGGAATTAGTGGGGATTTTTCGATTAATGTGGATTTAGGATATCGAGTCGAAAAGGGCGAAATTGTCGGACGGGTAAAAAATACAATGGTCGCCGGAAATGTTTACACCGCCCTCAAACAAGTTATAGAATTAGGAGGTGATGCCTCTTGGAATGGTTCCTGTTATACTCCTTCTATTATTCTTGAAGGGTTATCGGTTACGGGTAATGGGTAATGGGTAATGGGTAATGGGTAATGGGGATTAGCATAGATTAAAATCTGTGAAATCCGTGAAATCCTCTTAAATCTGTGATCCCTGTTCTCTCAAAATACTATCTACTAAAATGATTGAATTTAATCAATTTGAAGCCTTGAGTTTTGATTGCTATGGCACTTTAATTGATTGGGAAAACGGAATTACTCCGGTTTTACAACAATTAGTTAATGCTCATGGCATTGAGATGAGTAATCAACAGTTACTCGAATTATTTGCTATCTTAGAACCGGAAGCCCAAAGTGGAGAATATAAAACCTATCGGCAAATTATGCGAGAGGTGGTGCAGAAGTTCGGAGAACGTTTAGGGTTTTCTCCCACTTCCACGGAATTAGAAAGTTTAGCCAATTCAATTCAAGATTGGCAACCTTTTCCTGATACGGTAGCAGCCCTAAAAGCCTTAAAACAAAAATATAAATTAGTGATTATTTCTAATATTGATGATGATTTATTTGCCCAAACTAACCAACATTTACAAATAGAATTTGATCATATTATTACAGCACAACAAGCTCAATCCTATAAACCTTCTGCCCATAATTTTCAATTTGCCTTAAATAAAACGGGGCTTTCTTCTGATAAGTTGCTGCACGTTGCCCAAAGTATTTTCCATGATATTGCCACAGCAAATAGTTTAGGATTAACAACAGTTTGGGTTAATCGTCGTCAAGGACAACCTGGAGGAGGAGCAACGAAAATTGCGATCGCCCAACCGGATTTAGAAGTAGCTGATTTAAAAAGTTTAGTGGACTTGATTTTTGAGGTTTAGAAAAGCACGATTAAATATTATTTATTTACTTTACCCTGAAAATACCGACTAATTAAATCCCGATTTTCTAAAGCTGGTAAATAGTTCGGATCAATCTTTAACGCTTCTTCCAAGGCATTTAAGGCTTCTGAATAGCGCTTTAAATAGAAGAATCCCATCCCCTGAGCCACCCAAATATTAACCGCTTTTGGATCAAGTTTCAGAGCTTGTTGATAAGACTTAACTGCTTCTTCATAATCTTTTACACCCGTGAAAAATAACCCTCGATTAAACCAAGCGGATACGGAATTAGGATCGATCTCAATCGCACTATTCGCTGCGGCAATTGCCTCTGGATATTGCCCTAAGTCCCACAAAATTGCACTGGAATTAGTCCAAACTGACCCCAGGGTTTCTATTGGTACAAAAGTGATATCGCTACCGATAGCACGCTGATAGGCTCTTAGAGCCTCTTGATTTTGCTGCATCGCCCGCAGAATACTCCCCCGATTAAACCACCCTTGAAAGTAGTTAGGATCGGCTGCTAAGGCCTTTTCTGATGCGTTGAGAGCTTCCTGATATTTTTGGGCTTGCCATAAAATCACGGTTTTTGTATTCCAAGCGATCGCTGAGTCGGGTTTCAAACTCAAGGCTTGATCAATCGCCAAAATTCCCTCCTCATAGCGTTTCAGACCTGCTAAAGCCTGTGCTTTCTGGATAAAAGTATCAGCAGGCTCACTTTCTAGCCAATTACTATCTTGTTGTAATCCACTTTCACAGGCTGTTAGTGCTTCTTGATAATTCCCTAATTTATTCAGAGTTGCACACAAATTCACCAAAGCTAAGGCATTATTAGGATAAATTTTAATAGCTGTTTCTAAAGCCTTTTTTGCTTGCACATATTCGTTTAATTCTCCTAAATTGATCCCTTGATATGTCCAAGCCACAGCAAATTCAGGATCGAGGGTTGTTGCTTGTTCATAAGAAGTTTTTGCCGATTCTAAGCGAGAGATTCGAGTAGTTAAAATACAATTATTTTTGACTCCAATATTAGTCTCTAAATCAGTTTTCTTTGCCTCACAACTGGCTAAAACTTGCTGATATTTTGCCAAACGACTAAAAGCCAAACCTCGCCAAAACCAGGCTTGAGCCGGAGAACTTTCTCCCCAATTTTGATTAACTTTTAAAGCGTTATCACAATTGGTAATTGCTGGTTCATGCTTCTCCATTTCTAACAAAACTCGGCAGCTACTGACTAAAACAATAGAATTCTGAGGATCGAGTTTTAAAGCTTGATCAAAAGATGCTAAAGCTTCAGAATATTGGGCTTTCTGTTCTTGAGCTAAACCTCGACTTAACCAAGTCAGACTCGGAGAAAATTCCTCCCAATTTTGATTAATTTCTAAAGCACTATCACAAGCGGAAATAGCCTGATCTGGTTGACCTAATGCTAAAAGAGATCTACACTGTAGGGTTAAGGCTAGAGAGTTTTTAGGTTGAATTTCCAGGGCTTGTAAACTCGATACTAAAGCTTGATCATATTGTCCTAATTTTAATAATAGATCGCTGCGAAATCCCCATAAATCGGCTCTCTTTTTTTTACTCAAATTAATTGCTTGATTACAGGCTGATAACGCTTCTTCAAGCCGGGGTTGTTTCCGCAGGACATTACATAAAGAAAAATAGTAGTTAAAATCTCCGGTAATGGGAATAGGGGGAATAGGAATTGCGGTCGGTTGTTGAGGGATATTAATATTAAAAGGTAAGGAAAATTGAGCAATAATTATCGACCCCCAAAAATTAAAACTTAGAGCAACAGAAGGAAAACGCACTTTTTTAATTTTATTTATTTTGGTCATAGTTTTAACATAAGAGTGAAAATTATTCTATTAACTATTTAATCAAATTGAGGAGGAATTTCAATCGGCGAAGCCGAGAAAGAAGGGGTTGGAGTTGGAGAAGGGGTTGGAGAAGGAGTTGGAGTTGGAGTTGTTGGTAATAAAGGAAAATTAGGTGGAGTTGTTAACAATTTAGGGACAGTTTGATTAGGTCGATTTGGAGAAAGGTTGGGGTTATTTGGGGTTAATTTAGGGTTTCTGGAATCTTTTATAGAAGTATCCTGCTGTTTATCTACCGGGGGCGTTTTAGGTTCGGAAATAGGAACAACAATTTTTTCAAAGGTGACAGTTCGATTCAATTGTTCCCCCGATTCTCCTTTAACCGCAAGTGTAATTGTTTCTACACCCGGTTGTTGAGTAATCGGATAAATTATCGAACCTTCAAGACCCACTGTTCCGGGTGCGGGAAGTAATTCAACAATTGTATTTTTACCCCCTTCTACCTTCCAACTAATCCGAATAGTTTTAGCAGTTTTTTCAGGATTAATCGGTAAAATATATTTAGGTAAAGCGTCCTGATCATTCACTAAAAAAGAGACAATTTTAGTCGGGTAAATATAAGGGATAATCTTAATTATATCACTTTTATGGCTAATAGCAGTTTCCTCTGGTGTCTCCTTAGAGACCGCCGACAATTCAAAAATATAGTTTCCGGCTTTTCGGGCATTTGTAGGGACTCTTTGACAAATTAATTCCGATTCTAATAAGCAAAATCCACTTAACTCCGAGGGGATACCGTCACTAAAATCGTAGGTTTTTAATGGAATTAGAACAGTGTCATCTGTGGAACGAGCAATTAACTTTAATGCTTGCAATTGTTCGGGATTTTTAATTTTCCAATTCAAGGCAATTTCATTATTAAATGTTAGGATAGGCTGATTTGGGGCTGCTTCTTGATAGGCTGTTTGTGTTGCCATAAAATCCAAGATTTTAGGCTGGGGTAAAGCACTAATACGAATCGTGTTTGTTTTTTTAGAATCAGCTAACTGATAGCGTTTTTTAGCAAATATATCCATTTGAAAAATATAAGTTCCCGCTTGTTGGGCATCGGTACGAATATTTTGACAATTTAAAACCGATTCTAATGTGCAAAATTCCTTCAATTCCGGCGGAATCCCCTTGCTAAAATCATACAATATATCTTCACTAGAAACAATACCACTATCGGCGGCAATCCCAGTAATTTTAATCGTTTTTAACTGTTGAGGCTGAAGAATTTGCCAATTTAAGTGAATCGCATCTCCTGCGGCTTGTTCATAAGTCGGAAAAACCGAAGTAAATTCTAAAATTTTCGGGGGTGTTGGCGGTCGGAAAAATACCCACCAAATCGCAAAAATTAGGGATGCGATCGCCCCCAAAATCATAAAAATTAATAAAATAAATTGCCAAAGGGGTCGTGCTTCCCAAATTAAAGTTCCTGGCAACCGTTCGGGAACAGGTAGTTGATAACTATCCTCAATTTCTATATAAAATTCAATAGGTAATCCCTTGCCAAACCAAGGACGTCGCCACCATTTATTCGGTTTAACTTTTAGGTCAATTTGAGTTTTTAATTGCGCCCCTAATTTCACCTGTTCAGGGTCAAAAATATAAGTACAAATTGGTTTACCTGCGTCTTCTTCGGCCGTAAAACTAACATTGCGGAGGGTGTTTCCCCCATTCCCTAATAACAGCCGAAACCATCCCGTTTCTTTACTAACTTTCCCAATTTTCGTTTGCAATTCTGGGATTAATCTATAGGTGGGAAGTACCCGCAAATACAAGACATCAATTAGTACCAAATCGAGGTTATTCAAGGAAGTTAAACGTAGGGTTGGGGAGTAATTTCCGGCTTTGACGTTTAGAGGAAATTGTAAGCGGAAAATAATCTCACTTTTCGCCCCCGGATTCAATGCTAAACTTTGCCGTTCTCCGACTAATCCTAATTCAACTAATCCCTCTGGATAAATCACAGTAAACCAATCATTGGGCAGATCAGAACAACTTAAACGAAAGCGATCAACCCGTGAAGAACGGTTATTAACTATAATTTTACAATCTAAAGGTTTGCCCGGTTCAATAATAGTTGGTTTTTGATAAGTTGTAATTGGTAAAATTTGAAATGTCGGGTCATTAATCTGGGTCGCGGATTGTACTGATGGTAAAATTTGCAGTCGCGCTTGATGACGAATTGGCGTGTCTTCTGGATAGTGTTTAGGCGCATCAATAACTAATAAATAACTATGATTTTCGGGGGTAGCATTAATAGGAATTGCGAAGTAAAAAACTACCTCTGCGCTACAATTATTAGCTAATGCTAAACTTTCCGAAGCAGAGCTACACCACTGACGTAACAAGCCAGAAGTTTCATCAATATAAACATTAATAACAGCGCCTTTATTGCCTTGATTGCTTACTGTAACCCGCAGTTCAAAAATCTCTCCAGCACAGGCAGAACTGTCTTCGGAAGGGTTAATAATCAAGGCGATGGGTTTAGCAATTCCCGCATTTTCTGAATATTCAATATCATTCAGAGCTTGACCGTTAGTTTGTGGAGTTTGATGTACCATAATTTTAAATCCTCAAAAATAGTTAAATTAATTATTTAAGTCTCTACTCTATCTCAAGATTATTGCGAAAATCACAACCCAAATTAAATATTCTTTTTGTTTGGGTTATTCTGACTTGATCATCATCACCTCCACTAGCAATTAAGATATTTTTACCGACAATTTTAACATCAACACTATTAATTTTTTTCTGATGATAGGAATGGCTAACTTCTTGTTTAATTCCCAGATTGTTTTCTATAGATGAACCATCAGGCATTGTTAAAGGTCGTTTTCCTTCAGAAGTTAAAGCCCAAAGTATGACTTTACCATCGTCCCCACCACTGGCTAAATAGCAGCCATTGTTACTAAATGAAACTGAACGAACCGCTTCCCCCATCTTGCTTCCTTGCCAACGATCAATTACTTCACATTCTCCTGAACTATCTAAACAGTTTTTCATATTCCAGATCGTAATATTTCCTTGATTATCCCCTGTTGCTAAAATATTGGGAGCAATTTCTGCAACATCAACACTTAAAATATAATCATCTTGTCCTCCGGTTGGATAAGGAACTTTTAAGGTTTTATTCTGGTCAAGATTCCAAATTAAAAACTGATTATACCGACCGACAACTGCTAAATGACGATTATCTTTTCCGACAAAACTCAGGTCATAAACAGCAAAATCAAATTGTTTTTTCTTTAATAAGCGATCGCTTCCTTTAGTCATTTGATCTCGCTGAAGACTGGCATCCCACTGTACAACTAAACCACTACCATGACCACTAAATAATGTTTGAGAATCTTGAGAAAATTCTAAGGCAAAAACGCGATCATCTTTATTAATTGAAAAAGTATCAATTAACCCGGTTTCTTCCGTTAATCCCCACAATTGAATCTCCCCATTTTCCAATCCGGCGGCGATCATATTATTGTCAACAGGTCGGTAACGTAAGACTCGCACAGCCTTTTTAGTATTGCCAATTTTACCGATAAATTGATTGTGTAAATCATTAAAAAAGTTAGTAACTTTCCATTCAGCTATTGTCTGATCATTAGAACCACTCATGATCGTACTGGCTAACCCATCAAATTGAACAGAATTAACTGGTTTTTTATGTCCTAAAGAGGGATGATAAGGATTCAGTGCCGAAAACCACCACAGTAACCCCAGTAATACAACACTGCCCGTTAATATTAACCACCGGGGAATAAAGGGTAAAACCTTTAATTTTAAGGTTTGACTGGGGGGAGAAGTTCCAGACAAACGGCTATCAGAAACAGAGGAAAGATTTTGTGTTTGTATTGTTGTTACTTCTATTAAAAATTCTCTCATCCGACCTAACCAATGTCGTTTAACTTTTGTTAATAATAAGATTTGATTTGTTTCGCCAATTTCGAGATCAATAGTAGGATCAAAATCATTAATTTCCACATCATGATTTACGGGTTCTATGGATTTTTTTTTGTCTTGTATTAATAGAGATAAATCGGTTTTTAATTCATATTTTATTTTGTCTGAACAATTAATTTGGAGTTGAAATATCTGCGAAATATTGCTATAGTTTTTGATTTCTATATGAAAAATAACCGGGTCAGAACGCCAAAAAAACCTTCTTCTATTGGGGATGCGACGTTCCTGGGGAAAACACCTAAATTCTACAATTCCTTGGGGTAAAATTAATAAATTTCCGGTGATTTGCCTTGATAAACCATTGGTGATTGTTGCTGTAATAGTGAAGGGCTGAACTTGGCTTTTAGTTTGGATAATATCGGGGATTTGGCACCAGAAAACGGCATCAACTCGAAAACGAGATGGAATTTGGATAAGCTGTTGTTCTTCTATTAACCAGGTGGGATTAATTCCTGTTAATTTTAATACCGCATTGGCAGGTTGAGAACTGGGATTATAAACTTGAACAGGGATTTTAATTTGCTGTAGGGGGTAAGCTTGAAATTCCTGGACAGGAAGGGTTAATTTTAAGCCAACTCCCCCGCTTCCTTCGAGTATATTTAACCGCAATAATTGACGGGTTTCTTCCTGAAGTTCAATGGAAAAAACTCTCACGGTTAGATTCATTTGACCGACAAAACCAGGTAAAGGACTATCAATAATTTTAACCAGAAATTGTGTAGAATCTCCTGGGGGTTTTTTCGTGCAAATTTCGGGGGAGAGAATATACCAATTTGGGGCTAAATTTTCATCGGTACCCGCAGCTAATACTTCTACCTGAAAGCTGGCAAAACGATCACTATAGTTAATCGCATTGATTTCAAAAGATACGGCTGATTCACCCGGTTTGAATGTTAGTTCAGTTGTAGAAATCTCAGTGGTAATTAGATTGGTTTTCATGTTTAATTCCTTGAAATTTATCGTATTTAATTTATAATTAATTATCTTCAATTTATTGAATTTTTATCCTTTTCTCCTATTTTTGTCCTGAGTTGTTGTGATTCTCTCAATAATACTTCTAAGTTTTTAACTTGCTTTTGGGAATTATTTCCAGTCTTAATTTTTTGCTTTTGCAAATCTTGATTTTTAAGTTGATCAATCATTTGTTTCCAATTTTGTTCGCGGCTGTAAATAACATTTGCCATAGCTAACATTACTTTTCCTAACTGTCCAAATTCATCGCGACGACTACTCACCTCCTCTAATATACTTTGATCAAAGTTTTGTGACTCAATAGTATGGGCTGCTTGTTGTAACTGTTCAATAGGTTTAATAATCCAACGCACCATTAACAGAGCTAAAATCACGCCAATACCCGCCACCGAAATGCCAATAATTACGGTTAAAAGGGTATAGGTATAGATATGTTTAAGAAAATCAGAATAGGGAATCACAACCACCATTAACCAATCAATTCCTTCTTGATTTTGTAGAGGGGTGACTTGGACAAGCTGTAAATCTCCTTTGAATCGAAAGGTGAATTGTTGTTTGTCTTTAATCTGATCTAAACCATTAAATTTTTCAATTAAGTATTGACCTGTTCCTTGAATAGTCGGATTTTGACTTTCACTAATATTCAGTCGTTCAGTTTGATTATTTACTACTTTAAATGGTTGCTCTAAAGTTGAGATGGCAATTACATCTCCCGTCCTTTCTATAATTAAAGCTTTTCCATTCTGACTAATTTCTAAATTTCCTAAAAATTTGCTAATTTGTACCAGACTAATATCAGTGGAAATCACTCCTTCAAAATTCCCAGATTCCTGATTGTAAATCGGAATAGAAAAATCCATCCCCACCGTATTGATACTGCCAAATTTATAAACCGGAGTCCAGGTTGGTTTTTCTGCGCTTTTAGCAAATTTATACCAGAGACGAAGGCGAGGATCATACTCCACGCTTTTGATCAATCTTTTGCGATTTGCTTTGGAGTCAACTTCATAAAAGTTTCGATTCGAGTTCGTTGATTCATCTCTAATTTTTTCTATAAATTCATTTTCTGTTTTTTCATAACTTACATGATTTCCTTGTTCTGTTCCTATATAAATGGAATTTAAAGCGGTTTCGTCTTGTATTTGTCGCCAAAAATATTGCTTGACTTCCGGTAAATTATTAACATCAACATTTCTACTTTGGATAGCTGCTAAATATGCAGGTAATAATAATTGTGGCTTTCCTAAATAATTGCGAACATTGAGTTCAATTATCTGAGTCGATTTTTCACTGACTTGTAACATCAACTTTTCAATCTCTTGTTTTCCTAATTGAAAGTTAAACCAGCCAATCACGGCGATGGAAGCCAATAAAGGTGTAACAATAATCAGGGGCAAGGTATGGCGAATGGATAAAGAACCCACGGATTTATCAAAAATTTTATACAAAGTAGAGAAAGTTTTGTTGGCCATAGTAAGTTTTAATTTTATAGTAGCAAAAAGATTAACAACTTCAATCAATTAATTGTTCATAAACCTAAAGTAGAAGTTGAGTTAATTGTCGCCTTTTTACTGCAAAATGTAGAAAATTAATCCCTAGTTCTTGAGCAGTTCTAATCGTTTCTCTGGGAAAACTAAACCCTTCATTTAATCCCCAACCTATTGACAAATCCCCTAAAACCAAGATAATATTACCCCAATTAAATAGACTAATTTCCTGTTCTTTAATGATCGGAAACTGACTAAACAAAAATGGCTGATTTCGCAGGGGATGTTGACGAGTAATTGCTCCTGAATCGTTGGCTGTAACTTCGCCTGTTTTTTGGGCTAAATTTCTGACGGCGGCCATAACATCAGCCAACTGTTTATCTAAAATCTTTGTTGTCGTCTCTAATTCGCTTTCCAACTGTTGTATCAACGGATCGAATTCTCCATCTTCTTTAAGATAATTTAGGGTTTCTTTCAGTTTTTGTTGAATTTTAATTAACTGCACAATTTCGTTTTCCAGAGTTGTTAATTCTATAAAAATTATCCCTCCAGTTTCCCTATATTCTCTGAGAATTTCAGTTTCTGATTCTGTTAATATAGCAATTTTTTGATAACTGAGGTAGAGTAAATCATAGTTTAAAGATTCGTTATTTTCTTCTGTCTGTAATTTAATTTTGCCAATTTCTGACCGACCTCCAAGGGCGGGATAAAGTGCAGGTAAAGATTGAATTAGTCCAGATAAAGATGATAAAATCATCTGATCAATGGGTGAATCGTTGGCAATTAAACCGACGCTCACCACCCCTTGATGACGTGCCATTACTTGTTGCCGATAGCGCAAATCAATATGATTTCCGGCGGGGAAGAAAACATTAGTTGGGGAGGTAATTTGAACGTTTCCTGCTAATAAGATAATCCGGCAGAGTTCTACCTCTAGTTGTTCAGGTTTATTAATTTTTTCATCAATTCTAAACATTTCCTCGATCAAATATTTTGATTCGGGTCGATATAGTGTTTCTGGATTAACGTATCTGATAGTAATATAAATTAATAGAGGGTTTTCCCCAGCTTCAGAGGCAATATGAAATTCCATCGGTTCGGGAACAATTATCGGATTCCCGATTAAATCAATCGCAATTCCACGGTCAATTTTAATCCAGCGATTATCCCGATATTTAGCGACAATATGATCCGGTGCAGGAATAGCAGAAACCCCTAATCCACAGACGATTCCTGGTTGATTCAGGGATTGATAATGGAGATTTTGACGATTCTGGTGATAGGCGTGGGCAGATTGCCAACGTTCAGCATTTAAGAGCAGTCCATCCTCGACGGATAGACGTTTTAGGGGCGATGGTTCAGGGTAATCAAATAAGGAAAACATAATGATAATTATATGATGATTTTGTCAAGAAAAGGATAAAGTTTTTAAGAGAGGGAATGGGGAATAGGGAATGGGGAATGGGGAATGGGGAATGGGGAATGGGGAATGGGGAATGGGGAATAGGTAATGGGTAATAGGTAATAGGTAATAGGTAATAGGTAATAGGTAATTACGAATTACTTACGAATGGGTTTTGGGTGATATTCAGCGAGCGAGGACGCTCCCCCTGCCCCTGCCTCCCCTGCCTCCCCTGCTCCGGTGTTACCCTGTTTCTATAATTAACTCGTAACTACAAAATGCCGGTTTTTCCTGTTCAATAATAGTTCGCACTAAGGCTTCTTCAATGGGGCGATCGGGTTCTGGACGCAGGCGAACTGTAAAATGAAAGGGTCGCACTCCTCCCAAAATAGCGTCGTAACCTAAGCGAGTTTTGTCCAAGACGAAGCCGGAATTAAAAAACTCATAAATTCCAATATGTTTTTCATCTTCATTCATAATATGATCATCTAAAGGTAAACGAGTTGCTAAGTAAATATATAGGCGCAGACCCCGACGAGTTCCTCGCCATCTATAAATTTCAATCGCATTTCGGATTAAGTTTCTTTGCTGTTCTAAGGTTAAATAAGGTTGATTTTTCCAGCCTACCCAGTGAGCTAGAAACTCTAACATTCCGATCGGGGCTGTTAGGGGATCTAAATAAGCCCAAAGGTTAGAAAGAATTTGGACATCCGGTTCTAAAGTCGCTTCAAAAATTTGCAGAAAACGTCCAACAAAATCAATTTCTCGATAAAAATTAGGTAGAAATTGTTGATAACGGCTAATAGGGCGAACATAAAGGTTAAAAGTTGCTATTTCTAGCAATTGTGATCCTGTTCCCGGGGCTGCTCCATAAACAGCTAAACGGCTTTGATAATCTAATTTCAGAACTTGACCCACACCAAGGGCAAAGGGATTTTCAAAGAAATCCGCCGGGGTTTGAAAGCGGATAATCGCTTTGATTGTTTCGGCAGGTGTTAGTAAAAACGCGGGATTTTCTTCCTCTAGTTCTGTGATGATAGTATACCAATTCTGGGGAAAATCTCCTGTAATTTCTAGGGTTAATTCTAAAGTATAACTTCCTAAATTTTCTAAATTAACCACCAATTCACTGGCTTCTCCTGGGACAAGTAAAAGACTCGGATTTTCCAGATTAATATTTTCCGATGCCTGAATCGGAAGCGTGTTTAAATTTGCTTCCGGTGATCGCATAGGAATTAATTTTAAAATCAGGAGTTCACGAGCCATAAATCAGTTATCAGTTATCAGTCATCAGTCATCAGTTATCAGTGTAAGAGGTATCAGTGATCAGTTGAGGAGTTAATAAATTAACTGTAAACTTAATAACTGTAAACTGTTAACTGATAAATGAAATAACGTGCTGCGATCGCAGGGTCGAATCAGCCCAGGAACAGATCAATCCCTTGGGGCCAGGATTAACAGTGGGGGATGGGGGCAGACGCATCCAAGATTGTCCTTGACGCTGAAGTTCAAACAGTTGCAGTGTCCCAATATAACGAATCGCATCAAACTGCTGGATCACAGTGATCGCATCGCTGAGATAGACAGGTTGACCCAGGGGCCAGCCCTTTTGATCCATGCCTCCGGTAATGGGATTAAAAAAGCTGTAAAGAGCGACTAGCATTTGTTGGCGGAGGGTTTGCTGGGCAACGGGGTGATTGTATTCGGGTTTGAGGGCAACTTCCGCCTGAATTGCCACCCCCGTATAGTCACCGGAGACACATAACACCTGTACCCCTAAAAGCCGCCGTTCGTCCAGGTAGGCGATCACTTTTTGCTCCAGATCATCGGTGAGGGTGAACTGGTCGGGGTGAATGCCCTCACTGCGGATGATGTCATCCTCCCCCAAGCCCCCCGTGAACGGGGAGTTTAGGGGTGTCACCTGTGGAACAATTAAAACCCGTACTGTCCCTCCTTTGCCACTGGTAACAGGTAAACAGTGGGCGCGAGCCACGGCCCCAGCCCCGCCCCTAATCGCCAACTCCTCAAAATCTTCAGGGGTAACGGCCCGATCGCGGGTACGAAGCATTTGAGGCACACGGATCGCCGCCTGTTCTAAGGTTTCAGCCTCGGCTCCATTTCTGGCTGGTTGATGGTTAATCACACTGGCAACATAGGGAACGGCCGTTTTCAAAATTTCTAACGTCCCCACCTGAACGTTTCCCCCCGAACCTCCTCCCGTGCGGTAACGAGACATCTGCAACGTCGCTCCTTTTGGGGGAATACTGCCATATTGGTTTTGTAAGTCGGAACTTGAAAGTAGCATTTGCCTAGAGGTATGGGTTTGTGCGTTTGCCCTTAACTCCATTGCTTCCTTGAGTTGGCTGGCTTCCCTGACTAATGGGCCTAATTGCAGGACACCTGTTAGGGAGTCGATAATATAGTGTTGATCGTTTACTCCCGACTCTGAAAAATCCTTGACTTCTTGCCAGCGTTGGGGAATGGCACCTGGGGGGGTAACAATCAGATATTCGTCCTCTCGCCGTTCTAGTACGGGTGTTCCTTGAAGTTGAAAAAACTGTCCGGGGTCGCCGTTGCTTTCCCCTAAGATTTCATCTTCAATAATTTCACATTGGGTGGCTTTGACTGTTCCGCCAATGGCTGTGGCCGTAATCCCAATCATCCGAGGTGAGCGACTGTAGGCGGGTTGTCTGGGATCGGTTTCTGTACAAACACACCGCAACCACCGACCTCGATAGGCGGTGAAGTTAGCCGGAGGAAAGTTAATTGGCAGGTGCAGGGTCACGTCGGCACCTTGTAATGGGTTGCCGCCTTTTTGGGCGAGGTTACTGAAGCTAAATCCTTGGGTTTCGTCATCGGATTCTTGTAGGAGGACGGGTTGCCATTCACTTCCATTCCAGGCTTCCCAGCGACGGGGGGGCGATGCGGGGTTAATTCCGGTGGGAGTGGCTTCTTGACCTTTAATCCTAATGGTGAGAACGTTACCATCCAGGGGTTCATCGGGGTCAAAGACCAGATAGAAGCAATTACCAGGTTGGGGACTATCACTGAACAGGGAAAGCTCAGGGCCAGACCAGTTACCCGGCAATGCGGCACTCCAGAAGTTGGTAAAGCGATCGCGCAAAACCTGCGGGTTCGAGGGTGCCGTATCCCCGGTGAGAAAGTGTTGGATGGTGGGTTGACCAATAATCAGGGGTTGGTCGGTTGTAAACACAATGGCGGACTGGGTGGCCGTGCGTCCTGTGGCGACTTCGGTTCCCGTTGTGATGGTATAAGTATCTGGCAGATCGCCGACTAAATAAAATGTGATTTCTGTTGTTGCTGGTTTGGGCGGTTGTAAACGAATACCGAGCAATTCTAAGAAGGTAATATAATTACGTCGGGGGACTTGATTAAACCGAGCTAACATTTGGTCGGTTAACCAAGCAAATAGTTCAACTAAGGTAATACCTGGATCACTGGGATTATAGTTTGTCCACTCTGGACAATAGCGGGGAATCCTCAGAATACATTCTTTTACCAGGTCTTCATAGTCCCGATCATCTAAGTTAGGTTTAGGTAGTTTAGGTAAAAAGTCAAAAACCATAAAAATCAGTTATCAGTTATCAGTCATCAGTTATCAGTAATTCGTAATTCGTAATTAGTTTTCAACTTGCAAATAAAAGGGAAAAACAATACTGCGTCCTTCGTAAGTTTTTTGCAGATGGTAAATAATATTAAGATCAACTCTTCCTTGATAGGAGTCAGGGTCAGTTAGGACTTCATCAACAATAATTCGGGGTTCCCAAAGTTCTAATGCTTCTTGGACATAAATTCGCATTAACATCAGGGTTTGTTGGTTAATGGGGGCGAAATTCAACTCGGACAAACGACAGCCAAAATTCGGCCGATAAACCCTTTCTCCCCATTGGGTCAGCAGGATAATATAAATTGATTCTCTGATATTCTGTTCCTCTGCACTCAAGTCGAGGTTGCCCTGAAGGTTGATTTGCACGGGAAATCGTAAACCTTGACCCAAGTAAGGACGGCTTAATTGTCGATTCGCTAAATTAACCATTACCTATTACCCATTACCTATTACCCATTATCTGTATCCAGATGGATGCCCTTAATTTAGCTTATTGATTCGACCGGGTGTATTCTCCAAAGGTCTAATCACACCTAAGATATTTTTTATGGAAGTTCCCAGCCGTTGAAACGGCGGGTTATACAAACTAAGTCCACCTGCGTGGACTAAGAGAAAATTCAGGTCTTAAACCCACGAAGGTGGGTTTTGTCTGTGTAGCCACGATTTCTAATTGCTTGGTTCTTTAATTTTTTCTTAAACCCACGAAGGTGGGTTTTGTCTGTGTAGCCACGATTTCTAATTGCTGGGTTCTTTGATTTTTTCTCGCAGGTCGCTTAAGGTTTGAGCTTGCTGAATATCAGTGGTGATATTTTGTTGAACCTGCTCCTTAAGTTGAGCCATTTCTTGAGCACGAGAGAGATCACTGTTAGTATTTTGCTGAATTTGCTGTTGCAAATTAGTTAAGGTTTCTCCAACATTAATACTATTAACCGTTGTACCCATTAGGAATTGTGTCGCTAAAACATTGCCCGATACTAATACCTGTCCCGTTCCCGGTTGTAGCTGAATATTTCCCTTTGACTCAATAGTAATACCCCCCTGATCATCTAAACGAATTGACTGTCCCGCCTTAGTCCTCACCTCAATTGACCCATTACTATCATTGAGGCGAATTTGATGGCCCTGACTGGTTTGAATATAAATACCCGCCGCCGTCCCATCTTTATCTTCTTCCACAAATTGTAAAGTGTGCTGGGTACGAGTTTTAAATGTTCTTAAGCGGACTTTCCCCTTGTCAACCGAGTCTTCAATATTGGCGGGGGGCTGATCTTTGCCATTCCAAACCCCACCAATAATATAGGGGCGATGAATGTCTCCATGTTCAAAGGCAACCAACACCTCATCATTAATTTCCGGTAAACAGTCGAACCCACGATCTGGGCCAGCCCCCACCCCCACAACCCTCGCCCAGTAACTCGCATGGGCGGTACTATCTTGTTCCGGGGTCAGGGTCGGAAATTTCACCCGCACCCGTCCCCAACCCTTGGGATCTTTGTTATCTGTGACAATACCCACCAGATGGGTCTGTCCAGGTCTGAGGCGTGTACTTGGGGAAAGGGTTTGCAGCAAGTTGTCTCCCCGGAGTCCCCGCACACTAAATTCCGTTGTGTAAATTCCCTCATAAAATAGATGGCGACTTTCTGTAACGTAATAACTGCCACTATAACGACCCATTCTATCTAGTTCTACAACTTTCCCCGGTCGGATGCGGGGGTTGCCCTGTCCCCGGGTATCGGCATAGATAAAGTCCCCTTCTAACTCATTAAAAAGTGCCTGTGCCATCACTTCTGCTTCTTTAATGGTAGCAGTGGGTTGATCCACAACTAATAGCTTAGGTTCAGAAGGGTTCAACCCGAACTTTTGGCTATAGTCCCTGCCTTTTCCGTATTCGGTACGAGTCAGAATCTCAGAAGTAGTTAATTGACTGGTTTCTTTGGGAATACGGGCAACGATGGGCTCCTTTCTTTCATAGTCCCAACTCCGTACTTCCACCGCTTTCACTTGTTCAGCACTGGTTAAACGAACACGAAAACTGGTAAAATCAGCCAGCCAAACTAACTGTAAAATCTCATTAATCTGAGGATTGCGAAAATTCAGTTTACCATCTTGGACAAACAATTCAAACCCAATGCGGGCGGCTCGTTCCCGCAGAAATGCCATATTGGTTTGATTTTCTTGAAACACATATTCATGTTTTTCCCCACTAGAGTCAATTGTATGGGTTTCAATTCCCACTTCTTCGGCGATTTTTTTGACAATATCCGAATCAGTATAATCTTGAAAAGATCGAATATAAAGTCCTCGATGTAAGCGATGGGAAATGTCATAACCCCGAATTACAATAGGAGCTTGAGTTTGTCCTGAGAAATGAGTTTCAATTGCTGTAATTTCCCCATCAATTAAATAGGTTGGCTGATTATTGGGTTGTTCAGAATCAGAATTCGTACTGGGAATAAAACCAATTTTAATAACTTTACCAATTTGGATAATGTCCTGATCATACTTCCAGGTTTTTGTTTCTTGATCAGTGGCAGCATAGGGATTATTAATAACTACGGTAAACATAGCGGGTAAATGCAAACTTTCTTCTACAGAAATTTGCAGAATATCCCGCCTAAAATCATTCATTAAGTCTGGATCAACTCCATCAACTGTAATAATAGGAGTCGAGACATAATCCGTTGCTTGTGAACTCATAAAACAACCCACTAATAATCAGTTATCAGTCATCAGTTATCAGTTATCAGTCTTTCATCCCTATTCCGGTGTTCCGGTGTTCCGGTGTTCCCTAACTAAAAGTGATTATGTCACCACAAATTTTTGGCGCTCGCTGAAGGCTCTACTTGCCACCCCTAAATCAACTTCTTCTAAAGTAATGTTAACCATAGCTCGCACGGGTGTTCCATTGGGTAAAAACATGGTTAATTTATAGTCTAATTGTTTAATCATACAACACATATAATTCTTTTCACCCCAAATAAAATAAAAAACAGGAGGTCGTCTTGTTTCCAATGTCTGACTACCGACCTTTTCTGAACCAAATTCTCTATAACCCAAGACATTTTTTCCCCCGACCGATCCTACAAAGGATTGCATTGCTGTTTCCGATGAACTTAATTTAACCAGCCTTTCTTGGTATCCCCCACGAGTTGTGGGCTTCGCAAAAGGATCTTTAAATTTAGAAAAATCCACTGCATCCAATAGGGGTTTAATACTATCAAAAACACTCGCACCCGTTTCATAGGTATCAAATAAAATCCCAGATAAGGTAAGTTTATAAGCTTCAATAGAGCCAAAGTTAACTTTCGGTAAGCCCCTTTGTGTTCTCGATCCATCCATTGTTTTAATGGTAACAGATCGGCTTAAACTCAAATCAGTTGGATTGAACATAAAGTAAATCGGAGAAGCTGCTTCACCCGTTCTCGGTATTAGAGCAGCTTTGACTAACCGTTGATCCCTTTGTTGCGCTTTGTAACTTTGCTGAGCTAGAGTTTTGTTACTATCTTCTTCTAATATAAACTGCCGATCTCTTGCCAGATCCTCTGCTGCGGCAGCTTCTAAAATTTTTATATCGGCCGCTTCGAGCATAGCATTTTTCAACGCTGTTTGCAATGTTGAAAGAACTGCTGCTGCTGGTGATCCTGATGAACTTGATTCAGCCATGTTTTTCTCCTATTCTATGTCCTATTTGTTGATAGCATCAAAAAATTTATTAAGAACTTTTTGAGCCAAAATCATACTTAAAATAATCGACGATCATAAGATGAACCCTGTCGCTCCCTTTCTATTTCAAAACGTTGTCGGACAAGACCATAAATTTCTCTAGCTAAAACTTCAACTTGATCTGTTTTAGTTTCTGCCTGTTTTGTTTCCTCCTTTTGTGCTACACTTGCTGATGAAGACTGATGATATTCTAGTCCTAAATTTGAGCGAGTAAGAGTTTCAACAGGTTCAGCTTTACGACTAGCAGTTTTTTGCTCCTGTTGTATTCTAGTTTGGATTGTTTTTTCCATTAGTACCTTCACAGAAGTTGGCTGCTGTTGTAAATCTAAATTGTGAATTCCCGCAACACCACTAGAAATTCCAGGGGGTAACAGCATCCCAGCAGGGAAGTCCAATGTCTGATGCTGGTGTTTACGGTGCTTCGCTTGTCGCCCTTCTTTTTTGAAGAAAGCTTGCACAACAGTTGGCTTACTTGGCGTTGAGTTGCTTTCACCGAGCAATTCTTCAATACTTGACCAAGAATCAGGAACATCTGAGGTTGAAAAATCGCTTTCTTGCTGTTGAATCATTATACCTTGTTTTGATGATTCATTGTTAAAATTCGGCTCAGATTTTGGCTCTATATTAATCGTTGAAGGAGAAGCAAACTGATCCAGATTATCTAAAACATTTTCATGTTCATCTTTTGATAGCATAGGATTAGTTTGAAGAAAGGAAGTTTCTGAGATCAATTTAGATGGTTGAATTAAAGATTTGGAAATACCTAAAGGTTTGCTATGGGTAATATTTTCTAATACTTGAGGAAGTTGAGGAATAGCACCAGGTTGTCTTAACAATTGTGCAACAGTTTGACTTTCCGTTTGTTTTTGGATATCAGAAACCGGGATTTCTGGTGTAACAATACCCGTGGGATTAATTGTTGATACTGATTCAGTTTGGGGAAGGTTATCAACGGTGGAATCCGATTGTTTTTGGATATCAGAAACCGGGATTTCTGGTGTAACAATACCCGTGGGATTAATTGTTGATGCGGAATCCGGTTGTTTTTGAAGAGTTGAAACGGGAATTTCTGGGTTAATAATATCTGTAGGATTAATTGTTGATGCAGAATCCGATTGTTTTTGGAGAGTTGAAACTGGAATTTCTGGTGTAACAATACCCGTGGGATTAATTGTTGATACTGATTCCGTTTGGGGAATGTTATCAATTGCAGAATCCGGTTGTTTCTGGAGAGTTGAAACGGGAATTTCTGGGTTAAGAATATCCGTGGGATTAATTGTTGATACTGATTCCGTTTGGGGAATGTTATCAATTGCAGAATCCGGTTGTTTCTGGAGAGTTGAAACAGGAATTTCTGGGTTAGGAATATCTGTAGGATTAATTGTTGATACTGATTCCGGTTGTTTCTGGAGAGTTGAAACAGGAATTTCTGGGTTAGGAATATCTGTAGGATTAATTTTTGATACTGATTCAGTTTGAGGAATGTTATCAATTGTGGAATCCGGTTGTTTTTGGAGAGTTGAAACTGGAATTTCTGGTGTAACAATATCTGTAGGATTAATTGTTGATACTGATTCCGGTTGTTTTTGGAGAGTTGAAACGGGAATTTCTGGTGTAACAATATCTGTAGGATTAATTACTGATACTGATTCCGGTTGTTTCTGGAGAGTTGAAACAGGAATTTCTGGGTTAGGAATATCTGTAGGATTAATTGTTGATACTGATTCCGGTTGTTTCTGGAGAGTTGAAACAGGAATTTCTGGGTTAGGAATATCTGTAGGATTAATTGTTGATACTGATTCCGATTGTTTTTGGAGAGTTGAAACGGGAATTTCTGGTGTAACAATATCTGTAGGATTAATCGTTGATACTGATTCCGATTGTTTTTGGAGAGTTGAAACAGGAATTTCTGGGTTAGGAATATCTGTAGGATTAATTTTTGATACGGATTCCGATTGTTTTTGGAGAGTTGAAACGGGAATTTCTGGGTTAATAATATCTGTAGGATTAATTACTGATACTGATTCCGGTTGTTTCTGGAGAGTTGAAACAGGAATTTCTGGGTTAATAATATCCGTGGGATTAATTGTTGATGCGGAATCCGATTGTTTTTGAAGAGTTGAAACGGGAATTTCTGGTGTAACAATATCTGTAGGATTAATTGTTGATACGGATTCCGATTGTTTTTGAAGAGTTGAAACTGGAATTTCTGGGTTAATAATATCCGTGGGATTAATTACTGATACTGATTCCGGTTGTTTTTGGAGAGTTGAAACGGGAATTTCTGGGTTAGGAATATCCGTGGGATTAATTTTTGATACGGATTCCGGTTGTTTTTGGAGAGTTGAAACGGGAATTTCTGGGTTAATAATATCCGTGGGATTAATTGTTGATGCGGAATCCGATTGTTTTTGAAGAGTTGAAACGGGAATTTCTGGGTTAATAATATTCGTGGGATTAATTACTGATAAGGATTCCGGTTGTTTTTGAAGAGTTGAAACGGGAATTTCTGGTGTAACAATATCTGTAGGATTAATTACTGATACTGATTCCGGTTGTTTTTGAAGAGTTGAAACGGGAATTTCTGGGTTAATAATATCTGTAGGATTAATTACTGATACTGATTCCGGTTGTTTCTGGAGAGTTGAAACGGGAATTTCTGGTGTAACAATACCTGTGGGATTAATTACTGATACTGATTCCGATTGTTTTTGAAGAGTTGAAACGGGAATTTCTGGGTTAATAATATCTGTAGGATTAATTACTGATACTGATTCCGGTTGTTTCTGGAGAGTTGAAACGGGAATTTCTGGTGTAACAATATCTGTAGGATTAATTGTTGATACGGATTCCGATTGTTTTTGAAGAGTTGAAACTGGAATTTCTGGTGTAACAATACCCGTGGGATTAATTACTGATACTGATTCCGTTTGGGGAATGTTATCAATTGTGGAATCCGGTTGTTTTTGGAGAGTTGAAACGGGAATTTCTGGGTTAATAATATCTGTAGGATTAATTACTGATACTGATTCCGGTTGTTTCTGGAGAGTTGAAACAGGAATTTCTGGGTTAATAATATCCGTGGGATTAATTGTTGATGCGGAATCCGATTGTTTTTGAAGAGTTGAAACTGGAATTTCTGGTGTAACAATACCCGTAGGATTAATTACTGATACTGATTCCGTTTGGGGAATGTTATCAATTGTGGAATCCGGTTGTTTTTGAAGAGTTGAAACGGGAATTTCTGGGTTAATAATATCTGTAGGATTAATTACTGATACTGATTCCGGTTGTTTCTGGAGAGTTGAAACGGGAATTTCTGGTGTAACAATATCTGTAGGATTAATTGTTGATACGGATTCCGATTGTTTTTGAAGAGTTGAAACAGGAATTTCTGGGTTAATAATATCCGTGGGATTAATTGTTGATGCGGAATCCGATTGTTTTTGAAGAGTTGAAACTGGAATTTCTGGTGTAACAATACCCGTAGGATTAATTACTGATACTGATTCCGTTTGGGGAATGTTATCAATTGTGGAATCCGGTTGTTTTTGAAGAGTTGAAACGGGAATTTCTGGGTTAATAATATCTGTAGGATTAATTACTGATACTGATTCCGGTTGTTTCTGGAGAGTTGAAACAGGAATTTCTGGGTTAATAATATCCGTGGGATTAATTGTTGATGCGGAATCCGATTGTTTTTGAAGAGTTGAAACGGGAATTTCTGGTGTAACAATATCTGTAGGATTAATTGTTGATACGGATTCCGATTGTTTTTGAAGAGTTGAAACTGGAATTTCTGGGTTAATAATATCCGTGGGATTAATTACTGATACTGATTCCGGTTGTTTTTGGAGAGTTGAAACGGGAATTTCTGGGTTAGGAATATCCGTGGGATTAATTTTTGATACGGATTCCGGTTGTTTTTGGAGAGTTGAAACGGGAATTTCTGGTGTAACAATACCCGTGGGATTAATTACTGATACTGATTCCGATTGTTTTTGGAGAGTTGAAACAGGAATTTCTGGGTTAATAATATTCGTGGGATTAATTACTGATAAGGATTCCGGTTGTTTTTGAAGAGTTGAAACGGGAATTTCTGGTGTAACAATATCTGTAGGATTAATTACTGATACTGATTCCGGTTGTTTTTGAAGAGTTGAAACGGGAATTTCTGGGTTAATAATATCTGTAGGATTAATTACTGATACTGATTCCGGTTGTTTCTGGAGAGTTGAAACGGGAATTTCTGGGTTAATAATATCTGTAGGATTAATTACTGATACTGATTCCGGTTGTTTCTGGAGAGTTGAAACAGGAATTTCTGGTGTAACAATATCTGTAGGATTAATTACTGATACTGATTCCGGTTGTTTCTGGAGAGTTGAAACAGGAATTTCTGGGTTAGGAATATCTGTAGGATTAATTGTTGATACGGATTCCGATTGTTTTTGAAGAGTTGAAACAGGAATTTCTGGGTTAATAATATCCGTGGGATTAATTACTGATACTGATTCCGGTTGTTTTTGGAGAGTTGAAACGGGAATTTCTGGGTTAAGAATATCCGTGGGATTAATTGTTGATGCGGAATCCGATTGTTTTTGAAGAGTTGAAACAGGAATTTCTGGGTTAATAATATCCGTGGGATTAATTACTGATACTGATTCCGGTTGTTTTTGGAGAGTTGAAACGGGAATTTCTGGGTTAAGAATATCCGTGGGATTAATTACTGATACTGATTCCGGTTGTTTTTGGAGAGTTGAAACGGGAATTTCTGGGTTAAGAATATCCGTGGGATTAATTACTGATACTGATTCCGGTTGTTTTTTGAGAGTTGAAACGGGAATTTCTGGGTTAATAATACCCGTGGGATTAATTGTTGATACTGATTCCGTTTGGGGAATGTTATCAATTGCAGAATCCGGTTGTTTCTGGAGAGTTGAAACAGGAATTTCTGGGTTAATAATATTCGTGGGATTAATTACTGATACGGATTCCGATTGTTTTTGGAGAGTTGAAACAGGAATTTCTGGGTTAATAATATTCGTGGGATTAATTACTGATACTGATTCCGGTTGTTTTTTGAGAGTTGAAACGGGAATTTCTGGTGTAACAATACCCGTGGGATTAATTACTGATACTGATTCCGTTTGAGGAATGTTATCAATTGTGGAATCCGGTTGTTTTTGGAGAGTTGAAACGGGAATTTCTGGTGTAACAATACCCGTGGGATTAATTACTGATACTGATTCCGGTTGTTTTTGGAGAGTTGAAACGGGAATTTCTGGGTTAATAATATCCGTGGGATTAATTACTGATACTGATTCCGGTTGTTTCTGGAGAGTTGAAACGGGAATTTCTGGTGTAACAATATCCGTGGGATTAATTGTTGATACTGATTCCGATTGTTTTTGGAGAGTTGAAACGGGAATTTCTGGGTTAAGAATATCCGTGGGATTAATTACTGATACTGATTCCGGTTGTTTTTGGAGAGTTGAAACAGGAATTTCTGGTGTAACAATACCCGTGGGATTAATTGTTGATGCGGAATCCGATTGTTTTTGAAGAGTTGAAACGGGAATTTCTGGGTTAATAATATCTGTAGGATTAATTGTTGATGCAGAATCCGGTTGTTTCTGGAGAGTTGAAACAGGAATTTCTGGGTTAAGAATATCTGTAGGATTAATTGTTGATACTGATTCCGGTTGTTTCTGGAGAGTTGAAACAGGAATTTCTGGGTTAGGAATATCTGTAGGATTAATTTTTGATACTGATTCCGATTGTTTTTGGAGAGTTGAAACAGGAATTTCTGGGTTAACAATATCTGTAGGATTAATTGTTGATACTGATTCAGTTTGAGGAATGTTATCAATTGTGGAATCCGGTTGTTTTTGAAGAGTTGAAACAGGAATTTCTGGGTTAATAATATCTGTAGGATTAATTACTGATACTGATTCCGATTGTTTTTGGAGAGTTGAAACAGGAATTTCTGGTGTAACAATATCTGTAGGATTAATTACTGATACTGATTCCGGTTGTTTCTGGAGAGTTGAAACAGGAATTTCTGGGTTAGGAATATCTGTAGGATTAATTTTTGATACTGATTCCGATTGTTTTTGGAGAGTTGAAACAGGAATTTCTGGGTTAGGAATATCTGTAGGATTAATTGTTGATACTGATTCCGGTTGTTTCTGGAGAGTTGAAACAGGAATTTCTGGGTTAGGAATATCTGTAGGATTAATTGTTGATACTGATTCCGGTTGTTTCTGGAGAGTTGAAACAGGAATTTCTGGGTTAGGAATATCTGTAGGATTAATTGTTGATGCGGAATCCGATTGTTTTTGGAGAGTTGAAACGGGAATTTCTGGTGTAACAATATCTGTAGGATTAATTACTGATACTGATTCCGGTTGTTTTTGAAGAGTTGAAACGGGAATTTCTGGGTTAGGAATATCTGTAGGATTAATTGTTGATGCGGAATCCGATTGTTTTTGGAGAGTTGAAACGGGAATTTCTGGTGTAACAATATCTGTAGGATTAATTACTGATACTGATTCCGGTTGTTTTTGAAGAGTTGAAACGGGAATTTCTGGGTTAGGAATATCTGTAGGATTAATTGTTGATACTGATTCCGGTTGTTTCTGGAGAGTTGAAACAGGAATTTCTGGGTTAGGAATATCTGTAGGATTAATTGTTGATGCGGAATCCGATTGTTTTTGGAGAGTTGAAACGGGAATTTCTGGTGTAACAATATCTGTAGGATTAATTACTGATACTGATTCCGGTTGTTTTTGAAGAGTTGAAACGGGAATTTCTGGTGTAACAATACCCGTGGGATTAATTACTGATACGGATTCAGTTTGGGGAATCTTATCAATTGTGGAATCCGGTTGTTTTTGGAGAGTTGAAACGGGAATTTCTGGTGTAACAATACCAGTGGGATTAATTGTTGATGCGGAATCCGGTTGTTTTTGGAGAGTTGAAACAGGAATTTCTGGGTTAATAATATCCGTGGGATTAATTGTTGATACGGATTCCGATTGTTTTTGAAGAGTTGAAACTGGAATTTCTGGTGTAACAATACCCGTAGGATTAATTACTGATACTGATTCCGTTTGGGGAATGTTATCAATTGTGGAATCCGGTTGTTTTTGGAGAGTTGAAACGGGAATTTCTGGTGTAACAATACCAGTGGGATTAATTGTTGATGCGGAATCCGGTTGTTTTTGGAGAGTTGAAACAGGAATTTCTGGGTTAATAATATCCGTGGGATTAATTACTGATACTGATTCCGGTTGTTTTTGGAGAGTTGAAACAGGAATTTCTGGGTTAACAATATCTGTAGGATTAATTGTTGATACTGATTCAGTTTGAGAAATGTTATCAATTGTGGAATCCGGTTGTTTTTGGAGAGTTAAAACAGGAATTTCTGGGTTAACAATACCCGTGGGATTAATTACTGATACTGATTCCGATTGTTTTTGGAGAGTTGAAACAGGAATTTCTGGGTTAGGAATATCTGTAGGATTAATTACTGATACTGATTCCGGTTGTTTTTGAAGAGTTGAAACTGGAATTTCTGGTGTAACAATACCCGTGGGATTAATTACTGATACTGATTCCGGTTGTTTTTGAAGAGTTGAAACAGGAATTTCTGGGTTAATAATATTCGTGGGATTAATTACTGATACTGATTCAGTTTGAGGAATGTTATCAATTGTGGAATCCGATTGTTTTTGGAGAGTTGAAACAGGAATTTCTGGGTTAACAATATCTGTAGGATTAATTGTTGATACTGATTCAGTTTGAGGAATGTTATCAATTGTGGAATCCGGTTGTTTCTGGAGAGTTGAAACAGGAATTTCTGGGTTAGGAATATCTGTAGGATTAATTGTTGATACTGATTCCGGTTGTTTCTGGAGAGTTGAAACAGGAATTTCTGGGTTAGGAATATCTGTAGGATTAATTTTTGATACTGATTCCGATTGTTTCTGGAGAGTTGAAACAGGAATTTCTGGGTTAGGAATATCTGTAGGATTAATTTTTGATACTGATTCCGATTGTTTTTGGAGAGTTGAAACAGGAATTTCTGGGTTAGGAATATCTGTAGGATTAATTTTTGATACTGATTCCGATTGTTTTTGGAGAGTTGAAACAGGAATTTCTGGGTTAGGAATATCTGTAGGATTAATTGTTGATACTGATTCCGGTTGTTTTTGGAGAGTTGAAACGGGAATTTCTGGTGTAACAATATCTGTAGGATTAATTGTTGATGCGGAATCCGATTGTTTTTGAAGAGTTGAAACGGGAATTTCTGGTGTAACAATACCCGTGGGATTAATTGTTGATACTGATTCCGGTTGTTTCTGGAGAGTTGAAACAGGAATTTCTGGGTTAGGAATATCTGTAGGATTAATTGTTGATGCGGAATCCGATTGTTTTTGGAGAGTTGAAACAGGAATTTCTGGGTTAATAATATCTGTAGGATTAATTGTTGATGCGGAATCCGATTGTTTTTGAAGAGTTGAAACGGGAATTTCTGGTGTAACAATACCCGTGGGATTAATTACTGATACTGATTCCGTTTGGGGAATGTTATCAATTGTGGAATCCGGTTGTTTTTGGAGAGTTGAAACGGGAATTTCTGGGTTAGGAATATCTGTAGGATTAATTGTTGATGCGGAATCCGATTGTTTTTGAAGAGTTGAAACGGGAATTTCTGGTGTAACAATATCTGTAGGATTAATTGTTGATACGGATTCCGATTGTTTTTGGAGAGTTGAAACAGGAATTTCTGGGTTAGGAATATCTGTAGGATTAATTGTTGATACTGATTCCGATTGTTTTTGGAGAGTTGAAACAGGAATTTCTGGGTTAGGAATATCTGTAGGATTAATTTTTGATACTGATTCCGATTGTTTTTGGAGAGTTGAAACAGGAATTTCTGGGTTAACAATATCTGTAGGATTAATTGTTGATACTGATTCAGTTTGAGGAATGTTATCAATTGTGGAATCCGGTTGTTTTTGAAGAGTTGAAACAGGAATTTCTGGTGTAACAATACCAGTAGGATTAATTGTTGATGCAGAATCCGGTTGTTTTTGGAGAGTTGAAACGGGAATTTCTGGGTTAGGAATATCTGTAGGATTAATTTTTGATACTGATTCCGATTGTTTTTGGAGAGTTGAAACGGGAATTTCTGGGTTAAGAATATCTGTAGGATTAATTGTTGATACTGATTCCGGTTGTTTCTGGAGAGTTGAAACAGGAATTTCTGGGTTAGGAATATCTGTAGGATTAATTGTTGATGCGGAATCCGATTGTTTTTGGAGAGTTGAAACAGGAATTTCTGGGTTAATAATATCTGTAGGATTAATTGTTGATGCGGAATCCGATTGTTTTTGAAGAGTTGAAACGGGAATTTCTGGTGTAACAATACCCGTGGGATTAATTACTGATACTGATTCCGTTTGGGGAATGTTATCAATTGTGGAATCCGGTTGTTTTTGAAGAGTTGAAACGGGAATTTCTGGGTTAGGAATATCTGTAGGATTAATTGTTGATGCGGAATCCGATTGTTTTTGAAGAGTTGAAACGGGAATTTCTGGTGTAACAATACCCGTGGGATTAATTACTGATACTGATTCCGTTTGGGGAATGTTATCAATTGTGGAATCCGGTTGTTTTTGAAGAGTTGAAACGGGAATTTCTGGGTTAGGAATATCTGTAGGATTAATTGTTGATGCGGAATCCGATTGTTTTTGAAGAGTTGAAACGGGAATTTCTGGTGTAACAATATCTGTAGGATTAATTGTTGATGCGGAATCCGATTGTTTTTGAAGAGTTGAAACGGGAATTTCTGGTGTAACAATATCTGTAGGATTAATTGTTGATACGGATTCCGATTGTTTTTGAAGAGTTGAAACAGGAATTTCTGGGTTAATAATATCCGTGGGATTAATTACTGATACTGATTCCGGTTGTTTTTGGAGAGTTGAAACGGGAATTTCTGGTGTAACAATATCTGTAGGATTAATTTTTGATACGGATTCCGATTGTTTTTGGAGAGTTGAAACGGGAATTTCTGGTGTAACAATATCTGTAGGATTAATTGTTGATGCGGAATCGGATTGTTTTTGAAGAGTTGAAACAGGAATTTCTGGGTTAATAATATCCGTGGGATTAATTACTGATACTGATTCCGGTTGTTTTTGGAGAGTTGAAACAGGAATTTCTGGGTTAGGAATATCTGTAGGATTAATTTTTGATACTGATTCCGATTGTTTCTGGAGAGTTGAAACAGGAATTTCTGGGTTAGGAATATCCGTGGGATTAATTTTTGATACGGATTCCGATTGTTTTTGGAGAGTTGAAACGGGAATTTCTGGGTTAAGAATATCCGTGGGATTAATTACTGATACTGATTCCGATTGTTTTTGGAGAGTTGAAACGGGAATTTCTGGTGTAACAATATCTGTAGGATTAATTACTGATACTGATTCCGGTTGTTTCTGGAGAGTTGAAACAGGAATTTCTGGTGTAACAATACCCGTGGGATTAATTGTTGATACTGATTCCGATTGTTTTTGGAGAGTTGAAACGGGAATTTCTGGTGTAACAATACCAGTGGGATTAATTGTTGATGCGGAATCCGGTTGTTTTTGGAGAGTTGAAACAGGAATTTCTGGGTTAATAATATCCGTGGGATTAATTGTTGATGCGGAATCCGATTGTTTTTGAAGAGTTGAAACTGGAATTTCTGGTGTAACAATACCCGTGGGATTAATTGTTAATACTGATTCCGTTTGGGGAATGTTATCAATTGCAGAATCCGGTTGTTTTTGGAGAGTTGAAACAGGAATTTCTGGGTTAATAATATCTGTAGGATTAATTACTGATACTGATTCCGGTTGTTTCTGGAGAGTTGAAACAGGAATTTCTGGGTTAGGAATATCTGTAGGATTAATTTTTGATACTGATTCCGATTGTTTCTGGAGAGTTGAAACAGGAATTTCTGGGTTAGGAATATCCGTGGGATTAATTTTTGATACGGATTCCGATTGTTTTTGGAGAGTTGAAACGGGAATTTCTGGGTTAAGAATATCCGTGGGATTAATTACTGATACTGATTCCGATTGTTTTTGGAGAGTTGAAACGGGAATTTCTGGTGTAACAATATCTGTAGGATTAATTACTGATACTGATTCCGGTTGTTTCTGGAGAGTTGAAACAGGAATTTCTGGTGTAACAATACCCGTGGGATTAATTGTTGATACTGATTCCGATTGTTTTTGGAGAGTTGAAACGGGAATTTCTGGTGTAACAATACCAGTGGGATTAATTGTTGATGCGGAATCCGGTTGTTTTTGGAGAGTTGAAACAGGAATTTCTGGGTTAATAATATCCGTGGGATTAATTGTTGATGCGGAATCCGATTGTTTTTGAAGAGTTGAAACTGGAATTTCTGGTGTAACAATACCCGTGGGATTAATTGTTAATACTGATTCCGTTTGGGGAATGTTATCAATTGCAGAATCCGGTTGTTTTTGGAGAGTTGAAACAGGAATTTCTGGGTTAATAATATCTGTAGGATTAATTACTGATACTGATTCCGGTTGTTTCTGGAGAGTTGAAACAGGAATTTCTGGGTTAGGAATATCTGTAGGATTAATTTTTGATACTGATTCCGATTGTTTCTGGAGAGTTGAAACAGGAATTTCTGGGTTAGGAATATCCGTGGGATTAATTTTTGATACGGATTCCGATTGTTTTTGGAGAGTTGAAACGGGAATTTCTGGGTTAAGAATATCCGTGGGATTAATTACTGATACTGATTCCGATTGTTTTTGGAGAGTTGAAACGGGAATTTCTGGTGTAACAATATCTGTAGGATTAATTACTGATACTGATTCCGGTTGTTTCTGGAGAGTTGAAACAGGAATTTCTGGTGTAACAATACCCGTGGGATTAATTGTTGATACTGATTCCGATTGTTTTTGGAGAGTTGAAACGGGAATTTCTGGTGTAACAATATCTGTAGGATTAATTACTGATACTGATTCCGGTTGTTTCTGGAGAGTTGAAACAGGAATTTCTGGTGTAACAATACCCGTGGGATTAATTGTTGATACTGATTCCGATTGTTTTTGGAGAGTTGAAACGGGAATTTCTGGGTTAATAATATCTGTAGGATTAATTGTTGATACTGATTCCGGTTGTTTCTGGAGAGTTGAAACAGGAATTTCTGGGTTAGGAATATCTGTAGGATTAATTGTTGATACTGATTCAGTTTGAGGAATGTTATCAATTGTGGAATCCGGTTGTTTTTGGAGAGTTGAAACGGGAATTTCTGGTGTAACAATACCAGTGGGATTAATTGTTGATGCGGAATCCGGTTGTTTTTGGAGAGTTGAAACAGGAATTTCTGGGTTAGGAATATCTGTAGGATTAATTGTTGATACGGATTCCGATTGTTTTTGAAGAGTTGAAACAGGAATTTCTGGGTTAATAATATCCGTGGGATTAATTACTGATACTGATTCCGGTTGTTTTTGGAGAGTTGAAACGGGAATTTCTGGTGTAACAATATCTGTAGGATTAATTGTTGATGCGGAATCCGATTGTTTTTGGAGAGTTGAAACGGGAATTTCTGGTGTAACAATATCTGTAGGATTAATTGTTGATGCGGAATCCGATTGTTTTTGAAGAGTTGAAACGGGAATTTCTGGTGTAACAATATCTGTAGGATTAATTGTTGATGCGGAATCCGATTGTTTTTGAAGAGTTGAAACGGGAATTTCTGGTGTAACAATACCCGTGGGATTAATTACTGATACTGATTCCGTTTGGGGAATGTTATCAATTGTGGAATCCGGTTGTTTTTGGAGAGTTGAAACAGGAATTTCTGGTGTAACAATACCCGTGGGATTAATTACTGATACTGATTCCGGTTGTTTTTGGAGAGTTGAAACGGGAATTTCTGGGTTAGGAATATCTGTAGGATTAATTGTTTGTAAATCATTAGTTTCTATAGAATTAATAACCGATTCTTCTGTTGTTGATATATCCTGATTTTCTGCTGATTTTTTTGTTAGTTTATTAACATTTTCTTGGGATATTTTTTCTCTGGGAAATTCTGATTTTTTTTGAAAGAAATGAGATGTAGAACTTTTACTATTTTGAATAACAGAGTTTCTTCGTGTTTTTTGATCTATCTGAAAAGGAAAAATATTTTCTGTTTGTCCTATGGGTGATTCTGAGTCAAAAGATGGGGTTTCTGGTGGTTGTGGTATGGGTGATTCTGAATCGATAAATGAGGTTTCTGGTGGTTGCTGTATCGGTAACTCTGATGATAGTTGAATTGGGACTGAAGATGGTAAAGTTTTGTCAGATTGTGGTTCGATAATTGGTGAATTTTCAGTTAATGAATTTTTGCTAAAGGGTCGAAATTCACTTATTGAAGAATCCTGCCAATTTTCATTATCCTGAAAGTTTTGTAATAGGGTTTGATTGGGAGAAATTAATGACCAATTTATTAGGTTAATTGACCGTGAGCCCAGAGGTGATATTGATTGTAGGGACAAAAAGTTCTGTCCCAAGGTCGTTGGGGTCAAAAGAGGATTTTTAATTCCTAGAGCGTCTTCTTCTGTGGGTGTTTCTGTACTTTTTTGATTAATATTCTGTTGATTATACATCGACTCAGCTATCAATAAAATACCTGTCTAATTATTAGGAAAAAACCCAACACTACCTCGACTTAAACCAACACTAGCACGACCTCCTCCTTGGTTGGTTCTCACTTTTAAACCTTCATAGGCTAAGGTTAATTCTTCAATCGCAACTGAATTACCGTCGGATTGAAATCCAGGGGCTTTCCAACTAATTGGAACTGCACCAATTAATGTCCAACACAGCATGGTTTCTCCAGCTTGATTAAAGAGCAATATATTAACATTTCGACGGCTTTTTGGTATATCACTTAGAACAGAATTAATCCATGTCCAGAATGTTAAATCATCAGTCATTCCACGTTTGAGAGTGACATCGGTAAATTCAGCATGGCCTAAAATAATTCTTTGTTGATCATTAACACCCCCTTCTAAATAGGTTTCTTTTTTAACATTAACTCCTAAACCTGAACAATCAGTAAAGGAGGCTTTAACTTCGCTTTCCATTTCAACATAGAAACGATTAACGGTAATATAATTTCTTTGCATGATTTTGATATTCAACCTCTATAATTAATTCGTAATTCCTAATTCCTACTACGTTCTTTTTGCCAACGTAAATCTTCTAACATCAGTTGATAAATTCGGTCAGCTAATAGCCGCATTTTTAAAGGGTCGTTTCTGATTTCGACCGCAATATTGCAGAGGTGATCAAAATTATTTTCCGAGTTGCTATCAGACTGATTGCTTTGAATTTTAGCTGAGGCGCCGTAACCCGCAGGAGCATTTAATTCGCTGATGGGTTTCCAATTCGGCGGAATGTCTTGATTGAATGCCATAATAAGCGAACCTCTGCTAATTAGATCTAGTATAAAAAATCGGGGTGGAGGTAGGTATTAACCAAAGGTCGAATCTTGATCGCGGATTTCGCGGATTTCATGGATTAAAAATAGGTGTAATACCTGTTTTACTGAGTAATTCCTGACTTTCTTGGGTGTTTAAGATTTCGGCAAATCGATCACCGATGGCCTCTCGACGGTTATCGCGCCTGAAAATAACGGCTAGGGGATAGGCTAGGGGATAATTACCTGTCTGAAAGGCTTGGTAATCTGGGTAATAACTGCCTTTTTGACCGCACAAATCCGTAGTCGGATCAATGGGTTGCTGATTTTCTTGGATCAGGGGTTGAATGAAGTTGTTATTGCGATCGCCGATGGCTAAAGGATACACTGAACACTGGCCAAATACTTGAGAGATCGCCCCAAATCCGATCGCCCCTATTTGTTCGTTTTCAAACTCTTGCAAAACAGTCCGCAACGCCGGAATAGTTGACATTTGTACGATTTTAGGCATATTCCCCTCAGAATTCCCTGATCGAGAGGTGCGATCGCCTCTTTCTACCATTTTCCTAAATTGTGCAATTAATTCGGCTTCTTGAAGGACACGATCCTCAAAAAGACGAATCGCTTCCTGACTCTTAGGAATATACAGTCGCACGGGTAAGTCTGGCCCCCCTAACTGTTGCCAGTTGGTAATGCGTCCGGTGTAGAGTTGTTGCAATTGTTGAATGCTAATTTGGCCGTTAAGATATTTGGGGAGAGACAATTCCCGTTGCTCATAACTAAAGGGAACGTAAACGGTCAAACCGTCATAAGCAAAAGTTCGCGCCTTGAGGTCGTTGCTAAGATTGGTTGTCAGACTGCTAATGGCAAAATCAACATTTCCTAATTGAACTTCGGCGATCGCTTTTTCCCCTGTAGGTTGGGGCAGATATTCTAACTGAAGTTGAGGGCGTCGTTGGGCAAATTCGGCTTCTAAGGTCTGATCTTTTTTGATCAAATTCGGTTGTCGCCACACATAATTCCAAATCCCATTCTCCTCCCCACTATAGGTAAATTCCCCGGTTGGAACTCCCGCCACATCACTAATACAGCAAGTCGGAGTATTATTCTTAGCCATTGCCACGGGTCGCCGCCATAGCCACCAGGCTAACCCACTTACCAACAAACCTACAAGGAAAAATAGCAACAGCCACCACCACCATTTTTTCTGGCGTTTACGGGTCTCCTCGGTCGGAAGAGAATCCCTATAAATCTCGTCTAGGAGGTTTTCTTCGGGTAAGTTTAACAGGGCGCGACGGGCTTCTGTAGCACTACTAAAGGGGATATCGAGTTCTAATAAACGCAATAGAAACAACTTCAGGGCGATATCGGTTTTACCCCAATCTTGACTTAATCTAGGGTCAAAAAAGCGATCATTATAATCTCGTTCACCTCCTGCTAACAGGTAAAAACAGACATAACCTAATGCTTTTAAATCTTGGGCGACGGTGGGAATTAAACGCACGGATGGGGGTGGATCAAATAACCTCTCCCAAAGGGCTAAATCCCCTAAATAAACGCGAAATTGGGGATCGTGAAAATAAAGTTGTTCTTGAGGTGAAATAAACACACTATCAAGGCTCAAATTGCCATGAACAAAACTGGCTTGAATTTGGCCGTTTGGTAAGCGGAATTTTTGGCCATGAAGGTATTCTAAACTTTGCAGTGCTTGATTTGTAAAGTAACGCATTTGACGAGGGTACATCGCTCCTTTTCGAGTTAAATAGATTCGGGCGGTAATGCCATCATTAATAGTAGTAACTAGATAGCATCGTTCCCGATCATTGCGATCGCTAATCGCTTCTATAACTTCTGTAATCCGCCCGGTTTGGATTCTACCATCAGCTAAGGATATACCACTAATATTTTCAAAGGCAATTTGGGTTTGAATTGCTTCTTTTTCGTTAAAATAACGTTTGGGGAGTAAATATTCTTGAATCATAACGGGTTGTTCTTCTAGTAACTGAATCCCGGTATAAATTCGCTTCTGACCTCGACTATTAATAAAGCGTTCAATTCGATAACGTCCCCGTTTTCCTTGGATTTCTCCTAGAGAGGGTAAGGGGGTGGGAAATCCACATTGGGGGCAGGATTTTAGTTCAGGATTATCTGCGATCGCTGCACGAGGTTCTTGACAGTTTAAAGGGTTGTTAAACGGACAGCGATATTTTTCATAAAGCGATAAACCACCCGATAGAAATTCTTCCTCTATTTCAACGGATGGCGGAATTTCTTCGGCGGCGGTTTCTTCTTCGGTTTCCGGTCTAAATAAGTCCCTAACATCTTCTTGAATTAAGGGGAAGAACCAGCGCAGGGAAGGAGGTATTAGATAATAAAGTCCGTAGCGCAATCCGTAGGTTAAATAGCTCAATCTGCCAGTGATTGTCCACATTCCTTGTCTTTTGAATTCTTCGACGCTACGGCGGGGAACTTTTGGTTTAAATTTAGGTAAGGTCACGATTTATTATGGGTAATGGGGATCACGGATTTAAGCGGATGACGCTGATTAACACAGATTAAAATCTGAACACGGATTTAATAGAATTACGCTGATTAACACAGATTAAAATCCGTGAAATCCGTGAAATCCTCTTAAATCCGTGATCCTATTTTACTCCTGTTCTGAGGCAGATGATTCAGCGATGGCGATCGCATCATCTGGGGATAATTTATTATTGATAATAGCCATAATTCCTGGCAGGTATTTATCCATTGTCAAAACATTAATATAAACTAAATTATTCACAAGTCCGGTGGTAAAACGCTCATGTTCTACATCAATACTGGTTTTATAGCGAATTTCACCATCGCTATAATTTAGTTCAAAATTGCCTATTGTTGTGCCATAATTAACCTTAGTTAAGAATTGTGCCATAGCTGATATTTTTTCAGGCGGTGTATTGACTGGACACAGGGAGTAAAATACAAATTGTCGATTTTCTTCTATAGCTAAAGCAAAACAAGTCCAACGTCCATGATCTCCTTCAAACACCATTTGTAAAATCGATTCTTCCTCCATCTCCACAAATTCCCAATCATCTTCGCTAAAGAATTCTTGCATAACTTCGGAAATTGAGCGAGATTGATTAATTTCGCTATCTTCATCGGGATCAATAGTTTGGAGAAATTTAATAAAATTATTTGTATCTAGGGAAATCTGACCATTTGAGTGATCATTTTCAATTTCATCGGTTTCGATTTGATTAAAGGTTTCTTTGAGAAAATTAGATAGGGATTGTAAGATTTCTGAAGCCCCATTCAGGGTATTAAAAGCTGCACTTAATTTGAGATAATCCCATACTGTTCGATATCGAATAACATCGGTTTCTTGCTGTTGTTCTACTATTAAACAATACCAATTTTCTGTATAATTTAACTGTTGATCAGAATCGGTATTAGCAGGAGCAGTATTGAGGTGATCAATAATAGCATCGTTGGTCTGACATTCTGAGAATTGGGATAATAAATCGGGACGTAATTCTATGACCAAATCCAGATTTAAACCCGGTTTGAATTGTCCTTCTTTGATGGGAATTAAGGCATCTTTTTTTAGGTTAAATAATTGATTGTTGAGAATATTTTGATATTGTTCATAACTGATATTAAGTTTTAAACAACAGCGATCGTAGTGATTGTTGGGTTTTTTGTTAAGGGCGATCGCTATACCTTTAAAAACCAATAAATTATCAGAATCTTCCCGAAATATTAACTCTCGATCAATCGGCAAGAATTGTAATACTGTTTCTGTGTTGTCTATAAACATCTTAAACTGTTCTCCTGACGTTAATTTTTATTCAATCAAGCCATATTCCTAAAATTACTACATTCTTGATTAATAAATGGGGCAATTGATTTGATGTTATAAAGATTTTAATTGTTCCGCAACTGCACTGACAAACTGCCCTTCAGTCCCATAATTTTTTGGATCGCTCCTGGTTTTTTCTAAAAGTTGCATCATCTCTTCAATATTTTTAGGTTTTTTGATCATTCCTTTTTTCCCCGTCGGCCCCAATATTCTAAATAGAAGTCCTATAGGATCTAAATCTACTAACAGTTGTAAAGCTCTTTGATTTCCTTTGAATGCAGCTTCCACAATATGTTCCGCATTAATTTTACGCCCAACACCTCTTCGACCTGTGAGAATTTTTATAAAACCTTTAATCTTGTCCATAGCTACTTCGGCAAACTTTAGCACTCCCTGTGCGGTCTTAATAATAGCTCCTGGTATTATACCTATTCCAGTTACACAGAGAATATCGCTAATCATCTTAATAAAATAATTCACAGTATGGTAGATTGATCGATAAAATCTTCTTGAAACTTTAGCATAACCGTATTCAGCCGACTGCATCACTTGATCATCACCACTTAAGATAGCACCGTAATCAAACGTCTGGGTGGCGAAGTATTGATCGGCTTCCTCTTGGTTGCTCCAGTCTACTGAATCTGGGTCAATCTTATTTTTCGCCATCGCCGCTGTTTTTAATGCTTTCCTAATAGAATAGCTGTCATAAATACTATAAGCTGATGTCAAGAAAGATACGACTGAACCTGCTATCGAACTTAGAGGAGATGCTTTGATTAACTCAGCATAATTTAGAGATCGATTTGCGATTACTTCCCCAACTGATAAGTGTTCACCTTGCTGAATATTTTGGTTCACATCTTCAATAAAACTTTTAGCATCTGCTGCAAAGGCAGCATTATTTATATTCTCTCCGAATGCTTCATTGATTGACATATCTCTCCCCGATTTTTGTTGTTTAATTTTGTTTTTCTCATATTCGATTTGCTGCTTTAGTTCTTTCATAGATTTAGATCTACTATCCTTATATCCTTTTTCTTCTAACCACAGATGAGTTTCATGATAAATCTCATCTAATATTTTCTCGTGTTTATCGTAATCCTTATCGTTCAGGGGTATTTGATTATACGTTATAATTTTTTTTTGGATTGTTTCAGTTTTATTACTAAAAATCTTACCTGTCGTTACGACATTATCAGGAAGTGGTGTAAGTTGCTGAGTTTTCCGTTGAATGGTTTTAGATGAATACAATTTTGGTAAACTTTTTGCCCCTAAAACTTCTACTCGTTCTCCCTGAGATGCCTTGGCTCCTAAATTATCGGCTTCGGCTTCTAATTGATAATCAAAATTAATTCTATTTCCTTTACTTTGAGGTTTTTTATTCACTCTCCCGGCTCGTTGTTGAACAACATGGGTGAGTTCATGTCCTAATAATTCTTGACCTTGTTGACTGTGGGGATTATATTGATCGGGTTGAAAGTGAATATCTGAACCTTGAGTAAAGGCTTTTGCTTGAATTTGTTTAGCTTGTGGCCCTGTATGGACTCGCACCCCGGAAAAATTGGTATTAAATGCCCATTCCATTTTCCGTTGTATGGGTATAGGTAATGATTGAACACTATCTCTAGGTGCAAGATTCAGTTTAACCTGCATCGGTGGAAATTGACGATTTGACTGACGCCCTTTGTTTTCACTGATAACAGGTAAGGACTGTGCTTTCATTTGGGTAGGTTCATCATCTTCTTCTGAGCGTTGAACCATACCCGACTCTAATTTAGCTTGGGGTTCATCTTCTTCTTCTGAGCGTTGAACCATACCCGACTCTAATTTAGCTTGGGGTTCATCTTCTTCTTCTGAACGTTGAACCATACCCGACTCTAATTTAGCTTGAGGTTCTTCTTCTTCTTCTGAACGTTGAACAATACCCGACTCTAATTTAGCTTGGGGTTCATCTTCTTCTTCTGAACGTTGAACAATACCCGACTCTAATTTAGCTTGGGGTTCATCTTCTTCTTCTGAACGTTGGACAATACCCGACTCTAATTTAGCTTGGGGTTCATCTTCTTCTTCTGAACGTTGGACAATACCCGACTCTAATTTAGCTTGAGCGAAGGTAAATTTAGGCTGAATGGGTGCAGCAACTTGTAGAGACGTTGCATGCAACGTCTCTACAGGTTGTGTTGGATAGAGGGGAATTTCGGCAAAGTTAAACCCAGGTTGGGAGTTTCCCGACTGTAAGGAGGATGTATTTTCGCTAACCTGCTTTGTTTCTACTTGGGGTTCTGCAAAGGGACGGGACTGAAATTGTGCCTGGACAGGCTGAACATCATGATGGGTGTTTTGAATATTTCGTTTTCGTTGAAATGCTTTCATAACCATGCCCCTGAATTAGACTGACCCGGAGAAACTTACCGTTTATGTTGCCTTTAGTATTACATGATTCGGTGTACAAATCCTATTCTACTTTAGTCTAAATCAACCCAGATAAGTCCCGTGAGCGAAAGTAAGGAAACTCTATTTTTTCTTAGGATCAGCCCGAACAGAAATTTCAACGGTCGCAGGATCAATTCGCTTAACTTTAGTATTAACGTCAAGCGGGTTTTTCCCTGGCTTATTGCCTTGCTTAGATTGAGATTTAGCAGTTTCTTTTTCGTCTGCCAATTCTTCCTGAGCTTGATTAGATTTAGCGTCATCTTCTGCTTCTTTTTTAGTTTTTTCAGGATTAGTTTTTTGCTTTTCTTCTTGAGCTTTCGGAGTTTTTTCTGGTTGATCTTCTTTAGTTTTGCCGTCTTTGGTTTTGCTGTCTTTTTTAGACTTAGATACTTGACTTAACAACCCTCCCAATAAACTACCGCTTCTGGGTCTAGTTTCAGGTTCTTTAGGTGTAAGATTATCTAAATTTTTAGCGATCGCTGCGTTATTTTCATCCGTCGGTTCCTGCGGACGGCCTTTGACCTGAATATCGTAGGTTATGCTATTACCAATTGTCGCCGAACCCACAACTTTTAGCAAATCTAAATCAAAATCAACAGAGAGTTTATCCAGTTTCTTCTGAACAATATCAGGGTCAGGATATTGATTGACAATTTGTTGAATTAATGCTACAATATCATCGACAATATCATCGGGTAAAGCCAAATTATTAGCAACGGATGAATCTTTTTTCTTGCGTTGATTTTTTTGCTCATCCTGATCTTGCTGTTTTGTAATCATCACCCGCATCGTCAGTTTGTTACCCTGAATGCTTTGAGTGATATTAGCCTGTTCTTTTTGCTTACCACCGTCGCCAAAGCCTTGACTAAGACCAGATACTAACATACTACCTGCAATCAGAAGTCCTGCATTTGCAAGTGCTGAATTTTGGCTGTTTTCATCGGATTTTGTGAGATTTTCATCGGATTTTGTGGGATTTTCATTAGTATCTGAACTCTCTGAACTGTCTTCTGCTTCCCTCTGAACGAAATAGGGCACTTCCTCACCGACTCGCTGCACCGTGCGAGACAATAGGGGAGATTCACTGGACTGTTGGACAACGTGGGTAAGTTCATGGGCGAGGAGCCTTTTACCACTAGGACTTTCGGGTTCATAATTACCTTGGCGGAAGAAAACGTCAGATCCGGTGGTAAAGGCGCGGGCATTGAGGGAGCGACTGAGGCGATCGCCCTCGGTATCATGATGAATCCGCACCTGAGCAAAGTCAAAACCAAAGGCATTTTCCATAGGTTCCCGCACGGGGGTAGGTAGGGGTTGACCTTGACCGAGGGAACGCTGAATGGCTGTTTCTACCCCGGAATGGGCATCAAGCATTTGATCGGTGTTCGGTGACATGGCTTGGCGCTGGGCCTTGGTTGATTTATCGTCATCGGGAGCAACCCCAGTAATCACATATTTACTGCCATCGGGTTTCAGGATATTTAGACTTAAGGTTTTGAGTTTATATTGAGATTTCAAAGCCGGAAGTTGACTTTTTACTAATTTTGCTTTAGGTTTTTTCTTAATAATTGATTTGAGTTTTTTAGCAACCTTAGGCAAAATCTTTTTCTTATCCATTAATTTTGCCGTTAGTGTCAAACTAGCTTTCTTTTTATTCCCTTTAATTTTCTGTTTGACAACGAGTTCATTTTTCTTGTCTTTCCAAGCAGATTCACCCGACCGTTGCACCATCACCAACCCCCCGTACACGGGGGGCAGGGGTAATTCTCCTTGAGTTACGACCGAATCAACCTGTCGTTGAACTTTAGTCGCTTCCGCTTGACCGACAATTTGATATTTATTTTTACCTTTTTTAGTCAACTTCAACTGTTTAAGTTTATGTTTAGACTTAATTCCTGATAATTTTTGATTCACGGCATCAGGATCTCGAAGATTTCTTGCTAGATTCTGAGTCTGATGACCCGCGCCTTTAATTTGTTTCTGGGCATCATTCTGAGGTTGTTTTTTATCTTTATTTTTCTTGTCTTTAGCCTTTGTGTCTTTAGACTTTGTACCTTGAGAATTTGTGCTTTTACCTTTGCGGGCTGTTTTTCCTTTCTTGCTTTTCCCGCCCCCAAAGAAAGCGGCTGCTCCTCCAAATATTCCCCCGATAGTTTTATCCACAGGTGCTTTTAATGTCGTCACAATTTTCTTAATTTTACTAGGAATTCCCCCAACACCAATTAGGGAAGCTAAGAATCCTAATAAAACCGGAATCATTTTAGCCAAAGCCTGTTCAATCATCATCGCCATCACCGCCGGAGCCCCGTCACAAATGGCTTTTAAAGTATCTAAAATTGCTTGCACAAATAGTTTAATATCTTCCCGTTTTTCCACAAAAAAGGAAATTACATCAAAAATAACTTTAGCAATTTTAGCAATTCCTGACGCTGGATTCATCATCCCAATCAGCCAACTAATCCCCGCCTTGACAATTTCCACAATTGCCATTTCCATCAAACCTTTGAGAAAGATTTTTTTCATATCATCCAAAGAGGATTTGATGAACTCCCAAACTCCTGATATACCATCTTTAATTAAGGTACTAAAGAAGGTAAAAATAAATTTTACGCCCGGTTGCAGACCGGAAATAAAGTCAAGGGCGTCTTCTCCTAAAGACCCGATTAAATCCTTAGCAAATCCCAGAATACCGCCAAGGCCGCCACTAACACTTCCTAAGATGTTCTGTACAGAATCAGGGAAAGTTTCTACGGCTTCTACCCCTTCATTAATTAAAGTCATAATCACATCGGGGCCAGCTTCTACGACCAATTTAACTAAATCCCAAAGATAGTTGAGACTATCTATACCTTTTTTGAGGACAACATCGAGAATAAACTGAATTAATTTAGCAGCTGGCGCACCTAAAATATCTCCAAGAATGCCAAAAACATATTCTTTTGTTAAGCCTAAAACCTGTAAAATAATATCTAAAAATCCTTTTAAATCAAATTTTTCAGGAAGTTTTAAGTCTCCTAAATTACCAAATAACCAAGTAATTAACCCATTGAGTAAATGTTTTGCAATATTATTGGCAAAATTCTTAATCCCATCTCCAATCCCTTTAAAGAGATTCTTCATAAATTGCACCGGATCATCGATCAGGGCATCAATCACATCCTCGGCCAGAGATCCAATAAAAACACTTAAAATTTTCTTAATCGGCCAGAGGAGAATTTTAATAATATTCTTAGCTAAATCTCCAATAAATTTTAAAGCTTTACTAATTAAGCTGGCATTTTCCGCTTTTAACTGTTCAATGCGTTTATCAAGTTCTTTTAAACTAGATTGATATTTTTTAGTTAAATCTTCTAGTAGTTGATTTTGTTTATCGGTAATACTCTGCTCAAGTTGATCAAATTTAGTTTGCACATCCGCCGCCGCTTGAGCCCCAATTTCTTGCAGGTCTTTTGGTAAGGTTTGTACATAAGCATTAACTTTTTCTCGCCCTTGATTAACTTCTGCTTGGGCTGCGGTTAATCCTTTTTCAACAATTCCACCAATATTAGAGATACTTTTTTTAACTTCTTCAATATATAGTTTTTTTCCCTCTTCATAAAAAACATTGACTTCATCGGGTAAGCCCGCAAACTTATCTCTAATCCAGGTAATAAAATCAAAAATGCGAAGTTCTCCAACTTTCACCATTTTGATCCCAAACCAGTAAGGCTTAGGTAATTTAATCGGAAATACCAAGGTATAGCGTTTATCTTTATACTCAGCCATTCTCCTTTTAACATGACCTTCAAAAGCATTTTTAGCCGCACTAATCCCGCGATTAAATTCAGTATTAACATCACTATCCATTTTCCCCAAAATACCCTTAACAGTCCCCTGAGTTTTGTCAAAAATATTTTGGATATTGGTATTAATTTCAGTCCGTTTTATTTCATCAGTCGTCTTAGTTGCCTCTTGGGAATCCCCGGTCTGCTGCATCGACTCTGTACGAGTCGCATACATATCATCGTTGGATTGTTTAGCCGATGCCTGGGCGTCAGTTTTGGCTGTGGTCAGGGTTTCCTGTTCCCCTTGACGGAATTTTTGTGGGCCTTCTGTGGTGCCATGGGTCTTGGCTTCTTTTAAGGCATCTAAGGCTTGTCCCCCGCCCTCTTCTTTCCAGGTTTCTAAACGGTCTACATTCAGGGGAACTTCTGAATCAGGTTGGGCAACGGACTGGGGTTTAACTTCTTCTTGGCGTTGAATCAAGACTTCAGGAAGCAGTTGAATCGTTTCCCCCCTTTTTTGACCCCCCCAGCCCCCCTTGGTAAAGGGGGAGTTAGGTTCGGCATCTGTCATTCCCCCCATTGCTAAGGGGGAGTTAGGTTCGGTATCTGTAATTCCCCCCATTGCTAAGGGGGGGTTAGGGGGGGTCAATTCCGGTTCTAACTGTAAAGAAGTCGCGGATGATTCCACTCCCATTCCCCCCATTGCTAAGGGGGGGTTAGGGGGGGTTAGGGGCGTCGCCATCACTTGTTCAGCCACTTGATCGGCTTGAACTTCATCAGGATCACTGCTAGAACCAACTATTGACTTCGCCTGAATCTCACCAAACGCACCCTCTAAATTCTCGGTTGTTTTTGCTAAAGGGGCCTCAATTTCCTGTTCAGTTTTTTCCTTGGGAACGGCTTTTTCCGCTTCAATTTCTGGTGGTACAGCCCCGACAACTTCCTGAGTCGGTTTCAGTTCCTCAACCTTTTTAGGAGCTTCCGCATCGGGTTCGGGAGGTGCTTTACTTTCCTCTGGTAAACCTCCACCTGACTCTTTTTTAGCTCCCTTAACTTCGGTATTTAAAGCATTTTTAATATCATCAGTCTTGCCACTACTGGCAAAATTATCGGCTTGATCTGCGTTTTTGGGTTTAACTAAGTTTAATTTTTCTAATAAACTATCTTCAAAAACTTTGCGGTCAAAGGGTTTCGGTTTTTTAGCATTCAGATCATCCATCTTCCCAGCTTGGGCTTCCCGCATTTGTTGGTCGGGATCGACCGCGGCGGTTTGGGCTTCCTCGGCGGCGGATTTGGGTGACTGGTGAGAGCTTTGTTGATCGGCTTGTTGTTTGGACTGTTTAATCACCGCCTGAAAAGCGGGGTCGGCTTCGGGTGTCGCTGGTGCTTGATCACCACTGACTTCGGGGACTGCGATCGGTGAAGTGTCGGCGCTTTTCGCTTCCCCTTCTGGGATGGGTGGGACGGCTTCGGGCTGATCCGTTTGCTCTGGCTGAGAATTTTCCCCGGCCCCAGGTTTGACCTGAAGCGGAAGTGCTACAGTCTCTTTAGAGGGACTTTGACCGCTTGCATCTTGTTTGCCTTTTTCGTCGGCTTTATCTTTAACTTTTGTTTCAGCTTCTTGACTTTCTTGTTTAGCCTGAGATTCTATTTTTTCCCCACTTTCTTTCTCTAATTTTCCTAAATTCTCCCCAGTTTCACCGGATTTAACTTTATTTTTAACGGTATCCGTATCTTCCTTAACTTTAGCGGTTTGAGTTTCAACTTTTTTCAAAGATTCCGCCGCTAAATATTTCTTTAGTTCAGCGCCTTTATCATCTTTGTCTATTTTTTCACCAGTGAGTTCTTTCTTAGCCTCTTCTTTTTCTTTTTCAACGTTCTTTTTCCGTTCTTCTGACTTAGTTTCGGCTGTTTCTTTCGTATCCCCTTTAGTAACTGATGCTTCCTCAGTCTTGGTTTCGGTGGTGACTTCAGCTTTAGTATCGGTTGTCGTCGCTTTTTTATCTTCGGTTTTTGAGGTATCAGCTTGAGAATTATTGTTGTCTTTATCTTCTTTTTTACCTGCTTTTTGTAGAGATTGTTCAGGTAAAGTTTTTAAGCCAGAGAGATTCAATGGCGGATTTTTTTTAACTCCATTTTTAACCGGAGAAGGTTGGATTTGACGCTGAATTTGGGATTTTTTTTGAATTTTCCGACTCAGAGACTTACGCTTGGCTTTAGGGCCGGTTTGTTGAATTGTGTGGGTGAGTTCATGGGCGAGAAGTTTCTTACCTTCGTCGGTATGGGGTGAATATTTTCCCGAATTAAAATAGACATCTTGCTCATGGGTAAACGCTTGAGCACCGAGATCTTTACTTAATTGAACCGCATCGGAACCCGTATGAACTTTGACGCCACTAAAGTCATTCCCAAACCTGTCTTCCATGAAACCACGGGTTTCGTCGGGTAGGGGGTTCCCGCCTCCTTTACTACTTTTAACACGAGTTTCAATATTCTCGCTGGCTGCAAATCCGCCGTTTCCTTGGCGGGAGATCAAGGTAGACTGTTTTAAGGTTTGGCTAATCCCTGATGGAATATGGTTGTCTATGGATTTGAGGTGAACGACCCCTTCTATTTCCTTTTGTTGAAGAATTCCGCTTAACCGTTTCAGGTGAAGGGTTGCTTCTTGTTCATATCGCTGGATCGTTTGAGCTAGGGGTTTGAGGTGAACGGTTCCATCTTCTTCCTGGCGCTGTTGGACGCTTTCTGTTAAGGGTTTGAGGTGAATGGTTCCCTCTTCCTCCGGTGGAGCTTGGGTTGTGTCCGTTGTCGGTTTGAGGTGAACGGTTCCCTCTTCCTCTGGTGGCGGTTGGATTGTGTCCGTTGTCGGTTTGAGGCTGACCTCCCCCTGCTCCTCTACTCCCCCTGCTCCCCCTGCTTCTCTTCTCCCCCTGCTCCCCTGCTCCTCCTGCTTCTGCACCGGAACCGTCATCGCCACGACTTTATCCGCCATTGCATCGGCTTCTTTCTCGTATTTATCCCCAGGCGCACCCACAACTAACTTGGCTTGCGGTGTGGCGGGAATATATTCACTAATCGAAATTTGACCAAAATTATAGCCGGAATTAAGATTCTGATTCCGTTGTACTTCGGGTGGAGGAGGAGCCGTCGCCCCCGCTAATTTTTGTTCACTGGTGCTGTCATCTTCTTTTAAAGCCAGTTGTTCATCCGCAAACGGCCGCACACTGGTTAATCCCACCGTTGGTGACAGTTGGGGAATAGGAGTCGGCGTACTTTTTTTGACGGGTGTAACAACAGCTTTGGTATTCATGGTTGTTTCTGGGGGTTGAGTTCAGAATTAGCTATGTTTGATGTCGTTTCATTGAACCAAGTTTTTTTGCCTAGAATTCTTGATCAGTAGATTGTACATCTTTCTGATCTGTACCTACCACTTCCCTTAAAACCGAGGTTTTCTGAAGTTTATGTTTTTGCTGTAATTCTAAGTAATAAGCAATCAATTGATAGGGGTTATGATTATTATTCTCAGAAATTCGATGACGAATATCTCGAATTTGCTCAAGTGTGGAATCATTAAGGGTAATCATAATTCTTCTCCCATTAATTCTAAAGGTGTCACTAATAAGGGAACATACAAGCCTATCATAACATTAATTCGTCTGATATGCCCAAATTTATTGGCATTAGCCAAGTGGCGACAATTCCAAGTTAAAAGAAAGTCGCATTATTGAGATTTAAAGTAATTCTTGACAAGCAGATTGTACGTCTTTTTGACCTGTACTTACCGCTTCAATTAAATCACTAATTTTATCTAAGGTATACATCCAAAGGAGGAAGGTTTCTAAAAATTCGTCTGGCTCTATTAGTTTAAATTTTCCTAAAGAATAAACATACTTAAAACCCACTTTTTCTTCTTCAAAATCAATGGTAAAAGTTCCTAGGGGAATTTGTAAATTAACCCTTGCTAAAAACCTAAGAACTTCATCGCTAAAATCCGAGGATAAACTTATGGGAAGTTGACAATAAAATTGGAGAAGTTTAATTGATTCTAAATCAGTATCTTCTAGGGGGAGGAACGTTAAACTTGCTAACCTTGATCGTTCTTGGCTGTCGGGTTCGAGCAAAATAACTAAAGAATTGATAGGAACATCGGACTGTTCCTGAATGATTTGACATTCTAAACTTAAATTTTTGTTCAGATAAGTTTTCAAATCTTGCAGTTCAGTTAAAATTTTAGCCTGTTCTGTCTCTGAAATCATGGTTCATTACTCCTGAATTTAATTAAACTTGATTCTCGGTTTTTCATGGGTTTAACGTTTTTTCATGGCGGAAACTAGCATCTCAAGTTGTTTTTGTGGAGAGGTTTCTGCATAGAATAAGGTGGTATTGACCCCCGTAGCTGAAATATATCCAACAAGTTCCTTAGCTTTGGCGCTATTTGTAGGCTCTAAGTTAGCAATTTGCCCATAGAGATAGCGTGCGTGTTGGCAATATTCTTGGTGTTTTGTATTGGTAGATTTCTTGCCAGTTTGGTCTCGATTCCGATACATTTTCTGGGCTAATTTTGCACCTCCATGAGCTATTTTAAAACCAGCTGTCCCTGCTTTCATTCCTTGACCTACCAGAACACCTACCCCTGTTGCACCGACAGCAATGGTCGTAATATCACCCGCCATATTGACTAGCTCCAGAGCAACATCTGTCCATCCAGATGTCTGACGCTTCTGATTAATTTCTGACATCTTATCGGCAAATTCATATTGATCAATATCTGTTTTTAACTTCCCTATCTTATCAACTACATCTTCTTTAAATCCGACTTGAGTTGTGGGAACAGTAGGAGTAATTATTTTATTTTTGACCTCAGTGTCGTTGATATTAACGGTTGCTTTTACACCATCATAAGCTGCTTTAGCCGTATTTTTTTCAATCTCAGCGTACTCGCTGTTAGCTATTGTCTGAATTTGTGCCAATACATCTTTAACATCTTCAAAATTAGGGTCAGATATTAATCCTTCCAGTTTGTTGACTATATTTGTCTCAAAGTCAGCCTTATTCGTAGGAGGATTTGGGATCTCCGATTTAATCTTGTCTTTCTTAGGAGTATCAATGCTTAATCCGTCAATTGTGCTAATGACAGCATCATAAGCCGTCTGACAAGGCGTTGCTTCATTGGTTGTGTATTCAGTCTTAGATTTTATATCAGCGGCATTTACAGATTGTTTAATTTGAGGTTTTATCCGAAAGTAAGTTTTATAATTGGGAAATGTTCCCCGGCGATCAGGATCAAAAACTTTAGAACCGCTAATATTAGTTTCATCCGGTTTTGCAGCATCACCCAAGGCTAGAGCCACCCCATCTACAAAACGATTTGACTCTGTTTCCATTTGGGTTTTTGTATTACCAGCACTCAAAGCATCCGACAAACGAGTTATACCATTAATTGCCGACATTGCGAGACTAAAAGCTGGAACAGCATAGACTACAGGCGTAGGAATATTATCGCTAATGATACCATAAATAGACTTAGCTACCTTGGAGCCAGCTAATGCAGCATTTACAAGTTGTTGAAGGAAAATTGCGGCTTCTTTGGGTTTTTTGCCAATCGTACTCTTATATAACTTATAGAAATTCACTATGCTGATCACGGCATCTTTCAGTCCAGATAAACCATCAGCAATGGCAGCAGTAATATTGCTGGCTAACGCAGAAGAATCTCCTCCCTCGGTATTAGCAACAGCAGCAGAAACACCAGCAGCAAGTGTGCTTCCTGATTGTAACACACCATAACCTGTTTCTAGTTTTTCCCAGATTTCTTGACTACTGATCATGGTTTTGGCATTACTGACCATTCCCAAAAGACCAGAAACACCATCCAATATGCCACCAGCCAATCCTAGATCTTGGCTATCTCCATATTCACCATAGGTGTCGTTTACTCCTCCTGATACTTGATCTGCGACTTCTCCTGCATTTTCTAGGGTTGTGGATTCTTCTGCCTCTGGATTGGTGTCTCCTAGAGGATTCGTTAGCTTTTCGAGATATTTAGTCTTGCGAATGTAACCTGATAGCCCGTCTTTTTCAGCTTTAACCCATGCGCCGCCTTCCATTATTACCTGCGGATCAACTTTTATTTCATCACCTTTTTTAAGTTTGGGCCCAATATAATTTGATTGACTAACTTTAGAGGCATCTTTTATTGATACCTTATGAAGATGAGCAGTATCTAAAATATAAGCGGTTCTCTGATTTGGATTTTGGTTTTGAGTAGCAGTTGGAGTTTGGTTTTGAGCAGCAGTTGGAGTTTGGTTTTGAGTAGCAGATGGAGTTTGGTTTTGAGCAGCAGTTGGAGTTTGGTTTTGAGTAGCAGATGGAGTTTGGTTTTGAGTAGCAGATGGAGGAGCCGTTGAAGTTAGGGTTGGAGGAGCTTGTTGTATCTTTAATGAGTTAGACGGCAGAGGTGAAATAGAAACTGAATTATTATTTGGCTGGCTTTCTTTGTCCAGTTTCCGTTTGATTGAACCCCCATTTTGCTGCACAACATGAGTTAATTCATGGGCAATTAATTCCTGTCCTGTCTTACTCCCCGGATTATATTCTCCCTGTTTAAAAAACAAATTTGGCCCCGTTGCAAAGGCACGGGAACTCAGGGAACGATTCAATTTATCTGATTGACTATCAGTATGTACTTTCACTCCACTAAAATCTGCCCCCATCGCTTTCCCCATCTTCCGTTGCAGTCCTGCATCTAGGGGACTTCCACCACTTTTAGCACTTTGAATAGTTGTTTCTATATCTGTTGAAACTGCACCCCCACCCAGGGATTTATTTTGGGGTTTAGCTTGAATTTCTTCTTCTTCTCCTTCTCGTTGAATAGCAGAAATATCAGATTTAGCTTGAATTTCTTCCTCTTCTCCTTCTCGTTGAATATTAGAAATATCAGGTTTAGCTTGAATTTCTTCCTCTTCTCCCTCTCGTTGAATATTAGAAATATCAGATTTAGCTTGAATTTCTTCCTCTTCTCCCTCTCGTTGAATATTAGAAATATCAGATTTAGCTTGAATTTCTTCTTCTTCTTCTCCCTCTCGTTGAATATTAGAAATATCAGATTTAGCTTGAATTTCTTCCTCTTCTTCTCCTTCTCGTTGAATATTAGAAATATCAGATTTAGCTTGAAGTTCTTCTTCCTCTGCTTCCTGACGTTGGACTCCTTGACCCGATGTTGACTGTTCCCCAGAAGGAGTATTAATTTGTTTGACCACTTTTTCAGCTACACTATCCGCTTCCTGTTCATATTTGTCCCCAGCGGCGCCAACGGTTAATTTTTTTTGTAGGGATAAATTAAATTTAGGTTGTATTCTGGCTGCTGACTCATCTGTATTTCCCGAAATCGGGATTTCAGCAAAATTAAAACCTTGTTTTTTCTGTATTTGCTGATGGTTTATTTCTTGGGTTTGGGGTTTCTGTGGCGCTGCGAGGGCGTTGTCCATTGGGCGAATATCTGTCAGGGATTTCGCTTGAATTCCGGTTTGATTGACAGATTCTACTTCATGGCGATTCTGTTTTTTTAGTCGTACTTTCATCGTCAGACCCCATTGCTTACAGATTAATACATTGACCAAAGTGGGATATATTTCTATTAATTATATCAATAAATTGGATAAACGAAAATTCGCTCTCATTTTATTTTTTGTAGGTATCGCTTTTTTAGGGTATTGAGGGATTTTCACCGCTGCTGGGTCATTGCCATGACCATTTCTACTGTCAGGTCTGAGATATTGACAGGGGTTGGGAGTTTGTCGGTTCCAGAATAGATTAGTGGCAGTTCTGATTGTTCCCAAACCCATATTTGCTTTCGCTGAATATCAATTAGCCAAGCGAGTTGAGTGCCGTTTATCAAGCAGTGTAGGATTTTGTTCTGTAGCTCTAATGTGTTTTGGTCAGGGGAGCGAATTTCAATCAGCCAGTCTGGCGCTCCTTGCAGCGGACCATCAACATCTGTAAGCCGATCGCTTTTAACTACGGTAATGTCTGGGACGGGGGATAATGGTGGCACGATGCAACGAAGTTCTTGGATGGCTTCGTATGCTTGGGTTTGGCTGTTGATCGTGTTAACTAGGTTGCGCTGAAGGCGGGAATGAAACAGTGTTGGCATCGTCTTTTGTTGGGCTTGCCCGTGGATAAATTCCCAAGCAGGTGAGGTTTCAATGTTGGGCTGCTGGAGAAAAGTGTCTAGGGGGCTAGCGATCGCAATAGTTTTCATAGTTGCCTGAGATACACCTGCGGAAGTGCAATGTATGTTTAGTTTTATTGTAGTTTAAGAACTTAGATATTGAGAAATCTCAGGCAGTTTTGAGGGCGATCGCACCAGCAAAAAATCAACAACTAGAACGACGATCGCAACATATACAAGCTTTGTTGGTGTTGGGTTGAAAAGTGAAATCAATACCACGCGATCACCTAATCGCATTAGCCAAAAATCAATAACTAAAACTGCGAAGATCGCCTATTACCAATTTTAAAAATGCGAAATTATAAAAAGTAGGTTGGGTGGAGTGTCAGCGATACCCAACGGTTAATCAAATTGCATATAATTCGTGTTGGGTTGAAGAATGAAACCTAACCTAAGCGATCGCACTACCAGAACTTGTACTAAGGTTCGGGCTTAATTGGCTTTTTATAACCTTTCCATTTGTTGCCCATCTTCTTCAATGTCCCCCCAGATACCCCCTTTTTGCCGCCAGCCCCCTTGACCGTAAATCTGTTCACACGCGCACCCAAAGACATTGTACCTCTTAGGTCTTCTGACTTAAACTGCATCTTGCGTTGAATTGGCGATGAACCCGATGTTGATTTGCCATTCTGCTGTACAACATGGGTCAACTCATGAGCGATCAACTCCTGCCCACCTTGACTACTCGGCTCATACGCCCCCTGCCGAAAGAACACATCTTGCCCTGTCGTAAAGGCTTTCGCTTGAATTGATTGATTTAATTGGTCAGACTGCGAATCTGTATGTACCTTTACGCCACTAAAATCTGCCCCCATTGCTTGCCCCATCGACCGTTGCAGTCCCCCATCTAAGGGCTGTCCACCTCCTTTAGCAGTTTGAATTGATGTCTCTAATTCTGTTGATGCGTCTCCACCAGCCATAACTTGCTGATCAGGTTGGGTTGATTTAGCTTGAATTTCTTCTTCTTCCCCTTCCTGACGTTGAATTGAGGAAATATCGGGCTTCATTTGCAGGTCTTCTTCTTCCCCTTCCTGACGTTGAATTGAGGAAATATCGGGCTTCATTTGCAGGTCTTCTTCTTCCCCTTCCTGACGTTGAATTGAGGAAATATCGGGCTTCATTTGCAAGTCTTCTTCTTCCCCTTCCTGACGTTGAATTGAGGAAATATCGGGCTTCATTTGCAAGTCTTCTTCTTCCCCTTCCTGACGTTGAATTGAGGAAATATCGGGCTTCATTTGCAGGTCTTCTTCTTCCCCTTCCTGACGTTGAATTGAGGAAATATCGGGCTTCATTTGCAAGTCTTCTTCTTCCCCTTCCTGACGTTGAATTGAGGAAATATCGGGCTTCATTTGCAAGTCTTCTTCTTCCCCTTCCTGACGTTGAATTGAGGAAATATCGCGTTTCATTTGCAGTTCTTCTTCTTCCCCTTCCTGACGTTGAATTGAGGAAATATCGGGCTTCATTTGCAAGTCTTCTTCTTCCTGACGTTGGACTCCTTGACCCGATGTTGACTGTTCCCCAGAAGGAGTATTAATTTTTTTGACCACTTTTTCAGCTACACTATCTGCTTCCTGTTCATATTTGTCCCCAGCCTCGCCGACAGTTAATTTTTTTTGTAGGGATAAATTAAATTTAGGTTGTATTCTGGATGTTGACCTATCTGTGTTTCCTGTAATCGGGATTTCCGCAAAATTAAAACCCGGTTTTTTCTGTATTTGCTGATGGTTTATATCTTCGGTTTGGTGTTTCTGTGGCGCTGCGAGGGCGTTGTCCATTGGGCGAATATCTGTCAGGTATTTCGCTTGAATTCCGGTTTGATTGACAGATTCTACTTCATGGCGATTCTGTTTTTTTAGTCGTACTTTCATCGTCAGACCCCATTGCTTGCAGCTTAATAGATTGACCAGGGCAGGTTACGTTTTTATTAATTGTATCAATAAAATTGACAACCAAATCTATACTTAAGTCTAATTTTAGTTTTATAGCAACCGCCAAGGCAGTTAGGACACCAGACGTATCTTAGAACCCAGACGGTGAAGTGATTTCCCCACTGTTCCCTCCCCCTAGCCCTGCGTGCACGGGGGGTTTGGGGGGCTGTTCCCTCTCTCAACTAGGTAATTTATTTTGTGCAACTACTTAGCACAAATCATAAAAAAAGGATGGGAGTGTGGAAACTCAGTGTCTTCAGACCACCAGAGGAAACACGACTCAGGGGAATTTATTCCCCTAGAAATATTTAGTAATGGTATCATAAAGAAACCAACATGGTCGTGATAGTCGAGTCAATGACTAAAGCAAGTAAAACAATGGGAGTGCAGCAAATCTTGTTGTCTCCAGATCCAGAAACCCGTGCGTTGATAGAATATCTTTGTCAACAATCGGGTAAATTGTACAATACAGGGATTTATTTTGCCCGTCAGACGTTTTTTAAGACAGGTAAATTATTAACGGGAAAATTTGATTTAGCATTTGAACCATCGGTGTCTATTGATTTAGGTACTGCCGACAATTTAGCAGCTTGTGTTGATACCTTGGGAAATTCCTTTTTGATTGATGCCGATGACAGACCCACACAAAACTGGACAGTATCTGAGGTGATCGATTTTATGCGAATTTTATTGGTTGATGATGAAATCGAATTAACAGATCCTTTAAGCCGGGTATTAACCAGGGAAGGGTATACAGTTGATATTGCAACGGATGGCTGTTTTGGCTGTGATTTAGCCCGTCAAAATCATTATGATTTATTAATTTTAGATTGGATGTTACCGCAAAAATCCGGTTTAGAAATTTGTCAGGAATTGCGATCGCATTCTGACCAAACACCGATTCTATTTTTAACCGCAAAAGACACCCTAGATGACCGAGTTCAAGGGTTAGATGCTGGTGCAGATGACTATTTAATGAAACCCTTTGAATTACGCGAATTATTAGCTAGAGTCCGCGCCTTACTGCGTCGTTATCAAGTTATAGAATCTACCATTAATTCTAACCATTTGCAAGTATTAGACTTAGAATTAGACCTCGATAATCAACTCGCCTATCGAGGTGAACGCATGATTGATTTATCAGAAAAAGAAAGTCAACTTTTAGCTTATTTGATGCGTTCACCAGGACAGTTATTAACCCATGATCAAATTCATCAATATCTCTGGGGAGAGGGTGAACAACCGAGCAGCAATGTATTAGCAGCACAAATTCGCCTGTTAAGAAGAAAAATCGAAACTACAGGGGAAATTCCCCTAATTCATACGGTTTATGGTAAAGGATATCGTTTTGGAGAATAGTTTATTACTTTTCATTGCATACCCTTATAACCCCAACAAAATTTCTGCTAAATATTCATATTGAGATAAATGATTATAAATTTGAGCCGAAATTCTCATCAAGGACTTAGTTTGATCTTCCCAAGGCATAATCGGAACTTCAATTTGATATTCTTCCCAAAGTTTTTGATTCAAATTATCATAATTTTGCCATTTTTTCCCTAAAGGTAAAACTGCCATTGAACCGATCATATCATCAGGACAGTATAAATTTATTCCTATTTTTTTAGATAATAATTTTCGAGCATTTACCACTAAATTATGATTAGTTTTGATTAATTCTGACCAGCCTCCGGGTAACAGAGAACCCATGAATTTAATTGCTTCAGGAATACATAAATAAGCACTGGGGTCGGGGGTTCCTGTCCAGTCAAATTCTAATAAAAATCGAGAGCGATCGCTTCGGGTAGAATTAGCTCCATGACTAATTGTAAGCGGACGAATTAATGATTGTCTATCCCTTTGTACCGATAAAAATGCGGCTCCCTTGGGTGCAGATAACCATTTATGACAATTTCCTGTATAGTAAGTTGCTCCAATTGCTTGTAAGTTTAGCTCTAACATTCCGGGTGCGTGGGCACCATCAACCAAAGTATCTATTCCTAAATGAGTTAACTTTTTAATAATCTCTTGAATTGGAAAAATTAACCCGGTTTGGCTGGTAATATGATCGATTAAAACTAATTTTGTTCGAGGAGAGACTTTTGCCATAATCGCATCAATAATTTCTTCAGATGAAGCGACCGGAAAAGGAATATCTGCTATAATGATTTTAGCCCCCGTGCGACTAGCAACAAAATCTAATACATTCCGACAAGCATTATATTCGTGATTAGTTGTAAGTAATTCATCTTGTTCTGAGAAAATTAGCGATCGCAAAACCGTATTTACCCCGGTTGTCGCATTGGGAACAAATACTAATTCCTCTGGATTTGCACCCACAAAATTAGCTAATTCAACTCTAGCATTATCGAGTAAAATTTCATATTCTCTGACAAAAAAATGACAAGATTGTTGTTCAAGTTGTTGTCGAAATTGATATTGAGAATCTAACACAGGAATTGGACAAGCACCAAAAGCACCATGATTCAGAAAAGTTACCTTGGGATCAAATAACCAATATCGAGAAAAGGGAGAATATTCAGGTTTAGTGTGTAAAAGAGTGTCTTTCATATTTGATCTTATGAACAACGATAGCAATCCCAAATAGGTTGTAATATTTTACAACTAATATGAAACAGCCAGAAGTATTATTTCTGTTCCCTGTTCCCTGTTCTCATTCGACAAGCTCACGACGCAGCCTGTTCCCTTTTTTTGACAAAATCTTTCCCAAGTCGAGTAAATTAGGAATACCGTATCCATCCCCAATATTTATGAGCATAGCCAGCTTTTTGATGTTCTGGCGAAATCTGAAATCGTTTAAGTGGCGACCTTGTGCTATTCACACCCATTTAGTTAAACTGATTCAGCGCGGTGCTGATCTCGTCGCGGAGCAATTAATTGTCCTGTTTCCTATCATAATTAAACAGATTAAAAGAAGTAGGCGACGGATGATTCGTTTCTGCCGTTTTTTTCTATATTTGAATCCCAGAACCTTTAAAAAACTGATTCAGGCGACTATAGAACAGCGTCTACCGGGTTTTGCTGCGGAAATGGCTTATCATGCTACCTTAGCATTATTTCCGGCGGTATTAGCCCTATTAATTGCCCTAAGTTCCTTTGAATTATTGCAAACGGAACTCTATCAAATGGCAACTTTACTCAGTCAAATTGTCCCAGAAGATGTCCAGAATTTAATAGGAACTGGAATTTATCATTTATCTTTAACACCGAGTTCGGGTTTACTTTCGGTGAGTTTTATTGCCTCTTTGTGGGTTTTTTCCGGTGTAATTGGTGCAGCGATGACCGCATTAAATCATATTCATGGGGTAGAAAAGACCCATATTAGACCCTTTTGGAAAAATAAATTAATTGCCTTATCTTTAGCATTAGGAACTCTATTATTATTAATTTTAGCCACTGCATTAGTATTAGTGAGTGACATGATTGTTGAAGGAATTGCCCGTCAAAGTTGTATGATTGAAACCATCGGAAACTGTGCCTTAGAAGATTTAGCCATTTGCATGATTCAACCGCCAGTACAGAATTGTTTATTACAATCAACCCTATTAGAAACCTGGCAAAAACTACGATGGCCGATTACCTTGGGAATTGTTTCTACTAACTATGCTTTTATTTATCGTTATGCTCCTAATTATAGAAAACCTGGAACTCCTCTAATGCCAGGAGCAATTTTAGCCGCTGTATTTTGGGCTTTAGTATCTAATTTATTTCGTTTATATGTTTACTATTTTGGCAAATTTAATATTACCTACGGCACAATTGGCGCGTTTGTAGTTTTATTACTCTGGTTACAAATTAGTTCCTTAATTATGCTAGTAGGAGCCCAACTTAATGTGATTGTGGGGGATGAATTAAGATCCTCACCGCCCTAGAATTGCAGTGATTCCTAAACCTGTTCTCAGGCGATCGCATTTAATAGGGGCGAGTTTTGACAATGATGAACAATTCAACCGTAGGGGCGGGTTCCGAGACCATCTTTAATTATCAGCAATTATCTCCCTAAACCCGCCCCGGCAATTTGTTGTTGAAAAAAGCGCGATCGCTCTGAGAAATACAGAGGCGATCGCCGAAATCATCAACCTATCTGATGACCAGATTCAGATAATGGCAAAGTTTGCTGCTGTCAAGGCAACATCGTGGAAGATACTAATTTTATTTCCTGGGCTGAGGGTGATTTCAGACAACAGGCCTCCACCAGTAACAGGAAGTTGGTTAGTAATTGCGGCTAAAACAGCGACTCCATTGCTAAAACCAAGACCAGCAGCGACCTGAATCTTATCATCAGCAACAACAAATTGATTCACGCTATTTTGACCACTTGACGCACCAAAGATGAAGGTATCTTTGCCTGCACCACCGAATAGATTATCATTCCCATTACCTCCATTTAGGAAGTCATCCCCATCTCCTCCATCAAGGTAGTCGTTGCCAGCACCGCCCAGCAGTGTATCATTGCCGACATCACCCCATAGGTAATTATTCCCATCACCAGCGTCAAGGGAATCATCGCCACCCCCTCCGCTCAGCGTGTCGTTGCCAGCTAAACCGCTAATAGTGTCACCCAGTTCGTTCCCTAAGAGGTTGTCATTCCCAGCAGTCCCGACAATCGGTGCTTTGGGGCCGACAGTAAACGACCATGTGTAGGTTTGACCGTTGGCTGTAATGGAGGCAGTATAAGTTTCCCCAGGCAGCAGGGGATCGCGCGGAACCAATAATACCATGTCATTTGAGTCGAGACTAGAGCGTCCTACCTCTTGATCGTTGTTGAATCCAGACCCTGGCCCGTAAGCTTCGAGAACCCCATTCTTGGGATTGATGTAATTAGTTTCATCAAACACCGCGTGAGCAAGTTGTGTGCCGCCCTGCGAGAATGAGTGAGCAGTAACATTAGGAGTAACGTCTCCATTCCCCAACTGCAAGAGCAATGGCAAACCCGTAGGGGCAGTGTACGGGGGGGTACCTGTGCTTGTTAGCGGATCGGGCCACTCTCCTCCTCCATAATCGCGTATGGAAGCTGGAATGGTTTGACCGTCGCCTGGCCAGATAATGGGAAACTGCACTGATGAGGGGATGCTGCTGTATTCACGTTGAAGCACAAGCGTGGCACCAGTAGTAATCTGGCCGCCTGCTTCCCGATAAGCACCATAGCCGACTTCGGTCACGTACTGATTGAGAATTCCCGCTGCGTGGAAAGGCGCCCTCAGCCACACCTCGATATCGTCTACATCAGTAGTGTTGAGACCACCACCCCACGCTACATTGCCGGACATACCAGCTTTCGCGCCTTCAGGGGTGTACCACTGGTTCCCTGGATCTTCGTAATGCCCACCCCCGTTATTTTTAACCAGATATTTGGAGTGTGCGACAGCACCCGCTCCCGCAATCGGGTTTTCTCGGACGGGGGGCAGGTTGGCTGCGGTGCGATGGAAATTAATAGTAGACAGCCATTCCGGTTGCGTATCATTATCGACTATAGCCAAAGTTGCGTTCCTCTGGGTTCCTACAGTTGCCCCACCAGTAGGGTTTTTTAAGGTCATCGTCAGGGTTTCACCGGGATCATAGGCAGTGTCATCGAGGATGGGAACCTGAATCGTTTTGGGCGTGGTGTCTCCCGCAGCAAAATTAACGGCTGTGGGAGTGGTGCCGTAGTCGCCAGATCCAAATTTAGCTGTACCGTCAGAGAGGCTAACAACAGCACTAACCGCTCCATCACTGCTGCCTGTGCGGGTGACAGTCACCAATGTGACTGGTGTGCCATCTTCGTTGACGCTGTAGGTAGCCGCACTAAATTGCAAGCTGCTTGCTGGTATTATCGTTGGCTCAGGAGTTGGCGCTGGTTCCGGTGTTGGTTGAACAGTTGGATCGGGTGTTGGTTCCGGTGTTGGTTGAACAGTTGGATCGGGTGCTGGTTCCGGTGTTGGTTGAACAGTTGGAGTTGGAGCCGGAGGAAAACTGCTGCGAGGAACATTCAACAAGACTGCGATCGCACGATTAGTAAGTTTGTCTATGATCAGCGTATCGTCACTACCAGTACCATCAGCGCCTGTACCCGCAGTCAAAGTGTAGTTATCAAAATTCAAAATGCCGTTCTTGCTGGTAATCCGATCGCTTCCAATTTGATAATCGGTAATATAATCAATACTCTGATCATCTAGCATCAGGAAAAATGTGTCGGAGCCATCGCCACCTGTTAGGGTATTGATACCGCGATTGCCGTACAAAATATCATTGCCCCTACCACCGACAATTAAATCATTGCCTCTACCACCGACAATTAAATCATTGCCATTTCCTCCTATAAGAGTGTCTTGATCTTGGTTTCCGAAAAGGGAATCATCACCACCGCCACCATCAATTGAATCATTTCCTTTCCCAGCGTAAACAACTTCAGCATCAGAAGAACCGCTCACGCTATCATTACCTTGGCGAGTTACCAAACCAGACATACCCTGAAGTTGTCCGGCTTCGAGTGCAACATTGTCGGCTGTATCTTCTCCGACTAAATAAATCCCTTCTTTTTTGATCGTCATCAGAATAAATATGAGTGTTTAGAAATCCAGTCGCTATACCTTACGGCAGGCTAGGCCAATGCACCGGATGTATCTGATTTTTTTTGCCGAGAAACTGATTTAAACACCCTGAAACAATTTTAGTGGCGGAGGATGATGAAGATGATCGCCTACTGATGCAAGAAGTCCTAGTGGGACTTAAACAAAAATCAAGCCCAAATCAAGTTTTATAAAGACAGGCTAATGATACTAGACAATGAAAATAGCAATCTGAAAGTTTATGAGTGGATTGTAAAATATACGGAAGAAGGTACTGTAGACATTTTTCGGGTAGCTCCAACCTAACTGAAGCAGGAATTGGCTTAAAACATACAAACAATTTAGAATTAAATATTGCTGAAACTGGTAATAATAACCAATATAAAGAGCTAGTCGAATGGTTTGCAGAACTTTGGAAAAAACCACAAGCACATCAAGGAAAAACTCTTATTTTTAAAGATGGTTCGAGGAAAAAAGTTAATTTCAAGCAATATTTAATTGCAGAAATTGAAAAGATATTTATTGAATATACGCCCAGAGATATTTACTACAAAATTTTATTTGAGTTATTTGGTAATCAAATTCTGGAAATCGAGAATAATCCAGAGTTTAATCGTCAAATAGGTCGGTTAGAAAATACCGCTATTTTTCACTCCCTGTATGACTTTCAAAAAAAAGGTGCTCTTAGTTTAATTCGGATGCTTCAGAAATATGATGGGGCAATTTTAGCGGATGCTGTGGGTTTGGGTAAAACTTGGAGTGCTTTGACGGTGATCAAGTTTTTCCAGATGCAGGGAAGGGAAGTTATATTGCTTTGTCCTAAAAAATTAGAAAGTAACTGGAGACGCTATAAGGAAGATCAGGAATCTAAATTTGAAAGTGACAAACTCAAGTTTTTTATTCGCTTTCATACGGATATGAATAGCGATCGCCTAAATTCCTATAATGATCGCGCTGATAAATTATTTTGTGACGATAAACCTAAGCTAATTGTGATTGATGAAAGTCATAATCTCAGGAATGATAAATCCCAGCGCTATAAATTTTTAATTGAGCAGATTTTGCAGAAAAATCAAGATATCAAAGTTTTGTTAATATCAGCAACTCCGATCAATAACTCTCTGGATGATGCTAGAAATCAATTTAAGTTAATGGTGCAGGGTAATGTTCATGGGTATGAAACAAAATTGGGTATCAAAAATTTCGATCATCAATATCAAGTTTTTGATTTAATTTATATTAATAAGTCGGGTAACTTAATTTTGAACAATCAAAAGGAGGTTTTAGATTTTTTGACTTTAAATAAGGAGAAGGGACGATTTGTGCCTGATGCTGTTGATCGGGGTGATGAAAGTGCGATCGCTGAATTAGTAAATGCGCTTAAAGCTTGGTTAAGTAGTCAAATAGATCAGGAGCCGCGAGATTTATTAGCCAAAATCAAAAAAGGTAATAAATCTGCATTGGAAATTGTTAAGCAAAATATTAAGGTTGATGAAAAATTTCAGGTTGATAAGTTTGATTTGGTGGCTTGGGTGTTGGTGAGCGCGGATTAGGGGGGGGGACTTGAACAAGGATTAAGGGGATTACACGGATTTCGCGGATTTTTTAGATTAAGAGTGATTAAGGGATTTTCTTTGTTGAAAGCTATATGATAAAAATAAGTAAAATCTGTGAAATCCTTTAATCTGCATAATCCGCGATTAAGACGTTTTTTTGATATTTATAGAAAGCTTTAATCTGAGTGATGGCATTATTCTTGATTACAACGCTGAGGGAAAAATTATTGGGATTGAGTTGCTGTATATCAGTAAGCGTAGTCCTAATTCTTTGCAGAAAATTTTGTTAGAAACGAGTGCTTAACATAAAAAATTTGAGTAAATAGCTATGACTATTGCAGTTACAGAAAATATCCGATCGCTTAATGATGTAGAGACAAAGTTAGGTCTGCGCCGATCGGACGATCCAGACTTCTTTGTGGAATGGCGTGGAGATTTTGCAGAATTAGTTGATACTGAAAAAAACACTCTAGATCGGATCAAACGCTCATATTTACATCATGTTGCTGAAGGCTTTTTGTCTGAGGGGTCAGTAAATTTGTTGATGGTTTCACCATTACTATTTTTGGCAGGTTTTCTGGAATCTCCTTTTAGTTTGCGAAGTGAACAGTCAGTTGAAATTAGCGATCGCAGTGGTAGTGTTACTTATCACGGCAGAATTGATGCTTTAGTTTTGAATAACAATTTATGGATCGTTTTAATTGAGGCAAAGCGTTCTAGTTTTTCGTTTTTAGTGGCAGTACCACAGGCTCTTGCCTATATGATGGCAAGTCCAAATGGTGATAAACCAACCTATGCACTCGTCACCAATGGCGATCATTTTATGTTTATTAAGCTGCAACAATCGCAATACGATCTTTCTGATGATTTTTCACTTTTTAAGCGATCACCCAATGAACTCTATTCCGTGTTTCAAATCCTGAAATCCTTTGAGAATCTGTAAATAATGAACCTAACTATCTTTGAACACGGATTAGATGGATTACACGGATTTCGCGGATTTTTTGGATTAAGAGTGATTAAGGGATTTTTTTTGTTGAAAGCTATATGATAAAAATAAGTAAAATCTGTGACATCAGTGTAATCCGCATAATCCGTGATTGTGGCTTTGTTTTGATATGAAACTCACTATTTTTAATGAATTAGACTTTTTGCCTGCTTTACGGGCTTTTTTTGCGGAGTTGCAAGTACCGATAAATGCTCTAACAGATGCGCCAATTCCTGCTAGGGAAATTCTGAAAAATAGTTATAAAGATCGGGAATCTTTTCGACTGATTGATGATGTTTATTTTTTGGGGATAGTTGATGATGGGGCGTTTCGGGGTAGACAAGAGAAAACTCTGGATGCAGTACAGAAAATTGAGCAGGATTATGATGGGGTTGTCATGTTTGGGGTGACATTAAATAGGCGCGAGGGTGGTTTATTGCCAAGGCGATCGCAGTTAGCAGAAATATCACGGGCTTTTAATCGGGAGTTTTGCTATACGCCTGTCGTAGTAGTGTTTAAGTATGCTGATGCTGATAACAAATATCTGGCGTTTGCTAATACCGAGAGATCGAAGTATAAGCGGAATCAGGAAGGGGAAAAGGCGGGGAAGGTAACGTTGTTAAGGGATGTGAGTATTAGCAATATTCACTCGGCGCATGAAAAAATTATTTTTGGCGATAAGAATTTTAAGGGTTTAAAGATTGATGCGAGTAAGATCAATACTTTTAAAAAGTTGTATGACTATTGGCAAACAGTATTTTCATTACAAGTTTTAAATGATCAGTTTTATGGAGATTTACAAGATTGGTTTTACTATGCCTCACAGCATATAAAGCTTCCTTTTAGACCTGACTATGTGCCAGAAAAGGAAAACATCAAAAACTTTTTGGTGCGGTTGCTGGCGAGAACCATGTTTTGCTGGTTTATCAAGGAGAAAGGACTAATTAAGCCTGAAATTTTGGAGCTTAGAGACTGGGAAGGTCGGGTTTATCCTTTGGTTAAAGATTTTGAGGATGAGAACTTTTTAGAGTCAAATAGCTATTATCGCGGGGTTTTGCAAAATATCTTTTTCAATTCGTTGAATCAAAAGGGTAAAAAGGCACTCAAAGATTTTAAATGGACTAAGTATTTACATTCTGATTTTCAGATTGAATGGTTTACAGAAATTCCATATTTGAATGGTGGTATTTTTGATGATTTGGATGAAGATAATGCCAAGGAAAGTATTGAAGATGCGGTGATGCGTGTGCCTAATTTTCTGTTTTATGGGATTGAGACAGAGGAGAATGTAGCTAAGGGTAAGGCTAAGAAGATTGAAGTTAACAAGGTTTACCATAATGGTTTGAATGGTATTTTCAAATCTTATAAATTCACTCTGGAATAAAATACGCCCTATGATGAAGATATTGCCTTAGATCCTGAGTTGTTGGGTTTAGTATTTGAGAACCTATTGGCAGAACTCGATCCAAATTTAGAAGAAAATACGATCAAGAGTATCGGTAAGCAGACGGGGAGCTATTACACCCCGCGTAAGGTGATTCAGGAAATGGTGAATGAGAGTTTGTTTATTTATCTGAAAAAACATACCTCTCTTGAGAATGTGGAAACCTTGAAAAAGTTAGTCTATGAGAATATCCTAGACAATACGAGTAATGCTTTTTGTGAAAGGGATTACACCGATGCCGAATATTGAGACAAAGATTATTTGTGCAAATAGTCTCAAAAATATTCAGCCAGATTTGCTTTCGTTTGGTGCAATTCCCCAGTTAAAAATCGCTTTTTTTTAGATTTTTGGAGATTAAAAAAGATTAAAATCAGTGAAATCAGCGTAATCCGTTAAATCCGTGTTCAGAATTTATATTAATCCCACTATTTGAACACGGATTAAGGGGATTACACAGATGGCGCGGATTTTTTTAGATTTTTGGAGATTAAAAAACGTGAGTTCGATGGAGTGCGATCGCGATAAAACAGACGACTACTGGGCAGGCGATCGCGACAAAACAGACGACTATTGGGCATATGATCTAATCAGTAAGCGTGGGAAAATAGAGATGTAACCAGCAAATATTAGACAATTAAGGAGACTTTTATGGATCACAGAGCATCACACTTAGACATAACAGTGTAGGTAATTTCATTCAGATTCACCCTGTCAAAATGAATCGTATCTCCGAGAAATTATGTAGAAAAACCCCAATAAAAAGGAGCGAGTTGTCACCCACTCCCTTAATTTATCGCAGTCGCTCCTAACGGTTAGGACATAGACTGATGGAGCAAACTCAGATTTTCCTCTGTGTTGCGGTATTCTCGGATCTTCCGATTCTGGCCAAGCTTAATCCCGATTAAAGGCAATCAGCAAGCGTAGAATGAAGATAAATAGGTTGATGTAAGTTAGATACATCGACAATGCGGCGGACAAATACTGTTTGTCGGTGTAAGCCCGGGGAAGCAAATAGAAGTCAACAACAGCCGCCCCCACAAATAATAGAACTCCCAAGCCAGAAATCCCAATTTCCAACCAAGAAGGGGCAATGATTCCAAAGAAACCGAGGACAAATTGGGCTAAAATCACCACGAATAGGGAAATAATTCCTAGACGGATGGTTTTGCTCAGGGCCATACCATCGGATTCTGAAAGGTTAGACCCAATCGAACGCGCCCCGATAAAGGTGACTCCACATCCTAAAGCCGCCACCCCAATTCCAGCTATCCCAACACCACTTGTGCCCAAAGCCAGGGCTACCAGACCTGTGAGAGTATAGCCTGTGAGTAGGCTGTAGGTGGCTAATAGGGGTAAAGCCGCTTTATTGTTACCATTGTTGGCGATACCCGAAGCCACAAAAAACAGAGCGATTTGGGCAATAAAGGCGACCCAGAAGGTCGTCATAAATAATCCAGGGTTAGCCGCAGCAACATTCAGACCCCCAAAGGTGCCCAGGGCTGTAAGAATTAACCCTCCACCCACATAGGGTAAAGCGTTAGCAATCACATTTGGGCCAACAATAGCCTCATTTTTAGCCTCTCGTACAGCTTGACGAAAATTACTGGTACTGGTCATATTGTCCTTTTATAATCAACACTACCTCCTTATAATTTAGCGAACCCTGGGAATTTGGGGTAGATGTTGATTTCCACCTGGTCAAGAAAAACACTTGGGATTCTTTTTCTTCACTTCGGCTTTTTCTGGAGGCCTTGAAATTTAACGGGTGTGGAGGGATTCGAACCCCCGACAGACGACTTAGAAGGTCGCTACTCTATCCACCTGAGTTACACACCCAATCCAGAATCATTTTATCTTATTCCTTGTCAATTTTTAACATAGTTTCAAAAGACTTTTCCTCAAGTCCCTGAAAAAAGCCAGAGGGAAAAATTTCTGATCAAGACTGCCCCTAGTTAAGCCCAGTGCAGGATTATTAATCCCGATGCTCTTTTATTTCCGTCTTGTTAGTGCCTATGTTATGATCAGTGGTGTTTTAAACAGAACTGCAACCCAGATTAATATTAATGCAGACTGTAAGGGTGCAACAAGTGTTATTCATGACCGTACCATAAATAACATTGAGATTGGATCGGGGTGAAATTGCCAGGGGTGCCTTGACTACGCCTTTAAGAATCCAGGTTTGGAGTCTTAAAAATCTCAGTGAATCAGCGCACAGCGAATTTACCGAGAGAGTCAAAGCCGGGTGCCATGACAGGAATAGGTGCAGAAGTGTCATGTTTATATTAAAACGAACGGATGTTGAAATAACCATGGTTCAACACCCTAACCGGGAGCAGCAGATTCCTGTTTTGAATTATCAGGGACAGACATTTCGCCTGATGAAAACGTTTGAAGCCAAACAAGCAGATGATGCCAGGGCTTTATGGCGGGATCTCACTGATAATAAAGGAAAGGCTTGTGTTCTATTAGAAGAACCAGACCGATATAGTGTCTGGGGGAAAGTCCGTTTAGACCAGCTTTTGAAGGAGGGTCACAGCCCAACAGACAGCAAATTGCCGATTCTGACTCAAGCCTGCTTGCTGTTATTGCAAGCGGTTTACTTTGATATTGAAGACTTGCTAGGATCAAAACAAGCGGTTTCCTTTCAAAAAGATTTGACCAAAATTTTTCAAAAGTTCAAGTTTCCCCAAACTGATGATTCCAAGGCTATAGAAATTCTACTGACTGTCAACCCCCTGGAGAGCTTCAAAATTCCCTCTTGGCAAGAAAATCACCTCAGCACCTTGCTGCAAGAACTTTATGAACTGGGAAAAAACTATTTTGGCAATACCAGTTTTGCAGAGGGAATAGAAGAAGTGCTAGAGGATATGGCTGATGATGATCGCGAGCAGTTTGTCAATTGGCTGCATCAGTCATCTTTGAGCAAGCAATGGGTGATGAGTTAACCCAAATATAGACTAGCTGTTCTGACCTAAATATGGGACGCTAGATTAAAGACAATTGTTTGAATGCTGAAGTTAACAACGATTAGCCTCTAAACTTGGTCTTGATTCTTTAAATTGCTAGGTATTTTAATCCTATGGGTAGCACTTCACAAGAAAAGTCCTCCTTATTTGCCACCTTGTTTTCATCACAGGGTATGGTAATTGCCGGGATTGTGTGGGCTGTTCTTGCCTTGTTATTTTTTCTGCTGTTTAGTGTAACGGTACAAGGAGAGGAGTTACCCCTGTGGTACTCCATCGGAACCTATTTTTTTGAATTGGGGGCATTTCTAGCCGCCTCCTTTGTCTGTTATCGAAACTGGCAAAGTCCCCAGATGGTAAGCGGTCGTAATGTTTGGCTCTGTATTGGGTTAGGGGTATTTTTCTACTTTGTCGGGGGTGTCCTGTTTGGAGTGTGGGAACTGGCTTGGCATTTAGATCCGGCGGTTTCCATTGCCGATGGTTTTTACGTTCTCAGCTATCTTTTTCTAGCCGCGGGAATGATTCTAGCCGTCGTCTCTAAACGATTGGATTTAGATATTAATCAGTGGTTAATTTTATTCGGGGTAGCCCTGGTGGGAACTACATTTGGAATGTGGGTTGCCAGTCCTAACTTATTTGGATTACTCGGTTCTCCCGAACCTGTGGCTATTGAACAATCGGTTGCTACTCCTACTGCGAAGGCTCCGGCGATTTCCGGGCCTAAAATTGAAAAATCTTCAGCCCAAACTTCCCCCGAAACAGAATCAGATCAGGAGACTTCTTCTGCCCCTCTATGGGTAGAGGCAATTGATAGTAAACTAGAACCCCTGGCTTTTGGGTTCAATTTGTTCTACATCATCGGGGATGTTTTCCTGTTGATTTTAGCAACGGCCTTGATTTTAGCCTTTTGGGGAGGGCGGTTTTCCCAGTCCTGGCGGATGATTGCCTTTGCCATTTTCTCCCTCTATATTGCTGATATGTATTTCAAATGGGCTGACTCCAGAGGGTCAGGGGACTATGAAAGTGGCGGTTTGTTAGAAGTCTTCTTTGTATTCACGGGGGTTTTATTTGCCGTTGGAGCGATTTTGGAGTATGACATCTCAACCCGTTCTCGTCAAAGTCGCCGGAGCCGACGCACGGCTAAAGGTTAATTGGTGGAATAGTTGAGGTTTCGATCTTAACATGAGGATTCATAGAACTCTCGTTCAATCCTTCTCCGGTGTGTCAATCACACCAAGCCGGGTAGGAAATCCCTTGGCTTTATGTGAACCTTAATCCTTCGATATCAAGTGACTCCCAACTCAATGACATCCACGAAACTTTCCCAATCAGAAAAACAGGAAATTATTAGGCTCTATCAGGACGTGCCAGAGGAAACAACTATTACTCTAGCAGAACGCTATGGAGTCAGTAGCTCAACGGTGAGACGAGTCTTGCAAAGTGCTGTTCCTAAAGATGTCTATGATATTCTGACGACCCAGAAACAGCGTCTTCATCGTGCGGGGAAACGTTCCTCGGAAGATGTAGTTGATGGGGATGAATCTCAAAGGGAAGTTGACTCGCAAACACCCGAACCTATCAGTCGGGAATCTACCCTAATTTTGCCTCGAAAGCGTAAGCACTCATCTACTTTTGATTCGGAGGTGTTGAAGTCCGATGCTTCTAATTCCCTAGAGCCAGATTCTCTAAAAATTTCTTCGTCTAATTATCAGTTATCAATTCCTGGCTTAGAGGGGCTGTTCTCACCTGATCGGCTCGAAGTCAAGGGTCGCGTTTTTGGGGACTATGACCCAGATGAGGATCACGAGGAAGATGGGGAAGACACCAATCGGGATCGAGCAAATGAAGGAGACGATAATGATGATGGTGAAGACTATGGAGACGAGTTTGCAGACGATGAGGGGGATGAAGATGATGATACAGAGCCTCGGGGTCTATTTTCCCATTCTCTGGCCAGTGGAGGTTCTGTACTCATTAAAATTTTGCCTTTAACAGAAACTGTACTCCCGAGAACCTGCTATTTAGTGATTGACCGATTCTCGGAATTGATTGCTAAACCCTTGAGGGCATTTAGTGAGTTGGGAAGGATTCCAGAGGAAGAAGTCCTAGAACAAACCCTTCCTGTTTTTGATAATCACCGCATCGCTAGTCGTTTTTCTGGACGCAACCAACGGGTATTTAAAGTTCCCGATGGCCGACTTCTGAGAAAAGCGGCTCCCTATTTACAAGCCAAAGGAATTACCCGGCTATTAATTGATGGCCAGGTTTATCGGTTTTAATGGGGATTGATTCACACTCGGTCTATCTATTTGGTTCCTGTTAATAAACCAAAACGAATCAGTCCGGTGTCATAGCCTCGACTCATCAGGGGTAAGGCTAGGGCGGCTTGAATCGTTGTTGGGCCACTCAATAGCAAGCCAACGATGGCATTAAGGTTAAAGGCGGAATCGATCACCGTATTCCAAAAGGGAGCAACGGCCTTTGACCAGTCAGCCGTTTGAATATTTTTAAACCCTTGATCCGTTGCGATCGCTTCATATTCAGGCAAAGCAATCACATATGGTAAGGCATAAACCCGATATATTTCTGCTAAATGCCGACGTTCTTCCTCGGTGAGTTGTCCAGCATTTCCCCCCAAGGGACGATGACACCAAGTGGCCAGTAACAAAGTTCCACCGGGTTTCAAGACTCGATAGGCTTCACGCAAAAACTGAATTTTATTCGGGAAGTGTTCGGCACTTTCTAAAGACCATACCAGATCAAAGCTATTGCTCTCGAAAGGCATTTCTAAGGCATCGGCTACCAAAAACTTCGTTTTTTGCTGTAACCGAGCTTCCAAGGCACGTTCTGTGGCTCTTTTAGCTTGGACAGGACTCAGGGTAATTCCAGTAACATCCGCCTGGAATTTGTCCGCTAAATATAACGAACTTCCTCCAATTCCACAGCCGACGTCAAGTATTCGACATCCTTGTAAATCCTCTTGGTTTGTTGGTGTTAGTCCCCAGTTTAGAAATTCTTCAATTAAGTCAATTTGAGCTTGACGGCGTTCTTTTTTCAGGGTTCCATCCAAGCCATAATATCCATGATGCAGATGTTCTCCCCAAATCTCCTCCCACAAACCGGAAGAAGAATCATAGAATTGCTGAATTTGTTGATAGAGTGTTGAATTCATCTGAATCATTAAAAAATTTTACTGACGCCCTTAGAGCAGCATCTCTACAGTATGATTCTACTTATCGCAAATTGCCCGTTTTCAACTAAAAGATTAACCCTAAATTCCCATTACCCATTACGATTACCCATTACCCAAAACCCATTACCCATTACCCATGACAGTATCTCGAACAATTGGTTTAGGTTTCCTGGCGGTAATTGCCCTGGGAACAATTTTACTGATGTTACCGTTCTCCTTGAGTGCCCGAACTTGGGGTAATCCTCTAACGGCCTTATTTACATCAACATCTGCGGTTTGTGTGACTGGATTATCCGTTGTGGATGTGGGCAAATTTTACTCATTTTGGGGTCAGTTTATCATTGTATTGCTAGTTCAGGTGGGAGGATTAGGATACATGACTGTCACCACCTTTTTATTGTTGGTATTGGGTCGAAAGTTTCGCCTCAAGGATAAATTAGCTCTACAACAATCCTTAGATGCTTCGGGAATAGCGGGGGCCGTTCCTTTATTAAAATCTATTGTGGCAACCACCGCCATCTTTGAATTAACAGGGTTTTTTCTGTTGTTATTCGTATTTGTTCCTGATTTTGGATGGGATCAGGGATTATGGTTTGCCCTGTTTCATAGTTTCAATGCCTTTAATAATGCGGGTTTTGGCTTATTATCTGATAATTTTATCAGCTATGTTCACTCCCCTTTATTGAATTTTGTGATTACGTTTTTGATTATTTGGGGAGGGATGGGCTATCAAGTGATTCAAGAACTTTATTTATGGATGCGTAATCGATTGTCTCCACATCCCCTGCGTCGTGATTTTTCGATTCATTTCCGAGTTGTGACTTCCACAACTATTTTTCTATTAATCTTAGGAACAGTTTTATTATTCTTCACTGAACATCGAAATCCAGGAACCTTAGAACCCCTTAATTTTCCCGATCAAGTTATGGCGGCTTGGTTTCAATCGGTAACAACTCGAACCGCCGGATTTAATACGATTAATAATGGAGCATTAACCGTTGGCGGGTTATTTGTATCGATCATGTTGATGTTTCTGGGGGCCAGTCCAGGGGGAACTGGAGGGGGGATTAAAACCACAACGATTCGGATTTTATTTAATGCTACCCGGTCGGCTTTACAAGGACGAGAAGAAGTGATTTGTTATAAACGCCAAATTCCACTGCCTTTAATTTTAAAAGCCATTGGTGTTTTATTGGGTTCATTTATCGTCATTTGTATCTCGACAATTCTCATCTCTTTAAGCCAGCCAGAAATTGATTTTGACCCGATTTTGTTTGAAGTCGTTTCTGCCTTTGCTACGGTAGGATTATCGACGGGAATTACAGCGACTTTAAACCCATTGAGTAAACTGATTATTATTAGTACAATGTATGTGGGACGGGTTGGGGTACTGTTATTAATGTCTGCTATTTTAGGTGATCCTAAACCCACGTCGATTGACTATCCTGAAGAAAACCTTTTAGTCGGATAAACCACTCAAATTTTACCGTTTTGAAATACCCATCATATGAACTTCTCATCTTGGAATTTTTTACGCAATCTCAGAACTGAAAAAAGACAATTTGCTGTGATTGGATTAGGTCGCTTTGGGAGTGCCGTTTGTTCAACCCTTCATAGTAGCGGTTATGAAGTTCTGGCCGTTGATAAAGAAGAAAAACGCATTACTTCGGCATTAAGTGAACAAATTGCCTCCCATGCTTTGCAGTTAGATTCGACGGAAACCTCGGCACTTCGAGAAGCAGGAATCTTAGAATTTGATACGGTAATTGTGGCTGTGGGTAGTTTTTTAGCCGAAAGTATTACCACCACTTTAAACTTAAAAGAAGGGGGTGTTGCCAATGTAATTGCGAAAGCATCTTCGGAAACCCATGCTAAATTATTAAATAAAGTCGGCGCGGATATGGTAGTGTTTCCTGAACAGGAAATGGGGCAACAATTAGCCCGACAATTGACTCGTCCCCGTTTACTTGATCAGTTTGAACTTGATGCGGAACATAGTATTGTAGAAATGATTGTTCCCGATGAATTTGATGGTAAAACCATTGCTGAATTAGAGCTCCGTCGCCGTTATGGATTAAATCTTTTAGCGATTAAAAACGAAGGGGATAAAATGGAAATTAATCCCCTTTCTAATCGTAAACTTTACAAAGGAACCATGATTGTTGTCGTTGGGTCTAATCAAGATATTAACCGTTTAGTCGGTTAAAACAGATTCCTCAGATTAGAGGTTTGTTGAATTTGTCATCTGTAATTAATTCTTCGGTGGATTCTGTTGAGGGATGATTTTACCTAAACTTAAATCGTCTAAATCTATCCCTCTTAAACCTTTTTGTTCTAGTTGGTTAAATAATCGAGTTAATTGATACCAAACTAATCCGGCCATTAACGCCGTTAAGGGAATAGAAAACCCATAGGCGAAGGATTCTGAAAAGGCAAAAACTTCTAAACAGGAAGCCAGAAAAATACAAATTCCCAACCCAATTCCCAGAAAGGGAAACAGTATGGGAAAGCCTCGTAAATTGGCGAGATTACGACTAGAACGATTTTTCGACCATTCTTTTAAAAGTTGCTTGAGATTCACAACAAAAGCAGTACAGCAGGTGATTCCAATGAATAAACCCCCAAGGAGTAAAACCAAAGGCGGATTAGCAGAATTATACATAGAGAAGGGAGCAGGGGAGAAGTGGAGGCAGGGGGAGCAGGGGAAGCAGGGGAGCAGGGAGAGCAGGGGAGGTAAACTCTTTCTATTACCTATTACCTATTACCCATTACCCATTACCCATTACTCATTATTACCCATTACCTATTAATGATAACTGACTAATCGCACTCCAAGCCACATCGAATAAACGATTGGGTTTTAAATCCGGTTGAATTAAAGTCCATAACCGTTGAACTTCTGTGGTATGGAGACGATCATCTTCGGTTAAAGCCGAAATAATTTGACGGCGGAGGAAATCTCCTTCATCAGACATCAAATATTTTAATCCTAATTGAGCCGTAGGTAACAGATCAAAATTCCGATCTGATCGGGCGATCGCAATCATATTTTCTAATCGTTGCCATTGTAATTTACCATCTTTAAACAATACTTCAATTAAACGAAGTCGCAGGGCCGGGGTTTCACCATTTAATAATCGACGGGCCACATAAGGATAGGCAACATCCACAATTTTGAAATCGGGATTTAAACTTAAAGCAATACCTTCTTGAGTCACCAAAGAACGAATAATTAAGGCAAATTGGGCGGGAACTCGGAAGGGATATTCATACATTAATTCTGAAAAACTATCGGTAATAGTTTTAAAATTAAAATCCTTAACACTCGTGCCAATTATATCCCCCAAGACCATTTCCAAGGCAGGAATAATCGGTTTAATATTAGTTTCAGGAGACAAAAATCCTAATTTCACAAAATCAAGTGCCAGTTGATCATAGTCTTTATTAATCAAATGCACCACGGAATCAACCAAGGTTTCTTTTGTATTCTGTTGTAACTGATCCATCATGCCAAAATCAATAAATGCCATGCGGCCATCGGGCAGGACAAATAAATTTCCGGGGTGCGGATCGGCATGAAAAAAACCAAATTCTAATAATTGTTTTAAACCACTGGTAACACCAATTTCAATCAAGGTATCTCGATCTAATCCCGCGGCTTTAATTCGTTCCGTATCGGTTAATTTAAAGCCATTAATCCACTCTAAAGTTAAAACACAAGTGGTGGTGTAACGCCAATAAATCGAGGGAACTTTTACCAAAGGATCATCGGCAAAATAGGTGGCAAAGCGTTCCGCATTCCGACCTTCATTAATATAGTCAATTTCCTCAAATAACTTAATCCCAAATTCATCCACAATTAGGGTTAAATCATGTCCTAAATTCAACGGAAGCCAAGGAGAAAGCCATCCGGCCGCCCAACGCATTAAATATAAATCTAAGGTTAAAACGGGTAATAAATTCGGCCGTTGTACCTTAACCGCGACTTCTTCCCCAGTTCTGAGTCGGGCATGATAGACTTGACCCAAACTTGCCGCGGCTATGGGTTCGGGAGAAATATCGCTATAAATTAGATCTAAATCCTGCTCTAATTCCGCTTCAATAATTGCCATCGCCTGATCATGATTAAAGGGCGGCAATTGATCCTGAAGTTTGGTTAATTCCTCTAAAAAATCTTTTCTAATTAAATCGGGACGGGTAGAAAGGGCTTGACCCACTTTAATATAGGTCGGGCCTAAATCCGTGAGAACATGGCGCAGGTGGGTAGCCCGTTGGGGGGTATGTTCCACGTCCCCATGTTGCCATTTATCCCACAATAACCCCAAAATAAACCCGGTGAAATACCAAATCACCATAATTGTCCGTCCGATGGCTAACCAGGGGCGACGACGGTGATAGCGGGCAATTTCCTCTGGGTCATAGCGTCGTCTGGATTTGACTTGCTGTGGGTTCACGTTTGTCCTATTCCTCCTAATGGTCAGATTTTTATTGTTGGGATCGAAAAAAGAAATTGTGAATTTTTTTATCTTTTTATTACTGAATAGTATACAAACAATCGCACCCACCGCACGTTTCTACAATTGTGGGATTTGAGTCAATCCTTCTTTTATAGCCGTAATTACCTGATCTTGCTGTTCTGGAGACAGTTCGGGAAACAGGGGTAAAGATAAGACCTCCTGACAAACCCTTTCAACAATTGGGAATTGATTGGCCTGATAGCCCAAATATTGATAAACCGGTTGCTGATGTAGGGGAATGGGATAGTAAATCATGGAACCAATTCCCTGTTCTTGCAGGTAGTTTCGCAGATAATCCCTAGACTTGATTTCAGAATTCAGGGGGCCTTGAACCCTAATCGTATATTGATTCCAAACACTTTCACCGGAAGGGATTTCTTGGGGTGTAATAATTTCTGATAGGGGATAGAGTAACTGGTGATACCGTTGGGCGAGGGTATGTCGTTGTTGATTCCAGGTATCGAGATAACGAAGTTTGATCCGTAAAATCGCGGCTTGTAAGGCATCCAAACGGCTATTAATTCCAATAGTATCGGAACTATAACGGGTTGATTGACCATGTTCTTTGATGATTCTCATGGCTTTGGCCATGGCCGGATCTTGGGTTGTGACTGCCCCTCCATCCCCACAGGCGCCTAAATTTTTAGTTGGGAAGAAACTAAAACAGCCTATATCTCCGATACTGCCGACTTTTTGCCCTTGCCAAGTTGCTCCGGTGGCCTGGGCGCAATCTTCAATCACTGCTAAATGATGGGATTTTGCCACGGCCATTAATCGGGTCATGTCCACGGGTTGACCAAATAAATGCACAGGGATAATGGCTTTGGTTTTTTCGGTGACAGCGTTGGGAATTTGTGCAATATCGAGATTAAAAGTTGTAGCATCAATATCGACAAATACAGGCGTTGCCCCCACAGCACTGATCATTTCTGCCGTGGCGATAAAGGTAAAGGGGGTGGTAATTACTTCGTCCCCTGGCCCAATATTCAGGGCGCGGAGGGCTAAAAATAGGGCATCGGTTCCCGAATTACAGGCAATGGTTTCCTGAGCCCCAATATATTCTCCAAAGTCTTGTTCAAAGGCTTCGACCGTTGAACCTCCAATGTAACGACCGGAAGCCAAAACCGCTTGCACACAAGCGCTGACTTCATCCTGAATAGTTTTGTACTGTAGGCTAAGATCGAGCGGAGGGACTGTATTCACGTTTGACACCATCAAGTAAAATTGAAATTGGGTTCGCTACTAGAGGAACGTTTTTTTGATTTTCTTAGATTTTACAGACTTGGGGCTTTTCTGGGGACTAATTGCGATCGCAATTGTTGTTCTTCTTGGCAAGGGTCAAAGAGTCACAGTTATTCCCTATGGTTTTTGGCGGTTAAACTGATAGAATTATTCCGAGTTAAATTTTGACTCTGCTACAATAACGTGCAGTTTATTACATTTATTAACTTATGTCTGAATTTCAAGATTTTTTAAGACGAAAAGTTGCTTACGTTGCCATCGGTGAATTCAAACCGGGTAAATTTAAAGAAGCTCAAACATTATTTGAACAAGCCGTAGCCACTTACAAAGAAGGCTTTCAAGGAGCTTATTTACTTCAAGAACCAGGAACCGATAAAGGAATTGCTCTGATTTTCTGGGAAGATATTGGTGATATGGATACTTCCAATAATCACACTGAAGCCTATCAAGCTATTATGAATGAAATGTCATCCCTACTTGTCAAAGCCCCAACCACATCTTTTTATGAAGTCAATAGTGCCATTAATTTAGAACAGTTAGCAGAATCATTACTCAAATAAAATCCTAATCAGTTTCAACAGATTACAATTTCCACACCCGCACTGACGCGATCAGGCGGGTTTTTAAGGTTAAATGGTACAGATTACCACCCCATAGTTCCGGGTTCTCCCTTAAATGGCCCCACAATATTTTGAGTAATCCAACCTCCATAAAAATCCCCAGTTTGGGCTTGAACTAATTCTTCTCCCACATAACAAGCGTCCATTAAACTAGCATAAAAACTATAATAATTTTGAATATCAATAAATTCAGGAACCGGACTCAAATAACTCCAGGCTGCATTAACAGTTTGTTTGTCACCGACTGTAATATTATAATAACTACAAGATCCTTTCCATTCACACCAACTTCTGCGAGAAGTTTGTTGTAAATACTCTAATTTAATATCTTCGGGCGGAATATAATATACCGGAGGATGGCTGGTTTCTAAGACTCGTTTTGCTCCTTGGGTTTCCGCTAAAATAATCCCATTAAATATTACTTTAATCGGTTGGTTGACATCTTCCAAACGAGGGGGACGGGGATAATCCCAAACGGATTCTTGACCGGGTTCTGGGGGAATAGGGATAGGTCGCATTCTGATAATTTCCTGATTTTGGTAAGTAGTTGAACTGTATTTTTACATATTATACTAAAAATTTCAAACTAACTCTTTTCGGACGGTAAAATTAAAGAGCGATCGCCGATTCTTGACTAACTCCGATAAAAATGTTAAAATCAAGATAGTATTGAGGTTGAATTGTATAATGGTAACTAACTCTCCTCCCCTAATCCATCTTGGGAATAAATTAAATTATGATATTGGAATTAAGCAACTCAAAAATGGTAAATATCAAACGTTTGTCTTGAAATATCCCAGTTTAAAAGCATCTGGAAATAGTCGAGAAGAAGCTATTGAAAAGTTATCTCAGCGTCTCCAAGATTTTTTAAAGGATACGGAAATTGTTAATTTAGAAATTGAGATTCCTCAACCGGAGCATCCTTGGATGAAATTTGCAGGAATATTTGAAAATGATCCTTTGTTTGAGAAAGTGTTAGAGGCTATTCAAGATTATCGCAATGAAATTGATGCCGAGGAGGAATAATCAGGATGAGACTATTTATAACAACGAGCGTGTTTACAACTTCTTTGTGTCTTTGTGTCTTTGTGGTTAAATTAGGCTTAACACTTCTCAAGATACAAGCAAAAACTACTATAAACCTTAACTTTCTGCAATTCGATCTAACCGTTCTCGAATAGCCAAATTAAAGAGCGATCGCACCGACATCCATAACCCAAATAATGATAAAACCAGGACAAAAACCGCCCATCCTTGATAATTTCCAATTAATAAAATCGCCCCCGCAATTAAAGTAAATCCTGTCCAGCAGATATAAATTAAAGTTTTAATTGCTAAATTAATCCGTCTTAAAGCGCGATCGCTTTCCACAGACCTGACCCGAATTTGTAACTCTCCTTCTTCCAAACGTTCTTCTAAACGACGGATTAAAACCTCTGTTTTACTCGGTTGTTGTAATCTAAACTTAATAAAATCTCGCGCCTGTTTTGCTAATTCTCCGACTAAATTACCTCGCTCTTGAGAAATGGTTAGACTCTTAACAAACGGTTGAGCGCAAGCAACTAAACTATATTTAGGATCTAAATTTCTCGCTAAACCATCCAAGGTAGTTAAAGACTTTAAAATAAACATCATTTGAGCAGGTAAACGGAAGGGTTGTTGCTCAAACATGATATAAATTTCTTCTTTAATTTGATTAAACATTTGAAAATCAACGGGTTTTTCTGTAAATTCTTCTAATAAAAATTTAACCATTTTTCTGACAGGTTTCATATCAGATACAGGTTCGATCAATCCAATATCAACTAAAGTAGTTAATACAACATCGGTATCTTTTTTTAATACCGCAAAAAAGGCTTTAATCATCTGATCCTTAGCTAAGGCTTTGACTTCTGCCATCATGCCAAAATCATAAAAAATCAAATTTCCATCAATGCTAACCGCTATATTTCCTGGGTGGGGGTCAGCTTGGAAAAAACCATCCTGAAGAATCTGTTTTAAATAACAACAAATCCCCAACTGATTGACCCGTTTGACATCAATTCCATAGGCAATTAATTGATCTCGATTATCAGCTTTAATTCCTGGTAAATATTGCATAGTTAGTATCTTATGGGTGGTATATTTCCAATATACTTTTGGTACTAAAATCCCCGGATAATTTTTAAAATTTTCTTTAAATCTTTCAGCATTATTACCTTCTTTAATATAATCAATTTCTTGATATAAAATCATAAAAAACTCATTATATAATTCATCCAAATTATAAAGTTTTGACCAACTAAAATGCCGTTGACAAAACTGAATTATGCGCCGCACCGCTTGTACATCTAAATCAAATAGTTCTTTTAAACCCGGACGCTGGACTTTAACAATTACATCCTCCCCCGTGTGCAGTCTGGCTTTATGAACTTGTCCTAAACTAGCTGCGGCTAGGGGTTGTTCATCAAAATCTCGATATAATGTAAATAAAGAATGACCTAATTCTGCTTCAATAATAGCGACGGCTTCATCGGTACTAAAAGCAGGAACTTGATCCTGTAGTTTTTCTAATTCTTCAACATATTCTAGGGGTAAAATATCGGCTCTTGTTGATAGAGCTTGTCCTATTTTAATAAAAGTTGGCCCCAACTCCAAGAGAGTTTTAACTAACCAAATCGCTCGTTTTCGTTTCTGTTGATTGGTCTGATTTACTAAGGTTTTATCCCACCATAAAAAGAACATAAATGACCCGCAGGCGGTGAAGACATCTAATTGTCTGGTTAAGGGAGAATATCGAGTTTTTTGCCAACGCAGGGGTTTAGAATTAATGGGTGTAAGCATGGAAAATCTAAGATAAAAATAAATAGAATTGTAATGGTTAGAAATAGGCTTTTATAATCCTAATTTCAAGTTTAAATTGAGAATTTTCGAGCTAAAGAACTGCGAGGTAAAACACGCTGAATTTCTTCAACGGTGGTGGCTCCAGTTGTGACTTTTTCAATGGCGGCAATTCGGAATGATAAAAAGCCTGTTTCATGCAAATAACGATGTAATTCTGTTAGAGTTCCTTCATAGATAATTTCACGAATTCGATCATCAACAGCCAATAATTCTACAATTGCTTCTCGCCCAGAATAGCCCGAATTAAAACAGTTAGAACAGCCTCGACCTTTGCGCCAACTGTCAGTTTTTACATTTTCTGTGGCAACGGCTAACAGACTATTATAAAGGGTACTGGTTTTTCCTGACCCTGTGGGCCCGGTAAAAATAATCATTCCCTGGGGTTGACAGAGCCAACTTTTATAAATATTTAATGTGGTTTCAGAGAAGCCTAAATCTTGTAATCCAGAGAAAGGATTTTCTTGGGGTAATAATCGAATTACAGCTTTTTCACCCCCGACACAGGGCAGGGTACTAACCCTCATATCGAGGGCAACTTCTAAGTCTTTTCCTGATACATAATTCTCCCCAATTCTGCCATCTTGGGGGCGACGACTTTCGGCAATATCCATATTAGACATAACTTTAATTGCCACCCGATCCAATAATTTTAGATTCAAAATTTTTTGATCATCAACTAAATTTTTTAGAGCTTGTTCACAGTTAATACTCTGGTTTCTCAGTTGTTGCCAAGCGGATAAAACGGGTGTTCTTGCAGTCATAATAGGTTAACAATAGGATAAATATAATCCAATCAAAAATTGAGTCAATAAATACATCAGTTATCTAGTATAATTATACAGGTAAAGTATATATTTTGAACTTAACTCTCCTTCAGTCTGTCTTGTTTGTATCGTAAGTACACAATTGACACATAATAAAGAAGGAACTCCCATCGGAAAATGTTATTCGCTCAACAGTTAAGCTTATGAAAAGACGCTCATTTCCTAAAATTTTGGTAATTGGTCTAGTTGTTTTAGGACTCCTGGGAATTGGGGGAGTTTATAAATTATCGGGTCAAAACCCGGCGGCTTTAGTTACAGGTAGCACAAAAACAGCACCAGAGGCGGCAATGTTTGTTCCTCGGACGGCTCCGGCGATGGTTTCATTATTAGTAAATCCAGATCGGTTAGAATCAGTAGGAAAGATTTTAACCTTTTCTCAAAAAAGTAATAATAATCGGATTCAACTGAACCCAATTAAAGAAAGTTTGTTAACAAATACCGGGTTAAATTATGGGCAAGATATTCAACCATGGTTAGGGAATGAAATCACTTGGGCATTAATTACTCCTGATCTTGATCGATTAGCCAATAATGGTCAACAACCTGGGTATTTTGTGGCTTTGTCAACAAAAAATTATCAAAAAAGTCAGGAGATTTTAGATAAATTTTGGCAAAAACAAGTAGATGCGGGTTTAGATATTGTTCAAGATCAATATCGAGGGGTTAAACTAATTTATCGCCGTCCCTTTCAAGGAACAATTGATGATGCACCGACTTTAGTTATGGCTACAATTAATGATCGCTTTGTGTTATTTGCCAACTATCCCAAAGTGATGAAAGAAGCCTTAAATACGGTACAAGCGAATCTGAATTTAAGTCAATCTGAATCCTATCAAAAAGCCTTAAAAGAATTAAAACCTGGGGGAGTGGGATTTGGATTTTTTAATTTAGGAGATTGGCAATTAGTAACTGACCAAACAGACGAATTTATCGGTCAAAAACCAAGTTTAGCCGTATCTTTAGGGATTAATTCTCAAGGATTATTAGCGGAAACCGCGTTAATTGCTACCGTCGAGGAAGATCCAACCCAACCATCTCCATCTTTTTCTCAACCCGTAGCAGCATTAAACTATATTAGTTCTAATAGTCCGTTATTAATTGCCGGAAAAGACTTAAATCAACTCTGGAAAGATTTCTCTGCTATTGTTGCAGCTAATCAACCTTTAGAACAATTTATTGCCCAACCTATAGACGGAATTAAAACCTTGTGGGGTTTAGATTTACCTGAAGATATTTTCAGTTGGGTGACAGGAGAATATGCCTTAGCTGTAGTTCCCCATAGCAATGAAAAATGGGATTGGGTGTTTGTGGCAGAACGTCCAGAAAATGCTAATTCAGCTATTGAAAATTTAGATAAAATAGCAACAGAACAAGGCTATAGTTTGGGATCATTTAATCTTAATAATAATACCCTTTCCGCCTGGACAAAGTTAACCCCGATGGTTTTAGAGAAAAAGGATAAAGCCAAAACTCAAACTAGATTAATTCAAGCAAATGCAAAAGGAGTACATTCAACCGTAGGGAAATATGAAATTTTTACAACTTCTGTAGAAGCAATGGATGAGGTATTAGGATTGTCAAAAACGGAAAATTTGATTACTCAAGATCCCGATTTTAAGGCTAGTATTGAAGTTTTACCTAAAATAAACGATGGTTATTTCTATCTCAATTGGCTAACCAGTCGGAATTTCCTTAATCAACAATTCCCTTTGTTTAAATTAGTAGAACTTTCGGCTAAACCATTTTTTGATAATTTGCGATCGTTTACCATTAGTAGTAGCGATCGCGTCGGGAATATTCAGCACGCAACGGTATTTTTAAGACTGCGTTAAATTCCGTTGTTGGGATGAGTGCCCCTCCTGATGCGCTCAAGGGCAACAACGAGTTTTTAATGGGGGTTATGATACTTCTAGGGTGGGTTTTGCCCACCCGACAATTTAACGATTTAAAACCCGTTTTAATGACCTTAATTGATGTTAAGAAGATTGACATTTTTTTATTCAGGAAATCCGATGCAAGTAACTAAAACCTTATTTCAAACTAAAATTCTCCACAATGCTATCCGCAATTTTGCCTTTCCTGATGATTTGCTAAAACGTCATGAAATTCTTCAAAGTTGGATTGAAACCCTCAAAATGGGAACATTAGAAAAAGTCAAAGAAACGTCTTTACAGGGGGATTTTTTAAAAGATATTTTTCAGGATATTTTAGGCTATCGGTCTGTGATTTCAGGAGAGGGAAAAACCTGGGAAATTCACGCCGAACAAACGATTTCTGATGGGGGTGGGTTTGCGGATGGTGCGTTAGGATTATTTACGAATATTGAAGGCAAACTACAGGGAAAAATTATTGCACCTATTGAATTAAAAAATGCTAAAAACGATTTAGATAGACCTGCACCCGGACGCAAACTTTCTGCGGTTGAACAGGGTTGGCAATATGCTAATTATACAGAAAATTGTCGTTGGGTGATTGTTTCTAATTATCGAGAATTACGTCTTTATCAACTTAGCAAAACTCCGGCTTATTTTGAACGTTTTTTATTAACTGAATTGGCAGAGATCGCTAATTTCAAAAAGCTATATTATTTACTCTGTCGGACTAATTTTTTACCCAAAACCGGACAACAACAATCGGTTATTGATCGGTTATTAGCTGATTCGGATACCGCCCAACAGGAAATTACAGAACAACTCTATCAAGATTATCATAATGTACGGATTAATCTGGTTAATCATTTTCGCTTCACCGGGCCTAAAAATCTCCCAAATCGAGATAATGTTTTAATTGAAAAAGCTCAAAAAACCTTAGATAGAATCTTGTTTTTAGCCTTTTGTCAAGATCGAGGGTTATTACCGAAAAACACCCTTAATAATGCTCATGATCACAAAGATCCTTATAATCCTCGATTCATTTGGGATAATTATAAATCAGTCTTTTCTTGGGTTAATAAAGGAAATGAAGATCCGCCAATTCCCGGTTATAATGGAGGTTTATTTGAACATGACTCTTTATTAGATGAACAGTTAACGGTTACTGACCCTCTGTGTACACAACTCAAAAATTTAACTAAATATGACTTTGAAACTGAGGTTTCCGTTGATATTTTAGGACATATTTTTGAACAATCAATTACGGATTTAGAAGCATTAAAAGCTAAAACTCAAACCCAAGAATTTAATCCCAAATCCGGGAAACGCAAAACCCAAGGAATTTTTTATACTCCGGCGTTCATTACTCAATATATTGTGCAGGTAGCCTTGGGAGGGTATCTCAAACAAAAGGAAGATGAATTACGCGATAGCCTCCGGCTGGGCGGAGCCCCTCGCTTTCAATTAAATATTACCACAAAAACCAACAAAAAGCAACAAAAACAGGCAGAAATTCAATTTTGGCAAACCTATCGAGATCAAGTTTTAAAACAAACCAAAGTTTGTGATCCCGCTTGCGGTTCGGGGGCATTTTTAATCGCGGCTTTCGATTATTTATTCCAAGATTATCAACGAGTCAATCAAGCCTTATCTTCCCTAGTAACAACACCAGAAATAGAGTTAGAACGTTTAGATACGATGATTTTAACTCAAAACTTATATGGGGTTGATTTATCGGCGGAGTCGGTCGAAATTACTAAATTATCCCTGTGGTTAAAAACGGCTGAACCGGGAAAATCCTTAACGGATTTAGATGATAATATTAAACAAGGTAACTCTATTGTTGCTGATCCTGAATTTAGCGATAAACCCTTTAACTGGGAAACAGAATTTCCTCAAGTATTTGCTAACGGGGGGTTTGATGTTGTTATCGGAAATCCTCCCTATGTCCGACAGGAATTATTATCACCAATTAAACCCTATTTAAAACAGCATTATCAATGCTATGATGGGGTAGCTGATTTATACGCTTATTTCTATGAAAAAGGGTTAAATATCCTCAAACCCGCAGGGAAATTATCTTATATTGTTACTAATAAATGGCTAAAAGCGGGTTATGGTGAACCCTTGCGACGGTTTTTTATTGAAAATAGCACTTTTGAGCAAATTATTGATTTTGGACACGCCCCAATTTTTGAAGATGCAGATACTTTTCCCTGTATTATATCTGTTTATAAATCTTCTCCTTCTCAAGCTGAAATAACTGAACTAAAAACCTCTATTCCTGCTGAATTTAATGTTAAACTCTGTCCAGTTCCCAGGGAAAAATTAGCTAATATTAATTTAACTCAATATGTCCAAAATGAAGGTTATGATGTCTCTTGGTCAAGGTTTACAAGTGAATCTTGGAGTTTAGAACGTCCAGACGTTGAGGAGTTAATGAAAAAAATTCAGCGTGTGGGAATTCCTCTTAAAGATTTCGCCGGAGTTAAACCCTATAGAGGTATACTAACAGGGTTAAATGAGGCTTTTTTAATTGATGAGGAAACTAAAAATAAAATTGTTCAAGCTGACCCAAAATCTGCCGAAATTATTAAACCTTTACTTCGAGGTCAGGATATTAAACGGTGGTATTCTAAATCAGAAAAATTATGGATAATTTTTACTAGACGAGGGTTAGAAATTGATGATTATCCGGCTATTAAAAATTATCTCAATTCCTATCGTCAAAAATTAGAACCTTGTCCTAAAAATTGGAATAAAAACCAAGAGGGGGAATGGTTGGGACGCAAAGCAGGTCATTATCAATGGTATGAAATTCAAGATTCAGTAGATTATTGGGAAATTTTGGAACAACCCAAAATCCTTTATCAAGAAATTAACACATATCCAGCTTATACAATAGATACGAACAATTACTATGTCAATAATAAAGTTTTTATTTTACCGAAAGCAGATTTTTATATTTGCGGTTGTCTTAACTCTCCGCTAGGTTGGTGGATAGCACATCAATTATTTCCCAAAATGATCGGAGATTCTGTTACACCCCGTGGAGATTTAATGATTAATTTTCCTATCGGAGAACCTACAGATCAAATTCGTAATGAAGTTGAATCAATTGTTACCCGATTAATTGAAATCACAAAAACCAATCAAACCGCTAATAATGATGTTTTAACCTGGCTACAAATTCAATATAAAGTTAAAAAAATCAGTCGAAAATTAGAAAACTTTGCCGACCTTAATTTTGAAGAATTAATCGAAGAAGTGATCAAACAATTACCCAAAAGTAAATCATCCGACCCCTTGGGAGTCAAAGGGTTAAAATCTATTCGAGAAGCCTATAACGAATATGTACCAGATATTAAAACTCGTAAACAAGAAGCACTAAACCTAGAAAAACGGTTATCCGATTTAGTTAATCAAGCCTATCAATTAACTCCAGAAGAAATTGAATTAATGTGGAAAACAGCACCCCCTAGAATGCCTTTTTATCCAAGTTATAAAAATTGATTGTACAGTAATAGGCAATCTGGCTATGGGCATTTTTGAGGGAAACTCTGAATCTAATCGGGTTTGGTGGTATGATCGCGTCCTAACCACCTGAATCACTGCTATACCAGAAATTTGTTTTTGATCGATGCTCAACCAACAACGGCTAACCGTTGGAGGCCCCGACGTAACAAAACTTATTCTTTTTTCTCAGATAACTTCACTCAAGTCTATACAATAATTGTCGGTACGATTTTTTATCAAATTAAAAAAAAGTTTAACTTAGTGAACGAGGTTAAACTCAGGTCGCGGGAGGGCATTCCGAGACTTAAAACGGACGTGGAGACAGTGTAAGACTACTTTTTCGGTAGCAACAGTCTGCGAAGCGTCAACCCCATTCAGCGACCATCCTAAAAAGGTGGCGTGGCGAGAAATCCCCGTCCGTTTACGGCGAGGAGGATGTCAAAAATGTCTGGTTAATTAGCCAAAATCATTTTAATCTGAAAGATTAAATTGGCAACGACTCAAGCAAGGATAGGGTTGAAAGCGTCCCGGCCAATGGCGTCGAAACTAATCCGTTGAATGTTTGAGAACAGTACCATATTCCAGGTTCCATACTGTAAAGATTCAGATAGGGAGCGAAAGAGATCGAATGAGTATAAAAGCAAGTGGTGGAAGCTCAGTTGCACGTCCGCAACTATATCAAACCGTACCCGTTGCCACCATTTCCCAAGCGGAGCAACAGGATCGCTTTTTGGGCAAAAGCGAATTAAGTGAACTGGCAACCTATTTCAGTTCTGGGGCGAAACGTTTAGAAATTGCTCAAATTCTGACACAAAATGCAGAATTGATTGTTTCTCGTGCTGCTAATCGGATTTTCACGGGGGGTTCACCTCTAGCGTTTTTAGAAAAACCTAGCGAAGCGACCGAACTGGTGGCCGTTGGTGGCGGTAGCAGTAATGTCGCCGAAGGCATGAAACTGGGAACAATTTCCTATGCGGAGAGCCGTAGTAACAGCCTGTTGGATGGTTTAAAATCCATTTTTGTAGATGCAGGATCGGGGCCAGCCGTGTTTTTACCCCCCGGTTTTGGGCCAATTAACGTTTCTCGTTATGGCCCTCGGAACATGACCAAATCCCTGCGGGATTTAAGCTGGTTCTTGCGTTATGTAACTTACGCCATTGTCGCCGGTGATCCAAATCTAATCGCCGTTAACGTCCGGGGACTGCGGGAAATTATTGAAAATGCCTGTTCTAGCGCGGCGACTTTGGTAGCCCTGCAAGAAATGCGTAGGGCTGCTTTGGGCTATTTAAAAGCTGACAAAGAAGCTCAAGAAATTGCCCTGCAATACTTTGGGGTGTTAATCACCGAATTTGAAGCGGCCACTCCGGGGACAAAGGTTCGCCAACGTCCTAACAGTAGTGACCAACAAGGGTTAGCACTGCCTCAAATTTACTTCAACGCCGCCGAGCGACGTCAGAAGTTCGTGATGAAACCGGGCTTGTCTTCGACGGAAAAAGAAGATGTGGTGAAAGCGGCCTATCGCCAAGTGTTTGAACGGGATATTACCCGCGCCTATAGCTTGAGCGTTTCCGACTTAGAATCCAAGGTGAAAAACGGCGAAATCTCCACCAAAGAGTTTATCCGCCGCTTAGGGAAATCTCCGCTATACCGGAAAAATTTCTATGAGCCCTATGTGAATAGTCGGGTGGTGGAACTGGCAACCCGTCACTTTTTGGGCCGGGGTTTAAGTTCTCCTGAAGAATTTACCAAATATTTCTCGATTGTGTCCAAAGGCGGTTTATCGGCCTTAGTGGATGCGCTGGTGGATTCAGAGGAATATTCCGATTATTTCGGGGAAGAAACCGTTCCCTATTTGCGCGGTTTGGGTCAAGAAGCCCAAGAATGTCGCAACTGGGGGCCACAAATTGACCTGTTTAATTACAGTGCTCCTTTCCGCAAAGTGCCTCAGTTTGTGACTTTGTTCGCAGACTATAAACAACCTCTGCGGGATCAGCACGTTTACGGGACTGGGAATGATCCCCTGGAAATTCAGTTCGGGGCAATTTTCCCGAAAGAAACCCGGAATCCTAGTAACCGTCCGGCTCCTTTTGGTAAAGATACCAGAAGAATTTTGATCCGCAATGGGGCTGGAATTGATAACCAGTTAAGTAACCCAGCGGCCAGAGGCAACCATCCTGGCTCTTTGGGGCCGAAGGTGTTCAAGCTGGATCAACTGCCTGGGGGCTATATTAGCAGTCGGTTCAAGCGTAGTGGTAGCAGCAAAGGAACCAGTGTTAATTACTCCGAATCCTCTACCCAAACGTTGATTCGCGCAGCTTATCGGCAGGTGTTTGGTCGGGAACTCTATGAGGGTCAACGCCAAACCGTTGCGGAAATTAAGCTGGAAAACGGTGATATTACCGTGCGTGAGTTTATTCGCGCCTTGGCGAAGTCCGATGTGTTCCGTAAGATGTATTGGACGTCGCTGTATGTGTGTAAAGCGATCGAATTTATTCATCGCCGTCTGTTGGGCCGTCCAACCTACGGCCGTCAGGAAATGAATGCCTACTTCGATCTGAGTTCCAAGAAGGGCTTCTATGCTTTGGTAGATGCCATTCTCGATAGTCAGGAATATAACGAAGCCTTTGGGGAAGATACGGTTCCTTATGAACGGTATTTGACTCCGGGCGGTGTGTTCCTGCGGACGGGTCGTGTCGGTGCCTTTGCTGAGAAAAAACCTGTGGGGCGCGATGAAGTTACTCCTCGGTTTATTGAACTGGGTACTCCTGACCAAACTAAGGGTGAGATTGAGTTAGATAATCGTGTTGCTCAAGGTGTCAGCAAGCGACGTGAACAAAGCAAAGTGTTCAAGTTGACGACTACTACTGATAAAGTGGCGCTGAAGACCTTAATTCAAGCGCTTTATCGTCAAATCTTTGAGCGCAATATTGATCCCTATGTGAACAGAAATGAGTTTACGGCTTTGGAAAGTAAGCTGGGGAACAATGAAATTAATCTGAAGGAGTTTGTTGAGGCGTTGGGAAGCACTTCTTTGTATATCAAGGAGTTCTATACCCCCTATCCCAATACTAAGGTGATTGAGTTGGGAACCAAGCATTTCTTGGGTCGCGCACCTCGCAACCAAGCGGAAATTCGGCAGTATAACCAAATCCTGGCAACCGATGGGTTGAAGGGGTTTATTAATGCGATGGTGAACAGTGTGGAATATGCTCAACTGTTCGGGGAAGATACGGTTCCTTATCGTCGTTATCCCACCTTACCTGCGGCTAATTTCCCGAATACGGAACGGCTGTATAACCAATTAACTAAGCAAAACGATGAGTTAGTAGTTCCCAGTTTTGAACCTGTGACTGCGACTGACCGTAGCTAAAATCAGTAATCAGTTATCAGTGTAAGAGTTAATAGTCAAGAGTTAGTTAACTAATAACTAATAACTAATAACAGCTTATATCCCTCTGTGTTTCTATGGAGGGATTTTTATTGCCGAATTATATAGCACTACGCATTACAGTTAAAACACTTCTAAATCCCGGCGCAGCCTGTTCCCTCCCCCCCCAGCCCCCCGTGCACGGGGGGTTTGGGGGGCTGTTCCGGTGTTCCGGTGTTCCCTGCTGTAATTAATATTGGGTTCCCGTCTTCCGATAATGAACCGCCGTAACTCCATCTGAATTCAACACCTGACCCTGATGAACAGTGGCATAAATTACCCAATGATCGCCACATTCCATCCGATTTTTTACCTCACAATCGAGATAGGCTAAGGCATCTTTTAAGATCAAACAACCCGTCGATGTTTCTTCCGTTTCTATGTCAACAAACCGATTTTCTCCGGGTTCAAAACGCTTGAGAAAATGTTTTCGCAGTTGTTTTCCTTCCTGCAAAATATTGAGCACAAAGCGATCGCCAATATGAGTTAAGGGTTCCAAGGCCCGATCCTTAGCCACCGCTACGGTAAACCCAGGGGGGTTGAAGGTCGCCTGGGACACCCAGGAGGCTAACATGGCGCTGTACATCTCCCCCCGACGCCCGGACACGACGCACAACGAACCAACCACACGCCCCAAGGCTTGGGCGGTGCGATCGGCTCCCGCAGAGGTAGCTGTGGGACGAAATGCCCGGCGTTTTTGGGTGCGTTTGAGGGTTTGAGCAAAATCAATCGCCGCCTCTTTACAGGTTTGTAGGGTGACATCCGTGGGGGTAAATTTAACTCGGATGGGTTCAAAACCAAATTTATAACCCGCATCTTTTAAGCGACTTTCTAACAAGTCAATTGCTTCTCCACTCCATCCATAAGACCCAAATACTCCGGCTAATTTGTTCGTCGAAGCTGTATTTAAAATCACTCCTAAAGCGGTTTGAATTTGGGTTGGAGCATGACCTCCTAGGGTGGGAGAACCAATAATAAATCCATCACATTTTTCTAGGGCTTCTTGAATTTCTGAGGATTTGGCATATTCACAATTAATTAATTCTACGGCGATATCAGATTTTGTTAATCCTTTGGCGATCGCTTGGGCTACTGTTGCGGTATTTCCATAAGCTGAGGCATATAATAATGCTACAGTTAAGTCCTGAGATTTCTGTTTTTCACTCCAATCTCGATATAAATTTGTTAGTTCTGTTTTGCCATGTTTAACTAACGGCCCATGACCGGTTCCATAGAATTTAATCGGAGGTAATTCCTTGATTTTATCGAGGTTAGAAAGAACATATTTAGCCTGGGCTGCATGAAGACAGTCATAATAGAACCGTCGATCATCGCTATAAACTGACCAGCCTTCATCAAAGACTTGATCGCCGCAAACGTGCGCCCCAAATAGCTTATCGGAGAATAAAATTTCCGTGGCTTGATCATAGGTTAAAATGGCATCGGGCCAGCGAGGAGTAGGAGTTAAAACAAACTGCAATTGATGACCTTGACCTAAATCTAAGGTTTCTTCTCCTTTGATGGTTAAAATTTTTAAGTTTTCAGTTTCAAAATATTCTCGTAATGCTAAAGCAGCCGGATTTGAACAAACGAATGTTATATTAGGTGATAATTCCAATAAAGCCTTTAATGTCGCCCCTCGATTAGCATTAAAGTGACCCAAAATAATATAATTCAACTGTTCCAAATTCACACGAGTTTGTAACGCTTCAATGTAATTTTGGGTAAAGGATTCTCCGGGGGGATCAATAATTGCAGTTTGATCAGCTTCAATAATATAACTATTCGCCGTTGTTCCCCGTTGTAGGGAATATTCAACTTCAAATTTTAACCGTTCCCAAGTGCGCGATCGCACTATTTTTGTGTTATTTCCAATTAAAAAAACTTGAACATCACGCGGTTTTTGATTATCCATAATCTTATATTAAAAAAAGTTTTTTTGATCTCTCTTGAGCCTTAAGCATCGATCCCCCCTGCATCCCCTGCCCTTATTAAGCAGGGTTAGGGGGGATTAAGGGGGATTAATAATGATTTCCGACTTTGCGATGGTGAACCGCAGGTAGCACATCAGGATCACTGACTCGTCCATTATCAACGGTGGCGTAAACAATCCAATGATCACTTAACTCCATCCGACTTTGGACTTGACATTCTAAATAGGCTAAGGAATCTGTTAGAATCGGACTGCCATTATTAGCAGTTTGGGTATTAATTCCTTCAAACCGATCCGCACCAGGAGTAAATCGTTTTAAGAAGTGTCTCATCAGTTTTTGATAATTACTTTCTGCCAAAACATTCAGCACAAATTTATCATCAACCTGCATTAACGCTTCAATGGCTCGATCCTTAGCAACGGCAATGGTTAATCCTAATGGTTGAAAACTTGCTTGAGTCACCCAGGAGGCTAACATCGCACTACTAACTTCTCCTTTTTGAGCCGTAATAATATACAATCCACCGCTTAAGCGTCCCATGGCTTTATCTAAGTTACTATCCAGGGATTTCATCTGCTTAACGGTTTTATCTCGACTCAACCATTGTCCGATATCTGTACCCGCTTCATCGCAGGTTTGATAGGTGGTATCATGGGGAGTTTCCGTAATCCGAATTGAAGGAAAGACTTGCTTTAATCCAGCATCATTGAGTTTAACTTGCAACGGATATAAGGATAAATCGTTTCCGCCTCCCGACTCATATAAACCGTAGGATTGTTTATTATGAGCCGATGCAATAATAGTATTAATTGTTTCTTCTGCCAGTTCAGAACCTAAACCAGAAACCGGGGGCATTCCGATTATAAATCCCGCAGAACCCATCACTAATTCCCGCACTTCTGTCGCTTCAGCCTTGCGTAAATCCATCATTTCTACGGCAACACCTGTTTTTGTAATGCCGTGGGCGATGGCTTGGGAGAGGCGATCGCTATAGCCATAGTCGGAGAAATAAAACACCGCTACAGTGGTTTCAGATTTAGTTTGTTCGTGACTCCATTGCCAATAACGTCCTTTTAGTTCTTCTAAATTATGCCGTAATAATGGGCCGTGTCCCGTGGCAATAGTGGTAATTTCTCCTAAAGGTTCCATGCGTTTCATCGCATTAATTACCGAACGAGCATTAGGAGCCATTAAACACTCATAATAAAAGTGAAAATCTGGTTCAAGTGCCGCTAAGTTTGTATCGTAGGTTTGATCGGAACAATAGTGCATTCCAAACGCATCGCAAGTAAATAAGGTTTGGCTTTTCCGATCAAAGCTAAAAATTGTATCCGGCCAATGTAAATTCGGAGCAGATACAAATTCTAAAACATGATCATTTCCTAAATCTAAGGTATCGCCATTTTTAACTAATTTACGTTCAAAGGGGGTATGGGTTAAATTTTCTAAAAATTGAATTGCTACCTTCGACCCCACAACCGTAACATTGGGAGCAAGTTCTAGGATATCTTTAACTAGGCCACTGTGATCGGGTTCGGTATGACTAATAATTAAATAGTCAATATCCGCAGGATTAATTAATCCTTTGAGTGTGTCTAAATATAGTTGCCGGAATTTGGCATGGGATGTGTCAACCAGGGCTATTTTTTCCCCGCGAATGATAAATGAATTATAGGTTGTACCGTTTTGCAGGCCAAATTCTATATCAAATCTTTCCCGATCCCAGTCCAGGGAACGAATAGCAGTGGTATCAGCAGCAATCTCTTGAACTTCAATTGTTAAACGATTTTGTTTTACACGATCAGTGAGGGCTACCATTCATGACCTCCCTAGATAATTGGTTATGACTTTGACTTGTTTCCCTATTGTGACACGGATTAATCGTAAAGATTTATTAAAAAACCTATCACCCAGTTCAGCTTTACTTTTGTAAATCTGTTGATGGTTGGCGAGTATCCTCGCTCCCCTGGCTTTTCCCGCGCCCATCTTTACAAAGCCTTAACAATTGCTAACAAATTTTTACACAATTCTTGAATAGGGGGCTTGACCCCTCACCTAGAAAAAGTTATATTGTGGTATGTAGATGCACCCTGATGGTAGGGAGAGTGGCTAAGGCGACTCTCTCTTTCTTTTTGTTCTTTGATGGTAGACCGTGAGGCAGGTTTATAAGTAGTTGCACAAAATAAATTACCTAGTTGAGAGAGGGAACACCGGAACAGCCCCCCCAAACCCCCTGTGCACGGGAGGCTAGGGGGGGAGGGAACAGGGTAGAGGATGTGTAATTAATTTTGTTTAGGTACTTATAGAACTTGCCCATATCCCTATCTCATGGCGGAACGTCCCTGTTTTCCCAATTTAAAGAATACAAAATAACCCAAATAAAGAATATAAACAGCTAAACCCACTAAAGCAAAAAAGCCTAAAAATTGAGGGGTCAAATTAGGACTAAAAGTTTGTCTATATAACCAGGGAGGGTCTAGCCAAATCCGACAAGTCCCATCGGCGATTAAATTTTTTTGACCTTGAGAAAATCCACAATGTACAACCGGAATTAAAGCGATCGCACCCAAAAGATTATAAACCGTCGCCGCCCAACGCCAGGAAGTAAAGATTAACTTCAGACCGGAATTAGGCATTTCTGAAACTTCTTCATTCAGATCCACCCAAAACCAGAGGGAAATCGGAATTAAAACCCGTGCCATAATAGAAGTCAGAAAACCAATCGGAAGGGCAGCAATCATTAAATACAAACTAATGATCAACAAACTAGCAACACGAAAATAGGTGATCATTAAGCGTTGAATGGCTTCAGCTTTCTGAACAAAAGCCCAAATAAAGATCACAAAGGGAATAATTAGTGCAAATATAACCGCCAGCCTATAGTCCGTCCAGACCAACGGTTGTAACCAAGAAGATTCGACGGCTAGTAAACAATTAAACATCCTAAATTATTAAATCCAATAAAGAAAAATTAAGCAACTGGGTTAACTTAAGTTAACTCTCAGTTGCTTATCAATTAACAGAAACTAGACAGCTTAGAAAAGAACTGATTAGTCTTCATAAATACGACATTCATCCGCACCAGGGTTATCGTTGCAATAGAGTTCAAAAGAGTTTTTGGGTTTTTTTTGTTTTTGGTGTGAAGCTTCAGCTTGTAATTCTTCTACAGCATCCCAAGCTGCTGCACACTCTTTAGAGTTCGAGCCAGTAACATCACAGACTGTGCGGGCTTCCACTACTTCTTTCTCGATGACTTCGTTGATGTCGTTCATAAACCTTTCGTCCAATCCAAATCTACTAAGTACAGGTTCCAATTCTACTTTAGAACATTTTTCAACAGTTCAGTCAACCCAGACAGTAACATTGATTGCATCTGCTGTATTCCACACAATCTGCTATCTTAGCACAAGAGAGCCGACTATTGAGGGAGGGCGAAGATGGCAGAATCAACAACCAAACCTATGCGCTGGGTCAGTGCTTTATCTGAACGTCCTTCCTTGGAAGCGGCGGTAAAAGAAGTTGTGGAAATTACTCAGGATGCCTTACGAGCTTCTCCAGACCTAGGCTTAGTCTTTATTTCCTCGGCCTTTAGTAGTGAATATTCCCGACTGATGCCCTTACTCCAAGAACATCTCAAGCTTCCCATGCTGATCGGTTGTGGTGCAGGGGGTGTGATTGGCATGAATTCCGATTACCAGGCTGAGGAAATTGAGGGAGAACCCGCTCTTAGTCTCACTTTAGCCCATTTACCGGATGTTGCAATTCATCCGTTTCATCTATCGGCCGATGATTTGCCTGATTTGGATAGTTCCCCGGATCAATGGGTAGAATTAATTGGAGTTAAACCCGAAGATCAGCCCCAATTTATTCTGTTAGTTGATCCCTACTTTGGTCAAATTAATGATTTCCTGCTGGGTTTAGATTACGCCTACCCGGGTTCGGTAAAAGTGGGAGGAGTGGCCAGCACTGGAGCCATGGGTGGGGCTACAGGGGTATTTTCCGGTTCCAAACGCTATTCTGAGGAAATTGTTGGTTTGGCGTTGTCTGGTAATATTGTGATTGAAACCATTGTTGCTCAAGGTTGTCGTCCCATTGGCCATCCCTATCGCGTGACCCAAGCTGAACGCAATATTGTTTTAGAAGTGGAAACTCCATCGGCAGATTCTGAACCAGAAACCAAGTTTTCCGTTTCTGTGCGCTTATCTCCCCTAGAAGCATTGCAGGATCTGGTACAGGAATTAAGCGAAGAAGATCGACAACTGGCTCAACATTCTTTGTTTGTTGGGGTAGTGCGGGATGAATTTAAACAGAAATTAGAACCTGGGGATTTTTTAATTCGGAATTTAATTGGGGTCGATCCCAAGGCTGGGGCCATTGCTATTGGCGATCGGGTTCGTCCCGGCCAACGGATTCAATTTCACCTCCGAGATTCTCGCACTTCCGCAGAAGATTTAGAATTATTAATCGAACGTTATCAACGACAGGCTTCTTCCTTTCCCCAAGGAGTCACAAATGCCGGAGCATTGATGTTTTCTTGTTTGGGACGGGGAGAAGGGCTTTATGGGGAACCTAACTTTGATTCCCGACTGTTCCGACGATATTTTAATATTCCCTTGAGTGGCTTTTTCTGCAATGGTGAAATTGGCCCGGTGCGAGATACTACGTTTCTACACGGTTATACCTCGGTTTTTGGAATTTGTCGGCAAAAAAATTATTAATTAATATCAATTCAATTTTTGTAAAAACTAAGTTTTTGAAGTTTATGCAGGAAAATTCACAACAGCTTTTGGTTTTGACTCAATTGTTTAAAGTCGGTATTGATCGGGCGGATATGATGTTAGAAACTATCTGCCGATCGCCGATCAAGTTAAAGTTACTATCTATCGATTTATTCCCCCCGCAACAGTTAACTATGCAGTTGGAAAAACGGTTGGGTACTAAGGATCTAAAATCGGTAGAAATGGTATTTACAGGGGAGTTTCAAGGGAATACTCAATTGATGTTTCCTAAACAAACTGCGACAATATTAATTGATTTGATTGAAAGTGAAGATCGGCGCAAATTAGATAAAGGAGCTTTTGAAAAAGCCATTTTTAGCGAAGTAGGAAATATTTTTTATAATGGGATTATGGGAGTGATTAGTACCCTCTGTGAATATGGGATTACCTATATGATTCCTAAATATAAAGAAGGAGATCTGAGAAATCTATTGTTCGGGAGTTTATCTCCTAAATATTCAATTGCTTTGATAGGAACTATTGAAATATTCAAAGATCGAAATTTAGTCTTCTGGTTTCAATTTGATACTTTGGAAAAACTCTTGGAAAAAAGCAGTAATATTGAGGATTATTTTGATGTTTAATTGTAGGCGAGGGAATAGGGAATAGGGAATAGGGAACAGGGAATTACGAATGGGTAATGGGTAATGGGGAAGAAAAGAGTTCACCCTTGGGGTTTTAGTTTTAGACTCATTTGTTTTCCATAAATTAAGATAAAACTAACTGTGCAAAATTATCAATTTGATCTGTAGCACTAAATTCTTCAAAGTAGCGGCGCACAGACGGCGGAAAAACCTCAAAATTAAATTGAGTATCTCCGTTGGCGATATCTGCCCAAAAATAACGCAAATGGGGAACTAATTGTTCGGCTTCTTGAATCGTTAATCTTAACGGTGGATTGGTTAATAGTTTCATCATAAAGGGAAAAGAATGCTCCCCCATCCATTCCCGTGATTTTACGGATAAATCTGGCCAATCTTCAACGGCGGTAATTCGATGGGATTCTATCTTTAAAACGGGTTTTCCCTGAGCATTTGTATGAACACAAATCACGCGATAGGGATGGGGATAACTAACTAATGATCCTGTGGTAATATCATAAATTCCTTGCCATTGGGCAATATCTTGAACGTGCAAATGTCCGGTAAAAACTAACTGTACCCCCGCCTGTTTTAAAATCTCTAAAAAACGCGGAGCATTTTCTAACATATATCTTCGCCCCAAGGGATTCGTCGCCTGTCCTGGTAAATGTTCAATCACATTATGATGAATCATCACAAAAACCAATTGATTTTTGACTTGAGATAATACCTGTTCTAACCACTCTAACTGTTCTGACTTTAAACAGCCTATTTGATTGCCATTAACATCAAAATGATTGGAATTTAACCCAATTAATTGTAACCCGGGTAAAATTTCCTGGGTATAATCTAAACCTTGATGGTTTTCATAGCCAAAAGCTTGATAATATTGGGGAAATTCCTTCAATCCAATGGAATTTTTATGGCTTTCTAATGCTGGAATATCATGATTGCCAGGAATTACATAAACTGGATAGGGCAGTTGGCTTAATCGTTGACTTAACCATTGATGATTTTCCCTTTCTCCATGTTGAGTTAAATCTCCGGGTAAGAGTAGAAAATCTAAATCTAATTCCCCTAAATGGTCTAATGCCAATTCTAAAGCGGGGATACTCACTTCCACTAAATGGAAACGATGGGGATGATCCCAAATTGTTTGAGGCAGAGCAATATGCAAATCACTGACAATGGCAAATTTAAAATTTAAGTTCATAATTAAATCGGCAAAAGGGCTAACAAAAAAGGTATTACTCGACGCAATAATTAACAAAATCAAGGTATAATTAAACGTCCATCATTTTGTTAAATTGGATGAACTTTGATCTCTTTACTAAAAGAATATAGCGAAATTAATCCCATTTTTTAAAGAATATTAATAATTTTAACATTACTTCATTATCCTCTCCCCGAACTGTCATATATTTTTATTTTTACAGATAAAATTAAACTCGCCTACAAAGGTCTAAATTTGTACTTTTCAATACATAAGAAACGGATTTTTGGAGGTATACAATCCGTAAATAATACCTTTTCCTTCCGATGGGTTTTTGCATATTTAGTTATGTACAATAACGGGGGTTCCCACCGATGCCCACTCAAATAACCATTTGGCATGATTCACAGCCACATTGGTACAACCGTGAGTAACAGGTGTACCAAATAAATTATGCCAATAGGCTCCATGAATAGCCATGCCCCCATCGTAGTACATTGTATAGGGAACATCGGGAACATCATAATCCGGGCCGGTCATGCGAGTTGTTTCATATTTGGTATAAACTTTAAAGACTCCGGTGCGGGTGGGAGTGTCCGCTTTTCCGGTGGAAACAATTACCGCATAAACGGGTTGATTTCCTTCCCAAGCTATTAACCTTTGTCGAGATAAATCTATTAAAATCCAACGTTCAGAAGATTGCTGTAATCCTATCATATTACGCGCAATCAGGTTGTGTTGTTCATTGGCGATCGCTAAATTTACTGGGGAAAATCCGGTGATTAATGTTAATATTGTCGCCGTTGCTATTATTCCCAAAAAACTTGATTTTGTTCTGGGAAAATGGGGTTGTTTGACCGGATTAAACCTGAAATCAGAGAGGGATTGAATTAGGGGGTTGAGCGTTTTCATAATCTACTCCTCTTGTTTAACTTAATTTAGATCAATGGGTGTGATTGTTAAATTCAATTATAGGGAAATTTCCGAGAACTGTTGTAGGAGGGTTTGAGTTTTTTTGGCGATCGCTTGCCAATTTTGTTCTCCAATTAAATCAGGTGGAAATAAATCTCCAGCCAGTCCCACCGCGATCGCTCCCGCTTGAATAAACTCAACAGCATTGTTTAAAGTTACCCCTCCCGTGGGAATCAAGGGGATATTTCCCATCGGCCCTTTAATACTTCTAATATAATCTACACCACCGACCGCAGAAATAGGAAATACTTTAACACAACTAGCCCCTGCTTGCCAGGCGGTGATGATTTCGGTGGGGGATAATGCCCCGGGAATTATGGGAATTTCCGCTTGTTTTGCCACCTGAATCATATCAGGGTTGGTATGGGGAGAAAATAGGAATTGCGCCCCGGATGCGATCGCATTCTGCACGTCTTCAATGGTAAATAATGTTCCAGTTCCGATCAAACATTCTGGCAATTCAGACCGTAATTCCGCAATTAATTCTGGGGCTTGATCGCTATTCCAAGTAATTTCAATTAACCCCATGCCTCCGGCGGCGGTCGCCTGAGCCATTTGTTTTCCGAGTTGCCTTTGGCGAGTGCGGATAACGGCGATCGCTCGATATTTTTTTAACCAAGATAACCAAAGTTCAGAATTCACTTTTAAATTAAAATATCCTTAAAATTGATTAACAATATTACCTAATTTATTATAGCATATTTAAGATATTATTATTCCGTATGCTCGTCTATAAAACTTAAAAATCTATGTTAAAATCAGAAAAATCAAACAATCTTATTAATTAAATTTATGATTAGTGTAGAAGAATTAATTGAAAAATATCAGCTTATTCCCCATCCTGAAGGTGGATATTTTCGAGAAACCTATCGTTCTGAGGGTGTAATTTATCAGAATGCTTTACCCGAACATTTTAAAGGTGATCGCAACTATTGTACAGGAATTTATTTTCTACTACCCCAAGGGACAAAATCCTGTTTGCATCGGATTCAATCTGATGAAATGTGGCATTTTTATTTAGGAGGTTCCATGACTCTGATCTTAATGCACGAAGACTATGGGGTACAAAATATTATTCTTGGGTCTAATATTTTAGCAGGAGAACAAGTCCAGTTTGTGGTTCCGGCGGGATGGTGGTTTGGGGGTTATCCTAATTCTGAAAGTTCCTATAGTTTCGTTGGTTGTACCGTTGCACCCGGGTTTGATTTTGCCGACTTTCAATTAGCAAATCGCTATGAACTACTCCAGAAATTTCCAGGATCTACGGATATTATTTTAACATTAACCCCTGATTTAGAATTAATAATATAACAGGAAGCAGGGGGAGCAGGGGGTGTAAACTCATTCGTAATTCGTAATTCGTAATTCCCCATATTACATCCGTTCTAAGACAGAAATTCCTAACAAAGATAACCCTAATTTTAAGGTTTTTGCCGTTAAATCACATAATGATAAACGAGAAGTCCGTTGAGGTTCTCTGGCTTTCACGACGTCACATTGCTCGTAAAACTGATTAAATTTTTGGCTTAATTCAAACAAATATTGACATAAGCGGTTAGGTAATAAATCTTTAGCAACTTCCTCTAAAATATCCTGCAATTGTAATAAATGTTTAGCCAAAACCACTTCTTCATCTGCTTCTAAAACCAGTTGAATATCTGTTTCTAACTTTTGCCAATCAATATTTCCCTTACGACTAATTCCTTGAATTCTTACATAGGCATAGAGCATATAGGGAGCCGTATTTCCTTGTAATGATAACATTTTATCAAAACTAAAAATATAATCACTGGTGCGATTTTGGCTTAAATCTGCATATTTGACCGCACTTAAACCCACTATCTCTGCAACATGATCAATAAACTCTTGGGTTTCGGTGCGTCCTTCAGCTTTGATGCGGGTTTCTAAATCTTTTTTAGCATAATTAACCGCCTCATCTAATAATTCCCTTAAACGCACGGTTTCCCCAGAACGAGTTTTTAATTTTTTTCCATCTTCTCCTTTCACAACTCCAAAAGCAACATGAACTAATTCGACATTTTCCGGTATCCAACCTGCCCGTTTTGCTACTTGCCAAAACTGCATAAAATGGTTAGATTGTCCAGCATCAGTAACATAAATAATTCGAGTCGCTTTCTCGGTTTCAATCCGATGTCTTAACGCGGCTAAATCCGTTGTAGCATAATTATAACCACCATCGGTTTTCTGCACAATTAAGGGTAAAGGTTCTCCTTCTTTGTTAGTAAAACCTTCTAAAAACACACATTTTGCTCCTTGATTTTCGACTAATAATCCGATTTTATCTAATTCTTCAACAATTTGGGGTAAAAATTGATTATAAAAAGATTCTCCTCTTTCAGTTAATTTAATCCCCAAATCATCATAAATTAACTGAAATTCTCGCCGAGATTGTTCACATAATAATTGCCACGCCCGACGGCTATCTTCTGCCCCTGCTTGTAGGCGTACAACTTCTTGGCGGGAGGTTTCTTTAAAGGTTTCATCCTGATCAAATCTAACTTTTGCTTGCCGATAAAATTCTACTAAATCCCCTAAATCGAGCGCATTTGCAGTGGTTAAAGCATCGGGATAAACTTCTTTTAAATAGGTAATTAACATTCCAAATTGAGTTCCCCAGTCCCCAACATGGTTAAGACGTAAAACCTCATGTCCTTGAAATTCTAAAACCCTAGCAATACTATCTCCAATAATCGTAGACCTTAGATGTCCGACGTGCATTTCTTTAGCAATATTTGGACTAGAAAAATCTACAATCATTTTTTGGTTAGGGTTAACTTTAGGAATATTTAACCGTTCATCCCCTAACATTTTTTGGAGTTGGATTTGTAAATAGTCTGTTTTCAAGCGTAAATTAATAAAACCAGGGCCAGCAATTTCCGGAGTTTCGCAAATTTCATCAATAATTAAATTGTCTATAATTTGAGTTGCGATCGCTCTAGGATTACTTTTTAAAGGTTTAGTTAAAGACATCGCCAAATTACATTGATAATCACCAAATTTAGGATTAGTTGATGCAACTACCATCGGATCAATTGTGGCAAAATCTTCACCAAAGGCAGCTACTAACGCTTGATTAAATTTAATCTTGAGAAGTTCTACTGTAGATGTCATGATTAACGCTTTCGGTTTAAGGCTTAATTTAAGGATATCCTTGCCTATTGTACCTTAAAGAGAGTTGATTCTATCAAAAAACTAGAGTTTGAGGAATTTGTCAACTTCAGTCCTCCTTAAACTAAAATTACAGACTTAATTAATATAAGGCTGATAAAGGTGCATTCCTTGGGAATATATTCGTTGTTCTCTGGTTAGCTTAAATTAGAACTATCTAATACCGACTTGTGCTAAAATCTGAAACAGAATTGAATTAATAAAACTCAGGGCTAAAGCTCCAATTATAGCACTCCAAACTCCCCAACGTAAACGAAATCCTTCCACCAGTTTAGCCGCTAAAGCAAACATAGCCACGTTGAGAATAAACGAAACAAAAGATCCGGCAAAAATTAAAGTCGCTGGAGCTATAATTAAGGCTAAAATTGGACGAATTAAAGCATTAACAATTCCAAAAACCGCCGCCGAAATTAGGGCTTTTTTGAAATCCTCAATTTCAACTCCAGTAAATTGACTCAGTAAAGCAATCAAATATAAGCTGACGGCTGTTACTAACCAAGCGATTAACAAACTAACCAACATTTTGAGAACTCCAATATTTCTATAACGCCTAATTTTAACCCTAATTCATCACAATCTGAAGATAAAATTATAAAATCTTTATTTTTCCTTAATAAAATTTAAGATAAATTCACCCCGCACCTGCTACCAGTACGGGGTTTACCGTCAGAAATTAAACATTAAATCGGAATAATAGCACATCTCCTTCTTGGACAATATACTCTTTCCCTTCACTGCGAACTAATCCTTTTTCCTTCGCAGCATTCATCGAACCAGTCGCCACTAAATCCTTATACGCCACCGTTTCCGCTCGAATAAATCCCCGTTCAAAATCAGAGTGAATCACTCCGGCGGCTTGGGGTGCAGACATTCCGGCTTTAATTGTCCAGGCGCGGGTTTCTTTCGGGCCAGTGGTTAAATAGGTGCGTAATCCTAATAATTCATAAGTGGCTCTAATTAAGGATTTTAAACCTCCTTCTTCTACTCCCAAAGAAGCCAAAAAGTCAGCCCGTTCTTCTTCCGACAAATCCACTAATTCCGATTCTACCTGTGCCGAAATAATCACTACTTGAGCATTATCAATTTTTGCCACTTCCCGGACTTTTTCAACTTGGGCATTTCCTGTTGCTAAATCATCTTCTGAGACGTTTGTTGCATAAATTACAGATTTTTGAGTGACTAAACCCAACCCTTTTACTGCTTCTAGTTCTTCTTCAGTTAATATTGCTTGACGGGCGGGTTTTCCTTCATTTAATAAAACTGCAATTTTTTCTAAAGCGGTGACTTCAAATTGCGCTTCTTTGCTGGTTTTGGCTTGTTTGCGGGCGCGGTCGATGCGTCGTTCAACTTGAGATAAATCTGATAAGGCTAATTCTAAATTAATAATATCAATATCTCGCAAGGGATCAATTGAACCCGAAACGTGAATAATATCATCATCTTCAAAACAGCGAACGACATGAACAATGGCATCTACTTCTCGAATATGGGATAAAAATTGATTCCCTAACCCTTCTCCTTGACTCGCCCCTTTGACTAATCCAGCAATGTCTACAAATTCAATTCGAGTGGGGATAATTTGTTCAGACTTGGAGATTTTTGCTAATACATTTAACCGTTCATCGGGAACTCCGACAACGCCGACATTCGGTTCAATAGTACAAAAGGGAAAGTTCGCCGCCGTCGCCTTAGCATTGGCAACTAAAGCGTTAAATAATGTCGATTTACCAACGTTGGGAAGTCCAACAATTCCGGCTCTTAGCATGGGTTCGATGGTTGAGTTAAACGTTCAATAGACTATCAATTTATGATTATAAACCTTCTGGGGACGAATTCAACAAAGCTGTATCTAAATTTAAAGAAGTTTCATCTTTAACTTGTTTCATTATTAAGATAAAATGAATGTACTGTATCTGCATTGTTTACCACAAAGACACAAAGACACGAAGAAAGAAAGAAGAATAATTAATGGGATATGGGTTGTGGTAATGGTATGGTTTAATCATAACATAGAAAACCCTCATCAGTCCCTTGCCTGACTAAAAACTACTATCAACTTAGAATGACTCTTTTATCGGTTCCTTTGTGTCTTTGTGGTTACTTCTACATACAATAGTTAAAATATGGATAATTCTCTTAAAATAGCAGATTTATTTTCTGGAATAGGTGGGTTAAGATTAGCTTTTGAAAGGGCTGCTTATCAATGTGTGTATTCTTGCGAAAAAGATCCCGCTTGTCAATCTGTCTATTTTAATAACTTTGGAGAAAAGCCAGAGGCAGATATTACTAAAATTGATTATAATAATCTTCCTGAATTTGATCTATTAACCGCCGGATTTCCCTGTCAACCCTTTAGTATTTGTGGAAAACGTCAAGGGTTTCAGGATACTAGAGGAACCCTATTTTTTCATATTTGCGAAATTATAGAAGTCCATCATCCCAGGGTTATTGTCTTGGAAAATGTTAAGCATTTGTTACATCATGATCAGGGAAAAACCCTCAAGACTATTTTATATTCTTTAGAAGATTTAGGCTATGCTGTTGATTATAAATTATTGAATGCTAAAGACTTTGGACTTCCGCAAAATCGAGAGCGAGTAATTATTGTAGCTTGCAAAGATAAAAAATTTTATTTCTCAAAATTGCAGAGGGTTTATCCTATTCCTAAATTAAGAGATTTTTTAGATCACAAGGGAAAATTTGAATACTTAAACCCGGAAGAATATACACTTATCGAGGGTTACAAACAGCAGTTATCGGGTCTGATTTTTGTGGGATATCGTAATAAGAATATCTGGAAAAAAGGGATTAGACCCAACACAGAACATTTATCTAGGGTACATCACCAACCAAATCGAATTTACTCCATTGATGGAGTCCATCCCACCATTCCATCCCAGGAAACATCGGGACGTTTCTTTATTTATATTCCCGAGGAAAATCGAGTTCGTAAGTTAACTATCCAAGAATGTTATAGAATTATGGGGTTTCCTGAACCTTTTAAACTGCATCCCAATTTGGGAGAATGTTATAAACAAATTGGGAATTCTGTTTGTATTCCTCTATTCCAAGAACTTGCCATACAGATTAGAGAGCAAATTTTTTCTGCTTTTGATCATCAGTATTTATCTGGAATTAGATCAATATAATTATTAATAGGCTTTACCATTGTCAACATGGCTTTAGATATGCGCTTAAGCGCAACAACGAAATTATTAATTATTTGATAGATTATAGCAATCCTATTTGAGTTGTGTTTAAAATCCCTGATCAAAAGGGAACACCGGAACAGCCCCCCAAACCCCTCGTGCACGGGGGGCTAGGGGGGGAGGGATCTGGGGTAATACTTCTGGCCGTTTCATATCAGTATTGAAATGTTACAACCTATTTAGGATTGCTATATATTCAAGAAATCTAATTCCAGATGTATGTTTTACCAATTAGGAGGTAAACCGTATAATTCTAACATTTCTTCATCTTGTAATAATTCCTGAGTTGGACGCTCTACGACAATTTTTCCTTGAGCTAAAATTAAGGATTTATGGGTAGTTTTTTTAATCCAATTCAGATCATGGGAAGCAACTAATATTACTTCTAAGGGTAACTCAGATAATATGGTAGCTAATTTTTTACGCCAAGCGGGATCTAAACCGTTTGTTGGTTCATCTAAGATTAAAATACTGGGTTCTAAGACTAAAATTGATGCTAATGCAGCTAGGCGTTTTTGTCCTCCTGATAATTCATGGGAGGAGCGATTTTCATAATAGATTAACCCGAATTGAGATAAAACCAATCTTGCTTTTTCTTTTGCTTCTATCAGAGGCATTCCATAGTTAAGCAAACCAAACATCACATCTTCTAAAATAGTTGGCATAAATAATTGATCATCAGGATTTTGAAAAGCAAATCCTACCTGAAGACGAATATCAGAAAGATTTTTAGATTCTAAACTAATACCATTAATGAAAATCTGACCAGATTTGGGCAATTTTAAACCGATTAAGTTTTCTAATAAAGTGCTTTTACCCGCACCTGTAGCTCCCATTAAAGCCACTCTTTCACCGGAATTTATGGTAAAAGAGATATTTTGCAATATAGGCTCTTGTCGGGCATATCCAAATATTAAATCTTGGACAATTAGGGTTTTTTCAGAACTATTAATTTTTGACATAGGAAAAAAATGTTAATAAACTAGCGATAGTGCCAACAATAATTAGGGCAAAATTATCTCTGGGTGTTGATAGAGATTCTACGGGTAATTTACCTTGATAACCTCGCAAAATCATGGCATTATAAACTCGTTCAGATCGATCTAAACTGCGTAAATAAAGAGAACCGATCATGGCGGCACTTGTATAACGTAACCAACCGGAATAACCAGATAAACCTCGCAATTTTGCCGATTGTTGCATTTGACGAACTTCTGAGATTAATATTTCTAAATATTGCCCAGTTAATAAGATAATTTCTTGAAAAGTTGCGGGAATTGGTAAACCTTTTAATGCAATTCCTAAACTATGGGATGGTAAGGTGATTAGAAAACTATTCATTATTAGTAAACAGACCAGGGAACGACTTACCATAAAACTGGCTTTTTCATATCCCATGGGTAAGGCTAATAATGAAAGGAAGATTAATTCCGCCCCTAATAGTTTTGAGATGATTTTTAGGGGCGGTTTTAAAAGAATTACCCAAAAAAATGCGATCGCGCTATAGTAGGCTAAGGCCCACCATACAGATGTTTTGAGTAAGGCAATTCCGATTACCAGGATCAGAGAAACCCGTAATTTAAACGGGATAGAAAGTTGAATCATTGTTGAATTATAACTGATTTGGTTTACCAATTTGGAGAATTCCAAAAGCAACACCAAAACAGATTAAACTTCCGATAATTCCAGAAATGCTAGTGCCAATTTCTCCCCATCCTTTGATACTATAATCAGCGAAAGGTGTGGGAATACTAAACCGCACATTTTCGGCTAATTCAGCAAAACCGTGAATTTCTGCCACCTTTTCTAAACCATCGGGCCAAGCTGATGCAAATAAGGATAATACCCCGGCAATTAATAATGTACCAATTACTGGAATTAACCATTTATTTAATTGGGGTTGATCTCCGGGTAATAAATCGGGTCGGACTGTAATTAAATAAGTTAGAATTCCGGCGGTAATTAATCCTTCACCAATTCCAATTAAACTATGAACTCCGATCATTGCTGGTAAAATTATCGCCGCCTTAGCTGTCCCTGATAAAATTAAATTGATGGAACAAGTGATCGCGGCGGCAATAACACTAATTCCCCCAGCAATACCCGCAGCTAAGGGTAAGCGCAAACTAGAACCTCCTAATAATTGTTGGAGAATTTGTGTTAAGATCCAACCGACCCAAACTCCCACAATTGCCATGTTAAAAATATTGGCTCCTAAAGCGGTAATTCCACCATCAGCAAATAAAAAAGCTTGAATAAATAAAACCGTCGCAATGGATACAGAAGCTGCCCAAGGATTTCCTAAAATTACTGCCGCTAAAGTTCCTCCTAAAAGGTGTCCACTGGTGCCACCAGCTACCGGAAAATTAATCATTTGGGCGGCAAAAATAAACGCGGTTGTTAATCCCATAACTGGCGCGTATCGTAACCCTACATTCTCGCGGGTACGCCCCAGACAAACTGCTAAAAATCCGGTGCTGGTAAGACTGGTAACAGTTGCTACTACGGGGGAAATAAATCCATCGGGAATGTGCATAAATTAAGCCCTAATCCTTGAATTGCTGTATGAATGAATTTATCAACATTAATAGTAAATACCTTTTTTCCATAATTTGCAATCCCCTCTAGGGGTATTGTCAGGAAAAAATAGCAAACAATATCATCTAACTCTTGTATTTACTGACTTTTCCATGAATAAAAATAAAATTTATGTTAGATGAGTGTATTTATTAGATATATTATAATATAGTAATATTTGGAGTTGAATTTTAGATTGTTAATATTTGCGCTTAAGCGCAACAACAACGGAGTTTTTTCATGTTAGAGCAATTTCCAACACCATTATTAACGGCTTTAAAAAATTGTGCTAATCAACCCGACGCGCCCTTTTATGCCCCCGGACATAAACGCGGGCAGGGGATTTCACCTTTATTAACGGAATTCTTAGGAACTCAACTTTTTAAAGCAGATTTACCTGAATTACCTGAACTGGATAATTTATTTAATCCAGAAAGTGTAATAGCAGAAGCTCAATATCTTGCATCCGAAGCATTTGGGGCAGAAAAAACTTGGTTTTTAGTTAATGGGTCAACTTCTGGAATTATTGCTACTATTTTAGCTATTTGTGGAACTGGAGATAAAATTTTAGTCCCTAGAAATGCTCATCAATCTGTGATTTCAGGTTTAATTTTATCCGGTGCGATCGCAACTTTTTTACAGCCAGAATATAATCCAAGCTGGGATTTATCCTATAGTATTACTCCAGAAACCGTTGCTAAATCTTTACAACAACATCCCGATGCTAAAGCCGTATTAATAGTATATCCTACTTATCAGGGAGTATGTGGAAATATTACCGAAATTGCTAAAATTACCCATCAATATAATATTCCTCTGATTGTAGACGAAGCTCACGGAGCGCATTTTAATTTTCATCCCGACTTACCAACCCCAGCCCTAAAAGCAGGAGCAGATTTAACAATACAATCTACCCATAAAATATTAGGTTCCATGACACAATCTTCCATGCTTCATGTTCAAGGAAATCGGATTAACAAAGAGCGTTTATCTCAAACCTTACAATTCGTCGAATCTACCAGTCCGAATTATATATTATTAGCATCCTTAGATGCTGCCCGTCAACAAATGGCAACCCAAGGCTATAATTTAATGAATCAAACAATATCCTTAGCACAAATAGCCAGAACAGAAATTAGCAAAATCCAAGGTTTATCTGTTTTTGGAAATCTCGAATTAAAATCGACATCAGGATGTGTTAACCTAGATATCACCCGTTTAACTATTAAAGTATCAAACTTAGGAATAAGCGGGTATGAAGCCGATGAGATTCTCAGTCAACAATTCCATGTTATCGCAGAACTTCCTAGTCTTCATCACCTAACTTTTATTATTAGTTTGGGTAACACTGAAACCGATATTTACCAACTAATTAACGGATTAAAAACCCTCTCCGTTGAATACCAACTTTCTGCGGCCTACCACCCTGCCCTTAATTTCTTTCCTACACCCCACTCTGCGCCTTCTACACCCCCTTTTTCCTGTCGGGATGCTTTTTTTGCCCAAACAGAAAAACGTCCCCTTACAGACTGCGTGGGGTCTGTGAGTGCGGAAATTATTTGTCCCTACCCGCCTGGTATCCCCGTATTAATGCCAGGTGAAATTATCACCTCTGATGCTCTAAAATTTTTGCAACAAGTGATAGCGTTGGGTGGGAAAATAACAGGATGTAGTGATCCGAACCTGCAACAGCTTAAAATTGTTAAGGGTTAAATTAAGAATAGACAACTATTTATTTGTCCCCAACCTAATCAATAAAAGTTGAAATCTCACCCCCAATTAATTCCCAAAATGTCTAAACTTTGGCCTTATGTTACTCCGGGTATTCCTGATGATTTATTTGAACGGTTGCCCGGTATCCCCTTGAGTAAGCGGGAAGTCCGTTTATTATTAGTATCCTTCATGCGATTGCAACCTGACTCAATTGTATGGGATATTGGGGCTGGAACCGGAACAATTGCGGTGGAAACGGGGCTATTATGTCCCCAAGGTCGAATTATTGCCATTGAAAGGGATGAAGATGTGGTGAATTTAATTCGAGTCAATTGTGAACAGTTTGAACTACAAAATGTTGATATAGTTGAAGGGAGTGTCCCCGAATGTTTACAAAGTATTCCCTATCTACCTCATCGGGTTTGTTTGGAAGGAGGAAAACCCATTAAAGCCATTCTGCATGAAGTTTGGAAATACTTACAACCGCAAGGAAGAATTGTAGCCACAGCATCTAATTTAGAAAGTCTCTATGCCATTTCCGAAGGATTTTCCGAGTTACAAGTTCGCAATGTAGAAGTGGTTCAATCTGCCATTAACCGATTGGAAAAACGGGGAAATCATCAAACTTTTGAAGCCGTTAATCCTATGTTTATTTTAAGTGGTGAAAAAATAGATTAAATTTAAAATACGCTATAGATAACTGCCCCAGACCGTCTTAACTTCTGACTCCTAACACTATGCCTTCTTTGTCTCGTATTATCAGTGGAATTATTGGAATTATTTTAGCATTGGGAATGCTCATTTTTGGAGGATGGTATTTTACCCTGGGATTGAGTGTAATTATTTATTTAGGTCAATTAGAATATTTTCAATTAGTTCAAGCTAAAGGCACTGAACCTGCGGTTAAAACAACTTTATTTGTTAGCCAAGCCTTACTTTTAACCGCCGCATTTTCTCCTAGTTTAGTCGATGCGATGTTTGCCTTAGCTGGAACATTAGTCTGTTTTTATCTATTATTCAGACCTAAATTATCAAGCATTGCCGATATTAGTTCTTCAATTTTAGGCTTATTTTATGGGGGATATTTACCCAGTTATTGGGTACGGTTACGAGTTGGACTTGAACCCAATACTTTACTAGAAAAAGCCTTCGCTAGTCCCATTGCTTTTAATGAAAATTGGTTAGAAAATTGGTCAATTTCTAATTTATCCCCAGGATTAACTGCTACCTTATTAGCTTTTAGTTGTATTTGGGCGGCAGATATTGGGGCTTATATTTTCGGAAAAACCTTTGGTCGGACTCGCCTCTCAGATATTAGTCCGAAAAAAACCGTTGAAGGGGCAATATTTGGGTTTTTAGGTAGTATTATCGTCGCCATATTGGGGTCTTGGTATTTACAATGGCCGGGGTTTCCTTGGCCGGGTTTAATCCTAGGATTATTAATTGGAATTTCCAGTTTATTAGGCGATTTAACCGAATCTTTAATGAAACGAGATGCAGGAGTTAAAGATTCCGGTCAACTCATCCCCGGTCACGGTGGAATTTTAGACCGCGCCGATAGTTATGTTTTTACCGCCCCTTTAGTTTATTATTTCATCACATTATTTTTACCCTTGATGTCACTCTAAAAAATCATCAGGCTATCCACCCGCTTATCTTAATATTATGTCCGATTGATCAACGAGAAATTTAATGCTGATCTCGAAATTGTTTAATTAATTCTACGATCTCTGTATGTTTCTCCGAAGATGCCCAAATTAAAGCCGTCCAACTATTCTGATCTTTTGTAGTTAAATCTGCGCCACTATTTAATAATAATTCTACAATGGGTTTATGTCCGCTTCCAGCCGCCCCCATTAACGCCGTTAACCCAAAATTAGTTTTAGCCTGAATATCCGCCCCGGTATCTAATAATAACTGCACCATTTCTAAGTAACCACTTGCCGCCGCTTCCATCAAAGGAGTCCAATGATCATTGTCAGACACATTAACATCCGCCCCCGCTTCTAGTAAGAGTTTTACTATCTCCTTTTTGCCTAAAGTAATCGCTGTAATTAATCCCGTATTTCCCTGTTCATTCTGAGCATTAATATCTGGGTTTTGACTTAAAGCCGTTTTAACTTGATCTATTTCTCCCGTTTGAATTGCCTGAATTAACTCAGTCATTGGTTTTGCTCCTTTCGTTTATTTAAAAGTATGGATATACAGTTAAGGATACCTCAAAAATAATAGCATTTATCCCTTGCTTCTTAATCCCTAATCTAAGATTTTTCCCCTCAGAAATTGACAATTTTGCAAAATAGGGGTAATATTGTCAATAGACTATCATTAGGGATTTTATGTCTAATCCGTTCCTGCACCTCGACTATGAACCCGCATTTGAGGCGTTAGGCGGTGACTACTCCGATATTGTCACGGCTGCGGAGTTCCCGATGCACCAACTCCGGTTCCGCAATAATTCCGTATTAACCCAGTTAGGACTCAACCCCGAAACCGTTACCGACGAACATTTTATCGAAGCCTTTGGCAAATTTGAAGCCGTGCGTCCGTTGTTGGCCATGCGTTACCACGGCTATCAGTTTGGAGAATATAACCCCTATTTGGGTGACGGACGGGGGTTTTTATATGGCCAAGCGCGGGGAATAGACGGGGAATTATACGATTTCGGGACAAAGGGATCGGGAAGAACCCCCTACTCTCGAAATGCCGACGGTAGATTAACCTTAAAAGGTGGCGTGCGGGAAGTTTTAGCCGCCGAAATGTTGCATCGAATGCGAGTCAAAACCTCTCGGTGTTTAAGCTTAATTGAAACCGGGGAACAACTGTGGCGAGGAGATGAACCTTCCCCCACCCGTTCTTCCGTGATGATCCGATTTAGTCGCTCGCATATTCGCTTCGGAACCTTTGAACGGCTACACTATTTTAAACGAAAAGATCTGATTGAAATTTTGTTAGATCACGTTATTACCTATTATTATTCTAGCATAAAATTAGAGAGCGATCGCTATATTTTATTTTACATAGAATTAGTCAAACGAGTCGCAGAATTAGCCGCCCAGTGGATGGCTTCAGGGTTTTGTCACGGGGTTTTAAATACCGATAATATGTCAATTACCGGGGAAAGTTTCGATTATGGCCCCTACGCCTTTATGCCCGATTATAACCCACAATTCACCGCCGCCTATTTTGATTATGGAAAGTTATATTGTTATGGAAATCAGCCCTTTATTTGTGAAGGAAACCTAGAATTATTACAAAAACCGTTATCCTTAGTTATACCTTTAGAAGAACTTAAAGCTGGGTTAGACCCTTTTCAAAACTATTATCGAGAATTCTATCGTCAACGGATGATTAATCGTTTAGGATTTGAACAACTTCCCACCCCAGAAGCAGAGGAATTATTGCAAATTACAATTAATTTACTCAAAAATAATCGAATTAGCTATCCCGACTTTTTTATACAACTGCGAGAACAATTTTGTCAGCAATGGCAAGACCAACCCCAGAATATTTTAAAAGATGCTGAACCTATGGAATATTTAGAGGCTTGGAGACAACAATATTATCATCATTTACAAACCTTGTCTAATCCCGAACTCAATGAAATTCAACAACGATTAAACTATTATAATCCTCAAGTGGTGATTATTCGTCCTGAAATTGAAGCAGTCTGGGAACAGATTACACTTGAAGATAATTGGCAACCTTTTTATAATTTATTAACACAAATTCAAACAGAATAGCAAAGTCTTAATTAAGGGCTAGAAAATCTTAAACAGGAGATTTATTGATACTATCTCAGCGCCCTATATCTTCCCTTACCCTACATCTTCAGGGAGATTTAGCCAGATCGAATCTAATTTTCAGTAAATTCAGTTAAAATATAGAAGTAATACTCTGGGCGTTAACCTGAAATTGGGCTTAACCCCAGCAGCAATTATTTTAAAGGAAAAATCTGATGACAGAAAATCAACCCACGGATACACCCACGCCGATAACAACATCCATCCTAGACAGTATTAAAGGATTTATCGGTAAAATTCTGAGTAATTGGAAAGTCAGAATCACCCTACTAGGAATTGTGCTTTTAGGAGGAGCAATTTTCGCCTTCTTTTATCAACATATTATAGCAGAAATGGGAATGAAAATGTGGACAAGTAGTTCCGGTGCTAGGCCAATTGAATGTGTTTTGAAAGATAGTAATAATGATAATTATGTTAGCTGTAGCGCCTTATTAGGTGATCAAGTTGTCCCGTTAGAGTGTAGTTCTAGTTTATTTAATTTGGGTTGTCGAGTTAATTATGGCTCTGCTGTACCTAATATTAAAGCCTCAAAAGGGAGTTGACAACAAACCGTAGTAAGCCCTTTAGGGCTATCTTAATCTAATATTAAGAGAGTCCTAAAGGACTCACTACGATTTTAATTTTTGTTTATTTTTGAGGATTTTGATGTTTAATTTTAATCGTCAACAAAACCCTTTACAAACCCCCCATAGTGGGTATCATTGGGATGGAAGCGATCGCCGTTTTTTTGAAGGCTGGTACTATCGAGTCACATTACCTCAAGAAAAACAGACCTTTGCCTTCATGTATTCTATCGAAGATCCCATCGGAAATCAACCTCAAAGTGGAGGCGGAGCCCAAATTTTAGGGCCCGATGATGGGTATTTATGTCGCACCTTTCCCGACGTTAAAACCTTTTGGGCAACCTCCGATCAACTCGGATTAGGACATTGGGGAAAAACCGATTTAACTGCCATTCCTGGCTATTTAGAACCCACAATTTTTGAAAATTTGATTCAACAAGGCTATCAAGGAACAGCCACCTTACATCAAGGAAAATTAGCCGATTCGGGCAGTTCTCAATATTGTAATTGGCACTATACAATTCAACCGATTTATGGCTGGGGAAATCCCAATCAACCGCAACAATCAACCGCCGGATGGTTGTCTTTTTTGCAGATATTTGAACCGGGATGGCAAATTTTAATGGCCCATGGTTTGGCCACAGGTTGGATTGATTGGAATGGTCAAATTTATCAATTTGAAAATGCTCCCGCCTATGGCGAAAAAAATTGGGGTGGGAGTTTTCCTAAACAATGGTTTTGGGTAAATTGTAATAGTTTTGACGGAGAAACCGATTTAGCATTAACGGCCGGAGGTGGGATCAGAGATGTGTTATTCTGGTCAGAATCCGTAGCTTTAATTGCAATTCATTATCAGGGCAAATTCTATGAATTTGTGCCTTGGAATTCGGAAGTTAGTTGGCAAATCGAACCCTGGGGAAAATGGCAAATGACAGCTAAAAATAACGAATATGAAGTCTGTTTGACCGCTACAACCGAACACCCAGGAACTTTATTAAGAGCGCCAACCCAAGCCGGATTAATCTTTCGTTGTCGAGATACGATGCAGGGAAAAATTAACTTGCAATTAAAAGCAAGAAATAGTATAATCTTAGAGGCTACGAGTTCCCTCGGTGGAGTCGAAGTTGGGGGGGATTTATGGCAAGAAACCTGGAAAAAATAAATTATATTTCAACATCACCGAATTAAAATTTTTCAAAGCCATGTATCAACGAAGTCACACCATGAAATTTTCCCTAATTCCTGAACTCGAAAACAGTTTATACTTTTTACAGTAACTCAGACACAAACAACAATGGAATTTACAGCCACCAACACATCCTCCTTAAACTGGTCGGGAGACATCCTCGCCTTGGGTTTATTTGAAGACCAGATAGAATTAACCGGGGACTTATCCACCTTAGATGATAAACTAGCCGGAACTCTAAAAGAATTAATCACAGAAACCGAATTTAAGGGAAAAGCAGATAGGAGTATTTCAACTCGCGTGGGAGGAAATAGTCCCATTCGCAAAGTGATTTTAGTCGGTTTAGGTAAATCCGATGCTCTCAAATTAGACAGCTTACGCCGCGCCGCCGCCAATATTGCTAAAACCGCAAAATCCCTGAAAGGCAAAAGTCTTGGGGTGAGCTTACCAATTTTTGAAACTCCAGAAACCACCGCCCAAGCTATTACCGAAGGCATAGAATTAGCCCTCTATCAAGATACCAGATTTAAGTCAGAAACCGATGATAAGAGTCACGGAATTGAACAGATTGAATTATTAGGTTTACCCGGCACAGAATCCGCCATTACCCGGGCTAAACAAATCTGTTCCGGGGTAATTTTAGCCAGGGAATTAGTCGCCGCCCCTGCCAATGAAGTCACCCCGATTACGATGGCAGAAATGGCTCAATCCCTAGCCCAAGAATACGGCTTAGAATTGAATATTTTAGAAAAAGAAGACTGCGAGAAATTGGGGATGGGGGCTTTTTTAGGGGTTGCCCAAGCCTCGGATTTACCGCCTAAATTTATTCATTTAATCTATCATCCTTCAGTCACTCCTCGCCGCAAATTAGCCATTATTGGTAAAGGCTTAACCTTTGATTCCGGTGGGTTAAATATTAAACCCACAGGTGGCGGGATTGAAATGATGAAAGTCGATATGGGAGGCGCAGGGGCAACCTTTGGGGCGGCTAAAGCTATTAGTCAATTAAAACCGGACGTAGAAGTGCATTTTATTAGTGCGGTGACGGAAAATATGATTAGCGGCCGCGCCATGCACCCAGGGGACTTTCTAACAGCATCTAATGGGAAAACCATTGAAGTTAATAATACCGACGCCGAAGGACGATTAACCCTAGCTGATGCCCTGGTTTTTGCTGATAAATTAGGGTTAGATGCTATGATTGATTTAGCCACTTTAACTGGCGCCTGTGTGATTGCTTTAGGAGATGATATTGCCGGGTTATGGAGTCCCGATGATCAGTTAGCAATCGAGTTAGAAACCGCCTCCAAAACATCAGGGGAGAAACTCTGGCGGATGCCCTTAGAAGACAAATATTTTGAAGGTTTAAAAGCCATCCACGCCGACATGAAAAATACCGGGCCAAGGGCTGGAGGGTCAATCACAGCCACCTTATTCCTGAAGCAATTTGTGGAAAAAACTCCCTGGGCCCATTTAGATGTTGCTGGCCCGGTTTGGGCTGATAAAGATAACGGTTATAATAACGCCGGAGCAACGGGTTATGGGGTGCGAATGCTAGTGAATTGGGTGTTGAGTTAGTTGATCTCCTAGCAGCATCGGGAAGGGGGAATCGGAATTTGGATCATTCCCCTACCTATTACCCATTCCCTATCCTTTAACATGAACTGGAAGCCAAACACTAAAAATAGAACCCTTATCCATTTGACTTTCCACCGTAATCACGCCTCCGAGAATTTGACATAAACGCTGACTAATTGCCAGTCCCAACCCAGTCCCACCAAACCGTTTAGTTGTCGAAACATCTGCTTGAATAAAGGGTTTAAAAATATGTTGTAATTGCTCTTCAGTCATCCCAATTCCCGAATCTTTAACCCGGAATACTAAATATTGAGACGAATTAGCAACCATTGTATACATAAATTCATCATCTTCTGGAATCGGGGGTTTTTCTTGGGTACGTTCAGCAATTAAATAAATCGTTCCTTTTTCGGTAAATTTAGAAGCATTGCTGAGTAGATTTAACAGAATTTGTCGAACTTTCGGCATATCGGCATACATAGTTCCAATATTCGCTTTGGTCTTGACCTTCAAAACATTATTATTTTTTTCTGCTAAAGGGGTAGCGGTGGTAATCACATCTTCTATGAGTTGATCAACAGGAAAATTTTCTAAATAGAGAGTAACATGACCCGCTTCAATTTTAGAAATATCTAAAATATCACTAATCATATCCCGCAGATGTTTTCCCGCAGTTTGAATCCTTTCTAGGTCGGGTAAAAAGTCCGTATAGCCTAAATCTTCCGATTCATCATGGAGCATTTCACTATAGCCAATAATCGCATTTAACGGCGTGCGAAGTTCATGACTCATATTCGCTAAAAACACACTCTTAGAACGGTTAGCCGCTTCCGCTATAATTTTCGCTTTCTGTAATTCTTCCGTATATTCAGCCACCCGTTGAATTAGATGATTTAAAGATTCAGTTAATACCCCAATTTCATCGGAACTGGTAACGGGTGCTTGTAGGGCAAAATCCGATTCCTCACTCACCTGTTCTGCAACTTTAATCATAATATCCAGGGGAGTTGCAATCATATTACCCGTAAAAATTGCAAAGATTATTGCTAAACCAGTAGATAAAAATAAAGTTATGATAATAATTTTATTGCCTAAAGATTGAATTTTTTCATAATCTTTTAGAGCAGTTTCAGCCCGCTTTCTGAATCTATTTTCCATTTGGGTTGTTTCAGCATAAACCGGATAAACTTGAATAATTCCGGTTGTCCGATTCAGGTTAATCAAAGATTTTTGAACCGACTGCAAAATTTGAGGATTCAAATTCGGTTTTTCCGTAGTTTGAATCAGGGTTTCAAACTGTTCTGAATAGCTAGTCAACTGTTCTTTATAGCGTTGAGTTAAGTCCTGTAGGGCTTGATAATCCTGTTGAATTGTAACATCCATTGTTTCAGGAATATCTTGAAGTTGTTGCAATTCATTATTCATCACAAAGATATTTGAACGCAGGGCGGAAACTCCCCGTTCAATTTTTTCTATATCCTTGGTATCGCTAAGGAACTGCGCTAGATTATCCTGATTATGCTTTAACTGGAGTAGACTTTGGCTGAGTCCATCGAGAACTTTTGCCTTTTGTTGGTCAATTTCTAATTGGGCACGCAAAGGCCGCACCGAATAGGTCGCCACCAAGAAGGCAGAGGTCACACCCACAAGGACGACCCCGACTACCACCCCATAACCCCAGCCAATTTTTTGCCGAATGCTTAAACGATTAAACATATACAGGACAATGCCAGGAGAAATTTTACTTTTAGTTAAGTTATGTTGAGACGAAATTGGAGACATCCGTGAGGTCGCTCTTAGCCTGGAAGTTCAATACTAATTCTATGCTAGGTTGCAAAGATATTCTTTAACTATACATTGGCTGATTACCTCATCTTTGATTTGGGTGGAAGTTTTTAGGTTTTTGATTAATAAGGCTGTCAATTAAAACATTTAATTATTTCTAATAGCTTCCAGGTCTTAGGTTAAGCTAGATCCGTAGCGTCTTCAAGTCTGTACTATTTGTGACTCGATCTCCTAATTCCCAAAAGTTAATTTTTTCCTACCTATTTGCGTCTATAACGGTTCTACTGGTCTTGTTATGGACGCTTAGGGGTCTATCTGTTTTAGCGTTTATCCCGGGTTATGTGATTTGGATTTTGCTATTTCTGTCTATTGCGACTGGAATTCTAAGTTCGATGAGTCGATAAACTTGAGTTGCTGGGTTCACCGAACCTAATATAGCAACCGCTTTGTAGCCATTACAACATGGACTAGATATTGCCCATTGTTGTAATATTGCATGAAGGGGAATAATCCCACAAAAGATTTTCAAATGTTGTTGTAGACCATTTAAGGAGAGGACATGACCCAAGTTATTCTGGGTGAAAATGAACAGCTAGAGTCAGCATTAAGGCGTTTTAAGAGGGAAGTTTCTAAGGCTGGTATTTTGGCGGATGTTAGAAAAAACCGTCACTTTGAAACCCCTACAGAGAAGCGTAAGCGCAAGGCGATCGCTAATCAACGTCAAAGACGTGCTTTCCGCAAAAAACGGACATCGTAGCTCTAGTTTTGGTGATTTTCAAAACCTGAAAACTGCTTTTGTATCTACCGCGCCCCAACTCCCGCTTAATGCCTCATGGATGAAGCACCGGAGTAAAGTCGCGGATTTTGCTTTTTAGGGGAATCTTTAATTTTAACGCTTCTAGGACTTACGCATTGACAAATTAGCCCAAATATGAATGAATGGCTAAAATTACAGCATTCTTTTGGGGGGTAAAGTTTTTTCCACCACAAACAGGTGCAAAAAGCCCTTAAATGTAGAGTTTTTGCTAGTCAATTAATAGGGAACTTGCAGTTAGTTAATATTCAGCTTTTAGACCTACTTTTTAATTTAGGTAATGGAGAATGAAATCACGAACTACCTCTAAAGATAAATTTCTTTGAATTTCATACCAATTATCAATCAGTGCCTCTGCCCTCATCAATTCTAATTGGACAAAAGCCCGAATTGAACAGAAGAAATGGGTGAAAATAGCCGCAGAAATTCTCACCATAAACCTTTTAATTCCACAAAGTTGTTTGATGGCTCTGTGGTAACATTCAATTCCCCAATGTATCGAATGTGTGGTCATAAAATCACTTCTAGTTATAACTTCAGTCTCCTCGATTTCCGGCAAAAACATGATATAGTATCTCTCTGTGTCGTTTTTGAACTTCTTCTGAATGGTTTCACGTTCTGACGAAATCGCCAACAATATCTACATTCACTTGTTGAGCTAAAATTGTTCCGTGAGCGAACAAATTTAAACCGTGATCAAGGATATTAAACCCATCAAGAGGATTCAGCATTAGAATCATCATTATTATCGCCTCCATCGCTAGATTTTACCTGCAACACTACGAGGGTCATATCATCCCCATTTCGGTTTTCTGCACCAATAAATTGTTGAACTTGTTCAAACAAATAATCCAGAATTGCTTGGGGATTTCTACAATTCTGACACGCCCAATGGAATGCTTGGCTAAGATTTTCCTCATCGAAGCGATCGCCTCGTTGATTCATCGCATCCGTAAATCCATCGGTATAATAAATAATTGTATCCCCTGGATAAAGTTGGATTTTATCTTCATAATAGCGACTATTCGCATCTAATCCAATCAACATTCCCAAAGTATCCAACCTGATAATATTATTAGTTGCAATCTGCCATAATAACGGGGGATGATGGGCCGCATTACTATAGGACAACATTCGAGTCGCCGGATCATATTCCGAATAAAACAAGGTAACAAAGCGGCTAGAATTTTCCAAGTCCGCATACATAACTTGATTCAAATGCCCCAAAATCAAGGAAGGAGAATGGCGGTTTAATACCTCAGCCCGCAACATTCCCCTGGTCATAGTCATAATCAAACCCGCCGGAACTCCCTTACCCATGACATCGCCGATGACAATACTCCAGCACTCATCAGTATAGATAGTAAGATGATCACCCCGTTTGTCAAAATTAGAGGGAATAAAATCATAATAATCTCCTCCGACTCGGTTCGCCGTTTGACATTGGGCAGCAATGTTTAAACCCGGAATTGTCGGGCATTTTCGAGGCAATAATTGTAACTGAATTTCCGCCCCAATTTCTAATTCTCGATCTAAACGTTCCTTCTCCCGTAGGGAAGTTGCTAACTCATCATTGGCAATAGCAACGGCCGTTTGATCAGCAACTAAACGGATTAATTTCTGACGGGTCGGTGTCCAAACATAATTAACATCATGACTAAAAACATATAACCGTCCGCGCTCGATATTATTCACCAAAATCGGTGTCCCGAATAACTGCACCTCGGGGCCAAGATAGCGACTAACTTGATAATCTAAATTTGCCGTATAGGTTTGTAATGCCGATTCCGATAAGTCTTCTAACCTTCCTGTAGATGAGAGCGAGGTAATTTGTCGGGTTACGGCTTCGATCGCCTGCCGAATATCCTGACATTGACGTCCTTCCTGACAATGGAGCCGTTGAAACCGAACTTGTCCATTAGGTTTAAATAATACTAAAGCCCCCCCATCAGAATCCGTCACCCGACTAGCAACTAAGGGAGTTAACTCTAAAAATTGATTCAGGTTGTTGAAGCTACGCAGGGCATACCCCAAGGAACTTAACAACTCGTTCACGTTTTGCTGTTCTCGGTGCAAACGCGCCACCATTTCCTTGAGGGCAAAAACTGGCGTCGTTTCCGGTGTTGCAGAACCGGTAATCGAGTCAGCAAATTGATCGGAGCGTTTAGGGAGGGGCAAGGCTGTCATCTAAAACCTCACGGGAGAAGGGGAGCAGGGGGAGCCAGGGGGAGCCAGGGGGAGCGGGGGGAGCAGGGGGAGCGGGGGAGGCAGGGGGAGCAGAAACAGTGCGACCGTCCTCGCTCGCTGAATATCACCCATTACCCATTACCTATTACCCAAAACCCAAAACCCAAAACCCAAAACCCATTACTTTGATTTAGCCACTGAGGAGGGCCTCGATAAACTCGTAGCTGGAAAACGGGCGTAAATCTTCAATACTTTCCCCAACTCCGATAAACCGAATCGGTAAGCCAAGTTGCTGGACAATAGCTAGGGCAACACCACCTTTAGCAGTTCCGTCGAGTTTTGTCAATACTACCCCACTTAATTGAGCCACTTCTGAAAAAACTTCGGCTTGGCGTAAACCGTTTTGACCCAAGGTAGAATCCAATACTAACAAAGATTGAATTTTAGCTGATGGAGCGCGTTTATCAATGACTCGACGGATTTTATTGAGTTCCTCCATTAAATTCTTTTTATTTTGCAAGCGACCAGCCGTATCAATAATTAACAATTCCGTATTTCGAGATATTGCCGCTTCTATGGCATCATAAACCACCGCCGCCGGATCGGTATTTTTTCCAGGGTTCGCCACGACTTCCACACCCGTGCGTTCTCCCCAGACTTTCACCTGATCAACGGCCGCAGCCCGAAAGGTATCCCCAGCAGCGATTAAACACCGATAACCGGATTTTTGGGCTAAATGGGCAATTTTGCCGATGGTTGTAGTTTTACCCGCCCCATTGACTCCGGTGACTAACCAAATATTGAGCGTATCTTTTTCCGGTGCGAAACTAATCGGATAGCCCTGGGAAAAGGGTTCTTCTAAAATTCCTCTTAATATTTGTTTAAGATAGGCGATCGCTTGTTCAGGGGGGAGGGCTTCTTGACGAAGTTTATTTTGTAGGGCTTCAATCACGCGATCGGTGGCTGCAACCCCGACATCCGCCTGTAATAGCATAGACTCAATTTCATCAACTGCCTGTTGATTTAATGGCCCTTGACCGACAATGGCTTTTAATTGGTTGAGTAAGTTGCGCCGTGTCCTTCCTAAAGCTTTCCAGAGTTTCTGTAACCAGGTAATTTCTTCTAAGGCGATTTGATCGGGACGGCGACCTTGATCGGCTAAGACCTGGGCTGACCACATAAAGACCTCATCAAACACCATTCCCGCTTCCCCAGAGGCGATTTCGCTGGTTTCGGGTTCCGGTTCAATGGCGGTTTCTTTTAGCCGTTCTAGGCGGGTTTGGCGTTCTGTGGTTGATGCTGCCCAAAAAGGTAGGGGTTCTGTTGATTCTGGGGGAGCAGGGGGGGTTTTTGTCTCTGGGAGGTTGGTTTCAGGTGCGCTAACGAATTCGGGTGCAACTGTTGGTTCAGTAATGCCCCCCATTGACAAGGGGGGGGTGGCTTCCGTTTCTACTTCTTGAATTTCCTGGGTTAAAACGGTCTGTTCAACTTCCGGTTCAACTTCCGGTTCAACTTCCGGTTCCGGTTCTTGTTGTTTCTGAATATTTTTATAAGCTGCCTTTGCCCACTGTAAATAATCCTCAGAAATTTGAGGTTTTTCTTCCGAACTATCAGCCGTTTCAGTAGGTTGATCTACTTTGACTGGTTCGGATTGAACCTCCGTTTCCGGTTCTTGATTTTGATCTGTTTTTTCATTAAATTGACGACGAAACCAATTAAATACCATAGTTTTTTTTAATATTAGTTATCAGTTATTAAGAGCCAGGGGGAGCAGGGAGTTAAACCCATTACCCATTACCTACCTATTACCCATTACCCATTACCTACCTATTACCCATTACCCACTACCTGTTCCCTATTCCCTGTTCCCTGTTCTCCAGCTTTTAATTTATCGACAAATCGACGAAGAACGCCGTTAATAAAGCGAAAACTTTCTTCATCACTGTAGCGTTTTGCCAGTTCAATAGCTTCATTAATTGCCACTTGTTCTTGCAAATCTAAATACATTAATTCGGCAACGGCAATGCGGAGAATATCTCGATCAATTCGAGGGAGTCGGTTTAATTGCCAATCGACCAAGACATCTGTTAATAACTGATCGATTTCAGCTTTATGGGTATTAACTTGAATCAGAATATCAAGGGCATAATTACAGACTTCTTGTTGATTGGCTAATTGTACCAATTCCGGTAATTCAATAGCGGTACTTAAACGATTAATTGCTCCTTGAACTAACTCAATGGCTTCATAAACCATTGTTCTAGCACTTTGTAAATCATTTGCCCGAATTTGGCTACCTAAAAGGCGATCGCTACTGCGTTGTAGTTCAGAAACCGCCGTTTCTAAGGACTCCTGACCTTCAGCCGTCAACGTCCGAACTGCGGCAATTAAAACATCATGTAATTCTTGAGTTTCCAGGCGCTCGGAAGTCGCAGGAAGTTGACTAATTCCAAGTAAAGCGAGTTCACGGGCAGTACGACGGGCTTGCATAGGTTATAAGAATTTAAGAATAAAGATTGTCCCTTTAATTTTCGCTGACCCCAATGCCCTCATCTTCTAGGACAATAGCCGGAATTCTGTTTTCGGTTTTGAGCAGAGATTCTAATGGAGGTTCAGTTTTGGGGTTAAGGGCTTTAACCGTTGATGAAGACGTTGTATTAACAATTCCACCGGATACGATAATTTTAAACGCATCTTCTACCGAGATGGTCAGGTTAATGACCTCCTGCTGTGGAACAATAGCATACCATCCACTGGTGGGGTTCGGGGTCGTGGGAATAAATACACTAACCACTTCCTCAGACAATTTAGACTGCATATCATTGCTGACTGACCCAGTAACAAAAGCCAGTGACCAAAGACCTCGACGGGGATATTCCACTAAGACTACACGACTGAATTTATCGTTTGAATCTCGTAAAAGGGTTTCTAAAAGTTGTTTCAGGGTTTTGTAAACCGAACCCGCTAAGGGAATAGCTTGTAAGATTTTTTCACCAAAGCCCAAAAGCCATTGTCCCGCAATATTACGGGCCATTAAACCAATAAATAATATTCCTGACAGGGGTACAGCTAACCCAACCAAAACATTCAGTAGGTTAACTAAAATGGGGTGCAAACCATCAAAGGGATTAATTTGCTTAGGAATACGGGTCAGAAACTCAATCACAGAACTGGAGATAGTGATGGTCAACCAGATTGTGGTTGCTAGGGGAATCACGACCAACAGACCTGCAATTAAGTCATTTTTTAAGTCCTGCTTCAAGCGTTGGAACACAGAGCGTCCAGTCTCCTCTTTTTTTTGGTGTTTCTCTTTCCTATTATTAACGATGATTTGTCTTTGCAGCGATCTATTTACCCAGATGGGAAGAAGAAATGAGGGCGGGCTTGAGCAGATGCTAGGAATGCCACTACTCTCAAGGTAGCCCAGGTAGTGTTTGAGAAACTAACTGTACAGAGAGTAGACAATTACTCCCCTATTGCTAGAATAGATGGGGTTAGTTCACACCAACCTCGCGACATAGTACAGAATATAACAATCGCAAAGACCTTCTACCCATTTTTCAATCCTCAGCAAAACACTGTGAATCCAAGCATTGAAGACTTAATCCAATCAGCGATCACTGATTTAGATGTGGGAAATCTGCGAGAAGCTGATCAGACAATCTCACGAATTTTAGCACGAGATCCCGATCATGCTCAAACCTATAAAGTTTTAGGGGATTGGTATGAAGTTCAAGGACTATTCCCAGAAGCCATTTCTGCCTATAAACAGGCAATTAAGTTACAACCAGATTTTGTAGAAGCCTATGCCTATTTAGCTCAAGTTTTACGAAATACAGGAGAGTTTGAGCCAGCCTTTTTCTGTTATAAAAAAGCCCTAAATTTGCGTCCAACTTGGACAGAATTATATTTTCAATGGGGTCAGGCTTATTACTGGAGTGGGGATATTCCCAAGGCGATTCGATGCTATCAAAAAACCTTAGAACAAAACCCCAATCATGTTAACTCCTATTTTACCTTAGCAATGGCTTATGGGCAGTTGGGAGATACAAAACGAGCTATTGCACTCTATCAAAGAGTGATTCATCTGCAACCAGATTTTGCTAATGCCTATAATAATTTAGGTTGTTTGTTATTTGGTATAAATGATTATGACGGGGCTTTAGAAGCCTGGGAAAAATCATTAATTTATAATGATAATGAAATAGAAAAATCATTAATTTATAATAATATTGGTCAAGTTTTTAATGCTCAAGGAAGAATTAAAGAGGCGATTAAATCCTATCATCAAGCCCTAAACATTAAAGATGATTTTCCTTTGGCTTATACCAATTTAGGCAAAATTCTCCAGCAACAAAATCAACATAAAAATGCAGTTTCCTACTTTGAAAAAGTTATTGAATTAGAACCAGAAAATATATTTGCCTATACCGACTGTGGAGCTTCTTTACTCAATTTAGGAAGACTGGATGCAGCGTTGAGTTGTTTCAAAAAAGTTATTGAGCTAGAACCTAAATTTGTAGAAGGTTACTGTCAAGGAGTACAGAAACGTTCGGAATTGGATGAATTATCTTTAGCCAGAAAGTCCTGTGCTGATTTTCTCATAGCATTACGACAGGATGATACCCCCCCAACTCCCCCTTGCCAAGGGGGGGCTAGGGGAAGTACATCTGTCCCCCACCCTTACCAAGAGGGGGCTAGGGGGGGTAAAACGGTCTATGAACATCTCTATCAAACCTATCTTCACCTGGGAAATACTTTAACGATTTACGGCAAGTTTGATCAAGCAGTGAGCTACTACCAAAAAGCAACACAAATTCAACCCTATTCAGTAGAAATTTATCTAAAATTAGGCAATTGTTTATTCAAAAATCAACAACTAAATGCGGCTTTAACGATTTATCAAATCGCTCTAAATCTACTCAAAAACGAGTCTATTTTTTCCCATATTCAGTTACTTGAAGTGAATTTGCAATTGGGGAGAATATTGGAAAAACAAGGATATTGGGAATCTGCTGCGGACTACTATAGTCAAGTTTTACAGACTCAGCAGGAAAAGGAGTTTAATTCTTGGGTCAATGACCATCCCTCAATCTTAACTTTATGGCAAGAATGGGCAAATGCTCCCTATATTCAACAGACGGATATTCCTGAAGGAGTGTGTGATTCAACCCTAACCTGGCTGACCAATAATAATTTACAGGATAGCCATTATTGTAATCTATCAGGATTATGCGGTTCGCAAAACTTGGATAACTGGAAACAGACACCCTCTAAACCGAATCAATGTGGGGGGTTAGATTGTGAAATCTGTCTCAAAAATGTGTTCAAATGCTTTCATTGGCAGAATTTGGGACAGGGAATTCAAAAAGGTTTGACATCCAAAAATAATACAGTTTCAACGCCTTTGTTTGTGGCGATAATTCCTAATGGACGAGCCTGGATTGTTCCCCAACAGAATTATTGGATGGTTTGCAAAGCGATCGCTATTATTACACCTGATAATCAACTATTAGCCGATGTCTCAAGGGAATATCCCGCCCCCCTTCCGGGTTGTCCCAGTTATGACCCACAACAGCATCAAGTTTTTCAACAGTCAGAATTACCGCCCCTAGAGACCATTGAAGGTCGGGTCGTAGTATTATCGGGGCTGTCGGGGAATGTCTATTTTCATTGGATGGTGGATGTTTTACCGAGATTGGAATTATTGCGCCAAAGTGGGATAAATTTTGATCAAATAGATTGGTTTTTAGTCAATAGTTACCAAGCACCCTTTCAACGGGAAACCCTAACTCGCTTAGGAATTCCAGAGTTTAAAATCCTCGAAAGTGATCAATTTCCCCATATTCAGGCACAACAGCTAATTGTTCCCTCCTTTGCTGGACATACAGGATGGTTGCAACCCTGGGCAATTGATACTTTGCGCCGTTGGTTTCTCCCTAAAAGCCCAAGTCCAGGCAAGAATTATCCCGAACGAATTTATATTAGTCGGGGAGATGCCAGCTATCGTCAGGTTTTAAATGAGGATGAAGTAATTCAATTCTTACGTCCTTGGGGCTTTGTGACCGTGCAACTTGAAACCCTATCCTTTACGGAACAGGTGGCTTTGTTTGCTGAAGCTAAGGTAATTATGGGGGCCCATGGTAGCGGTTTAACCAATATTCTGTTTTGTCAACCCGGAACCCAAGTAATTGAGTTTATGTCCCCCCACTATAATCGTCATTATTATTGGGTAATTAGTCAATATCTGGGATTAGAACATTATTGTTTGACTGGAGATGGGTTTGCTTGCTATCCGCTACGGGGGTTAATGTATCAAAATCCCCTGACCGAAGATATTTGGCTGAATCTGGTTTCTTTGAAAAGGCTATTAGAAATACTGTTTGTCCGATCACCGTGGAAATAAATATCTTAATCCCAAAAATCTGATATGTGAAACCCAAAACCCGATAGAATTGATTGGGGAAGATCCCCATTGAGTGTCAGCAACAGCAAACCAACTATGTTACCTAACGAAATTCGCGCCCGTAGTGTACAGTTTCTCCATCAACAAACAGAAATCTATATTAATCAAGGGCAATTTGAGGATGCGATCAAGGCTTGCAACCAGTTGTTGCAAATTCAGTCTGATTATGCCCCCGGTTATAAACTGATGGCGGATATATTCCAAAGACAGGGGAAATTACAAGACGCCCAAGAATGGTATACCCGGACATTGCAACTTCAACCTAATTGGCCAGAAGTTCATGCTAACTTGGGAAGTCTGTATGCTAAATCACAACAATGGCAACAGGCGATCGCTTGTTATCAAAAAGCTGTCACCCTGAAACCGGATTTCACTGGGGCTTATCGGAATTTAGCCAAAGTTTGGACACAACTTAATCAGCCCCAAAAATCCGCACAAGCCCTCTATCAAGCGTTTAAATTAGAACCAAATCAAGCCACCGCAGAAGAACATTTTAACCTTGGCCAGCAGTTGGCACAACAGGGAGCCACCACCGAAGCGCAGATCTGTTATCGGAATGCGATTGCACTCGATCCCAATTTAACCCCAGCCCATCAATCTTTGGCTAATCTGCTCAAAGACCAAGGAAAAGCCCAGGAAGCAACCCAGGTCTACCGGAAAGCGATCGAATTCAATACTCCGACCCTGGGAGCTCCAGCCCCTTCCGATACCCTAGCCGCCGCCACAGCCAGGGATTTATCACCCCAAGAAACTTTAGCCGGGGCAACTCGTCAGCAAACGGTGAGTCATAACACGAAATCCTCGATGAATCAGCCTAATAATCCCCAAACCTATTTGAAACAGGCTCAAGCCTATTGTGCCTTAAAAGAATGGGATCAAGCGATCGCTACTTGTCAAAAAGCATTAAAATTACAACCGGATTTAGCAGAAGCCTATAAAATTCAAGGCAATGCTTTACAAATTTTAGGGGAAATGTCGGCGGCGATTCGTTGTTATTCAAAAGCTTTAGAAATTCAACCCCAATATCCAGAAGTTTATGCAAATTTGGGCAGTTTATATGCTCAGGAAGAACGATTAGAAAAAGCTGCATCCTATTATCAACAAGCGGTTAGTTTAAAACCGGATTTTGCCGGAGTTTATCGTAATTATGCTAAGGTTTTAACCCAAATGGGGCAGTTAGAATCAGCCTCCCAATGTTTGGAAAAAGCCTATAGTTTGGAACCGGAAAAAGCCACGGCGGAGGAACATTTTAATTTAGGTAATACCAGATTTAAACAAGGTCGATTTGATGAGGCGATTGCTTCTTATCAAAAAGCTTTACAACTTAATCCTCAGTTGGCAGGAGTCTATTATCAATTAGGGCAATTATATCAAGCCCAAGGAGAAATTGAATCAGCTATTTCTGCCTATCAAAAAGCCTTAGAATTAGAACCTTCTCGGTTAGAATTTTATTATGGCTTTGCCGATTTATTTGGCTATCAGGAACGTTGGGATGATGCAATCCGAGTTTATAACAAAATCTTGGAATTAGACCCAAATCAATCCGTTGCTTATTACAAAATCGGAGAAATTTTTAACCGTCAGTGGCGTTTAGAAGAAGCAATTAATATTTATAAAAACTCAATTTCCTTGAATCCTAAATTGGTTTCTTCCTATTATGGATTAGGGAAAGTTTTAGTTAAACAGGAAAGTTGGCAAGAAGCAGTGCAGGTCTTGCGTCAAGCAGTACAAATGAACCCGAGTGGAGATGCGGAATCCTATAAAGGTTTCGGGGATGCACTGGCGAAAGTTGGGGAAGCAGAATCGGCGATTAAAGCCTATCAAAAATCGACAGAACTTGATCATAGTCAAGCCGAAGTTTATCAGAAATTAGGGGATTTACTACGAGATCAAGAACAGTTGGAATCTGCTATTACAGCTTATCAACGTTCAATTGAACTGAATCCTAGTGTATTCTGGACACAGAATAATTTAGCGGATATTTTCTTTAAACAAGAACGTTGGGAAGCAGCTATTTCTGCCTATCAAAATGCGATCGCCTTAGATTCTAGCTACTCTTGGTCATATAATAGTTTGGCTGATGCTTTAGTTAATTTAGAACAGTTGGAAGCAGCAATTCCTGCTTATCAAAATGCGATTAAACTTAATCCTGAATTTCCTTGGTCTTATTATAATTTAGGGAAAGTTTTAACGGAATTAGAGAATTGGGAAGAAGCGGTTGTCGCCTATCGGGGTGCAATTAAAGTTCAATCAGATTTACCGAGTATTCAAGAAAAACTCGCCGATGCGTTGAGAAATCGAGCTAAATTAGATTTACAGGAATCCTTGGATTATTATTATCAAGTAATTCAAGAAAACCCGGATCATGTTGCGGTTTATCATAAAGCCATTGAGATTAAACCTGATGATCCCCAATTGTATATTCAGTTAGCGAATACGTTGGTTAATCATGATCATTTAGATGGTGCGATCGTATTCTATCAAATGGCATTGCAGTTAGAACCCGATCATCCTGAAGTAGTTAAGAAATTAGAGGCAATTGTGGAAAAAAAAAAGCTAGGTTAACCCCCTACTTTTCCGTCTCTCAATCTCAATCAGAATATGATAAACTCTATCAGGCTTGGCTAAAATACAACACAATTCGTAGTGAGGTGTTCACGCCTCATAGCCCTAAAGGGCTTACTACGAAAGATTTCAAATATCAACCCCTGATTAGTATTATTATGCCCGTTTATAACACCCCGGAAACGTTTCTACGCGAAGCAATTCAATCGGTGTTAGATCAGGTTTATACTAATTGGGAATTGTGTATTGCGGATGATGCTTCGACGGCTTCCCATGTCAAACAGATATTAGAAGAATATCAACAGCAAGATAGCCGAATCAAAGTGGTTTTTAGAACTAAAAACGGTCATATTTCTGTAACTTCTAATTCTGCTTTAGAGTTAGCAACGGGAGAATTTATCGGGTTATTAGACCATGATGATGTTTTGACTCCTGATGCTTTATATGAAGTGGTGAGTTTATTAAATCAGAATCCCGTCGCGGATATGATTTATTCCGATGAAGATAAACTAAATGAAAAAGGAGAATTAACAGGTCATTTCTTTAAACCAGATTGGTGTCCTGATTCCTTTTTGTCCCGGATGTATACTTGCCATTTCGGAGTTTATCGACGAGAAATTATCAACCAAATTGGAGGATTTAGAACCGGATATGAAGGCAGTCAGGATTATGATTTAGTCTTGAGATTTACGGAAAAAACCGATAAGATTTTTCATATTCCTAAAATCCTCTATCATTGGCGGATTCATAGCAGTTCAGCCGCTGGAGGAACAGAAGCGAAACCCTATGCTTATGAAGCCGCGAAACGGGCGTTAAAAGATGCAATTGACCGCAGAGGAGAACCCGGAATTGTTAAAGATGTTCCGATTTATTTAGGACATTATCAAATCCGCTATAAAATTTTAGATTACAAGCGGGTGAGTATTATTATTCCGACTAAAGATTTAGGAAAAATCTTAAATCGCTGTTTGGAATCTATCTTTACTCTGAGCATTTATCCCGATTATGAAGTTATTGTCATTGATAATGGCAGTACGGAATCAGCAACCCAGGATATTTTAGAGAAATGGCAAGAAAAGGAACCGAATCGGTTTAGATATTATGCTTTAGATATTCCTTTCAATTTTTCTAAGATTAATAACTATGCCGTTAGTAAAGCCACCGGGGATTATTTGCTATTCTTAAATAATGATACCGAAGTCATTCATCCTGATTGGATTGATGCGATGGTAGAACAGGCACAACGGCCTTCTATTGGTGCGGTGGGTGCGTTATTAAGGTATCCTGATAAAATCGTTCAACACGCTGGTGTTGTGGTGGGAATTGGTCATTTTGCCGCCCATAGTCACCGCATGGCATCGGAAACAGACCCCGGATATTATGGTCAAATTATTTCTATTAGTAATTATTCGGCGGTGACGGCGGCTTGTTTGATGTGTCGGCGAGAAATATTTACACAGGTGGGAGGGTTTGATGAACAATTAGCCGTGGCTTATAATGATGTTGATTTCTGCTTGAAAATCGTTGAACAAGGGTATCGGAATATTTATTTACCCCATGTTGTTTTATATCATTATGAATCAAAAAGTCGGGGTTATGATACAACTCCAGATAAGTTACAACGATTTATGCAGGAAGTGACGATTACACGGCAAAAATGGCAACGTTATGTTGATCACGATCCCTGTTATAATCCTAATTTAACCTTATCTGCTTCTGATTATAGTTTAAGGCAATTTTCTGAAGTAGAAATTAGTAAGATTGCCTTAGATTTTGATCATAACAAATTACAAGATTGTTCAATTGATCAACCAGAAATTGGAATTTATTATGGAATTAGTCAAATTTGTTTTAAAGGTTGGGTACTGGGACAGCAGGAGAAAATAACCGCAGTTCAAATTATTGGTAATTATGGCCAAGTAATTAAGGAAATTCCGACCAATTTCCCCCGTGCTGATGTTCATTTACTGCATCCTGAAAACCTAAATTCAGAGTTTTGTGGATTTTGCGAAACAATTGAACTCAGAAATTTGTCTGAAGCAACAGAATTGTTATTCCAAGCTGTTCTAAACAACGAAACTTATGCTAAATTTGCAAAAGTAAAACTAGAAATCAACCATTAAATGTAGGGTGCGTAAGAGCTTCTCGCACGCAACAACATGGAGCGCTGAAGCGCAACAACATCATGACTTAGTTCAATTCAGGAAATATCAAAAATGCTATCTAAATCCAACACCTTCAAAACATCTACAGATTTACTAGAAGAAGCCAATAAACTGAAACAATCGGGTCAATTGCAAGCTGCCATTATTGCTTATCGTAGAGCAGCACAATTAAGCCCTAATTTTCATTGGATTTATCATAATTTAGGAGAAGCATTAGCAGAAAATAATCAACTATTAGAGTCAATTCAGGCATTTCAGCGTGCCATTGAACTAAATCCTGATTCAGCTTGGTCACAATATCAATTAGCAGAAGTTTTATTGAAACTTGGAAATTTACCCGATACAATTAAGACGTTACAATGTGCGATCGCTATCAATCCAAATGCTAACGAATTTTATAATAGTTTAGGTCAAGCTCTATTTAAACAAGGTGAATTAGAACAAGCAATTAGTTACTATCAAAAAGCTCTGGAACTTAATTCAGAAGATGCGATCGCTTATCAATATTTAGGAGAAGCATTAGCACAACAGGGTCAACTGGATGAAGCAATAGAGTCCTGTCGCAAAGCGATTGATCTCAATCCCAATTTAGGAAATACTTATGAAATATTAGGGAAAATATTAGTTCAAAAAGGTTTGTTTGAAGAAGCCTTAAATATATTGTTAGAAGCCATACAATTTAATCCTAAATCACCAGAAATATATCATGCACTGGGAGATGTTTATTCTCATTGTCAACATTTTAATCAAGCTATTGATGCCTATTCCCAAGCAATTCAAATCAAACCCAATGCAGCGATATTTCATCACGGTTTAGGTAATGTTTTTGCTCACCTAAATCAATGGGAAAATGCCGTTTCTGCTTATTCCCAAGCAATCGTATTAAATCCTGAATCAGCCGAATGTCATCAGAGTTTTGCCGAGGTTTTAGTTAAATTAGAACGATGGGACGCTGCGATCGCTTCCTATTCTAAAGCGTTAGAATTAAATCCTAATTTAACAAAGATTTATTCTCAGTTGGCAGATACCTTAAAGTACCGACAAACCCCAGGCGATTTACAAAAAGCAAACCAATATTATGAAAAATCTATTGAATTTGATAGTGAAGATATTGAAGTATATCAAAATCTGTTAAAATCCCAGCCGGATAACTTAGATTTATGTTGGAAATATGCTAATTTATTATGGAGTAAAAATCAGCGTGAACAAGCACTAATTTATTATAAAAAAGTTAAAGATGCTCAACCCCAAGACTTTGAAATATTACTAAAGTTGGGAGAAGCATTTGTCAGGATGAGTGAGTTTGAAGATGCGATCGCTACTTACCAAAAAGCCTTAGAAATTAACCCCAATTCATCGGATATTTACCATCGTTTAGGGGAACCTTTAGAAAAAATAGGGGAACTAGAAGCAGCCGCAAAAACCTATCAAAAAGCCATTGAATTAAACCCGGACTTTTTTGGTTCCTATCACAACTTAGGGGATATTCGACAACGCCAAAAGAAATTTGAACCAGCGGTTTTATCTTATAAAAAAGCTATTGAATTAAATCCTGGTTTTTACTGGTCTTATCATAATTTAGCTGATACTTTAGAGAAACAAGGTAATTCAGAAGAAGCGATCGCAACTTACCGCAAATGCTTAGAAATTAACCCCAATTTTGGTTGGTCACACTGTAACTTAGCAACCGCTTTAGCTAAACAAGGTAAAATAGAAGATTCTCTACATCATTATCGACGAGCATCCGAACTTGATCCCGCATTAGGAATTGATTTTAATGGTTTAAAAACGGCACTTTTAGATCAAATTCTAGTTGAAGATTATATGTATAAACTCTGGAGAGACAAGAACTTTCCCAGAGCAGCAGATTTAATAAAAATGGTAGAAACGATGGAATTATTCGGGTATAAACCCGTATTCAGCGTGATTATGCCTGTTTATAATACCCCAGAAGAATTTCTCAGGGAAGCCATAGAATCTGTGATCAATCAAATTTATCCCCACTGGGAATTTTGTATTGCGGATGATGCTTCTCCCTCTCCCCATGTCAAGAAAGTTTTAGAAGAATACCAAGCAAAAGATTCTCGAATTAAAGTCATTTATAGAACAGAAAATGGTCATATTTCTGCATCCTCTAACTCCGCCTTAGAATTAGCAACAGGAGAATTTATTACCTTGCTGGATCATGATGATTTAATTACTCCCGATGGTTTATATGAAGTGGCTTTATTATTGAATCGGAATCCTGATTTAGATATGATTTATTCCGATGAAGATAAAATTAGTCCCAATGGTAACTTAATTAATCCTTACTTCAAACCAGAATGGTGTCCTGAATCCTTTTTGTCTCGGATGTACACCTGCCATTTAGGAACCTACCGACGTTCTATTATAGAAGAAATTGGAGGTTTTAGAATCGGTTATGAAGGCGCTCAAGATTATGATTTAGTCTTGAGATTTACCGAAAAAACTCAAAAAATTGCCCATATTCCCAAAGTTTTATATCACTGGCGCATGCACTCCGGTTCCACCGCAGGAGGAAGCGAAGCTAAACCCTATGCTTATGAAGCATCAGAAAAAGCAATTCAGGATGCTGTAGATAGACGGGGAGAAACAGGAATAGTAACAGGAGTTCCAGGGTTTTTAGGACATCATTTAGTCCGTTATGAAATTACTAATTATAAAAAAGTTAGCATCATTATTCCAACCAGAGATTTAGGGGAAGTATTAGACCGATGTTTGGAGTCTATTTTTACTCTAACAACCTATCCTAACTATGAAGTGATTGTGATTGATAATGGTAGCGTTCAAGACTATACATTTAAAGTATTTTCTAAGTGGAGTTCTCAGGAATCTTCACGGTTTAAATGTTATCGTTTAGATATTCCCTTCAACTTCTCCACCATTAATAATTATGGAGTTAGTCAAGCAACGGGAGATTATCTGCTATTCTTAAATAATGATACCGAAGTGATTAATCCTGACTGGATGAATGCAATGGTAGAACAAGTCCAACGTCCTCAAATTGGTGCGGTAGGAGTGTTGTTATTATTCCCAGATAATACGATTCAACACGCTGGAGTTGTGATGGGATTAGGAGGCGTTGCCGGGCATGGATATTATGCCATGTCTTCAGATATCCCTGGATATTTTGGCAATGTTATTGGGTTTAATAATGTTTCTGCGGTTACAGGAGCTTGTTTGATGTGTCGGCGAGAAGTATTTGAAAAAATAGGGGGGTTTGATGAACAGTTAACGGTGGCTTATAATGATGTGGATTTGTGTTTGAAAATGCTAGATAAAGGTTATCGAAATTTGTACTTACCTCATGTTACACTTTATCATCATGAATCAAAAAGTCGAGGTTATGAAGATACACCTGAAAAGAAAGAACGTCTAAACCGAGAATCAAAAATTATTGCCGGACGTTGGCAAAAGTATATTGATAATGATCCTTGTTATAGTCCTCACTTGACAAGAGTTTGTCAAAACTTTAGTATTAAAGTGCAGGATAATTAGTTATATTATTATTTACTAGCGTAATTTTTGTCTAGTAATAGATAGTAACAGTTATGATTCTCACCTGAAAATTTTTTGAATATCCAGGAAATCTACTTATGATTGCAGAAGACGACAAGATAATTGTAGCAATAGATGAGTCTTGGTCAAATGATTACTCTATTACTATTAGAGGCTGGCTCATTTCTAAAAAAGCAGGATTAGACAAAGTAGAAATTTTTGTAGATCGTAATAGAGTCCCCATTACTGCATGGTATCCCCGTCCTGATGTAACTGCTATTTATCCCCAGTATCAAACTCAGAATTGTGGTTTTGTAGTTCATCTCCCTCGTTTAAGCCAACATCAAGTCACGTTTAATACTCACGGTCAAGGTGAAACTTATGAAAAAACAGTTGTTTTTGATGGGTCGTTGCCTCTGCCCCCTATAGACTATATTGATGCGGGCAGTTTATTTAATGATTTTATTAATTTAGTTAACCAAAATCACCTAAATGTTTTAGAAATAGGTTCCCGCATTGTTTCTCCTGGAAGTGCCAGCAAGCGACCTTTATTCCCTGATTCTAAATCTTATACAGGATTTGACTATTATCCAGACTCTAATACGGATGTTGTTGGAGATGCTCATAAACTTTCTCAATACTTTCGTAATCAAAAATTTGATGCAATTTTTTCTATCTCTGTATTTGAACACTTAGCAATGCCTTGGCTCGTTGCTAGAGAAATTAGTAAAATTATTGAAGTCGGTGGTATTATTTACCATAGTAGTCATTTTGCTTGGCCTCTCCATGAAAAACCTTGGGACTTTTGGCGTTTTTCTGATGAAGGTTTAAGGGTACTATTTTCTCCAGCTTTAGGATTTGAGATTATAAAATCCGGTCTTTTTGCGCCTTTGCGCCTCCATTTGGATCAAGTGAATTCACCTCAAGAATTACTGGCAACCCAGCCAGGTTTTGGGGGAGTTGCTATTTTAGCCAAAAAAGTTAGAGAAGTAAATTATGATAAATTCAGATGGGATGTGACGTTAGATGATATTTTAGAAGCCGATAGTTATTATCCCAAACTTTAATATTTCTCGCTATATTCTTATGTACTGTAAACTTATGATCATTAACCTAGATAAAAATTGGAAAACTTCAACAAAGTGGAAGAATTACGGGAACAAAAACAATTTTCCTGTATCATATAAAGCAAGTTGTTAGTAGGATTAACTAATGCAAGTTGTAATTTTAGCAGGAGGCTTGGGAACTCGCCTCCGAGAAGAAACGGAATATCGTCCTAAACCATTAGTTGAAGTTGGCGGACGGCCGATTATTTGGCATATTATGAAACTCTATGCTCATTATGGTTTTTTAGACTTTATCGCTTGTTTGGGATATCGGGGAAATATGATCAAGGAATATTTCCTCAACTACGAAGCGATGAACAATGACTTTACCATCGGTTTAGGAGTTCCTAACCAAATTCATTATCTGAATAATCACGACGAGCAGAATTTTCGAGTTACCTTAGCAAATACAGGAGTTGAAACCCAAACCGGAGGACGAATTAAACAGATCGAGAAATATATCGAAGATGATCTATTTATGGTTACTTATGGAGATGGTCTGGCTGATGTCAATATTGGAGAATTACTCAGTTTTCATAAAGAACATGGGAAATTGGCAACCGTCACAACCGTACAACCGCCTTCTCGTTATGGAATTGTGGATATTGATGAACGAGAAGCTAGGGTTTTGAAGTTTGGGGAGAAGATTAAGGATAATAAATGGGTGAGTGCGGGTTATTTTGTCTTTAACCGCAAAGTATTTGATTATTTAGAGGGAGGGCATTGTATATTAGAACGGGAACCTTTAGAGCGTTTAACAGCAGAGGGTCAGTTAATGAGTTATCAGCATCATGGCTTTTTTTATGCGATGGATACCTTTAAAGAATATACTGAACTCAATAAAATGTGGGAAACTCAACAAGCTCCTTGGAAAGTATGGAAATAAGTCAATTTTGGCGTGATCGCTCTGTGTTTGTCACCGGGGGTACAGGGTTATTAGGAAGTTGGTTAGTAGCGGAGTTAGTGAATCGAGGAGCTAGGGTAACGGCTTTAATCCGTGATGGTGTTCCCCAGTCTCGATTGTATGCGGAAAACTGGCATCATCAAATTAATATTGTTCGGGGTTGTATTGAAGATTTACCGACCCTAGAACGAGCCATTAATGAGTATGAAGTCGATACGGTTTTTCACTTAGCGGCTCAAACTATTGTCGGAGTAGCCAACCGTGAACCCTTAGCCACCTTTGAAGCGAATATTAAAGGAACTTGGAACCTATTAGAAGCCTGTCGTCGTGTGGGGGGAGTCAGTCGAATTGTGGTGGCTTCTAGTGATAAAGCGTATGGCGATCAAGAAATTTTACCCTACGATGAAACCACACCATTACAAGGGGAACACCCCTATGATGTGTCTAAAAGTTGTGCAGATTTGATTTGTCGCACTTATTATGTTAGTTATGGTTTGCCAGTTTGTATCACTCGCTGTGGCAATTTTTATGGCGGTGGGGACTTAAATTTTAATCGCATTGTACCCGATACAATTCGTTCAGCATTGCGCGATAAACCCGTTACTATCCGTAGTGATGGCAGTTATATCCGTGATTATTTTTATGTTAGGGATGGGGTATTAGCCTATCTGCATTTAGCCGAACAGATGGACAGAAAAGAAATCTGGGGCGAGGCGTTTAATTTTAGTAATGAACTGCAAATTACCGTGTTAGAATTGGTGCAGAAAATTCTAGCTTTGATGGATAAGAAAGATTTAGAACCTATTATTTTGAATCAGGCTAAAAATGAAATTAAGCATCAATATCTTTCTGCTAAAAAAGCTCGTGAGATATTGAATTGGAAGCCTAAATATTCCCTTGATGAATGTTTACAGGAGACGATAAAATGGTATCAAGATTTTTTACGCGATCGCTTAAATTAAAAAAGGAGTGAAATTAAATCTCATGGGACTTACCTACGCAGAAATTGAACTTGCTAACGCGGAATAAATTTATTTAGCTCAAAAAGGCTACATACTACCAGAGAATGTCAAAAAAATAACTGTAAAAGCTTTAGTTGATAGCGGTGCATATATGTTAGCTATTAATGAAAGCATTAAACGGCCGCTAGATTTACCGAAATTAGAAGAACAAATTGCTGAATTAGCAGATGGTTCAAAGTTGAAACTAGAGATTGTTGGCCCTGTGGAAGTGCGATTTGAAAATCGTTCTACTACTTGTCGAGCAATGGTATTATCAGGAGATGCAGAAGTCTTATTAGGGACTATTCCTCTGGAGGATATGGATGTATTAATAGATCCTCGTCAACAGAGATTAATCGTGAATCCAGCAAGTCCTTATTTGGCTAAAAAATCTTTAAAATGAACGAGAGGTATTATGTTAGAAACAGTCACGAGTTTAAATAATTCAATATATCCCACAGAAATTGAGGAAAGTCAGGGAGATATGCCTTCATTAAATCATAGTTATGTGTGTCTTCAACTGCTCAAACAGTTGATCATCAACGATGAAATAATCCCTTTACCCGAATTAACCTTAGATATTGCCAATGGTTTAACGCCAGATATTTCTGTTTTTCCCAAGAAGAAGATTCAACCGAACTTCTTTCAGGATATTTCCAAATTTCCCGAAAAACCAGTTTTAGCAATTGAAGTAGTTTCGTCTAGTCAAACTATTCAGGAAATGCTGCAAAAAGCCAAGCAACTGGTACGTGAAGGAGTCAAAACCGTTTGGACAGTGGAACCTTACAGTCAAACAGTTTTTGTCACGACTATTGAAAAAGAAACCCTCTTTCACGGAGAAATAGTAGAAAGTGAAGGGATTAGAGTCGATTTTTCGCAAATCTTCCCTAAAATCATAAGTAATTAACTAAACAGGAAGTCAATCATGGGACTTACTTACGCAGAAATAGAACTCGCTAACGCTGGAGAAATCTATTTAGCTCAAAGAGGCTACATGACACCAGAAAATATCAAACGTAAAACCGTTAAGGCTTTAGTTGATAGTGGTGCATATATGTTGGCGATTAATGAGCAAATTAAAGATGAATTGAACTTACTGAAAGTGGATGAACAATTAGCGGAGCTTGCGGATGGTTCAAAGATTAAATTGGAAATAGTTGGCCCTGTAGAAGTGCGGTTTGAAAATCGTCGTGCTAATGTAGATGCGATGGTTTTACCAGGGGATAGTGAAGTTTTGTTAGGTGCTGTACCACTAGAGGAATTAGATGTGGTAATACTGCCAGGTGAGCAAAAGTTGGTGGTTAATCCTGCCAGTCCCGATATTGCGAAGAAGTCGTTAAAGTAAATCCTATCTAAATATTTATAATAATAAGGTAGAATTAGTGGTAAAATTTAAGTTGTGTAATTGAGAGGCTTAATGCTTATGTATCTGACAATAGAAGACTTAGAAAAAGTCCAGACTCAGCTAACAGAAGCTCATCTTGACTATCGCCTAGAATTGGTCAATGGAGAAATCAAGATTATGGGATTATCAGATTATATTTCTGAAGAAATTATCGCACGTTTAATCTTTTTCCTGCAAATGTGGGTAATACCACGAAAACTAGGTAGAGTGACAGGCTCTAGTGCGGGGTTTCGGATGCCGAATGGTGATTTGCTTGGTCCTGATGTGTCTTTTGTTAGGGCTGAAAGGATGTCCAGATCGCCCCGTTCTTTTGCTCAGATAGTCCCTGATTTGGTGGTGGAAGTGCGATCGGCTACTGACAATATTAAACCTTTAAGAGAAAAAATAGAAATGTTTCTTCTCTTAGGCAGTCAAGTCGGCATTTTAATTGACCCCAAAAATTTCAAGGTTATCGTTTATCGACCCAATGGCCAATTAGTAGAATTAGATAATCAAGATATTCTAACCATACCAGAAATTTTACCTGGTTGGGAATTATCAATTTCTGAGCTTTGGCCTCCAGTGTTTGATCTGGAGGAAAATTAGGTATTTATTTGTGCCGGCTAGTCCTGATATTGCTAAAAAATCTTTAAAATAAAGAGAAAAGGAGGTTCTAAGAATGAAATTAAGCATCAATATCTTTCTGCTAAAAAAGCTCGTGAGATGTTGAATTGGAAGCCTCAATATTCCCTTGATGAATGTTTACAGGAGACGATAAAATGGTATCAAGATTTTTTACTTGATCGCTTAAATTAAAAAAGGAGTGCAATTAAATCTCATGGGACTTACCTACGCAGAAATCGAATTGATTAGTGGCGATGATTTGGTTTTAGCAAGACGGGGATATATCCAGCCGGAAAATGTCAAGAAAATAACAGTGAATGCTTTAGTTGATAGTGGTGCTTATATGTTAGCTATTAACGAGCAGATTAAAGATGAATTGAACTTACTGAAAGTGGATGAACAATTAGCGGAGCTTGCGGATGGTTCAAAGATTAAATTGGAAATAGTTGGGCCTGTAGAAGTGCGGTTTGAAAATCGCCGTGCTAATGTGGATGCGATGGTTTTATCTGGAAATAGTGAAGTTTTGTTAGGTGCTGTACCACTAGAGGAATTAGATGTGGTAATACTGCCAGGTGAGCAAAAGTTGGTGGTTAATCCTGCCAGTCCCGATATTGCGAAGAAGTCGTTAAAGTAAATCCTATCTAAATATTTATAATAATAAGGTAGAATTAGTGGTAAAATTTAAGTTGTGTAATTGAGAGGCTTAAGGCTTATGTATCTGACAATAGAAGACTTAGAAAAAGTCCAGACTCAGCTAACAGAAGCTCATCTTGACTATCGCCTAGAATTAGTCAATGGAGAAATCAAGATTATGGGATTATCAGATCACACATCAGAGGTAATTATTGCACGTTTCCTGCTGTTTTTACAAATGTGGGTAGTGCCGAGAAATTTAGGATTTGTCACAGGTTCAGGCGCGGGGTTTCGGATGCCGAATGGTGATTTGCTTGGTCCTGATGTGTCTTTTGTTAGGGCTGAAAGGATGTCCAGATCGCCCCGTTCTTTTGCTCAGATAGTCCCTGATTTGGTGGTGGAAGTGCGATCGGCTACTGACAATATTAAACCTTTAAGAGAAAAAATAGAAATGTTTCTTCTCTTAGGCAGTCAAGTCGGCATTTTAATTGACCCCAAAAATTTCAAGGTTATCGTTTATCGACCCAATAGCCAATTAGTAGAATTAGATAATCAAGATATTCTAACCATACCAGAAATTTTACCTGGTTGGGAATTATCAATTTCTGAGCTTTGGCCTCCAGTGTTTGATCTGGAGGAAAATTAGGTATTTATTTGTGCCGGCTAGTCCTGATATTGCTAAAAAATCTTTAAAATAAAGAGAAAAGGAGGTTCTAAGAATGAAATTAAGCATCAATATCTTTCTGCTAAAAAAGCTCGTGAGATGTTGAATTGGCAGCCCAAATATTCCCTTGATGAATGTTTACAGGAGACGATAAAATGGTATCAAGATTTTTTACTTGATCGCTTAAATTAAAAAAGGAGTGCAATTAAATCTCATGGGACTTAACTACGCAGAAATCGAATTGATTAGTGGCGATGATTTGGTTTTAGCAAGACGGGGATATATCGAGCCGGAAAATGTCAAGAAAATAACAGTGAATGCTTTAGTTGATAGTGGTGCTTATATGTTAGCTATTAATGAAAGCATTAAACGACCGCTAGATTTACCGAAATTAGAAGAACAAATTGCTGAATTAGCAGATGGTTCAAAGTTGAAACTAGAGATTGTTGGCCCTGTAGAAGTGCGCTTTGAAAATCGTTCTACTACTTGTCGAGCAATGGTATTACCAGGAGATACTGAGGTCTTATTAGGGGCTATTCCTCTGGAGGATATGGATGTGTTAATCGATCCTCGTCAACAACGGTTAATTGTGAATCCAGCAAGTCCTTATTTTGCTAAAAAATCTTTAAAATAAAAAGAAATCGCTAATTTTAGGAAGTGATCATGACTCAATCTTTACCCCGTCCTGCTAGTGCCTCCGAGCAAGAACAAACACTCAGAGAACAAGTTTTTGCTGCGGTCAAAGACTACTATCAATATAAGTTTACTCACAAAACCTTTATCCCTGGTCAAACCTATATCCCGGCTTCGGGTAAAGTGTTTGATGATCAAGAACTGGTACATTTAGTTGATGCGTCACTGGATTTCTGGTTAACTACAGGACGCTATGCTGCGGAATTTGAACAACGTTTTGCAGAGTGGATGGGGGTTAAACACTGCTTACTGGTTAACTCCGGGTCTTCTGCTAATCTAGTTGCCTTATCTGCTTTAACATCGCCCAAATTAGGGGATAAGCAACTGAAACCAGGGGATGAAGTAATTACGGTGGCGGCGGGATTTCCTACAACGGTGAATCCGATTTTTCAAAATCAGTTAGTCCCCGTATTTGTGGATGTGAAACTCCCTACTTATGATATTGATATCGATCAATTAGAGTTAGCAGTTTCGCCTCGTACCCGTGCAATTATGATTGCCCATACCTTGGGGAATCCCTTTAATTTGGAAGCGGTGATGGCTTTTGCCGAGAAACATGATTTGTGGTTAATTGAAGATAACTGTGATGCGGTAGGGAGTCTTTATCAAGGCAAAAAAACCGGAAGTTTTGGTCATTTAGCAACGGTCAGTTTTTATCCCGCCCATCATATCACTATGGGTGAGGGAGGCGCGGTTTTAACCAATGATACTCGTCTGAAAAAAATTGTAGAATCCTTTAGAGATTGGGGTCGAGATTGTTGGTGCGCTCCTGGGGTTGATAATACCTGTAATAAACGCTTTGGTTGGCAGTTAGGAGATTTACCTTTGGGCTATGACCACAAGTATACTTATTCCCACGTTGGTTATAACTTAAAACTAACCGATATGCAGGCTGCTGTCGGTGTTGCTCAATTGGATAAATTACCGGAATTTGTCACAAAAAGACAAGAAAATTTTAATTTCCTGTATCAAGGTTTACAGGATTTAAAAGATGTTTTACAACTTCCAGAAGCCAGCCTAAATTCACAACCCAGTTGGTTCGGATTTTTGATTTCTGTAAAAGAAAATGCACCCTTTACTCGAAATGAGTTAGTCCAATATTTGGAAGAAAAACGGATTGGTACTAGATTATTATTTGGTGGAAATTTGCTCCGTCAACCCCTCTATCAAGGATTAAATTATCGTGTGGTCGGGGAGTTGAAGAATACAGATAAAGTTATGCAAAGTGCTTTTTGGATGGGTCTATTTCCAGGTTTAACCGAGGAAATGCTGATGTATGTCCTGTCTACCATTTGGGATTATTGTAGAAGGTAAACTTGATGAGACATCCAATTATTCAAGAGGATTTAGAAAGCCTACTGGCAGCCGATTTACCTTGGACTGAGTTGGCAGGGAAAACGGTGCTTGTTACGGGAGCTAATGGTTTCTTACCTGCTTATATGGTGGAAACTTTTCTGTACCTTAATGAGCATACTTCTTCCGAAAAGATTAAAATTATCGGTTTGGTGAGAAATCAAGAAAAGGCATCAAATCGATTTTGTTTATATCAGGAGAAAACCGATTTAAAGCTGATTGTACAAGATGTTTGTTCACCAATCCTTTTAGACGAAAAAATTGACTACATTATCCATGCAGCCAGTCAAGCAAGTCCTAAATATTACGGTAAAGATCCAGTAGGAACATTATCCCCTAATGTCATAGGAACTTACAACTTACTTAATTTGGCAAAAGATCATGGGGTGGAAGGTTTTCTGTTTTTTAGCAGTGGAGAAGTTTATGGTGAAGTTACAGCATCTCAAATACCTACCAAGGAAAGTGATTATGGGTATGTAGATCCAACTAATGTTAGATCTTGTTATGGTGAAAGTAAAAGGATGGGTGAAACTATGTGTGTTTCATGGTTTCATCAATATGGTGTAGCGACTAAAATTGTTCGTCCTTTTCATACCTACGGCCCAGGAATGAGTTTAGATGATGGCAGAGTATATGCTGATTTTATTGCTGATATTCTCAATAATCGAGATATCGTGATGAAAAGTGATGGCAGTGCCATTCGAGCATTTTGTTATTTGGCTGATGCTGTTCAGGGCTTTTTGACCGTTCTCTTGAAAGGAGAGAATGGACAGGCTTATAATGTGGGAAATGATCGTGGCGAAGCTAGTATTTTGGATTTAGCCCATAAGTTAGTCAGCCTATTTCCCGAAAAAGGGTTAAAAGTTGTCAGAAAAGAAGTGATTCAACCTCCTGGGTATTTACGGAGCAATATTGTGAGAAATTGTCCAGATATTTATAAAATTCGGAGGTTAGGATGGCAACCGACAACATCAATTGAAGAAGGCTTTAACAGAACAATTAGGAGTTTTTTATGAATTTAAAAGATACAAAATCTGCTTATTTAGCAGGTCAAATAAGTAAACCTGAGTATATTGATGGGATGTATCAACTACATCAGCGTTTATTTGAGTATGCTGATTTTCTGAAAGGAACAGATATTGGAAAGATAGAAATTACCGATGGAACTGTTGTGATGACATCCAGAACAACAGAAGTAAAAATTTATTGTGATCAATATGATAAAAGACTGGCTCCTCTTGAAATTTTGAACTTTGATTTTTACGAAAAAACCGATTCCGATATGATGTTTCAGTTACTGAAAAGATTAATGGAGCAAAGAGAGGATCAAGTTAATTTTTTTGATATTGGAGCTAATATTGGTTGGTACACTCTCAACCTGGCTAAAACCTTTGAAAAAGTTAAGTTTTTTGCTTTTGAGCCTATTCCTATGACTTTTGAAAAATTAAAGGCTAATGTTGAGTTAAATCAAGTTAATGTAAACCTGCATAATTTTGGATTCTCAAATCAAGAACAAGAATTGACTTTTTATTATTATCCAGAAGGATCGGGTAATGCTTCGGCAGCCAACCTTGCTCAATCAGATAATGTTAAAACCATTCCTTGCTATGTGAAAAAGCTAGATGACTTTATAGCCCAAAAATCTCTGTGCGTAGATTTTATTAAATGTGATGTAGAAGGGGCTGAACTATTCGTATATCAAGGCGGGATTGAGTCTATTCAGAAAAATAAGCCGATAATCTTTACAGAAATGTTGAGAAAATGGTCGGCTAAGTTCAATTATAACCCCAATGAGATTATTGATTTACTATTCGGTCTGGGATATCGTTGTTTTATCGCGAAAGCAGATCAACTGGTTGAGTTTTTTAGAATGGATGACAATACAATAGAAACTAATTTTTTCTTCTTACACTCGGGTAATCATTCGGCTCTGATAGAATCTTTAGCATTAAAAGTTTAAGTATAGTTTTCTAGTTCTCAAAAAAAGGGGGTTATTTTATGAAAATGCGGGTTGCAGACTTTATAACAAAAAAGTTGTATGAAGCGGGTGGAGATTATGTATTCTTGATTACAGGTGGCATGATCATGCACCTGACCGATGCACTGTATCAGCATGGAAAACAGAAATTTGTCTGCTGTCACCATGAGCAATCGGCAGTTATGGCGGCGGAAGCCTATGGAAGATTTACAGGAAAATTGGGAGTAGCTTATGTTACCGCCGGGCCAGGGGCATTAAATACATTGACAGGAGTTGTGGGTGCTTATGTAGATTCTTCCCCCTGTATTATTGTTTCGGGTCAGTCTAAGGTATCCCAGGCCATTGTTACAGGGCCGAGACAATTTGCACTTCAAGGTTTCAATACCTTGCCAATATTTGAACAGGTGACTAAATATGCTGTCATGCTTGACGATTTATCGAGGGTAAGATATGAAGTTGAAAAGTGTATTTACCTAGCAACCTCCCATCGTGTAGGCCCGGTATGGATTGAATCTCCCATTGATATTCAAGGTGCGTACTTTGACCCCGATGAATTTGAGGGATTTACACCCCCAGAATTACAGCAGTCAACAAATGACATAAAGGAAAAGGTTGATCGGGTTGTCGAAGCGATTCGCCAAAGCAGAAGACCCTGTATTCTGGGTGGAGCGGGAATTAGACTCTCAGGTGCTATTGAAGATTTTCACAAATTAGCAGAAAAAACTGGCATTCCCGTCATGACATCGAGACTGGGGATGGATTTAATTGATCATTCCCATCCTTTGTTTGTGGGTAGACCGGGTACCTATGGCGATCGTGCCGCTAACTTTACGATTCAAAATTCTGACCTATTACTCAATATTGGCTGTCGTCTGGGTATCGGTTTAGTCGGTTACGATTTTCAAGACTTTGCCCGTCATGCCAAGAAAATCTGTGTTGATGTTGATGAGAAAGAGCTTACTAAGCCTTCTGTTATCCCAGATATAGCAATCCAGACAGATGCAAAGTTGTTTTTAGATTTACTCCTAGAAAGATTAGGTGATTATCAGTTAGACAATAATCTATGGAGAGAACAAACCCAAATTTGGAAAGGAAAGTATCCCGTTGATTTACCGGAGTATCAACAGGAAAAAGATGGCATTAATTCCTATCACTTTATGCGGCGGTTTTCGGAAAAAGTCTCTGAAGATGCAATTTTCTTAGTTGATACAGGTTCTTGTTTTCATGTTTTCGCCCAGGCATTTCAAGTAAAGTTCGGACAGAGACACATCATCACAGGCGGTCTATCCACAATGGGGTATATGCCGGGATCAGTTGGCGTAGCAGCAGCCAGTCAAGGAAAAGACGTTTTTTGTATTACCGGAGATGGCTCAGTCCAGTTTAATATCCAAGAGTTGCAAACCATCGCACAGAACAATCTTCCCGTCAAGTTAGTCATTTTAAATAATAACGGCTACCTCTTGATTCGACTGACCCAAAATAATTTTCAGGAGGGTCGTTTTATCGGTGTAGATAAAGATAGCGGTGTGAGTTGTCCAGATATGGAAAAGATTGCCTATGCCTATGGAATTAAATTTATCAGGATTTTGGGTCTTGATGATTTGGATGCTAAACTGGCTGAACTTATTAATTATCAGGGTGCAGTAGTTTGTGAAGTGATGACGCCGCCCAACCAATTACTGATTCCTAGAGTTGCTTCTAAAAAGATGGATGACGGTAAGATGATGTCCATGCCTTATGATGATATGTTTCCATTCCTGCCTCGCGAAGAATACTTAGAAAATTGCGTCCGTGAAACAATTGTGTAGAATTTCCCAATTGCTCTGGTATTAATAGATAGGAAATTGGCAACAATTAGGAGGTAAAAAGATGCGAAAACTGAGGGTAGCAATCCTGGGAAGTGGCAATATCGGCACAGATCTTTTGATTAAGACAATGCGATCGCCTTTTCTTGAGTGCGTTCTATTTATCGGGCGCAATATGGGATCTCCAGGGATGGCAAAGGCAAATAGTCTGGGGGTAAAAATTTCTGACCAGAGTATTGAGGCAATCACTAGAGACCCCGACTGCTGTGATTTGGTTTTTGATGCCACATCCGCTAGAGATCACATTTATCACTGGTCTTTACTAGAAAAGCTAGGTAAGATTGTGATTGATATGACACCTGCTAAGGTGGGAGAAATGTGTGTTCCGGCTGTGAATATCCAAAAATGTAGCTTGTACAAGAATGTTAATATGGTGAGTTGCGGAGGCCAGGCTTCTATACCTTTAGCCTATCTCATCGGGCGCACACACGAAAATGTTGAGTATATAGAGGTGGTTTCTAGCATTGCTTCCCGAGGTGCCGGGCCAGCTACCCGTGCTAATATTGACGAATATATTGAAACGACCGAACAGGGAATTAAAAAGTTTTCGGGATGCGATCGCGCCAAGGCAATTCTCATCCTTAACCCAGCACAGCCCTGCATTGATATGCAGACTACCGTATTTGCCAAAGTAGATAAACCTAATATTGAGGAGCTTAATACTCTTGTTGACGAGATGGTTAATAATATCCGGTTATATGTTCCCGGATATCAACTCGTGGTACCGACCGTATTTGAGAATAACCGGATTGTAATTACGGTGAAAGTTCAAGGGTTGGGCGACTACCTGCCAAGATATGCTGGCAATCTGGATATTATTAACTGTGCTGCGATCGCCACGGCCGAAGAATATGCCAAAGACTATATTAGAAACTTAGACTATGATGATTGTGACTCAGTAGAGGAGCCTTATGTCAACTGTATTGATTAGCGACCCCACTCTGCGGGACGGGAATCATGCCGTCCGCCATCAGTTAAACGCAAAACAAGTAGCTCTCTATGCCGCGGCGGCTGATGCTGCTGGTGTCCCAATTATTGAGGTGGGACATGGTAATGGCCTCGGAGCTTCTTCCCTACAAGTAGGAGAAAGTCTGATCAGTGATCGAGAAATGCTGGAGGTAGCTCGGGAGAATTTAGTCAACTCTAAGTTAAGCATTCACGTGATTCCGGGTTTTGCCACGATTAACAAAGATTTAAAAACAGCCATAGAAATTGGTGTAGATTTGGTCAGAGTTGCCTCCCACTGCACCGAGGCGGATATCACTCAGCGACATATTGGTTATGCTCGTGATAAAGGCAAAGAGGTGTATGGAGTCCTGATGATGAGCCACATGGCATCAAAGGAGCTTTTGGCAGAAGAAGCCCTGAAAATGGAATCTTACGGTGCTGAAGCAGTTGTAATTATGGACTCAGCAGGTGCTTACCTTCCGGGTGATGTGACGGAGAGAATAGCAGAGCTAGTAAAAAGTTTAACCATACCCGTGGGTTTTCATGGGCATAATAATCTGGGAATGGCAGTTGCTAATTCCGTGGCGGCTGTCCAGGTGGGAGCAACTATCTTAGATGGTACGGCCCGTGGTTTTGGCGCTGGCTCAGGAAATACTCAGCTTGAAGTGCTGGTAGCGGTGTTAGAAAGAATGGGATTTTCAACAGGCATTGATTTATATAAAATGCTAGATGCAGCCGATATTGCTGAGAAAGAATTAATGCCTGTTATTCCTAGTATTAAATCTCTGAGTGTAGTCAGTGGCTTGTCTGGAGTTTTTTCCGGGTTTGCCAAACACGTCGAACGCATTTCTAAAGAATATGGAGTGAATGCGAAGGATGTATTTTTTGAACTAGGCCGCCGTAAGGTGGTGGCAGGTCAAGAGGATTTAATTATTGAGGTGGCAATGAAACTAGCAGCAGAAGGTGCAGTGAAGTCATGAGACAGGACTTAATTGAGATTATCAAGGAAGATTGCGAGCAGGTGACAACGGGTGTCTCTGCTGCTTTATCAGCTTTGAAGGGTGAGTGCATTTTAATTACAGGAGGTACAGGTTTTATTGGAACCTGGCTAACTGAATTAGTTGCCTTTTTAAATGACACTCATAACTTCAATACAAGATTAATTCTCCTATCAGGTAGAGCCTATAATTTTAGTGCTAAAGCTCCCCACTTGGCAATGAGAAAGGATGTAGTGATTATCGAGCGGGATATCCGCAGTCTGCTGGATATTCCTAGTGATGTGAGTTGGATTATCCATGCTGCTGCTAATCCTGATAATCGCCTTCATGCTTCCGATCCATTAAAAACAATGGATGTCATAGTTAAGGGTACAGAATCAGTTTTAATGGCAGCAACTCGCTTGCCAAATTTACAAAAATTTCTCAATATTAGTTCTGGTTTAGTTTATGGTTCCCAACCCTTAGAATTAGAGACAATTCCTGAGAATTTTCGCGGAACTTTAGATTTTACTTCTATTGGTTCTGCCTACGCCGAAGCTAAACGGATGGGGGAAACTCTGTGTGCCGTTTATCGAAATCAACATAGACTCCCAATCATTAATGCTCGTCCTTTTGCGTTTATCGGCCCTTACCAGCTTTTAGATAGACCCTGGGCAATTAATAACTTTATTCGAGATGGTTTATTAGGGGGGCCAATCCGAATTTTAGGAGATGGAGAAACCGTTAGAAGCTATATGTATCCTAGTGATATGGCATTTTGGCTGTTAAATATATTAGTACAGGGAACGGTAGGAGCAAGTTATAACGTGGGTAGTCATTATGCAGTGACGTTAAGACAACTTGCAGAGAAAATTGCCGACCATTTCCCCCTCAGACCTAAGATAATATCGCGTGTTGCAGAAGAGGGTAACTCGAATCATTCTAAGTTTGTTCCTGATATTTCCCTAGCTCAGAAAACATTAGGTTTGAGCTTGAGGGTTGATATTGAGACAGCTATTAAGCGGACTATTGCATGGAACCGATATTTGTTGGAGTAATCAACAAAATAGATCATCTATAAAGAATTTATAGATGATCGTCAATTAACTATTGTTGATCAAGATTCAATTCTTTTAATAGGGTTAAAATAGCTTCATATATGACTTTCCAATCACAATCATAATTGCGTAAGATATAATCGGGATCGCTTTCATCATCCATGATATGTTCTGGTGAGATAAAGATTGGCATTAATAAATCTTTTCGCCAGCGTTTTAATTCCTCCTGGTGGTGAGGTTGTATAAAAAAACGATTACCATGTATGACACCTGGTTTATTAGCAATTGATGTCAAAAACAGAACTCCCGAACCCATCGAAGCAACAAAGGCATCAATTATTTTATGCCAGACAATTTTTTCATAGATTCTACTGCCAATAATATTATAGATACCAATATTTTCTGGTAATTCCTCTAATATTTTCTCTACAATTTGCTTTTCCTTATTGATCGTTTCTTCAGCTATTTGATCTTCGTTTTCCAAACGAGACCACCCATCAAATACAATACCCAGATTAGGAAAATTATTGTGAAGTTCTCTAATAATATTTGCTATTCCTGATATCTGAGAGATCCAGGTTCTGTAATTACGAATTTGAATACAAAGCAGAGGAAAATGTTGCTTTGCTTTGTCAAAATCTTGTAAAAAAGATTCAGAACATCTTGTCAATGAGTTTTTATAGAGTCTATTTTCCAGTTCATTTGTAAACCACTTGTCAGTGACTCTAACGACCATATAGTTATTTTGTAAAATTGCTTCAAAAATATTTAAGTTATTATTAAATCTTTTAATTTTGTCAGCAGGGATTTCTGGAAAAATATCGCCAATATCCAGAAAATTTGAAGCCCCCACTAAAAAAATATCTGGTTTCTGCAAGATTTCATTTTCATATAAATACTGGATTCCTGTTAAATCATTCCATAAGTAATGTCCTATCTGATTAAGAACTCCTAAAACAGAAGCCACCTTTTTTTCTGGAGTCGATATGTATTTCTGCACATCTTGCCAATAACTAACCATGTAACTTTTGAAGTGATTAATAATTCCTTCATAGTTAACAAGATGAAGCTCCCCTGGATAAAACTTGATAATGAGTTCCAGTCTGGGAAAATATAAAAATATTTTGCCATTCCAATGATGTCCCGCTACTAGATAAAAGACTTCACTACCAACAAAGCGATACATAAACATTGGTAGCCAAGCTACATAATAAAATGATTGATTAGAACGTATGATTTGACCACTAAATGGATCGACTGCATAAACATATCCTGTTTCTACAATAGTTTGTTGAAAATAATCGGGTTTAATCACTTTTTGAGAAACGTCAATTTTTTCTTGGGATAAAGCACAACTATTAATGTATATCTTTTCTAAAGCAGCATTGTCTTGCCTGATTAAGTCAAGATTGGAAATCATCAATCCGTTTTCTTTAAGAAAATCCTTGTCTTCTGCCGTCAAAGCATCTAATGTAATAACTTTATATTGACTTTTGTTAATAAAATGACTGTGAACTTCTTCTTGTTTAACTTCAACTTGGCAATAGGGACTTGATGTATTCAGATGATTTAATAAATTGAGTCCTTTCCATAGGTAATCATATGCGGATTCTACTTGAGTTTCGCTGTAAAGTTTTGGTATTTTTTTAAATAAACTAATAGCCGTATCAATATCATTTTTTCCCGCCAATTGAATAGCGGTTTTATAATAATTAGCATTGGCTTCATTTGTTTTACCCTGTTGACTCAGCACTTCCCCTAAGCGAAAGTAAGACTCATAAAAATTATGATTAAGTTCTATTGCTCTCTGGTAATAATTAACGGCCGCTTGAAGACACACTGAAGTAATTGAACGAGATAAAAGAGTTGTAAATTCGGGTAAATTCCGACCTTGTTTTAGTCCTTGTAATCGGCTGTTTCCTTGACGCAGCCATTGAGAACCACCGATTATTTCAATATCAGATGCTTCTCGCTTGAAATAAACACGGTACACTTCTGACGTATAGGCTTCTTCATCAAGATTACAAGTTACTTGTAAAAAGTGTTCATCATTAAGAAAGCAAATATCCGGTAATTCTGGGTCAAATAGCTGATAATCTTTATGGAGTAATTCTGCGATTTTATAATCAACAAAAAACGATTCCGGGTTTTGCATCACCCGATTATAAATCACTTCTCCGAGTTGATAATAATATAAATAAGATTCTGGATTAAATTCAATTGCACGCTTATAAACTATAATGGCTTCGTCCCACTTTTCTTGCTTGACGAGAAGTTCTCCTAACTTCTGGTAATATTCTTCACAAGGAGAGAGTTCTACCAGTCGGCGGTAAGCGGCAATCGCATCTTCTAAACTATTTTGTTCGACTAAGATATTAGCTAACTGTAACCATATATCAGAATTTTCGGGTTGAACCTCTAAAAACCTATAATAAGATTGTATATCCTCTGGATTGACTTCAATTACCTGTTGGCAACTATCAACTATAACATCTGAATCTGATTGTTTCGTTTGAATTTGATGCAGTTGCCAGTGGGTTTGTTCTAACTCAGCTAAAACTTCATCAAACTGAGATTGTAACCGTTCTAATTCCTCTCGTGTGTTATGAAGTTCTGCTTTCGCTTGTGCCAAATCTTGGTCACTTTCTTCGGCTTTAGACAAGTTAAGATCAGCCAATGGAATTCTTTTGAAATCTTCAAAAACAGCTTGAATCAAAATCTGCCCTGATTCTATATTGATGTTCTCTAAAAGTAGATCAATATAGAATCCACTCCGTTCAGCCCCTGGAAGATTAGCGTGGATTTGATCAGCATGAGGGCGATTAATTGTTAAAGGAGCTTCCCCGACTAATTGACCATCTTGAATTAATTCAACACCAACTACAGGTGATTCTATTCCAATCACCCAACCTGATAATTTTAGATGTTCTTCTATTATTTCTGGAACCGGATCAAAATCAAATTTACAAAACTGATCAGATGCTTCTATATTTTTATTAAGATTAACTTTTTTTAGGAAATTCATAAAACCAAGGTATATTTTAGATAAAGAAGTAAAATTAGAGTGATACTAGATTAACATGAACAGTGTATTGATCAAAAATGATCACATCTCGGCAAACTATTTTGACCAAGCTAACAAACAGAAGCAATCAGGCCAGCTTCAGGAATCCGTCGCTGTCTACCATCAAGCGATTGATGAAAAACCCAATTTTTCCTGGTATCACCACAACTTGGGGGAAACCTTGGCTCAACTGGGTCAGGTGGAGGAGGCGATCGCCAGCTATCAAAAAGCCTGCGAACTCAACCCCAACTCCGCTTGGTCTTACTATAACCTGGGAGAACTCCTAGAGCAACAGGGTAGAATCCCCGAAGCAACGGAGGCCTATCGTCGGGCTGTGGAACTGAATCCTGATTTTTATGAGTTTCAGCAGAGTCTAGGGAAACTGCTCTGTCAACAGGGACAGTTTGCTGAAGCCATTAGTTCCCTAGAAACCGCAATTGAACTCGAACCTGATGCTACCTCCTGTTATCAATTTTTATAATACAATCGCTCCTAGTTTTTTTTGTCCCACTAAAATCTTCCATACAATGATATCCTCGGTTACTCAATAATTGACTGATTTTTATTCAGAAATTTTACAGTTAATTCACCCTTTTTTTGTGAGTTAATTACACATATTTCTTTACTTCATCAATCCAGTGAGTACAAAGCCACATCTCTTTCTGACTAAAAAATTTCATTTGATGGAGGTGATCATACATTTCTAACATTAAGTCACAGGAATTTGTGGTTGATTTTTTAAACTCTTCTAACAAATATATTAACTCATGCACTTGAGTGTATAATGGCACTTCCTCCGTTAAATCTTTTACCAGATTATGTTCATTTCTAATTTGGTATACAGAAGGAGATAAAAATAGCAGATTAGCACCCATGCACCATAATAACTTTTGGGCAATGTAACCCCGCCAAATGTCAGTGACACGACTGTGTACATCAATAGGAAGGAGCATTAAAGGAAATGCCTTCCGGTAAAATAGAGTGTTCTGGGTATTAAAAGGGGAATAACACCCATCTCCTAGTGCTAAGGCTTTATTCCGTTCAAAAATGACATTCTCAGAAGCAACTGTTAAACGATAGATTGCATCCACATCTGGATCTAAATCTGCTAACCCTTGCTGAATATAGCAGGTGACATTTTGTTCGTTAATCAAGTTGGTATTCACCAACTTATTGATCGTATCTAGGGGCAATCCTCGTGGCCATATTTTCTTGTTAGTAAAGTAAGAGTAAACATTAACAGAGCCTCGGTCTTCTAGTAAAGAAGTCTTGATTTGAGATGGCAAAAAGTTGGGATAATTTTCAGGATAGGGTATATTATCATCGTCAGACTCAGCAATTATCTCAGAGCCTTGACTCATGGCATACAAATAGCCCAAACTTTTACGGGAGTAATGATTCAGGGGAATCAAAGATGATAAGTCCCCAAAAAGCTCATTTTGCCGATCTATACTCAAATATTCAGCACCAGGCAATTGAAAATCCGTCGGTGTCTTTTTGTCGCCAACTACGATAATTTTCCATCCTTGATCTAATAAAATATCTTGATATTTTTGGAGAGCTAATGTTGGTCTGTTGATCGTTGTTATTACCAATGATTTCATGTTTGAACTCCTCATTATCTATCTTTGTTAGGTCTATCAACTCAATGACTTCGGTCTATTTTTTTATAACATCTACTCCTGGTAAACTCTCGATAATCTTTTTTACCTCACTGTAAATAATTTTCCAATCTAAATCATAGTTGCAATAAGGATGATGTGAAGCATCCTGATCGATTATTAGCTCCCGTGGCACGAAACTTGGTGCTATAGCATTTTCTCGAGCTGTTGACCACCAATACTGTTGTCCACAGTGTGCTATGTTTGAGTGAGCTACCCCGGGTTTGTTCGCTAACCATGTCACCAAGGTTAGTCCTGAACCGAGTACGGCTATGTATAAGTCTACAGCATAAGCCCAAACAATCGTTTCATATAAAAGACAATTCAGGGCATTATAGGTTCTGACAGTTGGTGGTATCAGACTGATTATTGATTCCATAATGTCTTTCTCATCAGAAAATCCATCGAAGACAATGCCAATGTTAGGATAATCCTTGTGCAGAGTGTTAATTATTTTAGCATAACCTTCTACTTGGGATAACCAACTTTTACTGTGGCTTCGTAGATTTATCCATAGTAAAGGAATGTGAGATTTAGCAGCTTCTTCTACTTTCTGTAAAAATTCTTGAGAACATTTTTTCAAAGCCATTTGATGGATGAGATCACTTAAATTTTTCTTGATAAAAATGTCTGTCACCCTGACAGCAAAATAATTATTTTTTAAAATCAATTGACTGCATTCACTGTGATTTTCAAAGCTAATAACTTTTGAAGCAGGAACTTCTGGAAAAATATCGCTAACGTTAAATAAATCATAACAACCTACCAAAAAATAATCTATTTTGGTTAAAATTCCATTTTTCTTTAAATATTCAATTCCTGTTATTTCATTCCAAAAATAGTGTCCTAAGTTTCCCCAAAGACCGGTTAAAGACACTATTTCTTTTTGGGTATTAGAAAGATAATCAATTAAAAGATTCCACCGACTAACACAGAATCCCTTGAAATCACTAATTAAGTCAATTATTATATTGCTTCCATGCACCTCGTTACTTAAATCAATAATGATCTCTGTTCTGGGAAAATACAGAGAAAATTTATTGCCCTGCCATAGATGAACGGTTAAATAGAAGACCTCAATTCCAACAAATCGATAAAAAATGCTACCATTGTGCATAATAGATTGATTTGACCTGATAATCTTACCACTTCTAGGACAAACGGAATAAATATAACCAGTTTCTACTATACTCTGTTGAAATTTTATTCTACTGGGACAGGTATGCCAAAGTAGATTAGTCACATCTCTATCGACTTGTTTCGCTAGTTGAATAGGATGGGACGAATTATTAAAATTATTAATATAAATTTCTTCTAGGGCTAGATTATCTTCTCTAATAAGTTCTAAGTTACCTATTGATAGCCCGGAGTCTTCTAGCAATCTTTTTTGTTCATCGGTTAAACTTTGCATTTTGACAAGTTTATAGTGGCTTACATTCCTAAAGTATTCGTAGGCTTCTTCGAGTTTAATATCAGTTGGGTAACAGGGATTATCTGAATCAAGAGGCATGAGGTGATTCAATCCATGCCAGATATTTTCGTAAAGCTCCCCTGGATGTGATTCTCTCTGTGGTGTTTTTTTGAATGTGGCAATAGCTTGATCAATATAACCTTTTTCGGATAGAATAATGCTGAGTTGATGATAAATTATACTCGCTTCATTTTGAGTTTCGCTGTAAAGTTTTGGTATTTTTTTAAATAAACTAATAGCCGTATCAATATCATTTTTTCCCGCTAATTGAATAGCGGGTTTATAATAAGTAGCATTAGCTTCGTTAATTTTACCCTGTTGACTCAGCACTTCCCCTAAGCGAAAGTAAGACTCATAAAAATTATGATTAAGTTCTATTGCTCTCTGGTAATAATTAACGGCCGCTTGAAGACACACTGAAGTAATTGAACGAGATAAAAGAGTTGTAAATTCGGGTAAATTCCGACCTTGTTTTAGTCCTTGTAATCGGCTATTTCCTTGACGCAGCCATTGAGAACCACCGATTATCTCAATATCAGATGCTTCTCGCTTGAAATAAACACGGTACACTTCTGACGTATAGGCTTCTTCATCAAGATTACAAGTTACTTGTAAAAAGTGTTCATCATTAAGAAAGCAAATATCCGGTAATTCCGGGTCAAATAGCTGATAATCTTTATGGGGTAATTCGGCGATTTTATAATCAACAAAAAACGATTCCGGGTTCTGCATCACCCGATTATAAATCACTTCTCCGAGTTGATAATAATACAAATAAGATTCTGGATTAAATTCAATTGCCCGCTTATAAACTATAATAGCCTCATCCCACTTTTCTTGCTTGACGAGAAGTTCTCCTAACTGCTGATAATATTCTTCACAAGGAGAGAGTTCTACCAGTCGGCGGTAGGCGACGATCGCATCTTCTAAACGGTTTTGTTCGACTAAAATATTAGCTAACTGTAACCATATATCACAATTGTTGGGTTGAACTTCTAAAAACCTATAGTAAGATTGTATATCCTCTGGATTGACTTCAATTACCTGTTGGTCACTGTCAATTGTCACATCTGAATCTGATTGTTTAGTTTGAACTTGATGCAGTTGCCAGTGGGTTTGTTCTAATTCAGCTAAAACTTCATCAAAATGAGATTGCAACCGTTCTAATTCCTCTCGTGTGTTATGAAGTTCCGCTTGAACTTGTGCCAAATCATGGTTACTTTCTTCGGCTATAGACAAATTAAGATCAGCCAATGGAATTCTTTTAAAATCTTCAAAAACAGCTTGAATCAAAATCACTGCCGATGCCAGATTAATGTTTTCTAGGGCAAGATTAATACTAAAACCACACTGTTGTTCCCCTGTAACGGTTTTATCAGTTTGATCGACAAGAGAACGATTAATAGTTAAAGGCGATTCCCACAATAATTGACCATCTTGAATTAATTCAATACCAACTACAGGTGATTCTATTCCAACTACCCAACCCGATAATTTTAGGTGTTTTTCTATTACTTCTGGAACAGGATCAAAGTCAAATTTACAAAACTGTTCAGATCCTTCTATATTCTTATTAAGATTAACTTTTGTTAGGAAATTCATAAAACCAAGGTATATTTTAGATACAGAAGTAAAGTTAAAGTAAAACTAGATTACCATGAACAGCGTACTGATTAACAAAGATCACATCTCGACAAACCATTTTGACCAAGCTAACAGATTTAAGCAACTTAACCAACTTCAAGAAGCGGTTACTGCATACCGCCAAGCGATTGACGAAAAGCCTAACTTCTCCTTGTATCACCACAACTTAGGGGCAACTTTGGCTCAACTGGGTCAGGTGGAGGAGGCGATCGCAAGTTATCAAAAAGCCTGCGAACTGAACCCCAACTCCGCTTGGTCTTACTATAACCTGGGTGAACTCCTAGAGCAACAGGATAGAATTTCTGAAGCAACGGAGGCCTATCGTCGGGCTGTGGAACTGAATCCTGATTTTTATGAGTTTCAGCAGAGTCTAGGGAAACTGCTCTGTCAACAGGGACATTTTTCTGAAGCCATTAGTTCCCTAGAAACCGCAATTGCACTCGAACCCGATGCTACCTCCTGTTATCAATATTTGTGGGATGCTTTTGCTCAACAAGGACAGGGACGCGAAGGCATAGCCTATTTACACAAAGCGGTGACGGCAACTCCCAACAGTGGGGAACTCCATCAGCAGTTAGCCGAAGCGTTAAAGGCTAATAATCAAATTCAGGAAGCGATCGCTTCTTACCAAAATGTGATTCAGATTAACCCCAAATCGGCTTGGAGTTACTATCAGTTGGGGATGATTTGCCGAGATCAAGGTCAATATCAGGAGGCGATCGCTTACTACCGCAAAGCCACCGAGCATGACCCCAAATCCGCTATTTATTATCATTTCCTGGGACATACCCTATCCCTGGTTCATCATTGGGAAGAAGCGATCGCAGCTTACAAGAAAGCCCTAGATCTCGCACCAACTTCAGCGATTATTTATCAACACTTAGGGGATGCCCTCTCCACCCTACAACGTTGGGAACAGGCGGCCACGGCCTACCGGAAATCCGTAGATTTGGAACCCCATTCCCTAGAAGCGCAAGATCATCTAGGGTTTGCCCTGGCCCAACTCCAACGCTGGGATGATGCGATTTTAGCCTATCGTCGGGCCTTAGATGTGAGCTTATCTGATGTCGTATATTTGCATTTAGGGGATGCCCTCGAACAACGTTCCCATGTTCAACCGATAGACAAAGATGCTCGTAACGATCTCGAAGATGCAGTTAATTGTTATCGTCAAGCCCTGGAATTAAATCCCAATCCAGAAGCTATTGACCAGAAATTAAATCATGCTCTATCCCAACTCAATCAGGCTTCTAAATTAAGGAATTAAGCGTAACTGCGTAAATTAGAGAGTGCGTTAACATCCTATAACGCACTCTTGATTTTTTGGGGTACAAACTGAATTTTATTAAATCTTCCTAATGGTTGAAGTATTCGGTCGTTGACTCTAGCGTATAATAGTAATCAGAAAACTATCAGGTGTAGTTTTTAGGTGGCAGCTATTGGAGGATACAGTTATGAAAATCCTGTCCAAAGCAATGTTTGGAACCGCCACAGTGCTTCTACTCGGTTTGGGAGTCACAACTCCAGCCTATTCTCAGAACCCTAATGATCTTAAACAATTATTAGAAACCCGATTCTGTCAAGGGTGTGATTTGAGAGGCGCTAATTTAAGCGGTGCTCATTTGATTGGTGTAGATTTACGAGATGCTAATCTTGCCGGGGCAAACTTAGCTAATATCAATTTAGAAGGTGCAGATTTAAAAGGAGCAAACTTAACATCTGCAAACCTAGAGGGCGCGTTTTTAAATCAAACTGAATTTAATGATGCTAACCTTAGTGGTGCTAACTTAACTAATGCTAATTTAGTTCAAGCTCAACTAGAAGGTGCAAATCTTTTAAATGCCGATTTAACCGGATCGGAATTTGCAATTCCTACTTTACAGACGGCTGAACTGCCAAGAGGTTCCGCCCAGGATTTAGGAATACCAGAAGAACTAACCATTGGACGTGATCCTGATAGTTTAACCTTCCCAATGGGGGGGCCAGAATTAGGTCAACCCTTTGAATATACCAAGGAATATTTGGATGACTTGTTTGAGCCAAATATCGACCCCTTTACAAGCAATAAAACTAATACTTTTCCTCGCATTAACAGTATTCTAAGACCTGATGAAACTGATATCTTTCCTGATCAAATCATGAAATTTGATGATGATATGAGGGGAGATCCTCACGAATGGGGAGGTCAACACCGATCAGGAGTTGGTCTGTTAGAGGTTGGTCTTTAATCTGTGAAAAGTATTAGGTGTTGTTGTTTGACAAAAATTACCGGGACAGGGGAAGAAAGTATAGCAGTTCTTGTGGCTATGTTGACAACGGTAAAGCCTAATTTAACCACAAAGACACAAAGACACAAAGACACAAAGACACAAAGACACAAAGAAGTTGTAAACACTAACCTGCTGATTTAATTTTTCTGTATAATGAACAGAACTGTTTCGTGATGTAGAGTTAGGATAGCCGTGACTTCTCCAGGAAATTCATCTCAACAGCAACCCCAAGCCGAAAACCATCCGGCACTGATTTCTAGCTATTACACCTTATTAGGAGTTCATCCGAGTGCGACCCCGATAGAAATTCGACGCGCCTATCGAGAACTGAGTAAACTGTATCATCCTGATACCACAACCTTATCAAAGGCGATCGCCACGGCAAAATTTCAGAAACTCAATGAAGCTTACGCCACCCTTTGTAACCCAGATCGGCGTCAGTCCTATGATCAAAAAATTGGCTATTCTCGATATCATTTAATTCAAGTTCCAACGGACTTAAATCAACCCTATTCTAAAAATAATCGTCTTAATTCTTCTTCCGCCTATTTAGACCCAACAGATCGGCCTCTTTCCCCTGGGGAAGTTTTTTCATTATTTCTAATGGGATTAACTTTTATTGGATGTATCCTATTAGCAATTTTTATTAGTTTAACTCGTTATTAATATTTATGTATTGGTTAGAATTGATCAAAAATGCTATAATCAATACCCAATATAAATTAGCTCTCCTTCTTCTTATTTATGACTTTGCCGAGTTCAGAGACACCCTTATATAATCATCCCCTACCTGATATTGAAGAATGGTTACGCTCCCATGGGGGTGAACAAGATCAAAAAGAACTCCATTATTGGCGGATTGGAAACCCAAATTGGACAGCAGACTTGTGGTTAGAAATTGACCAAATTACAGTCCGTTATATCGGAGCTGCAACCAACGGTCAGGATATTCAACGTTCTTTTAAATATTCTCTTTCTCGTCAAGATCTTGAATCTGCCATTTTTGGGGGGCCTTAATCAGTTATCAGTTATCAGTCAACTGTTGATTTAATCCGTGAAATCCTTTAATCCGTCCAAATCCGTGATCAGTGATTCAAACTTTGCCGAATCTACGTTCCCGTTTTTGATAGGAAGATAAGGCTAGATGTAATTCCTTCTGATTAAAATCAGGCCAAAGGGTATCAGTTACATAAATTTCTGCATAGGCGAGTTGCCATAATAAAAAATTACTAATTCGCATTTCTCCACTGGTACGAATCAATAAATCGGGGTGACATATTCCCGTAGTATATAGATGCTGTTCAAATAGAGTTTCATCAATATCTTCTGGTTGAATTGACCCTTGTTTTACTTGATTAGCAATCTCTCGACAGGCTTGTAAAATTTCTTGTCGTCCGCCATAATTAGTAGCAATAGTAAATAAAATACCCTTATTTTGCTTCGTTTCCTCCATAGAATAATCTATTTTTTCCTGTAGAGATTGGGGAAGGGCTGCCAAATTTCCTACAAACTGAATTCGCACTTCCTCCGCCATCATTTCTCGTAGTTCTCGCATTAAAACCCGCTCAAATAATGCCATGAGAAAATCGACTTCCTCCAAAGGACGACCCCAATTTTCCGTGGAAAAAGCATAGGCTGTTAGTGCTTCCACACCCCAATCTCGACAACAGCGTAAAGCTTCTTTGAGAGCATCCACTCCCCGACGGTGGCCCATAGTTCGAGGTAAACCCCGACGCTTCGCCCAGCGACCATTGCCATCCATAATTACAGCAATGTGTTGAGGTAAACGGTCTTGGTCTAAATCTGCGGGTAATTCATATACAACCCTTGTCTTAGCACTCATTTTTTCTCCCGAGAAGCTTTGGATCGAGGACGGAATAGGCGAGACACTAAAGCCCACCCTTGGGAACCAATGCGGTTTCCCCAATGGGTAATGGAAATCGAGGTAGGAGTTCTGTCATCATTGGATGTCCAAGAACGAGCTTCTAATAGCTCTTTCAGTTTACTGCTAGTTAAGGGTCGGTTGAGGATTCCTTTTTCCGCCAGAGAAATTGAACCCGTTTCTTCCGACACCACAATACACATACATTTTGCCACTCGTTCCGTAATTCCCATCGCCGCCCGATGACGAGTTCCCAATTGTCGGGAGGCCATCCGTTCCGATAGGGGCAAAATCACCCCCGCCGCCGCAATTCGAGATGCCCGAATTAACACCGCCCCATCATGTAACAGGGTTTTCGGTTGAAAAATTGTTTGTAACAGTTCTCTGGAAACTTCGGCATTTAGTTTTACTCCAGGGACAGAAAAATCCCGTTCATCAATTGGACTTCCAGTTTCAATAATAATTAATGCACCAGTACGATTTTGCGAGAGTTCTTTAACCGCTTCCACAAGTTGATCAATTACCCCATCGGGTTCAGGAATGACACGGCGACCCTGACCAAACAGTTGCGAAATTTCTCCGCGACCCAACTGTTCCAAAAATTCGCGGAATTCTGATTGTAATATGACTGCCATCGCTACGGCAGAACCTGTAACTAAACTATTCAGGGCAATAGACAATAATTTCAAATTTGCCCAGTTACTAATGGCCGTTGCCAACATTAGAATAATAAACCCGCGCACCATCCAAAGGGTACGGCGTTCTCCAATGATGACCAAAACTACATAAGCGACGGCAAAAACTAATCCAATATCAAGACTTTGAATGAACCAGGGAGGAATTCCTTGCTTAGTCATGACTAGACGCCGCATTCATTGAATTTTGATCAAATTAATAGAAGCCTGAGCCAACCCCTTCTTACGGGGGATTTAGAGGGATCAAAGTCCCCCTTTTTCATGGGGATTTAGGGGGATCGGATCTCGGCTATCATCATCAGTTTTTGGCAATTGTTGACACCGATCCTGTACTTCACCCCTACAACCCCTAAGAATTTATGGTTAGGCGTTCTGGAAGTCGATCTTTACTAATTAAATCTTGGTAAGATTCTCGTTCAATAATGACGTTAGCATCACCATTACTAACTAAAACTGCCGCCGGTTTGGACAGTCGATTATAGTTAGACGCCATACTATAATTGTAGGCTCCCGTTGCCATAACCACGAGAATATCCCCAGATTCAACTTTAGGAAGTTGAGCATCCTTAATTAAAATATCCCCAGATTCACAATGTTTTCCTGCAACCGTAACGGTTTCGGTCATGGGTGCAGACATTTTATTGGCTAAAACCACTCGGTACAAGGACTGATAGGTGATCGGACGGGGGTTATCGGACATCCCGCCATCTACAGCAATATAAGTCCGAATTCCTGGAACTTGTTTTTGAGAACCTACTGTATAAGCTGTAACGCAACTAGAGCCAATCATAGACCTTCCCGGTTCAGATAATAATTTCGGTAGGGGATATTGTTTCTGTTCACAGGCTTTGATCACGGATTCAGTAACAATTTTTACCCAATCATCAATACTTGGGGGATCGTCTGACTCCGTATAGCAAATCCCTAAACCACCACCAATATTAACTTCTGAAATATTTAAGCCCTGTTGATTTGCTTTCATTAAAGTATCAATAATTACAGAACCTAAATCGTTATGGGGTTGCAATTCAAAAATTTGGGAGCCAATATGGGCATGAATGCCAACACAGGATAAACCCGGTTGCTGACTAATAAATTTAAAGACTTCATCCAGTTGACCGGGATCAAAACCAAATTTACTATCTAAATGTCCAGTACGGATATATTCATGGGTATGACATTCAATTCCTGGGGTAAACCGAATCATCATCCGAATCGGATGATCAACTATAGACCCTTGACTTAGTTTAGCGAGGGTGTGTAAATCTAACCAATTATCGGCAACAACGGTACACCCATTTTCAATCGCTAATTGAATTTCTTCTAAGGATTTATTGTTACCATGGAGGTAGGTTTTCTCCGGTGAAACTCCGGCTTGGAGGGCGGTATAGAGTTCTCCCCCGGATACGACATCAATACCTAATCCTTCGGCGGCTACAATAGCACAAATCGCTAAACAATTCCAGGCTTTGGAAGCATACAGGACGAGGGACTCACCGGGATAATAGCGTTTGAAGGCGTCCCGGTATTGTTGACAAGCCGTTCGCAGGGTGGTTTCATCGACAATATAGAGGGGCGTGCCAAATTGTTCAACTAAAGCGGTAACGTCACAACCGCCAATTTCTAAGTGATCTTGCGGATTGACTTTCGCCGTCAAAGGAAATAATTGTTGATTAGGCGATCGGGTTTCTAAGGCATCCGTTGATGCAGATAGGTATTGCAGTCCAGAATTTTGCACAGGAAATACTATATTAACACTTCTATTGATCAGATTTTACCGTAAAGTTGCACGGGTGTCGGGTGTTAACTATCGGATATTGGCTGATTTACAAGGATGATAGGCGTTTATGTTGAGTTTTTTTACTGGGGGTTTAAGATAGATTAGGGTGTTTTGCACTTTTAATCCCTATATTTGACTATGCAAAAAAAAGCTGAATTTAAGGCAAACAATAAAAACAATATTCCTGATTTAGAAACCCAAAGAATAATTCAAGAATTATGTGATTTAGGGTATCCCAATAAAAATATATTATTAAATAGCAGTTTTTGGGGTTATAATGGTCAGACTTTTTTAGGTGATATTATTGTTTTGCCTGAAAACTCTGTATTGCATATCAATCCTATTTTGGTGATTAAAATTATTGACTCCTTAGATAATTTTAACGCTAAATTACTGGAAAAATGGCAATATTCAGGATCTAAGGTTTTAATCTTTAAACAAAAAGATATTATCAGAGTATTTGCCTTGGATAATAATAATCAAAATTATTATGAGATTTCTCCCTTTATTCCTCATTTTAAAGAAATCGAAAACTTGCCAAATCCAGATTATTATCGTTTAAAATCTAGTTTGTCACCTGGTTATAATTTAAAATCTATTTTAGCCAATCTCCATGATCACCTCTATGGAAATAGTAATATTCGGATTCCTTCAAGATTAGGAATCGAAATTCAAAAAATACTATTAATTAAAAAATTTGATGAGGAACAAGTTTATGATCAATGCGAATTTTGTCTGACGGGGAAAGAATTATATAAAAAATATGATGATCAAATTACTCCTAATTTAGATCCCGTTAATCAAGTTGCTGAAAGGATAAAAAATCTTCTCCATAAATATAATTTAAACAAAGATGATTGTCATCAAATTAGATCTTTAGAGTTAGATAATGAATCAATTTATTATACTGTATTTCATTTAGAAGGAATATCTTTAACTCAAACTCCTAGCGATGTTTTAGGTGACGCTTTAGAAACCTTCAGAAGCTATATCATGAAAAGAGAAGGAGGACAGTTTTTTACTCCTAGACCTGTAATTGAATTAGCATTAAATTTAGTTGGATTTACAGGAGAAAACCATCAAACATTAGCTGATATTAGTTGTGGAACATCAGGATTTTTACACCAAGCCAGAAAAATTATTATAAAATCAGCAGAAAAAAAAGGAATTCTTGATCAATTTAAACAAAACCAATTAATTTCCGATTTATTGTTGGGTTTAGAAGTTGACCAATATCTTGTCCAAATTTCTAACACATCACCCGAATTAGAAAAACTCCCTCAAAAAATAGTAGAAAATCAAGATAGTTTACTTCCTTTTCAACAGTGGAAAAGCCAACTATTAGATCGAATTTCACCTAATTCAAAAATGTTTATGGTAGGAAATCCTCCGTTTGGAACTAAAATTACTATTAAAAATTTAGAGATTTTACAATCTTTTCAGTTAGCAAGATCATGGAAAAAGCATCAAGATCAATGGATATCTACAGAAAAAATTGTTCCCCGTTCTCCTGATATTTTATTCATTGAGAGAAATTTAGATTTATTGAAACATGAAACAGGTAAAATGGTACTTGTTTTCCCTTATCAAATTCTCAGTGGCCCTCAAGAAGAATTTGTGCGAGAATGGTTAATGACTCATTGTAAAATTATAGCTGTTATTGATCTTCCTGAAGATACTTTTCAACCTTATACGGGAACAAAAGGAGCATTATTAGTTGTTCAAAAACGAGAAAAACCCAATCCTTTATGGGAAAATGAACCCGAATATCCTATCTTTATGGCTAGACCTATAAAAATTGGACATGATCGTAGAGGAAAACCTGTCTTTAAAGATGATCAACAGACTATTGTAGATATAGACTTACCTGAAATTAGCCAAGCTTATGAAGAATTTTTAAAAGCAAATGATCCAAGTAAAGTTACTAAAAAAGCATTTATAATTTCTTCAAAATCTATTACACATTCTAACAATATTCGTTTAAATGCAGCTTATTATGAACCAAAATCTTCTAATTTAAAACAACAATTAGTTACAATAAGGGAACAAAACCCTGATTTTACTATTTCAACATTAGGAGAATTAATCGAGACATTGACCCGGTTCTACTAGATGTCCTAATAACCAAATAAAACTATTTTGTATGGAATTAGGTGGTAAAGGGGGTACACCTTCCATTGATAACGCTTGTAAAAAGTATTTAACTCCTACTAATTTAGCATCAATTTCAGTAGCATAAAATTTATGATTTTCCGGCAATTCCCAACGATTAATTCTATTACCATCTTGACCATCTTGCGGTCTTCCTGGTATACGACTGGAATTCGGTTTCCAAGGAGCTGAACGTGGCCCAGAATCATTGAATTTTGTACTAATGAAGAACCTTAATTAGCATAAACCCGAATAAACCCGATCCTATAATCGTGGGATTTGATTATTCAGCACTACCATAACCGCACCCCACAATTTAACCTAAAATTAACCAATACTCGCTAACTCTTTTCCCCGACCCAAGGGTACATTTAAGGCTTCTTCTAAAGGTGCTCGTCCTAACTTTTCCTCTAAAATATCCATCACCGTCCGTCCAAAATCATTGGAGTTTCGCTTCCAGGCTTCTAAACAGATTTCTCCAAAAAATGATCCTAAAGGTTCAGGATTCCAGAGTAACTTTCTCGCCGTCCAAGGCATTAAACTCATAGGATCATACCCGGGTTTTAATATCTGTTTCTTAAAGGCATATTCCTCTAAATGGGTATGGGGTTGTAACCCGATAAAGAAAATTGCAGGTTCGACTTTATCCGCCCCGAAAATAGCCTCTAATTCTCGATGGTAAGCAATTGTTTGACGAATGGTTTCAAAGGTTTCATCAATCACATTAAAAGAATAATTCACTGAAACCAAATCATTAAATCCGGCAGCTTTTAAATCTCGACAATTTTCTAAAACCACCCGCAAATTATACCCCATCCGCATTTTTCTAACTAATTCCTGCGAACCACTGGTAATCCCAATTTCAAAATAATTCATCCCAGTTTTAGCCATTAAATCACATAATTCTGGGGTTAAATTATCTGCGCGAATATAAGCCGCCCAGTGAATATCAGTCATCCCAGAATCAAGGATTTTCTGTAATAATTCCACCGCATCACTAATAAACTTACGGGCGGGAATAAATTGAGCATCGGTAAACCAAAAATTTCTAATTCCCCGTTGATAAAGTTGTTGAATTTCTGCCACCACTTCATCAGCGGGATTAATTCTAACTTTTTTCCCTTCAATAACGGTATAGATACAATAACAACAACTATGCGGACACCCCCGTTTGGTTTGGACTCCAATATAAAAGTCTTGATCTTGAAAATAATATTGAAATTCTGGCCAGATGGTTTCAATATAATCGTAATTACAAGCAGTTTTTTCAAAATTCATGGGTTGTTCATGAATTAAGCGATCGCGAGGCGTCGTTTCTCCGACAATATAACAACGTTCATCGGCTAAATCTTCCCCTCTCAATAGCCTTTCTAATAAACTTTCTCCTTCTCCCACCGAAACAATACTTCCTTTGGGCAAACTCTTTCCTAACTGTTCATAAAAAACACTGACCGCTCCGCCTCCAACGACAACCCGCGCCTGGGGATTATAACGTTGAGAACGGGATAATCCCCGTTTAATTAGTCCTAAATTCTGCCAAAGTTCCGTATAGTAGGAAGTGGCTAACCGTAATCCTCCTAAAGCTCCTCTTAATTTAATTAAAGGGTTTTTAGCATAATAAAATTCAAAGGCATTTTGTAGAGGATTTCCACCCCGTCCCCCCACGGGGGCATAAATTTGAATATCTCGCCAAGAAAAGACTAATAATGTGGGTTGAAACTCATCCACACAGGCATCCAATGTGGCGGCGTAGTCCAGAGGAGGAACTGCCCCTAAGTCAAAAATGCGCTGTTGGACGGTGGGAAATAGCTTGTGAACGTGGTCGGACAGGTAAACCACCCCAATCGGGAAAATCGGGTTACAAGGAAGGCGGACGTAAAGAATTTTATCTTCCATGATGCTGTTGTGCGTCGGGCGGGATTTGGGTTGAAATCGGTGAATTTATATCGACTTTGCTTAAGATTCCTTAACAATATAACAAATTTTCCGCCCTTTAGGGTCACGAATCTGAGAAATTCCTTAAGTTTCAATAATTTCAATAAGTCGATGGGACAAGGAACAACCGATCTCTACCATACCTATCCGAAGGTTTTGAAGGTCTATTTTTGGAAATAATTTCTTCAAAATCAGCTAAAACCAGTGAATTGACTAAAAATTTTGGCTCGATGAGTATAATTAGGGATTGGTAGTCGGGGTTACAACCAACTGGGATCAACAAATGTTAACGTAACGATTAGTCAGTAAAACGTTTAGCTTAAAGCCCCCAGATTCAGATATGGCTCAAATTCTTGATCCCCTACCGTCAAATAGTTCTGGTCGAATTTTGTGCTGCTATGTCAATGCTACCAGCCATATTCAGATCGCTCGGATCACCAATGTCCCCAATTGGTACTTTGAGCGGGTGGTATTCCCAGGACAACGCTTAGTTTTTGAAGCGATTCCACAAGCAACTTTAGAAATCCATACTGGAAGTATGGCGAGCGCAATTATTGCTGATAATATTCCTTGTGATCGGCTCCAGATTGATCAACAGTCTATCAGCTATGAGGATAAACCGTTAACTCCAAATCCTCAATCCAGAAATTTTGCCAATAAGCGTACAGTTAAACAGGAACCTTTAACCACTCCGGCTTTAACTTCTGTTGATTAATTTACAAAAAAACGATAATAAAATCATCTCAAAATTCACCGGAGAGATTCCACTGCGACTTACAAAATCGTGGTGGAATTTTTAAAGGTTAAGTAGGTGGGCGAGAAAATCAACAAGTATGTAACGAAAAGTTAACTTGGTTGTGGCTCCGAGTGAAATTTCATCCGTTGTGTGCTGTAGTTTCCTCTTTCTGCCTACCTACTTATTTCGATATAATGAATGTATTAATTGGGCTAAGTTGATATATGGCAATCACAACCGACCGACCAATTCAACAGAAAGCACTCAGCTTTGACGAGTTTCTCATCCGTTATCGTGACGATAACCGTTATGAACTTATTGATGGAGATATATTTGACTTGGAACCAACAGGCTTGCATGAAGAAGTTGCAGCTTTTATTACCACAAAGGTATGCGTCCAGATTGACCAAATGGGATGGCCTTGGTTTGTGCTTCAGCGAGGACTTATTCGCCCTTCTAACATTGGAATGACTGCATTTCGACCTGATGTGGCAGTTATTGATCGCCATGAGCTTACTAAAGAAACAATTTGGAATGAGCAGTCAATTCTGACATTAGGCAGTTCAATTAAATTTGTAGCGGAAGTTGTGAGTAGCAACTGGCAAAATGATTATGCCCGTAAAGTTGAAGACTATGCAACTCTGGGTATTCCCGAATATTGGATTGCTGACTATGCCGGATTGGGAGGGGTTCGACATATTGGGAAGTCCAAACAGCCTACTCTCTCTATCTGCACACTAGCAAATGGAGAGTATGAAATTCAGCAATTCCGTGGCAATCAGATAGTTATTTCGACTACTTTCCCTAACCTAAAATTGACAGCCGCAGAAATTTTGAAGACTTTTTAAATAGCGATCGCCTAATCGCAAACTTGAGAAGATTATTGTTGAAGCGATCGCCAAAGTTAAGAATTGAGAAGCGATCGGGGCATAACAAATCATTGGATAGGACAAAGTTATGGTATTTTGGTTGAGAGCGAAAGTATTGTTACATGGTAGAGTTTAATCCCGCCTACCTACTTAATCAATTTAAAATCTGTTTAAAAATGACTGTTGAAACAGTAGAATCCGTAGCGTTATCTAGTCCAATTGTATTTCGCCTGTCTCCCATTATTAGAATCACGCTGTTAAGTTTATATGCGGTGTTGATGATCCCCCTACCTTTTTTGTCAAAAGCGGTTAATGCTCCCGTTTCTCCGATGTTACTTTGGCTAGGAATTGGGATCGGAGCGATCGCCCTATCAGCACTTTTAACAGAAAGAGTAATAGTAGATAATGAGGGGATTAAGGTGAGTTATGTTTCTTGGTTTACTCTGATATTCCGTCGGGGTTGGTCATTACCGTGGAATCAGATCAAAGCATTGAAACCTAGAACCACCGGACAAGGAGGACTGGTTTATTATTTCGTTAGCCACACAGGAGAAGGCTATTTACTCCCGATGCGAATGGCTGGGTTTGCCAAGTTTGTGGGAATAGTACAAGAAAAAACAGGAATTGATACAACCGATGTCCGTCCGTTGGCTCAACCCTGGATGTATTTTATTTTATTTGGCTGTAGTTTATTATTGGGCTTAGTGGATATTTGGACAATTTCCACCGCCCTCACCCTGAAATAATCCCCAGAGAATAGGGAATAATCAAAGTTAAGGATTAGATTTTGATTATTCCCAGAATCCCGATCAGATCAAGCACTACTCTCTGTTTTCACCCCTCGAATGGGTGGATATTTACCATTGAGTCTAACGGTACGAACCGTTTCGGCTTTCAGAATTTCTAAATTGAGACGATAGCCAATATTCCGAACAGTTTGGATTAAATTCGGTTGGCGAGGGTCAGTTTCTAACTTTTTCCGTAACGAAAGAACATGGGTATCAATCGTGCGAGGATTATCAATAGCATCTGGCCAAGCTCGTCGTAATAGTTCTGAACGAGTCAAGGGTTCTCCACAGGCTTGAGCGAGAACATAGAGCAGACTATATTCCTGGGGAGTCAGTTCAATTAATTGACTCTGTAAGCGTACGCGACGCTGTACCAAGTCAATTTTCAGAGATCCATAATCCAAGGTGGTTGGCGGAACAATGGTGCGACTACGGCGCATTAAGGATTCTGTCCTCGCCAAAAACTCCTGCATTCCAAAAGGTTTTGCTAAATAGTCATCAGCACCCGCCCTCAAGCCCCGGACAATATCGGATTCCGTTGTGCGAGACGATAACATCAGAATTAAAGATTGTCGCTGTTGCTGAAGCCATTGGCAAAATTCTAAACTATTTCCCTCTGGTAATTCAGCGTCCAAAATCACTAAATTGGGTTGATGAGCATAGAAGATATCCCTTGCATTCTGCAAATCAGCAGCCTGATGAACCAAATAACCGACGTGCTGTAAATGCCAACCCAAGAGCGACCGTAAATGCGGGTTTCCCTCAATAATTGAAATACAAGCAGATCCCACGAATGCGAGCTTCCTTCTTCAATGTTGAGTTTAAGAGTAACAGGGTAATCTTTCTGATTTTGTAGCTACTGTTACCTCCCCATAACCTTAATACTCAAAAGTATCAAAGCCAACCGGGGTAATTTTGATTTGAAGTTAAGATAGAAAGAGCTAACATAAGGATAGACGAGTCTTATTCTCGGAATCGGGCCCCAACCTCCTAATTCAGTCCAGTAATCACCCATTAAACCCCATTCAAACCATGCTTCAGGACACCTTAACGATTCGCCATTATCAGAAACTTACCGATGCCCTCGTCGAGATGTGGAACCGAGGTTATCGTTATGATGATCTCAGGTTATATTTAGACGGTTACTTAGCCGCCCTCAGACACACGAATGGCTTAGAACCCTATTTAATTAGTCGTTTGGAGGAAGAAGCGACTCGATATATTTACGACCCCTCAAATTTTGAAATGCCGATGCCTCAACGTCAAGTCGATTATTATTAACTTAGAAAGTCACCCAAAGGTTTGGGAATAGGGGAAAACGGGATAGAGGGTTAGGGAGGAATCAACTCCAACCCAAACCCTATACCCAAAACCCCACAACCGTTTTATGAAGCAAAAGTGACTTCTACAAGTTGCTGTAACTCACCTTTTTGATATAGTTCAATCAGCACATCAGAACCGCCAACAAACTTGCCGTTAATATAGACCTGGGGAATCGTCGGCCAGTTGGAATAATCTTTAATCCCTTGGCGAATTTCAGAATCTTCTAAAACATCTAGGGTTTCAAAAGGAACCCCCAAACTATTTAAAATCTGTACAACATTATTAGAAAAACCGCACATTGGCATGAGCTTTGTTCCCTTCATAAAAACAAAGACTTTGTTTTTCGTGATCAGATCTTTAATTTTTTCCTGTGGGTCTGTCGTCATGGTTTATTAATAAAATGAGGTAGGTTTGGATAGGTTAATTGATCGGCAAAACGATCATAGAATCCCAGATTTGAGTCTAACTGATTTCCAAGAATTTGGGCGTTAAGCTAGATCGGAGTTTAGGTACAATTAAGCCCCAGAACTGGCTTTTGCCCAATCTTGGGGGGTGTAGGTCTTTAATGCTAAAGCATGAATAGCTTCGGTAGCCATTGCTTCCTTAACAGCTTTGTAAACCATTTGGTGTTGTTCTACTAAAGTCTTGTCTTCAAATTCAGCAGACACCACAATTGCTTGTAAATGGTCACCTCCGCCCAAATCTTGTACTTGAACCACCGCATTAGGTAATTCTGACTTAATCATTGCTTCAACTTGATTCAGTGTAATCATTGCCATTCCCAAACCTTAGTAGATGTAAATATTTTAGAGGAAACAGGAGTCAGAAGTCAGAAGTCAGAAGTCAGAAGTTAATGATTTCTCCCCCTGCCTCCCCTGCTCCCCCTGCCCCCCTGCTCCCCCTGCTCTCTTATTGCGCCGCAGTCGGTGGAGTTGTTTCACTACCAACCCGGGGGAAGGGGTCAGTCACAAATCCTAATTCTAATAATTGTTGATAAGCTTTTTTGCCTAAGTCCCGGGTGGGGGCTTGGGAGCGGATAATTTGAATTAACAGAGGGACAGCCAATTCCGGTTGATTTTTGGCTCGGTGGAGTAGGGCTAACTGATAGGTGGCGGTATCGCGCATTTGTGCCGTGTCCCGGGCTGAATTGCGAAAACCATCGGCAATTCGGTTATCAACCCCAGAAAAACTACCCGCTAACTGTTGATAAAAATTAGATAACTGGTTAAAAACTTGACGAGCTTCTTGGAATTTTTTTTCTGCCTCAGCATAATTTTCACGGCCAACGGCGCTATCAGCTTCTTGCATCAGCCGTTTTCCGCCCTCAATACTCAAAAAACTGCTATCTAAGGACAAAGGACGAATATCATTAGGATTGAGAGGCGCCAAATCACCCGATGGCTGGGCTTCTGGTGTTGCTGTTTCATCCCCCATCTGTACATTCCCCTGGGCGACAGTTGGAGAAGATTCTTGAGCATTAATCCGAAACGGCAACAAGACACCCCAAGCCACCATTAAGGGGATAGACAGATAAGCTGTAAGTCGAAGGAAGCTAACAGTTCCAGAGGATACCATGACTCAATTTCGCGAACGCGATAGAAAAAAACATTAAACTTCATGGATTTTATCATTAATCTTGAGCAATCCCATACTGTGCGAATAACCTGATCCACTGCGATCCCGATACGGGTTATATTTTTTGTCAGGGGTGGGGATAATGAATCGACGGATTTTCCCCCACACCCTTGAGAATAAATCGATCTGAAAATTCTGAATCCAGATTTAAACTTTTAAGGAGAAAGGATAGATTAAATATGACATCATCAGTTGATCCATCAAACGTTCCCCAACAAAACTATCAAGGCATTGGCGTTCCTGATAGCAGTATCGGCTTTGTTTTACAACGGGGAGGCGAAGAATTAATCCTGAACAAAGTCCCTGACCGCTTTACGGTGCAATTGTCCTCCCCTAACACCCAACTCAAAGATTTACCGCAACCTCCAATTCCCATCCAACACGCCAATAGTGTTCCTCCTGCCTTAGAGGAATTACAAGTCGCCTCTGAGCAACTGGATGAAGCGATGGAATTAGCCCGGAATTCTGAGAATATTAACTTTGCTAGTCATGTTTACCAACTCGATAGTGACCCTAGCTCCGTCGTCTATTTAACCGATCAGCTTACCATTCAGTTTAAAGAAGAAATTGATTCCTCAACCCGATCGTCTATTGTTTCAGAATTTGGATTAAAAGAGTTAAAACCCATTGACGGTTTACCCTATGGTTTTGTTTATGAAATGACATCTAATTCCTCTGAGAATCCTCTGAAAATTACGAATCGTTTAACCCGTAATCCTCAAGTTTTACTAGCTGAACCTAATATTGTGATTAGAAGTCAGCCCTGTTATGTTCCTCGTGATTCTTTATATAATAAGCAATGGTATCTCAACCATAATGGGGGCAACCAACTCGCACCAGGTTCCCATATTTCCAGCGAAAAAGCTTGGGATATTACCCGGGGAGTTCGTTCTGTGGTGGTGGCTATTAGTGATGATTCTGTAGACATCAATCACCCAGATTTCCAAGGAGTCGGGAAAATTGTTGCCCCCTTAGACTTAAAAGACAAAGATAATCTTCCGCTTCCAGAAGTCCCTACGGATAATCATGGAACCGCTTGTGCCGGGGTAGCGGTGGCTGAAGAAAACGGAGTAGGAATTGTCGGGGTAGCTCCCGGTTGTGCCCTAATGCCAATTCGGACAACGGGATTTTTAGATGATGAATCGGTGGAACAGATTTTTAATTGGGCCATTGATAAGGGGGCGGCGGTGATTTCCTGTAGTTGGGGGGCGAGTGCGATTTATTTTCCCCTTTCGGCCCGACAAAAAGCAGCGATTAGTAAAGCCGTAACCAAGGGTCGTAAAGGCAAAGGTTGTGTAGTGGTTTTTGCCGCTGGAAATGCCAATCGTCCGGTGAATGGTATGCTCGATGAATCCGGTTGGCCGAATGATATTATTAGCGGTCGGGTGAAATGGTTGGCTGGATTTGCGGTTCATCCCGATGTGATTACGGTTTCTGCTTCTAATAGTTTGGGTAAAAAATCTGCTTATAGTAACTGGGGAGTTGGGGTTTCAGTCTGTGCTCCGAGTAATAATGTGCCTCCGGGGATGTGGTTACAGGAAACGGGCTATATCGGTACGCCTCCAGTCCTGAAGGGGACGTTGCCCGGTTTGGGGGTCTTTACTACTGACCGCACGGGAGCCGGAGGTTATGATCCATCGGATTTTACGCCCTATTTTGGGGGTACATCAAGTGCAACTCCGGTGGTGGCTGGGGTGGCGGCTTTAGTGTTATCGGTGAATCCGACCTTAACGGCCCAGGAAGTTCGCCGAATTCTTGAACAAAGTGCGGATAAAATTGTGGATTCTGATCCTGATCCTCAGTTGGGAATTCGGATGGGAAATTATGATAAAAATGGCTATTCTCAATGGTTTGGCTATGGCAAAGTTAATGCGTTTAAAGCTGTGGAAATGGCACAAAATAGACGCATGGTGCAGCAACAAATTTCTCGGAATATTTCCCAAGAAAATAGTCAAAGTGTTGAGATTCCTGATAATAACCCAAATGGGGTTAGTAGTTCAATTGCGATTACGGAAACCAGTCCGATTCAGGATATTCAGGTAACGGTAGAAATTCAACATAGTTTCTTGGGGGATATTGAGGTTTGGTTAGTTGCACCTAATGGAGATCAGGTATTACTTCAAAATCGAACTTTAGGGATTAAAACTCAGTTGAAAACCACCTATAACTTACAAAATACAATATATTTGAGACAATTTATCAATATTTCCGCCCAGGGAAATTGGCAGTTAAAAGTTGTCGATGCTATTCCTGAGAATACCGGAACTCTCAAATACTGGAAACTGGATTTAGGATTGTAATTCTACAGAAACCAGGTTTTTCTCAAGAAGCCTGGTTTCTCATTTTATCGGAACTAATAATAAACTTCCTTATGATTGATTTTTATTTGATTAGCTAACTGTTTAGAAATAAAAATAGTATCAGCACCCGTATCTAATAGAAACGTAAACGGCCCTTGATCATTAATTTTAAGCGAGGCTAACATCACTCCCAAACGACTTTTTAAGGGGATAGCTTATGATCAAAGGAGTCAAGCATTTCATTCATTATAAAGAGCTTGATAACAAGCATCAGATAGTTCAAAGTTTGCCGTTACATTCTGGATGTCATCTAAATCATCTAAACCATTCATTAACTTCATTAGCAATCGGGCTTTTTCAATATCATTAACTTCAATGATATTATTAGGAATCCAACGCCATTCCGCCTCGACAACATAAAATTTATGTTCCCTTAAAACTTGGCTTAACTGTTCTAAATTCGTAATTTCTGTATAAACTTCTGCCCCATCGGTATCATTAACAGGCGTTAATTCATAGGATTGGGCTTCTGCTTCTACGAGGGTTTCCAGAAGTTTTTCTTCATCAATTGGCCCGGTTAAGGTAACAACACCTTTCTGGTCAAACATCCAACTTACACATCCGGTTTCCCCCAAATTACCGCCATTTTTACTAAAAGCCACTCGTAAATCCGCCGCCGTCCGGTTGCGGTTATCCGTGAGTCCTTCAATTAAAATCGCCACGCCCCCGACCCCATAGCCTTCATAACGAATAAATTCTAACTCGGAAGCTCCAGCCCCCAGTTTCCCCGCCCCTTTTGCGATCGCTCGTTCAATATTATCATTGGGAATTGCCGCCGCTTTTGCCTTTTCAATCGCAGTTCGCAATTGAAAGTTTCCCGCCGGGTCGCCTCCTTGACGCGCCGCCACAATAATTTCCCTGGAAATTTTTGCGAACACTTTACCTTTTACCGCGTCTACTCTCGCTTTTTGGCGTTTAATATTCGCCCACTTACTATGTCCAGCCATACTTACACAAAATTACAGCAACATTTATAAGACGAAGGATAATAGTTGTAGCCCTAATAATAGCATCCCCATAGAGTGAAATTTGGCAACTCCAGCAGAAACCGGGTTTCTAAAATTGTTTTAAATATTTTTGTCGCCATTGGGTATCAGTTTTACGATTTGTTGGTATTTCTAAGATTCTAATACCTGTTTGGGGGAGAGGATTTAATTTTTGTTGCAGTTGTTCCCAAGATTGGATTTGTTCATACCCAATATTATAGGTTACTGCTAATTGAGCAAAATTAATATTTTGAGGGGTAGTAAAATATTCCTCAAAGGGAGGATCAAATTGAGAAATTGGCAACATTTCAAAAATTCCCCCGCCATTATTATTAATTAAAATAATAGTTAAATGTCCGATAAATTTATTTCTGATTAAAAATCCATTGGTGTCATGAAGTAAGGCTAAATCCCCTGTTAATAAAATACTGCTTTGCTGATAATGGGCAATTCCTAAAGCAGTTGATAGGGTTCCATCAATGCCATTTGCCCCTCGATTAAAAAAGGGTTGAATGTTTGAATTATTCGGACACCAAAAAAACTCTACATCCCTCACGGGCATACTATTAGAAATAAAAATTGGTGTATTTTTAGGTAAAATTTGAGAGAGTAACCAAGCGACTTTAGGTTCTATCAATGATTGAGTTAGATTTAGTTTTTTATCAATATTATTTCTGGATTGAGTTTCTAATTCATACCAATAATTAGCATATAAATTAGATTGATCTAAATGAATTTTTTTAGGATTTTTAGCTGGATCAATTTGTTTTGATAGTTGTTCTACTGATATCCTGAGATGGGTAGTTTTTCCATGTAATCCATCTAGGTTTTGATAACTAGGATCTAGGATAAAACAATCTGGTTGTTGTTGTTCTAACCAATTTCTTAGGGTTTTACTGGTGGGTAAATCTCCTATTAAAATCACAACTTGAGGGGTGAGTTTTTCTGCTAAGGTTGGATTTCTTAGAATTAAATCATAGGTTGAAATTAAATAGGGATTGAGGTTATAATAATTCCTAACGGGGGATAATCCCTCGGCTAAAACGGGATAATTTAAGTGTTGAGAAAGATGGGCGATCGCTTGACAATAAACCTCTGGATTTTCAGGTTGAGCTACTCCGGCAACAATAATTCCTTGAGAATAATTATACCATAGTTTCAAATAATTAGATATATCAATATTAGAGAAAATTTGAGTTTTTGATAGATTTATTTTAGCAAAAAAATCATCAGGAAATATGGCTTTTAATGCTTCTGTTTCTGGTTGAAATACCGGGTGTAAAGGATTGCGAAAGGGAATATTCAGATGGACAACGCCGGAAATAGGAAATTGCGATCGCTCCCAAGCATAAATTAAGGTTTGTCGCAAATAACCTAACAATCCTAAATCCAAACTGGGAATGCTTAATTCCGCTTGCCAGTTGGGATAATTCCCATATAATTTAACTTGATCAATGGTTTGTCCTGCATGACAATCTCGTAATTCAGGGGGGCGATCTGCTGTTAAAATTAATAGAGGAACTCGACTTTCTTTAGCTTCTATAATAGCAGGATAAAAATTGGCTGCTGCGGTTCCAGAAGTACAAACTAAAACCGTCGGCAAACCCGATTTTTTGGCAATTCCTAGGGCAAAAAAAGCAGCCGAACGCTCATCTAAAATTGGGATAGTTTCAATGCTATAATGTTGAGCAAAAGCAATAGTTAAAGGGGTAGAACGGGAACCGGGACAAAGAATAGCAGTTTTTAATCCTAATTGGGCCAAAGTTTCTACTAATACAGAAGCCCAAACTGTGTTAATATTACGGAAGTCAATCATTTTATCTGAATTAATTTTAAGTTTAATTTAACTAAGGGACTCAACCATGTCTTTTGTAGGTTTACATATTCATAGTGATTATAGTTTACTGGATGGGGCATCACAATTACCCCAATTAATTGACCGAGCATTAGAGTTAGGAATGTCTGCGATCGCTATCACCGATCACGGCGTTATGTATGGGGCGATTGAGTTAATTAAAACCTGCCGAAATAAAGGAATAAAACCCATTATTGGCAATGAGATGTATGTAATTAATGGTGATGTTAAAGTTCAGGATGAGAAGAATAAGAAACGAAGAAAATATCATCAAGTGGTCTTAGCTAAAAATAGCCAAGGTTATAAAAACTTAGTTAAATTAACCACTATTTCACACCTGGAAGGGTTTCAAGGAAAAGGCATTTTTGCACGTCCCTGTATTAATAAAGAACTATTAGAACAATATCACGAAGGGTTAATTGTTACCAGTGCTTGTTTAGGGGGAGAAATTCCCCAAGCAATTTTACAAGGGCGTTATGATGTCGCGCGGGAAGTCGCTCAATGGTATCAAAGGGTATTTGGAGAAGATTTTTATTTAGAAATTCAAGATCATGGTTCTCCAGAAGATCGGATGGTAAACGTTGAAATTGTTAAAATTAGTCGAGAATTAAATATTAAAATTATTGCAACAAATGACTCCCATTTTATCTCCTGCAATGATGTGGAAGCCCATGATGCCTTACTTTGTATTAATACTCAAAAATTAATTAGTGAAGAAAAAAGGATGCGCTATAGCGGTACAGAATATTTAAAATCTGCCGAAGAAATGGGGCAATTGTTTCAAGATCACCTACCTAATGATATCATTCAAGAAGCGATTAATAATACCGTAGAAGTTGCTAATAAAGTTGAACCCTATAAGGGCATTTTGGGAGAACCTCGTATCCCTGACTATCCAATTCCACCCGATCATACGGCGGATACTTACTTAGAAGAAGTTACCTGGAAAGGGTTACTACAAAGAATGAATGCTAAAACCAGAAGCGAGATTAAACCTGTTTATAAAGAGCGCTTAGAATATGAACTAAAAATGATGCAACAGATGGGGTTTTCTACTTATTTTTTAGTGGTTTGGGATTATATTAAATTTGCCAGAGATAACAATATTGCCGTTGGGCCAGGACGAGGTTCGGCTGCGGGATCATTGGTCGCTTATGCTTTAAAAATCACCAATATTGATCCAGTTTATCATGGTTTATTATTTGAAAGATTTTTAAATCCTGAACGGAAATCTATGCCTGATATTGATACGGATTTCTGTATTGAAAGACGAGATGAAATGATTAAATATGTTACTGATAAATATGGAGACGATAAGGTAGCCCAAATTATTACTTTTAACCGCATGACTTCTAAAGCTGTGTTAAAAGATGTCGCCCGGGTATTAGGAATTTCCTATAAAAATTCGGATAAAATGGCTAAATTAATTCCGGTTTCACGGGGAAAACCAGCCCGTTTGAAAGTGATGATTTCAGATCAAAGTCCCGCGCCGGAATTCAAAGAAGCCTATGATAACGAAGATGTTGCTATTCATAATGATGCCGGGGATGAAGTTGGAACAATTAAAGTTAAACAATGGTTAGATATGGCAATTCGGATTGAAGGTACGAATAAAACCTTCGGAGTTCATGCAGCGGGTGTGGTGATTTCCAAACAGTCTTTAGACGAAATTGTTCCCCTACAACGGAATAATGATGGGGCGGTAATTACTCAATATTATATGGAGGATTTAGAAGCCGTTGGGCTATTAAAAATGGACTTTTTAGGCTTGAAAAATTTAACCATGATTCAAAAAGCCGTTGATTATATTGAACAAAAACATCACTATAAAATTGATCCTGAAAAACTTCCTTCTGATATTGAAAGAAAAGCCCAAGATGCCTATAAAACCCATAAAAAGTTACCTGAAGATGTGCAGAAAACTTATAAATTACTGGAAAAAGGAGATTTAGATGGCATCTTTCAGTTAGAATCTTCTGGAATGATGGATATTGTTAAAAAACTCAAACCTTCCTGTTTAGATGATATTTCTTCTATTTTAGCGCTGTATCGTCCGGGGCCCTTAGATGCGGGTTTAATTCCACAATTTATTGATCGTAAACATGGACGGGATGAAATTAGCTATGATCATCCACTGTTAGAGCCAATTTTAAAAGAAACCTATGGAATTTTATGTTTTCAAGAACAAATTATGAGATTAGCTCAAGATTTAGCGGGCTATTCTTTAGGTCAAGCCGATTTGTTAAGACGAGCGATGGGAAAGAAAAAAGCCGAAGAAATGAATAAGCAACGGGAGACATTTATTGATGGAGCAACTAAAAATGGAGTTCAGCAAAAAATCGCCGAAAAACTGTTTGAACAGATGCTTCAATTCGCGGAATATTGTTTAAGTTATGATACAGAAATTTTAACCGTTGAATATGGGTTAATACCCATTAGTAAAATTGTTGAGGAAAAAATAGAATGTACAGTTTATACTGTTAATAATCAGGGTTATGTCTATACTCAACCGATTGCTCAATGGCATAATCGAGGAGAACAAGAAGTTTTTGAATATTACCTAGAAGATGGTTCAGTTATTCGAGCGACAAAAGATCATAAATTTATGACTGTTGAGGGTCAAATGTTACCTATTGATGAAATTTTTGAAAAAGAGTTAGACTTACAACAGATTAATTTTAATTAAAATCTATAACTAAGTTCCCAAACAAGTCATAATAGAAGCATGGGGTTTTCCATGGCTTTTGTAACGTGATGCAGTCGCCATATATATAAGCAAGTTTAGCATATTTTAGAAAAATCATTACTGCTTTTGATACAAAATTTAATTATTTTGCTATAATTAGATTGATTCAATTTTTTCTATATCCTCAAGGCAAGAAATGAATTTAACTGAAGTGATTGAAATTTTGGGTGAACCTTATTATAAATCAAATACTTGCTTGATTTATAATTTAGATTGCTTAGAAGTCTTAAAAAAGATTCCTTCTGATAGCTTACAATTAACTGTTACAAGTCCTCCTTATAATATTGGGAAAGAATATGAAGAATGTCTGCCTCTCAATAAGTATTTAAGCTGGTGTATAGAATGGATTCAAGAAATTTATCGAGTAACTAATCCTAATGGGGCATTTTGGTTAAACTTAGGTTATACTTCTATTCCTGGTGTTGCTAAGGCAATTCCGATTCCTTATTTACTATGGGATAAAATACCTTTTTATTTGATTCAAGAAATTATTTGGAATTATGGAGCAGGAGTTGCTGGAAAAAAATTCTTTTCACCTAGAAACGAAAAATTTCTCTGGTATGTCAAAGATCCTAATAATTATATTTTTAATTTAGATGATATTCGAGATCCTAATGTCAAATATCCGAATCAAAAGAAAAATGGTAAAATTAAAGTTAATCCATTAGGAAAAAACCCGACGGATGTTTGGTCATTTCCTAAAGTAACATCCGGTAAAAATCGCGCATCTAAAGAACGAACTTCTCATCCGGCACAATTTCCCATTACTGTTATCGATCGGATTATTAAAGCATCTTCTTATGAGGGAGATTTAATTATAGATCCTTTTTTGGGTTCTGGAACAACTGCGATCGCAGCTTTAAGTTTAAATCGTCAAGTAATTGGTTTTGAAATTAAACCCGAATATTGTGAAATTGCAACTCAAAGAATACAAAATTATTTAGAAGAAATAAATTTTATACAAACTTCATTGTTGCCTCTGATTTATAATTAAGGGATAAATCTGGTAACGAATATTTATTATATTAACTCAATTCTAAATCTTCAAGTTTTTGTTTAAATTTTAGCAATTTTTTATTAACTCCTTGATAATTTTCTAACTCTCTAACTGTCTTAATTCCTTCATCTTCAAATATTTTTGCTGTTTTTCCCCCAATACCTTTGAGTAGGGTCACAGGAGTATTTAACCGATATTCTCCAGCAATAGGAATCAATTTATAGGTGTAAATTTCTTCACTCAAACCTGCCGATTGACCTGATTCTGATGATTGTGCTTTCCAATCTGAATGATCAATCCAACCAAATCTGATCAAATTGATTATCCGATCATAAAAATTAACAGTGATATAATAACCCGATTTTTCTTTTTTAGCTAAATCAGGATTTTCCACTGATTTTCCATAACTGCGATTTCCGAAAATTTTCAAACCAAGTTGACCTGATGTTTTGATCTCAATAGAATACAATTGATCTGAAATATAAACTAGATCTTTTTCTTCTTTACTAACACCACCCCTCCACAGTTGAGGTTCTCTCTTTTGTAATTCCTTCGCAAATAACTTTTCAAAAAAGTAACCAACAACCATGGCAGGGACATCTAAACTATAAAGTGGAATTGCTAATTCACCTTCTCCAATTGTTGTTTGCCATAAAATATCCCAACTTTTCAAAGCAATTTCTCTAATCACTTCTAAATGAAGCGGATGATTTTCAATTAACTCTTGTGTTTTGGATTTCCATTGCTCAATACTTAAACCTTCATAGGGTGAAGTCATTAAATTTTTTATTCCTTATTCAAACGTTAAAAAGTTGATGTGTCACATCTAAATACCTGATATCTGATGATTTATGAAGAAGGTGCAACCGTTTGTACTAAAATCTGATTACGAGTTGAATCACCAATACCCGGACGACGACCATCAATATGAGGTTGAATTAATTCGGGTAAGCTATCAGGAGAACCCCATTTACTCACTAATTGCTGTAATAATAAATCTTGATCCGCTCTTAACCCATCTAAATTTGTGCCTCGATTAATAATAGCAAACCAAACTAAACCGCGATCGCGAGTTGGTAGAACTCCTGCTAAGGCACTCACGTCTGATAATGTTCCAGTTTTAACAGGAGAAGAAACCGGAATTTTTCGATCTTCTAATGTACCTTGGGTGTCGATTCCGGCAATAGGAAATAAATCGGCAACGGTAAGATTTGTATCTTGTAAATATCGAGCTAAAGCCATAAACATTCCGACAACTGCCCTCGGAGAAATTTGATTTTCCGGTTCTAAACCCGAACCATTAATCAACCGGATTTCATCTATGGGAACTCCCGCCGCTTGTGATGCTAATTGTCTAACATTCGCAGCCCCGCCCACATTTGCCGCTAAAATTTCAGCCATGAGATTATTACTATAAATATTCATTTGTTTAATAATTTCAACTAAAGCTAAAGACTGATGACGAATAATTGGGGTTGAATTCACAGCCCCAGTTTGAGCAATAATATTTCCTGAAATCACAACTTGAGGTTTAGCGGTTCCCGGTGTCATCCGAGAATGCTGACCAATAATTTCTTCCTTCCAAGATTGGGAATTAAATGCCTCTTTTAATAATTGACCCACTTTCATCGGATCAACTTCATAATTCATATAAAAACGATCCGTAATAATTAAATTACCCGCGACCCCGCGAATTCCCATTTGATTTAAACTATTTCCCAAAGCGATCGCTTCTTCCCAAATAAAAAACGGATCACCATTCCCCGTAACTACTAAATCTCCCTGTACCACCCCCCCAACAATTGGCCCAGTCACCCCTAGAATCGTCTCAAACCGATGTTCAGGGGGCCAAACCTGGAGGGATGCCAAGGAAGTCGCTATCTTCGTTAGAGAAGCGGCTGGCAGGGGTGTAGTGCCGGAATTTTTCGCCAAAGGAACCCAACTTGACTGTACCCAAACCCCCTGGACATCCTGGGAAAGTCCCTTAGCCGATAACCGATTCAAATATTGCTGTACCACTGCTTCTGCAACGGGATCAGGCTGTTGGGGAAACACCACCTGAGATAACTCCGTTTCCAAGTTCTCCAATACAGAATTATTGAGTTCCGCCCGATCCATCCCCGCCATTTGCAACCAAACACTAACTAATCCCGAACTCAAAATATCAATCATATTCAAATGCTAAACACTATCAAACAAACCAGTATTACATGGAACAGGACTTACGCAGATGCGCCATGCGTAGCGTAGCTCTGTATAGAAAATTGTTAATATCTCCTAAATTGTCTAAATACCTCAGCTAAGAGCTTAAATTAAATAGGAGTGTAATTTTTTCACCCCAGGATCAACCTATGGCTGATACGATTTTTAACAAAATAATCCGTCGGGAGATTCCGGCTGATATTGTTTATGAGGATGATTTGTGTCTGGCTTTTCGGGACATTGCCCCCCAAGCCCCGGTTCACATCCTGGTTATTCCTAAAAAAACTATTCCGCAACTGGCTGATGCTACACCGGAAGACCATGCACTGATGGGACATCTACTGTTAAAGGTGAAACAGGTTGCTCAGGACGCGGGACTAGACGGTGGCTATCGAGTTGTGATTAATACTGGCGAAGATGGCGGACAAACTGTAGATCATCTTCATTTTCATATTCTTGGTGGTCGTCAACTGCAATGGCCTCCTGGTTAAACTCTTTGGGCGAGGCAATCTCGCCCCACCCCGATATAGCAGAAATCAAAATATAAGATTTCCTGATTACATAGATTGGGAAAAATTTTATTAAAACCTCTTTACAAAACGCAATCATCTGTGTCATATTAGTAATCAAGGTAGAAAAACAACTACCGACGAACCTCGACAAATACATAGCAATACATACCTAACATGACAACCACGATTCAGCAGCGCGAAAGCGCCTCCATCTGGGAACGGTTCTGTAACTGGGTGACATCCACCAACAACCGCATTTATATCGGTTGGTTCGGAGTCCTGATGATCCCCACCTTATTAACCGCCACCATCTGCTACATCGTCGCCTTCGTCGCGGCTCCCCCCGTAGACATCGATGGTATCCGTGAACCCGTAGCTGGTTCGCTGTTATACGGAAACAACATCATCTCCGGTGCAGTTGTTCCTTCCTCTAACGCCATCGGTTTACACTTCTACCCCATTTGGGAAGCAGCCAGCTTAGATGAGTGGCTGTACAACGGAGGCCCTTACCAGTTAGTGATTTTCCACTTCCTGATTGGGATTCTGTGCTACATGGGACGGGAATGGGAACTCTCCTACCGTTTAGGGATGCGTCCTTGGATCTGCGTCGCCTACTCTGCACCAGTTGCAGCAGCAGCCGCCGTGTTCCTGATCTACCCCATCGGTCAAGGTTCATTCTCTGATGGTATGCCTTTAGGTATCTCTGGAACCTTCAACTTCATGTTAGTGTTCCAAGCCGAACACAACATCTTAATGCACCCCTTCCACATGTTAGGAGTTGCTGGAGTCTTTGGTGGTAGCTTATTCTCCGCCATGCACGGTTCTTTAGTTACCTCTTCCTTAGTTCGTGAAACCACCGAAACCGAGTCACAAAACTACGGTTACAAATTCGGTCAAGAAGAAGAAACCTACAACATCGTTGCAGCCCACGGTTACTTTGGTCGTTTAATCTTCCAATATGCCAGCTTCAACAACAGCCGTAGCTTACACTTCCTGTTAGGCGCATGGCCTGTAATCGGAATTTGGTTCACCGCTTTAGGTGTGTCCACCATGGCATTCAACCTGAACGGTTTCAACTTCAACCAGTCAATCATCGACTCTACCGGTCGCGTGATCAATACCTGGGCTGATGTGTTAAACCGCGCTAACCTGGGTATGGAAGTAATGCACGAGCGCAACGCTCACAACTTCCCCTTAGACTTAGCTTCTGGTGAATCTGCTCCTGTGGCTTTGATTGCTCCTCAAATCAATGGTTAATTTTTAACCTAAATAATACAAAAGACGCTCTCCGAAAGGGGGGCGTTTTTTGGCGTTTATCACTATAATCCTATATTTCTCACTCGCAATCATTATTTATCAGAGTCTCCTATTCACTTCAATTCCGATGATTATTAATATGTCGAATTCTTGCCCCAGCCCATTGTAATTTTTCTCTTAGTGTTTGATAAAACGAATAATTTTCCCGCAGAATAATAAACTTTGCCTCACAATTTGCCATGGAAACATCCACCCGTTGACCCGGCCAAATAGAGGTTGCTAATACCCCATCCATCCAGAGTTTTGTATCATGTTCCGTGTCAGCCAATGGCCAAACACTAACAACAGAACCCGCAGGTAAAACAATCGGGCGACTGGATAAACTTAAAGGACAAATGGGGGTAACACTAATTGCTGCCATTCCGGGGTGCAAAATCGGCCCTCCGGCGGAGGTATTGTAACAGGTGGAACCACTGGGAGTTCCCACAATTAAACCATCTCCTTGATATTGATCAACGACTTCTCCATCCACTTCCATCTCTAAAAATGATGTGGGCATTCGATAGGCGGAAGCGGGTTTGATACACATTTCATTTAAGGCTAAAAAGCGATCGCTCACGGGTTCTAAATTAGTTCGACTTCCTTCATAAACCATCGCTTGTAACATCACCCGACTTTGCAACGCATAGCGATCTTCAAAAAGTCGATCAATGACAAGTTCACTATTTTCAACATCTTCAAAAGATTCGGTTAAAAATCCTAAATGTCCCCCCACATTTGCCGCTAAAATGGGAATACCTTCCGGGGCTAAATGTCGGGCTGCGGCTAAAGCTGTGCCATCCCCACCCAAGACAATTGCTAAATCAATTGAAACATTACGAGAAGCGAGAAAAACCGGATAGGGGTTATCTTTGGCTCCACTGGGCCCCATTAAAACATGACATCCGCGCTTTTCTAAATATTGAGCATATTGTTCTGCCCAGCGTTTGCTTAACGGATCTCTAGCTTTATGGGCGATAATTACCTGTTTAATTTCCATGATACTATCCCATTATTTCTGACAGTCTTGTTATTATTATCCCTGATCTGTCGCCAAAATTAGATAAATTGATTACAATAGATTGATAGAGCTAAAATAAAGTTATGGTTCAACTACAACCTCTGCTATCTTCTGATATTATTTACCCAGAAAGTGACGGTAAACCAATGGCTGATAATACAAAACAATTCCGTTGGATTGTTATTATTAAACAGAATTTAGATCAACTTTATACCAATGATCCGAATGTATTTGTCGCCGGAGATTTGTTTTGGTATCCCGTTGAAGGACGCAATACAATTGTGCAAGCACCGGATGTTATGATTGCTATGGGTAGACCAAAAGGAGATCGCCCATCCTATAAACAATGGCAAGAAGATGGAGTTTCTCCCCAAGTTGTATTTGAAATTCTTTCTCCTTGTAATTCTCAAACGGATATGGAGAAAAAGCTATTATTTTATGATCGTTATGGAGTAGAAGAATATTACATCTATGACCCGGACAGGAATCAATTTAAAGGGTGGTTACGTCGGGAAATGGGCTTAGATGTGATTGAAGAAATTAACGTTTGGGTGAGTCCCCGTTTAGGTATTCGCTTTGATTTATCGGGGGAAGAATTGCAAATTTATCGTCCCGATGGTATCCCCTTTTTATCCTATCAGGAAGTTAGCGAACAATTAGCACAGGAACGCCAACGGGCTGAACAAGAATATCAACGGGCTGAAAATGCTCAACAAAGATTAGCAGAAATGGAAACAGTATTGCAACAATACCGCGATCGCTTTGGTGATTTACCCTCTGAATAATTCCTGGGAGAAAACAGGGTTTTTTAATACAATAAACCCTGTTTATTTTATCTAACACTAGGCCAAGGAATAGTCGGGTTAGTGGCAATTTCCCTCGCGACTAAACTGGCTCCATAGCGGTTTAAATGGCTCGGATCAACAAAATATTGATATTGCCTTAATACTTTTTCGGATAAGTTGATAAAAATAAAGCTATATTCCTGAGATAACTGTTTCATTTGTCGATTAAATTCGACTTCATAAGACCAACGAACAGAATCTAAATAATCATCTGTGATCGGTAAATTGACAAAGACTAATTGAATGTTATTAGAACTCGTAAATGCCACAACTGAATCAAAGGCTCTGGCCTGTTCTCCTCCTAAATTAAATCCTCGATAATCGCCATCATAGGTTCCCGAAACATAGGGTTTTTGTTGATAATAGGTATTGGGATTAAACCGAATAGATAGGGGTAAAAATCCATTGGCTTCAATGGCATCTAAAGAAACAAGAGTAGCAGAAAAATTAAGTTTTGAAGCACGATAGAATAAATTCTGATAGTTAGATGGGTTATTCTTCGGTGAATTATCAGCTAAATCATAATCATTTTTTTTAATAAAATTAGAAGTTTTAAACTGAAATTTAGAGTTATCTTTATGTTTACAAGAGTTGGGTAATTGATAACATTTGGTTTGAAAATTTGGTTCAGCTTTAGCTAATTGGGGTCGAATGCCAGCAGCTATTTTTTGATGGGCTTGGGAAGCCATAATTGCCTCAAAGGTTCGATCAATTCGACCACTATTAAACGCTCGAACTCCATCGGCCCAAATTATCAATTTAGGCAATTGTTCTGGGGTTAAAACTTCTCTTAAAATATAATCGACCACTTGCGCTGTTGCACCATTCACCCCAAAGTTAAAAATTCTTAGATTTTGATATCCTTTTTTAGCTAAAACTTGCTGCATTTGTGCGGGGTCAACTCCTTGTAAAGCGCGAGAACTTCCCACAATTAAAATATCAGGTTTGCCCACGGTACTCAAATAAGATAAATATAATTTTAATTGTTGATCTAAGGGTTCACTATCAAAACTAGGAAACTGGGAAACCGAACCCGAACGCGCGGCTTGCTGTTGAGAATAGGTTAAATTTCTCATATATTCAACCACTTTCTTTTCAGCAAAAGTGCGTCTAGGACTATTAATAGGAACCGCTTGCATCCACGCCACTGCCTGTAACCATAGGCGGGCAACTTCATCCCAATCGGATTGAGATTGAGCGGTTTGGGCTAAATTAGAGGCTTGTAGGGCAAATTTAACCGATTCATCAAAGGGATTTTCTTCGATACAAGTTTGAGATTTAGCAGGATTTTGAGAGATTAAATTTTCTGGTTTTCCTGATATTTTATTCTGATTCAACTGCTTAGTATTAGGGGTGACAGAAGCGGCGATCGCAGTTTGGGAACCAACAGAAGGTTGAGAGGATTCTTTTGATGAACACCCAATCGTTAATATTATCAGAGGAACTATCGCCATTACCCCAATATTTATACGGGTTGATCTCATGAATAGGCTTAATATAGACAATAGACTCATAGCAATTGTTAGCTGGAATTAGATGATTTCGGTTAATCGGGATTTCTCTTGTCCGATTATAAATCAAAATGTTCCTGTTAACGAATGAAAAAATAATAACTTGATCAATTATTATTGGTTTTGATACTAAATGGAACTATTGAGCCGTACCTTAACTCACTAATTAATTTATTTCCGGTGAAGGGGATGACATCGGGGGGGAGGAAATCAAGGTTAATGGGGAAGTTACTGGATGTTCTGGCGTAGTTCATAGTCAAGCTAATGGGTTTGATGTCAACCTGCTTTACGAATTGTAATCAAAACCTTGGCTTTGGTCTACTATGAGTTCTCTTAGATAATAAAACTGATCATCGGCTGTGCGTCCTAAGTAACCTGTTAGGGGTGAAGACAGTTCAATCAGGATTTCTTTTAATTGTTCACGTTCTAAGGGTTGTGGGGGATTAGAGAAGGAATAAGCCCCGATCACATTATCTAAATTGATAGGTTGATTGGATTTTTTAAACAGTTGAATAATATGCGATCGCAATTTTAAACGATTAACTACAATTTCAATATATTCGTCTATTTTAGCATCTATTTGTCCGGCTTGTAAATACTTTTTGAGTTCAATTAAGTTAACTGAACCCGGATATTGAGCTTGGAGTTTAACGAGCTTTTCTAATGTTTCAGGATTAATAATTGTCATACTATGTACTTTTGCTGCCTTGTTCAGTTGTTGAGTAGGTTCACCAGGGCCTATAATTAATTTAATGGTGTCTTTGAGCAGTTTTTCATCATTTAAACGCAGTGTTCCTAAATTTAAGAGTTGAACTGCTGTATCATTGGGGATTTTTCTCCCAGCTTTACATTCTCCAACTAATGGATAGGGTTGTGAACAAAATAAGTCTAATCCACCTGCACCTCCTTTATGAGCATAGTCTATAGTAAAACCTAAAAATTCTAAACTTTGTTTGACAATATTCTCAAAGTCTGTTCCGGCTTGATAGTTGCTTTTGCCTTCATCTTGTTCTTTACTTCGGTTTCCGAATGCTGCTATTTCATTAATCCAATTTAAGCTGGAATCATTGGTTAAATTGGCAGGTTTTGAAGTTTTCCAACCTAAGAGTTGATGAATATTGGCTTGTAAAAGGTTTAAACCGAGTTGTTCTTCCTGAGATAAAGAGTTAGTTTGAAACTGGGCGATCGCTGTTTCTAATTCTTCTAATTCAGGATGTTCTGGGGGTTGACGGTTGAGAATTTTTCGATATAGATGTTCAAATTTATTATCATCTAAAATCGGATTTGTTTCTGTTACCGTAATAGAATGGGGTAAAGGGACAAATCGAGCATTAGTTAAAGGCGACATTGTTATCGGTTCAGGAAGTTTATAAACCCGAAGATAAGTTAAAAAAATGTTTCCTCGCTGTTGTAAGAGGGCTTTTAATCCTTCCTCCGTCCAAAGGGTTACTTTAGATAACTTAGTCAAATCTTCGGGATCGTTTACTTGAGAACAGTTGTGACATTTACCCCAAAGCTTAATTTCAACTTCATCAGAATTTATTTCATCTAAAACAGTTTTACAAGTTGACAAAAAACTTGATTTATAGTATTCCTCAACTGGAAATAAATTCAACAAAGTATTAACGGGATAAAGGGCGAATGATCTCCCCAAATACATATCAACATGAGTAATAATGGTGATCATTCTGCCCTGACTTAAGGCAACAATATCAGGATATGGCACTGATAAAGCATTATCAAGCGAAATAGAGTTATACATTTTTAAAACCCAGATAAATCAATATCATTTTCTGATTCATAGCCGTTATTTTCTGATTCAGATGATAACATTAGAGGTTCCTCCATACTCACATCATCAGGAACTTGGTATGAAGGATCACTCAAAATTTCTCGAAGTAATGGATTACTTTCACCCAAATTATACTTTGCTCCTTTTTCATGAATAAATTTTAAGATTTCTTCTTCTGTTAATTGATAATCAACGCTACGCTTTTGATGAACTGCACGAATCGCAATTAACGGTTTAATTTCTTCTTCTTTAAGTTCTACATATTCTCCCCCTTGACGAATTAAAGGTTGTAGATAAGTTGCTTCCATATAGCCAGTAATTTTTTTAGTTTTAGAACGCACTAAACACCCTCTTGTAATCTCAATTGAATAATCTTGAGGAGCAATAAGCCTTTTAAACCCTGCTCCTAGCGCGTGACCGCCATCATACTGAAGCACTGCTACACCAATTGCTATATCTTTCTCATCCTGTTTTCCTATAATTTTAAAATTCAGAAAACCATCTTTAGATTCTTTTCGTTTTAAACGCCGTACCTGATCTGTAACTCCTTCAACAAAAATACCTTCAATCGTTTTACCAATTAAACTTTTGCATCCGAAAAGCAAAGCGTCAGCAATCAAATAATTATCATCAATTGAGCTTTCTACATCTTGCTTCATTTCATCATCAAATGCCTGTTTTACTGGATCTTCAGGAGGGGGAGAGACGGGCGATATTTTGCTAGGCAAACTTTTTTTGCATAAATTCAAAACTTCTCTTACTGTACTAGATTTACTTTTACCTAAATTTCTAAGTTCCTTTTCGTCAAAAGGATAAAGAGGATCATGGGAGACTAAATTTTTACTGGTGTAAAAATCTGATAAACGCATTTTTACTAATTCAATTGCTGCATTCTCATCCACAAACTTTAAACTGAGTGGATCGTCGCTATAACTAGAAATTTTATGCAAAGGAAAGTTTGTTAGGGTTTTAATCTTATCTTTCCAAACATTAGGTAACATAACACTTAAAATAATACCTCGTTCCAGGTTTTCAAAGAGTTCTTTAATTAATCCCGCAACAAACTGTACTCTTGCATATCCTAAATCTGGATCTTGATCAACGATATTATCTAATTCATCAAAACAAATAACAAGCTGATTATATTCGCTAATCAAATCTAAAATCTGTAAAACAGCATCAAAAGATAAGTTTTGAGGAGGCAAGCCTAATTCTACTGTTTTATGTTGAGCTAATTCTTGACCCCCTAGCCAATTATTAGCATACAAAACTTGCTCTAAAGAAAGTGTCCAAAATATACATCGAATAATATCAGGGTTCAGATTAGGATATTTTGTTGATTTTAATTGACAAAAAGATTTGGTCAATTTAGATATCAAGCCTTTAGCTTTTTTATCAGAATTTGTTACTTTATCTACTAATTCCTGTGCAGAGTAAATTCTGATCTTGTTTTGAATAAAAGTTTCATTCGCCATATTAGTAGCGAGTTCCTGCCATTGTCTAACATCCTGACTTCCTTGTTGATTTAAACTATCTGCAATGGTTTTTTGGAACCCATGTTTAATATTTTTTAAATCCCCATACTTATTTGCGTACATAAATAAAGCTCCACCTTGAGATTTTAGGCGATGTCGAATCCGACTAATAATATGGGATTTTCCCGTTCCATATTCTGCTGTAATCACAATTGATGTTTTATAGTTTTGTTGTAAAGTTTGGAAAACAGCATCAGACGCATGAGCATTCAGAAAAGCCACATCTGGGAACTCTTGTTGCCAGATATTTTGATAAGTTACAGTCACTTCATTAAAAGGATTGTGACTCAGTAGGGCATGGTTTAAATCTTTGATTGAGGAAGTTTGAGGATTAGACATAATGACTGGTACAAGGTAAAGGAACAAAAAAAATGAATATTTATTAGGCTTCTAAACGTTTGGTGTAGTAACGCATAGCTCCTAATTCGGTTTGAATAGAATCTTCAACTTTGTCAGGTGTACTATCGGTCATTTCACCCCCAATCAGTTGAAAAATATCATCAGCTTGCATTTCTAACATCCATTCATTGAACTGTGAACGACTAACCTGATCACCGATAGTCCGACGGATGCGATAAATCGGGACTAAGTTATCATAGTTATAATCTTTATTTAATTGATCATACACTTGAAGGGCGATCGCTTTAAACTCCTCATAAGAAGCGATGGTAACTTGTTTAACAGATGTTAGAGGAATTCCTCCTTGATGCAGTTCTCGAATTAACGCAATTAACCCATTGGCTAACCGAGCCGCCACAACCGTTGCATCAAAAACAAAGTCAGGATTTATTAACGAATCAATTAATATTTGTTTTCCGGTATCGGTGAGTGATACCATAGGCGTTTGATTTTGCTTATAAATTTTGATGACATCCGCCGCTTGCAGTTCGTCGTAAAGACTTTGAGAAACACCAACATTTTTCCCCTTGCGTTTTTGCTTAACTTTACTCGTCAATTCACTTTTTTTAACCGTTCCCTCAGTACAACTCATTGCCCATAATGTCAAGAGTAAACGAGTTTTTTCAACGGTTTCAGTCGCAGAAGAAATAGAACTAGAAGCATCTATAGAAGGTGTGGATGACATATTATTGATGACAGGATTGAATAAACCGATCAAATTTTACATCAAATGGGGATTAATTAAAAGTAAAAATGTTCATTTTAATGAGTACAAATCCGTATATTCTCGTAGAGTTTATAAAATCTTGATACCAAGGTTGATGGATTTCCAGGCTTTTGACATTGACGGGACATTTTTCTTAAAATAATTCTGTGGATTGATCAATATCTGTCCAACATCGACTAAGCTGTTCTTAAATTAGACCATCCGATTTATCGGTTTCCTCATGTCCGTTTCTTCCTCTCCAAACCCCAAATACACAGAACTACTTAATCGCCTCACGGAGATTAACGATATTAAATCGGCAATTTCCCTGTTGTATTGGGATCAAGCCACCTATATGCCGCCTGGGGGTGCTCCGGCCAGAGGGCGACAAATGGCCACATTACGCCGCCTCGCCCATGAAAAATTCACCGATCCCGTTTTGGGAGAACTCTTGGAGGACTTACGGACGGAGGAAGCTAACCGTCCCTATCCCTCCCTAGAAGCCAGTTTAATTCGTGTCACCCGTCGAGATTATCAGCGAGCGGTACGGGTTCCTTCAAAGCTGATGGCACAGATATCCCAGCATCAATCCTCCTGCTATGATGCCTGGGCTAAAGCACGAGAAGCCCAAAATTTTGCTATTGTTCAACCTTATTTAAAAACCACTTTAGAATTGAGTCAGGAATATGCCTTGTGTTTTCCAGGGTATGAACACATAGCCGATCCCTTAATTGATCAACAGGATCAGGGGATGACGGTGGCAAAGGTGCGATCGCTATTTGAACCTCTGCGTGAACAATTAGTTGCGATCGTAGAAACTCTCGGTAGTTGTGTTCCGTTAAATGACTCTTGTTTATATCAAAATTTTTCTCCTAAAGAACAACTTAAGTTTAGTATTGGGGTAATTCAATCTTTAGGTTATGACTTAAATCGAGGACGTCAAGACAAAACCCTACATCCGTTTATGACGAAATTCTCGATTGATGATGTGAGAATTACTACCCGTGTTTATGAACACCATCTGGAACAAGCGTTATTTAGTACCATCCATGAAGCGGGTCATGCTCTCTATGAACAAGGAATTGATCCCCGATTAGAAGGAACTCCCTTAGCGGGGGGTGCTTCCTCTGGTATGCACGAAAGCCAAGCTCGTTTATGGGAAAATGTCATCGGTCGCAGTCGCGGGTTTTGGGAATGGTTTTATCCCCGGTTACAGGGGGTGTTTATGCGGCAGTTAGGACAAGTTACAACTAATCAGTTTTATCAAGCAATTAATAAAGTTACTCCTTCTTTAATTCGTACCGATGCCGATGAAGTTACCTATAATTTACATATTATGATTCGGTTTGATTTAGAGTTAGCAATGTTGGAGGGAAAATTAGCTATTTCTGATTTACCTGAAGCTTGGAATGAGCGATATAAAAAAGATTTAGGGGTGATTCCAACAACAGATATTGAGGGCGTATTACAGGATGTGCATTGGTATATTGGACTAATTGGGGGAATGTTTCAAAGTTATACGTTAGGGAATTTAATGGCGGCTCAAATTTATCATACTATCATTAGTTTTGATCCTGAAATTCCCTTTGAAATTGAACGGGGAAATGTGAAGCGGTTATTAGAATGGTTGCAACAAAATATTTATCAACATGGTCGAAAATTTACCACATCAGAATTAATGGAACAGGTGACGGGTTCTCCCCTGAAAATTGATCCATTTATTCATTATCTGCATAATAAATATGAATATCTCTACAATTGTAAATTTTAATTACAAAAGATGTCGATATAAATGTAAGGGGAGTTCTGTCCGTTTTTTAAAATCCAGAAAAGATTTATAACTCCCACGCTTTTTACGTTCTAAAACAACGATTTTAGCCGCGTTGATATGGAGTCCTAAACTCACTAATTCATCTATGGATAAAACATTTAACCGTCGCCAGGAATGATGAATCTCTTTGTTCATATCAAAACCAAATGAAACTAGAGGTTCAATGTGTGTTAAAGTAGCTTCAGGAATCCCAATTAATTCTGAAAGTTCTTCTAAACTCGTGAAATTATAGCCTTCCCGTTTCATTTCTTCAATTTCATTGGCATAAACAATCGGTAAATCTAAGCCATGAACTAATTCATGTTTAGAACAATTATTGATATCAATTTTGTCTCGATGTTTAGCAATTAATTTAATCAGGTTGGATTCATTGGATTTGGTTAAAGAATTAGGATAGGTTTTAGCTAGAAATTCTTTTTTTAGGGCAATCGCCGTGGCAATTTGAGCAATCCAAATGATTCCACTTAACGAACTATTTGATAAGATAAAAGCCGTCGCTACAAACCCTAAACCGATGTAAACCCAGGATTGAGTTTTAGTTTTACTTCCCGCATAGACAATGGCTAATCCTCCTAATACGGGAAATAAAGACCAGTATAACCACTGCGGGGTTTTCTGAAACCATTGGGATAGATTAGACACCTTGAATGTCACTCCTATTAATATTTACAATTCATTTAATAATTTGCGACGTTTTTCTTCATATTCTTCGGCAGTAATCGCATCTTGATCATAGAGTTTTTTCAGTTGAGAAATGGCGATCGTAACATCTTCTCGAGAATGACTCCCCCTTAAAACTGCGGTATTTATACCCGGATTAAATCTAGCATCAAAGGTTTGATCAGACATTAATAATAAACTCATAAAATCAAAGAAGGCGAGAATAGCAGGAATAAAAGTCCAGGAAAATAAAAAATAGAGAATTCCGCCAAAATTTTCCCCTAAATAAAACTTATGAATTCCAAATGCACCTAAAAAGAAAGCGAGTAAAGCGGCTAAAAATTTATTTTTCATGAGGTATTCTCCTGAATTTAAAATATTCAAAAGACTAATCAAAGTCAAATCAGTAGGAATTAGAGATCGATTTTACGAGTTGGGATTTTGGAAAGCCTAGCTATCATAAAGTATAACAAAACTATAGAAGTTTGTACTTCTATGAGTGTTAAATATCCTTTCACAAAAATATTAGAATCCCAAGTCGAATTGAAATAGAAAATTAGAAGACCCAGCACACCGTAGGACAGGAAACGGAATCGACTCCACAAGGGCTTGGGTTGATTAGTCTTAGAAAGAGTCATCTTTAATTACACATCCTTATGAGTCAAATATAAAAAATCTATAAGATTTTCAAATCCTCTATATTACTTTAACACATCTATATTAAAGGATTCCGTAATTAATAAGTTTTCAATTCCCTTTGAGTCTTGGGATCTCTAGCCGTTGTTGTGAAAACTCGTATCCTGTGCTACACCATCTCTAAAAATATTTGCTATCTTCATAACAACACATATCTTCTTAGAGGGTAGTGGACAATTTGTCAAATACTTGTTACACTTGTTAATAATACTGGAGAACCCGTAAGGAGTCACCCATGAACCAACCCGCAGAATTATCTCTTGAGCAACAATTCAACCTCACCTCCTTCAAGATGCAAGTCGGTCAAATGAGTCCAGAACAGGCTCAGGAGTTTTTGATTAATCTCTATGAACACATGATGGTCAGAGAAAATATGTATCAACATTTTCTCAAACACCATTGGGGACTCGAACCAAATTTTGCTCAGGAGTAGACCTTGAAACTATTGCAGTCGGCGACCTCTATCTTTCACTTCTTTCCGTTGATCGGAAACAAGTTAAGGTAATGGGGCGTCAAACTGATGAGGTCGAATGACTTGGGGTTAAATTGATATTCAAGATCAACCCTGAACTCCTATTTATGATTTACGTTCTAGGGTCGCTTCCACCACACTGATTAAATTTAGGGAATGGCCCGCCATGATTGCACTGCAATAATAGTAGTGATTAGAGTCAACTTTTCTCAGGGTTTCAAAACCATTCCGACGTTGACGTTCATCTCCTAAAACTCGATAACGTTGGACAATTGATTCGGGGCTAATTAAACCTTCGCCTTCAATTTTTCCAAGTTGACTATGTTGTAAAACAAAGGTATATTCTCTTTCATTACCATCTAATCTTCCCCGATACTGTAAAATAATATCTTCGCGATCGCTATTGGGGAAAACTAATTTTGTCACCATACTGAACCAGTCGCTTTGATGCCAAGCAACCACTGTTTTTCCGCGAATGGCAATTGGTATTTCGCCTCGGTCGATCCAATTTCCTTCTAATAACCATTGACCAGATTCCATCAAAAATGTGTGAGCCACAGTGCCACCTTTATTTGCACCAAGATTGAAAAAATTTTGTCGATTTAAGTTATTGATTGGGATCGTATCACATTAGGAGTAAAGACCGGGTGAATTTCTCCCAATAAAACCTCTGAAACCGCGCCCGTTACCGAAGGTAAATTTCCCGGAATTTCTAATAGTCGCCAATAGGCTAAAACCGCAAAAGCGATCGCTTCTTTAAAATCAGCATTTAAGCCTAGTTCAGAAGTGGAAAAAACTGGAATTGGGGCGAATAAAGTTTGTAAACGCTGTTGTAAATAGTGGTTATGGCTACCTCCCCCACATAATAAAATCTGATCGGGTAATTCCGGTAAAAATTGACAATAACTGTGATGAATTGAAACGACGGTTAATTCCGTTAAGGTAGCTAAAATATCCGCCGGACTTAAATTATAGGGTTCAGCTTCCCTTAAACAACGTTGCCAATAGTCCACCCCAAATAATTCCCGTCCCGTCGATTTCGGGGGCGGTTGTTGAAAAAAATCCTGCTGTAACCACCCTTCAACTAGGGCGATGCAGGGGGTTCCCGTCGCCGCCCAAGCCCCGTCCCGGTCGTATGTTTGAGCGCCCGCAGAAAAATACTGTACGGCCAAATCTATTAAGGCATTTCCCGGCCCAGTGTCCCAGCCTAAAATCTGGTTATCGGTTTTCGGGACATAGGTGACATTGCCAATACCCCCCAAATTTTGAATGCAGCGATCATAGTGGGGATGGCGGAGGAAATAGGTATCGAGAATCGGAACTAGGGGGGCACCGTGACCTCCGGCGGCGATATCCGCGACCCGAAAATTACTGACGGTGGTTAAACCCGTTAACTGGGCGATTAGCTCTCCCCGTCCCAATTGCAGACTGTAACCGAGTTGATGATTTTGTGGGGGACGATGAAATACAGTTTGACCGTGGGAGCCAATCAGTTCCGCAGGTTCAGAGGACTGTTGTAAACTTAAGGCAGCATCGGCAAAAACCGTGGCGATCGCATCATCTAATTCAGCCAGTTCGGGCATGGATAGAGACTTTCCAGCACATACGTCCAAAATTTGTGATCGCAAGTCCACCGGATAGGGGAGGGTTGTCCCAGCCAGCAATTCTAAATGCCAATCCCCTGGGGAACCCGAAATCTCCACCAGGGCCCCGTCAATCCCATCCACTGAAGTTCCACTAATCAAACCAATCACACGCATGGGATTAACTATGATAGTTCACTCAATCGCGACCACAATCACCGTAATATTATCCTTCCCCTCCCGATCTTTAGCCGCTTTAATTAAAGCCGTAGCTGCGGTATCGCAAGCTCGAATTGATTTCAGGTTGGAAGCAATCACCCCGTCCGAGAGTTCTTCGGTCAAGCCATCACTACATAACAATAGGCGATCTCCCGACTGGACATCCATCTGATCAATCTCAATTTCCGAGAGATCTTCGCGTCCCAAACACTGGGATAAAACATGACGCCAAGGATGGGTGCGAGCCTCATCTTGCTTGAGACGGGAGGACTTAACCGCTTGAGCTACCCAAGTCTGATCTTCTGTAATTTGTTCTAATTGATGTCCCCGTAAACGATATAAACGGGAATCCCCCACATTCGCAAACCAAGGACTATCGGGATCTCGGAATAAAGCCACAACCGCCGTTGTTCCCATGTCTGAGCGTTCAGGATGTTGTTGCTGATCCTCTAAAAGTGCTTTATTGGCGGCGACAAAGGCATTTTTGAGGATAGTTTGGGATGCTTCAGAACTATCCCAATGCTCAAGAATATGTTCTTTAATGGTTTTAGTAGCAATCAGACTGGCTTCCTGGCCGCCTGCGTGTCCACCCATGCCATCGGCGACAATAAAAAAACGGCCATCAGGATCAATATAGTAAGCATCTTGGTTGACGTTACGAACATTGCCCGTATCCGTCATTCCAGCAAAATAACGTTTCATAAACAAGTTAAAGATTGACCTCTAGCTCCCAAGCGGATTGGGTTATCAAATTTTCTTATATCCACCCCTGGGGATCACTGCAAAGCTTTACAAGACAGATGACGAGTACAGGAGACATTTACATCATCCGATCCAAGCGATCAATCCGGCGTAACAGCCTTAAGAAAGCAATCCCCAGAGCAACAGCTAAGAATACTACAAACAGAGCTAATCCCACTTTATCACTAATGAATAACAGTGTCGCCGATAGAGTCAAGGCAGCGATCAAGACGGTGTAATTCGTCCCCATTTGCACATTACTCATCCGTCTTAATGCCCGGTCGGTTTCCGCTAGACGAACCCGCATTCGCAGATCTCCTTGTTCAAGTTTTTCCAGGGTATCTTCAATGCGTCCTGGTAAACCGAAGGCCGATGAACCGACTTGAACCGCTTGGCGACTGAATTCATTAAAAATACTATTGGCAGTATTGGGAAGATTTCCATTAGACATAAGCTGCATGGCAAAAGGCTGTGCCACCTCCATAAAGTTAAATTCGGGGTCGAGTCCTTTTCCGACTCCTTCTAAAGTGGAAAATGCCCGCATCACAAAGGTAAAGGTTGCGGGAAAACGAAACGGTTGGTCATAAGCAATTTCGTACAAATCATCACTAATGGAGGCAATGGATTGATTTTCAAAGGGTTGATCCATAAAGTTGTCCAGCATATACTGAACCGACCGACGCACTGGCCCGATATCTCCGGTGGGGGCGATCGCTCCCATGGCAATTAAGGATTTAACCACCCGATCACCATCTTTTTGAGTAATTCCAAATAGGGTTTCCATGAGTTTTTCCCGCAGATTGGAGGTAATTTGTCCCATCATGCCAAAATCATAGAAAATCAATTCTCCCCCAGGACTCACCGCAATATTACCCGGGTGGGGATCGGCATGGAAAAATCCATGGTTGAGGAGTTGTTCTAAATAGGCTTTTGCCCCCATTTGTGCGAGTTCTTTGCGATCAAGTCCCGATGCTTCTAAGGCTTCATAATTACTAATTTTAATCCCCGGAAGATATTCTAAAGTTAGGACTCGGGGGGACGTATATTGCCAAGAAACCCTGGGGACTTTTACCCAATCAAAACTACGAAAATTCCGCCTAAATGTATCGGCATTTCGACCTTCATTCAGGTAGTCTATTTCTAACCATAAAATCCGACAACATTCGTCATAAATTCCCACCCAATCTCGACCTTTTCCCCACCGAGGATGATTTTGGAAATAACGAGCAATGCCTCGCAAAATCGCTAAATCAATTTCAAATAATTTTTTTAGTCCGGGGCGCTGAACCTTAACCACCACGTCTGCACCCGAATGGAGTTGGGCTCTATGAACTTGGCCCAAACTGGCGGCAGCTAAGGGAATTGGGTCAAAATTCTGGAATAAATTTTGAACGGTTTTACCCAGATCTTCTTGAATAATTTCTTCACTTTGTTCATAGCTAAAAGCCGGAACTTTATCTTGGAGTTTGGAAAGTTCTTCTACATATTCAACGGGGAATAAATCAGCCCGGGTGGAAAACAATTGTCCGACTTTAATAAAAGTTGGCCCTAAATCTAAAAATGTTTCCCTTACCCAAATTGCTTGCGCTCGACGACGAGCATTTTTTTTATCTTCGGTAAAACCGCCCCAGTAACTCCATTTTTTACCATCGACCCACAACCAAGTTAACCACGTCAGAACAAACGTCCAAATGTCAATAAAACGTCGTTGACGGGAATAATTTTTGCGGTTCCAACGGTAGGCTTTTCCCCCATAATTTTTGCCCGGAGGAGTGACTAAAGGCGGATTTATTCGTTGTTCTGAACCAGAACCCCGAACTGAATTATCAACAGGAACTGACACAACCGTTTCCACAATGAAGTTAACCCAATAAGCGCGTATTTTGACTACAAAAGAGTTTAAACGGTACGATTACGGTACTGTTGCAGTTCGGAGCGTAATTGCGCAACTTCGGCCCGCAGTTCGTCAATAGTGGCCTGTAAGTCTACGGGTTCACTGTTAGATGCGGGAAAGTTACTATCGCCAACAACGGTTGCCACTTCTTGGGTGGCGCGTTCCATCACCTGTTGGGTAAATGAGCGTAGATGTTCTTTCTGTTCGGCCTCAAATTTTCCGAGTTCACTCAAAGCGTTGGTCAGACTATTTCCCAGTTGTTCGTATAGTCCTTCAGCTAAGGCACGGCCTACAAAAAACGAATTCACGGCGGGTTTACTCATAAAACTTAAGTTTTGCTAACTAATGTTGGTCGAAGGAGGCTTTACAGCCACCAACTCCCTTACAAAACCGTGCTTGCGACTTTCACCGCACACGGCTCCTAATGAAGTCTTAGTAAGTATTTACATAGAAAATCTTACCTTTTATAGAAGGTACGGAACCCTTCTATCTATTCCCCTTGTTCTTTTGAACGCAGTGTATCAAATCATTTCACTACTCAATTTTTATGATAGTTCAAGCCGGATGTTCACTTGCGTTATTCTTGGGCAATTGGCTAGAGAACTGCTTAGGTATTTGACTTATACCCGATTTCCCGTTATATCCAGCTTCAGAGTTTTGATAATCAGTCTGGCTCTGTGGATATTGCCGAATCTCTTTGGTACGGTAATCTGTACCATTGACTTCGAGATTGACCTTCCTTTAAGGTCACATTTTCAAAGTTAAGACGGGCTTGATTGGATTTATTAATGGATTTAACTCCGTATACCAATTGTCTAAACCTATCTCCCTGCTTACGTTTCGGGTTTTGACCCTATACTTTGGCAGGAACGTCTCGCACTCCGTAACAAATTATAACCTGCCTTTCTCATCTTAAGGGTTTTGTTTGGGTAAAAACACCTCTGTAGAGAGGTTGTATACAACTAAATTAGACTTTTCATGCAACGTCTCTACTACATTAGTCGGGATTAATTCCTAATGCTCGGAGTCTTTCTGCTAAACGTTCAGCCCGTTGGTGTTCGGTTTCAGCCCGTTGGTGTTCGGTTTCAGCCCGTTGACGTTCGGTTTCAGCTAAGATTTGAGATTGAAGTGCGGCTTCTTGTGGGGTGGCAATTAATTCCCCGGCTGCACTAAAATAACGCAATTGATTGTGATAAATTCCCAAATATAATCCTAATACATGACTCCATAATAACCCCGATTCATTCAGTAAAATGGGTTCATACTCCTCACCACTTAAGCGAAATCCAGCTAACTCTAAATCTTCGGGAGAAAACCAGAAATATTCCGGGGTTCTAAACCGATTTTGATACAGATTTTTCTTTTCTCCTCGATCAATTTTTGCTGTAGAATCCGAGAGTAATTCTATAATTATATCGGGATATTTACCATCTTCTTGCCAGACAACCCAAGAGCGACGAGGACGTTTTGCCGTATTTTTAGCAACAAAAAAGTCTGGGCCTCTAAACTCTCGATTTTTGAGTTGTTGTTGACTATAATAAATAGTTAAATTGGCTCCAATAAAATAATCCTCTCGATCTCGCCAGAGCCAATCTAAACAAGAAGCTAACAAGGCTAATTGTAAATAATGTAAAGAACTTTCCATTTCCGGTTCATCACTTTCTAATTGACTCGTATCCGGCATTAAATCTGCGATTTGTTGGGCTGTGAGTGCCATTGTATTTACCTCCGTTGTTAATAATTTTAACAGACAATCAGAACATTTATTTCATTTTTTATTCTCCATTTTTTGTGTTTTTCTTTTCATCGCATTTTTCTCCAAACATTCAATAATTTTATCGGAAATATCAATACCCGTAACGGTTTCAATTCCCTCCAGTCCAGGGGATGAATTCACCTCTAAAACCAATGGCCCTTGATGGGAACGAATCAAATCAACTCCTGCTAATTTTAATCCCATCACTTTTGCGGATTTAATCGCCATATTTCGTTCTTCTGCGGTTAATTTAACATTTTCTGCTTTCCCACCTCGATGTAAATTAGCGCGAAATTCTCCAGGGTTACTGATGCGTTTCATTGTCGCCACAACTTTATCACCAATCACTAAACAGCGTAAATCTTCCCCATCCGCTTCAGGAATAAATTCCTGAACTAAAACATCAATATTTAACCCTTGAAACGCTTCAATAATCGATTTAGCCGATTGATAAGTGTCAGCTAAAATTACCCCCATCCCTTGAGTTCCTTCCAATAATTTAATAATTAAAGGCGCACCCCCCACCTGTTGAATTAAACTATCAATATCCTTAATATAAGTAGTAAATCCGGTTTTAGGTAAATGAATCCCTTCTTTAGCTAAACTTTGTAACGCATTTAATTTATCACGGGAACGAGCAATAGCTTGGGATTCATTCAAAGTCAATATTCCCATTAGTTCAAATTGACGGACAATCACCGTTCCATAAAAGGTTTTTGACGCGCCAATTCTGGGAATAATTGCATCAAATTCTTTTAAATATCTGCCTTCATAAATCACAGTGGGACTCTGGGAACTCAGTGAAATATGACATCTTAAATAATCAATAATTTCTATCTCATGCCCCCGTTGTTCCCCTGCTTGCCTGATTCTTCTAGTAGAATATAGGGAACCATCCTGGGATAAGATTGCAATTTTCATAAATAAACTTTGTTGTTGGGCTTTAGCCCCTCCTAAGAGCGCTAAAGCGCAACAACGAGGGCTTAGGTTTTTGGGTTTTTGGGACGATTAGGAGAACGATAGAAGGGACGTTTAACCACCGTTGCTGGGTAGGTTTTGCCCCGAATTTCAATATCTAAAGATTGACCAATTTTGGATAATGCTGTGGGAACATAGGCCATAGAAATGGCTTTTCCTAACGTTGGTGATAGAGTTCCACTGGTAATTTCTCCCACGGTTTGACCATTAAATAAAACCGGATATCCGTGACGAGCAATATGGCGTCCTTGCATTTCTAAACCGACTAATTTTTGAGTTACTCCGGCAGCTTTTTGCTGTTCTAAAGCTTGACGACCAATAAATTTTCCTTTAGTTTCCCAATGAATAATCCAATTTAAACCCGCTTCTAAGGGAGTTGTAGTTAAACTAATATCTTGTCCATATAAAGCCATTGCCGCTTCTAAACGCAGGGTATCTCTAGCACCTAAACCACAGGGAATTACCCCCGCAGTGGCTAAACTTTTCCATAATTCCACACCAACAGAAGGAGCAACCATCACTTCAAAACCATCTTCTCCGGTGTATCCGGTGCGGGCGATGAAGGCTGGTTTTCCGAGTACGGTGGTGGTAATATGACCAAAAAATTTAACTTGAGAAAGACTATCCCCGACAAAAGGCTGTAATGTGGCTTCAGCCTGGGGCCCTTGAACCGCTAATAGGACTTTATCTCGCGATAAGTCTTCTAATACTATCGCCTGATCCTCAATATGGGCAATGATCCAAGCCTTATCTCTGGATTTTGTCGCCGCATTCACAATCATTACCCCTTGCGGCAGATTCGTTACCGGGTCAATCCCCTGATCATAAAAAATAATATCGTCTAAAATTCCCCCCTGGGCATTTAAGAGGGCGCTATATTGGGCTTCACCTGGCTGTAAACGGCTCAAATCCGAAGGGACAAGGGATTGTAAGGCTTCGATGAGTTTTTCCCCACGCAGAATAAATTTGCCCATGTGGGAGATATCAAACATTCCCACCGCTTGACGGACAGCTTCATGTTCTCGGTTAATTCCGCTAAATTGAACCGCCATTTCCCAACCTGCGAAGGGCACCATGCGGCCATTCAGTTCAACGGAGACGTTATACAGGGGAGTATGAGAAAGGGTCGTTGTCATGTTCAGTATCAGGTTTCGGTTTTCGGGTGACGATGGGTTTTTGGGTCAATCGTTGAATTTCTCCCGTTGTGATTATCATACTACCGTTGTTAAACCAATTCTTAATACCCAACAACTGAGTTCTGATATTAGAATGGTTAGAACCGCTCAATTGTAGTTTTACAGGATTTATTCATGTCAATATTGGCAGCGATCGCCGTTCTTGCAGTATTAATTTTTGTTCATGAACTGGGGCATTTTTTAGCCGCCCGTCTCCAACATATCCATGTTAATCGTTTTTCGATTGGCTTTGGCCCGATATTATGGAAATATCAAGGGTCAGAAACCGAGTATGCAATTCGAGGTTTACCCTTGGGGGGATATGTGGGGTTTCCCGATGATGATCCTGAGAGTACGATTCCTAAAAATGATCCGAATTTACTGAGTAATCGTCCCGTTTTAGATCGGGCGATTGTGATTAGTGCGGGGGTAATTGCTAATTTGATTTTTGCCTATTTTTTATTGGTGACTCAAATTGGAATTATTGGGGTTCCTAGTTTTAACCCGGAACCGGGGGTGAAAGTTGCAGAAGTTACTCAAAATGTCAGTTCTGCGGCCAACCGAGCCGGAATTGAATCTAAAGATATTATTTTGGCTGTAGATGGTCAGGAATTAGGGGCTTCTGAAACTTCAATTAAAACCTTGATTGAAGCCATTAAAACCCATCCAAATCAACCTTTATCAGTACAGATTAAAAGACAGGATCAACTGGTATCTGTTAACCTGGTTCCCGATTTAGCAAGTGATGGGAAAGGTCGGATTGGAGTACAGTTAACCGCGAATGGCACGATTGTTCGTCATCGGGCTGCGAACCCAATTGAGGCATTAAGTAAGGGTGCAACGGAATTTCAACGGATTATTAACTTAACTGCATCTGGTTTCGGACAACTAATTAGTCGATTTAGTGAAACCGCAGAACAGTTATCTGGCCCGGTGGGAATTGTCAAATTTGGGGCCGATATTGCCCGTTCTGATCCGTGGAATTTACTGCAATTTGCGGCGTTAATTAGTATTAACTTAGCCTTCATTAATATTCTACCCCTTCCGGCTTTAGATGGCGGTCAGTTAGCCTTTTTGTTATTTGAAGCCCTGAGTGGTAAACCCTTACCTGAGAAAATTCAAGAAAATGTGATGCAAACGGGTTTGATGTTGTTATTAGGATTAGGGGTTTTCTTGATTATTCGAGATACGATTAATCTTACGGATTTAGGTTGGGTGCGATCGCTATTTCAACAGTAAATAATTAATATGGTGACTCAGAAAAAGCGTAACCCAAAACAACGCGCCTTGGAAATTTTATTACGACTAAAACGCTTGTATCCCGATGCAACCTGTAGTTTAAATTATCAAACTCCGGTGCAATTATTAGTCGCCACAATTCTATCGGCTCAATGCACAGATGAACGGGTAAATCAAGTGACTCCGGCTCTATTTGCTCGGTTTCCCGACGCCCAAAGTTTAGCCAAAGCCGATATTACGGAACTGGAAACCCTAGTCAGGTCAACGGGGTTCTATCGGAACAAAGCCCGCCATATACAAGGCTCCTGTCAACTGTTGGCGGAAAAATACGGGGGACAACCGCCAAAAGTGATGGAACAACTCTTAGAACTCCCAGGGGTAGCTCGTAAGACCGCTAACGTGGTGTTAGCCCATGGCTATGGGATTAATATGGGGGTGACGGTGGATACCCATGTTAAACGGCTGAGTCAACGGCTAGGACTGACTTCCCATAACGATCCAATTCGGATTGAGCGGGATCTAATGCCTTTGATTCCCCGGGAGGATTGGGAAAATTGGTCAATTCGCTTAATTTATCATGGTCGGGCCGTCTGTACAGCGCGTAGTCCAATGTGTTATAATTGCGAATTGTCTGATTTATGCCCCTCTGCTCAAGGATCAACCGTCCCCAGCGCAGGAAAAAAACTTGGCTTTAGCATAAATAATTATTTACAAGGAGAACAGCCTTAATATGGCTAAAAAAAGCATGATTGAGCGCAATAATAAGCGCAAAAGAACGGTAGAAAAATATGCGGAAAAACGCGCCGATCTGAAAGACCAATTTGAGCAAGCTGGGTCTCAATTGGAAAAAATGGAAATTCACCGCAAAATCCAACAACTCCCCCGCGATAGTTCCAGAACCCGTGTCAGAAACCGTTGCTGGTTAACTGGACGCCCCAGAGGGTTCTATCGGGATTTTGGATTGTCTCGTAACGTTATCCGTGAAATGGCCCACGCAGGATTATTACCCGGTGTGGTTAAGTCCAGTTGGTAATAGATAGGGGCGAGATATCCGACGGTGGGTATCAAATGTCAGCTAAAAATAAGCTATAAAACTGAAAGTTAGTTGATTTTTTCTGATATAACAGGGAACAGCCCCCCAAACCCCCCGTGCACGGGCAGGGCTGTTTCATTTTCCATTGCCAACCCCTAAGACCTAACCCCCCAACCCCCTTCCCTAGTAAGGTTCCAAAAGTAATCCGATACCACCCTTGGCGCAGTCCTTATGCAATGGGTAAGGTTAGAACCGGGGTTCGCCATTCTCCTGTTTCTAAATTTTGCCAACTTAGTCGAATTAATCATGAATAAACTCTTAATTACAGGAGCTAGTGGTTTTTTAGGATGGCATCTTTGCCAACTTTCTCAAACTCAATGGCAAGTCTATGGCTTAACTCATTCTCAAACTATTGATATTTCTAATATTTATCTTTTTAAGACAGATTTAACGGATATTCCAGGATTAAAAAATCTATTTCAAGAAATTAAACCCGATGCGGTTATTCATGCTGCGGCTCAATCTCAACCCAACTTTTGTCAACAGTATCCTGAAATATCCTATCAAATTAATGTTATCGCTTCTTGGGAAATTGCTAAGCTTTGTGCTGAGTTGAATATTCCCTGTGTTTTTACTTCAACGGACTTAGTATTTAATGGTTTAAATCCACCCTATACGGAAACCGATCCCGTATCCCCAATTAGTTATTATGGGGAACAAAAAGTATTAGCTGAACAGGGAATGTTAGAACGCTATCCTCGAACAACTATTTGCAGAATGCCCTTAATGTTTGGGGATGTTCCTAACCATACCACCAGTTTTATTCAGCCTTTTATTAAAACTTTAAAAGCAGGAAAAGAGTTAAATTTATTTGTAGATGAATTTAGAACTCCCGTGGGGGGAAATACCGCAGCTAAGGGATTATTATTAGCCCTAGAAAATATATCAGGAATTTTGCATTTAGGAGGAAAAGAACGGATTTCTCGTTATGAATTTGGCTTACTCATGGCTGATATTTTAGAGCTTCCAAAGCATTTAATTAAACCCTGTTCTCAAGTGGATATTAAAATGTTAGCACCTCGTCCTCCTGATGTTTCTTTAGATAGTTATAAAGCCTTTAATTTAGGATATCAGCCCCGATCAATTCGGGAGGAATTAAGTAGATTAATAGTAGATTAATAATTCTCATGGTAAGCTAGAATCTATAATGCAATACATGAGCGAGAGAATAGATATCAAAAAACAACAATACCATTCGCTAAAAATAAACAAATAGGAGCATCAATTTATGTACAACACGAAAGCTTATTCCGCAGCCAGTGCAACATCAGCGCTGTCCTCCACCCAGATCGGACGACGGGATCTAACCGAACACGACGTACAGATTGAGATCCTTTTCTGCGGTATCTGCCACTCCGACATCCATTCGGTGCGTAACGAGTGGAGCAGCGTCATGCCCACTACCTACCCAATTGTCCCCGGTCATGAGATCGTCGGCCGTGTTACCCAGGTTGGCTCGGCAGTTACGAAGTACAAGCCCGATGACCTCGCTGCGGTTGGTTGCCTGGTTGACTCCGATGGTACTTGCCCCCATTGCCAAGCTAATCTTGAGCAGTTCTGCCCGAACCTAACCTTCACCTTCAACTCTCCCGACAAGCACCTCGGAGGCGTTACTTATGGGGGCTACTCCGATAGTATTGTTGTTGATGAACGCTTCGTTCTACGAGTTCCTACTAACCTCAATCTCCCTGGAGTCGCGCCACTTCTGTGCGCCGGGATTACAACCTACTCACCCCTGCGTCACTGGGGCGTTACTAAAGGTAAGAAAGTTGGCGTGGTCGGTCTTGGTGGGCTCGGTCACATGGGGGTGAAATTTGCTCATGCGTTTGGAGCCCATGTCGTTGTCTTTACGACTTCACCCGATAAGAAAGAAGACGCGCTCCGTCTTGGTGCCGACGAAGTGGTTGTCTCCCGCAACGCCGACGAGATTCAGCAGCACGCTGGCAGTTTCGATTTTATTCTCGATACCGTCTCCGCTAATCACGATATTAACGCCTATCTCAACCTGCTTCGCCTTGACGGTAACATCACCCTTGTCGGTGTCCCGGAGAAACCCCTGGATGTTTCGGCATTCAGCCTGATCATGGCTCGCCGCAGTCTTTCTGGCTCTAGTATCGGTGGGATCGCCGAAACCCAAGAGATGCTCGACTTTTGTGGCAAGCACAACATCACTGCCGATGTCGAAGTTATCCCAATCCAGAAGGTTAACGAAGCCTACGAGCGACTGCTCAAGTCCGATGTGAAGTACCGCTTCTGCATAGATATGGCATCCCTTAAATCTGCATAACCGAGTTGGAAACTCGAAGTGGTTATCCGTTAACAAACTTATCGGGAGTCATGGGTAAGTCTCGCAGGCACTTACCTGTGGCATGATAAATGATAACTGATGACTGAAATTCAAGCTGAAAGTTTAATCAATAAACTTGTAACTTTTGCGCCTAAACTTTCTACATCCTGCTGTTGTTTGGGATCTTTTAAACTTCCATCGGAATTAAAGGCTTCAAAGGCTTGAGAAATAGACCGTTGTTGAGGAATAACTAATACCCCAATACTTTCTAAAATAGCCCGAACATGAACTAACCCGCGCATTCCTCCAAACCCTCCAGTGGAGGCGCTCATAATCGCTGCAATTTTATTATTAAAACAAGCTAATCCGGGTAAATTGGGTTCGGGACGGGATGCCCAATCAATGGCATTTTTTAATAACGGTGTAATCGAACTATTATACTCAGGACAGGCAATTAATAAGCCTTGATGGGCTAACATTAAATCTTTAAATTCACGAACAGCTACCGGAATGCCCTGTTGGGCTTCTAAATCTTCATCAAATAAAGGCATCGGGAAATCCCGTAAATCAATATAGGTGACTTCCACCCCGGCTGTTTTGGCTCCGGCGGCTGCAATTTGGACTAACTTTTTATTATAGGAAGTTTCCTTAGCACTTCCAGCAAAGGCGAGAATTTTGGGAGAATTTACCATGATGGTATCCTAATTATTTCTGCGTATTATTATAAGTTAAAGTTGGGGAATTTGCCAAATTTTTTGCTTGAATAATCGGGCAAAAATCCGATAATTGTTGCAGATGAGTTAGGGTGATTTCAGGTTTATCTCGGTACATGGTCACCTGTCCACTAATATAGACATAACTCCGTCCTAACCCCGTATATCGTTTATTAATTAAATGAATGATAGGAGAATCTTTATTATTACTAGCTTCAGGAATCCATAATTTTAAATTCCGATCTTTTGTTCCAGTATGAATAATCCCACTATTGCCAATCCATTTAGTAATTCCCTCCTGTAAATCACAGAAAATAGTAATAGATTGTTGCTTCATTGCTGCTAATAATATATTAGGATAATCTAAACGCACGGATAACACGCCATTCGGTTGTCCATAGCGACGAAAATCATCCACAATCGCAGCGCGTAACGACCACCAAGGCATTAAAATAGTATAGTTTCTAAAGGCACTACTTTCGTTGGTTTGGCGATTCCAAATCATGCGATTATGGGCTTGGGCATCGGCTTCAGCCCGCATCATTTCTTGATGATATAATCGAGAATTTCCATATTTAATAAAATAAGGACTCCACCCTTCCTTAATTAATTTTAAATTATAATTTTCTCCCTGTTTATGAACATAACAAATTAATCGTCCGTGATGATCTCGATATTTTTCTAAACACACTTCTGCTGGTTCATTGCCATCAAATTCAATATCGACTTTTGTTAAAAAACCATGTTCATTCATAAAATATTGTTGTGCCATTTCTGCGGCGGCAATTCCCGCATTTGTTCGGGGTTTAGAATCATGGTTGAGTATTTCTTCGGTATCCACACAATCGAGTCTTAAAAATTCCCGCTTATCATTGAGTAACACCTTAATGGTGTCCCCATCCACGACTTTTGTGACTTGTAAATTCTTAATCCGAGTTCCCACAATATTTGATTTTCCTTTTCGTTATAATTGATACAATTTCTCTTGGTACTGGCATTAATCGTCGTCGCCATAATACCATAGTTGGTTAAAATTGCATCCTAAATATTGATTAAGATGAAACTTATTAGGTATAATTATTAAAGATGAATGATCCTAACCTGATTTTACAGGTTGTTTTTTACAAATCTGAACTTGACAATGAGCCTGTTAGAGAATGGCTAAAGTCCTTTCAGTTAGACAAGGAGATTTTTCTCATGGCACTGATGACAATAAAAGACTTAGAAAACTTACAAGCAACTCTCTCGGAAGCTGGACAGGATTACCAATTAGAACTTGAAAATGGGAAAATTATCGTTATGGGGCCATCAGATATTATCTCTAGCGAAATAGGTGTCCGTTTAATTGCCTTTCTTTTCGCTTGGGTTGAACCTCGTCGCTTAGGGCGAATATTTGACTCCGCAGGAGGTTTTATCATGCCCGATACTAACTTAAAAGCACCAGATGTTTCTTTTGTTCGTGCATCTCAGCTACAACAAAGTGTCCGATACTTTGCCAAATTAGTTCCAGATTTAGTTGTAGAAATTAAATCTCAAAGTGATCGAGTTAAAACACTAGAAAAAAAACTCAAAAAGTTTTTAGAATTAGGTGCAATTGTGGGAATTTTGATTGACCCTGATGAATTGACTGTTACCGTTTATCGACCGACAGGGGAACCCATTATATTAGCAAATGAAGATATTTTAACTCTACCCGAACTATTTCCCGGTTGGGAATTATCAATTTCTGCATTATGGCCGCCTATTTTCACAGAAGCAGAAGTTGATGATTAAACGAGAGGTTCTATTAAATCAATAATTTGCTCAAATTGATATTGACGCACCAGTTTAGTCAAGATTTTAGCTAAAGCAGCGTCGGTTTCAGGAATTTCTGGAATTAATCTCATGATTTGCTGCTCATCTGCTTCGAGAACTGCTCGATATAATATACGATTTCCTTGATTATCGGCTGAATAAGCTGATTTATAAACTGTGATAAATTTTAAATACTATAAAAAATCTAGGGAAGATCACAAAATCAACACTAATAACTGATAACTAATAACTGATAACTGATAACTGATAACTGATAACTGATAACTGATTTACGCCCCTCCCCGCAATTTCTCTAATACACTGCGATCCTGTAGCGTAGAAGTATCTCCCGTAATTTCCTGACCCGACGCCAGCGATCGCAATAAGCGCCGCATAATCTTCCCAGACCGGGTTTTAGGTAGATCATCCGTAAACCGAATTTCCCCAGGACGGGCTAAGGCGCCAATTTCCTTGACAACGTGCTTCTTGAGTTCCTGTGCTAACTCATCGGACGCTTCCTTGCCTTCTTCTAAGGTGACAAAGGCGACAATCTCCTCACCCTTAATCTCATCGGGTTTCCCAACCACCGCAGCCTCAGCCACTGCGTGATGGGAGACTAAGGCCGACTCAATTTCCATTGTCCCTAAACGATGTCCCGACACACTGATCACGTCATCCACCCGACCCATGACCCAGAAATAGCCCTCCCGGTCTTGATGGGCTCCATCCCCGGCAAAATAGAGGGGAATACCATCTTTTGGTTTCAAATATTCCCAATAGGTGCGCCGGAAACGATCGGGGTCACCATATATCGTCCGCATCATTCCCGGCCAAGGATACCGCACCACCAAATAACCACCACTATCATCGGTTACGGGATTTCCTTCGGTGTCTACCACATCCGCTAAAATCCCAGGAAAGGGTAAGGTAGCCGAACCGGGTTTGGTGGGAGTCGCCCCGGGTAAGGGGGTAATCATGAACCCGCCCGTTTCCGTTTGCCACCAGGTATCGACAATGGGGCATTTACCGTTACCAATTACCCGTTGATACCACATCCAAGCTTCGGGGTTAATCGGTTCTCCCACGGTTCCTAATAGGCGCAGAGACGATAAATTACGGGACTTGGGATGGTGTTCTCCCATTTTCATAAATGACCGAATTGCTGTGGGTGCAGTATAGAATATCGTCACCCCGTATTTTTCCACCACATCCCAGAAACAACCGGGGTTAGAAGTACGCGGCGCTCCTTCATACATTAGGGTTGTCGCCCCATTGGATAAGGGCCCATAGACAATATAACTGTGTCCAGTAATCCAACCGACATCGGCCGTACACCAATAGACATCGGTATCCTGTAGGTCAAAAGCCCATTTATTGGTAATGTGGGTATAGAGGTTATATCCGCCCGTGGTGTGAACAACGCCCTTGGGTTTGCCCGTTGTCCCACTGGTGTAGAGGATAAATAACATATCTTCACTATCCATCGGTTCGGCGGGACAGTCGGCGGAAACTCCCTGTCTGAGATCATGCCACCAATGATCCCGTCCGGGTTCCATATTGATTTTTTGGTTAGTTCTTTGTACCACTAAAACGTTATCAATACTGGTAGCCCCGGCTTCAATGGCTTTATCGACTTGTTCTTTTAAGGGAACAATGGCATCTTTACGCCAGCCACCATCGGCGGTAATCACTAATTTAGCTTCGGCGTCTACTAACCGATCTTTAAGTGCTTCTCCGCTAAACCCCCCAAAGACAACGGTATGGGGCGCACCAATGCGGGCACAGGCTAACATAGCAATGGCGGCTTCGGGTATCATGGGCATATAAATGCCAATCCGATCGCCTTTTTGCGCTCCTAACTGTTTGAGAACGTTCGCCATTTGACAGACTTCTCGATGCAGTTGGAAGTAAGTTAAAGTTCGGGTATCGCCCGGTTCTCCTTCCCAAATTAAGGCGGCTTTATTTTTCCGCCAAGTGGTTAAGTGCCGATCTAAACAATTATAGGAAATATTAATTTTGCCATTGACAAACCATTTAGCAAAAGGCGGTTGCCAGTCTAAAACCTGATCCCATTTTTGAAACCAATGGAGTTCTGTTTCCGCTAGTTCTGCCCAGAACGCTTCGGGGTTGGCCTTAGCTTTTTCATAGAGTTGTTTATACTCCTCTAAGGTTTTAATGTGGGCATTCTGGGAAAACTCTGGTGTTGGTTTAAACAACCGATTTTCTTGCAGAATCGATTCTATCGTAGGTTGTGACATAATCAGTTATCAGTAATCAGTAATCAGTTATCAGTGTAAGAGTTAAGAGTTAAGAGTTAAGAATTGGCTTGATAATTCTTAACTTTTGTGATTACTATTTACTAATTACTGTTTATGGAAATGATTGGTCAATTATTAGATCGAAGATACCGGATTGTTCAAGTCCTGAGTTCAGGGGCCTTTGGACAAACCTATTTGGCTGCGGATACCCGACGTCCGGGTCATCCCCAATGTGTGGTGAAACAATTGCGACCACCTAATAATAATTCTAATACTTTAAAGACCGCATTACGATTATTTCGCCAAGAGGCAGAAATTTTAGAACGGTTGGGAAAACATGATCAAATTCCCCAATTATTAGCTTATTTTGAAGATCATAATCAATTTTATTTGATCGAAGAATTTGTTAGTGGACAGCCTCTTATGAAAGAGTTAGTTCCCGGGGTTCCTTGGTCAGAAGAACAGGTGATTTTATTAATCGAAGATATTTTAGAGATTTTAGTATTTGTCCATGATAATCAAGTGATTCATCGGGATGTCAACCCTTCTAATTTAATCCGTCGTAAATCTGATAAAAAATTAGTATTAATTGATTTTGGTTCCGTCAAAGAAGTCAGTACCCGACTCGCCGATGGTAATGGTCAAGGATTACGAACCATAGCCACGGGAACTCCGTTTTATATGCCCATTGAACAGTTCCAAGGTCATCCTCAATATAATAGTGATATTTATGCTGTGGGGATGATTGCCATTCAAGCAATTACGGGGTTAGAAGCTTCAGATTTACCTAAGTTACAAGATCCAAATTTATCGAGCACCGGAGAATTGAGTTGGCAAAGTTATGCCAAAGTTAGTGCTGGATTAACCCAAGTTATTGATAGAATGGTACACCCTTATTATAGCAAACGCTATCTGACTGTAATTGATGTTTTAGATGACTTAAGAAAGGCAACCGGACGATCGGGATTTAATATTAATAAGTTAAAAAGTTTCCCAATTTATCAAGAAGAAAAAAAACCGATTCCTTGGCCTAAAATAATTGCAATTACCACAACGGGATTAGTCAGTTTAATCGTGATTTTTGGCTTGCTCCAAGTTTTAAATCGTCCCGATCCCGTCAAAGCTGAAAATGCCTTAAAAAGAGGCGTGGAAAAAGTCAATCAAGGTGATCCAAAAGGTGCAATTCGAGCCTTTAATCAAGCCATTAAATTTAATCCTAATAATCCCGAAGCCTATCATAAACGTGCCAATGCTTACTATGATTTGAAGGAATATGAACAAGCCTTGGCAGATTACACTAAAGCCATTGAACTAAATCCTAAGTATGTCAATGCTTATTTTAACCGGGGTTTAACTCGTTATGATATGTCGGATTTATCTGGGGCTTTGGCTGATTTTAACCAAGTCTTAAAACAAGAACCTCAAGACGGAGATGCTTTCTATAAAAGGGGTTTAATTCATTATGATTTAGAAGATTATACCGCCGCCATTAATGATTATAATACGGTTTTACGACTGCAACCGAAAGAAAGTAAAGTCTATCGTGCTAGGGGGACTGCATTGGTGAAATCAGGGGATTTACAAGCAGGAATGGCCGACTATACCGAAGCTATTCGCCTAGAACCAAAGAACCCGATAGGATATTATGATCGAGGTCGAGCCAGATTTCATTTAGGGGATTATCAAGGGGCATTAGCTGATTATAATACCGTCCTACAAATTGATCCTAATAATTCTGAAGCCTATGCAAATCGTTGTAGTGTTTATATTAATTTATGGGACTATGATCAAGCGATTAAAGATTGCACCGAAGCGATTAATAGAACTCCGAATGAAGTTGCCTATAATAATCGTTGTATTGCTAATTTGAATTTAAAAGATTACCCCAAAGCGATTGAAGATTGCTCAAAAGCTATTGAAATTAAAGGAGATGATTATAAAGCCTATAGTAATCGAGGATTAGCCCGTTCCGCCGCCCAGGATTATGAAGGAGCAATTGCTGATTATACCCAAGGAATTAATATTAATCCCAATGATGCCGAAGCTTATGGGAATCGTGCCCAAGTTCATGTTAGAATGAAAAATTATGATAAGGCGATCGCCGATTATGCCCAAGCCATTCGTCTGAAACCTAACTATGCTGCGGCTTATTATGGACGAGGATTAGTTAGAGTTGAAATCGGTGATAAAAGTGGCGCTATTAGTGATTTTGAACAGGCGGGAAAACTCTATTTGGAACAAGGCTTAACGGGAGGTTATAAGGATGCCCAGTTCCAAATTAAACGCTTACAATCAGGAAGTTAGTCGAGTTTATCTCCCAATTCGATTTTTAAAACCAGAGGCTTTAAATTGTTTGAGTTGCAGAGGAGTTTCCAGGTTAGAAGGAATCGAAATTCTAAATTCAAAATCACTAATTCCAGGGGGAACTGTATCAATACTCCCTAACCGTCCTCGATTTTGCATCACTGGGTTATTGGTCGCATCATAAATCCGACCAAAAATATCGGCATCTACAACAACTTTTCCCGATGTATTATTCGCTTTTCCGGTAATAATAAAACAGTTGGCATCTTGACTAGAACCACTAGATATATACCCTTCTGCTAATTCAGGAGGACAGTCTTTGTAACTTAAATCTTGAAGTTGAATCGGAATTAATGCCCAAGCTGGGGGAGTCCAAAAACCGATGATTAAAATGCAGAAACAAAGGCAAAAAATAATCGGTGAAATTCTAAATTTCATACAATTTTTGAGTTATTTTATATTTAGATATTGTTGGAGAGACTGACGCATAATCTCGACGGGAACAGGTTGCTGTAACCACAATTCTAAGGCAGCGGCTCCCTGAATTACTAACATTGGTAATCCATTTAAAATCAGCGCACCTCTAGCCCCTGCTAAAGTCAAAAATTGGGTGGTTTCAGGGATATAAATTAAATCATAAGCGATCGCACCTAATTTAATTTTATCCAGCACCGACGCCTCAACGGGAGACTCCTGAACGTGAGGATACATTCCCACCGGGGTCGTATTTACCAATAAGTCCGCTTGGGGAAGAAGACTCGATAATTGTTCCCAGGGATAGGTTTTGACCGCCACCGATAGGGGAGAAGTCACCCAACTCTGTTGAAATGTGGCCAATTTTTGGGGGTTACGACCGACAACATAAATTTCCCTGATCCCTAACTGGGCACATCCAGCCACCACCGCCCGCGCCGCCCCGCCATATCCCAAAATCACGGCCACTTGATCATGCCAATGTTGATGATACACCTCTAGGGGAGTCAGAAAACCCACAACATCGGTATTGGTGCCACTCCAACCCTTATGAGTCCGCCAAACAGTATTCACCGCCCCGACGGACTGAGCTAGGGTTGTCACTTCTGATAAAAAGGGTAAAATCGCCTGTTTGTGGGGAATAGTAATATTAAATCCCTGAATTCCAATAGCTGCAAATCCCTCCATAGCGACCTTTAAATCCTGGGGAGAAACCGCAAATGGCAGATAAACATAATCCACTCCTAAATAGGCGATCACAGCATTGTGCATCACCGGAGAAAGGGAATGTTCAATCGGATCACCGATTACTCCTAATAGTTTGGTTGTGCCCTTAATCATCTTTTCTCCTGTTTAATCAATTCTTGCCATTCTAAAATGACAGGAGGAGGAAGAGTTAGAGTGCGTTGTTGACCCTCTAACGGTAAATGTAACTTCACCTGTTCTGTTGAGGATAGTTGAGGCAAAATTTCCTTGAGGTTATATTCACCAACATTAGGCGCTGGTGACTTTTTAGCCAATTGATCCTCAGCTTGAAATAGTCTTCCTTGACGAGTCATAATTTCTAACCCTTTAGGATGAAGAAATGCAGCCTGATTCGGAAATCCCACTAAACGTAAATTAATGGTGTCAATCTGATCATTCTTGACTCGTTTAAACAGAACAACTTGCCAAGCAGTCCCGGTTTCATCTCGTAAGCTATGACGGGATTGATACAACATTTGTCCGGGGGCTTCTTGTTGTTGCCCGATAGTCGCGTTGGCTGGTTCTAGGATGAAAAATTGGCTTCCTAAGATTAAGAACAACAAAGTCATCCCGATGACTACGGCTTTGGTTAATAATCTCAACATCATTCCTCTCTCTAAAAATCAAAAATAGCTAGGCTTTGACCAGCTAAAATCCGTGTAATCAGTGTAATCCGTCTAAATCCGTGATCAAAATTCCTGAGCTTCCGCCAAAATCGGGTTAATATCATACCAAAAATGTTGGGCTTGGTGATATTCAAACACCCATAAACTTCTTAATAGGGTTTGATATTCCATTTGACCACTTAATTTTTTAGTTGCTGCAACTTGACGTAACATTTGTTTTTCTTCGGCTTCAATAGCTAAGGTTAATTGGTGACGACGTTGTAAAATCACCTCCTCTAAGGATTGTCTAGTTAATGGAGGATCTTCTTTTTGTAAACAGCTATATAACAAAATTAATAAACTGCGAACATGACCGCCACTGATAGTACAAAGTCGATCTAAAGTTTCAGGAGTGTCAAAAATTTGTGTTACTAAGTCTGGATATTCCTTCGGATCAATACCCGGAAAAGCTCGAGCCATTACCATTTGGCGTAATAGTTCAATTCCTGCTTCGCAGGGTGTACCATCTTCAAATTTTACCGTCACCATTGGTAAAGTTTTCGGGTCGCTCCCAAAACGATTCATCAGTTGTCCTAAATCATTAGAAAAAATTAAACCCAACGGAATCGTATAAACAACATGACAATTGAGTTTATTCAGTTGTTCGCCCCGATCAATAAATAAATATTCCGGTTGCGGGCGTCCGGTACTATTTTTGCTATCAATAATTCGGTCTAAATTATCAACAATTACGACCAAACCCTGTTTTCCCATTTGTTTCAATTGTTGGATCGAGGGTTCTAATAATTCTTTATTGATCGCCTCTAAAATATTATTAGTTCGAGGTTCTAAATATTGACGCAATAAAGACCTTAAATCTCGACTATCTTTGGTTTTAGCCGTAATATTCCCAATTCCCGTTGATAGGGAAAACTCCCCTTCCGTACTTGCAGCTAACGTCCCAATTCCGGGAACATTAACATCTCCTTTTAAATCAATTTCTGTATTTAAAACCCCGATCACTCCACTGAGTAAACTTTTAAAGCCTTTAGGTTTTAATTTAATTTGTAGGAGTTCAATACTTTCACTGACTTGACGGGCGATCGCTAATAAAATATCGGTAATATCCACATCCGCCATGTCTAAATCCTTGCTCGACTCAAAATAAACGACATGGAATCCTTCTTTTTTGAGTTGAGCTTGAAGTCGGAGTAATTCCGTTGACTTTCCTGATCCAACATGACCAGTAAAGAGTTGACAAGTAGGGCGATCGGGTGATAGACGAGTAATGGTTCGAGCAATTTGTTCAATTAGTTTCCCACCGCGTGCCGGAGAAAAATCAATATAATATTGTTGATCTTCCGGGTTTTCTACATTCAGGGTTTCAGCCGGATTAGAAGCTTTAAAAAAGCGAGATAAATCAAGTTCCATTGTTGTTAAATGAGTTTGAATTTTGACAAGATCTCTATTACCTTGAGACTTAACATCGATGTTTCAATGTTCCCTATTTTCTGCAATCAAACATAAATCGTTAGTTTGACAGAATTAGTGGGCTAACCACAACCCAAAACTAAAACCGAGGCCGGAAATTATCCCTAAAATCAAAAAGGTATAAAACCCATTGTAGGACGCAAGTAATTTTTCTCCCGCCGCCATTTGCGCCACGACCCCAGCAACCAAAGCGATCGCACCCCAAGCAGCAATAATAAGCTCTGGCTGTATTTGTTCAATCACCCGGATGATGGCTTTCTGACCCGCCCCAATGCCAGCCCCGATCCATCCTCCTAATAGTAATCCAAATAAACTCCCCGTTCCTAGTTTGGCTCTTGATTGAAATATTGCATCTAAAATAATCCCTAACATTAACCCCATAATCACCCCAAAACCCCCACCGAAAACTGAACCTAACCAGTTTCCCCGGCCAGTTCCGGCAATTAACCCGGCAATAGCAGCAATTCCCATCACCGTCAACAGTCCAATTACCGATTTAGAGGCTGTTTCTGAGCCTGCGATCGCCCCTAATCCGATGCCAACCATCCCCCACACAGTTGCTGTAATTACCCCCCCAGCTTCATTTCCTAGTACCCAACCAGCGATCGCTCCAGCAAACATCAACGATATTAACCAAGGTTGAGACGAGTCCGAATCTTTACTGGCGACAAGGGTAATAGTAAACCAGGCAATTAGACCAAATATCCACACCCAGAAGGGAATCTTCAAAGTTATTAAAATCCAAGCGATCAGGGTATAACAAACAAATACCCCCGTTAGCCAACCTAGGGGGATAGTTGGAGCAGGGGAGGTAGGTGAGGTAGGGGGAATTGGGGGAGTTGGGGGAGTTGGGGGGGTTGTGAAGGTTGGGGGAGCAGGGGAGGTAGGGTAACTTAAATGAGTTTTTAGGGTTTCGTAGGCGTGGCTAATTTCTTTGAATTTGGCTTCGGCTTCGATTTGGAAGGGAGAATCTTGGGGATAACGATCGGGATGCCATATCAATGCCAGATGTCGATAGGCTTGTCTAACTTCCTCTAAGCTTACCCCTGGTTTTAGGTCTAATATTTTATAATATTTTTCATCCACGTTTGAAATTTGTTGACCTGCTCTTAATTTTCAGCCCTCAGAATTATTGTAATAAGGAATAAACCCCATTATTTACGGAACATTCCTTCATCCCTTGTTCAACTGGTACTAATTTAACATCACTCAACTTTAATTGTGAATTTTCAGAGCAAATGATTTGTGTAGGATATTGTGATGAATTTTCAGAGGGAGAAATAGGAGAATTTTCAATAGTTTTTAATGCCGGAATTAGTTCCGACATAACTACCAATGCTAAAGCCCAAGGTAAATCAATTGCCATGATCAGATCTCCCAAATAATGATATCAATAATTCCTTAAAGTTGTTTCTATTCCCCACCATTACTATAGTAGGCAACAGGCAACAGGCCACAGAATACCCCCTAATCCATTCCTTCGTGTCTTTGTGGTAACATCCACAGGAATAGGATTTCAGTGAATCGGTTTCTAGCTTTATGTTATAGCTAAATTTGACCCTGGAAAAAAAATCTTTTGCCAAAGGGGTTGACATTCCCAGAGAAACAGAGTAAATTAGTAAATTGTGAGGGAGAAACGAGCGAACCGCAAGAACGCAAAGCCCTCAAGAACAGGAAAAGTTTTATAGAGCTTTCCTGGTGTCTATGGCTCAGTGGAACCACTCCGATCCATCTCGAACTCGGAAGTGAAACGCTGATACGGCGAAGATACTTGGCGGGTAGCCGCCTGGGAAAATAGCTCGGTGCCAGGTTAATATCAAACTAAAGCCTTCTTCCAGTGATAAATCGGAAGGAGGTTTTTGTAATTCAACACAAAAGCTAAACCTCAAGATGGAATCTGGTATGGTGAATATCACCCTATGACTGCCAGTTTAAATAATGACTTTTACTCTGCAAATCCTGCACACCTCCGACCAAGAAGCAGGCATTGAATCCCTAGATGATGCCCCCCGTTTTTCCAGCGTCATCAACGCCCTGCGTTCTCAATTTCCTGAACAAACCCTGGCTCTAACTTCAGGAGATTTATACATTCCCGGCCCGTTTTTTTTCGCCAGTAGCGATCCGGCCTTCCGCGCCATCATAAGTAAAGAAGGTGCAGGACGTGGCGATATTGCATTTGCCAATGCCATGTTCTTTGACGCAGCCACCTTCGGCAGCCATGAATTCGGCCTCGGTACGGGTATCCTCGCCTCTTTGATTCCCGCAGATCCTACTGTAGCAGGAACCTATACCTTTCCCGGTGTCACATTTCCCTTCCTGAGTGCTAACCTCGACTTCAGCACCGATAGTAATTTAGCAAAATTCGTTGTTCCTGACGGACAGCCCCCCCAACCCAACAGCATTGCCAAAAGCACAGTGATTGACGTGCAAGGGCAACCCATTGGGATTGTCGGCGCTACAACTCCTCTGTTGGGCCGCCTCTCGTCTCCTGGCAATGTGGGTATATCCCCCTCAGACCCCAACGATTTTGATGCTTTGGCGGCCACCATTCAACCCTCGATTGATGCCCTCACCGCCCAAGGGATTAACAAAATTGTTCTGTTATCCCATCTGAGAGACCTGAATATCGACCAGGAACTCGCCTCTCGCCTGCGGGATGTGGATGTGATTGTGGCGGGGGGCTCCGGCGATATCTTAGCGGATGCTACTGATCGCCTACGAGTCGGAGACACAACTCAAGGTCTCTACCCCATCCTCACAACCTCCGTCACCGGGCAACCCGTTGCGATTGTGAATACCAAGGGCAACTATCAGTATGTGGGGCGCTTGGTAGCGGATTTCGACGATAATGGGGTTCTGATTCCCTCAAGCATTGACCCCAATATTAGTGGAGCTTTTGCTACGGACGTTCTTGGAGTTACCGAAACAGGTAACGCCGACCCGCACCCTCTATTGTTACCAGGCATAAATTTTGCCAAAAAGGTAATTGCCCCAAAAGACGGGAATATCTTTGGCCGCAGCGAGGTATTTCTCAATGGGGACACCAGCGATGTCCGCACCCAAGAAACCAATCTGGGTAATCTTGGCGCCGATGCTAATTTGTTTGCCGCTCGTCAAGTCGATCCTAGTGTGGCAATCTCGATTAAAAATGGGGGGAGTATCCGCTACAACATCGGGGCGATCAGTAGCGAAGGCGAAAAAATCCCACCGCTCGCTAATCCTATTGCTGGGAAGGAAGCGGGACAAGTTTCCCAACTCGATATTGAAAACGTTATGCGATTCAATAATGAGTTAACGGTGCTGACCCTAACGGCATCGCAACTGCAACAAGTGCTCGAACATGGCTTGGCGAAAACAGTAGCCGGGGCAACTCCGGGTCAGTTCCCACAAGTTGGGGGGATGGCGTTTAGCTTCGATCCCAGTTTGCCCGTTGGACAGCGATTGCGTTCTCTCTCGCTGCGAGATGAATCGGGCAGCGTTACGGATATTGTGGTGGAAAATGGTCAGTTAGTCGGCGACCCGAACCGATCTTTCCGTACTGTAACCCTGAAGTTCCTGGCAGATGGAGGCGATGGCTATCCCTTCCCAGACTTTGCCTCCACCTCTAACCCCGTCACCCTCGCAGCGCCAGAATCTGACTCAACTTTTAATACCCCAGGTCGGGAGCAAAAGGCGGTGGCGGATTATCTGACGGCGATCGGATCGTTCACCGAGGCGGATGTACCACCAGCCCAAGACGATCGCATTCAAATCCTAACCGCCCGCAGCGATACGGCTCTAGCCTCGGATTTCTTTAACTTGAATAATGCCGATAATGTTTTTACAGTGACGTCGGGACTATTGGCGGGGCGTTCGGGTGGTTTGCGATCGCTCGATGGGAATGATGTCGTCACGGGTTCGGCTGATGCGGATATCATCAATGGCAATCGCAACAACGATAATATTTCTGGCCTGGGTGGTGACGATACTATCTTTGGAGGCGCGGGAAACGATGTTCTCAAGGGTGGTGAAGGCAATGATCTCCTTTTCGGGAATTTGGGAGGTGACACATTAACAGGTGGTTCCGGTAGCGATACTTTTGTCTTGCGCTCTGGTGGCGGTGGCGATGTGGTGACTGACTTTGAGAATGGGTTTGATTCCTTGGGATTGCAAGCTGGTTTAACTTTTGCCCAACTTTCTGTTACCCAAGGCTCGGCGGGAACCTTAATCTCTTTTGGCCAGGAAGTTCTCGTCATCCTCAATGGCGTTTCATCTAGCTTAGTTACGGCGCAGAGTTTCAAAGCGATCGCATAGCAAGGAGTTTCGTAAGAAACCGGGTTTCTAATTAAAAGTTAGGGTACGAATAAGGCATCTGCACAGAAACCCTGTTTCTTTGACCCACTTGATCCGTCAAACCCCCTCACCAAGCCGGATCAGAGGATCAAAAAAAATATTTTAAAAAAGGGGTTGACATTCCTAGAGAAATCAAGTAGATTATTAAATTGTGAGGGAGAAACGAGCGAACCGCAAAAACGCAAAGCTCCCAACACAAGAAAAGTTTTATAAAGCTTTCCTGGTGTCTATGGCTCAGTGGAACCACTCCGATCCATCTCGAACTCGGAAGTGAAACGCTGACACGGCGAAGATACTTGGCGGGTAGCCGCCTGGGAAAATAGCTCGGTGCCAGGTTAATATTAAACTAAAGCCTTCTTCCAGTGGTAAATAGGAGGAAGGCTTTGGTATTAGAAACCCGGTTTCTTTGACCCCCGGTATTGTAGGATGTTTTGATATTCCTAATAGATTGAATATGAATGCAGTATTACCTCCTAGGGTTATTTTAAATCCCCTATTACAACAATGGTTATTAGAAGATATTGGACGGGGCGATCGCACGACCGCAGGATTATTAATCGGAAATCAGATCAAATCTGCTGATTGGATTGTTAAAGAAAAGGGTATAATTGCCGGATTATCTATTGCGGAAAGAGTGTTTCAACTGTTGGATCATCAGATAGAATTTACTCCTTTAGTTAAAGAGGGAGAATGGTGTGAAAAAGGGACAAAAATTGCATTTTTAGAGGGGAGTTTAGAAGCATTATTAACAGGGGAAAGAGTCGCGTTAAATTTAGCGATGCGACTGAGTGGAATTGCTACGGAGACGCGGAAATATGTAGAAGCGATCGCTGATTTACCCTGTCAATTAGTGGATACCCGTAAAACCACACCCGGATTAAGATTATTAGAAAAATATGCGATTCAAGTCGGTGGGGCAAAAAATCATCGGATGGGATTAGATGATGCGATTATGATTAAAGATAATCATATTGCGGCGGCGGGGGGAATTGCAGAAGCGATCGCAAAAATTCGAGAAACTATGCCTTATCCTTTAACTATTGAAGTGGAAACAGAAACCTTAGAACAAGTTAAAATCGCTTTAGACCATCAAGCGGATATTATTATGTTAGATAATATGTCCTTAGAGTTAATGGGCGAAGCCGTTAATATAATCCGTGAATATAACCCCAGAATTAAAATAGAAGCATCGGGAAATATTACTTTAGAAACTATTTATTCAGTTGCAAAAACCGGAGTTGATTATGTTTCAACTAGCGCCCCGATTACCCGTTCAAATTGGTTAGATTTAAGCATGAGAATCTAAATTAAACTTTAGGGGCGAGTAAACAAACCTCGCCCTAAGATTACACTTTTATTCCTAACAACTACTTAGAAATAAAATGTACCCAAAAACTACCATCAGGTATGCAAACACGGCGGATCAGTCGATAGGAATAATTCAAATAAGACCCACTCAAATCCGTGCGATAACCGGAGGAAAACCATTCCCCATAAGGGTCATGAACAATAAATCCATATTCGTCATAACCCACCACAGGCATAATATGACCAAAGGAGGTGAAATACCCGTGAATAACGGCGGGATTTCCGGCTGCAATCCAATCTTTGATATCATCAATGACGGCATTTTCAGTAAAATAATCCTGACAACCATAATCGCGAACAATTCGAGCTAAATCGTAGGGATTATGACGACTATAGCCTTTATTAATGGCATATTCATAGAGTTCATCTTCAAACTGACCGGAACTGGTTTTGCGACGAGCTTTTAAATATTCTAAACACATCGCCAGGGAAGTTACGTTACAAGAGCCCGTCGGATTAAACCAATTATCCAATTGAGATTTATAGGGAACATTGAGACGGGCACTTTTGGGAATGGGTTTAGGATAAACCCGGCTGCCATTTTCATGAATTTCCGCGTGTTCTCCCCAAATATATAAAACAGAATATCCACCGTAGGATTCAGTGCGTAAAGCGACTCGTAAATGTCCACGGATGGGATCGTAGGCTAAAACACTAAATTCTTTATTGGCCGGAATCGCAAATTTTTCCGAGTCATTTAGTTGAGAAGAAGCAATCGGTTTAACCTTAAAAACTGTACTTTTAACGGTTTTCAGAATTGGAGTTGCTACGGGAATCTGTTCCCGTTTTGCTTCTATTAGCTTTTTCGCCGTTACTGCGCCCAGATAACCCGCTTCACCACACTCCATCAACTTCTGAAATTGGTGTAATCCCGCCGTTGATTTCGGGCCAAAAACCCCATCCACAGGCGGATCAAGTAGTCCTAAATCAATTAGTCGAGTCTGAACTTGGCGGGAAAGTTCGTCATCTTCAGAAATACCTTTAATATCATATCGAGTATTTTTACCAAGAAAATCTTGTAGTTTCATCAGAAAAATGGGTAGAAACCCCGTCCCATTCGACAAGCTCAGGGCAAGCCTTATAGGACGGCTTTATATTTCCCCTTTCAGGGAGGAGGGTATGGTTGCCCTCCTAACTCCTATTTCTAGGGTAAAGTTAGCTTAGTGCTTCGCACACGCTACGCGAACGCCAAAGTTTTAAGAGCTTGTTAGGCTAGTAGCACTGTCTTACCCCTCGTAAAACTGTTTAACTACTAAGGACAGAGCCAGGGACTAGCTATGGATGACGCCACGCTTCGCTATCGCATCCAACAGGGTGTCATAACTCAAAAAACGTAGTCAGTTAAGACTTAGGCTGGTCAACTAACTGAAGTTAGGGGCACCAGTCGCGTAGCCTGCGCTCCGCGCATGGCCCCGTCACAGAGAGTGCGGGGTGCTGACAGAGGCTAATTCTCACCAATGACTCAAAAAACATGGGGATCAAAGTTGTCAGGACAATTTTACCATTATTAGTCCCGGTGAAACTTCCCAACTCGGGGTTTTCTTTAATTCAAGGAACGTAATTTTTTACTCTTTCACTGATAACTGATAACTGACTACTGATGACTGTTTGAGGAAGGTTTCAAAATCACAATTCCATAGGCATCAGGAGACAAATACCGTTGTGCCGCCTGTTGAATGGTTTCTGAACTCAAACTTTGAATATGATCGGGGTAATGGAGACCCGCAGTTAAATCCCCCACCAAAGATTGATAGTATCCATACAACCCGGCGCGATCGCTAGGAGTTTCATTTCCAAAGATAAACCGATTTGCCACCTGCATCCTAACTTTAGCAATTTCATCTTCGGTAATTAATTCGCTTTGGATTTGACGAATATGATCGGTGAGAATTCCTTCAACCAGAGCCAAATTCTCCACGGGCAAACGGGCTGAAATATAAAATACCCCCTGCCAACGCTGGGTCATATTACTCGCAGAAATCGACGAAACTAACCCCCGATTTTCTCGTAGGTCTTGGAATAGTCGTGCGGTTCTGCCCTGACCTAAAATATAGGCTAAAACATCTAAAGGATAGGTTTCAGAAAGTTCTACTAAACCAGGTACACGCCACAACATCAATAATCGGGCTTGTTCCAAGGTATCATCAATGATTTCTTGACGAACAATTTCCTGAAAACTCGCTTCAGGAGTCCAGGGTTGTAGTTCAGGGAGGGCAGAACCCGACGAGGATGGGGAATAAACCGAGCTAACGGAATTTTCTACCGTTTGGATCAAATTTTCCACGGGTAAATTTCCGACCACTGCTACGGTCATGGAGCGGGGCTGATACCAAGTGCCATGGAAATTCCGCATTTGTTGAGATTGTAACTGCTCAATCACCGATGCTGGCCCCAAAACCGGACGACGATAGGGGAGTCGCTCAAAGGCGATTTCCATGGACTGACGGAAGGAACGCCGACCTGGGTTATCTTCAGCCCGACGAATTTCTTCTAAGACGACAAATCGTTCCCGTTCAAAGGCTTCATCCGCGACACTGGCATTCAGAACCACATCAAATTGTAGAGGAGCTAAATCCGCAAAGTCCTGGGGGGCGGTGGTGATGTAGTAATGGGTATAGTCCTGACTGGTTGCTGCATTGGTGACCGCGCCCCGTTGTTCGATTTTTTGCTCAAATTCCCCGATTTGCAGATGGGGTGTGCCTTTAAAAACGATATGTTCTAAAAAGTGCGCCATACCGTTGATATCATCGGATTCAATGGCTGAACCAATATTAATCCAAACATTGAGATTTACCGCATCAACTGCTAACTGTTCTGCCACAATGGTCAGACCATTGGAGAGTTGATGAACAGTGGGAGTATTGATCGGTCGAGGCAAAGATGGTTTAACGAGGATAGAAGTCATTTAATTCAGTTATCAGTAAACAGTTATCAGTGGTTAGACGCGCCTAAACAAAGCGCAATCTCGTCAGGCTGTTATTGCATCCGTACCAGTTATTAGTTATTCGTTCATAGTTGATAGTTTTTATTGTATTGTAGGTTATTAGCTAAAAACCGACAATTCCTACACTGAAAACTGTTTACTGATAACTGATAACTGATTATGGCATTCTTTCGTCAATATATAGCCCCATTGATTGTGGTCATCATGTTTTTATTCGCTCTGTTCGTTGTCAGTGCGCGAATTTTTCTCCCTGGAGATATGACCGCCCCAGCACCCATTGGCACGATTACTACATCGGCGACCTATTTCCTTAATCATATCCGTGTCTGAAGTTTTTATTCCCGGTTATCATTTGCGCCAGGGGTCACGTTTAGATCGGGCTTTATTACTCAAGTTTGCATATCGAACCTATAAGGAACAATTCCCCGATCAAGATTTAAGCCATCTCGCCCTAACTGTTGAGCAGTATTTTTCGCCTCAAACTCCTTTGTGGTGGGTGGATAAATTCAACCCAGACTCCTACCCTCCCGAACCGATAGCTTGTTTATGGTTAGGTAATGCGATTGATTTGGCCGACGGAGAACGCACCGCCCATGTTTTTTTGTTGTATGTCGCACCAGAACACCGAAAACGGGGTATTGGTTCGGCTTTAATGGCTCATGTCCAACAGTGGGCCATAGGACGAGGCGATCGCAAAATCAGTCTACAAGTTTTCACGAATAACCAACCCGCTCTCAATCTTTATCAGAAACTAGGTTATCAACCTCAATCTTTGTCGATGCAGAAGATTCTATACAGAGAGGTTGAACTTCCCTAGAATTGATAACATCAACGATGACAAATTGTTGTAAATTAATGATATGGAGGATGAAAAACTGATCGTAACCAATAATCAAGACCCCTTAGAAAGTCCTTTGGATCAATTGGATGATGGCGAAATGGCCAAACCCGATCCAGAGGAAATGTTGCTGTTGTTAACCTCATCCGAACCGCAACAGCGCATGATTGCGGCCAGGGCATTTTGTGAAATTAAGGACAGGCGGGCTATTCCTGATTTAATTCGGTTGTTGAAGGATAGTTGCCCTTTGGTGCGGGTAAGTGTGGCCTATGCCTTGGGACGCAATTCTAATTCCCAAGTGGTGGAAGCTTTGATTACACAACTGCATCAAGACTGGAATGGTTATGTCCGTAAAGGGGTGGTTTGGGCTTTAGGAACCTGTGGCGATCGCCGAGCTTTAGAACCTTTGTTAGATGCCCTAAAAACCGATATTCCCGCCGTGCGTCTGTGGGCGGCGAGTTCCCTCGGTCAAATGGCGAAAGTGAGTTATGATACCGTGATTCGGGCAATTCCCCCCATGATTGAAGCCCTCCGTCAAGATCCGGTTCCGGCGGTTAGAAGTAACTGCGCTTGGGCATTGGGTCAACTCTGTCGAGAACTACCCTCTAATGTTGTTTATGCCGTGGCTATTGATGCCTTAATTGAAGCCTTAGAAGAAGATGGGGATGTAGGGGTTAAGGATGATGCTAAATCATCGTTATTAAGAGTCGGTGATCCGAGGGGATTACAAATTATTGAAGATTTAGAAATGGACGGCCTATTATAGTTTCTATCGTTTCAGAACTTGATCGATAAGGTTAACCGCAACGCCGTGTTACCTCAGCTTTTGACCTGGGCAAAACCAGGTGGGTACCTCGACCAGACTTAAAGTTTCCGAGTCTAAGCTCGGTTTACTGCCGCCTGCAATTCTCTTGGCTCCCGTATTCTTAAAGCTATAGATCAAAAAAACATATCGGCAAATCACCAACGCCGCAGCACAACCTTGAACTTATTATAACAGATTTTTCTGGGATAGCAAGGAGATTGGGCAAGAGGTAATGGGTAATGGGTAATGGGTAATGGCTGTTGTTCATCAAAAAATTAAATTAATTCTTTGTCGAGCTTTAGCTCCACCCGTTGTTGCGCTTAAGCGCATCTTCTCTGTTATAATAGATTGCGCTTAAGCGCAACAACAATATCAAATATGCCTCTTTCCTTAGAACAACAACTCAACTACTGGACTAAATATTTTCATTCCCATCCTGATGATATTCGGGGATATATTCAACGGGGAATGGTTTATTTTAAATTAGGGAAAATTACTGAATCAATTCAAGACTTTGATCACGCAGAAAAGTTGGATTCTAGCATTAAACCCTATTTGTGGCAACGGGGATTATCCTATTATTATACAGAACAATATCAACTCGGTGCTGAACAATTTGAAATTGATTTAACCGTTAATTCCCAAGACGTTGAAGAAACGGTTTGGCGATATTTATGTATTGCCCAATTTCAAGGAGTTGAAGCTGCTAAAAATACCCTACTTCCAGTTAAAAATGATCCGCGTCCGGTTTTGAGAAGTGTTTATGAATTATTTGCCGGGAATTGTACCCCGGAAGATTTATTAAAAATCGGAGAAAAACAAGGAAAATCAGGGAATTTTTATAGTCATCTTTACTTAGGATTATATTATGAAGCAGAACAAAATATAGAACTGGCTAAAACCTATATTAATCAAGCTGCAACTGAATATGAAATTGAGGATTATATGTGGAATTTAGCCGTTGTTCATCAAAAAATAAAATTTGGTGTTGAGCTTTAGCATTATCTATTATAATTAGAGAAACATTACTGTTGATGATGAAAAAGGAGGCAGTAACATGACACTAAAAGACTTAGAACCTCAACTTCTAGCATTAAGTCTAACAGAAAAAGCACAGGCGATTCAATTGCTCGTTCAAAGTTTAAGTAATGTTTGGCAAGGAATTGAAAAAACTTCTGGGGTATGCGGTGGCGATGCTAGAATTGCTAACACTCGTATCCCCATTTGGTCATTACTCAATTATCGTCGTAATGGTGCTTCTGATGCTCGAATTTTACAAGATTTCCCTCACTTGAAAGCAGAGGATTTAGTCAATGCTTGGACTTATGCTGATACTCATTCAGAAGAAATTGAGGCAGCTATTCGCAGAAATGAGGAAGATTGAAAAATGGATCGTCTATATGCGGATGAAAATTTTCCATTACCAATTGTTAAATTATTGCGTCTCGCTGGTCACGATGTGCTTACCACTGAAGAAGCGGGAAATTCGGGATTAGGAATTCCTGATCAGGATGTTCTTGCTTATGCTGTCAGAAATGAGCGTGCTATTTTAACGCGAAATTGGGATGATTTTAGACAATTGCACCGAGCGCACCCTGATCATTTTGGAATTATTATTTGCAAAGAAGACTTAAATACCGAAAGACAAGCTACACGCATTAATGAAGCTATTTCTGATCAAGGAAATCTCCAAGGTAAGTTAATTAGAATCATTCGTCCGCAGCAATAATTAACCAAGTTACCAGTTTTCTATTCCCTGCTATATGTGGAATTTAGCCGTTGTTCATCAAAAAATAAAATTTGGTGTTGAGCTTTAGTTTTTAAGCTAAGGTAAAATCAGAGGCTCCTAGTGCTACGGTTGTACCCGATAAAACCGCGATAATTTCCCCAGTTCCAGAAATTTGAACGGCGCTTCCTCCGGCCTGGGGAACAATGGCTAATTGTGCAAAGGTTAACCCTCCTGATAAAGCCAATTCATCGGAACCTTGAATAAAATCTGTAATAGTATCGGTTCCCAAACCCGGGGCGAGAATAAAGCGATCATTGCCTCCACCTCCGGTAATCGTATCATTATCCCGATCACCGGAAATAATATCATCACCTTCACCGCCATTGATTTGATCGGCTTCTCGACCAGCATAAATAGTATCGCTTCCTACACCCCCATCGAGAATATCGCCCCCTTTTCCACCATAAACCGTATCATTTCCATTTCCTGATTGAATACTATTGTTAAAACGGTTGCCTAGAATTTCATCTTGGCCTGCGGTTCCAATTAAGTTTTCAATTTCGGTTGTAAAGGAGGTATAGGTTCCAAAGGTATCTGTTTTATAGGTCGCTCCCTCTGGTGCTCCTTGGGAGGGTTCTAAATTATAGTCTAATCCCTTGAGGGCGGCTTGGGTGGTAAAAGGTAGCCCAGGAGCTAACCGCAAGGTATAGACTTCATCCGCAGATAAACCCGAAAAATCAACGGTATCAATACCACCACTATCCCAAATTGTGGCAACCTGTTTAAAGTTCGTATCATTGAAGGTATAAACATCATTACCAGTATTATTATTCTTAACCCCATACAAAAACTGCAAGGCTAAAATATCGAATGGCATTAGGGTTTGAGGTTCCGGTGCTCCTGCGTCCCCTGCTGTGGCGCTACCCGGATTATAGGACATAACCGTATTTCGAGAATTGTCCTGTTCAAAGGGTAAGAATACTCGCCCGGGTGGAGGTGGAGTCGGATTTTTTTCTCCCGCATTGTAATTACCAGGATGTTCTAAACCCAGTGCATGACCTAGTTCATGAATCAGGGTTGAATATTCATAGGTACCGGGGAGATTCCCAAAGTTATATTCTCCTGTTTTCAAAACTACAGCCTGAAAACCATTTGGGTCAGCTAAATCTCCAAGAGCATAAGCACCAGCATCAGGACTATTAGTTAAATCCCCCAACATAATCCGAATATTACCTTGCCCGGATGAATTTTCGACAAAGTTTATGGGTAGAACAGTTCCATAAACGGTCTCCATGATTTGACGAACTTGATTCTTTGTAGCTTCATCAACTTCTTGAATTCCGGTTTCATCAAGTGTTGTTTCGTAAGTGCTTGCTTCTGCATTGGTCACAAAACTATAGGTTAGGGTTCCCCCAGGAATAACATTCCATTTCAACGGTTGCCCTGGATTATCGGGATTACTACCCACAAGGGCATCAATCCTCACATCATTTGTTGGTATCATATTGTCGTTTATAATCATCTAAAATATATTATATGTGGAATTTAGCAGTTGTTCATCAAAAACTTAATTTTTTGTTGAGCTTTAGCTACACCCGTTGTTGTGCTTTAGCACATCTTCTCCATTATTGTAGTTTAACAACAGATTGCGCTGAAGCGCAACAACAAGCGCAACAACGGGGTTATTTGAAACGTTGCAAGGGAACAGTTTTCGGATCGAGAATTTTAGGACTGAGACTGCTAAATTTAATCGCTAAAGACATTTTATCTTTATTTGAGAAAACGTGGGTTACTTCTCCAATCCCAAAGGTACGATGAAAGACTTTATCCCCAACTTTCCAGTCCTTAACATTCGATTCTAATTTGTCACTTTTGGCAGGTTGTTTAATCTCAGTTGGTGATTTTGACTCTTGTTTAATTCCCTTATTTTTATTTTTAGTTGTTTTGGGTTGAATGGGAGGAGTATAACTATGAATTAATCCTTCGGGTAATTCTTGTAAAAACATTGAGGGGATACAGGATTCTAAAGCTCCCCATAACCGCCGTTGACAAGCATGGGTTAAGAATAACTGTTCCTGGGCGCGAGTAATCCCAACATAACATAAACGTCGTTCCTCTTCAATAGATAAGGGGTCATTTAAACTGCGATAATTGGGGAAAAGTCCCTGTTCTAAACCGACTAAAAATACAATCGGAAATTCTAATCCTTTCGCTGCATGGAGGGTTAATAAGGAAACCGCTTGTTGTCCTTCTTTTAAGTTATCTAAATCGGAAGCTAAGGAGGCACTGGCTAAAAATCCGCCCAGGGTATTATCCTCATATTCCTCTTGAAATTGGGAGACGGCATTCGTCAATTCTTTAATATTTTCTAAGCGGTTTTCGGCTTCATCTGTTCCTTCATTTTTCAAGTCTTGAATATAACCTGCATCCTGTAAAATTCCTTCTAAAATTTGCATGGCGGAATGGTCTTCTAGGCGTTCTTGCCAAGTTTTAATAGTTTGGGCAAATTGATTTACGGATTTTGCTGAACGTCCGGCTATGGTATTAACAGAATCTTCATCACTAAGCACTTCCCAAAGGGGTATTCCTAACTGTTTAGACGCATTTAATAACCCATCAATAGTGGTTTTACCAATACCTCGACGGGGAACATTAATAATTCTAAGTAAACTAATACTATCGGCGGGGTTAGCAATTACTCGTAAATACGATATGGAATCCTTGATTTCTTTGCGGTCATAGAACCTTAATCCCCCGACAACGGTATAGAGAATATTATTTCTTAATAACACATCTTCTAGGGCGCGAGATTGGGCGTTGGTTCGATATAAAATGGCAAACGCCCCGTAATCTAATTCGGGATTTTGTTGACTAATTCCTTGAATTTGTGATAGAATAAATTTGGCTTCATCTACTTCATCATCTGCCCGATAACAATAAATTGGTAGCCCTTCTCCTCGGGTGGGACGGAGGATTTTATCAATGCGTTCGGTATTTTGTTGAATTAGATGATTTGCTACTTGTAAAATATTTTCCCGGGAGCGATAATTTTCCTCCAGTTTAATCATAGTACGGGTATCGTCATCGGGGAGGCGATCGCCAAAATCCTGTTGAAATTCTAACAATATTTTATAGTCTGCCATCCGAAACGAATAAATAGATTGATCTACGTCTCCCACCACAAAAATAGAGCGATTTTGCCAATTTTTAATGGTTCTGGGGTTTTCCCCATTGGTAACTAATAACCGAATTAAATTATATTGAGTGCGGTTAGTATCTTGATATTCGTCTACTAAAATATGGCAGAATTTTTGATGCCAATAGGCTAATATTTGCTCAGTTTGACTGAGTAAATCAACGGTGACTCTAATTAAATCATCAAAATCTAAGGCATTATTTGAAGCTAATTGAGATTGATAGGAACTATAAACTTCCGATACGACTCTACCATAATAATCAGGATTTTCCCTGGCATATTGTTGAGGCGAAAACCCTAGGTTTTTAGCATTACTAATAGAATATCTAATTTTTTTAGGTTCAAATTTCTTATCATCTAAATTCATATCTTTGAGAACAATATGCTTAACTAACTTTTGGGCATCATCTTCATCAAAGATGGAGAAATTCTTATCCCACTTTCTGCCACTTTCGTCTTGATATTTATTAATATCATATCTTAGAATCCGAGCGCATAAACTATGGAAGGTTCCCATCCAAAGATGTTTGCTAATACTGCGATAAACCTTTGATTTCAAGCGAGTTTGTTCATCGGCAGCTAAAGCTGATAAGGGTTTTCCAAATTCGAGTTCTGCCTGTTGTTGAGCAAAAATTAACTCAACCCGTTCTTTAATTTCCTTGGCAGCTTTATTAGTAAAAGTCACCGCCAAAATGTTCTCAGGATGAACCCGATGACTGCGAATTAAATTAGCGATGCGATAGGTTAAAGCCCGTGTTTTACCCGAACCTGCCCCCGCCACCACCAGCATCGGGCCACAAAAATGTTCCACCGCCTGACGTTGGCAGGTATTTAGATGGCTAAGGAAATCAATTGTTTGAGTCATGGCTACAGAAAACACGGGAATTGAATCAACTTCTATTTTATCCGTAGCCGGGGGTCGCGGACACACTGAACACCGAAACAAATAGGATATATCCTCAACAGAGTCGGAATAGATTAGGATTTTTGAATTCTGTTATAGGTCTGGTGAACCATATCCAGTAAGGTTAACAATTGCTGCCACTGGGCATCTCCAGTCCCATTAGCAGTTTGCTGTTCCGTGGTTAAACGGTCTTTTAGATGCTTAAATAAATCATTAACTGAGGCCTCCTCAGAGGAATTGTCTGTCTCGTACCGACCCTCCTCTGAATCATCATCTTCTCCAGAATCGGCTGAGTCTTCGTGAATATCCTGGGCTGTTTCTGCCAAGGTTAGGGCCCGTTGAGCAATATTTTCAGGGAGTTTAGGACGTTCTCCTAAAGCAACCCGAGACAATTCTAGTAATAGTTGACGCACCTGTTCAATCCATTGGCTTTTTTCAGATTGCCAACCTGTTTTGGCAACTTTTTGCTGAATATTCTTGGCTTTTTGGGCTAAAGGTAAGGCTTGAGTGGAAACACTATCAGGTAATTTAGGAGTATCTGCCAAAGAAGCGCGGGCGACTTCAATTAAGAAATCATGGACTTGCTTGACCCACTGAAGATCGGATAATTGTGAACTTACTCTAGGCATATTTTAAACTCTTGGATTTTTTACTAGACAGTCCGCCATTATTCTCCGCAGGTTGCACTTCGTCTAAGGTGGGGGATTTTGGGTAGATCAGTTCAAATAAATGTTTTCAGGGTTCGATTTTTTCAATCCCTGACATTAATCTAAAACCCAGTTTATCAAAAAACAACTGATTGAGCAGATCGTATTGTTAAGAAACAAAGGTTTTAGTCTACAATAATTTAGATATTCAGCGAACTACTGAGCTTTGAACCTTCAGTGATTTCAGGCGATTCCGCAATTTATAGCCCTAAACCCATCGAACCGATTCCCCCACCCCTTGCCACCCCTCAAGATGCGTTAACGGCTCTCTCAGAGGGGATTGCGCTCCTGATTGACTTGGCACAACGGGGAGAAATTGATCCTTGGGATGTGCAGGTCATTGACGTAATTGATCGTTATTTGAGTAAACTAACCCCCCCAGAGGAATCAAGCTCGATCAACAATTTTGCCGAGTTGTCCCAGTCGGGTCAGGCGTTTTTGTATGCCTCAATGTTAGTCTTGCTCAAGGCTGATAGTTTAATGGCGACGGAAATCCTTGACCCGAATGCTGGCCCCATGGAAGGGGAAGAATTCCTAGACCCTGAAGATGAGGGAAATGGGATTGAACGCCCCCAACAACTGGAAAAACAAATCCGGCGGCGGGCTGTTGCCAAAATTCCCCAAAAACGACAAGTGACGTTGCAAGAACTGATTGAACAGTTGCAACTGATGGCCGCTACCATTGCCGCCCAAAAAGCCCGTCCTCGTCCCCGCGCCAACAACGCTAAAAGCAGAGCCACTACCGCCAAGGCGATCGCTCAATTAGCCCATCAAGAAAATTTAGTTGAAATGGCGGCACAGGTCGAACAGCTTTTGAATTCAGGATCACAACAGAATCCAGAATGGTTTGATTTGGAGCAGTTATTAGGTCTATGGTTGGAGATCAAGCAACCGGAACAGGTTCCGCCCCCGGAAGAAACCCCGATTCAGCATGGCCCCAATCATGATCGGGTGGGGGTGTTTTGGGCATTATTATTATTATCGGCCCAATCTAAAGTGGAACTCGCTCAAGAGGAATTTTACCAAGACCTGAAGGTTCGTTCTTTAACAGAACCACCTACAAAGTCTTGAAATCGTGTAAGTTGAAGTTTTCTGGAATCCTACGGATTAAGCAACATGAACCTTGATAGGCTATTAATTGATGAATAGACTCAAAACTCAGATTGTAGAATAGAGCAGTTATGCTGTATCAGTGCTTGGTGCATACAAGGCATTTAGCGATTCTGATTAGTCAGTTGAATGTGAGTGGATAATTTTAAACATAGCTTAGGGTTGTGAGGAAGTGAATATGAAAGCCATGATTCTGGCGGCTGGAAAAGGAACTCGTATCCGTCCAATTACTTATACCATTCCTAAACCTTTAATTCCGATCCTGCAAAAACCGGTGATGGAATTTTTGGTGGAATTACTACGAACACACGGTTTTGATCAAATTATGGTCAATGTCAGTCATTTAGCAGATGAAATTGAAAACTATTTTCGTGATGGTCAAAAGTTTGGCGTTCATATTGCCTATTCTTTTGAAGGACGAATTGAAGACGGAAATTTAATTGGAGAAGCATTAGGTTCGGCGGGAGGGATGAAAAGAATTCAAGACTTTAATCCCTTTTTTGATGATACTTTTGTGGTTTTATGTGGCGATGCGTTAATCGATTTAGATTTAGCCACAGCCGTAAAATGGCATAAAGAAAAGGGAGCCATTGCCACCATTGTGATGAAATCTGTTCCTAAAGAGCAGGTTTCTAGTTATGGAGTTGTGGTAACTGACGAAACAGGTCGGATTAAAGATTTCCAAGAAAAACCCTCGGTGAATGAAGCCCTCAGTACAGATATTAATACGGGGATTTATATTTTTGAGCCAGAGATTTTTAAATATATTCCTTCCGGGTGTGAATATGATATTGGTAGTGAATTATTCCCCCATTTAGTTGAAATTGGAGCTCCTTTTTATGGGATTTCTATGGATTTTGAATGGGTGGATATTGGGAAAGTCCCTGACTATTGGCAAGCAATTCGCAGTGTGCTGTTAGGACATATTAAAAATGTTTCTATCCCTGGTCAACAGGTGCGCCCTGGCATATATACGGGGCTGAATGTAGCGGTGAATTGGGATAAAGTTAATATCCAAGGCCCTGTTTATATTGGCGGGATGACTCGAATTGAAGACGGAGCGACGATTATTGGCCCGACAATGATTGGCCCGAATTGCTGGGTTTGCAGCGATGCCTATGTGGACAATAGTGTGATTTTTGAATATTCCCGTTTGGGGCTGGGAGTGCGTTTAGTTGATAAATTGGTATTTGGGCGCTATTGTGTGGACAAGCTGGGAGCTTCTATTGATGTCCAAGCAGCAGCCCTGGATTGGTTGATTACGGATACCCGTCAAGTTTTTCATAACCAATCTTCTGAACGACAAGCGATCGTTGATTTATTAGGTAATACTTAATCTAAGCGGTGTCGGTGTTCGGTTTTCCGGCTCCGTTACCCGCCACCCTTCTCAATATTAATCCTCAACAAAAACTACTGATGTCTTCTTTGACTTGCGATCAATCTAAGTTTATTGTTGCCGAACCTGGTGCATCTTACTATCAGAATGATTCGGATAATTCTGCTTTAAATTCAGAATGGTTTATTGAAGTATTAGTTGATGTTCCTTATGGTTTTAATACGGAAGAACAAGAGGAACAAAAACTATTTACTTATCGCGTTCCTCAAGATTTAATTGTCAAACCTGGAGATATTGTTAGTGTTCCCTTTGGGAATCAACAATTAGGAGGAATTGTGATCCGGTTGATGGATCAAGTTCCTTCTGATTTACCGGAAAGTAGAGTTAAAGCTGTTGAAGATATTATTTGTAATGGTTTCTTCCCTTCAACCTATTGGCAACTATTACAGCAAGTTTCTAATTATTATCAAACTCCCTTAATTCAAGTTATTCGGACGGCGTTACCCCCAGGATTATTAGGAAAAAGTCAACGTCGTATCCGTTTAATTCCTGAAACACTCCCAAAGGATGCTCAATTATTTTTAAATCCGGCTGCTGCTTCTATCTTAAAAATCTTACAATCTTCAGTTACCGGAGATTTTACTTGGAAATATTTAAAACAAAATGTGATTAATCCCCAACGGGGTTTAAAAGATTTATTACAAAGAAAATGGATCGAAAGTTATTTAGAACCCCCCAGTCCTCCCCGTCCTAAATTAAAACAGGCGGTGACATTAGTTGATGATATTATCCCCTTAGATTTAACCTCTCGTCAACAGGAAGTTTTACTGCTTGTGATTAAAGTTCTCAAGCAACAAGGGGGAGAACTATGGTTTAATGATTTAATAAAAATTTGTAGTACCAGTTCTAGTCTGTTAAAAAATTTAGCTGAAAAAGGCTGTATTGTAATTACTGAAAGGGAAGTTTTAAGACAGGAACAAGGTATTTTTAAAACCTCCGATCAACCTAAAATATTAAATCAATATCAAACGGAATCTTTACAAGCAATTAACAGTTTATCCAGTTATGCTCAAATATTATTACATGGGGTTACGGGTTCGGGAAAAACAGAGGTTTATTTACAAGCGATCGCACCCATTCTAACTCAAGGAAAATCAGCCTTAATATTAGTTCCTGAAATTGGCTTAACTCCCCAATTAACTGACCGATTTCGCGCCCGTTTTGGCGAACAAGTCTTTGTCTATCATAGCGCTCTTTCCGAGGGAGAACGTTATGATACTTGGCGGAATATGACCCTCGGTTTACCCCAAATTATTATTGGAACTCGTTCAGCTATTTTCGCACCTTTACCGAAATTAGGATTAATTATTTTAGATGAAGAACATGATAGCAGTTTCAAACAAGATCAACCTTCTCCCTGTTATCATGCCCGAAAAGTTGCCCAATGGCGGGCGGAATTAGAAAATTGTCCCTTAATATTAGGATCAGCAACTCCCTCCTTAGAAAGTTGGCTAGAAATTAAACAAAAAACTCAACAAAATCGGTTTTATTTATCCCTTCCCGAACGTATTCAAGCGCGACCAATGCCGCCTATAAAAATAGTTGATATGCGTCAAGAATTGCGTCAAGGAAATCGCTCTATTTTTAGTTATGATTTACAAACCGCCCTACATCAATTAAAAGCCACAGGTCAACAGGGGATATTATTTATTCATCGTCGGGGACATAGTACCTTTGTTTCCTGTCGCAGTTGCGGTTATGTGATGGAATGTCCCCATTGTGATGTCTCCTTAGCCTATCATCATGAACATCAAAATGCCGCCCAACTTTTGAGATGTCATTATTGTAATTATAGTCAACTCTATCCCCAAGGTTGTCCCGATTGTGACTCACCTTATTTTAAACATTTTGGTAGTGGAACTCAACGGGTTACAGAAGAATTAAATCGGTTATTTCCTGAGTTAAAATGTATTCGCTTTGATAGTGATACTACCTCCCGAAAAAATGCCCATCGCACCCTATTAACTCAGTTTGCTAATGGAGAAGCGGATCTATTAGTGGGAACCCAAATGTTAACTAAAGGATTAGATTTAGAGTCTGTTAGTTTAGTCGGAATTGTATCAGCAGATGGGTTATTACATTTATCAGATTATCGCGCCAGTGAACGGGCTTTTCAAACCTTAGTCCAAGTCGCAGGACGGGCGGGGCGAGGGAATGATCCTGGGCGAGTAATTTTACAAACCTATACCCCCGAACATCCGGTGATTCAAGCGGTACAACGTCATGATTATGAGTCTTTTGTTGCTACGGAATTACAACAGCGACAGGAGTTAAATTATCCCCCCTATGGTCGTTTAATATTATTACGTTTAAGTAGTTTTAATCAGCAAGATGTTGAACAAACCGCCCAAAGATTAGCAGAATTTTTATTAGAAAATAATCCTAATTCTGACTTTGAATTATTGGGCCCGGCTCCGGCTCCGATTCTTAGGGTTGCTAATCGTTATCGGTGGCAAATTTTAATTAAAACTACTCAAGATTCTTCTATGATTTTACCTAAATTTTATGAGTTTAATTCTGGTTCTGTCTATATTAATATCGATATTGACCCTCTACATTTATAAAGGATTAAGACTGAGCCATCTAAATGGGTATATCCTGGAAGGAATTAGCTGGAACAGTTCAAGAAATATTTACTCTTTTTCACTCCAATCATGATATAATATAATAGGACAGAATTTAAGTCAATTATGTAAATTTAAAATTTTGTCAACTAATCCATGCCAAATTGTATTGAACAAATCCGTTAGAATGAGAATATAAATTATTAGAATTTATAATTTTAGAGACCTGAAATTAAACCTACTTTTTGAATTAAAATGCACAGAATTGCAGCCACACCCGGCGGATGGAACCCCGATACAGACGGAGTGATTTTTATTGAACAAACCCCCGCACCAATTATTTTTTTAACGGCGGCGGATACGGATATTCAAACCTTAGCCACGGTGGTATCCAAACTTCCGGCTGATTTTCCGGCGTTGCGGGTAACTAATTTATTACAATTACAACAACAATTAACCATTGATAACTATGCAGAAACTGTTTTAGAAAAAGCCCAAGTTATTATTTTAAGACTATTAGGAGGACGTTCCTATTGGTCGTATGGATTAGAAGTTTTACAAAACATTTTTACTAAAACTAAAACTCAATTAATTATCCTTCCGGGTGAAGATCGTCCCGACCCAGATTTAATCAGTCATTCCACAGTATCATTATCAATTGTTGATCAAGTTTGGCGATATTTAACTGAAGCCGGAGTTGATAATTTTGCCAATGCTCTGTTATTAATTGGCAATCATATTTTTAATAAAAATTATCCGATTATTCCGCCAGTTACGATTCCAAAAGTGGGTTATTATCAGTGGAATCAATCGGCAAAATCCGATGATTATAGTGCTGGGGTTGGGATTCTATTTTATCGCGCTCATTACTTATCTGGAAATTTAGATCCGATTGATTCTTTATGTCAAGCATTAGTTGAATATCAGTTAAAACCTATTCCTATTTTTGTTTCTTCTCTACGAGATCCCGACATACAAACGGAAGTTTTAAACTATTTTAATTCTAATATTCAATTATTAATTAATACCACCAGTTTTTCGATTTCTTCGACTTCAGAAGATAGTAGTCAACCCCCATTATTTTCCTTGGATATTCCAGTATTACAAGTAATTTTAAGTGGGGGAAGTTTAGAACAATGGGAAAATAATTTTATGGGACTTTCCCCCAGGGATATTGCGATGAATGTCGCGTTACCCGAAGTGGATGGACGAATTATTAGTCGGGTGATTTCTTTTAAAGCTATTGAAAATTGGCATCCTACCTTAGAAACCAATGTTGTTAGATATGTGGCGGTGCAAAATCGGATTAAATTTGTCGCCGAGTTAGCCAAAAATTGGATTAATTTACAACAGAAACCCCCATCAAAACGAAACATTGCGATTATTTTAGCTAACTATCCCTGTCGAGATGGACGTTTAGGTAATGGAGTGGGTTTGGATACGCCAGCCAGTTGTATTGAAATTCTAAAAGCCTTAGAAAAAGCGGGATATTTCCTAGAAAATTCTCCTGAAACCGGAGAAGAATTAATTGATCAATTAACATCAGGAATTACCAATGACCCGGAAGGTTGGGAGTTGCGATCTATTGATCAAAGTTTATCCTTTGCAGACTATCAAGACTATTTTTTAACCTTACCCCTTACCATTCAAACTGCTATTAATAACCGATGGAAAGATCATTTTCAAGAGGAACAAAAGACCGCTAAAGGCTTTGCTATTTCAGGGATTCAACGGGGAAATATTTTTATCGGGATACAACCTTCTCGGGGCTATGATCTTGATCCTAACTTAAATTATCATGCCCCGGATTTAGAACCTACACCGGATTATTTGGCATTTTATTATTGGTTGCGATCGCAATTTCAAGCCGATGCAATTATTCATTTAGGAAAACATGGGAATTTGGAATGGTTGCCGGGTAAAAGTGTAGGATTATCAGAAAACTGTTATCCTGAAATAGCTTTAGGTGCATTGCCGAATTTTTATCCATTTATTGTTAATGATCCAGGGGAGGGAACCCAAGCTAAACGTCGTTCTCAAGCGGTAATTTTAGACCATTTAACCCCTCCTTTAACCCGTGCGGAATTATATGGATCATTACAACAGTTAGAAGGGTTAATGGATGAATATTATCAAGCCCAAAGTTTAGATCCCTCGCGGTTATTGTTAATTTCAGAAAGAATTATTCAGTTAATTCAACAGGAAAATTTAGAAGAAGAATTGGGTTTACCCAAACTCAATAAACAGGCAGTTTTAAAGGATCAAGATTCCATCTTTAGTGAATTAGATCGCTATTTATGTGAGTTAAAAGAAGCACAAATTCGGGATGGATTACATATTTTTGGGCAATGCCCCCAAGGTGAACAATTAAGGGATTTAATTATTTCTATAGCCCGTCATCCTGACAATAAACGATTGGGTTTAACTCGCGCGATCGCCCAATATTGGCAGTTAGAATTTGATCCTTTAACATCAGATTATGGGGAAATTATTAATCAAACTATTAATCATCAATTCTGTCGAACTGTTGGGGATGGGGTGGCAGTTATTGAAGAATATGCGATTAATTTAATTGAAGAATTACCCCCCCTAACCCCCCCTTGCCAAGTGGGGGAACAAGAGTTTTTAACTTCTACTTTTGTTGAAGAATTACCCCCCCTAGCCCCCCCTTGCCAAGTGGGGGAACAAGAGTTTTTAATAACAATTCCAGTTTCCCCCATTACCAAGGGGGGGTTAGGGGGGGTCAAATCTACAGAATTAATCCAAAGGGAATTAAACTGGATTCAGAATAAATTATTACCCAATTTATTGAGAACTTCCGAAGAAATTACCAATCTATTAAAAGGTTTAGACGGTCGATTTATCAAGAGTGGTGCATCGGGGGCACCAACAAGAGGAAAACCCGATGTTTTACCCACCGGACGTAATTTTTATTCCGTTGATATTCGGGCTATTCCTACAGAAACTGCTTGGAGAGTTGGGGAATTAGCCGCATCAGTATTAATTGAACGTTATACCCAAGAAAATGGCGAATATCCCCGCACATTAGGATTATCAGTTTGGGGAACTTCAACAATGCGAACTGGGGGAGATGATATCGCGGAAGCCTTAGCATTATTAGGCGTAAAACCTGTTTGGGATTATCCTTCGCGGCGAGTAGTTGATTTTGAAATATTACCAGTTTCTATTTTAGGTCGTCCCCGGGTGGATGTCACACTAAGGATTTCAGGGTTTTTTAGAGATGCTTTTCCCAATTTAATTGATCTATTTGATCAGGCGGTAATTGCTGTTTCTAATTTAGATGAAACTGAAGATCAAAATCCTTTAGCCGCCAAAGTTCAACAGGAAACCAAATTTTGGATACAAGAAGGGTTAACAATTGAACAGGCAAATTTGCGATCGCGCTTGAGAATTTTTGGGTCTAAACCCGGAGCTTATGGGGCAGGTTTACAAGGATTAATTGAATCCCAAAACTGGCAAACAGATCAAGATTTAGCAACAGCCTATATTAACTGGAGTAGTTACGCTTATACCAGCACAAATTCTGGCTATCAACAGGGAATTTCTGCGTCAGAAGCCTTTCAAAATCGGTTAGAAAATATGCAAATTGTTCTGCAAAACCAAGATAACCGAGAACATGATTTATTAGATTCCGATGACTATTATCAATTTCAAGGAGGAATGACCGTTGCGGTTAGAACCTTGACGGGAGAAAATCCTGAGATTTATTTCGGAGATAATGCTATTCCTGAAAACCCAAAAGTTAAACTTTTAAAAGAAGAAATTTCTCAGGTATATCGTTCCCGGGTTATTAACCCTAAATGGATGGCTGGAGTCATGCGACATGGCTATAAAGGGGCTTTTGAGCTATCAGCAACGGTTGATTTTTTATTCGCCTATGATGTGACAGCAAATTGTGTTGAAGATTTCATGTATGAAGGGGTGGCAAATGCTTATATTTTCGATCAGAAAGTACAACAATTTATTCAAGAAAAAAATCCTTGGGCGTTACGCGATATGGCAGAAAGATTATTAGAAGCCCATCAACGCCAATTCTGGCAAACAGCGAGTCAAAATATGATTGAACAGTTGAGGGTAATTGTTCATGAAGCCGAGGGAATAATTGAAGGGAAGACTTAGGAATGAAAAATCAATAAATGGATTAAACAGAACCAAAAGGGAAACCTCTATATATACTGTCTATGAAGTAGATAACTCGCTCGGTGTCCCAAACGAAACCTCGCTGAAAAGATGGTATTCTAACCATTCCTCTTTCCAAATCGCTAATTAAGTCTTTAATAAAGTAGTAAGTTTCAGCCATAGAGAGGAGAGTTAGTTTGAATCTAGCTTGTGAGTCTCTAAATACCAGGCAATAGAAAAACACTTGGATAAATAACCTAGATGTTTTTCATTTACACAGAAGACTTTAACTTAAAATACTACCATATTAAAGGTGGCGATTAGTTTTTGATTGCGAGCGATCGCATAACACCAATGCTCTTAACTCTGACACTAATAACTGAGCAAGGGCGGGGTTCTCCCGCCCCTACAGATTAAACAACATGGCTTAATGGCAAACGCTGTTCCTGTAATAAATCTCGATAGAGATGTTCCAACTGGGTAATATTTTGACTCAGGGTATAGCGTTCTAAAACCCGTTGACGGGCTTTCTGACCCACCAGGGGGATCATTTCAGGATGATCTCGCAATAGCGGTAACAGAGTTCGTAGTTGGGAAGTTACGCCCTCGGTCTTCATAATAATTCCCGCGCCGCCTTCCATCACTTCCCCATCCGCCCCCGCATCCGTCGCCACGCAAGCCGTACCGCAGGACATCGCCTCTAATAATGAGATTGATAACCCTTCGACCATCGACGGTAAAACAAAAACATCCGCCCCCCGTAAAATTTCAATCCGTCGGTCTTCATCCCCGATGAACCCAAACCAGATAATCCCATCCTCTGGCCCATAGGATGCCTGGAGAGAGGGGGCTAAGGGCCCATCACCAACGATGACCAATAGACAACCTGGCCCCATGTCCGACTTCTTCCAGGCTTTGAGTAGTGACTCTACGTTCTTTTCCGTAGCCAAACGGCCTTGATAAACAAAAACCCGTTCCGCCCCTAATTCCTCCTTGAAGCTCGATGGCCCAGGAGAATATTTCGACCCATCGACTCCATTAGGAATCACCGCTACCCTGTGTTTTTCGACTCCTAGACGGTTTAACATCTCCCGTTGGACTTGGGAAAAGACAATCACACGGTCATAGTTTGCTAAAAAAGGCGCGTAAATTTGATAGGTTAAATGTTGTGTCCCCGATTGGAAATTCCGCAATTTGTGGTAGAAGGGCGTATGAAAGGTCGCCACCAGGGGGATATTCAGTTCTGCACAAATTTCAGGTAAGACAAAATCCAACGGTGAAAGAGTCAGGGACGCATGAACCAAATCGGGTTTCAACCGTTTTAGGGATTTGGTTAAGACTTTACTAGAACTGAGGGTGGGAATTGTATAGACTTGAGACTTATACAGACAGGGTAAAGACACCTCCTGAGTCATGGGAAAGGGTGTCACCTTGCCATTTTTGTCCTCGGTAGAGATTTTCCAGTTACCGTTTTCCAGTTGCCATTCTGGGTTGCGGTCGTTCGTTCCTTCCTGAGCAAAGTGCAGAAAGCTGACTCGATGGCCCCGGTCTAACAGGGCGTTAGTGATTTCCCGGGAATAGGTAACGTTACCGCAAAAGGGTGATTTTTTTCCAAGCCAAGCAATGTGCATTCAAGTGATTTGGAATTTATTAAAATGGGTTTGATCAGCATGACTTTACCACGATTACCGCATTCTGTCCTTAGATTAGTCCTTATATCTTAGATCGGTCACTCCATCCTATATCGCAGGGAATAGAAAACCGGATTACTGCTTTTGGGTTCAATATCCCGGTCATTGTATTGCGTTTTGTGAAAAATATTAAAATGAAGGTGCGATCGCCTGGTAAGATCAACTGTTGATTTTTACAAACAGTCAATATTTACACCCGTTAAATTTGGAGGAATAATGGACGCAATTACAAGTTTTTTGAGCAATATCAACTTTGAGCTTATTGCACAGTTGACAATGTTAGGTCTGATTGTGGTTGCTGGCCCGGCAGTCATTATCTTACTAGCTTTTCGTGGCGGCGATCTCTAATCAAGAGGATGGAGACGTTGGTAGCAACGTCTCTAGCTAATTTTAATCTTGAATATAATCAGACCCAGAAATTAAGGCGATTTCCGCCCGCACAAATTCCCGTCCCAGATACAACGCATGATCCAAACAACTAATAGGACAGGGTTGGGTTTCTTCAGTAATTTTAATCCCTAATTCCTTAGCGGTTTTTCCAGTAAAAATAGCCGTGGGTTCGCGCTTTAAACTCCCCGTACAAGGGAAAGGTTCTCCGGTTTCAGGATCAACAGCTAATCCTTTTTCGTTGATAGCATTGGTATAGTGTTCGGCATAAATTAATCTCGCTTCTCGATCAATATAAATAATAAAATATCCCGCCGGATCTAGATGAATAAAACGATTAGAAAGCTGATCGTCTAAAGCGACGAGTTCTTTGGGGTTGGGAGTAGTTGTAGGTTGAGGAGACACGGTATTTATTATGAATGGACTGATCAAGTATACCTGTCTATAGTTTATCTCATTTTCCGCCTAAATTTTCATCAAACCCCGTAGGGGCGGGTTCGAGTCAACCTAGAAAACTCACCCCAAAACCTGCTAAACCCGCCCCTACAATATCTTGTGAAAGCGAGAATATTTAATAGACCTCATGAAAAATTTATACATAATTTGTGGATATCTTAAAAATTTAGAATAAATCCGAATGTGAACCTGAAATCGTATAAGTTTCTTCTTCAATCCGCTTTTCTTTTTCAGCTTTTTGTAAAAATTCATCCAGATGCTTCTGTAGATATATTGCAAGAGTATTTTGTTGCTCTTCAGGAAGCCGTGAAATTTGCTCAAAGGTTTCTTGTATTAATTTAGTCATTTGATTTCTTTCTCTGAAATTTCTTCTTAGTAAGATTATAGAATAAATTTTCTTGAAATAGAGGGGTAAGGTGGGCAGATTTTGATAATTTTATTAATTTTTTTGAGAGTTTTTCGATCCTGATTTTGCCAGTAAATATAATTGTCCCAAGCCTCGTCAGTCCAAGCCAATATGCGATTACTCATCTATCAACTGATGTTCAAGAGCTTTCCCCTGCCTATATTGGGCAATAGAACGTTCTAAATGAGCAGCGTTGGCTGGCGACTTTAATAAATGAACCGTTTCCAGTAAACCATTAAAATAATCAAGGGACATGACTACTGCATGATCAGCATCGCGTCTGGTAATTATGGTGTAGTCAGCATCTTCAACTACCCGATCTAACACCGTTTTTAATTGGCTTTTCGCTTCGCTAAACGTTACTACTTTCATTGCTGTTACTTGTACGACTATGAGCACAAGTTAATTGTAGTAGATTTTGATTAATAGTAGTTGCGCGATCGCACTGATGGCAGAGTGTTTAAATAATGCCAGAGTTAAAAAAGCTGATTCATTATTAACCTCATGATTAACCTCATGAAAAATTTATACCAAATTTATAGATATCTTAAAAATATTGAATGATTAACGGTTTTTCTGGAATAAATCGAGATTGAAAGACTTCTTTTTTACCAACGGCTTTAAAATTAGAAATATTCAGGGGAACATCTAAGGGTTTGAGGTCGGTGACTTCCCAAAAAATCGCAAAATTTGGAGCATCAGTTGCCGCCGTAGCTGGACGATATTTCATCCCTTGGGGATGGCGACCTCGGCGCGAGTCTAAATGACCAATATATAAGGCTTGCCAGGTGACTTTAGGAATAAAAGAACGATTGTCTTGCAAAGTTGCATAGATAAAAACCTTAACGACCCGATCATTTCGGTCTTGGTCAAGTTTACGAAAAACTTCAAAATCTTGACTCCCAAACGCTACTTTTCCTTCCTGTTCACAAACATCCTGACCGGAAAGCAAATGAATTTCAGGTACGGACACAAGCAGTGAAAAATTACGGGTGATCGGTTTTACAGTAGAATCGTGCATCAGCATCCTTTTCAACACAAGATAATTAAATTATCCCATGTTTAGGTCAGAAAGAACAGGGAATGCCACTATCAAATCAATTAAGGGTTAAAGGGAAACCCGTTGAGATAATTCTTTTATTGCTTGATCGGTGCTTAAAAAAATGCGATCGCGTCCTAATTTATCCACAAATCCCACCTTTTCTAATTGATCAAAAATTGGGCCTTTGACCTCAGAAAGATAAAACTCAATTTTCATCTGGTGTAAATCTTCTATCAGACGTTGTAGGGTTTCTAAAGCACTGCCATCAATCGAGTTAATCCCACTACAGACTAACAGTAAATATTCGACTTCTTTCTGTTCTGTTACCAGTTTTAATAAATAATCTTCTAAATATTTAGTATTTACAAAATACAAACTTTCATCAATTCTTATCGCCAAAATATGGGGGCTAGTCGTTACCGGATGTCGTAAAATATTGCGAAAATGTTCCGTATTTTCCAACCGTCCTAAAACAGCAATATGGGGTTTACTGGTTCGTGATAAATGTAAAACTAGAGAAATTACTACTCCCAAAATAATTCCCTGTTCTGCACTTGTTAGCAACACCGAAATAAAGGTACTAAACCAAGTAATTCCATCGAGTTTATTATAATTCCATAACCGTTTAAAAGTAGCAAAATCGAGTAAGTTGCCAACGGCGACTAAAATAATTGCAGCTAAACTTGTTTGCGGTAAATAATAAAATAAAGGGGTAAAAAACAAAACTGTTAACATCAAAAATAACGCCGTAATGATTGAGGCTAAGGCTGTATTTGCTCCGGCGGAGAAGTTAACCACAGAACGACTTAACCCTCCTGTGATCGGATAACCTCCGGTGAATGCAGCCGTTATATTTGAGGCTCCCAAAGCAATTAATTCTTGATTAGCTTCAACTTTTTTGCGTTTTTTACTAGCTAAAAATTGACCGACAGAAAAGGCTTCCATAAAGCCAACAAAACTAATAGCTAAGGCAGAAGTTCCTAATAATTGGATATTGTTTAAATCAAAATTAGGTATAGTAAAAGGTGGAAACCCTTTAGGAATTTCTCCGATCACTTTAACTCCAAATAATTGATCTAAATGTAATAATCCCACTAATATTGAACTACCGATCACTACCATTAAAGGGGCACTTTTCGTGATCGGTATAATCAGAGATTCCTGAATTCCTTGGGATTTAAGATGTTTTCCTAAGCCGCGATTAAAATATAATAATAATGCTAGACTAATAATTCCTAAACTAAAAGTTACTAAATTTAGATTAGGACTTTCTTTAATAATATGAATAACTGTACTAAAAAATGATTCAGTTTGAGGAATTTTAATGCCTAAAAGATGCTTTAATTGGCTAAATCCAATCAAAATCGCTGCCGCACTAATAAACCCAGAAATTACCGCTTGACTAAGGAAATTTGCTATAAATCCTAACCGAAAAATTCCGATCAAGAGTTCTATTATTCCTACTAATAATGCTAAGGTTAAAGCATACCCCCAATATTCCGGTGTGTTTTCGGTTGCGATCGCACTAACGGCCGTTGCTACCATTAAAGAATCCACCGCCACCGGAGCTACAGATAGCATGGAAGCTGTTCCCAAAAACCCATAAACAATCTGAGGAAAAATACTGGCATAGAGTCCCACTTCTGGGGGTAAACCTGCCAGTATTGCATAGGCCATTCCCTGGGGAATTAATAAACTCGCCACAATAATTCCGGCGGTTAAATCTCCGGTTAAATGGTCTCGTTTGTAATTTAATCCCCAATCTAAAATCGGAAAATATTCCCGCATTTTTCCTAAATTACGCACGCTGATTATAGGGTAATTTTGCCAATAACATTGCCATCGCACAGGTATTACTAATTCCGGCAAATAGTAATCCGGCTCCGACAAAGCCACTTAAAAATAGGAAATTCGGAGAAACAAATGCCCCCAATAAAGTCCCGGTTAAAATCAATGACCCGGCAACAATTTGCACCTGCCGCATGATACTAATAGGAGCATTTTTATTAATAACTGTTGGATATCCCGCTTGTTTCCAAGCATTTAATCCCCCTTGTAGATGTATGACTTCTTGAAATCCCGCCCCCAATAATTTTTGAGCCGCTTGTCCACTGCGGTTACTGGTTTGACAATACAAAACCACGGGTTTAAAGGAATCCGATGGTACATTTTTAGGATCAAAAGTAGATAAAGGCACTAGAATTGATTCGGCAATATATTCCCCAGCGTGTTCAGAAGGTTCTCGAACATCAATCAAAGTAATTTTTTCTTGATCTAGCCATTGTTTTAAGGTTTCAGAATCAATGGACTGTAAGCGATCGCCAAGAGATTTAACCATATTTTTAGATTTGATTAATTAAGTAATTTGGATTAACCCTAACTATTCTATCATACAGCATCTTGATAGGATGTTTCAAGTAAACTTCAAAAATCTCATCACTTTAATCTTTATTTCCACACCGTTGATTGGCGGGAACAGCTTCAGCAATTTTTTTAGGATTGGGTAAATTTAAGTTATTCATCATTTCAATAAAGCTATCTCGATCTTTATCCACAAAACGAGGATTAAATTGTTTTTCTTCTCCAATAGTAGAAACCGTTCTTCCTTGATAATCATGACCAGGATAGACGGCGGTTTGATCGGGAAGGGTAAATAATTTTTGGGTAATATTATCGTAAAGTAACCCGGAGTTTCCACTTTGAAAATCCGTGCGTCCACAGCCTCTAATTAATAAGGAATCTCCGGTTAAAATCCGATCGCCATTCACTAAATAAGCACTATGACTATCCGTATGTCCCGATGTTGCGATCGCTTCAATTCTAACATCTCCAATTTCTAATATTTCTCCATCTTTAATCCAGCGATCGGCACAATTAACAATAGCGTTTTCTGGAACCACCCCCAAACATCCCGTCAGTTCTCGCAATTTCCCAGTTCCGGTGATGTGATCGGCGTGAACATGGGTTTCCAAACAATAGCGCAATGTCAGTCCCAACTCTTGCAACAGGTTGAAATCTCGTTCCACTTGTTCCAATACTGGATCGACTAAAACCGCCTCTTTGGTGGTTTCGTCGGCAATCAAATAGGTATAGGTACTGGTTTCCGGGTCAAATAGTTGGCGAAAAAGCATGGTTTTTCACTCCTTTCGGAAGCGGGATAAGCTATAAAACCATACTATCATATAGTTATAAAAAATATAGATTTATGAAATTATAGAATTCAAACTCGGTAATCAATAACTTAAATCATGTTTTAAGCTGTTCAGCATCTAAATTGGTCATGCAGAAATCTTGAATCTTATGCAGTGCGAGCGTCCTCGCTCGCTGGAATATACAGTTTAAATGCACAACAGCTTATTCCTACGTCGTAAGCAAGTTTAGATCGGATTTAGGATTAAAACTCAACTTTATCGTAAATATCAGCAACGGTAATTTCAAAAGATATCGAGTTAAGCACTAAGGTTTCATTGCTATTATTATACTCCATAAATATCCAGTGTTTCTGATCGGTTTTATAATAGTGTTCAATCTGAATATTATATTGATCAATGAGAATATATTCTTGAAAAGTGGGAAGGGTGCGATAGGCGGCAAATTTTTCGTCTTTGTCGTAATTTCTGGTTGATGCGGATAATACTTCTACAAGAATTAACGGATTTGTAATTGTATCTTTTCTCCCTTCTTGGAGTTGAATATCACCCTGAATTACCATAATATCAGGATAGGTATAGAGGCGTTTTTCAGGAATCCAAAGACGTTGATCGGTAACAAATACGCGATAGGGTTGACGCTTGAGGGCAAAATTCAGCGTCGCGTAGAGATTACCAGTAATTTGATTATGATTGGGAGTTCCACCGGTCATAGGTCTAATTTCACCTTCAATATATTCGTGGCGTTCTGGAGAATTAACTTCAAAATTGAGGTATTCTTCCAGAGAATAGACCTTTTTTTCTTCAACTTGTAAAATCATTGTATTTTCCCTATCCTAAAATATAATTGTAACCTATTTATAGATTAGCAAATTTTTTAAACTTATGTTTCAAGCAACTCGACGACGGTTAGCAATTTGGTATACCGCAGTTACCGCTATTTTATTATTACTATTTGCGAGTGGATTTTATTTCTATGTGCGAAATACCTTAATTGAACGGATTGATGATACCTTAAATCATGTTGTAGAAGTGGTAGAACGTTCTTTAGTAATTGAACCTATGGCGACGCCGACCGCCATGTCTCCGGCGGTTTTAGCAGGTCAATTTCAAGTCAATGTTGAAGCCAGTTTTAGAAATAATTTGAATACCGTTGAAGATGATCATATTGATATTGAATGGTTTAGTCCCACGGGTGAATTATTATGGTCTACCTTTTCTCAAGTATTAGATATTCCAGTTGATCCTAAGCACAGTGGGGAAACGGTACATATTTCTGAAGATAATAATGTTTCAGAAACGATCTTAAGACAAGTTACAGATCGGGTAGAAATCGGACGACAAGTATTGGGTTATTTACGAGTTAGTCATCCTTGGTTTGAAGTGACAAAACCCATTCAACAGTTAATTTTTGATTTGACTTTAGGAACTATTTTAATGTTAATTGGTGTAGCTACTATTGGCTGGTTTTTATCGGGTTTAGCGATGGAACCTGTGCGGGATTCTTACCAACGTTTAAAACAATTTACCGCCGATGCTTCCCATGAATTAAGAAGTCCGATTGCGATGATTCAAACTAATGTACAAGTGGCTTTAGCTGAACCTAATTTATCTAGTTCTGAACAACAACACTTGCAAGTTATTGAACGAATTACCCGCCGTTTAGGTAGGTTAGTGGATGATTTATTGTTTTTAGCTAGACAGGATAGCGGGATTGTTAAACCTCAATTTGTTTCCCTTCCTTTGGATGGGTTATTAATGGAAGTAGTCGAAGAACAAACAGCGATCGCAACTCAACAAGGAATCCAACTTTCCTTAAATTTTATTGAGGATCTTGAGGATATTATTCTCAATTCTGATAGCAATTATTCCCAGGAAAATGAACCCTTTACTTTAGAGGGAGATTGGGATCAATTGGTGCGATTATTTACGAATTTAGTCAGTAATTCGGTACAGTATACTCCTTCTGGGGGTGAGATTAAAATTGAATTAAAATCTATAACCAAACCCAAGCGACAAGCTGCATTAGGAAAAATGACAGAATCTTGGGAAAAATCAAATTCCCTCTTGAAATTTGAAGGATTACAAGTTATAATAAAAGATACAGGAATTGGGATTCCAACTGAAGCATTACCTAATATTTTTGATCGTTTTTATCGGGTTGATCCCTCTCGTACTCATCGCAATAGTGGGGGGTCTGGTTTGGGTTTGGCGATCGCCCAAGCTATTGTGGAAAACCATCACGGTCAAATTTATTTAGACAGCCAAATTAATCAAGGAACAACCGCTACAGTCCTCTTACCCCTGCATTCTAGCGGGTTATAGGCGGTTAGAAATTTAATTTTCCATTACCCCTTGACACTCCAGCAGAGAGGAGACTTTAGAATAAAAGTCAACAACATTGTGGGGTGTCCAAACCAAGGACAAGCACCACCAAACTGAACTCAAAAGGGAGTTTCAACCATGAAAACAAGCTATTTACGATTAAAAGGAATGGGGTGCGCCTCCTGCGCCAATACTATAGAAACAGCGATTCAAAATGTGAATGGGGTTGGGATTTGTCATGTTAATTTTGGGGCGGAACAAGCAACAGTTGAATTTGATCCAGATCAAACTAATATTGAGCAAATTCAACAGGCGGTTACGGATGCGGGATATACGGCTCAACCCCTAGAAGATACAAATTCTAACCTCAAAGATAGTGAAAAAGAAAACCAAGAGATTGAACAAAAATTAACCCGAAAAGTGTTAATTAGTGCCATTGTCAGTGGGTTTTTAGTCATTGGAGGATTACCGATGATGACGGGTTTAAATTTACCTTTTATTCCCCCATGGATGCACAACCCTTGGTTACAATTAATCCTAGCAACACCCATTCTATTTTGGTCAGGTCAATCCTTTTTTATGGGAGCATGGAAAGGATTAAAACGTCATCAGGCGGATATGAATACTTTAATTGCTGTGGGAACAGGATCGGCTTATTTATATTCTGTTTTTGTTACCTTTTTCCCGCAATTTTTCCTAAATCAAGGGTTATCGGCGGATGTTTATTATGAATCTGCGGTTGTAATTATTACCTTAATTTTACTAGGTCAATTATTAGAAAATAAAGCCAGAGGAAAAACCTCCGATGCGATTAAAAAATTAATCGGATTACAAGCCAAAACCGCCCGGGTAATTCGGTCTGGAGAAGAAATTGATATTCCGATTGAAACTGTTAATTTAGGGGATATTATTCGGGTACGTCCCGGGGAAAAAATCCCCGTGGATGGTGAAGTTATTGAAGGTAATTCTACGGTGGATGAAGGAATGGTGACGGGGGAAAGTATTCCCGTTGAAAAATATCCTGGGTATGAGGTTATTGGAGCTACAATTAATAAAACTGGAAGTTTTAAATTTCGAGCTTCACGGGTGGGAAAAGATACGGTATTAGCCCAAATTGTGCAGTTAGTTCAACAGGCGCAGGGGTCAAAAGCACCAATTCAAAAATTAGCAGATCAGGTTACAGGCTGGTTTGTTCCGGTTGTAATTGCGATCGCGATCGCTACTTTTATTCTCTGGTTTAATTTAACCGGAAATATCACTTTAGCCATTACTACAACCGTAGGAGTTTTAATTATTGCTTGTCCCTGTGCATTAGGATTAGCTACACCGACTTCTGTAATGGTTGGAACGGGTTTAGGGGCAGAACATGGGATTTTAATTAAAGGAGCAGATAGTTTAGAATTAGCCCATAAAATCCAAACTATTGTATTAGATAAAACCGGAACTTTAACCGCAGGAAAAACATCCGTAACCCACTATATAACCGTCGGAGGAACGAATAACGATCATGAATTGAAGTTATTAAAATTAGCCGCAGCTATTGAACAGCAATCGGAACATCCGTTAGCGGAAGCGATTGTTGAATATGCTAAAACTCAAGGAGTTAATTTTCCCTTACCTGAAATTAATGATTTTCAAGCCTTGGGGGGAATGGGAGTTCAAGGTTATATTTCAGATCAATTGGTACAAATTGGCACCTCTCGCTGGATGGAAGATTTAGGAATTAAAACCGAACCTTTACAACAGTATCAATCGAGTTGGGAAGCGGAAGGAAAAACAATTTCTTGGATAGCATTAGATGGAGAAATAGAAGGGATATTTGCTATTTCCGATGCAGTTAAACCCACTTCTAAAACGGCAATTCAAGCGTTACAAAAAATGGGTTTAGAGGTAGTTATGTTAACAGGGGATAATCAAAAAACCGCCGAAGCGATCGCATCGGAAGTGGGAATTAAACGGGTATTTGCAGAAGTTCGTCCCGACCAAAAAGCGAATATGATTAAATCCTTACAAAATGAACGGAAAGGGCAAAACAAACAGGATCAAATTGTAGCAATGGTGGGGGATGGAATTAATGATGCTCCGGCTTTAGCTCAAGCGGATGTGGGAATTGCGATTGGAACTGGGACAGATGTGGCGATCGCTGCTAGTGATATTACCTTAATTTCAGGGGATTTAATCGGGATAGTTACGGCTATTAAACTGAGTAAAGCTACGATGAATAATATTCGCCAAAACCTGTTTTTTGCCTTTATCTATAACTCGGCTGGAATCCCGATCGCGGCGGGAATTTTATACCCTTTAACGGGTTGGTTACTGAATCCAATTATTGCCGGAGGAGCCATGGCAATGAGTTCGATTTCTGTTGTTACTAATGCGTTAAGATTACGTCAGTTTAAGCTGAATTAATTTCTAAATAGGAAATAGGGAATAGGGAATAGCACCCCCAAACCCCCCGTTTACGAGGGCTAGGGGGAGAGGGAATAGGGAAGAAAAAATCTCACCCTCTGGGTTTGAGTATTATTATAATCAGGAGATCAAATCATGAACAAAAAACTAAAAATTGGCTTACAATTGAGCGGAATTTTTCTATCTATTTTAATTGGGAATTGTGCCCCAGTTCGGTCAATGGAAACCCATGCAGAACCCGCCAATAATCAATTGCGGACAATTGAACAGCCCTTATTAACTAAAATGGTGGTTACTGCGGGGGGATTAGCCTTAATTGGCTTAGAACTTTGGTGGTTTTTATTGAGTAAATCTAAAGCCAAAAAAGCAACAATCAATCAAGATGCTCAAGAATTAGATATTTTAGTGGATGGAGGCTATCAACCTAACCACATTACCGTTCAATTGGGTAAAAAAGTCCGTCTGAACTTTATTCGTAAAGATCCTAGTCATTGCTTAGATAAAGTGTTGTTTCCTGACTTTAATATTGCTCAAGATTTACCGATGAATCAAACTACAACCATTGAGTTTCTTCCTGAAGAATCTGGAGAATATACCTTTAGTTGTGGGATGAATATGATCCGGGGAGTTTTAGAGGTTCAGCATTTAAACGCTATTTAAACGGAACAACATTAGGGCTAATTCATGAATTTACCCAGTCGAAAGTAAGATGATTAGAGTGAAGCGGACGATGGGACTCGAACCCACGACGTTCAGCATGGGAAGCTGACATTCTACCACTGAATTACGTCCGCGCTGGGGGTTTTATTTCAAACTCTTGTTGATTATAACCCAATTTTCCAAATTTTCAATACCCCAGATTCACCAAAAAGCGAAAACCCGCGAACAGCAGTGCTAGGATCACGAGTTGGGAGCAGTGCAAACGTCCTCGTTGACTAAATTATCCGGGTATTCAGGATAGATACTGAGTGAGGACACTCGCACTGCAATAGAATTAAAATCGGATTAGGAAAGATTACTAACAATAGGTGCTTGAGGATCGCTGGAGCTACTATTGAAAGTGTCAACATCGACTGGAAGGTTAATCAAGGTTAAAGCCTGCTGTAATGCCTCTTGACGCACCAACATCAGATGATGAGGCGGAAGCATATCTACAATTTTGAACCGTTCTAAACGTTCTTTAATCTTCCCTTTTGCACCGACAATAAAGACGTGGCGCCCTTTTTCTACTGCATCTTTAATGGCATTTTCAATGGCTAGACAAGCAGTTACCCCTAACATGGGAACATCACTTAAATCAAAAATCAGCACATCATAATTTTGAATCATGGATTCTTCTCTGGAGATTGCTTTAGCTACTCCAAAGATCATCGGGCCGCTGAGGTAGAATAACAATACTCGACCTTTCCCGGCGGCGAGTAATTGTTTTTCTTCCGGGGTCATCACAATAGCATCATCTTCATCGGTGATGGCTTTCACGTCCTGACCCTGCATATCACTCAAGCGTTCAATTGTAAGAATATTAGCAATAAATACCCCCACACCAACGGCCACAATTAGGTCAACAAAGACGGTTAATAACATCACCCCATACATGATCATTGCCCCTTTCAGGGAAACGGCATGGGCGCGTTTGAGGAAACTCCAATCGAGAATATCAATCCCCACTTTTAGGGCAATTCCTGCTAAAACCGCCATCGGAATATTTTGGGTCAGACTCGCCGCCCCGAGAATTACTACTAATAAAATTAACGCCCGGGTAATTCCAGATAAAGCACTTTTTGCACCGGATTGAATATTAACAACGGTTCCCATGGTTGCCCCTGCACCGGGTAATCCACCACAAACCCCCGAAACAATATTAGCAATGCCTTGACCAATCAGTTCTTTATTAGAATCGTGTTGAGTCCGGGTAATACTATCGGCAATTACGGCAGTTAATAAGGTATCAATACAGCCTAACATTCCTAACATCACCCCATTGACAAACATGATTGTCATTTGGTCAAAGCTAAAAACAGGCATTTGTAAAACGGGAAGTCCCGTGGGAATTTCACCAATTCGCCGAATATCTACTCCTTGAAAGAAGATTAAGGAAACTAATGTTCCAATCACTAATGCAACTAATTGAGGCGGAACAATCCGTTTAAATTTAGAGGGCATTAAGAAGATAATCCCGATAGTTAAGGCGGCTAAGGTAGCATCTACGGGATTGATATTTGTTAATAATTGGGGGATATTTTGAATTGTTCCTAATACTCCCCCTTTCGGTGTGGCTTGTCCTAAAAACGGCGGGATTTGTAAGATAATTAAGATAATCCCAATCCCTGACATAAAGCCCGAAATCACGCTGTAGGGCATCAGGGTAATATATTTACCCAGTTTGAATACCCCAAAGACAATTTGAAATAATCCGGCAATCATCACCACGGTAAAAGCCATAGCCAAACCGTTATCGGGGTCTTTCGCCATGAAACTGGCAACAATGGTGGTCATTACCACCGTCATCGGGCCAGTGGGTTCGGAAATTAGGGTGGGTGTGCCCCCAAACAACGCCGCAAATAAGCCGATACAGACGGCACCATAAAGACCCGCCACCGGGCCAACTCCCGAAGCTACCCCGAAGGCGAGGGCTAGGGGCAAGGAAACAATCGCGGCGGTCAGTCCCCCAAATAAGTCACCGCGTAGGTTGTTAAAGTTGATCTGGTTCAAGACTTGCATAGAAAAGGCTGATCTCCTATTATTGTTTTTTGACTATGATTTTAAATTTAGCTATTGGTTTTTCTTAATGGATAAGAGTACCACTACCTGTCTAGCGATCGCAAGACCTGACAGAAAAATTTTTATACCTAAATGGCAAAGCGGTCGAAAAGCCCTATAGAAAATGCTCTTGGTATAGTAGTCGCCACATCTATTAGGACATTCTTGAAAGCTAAAAGCTGCTCACAGTAAGTATTTACCTATAGCGAGATTGCCTATTCCCTATTCCCTATTGCCTCTTGCTATAAACCCAAGATTGTCAGGTCTACCCATGGGATTTCCCGATTTCAGTGTTCTTGGTTCTAGGATTGATCAATCAAATCATTTGATTTGTGGGGTTTTACAGAATTATTTGATCTGAATTGATGATATTGGTAAAATTATATGTAATAATATAAAATTATAGATGTCAATCTATGATAAAAATCCCGAAAACCATCAAATATTGGGTAAAAGGAGGATATAGAATTTTGATGCAGGCAACATTACACCAATTAAAGGTATTTGAGGCGGTGGCCCGTCATCGTAGCTTTACTAAAGCCGCCGAAGAAATGATGATTACCCAGCCAACGGTCTCCACCCAAGTTAAACAACTGACTCAGACCGTGGGTTTACCGTTATTTGAACAAATTGGCAAACAACTCTATCTGACCGAAGCCGGGGAATTTTTATTATCTACCTGTCAGAATATTTTTGAACAGTTGGATAATTTAGAAATGCAGATAGCAGCATTAAAAGGAACAAAACAAGGACGGTTACGGTTAGGAGTAGTTTCAACAGCTAAATATTTTGTCCCCCGATTATTAGGTTATTTTTGTCAACAATATCCGGGGATTGATATTGCCTTGCAAGTCACCAATCATGCCACTTTAATTCAACGAATGCAAGATAATGAGGATGATTTGTATATTCTGAGTCAACCTCCTGAAGATATTGCTTTATCTACTCAACCTTTTTTAGATAATCCTTTAGTGGTGGTGGCTAGACAGGATCATCCTTTGGTTGGAGAAAAAAATATTCCAATTAAATCTTTAATGGGAGAACCTTTTATTATGCGAGAACAGGGTTCAGGAACACGCCACGCAGTTCAAAAACTATTTGAGCGCTATAAAGTTGGGGTTAAAGTTCGGTTAGAATTAGGCAGTAATGAAGCCATTAAACAAGCGATCGCCGGAGGTTTAGGGCTTTCAGTATTATCTCAACATACTTTAGTAGCAGAACAGTTAATGGGAGAATTAACCATTTTAGATGTCCAGCATTTCCCGATTCATTTGCGGTGGTATGTCACTCATTTAGAAGGAAAACAACTGTCTATTATTGCAGAAACATTTTTAAAATTTTTATTAGAAAATACCAGTCATATTCCCACTTTAGGAACCCTAGGGTTACACAAGGAACATTTGAACAATAATAATCAGGGAAATTTAGTTAAAATGGGATAAAATAGATTTCAATAGTCTCGCATTATAACTGTTTACCTGTATATTTGTAGGGGCGATCTGAGTATTGTCCCTACCCTTTTTCGTAATTCAATATCTTGGATAACAGACATTAGAACGATTATATTAATACTTAAAACTTTTTATGTTACCTAGCCTACAAAATCTTAAGGATAGGGGTTATTGTTCGTAAATAACCTCCATCCTTAATCCTTAAAAACTGCAATATCTGTGTATTTAGATCATTGTTAACAATCAGCAGTTAACAGTCAACAATTATTTATTCATCATCATGAGCAAAGCGACGATAGAGGAAATCTAGGGCATAATTTCTGAGGTTATAATATTCTGGATCTTCCATAATTTGAGTGCGATCGCGGGGACGTTCAAAGGGAATTTCTAGGATTTCTCCAATGGTTGCCGAGGGGCCGTTTGTCATCATCACTAACCGATCAGCCAGGAATAATGCTTCATCAATATCATGGGTAATCATTAACACCGTACAGCGATGATCATTCCAGATTTTCAATAATTCTTCCTGCAATTCTTCCTTTGTAATTGCATCCAAAGCCCCAAAGGGTTCATCTAAAATTAATACTTCTGGACGAATAGCTAAAGCCCGAGCAATAGCAGCCCGTTGTTTCATTCCTCCCGAAATCTGAGGGGATTTTTTCTCAGCCGCTTCTAATAATCCCACCAGGGCTAAATGATCTCGAACAATAGCATTTTTTTCGACCTTTGACTTATTAGGATGAACCGCATTAACCGCTAAATAGACATTTTCAAACACCGTGCGCCAAGGCAATAAGGCATAGTTTTGAAATACCACCATCCGGTCAGGGCCAGGTTTTAAAATCGGTTTGGCACGCAATGTCACCTTACCATCGGAAGGAATATTAAACCCAGACACCATATTTAATAAAGTCGATTTTCCACAACCGGAGTGTCCAATAACGCAAATAAATTCACCCTCATTAATCGTGAGATTAACATCTTTTAAAACCGTGTAAGCCCCTTTAGCCGTGGGATAAACCTTAGAAACGTTATCAAATACTAAATAAGGCTGATTGTTGACTGGGGATTTTTTAGTAAATTTTTTCCCAAAAGTAGAGGCAGAAATTTTAGTTGTAGTCATAGTTGATATTTCCTAAATTTTAAATTGCATTTGTAGAGACGTGCCACGGCGCGTCTCTAATTTTGTTGAATTAAGCCACTTTACTCCGAGGAGAATCTAATACAATTTCCGTTACAGTAAAATCCCGTTTAATCTTCAAACTATTCAGATAACCAATGGGATCTTCGGTATCAAATTTTGTACCATCAAATAATTGAATTGCGCCCCGACTATAACTAATTTCAGAAAGTCCTAATTCCCGGGCTGCGGTACTAAAAGCACCTACCGAACATAACCTTTCTAAAATTTCCACCCAGTTACGGGGGAAAGGCGTATGTCCCCAACGGGCCATTTGAACAATATGCCAAAGCTGTTCGGTGCGACTGGGACGGTTGACTCCATCGCCAAAAAATTGATGATGGGCATATTGACGCATGGGTTCATCCATGTTGCAAGCAATATCATTGGGATCAGCTAACTGAATATATTCGGGGCGAGTTCCCAGATATTGACGTTGAGCTAAAATCTGCTGAATTTCAGGGGCATTTTCCGGGTCAGCGCAATAAGCTGAAGCCTCTAATAGTGATTTGACCAAGGCAATATGGGTATTAGGATAGGCCTTCGCCCAGTCTTCCCGCACTCCCAAAACTTTCCCTGGGTGTCCGGGCCAGATTTCTAAATCCGTGGCCACCGTAAACCCGACATCCTCCATCATTGCCCGCAGGTTCCAGGGTTCCCCCACACAGAACCCATCAATAGTGCCAGCCTGTAGGTCTACCACCATTTGGGCCGGAGGAATGGTCAATAGTTCCACATCATGGTCGGGGTCAATCCCCCCAGACGCTAACCAATAGCGCAGTAACAGGTTGTGCATGGAACTCGGATGCACCACCCCCATGCGGTGCTGTTGTCCAGGGGACTGTAACAACATCCGTTTAAAGTTAGCCAGGGTATAAATTCCTTGGTCATAGAAGCGACGGGCGAGGGTAATAGCGTTACCGTTGCGGGTCATGGTCAGGGCTGTAATTACCGTTACGGGTTGGGTATCATCCCCTCCCAAAGTCATCCACAGAGGCATCCCAGAGGGCATCTGAGCCGCGTCTAAATAGCCTCCGGCGATACCATCACTGATGCCGCGCCAACTGGTTTCTCGGACAAGATTGATTTCATCGAGGCCGTGTTTTTCAAAAAATCCTAATTCCTTTGCTACGGCCAGGGGAGCGCAGGCGGTCAGGGGAACAAAACCCAATTCTAAGTTGATTTTTTCTAGGCCATGACGGGCAACGACTTTATTCTTTTTCGCCCGCATTTTTTTGATCAGTTTTTGTTGATTGAGGAAATAAATCATTTCACTCCGCAAGCGATAATAACTGGGATGTTCTACCACTTGCATCCGTTGGCGGGGGCGAGGAATATCTACATCTAAAATCTGTCCGATTTTTGATTCCGGGCCGTTAGTTAACATCACAATTCTGTCAGACAGTAACACGGCTTCATCGACATCATGTGTCACCATTAAGGCACTAATTTGATTGTCTTGGCAAATCTTCATTAATTGTTCTTGAAGATTACCCCGTGTTAAGGCATCTAAAGCCCCAAAAGGTTCATCTAATAATAATAATTTGGGTCGTAATGCTAGGGCGCGGGCGATCGCAACTCGTTGTTTCATTCCTCCTGATAATTGGGCGGGATATTTGTCTACGGCTGGGCGTAATCCTACCATATCAATATGGCTTTCAATGATATTTTTTCGTTCTGCTAGGGGTAATCCTTTCATCACGGAATCTACTGCTAAAGCAATATTTTCTCGGACTGTTCGCCAGGGTAATAAAGAATAGTTTTGAAATACTACCATTCTATCTGGCCCTGGTTGGGTAATTTTTTGACCTTCAATGGTGACAATTCCTTCTGATGGTAAATCTAACCCGGCTACCATGTTTAATAGGGTTGATTTTCCACAGCCAGAGTGTCCAATTAGGGTGACAAATTCACCTTTTTGTATTTGTAGGTCAATTCCTTTGAGGGCAACATATTGACCTCCTCCGGTTAAGTTAAAGACTTTATCAATTTGTTCGACTTCTATTAATGGTTTTTCCATGATATTAACTCCTGATTAATGGTTGACAGTGCGTGGGCTGCGATGAGTGCACCTTAGTTTACTTTTTTTCACCCGGGACAATTAATTGTTGAATGTAACCAATACCTCGATCTAAAATTAAACCGACTGCACCGATATAAACCACGGCTAAAATAATGTCACTGATGTAGTTTTGTTGGTAAGCATCCCAGATAAAGAAACCAATTCCCACGATACCGGACATCACGATTTCAGCAGCAATAATTGCTAACCAAGCTAAACCTACGGCAATTCTTAATCCGGTAAAAATGTAAGGTAATGCAGAAGGGAATAGAATATTTAAGTAATATTCTTTGCGGGATAATTGCAACACCTTGGCAACGTTATTATAATCATCGGGAATCTGTTTAACACCTTCTTTTGTGTTAATTAAAATCGGCCAAACAGAGGTAATAAAAATCACGAAAATCGCGGCGGGTTGGTTTTGTTGGAAGGCGACTAAGGCAATGGGAACCCAAGCCAAAGGAGCCACCATTCTTAAAAACTGAAATAGGGGATCTAATGCCTTATCTAAAATCGGGTTTGTTCCCACTAAAATCCCCACACTAATACCAACAATTGCGGCAATTGAATAGCCTTGAGCCACCCGTCCTAAACTGGCTAAAGTTTGCCAAAATAAGCCTTTATCTAATCCTCCTCGATCATAAAAAGGATACATTAATAAAGTTCGGGTTTGTTCATTAGTCACAACACTCAAGGGCCCTGGTAAACGGGTAATTCCTGATAAGGAGAAAAGTTGCCAAACTATTAAAAAACCCAAGGTTCCCATTAGGGGAAGAATAATATTTTGTGAGTTCTTTTTCCAATATTCACTCAAATTGTCAACAAAGCTATTTCCGTTAGTTCTTTTTTTGGCTGTACTTGTCATTTTGTTAAAACTCCTTGATTAGTTATTAATGTAGATATGCGCCATAGCACATCTGTATTAGTTATCAGTGAAGAAAATAGAAAGATGATCCTTTCTAGGCTTTTTTGATGGTTAAACTTTGAAGATAGGCTTCTGGTTTTTCAGGATCAAAAGTAATTCCATCAAAGAACTTTTCCACACCTCTTGAAGTCGAAGCGGGAATATCAGCAGTAAACCCAGCTTCTTTAGCAGATTCTCGCCAAATATCCTCACGGTTGACCTTATCAATAATGGCTTTTGCTTGGGCAATATCTTGAATTTGACCATTATGGAAACCCCAACGAATACTTTCAGTTAAAAACCATAAATCATGGCTTTTATAGGGATAGGAAACACTGCCAATGGGATCTTTCCAATATAACGGCCCTTTATTAAAGTCTTGAATCGGCGGTTTTCCATCTCCCATCTGATAGTTTCCTTGGAAGGGAGGAGTCAGAACAACTTCAGGAACATTAAAATAATTCCGTCCAGAAACTATCGTGATTAATTCGGCTCTGTTTTCCGGTTTATCACACCATTGTTGGGCTTCCATTAAGCCTTTTAATATAGCTTTTGTTGCCTTGGGATGTTTATCAACCCAGTCAGCACGAATGGCTAAATATTCTTCAGGATGAAACGGCCAAACTTCCGTGGTTAAACAGGACATGAAACCGATGTTATCACTAACAATTCGATAGGGCCAAGGGTCTCCTGTACTAAAGGCATCCATCGTTCCATTTCGCATTCCCTGCACCGTTTCTGCGGGAGGAACTGCTATCAAATCAATATCGACATCTGGGTTGATTCCACCCGCAGCTAACCAATAGCGAATCCAAAAATCTTGGTTAACATTTGGGAATGTATAAGCTGCTTTAAATTTGCGTCCTGTGGTATTTGGAAGACTGCGAATATATTCGGCAGCGCCTTTAATATCTAAGCCTATTCCTTTCCCTAAATGGGTATTAGCAATAGCAACACCATTGCCATTTGTATTTAATTGAGCTAAGACATACATAGGGACTTTTTTGCCCCCGGTAATAATGCCTTCTGTCAATAAATGGGGCATGGGCATTTGCCACTGTCCACCATCAATTCCTCCCCCACTTGAGCCAATGGTAACGTTATCCCGTGCTGAGGCCCAGTTTGCCTGTTTGGATACCTCAACATTGCTCATTCCATACTTAGCAAAAAAGCCTTTTTCTTTGGCAATAATTAAGGGGGCAGATTCCACAATGGGAATAAAACCTAGTTTAATTGCTGTCACTTCTGGGGCTTGTTCTGGACTAATATTAACTGCCGGAACTTGTGTTGTCGCCGGAGAACTTCCAGTATTACCAGTGGGTTCGGGTGGGTTGCCCAAACAGCCTTTTAAAAAGACGGTACTAGCTGCCGAAAATCCGGCGGTAATTAAAAATTTTCTCCGAGAATAACCTTTTGAAAATTCAGACATTAAACCTCCTAACAACCTGTCTGTTGAAAAAATAGGTTGCTACTTACAAAAAAAATTTTGTAGTAGTTAAATTATTCAGGACTTACGCACAAGACCAAAGAAACCGGGTTTCTAGCCCTGATTTTGCGGATGAAATCGGTGATTTCTCGTTCAGAAACTCGGTTTCTGCGTAAGTCCTATAGATAAAACATTACCCTGGGGTCAGGGTGACTTGGGTTAGGACTTGATTTTTAGTTAAGTCGTTCCATAGCGTCTATAAATACTAAAGTAGCATTATATCTATAGACTGGCAATAGCTTTTAGTGCCAAATACAGTTTTTTATTAAATAGGAGTGATCAAGTTTTGCTTATCATTCATCGTTTATTCTAAAACCCGCCAGGGGTGTCTTATATAGTTGTATCCGCTTATCCTAAACAGCAGTGCGAGTGTTCGGTGCTCGCTAGGGTATTAACCGCGATATTTTGGGAAAGGAATCCCCAAACTGCTATGAAAATCCTGTTGAGTTTTAGCCGAAAGACGCCGGGAAACCTGTTTAACAATATTTTTTAGTAGGGTATCCCCGGTTTTTTGAATTAACCCTTCTGATTTAGAACGAATAAACTTAGGAATTTGTACCCCGACAGCCAAATCCAGATGCCATTTCGCCCCGGTAATTTGAGTCGGACATTCAGTTAATTTAATACCTCGTTCGGCACAAAATTCGGCTGTAGGTAATTCTATTAATGTCATCGTTGATTTAAAATCCACCTCATAACCAGGAGCCTTATAATCGGGGATGGGAACCGTCCGAATCCGATAAATCCCCTCTGCATCCGGTGGGACTAATTCTAATCCAATCCGCGCTTCCACTCGATAACCCAAGGCTCCAAACCTTCCAACTAATAAATCATAGGCATTATTTCCCATGGGTTCGGTTTTCATTGGTAACGCACACCGACAAAACCAGCCGCTATGTTGACCCAAATATTCAGCCACCGTATCCAAAGGCGCGAACATTTCCATGCAGTCTTCAAAATCGCTGTGAAACCAGATTAACTCCTGAGAATCTTGCTCTTGATTACTTTCTTCGGGGTTTGGGAGAGCAACAGAATCATCAACAAACTCAGATGATGCTCTTGACGGTTGAGGTTCAGAGATATCGGACGGCATAATATGTTCTCCTGCGAGGGTTTTTTCCTATTTCCAGAATGCCTTGTATTGTCGTGAACCGCTATGATAAATATACGTAACTTTTGATGTTACTTGGCAAAACTTGACACTTACTGAAAAACCTTTAACAGCATGAAAGCATTTGTCGCAGGGGCAACGGGGGAAACGGGACGGCGAATTATCACCGAATTAGTCAAGCGGGAAATTCCGGTTAAGGCTTTGGTTCGGAATATTGAAACTGCTCAACAAATTTTACCGACCGACGTGGAACTGGTGGTCGGAGATGTTTTAAATACTTACAGTTTAGCCTCGGCTTTGAGTGATTGTACGGTTGTATTGTGTGCAACAGGCGCCAGACCCAGTTTTGATTTTACTGGGCCCTATCAAGTCGATTGTCAAGGAACAAAAAATTTAGTTGATGTGGCAAAATCCCAGGGAATTGAACATTTTGTTTTAGTTACTTCCCTGTGTGTCTCCCAATTTTTTCACCCATTAAATTTATTTTGGTTAATTCTTTTCTGGAAAAAACAAGCGGAAGAATATCTTCAAAATAGTGGTTTAAATTATACCATTGTTCGCCCGGGTGGGTTAAAAAATGAGGACAATAATTATAATTTAGTTATGCAGTCGGCCGATACCCTATTTGAAGGTAGTATTCCCCGAACAAAAGTGGCTCAAGTTTGTGTAGAAGCATTATTTATTCCAACTTCACGGAATAAAATTATTGAAATTGTAGCTAATCCAGAGGCTCAACAACAGCCCTTAGAACAACTATTTGCCAGTGTAAGTGATTGATGGAACATTATCAAAGAAAAAGACAGAATCTTAATCGCCGTAAACGGCTATTATGGAGTGGGTTACTCCTATTGATGTTAACCTTTATTGGGGTCAGAAGTTGCCAGGGAAAATCGGATTTTGAACCGTCAATTGATCAACAGGTGGAAGCACAATGGCTACCTTTAGTTATGCGGGGCGGAGATCCTTATATTCGGGCATTGATGCGAACTATTTCCGCCAGTGAGTCCAGTTATTCTGACCCCTATCATGTTTTATATGGCGGAAAATATGTCTCTAATTTACAGAGCCATCCTGACCTATGTATGAAGATTATGGTCGGCCCGAATCAAGGCAAATGTAGCACCGCCGCCGGACGTTATCAAATGTTAAAAACTACCTGGGATGAAAAAGCCGAACGCTATCACCCAAAACCCGCTCAATTTTGGTTTTGGCTTCCCTATAGTTTTGAACCAGAATATCAAGATACGGTGGTTTATCGTTGGTTATTAGATGATGAATTTTGGGGGGTTAATATTTCCCAATTATTACGCGAAGAAAAAGTTGATCAGGTGTTAGAATTATTATCAGGAACCTGGACAAGTTTAGGCTATGGAATTGAAGATAATCTGGTGACGGATTCCTTACCCGAAATTTATGAAAAGATTTTGCAAAATGAACTCAATCACGAAAATGGTAAGTTATTTAAAATGCCTCCTTAACCCTCATCCAGATCGATTGATTTAACCAATCGGATGCTGACCAGGCTTAACCGCATGAATATTTTCGCTCCCTGACTGGGGCCATCCCCTGCGATCACCCGATTCTGAGGGTTGTCCCCAACCTAATTGTAATAACATTTCTAAAAAACTCGATTTCTCCCACTTCCAAATACAAGCCCATTCCGTGCGTTGAATAATAGCATCCACTTCTTCTACGCAAATTTGACGATAATCCTTACCACTATTTAAACTTAAATATAAATCCATCCCGGCAGTTACATCATCCCAGAATGCCAATAATTTAATTTTTGCTGCTTTTAACTGTTCTAAATCATAAGGTAAGGCAATTAATTGTTCATTCACAAAGGGAAATTGTAGGGTTTTTTCCCTAACAATAATTTCCCGCCAAACAATTCCAGAAACTTGATGTTCTTGTTGGTATTGGTGAATCGTCGCCTTAAAATTTTGATAGGCTGTAAACTTTTGAATTCCCTCTGGTTTCAAAAAACAGTCAACCACGGGATTTCCCACCGCCGGAGTCGCCCTTAAATTCAAACGCTCCCCTTTCAGGCAGGCTTGGCGCTCCTGATTTAAGATTTGGATCAGTTCCTCTGTAGTGTAGATTTTTGACATCAGAAACGTCCTAAATTGCTATGATTTATAGCTTATGTCGGTAATTGAGGATATGTTAGTGCATCCGTCTTAAGGATGTCAAGGAACTGATCGACAAGTTGAATCTCTTAAAGACTGATTATTCAGTATAATTAAGTTTGGTAGCGCTGTAGTTCTCAATATCACTGCTCACCAATCTCCGACTTTTCGCCTAATATTCACTATAGCCAACTTGATCCAAACGCTCCTGTTTTTCCAGAACAGATTGTTTAAGATTTTCCCGATAGTCTTGAACTTTTTGCAAGAGTTCAGGATCATGACTGGCTAAAATTTGTACCGCTAATAAACCCGCATTTTTAGCATTACCAATTGCCACCGTTGCCACCGGAATTCCTCCAGGCATTTGTACAATAGAATACAGAGAATCAACCCCCTGTAAGGTGCGAGTTGTTACTGGAACCCCAATTACAGGTAAAGGGGTTAAAGATGCCACCATCCCCGGTAAATGGGCGGCTCCTCCGGCTCCGGCAATAATCACTTTTAATCCTCGCAAATGGGCGGTTTTAGCATATTCAAACATCCTTTCCGGGGTACGATGGGCGGAAATAATAGCAACTTCATGGGGGATATTAAATTCTTCACAAACCGCGATCGCCCCCACCATTGTGGGTAAATCTGAATCACTCCCCATGATAATCCCAACAACAGGAGTAGAGTTAGTCGATAATAATGTAGAGTTCAAAGCCAACTATTCCTCATGATCACAACACCACAGCAAGACACCGTTAACTTCGATATTATCAATGTCCGTCTCCCTGGATCACAAAATTTACAACAAGTTTTAATTCGTCAGGGTAAAATCTCTGGTATTGAAGCAATGGCAGGTTTATCTCAACCCAGATCAACCGCAGCAATTCAACAAATAGATTTGCAAGGAGATTTGCTATCTTTGGGAGGAATAGATTTACAAATTAATGGGGGATTAGGATTAGCTTTTCCCGATTTAGAACCGCAAAATTTCCCAAAATTGACGAAAATTTGCCAGTATTTATGGGAACAGGGCATTGATGGGTTTATGCCCACTATTGTCACCACTTCAATTGATAAAATTCACCGATCGCTCTCCACCATAGCAGAATTTATCCAAACCGTTCCCCAGGACAAACCCACCGCTAAAATTCTGGGGGTACATCTGGAAGGGCCATTTCTCAATCCCAGTAAACGGGGGGCCCATCCTCAAGAGCATTTATTACCCCTAACTTTGGAGCAGGTGCAACGGGTTCTAGGGGACTATGCAAACGTCGTAAAAATTATTACCCTAGCCCCGGAATTAGACCCCACAGATACAATAATTCCCTATTTGACAAATTTAGGCATAATTGTTAGTTTGGGTCACTCCCAGGCTACAGCAGAGCAGGCAGAACGAGTTTTTAACCTAGGGGCAAGGATGGTAACTCATGCTTTCAATGCCATGCCCAGTCTGCACCATCGAGAACCGGGTTTATTAGGGGCGGCTTTAGTTAATAACCAGGTGCAATCGGGCTTTATTGCCGATGGACAGCACATTTCTCCCCTAATGGTTAATTTGCTGTTACGGATGTCGGGAATTAACCAACCCAACGAAGCTACAGATTTAATTCCCCTGTTTTTGGTGAGTGATGCCTTAGCACCTTTGGGACTACCGGATGGGGTTTATCCTTGGGATGAACGACAAATTGAGGTGAAAGAAGGTACCGCCCGTTTAGCTGATGGGACTTTATCTGGAACCACCTTACCTTTATTTGTAGGGGTAGAAAATTTAGTTAAGTGGAATTGTTGTGATTTGGGAGAGGCGATCGCATACGCTACTATTGCCCCAAGGCAAGCCCTGGGTCTATTTTCCCCCATCGGTGAATCCGCCAGTCAGCTTTTGCGGTGGAAACTTGATCCAGCCTCTGAAACTGTTACCTTAAATTGGGAGCGACTATTACCATTTGTGATCGATCAAGGAATAATCGTCAACTTGCCAACAGATCAAATAAAATTGAGTAAATGAGTCCTACCGTTAACTTTTATATACAAATATGGGTGAAGCAAAACGCCGAAAAGATTCTATGGGAGAAAGTTATGGCCAAGACGAAAAATTTGTCCCTTGGTTTCCCCTCACTAAAAACCAAAGTCGAAAATTCATAGAAATTACGACTAAAGCCAGTTGGCTAGGGATTGGTTTACTGGTTTTTGTTTGGGTTACGATTCGATTTATCGGCCCTGGATTTGGGTGGTGGCAAATTGATTGAGGTTGAGGGAAAGTTTCTGTACCTGGAACTTCTCAACTGAGGGTTTTGGTTAACCTGCAAAACAGTCTCTATTTTGGCACTGGGGTGGGTAAATAGGGTGATCTTTTCAATTTAGGCTGATCAGACTAAGATTAATATTTCAGCACCATAACTTTAAGATTATGCTACATTTTGTAAATAATCCCAGGTGTGGTGATAGGAGGAGAATTATGTTTCTCAGAATTGCAGAACAACACCGCAAATTCGTTCAGGACTTGGTGATGAACCTCCAAGCTCTAGCTACGGTGCTAGAAAGACAGGGGTATCTTGCCTCCTGCTATACCTGCGGCGGTCAGATGAATAGCGCCTCCTTTATGGTTAGTTTAGGCGAAAGTCATCTGATTCGTTTCCTGGTGTCGGACTATGGAATTACCTGGACAGAAATGCGCGATGACCGGGAACTCATGAAATTAGAAGGTGCCGAAGCAATTCAACAGTTGCAGGAATTGGCTAATTTAGTCATTTACAGAGGAATACCTTCTCCCCATCTGATCAGTCCCAAACTTGCCCAGCGTGTTTAGAAGATGCGGAATTGCCTTTTTACAGACCTAATGAAGTTGATGGATTTAACCCCCGTCGGTGGTAATCTGGAATCACCGAGCAACTGTTTAACATTGCTCCAATCCGTTGAGGAAATTCTCTAAGACGTTAGCCTAAGCGCTTGTGAGCATTATATTGGAGTTTATGGTGACATTGGAATCTGATTGGCAACATCTGTTTGTAGAAACGAATAACATTCGTTTACACACGGTTACCCAAGGTGAGGGTGAACTCGTCATACTTCTACATGGATTTCCTGAATTTTGGTACGCTTGGCGCTATCAAATTCCGGCTTTGGCTCGTCATTTTAAAGTTGTTGTACCTGATTTACGGGGTTATAATGATTCTGACAAGCCGGATAGTGGCTATGATTTGGATACCCTCGTAGTTGATATTCAGGGCTTGATTCAACGATTAGGCTATGTTAAAGCTCATATTGTTGGGCATGATTGGGGGGGATTAATTGCTTGGCATTTTGCCCAGAAGTTTCCTGAATCTCTAAATCGTTTGGCGATTCTAAACGCTCCTCCCCCTTATCGTTTTGTGCAAGAATTAGTTAGTAATTTAGATCAAGTTCGTCGCAGTTGGTTTATTTTTGCCTTTCAAGTTCCGGGGATTCCCGAATGGTTAATCCAACAAAATTTAAAAGAATTTATTACTAATGCGTTGCGAGAACACGCTATCCGTAAGGGTGCTTTTAGTACCGAAGAAACTCAAATTTATGAAGCAGCTTTAGAAAAACCCGGGGTATTAAGAGCAGCGATGAGTTATTATCGTCATTTGTTTTGGCCGCCGACTTGGTTATTAAATTTGACAAAAACCCCGGTAAAAGTTTTATCTCCTACTTTAGTTTTATGGGGAAAGGAAGACTCATTTTTAAGTTATCATCTAACGGAAGGTTTAGATAGATTAATTGCGGCTCCGTTTAAACTAGAATTAATCTCCGATTGTGGTCACTGGATACAACAGGAAGTTCCCCAAACTGTAAATCGAGAATTGTTAAATTTTTTAAGACCTTAGCCCCCCGTGTACGGGGGTTTGGGGGGGTAATTGGGTTTAAATCCTACAATTCATCGGGATTAATTCCCATTTCTCTTAATCGTTCTGCTAATAATTGCGATCGCTGTTGTTCTGATTCTAAAGCAGTTTCAGCTATTTCTGACCGTTTTTTTTCCGCATCTAACCGTTGCATAATTTCAACATAAGAGACAAATTTATCACCATTGGGATGATAGATTTGTAGTTCTTCTGCGGATAAATCAAAGCGAATTCCTAAACTGGGACTCACCCAATTGTCCAGGGTTTCTATCAAATCTAATCCCTCATCATTTCTAAGCCAACCTTTGAAATGATTACCGTCAGGATTATAAATATAATATTCTTCCACACCATAGCGATCGTAAAACACCAATTTTCGATCCATCTCATTCTGAGTATTTCCAGGGGAAAGAATTTCAAAGACGACTTGGGGAGGAATATTATCTTCTTCCCATTGTTTATAGGAACCCCGTTTTCCTTTCGGTCTTCCCAATACCGTTAATACATCCGGTGCATTCACAATATGAGGTTTTCCCTGTACCGGATACCAGAATAAATCCCCGGCAATAAATACATCAGGATCATCAGCAAATAACCCTTCTAAATTCTGTTCAATGACGACAATCCAGCGAAATTGTTCGGTATTATTTGCCATCGGTTTGCCATCAGTTTCTGGATAGATAATTTCTGTGGAAATTGCCGATTTAAGTTCTATAACCATAATCTTAAAGGGATTTTGGTTAATATTATAACCAATTAAATCAGTTATGAGATTTTCAAAAATCCCCGTCTCCTTAGAGCGGGGAATATCAATTAATAGATCTATCTAAATCCCACTAGGCTAAGGCTGGAACTTTCAAACTCAGATGGGGATAGAGGGGAAAGCGATCGCACAAATTCGCCACCCGTTGACGACAGGCTTCGCCGATACCTTCATCTTCGGGGTTTAACAGACGGTCGGCGATAATATTCCCAATTTCGATAAATTCCGTTTCTCCCATCCCCCGGGTGGTCATGGCCGGAGATCCCAACCGTAAACCACTGGTGACAAAAGGAGATTCGGGATCAAAGGGAACCGTATTTTTATTGGCTGTAATATTCACTTCACTAACCAGTTGATCTGCCCGTTTACCCGTCATATTGACAGAACGTAAATCCACTAACATCAAATGATTATCCGTACCACCGGAAACAATTTTTAAGCATCGGTTTTGTAACTGAGTCGCTAAGGCTTTAGCATTGGCAACCACTTGACCAGAATAAGTCGAAAACTCGGGTTTGAGGGCTTCCCCAAAGGCAACGGCTTTGCCTGCAATAACGTGCTCTAGGGGGCCACCTTGAGACCCTGGGAAAACAGCCTTATCTAATTTTTTGCCCAGTTCGGCATCTCGGCTGAGAATCAATCCCCCCCTTGGCCCTCTCAAGGTTTTGTGAGTAGTGGTGGTGACAACATCACAATAGGGGATAGGGTTAGGATGATGACCCGTTGCCACTAACCCAGCAATATGGGCAATATCAGCCATTAAGTAAGCACCGACTTCATCGGCGATGGCGCGGAATTTCTCAAAATCAATAATCCGAGAATAGGCAGAATAACCGCAAATCAGCATTTGAGGTTTATGCTGTTTAGCCAGTTCTAAAATTAAGTCATAGTCAAGTTGTTCGGTTTCCGGGCTAACTCCGTAATGGCAAGCCTTAAACCATTTACCGGAAACATTGACCGGGGAACCATGAGTTAAATGTCCCCCATGGGATAAGTCCATTCCCATGATCGTGTCACCCGGTTTGAGCATAGCCAAGAACACGGCAAAGTTAGCTTGGGCTCCAGAATGGGGCTGAACATTGGCACTCGCAGCCCCGAATAGTTGTTTGGCGCGTTCAATGGCTAATTGTTCGATGCCATCGACAAATTCGCAACCCCCATAATAGCGTTTTTTGGGAAGTCCTTCGGCGTATTTATTGGTGAGAACCGACCCCTGGGCCGCCATGACCTCCGCCGAGGTAAAATTTTCACTGGCAATTAATTCTAGGTGTTCCCGTTGACGACAGAGTTCATGCTGAATCAGATCAGCAATCACCGGATCAGTTTCAGATAAGATTTCTAAGTTAGTCTGACTCACAATAAAATTCCTCTTAATTACACAATTTGATTACCGATTCAAACGGATTAGGATTATCCCTGATTTTCCATCATAACTTTACTGTGCTGATGGTTGATTCCAAAATTGCATTAAGTTGTGACTCATTTAGCCGAATCCCCTATAACTGTGGGATTACAATAAAAGTATAATTGGGCGTCTGTCGGAGGAATCATTATGCTAGTCATTTTGATGGATAACCAGATACTTGCTTCTCAACAAGTTTGTCAGGGATGTTTATTAGCCGATCAAAGCGGTCAACCGCGTTGGAGAGGAGGCCAGTTGTCCTGTGGACATTTGGTTCGTCCCTGCATTGACAATCAACCGAGTCAGTATGAATGTCAGATGGGTTTCCGTATTGCCAATATCCAATAATATATTGGTTCTTGGTGATCAGCGAGGGGGTACTTGCACTCCTTGTGGGTTTTTCTTGCGAACATCTAACCCCAATCTCTAGGACTGCGCTATCCTGAGTTTAAGAGATACTCAGGAGAATTGGTTATGACTTGGCGCGGAACCACGACAGTACGCGATCGCATTTTTGCCGCATTACCCTATCTATTACCTTTAATGAATGGGTTGCCCTTTGGACGCTTTTTATTCCAACAGTTTCCAGTTTTACAAATTATTACATTGCCTGTTATTCCTTTAATGTTCCTTTATCAATACATTCCTTTTGCTGGATTTATTGTGTTTATCGGTTTATATATGTTAGTGGTTCGTAATGAAAATATTCCCCATTTCATTCGATTTAATACCATGCAAGCCATTTTGATTGACATTGTTCTAATTTTATGCACGTTACTATTCCAGGTATTTGGCAGTGTTCTTTTACAAGGATTTGTCGGTGAAACCCTCTACAACATGATATTCTTGGGACTGTTGGCGGTATTTTTCTATTCTGTAATTCAATCTTTGTCGGGAAAATATGCAGAAATTCCCACGATTTCCGATGCAGTCTATATGCAGGTGCGTTGACATCCACCCCGCGGTAAAACGGGCGGGGATTCCATCTATTTCAACAAAGAATAAAATTGGGCTAGATGTGCTAACAGTCTGAACAAGTGTCATCCCCTACATATCAAGATTAGATGCTGATTTAATCGAAAAGTCTCTGTTACCTAAGTTTACAATTGCGAGAGTGTTGATTGATCAAATGATTAACTTTAATGGATTTCACTTGCAATTTATAGGGGGAATGTTTATTCTATATACAGGAGCCAAAAAGAGCTTCTCTGACAGATCAGTAAACGATGTTCAAACGGTAAAATCTCTATTATAGGAGGCCCGAAACACGTTTTCTTGAGCGTCCGAGTTAAGTGAAATTAGGAGGTTAACTAAACTGTTTCATCTAACGTCTGTCGTCTTCCGCAGTAACTCTTTCTTTAGTTGCTGATATTTCCTCTAGTGAACCAAATGGGAGCAATGTAGCTTGGTTTTTAAAAAGTATACAACTCCAAACTTACGGATTATAAACGAGGAAATTCCTTAGCTTAACTAGGAGGTTAGTTACTCTGCTAAAGATCAATACAATCTGTCTTGTAGAATACGAACAACAGTACCTATCATTATATCCTTATACTTCCCCTAATCATGGTAAAGGGAGCAATGCAACTAGGCTTCGACCTTAGTAGCAACTCCACATCATCCAACATAAGAGGGGAAATCACTAAGGAAATGAGCTTTGGGTGCTGTTGTTTTGGGTTGGAACGATTTCGTCGCAACGCCGCAATCAGAAAAAGTTTTTATTGTTTTCAGAGTCTGGGGTGATATCTGGGATCTACAGGGTAGGCCCTCGGATTTTTGTTAAGTTTTGTAAAAAAATGAGAGAATATTTGATAGCATACTTAACAAACTTTAATCTTCAGACTCATATTCATGACCTTATTAATTGTTGGTGGGACTGGCACATTGGGAAGACAGGTGGTGCGACGCGCTATTGACGAGGGTTATACCGTACGTTGTTTAGCACGCAGTTACCGCAGGGCAGCGTTTTTAAAAGAATGGGGGGCGGAATTGGTTCCTGGGGACTTGTGTGAACCAGAAACCTTAAAATCTGCCCTAGAAGGAGTAACGGCCGTGATTGACGCAGCAACAGCGCGTCCTACGGATTCATTAGGAATTAAACAAATAGACTGGAAAGGGAAAGTCTCTCTGATTCAAGCGGCCAAGGAAGCAGGAGTGGAAAAATTTATCTTCTTTTCCTTTTTGGATGCCGAGAAATATCCCCAAGTGCCCCTATTAGAAATCAAGCGCTGTACCGAACTATTTTTAGCCGAGTCCGGTTTAAATTACACAATTTTAAAGCCCTGTGGATTTTTTCAAGGGTTAATTGGTCAATATGCGATTCCAATTTTAGATAAACAAGCGGTTTTGGTACCTGGGTTAAGTTCACCCGTTGCCTATATGGACACCATCGATATCGCTAAATTTGCGGTTAAAGCCCTATCCGTTGCTGAAACTGAGAATAGAAGTTTTCCCATCGTCGGCTCTAAAGCCTGGACAGCCGAGGAGATTATTCGTTTATGTGAAAGGCTTTCGGGTAAAGAAGCTAAAATTACTCGCACCCCTACACAAGTCCTGCGTCTATTCCGGCAAGTAACCCGTTGGTTTCAGTGGAGTTGGAATGTCTCTGACCGTCTAGCCTTTGCTGAGGTTTTAGCCAATGGTCAACCCTTGCAAGCGTCGATGGATGAAACCTATCAAGTTTTTGGCATCGACCCCAAGGAAATCAGCAGCTTAGAGACTTATATGCAGGAATACTTTAGTCGGATTATGAAGAAACTTAAAGAATTAGAATATGAACAGGAAAAGCTGAAAAAACGTAAACAGAGAAGCAATCCCTTCAAGCCCCTCTAACTGGACACAATCGCCCAAAGACAGAGTATGCTTTAACCATCGCTCAATTGTATGTCTGATCAGAATTGGGGTGGCAATCCCAGTTCTGAGATAGACGAATTAGTTGCTGTTAGGCTATTTAAACCCAATTTTAACAAGACTTCTCGTGCCAAAAGTAGGAATTATTTATAATGACTCCAAACCCACCGCTTGTCGTGCTGCGACCGAGATCAAAGATAAGCTGATAGGGCGGGGATTGAAGGTTTGCACTGCACCCGGAACCGGGGGCATCTTGGGCTATGCTACTGGGCCAAATCCTTTACACCGCATTCCTATGGATAAGCTGGCCCCGCCTGATTTTGATCAGGAGATGATGTTTGCCATTGTTCTAGGTGGGGATGGTACGGTTCTCTCCGCCTCTCGTCAACTGGCACCTCACGGTATTCCTCTATTGGCGGTGAATACGGGTCACATGGGATTTTTAACCGAAACCTACCTGAATCAATTGCCTTCGGTCTTGGAACAAGTGATCGACGGAAACTATATTGTTGAAAACCGGACTATGATTGCGGTGGAGGTATGTCAGTCAGAACAAGTGCTGTGGGAAGCTTTGTGTTTGAATGAAATGGTGTTACACCGGGAACCCATGACCTGTATGTGTCATTTTGAAATTAAAATCGGTCGTCATGCTCCGGTGGATATTGCCGCCGATGGGGTGATTATTTCCACTCCTACGGGTTCAACGGCCTATTGTTTATCGGCTGGAGGAGCCGTGGTAACACCCGGGGTGGAAGTGTTACAGTTACTTCCCATCTGTCCCCATTCTTTGGCTTCTCGGGCTCTGATTTATGGGGAAACTGAACCTGTAATCATTTATCCGGCTAGTCCGAATCAGTTGGTGATGGTAGTGGATGGAAATGGAGGCTGTTATGTCCTTCCAGAATATCAGGTGAAAGTTAAGCGATCGCCCTATCGTGCCAAATTTATTCGGCTTCAACCCCCCGAATTTTTTCAAGTTCTCCGAGAAAAATTAGGCTGGGGACTGCCTCATATTGCCAAGCCGACTTCTGTTGAATTGCCGTAGACGGGGGAGACAGAGGAGGCAGGGCGGAAGTGTGTTAGCACGCACTAACACCTTAATAGTTAACGGAAAGTGTTAAAATAGTTTTAATTTTTTTGATCAAAACAAAATAAATAGATGAATAAGTTGGGGTTAGAGCAGCATCCTTCGATCTTAGTTATTGAGCCAGATGAACTGTTAGCTCAACAGATTAGCCTAGATTTAGAAGAAGCGGGTTATTATCCGATTGTAGTCAGTAACGGAGCAGCAGGATTAAATCAAGCAACGGAATTACAACCCGCATTAATAGTCATTGATCGATTATTGGGAGGAGAGTCAGGACTATCGGTTTGTAGTCATTTACGTGATTTAGGTAGCCGGATACCTGTGTTAATTTTAATGGCAAAAGATGCGATCGAAGACCGCATTGCTTGTTTAGAGTCGGGGGCAGATGACTATTGTTTAAAACCCTATCGGACGGAAAGTTTTTTGGAACGGGTCAATCTATATTTGCAACCAGGAACTAATACTAACGAACAGTTACGCTTTGGGGAGTTAGTCTTGGATTTGGCCACCAGAAGGGCACTCCGCAATAGTAGAACAATTGATCTAACAATGAAAGAGTATGAGTTACTCAAATATTTGATGGAACATCCGCGAGAAGTCTTAACCCGGGAACAAATTTTAGAGAATGTCTGGGGTTATGACTTTCTGGGAGAGTCTAACGTTATAGAAGTTTACATTCGTTATTTGCGACTCAAAATTGAAGACGAAGGCGAAAAACGCCTAATTCAAACGGTTAGAGGGGTGGGGTATGTTCTCAGAGATGGGTAATGGGTAATGGGTAATAGGTAATGGGTTTTGGGTTTTGGGTAATCTGCGTAATCCTGTTAAATCAGTGATCAAAATTGTCTAAGATGCTGTACAATCTTTTGTCACTGGGGATACAAATTTTTTGACAACCTTGAACCTTGAACTGTTAGTCGGATTTAGGACTGGTTTGATCTTGGCTTCTATACCCAAAGCCTTAGTTTCCATGGGTTTTGGGGCGCTCGGTATATTATTAGTTAGCTGTTCACCTTTGTTATCATCGGTTTCAATAGCACAATCTGTAGGTTTAGGAACTTCGGTTTCTCAATCTCCTATAATCACCCAAGAGAATCGGGGTCAAATGTTACCGATTACGGCGAAGGCTAAAATTGGCAGCCAGGTTATTCAGCTTGAAGTGGCTCGAACCCCTCAGCAACAAGCATTAGGTTTAATGTATAGAACCAATGTAGCCGATGATCGGGGAATGTTATTTCCCTTTGCTCAACCTCGGGTTGTGGGGTTTTGGATGAAAAACTGTAAAATCCCCCTGGATATGATTTTTCTGCGCGATGACGTGGTGAAAGCCATTCAGGTTAATGCTCTCCCTTGTGAACAGGAACCTTGTCCTACCTATGGCCCTGATGTTCCGGTGAATCAGGTGATTGAATTACGGGGCGGACGATCTCAGGAATTGGGTGTAAAAGTGGGCGATCGCATACCGATCAGCTTTCTGAATTCTCAGCCATCAGCTTTAAGTTGAAATAACTTTACAAAAATTCATGTAATTTGTTAAAACTTTAATGTTAAGGTCTACACCATAGCAAATAAATTTGTTAATCTGTTTATTCGAGCATTGTTCAGCGTAAAGGAAGTTAACCCTATACAGTTGATTTATTCTTCTTAGGTGTGAGGAGAAGCAAGCGGGCAAAGAAAATTGATCCACGACGATCATTGGTTGTCAGGGCTAATTTTGAGTCAAGTTCGCGCGTATTGAACAAGCTAGGGTTAAATAACCGTGAAACTGTGACTCTAAATTTTAGAGTTCCGCTACTTCTCTGTTTTGACAAGGAAACTGTTCTGTCTAGCGACGGATTAATTTTGATAGCTTCATCTGTTAAGGGTTACTCGTTCTTTCAGAAAGTGGGCCTGTGACAGAAAATTGTGTGGTTACTACTCCATTGTGCGGAATTTCAATCGCAGCTAATGTAGATGCGTGAGAAGAAAACTAGGTAAACAGTTTAGTAATACTTAAGTTTTTCTCTGGCCTAATCAATAACTACAGATCAATGTTCTGAAGTTTCAAACCTCAGACTTGATCAGTATATCAATCTATAAAAAAAGGCAATTAGCCAATTTTATCAGAAAAATTTTTTGTTAACCCTTAGATCAATATTAAATTAGGAGGTGAGTGTTAGAATGACACCCAGTAAATACTCTCGGTTTATTCACTTTTTGCAGGAAGAATTATCCCTATCTGCTGATTCAATTGCCATGGCAGAAAGAGCCAATCATCCCACGAACTCTCAACATAAATATCAAGATCCCAGTCCCGTATCTATGACTCTGTTGCAATACGGTTTAGTTACCTTAGAGCAGTTAGATAGAATTTTTGACTGGTTAGAAACGGCTTAAAATCTCGATTTTTAAGAACAAAATTATAAGTAGGGCTTGCTGAATAAGTAACAGAAAATGACACAAATTACTACAAATGAATTACCCCAAACCTTGCAAACTCTATTGATAGAGGTTGAACGTACCAAAACCCCTCTAACTGTTATCCATGAAGGGCAACCATTAGTAATTTAAGCAATATTCTATATTCATGTAGGCGATCGCTTTTTTTAAGACTGCGATCGCTCTCCCTACAATGATCACATTGATATAATGGAAACTGGTGATATAATAAATTAAGTAATTCTGGAATCGCCATGGCTAAACTTCAGATTGAAAACTTGCCTGATGAACTATATAGTCAGATTGAGTTTCTTGCCTCAGAGAAAAATTTTACTCTTAATGAAGCAGTTATTCATCTGTTGACGCAATCCTTATCATTTGATCCTGACAAAGTAATGATAAATCGGACGCAAGAGAACCAACCCATGTCAGCAATTCTACAAATAATTCGTAATCGTCCGAGAGTTAACCCCAGGGATTTTGGATTAACAGATAGCACTATTTTAATTCAAGAGGATCGCAATAGATGACCGTTAGTTTACGCTGCATAATTGATACAAATATTTGTATTAAGTTATTTGTTGCTGATCTATTGACCTCTAAAGTTAATCAACTATTTACTCATCTTGATGATCCTTCTGTTGAGTTTTTTGTACCTGATCTTTTTTATATTGAATGTGCTAATGTTCTCTGGAAGTATGTACGCGCTAACCTCTACACGGCTGAACAGGTTAAAGCCGATTTAAGTGACTTAAAAGCACTACGATTTCAAGTCATTTCAACAAAATATCTAATCAGTAATGCTGTTCAAATTGGTTTGGACTATGGAATTACAGCTTACTTATGATGGCTGTTATGTAGCACTTTCAGAACAAGTTAAAGCACCGTTGCTAACTCTGGATGAACGGTTAGTAAATTCTTTGACAGGTAGCAGGTTTGATGTGAGACTTTTTACAACTTTTTCTCTAAAATGATCACATTGATATGATGAAATGCGATCGCTTTCCCTACAATTATTACAAGAAAGTGCGATCGCTCCTTTTTCAAGAATGCGATCGCACTTTCTTGTGATGATCACGTTGTCATGATAGAAATTGGTGGTATAATAGACTAACTCATTCCCATGAATCCAATCAAAAATTAATTAATCTGGCTCTATATAACGTATATCTAAACGTTTGAAATCTCGATCAAAAGAAGCAACAGACTCATTTTCTTTACGAGCCACTTCTGCAAGATAAGCATCAACAAAATCAACATTTGCTGTCGCCATACTATCAAGGGCTGCTATTACTTGCTCACTAGATTCAAGAATAATACCCTCTGATGTTAACAAACCTATCAAAACATCTGCAACTTGTTGTCGAGAATAACCATAAAAAGAAATTAATACCCAAACCACTTCAGCCACAACAATTGAAGATACCTTGAGTGTAATTTCCCCTTGTTCAGCTTTCTGTAAAAATCTAGCAGATCGTTCAGCGAGATTGAGGGGATCATTGGTAATGAACCTTAATAAAATATTGGCATCTACCCAATAATTACTCATGATTATGACTGATTAGATTTCTGAGCTAAAGATTGAGCTACAGCTTGGCGTATAGTTGTTTTACCCGAATAAGGTTGAGTAGCTGGTAAAACTCCTCGAAATTCACTCAGGCATTTTCTTTGAATCGGTTGTAACTTAATTTCATTTCCGGTAACAATTAATAGGAATTCATCTCCCTGTTTCAGTTCTAAACGCTCACGAATTTCAGGAGGTATAGTAATCTGTCCCTCTTGATTAAGTTGTGTTTTCATGATTGAGCTATTTTCTTAGATGGGTTGTTTTGATTATATCTTAAGCAATCGCTCTCCCTACAATTATTACAAGAAAGTGCGATCGCTCTTTATTTTAAGAAGGCGATCGCTCTCCCTACAATGATCACATTGATATGATGGAAACTGGTGATATAATAAATTAAGTAATTCTGGGATCGTCATGGCTAAACTTCAGATTGAAAACTTACCCAACGACTTCAAAAAAAATCTCTCTGAGTTATTGTCTCGTGTAGAACTTGGAGAAGAAATTATTATTTCCAATCAAGGGGTGGCGATCGCGAAGTTAATTCCGTTTCGTCCTTCATCCAATCGACGGGCGAGTTTAGGGCAAGATCAAGGTAAATTTATCATACCAGACGACTTTAATGAACCGTTACCCCAAGAAATTTTGGCAGCATTTGAATGAAGGAAATGAACAGTGAAATTATTGTTGGATACCCAATGCTGGTTGTGGTGGTTTGCCCAACCTGAGCGATTAAATCAAGAAGTGATCGCACAGATTGCCGATGAAAGTAATGAATTATGGTTTTCTGTTGCTAGTGTTTGGGAAATTGGGATCAAAGTTGCGATCAGAAAATTACCATTGCCAGAGCCAATAGATACCTACATTTCTAGTCGTATGGTGCAGTTAGATATGCGATATTTAGAAATCAAAGCACCTCATGCACTGCGATCATCTGCATTGCCATTACATCATCGAGATCCCTTTGATCGTATGTTGATTGCTCAGGCTCAAATTGAGAATATGACGCTGGTGAGTGCTGATTCAATATTCAAGCAATACAGCGATATTTCTGTTCTTTGGGCTGCTAATTAATGTTAGATAACTGCTCTTTTTGTAAGAGTGCGATCGCTTTCCCTACAATTATTACAATAAAGTGCGATCGCTCCTTTTTTAAGAATGCGATCGCTTTCCCTACCTACAATTAAAACTACACCGATTAGGCGAATATTCTAATTAATTAGCTTCAATCTAACGCACCACTCGGACTTCAACTGCAAGGCTAAGATTGCTCCACAATCTATCAGTTGTCAGAACAGGTTGATTAAGAGAAATCCCTAACGCTAGACAAGCGCGATCACCAAATGAAAGCCCAATTGATTTAGTTTTTGGTCGCAGCATTCCCGACTTTAATGCTTGTTCTTGATCAAAAGCTACAACCTCAAGATTTAGATTAGATAGAATCTGCTGAATGACGTTTTCATTTATTCCTGCTTCCGCTAACTTTGCTATCACTTCAGACAAGTTAACGGTACTAATGGCAGCATTTCCAATAAACCGCGAAATTTCTTCGCTACCCGTTTCTTGATTCAGTAAAGCTAAGACAGCAGAGGCATCTAAAACAACTTCACTCACCTGTCGCCTCCAATTTCCGCTCCTGAATCAACTCCTCCGAGAGTTTTCTACTAGCAGGAATATATTGCCGGAAAAGAGCTTGAGCCTTTTGGACGGAAGTTTGATCCTGATCCGAAATGGGTTGATCTTCTATAACGAGAACGGCATTATACTGACCCACTGGTATATCTACAGGAGAATCGACTAACAACTTGCCATTGCTTGTTATCGTTACCTTTAATCCAATAGTTCGCATCGTCAACTCTACTGATTAATTTAACTATTAATTATAATGATAAAGCTCCCAAAAATGACTAACAATCCCAATGACAAGCAAGGGCAATCTCATCAATCTTTATTGTCAGACTGCGATCGCTCTCCCTACAATTATTACAAGAAAGTGCGATCGCTCTTTTTTTAAGACTGCGATCGCTCTCTATATCATTATCAGATTGATATCATGGCAGTGGCTTAAATGGACAGGTAGAAATTGAGCTACTTTTTACCTCCAAAAAGTTTATATACTCCGTATCCAATAGCCGCAGCAGCCGCAACAGGTGCAGCCGCAACGATGGCAGTACCAGCAATTGCACCTCCCCCAACAACACCACCGATCCCTGCAAGGGTACCCATAATTGCAGCACCAGAAGCACCGCCAGCTACCGTTGCTATACCAGCACCAGCTATACCAGCAGCAGCCCCAATATTTGTAGCTGTTCTTGCCTTTGCACGAGCATCATTCTCCTCCTCAGACAAGTCAGGTTGGTCTTTGAACAAAGTTTCATTCATTATTTTTGCCCCCAGATAAGCTGGGCCTGCTGCTAATACCGCAGGCCCAACAGCCATCCCACCACCAACCACACCACCTGCGGCGGCTAAACCCGAAGTAATTCCTGCTCCTGAAGTTGCTGCAACAGTCAACCCCGTAGCTGCACTGGCAGCCGCACCTACCGCAGCACCAGTTTCTGCAACTGCTTTGACTGTTTTGACTGTATTTCCATCAATACCCGTAGTTTTTTCTACAACAGTCTCCGTACCCTGTTCAAAAGTTTTTTCAACAGCTTGACGGGCGATATCTTCAAAACTCATATTTGTAATTCCTAGTTTGATATTTGAATACTGTCTTTATTATTTCTTAAAAATCGAAGTTTTGTCTAGCTCAAAAATATCCTATTTTGTCAACAATTTTTACCAACCTTTGTCTTCTTGAAATCTAGTTTTATACAAAAATATACAAAATTGTCTAAAAAAGTCCGCTAATGTGCGCTATAATACACAAAACTCTCCTATCTCCTAGCCGTAATGAACCTTAAAGAAATGTTAAAAGTGGCTGATGATATAGTGTTTGCTAAAACTGGTAGGCATCTTGATGATTTAGAGGAAGCGGTATTGCGGGGAACTCTACAACATGAGACATACAAACAAATTGCTAAGGATTTTGATTGTTCTGGAAGTAACGTTAGGAATGCGGGATCAAAATTATGGAAAATTCTTGCAAAAGAGTTAGGGGAAGATGTTAATAAATCTAATTTTAAATCTGCAATGGAGAGGTTACAAAACGCTAATATTTTCAACTTTGGACAAACTGTTAATCATAGTTTTAATATTTGTGGAGAAAGTAGACATCCGCCAGATATACCAAACCCACATCAGCAAAATGAGGATATTTCTCAGTCAGAATCAACTGAAACTCTGCATAATGATTTAAGTGAAATGCCTGATTTGGGTGCTTTTTATAATCGCACTCCTGAACTAGAAACCCTGACTACCTGGATTTTACAAGAACAATGTCGCCTAATTGCTATTGCGGGTATTAGTGGTATTGGGAAAACGGCGTTAACGGTGCAATTGGTTCAACAAATTAAGGATGAATTTGAGTATGTAATTTGGTGTGATTTTGACTCATTGCCGACTTTAGCGGAATTTCAAAGTAATTTGATTCGGATAATTTCTCAGTCTGAACAGTTAGATTTATCTGCAAATAATCAGAAATCTTTACCTCTAATTAAATATTTGCAAAAGTATCGCTGTTTAGTTATTTTAGATAATATTCAAAACCTTTTTATTAGTGGGGAATTGGTCGGAAAGTATAAATCTGGATATGAAGAATATCGAACTTTATTTAAACAAATCAAAGAATTATCTCATCAAAGTTGTGTTGTGTTAATTGGTTGGGAACAACCTAGAATTATAACTGAGGTTAAAAGCGAAAATTCTCTAATTCGGACTTTACGACTGACGGGTTTGGATATTGTAGCTGCGCGGGAAATATTCAGAGATAATGGGTTAACGGAAATTGATCACCGGGATACAATTATTCAACGCTATCAAGGCAATCCTTTCTGGTTAAAGAGTATAGCAAATTTGATGCAGGATTTGGGAGAATGTGAAATTGAGGTATTAATTAATAATACTCTATTGTTACCTGAAGATATTAAAGATAGTTTACAGCAACAGTGCGATCGCTTATCGGAAATAGAAAAACAAGTGCTATCTTTATTGGCGAAGGAAAACGATCCGGTTAATTTAGTTAAATTGTTAGAAAATAGTAAAATTAATTCATCGGATTTAATTAATGCTCTACAGTCTTTATTAAAACGTTGTTTAATTGAACAACAAGGGAATTTTTATACTGTTTTACCTTTAATTAAGCAATATATAACGAGTACAAATTAGTTTTAAATAATTTAGTGGTTGATGGGTATCTCACGGATATTTCCATAAATTGAGTTCTGATATAAACCGATAATCTCGTTGGTTTTTACTCAGTAGGGGAATTTTGTACTCAATAGCTGTGGCAGAAATTAGAGCGTCTGGTATTAAGAGTCCATGACTAAGATAGTAATAATTAATCAGTTGTTCTGCTCTAACAGATATCTGTTGGTTTAGTTGGAGGATAATAAACTGTTTAAGGAATTTTTCTAAAGATTCTAATTCTCTTTTATTACGACATCCAACCATTAATTCTAATTTAGTAATTATACTAATTGTTAGCAATGATTTTTGCGATTCTTGCACAAGAAGTTCTTGAGCAATTATGTCGTTATTTGCGAAATCAATTAAAATATCTGTATCAATTAGAATAGATTCCATGTTACTGATGCCAATGTTGTTGTCGGATATTTCTCACCCATTGGGTACTATTTTGAGTCTCTGGGCGATCGCTCCACATTCCAATAAAAGGTTGATCTTCTAATTGCAGAGAATTAATCGGTGGCTTTTTTTCTATTTCATACCGTCTTTTTAAAACAGCTACCAGATCAGCAATAATTTCTTGAGCTTCTTCTGGTAGTTCTTGAATATCTATCAGTAGTTGTTCAGAAGAAAAGAGAGTCATATTAATTTTCGGGAAAATACAATGATTTGATGTTTAGATGATATTATAACAAATATAACCGATCACCATCGTTGTCAAATCAGATCCGGCGATCGCTCGATATTTCAGTTACTCTCTATCATGTATAGCAGAATCCCTTGGGCGATCGCTTGAGCCATGCGACAGCGTTGAGCCGGATCACGTAACATAGAGACTCAACAGCTTATCGGGTGAAAACTATCGGTGAATCTTTACCGCATAAATTCAGAAGCGACAATCATAGTGCCTATACCTGAATCAGTGAAGACTTCTTGTAATAAAGCATGGGGAACACGACCATCTAAAATATGAGCAGCCCGCACACCTTGGGCTAAACTTCTGACACAACAATTAACTTTAGGAATCATACCCCCGGAAACAATTCCTTGATCAATTAATTGTCGGGCTTCCTGAATATTAACTTGTGCAATTAAGGTATCAGGATTATGATAATCCTCCAAAATTCCGGCTGTATCTGTTAACAGAATTAACTTTTCAGCACCCAAGGCGGCCGCAATTTCCCCGGCGACCGTATCGGCATTCATATTATAAGCCTGTCCATCTTCATCCGTTGCCACACTAGAAACTACGGGAATATAACCACTACTTACCAAAGACTCTAAAAGTTTAGTATTGACACTACTGACTTCTCCCACAAAACCAATATCGGCTTGACCTTCGGGACGAGCTTTAATTAAGTTAGCATCCTTGCCACATAAGCCAACAGCTTCCCCTCCCGCCTGGTTAATCAGAGAAACAATTTCCTTATTCACCCGACCCACTAACACCATTTCCACTACATCCATCGTTGCAGCATCGGTGACTCGCAACCCATTTTTAAATTGAGGCTCAATTCCCAATTTAATCAACCAACTATTAATTTCTGGGCCACCGCCATGAACCACCACCACCCGAATTCCGACAAAAGATAGTAACACAATATCCTGCATCACCTTATCTTTGAGGCTACTATCTTTCATCGCAGCCCCCCCATATTTCACCACAATCGTGCGATTAGAAAACTTTTGAATATAGGGGAGAGCTTCACTGAGAATTTTAGCACGAACTGCTGTATCTGCTTGGTCAAAATCGCTATGTTTAAGCATATAAGTTTCGGTGAGAGCGTGTAGAAGCGAGTTCCCTGAGATCTTTGTGAATTAACCCAACTCTCAAGCAAACCCGCCCCTAAGATTTTAGTTGATTTGAGGTTTCCAGAAATGCCCACCAGCGATTAAGCGGCAGATAGATGACAGGAGCCCACAAACTACTCAAAATTGCTGTGGACAGTGCTACCCGTTGTTGATGTCGGAATAATTCATCTAAAGCCGAATATCCAAAACTGTTCAATTGAAAACCTCGGATAGCTTCTACCAAAATCGCCATTCCAAAAACAATCACAGCGACGGAAATAAAATCCTCTTGAATTTTTTTAATAATTCGTTTATACATCACTACAGTTAAAAGACTAACAATCACCAAGGAAATAATATGGGAAGGAGAAGAAACTGTTAATCCATCTAAAATCAACCCACAGCATAAACCCCCGACCATAGCCTGTAAAAAAGATCGTTTAATACTCCAAGTCACCAGCCAAATTAACACCCAATTCGGGGTAATTCCAAAGAGTTCTAACCCAGGAATCCGAACCAAGGATAACCAAATACAAACCATTAAAGAAATAATGGTAATCATCAAATTTAAAACTTGATAAAGCTGAAAAAACATATTTATTGTACGGATTACTGATCACTGATTACTGACTACTGTTGACTGGTTTTTGATTCGGATAAATAATCACCCATTCCACAGAAGAAACAGAAGCAAAAAACTCAACAATTGCTTCGGGGGATGGGGCTTTATTCATATCTACAGAAAGGACTTTACCAATGGGCAAACCTTCAGGGACAAGCTGGCTATAACTAGAAGTAACAACCACATCTCCCACCTTGACTTTAGGATCACTTTCAAAAAATTCCATGATTCCTTGTTCGGTCGAATTTCCCTTGAGAAATCCCATATTGCGACTGCGACTAATTGTCACCCCAATCCGACTCATCGGATCACTCAAAAGCATCACCTTACTGGTACTAGGTGTCACGCTCATCACCCGTCCAATTAATCCCCCAGGAGCCACCACTAAATCCTGATTCCGAACCCCCTGCTGACTCCCACGACCAATAATAATTTGTTTCCACCAAGAATCAGCACTGCGACCAATCACAGGAGCCACAATTCCCTTACCCTGTTTTTTAGAAGCGACATAATTTAAAATATCCTGAAACTTTTGATTTTGGTTTTTCAGTTCTTGAATTTGAGCTTCTAACTGATTAATTCGAGGATCAATTTGTCGAACAATTTTTTCCTGTTCCATTACTGTTGATGTCGATAAATGAAACGGACGAGTTACCCAATAATACATTTCATATAAAGCAGCCCCTTGAGTTTGTCGCACTAACCAAGCGGCTAAAATTGCCAAACCCAGTAAAAAAAATTGATTCCGACTGCGACTCCACCAACTGCGTGTTTGCATACCGATTAAAATTAACTGTGAAAATAATTAATAATTGATAATTGTTTTTTTCAGGGTCAATTACCAATTATCAATTGTTACAGATTTCGGGAACCCCCAGTAAAAACCCGTTCTAACTGTTTGAAATTTTCTAATACCCGACCTGTGCCCAATACCACACAACACAGAGGGTCAGCCGCAATATGGGTAATAATTCCGGTTTCGTGGCTAATCAAGGCGTCGATACCCTTGAGTAAGGCTCCTCCACCCGCCAACATAATTCCCCTGTCAATGATATCCGCAGCCAGTTCTGGAGGAGTGCGTTCTAAAGTGCGTTTGACCGAATCAATAATAACCGATAAAGGTTCAACCATACTTTCGCGCACCTCCGTGGATTTAATGGTAACGGTGCGAGGTAAACCAGATAATAAATGAATCCCCCGTACTTCCATAATCATTTCTTCATCGGCGGCCGGATTCGGGTAAGCTGAACCCATCTTAATTTTGATATCCTCAGCCGTTTGTTCTCCAATCACTAAGTTATGAACTTTTTTCATATACAAAATGATCGCATCGTTGAGTTCATCTCCAGCCACCCGCACGGACTCGCTCAATACCGTTCCCTGTAAACTCAGCACCGCGACTTCTGTAGTACCGCCCCCAATATCCACAATCATATTTCCCGTCGCTTCCGAAACGGGTAAACCTGCACCAATCGCCGCGGCCACAGGTTCATCAATTAGTCGCACGTCCCGCGCCCCGGCTTGAGAAGCCGCTTCAATCACCGCCCGGCGTTCTACTCCAGTGACTCCACTGGGAATTCCAATCACAATTCGAGGAGCAATCAGGGTTTTTCCCTGATTCACCCGCCGAATAAAATGTTTGAGCATTTGTTCGGCTGCATCAAAGTCCGCAATCACCCCATCCCGCAGGGGTCGTAGCACAACTACATTTTCGGGAGTGCGGCCTAACATTTTTTTGGCTTCCTCTCCTACCGCCAACGGGACTTTTTCTAGTCTGTCAATAGCGACAACCGAGGGTTCTTGTAGTACAATGCCCTTACCCGATACATAAATCAATGTGTTAGCAGTCCCTAGGTCAATGCCCATGTCCTGCGAAAAACGACTAAAAAGACCCACTATTCTTTCCCTATAAAAAATTAACAGCAATCCTTTCGGAGTGTCCGTAAGGGCGACTAACCGATGTAGATTGTATTATGTTTTGGGTTGTGCGTCTAGTCATCACGGCTGAGAACTTCAACCCAAAATTTCTAGCCATCGGTTTTCAGGATCATAGTTCACTTCGTGGGATAGAATACCGGATCAGTGATAATCAACCAATCCCCTCAATAATCGGATGGAAGTAAAACGCAATACCCAAAACGGTATAAGCAGCCAAGAGTAAAACCCCCTCCAACCAATCGGAACGGCCATCGGAACTGACGGAATTAGCAATTAACACAGACACGGCAACGGCGATTAATTCAAAGGGGTTAAAATTCAAATCCATCGGTTGGCCTAATATCCATCCGGCTAAAACTAACACAGGGGCCACAAATAAGGCAATTTGTAAACTCGAACCCAAGGCCACGGATACGGATAAATCCATTTTATTTTTCATAGCCACGGTAACGGCGGTGGCGTGTTCAGCCGCGTTACCAATAATGGGAACTAAAATTACCCCGGTAAATAATGCTGTTAGTCCCAAACTAGAGGTAGCTTCCTCTAAAGTCCCCACCAATAATTCCGACTCGAAGGCTACAGTTAGGGTAGCCAATAACAAAACCCCAATCCACAGCTTTAAATTCACATTTTCTGCCTCATGTCCGGCTTCTTCTGGGGTGATTTCGCCATCTTCATCGTTTTCGGCCACTCCCACATCATATAAATAGGAGTGGGTTTTCATCGAAAACAGCAGGGTAAGAACATAAACCGTAATTAAAACCACCGCCACCGCCGCCGAGAGGGTTTGCATGGTGGATTCCTCAATGCCAATGGAGGTAACATCTACTGCCGTTGGTACTAAAATAGCAATTATCGCTAAATTCATGGCCGAGGCATTCAAACGGGCAATCACGGGCTGGAATTTTTGCTCTTTGAAGCGTAAACCTCCTAAGAACATGGATAAACCCATAACTAATAGTAGGTTTCCTATAATTGAGCCGACTAAACTGGATTTGACCACATCAATTAATCCAGCATTCAGGGCGACAACTCCAATAATTAATTCCGTTGCATTCCCAAAGGTGGCATTTAACAACCCGCCTAAATTCGGGCCCAGGACGACGGCTATTTCTTCGGTTGCAGTTCCCATCCAACCCGCTAAGGGGATAATCGCTAAGGCTGAGGTGACAAATACAATAGTTGATCCCCACTCCAAAAAGTGACCCGCAATCGAAATCGGCACAAAAATTAACAGGGCGGAGAGTATAGTTTTTGTATTCAACATTTCAGTAATCAGTTATCAGTAATCAGTTATCAGTTGTAGGGGGCGGGTTCATCGGCGATTTAGGTAATTAACAAAGATCTAAAATAACCCGCCAGTACCAGTAATCAGTAATCAGTTATTAGCGGTAGAATTTATCATAGAACCTGTTGGCACGACAAGACCAGATCAACAAATATTAATTTTTTGATCTGGTCTTGCCAGAGGTTATAATTGGAATCAACATCTGTAATCCATGTAAACCGTTAATATTTAACCTTAAAAATGAACTTTTTTAACCAATTATTGGCAGCAATTGAACGGCAAAATAGTTTACTTTATATTGCCCTAGAACCTGATCCCGATAGCCATATTTTTGAAATTGGAAATTGTGGGGGAATTGATGGCGATCGCTCTGATATTATTGAACAATGGCAGGAATGGCTAGGTTTTATTATTCGAGAAACTTCGGAATTTGTCTGTGCCTATAAACTCTCTTTCGGGTTTTATTTGGGTTTGGGGATACCTGGTTTAAAACTATTGGAAAAAACCATAAAATTAATTCCGCCTAATATTCCGATTATTTTAGATGCCAAACATAGCGATTTGAATTCTAGTACCGTTTTTGCTCGTTTTGTCTTTGAAGATTTAAAGGTTGGCGCTTGTACCTTAACTCCTTATGCCGGATTAGATCAAGTTGCACCCTTTTTAGTTTATCCTGATCAATGGGTTTTTATTTCCTGTGCCACGGCTAATCCTTCGGCTTCTATTATTCAAGAATATCCTCAATCTCAACAACCTTTATATTATTTAGAATTAGTCCGGGTATCTCAAACTTGGGGAACTCCTGAACAATTGGGATTATTAGCGGGAATGGTACCGGATATGTTGGCAAAAATTCGTCAAGCTGCACCGGAACAATTTATCTTATTAGAGGGGGATGTAGCTGAAGAAAATGATTTAATGGATGTAGAAGATTTAACCCCAATTTTAGCCGCAGGGTTGAGTTTAAATGGCGATCGCTTATTAATACCTATTCCTCCTAAATTATTAGAAAAAGAAACCGTCAGAACCGAAATTAAACAGTTAAGAGATCAAATTAATGAAGAACGACAACAGGTAATCAGAGGAAATCCTACCTGTGATTTATGGTTGCCCGATGTTTGTTTTTTAAGACATCAACCCCATCGAGATTTAATTTTACAATTGTATGATATTGGCTGTATTATTTTTGGAGATCATGTTCAAGCATCGGGAGAAACTTTCCCCTATTATATTGACTTGAGACGGATTATTTCAACTCCCCAAATTTTTCATCAAATTGTTGGTGCCTATGGGGATATTTTAGAAACCCTAAGTTTTGATCGAATTGCGGGTATTCCCTATGGTTCTTTACCAACAGCAACCGGGTTATCATTAAGATTACAACGTCCGATGATCTTTCCCCGAAAAGAAGTTAAAGCCTATGGTGCAGGACGATTAATTGAAGGACATTTTCAGCCAGGGGAAACTATTGTAGTGGTGGATGATATTTTAATTACGGGAAATAGTGTAATAAAAGGAGCCCAAAAGCTACAATCTGCGGGATTAAAAGTTAATGATATTGTGGTTTTAATTGATCACGAAGGAGGAGTTAAAGAAAAATTAAAAGATAATAATTATCAAGCCCATGCGGTATTAACCCTTTCTGAAATCGCAGAAACCTTGTATGAAGCGAACCGAATTACCGAAGAACAGTTTAACTTTTTTTAAAGGGAATAGGGAATGGGTTTTGGGGAATGGGAAAAATAATATTACTAGAGATTCCTGTTTTTTTAGTGTTTAGTGGGGATAACCTTGAGGATTAATTTGCTGTAATTGCAAAACTTGACTAACAACTTCCGATAACTTTTGAGCATCAAAGGGTTTAGTGAGATATTCACTCGCGCCCGCTAGACGGCCTTGAACCTTATCAAAAGCACCGTCCCTTGATGTTAACATAATAATAGGCAAATTCTGAAACTGAGGAATACTACGAACGGTGCGACAGAGTTCTAGGCCATCAATTCCCGGCATAGCCACATCCAGAAGTAAAACCGAAACAGCTTCATGGTAAATTGTGGATAAAGCGTCTACAGCATTATCAGCAACAAGGACACGATATTCTTTCCCTAATGCCTGTTGGACGAGTCCTTGCATGACTTTACTATCGTCAACGGCTAAAATGGTGAGTATAGAACTTTGAGATACTGACATAGTGATTCATGTTCCGTGAGTCGAGATGCCCTGCTCATCTGTAATCAAACCTATAAAAAATAGCCTTGATTGTTGGATCTGAGTCCGACTATCTATTATTTTCATTATAGTTGAAAAGGATTCGTTCGTTTTAATATCAATAATTCTATACTTTTAAGCCGAATAATGATTAAGAAATTTGATCAAATCTGTTTTCGGTGTTTGTGATTGATCTAATCGCGAAAAATTGGATCTTTCTTTGTTAAGATTAAAGTAGATTAAAAAAGTTGTGTGAGATCAGGACGTTTGGACAAACAATGTCATACAGCTAAGGCGAGTCAAACAAAAGTCAGATGTCGGGTAACAGTTGGGGTGTTGAGGTGTTAAGGTGTTGAGGTGTTAGCGACTAACCCTTGACCCCTCAGTTAATATGAACATCTCATCCCAAAAAGCTAAATACCCAGTTGCTGATATCTAGCCACTCCCTTTGTATGGTGATTACCGGTCATGAATGCAAGATTTTTAGGTCAAACCATGTTCAGCCCAGAGGGCAATAATCTTTCTCAGGTCATCCACAGGTTTGCTGAAATTCCCTTTGATGATTTGACTCACTTAGCGTCCCATCTAGCCCAGACGCCGATTGCTTTAATTACCTTTATGGATGTCAGCCATCAGTGGTTGAAATCCCAGGTGGGTTTAACGGAAAAAATACATCCCTACTTGAATTTCTGCGAGTTTATTATCTACTTGCAGTGTCAATTTCAGTCGTTAAGGGAGGATCAAGAAGATCCCGATCATTCTTTAACCCCAAACTCCTCTAACTCTACCTTAAAACTATCCCCAGAACCAATTATCATCCCCGATACCTGGGATGATCAACGGTTTTCTAGCCAACCTTTAGTTAAACAGGATCATGGCATTCGGTTTTATCTGGGTATTCCTTTAATCACGACTGATAATTTAATGGTGGGGATGCTGTCGATTATGGATTATCAGCCCCGGAAGTTATCACCGGAAACCATTAAGGCGTTACAAGCTCTCAATAATCAAATTATTAGCCAAATTAATTTACACCGTCAACTGATTCACTCCAAAACCAAACTTAGTCAACTCGAAGATATTATTAATGAACGCAAGCAAGTCTGGGAAGTAGTTCGTCAAGAAAGAGACTTTGTTTGCGCTGTTCTCGACACAGTTAGTGCCTTAGTGATTGTCCTTGATCCCGATGGTCGAATTATTCGGTTTAATCGAACCTGTGAACAACTGACGGGATATTCCGCCGAGGAAGTCGAAGGAAAAACCTTTGATGAGTTGGGGGTCAACCTATTACCCTTGGATTCTGGTAGTCAACCGCATTCTGGAGGGATGATGATTGAGTTTGACGAACCTCCCAAATCAGTGAAAACTCAAAATTCGGTTCCTCTAATCCCCAATCATACCCGTTTAAATGCTTGGGAAACCGAATGGGTTAAACCTAATGGCCAACGCCATTGGATTACTTGGTCAAATACGGCTTTATTTCAGGCGAATGGCCTGATCAAATATGTGATTGCTACGGGAATTGATATTACCGAACGCCGACAGTCCGAAGTGCGGATGGAATTGCTGGAAAGGGCGATTACTGCAAGTCCTAGCGGAATTGTGATTAGCGATTTTGCCGCCACCGATTGTCCGATTATCTACTGTAATCCTGCCTTTGAAAAATTAACCGGCTATTCTCAGGAGGAGGTTTTAGGACGCAATTGTCGGATGCTTCAGGGTGAGGATACTGATCCAAAGGAATTAGCTCGTCTTCGGGATGCGATCGCCCAAAATACTGATTGTAGCGTTACCCTAAAAAATTATCGTAAAGATGGCAATTACTTCTGGAATGAACTGTCGATTTCTCCGGTGCGCGATCGAGAGGGAAGTTTAACCCATTTTATCGGAATTCAAACCGATATTACCCAACGCAAACAGTCTGAGGATGCTTTGCGCGAAAGTGAGGCCCGTTATCGACTTTTGGCTGATCATGCGACGGATTTAATTTCTCGACATAGCAACGATGGCACTTATTTATATGCTTCTCCGGCCAGTCAGCAATTATTGGGATACCAACCGGAAGAATTGATCGGGAAATCGGTCTATGACTTGATTCATCCCGAGGATTTGGCAGGGACTCAAGAGAAATATTTGCTATTAAGAAATAGTCAAGATATTTATACCGTGAGTTACCGAATTCGATGTCACAATGGAGAATATATCTGGTTTGAAAGTACCTGTCATGGCTTGAGAAATCAGAACTCACAAGACATTGATGAAATTATTGCGGTTTCGCGGAATATTACGGAACGAAAACAAGCTGAAACCCTATTATTAGAGCGATCAAGGCTTTCTCAATTGGAAGCAGAAGTGGGAACAGCCCTGGGACATGGGGGGTCGATTGCCAGGATTCTAGGCCGTTGTATACAAGCGATCGCCCAGTATCCCGATGTGGCTGGGGTGGGAATTTGGACATTAAATCTTAATAGCAATCAATTAGAACTCCAAGCCAATGCCGGATTAACTGTTCATGAACATAATATTACCGAAACCGATGTTTTAACCTGTTCGATTCCCTACCCCCTACCCCTAATGAAAAGTCGGACGTTTGATTTTCCCTTGGTGGTGGAAGGGCGTCTAGTGGGGTTAATGGCTATTTGTAGCCACTCCACCCTCAATGATGAAGCTCGGGGGGTTTTGGGATGGGTGGCTAATGCTCTAGCGGTTGGGATTGATCGGGTGAAGGCGCGGGAAGAACTGCAAAGTCGTCGGGAAGGGTTATTATTTCGGTTGGCGAGTCAGATTCGGGATTCCTTAGATATTGATACGATTTTGGGGACGGCCGTGAGTGAAATTCGGGCTTTATTGCAGGTGGATCAATGTCATTTCCTCTGGTATATGCACATTCAACCCAATCAACAACCCAGTTTCGCCGTCACCCACGAATCCCTAAATCCCGATTTATCCAATGGTTTGCAGGATTATCCCCCAGAACAAATCCCTCTGTTAGCCGAAAAAATTCGGATGGCCCAGACGATTAAAATTGATAATCTCCACACCACAACAGCCTTAGATGAATCGACCTGTCGGTTTTTACAGGCGGCGGGGATTTTTTCCCTGTTGTTATTACCCTTGGAAACCCGATCGGGTCAACGGGGGGCGGTAGTTTGTAATCATTATGGGGGATCTCGACCCTGGCGGGACAGTGAGGTGGAGCTTTTACGCGCGGTGGTGGATCAGTTAGCGATCGCCATTGACCAGGCGGAATTATATGCCCAAACCCGGGCGGCGGCCTTAGCAGCCCAAACCCAAGCCTTTCATCTGAGTGAAGCCCTACAGGATTTAAAACAGAAGGAATCTCAATTAATTCAAAGTGAAAAAATGTCGAGTTTAGGACAAATGGTGGCGGGAGTTGCCCATGAAATTAATAATCCGGTTAATTTTATTTATGGGAATCTCACCTATGCCAAGGAATATACTCAAGATATTTTAGAATTGTTGGAATTGTATCAAGAAATTTATCCGATTGCAACTCCCGCCCTTCAAGCTAAAGCTGAAGAAATTGAATTAGAGTTTTTATCAGAAGATTTACCAAAAATTCTATCTTCAATGGAAATGGGAGCCGATCGGATTCGTCAAATTGTAGTGTCTTTGAGAAGTTTCTCGCGATTAGATGAAGCTGAAATGAAGCCTGTCAATATTCATGATGGTATTGATAGTACATTATTAATCTTACAAAATCGCTTAAAACCCAAAGGATCATCCGGTGGGATTGAGTTAATCAAGGAATATGGCAAGTTACCCAAGGTTGAATGTTATGCCGGACAGTTAAATCAAGTGTTTATGAATCTGATTGGGAATGCAATTGATGCCTTAGATAATCAGTCCGAACCTCGAATCATTAAAATTACTACAGAGATCATTCATCCGAATTTGAAAGAACATAAGGGGAAATTACCCCCATTAGAACAGGTTAGAATTACGATTCGAGATAACGGCCCTGGCATTGAAGATAAGGTAAAAAATAGGCTTTTTGACCCATTTTTTACCACAAAACCGGTGGGCAAAGGAACAGGTTTAGGGTTATCAATTAGTTATAAAATTGTGGTAGAACAACATCTAGGAGAAATTCTCTGTTACCGAGATCAAGATAATTTTACCGCATTTCAAGTTTCTATTCCCATATTCCAAAAAGAGCAGAATCAGTAATCTCCATAATGTCGGGTTGATTTATTGATTAACTTTGATTTAGGGATTATTTCTCAAGGCGGCAATAATTTTTTCATTGGCTTTAGGAAAGGGAAATTGATTAATTTCATCTAAAGTGACCCAGCGAATTTCATCACATTCTAAAGGCTGGGGTTCTCCCCCCAAATAACGACAGTGATAGACATTTAAAGTTACTTTAAAATCGGTATAGGTGTGTTCAATAGTAATTAAATGATCTTCGACTTCTATTTCAATCGCTAATTCTTCTTGAATTTCCCGTTTAATACAATCTTCTAGGGTTTCTCCCGCCTCCAGTTTTCCCCCTGGAAATTCCCACAGTCCTCCCAATAAATCCTTGGCAGGTCGTTTATCAATTAAAATTTGTTTTTGATGATTCCAAATTACACCAACACCAATAATTTTATGGGCTAAGGGAGAAGATATTTGAAGCATAGGAAGATAATAATTTACTTGACACTCTCAGGTCTGAAGACACTGAGTTTCCACACTCCCATCATGATCTTATGAACAACACAAAACTTTCGCAAACTCAAGATTCAGCTTGCCAAAATTTGAAACATTTTGTATTCATGGAATGGCACGGGATCAAGGAAAATAACTATTCTTGAGGGGCTTTTTCAATACCTGGGACAGATCGTTCAAATGCCATTCTCTGTTCGGCGTTGCGAAGGAAATAGCCACTAATCATCGCAGACGCTAAGAGTCGTCCTAAATGTTCACGACTGGTTGTTACCGTAATTCCAAAATGTTCCGAGGGTAAATTGCCCAATAGTCCGATAATATTTCGTTCCATGACTTGGAAGACTTCCGAAGAATTCGGTTTCGACAGTTGGGAAACGGTATCAGGACTCATTGACTGTACATATTGCCACAAGAGGTTCCCCATTTCCCCCGTTTCTTCCTGAAAAAATTTTGAATTTCGGTTAGATCTGTCGTTCATCTTTCTTCCCCCTTATACAAGAGTTTCAGTTGATCTCAATCTGAATCAAATGTTGATCCCTACATTCTAATTTAGCAGGATGTAGAGACGTTTTCAGAAAACATCCCTACTCTTTGAGGATGTGTTATCCCCCCCAGAACAATGATTTAACTGGCCATATAGTCGTTAATATCTTGTTTCCGTTTTCGCAATTTTGTTAAGGCTTCCCTTTCAATTTGTCGAACCCGCTCTCGACTAATATTCAGCCGATCGCCAATTTTAGCCAAGGTTAAACTTTGCCCATCTTCTAAACCAAATCGCAGGGATAATACCTGACGCTGTTGTTCGGTTAGGTCAGCCATCATTAATTCTAAATCGCTGCGTAGAGAAGATTGTAAGGCAAAATCCTCTGGAGAAGTTCCCGTATCTTCTAAAAGATCTCCTAACTCCGTATCTTGATTATCACCCACCCGCAGATCCAGGGACAGGGGTAGACGGGCACGTTCTAAATATTCCCGAATTTGTCGCGGGGTGAGTTCTAATTCCACGGCTAATTCTGCCATGGTCGCAGCCCGTCCCAACTCTTGAGCTAACTGACGTTGGGCTTTTTTGATTTTGTTGAGTTTTTCGGTAATATGAATCGGGAGACGAATTGTGCGGCCTTTTTCGGCGATCGCTCGGGTAATCGCCTGACGAATCCACCAGTAGGCATAGGTGGAAAAACGATATCCTTTAGTGGGATCAAATTTTTCAACGCCACGCTGCATCCCAATGGTGCCTTCTTGAATTAAGTCCAGTAAGTCCACATTTCGCTTGATATATTTTTTAGCAACGGACACCACTAAACGCAAGTTCGCCTCCACCATTTTGCGTTTCGCACTTTGGCCTCGTTCGAGTACCCGTTCTAATTCCGCTTCCGATAGTCCGGCCGCCTCCGCCCATTCTGCGGGACTAGGCGCTCGACCTAAACAGGTCGCTAGATCTTCCCACTGATTTTGAACGAGATTCAAGTGTTGAACTTGTTTACCATAGACAATTTCTTGCTCATGGGTTAGCAAGGGAACGCGACCAATTTCTCGTAGATAAGCGCGTACAGAGTCTGTGTCTGAGGTTTTAGCAAATTTCATGGCTCATCTCCGGCTGGATACCTTAACCTATAAAGGTTTGATACGTCAAGCCCCTACTTGAAGCACGAAAAACTAGATCTTTCGTCATCAAGTATGGACGGTTAGCCTAGGTGTTACGACCTGGGGGTTTTTCCAATGTTTAAGCTCTATAACGCTAATTTGCCGTTACAGTCTTAACATAACTACATTATATGTTAAGAAGTTTAACATTTCTTAAAATAACTGACTATCCCCCCCAGGGAGTGAATCTCCAAGGGCCAAACACTATATTCCTAGGAGGGTAGCCTGTAACGGTTTTTTTGATTGCATCATACAAAACAAAATCTTCATGTTCCCTTAACAGTTGATGTCGGTTGACAGTTTCTATCCCAGAAGTTTATGATCTAGTGTTTGGCAATCTGCTAATTTTGTTTCAACTGCATTTATGACTTATTGTTTAGGAATTATTACGGATACGGGCTTCGTGATGGCTTCGGACTCTCGCACAAATGCCGGGGTTGATCATATTTCTACCTATCGTAAATTATTTGATTTTTCCAAACCTGGCGATCGGGTTATTTTATTATGTACCGCCGGAAATCTTTCCGTTACCCAAGGCATTGTGAGCGAATTAGATCGGGATATTAAAAGTCAGGAAGATGTTAATTTACATAGTCTTCCCTCCATGTATGAAGTGGCTCGATATATTGGTACAAAACTCAGAAAAGTTCAAGAAATTGATGAGCATTGGCTGAAAAAAGACGGGATTGAACCCAAATGCTCTATGTTATTAAGTGGTCAAATTAAAGAACAAGAACCTTGCTTATTTTTGATTTACAGCCAAGGTAATTTTATTCATGCCACCAAAGAAACCCCTTTTTTACAAATCGGAGAAACCAAATATGGCAAACCGATTTTAGATCGTACCCTCAGTTTCCGTACCCATTTAGAAGCGGCGGCTAAATGTGCCTTACTTTCGATTGATTCTACAATGAAATCTAATATTTCTGTGGGGCCACCGATTAATTTAGTTTTGTATGAAAAAGATAGTTTAGAAATCAAAAATTTTCTGAAACTGCGCTTAGGTGATCCCTATTTAGCCAAAATTCGTAAAGTTTGGGAAGAATGTCTTAAACAAGGATTTAATGAGATTCCTGATATTGATTGGCAACACCGAGGGAGTGATTTTTCGGAAGATGTTTTAATTGATTAGATTATCGTATTCTTTGAATTATAGCCCTATTATTCTATCGGAGTTAACATGAAAATTGGAGTTATTGGAACTGGGTTAATGGGATTACCCATCGCCCTCAAAATTCTGGAAATGGGATTTAAAGTTATTGTTTATAACCGCACAACATCCAAAGTAGAACCGTTAAGAGAAGCCGGAGCAACAGTAGCGGGAACTCCCCAAGGTTTAATCACTGCTAGTGATTGTATTCTGTTAATGTTAACTAATCAAGAGGCGATTGAGTCGGTTTTATTCCGTTCAGAATTTCAATCTATTTTATCAGGAAAAACAATTATTTCTATGGGAACAATTTCCCCAACGGAGAGTAAAAATATCCAAAAAGAAATTATTAAAGCTGGGGGAAATTATTTAGAAGCACCGGTTTTAGGGAGTATTCCTGAAGCAAAATCGGGGAAATTACAAATTATGGTCGGTTCCACGGAAGCCCAATTTAAACAGTGGTTTCATGTCTTACAACCCCTAGGGGAACCCAAATATATTGGGGAAGTTGGTAGTGCATCGGCGTTAAAATTAGCCTTAAATCAGTTAATTGCTTCCCTGACAACCGCCTTCGCCCTGAGTTTAAATTTTGTTCAAGGTCAAGGAGTTGATATCGAACTCTTTATGGAGATTTTACGCAAGAGTGCGTTATATGCTCCTACCTTTGATAAAAAATTACAACGGATGTTAGAAGAAAATTATCAAAATCCCAATTTTCCTACTAAACATTTATTAAAAGACACGAATTTGTTTTTACAAGAAGCGAAATCAATGGGGTTAAATGTGAGTTCTTTAGAAGGGGTTCGAGCAATATTAGAAGCTACACAAAAACTCGGAAAACTAGATGACGATTATTCCGCCTTATTTACCACCCTTAAACCCTGATAAACCCGTGGGATGGGCTATGTAACTATAAGTAAGTTTAGATGATTTTTGAACTACTTAGATCAACTTTCTAACCCAAGTTCTAAAAGATTTTAAGGTTGCGGTTTCCCCATCCCTTAAACTTTGACGAATATATTGGGGAATAACTTCTAAAGGGAGCCAAGGGAAATGTAAACTTTGAATTGATTTTTGATAGGATTGAGTTGTTTTGTCTAAAACAAAAACCTCTAATTCCTGACCATTATAACGCCATAATTCGGGAATTTCAAAAGCAGCATAAATCGTTTGTTTATCTAAAGAACTGCTAGTAATATCAATTTCTAAAACTAAATCAGGGGGAGGGTCTGATTCTAAATTAATATTCTGTTTATGTCTGACTAAGGGTTCATTTTCTAAATAATAACAAGAATCGGGTTCTGCACCTTTTAATAATTCTTCTCGTTTTAAGGTTAAAGATCCCATTTTTTTTAGGTTTAGGTTTAATTCATCTGCTATTGCTCTCACTAAATCGTCAATAAACCGATTATTATTTTCATGTTCTCCTAATGGAGTCATAATTTCTAATACTCCTTGATCATAATATAAACGAATGACGCGGTTATCCCCTAAATCGTCCAATAAATTAATAAATGTTTGCCAACTGACTTGATTTAAAACCGTGCGTTGTTCAGGTAAAAGTAAAGTTTTTGTAATCATTGCGGGTTTACCTCCATCTATTTAGGATAACCTCAAATCAATTATGAGGCAAGGGCAGAAATTGTAAGGGGATTGAGCATCTAATGTCATCAACACCATTTTGAGCGCGGGTCTGCTAAGGATGACGGATAGAATTTAGCCTCCATTCAATTAAACACTGGACTGTTTTACTGCCTGAATTGCCTTTCTGCGAACTTCTAAGATTTGACCAATCTCACGAGCAAAACTCGGTTGACGTTCAATCATTTGATTAACAACAATCGAAGAAAAGATCATCACTTCGAGATCTTCAATAGCAGTTACAGAAACCGTACTAGGTTCACCAGAAAAAAGAGCCATTTCCCCAAAAAATTCTCCTGCTTTCAGTGACAATACTTCGCATTCAGTTCCCCACGCATCCGGGATTGTTAAAAGGGCTTTTCCTGAAATAATAATATAGAGATCGTTACCTGGATAGCCTTGCTGAATTACTTTTTCCCCTGTACCAAAGTGATGAAGCATAACCCCTTGAGAGAGGTTATCTAGGTTAGTTTGTTCTTTTTTGAGAGGCACAAATACCGGAATTGATTGTAGGCTTTCAGCAAATTTCTTAGAAGGATCTTCTCCTGGAGAATTCGATCCACGAACATGATATAACGTCCGAATTGGAAAGGGAATTTTTAAATTATTGCGTTGGGCTGCATACCAAATTCGAGTCATAAACCGATCCCGAATTTTTTCCAATTCGCTATAGTTTTCAATAAAAAATTTTACCTCATAAGTTACACTAGAATCATCATAAGAAAGGGTAAAAATCTGCGGTTCGGGTTCGCTTAAAATTCCCTGAGTTGAAAGGGCTGTGCTTTTTAAAACTTGTTTGGCTAAATTCGGTGGATCATTATAGGAAAACCCAATTTGAATCCGTTCTGCATGAAGGCGTAAGGGTTGGCTAAAATTATGAATTGTTTCTCCACTAATCACTTTATGGGGAATTACAATCATTTCCCGATCAAAGGTTTGTAGGCGCACTGCACGCCAATTAATATCAATAACTTGTCCGACCGTATCTCCTACTTTTAACCAATCTCCAACGGTAAATGGACGCTCAAATAGCAGTGCAATTCCTGACATAATACTGCCCAATGTATCTTGAAGGGCTAAAGCAATGACGATGGAACTAACCCCCAATGCCGTTGCTAAACCTGCGAGATCTGCATTCCAAACACTTGACAATGCGATCGCAGTTCCCACCAAAATCAAAAATAGTCGAGAAAGATCAATCAGAAGTTTAGGAAATCTAGCTCGCCAAGTATCAGCTTCTGCTTGTTCAAACAAGATAACATTCAGTAGAGAAAGTGCAGCATGAATCACGAAAATCCACAACAACGTTTGCACTGTTCTGATTAAATTGCTATTATGATCAAGTTTGAGAACATACTGCATAAACAGCAAGAAAACAAGCACAGGTAAAACCAAATTTCGCACTACCTGTAAAGTGGTTGCTAGAGGTTTACCCCGTTTTTTTAATCGATGGATAATTTCCCCCAGAACGATAATCAAAAAAGGAAACCCAACCGCAAGGGTAATTGACCAAATAAATAAATTACTTTGAATAATTGTAGAGTTCATTGTATAGCAGGGAACAGGGGACAGGGAACAGGGAAAACCGGAGGAAAAGACAGGTGTACGGTCTAGCTTTCAGCTTTCAAGATTCGGTTTAAAATGTCTATAAACTTATTCATAAAATTCCCAAGCTCTCAACTTCAATTGGTGAGTGTTTACTTTTCAATAACCACCCATTCAATTTAGGTTTACCATTAACTTCTTTCTCCGATATTGGCTCAAACTGATAAAGATCCTGAAGCCGACGATAAACGGTCTGAGATACTAAAATTCTTCCGGGTGGACAGGCATTTTTCAGGGCTGTAGCCAGGTTGATCGTATCACCCCAAACATCAAAAATACAGCGATTTCGACCCACAATTCCCGCAATAATATCCCCAGCGTTAATACCAATTGAAATATTCAAGGATAATCCCCGTTCATGACTAAATCGACGCACAATAATCAAAATTTCTAAGGCAACATCAAGGGCGCGTTTATCGTGATCAAGATAAGGAATTGAAAGTCCACAAACGGCTAGATAACTATCTCCGATTGTTTTAATTTTTTCCATCCCATACCGTTCAGCAACTTCATCAAATGCGGTGAATAAATCATTTAAAATAGCAACAGATTCATTGGCACTTAAGGAGCTAGATAGTTTAGAAAATCCGGTTAAATCGGAGAACAAAACAGCAACATTTGATAGTTCTTCAGCCATATCTTTGTTTCCCCGTTGAAACCGTTTTGCTACTGAAGTAGGAAAAAGACTTAACAATAATTCTTCATTTTCCTGATTTTTTTGTTCTACCAGTAAGGTTTCAGCCTGTAGACTCCGTACAATTTTATTGAAGGATTTTGCTAATTCTCCAAATTCATCTTCTGTTTCTAAAGGTACGATTGCATCAAGTTGTCCTGCGGAAATTTTGCGGGTTCCCTTAATCAGTTGATTGATCGGGTTTACAAATAAATTAGCTAAAACCATGGCTATTAATGTTATTACTAACATTAGTAATGTCGCTGAAATTAGAATTTGGTTCCGAAAGGAATAAATCGGAGCATAAGCTTCTGATATATCTATTTCTGATAAAATCACCCAGTCTAATCCATCAATGCGAAGGGGTGCAAAGGAACTCAAAACCGGAATGTTTCGATAGTCTCTAATAGTTCGAGTTCCTTGCTTACCATTTAACGCATCAGCAACGGCTTCTGTCCTCACATATTGTTGTAAAATAGACGTACCATATTGATTGATTCGGTTGATTTCTGCCTCACTCATTCCTAATAATCTCAACGCTTTAGCATAGCCTTTTGGATCTTGTACTAAAAACCTGGAAATGGAACGCATTAAGGTATCTCGTCCGGCTAAATAAGTTTCTCCGGTTTGACCTAAACCATCGCTTTCCCAATGCTGATTACCCGTCATCACATGATTAATTTCATTAACTGGAAGTTGAAAAGCTAACACCCCAATTAGCTCAGATTTGTTCAAAATAGGAGCCGCGATAAATGCGGCTGGAGCGCCATAGGAAGGAGCATAAGCTTGAAAATCAATTATTGTGGCATAGTCCTTTGATTGTGCTTCTTTTACCTTCTGAAATAGATCAGCGAGATTAGTATTTTGATAGGGGCCGTTTTCCAAATTAGTTGTAAAATCAGTTTCTTTGAAAACGGTATAAACGATATTTCCTTGGGGATCAATCAGGAACATATCGTAATAACTAAACTTCTGAATAATATTGCGAAAAATAGGGTGATAGCGAGCATGAATTTTGCTATATTCGCTCCCATCTTTGGCATAATCTAAGGCCTCTTTTTTACCCACGGGATGGGGATTATCAGCAATATAATAATATTGTAAATGGCGCGAAGCGATTGTTTTGGGTAGATAGGATTCTAAAATCGGTGAACCTTCTTCAGTTTGGGTGAGGCGGGGAAGAAATTTGTCACGGTAGTAAGCGATTAACTTGGGGTCAAAACTCTGTGTAATATTAATAGTTTGGAGTTGAGGATAAGCCGTTGCAAATTCTTGCATCGCCGCGATTATTGCTGGATCTTCGCTCAAGGTTTGGGTATGATTGCGAATATTTTTAAAGTAGGATTCAATTTGGTAAGCTTTGGAAGCGCGAACACTCGTTAACTGATTAAAGACTCGGTGTGTTAGATTTAATTTTCCACTCCGATACCCTAAATAAGCAGTTACTAAAATTGAACAACTGCTGACGGCTAGCAGCATCATGATCAATTTGGATTTGATACTGACAGAGGTGAGCGATCGCATAATTAAAAAAGATATAGAGCTAATATTAGAGTATGTCAAGAGAGAAAAAAATTCAATTCAATGTCAATGAGCGCGAATACCAACAACTTAAAGAATATGCAGAATCCCTTAATATTTCAATGGCTGAAGTCTTGAGGGATTATATTAAGTCTTTAAAACCCCGTCGTAGAACGACGGGGTTTTAAACCCATTTTTTCGATAACTTAAAAGTTCAGAACACAATATGTCATAATTAAAGCTGACATATCTTGATTGTTACTTTCCTAATTATTAATGGTTGCACTTCCCCTAGAACTTACAACAACGGTTTTAGAATTACAAAGGCAGTTATTAGTGGTTATTAACCATGCCACAGAAACCAGTTTTGTAATCATGGAAACCTATTCTGACACGGAAACCACTCTTATCGCCTTAGAAGATCTCGATAATATTCGGCAAAGGGCAAATACCTACTATTCCCGATTTTATACCCTGATGGTCAGAATGGCTGAATCACAGCCGATTCCTAATTCTGCTATGCTGGAGCCGCTGACTCGTTCTATTGAGGACGCAATAGTCACAATAGCCAGAGCACAAGCTACAATTAGAGAAGAAAGGAGTAACTTTAATTTGCCATGACTAAAAAACATCAACCCGATTTACAAAAAGTTAAACAAACATCTGTTAAAATTCAGGAAGTTTGCCAACGAGCAGATGCAGGGATTTCTATTTTGGATAATCTTATTTCCCAGTTAGAAATCCAAATGAATGCTTCTGCTCTGTATCGTTATCGTTCAAAAAAAACTAAGAATTGATTAAATATTTAGCCATAACTATTTCAGAAAACTGTCAAATATGATTTGATTTTCCCTATCTTCTCTCGGTCAAAGAAAGAAGAATAGGGAATTGAGTGAAATTAAGCCGTTAACTGTTTTAAGGCATTTTCAACTGCTTGTAACGCCAAATTAACTTCTTCCTCAGTCACAATTAAAGGTGGCACAAAACGTAACACTTTCGGGCCAGCCGGAACTAATAATAAACCCGCTTCCATTACTACTTTTACGACCTGGGGAGAAGTTAATTCCACATCCTCTTTTAATTCCAAACCATTAATTAAACCCCAGCCTCGGACATCAGCAATTAAATCAGGATATTTTTCAGCAATTTCTGTTAATTTACTGCGAAGTTGTTCACCCCGTTTCTGTACATTTTCCAGAATATTTTCTCTTTCTAAAGTTTGACAAACAGCCAACGCCACAGCACAAACAAAAGGATTTCCGCCAAAGGTAGAGGCATGACTTCCAGGTTCAAAAACATCACAGAAAGCTTTACACATCATCGCCCCGATGGGAATACCACCGCCCAAACCCTTCGCGGAGGTAAAAATATCCGGTTCAATTCCTAAGTTTTCATAACCCCATAATTTACCACTGCGACCCATGCCAACCTGAACTTCATCTAAGATTAAAAGAATGCCTTTTTGATCGCAAATTTGCCGAATTCGTTGGAAATATGCCATATCTCCAGGACGGACACCGCCTTCTCCTTGCAAGGCTTCTAACATAATAGCTGCAACCCGTCGCCCATCTTTATCGACTTCAGCAATTGTTAATTCTAAAGCATCAATATCATTATAAGGAACATAAACAAAACCTGGCACTAAAGGACTAAAACCTTTTTGATATTTAGGTTGTCCAGTAGCAGTAATTGTAGCTAAAGTTCGACCATGAAAACTGGCGTGGGCGGTAATAATAACCGGATCTTCAATATTTAATTTATCATGGGCATATTTCCGGGCTAATTTAATCGCTCCTTCGTTAGCTTCCGCTCCAGAATTACAGAAAAAAGCCTTATCTGCACAGGAATGATCTGTTAACCATTTCGCTAATTCTCCTTGCACGGGAACATAATATAAATTAGAAACATGGTGCAAGGTTTTAATTTGTTTGGTGACCGCTTCAATTAACACTGGATGGGCGTGTCCCAGGGTACAAGTGGCAATTCCCGCCACAAAATCTAAGTATTCTTTGCCATTGGTATCCCAAACCCGACACCCTTCTCCCCGCTCTAAGGCAATGGGAAAACGGGCGTAGGTATTCATGACATGGGAATTAAAGTCATCAATACTAAAATCGCTGGTAACAGGCGCTTCTTTGACTAAGGTTTCTGGGCTCATAAATTACTCCTAAATTCGGTTTGTGTTTGATTTCTAAATTTTAGGGTAAAATCTTCGTTTCCGGGGTTGGTTTTGTTACCAAATCCCTATAATTTATATTCTAAAGGTTGACAAAATTGCTCAATTCCCGATTTCACCGCATAAATGACAACCGGAGTAATTAATAGGGCTGGACATTGATTTTCAGCAATTAGAGATTCTACCATGGCTTTAATATTGCCTTGAATTAATTCTTCCCGCAGGTCTTTATTGCACAAACTCACTCGATATCGTTTGGCTAAACCATCTAACCAATTTTCCGAAGTATCGGGCGACTGACCCACATAAATTGCCATTTCAATGGCGGCATCTTCGAGATCTCCTTCACAATTTTCAATTCTATCTAAGGCTTCTAAAGCAACGGAATATTCAGCTAATTGCGAGCGAAATTGAGCGATTTCTTGAGAAGTTAGGATTATCATAAATTATCAAATTAATTCATACTGAAAAATTATATCAGGATCAAACCAAGCTGTTAATGCGGTGGCTAAAGCATCCGCAGCATCATCAGGTCTAGGAATTTCTGTTAAATTCAGTTCCCTAGCAACAGCTTCTTGAACTTGATATTTGTCCGCATTGCCATGTCCCGTTAAAGCCTTTTTAACTTGACCTGGAGTAAACTCAATTAACGGAATCTGGTGTTGAGCCAAAACCAATAATAACACTCCTTTTGCTTGAGCAACAGCAATGGTATTTGCCATGCGATAAAAAAACAGTTTTTCCACAATAGCCAAATCGGGTTTTATATGGGTTAATAACTGGTTTAAATCCTCATAAATAATACATAAACGCTTGCCTAATTCGGTTTTAGGTGGGGTTTTAATTACTCCAAAATCAATCATAGAAACAGATTTTTGTTTTTGAGTTTGATCATCAATTTCACACTCTATTGCTCCAAATCCTAATATTGCCAAACCCGGATCAAAACCTAAAATTATTTTTTTCATAAAATTTAAGGTGCGTCAGCCAGCAGCCCACGCACCATTTTTTGTCAATCACTAACTAGGCATCAGGTAAACCAAAAACTTGACGGAAAACCTTCTGAACTTTGAAACCAGAATCAATTGTTTCCAAAGGATCTTTGCGTAAACGATGACGCAAACATAAAGTAATCACCCGTTGAATATCATCGACGGTTACTTCCGTTCGTTGTTCAAAAGCAGCTAAGGCTTTTGCCGCTCGGTTACTAACAATATCTCCGCGTAAACCATCCACATCTAATTCCGAACAAACTTGAGAAATTTTAACTCGTAAATCATAATCAATTTCTACAGAAGCAAGAAGGGTTTGAGCTTCTACAAGTTTATGTTGTAATTGGTGTTGGTCGTTAATATGCTTTTCTAAAAAAACTTCAGGATTTTGATCAAAAGCGGTTCTTTCTTCAACAATTTTAACTCGTAAATTCGGTTCTTTTACGGTTCTAATTTCGGCGTGCATTCCAAACCGATCTAATAATTGCGGACGTAACTCTCCTTCTTCGGGATTTCCCGAACCTACTAACACAAACCGCGCCGGGTGACGAATAGAAATTCCCTCCCTTTCCACGGTATTCCAACCACTGGCCGCCGAGTCTAACAAGACATCAACTAAGTGATCATCGAGGAGGTTGACTTCATCCACATACAAAATCCCCCGATTTGCTTTGGCTAAAAGTCCAGGTTCAAAGGCTTTCACCCCTTCAGATAGGGCTTTTTCAATATCAATTGTACCACAAACCCGGTCTTCCGTGGCCCCCAAAGGCAAATCTACCATCGGGACTTTTTTCCGAGATACGGGAATATCCTGATGTTGACTCAGACGTTCGCGGACGTTATCACTCATCAAGTCTGCATCGGTGGGATGGCTATTGAAGGGGTCATCGGCGATGACTTCAATTTCGGGTAGTAAGTCCGCTAGGGCGCGGATAGTGGTGGATTTTCCCGTCCCCCGATCGCCCATAATCATCACACCACCGATTTTAGGATCGATAGTATTTAAAATTAAAGCCAGTTTCATTTCTTCCTGGCCGACAATTGCGGTGAAGGGAAAAACAGGACGACGAGACAGGTTGACCGTTGTTTGTGTATCTTTTGGCGTGACGACAGTTGAAATCACAATTTACTCTCAATTTCCAATATTACCGTAATTTATTTTTACACATTTGGGGGACAATGGGTTCAATCATCCGTCAACCGCCTGCTGTCATTGGTTCTTGAATTAACTTTAAAGGGTTGGAAAAATGCTTAAACATCTCTATGAAAAAGATTTTCAACTTTGGCTTCAGCAAACAATTGAACAGTTAGAACAAGGCAATTTTGCTGCTGTGGATATGGAACATTTAGTTGAGGAGTTAACCGAGTTGGGAAAATCGGAAAAAAATCGCCTAGAAAGTAATTTGATGGTTTTGCTGGCGCATTTACTCAAGCTAAGGGTTCAAAAAGATGCACCGGAAATGATCAAGGGAAGTTGGTATAATTCCGTTGATGAACATCGTCAGCGTGTTCAAAAGCAATTGCAACAAACTCCTTCTTTAAAATCTTATTTAAAAACTGCCCTGGAAACGGCTTATATTGATGGTCGTCGGTTAGCGATTAAAGAAGGAAAACGTGCTCAATTTGGGGTTCGTATTCCTAATCAAGAAGAATATCCTCAGATTTGTCCATTTTCACTTGAACAAATTTTAGATGAAGATTTTTATGGTTAAAATCCCTAACTAATAAACCGAGTTTCTAGGCTTCTTCGTAGGTTTCCCCATGAGTATGAGCAGTAGTATGCCTATGCAACTACAGATTCAACAGGAAAAAACCGTTGAGCTTCTGGAGTGCGAATAACAGGTGTAAGTAGTATTTACAGCATCTTATTTAATTATATAGCAGTTATTATCGTGGTGAGGTGCACTGACTTGCTTGATCATCAAGCTTTTTAACTTCAAGGTGTACCTCACTTGACAGGGAACCGCGGTAACTCAACGAATTTATCTTAGTAAAATGCGAAGAAATCTGCAACCTTGATCTTGAAGTTGTTTCAGAAAACGCCGAAAACCATGACTGGCAAAGATTTAAACCTCGTAGAGTCCCTGCTCGTTACTGACGCACCTTATGGAAGTGATTGGTAAGAGGCGATAGACCAGATTTTTAGATATTTGTCAAGATTTCTTCAATAAAAGTTGCAAACTTGGGAGAGTTGTGTTAACTTTTGTTTTTACATATTCAGTTAAAAAATACTCAAACATCTTGATAAAAAAGATTTTTTCACAACCTCCGCATCCGGAATCACAACCAAACCATAGAAGAAATGACTTAGATAGCTGGTATGGAGGCGGGGTATAAATTATGGAACTAAATCCGTTCAATGGTTTTGGGATGACAGCACCGACAACAGTAGAGGTGTCTCCCGAAAGTTTACGTTCTCTTGTTCGTCAAATTGAAGCAGAATTATATTGTAGTGAAGTCTATAATATTGCTTTAAAAAGTTTACAAAAAATGTTAGGACAGGCGGCAAGTAAAGCTGAAATTGTGATTAAAGCTGTGGGACGAGAAGCGATTCAATTGTCTTTAAAGCAAATGGCTAAACAAGAAACAACTATTATTTCTACCATGTCTGCTTCTGCTAATCATTCTATTTCTGTAACTGCTATTCCCTCGAATGATCAAGATATTTCTACTCCTACAGAAGTTCAAACTGTTGTAGTTTCTCCCCTGGGGTTAGTTGCGGGATATCAAGCACCAGATTTAACGGTAGAATCTTCGGAACAAACTTCGACTATTTCTGGATCAGATAATATTCCTAAAACTAAAACTCAACGTCCGAATCAATCAGAAATCAATCAGCAAATTCATGAAAAACAAAAGATTTATTTACAAGAAATTGGGGTAGAATTGCGTCAAGCTAGAGAATTCTATAGTCTTACATTACAGCAAATGCACTATTTTACTTTGGTTCCTTTGCATCATTTAGAGGCTTTAGAAGAGGGAAAACTTGAGGCTTTACCGGAAGATGTTTATATTCGCGGGTTTATTTATCGGGCGGCGAATGCTTTGGGATTAGAAGGGGGGAAAATGGCATCATCTTTTCCTTGTTTGGAATTTAATCAACAACTAGGAAAGTCGGCTTCTAAGATTGATATAGATTCAGAATTTTATCTTAATTCAGTTCATTTATATTTAGGCTATGCGACTATTCTAGCAGGTTCCATGGGAGGGGTCGCTTGGTTATCTCAACAAAATATTCCCAATGTAACTCCCCCCCCCGATATCCAAAATTTATTGGAACAAAAAACTCCCCAATCTCGCCATCAAGAACAAACAAATCCCATACCCGGAAGAAAGTCAAAAACCAGTGAAGTTGAGATTGGCTTAGATTTTTCTCCTCCTGAAATGATGAACAATGCGATCACTTAATTATATCCTATATTTTCTGAAAAATCAAGGATAAATTATTAGCTGGCATCGGTATTACTTCCACTAACCGGAAATTTTCTAATTCCACAATTGCAACAACTTCTTCTAAGGCAGTAATCGGAAATTCCTGTAAGCAAAAGGGCAATTTTAAATCAGGATTTTCGACTGACCAAACCGATTTCTGTACATCTAATTCTAAAGGAGGAAATAAATTATCTGAAGGGAAATTATTTTCCCAAGCTAAAATACTGGCTTGCAAAAGCGGATTAACTTCCGATGGCAACCATTTTATCGGTTTCAACTCAGGGGCAAAAAATACCCCGTGTTGTCCCGTACCACTAGCTATTTCTAATACCCTCACGCCCCCTAAAGGGGGTCGCACTACATCCCACGACTGAAGTACGTGGGCTTTGTGCGAGGATTATTGTAAAATATAAACAGCGAAAATTTTTTAAGTAGATTACCCTTGTTAGATATAATTTACGCAAAATCTTTTCTGTGACTGGAAATTTTAGCTAAGATCTATTTAATGTATTATGACTAATTCCCATCCTATTCCTGTAATTGTTAATGGTGCTGGCGGAAAAATGGGCCGCGAAGTGATTAAAGCGGTCGCCGCATCTCCCGATATGACCTTGTTAGGGGCAATTGATCATAACCTGGCTTATCAAGAACAGGATGCGGGAACTTTGGTCGGAATTGAACCCTTGGAAGTTCCGATTACCAATGACCGAGAGGGAATGTTAGCCATGGCTGCCCAGGAAAAACAGCCTGGAGTTATGGTAGATTTCACCCATCCTGATTCAGTTTACGACAATATTCGGGCGGCGATCGCTTATGGCGTGCGTCCAGTTGTGGGAACTACGGGGTTAAGTCCGGCCCAAATTCAAGACTTAGCCGAATTTGCCGATAAAGCCAGTATGGGGTGTTTGCTGATTCCTAATTTTTCCATTGGCATGGTATTATTACAACAAGCAGCAATCGCCGCTTCTCGATATTTTGATCATGTTGAAATTATCGAATTACATCATAATCAAAAAGCCGATGCTCCCAGTGGAACTGCCATTCAAACGGCACAATTATTAGCAGAATTAGGGAAAACCTATAATTCTCCCCTAGTTACAGAAACCGAAAAAATCACCGGGGCTAGAGGCGCCGAAGCTGGAGAAGGAATTAGAATTCATAGTATTCGTTTACCTGGATTAATTGCCCATCAAGAGGTAATTTTTGGGGCTGCGGGTCAAATTTATACCCTGCGTCACGATACTAGCGATCGCTCTTGTTATATGCCCGGAGTTCTACTGGCTATTCGCAAAGTCTTAGCCTTGAAAAACTTGGTTTATGGATTAGAAAAAATTTTATAATGGGGAACAGGGAACAGGGAACAGGGAACAGGTAATGGGTAATAAGTTGTGGGTTTTGGGTTTTGGGTTTTGGGTAATGATGATTGATTTTTTGAATGTTATAATAACTGATTTAGGGGAATAGGGAATAATGATTCATTTTTCCAGTGTTCTAATAAAATCAATATCATGCTAATTTACCATGGGAGTTTCGTTTATTAAATATTCCCTATCTCTCCCCATTACCTATTACCCATTACCTAAACATAAACAAAAATGCTTGTTCCCATAACTCGTCAAACATTTGAAGACTTAATTCCCGGCGTGGCGACGGGAGAACAATATAAGTATTGTTGGGGAAAACCCAGGGATTTTTTAAAGCGTCTATTGGTTTCTGCGGTTTGTTTAGCAATTTGGATTTTTCTGGAATATACCGTAGAAGGAGATACCCTAAGAATCCTAATATTAATCGCCGGAATTAGCTCCTCTTTATATTGGTTATGGATGCCCGTTTGGGAAGCCAGTTGGCGGAATATTAAATATCGAAAATATCCCTATGCCGGATTTTTACAGGGAAAAATTCTGGATTTTTATATTAGTGAAGCGGTTACAGAACAACAGGAATCTGTGAACAAGCGCGGAGAACTAATTATTATTGAAAACCTGGAAAGAAGAATTAATGTAGAAGTCGGAGATGCCACCGGGTTTAGTACCTTAATTCAAGCGCCCCTGAATCGCAACCATAAACGCTTACGTCGGGGTCAAGTTGCCCAAATGATTGTCATGTCTTATTTAGATGATTTAAGCGAAATTAACGAAGTTTCCGATATCTATATTCCCAGTCAAAATCTTTGGATTAGTGACTATCCCTACGTCCGTCGAGATATCTTTAAAGAAATTAGTCATCGTTTCCAGTCCCGTCGTCCCAGAAAAGCACCCCCATCTCCCCAAACTTCCGCAATTGAACGCTATCAACCCGCAAACAGTTATGATCAAGTTTATGATGATGATCAACCTTAACCTCAAAATCCATCCCCAATACATTAAATAATCTAATACCTACAACCGAATAATTTTAAAATTCAAAATTATCCCCATTTCACAATTCTTCACAAAAGCCCGATTATTGAGAAAAACTTCTATTAAGCCCACCACTTGACAATACTTTCAGCCAATGTTAGAGTTTTCATAAATAGACTATGATTGCTCTTTCTATGCCCCTAGCCCAAATCAAGAGCCATAAAGCCCATAAAAACCCTAAATATCAATAAAACCCCCAAAAATCACCCCTAATAAAACCCCCATCAGAAACTTTATAAATTCCACCCTTTCCCAACCCCCTTGACAAAAACACTAAAATATGATATGGGCTAACCAATAAATTAGTATTTGTCACCCCTTCGTGTCTTTGTGATTAAATGAGTTGATTAACTCCCATTTCCTTCTCTACCATAGGCTTGCCAAGCCAGATCAACCAAAGCATCCACCAAAGCCACGGCCACTACCGCACTCCCCTTGCGTCCATCAATCCGAATATGGGGAACCATGGAATCATTCAAACGAGACTTAGCGACATCAGCCCCAACAAAACCCGAAGGCGTAGCAATCACCAAAGCGGGCTTAATTTCCTCCGCCTCAATTAAATCCACTATCCCAGAAAGGGCTGTTTGTTCCTGACCAATCACAAAAATAGCCTCGGGATAGCGCCTTGCTAACGTCTCAATTCCCCAAGCCGAGCGAGTTTTTTCCCGTTGGGGTCGAGTTACCGCCTCCATAGAACAATAAACCGGATTAGCAAAAGTCGAAAGAATGCGGGGAGTAATCCCCACTTGTACCATGGGCACATCCACCACAATCGTTGTCCGGGCAGCTAAGGCCGCCGCCCCACCTTGTAAAGCTTGGTCAGAAAACCGCACTAAACTTTTATATTCAAAATCCGCCGTCGCATAAATAACCCGACGCACAATTTCATATTCGGCTGGCGAAAAGACATGATCGCCAATTTCACCATCAATAATTCCTAAACTCTGGGCATCCGTAATATGCCATTCCATTGTGACTCGCCGATTATTACTGAAGTTCTGGGGATAAGTAAAGTTTACCTAGCACAACCAGATTACAACTTACCCAGTGTATCAGGTTGTTGCGGTGATTGCCAAAAAAGTGAGGGAAAATCGGTCAGACTCCATTAAATGCCACCGACTTTCCTAATTCTGCTTAACCTTCCTGGGAGAAGGACTGATTTAATAATGGAGTCAGATAGGCTACCAAGAAACCAATTAAAAAGCCCGAAATATTACGGACAAGGGGAAGCCATTCTTGGGTACGAGAAATTACCGGGCCAATTCCGAAGGCAATAAATAAAATTCCCCATAGCGGCGAGAAAATTAACGCCCACTGCCAGGAAATTAATTGTCCCGACTTGCGGGGAATACTCGCCACGCCGCAAATAATCCCACCGATAGCAGAAGTAATTAGGGTTAAAATCCATTGTTCTGGAGGAAGCCCCGGAACAACCCGACAACCGCCTTGGATTAAACAGCCTTGAATGGTATCAATAGATTGAATAATTGATTGGTCTTCCCCATTGTCTCTAACAAAATATTGATTTCCGAAGCGAGTTTGTAACTCTACCCAGAATGTCCGAGACAGAAACGGGTAAATCTGACGACCAACGCTAAAGTTAAGGATATTTCCCCCCCGTTCATCGGCTACGACCAAAACGCTTTTATCATCCAGTCCCCAATACTCCTTAACGGCGCGACCGGGGGTTTGGTCAAATTGAGTTAATACCCTAACTTTCCAACCCGTTTCGGTTTCAAAGTTTTCTATATCCTTGGCCAATAGATTTTCCTGAACATCGGTAAAAATTCCCGCCAGGTCAATCACTGGGGTTTGAATCTGAGGAAGTAACTCAGGATTATTAAACGCATGGGCTACGGGGGTAATTGCCCAGGTGGAGAGGGTAATAGCTAATATAGCAATAGAGAGAAGCAATCTATTGGGCCAATTCTGTTGCATGGGAGATCCTATAAATGTTTATAAGGGTGAGCAATATTGGTTTTTTGTTAATCGGGAGATAATCAGACTCTAATATTTCTTTACAATTTTTAACTTTATCACAGAATTGTCACTCATCGGGTGCGCTCATTGGTGTCAACTTCAGATGAAAAACCCTGATTATAGCTGAGATTAGATCCCCCTAAATCCCCCTCCCCCCCTGCCCCCCGCGCGCGGGGGGTAAAGGGGGACTTTGAACTCTATCCCCTTAAAAATTGGGACTTTAAACTCTAATTCCCCCCTGTAGAGACGTTGCATGCAACGTCTCTACAGGGGGGTTAGGGGGGATCTAGGACTAGAAAAAAAATCAACGAACTTTCTTTTACATAGTGCCCAGAAAGAAACCGGGTTTCTGTTATCATCTTTGCTATGAACAGAAATCTTAGTTAAGAAACCGGGTTTCTGACCCAATTATTAAAATAAAACCCGTAGGGGCAGGTTCGACAAAATTTTTCAAATCTGACAAATAATCTTGATAAACCCGCCCCACCCCACCAAAATTTAACGTTAATAAAACCGGGTTTATATTGATTCCTATTATGGGGTTGGGCGGGTTTATTTAGGTTAATTATTATTAACAAAAATCCCGGCGAACCCGCCCCTACGCTGTCGGGTTAGAAGCTTTATATGTTACAGTCTACAAGTCTCGACGCGAGAGAGGAGAACTGAAAAGTAGAGAATGGGAGGTGGCCAACTGGTGCTGTCTGATTGAATTTTAGATCTGTGTATTCTGACCAGCTACCTATTACACGCCAACCCACCTGATCACCAAACGCATCCCAAATTTTACTATCATAATTCCGGGTTCCTCCCAGACTTTGATAGATGCGCTTCTGTACCGAAAAGCCGAAGCGTCCATTGCTATATTTTACCCAGAGTTGGTCAATCGTGCGTAAATCCTCACAGGGAAATTTATCAATATCTTCAGTCCTTAAATATCCCTCCTCTGTTCTTCCTGCTACTTCTAACATTTTTTTAGCCGTTTCTTCGTCAGCTTCTTTCCACTTTCCGGCTTTCAAAAGTTGTTCTAATTGACGATAATTAACACCTTTAGCTGACTTTAATTCGATATCCGGTTGGGGTGTTGGTTTGGCTGTTGGTAGCGGTGTAAACTTACAATTATTGACGCGAGATAAGAACAAACTAGCCCAGCGCTGATAAGGAGTGAACATCGACATACGACCCACACGCGGAAAGTGACCAACTGTAGCTTGTAAGGAAAAGGTCAGATCATCGTAGTCCATCCAACTACCATTCTTTCTCCATCCGACGCGCTCGCCCAGCTTACATTCTGTCTCTCTGTCTACCTTACCCCCAACTTCTAGCCAAATTTTCTTCTGGACACTGAAGCCAAAACGACCATTACTGTATTTTACCCATAACTGATCAATGGTGCGTAAATCCTCACATGGGAAATTATCAATTGAGTCTTTATCTAACTCTCCTTCCTGTGTTCTTCCAGCTACTTCTAACATTTTTTTAGCTGTTTCTTGGTCAGCTTCTTTCCAACTTCCAGCTTTCAAAAGTTGTTCTAATTGATCATAATTAACTCCTCTAGCTGACTTTAATTCTATATCCGGTTGGGGTGTTGGTTTTGCGGTTAATTGTAATGCTTCTAATACTTCTTGAGCAGTTTGAAAACGTTTTTTTGTTCCCTGTTGTAAAAGTTTATCTAAGACTTGACCCAAAGTATTATTGACTTTAACCGTTAAATAATCTCGCCAAACCCAATCACTTTCACTGACATCAAATAAATCAAACGGTTCAATATTAGTTAATAAATGAATACAAGTTACCCCTAAACTATATAAATCACTCGCAAAAGTTGGTTTTCCCATTGCTTGTTCAGGTGCAGTATATTGGGCTGAACCAATAACTGTTCCTGTCACCGCTAACGCCGTTATAGTCGCTGCTTTGGCTGCTCCAAAATCCACTAAAAATAATTTATTATCGCTCTTGCTTCTAATAATATTTTCCGGTTTAATATCTCGATGAATTACCGATTTTTGGTGAATAAATGCTAAAATAGGTAATAAATCTCCTAAAAGATTAATAATTTTAGCTTCTGAAAATGCCCCAGCTTGAGCTAATTCTTGAGCTAAATTTTGTCCTTCAATATATTCTTGAACCAGATATTGACGATGATCTTGGATTAAATAGGCGAATAATTCAGGAATTTGTTGATGTTTGCCTAAATGTTCTAATTGTATCGCTTCTTGTTTAAAAAGTTCTCCCGCTTTTTCTTGATTATTCGTACCTTGAGCTTGGGGTAAAAATTGTTTAATTACACAATAGGGTTGAGAAGGTTTATGCTCATCAACCGCTAGAAACGTCCGACCAAAACCCCCTTGTCCTAATATTTCTAACGCCCGATATCGATCTGTTAATAGTAATTTAGAACCACACTTTTGACAAAAAGTTGTTTTAGAGTTGGTTTGTAAACAATCGGGGTTAAGGCATTTACTCATGTTTAAGCCTAGGGATAGATGACAATGCTAATTTAATTATAGCCGTAAATTGTTCTGCTTGTACCGATAAATTCAAGAAACCGGGTTTCTGCAATAACTTTTGTTAATAACAACAAAGATGAGTTGAGAAACCCGGTTTCTGACCCCCCCCACACCTCCAAATTACCTGCGAAGTTGTTGACGAAAAGTTTGAATAGAGGCTAATTGTTGAGGATATAAAATTAATTGTTGTAAAAGTTCTAAATCTAGTTCTGGAAGTAACAAACTCTGATCAATTTTCTGATAATGTTGGTTCTGTAAACCATAAATTGAAAGTTGGTTATTTTGCCAAAACCAAACTTCAGGAACATTTAACCGTTGATAAATTTCTAGTTTATTGACTCCGCCACTGGTTAAAATTACCTCGATAACTAAATCAGGAATTTCTTTTTCTGTTATAATACAATAACTCTCATCGGGCTCACCTCCTCCCCGTTGTTCTTGAAGACGTAGGGTAGTAGAACCTAATGGAAAATATTCTATATTCCTTTCTTCAAAATAAACTTCTAATAAGGTGGCAATTCTTTTTTTAATCCCTTCATGACGACGACTCGGAGACACAATTTCTAATACTCCATTCCAGTAGGTTAGTCGCAATGATCCTTGATTACCAAGTTTATCAATTAAAGTCTCATAATATTGCCAACTCACCCCATTTATAAGCAAGTAAATGTCTTGTTCATGTAAGTCTTGATGTTCCTGTTCTAATTCTTGAATTAACTCAGTTAACATTCTTTGTTCCTCTTGAACTTTTCCTGTCTGTTCCGTGTTCCCTCCCCCCCTAGCCCCCCGTGCACGGGGGGTTTGGGGGGCTGTTCCGGTGTTCCCTGCTATCGAAATTAACAATTAGTTTCACAAGCGCCAATACTGACCCAACTACTTGAACCATCTTTCCAATGTTCTTTTTTCCAAATTGGTGCGGTATGCTTTAATGTATCAATCGCATATTGACAGGCTTCAAAGGCTTCTCGACGGTGAGGACAACCCACCGCAATTAAAACACTAATTTCACCAATTCTTAACCGTCCAATGCGATGATGAATCACTACACGGGTCACATCTGACCAAGAAGCGCGAATATCTGTGGCAATCTGTTCAAAGACTTTTATCGCCATCGGTTGATAGGCTTGATATTCTAAAGATTCCACGGGTTGACCATTGGTTTGATTTCTCACCATTCCACTCATAACCACAATAGCGCCATTTCTTTGATCATCGGCTAAAGTATAAATTTCCTCTAATAAAAGAGGCGCAATTGTAATTAAAAAACTATCCTGAAACTGAGGTTGATTTTCCGTTAATTTCGGTTCCAAACTATTAGAAATAATCACAACCTTAAACTCCTAAATTAACTAATTAACCTGTAGGGGCGGGTTTATTGAGATCTTTGTTAATCACCTAAATCTCGATGAACCTGCCCCTACGAACCTAACAATATTCTAAGGTTAGTGACAACCGATAATTGATCATAACTTTCCGGTGTCACTAATCCTTGATTAATGATAGACTTAAGGTTGACTGCTATCAGTAGATTGAGATGGTTCAACGGGTTTTTGATCCGCGAGTTTTAATAATTCAGGAACTGTGACAAAAGTATAACCCTGCTCTTTGAGTTTTTTGATCACAATTGGTAATGCTTTTATCGTAGCTGAACGATTTCCTCCCCCATCGTGCATTAAAATAATGCCACCGGATTTAGCCTGTTTTAAAACATTATCAATAATTTTGTCCGATGAAGCTTTCCAGTCCTGAGAATCCACTGACCATAAGATATTCACATGATTCTGCTTAAACGCATAATCCAGTAACCCATTATCCAAAACTCCCCCTGGCGGTCGAAATAAGGGACTTTCAACCCCGGTTACTTCTTCAATTAATTTATTGTTGCTTTCAATTTCCTCTGCGGCTCCTGCTGCACTATATTTGTGATAGCGATGACTCCAGGTATGGTTAGCAATAACATGACCTTCGTTAACTACTTCCTTGCCAATATCTTTCTGATTTTTGAGAGCATAACCCACCCAAAAGAAAGTAGCTTTAATATTATTATCTTTGAGAATATCTAAAACTTGTCGGGTACTCTTAGGCCAGGGGCCATCATCAAAGGTAAACGCAATTACTTTTTGTTCCCCAGGAAGACTCACTTCTTTAACGGTTTTCCCTTGGAATTGTTCAGGAATGGTATAGGTAAAGCGTTGAGTTTCTAGTTGTATTAAGGTATTTTTCAGGTTCTCTACTCCCTGGGCGATCGCATCTTTCGGATTTAAGTCCGATCTGGATATCACCGCAGGAGTTGTCCGCACCGTAGCAGTATCTTCAGCTTTTTGGGCTCCTTGAGAAATCTCCCTTTGGGGTTGTGAAGAAATCGCAGCAATACTCTGTTTACTGGCTCGTTCAACACGCAGATTAAATGGTAATATCACACCGATCACAAAACTTGTAGTCGCCGCTACAAGAGCAAAGAGGGCGATTTTTTGTTGTCGCAGGATAGAACTATACTGAGCCACGAGATTACTCCTTCACACCGAAATGAATTGTAGAACTGAGAGGGATTAAGCTGTACCTAAAAATATCCACCGATCTAACTTTGAGATCAGCATTTATAGACGCATAGTTTCAATAAAAAGTCAAGAAAAAGACTACAAATTTAACTTAACTAATTTTCAGAGGTTTCAAGATAAAACCTTTAAAATCTTAGTATATAAAGCTATCAACAAAAATATTTGTTTATTTTATGACTAATTTATATTTGATTCGTCATGGCATTGCCGCAGAACGGGGAACATATCAAAATGATGATCAACGCCCTTTAACCCAAGAAGGCGATCGCAAAACCCGCCAAGTGGCTAATCGCTTGAAACAACTTAACTTACAATTTGATCAAATTCTCACCAGTCCCCTGATTCGCGCCCGCCAAACCGCAGACATTCTCAAAGCCGTAGGATTATCTTCTAACCTAGAGGAATTTGCCCCCTTAGCTCCCGATGGCAAAATTGAGGATTGGATCTCTTGGTACAAAACTTGGCAGTTAACAGGGGGTAAAAGTTTAGCCTTAGTGGGACATCAACCCGATTTAGGATATTGGGCAGAATTATTAATTTGGGGACAGCCGAAAGCCTCCCTAATAGTCAAAAAAGCCGGAATTATGGGAATTAACCTGCCCGTCACTAACCCCATCGGGAATAGTCAACTGTTCTGGTTAACTCCCCCCAAATTTTTGTTAAGTTAAAGAGCCAAGGGTGATTCATCAGTGTCAGAAAGAGATAACAAAATCCTGTCAAAACGAAAACACTATCAATTGCTCTGGTAATGTAGCTTGATAAATATCCACACACATACATAAACTTCTATGACTGCCATTAGTGAATTCAAGCCCGGTCTTGAGGGTGTTCCGGCTACCTTGTCCAGTGTTAGCTACGTTGATGGACAAAAAGGCATTTTAGAGTACCGAGGAATTGGGATTGAACAACTGGCGAACCAGAGTACCTTTCTGGAAACCTCCTATTTACTGATCTGGGGAAAACTCCCCACCAAAGATGAATTAGCAGACTTTGAACATGAAATTCGCTATCATCGACGGATTAAATATCGAATTCGGGACATGATGAAATGCTTTCCCGAATCTGGACATCCCATGGACGCCTTACAAACTTCGGCGGCAGCTTTAGGACTATTCTATTCTCGTCGGGCTTTAGATAATCCCGAATATATTCGAGAAGCCGTTGTCCGGTTACTGGCTAAAATTCCCACCATGGTTGCAGCTTTCCAATTGATGCGAAAGGGTAACGATCCCGTACAGCCCCGGGATGATTTGGATTATTCCGCCAACTTTCTCTATATGTTAAATGAGCGGGAACCCGATCCGATCGCCGCCCGGGTCTTTGATGTTTGTCTCACCCTTCATGCGGAACATACTATTAACGCTTCTACATTCTCCGCCATGGTAACCGCTTCTACCCTCACCGATCCCTATGCGGTAGTAGCTTCGGCGGTCGGAACCTTAGCTGGGCCATTACATGGGGGGGCGAATGAGGAAGTTTTGACGATGTTAGAGGAAATTGGTTCTGTGGAAAATGTTGGCTCCTACGTGGATAATTTGATTGCGACCAAATCTAAAATCATGGGATTTGGACATCGGGTTTATAAAGTTAAAGATCCCCGGGCTACGATTTTGCAACAACTAGGAGAACAGCTATTTGAAAGGTTTGGCCATGATGAATATTATGAAATTGCTTTGGAATTAGAACGAGTTGTGGCTGATCGTTTAGGGGAAAAAGGCATTTATCCTAACGTTGATTTCTATTCCGGTTTGGTTTACCGCAAGTTAAATATTCCCTCAGATCTATTTACCCCGATTTTTGCGATCGCCCGGGTTTCAGGTTGGTTAGCCCACTGGAAAGAACAAATTACCAAAAACCGCATCTTCCGTCCGACTCAAATTTATACTGGTTCCCATAATGAAACCTATGTTCCCATTCATGAACGCAACTGCGCGATTAACCTACAAGGAGAAACTCTGTAAACCAGTTTGATCGCCGTATTCAGAGGGAATGTTCAGGCTATCAGGCTAAAGTTTTGAGGGCATTCAAACGCTATACTGGTTTACGGCAAAAAATTAGTGATCAGTTCTACAATGATGACTGATTACTGATGACTGATGACTGATTACTGATTACTGATGACTGATGACTGATTACTGATTACTGATTACTGATTCCATGAACCCAGGAATTGATTTACAAGCAAGTTTTGTAGAAGGCCTCACAGGTCTGGGCCTATCCTTAGAGATAGCCAAATTGTTTTGGCTAACTCTGCCCATGGGATTAATGATTGTATCTGCAACTGTTGGTGTTTTAGGAACGGTATGGCTAGAACGGAAAATTTCCGCCGCCGCCCAACAGCGCATTGGCCCTGAGTACATGGGGCCAATGGGAATCTTAGCCCCTTTAGCCGATGGTCTGAAATTACTGTTTAAGGAAGATACGATTCCCTTTAATGCAGACCCCTGGTTATTTACCTTGGGGCCGGTTATTGTCTCCATTCCCGTGTTTTTGTCCTATTTAATTGTCCCCTTTGGACAAAACATGGTGATTACGGATCTAAGTACCGCTATTTTTCTCTGGATTGCCCTTTCAAGTATTCAACCGATTGGGTTATTAATGTCCGGTTATGCCTCTAATAATAAATATTCTTTATTAGGAGGGTTACGGGCCGTCGCCCAATCCATTAGCTATGAAATTCCCCTGGCCTTAGCAGTTCTAGCCGTGGTCATGATTTCCAATAGTATGAGTACCTTGGATATCGTGAATCAGCAATCTGGCTATGGGATTCTAGGTTGGAATATCTGGCGTCAACCCGTGGGGTTCATGATTTTCTGGATTGCAGCCTTGGCCGAGTGTGAACGCTTGCCCTTTGACTTACCTGAAGCTGAGGAAGAACTGGTTGCCGGTTATCAGACTGAATATTCGGGGATGAAGTTTGCTCTGTATTATTTGGCCTCCTATGTCAACTTGGTATTGTCCGCTCTAATCGTGGCGGTCTTATACCTGGGGGGTTGGGATTTCCCGATTCCGGTTGATATGGTGGCTCCGCTCTTAGGAGTCAGTGAAACTACACCCTGGTTACAAGTCATTTTGGCGATGTTGGGCATCACCATGACCGTTTTAAAGGCTTATCTGTTAGTGTTTACAGCGGTTTTACTGCGCTGGACATTACCTCGGGTTCGGATTGACCAATTATTAAATCTAGGCTGGAAATTCCTATTACCCGTTGGCTTAGTCAATCTACTATTAACGGCCGCACTCAAGTTGGCTTTTCCCGTTGCTTTTGGCGGATAAAGCCAAATCAGTAATCAGTTATCAGTGTAAGATTTTAATTTGAAAGCTACTGATTACCAACTGAGTCTGAAATGCTGATTGCAGATCACTTAAATCTTTACTGATAACTAATTACTGTTTACTGATAACTGTTAGAGGGAGACATCATGCTCAAGTTTCTGAACCAAGTTACCGATTACGCGAAGGAAACCTTTCAATCTGCAAAGTATATCGGCCAGGGGCTTGGGGTTACGTTTGATCATATGCGTCGTCGCCCCATTACCGTTCAGTACCCCTATGAAAAATTAATTCCTTCTGAACGGTTTCGGGGGCGGATTCATTTTGAATTTGATAAATGTATTTCCTGCGAGGTTTGTGTTCGCGTTTGTCCGATCAATTTACCCGTTGTGGATTGGGACTATAACAAGGAAACCAAGAAAAAGCAGCTTAAACACTACAGTATTGATTTTGGGGTCTGTATTTTCTGTGGAAACTGTGTGGAATACTGCCCTACCAATTGCCTCTCGATGACGGAGGAATATGAATTAGCGGCCTATGACCGTCATGAATTGAACTATGACAGCGTAGCCCTAGGACGTTTACCCTATAAGGTGACCAATGATCCAATGGTCACACCGTTGCGAGAGTTCGCTTATTTACCCGCCGGGGAAATTGACCCCCATGATTTACCGGAAACGGCAGTTCGACCCGGGTTACGCCCAGAATCCATTATTGAACAAAAGTCAAAAGGCAATCAGGAGTAACGCTGGTACAGACGCGCCGTGGCACGTCTGGCCCACTGATTAAACTGATGACTGATAACTGATGACTGATAACTGATTAAACTGATTAAACTGATTACTGATAAGGATAGAATTGTGAATTTAGCGGAAGGGGTTCAAATTGTTGCTTTTGGCTTATTAGCCGTGATGATGATTGGGACAGCTTTAGGTGTGGTGCTGCTCAAAAATATCGTCTATTCTGCGTTTTTACTCGGGGGTTCATTTATTAGTATTGCTGGATTGTATATTCTCCTGAATGCTGATTTTGTCGCCGCCGCCCAGGTTTTAATTTATGTGGGTTCGGTGAATGTTCTGATCCTATTCGGGATTATGTTGGTTAACAAGAGAGAAACCTTTAAAGAACTGCCTCTAAACTGGCTGCGGAAGGGTGCAACCGCCATTGTCTGTGTGGGATTATTTGCCCTCTTAGGAACCATGGTCTTATCGACTTCTTGGTTAATTACTCCGATTGTTGAACCCGTGGGCGGTTCAGTTACATTAATTGGGCAACACTTTTTTAGTGATTTCCTGTTACCTTTTGAGTTAGCCTCGGTGTTTTTATTAATGGCAATGGTAGGGGCGATTATTCTTGCCCGTCGAGATTATATTTCTGATATTTTACCCACCCAAAAAAGTGAACCTCCGGTTTTAACGTTACAGGAACGTCCCCGGGAGTTGATTTCTGTAGCCAGCGATCGCCCTCAAAAGGGGGAGTAGGGAAGTAGGGGAGCAAGGGAAGCAAACTCTTTCTATTACCTATTACCTATTACCTATTAGCTATTACCTGTTCCCTGTTCCCTATTCCTTAATTTTGAACTACAATAAAATTGGAGAACAATAGAGATTTATGCAATTACAACTGGAGTATTTTTTGTTAATAGCAGCGGCTCTTTTTTGTATTGGAATCTATGGATTAATTACCAGTCGTAATGCCGTTCGAGTTTTGATGTCGATTGAATTATTATTGAATGCGGTCAACTTGAACCTCATGGCATTTTCTAACTTCTTAGATTCCGCCAATATTAGGGGTCAAGTCTTCACTGTTTTTGTGATTACCGTAGCTGCGGCGGAAGCGGCTGTAGGTTTAGCCATTGTTCTGGCTATTTATCGCAACCGGGATACCATAGATATGGAAGAATTTAATTTATTAAAGTGGTAAACCCAATCAGGATTTAAGGATCAACAAAATTAATATTTTAATCTTTAAATCCTAGGGTTGAACTACCATCACGGCATAATTTTCTAAATTCAGCAGTTCCTTCAAAACAGCTTGCAATTCTAAAGGGTCAAAAGATTGTATTTGAGCCGGATAAGTTACCGATATCTCGGGTTCTGCGACGGTAAAATAATATCCATATAGCCCCGCTAATTGTCCTGGGGTTTCCGTTGAAAACGCATAGTCATTACAGAGAAACCTTTGACTTCTCCTTAATTCTGGTTCTGAAATTGGCTGGTTCATTAACTGATTAATTTCTTCACAAATCAGTGCTTCTACTTTCTCTAAATGTCCAGGTTCTAATAAAGCACTAATCGTAAACAAACTAGACTCTTGTTGTAGGGAAAAGTCACTACAAATATCATGGACAAGCTGAAGTTTCTCCCGCAGTTTTTGGACTAATCGAGAGGTTCTTCCCGAAGCAACCACCGAAGAAAGCAAATCGAGTCCATAGGCTTGTCTTAATTGTTCCACTCCTGGGCCTGTCCAAGCTAAGGTTAAACGGGCTTCTTCAACATAAGGTAAACGCAGTTCCCGACGATGAATTCCCCGAATTTGAGGTTGCACCACTTCATAAAGATGGGTGTAAGTAGTTGGGGGTAAAAAGTTACTAAAAGCCTGACTAATCATATCCAGAGCTTGTTGTTCTTCTACATCTCCAATCATCACCACAGCCATATTTTCCGGTTGGTAGCGACATCGATGAAACCGTCGCATTTCATGGGGCGCTCGCTCCATTAATTTCGCTTTTGTTCCCAAAACCGAACGACTGTAGGGGTGACGTTCATATACAGTTTCCATTAATATCTGGAAACTCAGCCAATCGGGATCATCTTGAGCCTGACGAATTTCTTCTAAAACCACATCCCGTTCTCGATTAAACTCACCATCGGGAATACTTGCATGGAGCAATAACTCTCCCAAGGCGTTTAAGGTTTCCTCTAAATATTGAACGGCGGTTGTAATATAAAAATGAGCATAGTCGTGACTGGTAGCAGCATTGGCGACACCCCCGCAACTTTCAATCACATGATCAAACATCCCCGGCCCAATCCAATCTGTGCCTTTAAAAATCATGTGTTCCAGAAAGTGCGCCATCCCTGACCACATATCCGGCTCATAAATAGCACCAGCCCTAACCCAAACATCAACAACCACAACCGGAGTGGCGGTCATTTGCTGATGAATCACCGTTAAACCATTGTTCAGCTTAAAAGTGCGGGCGGGAAATTTTGAAGTTGTCAAAACTTGAGACAAATTATTTTAAGTTAAACTCCACTTAATTTAGCCTACTTCAAATTAATCAGCAGTAGTAGAGAAAATCTGAGTACCTTGATACAAATTGGCGTGTGCCCCACGCTAATTAATCCTTTTTGCAGAATGTTTAAAGCTGCGTTTCTATTTTTGCGGTCAAAAAATATCACCCTAGAGAAAAAGCTAATTCTAAGAATTAGTGCTTCCCTAGGATGAAGATTAATTAAACTGATCGATGTATCAATCAATCACTAAATTTAAACGACTGGGAATCCAGTATTAGGAAAGAAGGCGTTTTGGGCAACAACTTGGACTCCAGGAACAGGAACCAAAGTTTTTTCATTGATAGCAGGGGTCGGTTTAACACTAGACACACCGATAGCCAGTTGGGCTGCTTGACCCGAGCCTAAGATGACATTAGGAATTGCAGTGGTCGGGAAATTCCCTGTTGTCCGTACAATGTAGTCGCCCGGGGTGGTCAGGTTAAAGAAGCCAAAGGAACCAGACGCATCGGTAACAGAAGCCGGCTCAACCAAAGAAGTATCATTATCCCGTTTGGCGTTGTTGTTGAAGTCAAGATAGACTTGGACTCCGGCTTTGTTGGGTTCACCCGGTTGCACAATCCCATCCGAGTTTAAATCATTGAAAACAAATCCAGTAATGCTATCACGCAGCACCGCTGTCGGTGTCTGAGCAAAAGTATACAGGAAGTTGGCCTGAGCCGAACCGCCTGGAATCACAGGAGCATCAATGGTGGCTCCGGGCGACGGTGACGTTCTAACGTAGGCGGTGGTTGGGGGAAGTGAAGTCACCGGGAAGGTCTTGGCGACGGACAGAGGATCATTTAAAAGTTGGTAGGCGAGATAGGGGTTTTGAGCCAAGGTGGCGTTAGATTCCTGACCAACGTTGGTATTTAAGCCTTTGATAATATAAGCCCCATCAATACCACTGACCGTAGACTTTTCGCCCAAGTCAAAGACATTATTTCCGTTAGAGTCAAGAAAGACAGTAATGCCGTTAATTCCGGGTTCGTTGGCTTCTGGGACGCCATTACCATTTAGGTCATTAATGACTTTACCGTAAACACTATTGGGAACCACAACTCCCAAATCCGCTTTGTTGATAGTTGAGCCAGCAAAGACATCAACAACTAAGGGAGTATTGGTTGTTTGTAAATCACCCAGAATCGAGAGAGCTCCATCTACCTTATCAGCAGTTTGAGCAATTCTCAACAGGTAGGAGCCAGCAGGTAAAGCATTAAAGTTATAGAACCCAGCTTCATTGCTCAAGGTTCTGGGTTCGTTAGCATTCAGGAAACCATCGTTATTGAGGTCAATGTAGACTGGAACCCTGGGTAACGTGGCATCCACTAAGGGATCGTATACCTGAGTCTGAGGGGAAAACCCATTGGGATTGGCAATAACGTTGCCCTTATCGTCATAGGCGTAGTTGTAGAGACCCAGTAGATTGTTATCTACAAAGACAGCCCCATTAATGTTGCCAGTCAAAGACGGAACAATAGGAGGGATAACAACTGCCGCCGTATTTACAATATTAAATGTAGCTACCTCAGCAGGGGCTCCCGTCAGGGGAACAGCCGATAATGGAGTTGTCCGGGTCAAACCAGGGGAAACCGTTGATGCAACTAGGTAACTTCCCGCAGCGAGATTAGGAAACGAATAAAGACCGTTAACGTCAGTGGCAGCAATCTTTTCAGCAGTGTCGGGTAAACCATTGCCGTTGCTATCTAAAAAGACTGTGACACCCGGAAGTGCCGCGTCTCCAGCATCAAAGATGCCGTTGCGATTAATATCATTAAATGTTTTACCGTTGAGTGTACTCACGATTTGACTCCTCCACCAGAGTGAATTGCGAAACGCATCGAAAACTTAGACTGATTCCGTTTGACTTAGGGCAGAACTCCTTGCTCAACCTTCAACTACAACCCTTAATCGGAATCACTAGGGTGTATCCAGTCCAAGCAAGATATGAATTCTACATTATCGTAGGCAACTATATCAGACTTCCTAGAGATCTGGCAATTTTGATCGCCAGATTGAATTACGGGTTGCCATTAATAGGCATCTTGCAACTCATGGAAATCAGGAGAGATATAATCTTTTCTTAAAGGCCAACCCACCCAATCTTCAGGCATTAAAATCCGTTTCAGATTAGGATGACCTTCGTAGACGATACCATACATATCGTAGGATTCTCGCTCCTGAAAATCGGCTGCTTTCCATATCCAGTAGACTGAAGGGACTCTAGGGTCACCCCGTGGGACAAAGACCTTGACGCAGATTTCCTGCGGTTGTTCCACATCATCATCAATCTTAACTAAATGATAAACGCTGACGAGGGCATCTCCAGGGCCAGCATCATAAGCACATTGACAACGTAAGCAGTTAAAACCATAAGCATACAGGGCAGTGGCAAGGGGAATCAAGTAGTCTCGATCAACTTTAATCATTTCTACCCCCATGGCATTAGGGCCCAGGGATTCTTGCTCAAAACCATTTTCACTCAACCACTGGGAGACTTTCCCGACTTCGACTAAGGGGGCTTCAGAATTATCCACGTTTTTCCTCCTGGGCAGGTTCAGCCATTAAAGCGGGGGGAACTGCCCCACCCATGGCTTCGGTTAATTCCTTGGGGGGAACCTGACGGGATTGTGTCATCAAATATTGACCTGTTAAAATCGGTTCCACCGGTTTCAGATTGTGGGGGCGGGTGTAATAACGGTGGGTTTGTTGGAGATTGGCCCGCTCCTGTAGGGAATCATTGGCTACTTTTTTCCGCAGTTTGATCACCGCATCAATAATCGCTTCAGGACGGGGGGGACACCCGGGAATATAAACATCCACAGGAATTAATTTATCCACGCCCCGCACCGCCGAGGGAGAGTCCATACTAAACATCCCCCCGGTCACTGTACAAGCTCCCATAGCAATCACATACTTGGGTTCGGGCATTTGGTCGTACAGACGCACCAAAATCGGGGCGTATTTCATGGTAATAGTTCCGGCGGTAATCAGTAAATCCGCCTGTCGAGGGCTAGACCGGGGAACCAGACCAAAACGGTCAAAGTCAAACCGAGAACCAATTAAACCTGCAAATTCAATAAAACAACAGGCTGTCCCGTACAACAGTGGCCATAGGCTAGAGAGCTTTGCCCAGTTGTAAAGATCATCTACCGTGGTCAGGATCAAGTTTTCCGAGAGTTCCTGAGTCACTTGGGGTCGCTCAACCGGATTAATAATTTTTTCCATGTCGGGTGAAACGTTTTGAGTCATGGTTGTATCACTATCACTGTCTATGACCATTCCAAAGCACCTTTACGCCAGGCGTAAACCAGTGCAATGACAAGAATGGAAATAAAAATTAAGGCTTCAATAAAAGCCAAGAGTCCCAAATTGTGGAAGACAACGGCCCAAGGGTAGAGAAACACGGTTTCAACGTCAAAAATGACAAACACCAAGGCGAACATATAGTATCGGATGTTGAATTGAATCCATGCTCCTCCAATGGGTTCGTTTCCTGACTCGTAGGTGGTATGACGGACACCACGACGGCTTTTAGGCCCTAAAACCTTGGAAGCTGTCAAAGCCAGGATGGGAACTAGGCTGCATAAGATTAGGAAGCCTAAAAAGTATTCGTAGCCACTAAGAACAAACACAATAAATTACTGACCGTTCTGGGTTTGTAACTGATTTTTTACATTTTGACATACTCCCACCCTTAATCTTCGATCTCACGGGGATTCTTAAATTTAAACTTAGACAGGGCTTCCCAACTCAGAAAGTTTCCGTGATTTGCTCAAATTTTGTAATATTATTTAATAGTTATTTTAATAATCCCAAACTCATCCGGTGTTGAAGTTATGAGTGATCCGGCCACTGAAGTTACAGTCCTTGATCGCCATGAGTGTAGGGCTTGTGGCTATGTCTATGAGCCGACGAAAGGGAGTTCTAAGGTTTCTGCGGGAACAGCCTTTACCGATCTGCCCAAAAAATGGCGTTGTCCGGTTTGTGGTGCGCCTTCAAGCCAGTTTATCAATATTGGTTCTCAGGAAAACCCATCGGGGTTTGAGGAAAATAAAGGCTTTGGTTTGGGGGTCAATACCTTGACTGCTGAACAGAAGAATCTTCTAATTTTTGGGGCCTTGGCCCTAGGATTTTTGTTTTTTATGAGTTTGTATGGCTTAAGTTGAGGGAGTTCAAATTTCTTTGAATCTGATGCACATTGTTAAATTTCTGAAAAAAATTGTTATAGTATTGACAGTTGCTCTTATCTGTGTTAGCTGTCGCTACTTACCCCAACTCAGTTACAATCCCTGGGAAGTGGTTTCTACGGGAACCCAAGCCGATTTAGCTGATATTGCCTTTACCGGAACTAATCCCCAACGGGGTTGGGTTGTGGGGAGTGACGCTACGCTACTGGAAACAACTGATGGCGGTGACCATTGGGATGTGAAACAACTGGATTTAGGTGAGGAAAAGGTTCGCTTCAACTCCATCAGCTTTAACGGTGCTGAGGGGTGGATTGTAGGACTTCCCTCGATTCTGCTGCACACGACCAATGAAGGTCAAACTTGGGATCGGATTCTTCTGAATGCTAAGTTACCTGGATCTCCCTATAGTATTGAAGCTCTGAGTCCGAATAGTGCTGAAATGACTACGGATTTGGGTGCAATTTACCAAACCGAAGACGGCGGGAAAAGTTGGACAGCCCTGGTTGAAGATGCGGTGGGTTTTGTCAGAAATTTATCTCGCTCTGAGGAGGGTCGCTATATTAGCGTTTCGGCGAAGGGCAATTTTTACTCGACTTGGGAACCCGGATCTCAAGCCTGGGAACCCCATAATCGTTTTAGTTCTAAGCGACTAGAGAAAATTGGTTTTGGTCAGAATGGCCGCCTCTGGATGATTGCTCGTGGGGGTGAATTGCGATTTACTGACCCGGAAAATGCTACTGAGTGGAGTGAACCCATTAACCCTGAATATTCAACCAGTTGGGGATTTTTGGATTTGGCCTATCGCACTCCTGAAGAAATTTGGGTTAGTGGTGGCAGTGGAAACCTCCTCTGTAGTTTGGACGGGGGTAAAACTTGGCAAAAAGACGTGGAAGTGGAAAACGTCCCTTCTAACCTTTACAAAATCAAGTTCCTGGACTCGGAACGGGGTTATGTCCTGGGTCAACGGGGTGCTTTACTCCGTTATCAGGGTTCTACCCCACAAACGGCTTAAACCGATTCTGAGGAAATCTATGGAGTAGGCTTGTTCCACATTCCCTGCTCCCGTATCATTAGATTTGAGTATTTAACTTTTCCTTGAGGAGATTTAACGATGTCAGGTACAACTGGAGAGCGTCCTTTTGGGGATATTATTACCAGTATCCGGTATTGGGTAATTCACAGTATTACTATTCCGGCTTTATTTGTTGCGGGTTGGCTATTTATCAGCACGGGTCTGGCTTACGATACCTTTGGCACTCCTCGCCCCGATGAGTATTTTACTCAACAACGGCAGGAACTTCCGATTGTAAGCGATCGCCTGAATAGCAAAAAACAAATTAGCGACTTTTCAAGTAAATAGTTGACATAGGAGTTTAATAAAATGGCAACGGGTGGCAGTTCCAATGAACCCATAAGTTATCCGATTTTTAGTGTTCGTTGGTTAGCAATTCATACTTTAGCAGTACCTACGGTTTTTTTCTTAGGTGCGATCGCGGCTATGCAATTTATTCAACGATAGGAGACTAACTATGGATCGCAGTAATAATCCTAATCGCCAACCTGTGGAGTTGAACAGAACTTCACTCTATTTAGGTTTGCTGTTGGTTTTTGTTGTGGGTATTTTGTTCTCCAGTTATTTCTTTAACTAACTGGATTTTTTCTCGATTTAACAATTTTGGATTCACTTCGTGACGCTTCGCGAACGTTGATTGAAGAAACATATTTTTTTCTAAAATATTTATCCTAAATCTCATATCCAAAATCTAAAATCCCTTGTCAATTAAACTTTGAATTAACGAGGTAATAACTGTGTTGCAATCAGGTAGACTTCCTTTGTGGTTAGTCGCCACTGTTGCCGGAACTGGCGTTTTAGTGGTAGTTGGTTTGTTTTTCTATGGTTCTTATGTTGGTGTAGGTTCTTCCTTCTAAGAACGATGTCTAATCAGTTATCAGTTAACAGTTAATAGCCAACAACTCAACTGTTGAATATTAAACTGTTAACTGTTAACTCTTAAACTGTTAACTGTTAACTGATGACTGATGACTGATTCTGTCTTTGATGCTGAACGTTTACTTTTTACTCCGACACCCTCTAATTTAGATGCTATTCCAATTATTTTTGCCTTTCCAAATGAATATACCGTTGGGATTACCAGTTTAGGATATCAACTGGTTTGGGCAACTTTAGCGGTGCGTTCAGATGTAGAAGTCAGTCGTCTATTTACCGATTTACACGAACCTTTACCCCAACATCCTGAACTGGTGGGTTTTTCCTTTTCTTGGGAACTTGATTATGTCAATATTTTTGAGCGTTTAGAATTCTTAAATATTCCTTTACGTTCAATTCAAAGAACCGAAAAATACCCCTTAATTTTTGGAGGTGGCCCGGTATTAACTGCTAATCCAGAACCATTTGCCGATTTTTTTGATATTATTTTACTCGGTGATGGGGAAAATTTATTAGGCAATTTTATCGACGCTTATCAACAGGTGCGTCATGAATCTCGCCTAACTCAATTACGACATTTAGCACAAATCCCTGGAATTTATATTCCCAGTTTATATCAAGTATCTTATCACAGTTTAGACGGTGAAATTCAAGAGATTAAACCCCTAGATTCTAGTATTCCTTCCCAAGTTCAAAAACAAACCTATCGGGGCAATATTCTATCCGCTTCAACGGTCGTAACAGAAAAAGCAGCTTGGGAGAATATTTATATGGTAGAAGTGGTTCGTAGTTGTCCTGAAATGTGCCGTTTTTGTTTAGCAAGTTATTTGACTTTACCCTTTAGAACTGCTAGTTTAGAAGCCTCATTAATTCCAGCAATTGAAAAGGGACTACAAGTAACAAGACGCTTAGGTTTATTAGGGGCGTCGGTAACACAACATCCAGAATTTGATCAATTATTAGACTGTTTAACCCAACCGAAATATGATGATGTGCGGTTAAGTATTGCTTCAGTTAGAACTAATACCGTTACCGAAAAACTGGCAAAAACCTTAGCAAAAAGAGAGACTCGCACCTTGACAATTGCCGTTGAAAGTGGTAGCGATCGCCTGCGAAAAATTATTAATAAAAAATTAGAAAACGAGGAAATTCTGCAAGCAATTATTAACGCTAAAAATGGCGGTTTACAGGGTATGAAAATCTATGGGATGGTGGGGATACCAGGGGAAGAATTAGAGGATGTACAAGCCACCGTAGACCTAATGAAAGCCTTAAAAAAATCTGCCCCAGGCTTTAGATTAACCTTGGGTTGTAGTACCTTTGTTCCCAAATCCCATACTCCTTTTCAATGGTTTGGGGTGAATCCCGATGCCGAAAAACGCCTAAAATTATTAGAAAAACAGTTAAAATCAAATGGGATAGATTTTAGACCAGAAAGTTATAAATGGTCAGTAATTCAAGCGCTACTTTCTAGGGGCGATCGCCGTCTTTCCGATCTATTAGAATTAGTTAGAAACTATGGAGAATCCCTAGGAAGTTATCGGCGAGCCTTCAAAGAATTACGGGGAAAATTACCTACTATGGAATATTATGTTAACCAAAATTGGGATTTAGATCAAGTATTACCTTGGGAACATCTTCAAGGGCCCTTACCCGTCGCCACCCTAAAAAAACACCTCGCAGATTCTCTATCTGGTTCATAAGCAAAGCCCAGGAACTTTATGACCCCCTATCTATTTCTTAGCGTCTTTGTGCCTTTGTGATTTCTTCCTCACTTAAAAAGTTAACCAACGGAATAATTCATTAACGGATAATTGGTAATCTTTTAATATATCTAAAACGGGTAAAATTTGTTCTCCTTCAAATACTTCCGGTTGTTGTTTAGGTTTAAATACTAATACTAATCTTTCCTGGGGTTCAATTAACCAACCTAATTGTGTTTGATGTTTTAAACAGAATAAAATATTATTAATTACACGGGTTGTATTTTGTTCCGGGGATAATATTTCAATTGTCCAATCTGGGGCAATATTAACATCATTAGCGATTTCCCCTTGTTCATCTAGGGGAATATTTTTCCATTCTAATACAACAATATCAGGAACAATAGAACGCCCGCCAAAACTACAGCGTAACTCAGGGAAACTGTAAGCGATTTTAGCAGGTACGCCAATTTGATTAATGGTGTCATTTAGACGACCTTGAATGAGGCTATGTTTTCCTTTTGGCATGGGTTTTTGATAAACAACTCCGTTAATATATTCTTGGGCGGGTTTGGTTTCGGGTTGGGTTAAAAATTCCTCTAGGGAGAGAGATTGAATTTGGGGTTTATCTTCAATTTGAATCATAATTTCATTATTGAATCTAGTTATTTATATTGGGGGTAAATTAATTATACAAAAAAATGAACAAGATGCCAATGAGGAATATAGATACCAGCGATCTTGTCTATTGATTTAAAAAAAATATAAATGGGAAGGTTTAAGTAGGTAGGGGGGAAAATCCAAAAGTATGTAATGAAAATTTTATTGATCTTTACATCCTTTTGTTTCTTCCTACCTACCTACTGATGGGTAATTAGCCACCACCCATGTTATTCATTTTGTCAAAGGCTGTGGCAAGAGTATTAACATCTAATGCACCATAAAGCCCACCACCAATAGTGAAAACATCTTTAACAGCATTGATCACTTCCTGAGAGCTAATAATGCCATCTGCTGGGCCAATTCGAGACCCATCAATATCGAAGATTCCATCTACTTTGGTGCTAAGAAATGTTCTATCATTTGGTGATAACAAATCTTCATCAATGATGTAGTTAATATTAGAGCCTTTGACATAGTTATTTAACTCATCACTGGTAGCATTCAATAAAGCTGCTGTAGCTGAACGACCCAAGGCACTAATATTTCCATAGGTTTTGACTGCACCAGCGCCCGTACTGCCTTCTGCACTTAAAGCCCCTATGAGACTGTCCGTAAACCATTTAACACCAGAATTATCAGTGGGATATTTGAATAGACCACCATCTGTTGTACCTACACCAAAGGTTGTACTAAATTTGTCAGTAGTGTTGTAAACAAATTTTCCCTGATTTTCTCCCTCAATATACTTAGGCCAATACTGAAAATGTTGTGATTGTTTCCAGAAACCCGGGGTTTTACCCAAACCATAGGGCTTGAAGTTAGCGAAATTCAAACCCGTTTGGTCTTTACCCTGTAGGAGATAACCATCATTACCAACGGTTTGGGTATAGCCAGAAGGTAGAATTTCATAAACTTTTTTGCCTAAGGCATCTTGACCAAGGTTACTGAAAGACCATGTACCATTAGTAGCTGTAGTGGTTTTGACATCATCTCCATCATCATAAGAACCATTATTATTCTTGTCGATGAAGATTTCTACCCCGCCAAGTCCTGTATCATCTGTGGTGATACCATCACCTTTTTTATCTCGGTATTTCGTACCGGATATATTGAATAGTTTGAAATTAGCGAAATTTAAACCCGTTTGGTTTTGACCACCTACAGTCGGTAAAGTATAACCATCATTACCAACGGTTTGGGTATAGCCATCAGGTAGAATTTCATAAACTTTTTTGCCTAAGGCATCTTGACCAAGGTTATTGAAAGACCATGTACCATCAGTAGCAGTGGTCGTTTTAAGTTCTCCCTCATCATAAGAACCACTCTTGTTCTTGTCGATGAAGATTTCTACCCCGCCAAGTCCTGTATCATCTGTGGTGATACCATCACCTTTTTTATCTCGGTATTTCGTACCGGATATATTGAATAGTTTGAAATTAGCGAAATTTAAACCCGTTTGGTTTTGACCACCTACAGTCGGTAAAGTATAACCATCATTACCAACGGTTTGGGTATAGCCATCAGGTAGAATTTCATAAACTTTTTTGCCTAAGGCATCTTGACCAAGGTTATTGAAAGACCATGTACCATCAGTAGCAGTGGTCGTTTCAAGTTCTCCTTCATCATAAGAACCATTTTCATTCTTATCGATAAAGATGTTTATGCCGGCAAGTCCTGTATCATCTGAACTAATCTTGTCACCTGTTTGGTCTAAGTATTTCGTACCGGATATATTGAATAGTTTGAAATTAGCGAAATTTAAACCCGTTTGGTTTTGACCACCTACAGTCGGTAAAGTATAACCATCATTACCAACGGTTTGGGTATAGCCATCAGGTAGAATTTCATAAACTTTTTTGCCTAAGGCATCTTGACCAAGGTTATTGAAAGACCATGTACCATCAGTAGCAGTGGTCGTTTTAAGTTCTCCCTCATCATAAGAACCACTCTTGTTCTTGTCGATGAAGATTTCTACCCCGCCAAGTCCTGTATCATCTGTGGTGATACCATCACCTTTTTTATCTCGGTATTTCGTACCGGATATATTGAATAGTTTGAAATTAGCGAAATTTAAACCCGTTTGGTTTTGACCACCTACAGTCGGTAAAGTATAACCATCATTACCAACGGTTTGGGTATAGCCATCAGGTAGAATTTCATAAACTTTTCTGCCTAAGGCATCTTGACCAAGGTTATTGAAAGACCATGTACCATCAGTAGCGGTGGTCGTTTTAAGTTCTCCCTCATCATAAGAACCATTTTCATTCTTATCGATAAAGATGTTTATGCCGGCAAGTCCTGTATCATCTGAACTAATCTTGTCACCTGTTTGGTCTAAGTATTTCGTACCGGATATATTGAATAGTTTGAAATTAGCGAAATTTAAACCCGTTTGGTTTTGACCACCTACAGTCGGTAAAGTATAACCATCATTACCAACGGTTTGGGTATAGCCATCAGGTAGAATTTCATAAACTTTTTTGCCTAAGGCATCTTGACCAAGGTTATTGAAAGACCATGTACCATCAGTAGCAGTGGTCGTTTTAAGTTCTCCCTCATCATAAGAACCACTCTTGTTCTTGTCGATGAAGATTTCTACCCCGCCAAGTCCTGGATCACCTGTGATAATACCGTCACCTGTTTGGTCTAAGTATTTTGTACCGGATATATTGAAGGTTTTTGGGACTTCACCTTCAAGTTTGCTACTTCCACCACGTTCACCCTCTTCTATAGTACCATTACCATTGCTATCCGCACCTACACTTTGTAATCGTATCCCGATCTTACTAAAATCACTTACATCTAAACCGGGTGCTAAAAGATTAAAGGTTACTGATTGATAATCATCTTCCTGTCCTTTACCGCCTTTTCCAATTTGGACACCAAGTTGATAGGTTCGCTGATCTCCCCCTCCATTCAGGTTAACGTCATTATCAAGAGCTTCTATCCCATCGATAGTTGAACCTGAATCATCCAAATAGAGTTTTTTGAAGTCTGGACTTGTTGTTGCAACACCTGTTATTGCGTTAGGACTTGAAGATAGAGTGTTAGGGTCAATACTAAAGTTCTGATTAACAGTCAACCCATTATTAAAATTAGCAAAAAAACCTACGATGTCAGCAATATAGCCTGAAACAACGTCTAGTTTAACTTCAACTTGATTTGAACCATTATCAGTCAAAGTTACATTAACTTTAGCAGGAGCACCGGTAAATGGATTGAGTAAAAAGCTATTAGTAGCCATAGTTCTTATCCTTTGTTTATTATTTATCGCTTCCGTATTTTTACGGAACCCTTTGATCATTAAGATTACGAAGCAACTGTGTAAACTTTGTGTAAATACGGAGTTTTAAGCAGAATTTAATAATTTTTTTATAATTTGCTGGAAGAAAAATCAGATTTTGTGGGTTATAAGCGTGCAGATGTATAAGAAAGCACAGGAATTTCGCAATCAAGTTAATATATCGGATTAAGTACAGATATTGCTTTAGAATTGGGTACATAAGTATTACAAAACGAAGGAATGGCAATCTGATCCTAAAAAGTTTTTAGGCAGACCTAAACCTCCCAATTTTTATCAAAATCTTTTTTTAATTTATTTTTTTCGAGGATAAGAATATGTTATTCCCTGGTCAAATCTGCGTAGATACGGATTCATGTAGAGTCACTTATCAGGATGAAACTGTTGACTTATACCCCAAACAATACCAATTATTATTATTGTTTTTAAAACACCCCAACTATATCTTAAGCTATGATTTCATAATCAATCGGCTTTGGGATATGGATCATATTCCTACCTATAGTAGTATAAGAACCCATATCAAAAGTATCAGGAAAGCATTTAAAAAAGTCAAATATTCTGAAGAAATCATAGAAAATGTTTATGGGATGGGCTATAGATTAAATCCGGTTATTAACAATAAAATTCGAGAACATAATTCCCCCATACCATCGGTTTCTGGCTTCCAAAATCTCCTAAGTTTTAAAGGAATAGAGTATTTAGTGATCGATGATCAATTGATCATTCAATATTTATCACCTAATTTGATTTATTATTGCGATTATCCCCAACATCTTCAAGTGGGAGTTTATGCCGGAAATCCCTTTCCACAATTAATCGGTCTGGAAGAAGTCTTTGATAAAATTAGAAAAAAAGAGGATAAAACCTTTACAATTAAGAGAATTGCCAGAAATTGTTATCCTACAAGACCCGAATGTATTAACTTATATGTCATCGTTGATAAAGTTGAAGATATAGGGGATTTAGGAAAACAACTGGTCTTGGTATTCTTTGAAGATGCCTCTGAACAGATGATTTATAGCAATTGCCAGGGTGGTTAGGAAAATATTATAGGCTATCATTCCCGCTTTCGCACCGACTCCCAATTAAGTGTTTAACGCAATCGTTTATTCTGGATTTTTAGAAGATTTTGAAGAAATTATTTTAGCCGGAATTCCAACAACAGTTTGACCCGATGACACATCCGAAAGCACAACCGCATTGGCTCCAATACAAACATCATCTCCAATGGTTAAATCCCCTAAAATCTTGGCTCCTGCACCAATATTAACCCGTTTTCCTAACTTGGGAGCATCGAAAGGTTTATCTAAATAACGATTTCCTATTGATTAATATTTTTATTAAAATATAACTAATTCAGTAATAGCAAAAGCGATTGGACAATTAAGCGAAGATTATTTAGCACGTTTTTCCATCCGTGTTCATGATTCTATTGTTAATAATCAAAAAAATCAATATAATTACCTGTCTTTATTTGATTGGGCTAGATACGAGAATCCCACCCCTTTAGCGTAGCGTAGGGGTAGGAGTGTCAATTTCTTGTACATCAGGTTCAATTTGAGGAATTAATTGGAGAGTCAAATCGAATCCCCAATTTTGTAAAATATGCTGCTTTTTCAGGGGAATTTAGGGGGATCTAGTCTAGGATAAAAACACAGATCCATTACCCATTCCCCCTAACCTATTTCGCCCCTGCCGCCCGTGCAGCCGCAGCTTCATCGGGGTGAATATTCAGACGGGTCAGATTAATCCGACCTTTACTGTCAATTTCCCGAACTTTGACAATCACTTCATCCCCGACGGAGACTTCATCCTCCACCCGAGGAACCCGATAATCTGCTAACTGGGAAATATGAATCATCCCTTCCTTACCAGGAAGTAATTCCACAAATGCCCCAATCGGGATAATCCGAGTAATTCGGCCCACATACACATCCCCGGTATTCAGTTTGCGAGTCATGCCTTGAATGATTTGATAGGCGCGAGCCGCATTTTCGCTATCGGTGGAAGCAATTGTTACCGTACCATCATCATCAATATCAATTTTGACTCCGGTTTCTTCGGTAATCCCCTTAATGGTTTTCCCTCCAGGCCCAATCACCAAACCAATCAAATCGGGATCGATTTTTAAGGTTAATAACCGAGGAGCGTAGGGAGACAAATCCGAACGAGGTTTGCCAATTACCTCCAACATTTTTTCTAGGATATGCAGTCGGGCTGGTTTAGCTTGATGAATGGCATCCGCCACCGTCTTCATCGGCAACCCGGTGATTTTCATATCCATTTGTAGGGCAGTGACTCCGGTATCTGTCCCCGCCACCTTGAAATCCATATCTCCTAAAAAGTCCTCGATTCCTTGGATATCAGTGAGAATCCGAACTTCTTCCCCTTCTTTAATTAATCCCATCGCCGCCCCACTCACGGGTTTAGAAATCGGAACCCCGGCATCCATCAACGCCAGAGTCGAGCCACAGACCGAACCCATAGAAGTTGAACCGTTAGAAGATAAGACCTCTGAAACCACCCGAATCACATAGGGAAACTGATCCTTAGAAGGTAATACCGGAACTAAGGCCCGTTCCGCTAAAGCTCCATGACCAATTTCCCTACGTCCAGGCGATCGCATGGGTTTAGTTTCCCCAACCGAATAAGGGGGAAAATTGTAGTGGTGCATATAGCGTTTTTCTTCCTGGGGATGCAAGTCATCCAAATCCTGAGCATCTCCGGGCGTCCCTAAAGTGGCAATTGACAACACTTGAGTTAAACCGCGATTAAACAAACCGCTACCATGTACCCGTTTCGGTAAACAACTGACCTTACAAGATACCGGACGCACCTGATCCAAGCTACGACCATCCACCCGCACGCTATCTTCAACAATTTGCTGACGCATCAAGGTTTTGGTGATGTCCTTGAAAATCTGACTCACCAACTTAGAATCCTCAGCCACCGCCACCCGGAGTGGATCATCTGCGGGTAGAGTTTCAATCGGAGCAATCACCTCACTTTCCTTGATTTTATCTAGGTTGGCATCCCGGGCGGTTTTATCCAGATCATGTTGTTTGAGAACCTGTTTAACCGGGAGAGTGACGCGATCGCGGACAAACTGGATTAACCCCTGATTTCCTTCGGGGGGCTCTCCGGGTTTGACCTCAATTCCTAAGTCCCGCATTAATTCCTCTTGGGCCTTGATTAAATCACAAACCGCTTCATAACCAAAGTCGATCGCTTCGATAATATCCTGTTCCGGTAGTTGGTTCGCACCCGCTTCCACCATCACCACGCCATCAGGGGAACCCGCCACGACTAAATCTAAATCCCCATTTTTGACTTCCCGGTAAGTCGGATTGATAATAAAGTCATCTCCGACTAACCCAACTCGTACCGCAGCCATCGGGCCAAAAAAGGGAATTCTTGCCAAGATCACCGCTACAGAAGCACCCGTCACCGCTAAAACATCCGGGGGTACTTGTTCATCCATCGACAGAGTTGTGGCCACAACCTGAATATCATCCCGCAACCAATGGGGAATCAGAGGACGTAAGGGACGGTCAATCAAACGACTGGTTAAGGTAACGCGATCGGGTGGACGACCTTCCCTGCGTAAGAATCCCCCTGGAATTCTTCCCCCCGCGTACAGTCGCTCCTCATAGTCCACCAACAAGGGCAGAAAGTCCAATCCGGGTCTACCTTCGGCGCGAGTCGCAGTCACTAGAACTGATGTATCTCCAGACTCGATTAATACGGCTCCACCTGCCTGTGGCGCAAGTAAACCTATTTTGAGTCGAATATCCCTTCCATCAAAGGATATCGACTTAATGATCTCTTCCATGTATTTTATCTTCCTTCTTCTTCCACTATTCTCTCTCTGTCGCCATCGTAACACGGTGATGAGCACGGGTAGGGAGTAGTAAACCCTCACAATCAACCCTTAGTCATGAACAGTTAAGAATTTTCTAGTCGCGATTTCACAAGCAACAGAGGGAGTTTTAAAGTTGGACTGAGGTTTCTGATCTTCAATCTCATCCGACCTCATCAATTGAGGTTGATTTTGACTGATCTTTGTGTTTTAGAAACCTAAGTTCAGCTTTTTATTATAGTTGCTGACCCTCTCAATGAAATAATTCTGCGTTCTAACCTTTCAAAAATCCCCCCCTTTGTCGAGCTAAAGCCACATTAGCCACCGCCTGAGCGATCGCATTGCACCTTAAAATATTTGATCAACGTGAGTTCGATGGAGTGCGATCGCGATAAAACAGACGACTATATTGCAGGAACTTTATGTAGCAGCCGATGCCGCCCTATACCAAGCTAAGGCAATGGGACGAAATCGAGTATTGGTATCGGGTCAGGTAGGTTTAGATTCAGTTTCACTGAACGGGACTCGGTGCTAGGGTTCCTTCCTTGGCAGGTTCCGGGGTGGGACTTGGTTCTAAGGTTGGTTCCGGGGTAGGTTCGGGTGTAGGTTGTGGAGTAGGTTCGGGTGTAGGTTGTGGAGTAGGTTCGGGTGTAGGTTCGGGCGTGGGTTGGGGTGTGGGCTGTGGTGTGGGCTGTGGTGTGGGTTGGGGTGTGGGTTGTGGTGTGGGTTGTGGTGTGGGTTGGGGTGCTGGTGCAAAAGTTGGCTGAGGTATCGGTTCAGGTTCAGGTGCAAAAGTTGGTTGAGGTATCGGTTCAGGTTCAGCAGAGGGAATGGGTTCAGGTACCGGTTCCGGGGGGGTAATCGGGGTACGGGTATTAATTAAAGTCAGTTTTAACTCATAGTTGCTTTCGGGTAGTCCAGGAATATTCAGAATCACCGTATAATCCCCGCTTAAAGGGAGAGTTCCCTGCCATGAAGATACCGATGTGGGTTGATTAATTGTTTGTCCATCTGGGCCAACCAAGGTTAATAACACTCCATCTCCACTGACAGACGCATAAAACTGTTGTCCCGCTTCCGCAGGAACCACATAATTAATAGTTTGATTCGCCTTGAGATTACCCTTAAACACCTGTAACTCATCAACAGCCAAATTTAGGCGTTCTGTGGAGGATGTTGGCACCCCTGCTGGAGTCGTTGTCGGAAGCGGGGATGGTAAATTCGGAGGCGGTGTCAAGTTTGGTAATGGTATTCCGGGTAAGGGAATAGACGGACTCGCGCTGGGCGGATTCACCTGGGAAGACTTATCATCAGGGGAACGATCATTGGCTTTAAGCAATCCTTTTACTAAAGCCCAGGAACCCCAAGCCGCTAAACAAGCGACCAAAACACCCACCACGATTATCGTTGCGGGTTTTTCCCAGATAGGTTGAGATCCCAAAACATCAGGGTCAGGAAGTTGGGGATTGTTGGGAACCACAGGACTATGATTATTCTGGGCTCGCTGTTGTACCTGTGGAGTTACTAACGGCCGTCCTACCGCCAGGGTGGGAAGTTGAGAAAAATCGGGGTTAGAAGTTTGGGGAGTCGGTACAGGAGTCGGACGCGGTTGATTTTGCTGTGTTGGGGGAAAATTCAACGGCTGATTTAGGGTTTGTAGGGCTTGTTCAACTTCTGGGGCCGATTGATAGCGATCGCTCGGTTGCTGACTTAACATTTTATCAATAATTTGAGCAAAATTAGAACTAACCTGAGTATAGGGTCGCCAATTCCAAGATAAAGTCGTTTGATCTAATAAATATTGGGGTTCTTGCCCGGTTAATAAAACAATTGCCGTCACCGCTAAAGCATATAAATCACTACTGGGAAACGCCTGTCCGGTTTGAATTTGTTCAAAAGGTGCATAGCCTAATTTTCCCACCCGAGTCGCCGGAGGTAAGGTTAAATCCGGGGTATTAATTCGGGTAGCTAATTCAATCACCACCCCAAAATCAATTAATATCGGGAGTTGATCTTGATAACGTAAAATAATATTATCAGGAGAAATATCTCGATGAATAATTCCTAAATTATGAATATGAGCTAAAATCGGCAACATTTGCCTTAAAAACAGCACAATTTCTGCCTCTGTAAAGGTTTTTGGAAACCCAGAAGTGGTATTTTTTCGCTCCATTAATAGGGCGTGATAAGTTTTGCCCTCCACATAATCTTGAACTAAAAATAACCGTTGGTTTTCTTCAAAAACCGCTCCAAATTGTGGGATTTGAGCATGACGAATTTGGTAGAGAATTTGCGCTTCCCTGCGGAATAGTTCTTGGGACTTTTGTAGAGCGTAGGTTCCAGTTTGGACAGGAATAAATTCCTTCAGGGCGCAGCGCTCGTTAAACCTTCCTTGATCTTCAGCTAAATAGGTACGACCAAAACCCCCCTGACCTAAAATGCTAATCAAGCGGTAACGGTTTTGCAGAATTGTTCCAACGGGAATAGCAGTTTGAGTCATGCGTAAATGGAGATGAGTATTGGGAAAAACCACTAATAAAAAATTAATTCCTTATATTATAAGGCTTAGGCACAATCCTCAAGGTTAACACTGATAACAGACTACCGATTATGGATTACCGATTACCGATAAATTCATGATAAAATTGTGACAAATGAACTGTGAATGAACTGTGAGGGTTAGCTGTGATCCGTTCTGCTATATTGCCCCTTCCTTATTCTGAGCCATTGGTTGCTGATCATGGTCGGTTACGACTATTTTCGGGGTCGGCAAATATTCCTCTTTCCCTAGAGGTAAGCCGTTATTTAGGAATTGACTTAGGGCCAATGGTTCGTAAGCGATTCGCTGATGGAGAAATTTACATCCAGATTCAAGAGTCCATTCGAGGCTGTGATGTTTATTTGATTCAACCCTGCTGTTATCCGGTCAATGACAACCTAATGGAGTTATTGATCATGATTGACGCCTGTAAACGGGCTTCTGCTCGTCAAATTACAGCCGTTATCCCTTATTACGGATATGCTAGAGCCGATCGCAAAACCGCAGGTCGTGAGTCAATCACCGCAAAATTAGTGGCCAACTTGATTACTGAAGCGGGTGCTAGTCGGATTCTGGCCATGGATTTACACTCAGCCCAGATTCAAGGGTATTTCGACATTCCGGTTGATCATGTCTATGGTTCTCCGGTAATTTTGGATTACCTGATCAGCAAACAGTTACCCGATCTGGTGGTTGTTTCCCCTGATGTCGGTGGAGTCGCCAGGGCTAGAGCTTTTGCTAAAAAACTCAATGACGCACCCCTAGCGATTATTGATAAACGCCGTCAAGCCCATAATGTCGCCGAAGTTCTGAATGTAATTGGTGATGTTAAGGGTAAAACCGCCGTTTTAGTCGATGACATGATTGACACGGCTGGAACGATTTGTGAAGGCGCTCGTTTACTCCGTCGAGAAGGAGCGCGTCAAGTCTACGCCTGCGCCACCCATGCGGTCTTCTCTCCCCCTGCCATCGAACGTCTATCGAGTGGGTTACTTGAGGAAGTCATTGTGACTAATACAATTCCGATCATACCTGAGAAACAGTTTGAACAGTTAAAGGTTTTATCTGTTGCTAATTTGGTCGGTGAAACGATTTGGCGGATACATGAAGATAGCTCTGTGAGCAGTATGTTCCGTTAATTAAGTATCCGCATGATCAGTAATCAGTGATCAGTAATCAGTGATCAGTTATGCTCGGTGAAATCCATGATCAAATTCCCTAATCCTTTCCATCCTTTTTTGTTAACAGGTTGTTTCGGTATGGGGATTATTTTTTTATCCCTGTCCTCCGTTCAAGCTCAAGATCCAATTGATATTCCAGTACCCGTAATTCAGGGAACTCCCGCCCAAACCTATACCCCTGGGGCTTGGCAACCCGTAGCCAGAATTAATCCTAATCAACCGATAACTGTTACCATTACGAATCAAACCGGATATAATTTAGAAACGGGATTAACTACCGGAAAAACGAATACTCAAATTGCTCCAGGGGGCCAATTTACAATTAATAATGTTCCGGTTAATTCTGATATTGTCATTAATTCTATCGCTAGAGCCGCCGTTCTGGATTATAGAATTGATGTGCAAAATAATCAGGTTAATGTCACCGTAAAAACGGCGGCTGGTGTTGCCGGAGATAATGCAATTAATATTCAAAATACCGGGGCAATTTATATTTATTAATTGTTGGTTTTAGACCGGAATTTTTTTCGTAGTGAGGCGTTCACGCCTCTATGGAATTATTGAAATTTTTTAGGAGATAAAAATGCGAATTTTAATCATGGGTGGAACCCGATTTATCGGGGTTTATTTAACTAAAATATTAGTTAAACAAGGGCATGAAGTCGTTCTATTTAATCGTGGTAAAAAACCTGCACCCGTTGAAGGAATTAAACAAATTCATGGCGATCGCACCGATGCTAACCAAATTCAAGAAAAACTTGCTAACGAACAATTTGATGCCATTTTTGATAATAATGGACGAGAACTAAATGATACAAAACCCCTCGCAGATTTATTTAAAGATCGGGTACAACATTTTATTTATATGAGTTCGGCGGGAGTGTATTTAAAATCTGATCAAATGCCCCATATTGAAGGGGATGCAACTGACCCGAAAAGTCGTCATTTAGGTAAATACGAAACCGAGAGTTATTTGCAAGCCCAAAATTTACCCTGGACATCAATTCGCCCTACCTATATTTATGGGCCATTAAATTATAATCCCTTAGAATCGTGGTTTTTTGATCGGATTGTGGCGGGTCGTCCAATTCCAATTCCGGGGAATGGATTTCACCTCACCCAGTTAGGTCATGTCAAGGATTTAGCCACCGCAATGGCCGCGGTTTTAGGGAATCAAAACGCTATTGGTCAGGTATATAATATCTCAGGAGAACGTTATGTTACCTTCGATGGTTTAGCTAAGGCCTGTGCTATTGCTGCGGGGAAATCATTGGATACAATTCAACTGATTCATTACGATCCTAAACAGTTTGATTTTGGCAAACGTAAAGCATTTCCGATGCGAGTTCAACACTTTTTTGCTGATGTGCATAAAGCTATCCAAGATTTAAACTGGACACCCGAATTTGATTTAATTTCCGGTTTAAAAGATTCCTTTGAAAATGATTATTTAGCCCGAGGTTTAGATCAAACAGAAGTTGATTTTTCAACCGATGATGAAATTATCGCTAATCGTTAAAAAAAGAAGCTATCGAGGTAACTCTTTGTACCGTCGCGGTAATGCTTTAGGGAACTTAAAGCATTACCAAGAGGCTATTTCTTCATATCAAAAAGCCTTACAATATCGTCCAGATTATCCAGCAGCAAAGGAAGCGAAAGAAAAGGTAGAAAAAGAAATTCAAGCATTGAATAGTCAAATAAATCCTACGAGTCAGACGGATGATGCTTCTTCTCAATAGGATTTTAGAGTTTAATTAATCCGATTGCCAATTGACTCGCTCGGCGTGACCCCAGAATGCCTCTAATTTATAGAAATCCCGTCCTTGAGGTAACAAAATATGGACAATCACATCACCATAATCCATTAAAACCCAGTTGCCCTCGCCTTGGCCTTCGACTCTCAGGGGAAGTCGTTCTAATTCTATTTCTACTTGGTCTGAAATCGCTTGAGAAATTCCCCGGAGTTGAGCTTGGGAAAAACCGGTTACAATTACAAAATAATCCGCTAAATAAGAGACTTCTGACACACACAGAACCAGAATATTATCTGCTTTCCGGTCATCTGCGGCTCGGGCTGCGACTAGGGCAGTTTCCCGACTGGTATGCTCATCAACATTAGCGCCAGATATCATTTGCTTAGAAGCATATTGGGTTTGGGCATGATCAACCATTCAGTTTTTTTTCCTCATAAATCAAGGGTAACAATCAAATCAAGATATAGCAATCCTACTAAATAGGTTCTAATATTGGCTCCTTGCTGTGCCTGGGTTTCAGGCCCATTTATTCCTATAACTCAAATAGGATTGCTATATAGTGATTATTGTAATCATTATTTTCGATTTTGGAAGATTCAGTTTTAGGAAAAAACCCAATAGGAGTCGGTTGACACTCTCAGGTCTAAAGACACGCTCGTTTTCAATCTCTCAAATATCTTTATACGGTGACTAATTGGGCAGTAGTTTACTATGGGCAAAGGGTTTTAAATCTTAATTTAAAAAAAATATTTGAGTTAATGGAATATTCAGATCTTGTTATCCGTTTTAATCCAAGTATGAAATTACTATTCGATCATAATCTCTAGTTATTCAATGCGTTACAATAGAATAGAAGGTTAGTTAGAAGATGTTCGTTTAAATGGGAAAACAATATTTAGAACTAAAACCGTTAACAGAAAATCAACTTTCTGCTGTGGTGGAACTCGATCAACGGTGTTTAGGGGGACTTTGGACAAAAGACGGTTATCAACGGGAAATAGATAGTCCGAATAGTGATTTAATTATCTGGAAACCGGAACAAGAAATAGGGAATAGTGAACATAAAAAAGAAGAGTTTCAATTACCTAAAATAGAATTAAATCATGGAGGAAATTCAGGGAATGAATTAATCGGAATTGGTTGTTTGTGGGCAATATTAGAGGAAGCTCATATTACTATTTTAGCGATTGATCCAGAATATCAAGGCAAAGGTTTAGGTCAGGCGTTATTATTTCAATTATTAGTATCGGCTTGGAAACGTAAACTAGAACGAGCCACCCTAGAGGTGAAAGTTTCTAATCAACCTGCGATTAATTTATATAAGAAATTTGGCTTTAAAGAAGCAGGACGTCGTAAAGGATATTATCAAGATACCGGAGAAGATGCCCTAATTTTGTGGCGAGGGGATCTCCATCATCCTCATTTTCCCCAAATTCTGTATCACTGGTATCAAGAAATTTGTTTAAAGTTAACCACGGAGCTTACAAACCCGATCTAAGCTACTACGGTTCTGAAATCAATGTGCTAGAATCCATCAATAAATCAATTAAAATCGAAAGTAATCCTTAGCCTCAACACAGTTGAGGCTATTAGAGAGACAACCTCTATACAGAATCAAAATTAAATTTAGGGTAGGCTGTACCTATTGAAATCTTGATCCCTGTGGGTAGTTTACAGAACTCTCTAGGGCAAGTTGTAGGTCAACGCCAATGGGGAAAACAATTCCGATTGGAAGCAAAACCTGACAACGCCGACCTAGAAACGGATTCAGCGAGAAATTAAAGTCCAAAAATGAACCCTTTCGTTTTTGAGTCAACTTTTTAATTTTTCCGAAGTTAGAAGTCTCACGCTAAAATTAGCGTAACGGGTAAGCAACAGGTGATGGGAATTAGCCATGTTTGAACGCTTCACAGAAAAAGCCATTAAAGTCATCATGTTAGCCCAGGAGGAAGCACGTCGCCTGGGGCATAACTTCGTGGGAACTGAACAGATCCTCCTGGGTCTGATCGGCGAAGGGACAGGCGTTGCAGCCAAAGTCCTGAAATCAATGGGAGTCAATCTCAAAGATGCCAGGATCGAGGTGGAAAAAATCATTGGTCGAGGTTCGGGGTTTGTCGCCGTCGAGATTCCTTTTACCCCTCGCGCCAAAAGAGTTCTGGAACTGTCCCTGGAAGAAGCTCGCCAACTGGGACATAACTATATTGGCACGGAACACCTGCTTCTCGGTCTGATCAGGGAAGGGGAAGGCGTCGCCGCCAGAGTCTTAGAAAACCTGGGGGTTGACCTCTCGAAAGTTCGGACTCAAGTAATTCGGATGTTGGGTGAAACGGCTGAAGTTGCTGCCGGAGGTAGTAGCAGTCGTACCAAGACCCCAACTTTAGATGAGTTTGGATCAAATTTAACCCAAATGGCCGCCGAAGGTAAACTCGATCCGGTGGTCGGTCGCCAAAAAGAAATCGAACGGGTGATCCAAATTCTCGGTCGGCGTACCAAAAATAACCCAGTGTTAATTGGGGAACCGGGTGTTGGTAAAACTGCGATCGCCGAAGGCTTGGCCCAACGCATTGCCACGAACGATATTCCCGATATTTTAGAGGATAAACGGGTTGTCACCTTAGATATTGGGTTACTGGTCGCCGGAACCAAATATCGCGGGGAATTTGAAGAACGGTTGAAAAAAATCATGGATGAAATCCGCACTGCGGGTAACGTCATCCTGGTTATTGATGAAGTCCACACCCTGATCGGGGCGGGGGCGGCCGAAGGTGCCATCGATGCTGCTAATATCCTCAAACCCGCTTTAGCCCGGGGCGAGTTGCAGTGCATCGGGGCGACGACCTTAGATGAATACCGCAAACACATTGAACGGGATGCGGCCTTAGAACGTCGGTTCCAACCCGTGATGGTGGGTGAACCTTCGGTTTCCGAAACCATTGAAATTCTGTTTGGGTTGCGCGAACGTTATGAGCAACACCATAAACTGAAAATTTCCAATGAGGCCCTCGAAGCGGCGGCTAAACTGTCGGATCGTTATATTAGCGATCGCTATTTACCCGATAAGGCCATTGACTTAATGGATGAAGCGGGTTCCCGGGTGCGTTTAATCAATTCCCAACTGCCTCCGGCGGCCAAAGAATTGGACAAAGAACTGCGCCAAGTTCTTAAAGAAAAAGACGAAGCGGTGCGTTCCCAAGACTTTGATCGGGCGGGAGAATTGCGCGATCGGGAAATGGAAATTAAGGCTCAAATTCGGACTATTAGTCAAACCAAGAAAGCCGAAACCACCCGCAGCGAAGACGATAGCCCCATTGTCACCGAAGAAGACATCGCCCAAATTGTGGCCAGTTGGACAGGGGTTCCGGTGAACAAACTCACCGAGTCTGAGTCCGAAAAACTGCTGAATATGGAAGGAACCCTGCACCAACGTTTAATTGGTCAGGATGAAGCGGTTAAAGCCGTTTCCCGTGCCATTCGTCGCGCCCGGGTGGGTCTGAAGAACCCCAACCGACCGATCGCCAGTTTTATCTTCTCTGGGCCGACTGGGGTGGGTAAAACCGAATTAACCAAAGCCTTAGCAGCCTATTTCTTCGGGTCAGAAGAAGCGATGGTGCGCTTGGATATGTCCGAATACATGGAGCGTCACACGGTTTCTAAGTTAATTGGGTCGCCTCCAGGCTATGTGGGATACAACGAAGGCGGACAACTCACCGAAGCGGTGCGTCGGCGTCCCTATACGGTGGTGCTATTTGATGAAATCGAAAAAGCCCACCCCGACGTCTTCAATATGTTGCTGCAAATCTTAGAAGATGGTCGTTTGACCGATGCTAAAGGTCGGACGGTGGACTTCAAGAATACCTTGATCATTATGACGTCTAATATTGGATCGAAGGTGATCGAAAAAGGTGGCGGTGGTTTAGGGTTCGAGTTCTCGGAAAACCAAAACGATGCCCAATATAACCGTATTCGCAACTTGGTTAATGAAGAACTCAAACAATATTTCCGTCCTGAATTCCTCAACCGTTTGGATGAAATTATTGTCTTCCGTCAGTTGAATAAGGAAGAAGTCAAGGAAATTGCCGTGATCCTGTTAAAAGAAGTCTTCGGACGCTTGATCGAAAAAGGCATTACCTTGGAAGTGACGGACAAGTTCAAAGAAAGGTTAGTGGAGGAAGGCTACAACCCCAGTTACGGGGCGCGTCCTCTGCGTCGGGCGATTATGCGGTTACTCGAAGATAGTTTAGCAGAAGAAATTCTGTCTGGACGGATCAAAGAAGGGGATACTGCTGTTGTCGATATCGATGAAAACGCTCAAGTGGTGGTGTCCCAAAGTCTCACCAGTCGGGAATTGTTACCCCAAGGTGCTGAGTCTTAATTCATTTTAATTATATCTTGTTTGAAACCCCTCACCTAACAATTGAGGGGCTTTTTTTGTTGTTGGGCTTTAGCCCCATCTTCGATGTTAGGAAGTTCTTAATTGCTTCCTCCTTCTTCTGCTACAAAATCGTTAAATAAGTTTCTGTTGGACTGATGGGTAACGCCTTCAAGGTTTGATTTTGTAAGTCGATTTCTAACCCCAAAGCTTCTAAAGGTATGACTCCTAAAAGAGCATCTTTACCTCCTGGTAATTCTAAGCACTCGAAGGTTCCTTCCCGCTCAAACATTGATATTTTGGCATCTTGGAAAATTCGGGCTTTACCAATACCCATAGCGGTGGCTACGTCCACTTCTTTAAGGAGTTTTAGCCCCAGTTTGGCGATCGCATCTTGTGGTAAACATAGGGTAGTTGCACCCGTGTCTACTAATACATTTTTGAGGGTAATTGAGCGTATTTGGTCTTCTGATTTAACCCCAGCCTCCGCTAGAATTTGGTCGGCGCGGTTAGTAATTGTTAGAGTAGCGAAAACTTTTCCCATTTCATGGTTGCTTTGAATTTGCATATTTTTCTCCTACTTAAGAGTTGGAGTTATTGCGTTTTTTAATTGTAACTTATTTTGAGGGCGATCGCGTAGGATCAAGAAACCCGATTAGGGGTCAACGGCTGTTGACCCAATTATGCGCGATAACCCTAAAATATCTGGCGGTTATTTATTTTTGAACTCCATTGATACGCTCTATTAAGGGCAAGCCTTTATCAGTAAATTCCTTGGCATAATTAAAGATGTCTTCGATTAGTTTGTCTTTTTGTTTTATAGTTTTTTCTTTGTTAACTATGATGTCTTCCTGATCATTAATTCTTTTATCCTGGTCGGCAATTTTGTCTTCCTGATCGCCAATTGTTTTTTCATTCTGTTCAATTTGTTGTTTTTGCATATTGGGAATATTACTGTAATACAAGTAATGTCCAACTATGCCAATTAATAAACCGATTACAAAAGCGACAATAATTGGTATCCATTTTTTTAGGGGAGAATCTTCTGGACTTCTTTTATCACTTCTTGAAGAGGCTGAAAAAGGTGTCGGTAAACCCGAAGGAGACGTATAAGGAGTTCCAAATTTCCCTTTTTCTGGCTGTGAAGATGTATTAGGATCACGATTAGAATCAGAAGGCTGACCGCGAAAGTTGCCACCTTTATCACCCTCCAATGGAATCCACTCATCATCAGAAATCCCATCGGACAAACCACGCCAAACTTGTTTTTGCTCAAGATTATCTTTAGATACCGTTGAGGATACTACAACTAACATCCCCTCTTGCATGGGCAAACAATACTTTTTCAGTTCGTCAATTAGGCTATCTTTCAAGGCGGATAATTTGCCGATTTTTTTAGAGGAATCAGCGCGGTTATTTTCAACAGACGGAAGATCAAGCTTCTTCGGTTCTAATTCCTCAAAATCGACTTCAAACCCTTGAGTATTATTTTTAGAAAAAACAGCTTGATCGATTTTAGCCGATAACTTGCCATTCAAAGCTTGAATTGAAATCGCCCGCAAGGTTTCTTCATCAGAATTATCACCAACCCACAAAACCGAATTTTTGATTTTCCGAGTCCGGTTATCGATGCGATTTTGCGATTTCAAGGCCGTAACCAATAAAGATAACTGACCATTGGCACGATAAATCACCAAAGAAAAATAATCGCCATCCACCATTTCGAGCATTCGCTTGAAATTATCCGGCAGATTGGAACTTTTCGTTGGATTTTTACCTAACCAGCAATACTCTTTAGAAACCCCTCGGCTTTGTACATAAAGTTCCATGATTAATCTCCTTATAGTTTCAATAACTCTATCCCTTGAACAATCTCAGCTTCATCGGGTCTGGGTTGTGCAAAGCGACTGACGGCATTTCTCAGTTCAGCATTTCGACCAAAAGAATCCAGAATTCTGGTGAATATAGAAGCGCGTCTCTTATCCAGATGTAATTTCAGCAAAAAGCGCAATAGATACCGCAAAGGAACTTCAGTATTTTTCGGCTGATAGGGGTCGCTGGGCTGGCCTTTGCGATAGTAGAAAATTGGCTGATTGTCAATTTCCTCAACTCGTGAAAAAACTACACTGCCAACGGTTTGAACTGGAGTAATCACTACCGCTACTTTTGGCAATAACTTCTCACTCGCAAACTGATTCAGCATTTTCTGATATTCTTCTCTCACCTTTCTAAATAAATCTGGGGGGTTTTGCATATATTTTTCACATTTGACCGGTACCAGAATTACTAAACGAGGTGAATCTAAATCCTTGTAGAGAGTTTTGAATAGATCATTTAATTGCGTGGGCTGATTAAACTCCTCATGGTATTTTCCTCCCTTTTCCATTAAAGCTGGGGTCTCAATGGGAATCAAAACCGCTACGGATTCTCGAATCAATTCTTTAACTTTGTTTTTGTTGTCATCCTGTCCTAACCATCCGCCTGGATAATCTTGAAAATTAATTTCTAAAGCTGGAGGAGTTCCGGTTTGTCCAAACTCAAACTTAAATGAACGTGGGTTAAATGCCATTGACGATCCTCACAACGTTACTTTGGTTTTTTGATGGTTCTACAAATTCTTTAAAGACCCTTCTAAGTCATCGATATGACGAGAAACCGACTTTAAAAGTCTTGACCATTCTTGACTGGCATCAATTTGCTTTTGCAGTTTTTCAAACTCATCCCAAATCTGATGCCGCTTTGGGCCCAAAAATCTTTTCCACTCCTTCCTTGCGCTTTTTGCCCGGAGGACGCGATCGGCAAATTCTTCCACAATGGCAAATGATGCTTGACTCGGTTCTGATAAAAATCCATTTAAAGCATTTTCACAATTGTAAATGGTTTCTTGGTACAGTTCGTTTAAGTGGTCTAAAACATCTTGAGCATTCGCCCCTTCCGTTTTCAAGCCTGCGGTTTTATCCGGGGTTAACGGATCTAATTGCAAGCGAATCCGATGCTGAATTAATCCGCGATAAGACAGATTAAATTCTGATAAAATATCAAACCCTTTTTTCAGTTCCGTATATTTAGAGGGAATTTGACTGGCAACTTCCACCAGAAAGTCTGCCCCACCAACATTTGCCAGACCTCCTAAATCACATTTTTCCACTAAAACCTTAGCCACTTCTGCTTTTGTCCCTTCAATGGTTTCTTTCAATCCTTTATCCATATCTAGGAATTTCAGGGATAGACTCGTTCTCATTTCTATCAAATATTCACTGTAAGTGCTGGCGTAAGATTGTAATTTATTTCGGCGTTTCTTCACTTGTTCAAGCGTGGGCATCTCGACATTTTGCCGACAGTCTTGCAACACTGCCTTAATTTGGTTTTTCAGGTTTTCATCGGGGTTTTCACGAGTTTCAATTAGTTTGTCTATTAAGGCCGTCATTTCATTAGTGATCGTGTTCCAAAACTCATCAAATAAATCATCATATTGAGCCTCTATTTCATTCTGATCGATATGTGGTAGGATTCCCTGTGCTAATTGCAATTGCTGCTTTAAATCAGTGAGACTGGCTTGCAAATCGGTAATTTTTTGTTGAGTGTAATTCCGATCTAGTTGAGTGACATTTGATCGCAGATTATCCAGAACTGCCTGAAGCACTTTGTTATTGGCATCTTCTGGAGAAGAACAATCAGCAATCACCCAATCCAAGACGGGCATTTTCACCGTTTCCGAATCAATATCTCGTTTCAGAGAACGGCAACTTTCCCGATTTTCGCCATTGCGATCAGCATTGAGGACAAAAATAGACCGAGAAGGCAAATTGTTTAAAGCTTTATTCGCCAAATCATATAATTTTGTGTCGCTTTGCTCGAAGTTTGCCCGGTCTTTGGACGGCTTGCGAATAAATAGAATAAAATCCACTTCTTGAGCTAGGGCTTCAATGACTAAACTCTCATCTCCTAAGCGAAAATCCCCTAAACCGGGGACATCTACTAAAGCGATCGCGCCAATTTCATCAACCGGAAAAGCACAAGAGATTTTAACGTGCTTCACCGCCAAACATTCATGGTTAATCAGTTGATAGTCCTGATTATATTTTGATGCCACATAATTAGAAATATCTGACTGATCTTGAATTGTTAAATAACCACGCCCCAAGTGTTCTTGATATTTTTTCCCGTTGCTGTGATAATCATCTTTCAGACGGTTATAAATATTAATGTCAGTTTGATCCGCGTCAGTGGGTAAATTGGGAATGGCTCTATGGGCAAACGCTTCAAAAGAATTGGGAACTGGGGTGAGTCCGAGTTTCTTATAATAGGGAGTGATTATCTCGATTAAAAAAGATTCGTGATCGTGAAATTGAATTTCTGCGGTAGTCAAATTCCCAGCTTTATGAGAAATGGTGCTTCGCGCTGCGGTGCAAGCTTTCCCTTGCATTGCCGGAATCACCTCATTTTTTAGTCCACTCAAACTCTGCAACAGGGTGCTTTTGCCTTGTCCCATCCGACCAATTACCCCAATATTTAGGGTTTTACGAGAAAATCTCCCCTGGAGTCTACCCAGTGATGTCAAGTGTTCCCTGATGTTTTCCTCAAAACTGGCAAAATCCAGTGTTTGGAGTTTAGACTTGGTGGCTTCATCTCCTGACCAATGCAGAAGCTGGCGATCTCGCTCTTGTTCTAATCGCTGGAGCGAAGCATAAAGCGATGATAACCCCGTTTCAATATCTGTCAGCTTTTTGGCGAGGGGCTGACGTTGGCCAATAATGCTCTGAATTTCTTGGCTCTTGTTCATGCTAGTATATTTATATTCATGTACATAGGTTAACTTTAGTTAGACATTATACCAGAAAGTATCCTTGGGAGTTCATGAAGCAAATTTATTCAACTTCTCTTAACCCCAAAACTACTCACAGAAACTTAGTTTCTTGCACGTTGCTAAAATAACGTGAATTCGATGGGCGTCTCTGCATCCTTGCTATTATTAAAAGAGATATTGAGCGAATTTGCTCTGGTAAAATTGTCCCATCTTCTGCTCGAATTTGGTCGGCGCGGTTAGTGATTGTTAGATCCGATAGTCCGTGCTCAGAGAGTATAATAATCTTGTTGCAGAGGATTGAACAAAAGTTTTACTCAAAGGCAAAAAAAAGTTATCCATTGCTGTTAGGTTGCTCGATCAAGTGATCGCACCCTAATCAGCTATCTTATAAATACCCACTCCTAATTGTTGATGAAGATGACTATATCGATCGCAAAATGGAAACTGGACGACTATCACCGCATCGTTGAAATGGGTCTACTCGACGAGCGCCCCGTTGAACTACTGCATGGAGAAATTGTTCAAATGTCCCCAGAAGGAGAACCCCACGCCTATTTCAGCACTGAAGCAGGTGATTATCTTAGCCGTTTACTGGGAAATCGGGCCCTAGTTCGTCACGCTAAACCCATTACCCTTGCTAACGACTCCGAACCCGAACCTGATATCGCCATTGTGGAACGTTTGGGGCGGGAATATCTCAGTCATCATCCCTATCCTGAGAATATTTTCTGGGTGATAGAATACTCCAACTCCAGCTTAGAAAAAGACTCTACTGTGAAATACCGGATCTACGCGGAAGCGGGAATCTCCGAATATTGGTTAGTTAACCTACAGCGCCGGGAACTAATTATTTATCGTGATCCCAGGGATAGCGAATATGGCTCCAAAATCACCTTAACAGAAGGTGAAGTTACACCCCTAGCATTTCCAGATATCCAGATTCCCATTGAAGCCATGATTTCAGCAGATTGATCCGCGTATATCCGGTTATTCTGCCTGCCGATTCCTGATTAAAATATTAAAGATGAGCAAAGATTTGTCAATCATTTGCCAATCGGATGTAATCTAAAATTTGCATCTGTAAATCCAGAATTCGCCAAACATGGTAGAACACAAACGCATTGGTATTTTAACCAGTGGGGGGGACTGTGCAGGTTTAAACGCAGCAATTCGGGCTGTGGTTTATCGGGCGGCAGGAATCTTGGGGTGGGAAGTCTTCGGTATTCGAGAAGCCACCCAAGGGTTAATGACTCGTCCTGTGAACAGTGTTCCTCTGACTATTGATAAAGTTGATAATATTCTCACCGCCGGGGGGACAATTTTGGGAACCACCAATAAGGGTGATCCCTTTGCCTTTCCGATGCCGGATGGAAGTTTGTTGGATCGCTCCGAGGAGATTATCGAAGGCTATAATCTCTTAGGACTGAATGCTTTAATTGGTATCGGTGGAGATGGCAGTTTAGCGATTTTGCGACGCATTGCCCAACAGGGAAATATGAACTTAATTGGGATTCCTAAAACCATTGATAATGACGTGGGTAGCACGGATTTATCTATTGGGTTTAGTACCGCCGTTGATATCGCTACTGAGGCTTTAGATCGCCTGCATTTTACCGCCGCTAGTCATAGCCGCGTGATGATTTTAGAAGTCATGGGCCGAGATGCGGGACATATTGCCCTCCATGCGGGAATTGCTGGCGGTGCAGATATTATTTTAATTCCTGAACTTCCCTACAGTTTGGATAGCATTTGTCAGCATATTGCAGAACGACAAAAACAAGGGAAAAACTATTGTTTAGTCGTTGTTGCAGAGGCGGTTAAAACGGAAACGGGAGAACCTGTGACGATGATTAATCGTATGGGACAAGCTCGTTTAGGGGGCATTGGACAATATCTGGCCGATGAAATTTGCGATCGCAGTGGCGCAGAAACGCGAGTTACTGTTCTCGGTCATATTCAACGGGGGGGAACTCCTTCACCAATTGATCGGATTATTGCTTCTGCTTTTGGAGTGGCGGCGGTGGATTTGATTCTTGAGGAGAATTATGATCGGGTTGTCGTTTGGCGAGATCGGAATGTATCGAGTATTCCGATTTTGGATGCGATCGCTCAATATCGGGCTGTTAATGCTGATGATATTTTAGTAGAAACGGCCCAAAGTATGGGGATTTGTTTAGGGAATTAATTCTGTTGTAAAGACGTGCTCTAGCGCGTCTTTATCTTCTTAAGTTAAGATCCAATAATCAGGCTGTTTTATTTGTTTACAGATAATAATCTCTCCCCTAGCAGAAAAGGGGAGTTAGGTATGCTTAAGAGTTTAAACGTTTGCGTTTGGTTTGATAGCTGCGGACTGTGGTGACAATTAAAGTAATAATTGTAATTGGAATTACAAAACCGATCATCACCAAATTAAACATGGGAAGTTGAGAATGTTTTGAAGAATCGAGAATTAAATAGGTAGCGTAGGCAAAATAATAGGCTAAGAAAAGTATACCTTCCCAACGGTCAATAGATTTGCCCGTATAAAAAATCGGGAAACAGGAAATTGCCACTGCAATCATAACTGGAATATCAAAATTTAAAGCCGCAGTAGAAACATTGATTCCGGCTGGGGAAACAGCAGAGGAGAGTCCTAAAACTGCCAGGATATTAAAAATATTGCTACCGATGACATTACCCACAGCAATATCCCGTTCTCCTTTAATCGTAGCCACAACAGAACTGGCTAATTCTGGCAGGGAAGTTCCTGCGGCTACAATAGTTAATCCGATGACTAATTCACTGACTCCAATAGCTCTAGCGATAGAAATTGAACTTTCAACCAACCAATTAGACCCCTGAACAAGCAAGACTAATCCGACAATAATTAAGCCAATATTAATGATCCAGTTTTTCGGAGTATTTTCAATCTTACTCCCGGATTCATCTTCGTTTGATTCATCATTTTTTTGTTTCTTGGCTTCATAAATTAAAAACAGAGTATAAACAATTGCCCCAATAAATAAAATCGTTCCATCAACCCGACTAATTGTACCATCACTGCCAAACATTAAGGTCAAAACAGACACCCCAATCATAATCGGAACATCTAACCGAATTAACTGATTAGCTACCATTAAAGGAGCAATTAAAGCCGAAATTCCTAATATGATTAACACATTAAAAATATTACTACCGACAACATTTCCCAAGGCGATATCCGCTTGACCTGCAAAAGCTGATTGAATACTAACTGACATTTCTGGAGAACTGGTTCCGTAAGCAACAATTGTTAGTCCCACAAGTAAGGAAGGAATTCCCAAAATTGAAGCAATGGTTGAAGCTCCACGGACTAATAGTTCCGCGCCCAAAACCAGTAAGACTAAACCCGCTATCAGTAACAAAATCACGCTCAAGCTCATAGAATAAAAATCCTTAACCGTTAAAGTTTGGTCTTTTTGTTTACAATGAAATATCACAACTCCTTTTGTTAATTTATCATGGTTTTAATCGACTTTGTTATTGGGGTTGTGGTAAGGTGGAGGGAATTAGGATTGCGATCCGTATAGACCTAATTTGTGTAAACCATAAATTTTGAGGAATAAAACATGACTTATTCGGAAGATTTAACAACTTTAGTTGTTGTTGCTTACCCTGAGCAAGAAAAAGCCAAAGAAGTTCTAAAAGAACTCAAGGAATTGCAAATAAAAGGGATTATTTCTATTGTCAATGCTGCGGTTATGGTCAAGAATGAAAAAGGGAAAGTTGCCATTAGTGAAACCGGAGATACCGATGCTAAAGGTGGAGCAATTATTGGCGGAATTACGGCGGGATTAATTGCCCTATTCAACCCGATTGGAGCATTAGGAGTAATTGCTTTAACCGCAGGTGGGGCGGGAGTTGGAGCCTTAATTACTCATTTTATTGATTTGGGATTTCCTCAAGAAGATCTGAAAGAACTTTCTGAATCTTTAACCCCGGGAAGTTCAGCTATTATTGCCTTGGTTGAGCATACTTGGGTAGATAAGTTAACGGAAACTTTAGATGAGTATGCCGGAAAATTGTATAAACGTTCGATTAAATCGGATATTGCTTCTCAACTGGAAACAACAGCAAAAACAGTCAATACTGAAGTGGAATCTACACCCCCAGAAGCCTAATTAATCTAAGTAAAAATAGGTGGAATTTTCCACCTATTTAATTTTTTGATTTAGAGCATTTTGGGCAATTTTAGTGATATAAATTGTAACGATTACCGTTACGATTAACCCCATTCCATAGAATAACCATTCTACCGAGGTACGCGATCGCTCTCCCATTCCTAACTGGGCTAAACTTCCGATTAAAGATCCCACATAAACATATAAAATTGTACCGGGTAACATCCCAATCCAAGAGGCTAAAAAATAATCTTTTAAAGAAACATTCGTTAGTCCAAAAGCATAATTAAGTAAATTAAATGGAAATATTGGAGAAAGACGAGTTAAACCCACAATTTTCCATCCCTCTTGACCCACCGCTTGATCAATAGCTTTAAATTGCTCGTGATTTTCTAGTTTCTTAGCAACCCAATCCCTGGCAAAATATCGTCCAATTAAAAAAGCAAAGGTAGCTCCAATTACTGAACCAATAGAAACATAAATTGAACCCCAAAATACCCCAAAAACAACTCCCGCACCCAAGGTTAATAGAGAACCAGGGACAAATAATATTGTAGCTAAATTGTATATAATAATAAATGCTGCTGGCCCCCAAAAGCCCAAATTTGCCACCCAATCTAAGAGATTTTTTAATAAGTCTTGAACGCCCATTTTATTCTCCCAAGTATTAAAATTATAGCCCTGAGCAGGTTAGTTTTGAGAACTTCTTTATCTTCTTTGTGTCTTTGTGGTTAAATTTGGCTTGATCCTTGTCAAGATCACCTATAATTTTAAACTAAAGATCCTCCACAACTAGAACCACATCCGGCGGTACATCCATAACAATAGGAAGCTGTTTTTACCGTTTCAATTAAATCTAAATTATTAGCATTTAATAAATCACTTACCGTTAAGATATTTCCTGAAGCATTGCGGGCGGGAATATTTTCCATTTGGTTAAAATCACAATCATAAATATAGCCTTGATAATCAATAGATAATTGATGACGACACATTAAATTAGATACAGTTTCGGGATTATAATTAGATTCTAAAAATTCTAAATAGGAAGATTCTAATTTTTTCTGCTGTAAATAAGACTTTGTGCGCCCGATGGGTAAATTTGTAATCGTTAATAGTTGATTAAAATGAATATCCAAATCTTTTTTTAAATAATCTTTATACGCTTGTTCAAGTTGAGATTGTTCGGGCGGTAAGGTGAACTTTTCGGAGGTTGGTAGGGCGGGGTTATAAACTAAATCTAAGATTAATTCCGGTGTTTTACCATAGCCCAAACGGTTTAACCATTGAATGGCTTGAATAGAATCCTGATAGACTCCTTTTCCTCGCATTTTATCTACATTATTTTCTAAATAACAAGGCAAAGATGCAACAATTCTTAATTGATTATCTGCACAATATTCGGGGATATCTTCATAACCTGGGACAAAATAAAGGGTTAAATTAGACCTAACAATAACTTGTTTTTTGCTTTTTCTTGCTGCTTCTACTAAAGGTTTAAATCCATAATTCATTTCTGGTGCCCCTCCGGTTAAATCTACCGTTTGAATTTGGGGAAACCGATTAATTAATTCAATTAGTTGTGAAGTAATATCAGGGTTCAGTTCTTCGGTACGTTTTGGCCCAGCTTCGACATGACAATGGTTACAAGCTAGATTACACCGTTTTCCTAAATTAATTTGTAATATTGTAATTGGTTGTTTTGTGAGGGGAAAACCGAGTTTTTGTGAAAACGGGGTCAGCGTTGTTTGAATCATGAGTTAAATTTGGATTAACTGTAATATTTAGCTTGTGCTAATTTTAGCATAAAAATAGCGATATAATCTTATTAAAGATTATATTTATTATTTCAATGTTATCTTTTCTGTCTCGTATCCCGTCTTTTTAGAGATTAATTATCCTAAATTAATCCAGTGATTAGCCCGAAATTAGAGAAAAAATGCTAATCACTGATGATTTATCTATTAATCGGCTGTTCCAATTGTGCTGGACGACCAGTAATATTAAATTTCTGCATCAAATACAAAACTCCCGCCGCCATAAACACCCCAAAAACCAACCCAATCACCGTTAAAATAATAAACGAACGTTGAATAATTTCCAAGGTTCTAGGGTCATGTTTTTTGGCTTCAACATCTTCAATTTCTTCAGAAACTTCACTCGGTTCGGGTTGGGGAAAGTGCAATTTATTCGCGTTGCCATTTTGATGAAACGGGCCAGGATTATTTGAGGGAAAATTCATAATAAAATCCAAAATGATTTAAACCGTTAACTCATTCTATTATAGAGATACTCGGACTTACTTTGTTCCCTTTTAACCATGATTGTTCTTTCCCCAGAATTGAAACAACGTTTATCCACACCCCTAAAAATTGGCACTGTAGAAGTCAACAGTCGTGTCCTCCAATCCCCCCTATCCGGTGTCACAGATTTAGTTTTTCGGCGCTTAGTACGTCGCTACGCCCCCGACTCCATGATGTACACCGAAATGGTTCACGCCAGCGAAGTCTGTCATGTTCGGGGACTTCCAAAAATCATGGAAGTTGACCCCAAGGAACGCCCAATTAGTATTCAATTATTCGATTGTCGCCCCGATTTTTTAGCCGAAGCCGCCCAAAAAGCCGTTCAAGAAGGAGCCGATACTATTGATATTAATATGGGTTGTCCTGTTAATAAAATTACGAAAAATGGGGGCGGTTCTTCGTTATTGCGACAACCGGAAATGGCAGAAACTATTATTCGGTCAGTGGTGGCGGCCGTGGATGTGCCTGTCACCGTAAAAACCCGGATTGGTTGGAGTGATGAAGAAATCACAATTTTAGATTTTGCCCGTAGAATGCAGGATGCGGGGGCAAAAATGATCACCATTCACGCCCGCACCCGCGCCCAAGGTTATCACGGTCAGGCAAAATGGGACTGGATTCGACAGGTTAAGGAACAGTTAAGGATTCCAGTGATTGCCAATGGCGATATTTTTTCCGTAGAAACGGCGATTCAATGTTTACAAGAAACGGGCGCTGATGGGGTAATGTGTTCACGAGGAACTCTGGGTTATCCGTTTTTAGTTGGAGAAATTGACTATTTTTTGAAAACCGGAGAATTTAAAACCCTTCCCTCCGTAATTGAACGGTTGCAATGTGCAAAAGAACACCTCCAAGCGTTGTGGGAATATAAGGGTGAACGGGGAATTTATCAATCTCGAAAACATTTAACCTGGTATGCAAAAGGGTTTCCTGGGGCGCACGAATTACGGGATCATTTGGCCAGAATTGAAACCGTTGCTCAAGGATGGGAATTATTAGATGATGCAATAAATCAGTTATCCTAGAACAGTTTTTTTGCCTAGAAAACTTTAGAATAGCGTTGATACGTTTCAATCTTTGACTTGAGTTTGAAACAGCCCTGCATTAACTAGGGTGGCTATGGGGGTCAACTTTTAACACATTAATCGTTTGATAAAGTTGATTCAGATATTGTTCCACCTCTGGGGATTTAGCCGTAAACCCCACATAAAAAGCTCCCGGTTTCGCCGATTTTTCTAGGACTTTTGCATAAATATCATCACTCCATTGTTCTGATTTTAATTTAATATTAAGTTTTAAATTTGCTAAAGCCCCAGGAATAATATGATTATTCGCCTCCGTAATAATTAAACCTCCTTTTTCCGATAATTCCACTAAACTTGCCATTAAAATACCGTCGCTGATATGTTTTCCTTCTAAAATAAAATATTGTAATAAAATAGGAGTTGGAATTGGATAAAAATGCTGTTCTTGTTTAGAAATAAATAGATTATAGTTACCTAAAATTCCCCCGACTTCATAAATAGTAATAGACTTTTTGACTCCCTTGGGCTGAACTAATTTTTGATTTTCAATCTTAATCAAATTCCGACCCGCTTGATTTAATGTCATTTCAGAGATTAAAATTTGTCCTCCAGTTGTATAGGATTCAATCCGATAGGTCAAATTAACTTGACTTCCTACAACTCCATATTTTGTGCGTTTTTCTGACCCAATATTTCCTACCACAACTTCCCCCGTATTAATTCCAATTCCCATGTCTAAAGGAGATAAATTCCACTTTTCTAATTGTTCATTCACCTTCTGCATAGCTAATTGCATGGCTACCGCACAAGCAATCGCCCGTTGAACATCATCTTCCCGTAAAGTAGGAGCTCCAAATAAAACTAAAATTCCATCCCCCATAAACTCATCAATAGTTCCTTGATAGGTAGTAATCACATCGGCCATACAGGACAAATAAAAGTTTAAAATTTTAACTACTTCTTCAGGTTGTAAACGTTCTGAAAGAGCCGTAAATCCGCGTAAATCCGAGGTTAAAATGGTGATTTTTCGGCGTTCTCCTCCGAGTTTTAAACCTTCGGGTCTTTCTAATAAATTAGAGACAATTTCAGCACTCAAATAACGTCCAAAAATATTCCTAATATCCGAAGCGGAACGGGCAATATAAGCGGTAATGGCGATGGCTGAACCCGCTAAAGCTAAAAAGGGAGGAACCACCGGAATCCACCATCCTTGAATAAATAAAATATAGGTACTTCCCAGTAAAATTGTCGTGGATAAAATTGAAATAAAAACCTGTCGAATAATTAATAATTGTACTTTAGACGTTGCCCGAAATTTCCAGGTTAAAATTGCTCCTGCTGCTGACCAAATAAATATCCAAATCCATTCTAAAGTATCGGGTAACGTCTTAATTAACGGACGACTATCTAAGGCTGCACTAATAATTTGACTGGCAATATGGGCATGAACTTCCACCCCCGCCATGCGTTGATTTGCCGATAATGTATAGGGAGTGGACATTAAATCTTTGAAACTTTCCCCTACGGAACCGATTAAAATAATTCGATTTTTTCCCCAATCTTTAGGAAGTTTATCGGTTAAAATATCCTGAAAAGAAACAATCTCAAAACTGCGATTATATCCCCGATAATTTAAAAATATTTGATATCCTCCAGCATCAGCCCTTACATAGCCCCCATCATTTTTAGACAATGGTTTAAAAATAGTATCTTTAAATTTCCACCAATTATTAGTTCCTGGAACTATTTCTGGAGATATTCCTTGAGCATCTAAATAAAACATTGCCAAAAACAATCCCAAACTGTAGGAAGGTTGTCCCTGACCATTATTAATAAGTAATAACGCCCGCCGAATAATATTATCTTCATCTAAAATTAAATCATTAGCTGCTACTCGATTTTTTTCTTTCAAAATTGGAGGGGCGGCAACGGATTCTAAGGATTTATCCCCTACAACTTTTTCAATTCCTAGTAAATTGGGAGTTTCTGCTAAGATTTTAATTAACTGTTTATGACCGGGTTCAAAGGGTAAATCTCGATAAATGTCTAAGCCAATAACCGTTGGTTTCATGGCTACTAATTTCTCGATTAATTGAGCATAAATTTGGTCGGGTACATAACCTTGGCCAATATATTTCATATCGGCTTCATCTAACCCGACAATCGCAATTCTTTTATCCCTAGGTTCCGGGGGACGTAGACGCATATATTGGTCATAAACTGCCCATTCCCAGGACTGTAAAATCCCAGAAAAACGCAGCAAGATTACAAGACTAGCCATAACTGGGGTTGTAATCCAAACGCCACGCCACTCCCATGCTAATTGTTTAATTTTTGCTCTCATAGAGCTTATTTTACGATATATCCTTGAGCTTTCTAGGGTGTAGATTTAGATTGATGATCAGAATTACTCACCGTTGTTTCTGGTGCAAAGGGAGCTTCGGCAATCTGTTGATTAATCTTAATAGATGTCAGAAGTTCTTTCCATAATTCCGGTTCAGTATTTCGCATCTGAGCCATGATCATTAAGGTATCTTGCCAGAGGTTTTCCCTAGCATAAAGTTCGGCTTTTTTTAAGGGACTTTGAGCTTTTTCTATTTCATTTTTGAATGTAGGATTGAGTTCATTTCGCTGAATAGAAACCTCTAAGGTATCAATAAATTCTTGTTCCTCTGTTCCACAGGTAATCGAAAAAGTCCATTGATATTGACTTCCGGTTTCTAAGGTTACATTTTCTGGGAGTTTAATCTGCAAAATACTTGGTTTTAAAGGAAGTTGTACGACTGTTTGGTAAACCTCTTTGCCCTGTTGATTAATCAGAACAAATTCACCCGTTTTTACCTTGGATTCAGGAACATAAACAAAAAATGTGGGATGGGCAGAAACCGTTAAGGTCTTCTGACTGGGGACTAAGGCGGTCATTTTTGTATTCCCCAGGCCGCACTCGCTGGCAGAAGGGGTTTCACTTTCACCCCCTCGGGTTCCTCCCCCAGCCGTACTCACTGGCCCATCTCCCTTCGGTGCGGGGGGAAATTGTAAACTGATTTGTAGGGGGCTACTAACCGGATTTTTTGCCCGTGAAACAACATTCGCTAGACTCGCCGTAGTCGGTAACAGAATGCCTAAAATCAAACTCAAAGAACCAATAGATTTGATAACCATGGGATTATGCCTCTTTAAAATATCCATTATAATAATCCCTAAGATGCACTATCTGGATCAAAAAATCTATATTCCGTATGGTGAGTTTCCACACCAAATTAGCAAATTAGGGCTTCTTTTGGGCGATCGCCAATTTCCTGACGAATTTTTAAAGATTTAGGATCAGGTTCTTAAAGGATGATAATCAATTATAAGCTGTTAAGCATCTAATTGACTGGTTTCTGATTAAGTGATAGAGTAGATAAATTTAATTGTACCTGAAAATATGACCCCATCTAATCCAGAAGATAGTCTAATTATGACTGAATCAACTCATCCTGATGCCGCCATGATAACTGAATTATATCAACAGGCGATTAAATATCAAGAAAGTGAGAATTTCAACGAAGCGATCGCTTGTTACCAAAAACTAATTAATATTGAACCTAAATTCCTCTTAGGATATCAAAGAATTGGCAATATTTCCCTAAAAACTCAACAATTTGAACAAGCGATTACAGCTTATAAAAAAGTGATTGAATTAAGTCCTAATGAATTTTGGGCTTATAATAATTTAGGAGAAGCCTTAATTAAATTACAGCGCTGGGAAGCTGCAATTCCCATCTATGAAAAAGCCATTCAACTCGACCCGAATTGCTTTTGGGGTTATAATGGTTTAGGGGAATGTTTAACCCAAACTGAACAACTAGAAAAAGCCGTTCCTATTTATCAAAAAGCGATTCAATTAGATCCTGAATTTTGGGGATCTTATCAGAAGTTAGGAGAAATATTAACGACTTTAGAACGATGGGAAGAAGTAATTCCTATTTATCGCCGTGCGATTGAATTAAAACCAGACTTTTTTTGGTCGTATGTAAGTTTAGCAAAAGTATTAATTCATTTAGAAAGATGGGAAGAAGCTATTCCCATTTGTCAGCCAGCGATTTCTATTGATCCTAATTTCTTTTGGTCTTATATTAATTTAGCCGATTCCCTATTTAATTTAGAAAGATGGCAAGAAGCCGTCGATGTTTATACCACAGCCAATCAAATTAAATCGGATTTCTTTTGGTCTTATAAAAATTTAGGAGATGGGTTAATTCAATTGCAACGATGGCAAGATGCAATTTTAGTTTACCAACAGGCTATTGAATTAAATTCAACGGAAGCATCATGTTATTATAACTTAGGTTTAGCTTACCTTAATTTACAACAAAAATCCGATGCAATTAATTGTTTTGAAACCGCTTTAAAACTGGAACCGGATTATATTTCGGCTCAAGAAAAATTGAATGAACTCATCGAAATTTCTTCTATTTCTGATTCTACCCCATCACCAAATCAACTCGAACCGATTGACTGGTTAAAATATTATCCTACATGGGGACAAGCACCTTCTTATCTGTTACCTAAACCCGTTTCTTTGGGCAAAAATCCCCAAACTGGAAAATGGCAATTTCCCGTTCCTCCTAAAGATTTGAGGTTTGTTTTTGATGATAATAATGAGGAGTATTATCTCAACTCTGGAAAAATCCAAATTCAGGTCATGTTAAGTGTATTGCGAGAGTGTGGATATTTCCTCAAAACCGGAAGCCGAATTTTAGATTTTGGTTGTGCATCGGGACGGATTCTTAGGGAATTAGCTGATTTATCGGATATTTGTGAAATTTGGGGAATGGATATTAGTGCCGATTGTATTGCTTGGTGTCAACAAAATATGAGTCCTCCCTTTCATTTTTTTGTCGGAACAACCCTGCCCCATTTACCCTTTGAAGACCGCTATTTTGATTTAATTTATGCGGGTTCAGTCTTCACCCATATTGATGATTTAGCCGATGCTTGGCTGTTAGAACTGCGTCGGATTTTAAAACCCGGAGGACTAGCTTTTATTACAATTCAAGAAAGTTATATTTTTGATAAAATCAAAGAATCTCCTGAATTATGGCTTTCTAATAATAATGTCTGGCCTCCAGAACAAAAACAAGCCTGTATTCAGAACTATTTTGAATATATTAATCAAGATTTTGCCATGTTTACCCTAGGACGGGATACCCGGTCTTTGGTTTTCTATGACGTGAATTCTTTCCGGGAAAAATGGAAACCCTTTTTCCAAGTTTTGGCGGTTAAACAAGAAGCCTATTATTGGCAAACGGGAATATTATTAAAGCGCCTGTGATTTATAGTAGGGGTAATTCATGAATTACCCATTACCTCTTACCCATTACCCATTACCCAATGACGTCCCAAATACCTGTGTCCAATAGTGGTTCCAATTTTCAAACCCCGTATCATTTTCTAAATAGAAATAGCCAATGCCAATTTCGGCGTAATTGGGGTTAAGTAGGTTTTCCCGGTGTCCTGGACTATCAATCCATCCCTGAACCACTTCATCGGGGGTTTGATACCCGGCCCCAATATTTTCACCGATAAAAGAAAAAGTGTATCCCTGGTCTTGGGCACGGCTGGCGGGGGTGGAACCATCTAAGCCGATGTGGTCAAAAAAGTCTTCCTGCGCCATATCTTGACTCTGTTCTTGGGCGGCTGCATTCAACTTAGTGTTCAGAGTTAGGGGACGTAAACCATTTTGACTGCGGAAATCATTAGTTAAGTTTAAGACCTGTTGCACAAAGTCAGAGGGAGGAGGAGAGATATTATCTTTTTTCAAAGTAAATCCCTGACCGATGAAATCACTCGCCTGTAAGTCCGATGGCACAATGCCATCCAAAAGGGCGAGTTCTTCGTTAGTAGCACTGACAACCAGGCGAGTTTGATTACTTCCTACCGCTTGGACTTGCACTTCGCCGACGTTATTAGGCAGTTGAATCAAATCAATATTCCGTTCAAAATCCCTAATCCAGTCCCGTCCTTGACCTTGTTGTTGTAGCAAAAACACATCCTGACCAATGCCTCCGGTGAGGGTATCAGCCCCTAAGTCCCCTGATAAGGTATCATTTCCCCCTTCACCGTTTAAGACATCATCGCCTTTCCCCCCAAATAAACTATCAAACCCCTCGCCCCCAAAAAGAGTATCGGCGTCTAGGTTGCCAAACAGGACATCATTCCCCGCTTCTCCCTCAAGGATATCCCCATCCTTACCACCAAATAGGGTATCGGAACCTTCCCCACCCCATAACTGGTCAAAACCTGTGTTCCCTAAAATCAACTCATTATCACCGAGACCGAATACAGTATCATTCCCATCGAGTCCTAACACCCCGCCGGGATAGTTGGATAACTGTCCTGGGAATAGGGAAATTAATTCAGATGAGTTATTCCCGACTAAAGCGCCAATAGAAGAATCTGGAATTAAAGCCATGGTTATACTATTTATAAAACTTTATACAACAGTAAAATCCTTAACTTTGATTATATCAAATTATTTTTTATAGGTAGTTAATTTTTGTATTATTTTTATATATAATTTTTTGTATTGCAGGGGTTTAGATAGTAAACCCCTACAGTTTTTTTCACAAAAATGCTCAATCTTCGGGTGTAACTCCTAATGCTCGTAATTGCGCGGCTAAACGTTCCGCCCGTTGAGCTTCCATTTCTGCCCGTTGAGCTTCCATTTCTGCCCGTTGAGCTTCCATTTCTGCCCGTTCATTTCCTGTTAATAACAAATTCCCGGCACTATCCCACCAGCGCAACCAAGGCAATTCTACATTTTGATATTCACCTTGCCAAATTCCTAATTCAACGCCGAGACAAGCAATAGGATAGTGTCCTCGTTCATTTTTTGGCAAAGGTTGAAAGCGATTTTCAACCAAATGATACACTTCAATACTGGATTTTTGCACTTCATAAATCCCATAAAATGCTGGATGAATGACTTGCTCATAAACCCAGAATTTACCCGGTTTTTTACCTTCTGATTCCGCCGTCCATAAAGAGGTTTTATCCCGTTCTTCTGAACCATCTCCAGAGACAAATTCTAAAATAATTAAAGGGGCAACATATTCCTGCCAAAGCACATAGGAACGTCGCATTTGACCGTTTAAACTAGGGGGAACATTAGCAACATAAAACCAATCTGGTGCTTCTGCTCCCCGTTGGGGTGGGTCAGTTATGCGCCAATAAATCCCACTATCTTGACCAATACAATAGTATCCATCGGGATGAATTTTTTGCAGAACCGGGTTAATAGAATCGGTGAGTAAAATACTTTGAGGATGTTCTTGAAAATTTTTCACAAATGTACCGTCTGAGTCGGGGAGTTGTGTATGGTCAGGTAAGTTTGTTGTGGGTTGTTCAGTGGGAAAGGTTATTGTCATAGCAGTATTTAAAATCAGGTTAATTTTGATTCTTTTGGGTTTATTTTTAAATAAATAATCACAACTTCTTGGGGCGATTGCTATTATCATTGGTATGCGATCGCCTACTTTTGGCATCCTAATATATGGCGTGTTTGCGTAAGTCCTGTCAGATCCATAATAAGGATGGAGTGATCAAGGAGCGGTAACGCTCCTATGGACTCTAACTGTAGAAACTCCTGGGTTTATCCAATACGGATGGGGATTCAGTACATTGACACTCTCAGGTCTGAAGACACTGAGTTTTCAAGCTCCCAGACTTATGTTATAAGCAAGTTAACCCGTATCAATCTTGATCGCAACTGCTGCCTCCTTCTCAAGAAAGGGTGCAAATGTTGAAATGTCCTGATAGTGTTGATTCTTGACTTAAGTTTAGTATAAAGCCCTGGATCAATTTTTAAAGAAAAAGGGTTTTTACTCGCCGTGTCCTTGCTCCCATAAGGGATGTGTCTCCGCTAAGAGGTGTTATGAGTCCTTCTCCAAATCGTTCCTCTCGATCCAAACGTTCTTCAAGCTCAACTCCAGCTAGTGAGCCAGCCGTGCATAAGTCTCAAGATGTTTCCATTGATACACCGAACGAAAGTGAAAGTGTAACTATAGAAACGCCAGAAACCCCAGAAACCCCAGAAACGCCGGAAACCCCAGAAGATACGCCCCAGACGAGTCTTGACAAGTCTGAACCGGATCAAATAGAGCAAACCGCAGAATTAGAGCCAGATGCCCTCGACTCCTTCGAGCGACTCTGGCAACGTCCGATTCCGCCCCCCAGCGAAGCCCGTCAATATCGAGCCATTGGATTAGTTCATGGCCGATATATTGCTTCTGCGGATCAGTTTACCCAGGGAACCTTACTAACCAGTGAAGGGAAACTGCTTGATGCGGTGTTATTGGGTCGAGTCATGAGTTTAGTGAAAAAACATATTGACTTAGATCAAGATCATATTTGGGTGGTTTATCCCCGTACCCGCCAAGAAGAAGATAATCTGCACGTTCAAATTATGGGGGTTTGGGAACCCCAAACCCTGAGAACCGAGGATTCTACCGCCGTTACTTCCGAAACTCAATTAGCAGTATCAGAGGATAAAACCGGTGATTTAGTGAATGTTCAGCAGGGCTATTTTTCTATTCGAGGTGAGGTTGTTTATCAATCTCAAGAAGTTGAAAAGTATGTGATTGTTAAAATTCGCCAAGCTCCCCGCAAAGATAATGATAAACCTAAGTTTTTTAAACTGAAACTAATAGGAATTGCTGGGATGAGAGCCATCGGTCATTTCTGGGATTTGCACGTTCAGTTAAAAGAAGATTATTTAGTCATCCAAGAAAGCCATGATATTGGCATGATTCCGACTAAAAAACGCCGACCTCCGTTCTCGAAAGGTGGCCCCAGAAGACCATCCGGTGAAGGTCAGTTTAATACTGGATCTCATTCTCCCTATAAGCCTAAATTCCCATCGGATGAGGCGCCACCTCCGGCGCGTCGAGAACCGATTGCTAAACCGTTAAAACGGAAATCTTCTGAGGAAGAAAGCTAAAATCAGTTATCAGTTATCAGTTTTCATCAGAACAGGCTTCAGACCTGAAAGTATCAATTCTATTACCCCTTTGGGTTTCACCGCCGAGGTCAGACGTTACAATGCGTTACAACACGATAGAATAGGAGTGATCTAGCCGGAAACCATATAGACAAGGAGATAAGCAACGCATGGGCAAAGTAGTCGGCATTGACTTGGGAACAACGAACTCCGTGGTTGCGGTCATGGAGGGCGGAAAACCCGTTGTGATTGCTAACTCTGAAGGGATGCGAACCACTCCCTCCGTCGTTGGGTTTACCAAAGAAGGAGAACGCATCGTGGGACAGATGGCTAGACGACAAGCGGTTTTGAATCCCCAAAATACCTTTTATGGGGTCAAACGACTGATGGGTTGTCGCTATTCTGATCTCACTGCTGCCTCAAAACGGGTTCCCTACACGATGCGACGGGATGAAACCGATAATATTCGGATCAAATGTCCCCGGGTAAATAAGGATTTTGCCCCGGAGGAACTTTCAGCAATGATCTTAAAAAAATTAGTCGAAGAAGCGACTCGGTATTTGGGGGAAGAAATTACCGGGGCTGTAATTACGGTTCCTGCCTATTTTAATGATTCTCAAAGACAAGCTACCAGAGATGCCGGACGCATTGCCGGATTAGACGTTAAACGCATATTAAATGAACCGACGGCGGCTTCTTTAGCTTATGGTTTGGAACGGCAAGATTATGGGACTATTTTAGTCTTTGATTTAGGCGGTGGAACCTTTGATGTCTCAATTTTAGAGGTCGGGGAAGGGGTATTTGAAGTTAAATCTACCTGTGGGGATACCCAACTGGGCGGAACGGATTTTGATCAGAAAATTGTTGATTGGTTAGCAGAACAATTTCTATCAGAAGAAGCGGTGGATTTAAGACGCGATCGCCAATCTTTACAACGGTTAACAGAAGCCGCCGAAAAAGCCAAAATAGAGCTTTCTGGGGTGGGAGTTACTGATATTAATTTACCCTTTATTGCAGCCACAGAAGACGGCCCTAAACACTTGGAAATCCGCCTAACTAGAGGGGAATTTGAGGGGTTATGTGGAGATTTAATTCAACGGTTACGCCGTCCAGTAAAACAGGCTTTAGCCGATGCTGGATTAACCTCTAATGATATTGATGATGTGATCTTAGTCGGGGGTTCTACCCGAATGCCAATGGTGCAACAATTAGTGAGAAGTTTAATTGATTTAGAACCGAATCAAGGGGTTAATCCTGATGAAGTTGTGGCCGTTGGTGCGGCTATTCAAGCGGGAATTTTAGCTGGAGATGTGCGGGATATTTTATTATTAGATGTGACTCCCTTATCTTTAGGATTAGAAACCATTGGGGGGGTGATGAAAAAATTAATTCCCCGCAATACCACAATTCCCGTAAGGCGTTCTGATATTTTTTCAACATCTGAAAATAACCAAACTTTGGTAGAAGTTCATATCGTACAAGGAGAACGAGAATTAGCCGTTGATAATAAGTCTTTAGGACGGTTTAAATTAACCGGAATTCCCCCGGCGCCGAGGGGGGTTCCACAAGTTCAAGTGGCGCTTGATATTGATGCAAATGGGATTCTACAAGTTACCGCTTTAGATAAAACTACTGGACGGGAACAAAGTGTAATTATTCAGGGTGCTTCTACCCTGTCTCAAGATGAAGTTAATCGCATGATTAAGGATGCGGAAAAATATGCAGAAGTTGACCGTTTACAACGAGAAAAAGTCGAAAAACGCAACCGCGCCCAAGCGTTAACTTATCAAGCTGAACGACAATTAAGGGAAGTAGCCCTAGATTACGGAATGCAATTTGCCCAACGTCAACGGTCAAGAATTGAAACCTTAATTCGCTCTTTAAGAGATAGTTTAGAACGGAATGATGATCGAGGAATTGATCAAGTTAGTGTGGATTTACAGGACGCTTTATATGAGTTAAATCGGGAAGTTTCAGCTTTTGTGACGGAGGACGATGAAGATGATTTATTCGGTTCAATTCGCCGAACTTTTTCCGGTGAAAAACGTCGTGTTGACCCCTACGAACCTCAAACTCGCAGTTATCCCCGTTATGACCAACGTAGTAATAATGGTAGTAGTTTAGGCGGTGGTAGCGGTGTATCCCGTTCCCGTCGCTATTCTCAAACGGATAATTGGGATGATGATGATTGGTTGTAACAAACCCAGAAACCGGGTTTATTTGAGAAACCTGATTTCTGCAAACTTAAAAATCAACCCTTTAACCCAAATTTAACTTATGCAAAATTTTCGGAATTATTATCAAATTTTAGGGGTTTCCCGTGAAGCATCTGTCGATGAAATTAAGAAGGTTTATCGTAGACTAGCGAGACAATATCACCCCGACTTAAATCCTGGGGATAAGGAAGCGGAAGAAACCTTTAAAGATATTGGCGAAGCCTATAATATTCTATCCGATCCTGAAAAAAGAGCGCAATATGATGATTATAGTCAATTTTGGAAACAAAAAGGGTTTCAAGATTGGCAAAAAAATGCTTTTTCAGGACTCAAAAATTGGGGAAGTCGTCGGACAATTTCTCAAACTGAAGATGTAGATTATGAAGATTTTTCGGATTTTGATACCTTTGTTGACCAATTATTAGGACGGCGGCGAGAAGTCCGAACTGTTGACCCGAAGGCGGCTCAAATGACGGCGGCTGACCCCTATAATTCTCCTCGAACAAAAGCAGTTTATAAACCGACTCCTAGGGAAACAAAACGGGATATTGAGGCGCGATTAACCTTACCTTTAGAAAAAGCCTATACCGGAGGGAAAGAACGAATTCGTTTAGAGGATGGACGGTCTTTAGAAGTGGATTTACCGCCCGGAATGGTTAAGGGTCAACAAATTAGATTAAAAAATCAAGGTGTGAATGGCGGGGATTTATTTTTAAAAATTAATATTACTCCCCATCCCTTTTTCAGAGTAGAAAAATCAGAGATTTATTGTCAAATTCCAGTCACTCCCACGGAAGCTATATTAGGAGGAGAAATTGATATTCCGACTTTAGATGGTTTGGTTAAAATGCGTTTACCTTTGGGAGTTATCTCCGGTCAACGTTTGCGATTGGCAAATAAAGGTTATCTGAACCCTCAAGGAGAAAGGGGAGACCAATTAATTGAAATTCAAGTGGTTCTCCCTAAAACCATTACTCCCCAAGAACGAGAATTATATGAACAATTACGTCAAATTGAAACCTTTAAACCCCGTCAAAATTTAAGATTTTAATAGAATTTACTCCAGACCCCCTTCTTGTTCCCTGCGTTTACGATCTTCAATGAATGATTTAACTAACATCACATCCTCTTTACTACCAATAATTAAAGGGGTGCGTTGATGCAGTTTTTCTGGAATTACATCTAATATTTCTTGGGTTCCAGTTGAAGCCATTCCTCCAGCTTGTTCAATTAAAAATGCCATGGGTGCAGACTCATATAATAACCGTAATTTTCCCTCTGGTTTCTTAACAGTCCCAGGATATAAAAACACACCGCCTTGATATAAAATTCGGTGAACATCTCCCACTAAAGCCCCACTATAACGGGCTGTATATCCTTCATGACGATGGACATAACGAGCATAATCTCGAATGGATTCATCCCACTGCCAAAAATTACCTTCATTCACACTATAAATCGGGCCGTGGTCGGGAATTTTAATATTTTCATTTGCTAGAATAAATTCTCCCAAACTAGGGTCAAGAATAAACGCATGAACCCCTGTTCCAATGGAATAAACTAGCATCGTACTGGGCCCATAAAGAATATATCCGGCGGCAATTTGTTTGCGTCCACTTTGCAATAAATCAACCGCTTTCCCATCTTCATCATTACCTTCCTGTTGACGAATCGCAAATATTGATCCGACATTTAAGTTAGTATCTAAATTGGATGAACCATCGAGGGGATCATAGAGTAAAGTATAGCGTCCAATTGGGCAGTTTTCGGGAATATAAAAGGGTTTTTCCATTTCTTCCGATGCCAAACGACAGACTAAACCGCTTTGTTTGAACACCGAAATAAACACGGAATTGGAATAAACATCCATCTGTTGTACGGACTCTCCCTGCACGTTTACGGCCCCGGTAAACCCTAACGCATCATCTACTAAACCCGACTGAGATAGGCGACGGGCGATGAGTTTTCCCGCCAATCCGATGCGATTCATTAAGGCGCTAATATCCTGAGCATCATGGGAAAAACTATGGAGTTGTTGGAGAACATGACGGGATAAAGTTGTGCAATCTCGATCTAAGTAATATCCTTGATCAATAGCATCGGAAAAATTAGATTGAACAGATTGATCTACCATAATCAAGAGTCTCCATATTAAGGGGATTTAAACTGAGTTAATCACTGGTGCTATTTAGTTTTTAGAATCTAAAGCAGCAGCTTGACGAAATGAGCGGATTGAGACTAGACGGTTAGCGTCAGAATCCCAGAGGATAAACTTAAAACAATCAGGAATATCTGAAATTCTCAGGGTTTTTACCCCGGCGAGTAAATGTATATTCTGATTATGACAAACTTCGAGGTTATAATTGGGGATTCTTTCACAAAGATGATGGATATTATGATAGCCAATATCGGCGGAAAACCATTTTAAAATTGGGGGTAATTCCAGATAACTACTGCCCTCAATTGCACCTCGTAAATAATCCCAACCTTCGGTTTTGTGGGCGTAGGAACCCTCAAAGTTATGTTGTACAAAAAACACACAAATAAACAACGCCGCCGAACAGGTTAGGGTGATTGAATACACTGTCCAGAAGAACCCCCATCCCAGATAATTACTGAGGATAATCCAGCCCCCAACCACACAAATATTGTTAAAAAGTAGATCCCAAAATTCACCCGTAGTATACCAATTTCTGGATTTATAGGATGATAAACGCTGCCTGAAACTAATATTAGGATATTGTTTTAAGGAAGTTAAAACATGAACAAAAAAACCATAGGTTCCTAGAATTAATGCTAATCTGGGTTTAATTGCTAGGTAGAAAAAACCTCCTGGGAAAATCATTAATGGATGTCTAAGAACTTCATACCACCCTTGAGCCGATGGACTCAGTTTAGCAAATTCCTGTGTAGAAATCAAAGCCGAGGGGCCACGATAACGTTCCCAATCCCCATTGGTTTTGTGGTGATAGGCGTGTCCTCTTGACCAGGGATATTGGGGGATGGCGTTGATGACACCAAACATAAAACCCACGACTCGATTCACCTTTTTTGAACTAAATAGGGAGTAATGTCCGCAATCGTGCATTAGGGAAAAACAACGGACTGAAAACAGGATCATTAACACCATAATCGGTGGTAGCAACCATATAGAAATAGCCGCGACTTTAACTGCTAAAATCCATAACAATAGATAGGGAATAACGGTATTTAAGATTTGATAAGTTCCCCATAAATTATTACTTTTCATGTAGGGAGAAAGAACAAAATCTGACTTTTTGATTTGGGTTTCTATCATTATTGTTTAAATAATATGGATGTTTTTCCGATGAGTTTAATATCGAGGAATTTGGGAATCAACCAAAACTGAATAAGCATCAATTCCCCCATTAATATTTTTTACCTGGGTAAAACCTTGGCGAATCAGCCATTGACACATTTGGGCTGATCTCATGCCATGATGACACAGAATTAGGGTTTCTTGGTGCGGGTCAAGTTGAACTAAAATTTTATCTGACCATGCACTATATTGACTTAAAGGATAGTTAATAAATCCTTCTATTTTTGCCATTTCAATTTCTTGAGGTTCCCGCACATCAATTAACTGAAGATCAGTTTCGGGAACTGTTTTAAGTAAATTTTCTAATTGTTTAACACTAATTTCTGGAATCGCTTGTGTAAAAAATTGTTCTGACATAAAAATGTACCTAATATTTGAATCAAATTCGTAGTGATCTCTTCAGGGCTCTATCATATCCTTATTAATCACCCAAATCACAACTCTAAAACTGATCACTGATTAAACTGATAACTGATGACTGATAACTGATGACTGATTAAAGGGAGATAATACTAGAAACTCCCCGAATATGCAACTCTACCCTGGGCTGTTCATCTCGATAAAAAACCGTGCCTCGATAATCTCCCGTGATACTATTAAAAGAAAGTTGATGACCGTCGGCGACTTCTAACATTAATTCTCCAATTCTGACTTTTCCTTGTATTCCATCGACATCAATTTGTAGGGCTTTGGAACTATAAATATCCGTCAAAAGTACCCATAAACTATTATTCCGTTTTGCTCGTTTGACTTGAATATGACCAATTTGGAAACTAAAGCCATCGGCTTCCGGCCCTAAAAGGCGGATTTTTGTGCCGGGGGGTAGACCCTGAACTTGATCGTCCATGGGGTCATTATTAGCCTGAGAGGGGTCTGGAGCCGAGAGTTGGAGTAATTTGTGATTTTCGATTAAATCGACTTGGGGAGGGTCGGAATTGAGGGTAGCGGGGTCGATGTTCCATTCCTTCGCCCGGCGAGTAATATCTTGTTGAATTTCCTGTCCCCGAATGGGTTCGGCCACTAGAGAATATTCTTTTTGTTTGAGTTTGGTTGCTAACCAGCGTTCTTGAGCAAACTTTTTTAAAGCCAGTTCATTACTATTAAAAAATCGTTCATAAAATTTGAGAGTTGGGACTAATTCCCCAATTTTTTCTAAAGCAATTCCTACCTCAACGACCGCTAACTTTTGTCGCCAGTTGGAGACCGATAGGGCTTTTTCAATTAAGGCTAAATAGCGACCCCGAAAATCTCGGGCTTGTTCAGGGGTTAAATTAGAATGGGAAATTTGGCGGATTAGTTCAAACCTAAATAGAATTGCCTCTAGTTTACCACATTTTTCGATCGCAGCGATCGCATCAATCCAACGTTTAATTCTAATTAAATAATTAATCCAATCTCGGAGGCGATTTTGTCGTTCTAAAGCCCGTCCTAAACAATCTAAATGTTTTAACCATTGTTGATTTCCTGACTTCCCAGATTTTTCCCATTCCACAATAATTCGTTCAAAATCTAAGGCTTTTTCCAAATAGGGTAAACCTTCAGGAAATCCCGATAATTCAGCTTGAGCCAGATAATATTCTCGTTTTTGATTTGCCCCGCTTTCCTGCCAACATCGGACAGCCCGACGTAGGTTTTTAGCCCGATAATAACAATCTCCTCCTAATTCCAAAACCCCATTATATTTGGCTTCGTCTAATCCCTCTAAAACCTCTCCAAACCGTTGCCATTCTTCAGGGTCTAGGATTTTTTCCCGCATCAATATTCTAACTTGACGACCATAATCCTGTACCGCCGATTTCCAAGCCTTAACTAAGCGGTTTTCTTTAATCATTTGACTACTCAAACTTTCCTCTAAAAATTGAGTAAATTGTCGAATATTCGGTAAGGTTTTTGAGGTTTGGGCCATGAATTCTACTAAGGGTTGTTCCAAAGATTTTTTCTGGGGAAATTGATGATACCATTCCGCTAAAGCTTGCCAACACATCCCATCCCAGAAACACTCCCAAGCCTCTAATTCCTGACCTCTTTTTAGGAATAAACGCCCCGCTTCTCGAAAGCGTTTATCGAATTTTAAAGCAAAGGCCTCACATAAATCAGCTTTATCTAAATATCCTAATTCTCGATAAAATTGTTTCGCCCGTCGGAGGTCGGAGGCATTTTTTTGATTTCGACCATTTTCTTCAAATTTTTGAGCTTGGGAGGCGCGGTTATCCCGTTGTAATTCATCTAAATTATCCCCCCAACGGACTCCCCCAATATAGGTTTGCCAATGTTCCGGTTTGTTAACTTGATTTAACCAATATTCATGATAGTTGAATGATGAGGTTTCTGCTAATATTTCAACCGTCGCATATTGCCATAAACAGCGATCGCCAATTTCTGTATCAATAATTATTAAATCCGACATTCCACGACTAGCTGCAACATAAAGTTTATTAAAAAAGTATTCCAATTCCAAGGGATGATTCCCCGTCCCTTGCACATAATCAATTAACGGTTTTTGATTAAATTCTTTAGCAAATTGATCCCCAAATTTATATAAAATAACTAAGGGAAATTCTAATCCTTTTGCTTGAATTGCACTTAAAATATTCTTAGGGGGATGTTCTTCCGTGGCATCGGGGAATAAAGGAGATAAAAATTCATCTAGTCTAATATAGTCTAACTCCCCTCCTGCTTCACAGGGAACAATAAAAATCGGGGATTTCTGAATATGTTGTTTCAAGGATTCTGCGGAAAAATTATTCTGTTCAAAGATAAACTTTTGGGGCGTTGGAGACTCCATATAAGATTGCCAAGACTCCTGGGGTCTTAGCTCTTGGATTTTAAATAAAATATGTCGCCATAGATGAATTAAATTCGTAACTTTAACAATAGAAGGACTTGATCTATAATTAGATTCAAGCTCATAAAAAGTCATGGATAAATTAAGTTGTCGGGTCGGGTCAAGGGCAGCAATAACTTGATCAAAAAAGGTCGCCTTAACACTTTCCCAGCGAAATCCCGTGGGGTTTAAAGTCTGAAATGGATCACCCGCAAAGGCAAAAGGTAAACACCAAACCGGGGGGTATAAGTCACAATGGGAAAATATTGATAACTGCATAATTAAGCGCAGTTCTAAACTGGTAAAATCCTGGGCTTCATCGCAAAAAATAGCCGTATAAACGGGTAAATTATCCCCACTGAATTGTAAGACTTTTCTAATTAAATCTTGATCATCCCAATAGCCCTCGCGAGTAGTTAATTGATAATACCAAGGCCAAACTTGCTTATAAATTGCTTGAAAAATATCAAAAGATAAACTGCGTTCTCGTCGGGGAATTTCTTCATAATCATCGGGGGTCATATACCCTTCATTTTGTCCGGTTAGGGTATAACCTTTAATAAATGTTCTAATAATATGCCAACAAAGTTCGGGGGAATAACGACTATAGCGACGGCCACATCGTTGTCTAAAATCATGAAAATTAATATATTTATCGGGATCAAATTTATCGCTTTCTTCTGGGGGGAGTAAACTTAATAAAAATTGTTGAAAGGATTTAAAACAAATATCAATCGAAGGTTTGTTTACCTGTCCATCGGTTTCTAATAAAAATTTATGGTGACTTTTGAGGAGTTTTTTTACCCCTTCTCTGGCTTTTCCTAATAATTGTTCATTATAGGTTAAAAATAAAGGATGGGGTACGGAGTTTAATCGTTGACGATGTTGTAAATAATATTTTTGATAGCGATAACAATAATCGGCAAATAAATAAAATAACATGGTTGATTTACCACTCCCCGCCCGTCCATTAATAAAAACTGGTAGGGAACTATGGCTAATTTCCGGGGTAGATAACTCATGGAGAATTTTTTCTTCCTCCATTGATAAAGCCCAATTAATCCCAAATTCCTGCTCAATTTCTAACCAGATTTCTGAATCTCCTAATAAATAATCGGGATATGAACGTCGGGTATAACGGGCTAAATCTTCTAAACTTAATTCCTGGGCTAAAACGTTAGTTGGGTTAGGGTTTTTTGAGGATGCTTCCCCATTAGTTTCTCCTGGGTTAGAATTAAACAGACGAGTGATTTGACCGACTTCCAAAATATCCTGGGAAGTGGGATAATGATTAAAGGTAGAAAGTAAAAATAAAACACTACGGTTAGGAGTATCGGAGGTAAGAATCCAACTATAAATAATATAACGATTTTGCTGCGGTTGTCCGGCAATTTCAATTCCTAAAAAGTCAGTTGTTGTGGTTTCAATTCCTGATTTTTTCTCCACCAAACTATCCACAATGTCATAATAAGTCCGCCATTGCAGTTGAGTGTCCGGTTGTTTAAATTGTGTCACCCAAATTTCACTTTCACAAATCACCGCATCGGTGGTATTCTTAATCCAATCTGGCCCTTTTAACCAAATTTGACGCAAATCTTCGGGTAAAGTGGGGCGACGGCGAAAGGATTTTTGTTCTTCCCGTTGGGCATTAATACTATTTTCTAATTCTTTGGGATCAATTAACGAATCCAGATGACTAATTCCGTAGTCATCTGGATTTCTCAGAAATGCCTCATACTCGTTTCCTCCCCGGGGAAGAACCGCTAATAAACATAAAATCGGGTCATTATTTACCCAGAGAATTTTTCCTAGTAAACGCAAGTTCCGCACGGGTCGCTTTAAGTAGGGATAATTCCACTCAAACAGCGCCTGTACCGCCACTGTGCCTTGAGTCTTGAGGATGACGAGTAATTCCGCCACCTGACTCTGGATGCCTTGCTGTTTCGCTTGTGCGTCGAATGTCGGGGTCGTGTAGATTAGCATGACTTCGATTTTGACACAATTTCATTGATGTCGCATAAAGTCATTTTGCGTTATTTAACGGGAAAATATCAAATCAAGGTTTAGGTTCCCCATAAATGAATCCATTTCCCCCAGTTCCAATAAATACCCGTCCAAAACTGTTCATATCCCCGGTAATTAGGGCTTGCTGAAAAAAGATAAAAAGCCGAGAGAGTCGGGAGGAGGAAAGGGCAGAAAGGGATAATGGTGCAAGAAATTAGTGTACAATAGCCCAAAAACCTTGCAGGAGTCGAGGAAATGTACCGAAAAGAGGAGCAACCGAACACATCATCTTATGAAGAAACTAGCTCATAGTTCCGAAACGGCAATTACTATTACTTTTTTAGTTATGAATCTCTCTGTCATTCTTAGACAGATTTTTGGGTCAATTCAATTTGACGAACAACGGTTAAAGCCGAATAGGAAACTCCGGCTGTTCCCTCTCCAGGATGGGTAGAATCTCCTACTAACCAAAGATTTTTGATCGGGGTACGATTCCCAAAACCAAAGGGCCCAAAAGTGGAAACCCGTTGACCGACTCCGCCAACAACTCCTTGATCCCGGGCGGTATAGCGTTCAAAGGTGCGAGGTGTGGCGGCTTCTTGATGGAGAATAGTTTCTGGAGTTAGGTGAAAGTAAGACCCTAAACGGGCGATCGCCTTGTCCATATATTGTTGTTTTAAACCTTGATAGTCCTGAGAATCCCACCATTGTTGGGTTTCAGTAAAACTTGAAGCGATAATCGTGGCTTGTCCGGCGGGGGCGCGTCCATCTCCGGGGTGACTCACGGAGACGAAAAGAGAATTATTTTCACCAATAGCCCCTTGATCATAGAGGAATTGTAGATGGGGCGGGCATTCTGGGGGTATGGCGATCGCTTGTACTCCTAGATAGATTACAAATGCTCCCGATGCCGGGGGAAGTTGCTTAATTCGTCGTTGATAGAGAGGTAATAAAATTGAAAATTGCTGGTGATTTTTGTGGTTTTTATCTAACAATTTAATTAAGTTTTGTGGGGTAATATTAGCTACAATATGATCGGCGGTTTCATGAATAATTTCCCCAGTTTTTTGATTCCTAATTTTCACGGCGATCGCTTGATCCGGTTCTGTTTCAATAGCTTCAACGGTATGCCGCATGAATAGTTTACCCCCATCTCGTTCTAGGGCTTGGACTAGGCGATCGCTCAATACCTGCATACTGCCTTGAAGATGAGATAAACCTTGGGGTTCCTGAGAGACACCTAAAGCCGTTGCTGCGTACAATAAAGCCGTTTCTTCGGTGTCTACCTGAGAATATAACTTCAGTTGCAGATCTAAAAAGGTTTTCAGACGCCGATCACCGTCTAAATTATACAACCGTAGGGCATCAGCCACCGTCATCAGGGTAAAAGGCAGGGTAATCAAGGTATCAGGGCGAACCGCTTGGAGCAATTGCCACAGATCCCATAAATTCCCAGGAGGGAGCACGGGATCACGGGATTGAAACCGCCAACTAGCATGAAATAGGGTAGTCATTAACTGCCAAAAGGGTTCACTCCCGGGAAATTGTCGCTGTCTTTCCTGTTGCCATTTTTGGGGATCTCGCCACACCTGAATCGGTTCAGTTTCTTCGGGTAAAAAAACGGCACAAGCGGGATCACAGGGAGTCGCGGCGGGTAATTCAATTCCTAACTCCTTGAAAATACGGTGATGAATCCCACCCGGTTCGAGTCCGGCTACCTGAGTCGCTCCGACATCAAAGGTAAACCCCCGACGTTGAAAGGTAGAAGCACACCCTCCTGGGACAATTCCTTGGTCGAAGATTAAAACCGAATATCCTCGATGGGCCAACAATGCCCCGGCGGTTAATCCCCCAATTCCAGCCCCAATCACGATCACTCGTTCTGTGTTCACCTTAGTAGATCCCTAGTTACTTAATATATTTTAATACATTAAAGAATTTGAGACAGAAACTTTTGAGTTCGTTCTTCTTGAGGATTGGTAAAAAATTCTTCTGGGGTTCCTTCTTCGACTAAGATTCCATCGGCCATTAACACAATTCTATCGGCGACTTCTCGCGCAAATCCGACTTCATGGGTAACACAAACCATCGTCATTCCCGACTCGGCTAAAGTTCGCATCACGTCTAAAACTTCGCGTACCATTTCCGGGTCTAAAGCAGAAGTAGGTTCATCAAATAACATAATTTTAGGCTGCATTGCTAAGGCTCTAGCAATCGCAACTCGTTGTTGTTGGCCGCCAGATAATTGACCCGGATATTTTTTTGCCTGTTCTAAAATTCCCACCCTTTCTAATAATTGTAAAGCTACTTCTTCGGCTTTTGCCTTCGGCCAACGTCTGACCCAAATCGGAGCTAAAGTGACATTTTGTAAAATACTTAAATGAGGAAATAAATTAAACTGTTGAAACACCATTCCCACTTCTTTGCGAATTTCTTCAATATTTTTTAAATCATGGGATAAATTAATTCCATCTATGACAATACTTCCCTGTTGAAATTCTTCTAAAGCATTAAATGTGCGAATAAAAGTCGATTTTCCCGAACCAGACGGCCCCATAATCACCACAACTTCTCCCCGTCCCACCGAAAGGCTAACCCCTCTAAGGGCGTGGAAATTATTGCCATACCATTTATGCACATCGGTAGCAATAATAGCAGTATCTTCAGTAAGTGATGCAATTGGGTTGGTATTAGGCTGTATTTGTGTCATGGCTTTAAATTGGGGTTAGTATTCAGCAGTAGATTCATTGTTCTATAGATTATTATATGGTGTTGATCCCTAGACACAATTCGGATAGTTTTTCGCTTAACTACACCTTCAATCAGCAAGGACGGGGTTATCTCCCCCCTCAGCAGGTATCCGAATTCCTTGTGATCTAATTTTCAAAGTTATAATCAAAAATATGTTAAGTGCTTGAGGGAACCACAATTGAATCAGCCTTCTATTTTAGTGGTCGATGATCAACCTCGTAATTTTGATGTCCTGGAATCACTGTTAAGCAGTCAGAATTATGAGTTACACTATGCTTCTAGTGGACAAGAAGCCCTCGAATCCCTAGAACTCATCCCACTGGATCTAATTTTATTAGATGTGATGATGCCAGAAATGGACGGGATTGAGGTTTGCTCTCGGATTAAAGCCAATCCCCAATGGCAATCAATTCCAAATTCCTGATTTTGATGGCACGATTAAGATAGATCAAGCGATGTTTCAGCGAGTTTTAGATAATTTACTCTCTAATTCTATTAAGTTCTCTCCCCAAGAAAGTCAGATTATCGTCATTGCTGAACATCTCCCCGAAGGAGGGACAAAAATTAAAATTGCTGATTATGGGCAAGGCGTACCCGATAATTTAAAACAATGTATTTTCGAGAAATATGAAATTGGGACGACGATAATCAGGGGGAATTTGTGTCTGAATCTGTGAAAACAGGAGTTAATTCAATTCTAAATATTAAAATCGAAGAAAATTGTTTAAAAGAACAAGATAAATTTCCCGATCCCCAGAATCAAATTCTAATTGATGATATTTATCAAGTCAAAAAAAGTGACTGTTATTCTCGTTTTTTAGAACAATTTAAAATTCAAGCTAATTTGTTAATTCCCTTAGTTATTAATGGAAAATTCTGGGGTTTATTTTGCATTCATCAATGTTATGAACCTCGAAAATGGCAAGAATTAGAAATTGATTATGTCCAACAAATTGCCAATCAATTATCGATCGCAATTCAACAAACAGATCTGTTTAAGCAGATTAATAAAGAATTAACAGAAAAACAGAAAGCCGAAGCAAAATTAACCGAAAGTAACCAACAATTGGAAATATCTAATCAACAACTTGCCCAAGCAACTCGTCTCAAAAATGAGTTTCTTGCTAATATGAGCCATGAATTGCGTACTCCCCTAAATGCTATTTTAGGGATGTCCGAAGCTCTCCAAGAGGAAATATTTGGCGGAATCAACGATAAACAACAACAAGCAATAGAAACTATTGCCACCAGTGGCACTCATTTACTATCATTAATTAATGATATCCTCGATATCGCTAAAATTGAATCAGGAAAATTTGAAATAGAATGCGCTCCTACATCCATTCAGCATTTATGCGAATCAAGTTTGCTTTTTATCAAACAGCAATCTCTACAAAAAAGGATTACAATTCAGACGAAAATTCCCCCAAAGCTACCAGAAATTATCGTAGATGAACGGCGCCTCCGACAAGTTTTAATTAATCTACTCGATAATGCTATTAAATTCACCCCCGCCGGGGGAAAAATCACATTTGATGTTACTATTGAAAATTCCTCATCTATAGGCTTTGCCGTCACCGATACGGGTATTGGTATTACTCCTGAAAATCTCGCTAAACTGTTTCAACCCTTTATCCAAATTGATAGTGCTTTAAATCGTCAATATGCGGGGACAGGTTTAGGACTTACCCTGGTTAAACGAATTGTGGAAATGCACGGTGGGGAGGTAAAAGTTGAGAGTACAATTGATCTCGGTAGTTGTTTTGCCTTCCGTCTCCCTTGTCAAGATTTACTATTAAAATCTCCTCAATCTCCTAGTGAAAATGGGTTAAATTTAGATCCAAGTTCTACAAATCAAGCATTACAAGAACTGTCGGTAATTCTATTAGCAGAAGATCATGAAGCTAATATTATTACTATCTCTCGTTATCTGAAGGCAAAAGGATACCAAATCATCTTAGCGGGAAATGGTCAAGAGGCAATTGATCAGGCAAAATTACACGATCCAGATTTAATTTTAATGGATATTCAGATGCCTGTTATGGATGGTTTAGAAGCAATTCAACGGATTCGTGAGGATAGCGATCGCAAACTAGCTAATATACCTATTATTGCCCTCACAGCCCTAGCAATGACTAGCGATAAACAAAAATGCTTAGAAGCAGGTGCAAATGACTATTTGACTAAACCTGTTAAACTCAGTCAACTCACAAGTACAATTCAACAAATATTAGCCCAAGGGAAAAACTAATCAATGTGTTATAGCAGGGAACACCGGAACATTCCCCCCAAACCCCCCGTGCACGGGGGGTTTGGGGGAGGAGGGAACAGGGTAGAAGATGTGTAATTAATTCTGTTTAGGTACTTATCTGTTTACCTCGTTAAGAAATATTACGAATTGGGGATAGAAAGAAGTGATTAGCCACCCGAACAAGTATTTGTAGGAAACATTCAGGGATGGAATATTAGTTACATTAAATCCGTGAGGATTTTTGCTACTTGGCGGACTTTGTTTGTATAGATGCGAATTCTATTTGCCCAAAACTATTCTATTCTATTCGCTATTATATTCGCTATTCACCCCAAACAAAAAGGGTTTATTTATTTATGCTCCGTATTCAATTGTTGTTCTAATTTTTGACTAGCTATCGACATCCCATAACAAAATACCCAATACAAAATCCCAACGAAAATATAAACCTCTAAATGTCGTCCTAAAAACTTAGGGTTGGCTAAAATAGAGCGACTTATTCCTAATAATTCCATTAATCCCACAATTGACAGTAAAGTTGTATCTTGAAATAGGCTAATAAACTGACCTACAATTGAAGGAATTGCCACTTTTAAGGCTTGGGGTAAAACAATTAAACTCACCGTTAAAGGTGTATTTAATCCCAATGCTTTAGCGGCTTCGGTTTGACCTCTGGGAATACCTTGTAAACCCCCTCGGATGTTCTCCGCTAAATAGGCTGAACTAAACATAGTTAATCCAATAATAGCGCGTAAAATGCGATCGGGTCGCGCTCCTTCAGGAAGGAATAAAGGCAGTAAAATTTGACCCATAAATAGAATAGTAATTAAGGGTAATCCTCGAATTACTTCAATATAAACCGTTGATAAAATTCTGATTATGGGTAAATTGCTTTGTCGCCCTAATGCTAATAATATTCCAATGGGAAAACATAATAAAATACTAATAATTGACATCAATAATGTCAACATTAGTCCCCCCCATAGGTTAGTTTCAACTACTTTTAATCCCAGTCCACCGCCAATAAACCAAACACAAATTAATAGTAATAAAAACCAAGAAAAAGGCAACCACTTTCCCAGTTTTGGTTGAGTATTTCCAATGGTTTTACCCCCCCAAGCAACCGCTACCAATAATAATATCATCACAATTAATAGCAGACGAAAAACTATTGGAGTGGGAGTAATAACCGCTAAAATTCCGATTAAACTAATCCCAATTAAGATATTTTTACTAAATAAAATTCTGGTATTTCTAGCTAAAAATCCCCAGGTTATCCCAGAAAAAATCGCAATCATTCCCAGCATAACCCACAATCGCCAATATTGATCAACGGGAAAACGCCCCACAAAAAATAGGGGGAAGTTAGCAGGAATTACAGCCCATTTAGCAGTAGTAAAAGCCCAAGATATAAACCCCGTTAGCATTGACAATAACAGGGAACTAATTCCAATCGTAATTAGGGTATTATACCAAGTATTAAATAAGTTTTTTTGTAACCATTCCTTTGCGCTTAAAGCAATGGTTTCAGGCGGTTGATGGCTGGGCGGGGATTGTACAGAAGTCATTGTCTATTAGATCTTGTATTTTGGGTTTTTATTATAGCGGTATAGGGGAAAATATACCACTATAATCAAAATATACTCTTGAAAATCTAAGCCTGAGAAGCGCGTAATTGTCCACAAGCTGCATCCGCTTCTAACCCCCTGGAATATCTCACACTCACGGCAATTTTACGCTCTTTTAAGATATCCATAAACTCATTAATTCCTTGGGTATTTGGTCGTTTATAATCGACTTCTTGAATCGGGTTATAGGGAATCAAATTAACATGACTTTGAAATCCTCTTAACTGACTGGCTAATTCTATGGCGTGTTCGGGTAAATCATTTAATCCCGCTAAAAGGATATATTCAAAACTAATTCTTCTTCCAGTTAATTTAACATAATCTCGACATTCTGCAAATAATTGGGATAGGGGATAAGCCTTGGCGCTGGGAATTAATTCTTCTCTAATATTTTGATAGGAAGCGTGTAAACTCACGGCTAAAGTTACTTGCAAATCATATTCTGCAAATTCGCGAATTTTTCCTCGTAAACCAACCGTAGAAACAGTGATCATTCGTTGTCCAATTCCCACATCTTGATTCAAGGATTTAATCGCAGCAATCACGTTTTCTGTGTTTAATAAAGGTTCTCCCATTCCCATAAACACAATATTACTAACTCGTCGTTGGAAATCCTCTTGGACTGTTAACACTTGATCAATGATTTCATGGGGTTCTAAATTGCGAGTAAAGCCGCCTTTTCCCGTCGCACAAAAATCACACCCCATCGGACAACCCACCTGGGAAGAAACACAAACCGTTAAGCGTTTTTCGCTAGGGATTCCCACCGCTTCAATAATTTGACCATCGGCTAATTTTAATAAATATTTAATGGTTTTATCAGGAGCGATCGCTTGATAATGAATAGTGGAGCGACCAATATTAACATCCCCAACTGTCTCCCGCCATTGTTTAGAAAATACCGTAATTTCCCCTAGGGATTTTGCGCCTTTGTGATAAATCCAATCATATAATTGCTTCCCTCGATAAGCAGGTTGTCCCTGCTGTTTTACCCAGTCGGTGAGTTGTTCTAAAGATAAACCGAGTAGGGGAGTTGATGTCGAGTTTGCAGTAGTAATCATAACAGTTAATAATAACCAGTATAGGAAAATTAGACAGAAATAGATATCAGATATTATATCTGATCTTTTAATATTTGTTCGGCTGTTAGTTCCAGATTAGGAAAAGTTTTTGATTGAATTTGATCACCTCCAGTAAACTCCAAGCTATCATACCATCCATCAACTAATGTCAGAATTGTGACTTGATTTTCCAAAGGATCAACTATCCAATATTCAGAAATTTCCAAAACACTATATTCCGCTTTTTTGGCGCGGTAATCCGTTCGTTTAGTAGACTCACTCACCACTTCAACAATTAATAAAGGTACGGGTTGATTCATTGTAATCACCGCTTCTTTATTTTGTAATTCTCGCCATTGTTCTAGTGGTAAAATCACAACATCAGGAATTCTAACTGTATCCCATCTTCCCCCACGGGGAGATTGAATACCCAGAACACTCTGAATAGCAGTCCAATTTGAACCCATACGCTCGATTTCTGCATCAAAAGTGCGCTCTAAAAATTTGATAATTGCACCGTGTTTTCCTGTTCCTAAACTCATATTAATTAGTTCTCCGTTAACCAGTTCATAGCGGGTATCTGTACCATCGTTGTAATTGAGATATTCAGCTAGGTTTAGGGGTTTTGTTGTTAATTCAGACTTTACAGTTACCATAAAAGATTGTAGTATGGATATGACTCATACAATTATGACATATTTTGACAATGACTGATCAACATATTCTGCAAGAAACCTTCGATTCCCTTCCCAAATTAGATTATATTCCCTTATTGGATACTATTCTAAAAGAACTTAAAACAACAACTACCCCTATTTTTCAACTTTCTCCCGATCAAAATCGTCTCCTAATTCGTGCTTATGATTTCGCCTATAAAATAGCAACTGAAAATAAAACCCTCAATCCCTTAACCCAAACCACTGGAATTCGCGCCGCCACCGTTAATTTTGAAGATACTGCTAAATTCTGTGATAAAATTAGACAAATTCAACAGTTATTAAAAGAAAAATTAAATCTAGCTTGTCAACCCGAATCTCCTGAAAATATCCTAGTTAAGATTTGTAGCGATTTGGGAGAATTTAATCAGGAAAAAGATTCCCTTCCCTTCAACTATGATTTTAGCAAACAACCCCCATTTACCTCCAAACGCCTAACCCTTGAAAATAGTTTTACCCCCAATCGTAGCAGTGGAAGTCATGCAAATATTAAAGCACATCATTTTAATATTAGATTTACAGGATTAGCAGATTTTCAAGACAATTTATGCGCATATATTCGACATCATATTAATACTATTACCGATGAAAATTCATCAGAAAGACAGGATCTCAATGGGTTATTTAATGAACTATCAGATCGACCCGACTCTAGTTTAAATAACCTCAGAAGCATTATCGATCAAGAGGCGTTACCTCGTCTTTTACGCGATCTTAAAATCGACTATTTAGAGTATCTCAAAAAAGGATGGAAAAAAACTCATTCTAATGCAAATTCTCCTGACTTAACGCTGTTACAAACCTTAATTAATCGCTTTAAAATAGTGATTGAATATGTCAATGATACCAATTTAGATAACGCCCATTATGACATTACTTATTTAGGAGAAACCGTTAACCTCAGAACCGTATTTTCTCAATCCGATGCGTTTGATAGTTTACCCATTATTCCTGATTATCAAGGAGTAATTGGGGAAAGTTATAACCGCAATAGTAATAATTTCAAAGAATTTAATTTAGGAATCCGTTTAAAGTTGAATGGTTCCGTTAGTGCTTATAATGAAAAATCTTCCTTAGATTATCATATCGCAGAAATCGACCCTACCAGTCCCCGACATCGAGAATATTTACAAAATTCTAACAAAGCAAAAAGTTTTAAAACTAGAGTTTTAAAAAACGTTTGTTTGTATTATCTGATTTTTGCGATTGATGAAACAGGAAACACACCCGACGAAGAATATAACCCTATTGTTCAATTTGAACAGGAAGTTTTAAGAGTTTTTCAGTCCAATCAAACCAACCCAGAAGCAATTACTCAACTTTTATCAACCATCAAAAATAAAATTGCTGATTCTGCTTGGGAAGTCAATCGCAAAGTCAATCGTTTAAAATCATTTTTGCAAGATTTTTTAATCCAAAAAACAGTTTTAAATTATGAACAGAAAACAGTTAAATTGCGTTTACACAAGGATATTCTTTACCAAAAACCGATTGATATTATTAATAGTCAAAACTTTTTTAAAATCAACCTAGATGATGATGATACCAGTCGTTCACGCTCATCAGCAAGAGAAGCATTAGCTTATTTAAAAGTCGGAGAAAATCAACTAAGTCAAGACTCTTTAGCATCTTTAGAAGTAACTTTTACCTTTGATGATGTTCGTTATTTTACCGTGGAGGAAGAACAGAAATTTGCTCTCAGGTATAATATTGATGGGATTAAAGCACTACCTGTGGTGTTTTATCCCATCAAAAACTTAAATGATGAAGAAATAAAAAAAACAGGTAAAAAAATCAAAGCTCATCCTCTATATGAGAAGCATTTTAAAGAGAAAAAACTAATAGCAATTTATTATAATATTACCAAGCTGAGAACAACTATATTTAAAGATAATCAATCTCCTGAAGCAAGAATTTATCGCCAAGTCTTTAGTTTATTAACCTATTTGTGTATTAGCGTTTGTCAAAATCCCCTCAAAGACCAAAATTTGTTTATTCCTATCTTACGATTTCATGTACAAAGTACCATTGATGATAGCGAAGATGAGAAATATTTAAGGACTTTAACTCGATCTTTAGCACATATTTTAAGACGAGATTGTTTAGCAAATGATCAGGGATTAAATACTAAGAATAGGGAGGATAAAGGTTTTAACTATCGAGTTAGAAATGCTTTATCTTCCCTCTATTCCCTGCTTCCCAAACGGTTTAAATTTAATAGTGATTTTAAACCACAATTAGATAAATTAGCAATTGTTGTTGTTTCCAGTTGGGTGAGTGATGCGGTTTGGAATGAACCGGATAAAAACCAACGGATTTCTAATATTTACGGTGAGATTGTTTTAATTGAAAGAGATCCCGATAAATCCGATATCATTCAAATCAATAACTTTAAAACCTTTTCTAGTAACGAAAAACATGAACAATTGTATCAACAACCAACCATAATTCGAGATGAAATCACTAAATTATATGAAGAAAAAGGATATCGACACTTTTTATATGTTGCGAAAGCACCATACAGTAGACGTTTAGGATTAATTCGCTCAGAATCTGACCCAGATTCCCTATTTTTTATGTCGGAAACGGTGATTAAATACCTCAAAGATGGAAAACCAGATCTCAAACTGTATCCGATTTTTATGGATACCTATCCTGCTTTGAATTTAAAAACTAAAAATCAAGAATCTTTCTATATTCCCGATGTAGAAGAATTGAAAAAACTCTCTAATGATCCCAGTCAAAGGACTAAAGTATTTTTAAATTTGTTCACTGGAGTTACAGTTGATCAAAACCGAACCTTTTTTAATAGTGTAGTTTGCTATAGCACCCTGTTAAATATGTATGATGATGAACATACAAGAGATGTGATTTCAGGATTATTAGATGATTCTTCTCCTCTCCAAAAAACGATTTCAAACTATATTCTCTTGTTTCATTTTTCCCGTTATGAAAAAAGCTATAATAAAAATACTAATATCGTCTTAAAGTTAAATCCTTATAGTAAACTCATCGGAGATCAAGGATTAGGAACACTTTCAAACTTTACTTACTCCCCCAAAAATATTAATTTTAATACTTTAGCATTTTTAACCGTTGTTAGAAGTGCGATCTATGATTCATAAACTATTAATAATTGAGGAATAATCAATGAAATCTTCATTGGGAATACAATTAGGTCGAGTTTTTGAAATTGGGTTTAATTTAGGAATTTTAACCTATTTTAAACAAAGACAATTTAAACAATCCTATCAGGATATTTATGTGACTCCCCTAAGTCAGATTTATCTCTATAAAATTAGTGAAAAATTAGCGAATGAAAATCATTATTTTGATGGGTCAGATCGCAAAACGATTTTGAATTGGGTGAAGTTATTTTTGCAAAAAGGTTGGACTTCTGGGGTGACTTTTATTCGAGAATATAGGGAAGCAACGGCATGGAAATATGATCGAGAAATTGAGATTGTCTATTTTCAATGCGATTTTTATAATGATAACTGTTTTAATCTGATCGAAAAAACTGAAAGCGACGCTTATCGAGAGGTTTTAGAAACTCAAGGGTTTAATAATGTTGATATTATTCACTATAAACGCACAGGAGAGTTTTTAAGAGCAGATACGTTATTATTGACTCGCTATCGTGATCAATATCGAATTTTAGTGGTAGATTTATCAACTTTTACTACTTCTGCGATCTATGCGATTCAGGATATTAAAAATATTGATACTCTGAAAAATTTATTAAAAAAAGAGTTGAATTATATTCGCTCAAAATCTCAATTTTGTGGGTTAGAAATCGATCTGGGAGAGAAAAATAACTATCAGGTTTTTTCTCAAAAGTTATACCAATATTTTTCTGCTTTTTCGACCAAAGATAAAGAAGGGGTAAAAGTTATTCAATCTTGTAGTTATGCTTGGAGTTTTTATGATTTTTTGTTACAAAGTCGCCATTTAAAATCCAGTGATATCGTAAAATTTAACTGTTTTGGATATAGCGATCGCCTGATTAATGGAATTTCTCTGAATTTAGAATCATCATTAAAGATTTTAAAAACTTGTTATGATATCTACCGGGGTAAAGTAGAAGTCAATATTAAAGAAAACCGCGAAAAGGTTTTGAATGTGATCAAAAGTAATGGGTCAAAAAGTTTTAAAAATTCTGGTGATTTTGTTAGAAAAATTATTGAATCACAACCTAATCAAATTACCTCTATTGCTCATCAAGAAGTCTTAAAAGTTGGGGAATCAGACTTTTTTAATACTGCTGATAATATTCCTGAAACCTTACAGCGATCGCTTAATTTAACCCAACCAAACTTATCTCTAAGAGATGCTCATGCTGAGTTAATTCAGCGATCGCTCTCCGACCCCAAAATCCCCTATTTATTCCTAACTGGAAACCCAGGAATTGGTAAAACCACAGCTATTGCTAACTATATTTTACAGCATTTAGAAGCAGGAACACTATTATTTTATGTCAGTCCTCGGATTCAAGTAAATCGGGATATTATCGAAAAATTTTGCGACCCTGTTACCCATAAATTAAAAGATCACATTATTTGTTTAAATACCAATGCGATAATTTTAAATGATCAAAAAGGCGGTTGTGCGGTTGAATCTTATTATCATCTATTTTCCGAAGATGTACAAATCGGAAAAGTTAAGTTTTTAAATGCTAGTTTAGAGCGAGATTATCAGTATAAATCCTCTCAACGATTTGGGCGAAATTCCGAAGAAGTTTTAGAAGTAAAACCGCGAAATCAAGCGGGAGTTTTAGCGAGTTTATCGGAAGCAATTCATACTTGTTTTATTCATCCCGATCAATTTCCTAATAATATTATTGCGACCGCATCAATTCAAGCGTTAAAAGAAACAAGATCAGGAAATACCTTAAAACATTTAAAACGAATTTTTAGCAGTGTTTATAATTCTTCTACCCGTCGTGTCATTCCTGAAAAAATCAAAGCATTATCGCAACGGTTGAGAAATATTTTTATTATGATTGATGAAATTACCGGATCATCAGAAGGGGTTGCTTTTTTACATGGAATTAAAACTTTTATCGAAGAATACGACTTATTAAATCCTGATTATGGGTTTAATATTAAAGTGATTACTGCGGATGCTTCTTTAACCCTAAAAGATGTTGTTGAAAGTCATTTATCCGATCAAAACGTCCAAGCAGATAAAATTTTTGTTCGACAGGTTTCCGAAACCCAACAACAGTGTTTATGGGTGGATCAGTTTAAATTTTTAAATCAATACCCAGCAACTTTAATTAATGCAAATTCCTATCCCGCTTCTCAATTAACAATAGATTATCAAGTCTTGATTCACTCACTCAATGACCAAGAAAATAACGAAGATAATTCAACCTTAATTAATCAAATGATCGATATCATTAAAAGCGATATTTTGCAACGGTTAAATCAAAATCAAGGTCAAATTATTGTTTATATTCAAAATAAAGATAAACTCAAAAAACTGATTGATCTAATTGCGAAGCAACTCCCTAAGTTTGAGGTAAAAGAAGATTATTTAGAAATTCATGCGAGTCTTTCTGAGTATGAAATCACCAATATTCAAAAATATAAGGATAGCGTTAATGTCATTTTTATGACTGCTTCCGCATCTCGCGGTTTATCCTTCCCAAATACCAGGTATATTTTAGTAGAAATTCCAGGGTTTCAAATCGAACAAAATTTAATGGAAATTATTCAAGTTATCTATAGAGGTCGCGGGGGAAGTTTAGATCAAGGGGAAAAATTTATTAAGTTTTATCTATCGGATAAAGCAATCTATTTTACCCCTAAAGTTGATCAAGATAATCACCCTTTATCTCCAGCACAATCTCAGGAATTAGCCAAAATTTCTTTACAAGAATCCTGTTTAAGTGCGTTGAATATTCTGATTATTTTAAAAGCATCAATTATGACTCGAATTGTAGGATCGGGTCAAATTGGATTTCAAAGTTATGTGATGATTCCAATTGGGGGAAAGTCAATTAAACAAGGAGGAGATAGTTTTTTAGGGTCAATGGTAACTCTATATCAGGAAGTCCAAAAAGAGTCTAAAAAGCGTCGTCAAGATCAACGCTTAAAGGAGATTTCCCAACGGTTATTAAATTTATTGTCCGCTCAAAAAATAGAAATTTATCGTCCTCCTGTCACCTCTAAAAATCAACAAGAAGTATCTTATTTATCTTTGGGATGGGAAATTTTATCTAAATTGGAAAAAAGTTTAGATCAATTTTTGGATCTTCCCCCATTAGAAAAAACCTATGTGCGAGGAAGTTTATTGATTATTCCGTTATCGGAAAAAACGGTTAGGGAAATTAATTATATTGATTTATCTCGGATTTTTGCTTTAGAAAATAGCGATTTTCTTCAACAACTCTGGGGTTTAGCAAAGGAAAATTACCCCAAACAAATTAAGACACTGGTTGCTTCTGCTTTGGAATTAGTCTACAGTTTAGGGGAGGTTAAAGAGCGATCACAACAAGTAATACAAACTTCTAAAAGTTGCGATCGCTATTATGCTTTTCCCATTCAAACTTTTTTAACTTTTCCCGAATTAGAGGAATATTTTTTAAGTAATTTGCAGTTACCTCCATCCTTTCAGGATATTTTAAGACGCTTAGTTTATGCTCTCGCTTCTGCGGATAATATTCTACCTGCTGATGGGAATTATAAAAATCTTCCCTATGTGGTTTTTAATACTAACTCGATGGATAAACTTGGTAAAAATTTGTTTAATGAAAATCAACTTTTTCACTCTAAGGAAATGAATATTTTAAACTTAATTTTGTCTCAAAGTGATTGACAATCCCAAAGACTTATGATATAATGATTGAAGACTTGACTTTCTCTAAAAAATGGTAAAAATCAATTTTTCACAAACCTTTTAAATCCGAAATAGGAAGATAACCATGATTCAAGAGATTACCATTAAAAACTTTAAATCCATTGATCAATTGAAACTTAAACTGGGAAGGGTAACGGTTTTGATTGGTGAAAATGGTTGTGGAAAAACGAATATTTTGGAAGCGATCGCGTTAAGTTCAGCCGCAGCTAGTGATAAACTCGATCATGAGTTTTTAGCATCCAGAGGAATTAGAATAACGGAACCTCAATTCATGCGATCCGCTTTTAATTCTGATGATCTTAACCAAGATTCTGATGATCTTAACCAAGAAATTGAAACATCTTTCCAGTTTAAAAATGATAAGATTATTACCTATAATTTACAACATGATGGTAAACCCTACTCTGGTTGGGTTAGTAAGATTTCGGGAATTTCAGAGGAAATCTCTGAAATCAAGATATATGATACGTTATTTTATCGAGGTTTTGAAAACCAGGGTATTTTTTCAGGTCTATCAGAAGCAGATCATGTTCAACAAACCATAAAACGGCATATTATGGAAAATTCTGATAATTTAACTTTAAAAAAATTTTTGATTTTTTCTCCAGAGAACTCAAGTTTACGAATTTTTAAAGAAGAAGGTCAAATTCAACCTTTGGGAATTCATGGAGAAGGATTATTTAAACTATTAACGGTTTTAAATGCAGAAAAAAATCAAGAAAAAATTCAAGAGATAAAAGAAAAAATGCAGCTTATAGATTGGTTTAAAGATTTCAGTATTCCTGATGAATTCTCTCTGAATCAAAAAACCCTTAAAATTGCTGATCGATACCTTATTTCACGAAAACAAAAATACTTTGATCAAAATAGTTCTAATGAAGGATTTTTATTTTTACTATTCTATTTTTGTCTGTTTATTAGTGATAATACCCCTAAATTTTTTGCGGTAGATAATATTGATGTTTCCCTAAACCCCAGATTGGGACGTAGATTAGTTCAAGAATTAGTACAGTTAGCACAAAAATATGATCGACAGGTTATTTTTACCACTCATAATCCTGGTATTTTAGATGGATTAGATTTGGAGGATGATCAACAAAGACTTTTTGTAATTTACCGTAATCAATTAGGTTATACTAAAGCAAGAAGGATTTTACCTCCAAAACCTCTGGAGGGACAGGAACCTGTGAGATTATCAGAAGCATTTTTACGCGGTTATATTGGGGGATTACCCAAAAATTTTTAGTTATGATTACTTTTGGATTAATTACTGAAGGACTCCAACTAAGTTTGGGGCTTATTCTTATTAACTAAAAACTCGCGTAACCTAATTAAATTGAGAGTTTGACCTAAATTCAAAGGTAATATAGAAATCCCTTCTAAACGAGATTGTACCCAACCTTCTCCCCAATACCACTCATGAAATCCATCAATTCCCTGACTTAATAATAGTCTTAAACAATTAGGTTGGCTGACATCAACATAATGTTGAATTGTCACCGGGCCAAGGGAAGTGGTAAAGGTTAATCCTGGTTGGAATTGTTCAGGAAGTCCGGGGTTAAACTGTTGGGGCCATAACCATTTTTGCAACTGACTCGGACGTAATAAACTATCTCGAATATCAGCTTCTTTGGCGTTGACTTCAATACGGAGACTACTGTGTTGGAACGTACCGAGCATAATAATTTTACTTTAATAACGGTATATTTTTTTATTGTAACATTGGTTATGAAAAATCTGGGTAATTAGATCAAAAATTTTAGTTTCTATACACTTCCCGTCTATGACCTACTTCAACAATTAGAACAATGAGAAGGTCATCTTCAATTTGATAAATGATTCTATAATCGCCTACTCGTAAACGTAACAATCCTTTTCTCCCTTGTAAGGCTTTTATCCCAAAAGGTCTAGGATTAATTGATAAAGCGTCAATTTTGGGTTGAAGCTGTTCTTGAACAAGTTGAGGCAAAGCCTTGAATTGACGCTGGGCTTTTTTAGAAAACTGTATTCTGTACATCGACACTTAATCCAGTCCGGCTTTAATATCTTCCCAAGAAACGGTTCCTTCTGTTTCTGCTGATAATAGTCCCTCTAATCCATCAATTGTATCTAACAAGTCTTCCAATTTTTCCACTTCAATCACAATCAATTGCTGGGAACTAATTTTTTCTAAAAGTTCAGGAACAGAAACTTCTAAACTTTCTGCAACAGACTGAACTCCTAACCAAACTTCATCATTGAGAATTAACGGATCACAACTGGGAAAGGAATTACTAATTTTTTGACTCATAATAATTTGGGTCTAAATTATCTGTAATTATAGATTTAACGGTTTTGCTGGTCACAACTGACGCAATTATTATCATTTATTATATCAAATCAAAATCAATTTTGACTGACCCCTAACACCTGATCCCAGAAAAAATTAAAATGGGAGCAGGTACAAATTGTTAAAAACTGTAAACATGGCAGATCAACTAATTCGGGCAACGGCGGCAGAGGGCGGAATTCGGGCTGTAGGAGTGATTACCACCCGTTTGACGGAAGAAGCCAGACAACGACACAAACTCTCCTATGTGGCAACCGCAGCCCTAGGACGCACCATGGCCGCCGGGTTGCTCTTAGCATCGAGTATGAAGCGGGCCACATCCAGAGTCAATATCCGCATCAAGGGCGATGGGCCATTGGATGGGGTCTTGGTGGATGCGGGGTTAAATGGGACTGTCCGGGGCTATGTGGGCAACCCCGATGTGGAATTACCCCCCAATTCCCAGGGCAAATTAGATGTAGGTGGGGCTGTGGGCCAGAATGGTTATGTGCGAGTGGTGCGAGATGTTGGTTATGGCTATCCCTATACCAGCACAGTTGAATTAGTTTCTGGTGAAATTGGTGATGATATTACCAACTATTTAGCTAATTCTGAACAGACACCTTCGGCTTTAATCTTAGGGGTATTTGTTGATAAACAAGGAGTGCAAGCGGCGGGGGGTTTATTATTACAAGTATTACCAAAAGCCGCAACGGATGAAGAATTAATTACTAAATTAGAATCCCGGGTTGCTAGTTTATCTGGGTTTACTCCTTTATTGAGAGCGCATAAAACCCTACCGGATATTTTGCAAGAATTATTAGGAGATATAGGATTAGTAATTTTACCCGAATCTCAATTAGTTCGCTTTGATTGTAGTTGTTCTTTTGAACGGGTATTAGGGGCTTTAAAAATGTTCGGGACGGAAGAACTTCAAGATATGATTGAAAAAGATAACGGTGCGGAAGCAAAATGTGAATTTTGCGGAGAAATGTATCAGGCTAATTCCGATCATCTCCACCAACTGATTGAAGATTTACGCATAAAACCAGAACCGGAAGAAGTGCGGAAAAATTCGATTTTATTTTAAAAATGTTTCCTACACATTCTCCGGTAGAGACGTTCCATGCAACGTCTCTACTACTTATTTTATAGCTGATTTAAGCCGTGGCTTGTTGGGGGAAAAGTTGGCTGAGATTTTGACGGGATAATGGTTTAACCCAGGATAACCAATTGGCTACGGGTTGAAAACCAACGGATTCATAGAGTTTAGTTGCTCCGGTCAAACTATCGGCATCTACGCTCAGTTTTGCGGTAGTTGCTCCGGCTTTTTGGAGTTGGGATAAACCGGAAAAAAGCATAGCTTTTCCTAGGCCTAATTTCCGAAATCCTCGTCGGGTTCCTAACCATTCGATCCAACCGATTTGATCAGAATTTAACTGACATTTACAGAAGGCTGCAAAGTTGCCATTGGGGGCAATGGTAACTAAATCTAATTCCGGTTGATAGTTGGGTTGATTGTGCCAATATTGGGCTTGTTCCAGGGTTAATTCATGATGATCCCAATGGTCAATAAAGGACTCATTAAATAAATCTACCCAAGCCGAAATATCTTGTTTTCCTTGAATATGAGATAACCTAAAATCCGAAGGAAGTTGGGGAATAGATAAGGGAGATTCTAAGGATTTCGCCATGGTAATAAACTGACGATCAACTTTAAATCCTTGTTTTTTCAGGAGTTGATTTTGTTGGCTTTGATTTTCTAAAGTATAGGTTCGTAGTTGTACCATTTGTTGTTTTTGTTGTCCGATTTCTCGCAGGCGAGTTTCACACCAGCGCAACATTTCTTTTCCTAAATTGCTAGATCGGATACTCGGATGAATATATAGACCAAAATATCCATCAATTACCAGTTTAGAGGCTAGGGGTTCAATGCCAATTAACCCTAAAAGTTGATCCTCTGTGTCTGTCCACAGACGGATATCTTGTTGGGGATTAACATTAGGAGAAGATAGACCTAATTTTAAGTCGGCTAAACTTTCATCTTCGCTAAGATGATCAACGGTTTGACAGGCTTTAAATAAATTAGCGATCGCCGACCAATCTTTTTGACCTTCGTAGGATTTAATCATTAAGGTATTCATAATCAACTGTTCCGAATATTCGGAGGATTTTGACTTAATCTTGAACTGAAAAATTTGTAGCAAAAACTTGAGGTTGTTGTAGGAATACAACCTTTGATTCTTTTCCATTAATATTAATAACGGAAAGTTTTAAACTAAACCTAAGTGTCGCTGGAAACATCTCAATATTGAGGTTTACCGACTTCAATTGATATAGTTCTAGGGTTAAAAATTAATTCTGATGATAAAACTCTGCCCTGTGTGGGTAACACAGTAATAGTCAGGTTTTATCGAGTTAGACACTCATAAAAATGGGTTAATAAATTAATTAAATTTTGTTCTCTTAATCAACTTTATATACAGGTTAAATGGGTGTTGCCAGTTCGACCACTGGCCCTTGGAAAGTCACCAAACCCGATACAAAAGTCGCGATAATTACACTAAAAAGGTATCGTCTCGCTAGGTAAAGAAGAATTTCACCCCCAATGAGGTTTGATTTTTGCTCCCCTCTCAGACCCGACAAAGACAGGCTGGATGATTCCATTTGAGAGCGAGAGACTGAGTACAGGTATTTGTATCTCAATCATAGCTTATTACCCCAATCGGTTGTCAAGGTTTCTCAGGTTAAACTTTGGTTATGCTTTTGTAGTGAGGTGTTTACGCCTCAAATCTTGTAGTGAGGTGTTTACGCCTCAAAGCCCTTCAGGGCTTACTACGTTGGGATTAATTCTTAATGCGATAATCTGGGTGGTTTGTAAACTCATAAAGTTATTATCACTAATTAGAATTAGCGATCGCCCACCTTCGGGTAAGGGAGAACCCCAAGTTAATCCTTCAATATTATCGATCAAAATATTTAAACTGTTTAAATTGAGTAATAACGTTTTTTCTACGGGTAAAATTTCTGAATTTGCTAGTTTTATACTCTCCAATTCTTGAATATTATCGGCTTTTTCTAAATTAACTAAAAATAATTTAATTGTATATCCTAAACCCAAGGAAAAAGACCGTTCTAAACTAATTAAATGCTCCTGATCAATTGCCAATAAATCAACTAAACCCTGTCTATCATACTGTTCTGCAATAAAAGAAGAATTAGCCAAGGGATCGGTAAAATATAAAAACTCTCGATCAGGTTGATTGGTTTGTAGATTATATCGCAAAATTCGACTAGGAGTTCCCCGATCTAAATTCGCTATTTCTCCATCCTGAATTAAGGCATTTTCACTAGCTGTAAACAAATAGTTTTTATCGGGCGTTATGGTTAAACTTTCTAAGGATAAATTAGAACGAACCCCTTGATTTTTACTCCAATTTTTATCTCTAAATTTCTCAGGAATAGGTAAAGAACGTAATAGTTTACCCTGCAAAGAAAACTCCTTAATAAAATCTAGAATATTCCCATAAAAATTCCCTTCCGAAGCAATAAAGACACTATTTCCAGAAAAAGCAATTCCTTCAGGATCAAGACTATCTTTAGTAAAGGTTTCTCCGGTTTCTGTTAATAACTGAGTCACACCAATTACACTTACCCCTGTTTCTGGGAGGGAACCGGAACTTAAATCAATATTCAGGGTGTAAAATCGAGCTTTATTTTTATTGCTGGAGTCATCGGATATGGCGTAGTAAACCTGTTGTTCAGGGTTATAGGTAATTCCTGATAAACCGCCGACTTCTGTATTATTATAGAGTAATCCTGTGGGTAAATTAGCTTGTCCCATAAAGTCAATAATCGTTGAAATTGCCACACTAGAAGTGCTGAAGATAAAAAATAAAGTCAAGATTAAAATTACCTCAAAAATTGATAAAAAAATTCGCATTTAATTGACCTATACTTTAATTTTTGCGAGATAATCTAAGGGTTATACAATCAATATCTAAACCAAACTAAAAAACTAAATCTAATCATTAAGAAATTCCGTTAACCATTCTTTAATATGAAATGTAGCCCGACAGTCATCCTCATTATATTTAACAATGGCATCTAATAAACTGCGATCGCCTGTTTTTAACCATTGTTCGTACCAACAAACAGATTGAGCACCATTAGCTGTCGGATCACGCCATTCAAACCCCAGCCATTTCGCCACGGGTTTCAGGGCATAACTTTCCACCGGAAGGGTGACAGTTTCTATCATTTTAGCATGAAGATCAATAAATCGGTTTAATACAGGTTTCCACAAATAATCAGGGGTATGATAGACCATAGCTAATCTTTTAATGGTCTTAGGTTCATAGTCACAAAAATGAAAAATAGGGGCGATAGGATACATCCAAACCAATTCTAAAAACTGTTTCCAAATTAATTCTTCTTGGGTCTGATTTTCTGCTAAAAATGGATAAAATTTTTGTTGATTTGAACGGTGATCGATGACCAACATTCCATGAAGATAATCCAAGTTTAATTCTGGTTGGGCTTCAATATCAAAATAAATTTCAACGGGAAATTTTTTTAATTTATTTTGATAATTGTCTTGAAAAATTTTAATCCATTCGCTAGAATTAAAATGTTCTTCAAAACTGATAAATTCTTCCCAACGTTTAATGGCTTTATTATCTGAATTTGACTCAGCTTGCTTAATAATTTGTAAGGCAATTCCTTCAGCAAATTCGGGATAAACTTCTAATTGTTCTGGGGTGGCTTTAGCTAAGGTTTGAACAGTGGTTAAATTAATTTCTTGTAACCGCAAATAACGAGTTGGAGTCACCCCTGGAATTAAAGAAATATGATTTTGCGATCGCGCCACATCCAAACAATAACTATGCCATTGACATAAATTACATTTTTGTCTAGCAATAAAAACCTCCGGTTCTTGACGAGATAAAACCATGTTTAAATAATTATTTAAAACATCGTGCATTTTCGGAAGACGTTGTTCTAAATCAACTGAATAAGGCGCTTTACCGCGTAAAATCAACCAACTTGTTTCCGGCTGTATTCCTTGAATATCTGCTAATAAATAAGCATGAAACGCAGAAATAATTTGATAATCAAGTTTAGGACGTTTTCCTAATTTAATATCTTGAGAAACATAAACCCAATCACCAAATTTAGAAAATCCAGGTTGTTTCACTAATAATTCAGGACTACTAAGTAATTTAATTTCAATTATTTGATTAGATTCTGATAAATTATCCCTATTCCCTAAAATTTCAGATTGATTAATTACCTCTATTTTTAACAAAATCCCTTGATAAATTCGCTCAACTCCTTGCTGCATTAACTCTATGGTTTGTTTCGCGCCTAAGTCCCAATTTCCAAAAAAATAACTCAGTTTAGAATAGGGATATTGAGATAAAATATATTTCTGATAAGCCGAACTATCGCGGATCAATTTCAGTAAAAAATCACTGGGAGGATCTTGTTGAGAAATATCGCCATAACGGTCTAAAAATGCCCGCCTCTTACAGCGTTGATAAAGTAACAGTTGTTTATCGGTGATTAACATGATTATTTAGTGTCAATGATTAATTGTACATCAGATATCCTATTCAGATTAAACTAATTAGAGTAGAGACGTTCCATGGAACGTCTCTACTTAACGAAAAATAACTAACCTTCAATATTATGACAATTTCTTCCCTAAAAACCCATCGCCAACAGTTTCCCGCCTTAACCAATAAAGCCTATTTTAATTATGGCGGACAAGGGCCATTAGCACAAATATCCATGGATGCTATTTTTGAAGGGTATAAATATATGCAATCCCATGGCCCTTTTTCGGGGAAAGTCAACCAATGGCAAAACCAAGAAACCCAATTAACTCGTCATTTACTGGCTACGGAATTAGGAATCTCACCGGAAACCCTCACCTTCACCGAAAATGTTACTGTAGGCTGTAATATTGCCCTCTGGGGAATTGATTGGCAACCCGGGGATCATCTGTTAATTTCCGATTGTGAACACCCAGGAATTTTAGCAATTATTCAAGAAATTCAACGTCGTTTTTATCTGGAAGTTTCATTTTTTCCCTTAAGAGAAACCTTAAACCAAAACGATCCCGTAGGGATGATTTCTGAATATTTAAAACCCCATACTCGTCTATTAGTGATTAGTCATATTTTATGGAATACGGGTCAAGTATTGCCCTTGACAGAAATTGTTAATCTTTGCCACAATAATTATAACACAAAAGTATTAGTAGATGCGGCTCAATCCGTAGGAGTTTTACCCATCAACTTAACAGAAACCGGGGTTGATTTTTATGCCTTTACGGGTCATAAATGGTTTTGTGGGCCAGATGGCTTAGGGGGGTTATATGTTAGTACCCAATCTCGATCAGAATTATCCCCAACCTTTATTGGATGGCGCAGTATTATCGGTGATGAACAGGGAAAACCTATCTCTTGGACACCGGATGGAAAACGCTATGAAGTGGCAACTTCCGCCTATCCATTATATGCGGCTTTACGCCATGCGATCGCTCTCCATCATCAATGGGGAACGGCAACGGAACGTTATCAACAAATTTGTCAAAATAGTCAATATTTATGGCAAAAATTAGCAGAAATTCCTCAAATTCAATGTTTAAAAACTTCTCCCCCAGAAGCGGGTTTAGTTTCCTTTCAACTCACTAATGGCAAATCCCATAAATCCTTAGTCAATACTTTAGAAAATCAAGGCATTTTCCTGAGAACTCTCCTCGATCCTAATTGCGTTAGAGCTTGTGTTCATTACTTTACCCTCTCCTCAGAAATTGATCAACTTATAGACGCCATTAACCAGTTTATTGCTGTTTCTTAAACCTCCAGGGTGCGTCACTATCAAAGAAACAACGATGATAGCTCATCCAAACTGGACACAACACCCGCAGAAGAACTCCAGAGGTTCCCGAATTGTGCAATAATGATCCCGCAGTCTCCCAACCCAACGTGCGTCCAATGGCCGACATTCCCCAAATCCCCGATGAACTGATCCAGGTTTTAGCAGAATTTCAGGATCTGCATTTTGAACTCCCTGATCCAGAAGCGGAAATTCCTGAATTAGATTTTGAACAGCAAATTGATGTCGCTTGGAAAGTTTGCGATCGCTTCGACTTGCAAACAGAAATCTGGCGCGGCAGAATATTAAGAGTTGTCCGAGATCGAGAAAAAAAAGGCGGCGAAGGACGGGGTACAGGCTTTTTAAATTGGTTAAAAGAACGGGAAATTAGCAAAAGTCAAGCCTATGCTTTAATTGAATTAGCTAATAGTGCTGATGCCTTATTACTTCAAGGTCATCTTAACCCCGATGCAATTAATAATTTTAGTAAAAGGGCGTTTATAGAAACGGCAAAAGCACCCGCAGAAGTGCAACAAATGGTTAGTGATGCGGCTTGTAATGGCGATCGCATTACTCGCCGTGAAGTCCGACAACTGAATGATGAATGGACGGCGATGAGTTCCGATTTAATTCCTGATAGCATTCGAGAAAAAGCCACGGAGGGGGCAATGCCGCCTCGCTATTTGGCGCCATTAGTTCGAGAAATGGAAAAATTACCCGAAGCACATATTACGGAATTAAAACGGGAAATGATCGAAAATCCCGATGTTGATACGATTAAACAGTTAACATCGGAAGCCAAAAATTTATCTAAATATTTGGATGCGGCGGGTCAAGTTCAAGCCTTAAATCAGTCTTCTGTAGATATGGAAATGGCGCTAGAAGAAGCGTTGCGGGTGGGATGTTTAAATACGGCTTCTGATTTAGTTAAACAAGCTACTGTCCTCGAACAAACTATGGTTAAACTGTATAGCAGTTGGAAACGAGTTGGCAGTTTAGCCGACCGTTTATATGTGGATACGGGGGCAAGTACCCCCCATTTGCGATCGCTTTTAGGCTGTTTAGAACAGTTAGCAGGTCAAATTATTGAAGTGCAATTAGGCGATGGTAGCGAGGGCAGAATTCGCTTACAAATTCTCTCCGATAATGAATGATTAAAAGCGTAGGGGTGGTTTCCACAACGATTGATAATATCTACAGACAATCTTTCTAAACCCGCCCTACCCCAAAATTAATCTTAAATTAATCCCGAATTCTGGAATGGGTTCGGGGCTGGTTTTGGGAGATTGTTTGTGGGGATTAAAGGTTAACTCGAACCCGCCCCTACGGGGTCATGAGTTAAGATTAAAAACAGGTAAAAATATTAATAATAGGTTAAATTTTGAATTTCGCTTCAAATTCCAAATTATGGAATAAAATAGAACCGAATGCTTTCAGGGTTAAAAGGCATCCTTTATCCTATAAGTTAAATTTTGATGAATTACCATTAATATTATTATGGTCAATATCTACGATACGGAAATGCAGTTTTCACTCCTTCCTTTCTCGTCAATTAATGACTTAAACTTAGAGTCAACTCTCAAGAATTTATCTTTATATGATGTTCAGGTTGATGTCAACCAACCTGGAATTATTGTGACTCGAAAGTTAGAAGAAAATCCCCTAATTCCAGGTGTAATATTAACTCAAGATGGTCAGTTTAGTGGGATGATTTCTCGACGGAGATTTTTAGAACATTTAAGTCGTCCCTATGGACGAGAATTATTTCTACAACGTTCTATTCGCTCATTACAACGGTTTGCTAAAATAGAATTATTGGTTTTATCTGGAGATACTTTAATTGTAGAAGCAGCCCATCAAGTTGTCAAGCGATCGCCTGAATTGTTATATGAACCAATTATAGTTCAGTTAACAGAAAATTATCATCAACTGCTGGATATTCAACAGTTATTAGTTGCTCAATCCCATATTCATCAATTAGCAACTGAATTATTACGTCAACAAGCTCAATCCGAATTAATTCAAACTGAAAAATTAGCCAGTTTAGGAAAAATGGTCGCTGGAGTTGCCCATGAAATCCGAAATCCTGTTAGTTGTATTGTAGGAAATTCTAGTTGTCTATTAAATTATTATCAAGATTTAATGAAGTTAATTCAAACCTATGAAGAAAATATAGAAAAACCTTGTACTGCGATTGATGATGTTAAAGCAGAAATTGATTTTGAATTTTTGCAACCAGACTTAGGAGAAGCAATTAAAAGTATTTTAGTTAGTTCAGAACGTCTGGGTCAACTGGTTAATAGTTTGCATAGTTTTTCTCATATCGATGGGAACCAACGGCGAGAAATTAATATCCATGATTGTCTGGATGGGACGTTATTAATTTTAAAAAATCGTCTGAAACAGAAAATAGAAGTAGTTAAAAACTATGGTGATATTCCTTTAATCAAGTGTTATTCGGGTCAACTCAGTCAAGTATTTATGAACCTAATTTCTAATGCCATTGATGCCTTAGAAGAAAGGGAAGAAACCGATCAACAATCCCCCAAAATCGAGATTAATACCAGGGTTAAAACCCTATCTGAAGATCAAATATATCCGGCTCAATTAGCCCAACTTTCTCAGGTAAATCGCTTATTATATTGTTTACCAACTTACAAAGAATCCCGATCTTTAATTGACCAAAATATTCTTGATATTGATGTTAACTCAGAATGGCTATCCATTTGTATTCGAGATAATGGAATGGGCATTCCCCAAGAAATTCAATCTCGAATTTTTGATACTTTTTTTACCACTAAACCCGCCGGAAAAGGCACCGGATTAGGATTAGCTATTAGTTACCAAATTATTAGCGAAAAACATGAGGGTCAACTGAACTTTATTTCTGATTTAGGGGTGGGGACGGAATTTGAGATTTTATTACCGATTATTTAAAAACTGATAACTGATTGTTTCATGGTTTCTAATAAACTCAGAGGTAAATTAAACTGATTGATTTCTCCTATGCCATGATAATCACTCCCTCCAGTTTTTAATAGACCATGTTCATCACAAAGTTTTTCTAACCGTTGAATTTGTGATAAACTATGATGGGGATGATAAACTTCTAACCCCATTAATCCAGCTTCTAATAATTCTTGAAAAACCGTTTCAATCTTTCCCCCTTGATATAAATAAGGATGAGCCCAAACCGGAATAGCACCGCAGGATTTTAATAATTTAATCCCATCAATACTCGAAAATTTGTCATACTGAACAAATGCAGGTTTATAATCTCCTAACCAGCGATCAAATGCTTCTCTGGTAGACTTAACATAACCCGCTTTTAACATCGCCATGGCAATATGGGGACGGGCCACCGCCATCCCTTCCCCCATGGGTTCTAACTCAATTGGATAACCAAGTTCAGCTAGTTTTTCTATAATTTGATTAGCTCGATTTTTGCGTCCATTTAAACGTTCTTTGAGGGGATTTTCCAATTTATTTTTATCAGGATAAAACCCTAAAATATGTAATGACTTTTCATTATAAACCGTTGATAATTCCACACCTGGGACAATTTCTATATCATAGAATTGCGCCACCTGAAATGCTTCTTCCCAACCCGATAAAGTATCATGATCGGTAATCGCTAATGCCTTAACTCCAGCTTTGGCGGCGACCTTTACCAATTCCGTTGGAGTCAGTTGACCATCGGAGTAAGTGGTATGACAGTGCAGTTCTAACATGGATTAATCAATCTCCAAGGGATTCCTTACTTAGAGTATAGTCTGAGGAATCCCGAATCGGATATTGATTATACTATAATTTTAAGATTCAGGTGTGGATAAAGTCAACAAAAAAGCTAAATTAGACTCTGCTTTTAAAGCATGGGGGGCGTTAGCAGCCATGACAATAAAAATCCCAGGTTTTAATTGAATATCTTCCCCATTTAAGGTTAAAATTCCTTCCCCTTCTAATACCTGAACTGTGGCATTTCGACTAGAGGTATGTTCAGAAATATCAGTTCCTTTTGCTAAACAAAATAGGGTATATTGGCAAGTCTCATTTTTCCAAAGCACTGAACTTAAAATTCCAGCGTCTGCATATTGAATTTTATCCTTTAAATTTAAGATATTTTGAGTCATGGTTAAATCCTTTTACCAAAGTTGATGGGTTTGCAAAAAGTCTTGAATGGTTTGATAGAGTAAATGAGCTTGTGCTGGAGAAAATCCCCCGTGACCTCCAAATTCATCCTCCTCCATAATAACGGGTGGCAAAAATCCGATACAATAAGTCTTAATTATAATAAATGGAGTGACAATATCATGACCGGAGAAATTTTCTCAACTGCTTTCCTGTGCTTTTCCCTGATTCTCGTGGGTTTGGGCGGTGGCTTTCTGTTACTGAAAATCCAAGGCGGGGAATAGGGGGATAGGGAGCAGGGGAGGCAGGGGAGGCAGGGGAGCAGGGGGAGCAGGGGAGCAGGGGAGCAGGGGAGCAGGGGAGCAGGGGAGGGGGAAGAAAACTTTTATGTTTCTTGATGTTTCTTGATGTTTCTTGATGTTTCTTGGTCTTTGGTCTGCACGTTTGTTTCCTCTGTTTCCTCTGAGTCCGCAATAGTCAACAGTCTAACTGGGATAGTGAGCATTGCTCGGTGGGTGGCAAATATATTGATAAAACCCCCCACCCAATCAATAACCTCGCACACTTCAGCAATTATCGCCTTTACTGCGTCTAAATCTTCTGCTTGAGACGCATGATAGTGCGCTCTGATTAGTGGTTTAATATCCTCAATATTTTGCCATTCAGATTTAGGTTTGAGCGGAATATTAATATAATAACTATAGGCTTGACGATGCGCTGTGCTAACATTTTTAGGGTTTTGATTCAACAAGCGATCGCCTTTTTCTTGTACTAGCGGATGCAATTGATAAGATTCGCGTTGGCAATCATAATATAGCAATTGCCGACGCTTGAGAGCCAGGATAATATTTTCTTTGAGTTCATATTTACTTACTTCTGGCATTTGAGTAGCAATTGCAGCAAAAGATAGGGGATATTCTGAAGTTTGATAGACAGAAATTCTGCTCAGACAAGTTTGCTCTATTTCACTAATACGCGCTATTATTTCATCAATTAACTTTTCGATATCTCGGATTAATAACCAGTCTCTATCCTGCAAAAAATTTCCTACATTTCCTTGAAATTCAGCATCATCCCGAATTAAGGAGGCTACCAGTTGCAAGGCTTTAGGATGTCCTTGATAGCGGGCTGATAATTCGGCTAATTCTTCTTCATTCCCTGTTAGATTAAAAGATTGTAATAGGGTAATTGCGGCATCTTGATTGAGTCCATTTAGCAGGATTTCACGGGTAAGAGTTGGCGGTAATTCCGCTAAACTTTCACGACTGGTGAATAGGATTTTGCTTTGATGTTCTGTTTCTAATAGTTGTTTGAATAACCAAGCATATTCGGCACAATTGTCCGAGAAATAACCAGTAGTTTTTGCCTCTCCGGTTTTCAAAAGTGTGTCAGCGCGATCGAAAACGAGCAAGCAAGGTTTTTCTCTGAGGATTTTGAGCAGATTTTCAGTTTTTTTACCACAGTCATTTTCAGCAGTAATGTCGCCGTTGGAAAGGGTAAATAGCAGGGAGTCAATTATGCGATCAAAGGGGGGTGCTTTACCTGTTGCTGATTCTAATGATTGCCAAACGACGGCGGTAAAGCAGGTATTTTCTGTGTGTAATTGGCGAATTAGTTGGCTGATCAGGGAGGTTTTTCCGATACCTGGTAAGCCGACAATTGAGATGGCGATAGGAACCCCCCCCAGCCCCCCCTTGGTAAGGTGGGGAGCAGGAGCAATTAGGGTTTTTAAGATGTCGATTTCTTTTGTTCGATTTACCCAATTTCTTACGGGGGGTAAATTTTCAGGTAGGGGGAAGTTTTTATCGTTTTCAGAGTCTAGGGGAATATCTGCGATCGCGGCGGCGAAAAGTGGTTCTGTTTTCTTAATTTTGTAGCCTTCAGCTATGTATTCCCAGTTTTCTATTTCTACTGCTTTGCAAATATTGATAAAGTTCTCTCGTCTAATTCCTATTCTAGCCCAAAACCGCTTTAAAGTAGCTGTTGAAACTAAAGCAGCGAGACACCAAGTATCCTCAGTTTTATTCCATCCGAGATTGCGCCTTACCATGTCAATGATTTTCAGCCCTTCTTCAGACGCCCTGAGTAAACCTGCCATTGTTAGTCCTTTAGCACAATTGCGATCGAATTTAATTATAGCTCAGGTTGGAAAGCCGAAAGATGAGCCAAATGATCTAAATGAGTCAAAAGAGCCTTTTATATTGAGCCAAATGGTGAGCCATTGAGCCGATACAGAGCAAGGATTCAGGAGTATTCTGAAATGATGAGTTAGGCTTTTACCTCCGAATCTGTAGGTGAAGCCAGAGATATGAAAGGCGATCGCAGTTTACCGAGTTTGAGGGTGAATCTCGCTCTCGATTAGGGATACAACTTATCTGCTGTTGGGAGCAATGTGAAGTTTTATTACAAAACAGGTTGCAGGGCGTAAAAAAGGTGAAATCGCCCAGAGAGGTACATAGGAAGGCTTGCAAGGCAGGCTTTGCTGGTTTTGACGTAAATCTATTGGTGAGGAGTTTGAATTATGGTTAAAGTGAATTTCAATATATGGGGTAAGGACAGAATAGTTCAATCTACTCCTAGTACGCTAGGAATAGATGCTTCTGCATTAAGGTCTGCCAACCCAGTTGGACTCCTTGATATCTCTGAGCCATTTGGAACAAATCCTGAGCAAAACACCTATGTAATAACTCATGGATATCTCAATCAGGGTGGTAATACATCTAACTTAGTAACAACCACAGGTGGTAATCCGAACAATCAATTTAAACCTGAAGACTGGATGTCAAAAATGGCAGATGCTCTTCGAAAAAAAGAGCCTAACGCTAATATTATTCTAGTAGACTGGGAGGATGGTGCTAAACCAGGACTTCCATTAATTGCTTACGGTCAAGCAGCCACGAATACCAAAGAAGTAGGAGAGCAACTTGCTCAGTATCTAAAAGCACGAAATCTTGACCCAAACAAAACAGAACTAATTGGTCACAGTTTAGGCGCTCATGTATCAGGTTTTGCTGGCGCTAAATATAAAGAACTCACAGGTAAGGAACTAAATGGCATCACTGGTTTAGACCCAGCAGGGCCTAATTTTGAAACTAGAAACACAGGGAATTTTAGAACAGTGTTAATACCAGGCCCGTCTCCAGGGAGTTTTACATCTGTCGAAGTTCTGGAACAGGAGCCAGTACCACCCAGTGATCGCTTAGATCCAGATGATGCTAAGAGAGTAATTGCCATTCATACAAGCAAAACTCTCGGACATGATGGGGCTATAGGGGACTTTGATGTATTTATTAACTGGAATAATTTCAATCAGCCAGGAAAATTCACCTTGGCTGATAATCACGGTTACGCAAATGAATTATATACCAACCTAATTAAAGGAACTGTTTTTCCTCAATCTGATGGAAAATTGCTAAACCTGAATAGGTTGAATTCCACTGAGACTGGTAAAATTGACGTTGACACCACTAAAGCTCTTTTTGCTGGCTCAACTTCTGGAACTTTTGACAACGACGAAAATAAAAAAACTTTAGGAACTCCTGCTGATGGAGACAGCGAAAGCTATGTGCAGTTTGACGACAGTGAATTTACTACGGCAACTGATATTAATTTTAATCTGGGCAATCTGACTTATCGCAATGGAATTACTTTAGAATCTTCAACCCCTAAAGGTGATTTTCCTCTTGATATCACGCTGTCTCTCACTAATCCTGTACCTAACACCCAGACTTTTAATTTCCCCTTCAACTTAACTGCTACAGAAAATACAGGCGATCCTGTTAAGGATGCAGATATTCTTCGCTTTTCCGATGCTGGTATTTCTCAAGAAAGCTTTAAGTTCCAAGGTTCAGACTATAAACTTAAGTTAGTAGGATTTTCTGCTGATAGCGGTCGAACAACACTAGGACGATTTAACACCCCTGAACAACAATTTTCTAATGCTCAATTAATTGGCAAAGTTATACCAACTACTTTTTTGGTAACTGATGCGATAGAGTTATCAGAGAAGGTAGGAAATAAGATAGGAGAGACAACAGATGAGTTTAACACCAGAGTCGCCAATTTTAGTAAAGGCTTTTTAGATGGTTTATATGCTGGTGTGTCCAGCGTTCTTTTTCCGCCTCAACGAGTTGCCCAAAACTTACAAGCTTCAGCCGAGCAAAATTCAACTTTTCAGATTACTGAAGAAGTCATGGCTCAATATCCCGGAGGGTTGCTGGGGACTGAAAGTAACGATAACATAATTGGTTCACCTGCTACAGATATAGTATTAGCTGCGGAGGGTGCTGACACTATTGAAGGTGCTAGTGGTGGCGATTACCTGCTGGGATTAAAAGGTAATGATCGCATTTTAGGTGACGATGGCAACGATATTCTCAACGGTAATGAAGGTGATGATTTCATCTTAGGAGGGGTAGATGATGATTTAGTTAGGGGAGGAAAAGCCAACGATCAAATCTTTGGCGATGACGGAGAAGATATCTTAATTGCTGATAGAGGAACGGATCGCCTGACTGGTGGAAGTGGAAGCGATATCTTTATCCTGAGAACAGATACAGGTATAGAAGAAACCAATGCTGCTACTGCTGATTCGATACTTGACTTCAATGCGAGTGAAGGCGATCTAATTGGCATTAATGGAGGCGTACCCATAGATATTCTTACCTTCACTCCTACTGATGTCAATCAAGATGGTATTGCTGACACGATTATTCAGTACACAGAAACCAATGAAATTTTTGGTGTCTATACAAACATCTTTGGTGTCGTCATCAACACGCAGCCAGACATTGTGAAAAATGCCTTATTTACTATTCCTTTGAACGATCCAATCATTCAGATAGGATAACGCTGTAGGATAGTTACCCATAGTTCTATGATAGTAATATTAGTGATCGCCTTTTCCCAAAAAGCGCGATCGCCCTTTATTCATCCACGTCGATCTGTGGTTAAAAAAGCGCGATCGCGCTCCATAAACTTTTGGCTACTTTTGCTAATAATTTTACAATTCTGCTGTTGAGTTATTGAGCGATCGCCTGACTCGCTTCAATCTTTGTTCGCGAAGCTGTTCTGCCAGCATCGCATTAATTTCTCCTAATTCTAAATTCACTTCTTGAACCTCCATTCGAGAGCGGCGGAGGTTAGCAAGCAAGCGTTTAGATGTTTCTGGATCGGGGATATGGGGTTGTTTATTCATGGCAAGTTATATTCCATTTTAACTTCTTCAATACTACGCTCCAACGCCGGAATCCTTGCTTGGGTTCGTGCTATAGCTCGTTCTAGTAATTGTAGCATATCAGGAGAGGCCTGATGTTGAGCTTTGGCAATTTGAAGCTGGATATTAGACAGTTGAGAGTAGGAAGATTCAGCATCTTCGGCGGCACTTTTCATTTCATCTAGTGCCGGAATCGTTACCTCTGTCTCTCCAAATAGCTCAAAAATAGTTAATTCCAAGGCTGAAGCTTCATTAACAATGTCTAACGCCTGCTGTTTTAATTGATTGATAGTTTCAGTTGTTCTTGATGGTAAATTAGCCATAATTACACTATTTTATAAGTTATTACAATTGAAATTTAACATAAAATAGTACAATTTTTTGACAAGTATCGCCCTTTCCCCATCCATCTCTATTTGTGGTTAAAAAAGCGCATAGGCTTTGCCAGCCAAAGGTATCGCCTTTGCTCCATCCATTTCTATCTGCGTAAATTTGCCGTTAAAAAGCTATTAATTAGTAAACAAACTCGGCTCCACATAAAAAAAACTACCCAGAATCAAGGCCTGCTCTTTGCTGATATCTCGCTGGCCATTAACCAATTCATAAACTCCGGCTTCATCGCCAATAATTCCCACCAAATCCGCCGGTTTTAGCACTCGCTGTTCCATCAAAAATAGTAACAATGAATGAGGCGTAGCTGTAACTCCAGGTGCATAATATTCTTGCTCAAAATCTAATGTGTTACAATTGAGTAAAACTCTATCCCAGGGAGTTTTACCTAACTTTATAATAGCTGAAAGATATGTTTTGGATTCTGAAAAACTTAATCAGCACAGATCCACAAGGATGCCTCAGTTTAAACCTCGAACCCAAGTCAACAGAGTATCGCGTTCTGGTCAACGAAGCCGGACAAATTTTATTAGACCCAATAACCAACATACCTGATTGCGAACAGTGGTTGTGGCAAAACCCCCAAGCATTAGCCTCAGTCAAGTGCGGCCTCGCCCAAGCAGCTAAAGGTGAAGTACATGACTTGGGTGACTTTTCTGAATATGCTGATTTGGAGATTGAAGAGGAATGAATTTTCGGATAGAATTTTCTTCATCAGCTAGAGATAGCTTAATTAATCTTCAAGAACTCGATGCCAAAAAATACAATAAAGTGCTGAAAACACTTGGATTAATGGCAACTAATTTACGCCATCCCAGCTTGAAAACTCATAAATACGACACATTATCAGGCCCTAATCAAGAAGAAATATTTGAGGCTTACGTCGAAAACAAAACCCCAGCAGCGTTTCGAGTTTTTTGGTATTATGGCCCGGACAAAGGTGTAATCACAGTTATTGGAATTACACCTCATCCTTAAAGTGCGATTGCTACCGGAATAGTAATATTAAGAAGTGCGATCGCTCTTTCCCCAAAAAGCGAGATCGCACTTCATCTATCCGTATCCATTTGCGATTTAAAAATTTCTATACAACCCTTACATCTCTAACTATGCTACCATTAACCTCAGCTATTATTATTGACTAAAGCCATAAACATTGACAAACCTATCCGACGAAAAAAATACTCTCATTGCTGAACTTAGAAAAGCTGGAATTAAACATACACCTGAAGAAATTTTGCGAATATCCCAACTCCCTAATGGCAAAATAGTTTTCTTAGAAAGGGGAAATGCTAGTTCTGGACTGCAACATATATTAGAAAATCACAAAGATGAATTTGCCGAAAAAGGAATTTATGAAGCCGAGGTTCCCGATGCAGTCTTCCTAGCCGTTATTCAGGGGACTGTAGTAGGTTATCAAAAACCCAATTGCCCTATTTATCAAATTATCTTTAATGGCAAAACTCAGTTAATTGCTGTTACAGTAGGTAGTAATGGTTATATAGTCTGTGCCAATCCTCGCTCTACTTCACAATAACTGAAAAAAGGAGAAATCAAATGACAATCAACATCAAGTTAATGCCAGATTATTGCTCGTACTCTTTGTGGGGACTCGATCCTGATAATATTGGAGATATCAATCCCGCATTATTACCCTTGAGTAAAAAGACAATCAAGCGTTTGGAAAAATGGGCTGCCACCTACGATCAAATTTTGAAGTGGGACGATCCAGCTTCATCAGGTTTTGCAACTGTTGAAGAAGCTGAAAAATTTGAACGAGAAGGAGTTGATTTATGGCATCAGTTACGAGAAGAATTGGCTCCTAATTATGAAGTGCGTTACTTTAGTCAAAAATTGCGAAAAGTTATAAATAACCCAGATGAATTAATGGTTAGTGCCTAATTATATCAAGACTTACGCAATTGGCACAACCTGTAGGAAAATCTTCGATATTGCCCCCCTTTCTCCAAAAAGCGCGATCGTCTTTCATCCTAAAATTTACTCTTTTGACAACTGATGCTATAATTAAATAACAGTATTTGTAACTACTAACTACTAAGATGGCGCAAGCTAAAGAAATTTTAATTTCCTTACCAACATCGCTAGTAAAATTTATTGAAAGCTACAAAATTACCAAGGGATGCCAATCGCCTTCCCAAGTAATTGAATTAGCCTTAGAATTATTGCAAAACCAAGACCTAGAAGAATCTTATAGACAAGCATCTAGTGAAATTGACTCCGCACTGGAATAGTGAGCATTGCTCGGTGGGTGGCAAATATATTGATAAAACCCCCCACCCAATCAATAACCTCGCATACTTCAGTAATTATCGCCTTTACTGCGTCTAAATCCTCTGCCTGAGACGCATGATAGTGCGCTCTGATTAGTGGTTTAATATCCTCAATATTTTGCCATTCAGATTTAGGTTTGAGCGGAATATTAATATAATAACTATAGGCTTTTTGATCCGAGATTGCGCCTTACCATGTCAATGATTTTTAGCCCTTCTTCAGACGCCCTGAGTAAACCCGCCATTACGCAACCTCTTACTCATTCAATTTGCTGTTGGAATTTGACTTTTCACCCACTTACGAAATAAGCCAATCCAAGCATTTTCCCTAGTCGTTTTCTTGAGCTCCAAAAAGTGCATAATGTCACTTTTAGAAAGAAAGGGAAAAGTAGGAGAGTTATCGGTTTCTCGGTAGGATTCTCCTTCTAATTGATAGAATGTTATATTTTTTCCATCATACCGCCAAACTTCCGGTACAAGAAACGCTCTATAAAGTTCTAATTGATTAATAGAGCTACTGGTAATATCAATTTCAATAATTAAATCCGGTGGTGGGTCTTGTTGCAGGTCAATTTGCTCTTTATCCCAGACTAAAGATTCATTTTGAATGTAGTAACATTGATCGGGTTCAAAACCTCTGTTTAAATCTTGACGTTGGCAAGTTCTCGAACCCAAACTCCTGACTTCAATATTTAATTCTTCAGTCAGAGTTTCTACCAAACGGCCTAATAGTTTTTTGTTACCTTCGTGGGGATCTAAAGGTGTCATAATTTCTAGTAAACCTTGGTCATAAATCAAGCGAATCCCCTGCTGTTGCGCTAAATCTTGTAACAGCAATTGATAGGTTTGCCAACTAATATTTTTCAAAAGAACATGATCCGCAAGGGGACTTTGTTTCTCTTGGGGTGGCTGAATCAGGGTGGCTGTCATCTTGGATACCTGCCCGATAATGTGCGATCGCCCTTGATCATATCATGCTTTGGTGTCAAAAATGAACCAAATGATCTAAATGAGCCAAATGAGCCTTTTATATTGAGCCAAATGGTGAGCCATTGAGCCGATACAGTGTGAGGAGTTTGAATTATGGTTAATGTGAATTTCAATATATGGGGTAAGGATAGAATACTACGCTCCAACGCCGGAATCCTTGCTTGGGTTCGTGACAGAGCTACGCTACGCATAGAAAATTGTGTAAGTCCTGAATCAATTCAAAACTGATAACTGCTAGAGACGCGCCATGGCAGGTTTCTACTGATGACTGATGAGTGATGACTGATTCAAATATCGTTCAATTAACACGATCGCCACAATATCATCAATCGGACGAGGTGGGGTTCGCATTCCTTTGGGAATTAAACAAGTTAAACCTTTAGGGGGATAAATTTGCCAATAGCGATCGCGCGCTTCTAAGGTAGAATATCGTTCATTCACTTGAATAATAGAAAGGGATTCTGGCAAAATTTCAGTTAGTTTTTGTTTCCACATTTTTGAAGTTGTTTGATCTCCCATTACCACCGTTTCAATAGTAAATTGTTGACACAAAGATTCAATAATTTTAGGAACATCCGGCGATAAAATCACCTCATGATAATATAACTGGGAACCGTCACCCATCACCGCAATTCCACATTTTTCTCGACCAGGATCAAACCCTAAAATCATTTTATTTTTTATCATCGTATTGAGTATAATTAGATTGAGAATCTGGATATCCTATATTATTCTGTCTCTGGGTGGATGGATTTTCTAATGAATTAGAATTATTAGGCTGTTCCTGTTGTCGTCGGGTACTAAAGATCACTTTTCCATTGCGAAGCGCCAATAAATCCAGTCGCAATGGCCCAATAGTATAGGCATCTTCAGCAGCAATGGCTTGAATTTCCAAGGGTTGATTATGTTCTTGAACTTGTTGGAAAAAACGAATTAATGTATCCATTCTATCATTCCCAATTTGGACTGTTCCACCCACAACTCCAACAAAACGCGCCCGAAAACTGGACGCATCTAAAAGTTGTTGCATTTGCTTTCTCAATTGATCATCAGATAAAATAGAAGGATTTAATGTTGTTCCTGCAATAATTTCCCCTGTTCTAAATAATAATCGATTCGGTTCAGCTTTAGTAAAAACCGATACTTTTGTTTCCCCAACTAAATAATTAGCCGCCGAAATCACTTGTACCACATAATCTCGACCATCATCAATTTGATTAATTAAATCTTCAACCTCTACTTTTGTAATTTGAATTACTTGAACTTGACCCGCTTTTATATTGCCCAATTGTATAGACTCAACGGCATAATTATTCGCTTCTTTTAAAAGGGTATTAACCGCCTGAATTGCAGTTTTTGGATCACTAATTCTGACTAAACTACTAGATAGAACCTGTCCTCGTTCTAAAACAACACTTCCTTCTCGTAATAATTGAAAATCCCGTCCAATCAGTTCAACCTGTTGACTTAAAACTTGTTTTTGCTGTTCTAATTTTTTCTGTTCTGTTTCCAATTCTTCCAACCGAGATTCCCGTTTAGCAATAATTTGATCCTGTTCTTTGATCTGTTGCTCCTGTTGTTCAAGTTCTTGATCCTGCTGTTTCATTTCTTGATCTCGTTTGCCAATTTCCTGATCCCGTTTCACAATTTCCCGATCGCGATTTTGAATTTGAGCTTTGACCTGTTCTTGTTGCTGAATCAAATTTTGACGTTCAGTTCTGAGTTTTTGAATTTCTAATTGTAAACTTTTTTTTTGTTTAAATACCTCTTGAAGTCGATTTTCTCTATTTTTAAGTTCGGCTTCCGTTGCTTTTCTTTCTATTTGAATATCTTGTAGTTGTTTCAGAAGATCTCCTAATTGATTCTGAGTTTTTTCTAATTCTTCTGCTGTTTTAACGGCTTGAGATTGAGCCGTTTGTAGGGATTGATTAATCATATTTAACTGTGCCATAGCGGTGTTAATTTCCGTTTTAGCTCTGGTTAAATCCTTTTCGACTCGCCTTTTTTCATCTTCTGCTCTCGTTAAATCCTTCCGAGCATCATTCAATCTACTTTGAATTTGATCAATTTGAAACACACCCCGACGTAGGGGTTTACTTGAAGCAAATAAAATCCCCAAGGTCAATGCCGAAAGCACACTGCCAGTTAAAATAGTCACAACCATAGCAGTGTTGCGGGGGCGAAGATTAAACAAACTCAGCCTGGCTTTTCCAACTTTAGTTCCCAGGCGATCGCTAACCGTCGCAATCACGCCACCCAAAACTAAGATGGATATAACCAGGATAATTCCTGCGGTCATAAAGTAAGAAAAATCTGGGAGAGTGGAAACTCAGGACTTAAAAACCTGAGAATCTAAAAATTTAATAATCTAGTTAATGCAGTTTGCCCAATTTTCTCTAATTATATCTAATAGCAAGTTTCCTAGATCTTTTCTAGGTTAATCTAGGAAACCTAACCGTAGATTAAGTAAATTGTTGACCTAGGGTAACGGGATTATGGACTGTGATCTTTTTCTTATAAATTGAGATCATGTTTTTTTGTCGTAAATCTCCTAATAAACGGGTAACGGTAACTCGCGTGGAACCAATCGCTTCTGCGATCGCCTGATGGGAAAGTTTCAAATCAATCCGAATTCCGTCTCTACCCGGTACGCCAAAATCTCGACAAAGAATCAGGAGAAAACTAACTAATCTCGATCCCATATCTCGGTGAGCTAAGGTTTCAATCATCATCTCTGTTTGTAAAATCCGAGACGATAATCCGCGCAACATCACCATCGGCAGTTCGGGATCGCTTTTCAGGGCTTTCTCCACCTGTTCAATCGGAACTGAGAGTAATTCTACAGAGGTAAAGGCAACGGCATGATAAAACCGATCTGACCGATGACCTGTAATTAACGATAAAACACCAAATACACTATTTTCTCGAAGTAAAGCGACGGTAATTTCTTCTCCAGCTTCATAGACTCTGGACAATTTCACCGCCCCTTTGATCAGAACATAGACGCGCTCCGCCGGATCGCCGGGAAAGAAGATCGTCTTACTCCGTTCAAAGCTTTCCACGACAGGAGGGAACGCCCCTCCGCCGATACTGCGGAACACTTCTGCTAACGGTCTATCATACGTCACAACCCGATCCCTTGCACTAATAATGCTCTAATATATCTTCCGTATTTCAGTTTACGCTAATTGCATCATTTATCTGTTTAATCGACGGATGATTGTCTGATCAATGTTTTATCCCCGGTAGAAATCGGCAAATCCATGGCTTTGATTAGGATACCAATTACTTATAGAATAATCTATTATGCTGAATTTGAACGGAAAAAACGCACTTGTTACCGGCATTGCCAATAATCGCTCCATTGCGTGGGGCATTGCCCAACAGCTTCACCAAGCTGGAGCTAATCTTGGAATCACCTACCTTCCTGATGAGAAAGGTCGTTTTGAAAAAAAGGTGCAAGAATTGGTTGAACCCCTTAACCCTACTTTATTTCTGCCCTGTGATGTCCAGAATGATACTCAAATCGAGGAGTTATTTACGGCCATCCGTGACCAATGGGGACGAATTGATATTCTGATCCATTGTCTGGCCTTCGCGGGAAAGGAGGAACTGTCTGGGGACTTTAGCAATGTATCCAGGGCTGGATTTACTCGCGCCCTAGATATTAGTGCCTATTCTCTAGTCCAACTGAGTGCGGCTGCTAAACCTTTAATGACCCAAGGGGGTAGCATTATCACCCTAACCTATCTAGGTGGGGTGCGGGTGATTCCTAATTACAATGTCATGGGAATTGCTAAAGCAGCCTTGGAAATGAATGTTCGTTACCTGGCGGCGGAATTGGGGCCATTGGGAGTTCGGGTGAATGGCATTTCGGCTGGCCCGATTCGGACTTTGGCATCTTCGGCCGTGGGTGGGATTTTAGACATGATTCATCACGTCGAAGAAATCGCCCCCCTAAAACGGACGGTGACTCAAACGGAAGTCGGTAATGCAGCGGCTTTCCTGAGTAGCGATTTATCCAGCGGCATTACAGGCCAAATTCTGTATGTCGATTCGGGTTATTGCATCATGGGAATGTAATTAATCAGTCATCAGTTAACAGTTAACAGTTATCAGTTTAAGAGTTGTCAGTTTAAGAGTTAATCAACTGTTAGCTTGTTAACTAATAACTAATAACTGATGACTGATGACTGTTGAATGACAACTGTTAACTAAAAACTGTTAACTGATAACTGATAATTGTTAACTAAAAACTGTTAACTATTAACTGTTAACTATTAACTGTTAACTATTAACTGAAAACTATTAACCGATAACTGATAACTGATGACTGATGACTGATTTAAATATGCTTCCTAGAATTGCAACAGTACACCGAAAAACGGGGGAAACGGAGGTTAATGTAACTGTTAATTTAGATGGAACAGGAATCTGTAAGGTTTCTACAGGAGTTCCATTTTTAGATCATATGTTGCATCAAATTTCGTCCCATGGCTTAATTGATTTAGAAATTCAGGCCACCGGAGATATTGAAATTGATGATCACCATACCAATGAAGATGTGGGAATTACTCTGGGTTTGGCTTTAGCTAAAGCATTAGGCGATCGCAAAGGAATTGTCCGGTTTGGTCATTTTATTGCCCCTTTAGATGAAGCCTTAGTCCAAGTGGCCTTAGATTTTTCCGGTCGTCCTCACCTGACTTATGGTTTAGAAATTCCGACCCAACGAGTGGGAACCTATGATACTCAATTAGTGCGAGAATTTTTTGTAGCTATTGTTAATAATAGTCAACTAACATTGCATTTACGTCAGTTAGATGGAATCAATTCCCATCATATTATTGAAGCCGGGTTTAAAGCTTTTGCTAGAGCCCTAAGAATGGCAGTTGAAATTGATTCCCGTCGGGCAAATACTATCCCCAGTTCCAAAGGAGTTTTGTAATTTTTTGTCATAAATAAAGTAACAGCCTCGTTGTTGCGCTTTAGCGCATCTACCCAGAGTGATCTCAGCGCAACAATGAACTTTTTTACAAAGCCAGGGTGGGAGCGTGAAAGCCCACTGGCTTCAGCCGTGGGATGAAACCTACAAATACTTCTGTAACAGTTGTTCCAACTGTATAACCGACATTCGAGGTGCAGGACGGGGGATGGGTTGGTTTGGTTCGCCGGATTTAAACAGAACAGGAATAGAATATTGATAGGCTTCAAACCAATCTTCCCGGGTAGTAATGTCTCGAATTTCTAATTGAAATTTTCCTAATGTTTGGGATGATGCTTGAATTTTCTCCAATTTTTCTTGCAGTCCTTCGCATAAATGACAGCCCGGTTTACTGTATAAAATCAGTGTGATCATGAGATTTCTTTAGCCTCCGATAGTAATAGTTTGGTTGCTTGTTCAGCTTCTAGGGGTTTAGCGAATAAATAACCCTGTCCGAATGGACAACCCAACTCCTGTAAAATTCTCCTTTGTTCACGGGTTTCTATCCCTTCAGCCACAACATCTAAATCTAAATTTTGCGCTAAAGAAATAATAGCTTTGACAATTTGTAAAGGTTGGCTTTTTTTTCCTTGAAAGACACTACTTTTCTGATCTAAAGGGCTAATAAATGAACGATCAATTTTTAAACTATTTAAGGGGAATTGATGTAAATAACTCAAAGATGAATACCCCGTGCCAAAATCATCAATTGATAGATGAATTTTCCTAGATTTGATTTGAGCTAGAATCATAAACGAAGTGGATAAATTTTCCATAATCACACTTTCAGTAATTTCTAGTTTTAAATCACTAGGATTACAACCTGTCTCAGATAAGATTTGATCAATTTGTTCTAAGAGATTAACTTGACAAAGCTGTTTACTTGAGAGATTCACACTCATTGTCAAGGGATAAATATCACAATGAGACCGTTGTTTTCCAGGATAAATGTCTTCTGTAGAGGCAGTTTGAATAGAACTAAATTTTTGGGTTAATTGTTGTTTCCAAACTTGCAATTGCTGACAGGCTTCTCGTAAAACCCAAGCCCCTAGGGGAATAATTAATCCGGTTTCTTCAGCAACAGGAATAAACTCTACAGGTGATACTAACCCCCGGGTGGGATGGAACCAACGGACTAGAGCTTCAAAGCCAGTAATTCTACCACTGAATAAAGAAACAATTGGTTGATAATAGACTTTAAAACCCTTAATATTTGTGGGTTGATCACCGGAGCTTTCTAATAAGTATTCTGTAGTTTTTAAGGCCGTTGAATCATGACTTTCAAGGAGATTTGATAACTCTGATTTTTGTGGTTTGTCAATTATCATGCGTCCATAAATAGCTTGCCGTAAATCCGTTTCTAGCTGCAATATAGACAGGGTTTGACTATGTATACTTAAATCAAAAACTTCATATCGAGCTTTGCCTTTTGCCTTAGCCCGATACATCGCAATATCAGCATCTCGTAAAAAATCATCCGGGTTATTATACAATAAACACTGATGGATTTGACTATTATTTTCCGATGGTAGATAATGACCTCGACTGGGAACAATTCCAATACTAACGGTCGTAAAAATTTCATGTCCTTGGATATAAAAAGGTTGGGTTAATTCATAGTGAATTTTCTCCGCCATACTGGTTGCATCGCTGATTTTTTGAACCCGATTAATCAAGATTGTAAATTCATCTCCACCTAAACGGGCAACGGTATCTAAGGCACTGACACAATTTAAAAGACGATGGGAAATTTCAATTAACAGTTGATCTCCCATGAGATGTCCTAAACTATCATTAACCACTTTAAATCGATCTAGGTCTAAAAATAAAATAGCAAACTGATAATTGGGTTCTTGTTTTGATCGTTTTAATGCTTGAGCCAAACGTTCATTGAAAAAGCTCCGATTCGGTAATTGGGTCAGGGTATCATGTAAGGCTTCATACATGAGTTGGGCTTCAAATTGTTTGCGTTCGGTAATATCTCGAATAATAATTTGAATCGCAGATTGACCTTGATAGGTAGCTGGAATTCCCACAATTTCTACATCAATTACTTCTCCATTTAACCGAGTTAATTTTTGTTCTATTAACGACCGAGTTTCCTCTTCATTGTTATGATCTTGAAGTGGATTATTAATGGAATTAAAATGATCAGGAGGAAGAAAATCAAAGATAGAGCGGCCAATCAAATCTTGAGGGCGATTTGCTCCTAATAATTTGGCTCCAGCCATATTAATATAAATTAATTGTTCTCCATTATGAATTGCAATAGTTTCAGGAGATAATTCAACTAAACGGCGATAGCGTTCTTCACTTTCTCGCAGAGCTAATTCGGCTTTTAGTCGTTGTTTTTCTGTTTGATTAGCAGCAATAAATCTACCAATACTTTGAGCCATTAACTCTAAAATTTCCAGTTCATAGGATTTGTAATCTGCGGTTTTAACCTCTAAAGAAGCAAAAGCTAAGGTTCCATAAATTTCACCATTTACCAAAATCGGAGTTCCTAAACAGGTTTGTAGATGAAACCTTTGATAGCATTGGAGTTGATTGAATTGGGGATTTTGCCCGATTTGGGTATGAACTTGAGTCATCTGGGTCTGAATGACTTGACAACAGTAGCTTTCTTCAAAAGGCAATATCATACCGGGCTGAATTAAATCTAAATCCGAATGAACGGTATCAATAATAATATGATTGTTTTCTAGTCTGCTGATGAAACCAATTGATAATTGAAAAATTTCACATCCAACTTCGAGATAATCTCGAAATAGTTCATCTAAGTTTTGATGATTATAGGTTGTAATCCGATGCAAATGTTTGAGATTAGAACTAAACTGAGCTAAGGCTTGGGATTTTAAAACTAAGGCTTGTTCCGATTGTTTGCGTTTAGTTATATCTGCTTGAATCCCAATAAAATGAGTTAAATATCCTTTAGGACTATAGACCGGAGCAATGGAAAGTTCATTCCAAAAAAACGCACCATCTTTACGATAATTCTGGAGTTCGACATGACATTCTTTTCCTTCTGCAATAGCATGACGAAGTTCATTAACGGCCGCATCTTGGGAATTATTCCCTTGTAAAAATCGACAATTTTTTCCTAAAATATCTTCCCTGCTATATCCCGTAATTCGTTCAAACCCATTATTCACAAAAATAATCGGATTATCCGGTTGGGTGGCATCGGTAATCACAATCCCATTACTACTACTATTAATAGCTCGTTCCATCAATTGTAAACGTCCTTGGGCGCGATGACTTTCAATCGCTGCCCCTAAGACATTCGCGATCGCTTCTAAAAAATGTGCATCTTCTGGGGTAAATTGACGATGGCGAGTGCTATGAACACTTAAAACCCCCCACCCCCCCTGCCCCCCGTACATGGGGGGTGGGATGGGTGGAGAATCTACCTGGGTTTTGCTCAAGCCCGAATCCTGTCCCCAACGGGCAATAACCATACTCATACCACTAATCACCCGATGATTATGTAGCAGGGGAGTTCCAGAAAATCGAGTTTCCACCCGTAAATCATCTACCACAATGGTTTCATTCTTGAGTAAGGTATACCCGGCCTGGGAGTTAATATGGGCACTTACCCGAGCATTGCCGACCAGTCCCTTTTGCCAACCGACCCCCGCCCTCAACCAAAAAGCATGACCTCCGGGCATCAGTTCCAAAAGTTTACAGTATTCTACATCCAGGGTTTTTGCTACAACACAGACCGCTTCATCTAACCGTTTTACTTGTAGAGGTTGTTGTATGGAATTCTGTTCTTGCAATTTCTCCAGCAGAATTTCTCTATCCGTGGAATCAGCAAAGATATCAGATTCAGCAAAGTCCGACATTTCCGAGGGAGGCAATCCAAAGGTATTTTGGAAGCGAGAATTACAATAAAAAACCCGACCATCACCCCTATGACTGACAATCAAGGCAACTTGCAGTAGGTCTGCAATCATCTGAATCAGTATGGGGCTATCTAGTAATCCAACTTCTTGATTCCCATCTATGTCCCATTCCTGATCAATGGATGCAATAGGATAAAGTTGGTCTTGATCTGCCTGTGTCCCGTGTTTGTTGAGCATCAACTAGGTTCTGTGCATTGTCTATCCGATTACTCGTAGTTATCGTACTTTTTGCAGAGTGTTTGACACACCAAGAGTTTTCTGTTTGTCCCTCCCTATACATTTTACAATCATCACCCTCAAATTTTGACATTTTTTAATAAAAATTAAAAAAAGGTTAATAAACCCCCTACAGAGATTTTCGATGGATGTCAGTTTAGGAAAAAAATTGATGTTATAGGGAATATCCTCAAGACATTGAATTATATATAGCAATCTTAAATGATTTGTGATAGAAATATATAACCTCACCCTAGCCCTCCCCTTAGTAATGGGAGGGTTGGGAGGGGTAAATATAGATGGAAATATTACAACTGATTTAGGATGGCTATACTAAGTTTAACTATGTAAAAATATTCTTGATTATAACTTGACAAATTGCCTCTGATAATGATATAATGGATAGGATATTATTTATTATTACAATAAAACTACATTAATAATACAATTAATAATTACTGATTAAATCTGTTTTGGCAATTTTCGATGAATCATAAAAAAAGAGTCTTGATTTTGGGAGGAACCACCGAAGCGGTAGCAATAGCAACTCAAATTAATCAAATTTCTGGTGTGGAGGCGATCGCTTCTTTAGCTGGTCGAACCCAACAACCCGTGACTCAAACTAACCCGGTTTCTTTTCGGATCGGAGGGTTTGGGGGAGTGGCTGGATTAGCAGATTATCTAAGCCAAGAACACATTGATCTGTTAATTGATGCTACCCATCCCTTTGCCGCTCAAATTTCCTTTAATGCTGCTCAAGCCGCCTCTAAATCTGGTATCCCCCGATTAATGCTAATTCGTCCCCCTTGGAAACCAGTATTAGGAGATGATTGGATTGAGGTAAACACAAATCAAGCTGCCGCCAAGACTTTACCCGGGTTAGCTGAACGCATATTTCTTACTATTGGTCGGCAAGAACTTCCCACCTATTCCTATGTAAAAAATATCTGGTTTTTGATGCGAATGATTGACCCTCCTGAACCGAATTTACCCATCCCCCCCGGACAGTTAATTTTGCAACGGGGGCCCTTTTCTTTGGAGTCGGAGCGATCGCTTTTACAAGAACATAAAATTGGGGCAATTGTTAGTAAAAATAGCGGGGGTGATGCCACATATCCCAAAATTATTGCCGCCCGGGAGTTAGGAATTACGGTAGTAATGGTGCAACGTCCCCCGGTTCCTGAAGGAGAGATCGTTACGGATTTAGAAAGTGTGATCTCCTGGGTAAAAAACCAATAATCAGACTCAATGAAATTATCATTTACAAGATTAATCAATTCTTTGTTTTCCAATTGCTGCAAAAGTTTTTTGACAGTATCTATTTCTGCATCTATATTAACTTGTAACTTAGAAGTTAAAACTTGATCTCCTTGCTGGAAAATCCAAGATGTTGCCCTTGTACAAAATTGCCAACTTCCTTTGCGTAAATGTTTCAATTTAGGGTGATTATAGGCAGACATTTCACCAAAATCTAGCCGCAATTCATCCCCATAACTAAATGTAACCTGATGACAAGTTTCTCCAATAATGGGTTTAGTAATCACTGAAATAAAGGGAACAAGGAACAGGGTAGAGGATTTGTAATTAATTTTGTTTAGGTACTTACAATTTAAGATAATTATAACATTTTCTTCAGTTAATTAAAAGAACAAACCAAAAAGATGTTAATAAGGTTTTAAAACAACCCATTGAGTTACGGGAGCCATGGCTTTCCAGCCTAAAAATTTGCCTACAGGTTCAGCCCTTTGAATCCCAATGCGGATCAGTTCTCCCCCTAATTGACTATACCACTGAAACATCATTAATTCGCTTTCTACGGTGACAGCATTAGCAACCAAACGACCGCCCGATGGTAATGCTTGCCAACAGGTTTCTAGGAGTTCGGGGACTGTAATTCCGCCGCCAATAAAAATAGCATTGGGTTGGGGTAAATCTTGGAGAGCGATCGGCGCTTTTCCCGCCACAATTTTGAGGTGGGGAGTTCCCAAAGCCGTTGCATTATCAGCAATATATTGTAATCGGCTGGGGTGCTGTTCGATCGCAATACTTTGGCAACGGCGATCGCTCCGCATCCACTCAATCCCAATGGAGCCGCAACCCGCCCCCACATCCCATAGCAGTTGTCCGGGTAGGGGAGCTAGGGCCGCCAGGGTAATCGCTCGCACCTCCCTTTTAGTTAATTGTCCGTCATGGCGATAGGCGAGATCGGGCAGTCCGGGGAGGCGTGGGGGAAAACAGAGGGTTGGGGAGGAAATACAGGTAATGGCGATCGCATTCAAATCCGCGATATCCGTGGCATTCCAACCGCAGGCAGTCCCCTCAATTCGGCGTTCTCTGGTTCCCCCTAGATGTTCTAATACCACCATCTGACTCTCCCCAAAACCCTGTTTGGTTAGCAGTTGGGCGACAATTGCGGGGGTTTTTCGATCAGCACTGAGCACTAACAGTTTAGCTCTCTGATAAAGTACCGCATTTAACAAAGCTGGCGGGCGACCACATAAACTTAATGTTTCTACCTCCGTGAGCGACCAACCCAAACGACTACAGGCGAGGCTAAAGGTAGACGGAGAGGGAATAATTATTATTTCGTTGATCGGAATCTGACGAGTCAGGGTAACACCAATGCCATAACACATCGGATCACCACTGGCTAAAACACAGACAGCTTGACCGCGACGGCGAATAATCTCATTAACTGAATCTTCAATTGGAGAATGCCAAAAGAGTTTTTCTCGCTTATCTTCTGCGGGTAGCATGGCTAAATGACGTTCACCCCCGACAATTACGGAGGCAAGGGAGAGGAGACTCCGCCCTACGGAGGTTAAGTCCTCTAGTCCATTGTCCCCTATGCCTATAATTGATAGCCATGGATACTGCTGATCCTGATCGCTCATAATTAAAAAAATCATTGTCAACTATAGTCTATGGTATAATTTCTTAGCTTGTTGTTGGGAAAGTCCGGTGGGATTCCGTTACTGTGCCGCAACTGTAATCAAGGAAAAAATAATTGGATTTTACCTATTCAGCTTTTCTCTTGCGAGTCAGAATGCCAATTTCAAGCGGTTCAAGATTGGATAGAAATACGGTTTTAAACTAATAGTAAAAAAACCCTTGTTTCTAACTAATTCTCTGCGTCGCATGGAGAAAAAAATAATTGTGAATTGGTTAGTTAAAGCAAATGTTTGTCCGGGGTTATTTTATGGGACTCCCGCCCAAGATGGGTTTTTAATTCGCATCCGCACCCCTGGGGGATGGCTGAATAGTAAACAGGGAAAATTGATCGCCGAATTACTTAAAGCATGGGGAAGTGAAGCCCTGCAAGTCACAAATCGAGGGAATTTGCAAATTCGGGGGGTACAAAATCCCCCCAGTTTGGAAGTTTTGCAGACCTTACAAAATTTAGGGTTAGCTGCATTTGATCCTCGAATAGATCATCTGCGGAATATTATGGCTAGTCCCACCGCCGGAATTGATAGTCAAGAATTAATTGATACTCGTCCATTGGTTCAAAAATTAGATTATTTTATTCAAAATCATCCCTCAATTATTGAACTTAGTCCTAAATTTAGTATTGGCATTGATGGCGGGGGAAAAGTAGGAATTGGAACTCGCTCACCGATAGCTTGGGAACACCGTTATAATGAAATTCAACTCTTAGCAATTGCTATTGATGATCCTATAAATTCAACCTCCGATCTTTACTTCCAGTTAGCCCTCGGCGGTGATAAAAATTTATCTCATACTTCAATATTAATTAAGCCAGAAAACTGTTTATCTGTGGTGGCTGCGCTGGTTAAAGTTTATATTGATTATGTTCAACAAAATCCATCACAAACGGGTAAAAAGCCCCGGATGAAACACTTACTTAAAGATTGGGGTGTAGAAAAGTATCTCGAAGCAGTTAAGGCTGAGTTAGAGTATCCTTTAGAGCAAATTTTTGATCCAGAAAAGACGGTTTTAAAAACTTTAAATCCCTTACCCAGCCAACCCTATGCCCATTTAGGAATTCATCCCCAAAAACAAGCCGGATTATCCTATCTGGGTTTATCCTTGAAATTAGGAAAATTGAGTGCTGATCAACTCTTGGAATTAGTAGAAATATCGGAAACTTTTGGGAGTGGTCAGTTACGTTTAACTCCTTGGCAGACTATTTTAATTCCCGATATTCCCAATCAAAAAATACCCGAATTATTACTCAAACTAGCCCCATTTGGATTATCAAATTCCTTAGTCGATGCGGGAATTGTTGCCTGTGCGGGCAAACCTGGGTGTGCGGCAGCTGCAACTGAAACTCAAATCCATGCTTTAATATTAGCAGATGATCTCAAGGAACAGTTAACGCTGAATTCCCCAGTTAATATTCATTTGACCGGTTGTGATAAATTATGCGCCCAACCGAGTCCGGCAGAAATTACACTTTTAGGAACAATAATTGAACAAAATGGCAAAAAAGTTGAGGGTTATCAAGTTTATATTGGCAAGGGTCAAGACTCGTTAAACCATAAAGTTTGTGAGGGAAAACTGGTTGATATTCTTCCATTAATTAAAAAAGTTTGTGTTGATCTCAATAAAACTAAACCAGAATAATTTTTTAAATATCAAACAATTAATATGCTGGACTATTTGCGAAATGGTGATGATATTTATAGAAAATCCTTTGCGATGATTCGCGCCGAAACCCCCTTAGAAAATCTATCGGAGGATTTAGCTTATGTAGCAGTGCGTTTAATTCATTCCTGTGGAATGACCGATATTGTTCAGGATTTAGAAGCCTCATCCAATGCGGTAAAAATCGGACGGGATGCCCTTACAAAAGGTGCTAAAATTCTTTGTGATTCTCAGATGGTTGCTAATGGGATTACCCGCAAGAGATTACCTCAAAATAATCAGATTATTTGCACCCTGAATCACCCAGAAGTTCCTGAAATAGCCCGTCAAATTAATAATACCAGATCAGCCGCGGCTTTGGAATTATGGCGACCGGATTTAGCCGGGGCTGTAATTGCCATTGGCAATGCTCCCACCGCCCTATTTCGCTTACTAGAATTACTGGATTTGGGAATAGCAAAACCCGCCCTAATTTTAGGTTTTCCCGTGGGGTTTGTGGGAGCAGAAGAATCAAAAGCCGAATTAGCAGCAAATAGTCGCGGTGTTCCCTTTATCACCCTACACGGACGGCGGGGGGGAAGTGCGATCGCAGCAGCAGCAGTCAACGCCTTAGCAAAGGAAAACGAATTATGAGCCCATTAGGACGACTTTATGGATTGGGTATTGGCCCCGGAGATCCCGAATTACTCACCCTCAAGGCCCACCGGATACTAACCACTGTCCCGGTAATTGCCTATCCGACCTTAGAAAATGGCAAGGTTTTGGCCAGGGCGATCGTGGCCGATTTTATTCGCCCCGATCAGATTGAAATTCCCATGCCCCTGCCCTTCAGTGTGGAGCGCAGTTCCCAACCCTATTATGATATCGCGGCCGAAAAGATTGCCGAACAGTTGAGTTTGGGGCGAGATGTGGCGGTGCTCTGTGTGGGCGATCCGATGCTGTATGGCAGTTTTATGTATATCTTGAATCGCCTAGCTGGGCGGTTTGCGATTGAAGTTGTCCCCGGAATTTCTTCGGTGATGGCCAGCGCAGCTATGTTGGGCGTGCCGATCACCTATCGAAATGATGTTTTTAGTATTATGCCTGGGACATTGGAAGCGGAAATATTGCGCGATCGCCTTTCCCAAGTTGATGCCGCGGCTATTATTAAATTAGGCCGACATTTTGCGAAAGTTCGGGATATTTTGGCGGAATTAGGATTATTAAATCGCGCCCTTTATATCGAAAGAGCGACTTTGCCGAATCAGAAAATTATTCCGATTACTGAAGTTGATCCTGAAGCTGTCACCTATTGGTCATTAATTTTAGTTCCGAGTATCACCCAACCCCAATGAAACCACCCGCTATTATTATTCTAACAGAAACCAGCATAAAAGTTGCTCGGAAAATTCAAGAGAGCATCGGTTCAGGGATGATTTATGGTTTAATTAATCGTACCCAATCGGCGGATTTAACCTATAATAATTTTGGGGAAACGGTACGACAATTCTACCAAACTGGAACACCGATAATTGGAGTTTGTGCGGCGGGAATATTGATTCGGACAATTGCTCCTTTATTAATTAATAAAAATACCGAACCTCCGGTATTAGCGATCGCGGAAGATGGTAGTGCTGTAGTCCCTTTATTGGGCGGTTTACAAGGTGTTAATGATTTAGCTCGTCAAATTGCGATCGCGCTGCAAATTTCCCCGGCAATTACCACCAGTGGCGAGATTAGATTTAAAACCACATTATTATCTCCCCCGGCGGGTTATCAATTAGTTAATCCCGATGATGCTAAAACTTTTATTTCCGATTTGTTAGCGGGGGAAACAGTAAAATTAATTGGTGAAGCCGACTGGTTAGAAAATAGTCAGTTACCCTTTTCAGCCGAGGGAAAATTAACTATTGAGATTCGAGATCATAATAATTTAGAATTAGCAAAACCGAGTTTAAATTGTTTGGTTTATCTCTTGGATCAGGGCAACTCAAAGGATTTCTACCGAACTACCCTAGGGGAAGAAAGCCCTATTTCCCCGCCAGAAACCGGGCTAAATCCTGGCAAGTTAGCGATTGTGGGAACGGGGCCGGGTGCAGCCCGTTGGATGTCTCCAGAAGTGCGAGAGGTGCTGGAAACCGCAACGGATTGGGTGGGTTATAAAACCTATTTAGATTTAGTAGAATCCCTACGGAAACCGGAAATTATTCGCCATGAATCGGATAATCGGGTGGAATTAGATCGGGCGGAAATAGCTTTAGATTTAGCCTCCGGTGGTGCGTCGGTGGTGTTAGTTTCTTCCGGTGATCCGGGGATTTATGCTATGGCATCGGCGGTGTTTGAGGTATTAGAAAAAAAGGCAAAACCGGAATGGGAAAACCTAGATATTCAGGTATGTCCTGGGATTTCAGCTATGCAAGCGGCGGCCGCCAGTGTGGGAGCCCCGTTAGGCCATGATTTTTGTGCGATTTCCTTATCTGATATTCTCAAATCTTGGGAAACAATTGCTGGGCGAATTGAGTTGGCGGCAAAAGCGGATTTAGCGATCGCATTTTATAACCCAGTTTCTAAGGATCGGACTTGGCAACTTTCCCAGGCTAAAGAGATTTTATTAAAGTGGCGATCGCCCCAAACCCCTATTATTTTAGCCCATAATTTAGGACGCAAAGGGCAGACCGTAACGATCAAATTCCTAGCAGAATTAACCGTTGAAGATGCCGATATGCGAACGGTAATTTTAATCGGATCGAGTAAAACTCGAATTATTCAGCAAGGAGATAAAAAACAATGGGTTTATACCCCGCGTCACTATTAGAAAATAGGTTTTTTAATCTGGTTCAAGGATAAACTTATTTTTTCGAGAAAACCTTATCGCTATTCTGAGGAAATAAAGAATATTTAAACCTCTCCGGTTTTTCCTAAATATTGAGTTAAATAGGGAGAAAAGACTTCATAAATTAGGGTTAAGGGTTTGCCATGATGCCAGAATAAATAATGACGTCCCCAAAACGGCCCCGATTCTCCAAAGGCTAATTCTAAGGCTTTGCTATCCCCATAATAAATTCCTTGCACATCTCGATACAGTTCCGTTCGCAACCGTGCCAAACTTGCCCAAATAGGTAAAGACCGATTTTGTAAATATTCATCAACATGACTGGCTTCCCACCAGGATGTCGCGTAGGCTAACCGTTGTCCTGATGCGGTTCTTAACCAGACTTGACGGCGGACACGGGGGCCAGGAACGGCTAAAATCTGTTCTGGGGCGTTATCCGTACTCAGACCAATGGCTGACATATCAATCACATCGACCTCTGTGGGTTCCCCAGTTAATAATTGTAGATGTCGAGTTGGAGAACCATCCCCTAGCATTAAAATTTGCCAGGGGGGAGACAGTTGACTATGGGGTAGTCCTTGTTTCACAATGGCTTCATCCCCCTGCCACTGACACCTAAGACGATGCCAAGCAGTTGGTTGAGTAACGGGTTCGAGTTTTCTAATACTGGCAGTCAAGGGTATGCAACAAAACTTAACGTCATTTGTCTATGATAGCGCAACGGGTGTCAGGTATCAGGTTTTGAGTATGGGATTATGAACGACAATTTAAAAAAAGTTACAATTTATACCGATGGAGCTTGTAGTGGGAATCCAGGGCCAGGAGGATATGGCGTGGTGTTGATGTTTGGCCCTCACCGCAAGGAATTATCAGGGGGATATCAACTTACTACTAATAATCGCATGGAATTAATCGCGGCAATTATAGGATTAGAAGCCTTAAAGTTTCCTTGTGCTGTTAATTTATATACGGATTCTCGTTATTTAGTTGATGCCATGAATAAAGGATGGGCGAAGAAATGGCAGAAAAATAATTGGCAACGTAGTCAAAAAGAATCGGCTAAAAATCCTGATTTGTGGGAAAGATTACTCACTATATCCGAACAACATCAAGTTCAATTTCTTTGGGTTAAAGGTCATTCGGGAGATGAAGAAAATGAATGTTGCGATCGCTTGGCTGTCAAGGCTTCACATCAACCGGATTTACTCCCAGATTTGGGTTATTCCCAAGAGAATTAATTTCGTTAATTTAGATTGAATTAGATCGGGATAGGATGACATTATATCCAGATTTGATATAATAATATTTGTCAGTCCTGCAAAGGCGAATCAATGAATATGGCGATCGCAACTTTAACCGAAACTGAAACCTTTTCCCTAGAAGATTTTATGGCGAATCCCCCCGATCATCAAGAGTGGGTGGATGGACAATTGGTGGAGAAAACCGGAATGACGATTAAACATAGTCGGATGCAATGTCGGTTAGGTCGTTACTGGGGTAATTATGCAATTGAATCAGGACAAGGGGGAGATGCTTACACGGAACTTCCCTGTAGCACCTTAAAACAAGGGCGACGTCCTGATGTTTCCTATCTCACGCCAGAATTACTGACAGAATTTGGCGAGTTTCCCACATTACCCCAAAGTCCTCCACTTCTAGCTGAAATTGCTTCTCCGAGTGATGCGGCGGAGGATTTATTTGCTAAAGCTAGTGAATATTTAGAGTCCGGTTGTCGGGAAGTGTGGTTGGTTTTTCCTGAGAATCATCGCATTTTAATTATTACTGAAAATCAAACCTTGGCGTTTAAAGCTGGTGATATTATTAATACACAAATTGTTTTATTAGGATTTAGGATTGCTATTGATGAATTATTTGGTTAGTTGAGCTATAATGTTTCTTGTCCACAAACTTAAGGTTCGTTTATTACTAGCCTCCTCCAGAAAGGGATTACATTACCAGAGGAATACAGTACAGTTTTAACCGAAACTGAAACCTTTTCCCTAGAAGATTTTATGGCGAATCCCCCCGATCATCAAGAGTGGGTGGATGGACAATTGGTGGAGAAAACCGGAATGACGATTAAACATATTGTTTTACAAAAATAGAAATAACTCTGCCAAAATCCAGCCTAAAAATAAAGGGTACAGTTTATCTGCGCCCTTTATTTTAGTGATTCTATATTCAGACTATTATCCGGCTTTTTTGTCAATTCCCAAATGTTGTTTGCTCTCTCGAAGTTTTTCCCACAAGGTTTCGATTTGTACATAAGATTCTTCTGGTGAAAGTTTTCCCCCGGTTTGCAAGCCAACAATAAAGTCTACCTTTTGAGCAAATTCCTGCAAATTAGCATTAAACAGGATATTCTCAGGTTTGCCATTGCCCCGATAACGAGAGCCAGAATAAAAGGAACTTAGGTTGGTCATCAGTTTCAGACTCCAATTTACATGATTGTTTATTTTTACATAGAATGCCAAATTCTGAATCGGCTAATAAAGTATATCTTGATACTTTAATTATAGCCCGATCAATTCCATCTAGTATTTGTTAAAAAGAATACAATTCTATTAACAAGTATACAACCTCTCTTAATCACAATCCTGATGAGAGGTTAAAATGGGACTCGAATGGTGATAGTTGGCTAAATAGGCTTCCAGAACTCCAAACTGGCTGAGGTTTAGACGATAGTAAATCCAACGTCCCTCTTGCCGACTTTCCAATAATCCGGCTTCCTTCAAAATTTTTAAGTGAAAAGATAGCTTAGACTGATTGACGGCTAACTGTTGGCAAAGTTCACAAACACATAACTCTTTTTCTCTTAACAGATTGATGACCTGCAAACGCAGGGGATCAGATAGGGCATGAAACCCAGCCAGAAAGGTTTTGACGGCAGTAACCGCAGAAATCTCTATTACATCGTTTGCCACCATCAAAGCTCTCCTAAATCGAGGTTAATAGATCTAGCTTATCATTTTATTTTTGTAATCTGTAAAGGGCAAACCAAAATTTATTTTATTTAAAAAAACAAAGTAAACACAAAGGTACTAAGACACTAAGAAAGGAATAAAGATTAAAGTGTTACTCCTTCTAAGTCTGCTTCGGTTAACTCATACAAAGATTTTAATTTCTCTAAAGTTTCAGTATCGGTTTGCCAAAATCCCCGACCATTGGCTTCTAACATTCGACCGACAATATTGCGAAAGGCTTCCGGGTTGGCTTGTCTTAATTGGGTTGCCATTTTTTCATCTAAAGCATAGGTTTTAGATGCTTGATCATAAACCCAATTTTCTTGGAAATTTGTTGTTCCTCCCCAACCTATTAATGCTGTCATTCGTTGAGAAATTTCATAGGCCCCACCACTTCCTTGATTCACCATTGCTGCTGCCCATTTTGGGTTTAATAATTTAGTCCGATATTCAATTCTTAATAGGTCTTCTAACTGTCGGGGAGTGGTATCTTTAGAAAAACTTTCGATAAAACTGGCTTTCACTTTTTGACCTTTTTGTTTTTCTGCCGCCCGTTTTAATCCGCCCGTATTGGCATAATATTCTTGAATATCGGTTAATCCATATTCTACGGAATCAATTTCTTGAACAATATTATCCATTGTTTTTAACAATTGTGTCATTACTTCCGGTCTAGCTTTTCCTTGATCTTTGCGTCCATAACTAAATACATTTCTTCCTTTCCAAGTGTCTGCTAATTCTTCTCCTGATTCCCAATTACCATCCACAATTTGATCATTAACTAATGATCCAAAATCCCCCGATGGGTTGGAAAATAAACGGGCGGATGGGTTTTCTACTCCTTGCGATCGCAACTTCAAAGCGTGTTTTCTAATAAAGTTTTTATCCTCGGATTCTTCCGCATCAGCCGCCCGCACAAATAAATCATCCAATAATTCGATAATATTAGCAAAACTATCTCTAAAAATTCCTGATAAATTCGCTAATATATCAATTCGAGGATGTCCGACCTGTTCTAAAGGTTGTAATTCATAACGCACAATTCGCCCGGTTCCTTCTTTAATTGGTTCGGCTCCCACTAATTCTAAGATAATTCCTAACGACTCCCCGCGAGTTTTAATTGCATCTAAACCCCATAACATTACCGCAACGGTTTCAGGATAATTTCCGGTTTCTGCTAACTGTTGATTAATGATTTTTTGAGCAATTTCTTTTCCTCTCAAATAGGCCGCCGCCGAGGGCATTCGATAGGGATCTAAGGCATGAATATTGCGTCCGGTGGGCAGAACTCCTGGCCCATCTCTGAGTAAATCCCCGCCCGGTGCTGGGGGGATATATTCCCCGTTTAGTCCTTTTAATAAATTGGTTAATTCATCGGATGTTTGTAATAATAAGTCTCGAATTTGAGTCTCGGTTTCCGTGGTTAACTGATTCATTGATTCGGTGGAATAAGCATTCAAATAAGTGGTTAATTCTTCTTCGGTTGGATTCTCGCCAAAGGTATGTAATCCCGATGAAAATAAACGCTGTTCTAAGACTTGTAAATAATCATAAATTTTGATAAAATAGTTATAGAGAACTTCCACACTAAATAATCGGGCGTTTTCATTTGTAAAAGCAATGCCTAATTTTTTGCCCTCTTGAAAAGGACAATCTACCTCTAAACCCATATCAACAATTTGCTGACTAATTGATTCTTGAAGGGTAGAATTTTTCTTCGGATCTTCTCGATATTCGGCAATTAATTCCCGTAGAGATACTAATTTTTTATACAGTCCCGCCCGACCATAAGGAGGTACATTATAGGAAATTAATACCCCATAACCTCGACGTTTTGCTAACATTGATTCCGATGGGTTATTAGCTGCATAAAGATATAAATTTGGTAAGTTTCCTAATAAAATATCTGACCAAGAATAGCCCGTATTTCCTAATGGTGATCCGGGCAACCATTCCACCGTGCCGTGCATCCCAAAATGAACAATAGCATCGGCTTGAAATTCCTTTTGTAACCATTGATAAAAAGCCACATATTGAGGATGGGGGGTTAAATCTCTTTCAAACATTAACCGCATGGGATCACCGGATAAACCTAAAGGCGGTTGCACTCCTACCCAAATATTTCCTAATTGAATTCCACCAATATGATAATCCTCTCCAAAGGTTTTAATCCCGGTTTCTGTTAAGGATTTCCATTGTTTTTTAATCCGACTTCTTTGTAAATATCCTAACCATTTCTCTAATTTATTGACATTAACTTGATTAGAAATAACAGAATTTTCTGCAAAAATAAAGTTCTGTTGAGCTTCTAATTTCTCATCGGCTATTTTAACTTTTTGAATTAATACCTCCCCCGTTTCAGGTAGCTCTCCAACGGTGTATCCTTGAGCTTTTAAGGCTTGTAAAACCTTTAATAAACTCTGGGGTACATTTAATAAAGCGGCGGTTCCTGTGGCTCCATATCCGGGGGGAAATCCATATAAAATAATCGCAATTTTTCGCTTTTCTGGCGGTGTTTGTCGCAGTTGAATCCAACTTTTTACCCTTCCAGTTAAACGTTTGACTCTTTCAGGAATTAAATAGATATCTTCTCCCACTAACCCCCCTAAAGGTACGGTATCAATTGCGCCATCAAGTTCGGGTAAGGCATATAAAACTACACTTTGTAAACCGCCAATTCCTTGACGAGTCCAGGATAATAAATCTTGAATTAATAAAGGTGCGGCGATAAAATAAGGAACGTTTTTTACTGTTAAAATTTGTTTAGCAATTTCAACTTGTCTTCCGGCTTCCATTGATCCGGCTGGCCCTCCAACTAAAGGAAACCCAATGGTAGAAACAATTGCATCAACGGTTACAGCTTCTTTTGATAAGGATAAGGTTTGAATATTTCCCTGTTCTTGGTTATTTAATTCATCCGTTGTTATGAGCCAATCTCTAACAGCAACATGACCTTCAACGCCATTAATAAAAATTGGTAATGGAATTAAATTTTCCTCTTGAAAATAGCAAATAAGTTGGGGAATATAAGTTTGTTTAGTAATCACGTGCTTACGATAAAGCAATATTCCGACAACGGGATTATTAGTAGTTGTTGGATATTGGGTTTTATACCAATCTAAATAGGCTTGTGGCGATTCAAAATAACCGTTATAATCGGGGTGTAATAATCCCATATTAGGGGTTTCTATGGGAGGGGGAATTTCGCCAACGGTTAACCCTAAATAATTAGTAGCAATTGTCCAAAACATTGCCGATACATTTTCTGTACCTCCCGCATTCCAATAGCCGTAAATAACTAACCAATTTCGCAGGTCTTGAACTTTTTTAACCGGAATAAATTTTAATAATTTCGGGCCTGTTTTGAGAAAACTAATATAACCCGCGAGTTTATCTTCTTCTTTCCCACTGGAAAATTTACTTAAAATAAACTGCACTGGTTTGGGCATTCCTTTCGGTTTATCCCCAATTTTAAAGCCTCCAATTTGGGTTAAACTCATTAATTCTAAAGCGGATTCAAAAACTAAACGAATGGGAATATTTTGTACTCTTTCTCGTAACCATAATACTTGATCATAATCAAATAATAAACTAGCAAAAAATACATCAGCATTTTCTAAGGCGGTGGCGACGGTATCTGGTTGATTTGAAATAGCGCGATCGCTAAATACACAAATCTCTAATTCTGGACAACGAGCGCTGGCTAACTTTGCTGCTGTACGATATAACTCAGCATTAAAAGACTCAAACCCAGCAATTAAAACAATTTTTTTCATAAACTCTATTTTTAAAATATTGGTTTTCATCTACTATTGATAATTATAGCAATTTTAAATTAAAATCAATGACAGAATATCAGACTCCAACTTCTATTTTAATTGCGGGAGTGGATGAAGTGGGTCGGGGGGCTTTATTTGGCCCTGTGGTAGCGGCGGCGGTGATTTTGTCGGAGGATAGTATTGCTCAATTAACCAGCGCTGGAGTGAAAGATAGTAAAAAATTAACTCCAGGGGTTCGTTTTCGGTTAGCCACTGAAATTAAAGCGATCGCCATTGATTGTAAAATTGGTTGGGCTTCCGTTAAAGAAATTGATCGCTTGAATATTTTACAAGCCACATTATTAGCGATGAAACGAGCAATTATCAGGTTAAATCCTGAACCAGAACTCTGTTTAATTGACGGAAATCAAAAGATTCCAAAACTATTAATTCCGCAACAAACTATTATTAAGGGAGATAGTACATCTATTGCAATTGCAGCCGCTAGTATTGTCGCAAAAGTTTGGCGAGATGAATTAATCACCCGTTTAGCTAAAAAATATCCTGAATATGATTTAAAACAAAACAAAGGTTACGGAACCGCAAAACACCGTCAAGCGATACAAGAGTATGGTATTACTTACCAACATCGTCAATCTTTCAGGTGTTGTCAATTATCCTTACCTTTATAAAATTAGGAACAATTTTCAGCTAACCAATTTAATAAATCTGAATCCATTTCAAAATCTAATAATGCTTCTCCTAGTTCCTCAACTAATTCAATCGGAAGACTGCGGATTTGCTCTTGAATTTCGGGGTTAATTGTTCCTAAACGACGACTGAGCAAACGCAAAATGAACGTTATTTCTCGTTCAATTCCTTGTTCAATTCCCTGTTCCATCCAACTTGTAACAATTTCCATAAATCTTTCCTCCTGAATTAGTCCTAAGCGATTTAGTTCTTCGGTAAAAACGACTTCTTCGCTAGAATTTAAGCGCAAATAGGAGTCAATAAACCCCGAAATTAATTGATTTCTAGCTGGATTTAACCGTAATGTTACTAACAAGCGTAAACACTCCGCTTTAACTTGGGGTCGATCCTGGGGTTCTATTCTCATTTTAGCCATTAATGCAGCCGCCACCGGATTTTGCTGACGTAAAAAATCCCGCCAGTTTAAACGATTTAGTTGGATCGCTGCATAGCTAAATTCTAATACCTTCCGGTCGGGAAATTCAACTTGATAGTTATTGGGTTCCAGACGTTGGGGGGTATCGAAAGAAAAGAGTGCGATCGGATAAACCGGAAGTGCATATTTTTCATCTAGTCTAGCAAAATAATGGAACATCCGCCGGGCAAAATCCGCTTGAGCGTAGGATTGAGTTTCGGTATGGATGAGGAAAAAACTTTCCTGTTCTCGAAACCGAACTTTTGCCAATAGATCGACCTCTCGACGATTCCCCGATGTAATATCAATAAATACCTCTTGGGGTAAAAAGGTAATAGAGGATTGATCAATATAGGGAATCAGATCGGGAAAAAATAACTCTAAAAATTCCCAAAAAAACGTCGAAATTAACTCTTTAAATAATCGATCATGTTCAATTACCCGTTCTAAATTTTCAGTCATTTTAATCTAATTTAACCCCTAACATTCAGCACTGGAAACCTGAATAATAGATGGCGTTTGTGGAACTAAAACCCCTAATTGTTCCGCAGACCAATGGGCATAATCCGATAATAAATTATGAACTAATCGGTGTCTAACCGTCATTAACACACTTTTTAATAGTCCGTTTCCGGTTGTTTCTAAAATTGGTTGCGGTGTTAACCATAAGGGCGGGGGAAGTTCGACTTTAACTTTTAAATCAGATTGACCTTTTAAATAGGTAATTCCTTGCAATTCAACCGGATATAATTTTCCCACTAAATCTAGTGAAAACCGTTGATTAATATATTCAATTCCGCGAATTTCACATCCTACGGATTTTAAGTTAAGAGTACCATCGGAATGTATCCATAGTTTCAAGTCTACCGTTGGTTGTAAACTAAACATCATAAACTGCAAAGGACGCATTTTTAAGCGGTAAATATCCTCTGTTAAGGCATCTAAACGGGTCGGATCAACTATTGCCTTAACCAAACGTTTCGGTTGACGTAGATAATGGTGAATTAAAGTTGGCTCCGGTACAGCCATTTCAACGGTTTGGGAGGCTTGAAAGTGGGTATACATATAGAAAGTTATAAAAGTCTACTAATTTTGACTTATCTTAATATAATTTAAGAATTATTCAAACTATTTTCATCAATCAAGAGTCACCGATCAAGAATAATGACCTGTACTCCCTGAAAAATAGGGAGTCGCTTGATCATAAGGGTAACGTTGATGAGAATAATATAAATAATTGTAACGTCCCTTTCTATCCATTTATTATCTACCGAACTAAAATTATGACTGTTTCTATTGCCCATCTTGGCCCATCGGGGACTTATGCAGAAGCCGCCGCCTTAGCTTATGCTCAATATCTCACTGGAAAAACCGGGGAAGAAACCATGTTATGCCCCTGTTCAAGTATTAGTCAAACTTTATGGACAGTTGCCAAAGGAGATGCAAATATTGGGGTAGTTCCTGTTGAAAATTCCATTGAGGGTAGTGTTACTATGACCCTAGATACATTATGGCAAATTGGCTGTCTTCAAATTCAACAGGCGTTAATTCTTCCGATTGCCCATGCGTTGATTTCTCAAGCTAAAGATCTTGCTAATATTCAAGTAGTTTATTCCCATCCTCAAGCCCTAGCTCAGTGTCAAGGATGGTTAGAAAAACATCTTTCTGATGTGCCATTAATTGCCAAAAATTCAACTACAGAAGCCCTACAATATGTCAGAGATGAATCCCATGCAGCCGCGATCGCATCTTTAAGAGCAGCAGAACTTTATCAATTACCTGTTCTTGCCCATTCTATTAATGATTATCCCGATAATTGTACCAAGTTTTTGGTAGTTAGTTTACAACCTTCAGGATCGGGAAAATATACATCTTTAGGCTTTAGTGTTCCGGCAAATGTTCCGGGTGCATTGGCAAAACCTTTAGCAATTTTTGCCGATAGGGGGATTAATTTAAGTCGAATTGAATCCCGTCCTAGCAAGCGCTCACTGGGAGATTATCTATTTTTTATGGATTTAGAAGCAGATAGTGATCAACCTTCCGTACAATTAGCTCTAGCTGAATTAAAAACCTTTACCGAAACCTTAAAAGTTTTTGGCAGTTACACCCTATTAAATCTGGATTAATTTTGATTCGGAAAATTGATCATCTTTTTCTGGTAATTATAGCAACCGCCAAGGCAGTTAGGACACCAGACGGATCTTAGAACCCAGACGGTGAAGTATTTCCCCCCAGATCCCTCCCCCTCTAGCCCCCCGTGCACGGGAAGGGCTGTTCCCTGTTCCCCGCTATACAGACTGTACTACTTGATCAGAAAATATTTCCGATAACACATGAAGATAGGGAGAAAAGACAGCAAAATTTTCAGGTAGTAACCGCTTAACCGAAAATTTAAGCAAACTTTTATAAAGACTTTCTATACTTTTTTGAAGAATTTTAAATTTATTAAATTTTTGTTAAATTACAGCATTTTCTAGCATTAAAATTGTTCCTGGTTGCGTATCAATTTTTACTTCTATTCCTAAAGGAATAGTAAACTGATCTCGAATATGGCCGATCATCGAACCATACCAAGCCGGAATTCTTAACGGTTGAATTAAATCCGTTAATACCTGGGATAAGGTTAAAGATGGTTCATTTCCCTCGCCTTTAGTGCAGGCGGTACATTGACTAAAAATAAACCCGGAAATTTGATCTAAAATTCCGGCTAATTTCAAATGGGTTAACATTCGATCAACTCGGTAAATATCCTCGCCAATATCTTCTACAAATAGGATTTTATCCTGCCAATTGGGTAAATATTTAGAACCGACTAAAGCGGATAAAACCGATAAATTTCCTCCGATTAATCTCCCTTGGGCTTGACCCGGATAAATGGTTTCAACCCTAACACTGGCGGGATTTTGAAAGGTTACGGCTTGTCCTTCAAATAGGATTTTTTTGAGCCAACTTACCGAATAGGAATTCCAGAGGGAAGTTCCTAATAATCCATGAAATGTAACTAATCCGGTTTGACTTTGTAATCCTAATAATAAAGCGGTAATATCACTATAACCCAGAAAAACTTTAGGGTTTTTACGAATTAAATCATAATCTAATAAGGGTAAAATTCTACCACTTCCCCAACCGCCACCCGTAGCAATAATTCCCCTAATATTAGGGTCGGCAAACATTTGATTAATGTCTGATGCCCGTTGTTGATCGGTTCCGGCTAAATAGCCATATTCACTCATAACATGGGCAGCAACTTTAACCGCTAGTTCCTGTTGTCCTAATTGTAGTTGAATCCACTTTAAATGTTCTTTTAAAATGGGGCTGGCGGGAGTCACTAACCCTACGGTATCTCCTAGTTTTAATGCGTTCGGTTTCAGTAATGTTTGAGTTGATGAAGATTGAGCAAAAACAGGAAATTGAGTGGCAATTCCAGTTAAGGCTAACCCGGTTAAAAAATTACGACGATTCATAATTAGTGTAGAGACGTGCCACGGCGCGTCTGTATTAGTTATCAGTGATCTGAATTGAGAATTTGAGTAATTAATTCTTCAACTCCTGATCCCCGACTATTTTTTGTTACCCAATTTACACTTTTTTTGACTTCAGGTAAAGCGTTAGCAACGGCTACGGAATAACCACATTGTTGTAAAAAATCACAATCATTTTCCCCATCCCCAACCCCTACAATTTTGTCTGGGGATAGGTTGATGAATTCACAAAGAGCTTTTAACCCAGAGGCTTTATTAATCCCTTGGGGTAGGAGCATCACGGAGCCTTTATTGGCAATAATTTTAAGATTAACTCCTAACTCTTGAATGGTTTTTTGGGTGATTTCCAAATAGGCTTCCCAAGTGGCAATAATTACTCGTCCAACCCCGAAAACTTCTACGGCTTGGGTTTTAACAATTTGGGAAAATTCCTCTGGAATGCCTTGATTTTGTAATTGTTGTTGTTTTTGGTAAATGCGATCGCGCAAGCAGCTTATAAACGCTTCAGAAGGGCGCTCCGCTAATATTTTTTCTACTTGAGTCGAGGGTTGATATAAAACCGCCCCATTTTCTGCAATCACCCAATCAAACCGATGAATTATGGGAACATGATCAATTAAGTTATCTAATTGTCTTCCCGTAATCAAGATTAACTTTCTCCCCGACTCCCGCCAGAGTTCTAAAGATTTCGAGGTGGACTCCTCAACAATCCCATCCGTTGCTAAGGTGCCATCAAAATCCGTTGCTAAAGCCAAATATTTCATGATTATAAAAAATAAAAGGGAGACTCAACTCAACATCTGATCTTATTTTGACACCACCTTGAACCTTCTACTCTGTTTACTACTCAACATCAATTAACTTTATACAGTCTTATTGCAAATATTTATAATTATTCTCCCTCACCATCAGACGTTGCTGAGGATTGAAGCCCGGAGGCAGATCGCTGTGATCACGCTGGGCGTAAGGGGATCTGGGAGTAGCAAAGAGGCTTGTATTAAGGATTATATCGGAAGTGGGATGGTTTCCTCCTATCCCCAACCCACCATTAACCTCAACCCAAGCGGGAGTTTTCTTAACAAAACTTAATACTATTTTCTTGTATCTTCTTGCAAAAGATTATAAACTAGCATTAGCTTGTTGATAAAGATATTCAATAAGCTGGCAATGGTGGAAAAAGGGAGTAGATCGGTTATTCATTCACTTATCTACTCTTTCATCCATCCTCCTCACACCCTTTTTAGTTATGAACTGTCCTTGCTGTTCTGGAAAACTATTGCGGCATATTGATCGAAATGGTTTGTACTGGTATTGCCCAGATTGTTGCCAAACTATGCCCGTTTCAGAAGCTGTTAATCGGCTCTTATTACAGCAGGAACTTTCGTTAAAACCCAATTCTCAACTTTGGTTATACATTCCCATCAAGCCACCAATACGGGAAATCGCTTGAAAACAGCCGGATAGTTTGTAGCACGGTTGAGAACACAGAAACATAAATTATTCAATCAATTAAACTAGGAGAAAAATGGCAAAAATTGGTTTATTTTATGGAAGTCAAACGGGAAATACCGAAACGATCGCGGAATTAATTCAAAAAGAATTAGGGGGTGCGGTCGTTGTCGATTTACAAGATGTTTCTGATGCAGATATCAGGGATTTCGATAACTACGAGTGCATTATTATCGGTTGTCCAACCTGGAATATGGGAGAACTTCAAGCAGACTGGGAAGGTCTCTATGATGAATTAGATGGCGTTGATTTCAATGGTAAGAAAGTTGCTTATTTTGGTGCTGGCGACCAAGTGGATTATGCCGATAATTTTCAGGATGCCATGGGTATTTTAGAAGAAAAAATCACATCCCTTGGCGGTAAAACGGTTGGTTATTGGCCGACGGATGGCTATGATTTTAGCGAGTCAAAAGCAGTTAAAAAAGGTCAGTTTGTAGGATTAGCGATCGATGAAGATAATCAGTCAGAATTGACAGATAGCCGTGTCAAATCTTGGGTGTCTCAACTGAAGCGGGATTTTGGGTTATAAAGAAACCGGGTTTCTATTTCACATAATCAAAAATTGTAAATCAAAAGGAAATTTTTCATGTCTTTAGTACCTGATGCTATGCTGCTAAATGTAAGTCCTGCGTTGCAGCAATTTGATCGCCCCTTGTTAAACAAGTTATCTCAACAGATTGCGATCGCTCATTGGGAATATTCCCAAACTCCCGATGAACCTCTATCTTTAGAAATTGCCTTGGGGTTACTGCATGATTATTTAAAACATCATGATCGCCCAGTACATTTGATCGGACATGGTACAAGTGGACTATTAGGATTACTGTATGCCCGTCGCTATCCAAAAAAAGTGCGATCGCTCACACTTCTCTCTGTGGGAGTGCATCCGGCCGTTGATTGGCAAGCCCATTATTACGCACAACTCGAACACTTTTCCTGTTCCCGTGAAATGATTTTAACTCGGATGGTCTGTAACTTGTTTGGACATCAATCTCGTCCCCTGATCCGAGAGATCCTGCGAATATTAGAACGAGATCTTAGTAGCTCTTTATCTCCTCATACTTTATATCAAAAAGTAAGTTTTTTTCCTGGGGGAGTACCTGTTCCTCTTTTAGTTTGTGGAGGTCAGGATGATACCATTATTAATTCCAATTTATTGCAGGGATGGCAACCTTGGTTAAAACAAGGCGATCGGATCTGGCAATGTTCCAAAGGACGTTATTTTTTTCACTACTTCCATTCACAAGAAGTAACTGAACAAATTACTGATTTTTGGGATTTGTCGTGTTTATCTCAGAATTTAATTGAAAGTTCTGAAACCGTTAAAGTTAGAATGAGTACATACCAGTAAATAAATTCATCATTAATTAAGGAGATACTGTCATGTTATCAACAGCTATGATTGAGCGGTTAAACGAACAAATTAACTTAGAAATGTTTTCCTCCCATCTTTATTTGCAAATGAGTTCTTGGTGCGCTTATAAAGCATTAGATGGTTGCGCGAAATTTCTCAGCCAACACGCCGATGAAGAAATGTTGCATCAGCGCCGTTTGATTGACTATTTGCAAGAAACAGGTGCATTAGTTATTTTAAAAGGCATGGAAGCACCTCCGACCGAATTTGATTCTCTCAAAGAGATGTTTGAAAAAATCTATACCCACGAACAATTCATCACGAGTAAAATTAATAATCTAGTTCATCTGGCTAGTACAGAACCCGATTATTCAACCCTACAATTTCTACAATGGTATGTAGCAGAACAGCATGAAGAAGAATTTTTGTTTAAGAGTATTCTTGATAAAATTAAGTTGATTGGTGTAGAAGGTCAGGGGCTATTTTTCATTGATCGAGAAATTAGCACTATTGCTACAACCAGAGCAATAAAAAACACTGCCAATACCACAACCTCTACTAATGTTAAACCCTGAAACTAAAGGAGATATCAATGTTAGAAAACCTCAAAATTGCTTTAACTGAAGCCATTGAAGATGAATATAAAGCGCGGGCAACCTATCGTTTAATCCTGAATAAATTTGGAGCAATCCGCCCCTTTGTTAACATTGTTGAGTCCGAGGAACGTCACATTCAGGCGCTAATGCCCTTATTCTCCAAGTACGGAATTGCCCTTCCTGAAGACAACTGGGTACAGCGAGTTGAGGTTCCTGCCTCTGTGCAAGAAGCTTGTCAAGCGGGTGTGCAAGCCGAGATTAAAAACGCACAAATGTATCAGAGATTGCTGGATTTAACCCAAGGCTATCCTGACGTACAACGAGTTTTTTTGAACTTGCAATCCGCATCCCAAAATAATCATCTGCCTGCCTTTCAACGCGGTGCAGAGCGCCGTTTAAGCTCCCCGTTCCCCGTGATTTTGGGGGGGGGACACAATCTGATCGGCGAGGAGGAGGACACGGACAGGGGCGAGGTTGTGGACACAAAAGAGGGCGGTAAACTCACGAAAACAAGAATTGTAACTGGACTATAAAAAAGGATGATCTACTATGACAAATGCGACATCACCAGAAATTAAAGATTCAGGAGTCTTAGATTTAGCTCCACGCTTGGGGACTTGGCTCGAAGAATATGGAGAGATTTCCACCATCTTACCTGTTTTGGTGGGTTTATTTGTCACCAGTCGCCTGCAAATTAGGGGAGCTACGGCTTTGCTAGTAAATTTGACGCTCGCAGCCTTTACTCGTCAGGTAGTCGTGCAACTGAAAAAACAAGCTCACCCAACAACCTCTGTGGCGACTGCGGTGAATCAACAGTCGGCTAGTGCAGATGACCATACTGCGGAAGACTATACGATCATTCATTCCACACCGGGGCGATTGCGGTTACGAATTCCTCGATTAGTGAATGATGTCCTCTATGCTAAACAGTTGGAAAAATTGTTGATAGCCGATGAAGGGGTGATTAGAGTTCGACTGAATCGGGCCGCCGCCTCATTGGTAATTCAGTATGACGGAGCCGGGGTTTCAGAATTAGAGTTGGGAATGCGCTTGCTGCAAATTCTCGATCGCGCAGAACGCCATTTCCAACCTCAGCCCACCGACAAAGATACAGAAGCGACATAATGGCAAATTTGACACCACCCGCCTATCACATCATTCACCAAACCCAAGGGCGAGTCCGGTTGGGGGTTCCTTGGCTGGGACAGCATCCTGATCAGGCTAAAAAACTACAAGGGATTCTCGAAAATACGGATTATATTACCCACGTTCGCATTAATCGAACTGCGCGATCGCTGATTATTCACTATCAACCTGGGTACTCGATTGCAGCCCAACTGTCGCACCTTTTATCTAAGTGCTTATCCGATCAGGCAACGTCATCTCCAACTCATCCTCCAACTCTAACATCCAAACTTCAAGACTCCGAGGAAGGAGAGTGGTCGAGTTTGCAACTGCCCGTAACAGCAGCATTGCTGGCATTTTTATGTCGGTTTCCCCGATTCGCAATTCTGCGTCCCTTGGCGGTTTTGACGCTCTTGGCTGCGGCCTTTCCGGTAGCTCAACGAGCCTTTCACAGCTTAATCGGACAGCACCGATTAAATATTGATTGTCTGGATTTGCTGGCATTGAGTTTGAGTGGTTGGCAAGGCAAATTGTTAACACCAGCTATGGTGATTGCTTTACACGAGTTTGGGGATGTGATTCGAGAGCAAACGGCTCGCTCAACGGAAGTCCGAACGACGAATTTAATGGATGCGATCGGACGTTTTGCTTGGGTGAAATATGGCGATCACGCTCCGCAACAGATACCCAGCGATCAAGTTCAGGTCGGAGATACCGTCGTTGTCTATCCGGGGGAACAAATTCCCGTAGATGGAACGGTGCTATTAGGAGAGGCGATCGTTGATCAGCAAAGCTTGACAGGGGAAGCCATGCCTGTTGTCCGACAAGTGGGACAATCGGTTTGGGCTTCCACCCTCCTCCGTTCTGGGCAACTCTATCTGCGATCTGATCGCGTGGGTAAGCAGACCCGCGCCGCAGCCAGCATTGAGTTATTGCAAAAGGCTCCGGTGCATGATACGCGCATGGCTAACTATGCCGAAAAAGTCGCCGATCGCCTGATTCTGCCAGCCCTATTACTAGCAGCGATCGTGTTGCTGACCACCCGTGACCCGGCCAGAGCCGCCTCCATTCTCACGCTGGATTTTGTGACGGGTGTTCGCGTTTCTATTCCCACCGCTTTTTTGAGTGCTCTCAACCATACCACCCGTCATGGGGTTTTGGTTCGCAGTGGACGCACCCTGGAACAACTGGCGGAGGTGGATACGATTGTGTTTGATAAAACAGGAACGCTGACGCAGGGTGCGATCGCCATTACGGGGGTGAGAACGGTTGAGGAGGGTTGGCCCCCTGAAACGGTGCTGCAACTCGCGACTGCGGCTGAACAACGACTGAACCATCCCCTGGCCGAAGCGATCGTCCAGTATGCCCAGGAGCAAAATTTGGAGATTCCCGCCCGGGGGGAATGGTCTTATGAGGTAGGTTTGGGGATACGCGCACAAATCAACGGACACAATGTGATCGTCGGGAGTGAGCGGTTCCTGCAACAAGAAGATGTGGACTGGGGCAATTGGATGCCGACGGATGTGGAGCGATTACAATCTTTAATTTATGTGGCTTGCGATCGCCGATTTCTGGGGGTGATCCAATATACCGATCCCCTCCGTCCCGAAAGTCGCTACCTGGTTCAAACCCTTCAACGTGATTATGGGATTGAGTTGCATTTGCTCACGGGCGACCAAGCCCAACGGGCCCAACAAGTAGCAGCAGACCTTGGCATTCCTGCCACCAAAGTCTACGCGGAAGCCTTCCCTGAACAGAAAGCTATGATTGTCCGTGACTTGCATCGGGCAGGACATACCGTTGCTTTTGTGGGCGATGGCTTGAATGATTCGGTGGCCCTAGCCTACGCGGATGTCTCTGTGTCCTTTGAGCAGGGGTCGGAGATTGCGCGGGAGACGGCAGACGTGGTGTTGATGAACAACAACCTGCTGGATTTGCTTGAGGTGATCTCGATCTCCCGTCAAACCCGTGATTTAATCGAACAAAATACTACTCTTGTCGTTGTTCCTAACCTGATTGCTCTAGGGCTGGCTTCTACGGTTGGACTTAATCCTTTGGTAGCAACCGCGATTCATAATGGCTCCGCGATCATTGCTGGCGTGAACAGTTTGCGCCCCCTGCTCCAACATCAAATTGAACAGCAGGGTGGGTGAAGGGGAAAAACGTTAAGGTTTGTCTTCTGGTAATTATTGCAAATAGTTCCTATTAAACCGAAAAATTTGATAGACTAAATCTCAAATAGTTTTATCCTCTCCCAATTACATAATGTCTCTGATTCATCTGGAAAAATCAATTCTCTCCTTCCATCTCAAAGAGATATTGGAAGATGGACAGGTCAACCACCCCCTAACCTGGCTGGGGCTGGGTGTACTGATTTTCGGGCCCAAGTTACTACCGACTTTTGTTAAAGGATCTCAGCCTGTTACCCCAAAATTGGTTAAACAGACAAAATCCACATCGGGGCACACCCAAATTTCCCTATCCCAATGGATTGCTGAAGCGAGAAAGCGAGATTTAGAAGATTATAGGTAAAAAAAATTAAGGGGTCAAGAAATGTAAATTATCTTTTCCCCTTTCCACTCTTGATTATCGAAAATTTTGGGTTTAAAACCCCTAAGTTCCACTTAGGCTTTTTACTCGGTTTTGTGTTAGAGTAGTGTTGGTCGTAAAAAACCCGCCCAACTTTGCAGTCGATATACCATCTACAGAGATGTGAAACCGAGCCTGAAGGAGACTGGGGAAGCGGATGTAAGGCAATGGTCAGCCCAACCTTGAACGCATTAATCAACAAATTCAACAAAAAGTTTAACTTAGTGAACGAGGTTAAACTTAAGTCGCGGGAGGGCATTCCGAGACTGAAAACGGACGTGGAGACAGTGTAAGACTACTTTTAAAGTAGCAACGGTCTGGGAAGCGTCAACCCCATTCGGCGACCATCCTAAAAAGGTGGCGTGGTGAGGAATCCCCGTCCGTTTACGGCGGGGAGGATGTCAACTCTCCGTCAAGATGACTTTTGGTGTAGGTAAGGCGGCTTGGGGGAGTTCTGTTTTTTGGGCTTCAGTTAGTGCTTCGGCTCTAGCTTCGGCGGCGATATCTGCTAGAACTTCTCCCGTTTCCGCCAGCGCACTTTTTGTTTTTTCAAACAGAGTGATACCTGATTTAATTGTTGCTTTCAGAACGGGTCTAACCAAGGGTAGAACCACTGGAGCCACAGCTATAGCTGCGACTCCAATTACGATCACCTTAGTGTTTTGATGGGCTGCTAGTTGAGCAACTCGCGCTCTCAATCCCATATTTTCTTGATTCATCTGTAGCATAATTTGTCCCTTTTCAAAACCTGAATATGATGCTTAACTATTTCCTTATTATAGCGGTTTCGCAGTTATATTTGCACTTATTGTGTCAGTTTATTTGTAAATTAAAGGTTGTCCGAATTGTTTCTCTGTGCTTGTATCCTCTATAGAGTTTTAATAGAATTGTATGACTCAAAAACAATGGTACGAATCCCTGTTCGAGAATTACGGACAAAAATATGATTCTGAGAGTTTTACACAAGGGACAATTGGTGAGTGCGATTTCATAGAAAAAGAACTAGGATTTAATAAGTCCTTAAAAATATTAGACGTGGGCTGCGGTACAGGAAGACATTCAATTGAACTGACAAAGCGGGGATATTCTGTTACTGGAATTGATTTATCCCCATCCCAACTTCAAAGGGCAAGGGATAAAGCAAAAAGTGAAAATTTGATGATTGATTTTCAGCAGCAGGATGCCAGAAATTTGACATTCACTAATGAATTTGATGCAGCGATAATGCTTTGCGAGGGAGGATTTTCGCTCATGGAAACTGATGAAATGAACTTTGAAATTCTGAAAAATGTTACCCGATCGCTAAAGACAAATGCTAAATTTATATTCACAACTTTAAATGGATTATTCCCCTTATATCATTCGGTTGAGCAATTCTATGAATCAGCAACGGAAGCCGGAAATGCCACCTACAAAAGCAATAGTTTTGACTTGATGACATTCCGTGAGCATAACATAACGGAATTTGAAGATGACCTGGGAAACAAGAAATCTCTTGCCTGTAATGAAAGGTATTATGTACCCAGCGAAATTACCTGGTTACTTAAATCTCTTGGTTACAGCAGCATAGATATTTATGGTGCCAAGCTGAGTGCATTTTCCAGAAATGACAAGTTAACAACGGTCGATTTTGAGATGCTGGTTATTGCTGAAAAATAATTTTGTAACTTGTCCCTACCTGCTCAATCACAACTGAACTTAACAGGGAAATTCAATCGTAAAAGTGGTAAGATTTTGGTTGCTTTCCACTTGAATTGTCCCGTTTAATTGTGCCACTAATTTTTGAACTAAAGCTAATCCTAACCCCGTTCCTCCCTGTTTCCATGGGTCAGCATTCGGAATCCGATAAAACTTCTCAAAAATTCGGGGAAGTTCTTGTTCTGGAATTTCGGCTGGGTTGCGAATCACAATTTGTAAGGGGTCAGAAATGGAGGGAGAAGGTAAAGAAATATTCTGTTTCTTTGTTTTACGTTTGTTATTAGTTGTGGGAATTAATTCCAACCAATTAGACAAAGAATGATAATGAATTCCTAAGAAAATTTCTCCTCCATTGGGAGTATATTTACAGGCATTATTTAACAATTCTACTACAATTCTTTCTAAACTATTGGAGTTAGTTCTAATAGATTGTAAATAGGGATAATACTGAACATTTAGCACCTGATTCCGTTCTTGGGTACGAGAATAAAAAGGATTAATAATATTAGGTAGCCATTCCAATAAATCTAAACTGTCGATGGTAATAGGTGCGGCAGAAGATTCTAACCGTTGTAAATCTAATAAATCATTAATTAAATTAGTTTCTCGCATACATTCAGATTCTAATATTTCTAAATATTTTGGACTTCGCTCTGAGTTGGGGGCAATTTTTAACATATAAATCGCCATTTTCATATTTGCTAAAGGAGTACGAAGTTCATGGGAAACCGTACTCAAAAAATCATCTTTGAGAATATTTAACTGTTGCAGTTCTTCCACCTTAGACGTGCGTTCTTCAACTTGTTTTTCTAGTTCAGCATTCCGGCTTTTTAACAGTTCTAATTTTTCCGTTTGCAATTGATGAACCGATTGTTGGAGTTGTTTAACCACCCGATACATTTCCGTCGGGTCAAGCATTCTTAATAAACTAACCTGTGTAATAATTCCTAATAACTCTCCTTCATCCCCACAAACAATTAGTCGTTGTACCTGTTGTTTTTGCATTTCTTGATGCGCCATCCACAGAGAATCATTAATTTTCAAAGAAAAGGATAAATTTCTCATTACCGTGGTTGCATAAGTCGCCGTTAAATCTAATTCCAAAAATTGCGCCTCCACAATATCCTGTTCTGTAACTAATCCAATAGGGGTTAATTTTTTCTCAGTTCCGGCTTGAAAAATAACCACATAACTCGCTTGATGGGCGGTCATCATTTGCGCTAAACTCAATACAGATGTTGTGACTGGAGCCGTAATTACTTGGGTGATCATTTCATCCCCCACCCGGCGTAATCTTAAAATATTAGCGGGTTGTAAAACCTGACGAATTCGTTCTGGGGTAATCACTCCCACTAATTGACCTCGAATATCTAAAACGGGTAAATGCGAAATTTGATGTTGTCGAAATAAGGATAAAGCCGTAAAAATATCTTGATCATCAGATTCTGTTAAACTAACAGAAATTGGAGACATGATTTCAGCGACTCGGACTTTATTAAGATTTTTTTTGATGACAGGATCTAAAATTTCTGTTGCCATTAACTGAACAATATCTCGTTCCGTGATTATTCCTACAACCGAAGCCATCTGAGGCTGTTCATCGGGAAGTACCGGAGTAATTTCTTCCGAGTCTTGATTAATAACCAAAACACAGCTTGCCCGAGATTCTTCTATTAAAAAACTACCAGAGTTTAAAAGACAATGATTCTGAGATTGACCCAGTATTTTAATCACATCCGCTAAACAGGTTTCTGGTGTTACAATAAATGGATTCCGATCAATGGCTTGTTCTAAAGCAGATGAATAACGCACAGACTGGTAAAATTCCATAACAATACTCTAAAAAGGTTCGTAGGAAGATCCAATAAATTTTTAACATTAAAAAATCAGCAAGTCTGTAATTAGTTTAACTTAATTCAACAATAGGATGGTTATGATTGTATCTGTTAATGAACGCAATTTTTGGGAAGAACGCTATCAACAGGGAACCACCGCCTGGGACTTAGGAGAACCCGCCCCACCGTTTATTACGTTTTTGCAATCTTCTGAGGCTCCACCCCCGGGAAAAACGGCGGTTTTAGGCTGTGGAAGGGGCTATGATGCCCTATTATTTGCCAGTTATGGTTTTGAGGTTATTGGGTTTGATTTTGCGGATTCTGCGATTCAAGACGCATTAGAATATCAACAATTATTAATCAATAAATCGTCAATTTTAAAGGGAGTAGGAAAATATTTACCCACTTCAGCGCAATTTTTACAACAGGATATTTTTGACTTACCCCAGGAGTTTTTAGGACAGTTTGATTATGTAATTGAACATACTTGTTTTTGTGCAATTTCCCCAGATCAACGCCCTAATTATGTCAATTTAGTTGAGTCAATTATGAAACCCAATGGGCAATTATTCGGGTTGTTTTTTACCCATTCCCGTGCCGGAGGGCCACCTTTTGGGATTACTCCGGCGGAAATTCGACAGTATTTTCAAGGGAAATTTCAGATTGTTTCCCTGCATCCGGTGACTGAATCAACCCCCAGCCGTCAAGGAGAAGAACATTGGGGACATTTTATGGCACATCAAAAATTCTAGCAATTAATTCTGCAAATTTTTTCTAACCTGGCTATAATAAGTAAAGATTTAGTTAAACCTGATTTACAAATGAGTCAACCGTTGAATTTAGAAAATATTGCCGATCAGCTAGATAGCAAAAATTTACGAGATCGTCTATTAGCCTTAGCTTCTTTGCGAAATGTTCCTCCAGAAGATGCTGTTCCTTTAATTAAAAGAGTGCTCAATGATGAAAGTTTACAAGTGCGATCAATGGCAATTTTTGCCCTGGGAATTAAACCTACAGAAGAATGCTATTTCCTGTTGGTAAAAATATTAGAAAATGACCCTGATTATGGGGCGAGAGCCGATGCAGCAGGTGCCTTGGGTTATTTGGGAGATATTCGGGCATTTGAACCTTTAGTTAGAGCTTTTTATGAGGATACAGATTGGCTAGTTAGATTTAGTGCGGCGGTGTCCCTCGGAAACCTCAAAGATATTAGGGCTCGGGATGTTTTATTGGCTGCATTAGAAAGTGATGAAGTGATTTTACATCAAGCTGCAATTGCTGCGATCGGAGAAATTAAAGATGTGGAATCGGTTGATAAAATTCTGCGATTTGCTCAAGCGGAAGATTGGTTAGTGCGGCAACGTTTAGCAGAAGCTCTGGGGAATTTAGTCACACCTAAAAGCCTTTCTGCGCTAAATTATTTAGCCAAAGATAGTCATTCTCAAGTCTCTGAATCCGCCAAGATTTCCATTGAGCGGCTACGGGAAGCGGGATTGCAAGTTTAAAGATTTGATTAACAGGGAATGGAGAATATCAAAGATGATGCAATTGTCTTGACAAATTAACCCAACTGTTAGACGATAGGATTCTAGTTTCTAGGTTTAAATAAAAGCTATCCTTAAATCATCATGACTTCTCCCTTCCCTTCTCGCAAAAAGCCTAAGATTCTGCAACTATTATTTTTTAGTTTTATTGTTTTATTCTTAGCTAGTACCTCGGCAATTTTAGGCGCGGTGACTGCTTTATTAGCTCCTGAAAAATTTGATTTTACTGAGCCAGAATCAAATATTTTAGATGGACTCTGGCAACATCGGTTTAAATATAGTTTGTCTCGTCCGGTTAATATTTTAGTCCTGGGAATTGATGGAAGTCCCCACAGTTCTACCTCCTCTCCCGATCTATTTAAAGGTCGTAGTGATACGGTTTTATTTGTCAATTTTCAACCTCAAGATAAATCAGTTAGTTTGTTATCCATCCCCCGAGATACTCAAGTCCAAATTCCAGGTTATGGTACAGGAAAAATTAATGAAGCTAATTATTGGGGCGGCCCTAAATTAGCAAAGGAAGTGGTTCAAACTATTTTAAATAAAGTTGAAATTAACCGTTATGTGCGGGTGAGTAGTGGTGCTTTTCGAGAATTAGTTAATTTTTTAGGAGGAGTGGAAGTATATATTCCTCAACCTATGTCTTATCAGGATAAAACTCAAAAATTAGACATTAATTTGGCTCCCGGTTGGCAAACTATTAATGGTGAACAAGCGGATCAATTTGTGCGGTTTCGAGGCGATGGTTATGGAGATTTAGGGCGGGTACAGCGTCAACAAGCCTTAATGGAAGCAATTTTAGTTCGACTGAAAGATCCGACGGTTTTACCTCGTGTTCCTGAAATTATTCGGATTATGCAAAAATATATTGATACTAATTTAAGTTTTGAAGAAATTTTAACCTTAGTTAATTTTGGGTTAAATCTGGAATCTCAAAATTTTAAAATGGTAATTTTACCCGGTCGTTCTAGTTCGGAGGAATATTCTAATAGTAGTTATTGGTTAGTGGATGAACGGGGACGCGATCGGGTCATGTATCAATATTTTCGGTTAGATTCCACCGGATATACCTTAAAAAGTGCCTACGAACCTTCTGCTTATGAAACTTTGTCTAAGGATTTAAAAATTGCAATTCAAAATACTTCCAGTAATCCCAAAGCAGCGGAGAAAATGCTAGATTTTCTATATAATCAAGGGTTTAATCAAGTTTATTTAGCCCCGATTGAAAGAACTCAACAACTAAAAACAGAAATTATTATTCAAGGCGGAGATTTAGGGGCAGCTAAACTGATGCAAAAAAACCTCGGTTTAGGTGAGCTTAAATCCTCAGCAACGGGTGATATGGGGTCGGATTTAACTATTAGAGTTGGAGAAGATTGGATCAAATAAAATTATCCAAGGGAGATTTTTAAATTCAATTCTCCCCTGAAATTACCCTATCTTAAACGGTTTGTAATTGACACAAAATCAAACCAAACCATTGATTTTCGTCCGTCCAATTCTTGATGGAAACTAAGCCTAAATCCTCTAATTCCGCTTGAATTTTTTCCAGTTCAAACTTGCGAGAGATTTCCGTATGAATAGTTTCTCCTTGGGTAAATTCAATGGCTAAATTGAGCTTTTTGAGTTCAACAGTTTGCGATCGCAAACTTTTTAAGTGCATTTCAATTTGATGTTCGGTTTGATTGTAAAATGCCAAATGTTCAAATTGCTCTAAGTTAAAATTCCCTTCAAACAGATGGTTTAAATGTCGTAACATATTCAAGTTGAATGCCGCCGTTACCCCTTGACTATCATCATAAGCGGGTTCTAAAATTGATTTAGATTTGTGTAAATCAACCCCCAATAAAAAATAATCTCCAGGTTGCAAAGCTTCGACAATATGGGAAAAGAAAACATGGCATTCTTCCGGTTTCAAATTTCCCAAGCTACTGCCAATAAACCCAATCATTCGAGCAGGTAAGGGGGAAGGATTGAGATGTTTTAAAGCTGTCTCATAGGTGCTAACAATTCCATGAATATTCAGCTTCGGGTAATCTTTGAGCAGATTATAGGCACTTTCTTCTAAAATTCCGCCACTAATATCAATGGGTAAATAATGAAGTGGATGACCTAATTCTTGATAAGCGTCTAATAGAATTCGAGTTTTTGTAGAACTCCCACTTCCTAATTCTACAAGTTCGCAATAGCCTGTTAAATTGGCAATTTCTGAGGCATAATCTTGTAAAATCTTTGCTTCTGTGCGGGTTACATAATATTCGGGTAACTCACAAATTTTTTCAAACAATAATGATCCTCGATCATCATAAAAATATTTAGGTGGTAAGGTTTTTGGGGTTTGGGTTAACCCATTAATCACATCATCTCCCGCAGCAACGGGACATTTTTCTCGAAAAGTGTCAATCTTTAACCGAGGGCTAACCCTCGTGTACTTGTCTGGTGATAAGACGGTAGAATTAGAAATTACCATGATCAAACATACAAATTCAGCTTAAGATAGACATCATACTGTGTCTTGTTTGGATAAAATATTACAATTTGTTTAAGATTGCGATACAATAGAGGATAGTTGTTGAAAAAATTCTGATGGATGTCTATGACTGCTACTGCAAATGTTAAAACGGAGTACGAAGCGATTATTGGGTTAGAAACCCATTGTCAATTGAATACCGAAACCAAGATTTTCTCGAATTCTTCCACGAAATTTGGGGCTGATCCTAATATGAATATTGATCCGATTTGTATGGGATTACCCGGTGTCCTCCCGGTATTAAATGAAAAAGTCTTAGAATATGCCGTAAAAGCCGGGTTAGCCCTGAATTGTGCAATTGCTCCTTACAGTAAATTTGATCGCAAACAATATTTTTATCCTGATTTGCCTAAAAATTATCAAATTTCTCAATATGATTTACCCATTGCCATAAATGGTCATTTAGAAATAGAAATTGTCGATGAAGATGGCAGTGCAACTCGCAAAACTATTGGAATTACTCGCTTACATATTGAAGAAGATGCCGGAAAATTAGTCCATGGCGGAAGCGATCGCCTTTCCGGTTCCACCTATTCTATGGTTGATTATAATCGGGCGGGAATTGCTTTAGCTGAAATTGTCTCTGAACCCGATATTCGTTCGGGACAAGAAGCCGCCGAATATGCCCAAGAAGTGCGTCGAATTGTGCGTTATTTGGGCGTGAGTGATGGCAATATGCAGGAAGGTTCGCTACGATGTGATGTGAATATTTCCGTGCGTCCGGTGGGACAAAAAGAGTTCGGAACTAAAGTTGAAATCAAAAATATGAACTCTTTTAGTGCGATCCAACGGGCGATTGATCATGAAATCGAACGGCAAATTAAGGCAATTGAAACCCGGGAAAAAATTGTTCAAGAAACCCGGTTATGGGAAGAAGGAAGTCAACGGACAATTAGTATGCGAAAAAAAGAAGGAGCAAGCGATTATCGCTATTTTCCTGAACCCGATCTTCCACCGATTCAAGTATCTGCTGAACAACTCAAAACCTGGAAATCTCAATTACCTGAACTTCCAGTAGAAAAACGTCATCGCTATGAATCAGAATTAGGATTATCCCCCTACGATACTCGTATATTAACGGATGATCACCCGATTTCTGAATATTTTGAAGCCACAATTGCCGCCGGAGCTAATATTAAACAAGCGGTAAATTGGATTATTGGTGATATTACGGCCCATCTCAAAAATGAAAAATGCAGTGTTACTGAAGTCGCTTTAAAACCGGAAGGATTAGCGGAATTAATTGGTTTAATTGAATCTGGAACAATTAGCGGTAAAATTGCTAAGGATTTATTACCAGAATTGTTAACTCAAGGCGGATCTCCTAAAGCATTAGTTGAAATAAAAGGATTAATTCAATTATCCGATCCTAAAGCATTAGCAGAAATTATTGATCAAGTTTTGGTAGAAAATCCCAAGGAATTAGAACAATATCACGCCGGAAAAACCAAACTCCAAGGATTTTTTGTTGGTCAAATTATGAAAAAAACCGGAGGACGGGCTGACCCTAAACTCACGAATCAACTATTAGGAGAAAAACTCAAAAAATAAATAAATTTATTCAGGTTAGGTTTTACGAATTATGAACCCAACCTGAATTGTCAGATTAATCAGATTTAGGACTAAAAAATAATTGGTTAACCTTACTAATTACCCAACTCAAAATCGCCCCACCCATTAAAATTCCAATCGCTGGAGTAAATACAGGTTCCCAAAGTTTATACCATAAATCCAAACCCAGATTGAGTTTAAAAGAATTGCCTAAAACCGCAACGACTAACCAAAAAAAACTGAATAATACAAAAAAAACATTTGCCACTAAAACTAGATTTAACCATTTAATCAACTGTTCTTTCATAGTTCAAACTCAATAAAAATTATGTCAATCTATTTGATCTCGATTATATTTTAAGGGTTAGCGGGATTTTTTTGCAAATATTAACTCAAAATTTGTAGACAAACTTAACCTAATCTTTGTTACAATAGATCCTAGCAGTTATAGTAGGCAGTCTGTGTTAATATGGTTCGCTACACCCTAGCTCAAAGTCCCGAAATCGTTCTTACTGTCCGAGGCAAAGATTCATCTCAAGCCCGGGAGAAAGCGATGGACAAACTGATGGAATTGATGGATACTGGGAAACTACCAACGGAATTAGAAGAAGGCTTTAGTCCCCAACAGTTTATCGAAGTTAAAGAACCCGATGATAGTCCCTTAGAAGAAGAAGATGCCATTTCCGAGGCGGTGCAAATTCTGAGTAATTTGGCTTCTTTGAAATTGAAGGTGATGGAATCAAAAGAAGAAGCCCTAAAAGTGCGAGAATCTATTGATATTCTGTTCACAGATCAACCAGTGACGGTGGAAGAAATCACCGATTTAAAAGACGGCTTTAAGGTATTAAAAAATTTCGCTGTTTCTAATCTTAGATATCGAGAAGCTAGGGGCAAAGCAGAAGAAGCTAGAGCCACTTTAGATGAAGCATTAAAATCTTCTGAACCCGAATCAAAACCAGATAATTATCAAGGAAAAAAAGATAAAAAATAACTTTAAAATAGGGAATGGGGAATAGGCAATGGTGATGAATTTTTCGAGTATTTTAATAAGAGCAGTAATCATTATTCCCTCTTTTCCTAAGAACCATTACCTATCAAGGATTTAAACGGATTACGCGGTCTTGAATCCAAATCTATCCTAATATTTTGGGTGATTTCTTTAGCAGGAATCTGGTTAGGATTAATAGTCAGACAATGGGTGCTGACCGGAAGAATTTCCAAATTAAATTTTAATAAATTAGCAATAGATTTAAAACGAGGATTGCCAGACTAGACCGATGTTTCCACACCAACCCCTGACTGTGATCCCAAAATGGTGTTATGGCAGGGAACAGCCCTGGGGCTTGGGGGGGAGGGAACACCGGGGAAATACTTCATCGTCTGGGTTCCAAGATCCGTCTGGTGTCCTAACTGCCTTGGCGGTTGCTATACCGCTTGCGATCAGTTTTTATGATAGGATGGAAGTTTTGTATACACAAGCAATAAGCACCTAAAGGAGAAGCCAGATGGCTCGAATGTATTATGATGCCGATGCCAATTTAGATATTTTGGCGGGCAAAACTATTGCAATTATTGGTTATGGCTCCCAAGGTCATGCCCATGCCCTGAATTTAAAAGATAGTGGCTTGAATGTAATTGTCGGGCTATATCCTGGCAGTAAATCAGCCATCAAAGCCAAAGACTCCGGTTTAACCGTGCATAGTGTGGAAGACGCGGCGAAGGCTGCTGACTTTATTATGATTCTTTTGCCTGATGAAGTACAAAAAACTGTTTATAAAAACGAAATTGAACCCTATTTAACCGAAGGCAAAACCTTAGCATTTGCCCATGGTTTTAATATTCACTTTGGTCAAGTTGTCCCCCCTTCTAATGTCGATGTGGTGATGGTAGCACCCAAAGGCCCAGGGCATTTAGTCCGTCGCACCTACGAACAGGGCCAAGGAGTTCCCGCCCTATTTGCAGTATATCAAGATGCCTCTGGACAGGCCCGTGACCGGGCAATGGCCTATGCTAAAGGTATTGGTGGCACACGCGGTGGCGTTTTAGAAACTACATTCCGTGAAGAAACCGAAACCGACCTATTTGGTGAACAGGCGGTTTTATGTGGTGGTTTAAGTGCTTTAATTAAAGCTGGATTTGAAACCTTAGTTGAAGCGGGTTATCAACCGGAATTGGCTTATTTTGAATGTTTACACGAAGTTAAATTAATCGTAGATTTAGTCGTGGAAGGCGGTTTAGCCAAAATGCGCGATAGTATTTCTAATACGGCTGAATATGGAGATTATACCCGCGGCCCTCGGATTGTTACCGACGAAACCCGCGCCGAAATGCGGAAAATTCTCAGCGAAATTCAGTCCGGTCAATTTGCTAGAGATTTTGTCTTAGAAAACCAAGCTGGAAAACCCGGTTTCATCGCCATGCGTCGTCAAGAAGCCGAACATCCCATCGAAGAAGTGGGTAAAGACTTACGCGCTATGTTTAGTTGGATGAAGAAAGACTAAATTAAAGTAGAGACGTGCCATGGTACGTCTCTACAGGCGGTTAAATGTTAGCGATAACCGCCAAACCCCACAGCCTATTTTGTCGGCTGGCCTTGATCAAGTTTTTGAATGTCCTTCTCTCGTTGTTCGTTAGTATCTTTCGGCTTTAACCACTTCGGCCATAAACCCACAACAAACTCACGACTGGTTTTACTAGCATCTCTGGCGGGTTTGGGCAAAAATTTAAAGGTATCGCCAGAGGAAATAAACAGAATAATTAAGGCGACGGCACCCCAGCCTAGAATTTTTTTAGGAGTCATAAGCGATTTTTAAGATATAGATATTTATGGGAGTTTATTGTAATCAGATTTGAAAGGTTTGTACATCTAAATCAATCAATATCAAGAAATCCCTTCATTGTCGCTGCTAAGGCCATAACACCCTAATAAGAGTGCGATCAAGCGCAACAACGAAGTTTTTCAACTTAATTACAATTATACCCGTTAATACTGAGTTTTTAATAGTTCCTCAATGAAAACTTGAGTTTCCGGGGGAATATCCTTAATTAAACGCACGGGAAAAGCAGGAGTTGAGATATATCGATAATATTCTGGAGTCAGGAATACCTGATATTTTTCGGCTTCGGGAGTTAGTTGGGCTGCGGTTGCTAAAACAATAGTTTTAGCGTAATTCTTAACATCTTTTGAGGCATCTCCGATGACTTCACCGCCGGAAATGGGAGTTACAGGAATCCAGCTTTGATCCCCAATAGTTCCAGGATCTCTAACGCTTAAATGGGTTGCACCGACCACCCCTAATAATAATTTTTCCGTGGGAATTTGGGGAAAAATAGCAATTTGTTCGGGTAAAGCAGGAGTAACTTTATCGGATGATTGTGTTAAAATTACAGTGGGAACTTGAACTTGATTTAATCCCGTTTTTCCGAATATAACCGAAGCAGTGGGGGCAAAGGCTATCGCCCGTTTAATTCGCGGATCACTAAACCGATAGCGATCATTCGGGAGTTCTGAGGCTAAACATTGGGTGGCTTTTCCTAAACTAAAGGTGATAAAACTCTGATCACAATTTTTCCTTAATTGATCAATTTGGAACTCTCCCCCAGCTAAAGCTAAAGCCGTTGCTCCTCCAAAAGAATATCCAAATACTAAAGTATTATTAGTATTAAATTTACCTTTAAATCTGGGATCACTAAGATTTAATTTTTCTAATTCATTTAAGGTAAAAATCAAATCTTGGGGACGTTCGATAACTTCTGTAGGAGATAAAAACAAATTTTTATTTACAAAAGTCGCATTACTCCCAGGATGTTCAGGAACAATAACAGTATAGCCATGGGAGGCTAAATGTTCCATTAAATAGCGTAATTCTTGATAATCTGAACCCCGACCGTGAGAATAAAGAATTAAAGGTTTATCTGGTGTAGCTGCGGAGGAGGAATAAATATAAACGGGAATATTGCGATTACGTTGTTTGTCTAGTAATTCTATCCGAGTAATTTCCACTTTTCCTGGCCCGGGTTGACTCGGATAAAGGGGAATTTTTGGAGCTTGAGGTATGTCACTGGGTAGTTTAGGTAAGACTTCTAAAAGTAACCTTTGAGTTTGCCAAAATCCTTGATTTAATCGTGTTAAAACCGCAAAGGAGCGAGGAAGATCAATCTCAATGGTCGGTAAAGGATAGTTTTCTAAAAAATTAATAACTGATAACCCTTGTTCAGATTTAGCTGAAGATATAATCGCTGTTTTAATGGCGACTCCTCCTTGGGATTTGTCCGCAGAAATAATCGTATCAATATCAGTTAATAATCTAGTTCCCACTTGACTATTAACAATTTCTTCAACGGTTTCATCCTTGATTTTAATTTTAATATTTAAAGCTCCTAAAGCCTGTTGCTTTTGTTCGGGCTTTAAAAAGCTAAAATAACCTAATAACCCCACGGGAACTTTCCCCGTTTCCGCAAATTCTTTTAAGTCTTTGACCGAAACCGTCGCATAAATAAATCCCTGTCTAATCACAACGGATTCCGCCGCCCGAAGGGGAAGGGTAAACACAGGAAAACCACTTAAAATAGTAGTTGCGAAAAGACTCAGGGGAAACAACAATTTTTTCCACTGGCGTTTGACGCGCTGTGCAGAAGCAGAAAGTGGAATTTGAACCATAATAATCTAGGTTAAACAATCCCAAAAGTTTAGCATCGAATTATCCGATCGCCATCGGGGGGCGGTGGTGGGAAAAAGGTTGTGCCGCTTCAAGTTGGGCAGCTAAAGCGATTAAAGTGGCTTCCGAGGCAGGTTTTCCCACTAACTGCACCCCCAGGGGTAAACCTTCTGGGGTAAATCCGGTGGGAATTGCGATCGCCGGTTGGCCACTAACATTAAACCCGGGACAGGGGGAAATCCATTCCGTAATCCGTTGTAAGGTTTCTGGGGGGGAAAGTTGGGCATATTCTCCCACCCGAATTGCTGGGTGCGTATACGTCGGTAAAACCACCACATCAAAGGGGCTTAAGGTTGCCACAATTTGACGACCGCCGACCTGCATTTTAGACACCGCTTGCAAATATTGTCCGGCGGTAATTTCGCTTGACATTAACCATTGATTCACTGATCCTAAATACTCCTGGGGAATTCCAGCCGCGGCTACTCCCGATTTCCAAACCGCAATAAACGGTTCCAGAATATCACTAAAATCGGGATTAATGGGTTCGATTTGATGACCCAATTGTTCAAGGAGATTTACGGTATTTGTCAAGGCTTGTTCACATTCCGGGGAGAGTAAACTGCCGGGTAAAATAGAAGGAGCGATCGCAATTTTTAAAGATTTTGGAGGCTGTTGGGTTGCTGCTAAAAACGAAGGATTCGGATCGCTTATCCAATAGGGATCACCCAAAATATATCCCGACATAATATCAAGTAAAGCCGCGGCATCGGCCACGGTACGGGCTAGGGGGCCATCGGTAGAAATCCCACTTTGGAAGTCCCCCACCGGAGCATGGGAAACTCGCCCCCGAGTCGGTTTAATCCCCACCAAACCACAACAAAAAGCGGGGCCCCGCACCGACCCCCCACCATCTGACCCATGGGCGACCGGGGACAACCCGGCTGCAACAGCCGCCGCAGCCCCTCCACTGGAACCTCCGGGGGTGTAGTCTAAATTCCAAGGGTTACGGGCGGGAGGAAAGCCATCGGGTTCGGTATAGGGTAGGGAACCGATTTCTGAGGTCGCTGTTTTCCCTAAAATATTAAATCCGGCTTGACGAATTCGGCTCACCACTCCATCATCATAGGTGGCAATTCTATCAACTAAAGCCCGGGAACCGTAGGTACAAGCAATTCCAGCAACGGGGTTTAAATCTTTAATCGAAATTGGCACTCCAAAAAAAGGCGGTAAATCGTTAATATCTGAAATCTGGAATAATTGTTCCGTTTGGGTTTTAGCCAATATTAAAGCCCTATCCGCCATCACGGTAAAATAACAACCCAACAGAGGATTTAACCGTTGAATTCGATCTAAATAAAAATTAACTAACTCTAAAGGCGAGATAACTTTGGTGCGAATTAATTGGGCTTGTTCTAAGGCAGAAGTAAAAGCTAAATCCACTGAATTCATAATTATTAACTCAATTAAACTATTGATAAACAACCATTGATTCTGGTTGAAGTTTATCATTATTAAGGAAAAAACCAACAAGAATAGAGCCGAAACACTGTCACGATCAAACTTTTGTGAATATTCTTTGCTGCAATAGAGGATTGGGGGGTAAACTAGGAATATGGGATTTTAATATTTCAGCTAGAATTAATTGTTTCTATTCAAGGTCACGGGATATGACACAATCAGAGCGTCCACCTGTTCCTCGTCCGCCAGTACCAGGCGTTCCACCTCGTCCACCCGCACCCAAAGCACCTCCACCTCCAGGCGCGACCGTTGCTACGGCTCTTTCTGCACCTGCTCAGGCTACGGTGGCGACAACCAGGGTGATGGTCGCACCCAGAAACAAGGGCCCTAGCCCCGGAAATCCTACATTAGTGGATATTGTCAAACTAGCTAATGAGGAGGGAGCTTCGGACGTTCACTTAGGGGTGAATGAGCCACCGCGTTTGCGTAAACGGGGGGATATTGTACCTTTAGATTGGCCGAACACCGACTTGAATACCTTTATGAGTTGGTTGATGGAGATATTAAGCGATGAGGAAATTCAGCAATTTCAAGAAAACTTAGACTTTGACGGCGCGGCGGATTTAGGTTTTGTCCGAATTCGGATTAGCATTTTTGACGCTCTCAATGGCCCTTCATTGGTGCTGCGGTTAATTGGTTCGTCGATTTTGACTTTGGAACAGTTGAAGTTACCAGAGGTATTTAAAAAAATCTGTAACTACCACAAAGGATTAATTTTAGTTACTGGGCCGACGGGTTCGGGTAAGTCTACTACCCTAGCGGCAATGATTGACTACATGAACCGGAACTATGCCTATAATATTATTACTATTGAAGACCCGGTAGAATTTGTTCACGAAAGTAAAAAATCCCTGATTAAACACCGAGAAGTCGGACGTCATACCTTGAAGTTTTTTAATGCCCTTAAAGGAGCTTTGCGTCAAGACCCCGATGTCTTACTTGTGGGAGAAATTCGGGATAAAGAATCAATGCAAATCGCCTTAAAAGCAGCGCAAACAGGTCACTTAGTCTCTGGAACCTTACACACTAATAGTGCGGTAAAAACCATAACTCGGATTTTAGATATGTTTACCGCCGAGGAACAATCTTCGATTAAAGTCTCTATTTCCGAATCTTTGGTGGCAATTATTGCTCAATTATTATGTAAAACCACCGATGGTAAACGGGCGGCTTTTCACGATGTTCTGATCAATACCGATGTGATTAAGGAATATATCGTGAAAGACAAGTTTGAAGACATCAACCAAATTATGCTTAAAGATACCTATGAAGGGATGACGACTATGAACAAATCTCTTTATAATCTCTACCAAGAAGGACGAATTACTGAGGAGATTTGTTTAGATGTATCTCCCTTCCCCAACGAGATGAGCCAAATGTTGCGCGGGCGAGTCTAATAAGATCAGTCATCAGTCATTAGTCATCAGTTATTAGTCTATTACCGTTTACCTACAAATGGAATGATACCTTGAATTTATTTCAATCTACGGTCAATCATTCATTTAAAGCGATCGCTTTATTCACCCCTGGGGGAGATTTAGTCTATTGTATCGATCCGAATAAACAGCGTCGTTGGCATTCTGATCTTTGTATTTATTTACAAGAATTCCTGAGTTTACCTGAACCACCTCATTTTTTAATTCCTTGCTATACCGCTACCTATGATCAATGGGTCAACCCCCAAACCCAGGAGATTCAGTTTTCCGCAGAAGCCTATCCCCCAGTTCTGCAATACCAAACCTTATTAAATACCCTGTTTGATACAGGGGATTTAGTTTGGCAACCTATAAAAAATTCCGAAGAAGTTTGTAACCCTTTAATTATTGCGACTTACTATGAGCAGTTTCCCAAATTGTGGGAAAATCATGATCTAATTGTTCAGGTCAAAAAAAACAATTTGAGTCATGATTTCCCAAGTACCGAAAACTTGTCGGAACCCCAACCTTATACTGTTACACTCAATTTGTCTCCTCAACCCGAACTGAATCAAACTAAAGGCTATATTTTACGGTTATTTGTCTCCGGTCATAGTCTGGTGACAGAAAAAACCCTAAAAACCCTGCATCAACTTTTAGAAGGTTCGATTAGTCATCCTTACACTTTAAAAGTGATTGACGTTTTAAAACATCCCGACTTAGCGGAATCTGACCAAATTTCCGCTACCCCCACCTTAATTAAAGTCTGGCCTAAACCCGTCCGTCGAATTGTTGGAGAGTTAAATAATGTTGAGACTATTCTTAAATTATTAGGAAATCCTGCGGATGACTTTCCCGATGAATTTTAAGGCGTTTCTATCCTACACTTATATGAATTATAATAATAATATATAAAATTAATCCCAAGCCTAATATTATGGTAGCTACCGCACCCCCAATTCAACAATCACTTGTGGGCGAAAAGCGCGTCACCCTGCGAGGTTTGACTTGGCAAGGATATCAACAAATTCTTCACGCCTTACCCGAAAGTCGAGCCGCCCATCTGACTTATGATCATGGAATTCTTGAAATTAGTATGCCTTTAGAAAGTCATGAATTTGCCTTGCGACTGATCGAGCGTTTTATCATCATTCTCATATTTGAGATGGGTATGAAGATTAAAACTATGGGATCGACCACATTGAATCGAGAAGACTTAGATCGAGGGGCTGAACCGGATAATGCCTACTATATTCAAAATCAAGCTAAAGTAGCGGGGCGTACAGTGAATTTAGCCGAAGATCCCCCTCCTGATCTGGTGGTAGAAGTCGATATTACCCACACCGATATTGACAAAAATCGCCTGTATGCAGCCATAGATGTGCCTGAATTTTGGAGTTATAATGGTCAAGAATGGCGGATTTACCAACTACAAGAAAAGACCTATCAAGAGTGCGATCGCAGTCCTACTTTTCCTGGGGTTAAAAAAGAATATTTATATCATTTCTTAGCAAAAGCCCAACAGGATGAAATTGAAGCGGAAAAGGAATTTAGATCATTAATTCAAGAAAAAATTGCCGAAAAATCACTTTAATTTGAATCTTGTTTATAATAACAATACACAAAATTAATCCCAAGCCTAATATTATGGTAGCTACCGCACCTCAAATTCACTCCTCACCTGTGGGCGAAAAGCGCGTCACCCTGCGAGGTTTAACTTGGCAAGGATATCAACAAATTCTCGGCGCCTTACCCGAAAGTCGAGCCGCCCGTCTAACTTATGATCATGGAATTCTTGAAATTAGTATGCCTTTAGAAAGTCATGAATTTGCTAGTGAATTGATAGGTTTATTTATCCGTATTCTAGTAGGAGAAATGGGCATGAAGCTCAAATCCATGAGATCCACAACTCTAACTCGAGAAGACTTAGATCGAGGGGCTGAACCCGATAATGCTTACTATATTCAAAATCAGGCGAAAGTAGCGGGGCGTAAAGTCAATTTAGCTGAAGATCCCGCCCCGGATCTGGTGGTAGAAGTCGATATTACCCACACCGATATTGATAAAAAGTGCCTGTATGCAGCCATGGGAGTTCCTGAATTTTGGAGTTATAATGGTCAAGAATGGCGGATTTACCAACTGCAAGAAAAGACCTATCAAGAGTGCGATCGCAGTCCTACTTTTCCTGGAGTTGAAAAGGAATATTTATATCATTTCTTAGCAAAAGCCCAACAGGATGAAATTGAAGCGGAAAAGGAATTTAGATCATTAATTCAAGAAAAAATTTCAGAATAGAGTTAACTATTTTCTAGGGAAATTGCCACTTGGGAACAGAGGAATTTGAGCAACTCGACAGGATTTGTTGTGATTAATGATCTTAAAGCTACCCAACCGAGGCAATAATAGTTCGGTGACGAGGGCTATTAAAATTAACCGTAGGACGTTGAAATCCGGCATCTATAATAGCTTGTTCTATGTCTAAGGTGAAATATTCATCTAAATAGGGTTCTGTACCTTTTAACAAGGTGAAAATATAGGGGGGCATTTTCTTGAACATTTCCGATTTCGGGTTCATATCCATAATTGCCAGATGACCCCCCGGACGCAATAGCCGCCGTGCTTCTTGCAAGATTTCACGGGTGGGAGATTGGGGTAATTCGTGACAAATTAAACACAGGGAAATTAAGTCAAAAGAGCCACTAGGTAAACCCGTTGATTCGGCTTTCGCATGAACCCATTTTGGGGTATATTTCAAGTTAGATTGTTTTTGTGTATTATAAGTTGCGATCGCTAAAAAATAGGGCGATAAATCTATACCTGTCATCTTCGCATCAGGATAGATTTCTTGGAGGGCAAAGGTACTCATTCCCACACTACATCCTAAATCCAAAATATCCTGGGGAGGGGTGGATAATTGGGGTTTTAAAAGATCATGATAACTCTGACGGAGTTTGGCATCCCCCTTAGCCCCGGCTTCTGGCCAGATTTTAGCATGAACCGAGTATGCAGCCACCTCCACTTCCACGGCGGCTTGCCAACTTAGATTTCCTTTCTCATAAGCGTGGAAGGAAGTCACATAATAATCAGGATATTGCAGATTGGGGTTTTGGACTTGGGTTAATTCCGCATCCCAATTCCGTGATAATAAAGTTTGGGTCTGTTGTCGCCAAGGAACTCCCATGGCTTCGGCCCGTTTAATCATCATTTGTCGGGCTTGGTGTTTAGCAAAATTACTGAGGGGTTTAATCGCTAAAATCCCATTAATCACGCGGGACATCAATTCCGGTTCCGAGGTTGTGCTGACTGTCATGGGTTTGATATCTGATGGGTGAATATTCAATTTTCTAGTGTTTCATGGTCAGGGGTTTTTGTCACCTGCGAGTCCGGTTAGGGCGAGAAGACCTCGCCCCGACCAAGCTCAAGGACTAACAGTGGTTAATTCTATTTTTTGACTATTAATTTCTAAGGGTTGATTATTAAGAACCATTGTGGTCGTTGAATTATATTCAAACCCAATGCGTTCATAAAATTTTTGTTGATGGGTTGTCATCAAATAAATTCGTTCAACTCGACACATTTTAGGATGACTTAATACCGTTTGAACTAATTTTCGACCTAATCCACTCCCTTGATAATTCGGATGAATCACCACATCCCAAATACTAGCTCGATAAATACCATCGGAGGTGGCTCTAGCAAACCCAATCATTTGTTCATAATCCCAAACTGTAACTACAGGCTCGCTATTTTCAATTGCAATTTTTAGGTCTTCTGGGCTGCGATCTTTTGCCCAAAATGCAGCAATTTTAAATAGGGTTTGAAGTTGGTTTAAATCAACCTTTGAACGACAATCATCAAAGAGAATATGATGGTTATCCGGTGAGATGTTTTTCATAGATAATAACCCTTTAAATTATTTTGAGCAACTAATAAATGCCCATGACTGTTGAGAGAATATGAAATTTTAACTAATTCAGTTGTATGAACTGAAACAATAAAATATTTAACATATTAGAGTCTGTTAATTGTGTGGCGAATTTAACAAAATCCCCAAAAATATTTTTTCTCAGATAGATAGGATTAAGCTCTGGATTTTTTAATAAAAAACGGGCTATATTAGCCCGCTTCAGAATTCAATAAAATCAGGTTTTTATTAACTAAGCTTCAACAGCCACAGGTTCAGCTTCAATCACAGGATAAACACTAATTTTTTGACGAGTTTTGCCTTTACGTTCAAAGCGAACTACACCATCAACTTTAGCGAATAAGGTATCATCGCTACCGATACCCACGTTATTACCTGGGTGGAATTTGCAACCCCGTTGACGCACTAAAATATTACCAGCGCGTACCGCTTGACCGCCAAAACGTTTGACACCCAAGCGCTGGGCGTTAGAATCGCGACCGTTACGAGTGCTACCCGTACCTTTCTTATGAGCCATTTTATTCTCCTAATTAAATGATCAGTATTTCAGATATTCAATCACAATCTAATTTTATGCTTCTGTTGTTGCAGGTTCTGCGGGTTCTTCTTCCCGCTTCGCCACCACAGACCCATTTAGACTAATAGATTCAATCATCAAACGGGTAATTTCTTGACGATGACCTTGTTTTTTGCGGGTTTTCTTTTTCGGACGCATTTTATAAACGATGATTTTGCGTCCCCGCAGATGGCGCAGTACAGTCCCTTCCACGGTAGCCCCATTCACTAAGGGCTGGCCAATTTGAACTTCACCATCATGATTGACTAACAGAACTTTATCAATGATAACGGATTCATTTTCATCGACGGGTAACAGTTCAATATCGTAGAAACGACCGGGTTCTACTTTGATTTGTTTACCGCCTGTTTCAATAATTGCGTAAGTCATGTAATTTTGGGTTAAGGTTGCCGTACAGGTAGCTCAACGGTTCCAAGTGTTTTCACTTTCCCCTAGTTTTGAGCCTTTGCCATGTCTGCACCTGTTCCGAGCAAGGTTTAGACACAATCTCCTATTATCGTTGATGAGTGGTATTTCTGTCAAGTCCCAAACCGTAGTAAGCCCTTCAGGTCTTCAAGTCCCCAATTGTAGTAAGCCCTGAAGGGCTTCCCCCAACCGTCAATAACAATTAGAGGAAATTAATTAACTTTCACTTTTACTAACAGTTGGATTCTGTATTTGTTCAGAAGATTGCTCAGTAAATAGGGTATCAATATCAATGGCTGCGTAGCCTTTTGTGGCTAATAACTTTAGCATTGAACCCAGTTGAAACCAAATTAATAATGCAGTTGGAATTACAACCACTAAACCCATAACTCCCGCAATCCAATAGACGCCGATAAAGACGGCTAAACTAGAACTGACGGAGACTAGAATTAATAGGGTCATCCCCAAATAAGCAATAATTAAATTGGGGGTTTTATAATTAATAGAAGTTGAGGGTTGCGGGCTATCACTCCAGAGATCAACCCGATATTCCAACATATCTTTAAAAATGATACCCCATAACACGGCTAAGACCGTTGAAGTAACAACAACAATATAAATCGGGGAAACGACAAGAGGTTCAGAAATCATATCAATGACAAAAATGGATGTTTTTTTACAATTCGTTACATAGTATAGCAGAAAGATGACTGATTCCCTAGGGTTTTTTAATTAAAATCCGTCCATTATTATCAATTTTTAAATAATTTTTAGGAAAGTCTTTTTCGGTAAGATTCCGAATTAAATTAACACTTTTAGCCCGCTTATCTAAATTGGGAATCCCTTGAGAATTTAACTGAACAGGAATAATTTTACCCTCAATAAAATCTCCTTGAGGATTAACTTTTGCTTCCAAAATCAAAGAATATCCTAACTCTCCACTGGTTGATAAAGTTCGATATCCCATAAAATTCCCCAGAGAATAAGCAATTAATTTCCCTTTATATAACTCCAACGCCCTCGGAACATGGGGGCCATGACCTAAGATTAAATCCGCCCCAGCATCTATCATACTATGGGCAAAAAGCACTAAATTTCCCCGATTTTCTCCATAGAAATATTCGGTTTTATTCCTGACATTTAAAGCTCCAGTTCCCTCCGCCCCACCATGAAAAGAAATAACCACAAAATCAGCATTTTTTTGAGCTTGTGCCACTAATTTTTTCCCCGCTTCAATCTCGCTTAAATTATTATGATAATCATAATTACTAAAAGCAATATAAGCTGTTTTTACCCCTTTAACTTCATCATAAACAATTTTTCCCTTTTCTCCTACAGCCTTCATCCCTAGCTTATTAATATTTTGAATAGTATCTTTAAACCCGGTTTCAAAAAAATCAAAAGAATGATTATTAGCCACACTTAAAATATTAAACCCCGCATCCTTAAGTAAAGTCGTATATTCGGGAGGAGTCCGAAAAGCAAAGACTAACCCGCGACCGATATTTTTTGCACTATTAGGATATTTAGTTAAAGTGCTTTCAAAATTTCCAAACACAATATCCCCTTTCAATTCCGATTTAACTCCCGAAAATAAAGCGGCTTTATTAGCAGGTAATTTATTAGAAGGGTAATTCGTCCCAGGAATAATATCACCGACGGCGCGAATGGTAATTCTTAAATCTGGACTAATGGGATTTTCTAGGGTTTTTAGAGCTAATTGAGATACTTGATTGAGATTTTTTAGGGTTGCGGTTGTGGAAGTTGGGTTAGGTGTGGTAATGTTTTCTGCTGAAAAAGAAAAGGCGGGAATTTGAGCTAAACTTGAAGATATTGCTTGGGGGATTTCCGTTAAAAAAGTATTAATTTTTTCTTGATTTTGATTAAATAGAATTCCCGATAAAGGCAAAACCATTAAACTAACCGAACCTACAATTAACCAAGGCTTAGAAATAGAAACTTGAGGTTTAGGAAGGGTAACTTTTAGGGCAGGAAAGGTCACTTTCGGAAAGGATAACCCTATCTGCTGATTTTTTGGAGGTTTTGGAGGTTTTGGAGGTTTTGGGATAAATTGCCGCAAGACTAGGGTTTCTGTCCAGCCGGATTTTTTTTGACCGCGACAGATTCCAGAAATAGTCACCGACCCAATTACAGGGGATTGTAACCGCATTAACCCATTTTGGACAACCCGAACACTCCCTTGAATATCAGGAAGTTGTTCAGACACCAAAACGACCTGGATATGGTGGTCTTGACGAGTCACCTTAGCGGTTACTCCCTTGGATTGTAACGCTTGATTGATTAAAATTGCGATCGCTTTGGGATCGCCAGTTTTTGCCAAGGCGATAGTCTGATAGTCACTCACTCCGCTTTCCTCACAGCCACTTTAATATCTTATGATTAACTGGTATTTTAGGGTCAATATCAACTTTATGTTTTTTGGCACAATTTCCCTTAGTCAGCCACTGCAACGAGTACAATGATCAAGAGTTTATCGGATCAGGGCTTGAAATAGAATTTTCAGTATTATTTTTATAGGCAGATATTGGGAGGATATAACCTTGGCCGTTCAGTATAGTTACGATAACACGAGCAATCGCTCACCCCATTGCATTCTGATTACGGGGGGGGCGGGGTTTATTGGCTCAAACTTTGTGCATCATTGGTTTAGTGCCTATCCCGATGACCGGATTGTGGTTTTAGATGCTTTGACCTATGCGGGAAATCTGCAAAATATTGTTAGTTTGGAACATAACCCTAATTTTCGATTTGTGCAAGGGGATATTTGCGATCGCCCTTTAATTGATAGTTTATTAAAAGAAGAACAGATCAATACTATTGCCCATTTTGCCGCAGAATCCCACGTTGATCGGTCAATTATTGGCCCCGGTGCTTTTGTACAAACCAATGTAGTCGGCACATTTACTCTTTTAGAAGCCTTCCGTCAATATTGGATAGCCCAGGGTCAACCGGAACATTATCGGTTTCTGCACGTTTCTACCGATGAAGTTTATGGAAGTCTGGGCCCGAATGATCATGCTTTTACTGAACAGACTCCTTATACTCCTAATAGTCCCTATTCTGCCTCAAAAGCGGGCAGTGATCATCTAGCCAGGGCCTATTATCATACCTATGGAATGCCGACAATTATTACTAATTGTTCTAATAATTATGGCCCCTATCATTATCCTGAAAAACTAATTCCGTTAATGTGTATTAACGCTTTATTAGGAAAACCCCTTCCGGTTTATGGCGATGGTGAAAATGTGCGAGATTGGTTGTATGTTTTAGATCATTGTCGGGCTTTAGATGCGGTAATTCATAACGGAAGAATTGGGGAAACTTATAATATTGGGGGAAATAATGAAGTTAAGAATATTGATTTAGTTAAAATGTTATGTCGGATTATGGATGAATTGGCTGTCCATTTACCCGTAAAACCTTCTAAGCAATTAATTACCTTTGTTAAAGATAGGGCTGGACATGATCGAAGATATGCCATTGATGCGACTAAAATTAAAACGGAATTAGGCTGGGCTCCGTTAGTAACTGTTGAAGAAGGGTTACGTCAAACTATTGGCTGGTATTTAACTCACCGGACTTGGTGGGAACCCTTATTATCAGAAGAATATCAAGCCTATTATCGACAGGTCTACCCGTCTTAAAGATAGGTAATGGTTAATGGGTAACGGGTAACGGGTAACGGGTAACGGGTAACGGGTAACGGGTAACGGGTAATGGGTAATGGGTAATAGTTCACTTATTAGCCGTCGCGCCTAACAGTTAGGACAAAGATTGATCATCAAACCTAGACGGTGAAATATCAATCCTCCTTCCTATTACCTATTACCTATTACCTATTACCTATTACCTATTACCTATTACCTATTACCTATTACCTATTACCTATTACCTATTACCTATTACCTGTTCCCTCCTAAAAATCATTCAATTCGGCAATGATATCTAAACTATCTTTATTGGCTTTAGGAATAGGATGAATAATATTCTCTAAATACAATTTGCCCTCTTGATAAGATACATAGAGTTTCCAGTTTTCGGCATCATCAATTTTTGCACAATAAAGGGGAATTTGTGTCCCCTTAATGCGTTTGAGTTTGGTTTTATAAAACCGTTGATGGCGATAGCAAGATTCGTCTTGAAGTTCGGCTAAAACCTCCAAAAATCGACCTCGTAATTGCAAAGGAAGCAGTTTTAGAGCTTGGCGAATAATCCCGCGTTCATCAATGAGTGATGGTGGCGACTGTAACATGATTTGATTTGATCTCCGTTAAGGGTTTGGTGGGTAAGAAAGACTGATAAATTGATTCTCCAACTTGTTGATAAATTTCAGCCACAAACTGACTATCAACTACTCTAAATAAAGTAATAATTATCCGATCAAATAAAGGATCATCATCAATTGTTAAAATCACTCGTAGGTAATAATTAACAATAAAAGAATAGAGAGATGACCCATAATCCTCTAAGCCATCAAATTGATGAAACTGATGGATTCTTCTTTCTTGATCCCTTTTATCTTCTAATAATAAGGCAGAATATTCATGAAGTTGTTGTACAATAATATCATGTTCCGCTTCACTATGGTTCTTTAAATCCGCCTCAAATTGTTCCGTAGACTCAAATATAATTTCCATGACCTCAACTCCCAAACTAACATTCGGTTATCCAGAATTGTTAACAATATTATCTTAAAATAGACCGATATCGGTTTTATTTTTGTGTGCGACTGAATAACCCCGCCATCAGGTCAGAATTGAAGATTGATTGAGGAGATTAGATAATGTATAAGTTAACTTATCTCCTATCCCCGCGACCCAATTTTCATCCTGTTGGGTATAACTCCGAGGAGCATTAGCACCCAGAATTAAAACGCCGTAATTCCCAAGGGGTTGACAAATTACACCCTGGGTATTTTCGGGTAAATAATCAAATTCAATTCTACCCGGATATAAGGCTAAATTCACTAAATAAATCGGTTTCTGTTTGTCTATCACCCGTTGTAAAATTGGCCCAGGTTTAACATCAGGATTATTTCCTAATACTCCTCGCCTTAATAACACTTCCCCCTGATAATAAACTACAATAGAACGGGTGACGGTATTAGTTAATAATAAATGAGAAGCCCAGGCTAATTCCGCTTGAATTAATTCCGGTAAATTCGGTTTTAATTCAAACCCTTGTTCTCCGATTAAATCCACAGCATCCGGTGATTTTGGTTGAATTTGTTGCCACAATAACCCCGTTAAAATCAACACCGCACTTAAAATCACCCCCAAGGCATCGGAACGGGCTTGAGAGTTAAATAATTCGGGGGTCAAGAGCCGATTTATTAGGAGGAGTACCCCACCCAAACTACCCGCAAAAATAGGCAGTAATCTTAATATCTGATTTCGATCTGATTTTGCCATGATTCTATTTTAATTTTTCAAAGTATAGTGGGGAATAGGGATCGCGGATTTAAGAGAATTACGCAGATTAACACAGATTAAAATCCGTGAAATCCTTTTAAATCCGTGATCGGGAATAGGTAATTTAAAAATTAAAGTCCCCCTTTTTTAAGGGGGATTTAGGGGGAGCAGAATCCTGTTTTTAGCCGACTTCTCCCGGTTCAATAATCCGTTGGAAAAGATAGCCTGTTCCTCTTGCGGTTAAGATTAATTCGGGATTACTGGGATCATCTTCTAACTTGGCTCGTAGGCGAGAAATATGAACATCTACCACCCGGGTATCGACGTGACGTTCTGGAGTATATCCCCAAACTTCTTGTAGGATTTCAGAACGAGAAAAAGGTTCACCAGAACGACTAACTAAGAGTTCTAATAAACTAAATTCCATCCCGGTTAAACGGATGCGTTCATCTCCCTTGTAAACCTGTCGTTTGTTAGTATCAATTCTAATATTACTAACCTGAATGACACCGGAACTGGGAATACCCGAAGTTCCATTTTTATCAATGCGGCGTAATACCGAGCGAATTCTAGCTTCAAGCTCCTTGGGAGAGAAGGGTTTAACCACATAATCATCCGCCCCTAACTCTAGCCCCGTAATCCTATCCGCCACATCCCCCAATGCTGTTAACATGATAATAGGAATATCGGATTCCTTGCGTAACTCCTGACAGACGCCATACCCGTCTAATTTGGGCATCATTACATCTAAAACCACTAAATCAGGATTGGTTTTGCGGAAGGTCTCTAGGGCTTCTTCTCCATCGGCGGCGGTTACGACATCGTAACCAATCATGGAAAGGCGAGTTTCCAAAATCCGGCGGATACTAGCCTCATCATCGACAACCAAAATTTTTTCCTTATGATTTTCCAATGGATTTCAACGCTCCCTTAGTTGGATTAAGTTACAGTTTTAATAGAAATCATAATCGAACTCGCAACCAGATCAGTAATCAGTCATCACTGATGACTAATGACTGATTACTGACAACTCTTAAACTGATAACTGATAACTCTTAAACTGATAACTCTTAAACTGATAACTGATTACTGATTACTGATTACATGGCAAAGTCTCGCACCCTTTATGTTTGTAACGAATGTGGAGCCGAATTTCCTCAATATTTTGGCCGATGCTCCGCTTGTCATGCCTGGAATTCCCTAGAAGAACAAGTTGAACAACCCGCGCCTACGCCTTCCCAACGCTTTAGTTGGAGTCACATACCGGGAGAAAACCCAGAGGGTCTACCGTCGGTAACTAAACCCGGACAACCCCGTGCTTCTTTTCTATTATCCCAAATTTCCGATCAATCCCAATCTCGAATGCCATCGGGTTATGGAGAATTAGATCGGGTATTGGGGGGTGGAATTGTGCCGGGTTCTTTGGTATTAATTGGGGGAGAACCGGGAATTGGTAAGTCTACCTTGTTATTGCAAGTCGCCCATATTCTGTCCCACACCAAGCGGGTGTTATATGTGTCGGCGGAAGAATCGGGACAACAGGTAAAATTGCGATCGCAACGTTTAGAAGTTGCTGCTGATAGCGAAACCGAAACCGAAACCGAAACCGAAACCGAAACTGAACCAGAAAATGGCAATCAACAACCTCCAACCCCAACAGCAGATCCCTTTACCGAACAACTGAAAAATCGTCACCCCAAGACAGAATCTGCGACTACTGCCATCACCGAAAAAGATTTATATTTACTCCCTGAAACCGATTTAGAAGTAATTTTAAGAGAGTTAGAATCCCTAAAACCGCAGTTAGCAGTAATTGATAGTATTCAGACGGTTTTTTTCTCCAGTCTGACCTCTGCACCCGGTTCGGTGGCGCAGGTGCGTGAATGTACTTCCGCCTTAATGCAAGTAGCTAAACGGGAAAATATTACCCTATTAATTGTCGGTCATGTCACCAAAGATGGGGGCATTGCCGGGCCGCGGGTGTTAGAACATTTAGTTGATACGGTATTATATTTTGAAGGCGATCGCTTTGCCTCCCATCGCTTATTACGCTCAATGAAAAACCGTTTTGGTGCCACCCATGAAATCGGGGTATTTGAAATGGTCGCCCATGGATTAAAAGAAGTTTCTAATCCCTCAGAATTATTTTTAGGCAATCGAGATGACTTTTCCCCCGGAACCTCAACGGTGGTAGCCTTAGAAGGAACTCGGCCGATTGTGGTGGAAATTCAGGCTTTAGTTAGTCCAGCCAGTTACGGTTCGGCGCGACGGGCGACAACTGGGGTAGATAGTGGCCGATTATTACAAATTCTAGCGGTTTTGGAAAAACGGGTAGGGATTCCCCTGTCTAAATTGGATGCTTATGTGGCGTCGGTGGGGGGTTTAAAAGTTGAAGAACCTGCGGCAGACTTAGGGATAGCGATTGCAATTGTAGCGAGTTTCCGCGACCGGGTAGTTGACCCTCGGACGATTTTAATTGGGGAAATCGGTTTAGGGGGACAGGTGCGCCCGGTGTCTCAATTGGAATTACGGTTAAGGGAGGCGGCCAAACTGGGATTTAAACGGGCGATTATCCCTAAAGGTCAGAGTCCGGCGGATTTAGGGTTACAAATTATTCCGGTAAGTAAGGTGATTGATGCGATTATTGCTTCCATCCCCGCCCAACCTCCAACCATGAATGATGAATTCTGATCGCAGGCCAATTAAATCAAGAAAAGCATCTAATTTCAAGAGTGAACTATTAGTATATATACAGAAATTAAGACTTAAGTGGTAATCAAAAATAATTCCTACTACTAATATTTATGATCAGCTTACTCACAACCAAAATGAAATTCCTTAAACGCACTCAGGTCAAAACTAGCCGATACTTAGTTATAGTTAGTTTCATAGCAGTATTTTATTGGATAGTTGGCAAGGTAACGGTTGAATATTTAATCTTGGGTTCCACCCAAGCCCTATTCTGGCCGAATGCGGGAGTCGCCCAAGGAATTATTCTGTTGTGTGGTTATCAATATTGGCCAGCAATTACCCTGGGGGCGTTTTTTTCCCTAATTGCCACTGACCAAATGCCTCTGTTTATTGGGGTATTGTCTAGTTGTGGTGTGACGTTACAAGCCTGTTTAGTTAGTAAATTACTCCATCGCATTGACTTTTCTCCCCAACTCAAACACCTCAAAGATGTTCTGGGACTAATTATTTTAGCGGGAATGATTGCTACGCTGATTAATCCCACTCTTACTATCCTCACAGCTTGTTTGAGTGGTTGGCTACCTTGGGAAGATTTTACCCAAATTTGGATTGGTGGGTGGTTAGGAAGTGCTACTGGGGTATTAGTTATCACCCCAGTATTATTAACCTGGGGTAGCGAATTTCAACGGTATTACTATCGCTATCAAACTCCTGCTTCCCCGGTCTGGTCTTTTCTCAACGCCTTATCCCAAAGTTTATCCCTGGGTACAACTAGATTACGCATTTCTGAACGCTCTCCTGGGGATTTTTGGTTACGTCAGTTAGAAGTTGGGGTTTGGTTGTCCCTGTTATTGGGCCTAAATTGGTTTGTATTTTGTTCTCGAACTCGGTCGGCGTTTATCGGTTTTCCCCTGGAATATCTGCCTTTTCCGTTTTTTGTTTGGGCTTCCTTGCGATTTGGTCAACGGGGAACGGCCATTGGTCATTTGATTACGGCTAGTTTTGCGGTTTGGGGAGTGGTGCGCGGGAGTGGCCCATTTATTAGTCGTAGTACGGATACCCCTCAAATTTTTTCTCTACAAGCCTTTATTCTGATTATGGCAATTACGGGTTTAGTTTTAGCCGCCACGGTGACAGAACGCCAACAGGCGGAAACTCGCCTCAGAAATAGTGAAACCAGTTTAGCAAATGCTCAACGGATTGCTAAGTTGGGTCATTGGGATCTGAAAATTAGCAGTTATGAATTATTTTGGTCGGATGAACTCTATCGGATTTTGGACACAACGGCTCAGTATGTCAAACCGAGTTTTCCCCAATTTTTGGAATTTGTTCACCCAGAAGACCGGAGTTATGTCCAAAATTACCTTGATCAAGCCTTATTTCAACAAAAACCTTATTGTATTGATTATCGGTTAAAATTAGCCTCCGGTGAGGAGCGGATTGTTTTTGAACAGGCGGTAATTACCGGGAGTCATATTACTAGCACAATTCAAGATATTACAGACCGGAAAAAGGCAGAAATTGCTTTACGGGCTAGTGAAGAAAGATTCTCAAAAACCTTTAGTGCTAGTCCGATTGGAATTAGTATTATGACTCTGGTAGATGAACTATTTTTAGATGTTAATGATAGTTTTTTACGTCAAATTGGTTGGGAGCGAGAGCAGGTACTAAATCACACTCCAGAACAACTGAATCTGTGGGTTGATTCTCAACAACATCTGCAACTTAAAAAACAATTAAAAAGTCAAAATCAAATTGGTAATATTGAGTTAAAAATTCGCCAAAAATCAGGAATTATTAGAAGTTGGTTGGTGTCTATTGAATTAATTGATTTAGGGGGAATTGGTTGTTTATTGATGATGGCTAATGATATTACGGAGCGTAAACAAGCGGAAGAATTAAAGATGGCGAAGGAAGCCGCCGAAACTGCTAACCATGCTAAAAGTTTATTTTTAGCTAATATGAGCCATGAATTAAGAACTCCCCTGAATGCAATTTTAGGTTATAGTGAATTATTAATAGAAGATGCCCAAGAGTTACATCAAGATGAATTGGCCGGAGATTTAAAAAATATTTATGTAGCGGGACAACATTTATTAACTTTGATTAGCGAAATTTTAGATTTCTCTAAAATTGAAGCGGGTCGGATGAATTTTCATTTAGAAACCTTTAAAATTGCTACCCTACTTTGGGAAGTGGAAACTACTGTTGCTCCTGCTGCGGATAAGAATTCTAATCAGTTTATCCTAGAGGCGGAAGAAGGTATAGACTTGATGCACACCGACTTAACTAAAGTTCGTCAATGTTTATTAAATCTTCTGAGTAATGCCTGCAAATTTACAGAACAGGGGAAAGTGATTCTGAAAGTTTGGCAAGCAGGAGGAGACGGGTCTAATCAGAATATTGATTTGATCTTAGATCCAGAATTTATCACGGTTAATGATGAAGAAATAACGAATAGTGCTTGTTGTCTTCCTGATGTTCCCAAAAGCTGTTCAACGGTGATTATTTTTCAGGTGATAGATACTGGAATTGGCATGAGTCCTAAACAGTTAGCAACGGTTTTTAGTCCCTTTACTCAAGCGGATGAAACCACAACTCGTCGTTATGGAGGTACGGGTTTAGGGTTAACTATTACTCAAAAATTATGTCAAATGATGGGAGGAGATTTATCGGTTATCAGTGAGTTGGGAAAAGGGTCTACCTTCACGATGAAACTTCCTAAAATCCTCCGTTGTTTACCCGAATAAATAGGGCTTGCTGAAAAAAGGCGAAAAGCCAGAACAGACGGGAGGAGAAGACCAGAAAAAATGAATCAGGTGTAAGGGATGGGTGTAAAATAGGGCAAAAACCTTGCATGAGTCGGTAAAAATGTTGTTACCGTTGAATATATCGACCTGCTCACTGAGATTATGAGTAAACTTTATGAGCAGATCGAGCAGTGACCCTGATGCTGACAAGATTATACCCGTGAAATACTGGATTTTGTCAGTGCTCGAACAATACGATCGCTCGCCATCCTTGCACCTGATAGATTTCGTGCCGTTGGTCCCACCCGCAATGCGGCTAAACCACCCATAACAAATAGCTCACAACAAGGCCAGCGCAGGTATTCATCCACAACAGGTAATCCGTTCACAATCTCGGTGGGATAAATATCTAGAACATTTTTAAGCAAGGGATGGTTTGTCGCATCTATTTGGTTTCCGGTCGCTAACCAAATGCGATTGATATTCTGATGGTGAATGCACTCATGTATAGCTGGATGATCACAAAAAATCTGCCAGCTATCAGCATTCCATTGGGCTTTAGACACCTGACACTGCTCATAAAACACAACACGCTGATCGTGTTCTAAACGCCGTAGTTGAGTCAGCATAGCAGGAGTCATCGAGCCACCATTGCGTGCTTGCTGAATCATAGAATAGCGAATCTGTAAATTTGGTTCTGCCCAGAAATTTTTGAGGTATTTAGGGCCAAGCCAACCTGGGTCAGCATCAAACAACTTCTCGTATATGGTTCGTCGTGACATGAGTAAAACCTGTGCGCCTCGTTGAATCGCACCAACTGCTAAATGTCCACTGGTTAACCCACCTCCAATAATCAGAACTTTTTCACCCTCAAGTGTTAAGTTTCTTAAGTCAATAGCATGAGAATGCAGCAGGCGCTCAGGTGGGTAATTCTGGGGAATTTTCCCGACCCAATCTGGGATATGAGGTTTTCCACCCCCGTTAGCTATAACAACTCTACGGGCGACAATTGTTTGACCATTGGATAATTCTAGACAAAATCGGGGACGACGATGATTGTTTAACGGTTCCACCCGCACAACAGCAGCCGAATACACACAACTCTGTAACGCAGAACGACGAATCACTTCCTGACAAAAATTTTGAAACAACCGAGTTCCTGGCAAATCGTAGGGCGGAAATAATTCGTTAGGGCGGGAGGCCGCAAAGGTGCGAAGTGCATGAGGATCGGGATCGGGCTGGTGTACCGCAGGCGACCTGAGATGAGGAATCTCTAAGGCGGCAAACTGATGATTCCATTGACTCATCCAAGTGCCACTGGGGTCGAAAACTAGGAAACGTCCTCGCATCGACTTTTTCTTTTGCAGTAAGTGGGCTACCAGTGCTAGGGCATGAGGACCCGCTCCCACAATCGCAATGTCTATGAATTCTGGTAGAGAATCATTTTTCACAGCTTGTGTTATAAAATAAACGAATGATAATCATTCTCATTTTATTTTATGTTAGCACCTGAATCTCCTATATTGGAAAATCCAACTGCTACGGCTCTGTCATCCAGTCAGCCTAGTAAAATTGTTCGTCAATTATCCGTTGTAGTCGTGTCGGCGATCGCACTCGGTTTAGGAAGTTGTACAGCTAATGCCCCCTCAAATAATTCCAATGCTTCTCAAACGGCAGCAACAGCAGATGAGTTGCAGGTGGTAACAACCTTCTTGCCCATCACACAATTTACCAAAGCAGTAGCGGGCGATCGCGCACAAGTTATTCAACTACTACCGACAAATGTAGGTCCCCATGACTATCAGGCAAAGCCAGAAGATGTACAGAAACTGGCTAAAGCCGATGTTTTAGTTCAAAACGGTCTAGGGATGGAGGAATTTTTAGACAACCTGATTAAGAACGCTGAAAATGCCAACTTGAAAGTGATTGATTCCAGCCAAGGAGTACAGACGATCGCCACTGAAACTATTGAGGGACACGATCATGGACATGAATCAGGCGAGAAGCAGGAAGAAGCCAAACATACTCATGGAGAATTCAACCCTCATATCTGGATCGATCCGAAACGGGCAATTCAACAGGTAGAAAACATTCGAGATGGGCTAATTGCAGCCGATTCTAGTGGGAAAGAGATTTATACTGCTAATGCCACCGCTTATATTCAGCGCTTGCGAGACTTAGATGGGGAAACCACTAAAATGCTGCAACCCTTTGCAGGTAAGACATTTGTTGCCTACCACGACTTTGCGCCATACTTTGCTGCCAGCTACAACTTAAAAGCCAAATTTCTGGTTGATCTGCCAGAAGGAAACCCATCTCCCAATGACGTAAAACGGGTCATGGATACCGTCAAGGCGAGCAATCTAAAAACCTTGCTGACGGAACCCCAGAGTGGAAAAGATGCCTTTGCAGGATTGGCAAAAGATTTGAATGTGCGGGTTAGCACGTTTGACCCGATGGAAACTGGGGGAAACGAGGCGTTGCAACCCGATTATTACATCACCACAATGCGGAAAAATGTCAAAACTCTGGTGACGGCGTTCACTGGACAATCAACTCAATCCTTCGTGCCCATACAGACACTACAGCCTGTTGCGGTTGTGCCACAGCAAGTTTGGGTAAGGTTTTAGGAGGTTTACATGAAAGAAATTGTACTTGCAGTTGAACGCCTGACTGTTTATCGGGAAACAACCGCAGCAGTGGAGAATGTATCGTTTTCTTTGTCAGCAGGTATAGACACTGCGCTTGTCGGGCCTAATGGCGCGGGCAAAACTACGCTGGTGCAAGCCATTCTGGGAATTTTACCTCGACAAGCAGGTAATGTATTTATACTAGGGCAACCCCTAAGTCCCAAAGGGTTTCTGCCACCCAGCATCCGTCAACAAATCGCTTATCTGCCCCAAAACTTTCTGTTCGATCGCCGCATTCCTATAACGGTAGAAGAACTGGTAGGTTTGGGGTGGGACTCTTTGAGGTTTCAATTACCTTGGGCAAACTACAGAAAACGCCACTATGCTGTGCGACAGGCATTAGCAAGGGTTGAGGCGGCACACCTGGGAGATCAATTAATTAGTGGACTTTCCGGCGGTGAAATGAAGCGAGTTTTACTGGCATACTGCCTCGTTCACCCGCGCCGACTGTTAATTCTTGATGAAGCCGCTGCTGGCTTAGATGTGCGCGGAGAATCAGAGTTTTATCGACTGCTGTATCAACTCAAGCAGGAGCAAGGTTGGGCTATTTTGCAAATTTCTCACGACTTGGATATGGTGCGACGACAGTGCGATCGCGTCCTCTGTCTAAATCGTACATTGCTGTGTCAGGGAACTCCAGGTGTGGCTCTGTCTCCTGACAATCTTTCTGCTGCCTACGGAACAGAATTTGTTCGATATAAACATCATCATTAATTTGCCATCTCCATGTCTTTCCCATCAGAAATCACTCGCGTCATTGAACTGTTTCAACTGCCCTTTATGCAACGGGCATTTATCGGCGGCATTCTTACAGGGATAATGGGTGGGCTTTTAGGAAGTTTTACGATTTTACGACAGTTATCTTTCTTCAGTGATGCACTAGGACATTCTGCCTTGTTAGGCATCAGCATCGGATTTTTATTAGGACTCAATTCCTCTGTGGTTCTACTGCCATTTTCTGTGATTTTTGCCTTAGCGGTGTCTTACCTGCTAGAACGCACTCGCCTATGGACAGATGCGTTGCTCAATATTATCTATTCATCATCATTAGCGATCGCCATCATTACTCTTAGCTTTGTCGGACAATACAAAGGTGGACTAAATAATCTTTTGTTTGGTGATATTTTAGCCGTTCAAGAGCTAGATTTAGTTTTTAGTGCAGTATTGTTAATCATCTGCATTGTGTTGCTTGGATTGACGTTGCGAACACAAATGTTACTGACTTTGCATGAACCCTTAGCGATCGCTCGTGGCGTTTCAGTATCCACTCATCGCACAGTATTTATTGTGTTGTTATCGCTAGTAGTCGGAATCTCGATTAAGGCGATCGGTGTATTGCTAGTCAGTGCGTTTGTAGTAATTCCAGCTTGTGCTGCACGCCTACTAAGTCGCACATTTACAAGTTATGTATTGCTATCAGCAGCAATAGGAGCAGTGAGTGCTGTATTGGGAATGGTGGTTTCAGCCTGGTTTAATTTGCCATCTGGCCCCAGTATTGTGACAACACAATTAACTATTTTTATAGTTGCCATGACTTTACCTCGTTTTAATTCACTGGCTCACTGAATTTAGATATTTATGTCTCAACAACGTCTCTACACAAAGTTGCTGCATGGGGTCTTCAAGAGCAGCCTTGATCAAATTCCTCACATCTTGCTTTTCCGTATATAATTGAGAATGATTATTATTCTTACAAGTAGAGGTATGGCGTATGGTTGCTGCCGATATCCCAAGTTCCATCCCTGTGACTGTCCTGACTGGCTATCTGGGGGCAGGGAAAACAACACTCCTCAATCGCATCCTTACTTATGAGCATGGCAAAAAGGTTGCGGTGATCGTCAATGAGTATGGGGAAGTGGGCATCGACAATCAGTTGGTGATTGATGCTGACGAAGAAATTTTTGAAATGAATAACGGCTGCATTTGCTGTACGGTGCGCGGTGACTTAATCCGCATCATTAGCAACCTGATGAAGCGGCGCAACAAGTTCGACCATTTGGTGATTGAAACCACCGGACTAGCAGACCCCGCACCTGTGATCCAAACTTTCTTTATGGATGAAGATGTGCGATCGCAAACTAGCCTGGATGCTGTAGTCACAGTCGTAGATGCTAAACACATTCACCAACACTGGGATGCGGATGAAGCCATTGAGCAACTTGCCTTTGCGGATGTGATTTTGCTCAACAAACAGGATCTGGTTACACCTGAAGAACTGGAGGCGTTAGAACAGCGCATCCGCTCAATGAATGCAATGGCAAAGATTTACCGCACACAAGATGCTCAGGTAGAGATGGACAGCATTCTGGGGGTGGGAGCTTTTGATTTAAGCCGCGCCCTGGAGATTGACCCCAATTTCTTAGGTGAAGATGCCCACGAACACGATCAAACTGTGGGGTCAGTGGCGATCGCCTCTTCTGGGGCGCTGAATTTCAATAAGATCAATAACTGGATTGAAGAAATACTGAGGAATCAAGGAGCCGATATCTTCCGTATGAAGGGCATTCTCAACATTGAGGGTGAGAATAACCGCTTTGTATTTCAGGGTGTGCATATGCTGTTTGATGGCAGACCGGATCGCCCCTGGAAGCCAAATGAAACCCGCAAAAACGAATTGGTTTTTATTGGTCGCAATTTAGATGAAGCACAGCTAAAAGCAGGGTTTAAAGCGTGCCTGATATGAAAACAAAAACAAAACTAGAATTCAAAGAAACCTGGCGAGGTGGCTTGTCAGATTATGTCACGGCGATCGCGTGGTCGCCTGATCGTAGCAATCTGGCGGCTAGTTCTGCGGCCGGCGAAGTATCGTTATTTGCAGCCCCAACCTTTGGGGCAACTTCTCTACAAGGTGAAACTGGGGAATCTGTAGACTGCTTGGCGTTCTCGCACGATGGGCAATTTCTGGCAATTGGAGGGCAGGATGGACAGGTTAAAATCTGGTCGCTTCAGTCAGAGGTACCAGAACTAATCACTACCCTAAAAAACAAATCTGTTTGGGTTGAGTGCCTCTGCTGGAGTCAAATAACTCATCAACTTGCTTTTAGTTTAGGCAAATACGTTCAAATCTGGGATGCAGACACCTGTGAAGTGGTAACAACGCTCAACTTTGAATCCTCAACAGTGCTAGATCTAGACTGGCGCAGCGATGGCAAGTATCTCGCACTGAGTGGCTATCAAGGAGCTAGAATCTGGGATGCGACTGACTGGGACGAAGACCCAGAGGTGTTAGAAATTCCCTCTGCGACAGTGGCGATCGCTTGGTCGCCTAATAATAAATTCATCGCAGCAGGCAATTTAGATAACACGCTCGCGGTCAGAGAGTTGGATAATCCCTATCCCTGGGTTATGCGTGGCTTTCCTGGTAAAGTACGGCAACTAGCATGGTCACAAATGCCCACTAGCATTGGCGTGCCAATGTTAGCCTCCTCTAGTGGATCTGCTGTCGTAGTATGGGAACGCGATCAAGATGAGCAGATAGGTTGGGCAAGCCAGATGTTAGGGAATCATTCTTCGACAGTACAGGCGATCGCCTTTCAGCCTAACTCACTTTTACTGGCATCAGCAGCAGAAGATGGTTGGGTTGCCCTTTGGCATCGAGGGACTCGCCTGATTCAATCTCTAAAAGGAGCGCCCAATGGCTTCTCCTGCCTCACCTGGCATCCCCAAGGACATAATCTTGCCGCCGGAGGACTTAATGGTGAGTTACTCGTGTGGTCACTTCATGAGCGGGGTCAGGGTTTTGGTAGGCGATGAACACTTTTCTGTTACTTTTTCAGCAAGCCCTAAGTAGAGACGCGCGATGGCACGTCTGTACCAGTCATCAGTTCACCTCTGTAATTAGAAATTATCATTGATAACTGTACTAAATTATAGTTGCGAAAGGGAATTTCACTGCGTGACTAAATCATCCAGTTGCTGTTGCATTGCTGTTTTCACTTGTTGATAACAAATATCTACATACTCCCGGTCATTGGCTGCGTCCCGTCCATAGCGTTCAAACTCAATCGCTGGACAAATGTGAATCTTGATTTTAGCCGGAAGGGGAAAATTCGGTAAAGGCCCAATTCCTAACCCCCAAGGTAATCCCAAATAAATCGGAAATACCTCTGGGTCAAGACCTAATAACCAAGGCATTCCTAACTGATGGAGTTGTTTTACCCAGTCATAAATATCTGTTAACACAATTAGGGTATCATGGGCACCCGATGAAATCACTGGAACAATTGGGGCTTTCTCCCGCAGGGCTAACTTAATAAACCCTTTGCGACCGGCGAAATGAATTTGATTGCGTAACGCATGGGGCCGAAATACATCCTCACCGCCCCCCGGATAGACTAAAACCGTCGCATCCTGTCGCAATGCTGTCATTCCCATGCGGGGATGGGCGATAACGGCTCCACAACGCACCGCCGATGTCGCGACTTCTGGGGCCACCTGCCAGACTTTCGGGTGCATCAGTCCATAGAGTAATCTTTCAGTTCCGAACTGACGACACCAAGCGTACAACCCCATAAACATATCTGGTGCGGCTAAACCCCCATTATGGGAACCCACCAACAACATCTTATTTTGGGGCGGGAGATTCTCCCAGCCGGAGGTTTGGACTTGAAAATAATGGTCATAGAACCAACCCAAAAACGGCATCAGGGATCGGATATATTCAGGATCACGATCCTGTAATGACCAACCGGTGAAACGGGGATTCTCCTTTGGGTTGGGAGATGGATTACTGTTGAAGAAGGGGTTTAAAATCACGGAACGGTAAACTTTGCCTCTGTCAAGATACTCTGGTTTTGAGGAAATTTGATCTTAATTAAACCACAAAAAAGCAGGGAATGGGCAATGGGCAAAAAGATTTTCTCTCGTAGTGAGGGCTTTAGCCCTCAGAATAGCCCTAAAGGGCTTACTACGAATTTCTTCTGTTGTATTAAAATAGAATATAACCGCTTAAATATTGTATCTAATCCGTAACGCTTATGAATTGGGCTATCGAGGTCAAAGATTCAGCTTCAATGTCTTCGTTAAACCCGGTGGTGGCAACCCAGAATTTGGGAAAATTTTATCGCACGGGTTTTTGGATGAATCAAAAGATTGAATCCTTAAAAAGCTGTACTTTAAGCATTTATGCGGGAGAAACGTTTGGTTTATTAGGACAAAATGGGGCAGGGAAAACCACATTATTAAAAACCTTATTAGGCATTGTTCGCCCAACATCAGGATCGGCTATCTTATTAGGTAAACCAATTGGCGATCGCCACATTAAACAGCGAGTAGGCTATTTACCAGAAAATCCCTATTTTTATGATCATCTCACCGGATGGGAATTTTTAGAATTTGCCGCCGGACTATTTCAAATTCCGAAATCTATTCAACGTCAACGCATTCCCCAATTATTAGATTTAGTCGGATTAGCAAAAACCGCCGCCATTAAAAAACAAATGCGCCAATATTCTAAGGGAATGTTACAACGGGTAGGAATGGCGCAAGTTTTAATTAATAATCCAGAAGTGGTATTTTTAGATGAACCGATGTCAGGACTTGACCCGATGGGACGGTATCAAATTCGGGAAATTATCTTATCTTTAAAAGCACAAAATAAAACGGTTTTTTTTAATAGTCATGTTTTATCGGATGTGGAAAAAATTTGCGATCGCATTGCTATTTTAGCAGAAGGTGAATTAATTAGCATGGGTTCTTTGGATGATTTATTGGGAACAACTCAAACCTATATTGTTAAAGGAAAAGGCGGAGATATTAATATTCTGCAAAATTGCATATCTGATTTAGAAAGGGATCAAGATTATTGGGAAGGACATTTAAAGGGTGATCCAGAAGCGTTTTTTGTGGTATTAAAAGAAATGAATGCTCAACTATTGAGTTTGAATTTATCTCGATTAACCCTAGAAGAATTTTTTATGCAGAAGTTAAAAGAAAGGGGGATTCATGCCAGTGGTTAAAGGTAATATTTCAACTATAGCAATCCTAAATCAATCGTGGTAGGGGTAATTCATGAATTACCCCTACCGTCAGGGTTAAATTTGAAAAAATCTGTTCCCCATTACCTATTCCCCATTACCTATTACCTATTACCTATTACCTATTCCCCGTTGCCTTCTAATACTTTTATTATAATATTAAGAATTGGATACGGGGTTAATTTCAGAGGAAGACTGAGAGAAAAATAATTTACTAATCCAAGTGGTTAGAATATGGGACAATAATCCTAACGGCCCGGCAAATAAACAAAAGGCTAGGGAATGGGTAGTCCAAATTCCGGTTTTTTGTCCATCCCAATAAATCCAACGTCCGACAAATAAATCCATAACCAAAAAGTGAATCCATCCCGTTGCTGCGGCGTTTTCATCGGCAAAGAAATGGGCAATATCTGATAATTTAGGATTAGATAAAGCGGCGGCATTTTCGGGAGTAATACTACTAACAAACAGGTATAAATAAACGCAGGCTAACAACACAAAGGGAAAATAGGACTCCATGACTTTTCGGGTAACTCCCCAGTTAGGCAAAATAATTATTAATGCCCAAAAGGGAAGGACGAAAATATTGGCGACGTTAAAAATTTGATCAGTTGCAATAGTCATGGTCAGAATTTCTCAGATCAAGGGTTAAAATATCCTCATTCTAAAATATAGCAGGGAACAGGGAATAGGGAACAGGCAATAGGCAATAGGCAATAGGCAATAGGCAATAGGGAGGAAAATATTTAACCGCCTAGGTTTCCTAACTCCACAGGCGTGGTTGCTATATTTTTTTAATTTAATCCGCTTTTTGAGAAATTTATGTTATGCTACGGGCAAGTTAATCTAGCTGACTTTTTGCTATGAATGCTCACGATCTTTTTCTGTTATTGATTTTATTGTTCCCAGGTTTAGCCCTATCTATTATTATTATGGGAACTTTTGCCGCCGGAGGTTAAAAGTTATTTTTGAGCCGTTATTAGGTGCGTAAGCTCTATGCAAAACGCACCATTCAGCAGTTTTTGATTTATCAGGAGCCCCCTGATGATAGCATTCTAATAAGTGTCATTGGAACGGGGGATTAAGTTTTTTTTAAAGATTTGATTTGTTGGCGAAATTGATCGATTTTATCAAATAAATCCGATTGGTTAAGGGTTGTTTCTTCTCCGGTTTTTAACCATTTTAACTTCAGAGTTTGCTGTTCGGCTTCCGCATCTCCTAATACTAAACAAGCGACAGCACCACTGCGGTCAGCCCGTTTAAACTGTTTACCGAAGGCACTTCCACTTAAATCTAGTTCTACCGCAAAGCCATTTGTCCGCAATTTTTGAGCTAGAATTAAAGCCTGAGATTCGGCTAAATTTCCCTTAGAAACGATATAAAAATCTAAGGTAGAACCAGAAATAGAGTTCAATTGTTGTAACAGAATCACTAACCTTTCTAACCCGATCGCCCAACCAACCGCCGGAGTTTCTGGCCCCCCTAATTCTTGGACTAAACCATCATAACGACCGCCTCCACAAACCGTTGCTTGGGCACCTAAATCATCAGAAATAATCTCAAACGCCGTATGGGTATAATAATCTAAACCTCGCACTAATCGAGGGTTCAAACTGTAGGGAATTTCTAACGCCGTTAATAGCTGTTTAACCTGTTCAAAATGAGCGCGGGAATCATCTCCTAAATATTCTAAAATACTCGGAGCATCCTGAACAATTTCTTGGGTGCGGGGGTGTTTACTATCTAAAATTCTTAAGGGATTTCGGGATAATCGATCCTGAGAATCGGGATCTAATTCGTCTTGATATTGGCTTAAATAATCAACTAAAGCTTGACGATAGGCTTGGCGATCGCTTGAATTTCCGACGGAATTTAAGTTAAGGTTTAAATTCTTTAATCCCAAGGTTTTTAATAAATTTGTGGCGATCGCAATCACTTCCACATCAGCCCTAGCATCCCGACTTCCTAACACCTCAACCCCAATTTGATGAAACTGTCGTTGACGTCCGGCTTGGGGGCGTTCATAGCGAAACATCGACCCAGTATACCATAACCGTTGCGCCCCAGATGTGGCGTGGAGTTTGTTTTCAATAAAGCTGCGAACGACTCCGGCTGTTCCCTCTGGACGCAGGGTAACAGAGCGTTCACCTCGGTCAACAAAGGTATACATTTCTTTCCCGACAACATCCGTCGCTTCCCCGATACCCCGTTCAAATAAAGCCGTTTGTTCAAAAATTGGGGTGCGAATTTCTTGATAATTTGCCTTAAATAAAACATCCCTAGCAATAGATTCAACCCATTGCCAATATCCTATTTCATCAGGCAGAATATCCCGTGTTCCTCGTAATGCTTTAATTAGTTCCATTGGTTTCTCAATTAATCGTTAGTCCTGTGGCGGATCGATTGTTTCCCAGACGCCATAACGATCATTATAATACGCCAAAATTTGATCAATCTGTTCACGAATTTCTGGATTTTGGCTGTGATCATATTCAATCCATAAACTACCCACTTGACTTTGGGTATAATCAAATTCTGGCGGGATTTGATCGTGACTAATGTGAGTTGCAATTAACCCCGTGTCCACTCCTTCCACCTGTCGTAAATGGGCAGCAACTTCCCGATAAACGGTTAAGGGAAGTTTCGGACAGCGAAATTGATAGCGAAGTTTTTGTTTTTGTTTAACTGTTTGCATTCAAAATTAACCTATTTTTTTCTGCTATTCTACTGAAGAAGAAATGATCACTTCTGTTTCATCCTCAGTGGTCACAACTGGTAGAGAACAGCAATTAATATCATCCAGACAAACCTTGCCCCATTGCAAGGCCCAACGCACTAATGAAACTCGGTTATCGGTGGCAGTTTTTGTTAGAATGTTACTAATATGATTGTCAACGGTACGCTTACTAATTTCCAGTTTTTCTGAAATTTCTTGATTGGTTAATCCACTAGCCACTAACTCTACGACTTGCACTTCTCTATCTGAGAGAGAAACAGGTCTGCGAGAATTGCTTTCCGTCATATTAGCTTCCAATTTCTGCATAACTACCTATTTATTATTCTAAAGGGAACCCGTCAACAATATCCTTTATTTGATCAAACTCAGGAATTTCTAATTAACTCTGGGTTTACAAGACATAACTGGTATATGTCAAATTTAGCAGAAATGCTTATCACTTTTTTGTTAATTTTTCTTGATTTCGGCTGTACTTAACCATTGACTGTCAACTGTTACTTGTTGGTTGTTACTTCTTGGTTATTACTTCTTAGCGAGGGAGGACGCGCTACCCCTGCTCCCAGGGCTGTTTCATTTTCCATTGCCAACCCCTAAGACCTAACCCCCCACCCCCCTTCCCTAGTAGGGAAGGGGGAGTAATAAATAATTTTTTATGTTTAATAGTAATAATTAGTCCCCCCTCTCCCCCTCAAAAGGGGTTGGGGGAGAGGTCACACAGTTTTTCCTAGAGAATGAAACAGCCCTGCCCTGCTCCTCCTACCTCCCCCACAAACAGGTACGGTAAACACGCCAAAAAAAATTTGTCAAGTTATTGCAATATTTTTTAACTATCTGTTACAATCGTTTACATAAAGAACAAACTAAGTCAGCTTAGGAGAAAAATAATATGTTTACCGTTTTAATCTCTTTATTCATCGTCGGTTGGGTTGCTGCTGCTGTGATTGGGACTCAGGCTTACTTCCTGGGCGAACAAACCAAACCCATTCACCAACGGAACTGGAATTCTGCCTCCTTCGAGCAAATTGCCCAGTCCGTCACTGGCCAAGAAACCGACTACGCTGTTCGCGTCCCCGCCTATAGTTTGGATGCTTACGCCAGCAATAATTTAAGTAATTAATTTTCTAAGCCTCAAGCCAAAAAGACAAAAAATAAGTAACGTTTTTACCCCCTCAATTAGTGGAAAATTGAAGGGGTATTTTTTGTAAGAATTAAGTAGAAACCGGGTTCAAATTAACGTTTCAATGAGTTCCAGATATGACTCAGTTCGATAATTAAAATAGTAGCCCAAACCAAAATACTAATTCCGGCGGCGGCGGCGGCAATATCTTTAATTATCCGAATGCGTTCATCTAGCTGTTCTTGCATAAAATCGCATAGGGCTTCGATGCAGCTATTAAACAATTCAGCAGTGAGCATCAGTCCTGTTCCTAACAGAATCAGAGTAAAATCTATCCATTCACGAAAAACAAAGCAAAGACCTAATACAAAGATAGATAAAATCATCTTATAGGCAACGCTAAAATCAGACACGACTGCAAAATAGAGTCCTGATAAGATAACTTTAAACTTTCGGATCGGATGATAGCCGGGTGGACGAAATTTTTTACTCATAAATATTAATCAAAATTACTTAAAGACTCCTAAGAATAAACCTCCCATTGGAATCAGAGCAAATCGAATAGTTGATCCGGCGTTAGTTTGGACAGATGAATTAAATTCAACTCACGGCGAGAATCTCATTCAGCTTATTTTTTAAGATAGATAAATCTTAACATGACAGCCAAAATATGCGAAAATAGCATAAAAATTTATGAAGATGCAGTAAAGCGATAAAAACTTTGGATAGTAAAGGTTTCAATTCGGTCAGTAAGGATAAATGTTATGTCAACTGAAATGGAAAGAAAAGTGCTGGTCAATAAACTGATTACAAATTTCCAAGAATGGACTTTGACTAGCTGGAAACCGTCTGAGGATATGCTACAGGCGCTAGAAGAATACTTGGTTTTCTTTTCTCCAAAAGATATTTGTGATGTCAACCATATAAAACAATCCTTAATTTTTGTCATCAATGAAAGACTGGAATTGAACAGAAAGGTATATCGATATTTTATCGATCCATAAATTATATTAAGAATTTAGATCCAAAAACCTGTAATTTTCAGGATGGTAATGAGGGATTTACCTATAAAGACTGTTATCTTGTGTATGTAGATCAGCAAGAAAAAAGTGTTCTTCTTTTTGAAAAGAATGAACGTGATGAGACTATGATTCCTTGTCCAAAATGCAGAACATTTAAAGTTCAAGGTAATTCCTAGTTTAATTTCAAATCTATCTAACGTTCCAGGGGTAACTTTATATCAAGGAGATGCCTTTCAGGTACTTCACAAATTAAAAAGTGAATCTATAGGAGGTGCGGTAACATCGCCTCCATACTATAATGCCAGAGAATATTCTCAGTGGTCTAATATTTATTGCTATTTGTACGATATGTACAACATATCAAAGGAGGTTTTTAGATGTTTAAAGCATGGATCTCCATACTTATTCAATATATTTGACTACTTCGATAATGAAAATATTATAGTTTTTTCGGATATGGGTAAAAAAAGACTGATTTTAAGTAGCTATATTAGCTTTATTTTTAGGCATATTGGTTTTACCCATTTAGGAAACATTGCATGGGATAAGGGAGAAATTGAGGGTAACAGAAATTTCAATCAAGGTAATGACTCTCCTTATTATCAGGCTCCCTTAAATTGTTGGGAACACATACTCATATTTTCTAAAGGTTATCCCTCTTTCGATCTATCTAAACTACCGAAAGTTATTCAAGAAAAACCTGTAACGAAAATGGTTGGAGGTAAAAATATTTATGGTCATAGTGCGCCATTTCCTGAAGCACTTCCCAAACTTCTTTTTTCCATTGTGCCATCTGAAGAGATCATACTAGATCCCTTTGCAGGGAGTATGACTACGGGTAGGGTTGCTGCTAGAGAATCTCGTGTATCTATTAATATTGAGTTACATCAACATTACTGTGATCTATCTCTAAACTTACTTAACACTCAGATTAGTAAACCTTTACAGGGGAGCTTGTTTGATACGGAAATTTTTTGTAATTAATTTTAATGATAGTATCTGAAACCTCACGGAGTCAGGACTTACGCAAATTTGGGGATGTAACCCTATATGTAGTAGGGGTAATTCATGAATTACCCCTACAGTCAGGGTTAAATTTGAAAAAATATGACAACTCAAATAGGACTGCTATAGATAGATTTGTGTTGAGAATCAAATTTTATTCAGAAACCGTTCCGATAATTTATTGTTGTGTATAGGAATTAAAAATATGCCAACATTCAGTGGCGATCGCCCAATCTTCCTCTGTATGAACCGCTAATATTTTAACCCTTGAATCTGCGGTGGAAATCTCTTGATCAACCGGGTGAGAGGCATTTTTTTCTAAGTCTAATTTTAAGCCTAAAAACTCCCATCCTTGACAAGCTGCTTCTCGAACTTTTTCGGCGTGTTCTCCGACTCCGGCGGTAAAAACTAAGGCATCCAAACCGCCTAAATTAGCTAACATTTGTCCGATTCCCATTTTTAAGTGATGAATATACATATCAAAAGCCAGTTTAGCTTGAGCATTTCCAGCGTTCATTTCTGTTAACACATATCGCAGATCGCCCGACTCCCCGACAATACCTTTTAACCCCGATTCTTTATTTAAAATTTGATTAATTTGCTGAATATCATATTTATATTGACTGATTAAATATAATACAATGGATGGATCAATAGAACCGCTTCGGGTTCCCATAATTAATCCTTCTAGGGGAGTAAATCCCATCGTTGTATTAATACTAATCCCATCTTTAATAGCGGCTAAGGAACATCCATTCCCTAAATGACAGGTAATTAATTTTAAAAATTCTAAAGGTTTTCCTAGAATTTTCGCCGTTTTTTGAGCGCAATATTTATGGCTAGTCCCATGAAATCCATAGCGTTTGATTCCATCTTGAAAATATTGATAGGGAATGGGATAAACCGTGGCATAATCGGGCATGGTTCGATGGAATGCCGTATCAAAAACCGCGACTTGGGGAACATTCCCTAATAGGGTTTCTACGGCTTCAATTCCTTCTAAATGGGCGGGGTTATGACTGGGAGCGAGGGGAATTAAATCTCTAATTGTTGATTTTACCTTTTGATCAATTAATGTTGCTTCTGAATAGTCCGAACCTCCATGGACAACTCGATGACCAACTATTGTAATTTCTGAGAAATCATTTAATACTTTGGTTTCCCCTGAAATTAGGGTATTAAATAATTGCGCGATCGCCTCTGGTTTAGACTTTAAATCTAAGGGATATTCTTGTTTTACCCCTGGAGTTTTTACGGTCATCAAACCTAATTCTTTTGAGGCTGTCCAATCAATATTGGCTTCCCAAATCGGGTGTAAGGGATAGTCTGGTAATGCTGGTTCTTTAATTTCATACAGACAACTTTTTTGAGAACTTGAACCCGCATTTAATACTAATATTTTCATAGGATAAGTTAAGTAAAATTGTGATTAGAATTTAAACTTTTTTATCATTAGATTAATCCTTTAAATCCCTGTTTTAAGTCCCAATAGAAGACCGTAAAGTTTCATCTAAATGACACCGATCTGCTAAAGTATGTAATAACGGCCCGCGAGAAGATAATTCTACTATACTAACAGCCCCCGTTGGCATAACAATGCGATCGCGAAATCTGCCAATATCAATTCCTAATAATTCACATAACATAATTCTAATCGTGGCTTTATGGGATACAATTAGAATATTACCCGATGGATAACGTTCTTCAATTTCTTGAATTACCTGGGAAGAACGGCGAGCAATATCAATTCCTTTTTCCCCTCCTGTTGGCGCATTCCAACCCGGATCAGTTAACCATCTAACATAATCATCATGGTAATTTTCATTAACGGTTTGGGGAAGTTTTCCTTCCCATTCTCCATAGGCAATTTCTTTTAAACCTTCTCTAAATTGCATTTCTAAACCCACTACATCACACAACGGTTTAGCTGTTGCAATAGTTCGTTTCATCGGACTAATAAATACAGCCGTCCAAGGTAAATTATGATAAGATTGGGCAAATTGCTCGGCCATTTTTAAGCCATTTTCGGTTAATTCGGGATCTAAATTTCCACAATAACCCCTTTGTTGATTATAGGTGGTTTCTCCATGTCGTAGAAAATACAATTTAACAGTCATAATTTTGATAAAACAATAGAATTCATCCGAACCCCCTAAATCCCCCTTTTTAATGGGGGACTTTGAGTTCAAGTTCCCCGCTTATTAAGCGAGGGATCTCTTTTGCATAAAAAAGGGGGTAGTTTAATTTTTAGTTAGCTTAACATATCAGATTCTCAAACAGTCCTTAAATTTTTATAATTCAATCTTAATCTTCTATTAATATTTTCGATCTGGGAGCAAATCTTAAAAAAATAGGAAGAATAAAAATATAATATCTCTAAATTCAAAAAGCCGTGCTATCATTTAAAGCAATTTTGACATGAGGGTATCGTTCAAACAGCAAACAGCAGTTTAACGATATCTTAATGATCTCAATTCTTGAAAAACTAAAAACCTTTATAACAGTCAGGACTTATGGTATCTGCACCAGATAGACCCATGGAGACGAGTAACCCTCTGAGTGAGGATGAACTGCGTAAGATTGATGCCCGGTCAACGGGAATTGCTAAACGTCCCCTGTGGCCGATGATTGTATTGCGGAGTCCCAAAGGCTGGACTGGCCCAACGGAGGTCAATGGCCATAAAGTTGAAGGTTTTTGGCGGTCGCACCAAGTGCCAATGGCTGATGTCACCACCAACCCCACCCATCTCAAGTTATTAGAAGATTGGATGCGGAGTTATAAGCCCGAAGAACTGTTTGATGCCAACGGCCGTTTAATTCCCGAACTGAAAACTTTGGCCCCCCAAGGTACAAAACGAATGAGTGCCAGTCCCCATGCAAACGGGGGTGTGCTGCGTAAAGACCTGCGATTGTCGGACTTTCGGGACTATGGTGTGCCTGTGGAATACCCCGGTAAGTCCGAGGTGGAAAATACCAACCCCCTAGGAAAATTCCTCCGGGATGTGATGCGAAATAATCTGCAAAATTTCCGCGTATTTGGCCCCGATGAAACGGCTTCTAATCGCTTAAATGCGATATATGAGGTTAGTAAAAAAACCTGGGTGGGGGACTTTTTACCAGAGGATTTAGATGGGAGTGAACTGGCAACCGATGGCCAGGTGATGGAAATCCTGAGTGAGCATACCTTAGAAGGATGGTTAGAAGGCTATTTACTCACCGGACGTCATGGATTTTTCCATACTTATGAAGCCTTTGCGGAAAATATGCCCTTTGCCGATAACAGCTTTGACCTGGTGCACACCAGCGCCGCCCTGCACGAAATGAACCCCGAACAGTTGCAGCAAATTCTTAATGAGGTTTACCGCGTTCTGAAACCTGGAGGGATTTTTACCCTGGTTGATTTCCATTCCCCGACTAATCCGATATTTTGGCCGGGGGTAGCCATGTTTCTCTGGTTATTTGAAACGGAAACAGCTTGGCAATTGTTAGAAACAGATTTGGTTCAATTATTATCACAAATTGGCTTTAATGTCAATCTCCCTAAACTTTATGCTGGAGGAAGTTTACAAGTAATTCATGGGGTTAAACCTGAATAGAAATATAAGGAGAAATAGGGTTGATGTGGCAATTGCTATAAATAACAAAATTTATACCTGAAAAACCTGTTTAGATGTCAACTTTAATTCAGGAAAAAGTAAAGACTTAATTTCCTGTTCACCCGTAAATTCTGTAACTTCATAAAAACCAGCAACTAATAATAAAACCGAGATTTTTTCTGTTTTTGGGTCAATAATCCAATATTCAGGAATTTCTCTAACCGCATATTCAGAACGCTTATAACGGTAATCATCATCAGAATTACCCGGACTAACAATTTCTACGGCTAACAGGGGAGGTGCTTCTAAAACGGCGGCGGACATTTTTCGGAGTTCTTGACATTGACTTTCTGACAAAATGACTAAATCAGGAATCCTTGATTTCTTTTTAGCTGTTCTTACTCCTACTGTACCAGGCATTACTTTCCACTGCTGTTTAAGGTTGTCAATTTCTTGTTCTAAAATCTTAAAGATAAAATGTAAGATCAAAGCATGAAAACCACTGGCAGTAGGCATAAGTTTTAATTCTCCATTAACTAATTCATATTTGTTATCCGTGCCATCGTCATAAGCTAAATATTCTTCAAAGGAATAGGTTTTAGTTAGTAATTGAACCATTTTGAATAGACTCCTATGGTTATTTTAAGGTGAATTTGGTAGTCAATAAGCAAAACAATCAAAAAATAGGTAAGTTTAAAATAAATTCTGGTAAGACATTTTCTCCTGATAAAGTTGTGGGTAGTTTGACGATTTCAAGAGCTTGATTAGGACGATATATTTCTACTTGTTGTTCTTGGGGATTAATTAACCAACCTAAGCGCAAACCACTGTTAAGATATTCCTGCATTTTTGCTTGAAGTTGGGTTAGGGAGTCAGTGCGAGAACGCAATTCCATCACAAAATCAGGACATATTGGGGGAAATTTTTCTTGTTCTTCTGCTGTTAGTAATTCCCAACGTTCCTTAGCTACCCAAGCCACATCAGGAGAGCGATCGCCACCATTAGGTAAGCGAAATATAGTAGAAGAACTAAAAACTTTTCCCAGTTGAGTTTGACGATTCCAAATCACTAAATCGGCATTCAAATCTGATTCTCGATTACCACTGACTCCACCAACGGGGGGCATAATTACTAATTCTCCTTTGACAGTTCGTTCGAGTTGCCAATTTTCATTATCTTGGCAAAGTTGATAAAATTGCTCGTTGCTGAAGGTGACATTTTTAAAACTTAAAATGATCGGTTCTGAAGTAATCATTTTACCATCCTAATACTGAGGATATACAATAGTAGTTTTCAATGCGGTGTTAAGTCAAGTTTTTGCAATAATTTTTAACAAAATATTACCTATAATTTATGACCAATAAATTAACTTAATCTCATCTTTATTAAAATATCCTTTAGCAAGCCCTTAAATTGATATTATCCTAAACTGGATTAATATTCCAAACATTTTGACAATAGGCTTGGACAAGTCCATCGGAGGAAAAACGACCTAAACGAGCCACATTTAAAATAGACATTCTCGTCCAGGTTTCCCAATCTCGATAGGTTTGGCTGATTTTATCTTGACAATCAATATAGGATTGGTAATCAGCAAAAACCATATATTCATCGTGATATAATAGGGCATCAATTAAGGTTTTAAACAGATTCGGATCGCCTTGGGAAAAATAACCCGACGCTATTTGATCAATACTTTCTCGTAGGCTTTCATTGGCATAATAATAACTCCAAGGATTATAACCTTTAGCTTTTAAAACTTCAATTTCAGCTAAACTTAATCCAAAATTAAAGAAATTTTCTGCTCCCACTGCATGGCGTAATTCTTCACTAGCTCCATCTACAATTCCTAATGTTAAGGCTCCATTAAAAGCAGGTTTTAAAATCGCAATTCCCCCGGCTTTTTTCCCCGCCATTGCTAAATGTTCAGAGACATCGGCGGCGGGATAGATATGTTGACTTAAAGTTTGATTAACATTAGGAATAAATACGACTTTTAAGCGATCGCCGATAATAGGATCGGAATTAATCACTTGACCCACCGCATGAATTAATTTAATCATCAATTTCCCCATCACATAACCGGGGGCAGTTTTTCCAGCAAAAATAAAGGTTTGGGGAACATAATCCCCATCAGGATGTTTGCGAATGCGATTGTAGAGGGTAATAATTTTTAAAATATTCAAATGTTGACGTTTATATTCTTGAATTCGTTCAATTAAAATATCAAAAATAGAATCAGTATTTACCGTAATCCCACAATTTTGTTGAATATAATCAGCCAGTTTTCGTTTATTTTCTTGCTTAATATTTCGCCAAGCTAAACGAAATTCTACCTGATCTAATTCTGATTCTAAACGATGCAAATCCGCAAAATTTTTAATCCAGCTATTGCCAATTTTATAGGTAATTAATTCGGCCAAAGGGGGATTGGCTAAAACCAACCAACGCCGAGGGGTAATCCCACTACTAATTGCTCTAAATTTTTCCGGTGTTAATTCATAAAAATCAGGAATAATTGATTGTTTTAAACGTTCGGTTTGCCAGAGAGAAATTCCATTAATCGCATAACTTCCAATACAAGCTAAATGAGTCATTCTAACATATCTTTCTCCTGTTTCATCAATCAAAGAAAGTCGAGATAATTTATTAAAATCTCCCGGATATTGACTGCGAACTCCAATTAACAATCGATTATTAATTTCATAGATAATTTCTAGGTGACGGGGTAATAAACTTCCTAATAATCCCACAGACCATTTTTCCTGAGCTTCCGGTAATAAAGTTGGGTTAAGATAGGTAAAGGTTTGTCTAGTAATTGACCAGGATTTTTCCCATTCTAAGCTATATTCATCAACAAATAATCGCATTAATTCTGCGATCGCGATCGCACTAGCCGTATCATGGAGTTGAATAGAATAGTGTTGATGAAATGTCTCTAAATTTTCTCCAGTTGCCAGATGATTCCGAATCATATCTTGGAGAGAACAGGAGACAAAAAAGAATTGTTGTTCTAAACGCAGTTGTTTTTGTTGAATTTTTTCATCATGGGGATATAATACTTTTGTGAGTAATTCAACGAATGGTTTTCCCTGAACAATTCCATAATAATCTCCAATATTAAAATCCTGAGAATTATAGGAAACAATCGGTTCTGCTTTCCATAATATTAAGGTATTAACAGTATGACTTTGATAACCGGAAATCGGTGTATGATATGGAACTCCTTTGATGCAACGCTGGGGAATCCAACGCACCCGATAGCGTTCTTTTTGGTCATAATAGGCTTCCGTATAACCCCCTAGCTGCACATTTACCGTAGCCTCGGGACGGGCAATTTCCCAGGGATTTCCATACCGCAACCATTTATCAATCTTTTCGACTTGCCAACCGTGATAAATTTCTTGATCAAAACTACCAAATTCATAACGAATTCCATAGGCAATAGCGGGCAGATTCAAGGTAGACAGAGAATCTAATTCATCAATAGGTAATTGGGCAACATTTCCATAGCCTAAACTGGGTTCTATTTCTTGATCAATTAAGTCTTGTAAGTTTAAATTAAAAGCTTTTAAAGATTTTTGGAATGGTTCCCATAAATTGCAATTAACTAAATGATTAGCTAAATGAGATCCTAAAGTATATTCAGTAGAAAAATAGCAAATTTGTTTAACTTTATTTTGGGAATAATTTTGAGTTGTTTTCACCCAGGAGGGCATTAAAAACTGTCGAATAGTATAGGCTAATGCTTGATATAATTCTTGGGGGGTTGCGGTGGTGGGTAATTGACCTTGAAGATAGAGCAAGTTAGTTGTAAACTCTCGTTGTAAATCCTCTAAAGCGGGTGCTGTTTCAGAATAATCAGCCATTAGAGAGTTGAAAATAGAATCGGGAATTAATGGACTCATATTAGTATAATTATTACCCGTGAGGGGAGAGATTGTTGAACTTGAATAAACATACAGTAGAGAGAGACGCGCCGTGGCACGCCTCTACAGTTTTTCCTCAAGTTTTGGGTATTTAAACCGGGGCTAAATTGAAGGATACCCCCAACCCGGCGGCCATTTCTTCGGCGGTAATTTGACCATCATTATCTTGATCGAGGGCATCAAATACGGCGTCTGTTCCTGACCATTCTTCCCGGGTAATATAGCCATCGCCATCTAAATCATAGGCGCGGAAAATATCTTCAGCTGCATGACTAATTACTTCTTCTCCTTCTAAACGAGCTAGACGTTCAGCTAAGAATTTTTCTAGGGCTTCTAAGGCCTTGGAAAACCCTTTAATTCCTTCTTCTAATTTTTCCGAAGCCATCGGATCTTCGGCGTGCATTCGGTTAAAGGTATCTTGATCAATGGAGATTTTTTCTAGGTCTAAACTGGCGGCGGTTTCGGGATTGAGTTTGCGGGGAAGGTCGCCAATAGTTGATTGTAATTCTTCTAATAGAGCGGGAGAAATTGTTAATAAATCACATCCGGCTAACTCGGTAATTTCCCCAATATTACGGAAACTAGCCCCCATCACTTCTGTTTGATAGCCAAATTTTTTATAATAGTTATAAATTTGGGTGACAGATAGAACTCCGGGGTCTTCTGCGGGGGGGTAGGAATCTCGTCCGGTGTCTTTTTTGTACCAATCTAAAATCCGGCCGACAAAGGGAGAAATTAAGGTCGCTCCAGCTTCTGCACAGGCGATCGCTTGATGAATGCCAAATAATAGGGTTAAATTACAATGAATCCCATCTTTTTCTAGGACTTGGGCGGCTTTAATCCCTTCCCAAGTAGAGGCAATTTTAATTAAAATGCGATCGCGAGAAATCCCCGCCGCTTCGTATTGCTCGATAATATAACGACCTTTAGCAATGGTGGTTTCCGTATCATAAGATAACCGAGCATCGACTTCCGTGGAGACGCGCCCGGGAATAATAGCTAATATCTTTAATCCAAAAGCAACGGCTAACCTTTCAAAAGCTAAATTTGCCACTTCAGCATGCGTTGCACTCCCCCCCAAATCCTGACGGGCTTTTTTGAGGGTATCATCCACAATACTTTCATATTGGGGCATTTGGGCGGCGGCAGTAATTAAGGAGGGGTTGGTGGTTGCATCTCTGGGGGTATACATCTCAATGGCTTGGATATCTCCGGTATCCGCCACTACAACGGTGATTTCCCGTAGTTGTTCGAGTAGAGTTTGTCCCATTGTTTTCCGTCCTCTATTTAGGTCGCTAATCACAACAGAGTATAGCAAATTTAATTAATCAACAGTCTAAATATTGACTAATTACTGATTACTGAAAAATGGGTGCGTCACCCAGCGGCCACACACCCATCAAAATTTTTTGATAATTCTACCTATTAACCCTGGAATTTAATCCGATCAAATGGGATTAAAAAATTGAATTAAACGGACACGCCTCGGGTACTCAAAACCTCTTGTAGTTGAGCTTCTTCATCTTTAGTTAAAGAAGTTCTTAACACTGTTCCACCATAGGGGGCGATTTCTTCTAAGACTTTATCGGGGGTGACTTTCCGCACTAATACAAAGAGGGCAGAGGTTTTCGGTTGTAAGGTTTCCCCTAAAGATTTCATGAATTTATCATCCACCCCAATATCACTTAAAGCACCACTGGCGGCTCCAGCAGCGGCTCCCACGGCTGCACCCAACAGGGGGCTAAGGAATAATGTCCCAATTAATAAACCCCAAAATCCGCCACTGACTGCACCCGCAGTGGTTAAATCAATGGCTTGGTTGAGTTTGATTTTTCCTTCAGCATTCTTGACAATTACGGCAGCGTCTTCTAATTCGATTAAATGTTCTTTTTGTAATTTAATCAAAGTCATACGGACTTCTTCGGCTTTATATTCGTCATCGTAGGCGATCGCAATTAAGTCACTCATGGTAAATCAATATAAAATTTGTCATCAGCAGTTTAGCACAAAATCGCTTTTTAGCTCCTAACAAAAAATATTAATTTAACATCTTTCTCAAGGAATATATTATCGGTTTTAGTTCTCATTTATAAAAATGCTATAATCTCAGAAACCGAATTTATACCAGAAACCCGGTTTCTCTGTCTCTACAATTGAGAATTAGGCTTGAATTAAAAATTGAGTTGCTGTTAAGACAGGTTTATTGGTTAAGGTTAAGAATTTACCCCCTGTACCAAAACCTGGGGCTGTGCCGTTTTGATTGTAGAATAATCCTCCGGTTGTACTATTATAAACAATATCGGCGGCACGGGTAGCAGCTAAGGCATCGGTGGTAACTTTAGCAAATTCACTGGCAACAGAAAACCCAGTTCCCGCAGCACTGCTAATACTGGTAAAAGTGGTTTTATCCAAGACAATTTGATCGGTTTGTGAGATATTAAAGTCTGTAATTGTATCTACACCTACCGCAGTAGTCGTAAAGGCTGCATTAGTATTGTAGATAAATTTATCCGCGCCGAGTCCCCCTGTAAGGGTATCATTTCCAGCATCTCCACTCAGAGAGTCATTGCCATCGCTACCTAACAGTTGGTCAGTACCGCTACCCCCAATCAAGTTATCATTTCCGGTACCGCCATTGAGAATATTATTAGCGGTATTTCCAGTAACAGTATTAGCTAGAGTATTACCTGTACCATTAATAGCGGTAGTTCCAGTTAAGGTCAGGTTTTCAACGTTAGCAGGTAGGGTATAAGTGACAGAAGATTGGATTAAATCTGTACCTTGAGAAGCTAATTCTGTAACAACATCTCCAGTATTATCGACAACGTAAGTATCGTTTCCTGTACCGCCTTTAAGTTGGTCAGCACCGCTACTACCATTGAGAATATTATTAGCAGTATTACCCGTAATAATATTAGCTAGAGTATTACCTGTACCATTAATAGCGGTAGTTCCAGTTAAGGTGAGGTTTTCAACGTTAGCAGGTAAGGTGTAGGTGACGGAAGATTGCACCAAGTCAGTTCCTTGAGCCGCCAGTTCGGTGACAACATCTCCGGTGCTATCGACAATGTAAATATCGTTCCCCAATCCCCCTTTGAGTTGATCGTTTCCGAGTCCTCCATCTAAACGATCGTTCTCAGTACCACCATCAAGAGTGTCGTTTCCTGCTAATCCATTAAGGGTGTCATTACCAGCTAATCCATTGATGACATCTGCATTAGCAGTTCCGGTTAAGTTATCAGCGCCAGCAGTACCATTAATAGCCGCACTTTGAATCGTTAAACTCCAGCCGCCAGCTATACTACCACTATCCCCTCCCATATCATCCTGCACAAATAGCTGCCAAGCCCCATTGGGATTTGTGCCATTGAATGCGGACAACGCCGTACCATAAGGGCCTGCGGGTGCGGGAGTAGGGAAGGTATCACCGACTTGGTAGTCAGTTGGACGATAGGTTCCTGATGTAATTTGAGACCCATCTGGCAATGTCCCTGAAGCGCTGTCACGAAAAGTTAGATTGACATTATTTAAGTCTGCGAAACCCCCAGCATCGGACATGAGCATAACTTTTTGTCCCCCAGGCCCCCGCAGAAACATATCCACATCATCTGGCCAAGTATGGGATAAACCGCTTAAGCTGACTTGAATATTGGCAATGTTCCCACTGACACCGGAAACGTTAATCGTTGATGGATAAGGCGAGGCACTGCCGCTCGACGGAATAGTAATACTATTGGGGTTGGTGAAAATTGGCAAAACTTCCTCGGAAACGATTGTTCCTGTTGCCGTATTAGGAGTTCCCCCAATGTATCCTGTACCGGAGTTGATGTTGAAAACAACGGTTTCGTTTTGGCTTTCTGCTAGGGTATCAGCCGTGGGGTCAACTACCAACTGAGCCGTACTAGAGCCAGCAGCAAAGGTAATTGTCCCTGTTTTTGTGCTAGGACTAAATGTCACTGCGCTGTTGGTTAATACCGTATAGTCGGCTGGGTCACTCCCAACCGCAGCCGCATTAGCTGTTCCCGCGACGCCAAAGTTAGCAGTTATAGGACTGGTTAAACTTCCACTGCGACTAAAACTGTAGGTTAAATTCCCTGCCCCATCTTCCTGTACTGTAGCCGGACTGACGTTGACGGTGACAGAGGGGAGGTTGCTCAAAGCATTGTTAATATTCAACCGCTTCCCAGAGACAGTTTTGCCATTGAGGGCAGAAATCGAGTCCCCAGTTGACATGAGCCGATTCTTAATCTGCTGTGCCGTCCAAGTGGGATTTTGAGACCACAGCAACGCCGCCGCCCCGGTGACATGGGGAGATGCCATTGATGTCCCACTATAAGTCCCGTAGCTACTATTGGGAAGAGTGCTATAAATATCCGAACCAGGGGCTCCTAAATCTACAGTGGTGGCTCCAATGTTGGAGAAAGAGGATAATCCATCGGTGCGAGTGGTTGAGGCAACAGAGATAATATTAGATAGGTTGTAGCTGGCAGGATAAGCAGGCGTTATGTCTGTGTTCAGTGAACTATTACCCGCCGCGGCAATAAATAAAGCTCCCTGTTGTCCGGCGGTATTGATGGCATCGGATAGGGCTTGAGTGTAGCCCCCGCCTCCCCAAGAGTTATTAGTAAGTTTGACTCCCTTGGCTGTTGCATAGTTAATCGCCAAAATCGCATTGGATAGAGAGCCGGAACCACTATCATTTAAAAACTTAAGTGGCATAATCTTGGCATTCCAAGCTACCCCTGTCACCCCAACGCCGTTATTGCCTTTTCCGGCAATAGTTCCAGCAACGTGGGTTCCGTGTCCATGCACATCCATCGGGTTATTGTCGTTATAGGCAAAGTCCCAACCCCGGACATCATCAATATATCCGTTACTGTCGTTATCAATGCCATCGCCTGCGATTTCCCCTGGATTTGTCCAGATATTCGCCGATAAGTCCGGGTGGTTGTAATCAACGCCGGTATCAATCACACCGATAACTAAGTTTTGGTTGCCCTTTTGAATATCCCACGCTTCGGGAGCGTCAATATCAGCATCGGCTGTCCCCCCACTTTGACCTATGTTGTTGAGTCCCCATAACTGAGAATAGCCAGGATCATTGGGAGTGGTGGCTTGGGGAGTAATTTTTTCTGAACTTTCTGTAGCAGAACTCGGTTTTTCGACATCTTCAAGGGTGATGATATAATCCGGCTCGATGTACTCGAAGCGGGGATCATTCTTATAAGTCGATATTATTTTTTCAACTGTTCCTGAAGGAATCTGCCAAATGTCAATCCCAAGTTGTGAGGCTGTGCTAACTTTTGTGACTCCGATTTGCGCCTGTAAGTTGCTAATTTCATTGGAATTAGCTCCGGGCTTTAGTTTGACTATTACGCGGTCTGAGCTAAAATTCGTATCCATAATGCTCCTATACTGATAATAAACGGGTGGAGATAGACTCTGGTAGAAATACCATTTACTCTCAGAGGCCTAGTTAAGCCTTCTATCTCAATAGAAAGTATTATATCACGAAAATAAGCTCATTACTAATATTTTTTAAGTATCAAAAAGCAAGTGAGTTGTCATCCATAAAAAATGTTAAAACCTAATTCTGGCAAGGATTAAGAGCCATTTTTAACGTCATTCAGTTAAAGGTAATTTTTAATTGTCGTAAACTGCTCAAATCCCGTGAAATTACTTAATTTAGAAAATAAATTAATACAAAAATCTGGGATACAAAGCGGGAATATACGTCAAATCCCCCGTTTTATAGGGGTTTTAGACGGATATTAATATATGTTCATAATGAGAAGCCGGGTTTCTGGGGACTTAGTGCGGGTATACAGAAACCCCCATGGCTGTTTCATTTTCTCCCAAAATTTGTATGACCTAACCCCCCAGCCCCTTCCCTGCAAGGGAAGGGGGAGCAATTAATATTACTAAATACCATTTCTGATTTAAGAGTAACAAAAATTCTCCCCTCTCCATGCGGTCGAGGGGGTGGGGGAGAGGTCACAAAGGAATCTGCCTTGAGAATGAAACAGCCCTGGGGGAGAAACCCGGTTTCTAGGAATTTAAAACGGCCATTTCCAATTCACAATTTCATCTTTGTCAATGCCATGTTCATGGGCATAATTGACATTTTCGATGATCGCATTTTTCATCCGTTCCCGGACATAGGCCGCCGCCGAACCCAATTTAGGCACTCGGTCAATTACATCTATAACCAGGTTAAAACGGTCAACTTGGTTATTAATTGCCAACTCTAAAGGAGTATTAATATTCCCCTTCTCTTTATAGCCTCTGACGTGCATATTCGCGTGATTTTTCCGACGATAGGCTAACTTGTGAATTAACCAAGGATAGCCATGGAAATTAAAGATAATTGGTTTATCTGTCGTAAACAAACTATCAAAATCTCGGTCGGATAAACCGTGGGGATGTTCCGTATCGGGTTGTAACTTAAATAAATCCACCACGTTGACAAATCTAACTTTTAGATCTGGAATTTCTTCGCGTAAAATTGCCGTAGCTGCGAGAGATTCCATCGTCGCCACATCACCACAACCCGCCATAATTACATCAGGAATATCAGGATCTTTTCCACAGTCATCACTGCTTGCCCATTCCCAAATGCCAATCCCTTTGGTACAATGTTTAATGGCTTCATCCATTGTCAAAAATTGCAGATGTTTCTGTTTATCTGCCACAATCACATTGATATAATTGGTACTCTTTAAACAATGGTCAGCAACCGATAATAAACAGTTCGCATCGGGTGGTAAATAAATTCGGGTAACACTGGCACTTTTATTCGTTACCACATCTAAAAAGCCCGGGTCTTGATGACTAAACCCGTTATGATCTTGACGCCAAACCGTTGAAGATAGGAGAATATTCAAAGAAGAAATTGGCGATCGCCAAGACACTTCATTTCGGCAAATATCCAACCATTTCGCGTGTTGATTAAACATCGAATCAATCACGTGAGCAAAGGCTTCATAAGTATGGAAAAATCCATGACGTCCGGTGAGTAAATAGCCTTCTAACCATCCTTCTAAGGTATGCTCACTCAGGATTTCCATCACCCGGCCATCGGTTGCCAGTTCACTCCCATCTAAATCCTCTGGTAAAAAGTCCCCCATCCAGGTTTTTTTACTAACCTCATATATCGCATTTAAGCGATTAGAAGCCGTTTCATCGGGGCCAAATACGCGGAAATTTTGCAGATTATTTCGCATCACATCCCGGAGGAATTTTCCTAGGGGGTTGGTATTTTCCACCTCGGACTTACCGGGGTATTCCACAGGCACACCATAGTCCCGAAAATCCTGCAATCGTAGGTCTTTACGCAGCACACCCCCGTTAGCATGGGGACTGGCACTCATTCGTTTTGTACCTTTGGGGGCCAAATCCTTCAGTTCAGGAATTAAACGGCCATTGGCATCAAACAGTTCTTCGGGCTTATAACTCCGCATCCAATCTTCTAATAACTTGAGATGGGTGGGGTTGGTGGTGACATCAGCCATTGGCACTTGGTGCGACCGCCAAAAACCTTCAACTTTATGGCCATTGACCTCCGTTGGGCCAGTCCAGCCTTTGGGACTCCGCAATACAATCATCGGCCACAGGGGACGTTTAGCAATTCCCGTTGACCGGGCTTCAGCTTGAATGGCTTTAATTTCAGAAATGGCTGTTTCCAGGATATCTGCCATTTTTTGGTGCATCAATGCGGGGTCACACCCTTGGACAAAATAGGGTTTATAGCCATAACCTTTAAATAAGGCTTCCAATTCTTCATGGCTAATCCGCGATAAAATAGTGGGGTTAGCGATTTTGTAGCCATTCAAATGCAGAACAGGCAATACGGCCCCATCCCGAATCGGGTTCAGAAATTTGTTAGAATGCCAAGCAGTTGCTAAAGCTCCGGTTTCGGCTTCTCCATCCCCAACGACGCAAACGGAGATTAAGTCCGGGTTATCAAACACAGACCCATAGGCATGAGATAAACTATAGCCTAGCTCTCCTCCTTCATGGATAGAACCGGGGGTTTCTGGGGTACAGTGGCTCCCAATACCACCAGGAAACGAGAACTGTTTAAAGAATTTTTGCATCCCCTCGGCGTCTTCGCTGATATTGGGATAAATTTCTGAGTAGGTTCCTTCTAAGTAAACCGGAGCTAATACCCCTGGGGCACCATGACCTGGGCCAGCTAGATAAATCATATCCAGGTCGTATTTTTTAATCAGTCGGTTGAGGTGAATGTAGATAAAGCTCAACCCGGGACTGGAACCCCAATGTCCTAACAGCCGATGTTTGACATCTGAGGGCTTTAGGGATTCTTTTAACAAAGGATTTTCTCGTAAATAAATCATGCCAACGGCTAGATAATTACAAGCTCGCCAGTAGGCATCAATCTTACGCAGTTCATCCTCACTCAGAGGGTTACTCGTCTCCATGGGTCTATCTGGTGCAGATACCATAAGTCCTGACTGTTATAAAGGTTTTTAGTTTTTCAAGAATTGAGATCATTAAGATATCGTTAAACTGCTGTTTGCTGTTTGAACGATACCCTCATGTCAAAATTGCTTTAAATGATAGCACGGCTTTTTGAATTTAGAGATATTATATTTTTATTCTTCCTATTTTTTTAAGATTTGCTCCCAGATCGAAAATATTAATAAAAGATTAAGATTAAATTATAAAAATTTAAGGACTTTTTGAGAATCTGATATGTTAAGCTAACTAAAAATTAAACTACCCCCTTTTTTATGCAAAAGAGATCCCTCGCTTAATAAGCGGGGAACTTGAACTCAAAGTCCCCCCTTTTTAAGGGGGATTTAGGGGGTTCGGATGAATTCTATTGTTTTATCAAAATTATGACTGTTAAATTGTATTTTCTACGACATGGAGAAACCACCTATAATCAACAAAGGGGTTATTGTGGAAATTTAGATCCCGAATTAACCGAAAATGGCTTAAAAATGGCCGAGCAATTTGCCCAATCTTATCATAATTTACCTTGGACGGCTGTATTTATTAGTCCGATGAAACGAACTATTGCAACAGCTAAACCGTTGTGTGATGTAGTGGGTTTAGAAATGCAATTTAGAGAAGGTTTAAAAGAAATTGCCTATGGAGAATGGGAAGGAAAACTTCCCCAAACCGTTAATGAAAATTACCATGATGATTATGTTAGATGGTTAACTGATCCGGGTTGGAATGCGCCAACAGGAGGGGAAAAAGGAATTGATATTGCTCGCCGTTCTTCCCAGGTAATTCAAGAAATTGAAGAACGTTATCCATCGGGTAATATTCTAATTGTATCCCATAAAGCCACGATTAGAATTATGTTATGTGAATTATTAGGAATTGATATTGGCAGATTTCGCGATCGCATTGTTATGCCAACGGGGGCTGTTAGTATAGTAGAATTATCTTCTGAATGTTGGCATATTTTTAATTCCTATACACAACAATAATCAGAAACCGGGTTTCTATAGACTTCTATGTTTGTTAACGATAATCTGAAAGAGAAACCCGGTTTCTACACACACCAGAAACTTAATTTAACAACAGTTTCGGTGCTCGATCAATATTGTCAAGATTATCAAGCTGCTTTTTCTCCAAAAGACTTTAGCCGTTTTAACCATTCCTGCCAGTAGTTGAGCAATTCTTCCCGTTTGAACGTAAATATTTCGGCATCTTCACCTGGAAGAGCCACAACAATTAAACCATTAACAACTTTAGTGCCAAATAAACTTTCACCATAGCATCGATTAATTGCACCACCATAAGCCACAAGCTGTAAAGGTTTATCGTAGAGTTTTCCCACTCGCAGTTTAGGTTCTTCAGCAGTTGTCAATTCAATAGTGCATGGAACACCTTCATAACGGGCAACTAAATCAACTTTACCAGTGTATTTTTCTACATAATTGGGCACAATTGTCTCGACCAATTGAACATCGCTAAGTTTCTCCAAAACGGACTGAATACTATAACAATAGGGTTCAATCAGGCTGGAAGCAGTGGGAGATAACCCTTGCAAATATTCCTTAACCCATTGATGTAATAGTTTTCCTCGGCGACGGCTAGTTAAGGCAATCCGATTTGCTTCTGCTTCTCCTACTTTATTGCGCCAATTAGAAAGGGCAACTACAGATTCAATCGGCTGTGTAGCCTTCAGTATCGTGGTAACGGCTGGTAGCAAGATGCCATTTTCGTCTTTGTAGTAGAAGCGTCCATTGATATAGGTTGATTTCATAAACTCTGAGGTTTGAATCACTACATCAACTAGCTTCGATGGTTGATGGATGAGATTAAGTTTGAGTAACGTTCTCCAAATGTGTGATTTTGGGTATTAGTTTAGGTATGTGTTTCAACAGACTGGGTTAAAGTGGATATAGAGTATGTAGTCAGCGTATGGCAAGGCAATCGCTTCGGGTAGATCCAGAAAAACTAAAAAAGGTAAAAAGGGTTTTTGAGCTCACAGGATGGACGCAAGACGAACTAGCGAGTGAGGTAGATCTATGTACTCGCCAGCCAATTGGTAAGTTTCTTAACGGGAAAACTGTTGACCGTAAATACTTTCAAGAAATTTGCTTCAGGCTTGATCTAGATTGGAAAGAAGTTGCTTACCTGCCGAAAAACATTGAATCTGAACAAGAGGATAAAGAGCAGAGTAATGCTCCTCCATGCCAATATGTGGAATCTGAGATAGCTGAGAAGGTGCTCGACAATAGCAGTGATATTGATATGCTGGTGCGAATCCTCCAGGTATCTCCAGACAAGCTCGAACAAGTAAAACAGGCTCTTGAAGATTTTCCGTCAGTAATTCAGGCTAAAGGAGATAAGGAGGGTAAAGAAAAGGCAAATAAATTTATAAAAAAGCTAAATCTTCGTGAAAACCAGCCTATTCGGGAAATTGCTGTTACCCCGATTTTGTTAATTTTGACCTGTTTAGTTTTTCAATCCAAAACTGAATTCCCATCTAACCGAGCCAAGCTATATGAAGAAGGGCTAGAAATTTTACTAAAAAAATGGGATGAATCTAGGGGGATTGAACGGGATAATACTTATAAAAGTTTATCCACATTACGCAAGCAACAGCTACTAAGTCAGGTAGCAGAAATTACCTTTAAAGACGGTGATTACTTCTTGGAACAAGATAAACTACAGAAACTTATTGGAAACTATCTCCGCACCTTACCAGATGCAAATACTGACCCCTTCCAATTGCAGCTAGATAGTGAAGCAGTGCTGAAATCCATTGCAGTCCAACATGGGTTACTGGTGGAGAGGGCGCAGCGAATTTATTCTTTCTCCCATCTGACTTTTCAGGAGCATTTTACTGCCAGAGCAATTATTGATTCTCTTAATTCACGGGCTTTGAATAGATTGGTTAGCCACATAACCAAGAGAAACTGGCGAGAAGTATTTTTACTAGCAGTTGGCATGATGCAACCAGCCGATCAGCTACTGTTATCAATGAAAGAGCAGATTGATGAGCTTGTAGCTGATGATAAGTTGCAACAGTTTCTCGCCTGGGTGAACCAAAAATCACTTGCAGTTCAGGTTGCTGACAAGCCGACTGTGAGAGCCTTTTACCTTACCTTTATTCTTGATCTTGACTATTTCCATGCCCAACAACTTGACCAAGCTCTTAACAATGCGCTTATCAGTGCCTCTTTCCTTGATGATGCTATTAATTCTGCTTGTGTAATTAGTGCTACCAACATTTCAAGTGATGTAATTATTTGCCATAATGCTATTAGTCAGGATTTTAATGATACTTATAGTGAGTTTTGTAGCCTAAAAAATGATCTTGACCTGGCTTTTGACCTGGCTTCTGACCCAGCCCATAACTTTAATAGTGAACTGGTAAATGCCCTTAACCCTAAATTTAACCTTAAACTAACCCATTCGCTACAACAACTTAAAAATAAACTACCTGACCCGAATACAAATGAAGAAATTATAGAATGGTGGCAAAAGAACGGCCAGCTTTGGACAGATAAATTAAAGTTGGTAATGATTGAATATCGAGATTTCAATCAGAAAAGTCAGTTCAGCGAGTACCACAAGAAATTGCTTCAGCAGTATTACTATGCTAATAATTTGTTGGTGGATTGCCTCAATAGTGGCTGTGAAGTGTCGCCCAAACTGTGTGAGGAGATTAAGCATACTTTGTTATTACCAATATCGGAAAGCAAGAATAAAAAAACCAACATCTAAACTCTTTAAAATTCCAAAAATGATTGAGGTTCTGGAGTAAATATATAAAAAAGAGATATAATTGAATAAACAAAGAGGAAAAATCAACCATGAATTTACAGGAGTTAAAAAACGCCGCTTATCAACTTCCCGTTCATGAACGGTTATTACTGGTAGAGTCTATTATTCATTCGTTGTCTCAAGAATTGCGTCCTCGTCCTGATGTTCCTGATGGAGTTTGGGAACGTTTGCGGGGAAGTTTAAAAACCGATAACGTTGAATTAACCGATGAAGATGTAGAAAGATTAAAAGATGAAAGTTTAACGGAGAAATATCTCAAATGAGGATATTACTAGATACTAATATTATTTTAGATAGTTTACTGGCTAGGATGCCCTTTTTTGAAGATGCTGATCGGTTATTTCAGGCAATTCGATCCGGTCAAATCATCGGTTATGTAACAGCAACGACATTAACTGATATTTTTTATATTGTCAAAAAACAGAGAAATTCCCAAATCGGTAAACAGTATGTTTCTGATTTGTTATTAACATTGGAAGTTTGTGCTGTTAATCAAGATATTCTTAAAACAGCACTGGCTTTAAATTTAGACGATTTTGAAGATGCAGTGCAACTTGCTTGTGCAATGAATGAAAACTTGGATGCAATTATTACCCGTGATTTGCAAGGATTTGTTAACTCTCCCATTACTATTTTATCCCCAGGGGAACTATTAGCCAGTTTATCTGAATTGTCATAACAGTATCCGAAACCGGGTTTCTATATATTCCTATACAAACAATTGACATCCTTCCGACTAAACACTTAGGCTGTGATCAACAAAGCCTCAACCCACCACAATTTGAACAATTATCAATTTTTGATTTGTTGAAGCAGATAGAATCTCCTAGCTTCTAGCTACGGGGAGGATGTCAATTAAAGCTGATGGAATTGTATTTATGCGTCAGGAGTCAAAATTCTTGTTAGGAGTTTTTGTTTCCCTTCTAATTTCTTATCGTTAACTTCTTTCAACTCTGCTTGTAAATCAGACAAACAACTTTTTATTTCCTTGATAACTGCGGTGTCAGTCTCACCTGCGGTTGCTGAACCAGCAGTGGCTAGTCTTGCTGTTAGCTGACAGATTTTAGTGTCTGGTTCTAAAATAGTTAAAATTGCAAACATTTCAGCTAAGTCTTTTAATTCCATATCGCCTCTATATTTTCAAAACATTTGCTTGCGGTTAGCCAGAAATTTTTTCGCCAACTGCAAGCAACTTTCCTATTTTGAACAATAATTACCCTTTTGTCAATAGACAAAAGAAACTTAATAGGATTTAACTCCATGAATTACTTGTAAACTTCCGCCAGCGTAAAGTTGAGGGGGATTGACATTAAAGCCAATTTGTGATAGGGTTTGAACCAGGTCTGTTTTTAACAATTGCCAAGCCGTTTCCGTTTCAAATAACCAAAGAAACATGGCCACCCCCGGCCAAAATATCGGGTTAGTGGGGGAATGGAAATCAACCAGGGTAAAAATTCCCCCAGGTTTAAGGACGCGATAAACCTCATTGAGAATTTGTTGCAACTGTTCCGGGTTCATTTCGTGCAGGGCGGCGCTGGTGTGCACCAGGTCAAAGCTGTTATCGCCAAAGGGCATATTTTCCGCAAACCCTTCAACATATTGGGCTTGGGGAACATTATTCCGGGCGCGTTTGAGGGACAACGGAGAAGCATCCAACCCCGTCACATTTTGGGAATACTCAACTAACACCCCCGTTGCTTGTCCACTTCCACAGCACAAGTCGAGAATTTGGGTTTCCGGTGTCAGGGTTAAGCCCGTTAAGGCCAACTCCCGAAACCGACGCTCACCGCCCACACTCAACGCCGCCAGTCGGGAAATGGTATCATAGAGCCATTGATAGCGGTAACTTAAACTTCTGAGAATAGTTGCCATGTTAAGAACAATTTTTATAAATTAAAAGATCGACTAACCCACAAGGACAATATATTGTTAAGATAGTTAACAAATCTTAGGATAGGAAGTATCCGCTATGGGACGAGTCGGAGTCTTACTGCTAAATCTGGGCGGGCCAGAGCAACTGCAAGATGTTCGCCCCTTTTTGTATAATCTATTTTCAGACCCAGAAATTATCCGTTTGCCCTTTGCTTGGATGCAAAAACCTTTGGCTTGGATGATTTCAACTTTGCGCTATCAGAAGTCCCAGGAAAATTATAAGGCGATCGGGGGCGGTTCTCCCCTGCGGCGAATTACGGAAGAACAAGCCATTGCTTTACAAGGGTCTTTACAGGAAAAAGGTCACGATATCCGGGTGTATGTGGGGATGCGCTATTGGAACCCATTTACTGAAGAAGCAGTGGCCAAAATCAAACGGGATCAAATCGAAGAATTAGTTATTTTACCTTTATATCCGCAATTTTCAATTAGTACCAGTGGTTCTAGTTTTCGAGTTTTAGAAAAACTTTGGGAACAAGATCCCAGTTTACAAAAAGTTGATTATACAGTAATTCCTTCTTGGTATAATCGTCCGGGTTATCTACAAGCAATGACGGAATTAATTGAGCAGGAAATTGAACATTGTGATCATCCTGAACAGGTGCAAATTTTCTTTAGTGCCCACGGTGTTCCGGTTAGTTATGTCGAAGAAGCTGGAGATCCCTATCGGGATGAAATTGAAGGCTGTACGGCGGCAATTATGCAGACCTTAAACCGTCCTAACCCCCATGTTCTCGCCTATCAAAGTCGAGTTGGCCCCGTGGAATGGTTGAAACCTTATACGGATGAAGTTATTCTTGAATTAGCCAAAGAAGGCGTTAAAGAATTAGTCGTGGTTCCGATTAGTTTTGTATCTGAACATATCGAAACTTTAGAAGAAATTGATATGGAATATCGAGAACTGGCTGAAGAAGCTGGGATTGAAAAATTCAATCGAGTTCCGGCATTAAATACCCATCCGGTGTTTATTAATGATTTAGCAGAAATGGTTATAGAAGCCTTAAATGCTCCTAATATTAAGTTCTCCGATGTCGCACACCCCGGCAAAAAAACCAAGATGTATCCTCAAGAAAGTTGGGAATGGGGACTCACCACCACCGCCGAAGTTTGGAATGGTCGGTTAGCCATGTTAGGAATGATCGGCATATTAATAGAAATTATGACCGGACAAGGCCCCTTACATTTCATTGGGTTGCTGTAAACGGGGTTTGGGCGTTTGGCTGTTGTGGGTTGGCGGTTGATAGTTTATCTATAGCAACCGCCTTAGTTTAAAAATAATAAATTTATAAAAATCAACAGAAAATTTATTTGATCAAACAAGTTTATGATACAATCAATGCCCTCCATATAGTAATTGAGTAATTAAATCACTATGATCCCTGAACTTATGGTACAACCTTCTTACTGGATTGATAGTGATATTTGGATCAGTAGATTTGATATAGCAATCCTATTTGAGTTGTGTTTAAAATCCCTGATCAAAAGGGAACACCGGAATAGCCCCCCCTAGCCCCCCGTGCACGGGGGGCTAGGGGGGGAGGGATCTGGGGTAATACTTCTGGCCGTTTCATATCAGTATTGAAATGTTACAACCTATTTAGGATTGCTATATTCCTTTACGAACTTTGGATGCTTTGCATTTAGCGATCGCATTTTCTTATGAAATTTCTTTAATAACAGCAGATGAAGGTTTAGCTGCGAGTGCCAAGGTATTAGGAGTTCCAGTCCAAATTTTAAGACTTTAGCGCGATCGTTTTTATTGTTTGAATACAGGTTAATAGTAAAAATGCGATCGCATTTGACAATGATTAACAATTCAACCGTAGGGGGTCTTTAATTATTAGTAATTATCTCCCTAAACCCTCCCAATTCCTTTGGAGTTATTACCTTTGGTTGGAGAATTAATCGCCAAACATTATGCCAGTGGTTAAGATAAGATAAACTCGGATTCGTATTCGAGACAAAAGCTATTAAAACAGGAGTTTTTAATTCATGTGTGGAATTGTTGGTTATATTGGGACTCGAGTTGCCAGTGAAATTCTCATGTCCGGGTTAGAAAAACTAGAATATCGGGGTTATGATTCGGCGGGTTTAGCGACAATTTGGGAAGGGAATATTCATTCTATGAGAGCTAAGGGAAAGCTCCATAACCTCAGGGAAAAATTAGCCCATGTTGAGATGCCCTCTAGTATTGGGATTGGTCATACACGCTGGGCAACCCATGGCAAACCGGAAGAACGGAATGCCCATCCGCACCTCGATCCGAAAGAAGGGGTAGCCGTTGTTCAAAATGGGATTGTGGAAAATTATCGGGAATTACGAGAAGAATTAAAAGCCAAAGGTTATGAGTTTAAATCCGATACGGATACGGAAGTAATTCCCCATTTGATTGCTGATTTTTTAGCAACTCCAACTTCTGAAAAAATATCTTTTTTAGAGGCTGTCCGTAAAACTGTTAATCGTTTAGAAGGAGCATTTGCGATCGCGGTTTTATGTGCAGATTCTCCCAATGAATTAATTGTGGCTCGTCAACAAGCTCCTTTATCAATTGGTTTAGGTCAAGGAGAATTTTTCTGTGCTTCCGACACCCCGGCTTTAGTTCCCTATACCCAAGCAATTTTAAGTTTAGAAAATGGGGAAATGGCTCGTTTAACCCATTTGGGTGTAGAGGTTTATAGTTTTGCGGGAGAACGTTTACATAAAGTTCCTCGGATTCTTAATTTGAGTCCGACTTTAGTTGAGAAGCACGCCTTTAAACATTTTATGTTAAAGGAAATCCATGAACAACCGGGAGTTGTTCGGGATTGTTTGCAAGCCTATTTAGATCCAGAATTGGAACTAGAACCGGAAAAAACCACTGAAAAATCTAAAGCCAAAAAACGACCTTCACCAATTCATTTAAGTGTTCCTTCAAGCTGGTATCAAGATTTAGAACAAATTGAAATTCTAGCCTGTGGAACCAGTTGGCACGCCAGTTTAGTCGGGAAATATTTGTTAGAACAAATCGCAAATATTCCTACGGTGGTACAGTATGCGTCTGAGGCTCGTTACGCACCGATCCCCCTGCGACCCCATACTTTAACAATTGGAGTTACACAGTCGGGAGAAACGGCCGATACCTTAGCTTCCTTGGCAATGGAACAGCAACGGCGGATAAATTCCCCGGCAAAATACGCGCCTAAACTATTAGGAATTACCAACCGTCCTGAAAGTTCTTTAGCCCAATTAGTTCCCCATATTATTGATACCAGAGCCGGAATTGAAATTGGGGTGGCTGCAACCAAAACCTTTGTCGCTCAATTAGTTGCCTTTTATTTATTGGCTTTAGATATTGCTTGGCATCGTCAAAGTTTGCCCGAATCTCGGTTACTCGAAATTATCAAGGATTTACGACAACTTCCGGCTCAAATGGAACAGTTATTACAGAGTCAAGAAAAATATATTGAGGAGTTAGCCTCTGATTTTAATGAAACCCAAGATTTTATCTTTTTAGGACGCGGAATTAATTTTCCAATTGCTTTAGAAGGGGCATTAAAATTAAAAGAAATTAGTTACATTCATGCGGAGGGATATCCGGCGGGAGAAATGAAACATGGCCCGATTGCTTTGTTAGATGAAAAAGTGCCCGTAGTGGCGATCGCCATGCCGGGAAATGTGTATGAAAAAGTAATTTCTAATGCTCAAGAAGCTAAGGCGCGAGATGCCCGTTTAATTGGGGTGATACCGATAGAAGAACTCGAAGCTAAGGAAACCTTTGATGATGTTCTAGCTGTTCCAATCGTTGATGAAATTTTATCCCCGATTCTAACCGTAATTCCCCTGCAATTATTAGCTTATTATATTGCAGCACGACGGGGTTTAGATGTTGATCAACCTCGGAATTTAGCCAAGTCGGTAACGGTTGAATAAGGGTGTAGTGAATCATCTGGGGATATAAAAACGAAATCAACGGATTGACGGAGACAGGACTTACGGACAAGAACAAAGAAACCGGGTTTCTAGCCCTGACTTTGCGGATGAAATCGGTGATTTCTCGTTCAGAAACCAGTTTTGGTGCGTAAGTCCTATTCCCTATTCCCTATTCCCTCCCCCCCTAGCCCCCCGTGCACGGGGGGCTAGGGGGGCTATTCCCTGTTCCGTACCGCGATATAGTTTTTAACTCAAATCTCTGGTAATATTTTGAAATAGCCAATAATCCTGATATTCTGATAAAATAAACTCCATAGCCTCCTCAAACTTGATCTCTAAATCATAATTTTGAATATCTAGGATCATTTGATAAAACAACTCAAATAAAACCCTATGGTCTGGATTCCAAAGCATTAGTTTTCCATTTTTAGAATGTTGAAGTTTTTCTAGCTCAAATAGACTTTTCTCACCACTAATCGGATAATCGCTCTGATCTCGACATAGAATAAATTTAAAATTGGGTTTCAAAACCAATAATTCATTCCAGTTTTTCATCCGATGGAAAAAGGGTGCCCCACCTAAATGTAAAAATCCCACCACAAAACTATGGGTTTGAGTTTGAATAATTAAATGTTCAGGAATGACTCGTTTTCCTAAACGTAAAATATCAAAACTCAAGGGAGAAATCACTAACATTAAGGATTCTAAAATTGTGATTAATTTACCTAAATCATCACTATCGGTTAAAATTTTAGGCTTGGATAAATTAGCTTCTAAACAAATTCGTTGCGCCTTTAAATAATTTTTGAGTTGACGTTTAGCCGCAGAATCAAAGGAGGGGACAAATCCAAATAATTCCCCATTAAATATTTCTAAATTTTGCTGATTTTTCTCACCAAAAATTTTCGCAATTTGAGTCATTCCCTGTTTCATTTGTTCCAGTTCAATTTCCAACTTTTTTAACCGTCTTTCTACATCACTTTCATCGGTTTGTAACACTGGAATTAGTTGATGTTTTGGGAGAGGGATTCCATCGACTTTATAGCGGTAATAATCCGCCGCCACATTTAAGACTGTCCGAATAGAAATATGATTTAAAATTGCAGTAATTTCATCCACTTCAAATAAATCATCTAGGGTGACATCTAACCCTTGTAATTTTAAATTCAATAACTGTTTTAACTCTTGATTGGAAGGACGATTAAGAAACACTTGGGACTGGGATACCCGATCAATAATTGACCCATCAAAAACCTGTTTAAATTGTTGCCAGCGATCAGGAAATAGGTTTAAAATAATTAAACTATTCGGAACATGGGTAAAAATCTCTTTAATCGCGGTTCCAAAACAGTGTAATAATCGTTCATTGTGTTTTAATCCTAATCCCTCCAACTGATCAAAAACAATGATTAAAGGTTCATCTAAGAGGGATAAACACCCCAAGACCTTCAATGCTTCTAAAGATGCTTCCTCCCGGCTCAATTCATCTTCCCAGGAGGGTAAACCCACCCGGTCTAATTCTTCTTGAGGGAGATTATTCATTGCTAACCATTGGGTAATAATTTGACGACGGTTAAAGTCGGTATAGCCACAAAATTTCACAATTCCTTGTAAAAATTTAGGGGCGTAACCCGCGGCGGAAAAGTTATTATTCCACCACTCCAAAGCCCGTTTTTCAATATGTTGCCAAAATTCCCGTTTTGTTTTGGTTTCTGCTTGGGATAAGTCGGTAAATAGCTTTAAATTTCCCCCTTGAATCAGTTGTAATATCTTTTCGTCTTTTTGGGTTTTTGAGGTAAAATAGTTATCAGTAGATTTAATAATTTCCGAAAAACTATTAGCCAATAAATACTCAATTTGAGTATGAATACTATTCGGAACAATTTGGATTAAGGATTCTAAAATACGACTATAGGTATGGAATAAAACCGTATCAGGATTATTGGGTTGGCGGATAAATAATAATCTATTTTTAGTTAATAAATCCTTGGCTAATCGCATCATTAGATGGGTTTTTCCTGATCCGGGTTCCCCAATCACAATTGCTCCTTTGGTTTGATGATTGAAGTCTAATTTAATATCCCCTAAAATAGCTTTTAAGCGATCGCATTCTTCCGCAAAAATCCCTCTAAAATCCGGGTGATCCTGAAAGGGAGTATCAACACGACTGTTTCCAAAAGGGTTGGGTTGGGTTTTTAATTCTTTTTTAAGAAATTCATTCACAATATGTTTATAAAGTTGATAGGTAAATGACGCATCATATTTAGCTCTATGGGCAGAATCTTTGATAAAAAATTGACCCTCTAATTTAAGTCTTAGATGTTTACTTAAAGTCTCTAAAGAATGACTATTTAATTGCGGTAAATAGCGTTGAGCTAGTTCAAAACTACACTGAAAATCTAATTGAGGGGCAGAAATTCCCACCGCTTTAAATGAATTTCTCAAGATTTCAATATCATTTTGAGCATAATGACAAATAATAATTTGAGATTGAGCAATTTCCAGAAATTCTTGTAAAATTACTTTTAACGGTTTAGTCAGATGGGCAATTTTAGGACTTTGGGGATGATTTTCCACAAAGGCTTCATAAATTAATTCTCCTTGATCATTAACAATCGCTAATTCTCTTAAAATCGGTTGTCCTTCCGTATCAATAACAATAAAGTTTTTTTTAGTTTTCATAGCAATTAATGAGAATAAATAATCTGTAAACGTAGAATTAAATGATCGAGATCACAAGATCCCCTAAACTGCTCTCACTTGCTTCTATGTTCATTGTCACTCAAATTGAACGTTATCATCACAGAATTTTAGAGATGAGCGTCCCTGATTTAACCGGGAAAATACGGAATAATTAAATTATTGAGTTGATCTCTATTTTTTCAACCGTTAAGGATTTGGAGGGTGATTATGAAAGTTTATCCCAAACCATTGCGCTCTAACCCCTACAATAGTTACCGCGACCCGAAAACGGGACGCTGGTTAGTTGTCAAACCCCTGGAGAATTCGGCTAAAATGGATTAAGTGTAACGTTTTGTAAATCCGTGAGTTAGACTAACAGACGGACTACTAAAACGAACTTAACCCTTTAGACGGCTAATCATTGTGACCCCAAAACGAATTTTAATCTGGTATCGAAACGATTTACGACTACATGACCATCAACCCTTATCCTCAGCATTAAACACTCAAGCACAGATTATTCCTGTGTATTGTTTTGACCCTCGACAGTTTACTCAAACCTCCTATGGATTCCCCAAAACGGGAGCATTTCGCACTCAATTTTTATTGGAAAGCGTTGCGGATTTACGTCAATCTTTCAGAAAGTTGGGAAGTGATTTAATCCTTCGTCTAGGGAAGCCAGAAATAATTATTCCTGAATTAGTTAAAATCCTCAATATTGATGCAGTCTATTATTATCAAGAAGCCACTTCCGAGGAATTAACCATAGAACAAAATTTAAAAACTGCCTTAGCTGCTTTAGGAGTTGTGGTCAAATCCTATTGGGGTGCAACACTTTATTCTATAACAGATTTACCCTTTTCTATTCCTCAACTTCCAGAAATTTTTACTCAATTTAGAAAGCAAGTTGAATCTCAATCAATTATAAATAGTCTTTTTACTTCTCCTAAACAATTACCCCATTTACCTGAAATAGAAACAGGAAACTTACCCAATATTCAAGATTTAGGTTTAGGAACACCTGTTTTTGATTCTCGGTCAGTGATGAAATTTCAAGGTGGAGAAACCGCAGGATTAGATCGTTTAAAAAATTATATTTGGGAACAGGATTGTCTCAAAAATTATAAAGAAACCCGCAATGGAATGTTAGGAGAAAATTATTCTTCTAAGTTTTCCCCATGGTTAGCATTAGGTTGTTTGTCCCCCCGACTAATTTATAATACAGTTCAAACCTACGAAAAAGAACGGGTAAAAAACGATTCAACTTACTGGTTAATTTTTGAATTATTATGGCGAGATTATTTTAAATTTATTGCTTTAAAACATGGGAATAAAATATTTTATCCCCAGGGTCTACAAGGAATTTCTATTCCTTGGAAATACAATCCAAAACAGTTTGAACAATGGCAACGGGGAATCACAGGTTTTCCCTTAGTAGATGCGAATATGCGGGAATTATTAACAACAGGATTTATGTCAAACCGAGGGCGGCAAAATGTAGCCAGTTTCCTCACCAAAAATTTAGGAATTAATTGGCAAAGAGGGGCAGAATGGTTTGAATCTTTGTTAATTGATTATGATGTGTGTAGCAATTGGGGTAACTGGAATTATAACGCTGGAGTGGGAAATGATGCCAGAGGATTTCGCTATTTTAATATTCTCAAACAATCCCAAGATTATGACCCCAATGGGGATTATATTAAACATTGGCTGCCGGAATTAAAGGATTTACCCCCATCAAAAGTTCATCAACCTTGGAAATTATTGCCCGTTGAACAAAAACGCTTTAGGGTAATTTTAGGCGTTGACTATCCTCAACCCATGGTTGATTTAGAACAATCGGTTAAAGTGAATCAATTGATTTATGAAACTGCGGTTAGAAAAAACTTAGGTTAGCTGAATTTTATAGCAGGGAACAGGGAACGCCGGATCAGGGAACAGCCCCCCCAACCCCCCGTGCACGCAGGGCTAGGGGGGGAGGGAACACCGGGGGAAATCACTTCACCGTCTGGGTTCCAAGATCCGTCTGGTGTCCTAACTGCCTTGGCGGTTGCTATAACTGGGTAACGGATATTTTTGCGATTGATTAATTCTTCTCCGTTGCTAATTGTTTTTGACAAAATTTATAGGCAGAATAGGCTAAAGTTACCACCCCCGTAATAATTGCCGATTCATCAATTTCAAACTTAGGATGATGTAAGGGATAATTATGTTTATTTTTGTGTCCGACACCTAAGCGAAACATCATGCCGGGTGCATAATCTAAATAGACAGAAAAATCCTCTGCACCTAAAGAGGGTTCGGGTAAATTCAAAACCGCACCAGACCCAAATGCTTCTCTAACACTTTCTTCGACAATTTGAGTTAACATCGGATCATTCTGCACCGAGGGAACACCTCGACGATAATTTAACTCATAATTTGCCCCGTACATTTGGCAAATATTAGCAACAATTTGTTCTATCCAACCCGGTAAAGATGCGTAGGTTTCAGGATGAAGCGATCGCACCGTTCCTAATAGTTTAACCTGATCCGCAATAATATTAGGTGCCCGTCCGCCTACAATTTGACCAATGGATAAAACCACAGGTCTTAAAGGGTTTTGAGTGCGACTAATCGCCTGTTGTAACATGGTAATTACCTGGGCCGCGATCCAAATCCCATCCTTAGCTTCATGGGGTCGCGCCCCGTGACCCGACTCTCCGATAATCGTTAATTCCAAATCATCCGCCGCCGCCGTTAACGCCCCCTGTCGCAGTCCCACACATCCGGCGGGAATACTGGGGAAGACATGAACCCCCAAAATCGCTGCCACGTCCTCCATGACGTTATCATGTACCATCCAGGTTGCCCCTTTAGCAATTTCTTCCGCCGGTTGAAACAAAAACCTCACTTTGCCCGGAAAATTCTGACCTAAATGAGACAAAACCATCGCTGTTCCTAACCCTAACGTGGTGTGCAAGTCATGTCCGCAAGCGTGCATCACTCCAATCTGTCGAGAGGCATACTCTAACCCAGTTAATTCGGTCATGGGTAGAGCGTCCATATCAGTGCGAATAGCAAACCAACGGGGGTTGGTAGTATTTCCCTTGAATTCTCCCACGACTCCCGTTGTCCCCACACCTTCTTGTACCTTAATCCCACAGGAGGATAAAACCCCGGCGACATAAGCTGAGGTTTGATATTCTTGACCACTGAGTTCTGGATGGGCATGAATATGGCGACGAATCTCAATTAACCTAGGGGCTAAGGTTGTGGCAATATCTTTAATTTTTTCCAGCATATAATCTATTGAAGTTATTGATAACTAGACTCATATTAATTCTGTGTGAAGTTGCCAGGAATTGATCCCTCCCAACCTCCCTCTTTTTAATATTCCCGCTTTTTGTTACAATCTGTAAACAAACGCTTAAGGTAAAGGGCAGTCTAACAAATGCGGGTTGCGATCGCAGGAGCAGGTTTAGCGGGCATGGCTACGGCAATTGACCTAGTGGATGCCGGACACGAAGTAGAGATTTTTGAATCCCGTCCCTTTGTCGGGGGTAAAGTTAGCAGTTGGATAGACCCGGAAGGCAACCATATTGAAATGGGGTTGCACGTCTTTTTTGGCTGCTACTATAACTTATTTGAACTGATGAGAAAGGTGGGGGCGATTGACAACCTTGGGTTAAAAGACCATACCCACATTTTTATCAATACCGGGGGGAAAACTGGCAGTTTAGACTTTCGCTTCATTACCGGGGCGCCTTTTAACGGGTTGAAGGCGTTTTTCACCACATCCCAACTCTCGGTGATTGATAAATTACAAAATGCGATCGCTTTGGGGACTAGCCCGATTGTTCAAGGGTTGGTAGACTTTAAAGGAGCGATGAGGACTATCCGCGAGTTAGATAGAGTTAGTTTTGCGGACTGGTTTCGCAGTCATGGCGGTTCTGAAGGTAGTCTAAAACGGATGTGGAACCCGATTGCCTATGCCTTGGGATTTATTGATACTGAGAATATTTCCGCTCGGTGTATGTTAACGATTTTCCTATTTTTTGCCACCAAAACAGAGGCATCTATGTTGCGAATGTTGACAGGATCTCCGGCGGAATATTTGCATAAACCTATTGTGAATTATTTGGAACAAAGAGGTGTGAAAATTCATACCCGGCGTCGAGTTCGAGAAATACAGTTTTCAGAAATAGAAGGTAAAACTTATGTGACGGGAATGGTAGTCGCCAAAGGAGAAACTGAAGAAACAATTATTGCCGATGCCTATGTTTTTGCCGGGGATATTCCGGGGGTACAAAAAATGATTCCCACCGCTTGGCGAAAATGGTCGGAGTTTGACAATATTTATAAGTTAGAAGCGGTTCCCGTGGCAACGGTACAACTGCGGTTTGATGGTTGGGTGACGGAATTAAATGATCCCCAAAAACGTCAACAACTTAAAGAAGCCGCCGGAATTGATAATTTATTATATACAGCCGATGCGGATTTTTCCTGTTTTTCTGACTTAGCTTTATCCAGTCCGGCGGACTATTATCGAGAGGGACAAGGATCTTTATTACAGTTAGTTTTAACCCCTGGAGATCCTTTTATTAAACAAAATAATCAGGAAATTGCCCAGCACGTTTTAAAACAAGTTCATAATTTATTTCCTAGTTCCAGGGAATTGAATATGACCTGGTATAGTGTGGTTAAATTAGCTCAATCTTTATATCGAGAATCCCCTGGAATGGACGCCTATCGTCCGGCCCAAAAAACTCCTGTTGCTAATTTCTTTTTAGCCGGAAGTTACACACAACAGGATTATATTGATAGTATGGAAGGGGCAACTATTTCAGGACGACAGGCGGCTAAGGCTATATTAGAAACTAGCTTTTCCGATCTTAAACCTTCCCCTGTTGTTGCTGGATAATTGAGGATTTTATCTTAATAATTAGCCTGAAATTTATGATTTTGGCTAATTATTATTTAGGATTCACATTGTATAGCAATACTACAAATTCAATTAGGTAAAATCTTTATAAATTTGTAAATATTATGGCTGATTGGTTAGAACATAGTGTGCAAGTTGAAGTTCCGGTTCCCATTGATATCTCTTGGATTTTGTGGTCGGATTTGGAACAAATGCCCCGTTGGATGAAATGGATTGATTCAGTTAAAATTTTAGAAGATAATCCTGATTTATCCCGTTGGAAATTAGCCACAGGTAATTTGGAATTTAGTTGGTTATCAAGGATTTTAAAACAAATTCCTAATCAAATTATTCAATGGGAATCAGTAGATGGTTTACCGAATCGGGGAGCAATTAGGTTTTATGATCGTCATGGGAGTAGTATTGTTAAATTAACTGTTTCTTATGCCATTCCTGGGATTTTAGGACAACTGATGGATAATTTATTTTTGGGTGGAGTAGTGGAGTCAACCCTACAAAAAGATTTAGAACGGTTTAAGGATTATGCCATAGAATATTATGGTAATTCTTGAAATTAACATCCGTTAAAATCTTTATCCGTCAAATCCCTTTAATCCGTTAAAATCCGTGTTATGAATTTACCCTCATTTTTGTGGTTATGGAAAATTGCGGCTTGGTCGATGGGATTTTCTATCTTCGCTTATGTATTGTTAGCGATGACAGGAGGATGGATGCTATATTCCCGAAAAAATCAACAACCTCGACTTAACGGACTCAGAACTTTTCATTACCTTATAGGTGGGGTAATGGTGAGTTTAGTCCTAATTTTACTAACCGTTGGCTTAGTGGGGACTCTTGGATATTACGGGAGTTTAGGGCATTCAATTCATCTAGGTGCCGGATTAATTGTGGTAAGTTTAGTATTAGGATCGGCTTGGAGTGCTACCCAAATTAATCCTAAAAATACCTGGGCGCGCCCCCTTCATCTTGGCATAAATATGGGTTTATTTTTTGCTTTTACTGCGGTTTCTTTATCCGGGTGGGTAATTGTTCAGAAATATTTACCTTGATGTAATTATTCATACAAAATCTGGTGATCAATAGATTAAAATTTATGACGTTATCTTGACCCCTCAGAAATTCAAAGACTACAGGAAATTAGCCAACAGTCTTTGAGTTTGAATCCTATCCTTATCTCAATCTGAAGCCGAGAAAATATATGCCCAAATTCAAACTGAATTTGAGCAAGTTAAAACCGCACTACAACAAGAATTAAATCCCAGCACCATCTAAAAATTGTTGAATAGTTCTATCTTTTATCCGACAATGGGTAGCCGTCGAAACCGAGTATTCCTGACCATAATGGGTGGTTTGTTCCTGAACCGATAACCTATCGGGGTTGGGACAGTATTCTAATTTCAGAGCCGCTTCGAGTTGATTTTGAGCCACAGAGGATTGCTGTTGTAGGGACTGTACTTGTTGTTCCAATAGTTCAATCCGATCCACTAACATCCTAATCACCTGCGCCTCCGAGTCAGGAAGACTGCCATGTTCGAGGGGATCAATCCGCACCCCAGAGCGATAGACAATCCTACCCGGAATCCCGACCACGGTACAATTAGCTGGAACATCCCGCAGAACCACCGATCCGGCCCCAATCCGAACATTCTCCCCCAATTGAATATTACCTAAAACTTTAGCTCCGGCGCCGACCACCACATTTTCCCCCAGAGTAGGATGGCGTTTACCGCTTTCTTTCCCTGTGCCTCCCAGGGTGACGCCTTGATAAATCAGGCAAAAATCCCCTAAAATAGCCGTCTCACCAATCACAACTCCCATACCATGATCGATGAATACGCCCTTACCAATCACAGCCCCAGGATGAATTTCGATTCCCGTCAGAAACCGAGCCAGATGGGAAATTAGACGGGGGATAAAGGGAAGCCCAAAACCATATAACCCGTGTGCTAGGCGGTGGCATAATAAAGCCTGAAGACCGGGATAGCAGAAGATAACTTCTAACCAGTTGCGAGCAGCAGGATCACGTTCAAAGATAATGCTGAAGTCATGTTGAAGGGTCTTGAGCATTGATTAATAACCCGTTATTGTTATACAGACTACTACTCCCATTTTAGGGGATGACGGTATTTTGATCGGATGTACAATGTATTCTTTTCAGGTTCGGATTTCCGAATTGACCCTTGCAAGATAAGTTTTCCTAATTAATATGCTGTTAATATTCACTTTTTTAATTATGTTTTTGGCAGTTCTGGTCATGGAGGAAGGAATTTTCTCTATCATTGATGTGATCACAGGACTACACTTACCCAATTCGATCAGTTTAGTCGTACTATTAGTCCTACTCTCTTGGTGCTTGGAAGATTAAACTAGGGTTAAAGTCAACCCACAATAACAATCTATTTTAAAATTTGGAGAATTATGGAAACTAATTATTCTTGGGGTCGGAATCGGGATAATCGTCAAACAGAAATTTCCTGGCGAGCCAATCAAAAACGAGAAATTCGTCCCCTCTATCGTGCGGTTTTTTTAATGTTACTCACAACTCTAGCCATGGGTGTGCATTCTTTTCGGTTAGTGCAACTGCAAGTGGTAGATGGTCAGAAGAACCGAGATCGAGCCGATCAAAACCGGATTCGCATGATTCCGATTCCCTCAAATCGGGGTTATATTTTAGACCGCAATGATAAACAATTAGCCGCCAATCGTCTCACCCAGGCTTTATATGTTTGGCCGAATGAACATACCCCCCAGGAATGGGAAAAAATTGCCAAAATCCTCAGTCCAATCATTAATATAACTCCTGAACGAATTTTAGCCCCAATTGAAAAAGCCGGATATCAGTCCGCAGCCTCCGTCAGAATTAGTCAGTTTTTGACCCCCCAAGCCTTTATTTGGTTAGGAGAAAAATCCTTACCCGGCGTGGAAGTCAGAAGCGAATCTAACCGTTATTACCCCGAAGGAAACTTAGCTTCACAGATCCTTGGTTATATTGGTGAAGCCACCGCCGAGGATTTGAAAAAACACCCGCAATGGCCGATGGGGATGGTTGTGGGACAGTTAGGGATTGAAGCCCAAGCCAATCAGAAACTCTCAGGGGTTTGGGGTTCCCGCTTGATTGAAGTCAATAGCATGAACCAAGAATTACGGGAATTGGGCGATAACGAATCTAAAGGGGGAGAAAATGTGAGATTAACCCTCGATTTAGATTTACAAAAAACCGCCGAAGCCGCCCTGGGAGATCGTCGGGGGGCAGCGGTGGCCTTAAATGCCAAAACCGGAGAAATTCTGGCTATGGCCAGTAGTCCCCGATTTGATCCCAATATTTTTACTAAACCCATTAGCCAAAAACAATGGGAAGAACTCCAAAATGGAGATGATCCGTTTTTAAATCGCGCTTTGCAAGGATATCCACCGGGGAGTACCTTCAAAATTGTCTCCTCAGCCGCGGCTATGGGTTCGGGTAAATTTAGTCCAGACTCAGTGATTGGTACATACCCTTCGATTACGGTGGGGGGAATTACCTTTAACGAACATAGTGGGGGTTACGGGGTGATTGGTTTTAGAGATGCCCTCGCCTTTAGTAGTAATACGTTTTATTATCAATTGGGGATGGCTGTAGGCCCGGAAGCGATCGCCGAGTGGGGGAAACGTTTAGGGATTGAGAACAACAGTTTAAAACTTTTAGGGTTGCCCGAAGGCTCAGAGGGATTTATCCCCACCCCAGAGGATAAGGAAAAAACCTATGGGGAACCTTGGTATTTAGGGGATACGGTCACCATGTCGATTGGTCAAGGGACTGTATTAGCAACTCCATTGGAGTTGGCGGTGATGGTAGCCGCGATCGCTAATGGTGGATATCGGGTTAAACCCCATCTTTTGGCGGATTTGACCCAGACCCCGGCAGCTAAACCGGAACCGACGGGACTGAAACCCGAAGCGATTCAGGTGATTAAGGATGGACTCATTTCTGTGGTTGAGTACGGGACGGGTCAAGGGATGAATGATGGTTCAATTCCTCTGACGGGGGGTAAAACCGGAACCTCGGAGGTATCGGGACAAACCGATCACTCCCTATATGTGGCTTTTGGCCCCGCCGAAAATCCTGAAATTGCGATCGCGGTCGTGGTGGAAAATGGGGGTTATGGATCTAAATCCGCCGCTCCTATTGCTAAGGCAATGTTTCAAACTTATTTTTCTAAAAGCAAATCTGGAGGCAAAGGTCAATAAAATCTGAATTAACTTTTTGTCACTAATTCCTTGCACCATTATCCCTTTCTGCCCTCTCCTCCTCCAGACTTTCTCGGCTTTTCATCTTTTTTCAGCAAGCCCTATTTCTACACCTAACCATATTTATAGCAGGGAACAGCCCCCCCAACCCCCCGTGCACGGGGGGCTAGGGGGGGAGGGAACACCGGATAAAAAGACTTCACCGTCTAGCTTTGCTGCATCACTCTTTGTCCTAATAGGTCTGGCGACTGCTATAACCACTAAAGCCCTAGTAAAAACTGGGGCTTTTTTTTAGTGCGATCGGAATCAATTAATTTTCCTAGCGAGTATGAATTACGAATTACGAATTACGAATTAGGTTGACGTTTCCAATCAATGAGGATTTTTACAATAATCTAATGTTTCTAATGAATTAATTTCCCTAGGAGGTAGTTGTTGCGCTTCAGCGCATCTTCTAATTTCCCTAGCGAGTAGGGAGTAAAGAAAATAAGAAGGGGTTTAATCCTTCTTATAGTGTTTTTATTCTGAGTTTCCAATCAATTAATTTCCCTAGCGAGTAGGGAGAGGGAGGGGAATTCCGCCTAACAAGTCTCACATTCCTTTACTGTTTCCAATCAATTAATTTCCCTAGCGAGTAGGGAGACAACTATCCAAAAGATTCGGGTGACGAATGGGAAAGTTTCCAATCAATTAATTTCCCTAGCGAGTAGGGAGATGAAAGAAATTAGTAAGATAAATGTACACAGACTGATGTGTTTCCAATCAATTAATTTCCCTAGCGAGTAGGGAGTTAAAGAAGCGCGGTCTTATAGATTCAAACCAAGAGTTTCCAATCAATTAATTTCCCTAGCGAGTAGGGAGATGAAATTAAACACCGCTTGAGCCGATTCAGAAAGTGTTTTATCGGGTGTTTCCAATCAATTAATTTCCCTAGCGAGTAGGGAGGGGACTGAGTATGACGGTCGAGATAAACCTATTTATGAAGGTGTTTCCAATCAATTAATTTCCCTAGCGAGTAGGGAGGAGTCTTTTGTATGTTCAATATTCACGAAGTGGAATTAAATCAAGTTTCCAATCAATTAATTTCCCTAGCGAGTAGGGAGCGGATTGCTGGGAGCAAACATCTTCCGAAAATGCTTTGTTTTAGTTTCCAATCAATTAATTTCCCTAGCGAGTAGGGAGCCCGTGTCTGGCATAGATAGCCTCGGTTGCCTTTTCGATCTCCGCATTTAAACGGGAGTTTCCAATCAATTAATTTCCCTAGCGAGTAGGGAGTCAATCGCTCTTAACAACGCTAAAGCCGCGTTACTCGCACAGTTTCCAATCAATTAATTTCCCTAGCGAGTAGGGAGCAAAAATAGATTATGAAAGAAGCGTTGGAATTATTGGAAGTTTCCAATCAATTAATTTCCCTAGCGAGTAGGGAGAGCAACATAGAAAGAGTTCCGGCTTTTGTGAAAGGGGCTGCCGTTTCCAATCAATTAATTTCCCTAGCGAGTAGGGAGTCCCCCCATTTTAAACCCAGACGCCATCGGTTGTCTAGGGGGGGTTTGCGAGGCTGCGGAAATTTCATCGGCTGAAACAAGATTTTACTCCTTAATTAAAACGTCAGAACCATTACAGGAAGGACTGGCGAGGCTATAAACCGCAGAATCAATATCATAGACATTCAAGCTTCAGCCTCGCAAAAACCTATAGGGAGGTGTTCCCTAGATTGAACTAACGAGGCAATTAGCAACATCGCTCAACGCTAGTTCATTGTAAGTATTCAGCCAATATTGCTCTAAAAGTGTAGATTTTTTAAGGATTATTGAGTTTTGTGACTTAAACCATAAATATTGTGAAATCCAAGACATAAGGTATCACAGGGTGGTAAAGTCAGTAAATAGTTAAGTGCTGAGAGAATCACATCGGTTAAATCCGTAGATTTAACAAACCTGCCAAATCCTGTTAAGTCTAGTGAATCAACTCAATATGCTCCAACGTTTTGATTAAAAGAACTGTTCTGCACAGCCACCCCTGCAAGCATTCTTAGTATTCAGTTTTATTTTCTTGGATAACTAAGAAAAGACTGACTAGCAATGATTAGTAAAGTCAATTCTGTTCATGAAATGGGAAGTAAGGAATTATGACACTTTTTTGGCAAGCCAAAATTTGGGGTTTGCTGCATGATCCAGTATTGAAAGCATTACATAATACTGGACGAGGTTCAAATAGTTGCTGGAAAGAGCTTCGTGTGATGGAGCAGTGGAGGCAAAATAATTGGAATCCCGAAGAATCTCAAGGAACATTTTTCAAACACATTCTTTTAGCTGATTATATTACTTCAGCCAGTGATCGGTCAGCCATAGGAAGTTTATCAGAAACCGTTAACTATGCTCCGAAAAGTCAATCTAACCAAGGATTAGAAATTCGACATCTTTTGTCGGGTAAATCTCAAATCTGGAAATTACAAAATTCCGATCATGAAACACTAATTAATGCTTCAAATCGAGCCAATTATCTTAATGAAATTGAAGAAAAATTATTTGATTGTCAAATTATTGATCCTACGGATAACCAATTAAAATCAATTCGAGAAATTGAGAATCCTCAAAAAGTATTTTGGTGGTTATGGCGTTGTTTACCGATTGAAGTCTGCAATAGTTTTAGCAATGACCAATCTTTATTCTTAATGCCTGCGGAAACTCGGATTCCCGATGGTTCAATTTGGAGCCATACTAGCTTAACGGCTGCGGTTGCAGGTGCATTAACAGGAACGGATTTAACTGATGAAGTCCTAAAAAGATGGCCGTCTGGTCAAATTCCCTCCCGTCCTTATATTGGAATTTTCAGTTTTTCTCCTGTTCAAGAACTAATAAAAGCTAGTCGCAAAATGCGAGATTTTTGGGCAGGTTCATGGATTCTCCATTATTTATCTGCTAAAGTTTGTTGGGAATTAGCTAGAATTTATGGCCCAGATAGTTTAATTTATCCTTGTTTATTTGAACAACCTTTAATTGATACTTGGTTATTAAAGCAATGGCCAGATTTTAAACAATGGATACCCAAACCCAGATCACAGCAAGTTTTAACAGCAGGTTTTCCTAATGTAATTGTTTTGATTCTTCCTCAAAATGCGGTTAAAGCTGCCATGCAAACTGCCAAGCAAATTTTATTAAAAGAATGGAAGGAATTAAGTCATTTAGTATTTGTAGAATTGCAAGGGCGTAGAAATCCATCTTGGATGCCAAATTTAACAGAAAATAGTAGTAGTTGGAAACTTTGGTTAGATGCACAATGGCAGACCTATTGGAGTGCTTTTCCATTGGGAGATTTAAACCAACAATTAAGAAGTAGCGAAATCTACAAAGAAAATGAAGAACAAATCTGGAGGGATGCTCAGAACAAACTTTGTAATCTCTCTGAAAGAGAATCACTATTTTTAGAGGAAGAAACTCAGTTTTTGCAACGTGCGGGAGAACTAAGAAAACAGAAACAACATCGCTATCCTTCTAGTGTTAATGTCGGCTCTTGGTGGCCTCATATTTTTGACCAAACTCGATTCGCTCTAACTTCAATAAAAAATGCACGCACCTGGGAAATTCCGACTGCTTTTGGCCCCCGTTCAACAATTTCAGGATTAGGCCCTGTTGTTCATCCTGATCAACATATTGATAAACATGATTGGTTAACTGAAGGAGATAGTCGGATACTCTGGAAACAAGATGCCGGGTTATTTGATGGTATTGAAGAACTCAATGCCACCGAAACAGTCAAGCGAGTATTACATAAAGTTTTACCTGAACTATTGAACTTAAATGAGCATGAAATTGCTGGGTCTTATCCAGATTTAACCGCAGGAGTAGCAGGATATCTGAAACTAAATTCTGAGAAATTAAATTCTGACCATGTTGATCATTTTCATAACGCTTGTCAAGGGATTTTAGATGATTTTGATTGGGCAAATAACGTTATTTCTCAAATGCAAAGTAAATGGGGTATTCCCTGGGTTGATGGTCAAAATCAATTCCAATCCTATCATCCCCGTTTACTCAATGCCGGATGGCTAGTTGAGGATAAGAAAAATCTTAATCTTCAAGAACGGCAAGAATTACGCACTCAAGTTCAAACTAAAATTGATAGTTATTATCCTCAAAATAATCCCGCATCTTGGTATGTAATTGCTGCTGGTGATGGCGATGGGATGAGCGAATGGTTGAAAGGAAAACACTTGAATCCTTATCAAGATTATGTTCCTAATCAATTATTAAATCAGATGGAAAAACCTCCTGAAGAAAAAAGCTCGCTTTTTGAATTAGAGAACTCTGTACGTCAATCTTTTCAAGCATTCTTGAAACAGAAAAAGCGTATGGGGCCATCAACTCATGTTGCATTAAGTCGAGCATTATTGGATTTTTCTAATCAATTGGTTCCCTATATAACTGAACAACGTTATGCTGGACGGTTAATTTATAGTGGAGGAGATGATGTTTTAGCCTCTACAAATCTATGGGAATGGGATAGCTGGTTATGGGATATTCGAGAGTGTTTTAAAGGTAATCCTGACCCTGGAAATCAGTTTTCTAATGATGGAGATTATTGGCAATGGAAAGGCGAAACTCTACCTAATAATTTAGCAAAACGTCCTTTGTTTACGATGGGGCATAAAGCTACTATTAGTTTTGGTATTGTGATAGCCCATCATTCTGTTCCAATGGCGATCGCATTAGATAACCTTTGGGAAGCAGAAGCACAAGCTAAAGAGCATTTATCTCCTGACAAACAGAAAAAAAATGCTATACAAGTTCGGGTAATTTATGGTAATGGTAATGTCTTAAAATCTACGACTAAGTTTGAGACTTTTAACACTTGGCGAAAGTTGATAGAATTGCCTAAATTAGATAGTGCAATTTTTGAACAAGCTGCAACGATTTGGAATCAACATCCCGCTCCGGTTTTTGAAGCGATCGCTCCTTGGACTCAATCTTTTTGTTCTCGACGGGAACAGTTTGAATCTCTTGAAGAACAGGAAGATTTTAAACGGAATTTAACTTCATTTTTAGAAAATTTATGGCAAACAACAACGAAAAAAGATTATATGCTGCAAGTCAATAATTGGCTAAAATTAGCAGCTTTTATTCTGAGAAATCGCCAGATTAAATTAGGAGGAAAATCTTAATGTTTTGGTATAAAATAACGCCAATTGATGTGTTATTATTTAGAGATGCTAAACCTTTTACTCCAGGTGAACGAGCCTGGGCAGGGAGTATTTTCCCTCCAAATGGTCATACATTAGGGAGCGCCATTCGGTCTTATTTAGGAACAAGTGACCCAGTTGATTTAAAAGGGCCTTTTTTCTCCTATCAAAATCAACTCTATTTACCTCGTCCTTTAGGATTTGTGGGTTCAATACCCTTAATTCCTTTAGCTTGGAGTCAGAATTCTAATCTTAATCAAAGTCTCTGGAATACTGAAAAACCTTGTCCGTTAGTTAAAGTATATTCAAGTAATGATTCTGAGGATGAAGACAATCAGGAACTTAAATTTCGCCAATATCTAAGTTGTAATACTGTCTCACAATTCTTAAAGACAGGAAACATTAAAAAACAGGATTGGTTAGCGAAAGATGATACAGAAACAGAACTTTGGAAAGTAGAAACTCGTTCCCATAACACCATCCAAGAAGGGACTCGTCAAGTTAAAGATTCTGATGGTTATTTTGTAGAAAATACTATCCGAATGGCAACGGGTTGGAGTTTAGCTATTGGTCTAAATCAAGATATCAAAACTCCGGCTATTATTCAACTCGGAGGAGAAGGACATCGCGCTATTTTGGAAAGGTGCGAACCTCTTGACCAACAATGGCAAACTCTCAAAAACACATCGGATAAAAACTTTGAAACTGGGGGTAAATCCATTGCTTATTTAGTAACACCTGGGGTATTTGAACGGAAACATGATGCAGGCAAATCCATCTGTCGAGCATGGCCCTGGGAATGGAAACTAGCTCACACGACTAATCATAATCAAACCCCAGGTTCGTTAGTGAGTGTTGCTACAGAAAAACCCGTTGCTATTAGTTGCCGATTTCGAGAAAAAACCGAAAACAAAAGCATTCCCGCACCTCAAGTATTTGCTGCATCCCCAGGGAGTCTTTATTATTTAGAGAAACCCGAATCTTTATTTCAGGATAATGCGGGGATGAAAGCCAATAATTGGCGAAAATTGGGATACTCTGAATTACTTTGGATTAATTATCAAGGAGAATCATGACCGATTTAGTGTTTTTATATTTACTCTCTCCGTTACATACGGGAGGAACAACTCAAGAGGGAAATTTATTAGGAATTGCCAGGGAATCCCATACTAATTTACCCTATATTCCTTCTAGTACCATTCGAGGTAAAATCAGAGCTAGTGTGAGCGATCGCATTACCCTGGTTAAGTTATTTGGCCCTGATTTAAAGGATTTAGAAAATCCCGAATTTTTGGATAATTATGAATTAGAAATCGATAAAAGACTCACTCAATTAGAACAAGGAGATATTTGGATTGGAGATGGTTCCTTATTATGGTTGCCCGTTCCTTCTTTGAGTCATGGTGTAGTATGGATTAGTTGCCCGCTTTTATTACACCGTTGGGCAAGATTCAACCCCAATTTACCCGAAATTCCGGCTCCTTATAGCACTAATTTATCGGGTTCTAATATTTATCTCAAGGATGCAATTTTAAAACAAAATGAACTTTTAGCTTGGAACAATTGGAAAGAGTTTTTCCCTCAAAATAAAGTAACTAAATCTGTGCAACGGGTGTTATTACTTTCTGATCAACATTGTGCCACATTAGTTCAAATGAGTTTGTGGCGACAAGTCAAAGTAAAACTTGATCAGCATAAATCCGTTGATGGTGGTTTTCGTTATGAAGAAGCGATTCCCCCTGATACTTTAATGTATTTTCCTTGGGGAATTACATCACAAGCTAATGGCACAGCAGAACAATCAAAAACAGATTTTCAAGACTTGCTTTCAGGTAATGAGGTTTTGCAAATTGGAGGTCAAGAAAGTTTGGGACGGGGTTTTGTTCAATCTTGGTTAAATTGATTATTTAAGGAGTTAAAACTATGACCTTTGATCCGCGTACTATTGCTACTCCTGTTTATGAGGCATTATCAGGACTGCGAACTCAATATAACAATCAAGATGCTCGTCTTAAAGAACAAAAAAGCCAAGCTGTTGAACTTTATACCTATCTTTCTACTTGGGGAATAATGCGGCTTAAAGCAGAAGAAACGGCGTTAAGTCAAGACGGTAAAAAAGATGTGGTTAAAAAATATTTTGCCTGTTTAGAACAACTGTCAGAAATCAAAAACCTAGCAAATTCTGATGGACTCAAGACTCTTAAAACATTAGGAACCGATGAATATTTGGGGTTAACAGGTTTGGGTCTAACTGTAGCTCAAGAATTTAGCTTTTGGGCAAATGCTATTTATCACGATATCAAAGGAGAATAAATATTATGGCTTTTGATCGACCGACAAGACCTACAAGACCAGGAGAACAGCCACCAGCGACCTCTCGCCCTAATCAAGCGGTTCAACGTAATACGTCTCGATCAACTTCTCTAAACCCTAACCGTTCATCAGGTGGTGATGGTGGTCGCAGAGATGGTGGTGGCGGGGGCTCCAACAGACCTAATCAACCGTCACCTTGGCTTGACAATGAAAATGAACCTTTACCCGATAAAACGGCGAGTTTTGTAGAATATTTGCGGTGGATGCGATCGCCCGATACTGAACACAAGGATGCTACAAAAGTTCAAATTCTGCAAATGGCGGAGGAAAATGCTAACTATCAACAACGCCTTCAACAATTAACAGACCGGACAAAATTAATTGCGGGTGAAGGAAACAGTTTTCAAGTCAAATGTCCTTGGCGAATTCGTGTAGGTGGGCATCGGGGGCCAGAAAGTATTTTACTCCCGGCTTTTGATGCTTTGGGAATGCCTTATATCCCATCTTCTAGTTTGCGAGGTGTGGCTAGAAACCAAGCTATTCGGGAAATCATGTCTAAGGAAAAAGTAGACTGGAAAGAAGCTGAGAAACGGGTAGCACCTTGGTTTGGTTCTCTTGAAGAAAAAGGGGAAAACCGCTCTGGAAAAGTTGTATTTTTAGACGCTTATCCCCTACCAAATCAAGATGGATTAATGGTAGATATGGCAAATAATATTTGGAAATGGGAGGGAAATGATTGCAAGTATAATCCTAATCCTAATCCATTTTTATCTTTAAAAGAACCAATGTTTTTAATTGGTTTACGTTTAGCCAGTGGATGTACTGATATTGAAGTCTTAAACCAAGTTAAGAAATGGTTAGTTAAAGGACTACAAGCGGGAATTGGTTCTCAAGTAAATACGGGTTATGGAGAACTAATGAAAGCAGGAGAAGCACGACCGAAAGAGGAGTTTTTTAGCTTAGAATTTACCTTGCAAGGTCAACTGATTCATGGGCGACAAAAGTTCACCCAATGGAACTGGAATGATCGAAACCAAAATTGGCAACATCGAGGTCAAGCAGAAGCAGAAGTGCGCCCTGTGGCGTTTAAATCAATGCTGAGATATTGGTTTAGAAGTTTAGCCCTGGGAGTTTTACCTTTAGGAGAAGTTTCGGCTTGGGAAAATAAACTATTTGGAGGGATTAATCCTGACCGGGAATGGGGTTGGATTAGAGTTGAAATTTTAGAAGGCAAAGTTACTCAAAAAGAACCAAAAAAGAATGATGGTGATTGTGGAGAACAGGAAGGAATTTTAAATTTTTCTTATTCTTTAGGAAGTCCAACAGAAACAAAAACCAAACAAGCGATCGCAACTTTAATGAAGAATTTAACTTGGTTAATGTTTCATTTAGGAGGTATTGGACAGGGTGCTAGACGACCTTGTTATTCTCGTCAAAACCGTCAATATGCTCCTTGGTGGCGCGGCTCCACTTTAATTCCTAATGATGATAATTCGTTCTGGAATCTACCAAATAATGTTAAGGAATTTCAACAAAAATTTCAGATTCATTTGCGACATTTTTATCAAGCTCTTTCTCAATTACCCAATATTCCTAATATTCGTGCAGTAAATAATCCGATTAATCTAGGACAAGTGCATCAAGATAACTGGAAAGAAGCAATTGATAGTAATTGTCAAATTGTTGTTTGTTCAGGAGAAGAAGACTTTGGTAAACCTTATGCTTTGGCTGTTCTTCATGGTTCTCAATTAAAGATTAATAATAATTATGACGGCAATTTATGTGGTCGAGTCAGTCGAGGGGTTAAACCTTCTCCGGTTTGGATTGCAGATTTAGAAGATTATCAAGTTGTCACGATATTTGGAGCAACAGAAAACCCTCGAAAATCTTATCTTGAGAAGTTAAAACAGAATACTCTCAAAGATAACTTTGCTCAAATTTGGCCACTAAATTAAGATGAGGATTTAATTTTTATGTCTCAACAATCAATTTTAGTCGCAACCATTGGAACCCGTGATTTAAGTTTTCAAATTACTTCGGGAGAATGGTATAATGTGGGGGATGATCGTATTCAAAATGGCGCGATTATTGGAGAACAGGCAGAGGTTTTATCCGATTTAAGATTTGCTGAGAAAAGCTATCGAGATTTGACTCAGTATTTGTTAGAAAATATTGAACAATATCGAGAACGAGTTAAACCGATTATTTTTGGTAAAGTTTTTTTAGAACAAGGTCGAACAATCTCTCAAGTTTATTTAATTGCTACCAATCAACAGGAAGGAATTAGAGAAAGAGAGAAGGATACTATTTATTCGGCTGAAATTATTAAATCTTGGTTGATGGATAATTTTAAACATCTAACAAGTGAAAAAATAACAATTATTCCATTAGGAGAAGATGGAACTAACCCTTCTAATTTTGAAGAAATGTTTCGCTGGTGGTCACGGGTTTGGCGAAATCAAATCCGGGTGAAAAATCAGTTGGTTTGGGTGTGTTTAAAGGGCGGAGTGGGTCAAGCCTCGGAAGCGGCGAGGGTTTCTGGTCTGAGTTTATATGGCGATCGCATTCAATTTTATGAGTTTAAAGCCAATCCTGTCAAGAACTATCAAGGAGTTCCTTCTGATTATACTGGCCCGTTTTTAGGAACAAATTATCTTTGGGATAGAACTCAACAACAATGTTTAAAGTTATTGGAACGATTTGACTATGATGAAGTGTCTGATTTATTAGAGCCTTATTTTGAACAAGATCCTGAAAATTTTGGTTGTCTCCGCAATTTAGTTAAAGCGGGCATTCAATGGAATCAAGGTAATTTTAAAGATTTTTTCAGATGTTCTGAAAGTATTTTAAATCCTCCTCAACAAAATCAAGGAAACTACTGGTGGTGGATGGGATATGAACAAGCAATGTTAGGTGTGGTGAGATTTAAACAACAAAATACTGCTGAAGTAATGTTACATAGTTATCGAGCAATTGAAGGTACAATTTATTTATGGGCTATTCAGACTTTTCCAAATTTCGTTCAAAATCGAGGGGGTGAATATCTAACAATTTCCTCCTCAATCCTTGAACAATATCCTCAAATACGCCGACAGGGATATTTTCAATCTTCAAATTCAGAACAATTAAAGGGCAGGTTTTCAGAAGATCTTATCAAAGTTGCTATCCCAAGTACATCAAAGAGCCAAGATTTTATAGCTTTCTGGTCTTCAGCAAGAACAATGAGAAATCAGCTATCTCATCGCTTGGGTGGATTAACAGAATATGAACTTTTTCTAGCCTGGAAGGTTGACCGACAGCAGGATTGTGAAAGCAGTTGGAAAAAGCGGGTTTTAACTTGTTTAAATACTTTGACTAACCAATCTTTTACATCCTTAGAAGGAGCTACTCTATTTATGAGAGTTCATAATTATCTTATCAGCAAAATCAAACAATATGAACCCTAAAATGTAATTAATTCGTATTTTTGCTGATGTGATTTGGTTTAAATTATACATTTCCAGAATTTTAGATTTTAACAAATTTTTCCGTAATTCCTGCTTTGAAGTTTGTTGAATCTATTAGAACATTAAAAACCATTAAGGATTGTACCATGTATAGTTATACTCGTGCCATTGTGGTTCGGAATTTTGCTATTGCCATTGTGAACGGAGCGATCACCTTGATTATTTTATTAATTGCCCCTTTGGGATTAATGGCAGTAATCAGTAATACCTTTTTAGTCACCGTTGCTAGTTTCTTTACCGCTACTTTTGCCGACGGAGTAATTCGTTTTCTGCAACCTGCTCGTTCTATGGGGGAAATTCCTTTACATCAGAATACACCATATTCTTCTCAATTAGATTCTCGTTCATCTAATGAAATTGAACGCTAGGTTATGTTAACACTTTATGTTTCTCAACAGGGATGTTATCTAACTTTAGAAGCTGAAAGTTTGTTAATCAAAAAGGGAAAAGAAGTCTTAGCAGAAGCTCAAATTCCCCTACTTGAACAAGTGTTAATTTTTGGTAAATCTCAAGTCACTACCCAAGCAATTCGAGCCTGTTTAATTCGTAATGTTCCGATTGCTTATCTATCTCGTATGGGATATTGTTATGGTAGAGTTTTACCCGTTGAACGTGGCTACAGACACCTATCCCGTTATCAACAACAATTGACCAGAGTAGACCGTTTAATTATTGCTCGTCGCCTTGTTCAAGCTAAACTAAAAAATAGTCGAGTCATTCTCCAGCGCCAAGCCCGTCGTCAATCTTCTGATGTGATTACTTTTGCGATTCAAAGTTTAAATCATCTCATGGAAAAGGTGATACAAGCAGAAAGTTGGGAGCGATTAATGGGACTCGAAGGTGCAGCGGCGGCTCAATATTTTTCAGCTTTGGGAGAATGTTTAACTAATCCTAAGTTTGTCTTTACAGTGCGATCGCGTCGTCCCCCAGGAAATCCGGTGAATGCTTTATTGAGTTTTGGCTATCAAGTTCTCTGGAATCATCTTTTGAGTTTAATTGAACTTCAGGGACTTGACCCCTATTTTGGTTGTTTACACCAAGGAACAGAACGTCATGCTGCCTTAGCTTCTGATTTAATTGAGGAGTTTAGAGCGCCGATTGTAGATTCTTTGGTGATGTATTTAATTAATCGTAATATGATTGATGCAAATACAGATTTTACTTACCATGATGGAGGTTGTTTTCTGAATGATTCCGGTAGAATTAAATACTTGAAAGCGTTTCTACAAAGGATGGAAGAAAAGTTAACCACTGCCACCGGAGAAAATCAGCCCCGATGGGATACTCTGACTCAACAAGTCAAGGCTTTTAAGCAGTTTGTTTACAACCCAATTGAAGGATATAAACCTTATGAAATTCGCTGATGTTATTTTACATTGTCGCTTATGATATTCCCTGTGATAAACGTCGCCGTAAAGTGGCGAATTTATTGGAGGGATATGGGAAGCGGGTTCAATATTCGGTGTTTGAGTGTGTTTTGGCTCAATCGAAATACATTGAGTTACAGAAACGCTTAAAGAAACAAGTAAATTTGGCTGAGGATAACCTGAGATTTTATCCGCTTTCTCGCCATACTTGGGGAAGTGTAGAAATTTGGGGTCAGGGGCCAGAGATTACTGAGTATCCGAGTTCAATAATTATTTGATGTTTTTTGCGAAGCTGAAGCTTGAATGCCTATGATATCGATTCTGCTGTTTATAGCCTCGCCTACCCTTCCTGTAAGGGTTCTGAGATTTTGATTCAGGAGTAAAATGTTGTTTCAGCCAACTGTTTTTATCAGTCTCGCAAACCTTATCTGGACAACCGATGGCGTCTGGGTTTAAAATGGGAGGACTCCCTACTCGCTAGGGAAATTAATTGATTGGAAACCTAATTTAGTACCTCGATAAGCTTGGTGTGTCTTCTGAACCTTTACCTCTCCCTACTCGCTAGGGAAATTAATTGATTGGAAACGACGATGCCCCTGACGGAATGAATGTCATGGATATGTATGGCGACTCCCTACTCGCTAGGGAAATTAATTGATTGGAAACCCCTTTGTCATTTCTTTGAGGATGTATGCTATCATCCCAAACTCCCTACTCGCTAGGGAAATTAATTGATTGGAAACTTTTCAATTTCGAGCCCCAGTTTCGTTTTGTGTACTCCCTACTCGCTAGGGAAATTAATTGATTGGAAACTCAGGGAGGAGAGAGTACCATTCAAACCTTTAAACCCGCTCCCTACTCGCTAGGGAAATTAATTGATTGGAAACGCATTAAGGATGTATTTAAAACATCCCTTTACTCCCTAATCTCCCTACTCGCTAGGGAAATTAATTGATTGGAAACATGCTGGGTCAACCTGTCCATTAGGCAACTTGCCTCCCTACTCGCTAGGGAAATTAATTGATTGGAAACCAACATCAGACAAGATATCTGGGATATCTTTTACATCAGCCTCCCTACTCGCTAGGGAAATTAATTGATTGGAAACAATGTAGGCTAAAAGGCCTACTTAAAACAATGTTAGATAATCTCCCTACTCGCTAGGGAAATTAATTGATTGGAAACAAAAGTGTTGTCCCGACGACTAAAGCTCCGACCCATAAGGGTCTCCCTACTCGCTAGGGAAATTAATTGATTGGAAACAAGGAATGTGAGATTTGTTAACGAAAATTCCTTCACTCCCTACTCGCTAGGGAAATTAATTGATTGGAAACTGCTCTATCAAGGATATCAGTAGCAAGTGTTACATCTCCCTACTCGCTAGGGAAATTAATTGATTGGAAACTTCATAACCATCAATGTCTATTTCAGGGTTTGTGTACTCCCTACTCGCTAGGGAAATTAATTGATTGGAAACGTGGCTAGTTGCCACTTTGCTAGAGACTTTGGACTTAGGACTCCCTACTCGCTAGGGAAATTAATTGATTGGAAACAGGAAGACGACCCTCCAAATCTTCCTGAAGATACTGGAGGTCGGCTCCCTACTCGCTAGGGAAATTAATTGATTGGAAACCTCCTACATGTTTAGCTTTATTCAAGGCTTGGATGTAGTACCCACTCCCTACTCGCTAGGGAAATTAATTGATTGGAAACACTTTCAGAACCATGTAGAGTCACTGGGATACTATTTAACACTCCCTACTCGCTAGGGAAATTAATTGATTGGAAACCTGCTTGGTAATATTAGTTTCTAACTCACTCCGGTTTCTACCCTCCCTACTCGCTAGGGAAATTAATTGATTGGAAACTGTAGAGGTTCATAATCTTTCTCTCAATTTATTTACACTCCCTACTCGCTAGGGAAATTAATTGATTGGAAACAATCATAATCACAGTCGTAATCATAATATTCCTGTTCTCTCCCTACTCGCTAGGGAAATTAATTGATTGGAAACCTAAAAGAGGACTGAATAGTGTCAATCCTCTTTGCAATTAGAACTCCCTACTCGCTAGGGAAATTAATTGATTGGAAACACTCATTTTCTTCCTTCTTATTAACAATATTATCTATTAACTCCCTACTCGCTAGGGAAATTAATTGATTGGAAACAATACTAAAGGATTAAATGAACTTACTACAAAAGTTACATGTCCTCCCTACTCGCTAGGGAAATTAATTGATTGGAAACTTATTAACCCATGTCATATAAAGGAAATAACCCTTAATAAACTCCCTACTCGCTAGGGAAATTAATTGATTGGAAACTGGAAGTAGTTGTACAAATATTCATGAGTCTTTCTCCATTAACTCCCTACTCGCTAGGGAAATTAATTGATTGGAAACCAGGCATCTCCATGCAAATAGCTGTTTCTTTCTCCCTACTCGCTAGGGAAATTAATTGATTGGAAACCAATATTTTCCTTGATTCTAGGATCTTGAATTCTGATACTCCCTACTCGCTAGGGAAATTAATTGATTGGAAACTATAACTACCTTAATCCATTGAGATTAGGATAATTATATACTCCCTACTCGCTAGGGAAATTAATTGATTGGAAACAAAGACCTTAGCCACTGTGTCACTACTAAGTGCTGTTTCCACTCCCTACTCGCTAGGGAAATTAATTGATTGGAAACAGGATACTGCCATCTTCTTTTTCATCACATTTCATCTCCCTACTCGCTAGGGAAATTAATTGATTGGAAACCTCAGAGAGTTGGAGGACGCAAGGTTTTTGATAGACTCCCTACTCGCTAGGGAAATTAATTGATTGGAAACAATACTTGAACCCATGTAGATACCTTAGAGGAGTTACCTCCCTACTCGCTAGGGAAATTAATTGATTGGAAACTTACAGATATCCTGTGTAATAACAAAAGGTTTTTTTATAGGTACTCCCTACTCGCTAGGGAAATTAATTGATTGGAAACGTAATGAATAAGTTATCAGAAAGGATTTCTTTAATTAATCTCCCTACTCGCTAGGGAAATTAATTGATTGGAAACTACCCAAACCAACGATGAAGGACACATTCTGTTGTATGATACTCCCTACTCGCTAGGGAAATTAATTGATTGGAAACTAAGTATTACTGTCTTTATAGGCGTGATACTTAGTGATATCTTCTCCCTACTCGCTAGGGAAATTAATTGATTGGAAACCTTCATATTCAGCAAGTGTTAAATACATAAGTTTGTCTCCGTATACTCCCTACTCGCTAGGGAAATTAATTGATTGGAAACTTCAGGTATATGCTTAATTATATGTTTGAACCTGTGTGAAGGCTCCCTACTCGCTAGGGAAATTAATTGATTGGAAACTAGGTTTAGATGAAAAAGCAAATGAGGTTTTCTTCTCCCTACTCGCTAGGGAAATTAATTGATTGGAAACACAATGGTTTCTACTCTATGAGACCATAATAAAAATTTACTCCCTACTCGCTAGGGAAATTAATTGATTGGAAACTTAACACAATCATTAACATCTATCTTTAATCTTAATGTCCCTTCTCCCTACTCGCTAGGGAAATTAATTGATTGGAAACGAATCAGTAAGTGGTATTCAAGTGGAGGATGCTTCTACTCCCTACTCGCTAGGGAAATTAATTGATTGGAAACTTCAAGTTTAATGTAGATAAAGTAGGAGCCCCCTACTCTTCAACTCCCTACTCGCTAGGGAAATTAATTGATTGGAAACACTCAAGTTGGAACTAGAAACTAAAAATTTAGAAGTAGCCACTCCCTACTCGCTAGGGAAATTAATTGATTGGAAACTCTCTATATCTATATAATTAATTAATTAATACTTATATCCGCTCCCTACTCGCTAGGGAAATTAATTGATTGGAAACGATGTATAGGTAATGGTCTACCTTCAGAACTAATATAAGCGTACTCCCTACTCGCTAGGGAAATTAATTGATTGGAAACCACATCCCTCTTCCAGCTGGATGCTTCAGCTAAACCCTCTAAGAGCTCCCTACTCGCTAGGGAAATTAATTGATTGGAAACTCATAGGGTCAAATGATTTCATACCCTTCATCAACAACTTCTCCCTACTCGCTAGGGAAATTAATTGATTGGAAACCAGACTTAACTCTAAGTGTGTAAGGAAGTCATTCACACTCCCTACTCGCTAGGGAAATTAATTGATTGGAAACAAAGTAAATAATCCTATTTTATTTGGGTTAAGATTTAGGAACTCCCTACTCGCTAGGGAAATTAATTGATTGGAAACATTTCCATATGAAGAGAGCCACTAACATCGGAATTAAAATCCCGGTCTCCCTACTCGCTAGGGAAATTAATTGATTGGAAACCTCCCGCTTCTTCAGGAGTCATCCAATAAACTCCAGAACCTTCTAACTCCCTACTCGCTAGGGAAATTAATTGATTGGAAACTCAATGAGTCGAAGGATTTCAGAATCCTCAACGACTCCCTACTCGCTAGGGAAATTAATTGATTGGAAACAATATCTTCAATTGAAAACCAATTATCTTCTAAATCTCCCTACTCGCTAGGGAAATTAATTGATTGGAAACATTTCAGTAGACATAATAGGTTTCCCTTTCTCTTAATCTCCCTACTCGCTAGGGAAATTAATTGATTGGAAACTAAAAGATAAAGAGATATTAGAAAGAGAGTCTGAACTCCCTACTCGCTAGGGAAATTAATTGATTGGAAACCAATAGAGTATTTAAATCAGTCATTTTCTTCTTCATGTAATTTCATGGAGACTCCCTACTCGCTAGGGAAATTAATTGATTGGAAACTTTCAATTAATACATTAGCTAATTGTTGACCTTGTGCTCCCTACTCGCTAGGGAAATTAATTGATTGGAAACACATAGTATCTTCACATAGTTCCCAATTACGGGAAGGTGACTCCCTACTCGCTAGGGAAATTAATTGATTGGAAACTCTGGCGTAATTCTACCTTGGTTCTTCCCTCTTTCTCCTCCTTCTCCCTACTCGCTAGGGAAATTAATTGATTGGAAACAGTGTAGTTCTCCTTCAAATTCGGTAATTTCTTGGGTGGCTCCCTACTCGCTAGGGAAATTAATTGATTGGAAACTCAAAGTCAATCAAGTTTTCAACATCAATAGTTAATTCAGATCTCCCTACTCGCTAGGGAAATTAATTGATTGGAAACGATTTCGTAGCGAGTTAAGGTAATCATAATCTTTTTCTCCTCCCTACTCGCTAGGGAAATTAATTGATTGGAAACATGACTGTGCAGGTAGAGAAGAAACCTGAAGTGTTTATCTCCCTACTCGCTAGGGAAATTAATTGATTGGAAACTCCAAGAACCACCTTGCTGGGCACGGTTTAAGAACTTGGTCTCCCTACTCGCTAGGGAAATTAATTGATTGGAAACCCAGATGTAATTGTTCTACTTCAGAAAGAACAATTACATCCTCCCTACTCGCTAGGGAAATTAATTGATTGGAAACACAGTCACCACCACATTCAAGACACCGCAAATACATGTGGTTACTACTCCCTACTCGCTAGGGAAATTAATTGATTGGAAACCTGAAAAGACATTCAGACTTGATGAGAGCTGCATGTTAAACGTTCTCCCTACTCGCTAGGGAAATTAATTGATTGGAAACCATCTGAAGTGTAACCCCTTTCTTCCAATTCTTTACTCCAGCTCCCTACTCGCTAGGGAAATTAATTGATTGGAAACCAGAGAGTGAACTCTTCAATTTCTATTTTTAATTGTTCAACTCCCTACTCGCTAGGGAAATTAATTGATTGGAAACACATACTTCCTTTAGGAGAAGCACTCAAGTTTTCTTTCTCTCCCTACTCGCTAGGGAAATTAATTGATTGGAAACTTTAGAGAGAACATCAACAGCCGGATCGTGAGCTTCTCCCTACTCGCTAGGGAAATTAATTGATTGGAAACCTAAGGTCTTTGAGGGTGAGGATGAACACTACTGGGCACAGCTCCCTACTCGCTAGGGAAATTAATTGATTGGAAACTACATTTGTACTAAGAGGTATAAACCTTTCTAGTTTATTCTCCCTACTCGCTAGGGAAATTAATTGATTGGAAACTAAGAAAAGAGAGTTATCTCTCTAAGGAACAGATGTTTTCTCCCTACTCGCTAGGGAAATTAATTGATTGGAAACCTTACCAGTGAAACCCATTACTAAGAATGAGAATCCATCTCTCCCTACTCGCTAGGGAAATTAATTGATTGGAAACTTTAATGGCTTGAATCAAACTTTGACCATTCCATTTGCCATACCCTCCCTACTCGCTAGGGAAATTAATTGATTGGAAACGAACGTAACTCTTCTTTCTCCCGACGATTCCAACGTTCACTCCCTACTCGCTAGGGAAATTAATTGATTGGAAACCATCAGCGCAAACGCCAGCAATGCACTCTTAAATCTACCTCCCTACTCGCTAGGGAAATTAATTGATTGGAAACATAAATAAAAAGAGCGATCGCATTTTTAATTAAGTGCGATCTCCCTACTCGCTAGGGAAATTAATTGATTGGAAACTTCAACGGGATGTCTTTTACCCCATTGTTTTCGCTGTCCACCACTCCCTACTCGCTAGGGAAATTAATTGATTGGAAACTTAAAAGTAATGACCGCATAGGAGGTAAAAACATAGCAGTTCCCTCTCCCTACTCGCTAGGGAAATTAATTGATTGGAAACAGAAAATGTTTTTTTATCTATCGTAAATGTTTTGCAATACTCCCTACTCGCTACGGAAATTAATTGATTGGAAACGCTAAGACAAAATTAGTGGAAGTTTTCTATTAATATGAGAGGTAACTGTTGACAAAAAGAGTAGATTTCGAGTAATATAACTTTGGGAGGCCGCTCTACCGCATAGAAACAAGGTCTCCATAGCAGTAAAGGCAATTCCCCGGCCGAAGGGTTACGGCAAATTCCTTTGTCATTACCTAGAAATAGGTAGTTAAGACAAAATTGGTCGAAGTCTTTTATTAATGCGGAAATCGAAAAGGCTTCGACTCCACTCGACTCCGCAAATAGGAAAAAATTAGAGACTTCCGTAGCGACAAAATCTCTAACTTTTTAACTTTTGAAAAACTCTAAAGACCCTTTTAAAACTCAGATAAACTTAATTTCCCTACTCGCTAGGGAAATTAATTGATTCCGATCTCACTAAAAAAAAGCCCCAGTTTTTACTAGAGCTTTAGTGGTTAAATATGGTTAGGTGTAGAAATAGGGCTTGCTGAAAAAGTATAGCAGTCGCCACATCTATTAGGACATTCTTGAAAGCTAAAAGCTGCTTACAGTAAGTATTTACCTATAGCGAGATTGCCTATTCCCTATTGCCTCTTGCTATATACACTAATTCCTTGCACCATTATCCCTTTCTGCCCTCTCCTCCTCCCGACTCTCTCGGCTTTTCATCTTTTTTCAGCAAACTCTAAATAGGCGATCGCGCCTCTCCCATCCCCCAATTTCAAAGCGCGATCGCACTTTCGCATCCCTCTTGATATCGGACTCAACTATTTACTGCTACAACACTCAACTCCTCTGACATTTCGCCATGATTTGTTGCATCATCTTTTGGCAACTGTTCACTCTTCAAAAATTCCTCAAATAAATCAAAAAACCGCTTCAGGGCATCAGATTCATCCTCAGAATAAAAAAGAATAATCCGACTCCACGATTGAGTAGATGCTTGGTTAAATCGGGTTTCTATCCATTAGTCTCTACTGTTTATCTCAATTATTCTATTGTTAACACCAATTTACCTTTCATTCCGCCTGCTTCTAATACTTTGTGAGCTTCCGATGCTGATGCTAAGGGAAAAGTTTTATTGACTAATATTTTTAATTTCCCTTCATCAATTAACCGAGCGCATTGTTGCAGAATTTTAGTTTGATCCAATTGATCATGAACCCGATCTTGTAACATCGGCGTTAACATCAACTCCAAACTAATTCTTAAATTCCGTAACCGAGCTTCTTTCAAATTTCCTAATTTTAGATCGGGTTCTAAAATAGTTACCAAATCCCCATAATTTTTAACCGCAAAAACTGTTTGATAAAAAACCCCATCGCCAATAGTATCAAAAGCTAAATCAACTCCTTCTCCCCCCGTCCATTCTAATATTTGATCGACAAAATTAGTTTCTTTATAATTAATCACTAAATCTGCCCCCAACTCCTGCACCAAAGTCGCAGTATCGGCGGAACTAACGGTTGTGGCAACTTCTGCTCCTTGTAATAGGGCTAACTGAATCGCCATATAACCCACCCCACCCGCACCGCCATGAATTAACACCTTTTGTCCCGGTTGTAATCGTCCCCGATCATACAATGCTTCCCAAGCGGTAATTAAAACTAAAGGAGCCGCCGCCGCCTCCACAAAACTCAAACTTTGGGGTTTCAAGCTGGCAAATTTTTCATCAATAATAACTAATTCCGCATAATTGCCCGCTTCTGCACCCAAACCCCCATTGCAAAAATAAACCGCATCTCCGACTTGAAATTTTTTAACTTCTGAACCGATGGCTTCTACAATTCCCGCCCCATCACAACCCAAAATAGCGGGCATTTGATCGGGATAAAAAGTACCCCGACTGCGTAATTTGGTATCAACCGGATTAATTCCCGCCGCCTTTAAACGGACTAAAATCTCAGTATCAGATTTAATTTGAGGATCGGGTATTTCTTGAAGTTGTAAAACATTTGGTTCCCCAACTTCTGTCATGAGAACTGCTTTCATAATTTACCAATGATTAAGTTTTGTTGTTGGGCTGTTGTTGGGCTAAAGCCCAACAACGAATTTACATAGTCAACGACTGAACATTAGTTTCAATCAATTTAGCCAAACTTTGTAGGAATGTCGCCGCATCCGCCCCATAAATAATCCGGTGATCACAAGTAATATTCACTTGCATTTGGCGTTTAACCGCCATAGAACCATCGGCAGAAACCACTAATTGGGGACGGGACGCACCGATGGCTAAAATTGAACCTTGACCCGGAGGTAAAATCGCATCAAACTTATCGACTCCAAACATTCCTAAATTGGAGAGAGTAAAGGTTCCACTGCTATATTCATCGGGTTGTAACTGTTTCGCCCTAGACCTTTCAACTAAATCTTTCCAAGTCCGAGACAGGGAATAAAGATCAATTTGATCGGCATTTTTTAATACCGGAGTAATTAAACCACCATCGGGCATAGCCACGGCGATCGCAATATTAATTCCCGCCCGATATTGAATCCCATTTTCTACATAACTGGCATTCAAAATCGGATGTTTTTGTAACGTCATCGCCACCGCTTTTGCTAAGAGTGCCGTCATGGTGACACCCTTAGATTTCAGTTGTTTATAAAGCTGATCCAACCCATCCGTTGTAATCGTATATCCCACCCGGAATACCGGCACCGATAAACTCGCGGTCATATTTCTGACCACGGCGTTTTGGAGGGTATTCATCGGGGCAACTTGACCCAGGGGAACAGTTGCTGGAGTTGGGGCTGTCATGGGCTTACTAACAGCCGGAGCCGGGATTTGGGAGGGAGTCTGAACCGCAGCCGGACGTCCCGATGCTGTTTCCACGTCTTCCGCAATGATCCGACCATTTGGCCCACTTCCGGTTAAGGTTGCTAAATCTAAATTGAGTTCCTTGGCCAATTTGCGGGCGCGAGGAGAAGCAATAATTCGGCGATTTTTAGGGGGGGTCGGGGTTGCGACAACGGCCGTCGCCACCGGACTAGCTGCAACGGGTTGGGCTACGGCGGCGGGGGTAGCCGGGGTAGCAGAGGCGGCTTTTTGTTTCGCCTGTTCAATTTCCCCTTGAGTTTCCGCGATTAAGGCAATGGTATTACCCACGGGGGCAGCTTCTCCGGCCGGAGTAATAATCGTGGCCAGATACCCTTCATAGAAGGATTCCACATCCATATCCGCCTTATCCGACTCAACGATCAAGACCGTTTCGCCCTTTTCAATTTTATCACCGGGGGATTTTTGCCAAGAAACGATTTTACCCTCGGTCATGGTGGAACTCAGGGCGGGCATAAAAACTTCATGAATGGCCATAAGCGTTAAAAGAAATAGAGTTCAAATGTTATCAATAGGGGTTGACTGTTAACGGTTAACGCCAAACAAGACCGTTAACCGAAACCCTTTAAATATCGCCGCGAATTTCTTCGATTAAACCATCTCGTAGAAGAATTTCTACTTGCATTTTGGTAACCAAATTGTCGCCTTCTACCACAGTAAAAATACTTTCAATTTGTCCTTGAACAACTTCCTGTTCTAGTTCTAGGGTTTGCACCTGTTGGAGTTGTTGCAAGTTTTGATTTTTCTGCTCTAAGAGTTGACTTTTCCGTTCATTCACCTCAACTTGGATACTGTCTATTTTTTGCATCGCATCCGGGCCAAGAGGTTGCAGGCTTTGGCGTTTAATTTCCGCCACCATGCGTTGTCCTTGGATTTCTAACTGTTGCAACTGACTATCAATTTGATTGATTTGGACTTGAAGTTGCTGTTGGGCTTCGTCTTTCCAACGGTTTGTAACCACCGCTTTCACATTAATCGGTCGTTTCAACAGTAATTGTTTGAGATTATCCATAAGTGGTTATGCTGTGTCCGTTATTCGTCCGCCGTCACCCGCGCGACGTAGGGGTAACACAAACGTCACCCTTACACAATCACAAAGAGGTTTAGGAAGGTAATCACCGTGAGTTACCTATTTCGATTCAACTTGGCATAGGAGGCAGAGACACTCAATCCTTAGCGGGTGACGGTTTCATACATTTTGTTAATCATATCGCGGTAATGTTCCATTACAACGGGGCGTTTGACCTTCAATGTTTGGGTTAACATTCCGTTTTCTATGGAAAAGGGTTCTGCCAATAACTGAAATTGGCCAATTCGATCATCAATTCGATAACTCGGACGGTTTTTAACTTCTCGGTTGAGTTCTTCCCTGAATAGGTTTTGAATGATGGGACTCTCTAGGGTGATTTCCTGAGTTTGGGTGACGGTTTCTTCAGGTAGTTTCAGGGTCAGATTTTGTCGAATTGCCCACTGTTTTAAAGTATCTAAATTCGGAACAATTAATGCTCCTAAATTTTTTTGATCCTGACCGACTAACATGATTTGATCAATATAGGGACTGCGTAAACAGGCATCTTCTATGGCTTGGGGTTCGATATTTTCGCCATTGGTTAAAACAATAGTATCTTTAGCACGACCAGTTAATACCAAGTCATTTTGCGGGGATAACCAACCTAAATCTCCGGTATCAAACCAACCCTCTGGATCAATAGCTTTGGCCGTTGCTTGGGGATTTTCAAAATACCCGGTCATCACCTGGGGCCCCCTGGCTAAAATTAACCCGGTTTGACCAGAGGGCAGAATTTGGCGGGTTTCGGGGTCAACGATGCAGATTTCGGTTTCTGGGATGGGTTTTCCCGATGATCCGCGTAAATTATGCCATTCTCGACGGGCACTTAATACCGGGGCGGTTTCAGTTAAGCCATATCCGACTAATAAGTTAATTCCGACGATTTCATAGAAATTTTCCAGATACATAGCTAAGGAACCACCCCCACTAATGGCAAATTTGAGTTGTCCTCCGGTGGCTTCTCGCACTTTTTGATAGACTAAGCGATCGCCGATAATTTGAAAGGGAATGTATACCCAAGTTTTTAACTGAGCCAGAAGTTTTTCGGAACCAGAAGCGGGCTTTAAATCTAAAGTTAATCCCTGGGCAATGCGACGGGCAAAAATGTATTTTTCACTCAAGGAAAAGCAGAGATCAACAATTTTTTGTTTCTGTTCTGACTGTTCTCGAAATTGTTTTTGGGCGCTTTCATGAATAGCTTCCCAAATTCGAGGCACACTAATCATATAATGGGGTTTAAATTGCTTTAAATCCTGTTTAAAATAGCGAATATTGGTATAAACAACCGTACACCCTTGGGATAAACAAAAATATTGTCCGGTGCGTCCGAAGGTATGCCAAGTGGGAAGAATACTCAGAAATATTTCTCCGGGTTCGGGTTGAATCACATCGGGAATGGCATTAATTTGATGTAATAGGTTTTTATGGGTTAACATTACTCCTTTCGGTTGTCCGGTTGTTCCCGAAGTATAGAGCAGGGTAGCTAAGGTGTTTTGGTGAGATTTAGAAGGTTTGAGACTTGTTTTTTTTCCAGTTTCAATTAATTGATTAAAATTCAATACCGGAATAGTCGGTAAATCTCTGGAATTTGGTGTTTCATCCGATAATAAAATTACAAATTGAATCGGTAAATCTTCAATTTGCGATCGCAATTTTTTTAATAGGGAAAAGTTTTCGACAACTAGGGCGGTACTCCCACTATCTTTAAGAATATAAGCTAATTCTAAGGGGTCAGCCGTCGCCCCGCGTACCACATCGGCGGCTCCGGCGGTTAAGATCCCTTGATCCGCAATGATCCAACGGGGGCTATCATCGGAAAACAGAGCAATCCGTGGTGGTAGACTATTGGTGGTGGATTCTATGCCTAAGTTTTGTAACCCCGTGGCAAATTCTTGAATTTTTTCCCATAGTTGGGAATAGCTCAGACGGAATTCCGGTTTCCCGTGGGGGTCATCTAAAGCAATAATTTGACCAACATTTTGATCCAAAATTGGCCAGATTTCAGGAACAGATTGTACAGAAGAATAGAGGGAACGCCAGTGAGTTGAGTGGATCATAAAAACCTCGGGGGAAAAGGGGTTAACCAATCAATGCAAGTTGCTGATGTATTTAGTATGTTTATGTTCATACATCAGTTTATCAGCTTTGGCTATCCATTCTTCCAGAGAATAATTAGTATTGATATCGCAGGGTTGTCATGGGTTGAATGGGCATCAATCTCAAGGATGAGGAATCGCTAAGTCAATGGAGGCTTCAACATTTGAACTCCGAATTAAATTAATTTTCTGAGTAATATTTTTAATCGCCTCGATCATCTGTTGAATTGCTTTTGACTGTTCCCTCATGGCTATATATCTGAATTATAATCAACTCCCTATCGAGTAGGAGGTGGGACTTCTTGCTCCGATTTGGTTAAACTGTAGATAGAGGTAATCAAAAACCGTACACCGTCAAAGGAAGAACAGCGTCATGGGATTATTTGATCGCATTAGCCGTCTTGTCAGAGCCAATTTGAATGATCTGGTTAACAAAGCCGAAGATCCAGAGAAGATTCTGGAACAGGCGATCATTGATATGCAGGAGGATCTGGTGCAGTTGCGTCAGGCCGTTGCTCAAGCGATCGCCAATCAAAAACGCAGTGAACAACAGTATAATCGAGCTCAGTCCGAAGCCAACCAATGGGAGTCTCGCGCTAAGTTAGCCCTGCACAAAGGGGAAGAAGGGTTAGCCAGAGAAGCCTTACAGCGCAAAAAAGGCTACACGGAAACGGCTAATACAATGAAATTGACTTTGGATCAAACCTTGGGTCAGGTGGATGCTCTCAAACGCAATTTAATTCAGTTGGAGAGCAAAATCTCCGAAGCTAAAACCAAGAAGAATATGCTCAAAGCCCGGGCGCAAGCAGCTAAAGCCAACGAACAGTTACAAGGTTTATTGGGGGGTATTAATCCCAGTGGAGCGACCGCAGCTTTTGAACGCATGGAGGAAAAAGTGTTGCAGTTAGAATCACGTTCCGAAGCGGCTGGACAACTGGCGGGTTCAGATTTTGAAAGCAAATTTGCAGTTTTGGAAGCCGGAAGTGATGTGGATGACGAATTAGCCGCCCTGAAAGCTGAGATTTCCGGTAGCCCCGCTCCCCAGTCCCTACCCCCCGGGCAAACAACGGCAGCCAGTAATGCTCCCGTGGATGATGAGTTAGACAAGCTGAAAAAGGAGTTGGAGAAAATATAAGCTGGAATTGCCAGATATTATAGGGTTTGGGCTTTTTGTCAGGGGTCAAAGGTAACGGAGTGTTACAGTCACCATTGACTCCCAGAGGTTGATGGAAAGCCCTTGTCTGGAAATAGGGGAATGGGTAATAGGTAATGGGTAATAGGGAATGGGTAATAGGTAATGGGGAATGGGTAATGGGGAATGGGGAATGGGTAATAGGTAATAGGTAATAGGTAATAGGGAATGGGGAATGGGAAATACTGCTATTTTGAAAAAACTCCGATTCCTTCAGTCATCCTTTGAAATTTAGTTGTATAGTGATAATCAGTTTTATCTGGTACTTATACTTAGTGACGGATCAACTATAGTAATCCTAAATAGGTTGTAACATTTTAATACTGACATGAAACAGCCAGAAGTATTATCCCAGATCCGGCGTTCCCTCCCTCCCTAGCCCCCCGTGCACGGGGGGTTTGGGGGGGCTGTTCCCAGATCCAGGGTTCCCTTTTGCCCAGGACTTTTGAACACAACTCAAATAGGATTGCTATATATGACTGGATTTTATTCTTATTAATAAAGTTTCACTTATGATGGCTAAGGTACGTTTACTGATTCTTAGTTCTTTTGCGGCGGGTTTTGGGCTTTGCTCAATTATCTTTTCCGTTTTTACAATGACTTCTGAATTCAATTTTTCTACGGTATTTAGATTTATTTTAACCCTGGGTTTCTTTGTAATTAATATTTTATTTTCTTTGCATTACTATGGATTAATTTTCAAAGAATTTAAGCTCATTAATAAAATTAAAGCTCAATTGAAACGGTTTAATTATAATTTTTAATTAGGGTAATTATAATTTTTAATTAGGGTTTAAGCGATCGCTACCCGAAAAATAGAAATAGGTTTAAGTTAAAATAAACTATTGTTGATCTCTAGGAATTTTATCATGTTAGATGCTCTTAATAATTTGTTAGGTCGCCATCCTGAACGAAATCAAGCTAACGTAGAAATTTATACTTGGCAAACCTGCCCCTTTTGTATTCGAGCTAAACTGTTATTGTGGTGGAAAGGGGTTGATTTTACAGAATATAAAATAGATGGGGATGATGTCGCCCGAAATCAAATGGCAGAAAGGGCAAATGGACGACGCACAGTTCCCCAAATTTTTATTAATAATCAACATATTGGGGGTTGTGATGATCTCTATCAATTAGATGGAGAAGGAAAACTAGAACCCCGATTAGCTGAACCTGCTTAATAGTTTGTTTGGCCGTTGTTTGGCCGTTGTTGGGCTAAAGCCCAATCTTTATTAGGGCTAAAGCCCAACAACGGGCTTCTTTAAATCCTTACCCCAATTAACTTAATATTTATTTACAAAAGTTGTAATAAATTCATAATGTTTTTTTTGATTAACCAGATGTTAAATTGTGGTAAAAACTCTTTAAATTATTAGAGTAGGCGAATTGAGAAACCAGAATTTATAATTTATATTCGTGGAGAAAAAATATGTCAGAAACTGTCACAAACTTCCGTAATGTTGCCATTGTCGGCCCCTATTTAAGCGGAAAAACCACACTTTTAGAGAGTATTTTATCCGTCACGGCCGCCACATCTCGCAAGGGAACGGCAAAAGATACTAACCGGGTTGGAGATAGTTCTCCAGAAGCGAAAGAACGAAATATGAGTGTAGAAGTTAATGCCGCTAGTACCGAATATGGTGGCATTCGTTTTACCTTTTTAGACTGTCCGGGTTCTGTAGAATTTGCCCAAGAAACCTATAATGGTTTAATCGGTACTGGATTAGCTATTGTGGTTTGTGAAGCTGATCCCGGCCGGATTTTAACCCTATCTCCTCTGTTCAAATTCTTAGATGATTGGGAAATTCCCCATCTGGTTTTTATTAATAAAATGGATCGGGTTTGTACCGATGAAGAACGTTGCGTTAACAGTTTTACTGAAATCTTAAATGCCTTAAAATCAGTTTCCACCCGTCCAGTAATTCCCCAACAATATCCCATTGGTAACGGGGAACAATTGGTCGGCTTTATTGATTTAATTACCGAACAAGCCTATCATTATCATTCCGGTGCTCCGTCTGATCCAGTCCCCTTTCCAGAATCCTTAAAAGAGGCTGAACACATCGCCCGTCAAGCAATGTTAGAGGAGTTAGCTAATTTTGACGATCATTTATTAGAAGAACTATTAGAAGAAATTGAACCGCCTCAAGATGAAATTGTTAAGGATTTAAAAATGGAATTGGGGGCGGATTTAATTGTCCCGGTATTAATAGGAGTTGCTGAACAAGATCACGGGGTGCGGGTGCTGTTGGATGCCTTAGTTCGGGAAGCTCCAGAACCGAATATTACCGCAGAACGTCGGAGGCTAAAATCCTCGGAAGGGTTGCCCATTGCCCAGGTGTTGAAAACCTATTATAGCCCCCAAGGCGGTAAGCTCTCCCTGGTGCGGGTTTGGCAGGGGGAACTGACCGAAGGTATGACATTAAATGGGGTACGACCTGGGGGAATGTATCGGATGACCGGACAACAAACCCAAAACGTACAAACAGCAAAAACTGGGGAAATTGTGGCTTTGGGACGGATGGAAGGAATTCAAACTGGAGATACTTTAACCACTCAAGGAAATCAATTAAAAAATCCCTTACCAAAAGCGGCTTTACTTCCTGCGGTTTATGGCTGGGCTATTACTCCAGAAAACCGTAAAGATGAGGTTAAAATTAGTACGGCTTTATCTAAAATGTTAGATGAAGATCCGGCGTTAAATTGGGAACAAAATAGTGATACCCACGAGATTATTTTATGGGGTCAAGGTCAAATTCATTTGCAAGTAAGTTTAGATCGGTTACGGCGTAAATATAATTTACCGATGGTAACTAATTTACCGAGTATTCCCTATAAAGAAACGATTCGCAAAACTACTAATTCCCACGGCCGTTATAAACATCAAAGTGGTGGTCATGGACAGTTTGGGGATGTGTATTTAGATATTAAACCTCAGCCTCGCGGGGAAGGGTTTAATTTTGGGGAAACTATTGTTGGGGGTTCGGTTCCCCGTCAATATATTCCGGGGGTGGAAACGGGAGTTCGAGACTATTTAAACCAGGGGCCATTAGGGTTTCCAGTAGTAGATATAGCGGTGACATTAACTAATGGTTCCTATCATGCAGTTGATAGTTCGGAACAGGCTTTTAAACAGGCTGCCCGGTTAGCAATGCAGTCGGGAATGGAGAAATGTGAGCCAATTTTATTGGAACCTATTACTTCGGTTGAAATTTGTGCACCGAGTGATTTTACTTCCCAAATGTTTCAGTTAATTACTGGACGACGGGGGCAAATTTTAGGCTTTGAACCGATGTCGGACTGGAAGGGATGGGATAAGATTTCTGCCTATATTCCCCAGGCGGAAATGCAGGATTTAATTGTAGAATTGCGTTCATTAACTTTAGGAGTAGGTTATTTTAATTGGCAATTTGATCGTTTACAGGAAGTTCCTGAAAAGTTAACGGAACGGATTTTGGCGGCGGCTAATGGCAATGGGAAATCGTAGGTTGTAATAGTCAACGGGGGAATTACAAGAAATTGGTATTTTCCCCTGAATTAATATTTTTAGACTTTCCCAATACCGCTAGATTTCTATTTCTTCTCTTTCACTGGTATTTGATATTATGGGAATGTTGTACCCCAAAAGCAACTCTGGTTATTTTGGGATACAATATTAGGATTCCCAGGAAAATTTAACCCAGAAAACGACTTAAATCAAATTCGCCTTCTATTTGGGATGGGCGATCGTGTTCGGCCATTAAGATCAATAGTAATTGATCTGAATAATCAACCGTCCCGCGACATTCATCTCGTAATATTTCTAAGCCCCCATTGGCATATTCTTCAAAAATTAAGGCTCTTTCTTCTTCCGCTTCTAGTTGAAACGGAGATAGAAGTTTGATATTTTGGGTTTCAGCAATCGCTACTAATTTAATAATTGCATCATATCCCCGAGAAATAAAAACTTCCATAGAAATCGGCCCAGGATCACGTTTAGAAAGCCCATCAATCGGAATCCGTTTTTTGCGCCGTTTTCCTAATAATGCCGCAAAAGCAATGACATCAGCATAGGTTTGAAATGGCCCGGTTTTACTTTCTATTTCTGTGAGCGATCGCACCAATTCTGCTTTATCTTTAGCAATCTTAATTCTTGTAATAGCCATAATTAATCTGCGTAAAAATTAAGTAGATTCAGTCCAGAGTAATTTAATTTTATGTTCAAATCCTCCCTTTTCGGCTCGTTTATGATCCCGTTCTAACAAAATATGTTCATCTTCAATTCCATGGGCTTCCATTAATGCTGCTATCACTTCCAATAAATCCGCTAATTCTTGTACTAATTCATTAGGTGAAGATTGAGCTACTTCTTGGGCTTCTTCTAGCAGTTTATCCTTTAAGGCTTGACGATATTCGATTTCTGATAACGTTGTAATATCATACTGAGATCCTGATTTTTGAATCAGTTCTGGGATGCGATCGCGCACTAATTTGTTATATTCTTGATGCAAGGTCTAGTTCTCCTATGAAATAATTGCACCCGATTTTTATTTTGTACTGTTTTTTCCAGTTTAACAAGAGTTGTAATTTTTCGGTAAACAATGATCAAATCTTTATGTCGGTATTTATTCCCCATTTTTTATAGTATTGCCGTGATTCTGCTCGGATGTATCAACCCCGACCCCAGTATCGCCTTAACTCCACCTAGGGTTGATTCTGTCTATGAATACCGCACCCTTCACAGTCCCGACGGCATAGGAAAATTTTATCTTGGGAGAGAAATTGCTCAGGTGATGGGTCATGAGGGAGCCGGATGGTTGGAACGTCCCCGTCGAGAAACCTCCGAACAACCCCAACAAGCGATCGCAGCCTTAAATTTAAAACCCAGCGATATTGTCGCTGATATTGGGGCGGGAACGGGATATTTTACCTTTAGAATTAGTCCTTTAGTTCCCCAGGGAAAAGTCTTAGCCGTGGATGTACAACCGGAAATGTTGGCACTAATAAATTTTGTTAAAACCCAAGAAAATATTGAAAATATTGAACCAATTTTGGGAACCGTAGATCACCCGAATTTACCCGAATCAATCCTTGATTTAGCCCTAATGGTTGATGCTTATCATGAATTTCAATATCCTCAAGAAATGATGCAAGGAATTGTCAAAGCCTTAAAACCAGGGGGACGGGTGGTATTATTAGAATATCGTCAAGAAAATCCTTTAATCTTAATTAAAGGACTGCATAAAATGTCAGAAAAACAAGTCAAAAAAGAAATGGCTGCCGTGGGTTTAAACTGGAAAGAAACTCAAGATTTTTTACCCCAACAACATTTTTTAGTCTTTGAAAAACCTTGACTATTAACCTGCTTTAGAGAAAAATTCCTGCCGAGAGGGAACTTAATAATGGTAAGATGACGATATCTGTGCGTTTTCACGATCTATGTTAAATTAAAAATTGATATAAGTTATGACTGTTAGAGTTCGTCTTGCCCCAAGTCCTACCGGAAGTTTACATATAGGAACTGCCAGAACTGCTGTATTTAACTGGTTATTTGCCCGCAATCAAGGGGGGACTTTTCTCCTGCGGGTTGAAGATACCGACTTAGAACGCTCTCGCCCTGAATATACGGAAAATATCCTCACGGGGTTAACTTGGTTAGGTCTAACCTGGGATGAAGGGCCATTTTATCAATCTGAGCGTTTAGACCTGTATCGTCAAGCCATTCAAACGCTGATGGAGAAGGGTTTAGTCTATCGTTGCTATTGTACCCCAGAAGAACTAGATGCCATGCGAGAAGGGCAGAAGGCTAGAAATGAAGCCCCTCGCTATGATAACCGCCATCGTCACCTTACCCCCGAACAGCAAGCCGCCTTTGAAGCCGAAGGTCGTCAAGCGGTGATTCGCTTCAGAATAGACGATAATCGAGAAATTAGTTGGACTGATTTAGTCCGGGGAAAAGTCACTTGGAAGGGCGGTGATTTGGGCGGCGATATGGTGATTGCGCGGGCTTCTAGTGGGGGTGAAATTGGGCAACCTCTGTATAATTTTGTGGTGGTTGTTGATGATATTGATATGAAAATTACCCAGGTGATTCGAGGGGAAGATCATATTTCTAATACGCCTAAACAAATTCTTTTATATGAAGCATTAAATGCCAATATTCCCCAATTCGGTCATACTCCTTTAATTCTGAATGCTGAGGGTCGTAAATTATCCAAACGGGATGGTGTGACCTCGATTTCTGATTTTAGAAATATGGGATATATTCCAGAAGCCTTAACCAATTATATGACGTTATTGGGTTGGACTCCTCCCGATGCTACTGAAGAATTATTTACCTTAGAAACCGCAGCCAAACACTTTAGTTTTGACCGGGTTAATAAAGCCGGGGCAAAATTTGACTGGGATAAATTAAATTGGATTAATAGCCAATATCTTCATAAAATGCCGATACCGGAATTAACTCAGTTATTAATTCCCTATTGGCAAGAAGCTGGTTATCAATTTGATACAAATACGGATCGAGCTTGGTTAGAACAGCTTACGGCTTTAATTGGCCCTAGTTTAACAACTCTTAAAGATGCGGTGGAAATGAGCCGATTATTTTTCACCGAAAGCGTTGAGTTAGACGAAGAAGCAACCACTCAATTGCAACAGGAAAATGCGGTCGCAATTGTGCAGGCAATTCAGGATAAAATAACCCAACAACGAGATCAACCCTTAACATCGGATGCTGCTAAAGCAATAATTAATAGTGCGATGAAAGAAACCAACGTCAAAAAAGGGTTAGTAATGCGATCGCTCAGAGCAGCTTTGATGGGAACCATGCACGGCCCTGATTTAATTGAATCTTGGTTATTGTTCCATCAAAAAGGGATTGATTTAATTCGTTTTCAAACTGTTTTACCGGATTAATATTTAACGAGGCAGATATTATGTCAAATTCTCCCAGATCTCGCAAATCATCCGATGCAAAAGGCAATTCTTCCCAATCTAAAAAACCTAAGTCTACAGTTGATCCAATTCCTACATCAGAATCTGAGGAAAAAACGGGAGTTGATACTTCCCCATCCCTATCTTCAGAACCGCCTTTGGTTGTAGAAGAACCAGTAGCTGAGAAATTGCCCATAGAAGAACCTATTATCCTGGAAGAACCTGTTGTGAAAACGCCGGAACCCGAACCTGTGGCAATTGTGGAAACTCCCGTAGTTGAGGAAACGCCCGAACCCGAACCTGTGGCAATTGTGGAAACTCCCGTAGTTGAGGAAACGCCCGAACCCGAACCTGTGGCAATTGTGGAAACTCCCGTAGTTGAGGAAGAACCCACGCCGGAACCGATTGTGGAACAAACTATAGCAGAAGAACCTCCTCTTGTAGAGGAAAAACCTGCCGTTGTCGTCGAAGAACCCACACCGGAACCTTTAGTTGAAGATCAACCGAAATGGGTTAATACTTTAGCAACGGAAATTTTATTCAATGCTGAACCGACCAGTGCTAGTAAAGTTGAAGTGGTGATTGATTCTCCCACAACTTTCTCCTATGATTCTGTTAACCAATCTGTACAACCTATGAAAGAAGAAATTATCGCATTTTTATCCGAACTTCCCGAAAATTTAGGAAGTTTCTTTAAAGATTACAAACGTCCTTTAACCACGGTCGGTTTAATTGTTGCCTTCTTGATCACCTTCAAGATTTTAGTGGGATTAGTAGAAATTATTAATGAAATTCCTCTAATTAAACCCACTTTTGAAACCGTTGGTTTAGGATATTCAGCTTGGTTTATTTATCGTTATCTCCTCAAAGCAGATAATCGTAAAGAAATCAGTGCAGATTTTAATACCCTCAAAGAAGAAATCCTGGGTAAAAAATCATAATAAAATAGTTCTAACAATGACTAATGCCACTCTCAAAAACTTAGCATTGGGCGTTGTGATGGTGACGGTTGGGTTATTACTGTCTCGTTCAGTTGAAGCTCAACCGTTTAACGGCGCATCGACCCCCATGTTTGAAAATATTACCCTCAGTCCTCAATTCAGCCCTAACCCCCTGCTGATTCGCGGATTAAGTGGAGGGCTAACTTTAGCCAAGGATATCACCGGACGAGAACAAACCGAAACCGGAACTTGTCAAGGTTATGTGGATCAAAAACCCGATCATACGGTAATTTTAACCACTTTTTTTGATTATTTACAACTTCAAGTCCAAAGTAGCGAAGATACAGTTTTAGTGATTCGAGGGCCGGGGGGAAGTTGGTGTAATGATGATGGTAAGGACATGAATCCTAATATTGAGGGTCAATGGTTATCGGGAAAATATGAAATTTGGGTGGGGTCTTATAAAACTAATGCTTATCACCCCTATGTGATTTCAATTACGGATAAAAAATAGTTAGAAAAGGAAAGGGGTTAAATGCCAGTTCTTTAGAAGGAGTTCGAGCAATATTAGAAGCAACCCAAACCCTCGGAAAATCAGACGACAATTATTTCTTGAATTCATGAGAATCAATTGATCAATAGGAAAGGGCGCCTGGGCGTTGATGTCCGCAGCCTACAAATAGGCTAAAATTTTAATACCAGATCAGATACTAGATCAGACCTATCTGAAATTGAAGGTCGTGAGGAAATATTATTATTTAATGGACATTGACTGACCGACTCTAAGGTAAACGAAATTTTTAGATCGGGTAGCCCACTGTTTTTTAGAGATTCAATTATAGTCTTTCTAACTTGATCGTATTTTACAATAGTTTCCGACGGCCCGAATGGAATTGTAAAAGTACGTTGATTACCCAATGATATTTTGACTTGGGCAGGTTTGATACACTTTTTTGCTGAAACATATACTCTTGAGATATAGCCATCATCTTCTGATAGAGTAACTTTAGCAAAGTCAGATAAATATGGTTCAAATAGTAACCACGCTTCTCGCTCTACTGATGTCAGCATATATACATTTTGATAAGGGAATAAATTAAGATCAGATCCCTGACGAAATGAACCTTTCGAGCCTTGTATAGAGTGGACAATTGATGTTGTGACTTTTTCTCCATTTTCAGAAATATAATTTTTTTGTCCTGTTGGTTCGTAAAGATTAATTGAAAAAGATTTAATATAGAGATAAATTCTTTTGTCAGAATAATCTTTAATATAGGGATGGGTACTATAACACTTTAAATCAATTCCTCTTTTGATCAAAATATCAGAAATATCATATTTAGTTTGATTAGAACGGCTATCAAATCCTCGCTTTTTTGATTTATATTCTTCTTCAAATTGTTTTATATTGTCGTCAATACTTCGAGAATTAATTGATTCATTTGGAAAAAGCCTTTTTAATAGCAAGTTCGATTGAAAATACTATAGGTAGATTGACCACAATATTTTTTAATGGCTTGTAAAGACTCCGAATTGATAACTCTGACAGGAACTCCAGCTAATGTAGTAAATTCGTAGCCTGTAATTAATGTAATAGCTTCTTTGCTAATATCATAAACTTCAACAGCATAGCCATTTACAAGAAGTCTTATTGATGTAGACTCAGTTTTTCTAGATTCCCATTGATGAGAATATGCCTTTCGACTTGAAAAAGCTTTGTCAATAGCAAGATTTACTGCTCGGTAATTTTCTGAATTTTGATAAATATTAGTTAAATCAATACACAAATGTATAATTGGTAAAGGCAAGACTTTTTTTAGTATTTGCCAATTGTTTCCGAATTTATTACACTTTTCGATATAAACCGGATCGTCTTTTCGTGGAGGTTCAATTCCGATTATGATAATATATTCTGAAAGGGCATTGAGTGTTTCACGCAGTAATGTTTCAGCAGGACGAATTGTTTTAGTTTGAACCTTACTCCCGTTAAGCTGAGGTTTATATTCCTCAATTCTGGCTTTTTCAACTTTGGTTAGCTGGTCAGGGGATATGATTTCAAAATAAATATGAAATACTTTTCTTTTTTGTGATCCTAACTGTAGGTTTCTGTGATGGGTTTTTCCAGACCATCTTGTCTTAATATTTGTAGCTTTTCCTATGTACCAAATTAGTTCATTTTCATCAATAACATAATAAATTCCTGAATCTTCTGGCAAAAGTTCTTTAGACTTTAACAATACATGAGGCAACTGTAGTATGTAGGTATCTGCATTCATTTTTTTTGTCCTAATTTTCTAATTATAGTTATGCGATCGCCCTTCCCGTAGATATTGAAGTGCTTGTTTAGCCAGCCCATCGAGCCGACCTGCTGCAACATCTTCTTCAAATTGCCGATCCCAGATTTCTGCATCGAACTTTGCAAACCAAACACGGAAAGCGGCTAGTTCCTCTTTCGTTAATTGACTGACAGCACTTTCAATCTCCTGCAAATTACTCATACACTTACAGTAAATTCAGCAATTAGGAATATAGCTAATTATACCCCTATTTATTTAATTTAATCTTCTGTATTTAAAATAGCAATTTGGAATAGGCTCAGAAACCGGGTTTCTCATGTTATCTATCGGCGACAATCGAAAGTTTTGTTAAGAAACCCCGTTTCTATTTCCCAAGTTAATTACTGTGATGATCCAAGTATTCCAATTAATGATCTCTGCTGTTTTTCTACTATATTAGAAAATTGTCTCCTGATAATTTGATTGGGAGGATTGACTAAAAACTTCGCAATATGCTAATATTAACAAAGTGGGTAAAACCACACTTAAACAAAGGAAAACAGATGATGGCTGTAAACCTAATCTGTGAACCAAGTTGCCTATGCACGTTATCAGCAAAACTCTGTTGAAACAATTCTGGGAGAAGCATCTGAATGCAGAAAGCGGATTAAAAAGTTGGTATAAAATTGCCAGTCAAAGCCAATGGAAGCACTTAGAGGATGTCCGTCAAACCTTTCCCCATGCTGACGCTGTTGGACAACTAACGGTTTTCAATATTTGTGGGAACAATTATAGACTGATTGTAAAAATCGTATTTCCGAAAGGAAAAGTCTATATCAGAGCCATGCTAACACACGCAGAATAAGCTGTTCAGCATCTAAATTGGTCATGCAGAAATCTTGAATCTTATGCAGTGCGAGCGTCCTCGCTCGCTGGAATATACAGTTTAAATGCACAACAGCTTATAGCAAAGGCAACTGGAAAAAAGACACTTGGTTTTAAAAACAGGAGTCTAATCTGTAAAGGTTAAAATATAGCTCGTTAAAGTTATTAAAATCATTTAGCTTTCCTTTTTTCTGAAGAATTTATCATCAATTGAGTTGATCATTTTTGCTTAAAATTTTATAGAGATTAAACCTATGGTTACAGCAGAAAAGTATATGCAACTCCTCCAAGATTTTCCGCCTCGTCCCATTACCTCTGAAGAAGATTTTGAAGCGACTCAAGCTGTGATCAATAAATTACTAGATAAACCTGAACTCACCCCAGAAGAAGAAGACTATTTAGATGTTTTGGGTGCATTAGTTTCTGAGTATGAAAATCAACAAGAAGACCTAATTCCTGATATTTATGGTGTGGAGCTTTTAAAAGTTTTAATTGCGGAGCGAAACCTTAAACAAAAAGACCTTGTTTCTATCTTTAAGACAGAATCTATTGTCTCTGATATTCTCAATGAAAAACGTCAATTAACTACCCGTCATATTCAAGAATTATCAGAGTTTTTTCATTTTTCTCCGGCTGTATTTTTTCCAAATTTAAAATAGTAATTCGGAATAGGCTCAGAAACCGGGTTTCTCATGTTATCTATCAGCCACAACCAAAAGTTTTCCTTAGAAACCCGGTTTCTCTTTCCAAAGTTAATGGGTGTTATGATCCAAGTATTCTGAATTTAAAATATCAATTTCTAAGGTGCTAAACATCTAATATCTTTCAATCTTCTAAAGAAGAATTTACTTGCTCAGAAACTATTTTTAAAATCCCATAAAACCCCACTGGTTGATAGGGAAATACAGAGTCTTCCGCAGCATCATGTAGATGATCAGGATAAGTTTCTATCTCAGGATGATGAGCCGCATTATCCCAACGTTTAATCAATTGTCCATCATATTTTTGCCAATGGAAACTATACTTGATTATTTTTACTTGTCCAGATTGAATTTCAAAAAACTCAAACATTTCTAAAAAACTATGATCTTTTAAAGTTATTCGGTATCGCCATAGTCCTTTAGTAACTTGTGCCTCCTCTCTAAGAATACTAAAATCCATTACTTCTGGACAAAGAACAATTAAGGATTTTATCAAAGCCAAATAATCTTCAGCATTCATCATAATGCTTTTTCTAATTTACCAATTTTGACTAAAATATCTTGTCGCAATTTACATAAACTAAACCATTCAAAAAAATCCATCTCATCCCCTAATATTCCTGATTCAAATTGTTGTATAAACTGCTGAGAATCTAGCTTATAGGTTTGCTCAAACTTTTTAATATCCTGATCATAGATCGCTAACTTCTGATGATGACGAGTCAAAATAATGCTGAGAAGTTGCCCAATAATTCGATCTAATTCCGTGCGATCGCTACAGTTTTCACTCAGGAGTTCTAACTTTTCTAATGTATTCATCATTGCCTCTATTACAGACGATCTATTGTTAAGATCAGAAACAGGGTTTCTCATGTTATCTATCGGCGACAACCGAAAGTGTTGTTGAGAAACCCGGTTTCTATTTATTTATCACTCTTGAACAGTTAACAATTCCAGGGGTAAACGTTTAAAAACTAATCGTTCGTTTTCGATATCCACAAAAATTGTATCCCCATTCACAAATTCACTGCGAAGAATTGCCTTAGCAATAGGTGTTTCTAATTCCCGTTGAATTGCCCGTTTTAACGGCCGAGCGCCATAAACCGGATCATAACCGACTTCTGCTAAGAAATCTAAGGCAGAATCCGATAATTTTAACGTCATTTTCCGTTCGACTAAACGTTTCGATAAACGTTCAACTTGCAGACTTACAATTTGTCGCAATTCTGATTTTTGTAAGGCATGGAAAATGATCATTTCATCAATTCGGTTCAGAAATTCCGGTCGGAAACTTGCCCGCATTGCTTCTAATACCCGACTCCGCATTTCTTCATATTGAGAATCGGAACCCGATACATCTAAAATATACTGTGATCCCACATTACTGGTCATAATAATAATGCTATTTTTGAAATCAACAGTATGACCCTGTGCGTCCGTAACCCTGCCATCATCGAGGATTTGCAACATTATATTAAACACATCGGGATGGGCTTTTTCGATTTCATCAAACAGAATAACTGTGTAAGGACGGCGACGAATTGCTTCGGTTAATTGCCCCCCTTCGTCATAACCAACATACCCCGGAGGCGCCCCAATTAAACGGGAAACCGCGTGTTTTTCCATGTATTCCGACATATCAATTCGCACCATCGCTTCTTCGGTATCAAATAAATAGGAAGCTAAGGCTTTTGCTAACTCCGTTTTCCCGACTCCTGTGGGGCCTAGAAAGATAAAACTAGCGACGGGACGGTTAGGGTCAGATAACCCCGCTCTTGAGCGTTGAATGGCATCAGCAACGGCCGTTACCGCTTCATCTTGACCGATAACTCGGTGATGTAATTCATCCTCTAAAGTTAGAAGTTTTTGCATTTCCGATTCTACTAATTTACTAATCGGAATTCCTGTCCATTTCGAGATAATTTCTGCAATATCAGCTTCGGTGACTTCCTCCCGCAATAGGGTTTTGCCACTGATTTGAGTATTCTCTAATTGGGCTTCTATGGCTTTAAGTTTTTTCTTGAGTTCCTCCATTTTCCCATATTTTAATTCCGCCGCTCGGTTTAAATCATAGTTACGTTCAGCTTGCTGAATTTCAATATTAACCCGATCAATTTCTTCTTTGATCGATTGAATATCGGTAATTACATTTTTCTCCGATTGCCATTGGGAACTCAGGCTTTGTTGTTCTTGTTTTAAGGTTCCTAATTCCGTTTCTATTCGTTCTAAACGTTCTAAAGATGCAGCATCGCTTTCTTTTTTTAAAGATAAACGTTCCATTTCTAATTGCAAAATCCGCCGATCAATTTCATCTAATTGTTCTGGTTTAGATGTAATTTCCATCTTTAATTTAGCCGCAGATTCATCGACTAAATCAATAGCTTTATCGGGTAAAAAGCGATCGCTAATATATCGAGTTGATAAGACCGCCGCCGCGACTAAGGCACTATCGGAAATTTTCACCCCATGATGCACTTCATAACGTTCTTTTAATCCGCGTAAAATTGAGATAGTATCTTCAACGGTGGGTTGATCGACATAAACCTGCTGAAAACGCCGTTCTAAGGCGGGATCTTTTTCAAGATACTTGCGATATTCGTCTAGGGTTGTTGCCCCAATACAGCGCAATTCTCCCCGGGCTAACATAGGTTTTAAAAGGTTCCCGGCATCCATCGCTCCTTGGGTTGCACCCGCCCCCACAACGGTATGAATTTCATCAATAAATAGAATAATTGCTCCATTAGAATCGGTAACTTCTTTTAATACCGCTTTTAGGCGTTCTTCAAATTCCCCTCGGAATTTTGCCCCGGCAATTAACGCCCCCATATCTAAGGCAATTAACCGTCTTTCTTGCAAAGATTGAGGCACATCTCCAGCAATAATTCGTTGGGCGAGTCCTTCAGCGATCGCAGTTTTACCCACACCTGGCTCCCCAATTAATACCGGATTATTTTTAGTTCTGCGGCTTAAAATTTGTATAGTCCGACGAATTTCATCATCTCGTCCAATGACCGGATCGAGTTTTCCTTGGCGGGCGGCTTCGGTTAAATCTCGACCATATTTTTCTAGGGATTCATATTTGTTTTCGGGTGTTTGATCAGTCACTTTATTGTTTCCTCTGATTTGAGTAATAATTGATTTGAGTTTGGTTTCATCTAAGTGAAATTCTTGAAATAAAGCCTTGCCAAAGCGATCATCTTTAGGATAAGCTAAAAATAGATGTTCAACCGAAATAAACTCATCTTTGTATTCTTGACGATAGGCTTCGGCTTTATCCAGTAGAGTGTCTAAACTTCGACCTAAATAAACATTAGCAATTGTTCCAGTTATTTTAGGTTGACGATTAATAAAGCTATCAGTTTTCTCTCGAAACTGACCAACGGATATTCCCGCTTTACTCAGGATATTTTTAGTTAATCCTTCCTGTTCCAGCAACGCTTTCATCAAGTGTTCAGTTTCAATTTGTTGCTGTTGGGATTGTTTGACCAGATCGGGAGTCCGGGCTAGGGCTTCCCAGGTTTTTTCTGTAAACTTATTCGGATCGGTAGGTTGCATATTTATCCTCTACTTTAATGGTAATTAATTGATCGAAAATTAACAATATTAGGAAGGTTCTAAGTTAAAGATTTCCTATAACACTTTTTTATTATACCCAACTCTATTAAAGTAGTTTATCTTATTTTCACGACTTTTTTAGTACGGTTCACCGAAAATTAGGTGTTAGGTGTTCGGAAGTCTCACCGAGAGAAAAAAATATAACAGTTAATCTTAAAATCTGAAGGTTTAATGGAAATTAATATCGGGAAATTGGGACATATTCTCAGCTTATTAAGCTAATTTAGACTTTTTTGGGCTGAAAAGCTATTACAATCCCATTATTCCCGATTCTCGGCTATAGATTAAGAATAGTTCCTAATTTTTAATTATAGTAGAACGCTCGGTTCGACAGGCTAGAGAATATTCAACTTCGGCGATCGTTGTGACCCAGGTTTTTAAGTTCCGATTCCAGGTAAACTCAATACGATGTCTAAGTCTTAATTGAGAGACCCGTTGATGAGAAACTCCTAACATTCGAGCTACATCAGATTGTCTTAACATGGAAATTTTTAACCAAAAATGGGGATACCGAAATCGTGATTTCACCGACTCTAATGGGTTGGGTGAAAATTGTATATAGAAATTGTATAATTTTCTGAATAATTGTCATAATTATGGTTATCTATTACAAAAAAACAAAATGACTACATTTCAATTAATTATTTTAGCAGGTGGAGGATTAATTGCTGGAATTTTAGCAGGATTTTTAGGAATAGGGGGTGGGACGGTTTTAGTTCCATTATTATTAGCATTAGGATATACGCCTGTTCAAGCGGTGGCTACAAGTAGTTTATCTATTGTAATTACGGCTATTTCTGGAAGTTTTCAAAATTGGCGCATGGGATATCTGAGTTTAAATAAAGTCATTGGAATTGGATTTCCTTCGGTATTAACGGCACAAATAGGGGTGTTTTGGGCGGGAATATTTACCCCTAAATTATTATTATTTTTATTTGGCTGTTTATTATTATTAAATGTTTATTTAGTAGAAGTTCGTAAACAAATAACAGCAAATAAAAAACAACTAGAGGAACAACAAATCTCTGAATCTACCATTAATTCTGAGGATAATATTCCATTTAATCCCGTTTTTGCTCGGATTTTAACCGGAAGTTCCGCCGGAATTTTAGCCGGATTATTTGGAGTTGGTGGCGGAATTATTATGGTTCCTTTGCAAATATTACTATTAAAAGAAACCATTAAAGTTGCTATTCAAACCAGTTTAGGCGTGATTATGATTACCGCTATTTCTGCTTGTATTGGACACGCAACTCAAGGAAATGTATTATGGATTCCAGGAATTGTTTTAGGTTTAGGAGGATTATTGGGAGCGCAAATTAGCACTAGATTTTTACCAAAATTATCTGATCAAACCGTGACTTTAATGTTTAGAATATTTTTAATTATTATCTCAGTTTATATCTTTAAACAAGCCTGGTTATCTTCGTAGTTACCTCTTTAGGGGTGTTTCAGGACTCTCGAAAAATACCACAAAAACTCAGTTTTATAGAGAGTAGATGGTCATAATTATTTGCTAGATTAAAATTTAGTTTTCGCTGTTTTAGCCCTTGCTTAAGAGCGCCCAAGCGCAACAACGAGAAGAACAAATTTTATGACCATCTAGTGACTCGGTTGATTTTTATGGTGTTACTTGATCCGAATAGCTAAAGCATTCCGGGCTTGTTCTCGATCATCAAAATGGATTTTTTCAGTTCCCAAAATTTGATAATCTTCGTGACCTTTTCCCGCAATTAATACCCCATCTCCAGGTTTAGCCTCCAGAATAGCAGTATGAATTGCTTTAGCTCGATCTGTAATTACAATCGGTTTGATACTGTCAGGAATTCCAGCCAAAACATCTTTTAAAATCTGTTCCGGGTCTTCCGTCCGGGGATTATCTGAAGTCACAACCGCAATATCAGCTAATTCTGCCCCAATTTTCCCCATTTTCGGCCGTTTGGTGCGATCGCGATCGCCCCCACAACCAAATACACAAATCATCCGACCCGGAATAAATGGACGGGACGCCTTTAGTAAATTCTCCAAACTATCGGGGGTGTGAGCATAATCCACAATTACGCTAATATCCTGATCAGGGCTAATTTGTACCCGTTCCATCCGCCCCGGAACTCCCTCAAACTGAGCAGTTTTTTCGACAATGGTAGTTAAATCTAATCCTAAACTTAACCCCGCCCCGACAGCAGCTAACAGGTTAGATAAATTATATTGACCGACCAAAGGTAAATAAAATTCCGCCTCCCCTTGAGGAGTATGGAGAACACCCTTAACCCCCGTCGGTTGATAGGAAAGTTGATCGGCCCACAGGTCAGCCGTTGAGTCACTGGTGCTATAACTCCAAGCCCTATCCCCCAATTGGGCTATTAACCTTTGACCATAAGGGTCATCGGCGTTAATAATCGCTCGACCCTTGAGATATTCGGGACTGAATAATAGGGATTTCGCGGCAAAATAATCCTCCATTGTGGGGTGATAGTCCAAATGGTCTTGGGTTAAATTGGTGAACACGGCTACTTGAAACGGACAACCGAGAACCCGTCCCTGGTCTAACGCATGGGAACTTACCTCCATCGCCCCAAACTCACATCCGGCGGCTACCGCCTGGGCCAGTTGTCCCTGTAATTCTACGGAGAAGGGGGTGGTATGGGTGGCCGTTTCTTGGAATCCGGGCCAACGGGCGTACAGGGTTCCCAGTAAGGCTGTGGGATGGTTACTATTGCTGAGGATAAATTCAATCAAATGGGTGGTTGTGGTTTTCCCATTGGTTCCTGTCACCCCTACCAGGCGCAATTTTTCCGCCGGATGGTCATAAAAAGCCGTCGCAATTTGGGCGCAGACTTGGGTGAGATTATCGCTGGGAATAATACAGGGATGTTCGGCGGTAATGCGGTTTTGGGTTTTTTCGATGGCGGCTGGGGAAATAATCGCGGCTACCGCACCGGAGGCGATCGCACTGGGCCAAAATTCTCCGCCATCGACCCGAGTTCCGGGCATTCCTAAGAATAAATCCCCCGGTTGACAAGCGATGGAGTTCGTCGTTAACCCCTTAACTTCTTCTTCTAAAGCCGGGTGAGACTCGGAAGATATTGATATTCCAACTTTTGCTAGTAACTGTTTAAACTTCATACTGCATCATAGGTTATTTAGTAGATATTATGATAGATTAATGCAGATTAACACAGATTAAAATCCGTGAAATCCGCATCACGGATTAAACGGATTACGCAGATTAACACAGATTAAAATCTGTGAAATCCTCTTAAATCCGCGATCCCTATTTCCTTTATTTTAATTAAAGTTATGGTTTCTCAACCCGCAACTCTTAACCCAACGGAAATTATCTATCCCGAAACCGATGGAAAACCCATGGCAAATAATACAGAACAATTTAATTGGATTGTAGCAATTGAACAGAATTTAGAATGGTTATTTGCTAATGATCCTAATGTATTTGTAGCCGGGGATTTGTTCTGGTATCCGGTGGAGGGAAAACCCCATATTGTGAATGCACCGGATGTTTTAGTTGTATTAGGAAGACCGAAAGGAAAACGGGGTTCCTATATGCAATGGAAGGAAGAAGGAATTGCCCCGCAAGTAGTTTTTGAAATTCTTTCTCCGGGGAATACGAAGTCGGAAATGGAACGGAAATTAGTGTTTTATGAACGCTACGGAGTGGAGGAATATTATATTTATAATCCTGAAAATTATCAATTCCAAGGTTGGCAGCGTGGGGATGGGGGATTAGATGTAATTGAAACCTCTGAAAATTTCGTTAGTCCTCGGTTGGGGATTCGTTTTGAAGTTTCAGAAGCAGAACTACAAATCTATCGCCCTGATGGGGCAAAATTCTTGTCTTATGTGGAAATTAATCAACAGTTAGAACAGGAAATTAAACGGGCAGAAACTGAACGTCAACGGGCTGAAACCGAACGCCAACGGGCTGAAACTGAACATCAACGGGCTGAAGAAACGGAAGTATTATTAAGGCAAGAAACCGAACGTAGTCAACGTTTAGCAGAACGTTTGCGACAGATGGGAATTAACCCAGATGAATTAGATTAAGGGTTAAAACTGGCTAAGATTAATGTTAGATCATCATCGGTTCTTTGTGTTAACCGAGGAGAACGCAAAAACCCCATTAACTGTTCTTGAGCATCGGTTTCATCTGTGATAGTTTCTACAAATTTAAACAGAGGAGAAAAGAACGGGTGATGGGGTTTTCCTTCTGGCATTTTTAACGCCAACATTTGTAAACCATCGGAAAAAGCAGCTAAATATTTTGGTTGTCCTAACCAGAGGTTGATTTGTGCAGTTTCAATGGCATTAGAAGATACTAAAAATACCGTTTCATTTAGATATTCTCCACTTGCGGGTATGGTTAATTCCAGAATATTTCCGGTTTTATCTTCCACAACAATAGCTCCATCTCCTACTTGAGCAACGGCGACTAATTCCGGTGTAGCTATACCGATAATTAAAGTAGTTGCTAATTCCCTAACTTCTATTTCTTGGGTAACAGATTCGTTTTGAATAGCAGTTAAAGCTTCGTTTAAAGCCAATTTTAAATAATCTTCCCAAACGATATTAATATCAACAGAATTAATCTGTTTTTCCAGAGTCTCTAACGCTATTTTAACCGCAATATTCGCTCCCAAATCCGCTAATTTTGCCGAACCCGCCCCATCAGCTACGGCAAAAATTAATTGATTATTAGATAACCGTTTATAACCCTGGGCATCCTGACAGGGAATATTTTGTTTTTCGTGACTTTTTCCGGTAACAGATGCTGCAACAACTTGCCAATGACAAATTAAATTCATTGTAATTTTATATAATTTAACTACGGATAAAAAACTCCTATTTTTTATGAATAATTGCTTAAACACTTCCCCATCCTGGCGGGGGTAAAGCTACCTGTTCATCAACTTTAGAATGGGAAACGGTTTGCATACTTGTAGATAACCAAATAAACATTTCTCTAAAGTCTAAACCCCGCAATTTTAACGGAGTTCTCTGGACAATTTGAGCTAATTTATCCAGATTTGCCCCTTCAACTCCAACGGCAAAAAATGCTACCTGTTTTTTAAATTCTTCCTCTTGAATGCGTCGAGTTGCTTCTTCTGTAACGCGATCATTTTCTCCTTGAGGTTCACCATCGGTAATCATAAATACCCAAGGACGATAATAGGTAATACCATTATTACGATATTCTAACTTTCTCGCCGCTACTAAATCTAAAGATTGGTTAATAGCAGTTCCCATAAAAGTTTGACCTTGGGCGGTTAATAAAGGTGGTTCAAACTGATCAGCAGTAACGAAATCCTGTAAAATTTTAACTTGATTATCAAAGGAAATAATTGCCACTTCCACCCGTTTTTTAGCGAGTTCGTCCCGAATTAAATCGTTTCTAAACGCCATTAGTCCATCGTTTAAGGCGTCAATGGGAGCTCCTTGCATTGATGCGGAAGTATCCAATAACAACACGCAGGGACACCGAGGTTCAGGATTTTCTGCAAATTCAACCGCTTCGTCTAATCTCATAATTATGATCTGTTCTGCTTACAATCAATAGAATATGCACCATTATATCCTAATAATTGTCTCAAAAATTGATAAAATATAACTGTTCCTTGAGACTGAAGCCAAAATTAGAAGTAATTTGATTATTGCCAATCTTCCCAAGACTGATTAAAAATAGACATTCCTGGGAATAAAATTGGATTATTATTGCTTTCTAATAACCGTTGTAACTCCTCTAATATTGGTTCCCGATAGGGTAAATCATCGACTAATTGATAGGGAAAGATCTCGGTTTTTAAGCTAAATGCTGCGGTAGTTCCCGCCGCCGCCCCCACCGACCATTCAAAGGAATGAACCCGATAAGCCGCCGCCGCAATATGACTGGTGGCGATACTTTTTCCAGCTACTAATAGATTATCAATTTTTTGCGGAATCATCGCCCTTAAAGGAATTTGAAAGGGGTAAGCTTGTCCCTGTCCGCGACGTTCTCCTTCGCGTTCTGTATTCCCTGGAGTTTCCGGGGGACTTAGGGTTAAACAGGGGTGAAAATCAATCGCATAATGACCAATTCCTACGGTATCAGGATAAATTGTAGACCGAGAACGGGCTTTAATTTCTGCAATGGTTTTTTGTCCTGAAAAAGCGGGTAAACTGTTTAACCCTCCTAACTCTAACCATAGCAGTCTATAGGTTTCTGGAGTTAAATTTTCAGGATACCAATTTTGACGAAAGTTATTTCGAGAAATATCAATTTCTGATACCCTAAATCCGTCTTTTTGACCATAAGAAGGACGACCAATTATTCTTCTCCCTTCTCGGATATAGGGATATTTTGATAACCCATGAACGGTTCCCATCGGAGAATTTAAACCCGATAAATAGCGATAATTCGGATATTTTTGTTTAACCCCTTCACCTAGCTGGGAGTCTGTAGTTCCTGCTACTAACCAATAGAAAAAACCTTGAGCATTTTCTTCCCCTTTTCGCAAGGTTTCTGTCCTTAACCCGCCTTTCCAACCTCCAGGTTCTAGTTGACCTGTTTCGAATAATTGGGCGGGGCTTAAAATTAAATTATCCGCCGATGTTCCGGGTCGATAATCATTTCCCCATGTCCAATTTTGCATAGCAATATCCCCGGGATAAATCGGCCATTCCCTGGGATTTGCTGAACGTTTTTCTTTGGGATTCATACTATGAATTCGCCGATAGGTATAAACTAAATTAAAATTGGCTAATCGGGATAATTCATAACTATAATAGGGAGCATATTGTTCATAGAATGGGGGTTTTTCATGGATTTGGGGATTTTTAGTCGCCTCCATTGCAAAAGTATAGGTAAATCCTTGAGTACAATAGGGATCTTTTGTAATACTAGATGCGGTGGGTTCTTGAGGAGAACGAGAATCAATTCCTAGTTGATGGGGAATATTAGTTAAGCCAATAATTTCTCCGGTTTCTGTTGCTTCAATAATATACCAATCTGCTCCTTGATTAGCTTTTTGTCTAGGAATAAATCTAATAATTGTTTTATCCAATTGTGGTGAATTTTCATACTCATAAGCATCATCAATAATCGCAGATAAAGGTTTTGTATTTAAGGGCGGTTGTCCGGGGGCAGAAATATGTTGAATTGCGATCGCTTCGGTAATTTGATTATCAACAATTGTCATATCTTTAATCACAGTATTGGGAAACCACTGTAACTTTCCTTTACCTTTTTTTTCGGCTTTTTTAAACATTTTTAATAAAATTTCATGCCCAGCTTCTGGCATAAAACAGGCTTCACTAACCCAACAAGCTCCGGGGTTAAGCATCCCATATTTTTTTTCAATTTCTGCTCGTAATTCTAAATAACCTTTAGGATAAAATAAAAGGGATCTTTGTGTCGGTCTTTCATCTAATGCGGAGGTTCCCTGGGCAGAAATTTGTCCCCCAACCCAGTCGGTAATTTCGGTTAAACAAACGGTTTTTCCTGCTAGTAAACTTTCATAAGCAGCCGCACTTCCCGCAAGTCCGCCCCCAACCACTAATAGATCACATTCTACTTTTTGATCAATCCTAGGAGGTGTTGTTAGGGCTAGGGATAAACTGGGACTTAAAGAGATGATACTAACGATTAAACCCATCAGGAATTTGGACATCATTTTATTGCTATTTGCTCCGAATTTTATAGACATTTAATAACTTAAAAAGTTCCCAGTTATAATAGATATGTCATAATAGAATTAACCCGGGTTATAAACACATAAATTTTGATAGATATATCAGTTGCCGCATCTATTAGGACATTCTTGAAAGCTAAAAGCTGCTCACAGTAAGTATTTACAAGAGTGCCCATTGCCTATTCCCTATTGCCTTTTGCTATAAACTTCATTTATTGAATAGAGGGAATAAAATCCCCATTTTTAACCAAATTATAATTAGTATATAGAATATAAGATCACCCTTTAAACCAGGCTCAGACCCCCTATTTAATTTTCGGTATCAAATACTTTGTTCCTCACTTTGATTTATGATTGAACTTCTAGCGGTGCTATCGGCTTCGGCGGCGGCGGGATTAAGGATTGCTTTACCTTTACTGGTTATTGGTGTATTGCGAAATGATTTATGGTCGAGTGTACCTTTTCTGTCTCAATTTTCTCCACAGGTCGTTGTTGGGGTTCTCGTTAGTTGGTCATTATTTGAAATTTTTGCATCAAAAAAAATACTAGGACAACGGATTTTACAAATAATACAATTACTATTTAGCCCCTTTGTGGGTGCTATTTTGGGTTTAGCGATCGCAAAAGTAACTAACGTTCAACCGAGCTTATATTGGATTATTGCCATTGTTGCGGGTTTACTGGCTCTGGTTTTACAATTAGTACAAACAGGATTATTTTATCGTCTACGGGGTTTGCCCCTATGGGTGATTTTAGCACAGGATATTCTTTGTGTTTTCTTAGTAATTTTTGCCTTCGATGCCCCTAAACAGGGGGGATTAATTGCATTATTATTACTATGGCTTTCCATTCGGATTTCTGGGGAATGGTATCGCTGGTACAGGAAACAAAGTCACCCTGGAGAACGCAACCCCCGACGTTATAAACGGGAACCGGATTAATTAATGAAGTGTCAAAGTTGATCCTCATTCTCCACCAAATTCTTGATATTCTTCTAATGGGATTTTATCGAAATCTGGGTATTCATAATTGTCAATTATCTCCTCTAAGGAGTGGATCACAAACGGTAAATTAGCCCCAATTAATCCCCGTTTAATTGATTCGGATGTGTCGGGAAATAAAACAAATAAAGGATAAAGATCCTCTGCCTTTTGAGACTCAACGTATTTATAATGATGCGGCATAATCCATTCATAATCTTGATCTAATAAGACTTGAGTTAATCGCCAGCGCCTTAATAAATCCGATAATTCTTCTTGGGGACGATGAATAAAAATAAAAATTTCTGGCCCGATTTTGACTTTCCATTCTGGATCACACATTAGAATCACAATATCACAGGGTAAACCCACCGCATCGCCTGGTTTAATACTAATTCCCTGTTGTCCTGAATAGGAAACTCCCTGACGCAAACGCACAATGGGTAAGGGAATCGTAATCACACTATCATCAGAACGGCGAATACTCGGAACCATTTCAAAATAAGGACGATGTTGCTTGAGTAAAGTAATCGCGGATTCACAATTACTATATTCTGCCAGCAACGCTTCATAATGAGATTTTTGAATAGACATAACCTGAATAAAAAATTAATTTGAAATTACGAACACCGGAACAGCCCCCCCAAACCCCCCGTGCACGGGGGGCTAGGGGGGAGGGAACACCGGAACAGGGAATATTAAGGCTGTTGCCTGTTGCCTATTGCCTATTCCGGTGTTCCCTTCTTAATGTGTTTAACCCATTTTTTCAAAGACTGAAAACATGGGCAAATACATAGATAACAAAATTGAACCGACAATTCCAGCCACCATCACAATCATCAAAGGTTCTAACATACTGGTAAGTCCTTTTACTGCTTCTTCCACTTCCGTTTCATAGAACGCCCCGACTTTCATTAACATTTTATCAAGTTCCCCGGATTCTTCCCCAATGGCAATCATTTGAATTGCCAACCCGGGAAATACATTTCCTTCCTGTAAGGCTAAACTAATTAAACCTCCTTGTTGAATAGAATCTCTGGCATTGGCAATACATAAAGCGATCGCCGCATTTCCCGCCACTTCTTCCACAATTTGCAAAGAGTTCATAATTGGAACCCCAGATCGGGTTAAACTGCCAAAAATTGTACAAAACCGCGCCACAGCAGAAATTTGAATCAGGTTGCCAAAAATTGGTAACTTTAAAAATAGCTTATCAAAAAACATTCTGCCAGCAGGAGTTTTATAAACGGCTTTATAAATCATTAATAAACCCACCAAAGTCCCGATCACAATAGCTTGCGGAATCGGTGGCCAAGTTCGACAAAAGGAACTAATATTGAGCATAATCTGCGTAAATACTGGCAGTGTTGCCCCAATATCCTGAAACACTTTCGCAAAGGTGGGGAGTAAAAAAGTTGTCATCCCAAAAAAGATCGCAATGGCAATAAAGCCAACGGTTTTGGGATAGGACATAGCCGAAGCAATTTCGGCGTTAGTTTTGTGGTTTTTTTCCATCATTACTGCTAGTCTTTCTAAGACTTCATCTAACACCCCCCCAGTTTCTCCCGCCGAGACCATACTAATAAAAAGCTGATCAAAAATATCGGGGAATTTTCTCATGGCTAAGGAAAGTTCTACCCCTTCTTCCACATCAGCCCGAATAAAAGTTAAGGCATTTTTTAACTTCGCATTACTACATTGATCACATAATACACTTAAACATTTTGCCATCGAAATTCCGGCGTTAAACATTGAGGCAAACTGACGAGCAAAAATTGCCAAATCTTTAACGGTAATACTTGCGAGGGCAATACTAATACTTTCTTCGATTCGTTTAAAGTCGAAACCTCTGTTTCTGACTTGACTCCGAACTGCACTGCTTGACATATATTTTTACCTACTCAGTATTAATTTTTTACTGATGACTGGTACAGACGTGCCAATAGCCCACGGCATCACTGCGCTCACCGCACGTCTCTACACTGATAACTGATAACTGATGACCGATGACTGATTAAGCTCTGGCTTTTTGTCCCTTAGTCGCCGAGGGAGCCGGGCCAATTAAACGTTCCAACTCATCGGGTTTAGACGATTTACTCATCGCCGCTTCCCAAGTGACTTGACCCTCGGTATAGAGTCTCGCCAAAGCCATTTCCATCGTTTGCATTCCCAACTTTCCTCCCATTTGAATTTGGGAGTAAATTTGAGCGGTTTTTCCCTCCCGAATTAAGTTAGCCATAGCCGGAGTATTCATCATAATTTCGATGCAAGCCCGACGACCGCCCCCAATGGCGGGAACCAAGTTTTGACTACAAACCCCCACCAGTGAACCCGATAATTGAGATCGGACTTGAGGTTGTTGAATGGGTGGGAATACATCTAACATCCGGTCTACCGTCGCCGCGGCTGAGTTCGTGTGCAGAGTTCCAAAGACTAAGTGACCTGTTTCAGCGGCAGAAATCGCTAGACCAATAGTTTCTAAATCTCGCATTTCCCCAACCAGAATAATATCGGGGTCTTCCCGTAATGCCGCTTTTAGGGCATTCGCAAAACTCTTAGTGTCTTCTCCTTTTTGTCGTTGGTGGAATAAACTTTTAATGTTAGGAAACACATATTCAATTGGATCTTCCACCGTGAGGACGTGCTCCGAGCGAGTCCGATTAATTAAGTCTAACAAAGCCGCCATGGTTGTGGTTTTACCCGAACCCGTTTGACCAGTTACCAACACCATACCCCGAGGGCGTTCGGTCATATCCCGAATCACTTGGGGAACCCCTAATTTATCCGCATTGGGAATCTTAGAGGCTAAGGCCCGTAAACAAGCAGCCCAGCAACCCCGCTCCCGATAGACATTCACCCGGAATCGTGCTAGTCCCCGTACCCCATAAGCACAGTCTAATTCCCACTCCTGCTCTAACTGCTTACGCTGCATATTATTCAGCATTTGATAAATCAGAGCTTGCACTTCTTCGGGGGATAGAGTTTCCCCAAATTGAGGCTGAGGGGTCAGTTTTCCACTAATTCGGAAAAAGATAGGTGCGCCTGCTTGAATATGAATATCAGACCCCCCCTGCTCGACTAAAGACTCTAAAGCGTCTTCAATCATTAATCCCATTATTGTTCTCCTCTAAATTAAGTTGTAACGATTTGCTCGGTTCTGGTATTAACCTGCTGTTAACCCAAAACCTGTGAAAATTAAGAATTTCTCCTAGTATTCCCAATAGTTGTGTTTTACTAAGCACCGAAACCGTTCTAAACCCCACAGGAAACCTTTGGGAAATAGCAATTTTCCCCCATGTTTAGCTAGTAAAGCGTGGAGTCATGCAATAGGGACAATCTAACCATTCCGGTTTCAATTCCGCTTCACAACTCTTACAGGTTAAGCCCTGTTTTCGTTTGGCTTTGAGTTCCGCTTCTAAACCAGAATCGGTAAACGTCACCCGCTCCACTTCTTCAAAGGTGGTATAGCCTTCGCGGACTAGCTGCAAACTGTAGGCTAAGATGGTTTTCATCCCTTCTTCTACAGCAGCTTCTTTAATTTGTTCCGTGGGGGCACCTTTGGTAATTAGGGTTTGCAGTCTTTCAGTCACCTTCAAGAATTCGTACACCCCTACCCGACCTTTGTAACCCAGTCCATTACATTTTTTGCACAACTGACCCGAATCCGCCAGATGTTTCCGTTGTTCAATAGGAATGGTATTGGCTTTATAGAAGGTAATATCAACTTCTTGGGAAGCGGAAAGTCCATAACGACCGAGTTCTTCAACCGTGGGGGTATAGGGAATCCGACACTCGCCACAAACCCGACGCATCAGACGTTGGGCGAGAATCCCTAATAAGGCGGCTGACACCATGAAGGGTTCCACCCCCATTTCATCCAAACGGGCGATCGCCCCAGCCGCGTCGTTTGTGTGTAAAGTAGTTAATACTAAGTGTCCGGTTAAGGCGGCTTCAATAGAAGTCTTGGCCGTTTCTAAATCTCGCGTTTCCCCCACCAATAAAACATCGGGATCTTGTCGTAAAAACGCCCGTAAAATATTAGCAAAAGTTAAATTTTTCTCTCGAATTACCTGACACTGGGTAATTCCGGGTAAGGCATATTCAATCGGATCTTCGGCCGTACTAATATTAATCGCTGGATCGTTGCGTTCGGCTAAAACCGAATACAAGGAGGTGGATTTTCCTGAACCCGTTGGCCCGGTGACTAAAATCAACCCAAAGGGTCGAGAAGCGATTTCCCGAACTAAGGCTAAGGTTTCTTGATCAGTAATTAATTTATCTAACCCTAATTGAGTTGAGGAACTATCCAAAATCCGCAAAACAATTTTTTCCCCGTAGCGACTGGGGAGACTATTCACCCGAAAATCGATCGTCCGTCCTCGAAACTTCCGACGAATCCGACCATCCTGGGCTTGACGGCGTTCGGCGATATCCATTTCCGCTAGAATCTTAAACCGGGAGGTAATGGCGGGAATCACCTTTTTCGGAAACTTATAATATTCTTCTAAAACCCCATCTCGACGCATCCGAATCCGCATCTCATGTTCTTGGGGTTCGACGTGAATATCAGACACCCCTTCCGAGAGAGCTTTGGCTAAAATCACGTTCACCGCTTTGATCACCGGGGCGGTTTCCGATTGTTCGATTTCATCGGCCAAATCCATGCCACCGCCTTCATCCCCCATATCTTCGAGGTCTGTGGTGTCAAAATCCCCGGCGGTAAAATCTAATTTTTCTTTGTCACGAATGGCAGCTTCGACGGCTTTGCGTTTAACATCTTCATCACTGTAGGCGGAAATGATTTGATCGTAATCTTCATGGGTAATTACCCGCCGTTGTAACTTCAGGGCTTGGGGTCGTAGAATTTGGTTTCTTAACTCCTCCAACGCCGTCAGGTTATCGGGGTCAACCATCGCAATTAAGACCGAAGATGGATCACTTTCGACCTTGCGTAGGGGAATAAAGCGATGGCGTTTACAGGTTTCTAAACTTGTCTCCAGAAATTTCAGCATGGCTTCGAGTTCTTCCGTCGTCATCGGTTCAATTTCAGGATCATAGGCTTCGACCCCATGAATAATTCTCAGTTCAAATAACTGTTGTTTTTTGTACTGACGGGCTAACTCCGGGGGCAGGGGCTGACCCGTGATCGATTCTAAAATTTCCGTTAGGGGCTGACCGGGGCGGGCTGTTTTTATAGCCTGCTGCAACTGCTCAGGATTAATATAACCAGATTGAATTAATTTGTTGCCAAAGGGAGTATTACTTTGAACAACCAAGGCGCGTCTTTGGGATGTATTAGTCATAGCCTAGACTTAAGTTATATATCTGTGAACGAACCTGACAGCCAAGGTCGTACAGTTAGACCGCAGGCTTCTTTTTCCCTTTTTGCAAGGGCTTTTTTGAGTGACGGAGTTCCCCCGCCACTTTTATAATTCAGACCAATCTTTTTGATAAGATTGGCTGAGTTATAGTCTCGATCTAAAGACTCACCACACTCACAAGAATGCCACCGCGGCGTTGTGAAATTTGAAAAGGAAGTTTCCACCCGATTCACTACATCCTGCAAAACTTGGGAATCCAAGTTCTTGTATTCAGGAAATAGCTTTTTAGTGTTTTTTAGATCAGCTAACTGTAGGGTTTGCCACTGCACATAACCGCCTTCAATGTTTGAGAAAACATTTCCTTCTTTTTGTAGTATAGACTGTTTCAACACTTAGAAAATACATTGCCCTAAGTATAATTGACGGATTCTATCTCCTGACGTTGATTAATTTATCGATGATCTGTGTTGATGATAGCTTTTCCCCAGCTACGAGGTTGTATTTTTTAGAGAAAGTCAATGGAAGCACTTCTGATTCAAGGCAAATTCCCACAAAATCCTACTGTTGCGGTGTTGCGGTGTTGTGGTGTTCCCTCAGAGATGGAATGAATGGCTCCAATTCAGTTAAAATTTTTGAAGTAACGTTTACGCCATGATGATCAAGAGTGAGGTTGCTCCTAATATCTTGAAGGTTTAGGAAATCTCGCGCTTATTTTTGTGATTAATAAGGACAAATTACGATTATGGTATCTAATTCAACCGCGAATAATCCTGATGAACTAACGGGTCAATCCTATTCAACCTCTGAATCGGAAGCGAAAAGTTTTGGTGATCTCGAACATGATGCCACAACCGCGACAGAATCAAGCTCCGAAACTTCTGTGGCAACGGACACAACTGCTACCCCCGAAACCACCTTTGGTCAGGAAATAGAATCAAGCGGGGAGGGCTTTCCTGCTGAAGTTATGGCCTTAGTAGAAGTTAATGCTTCCTTGAAAGCTCAACTAGAAGATATCACGGGGCAATATCGCCGTCTAGCTGCGGATTTTGAGAACTTCCGCAAACGGACTCAAAAGGAAAAAGAGGATTTAGAAATTTCCATTAAAGGGTCAACCCTGAAGCCGTTACTTCAGGTGGTGGATAACTTTGATCGGGCTAGATCTCAAATTAAACCCCAAACCGATGCGGAAATGAATATCCACAAAAGTTACCAGGGGGTTTATAAATTAATGGTAGATTCCCTCAAACAACTTGGGGTAGCGGTAATGCGTCCAGAGGGAGAGCCTTTTGACCCGAATTTACATGAAGCGGTGATGCGAGAACCTACGGATGCCTACCCAGAAGGAACGGTAATTGAGGATTTAATGCACGGTTATCAATTGGGAGAAAAGGTATTACGTCATGCCATGGTGAAGGTTGCAACCGCTCCTGAAACCGATTCTACAGCAGAATCAACGGCCGACGCAGAAAACCCTTAATCAGTTATCAGTAATCAGTTATCAGTTAATAGTTAACAGTTAATACCTAGTTATTGATCGACAATAGTTGTTAACTGATCACTGTTTACCGATAATAACTGATAACTGGTTACTGAACATAATTGTTGACTGATCATAACTGATGACTGACAACTATTAACTGATAACTGATAACTGATCACTGATCACTGATAACTGAATAAGAGGAGTTATGGGAAAAGTCATTGGCATAGACTTAGGGACAACAAATAGTTGTGTGGCGGTCTTAGAAGGGGGTCAACCCATTGTAATTTCCAACTCTGAGGGAGGACGAACGACTCCTAGTATTGTGGGATTTGGGAAGTATGGCGATCGCATCATCGGTCAATTAGGCAAGCGACAAGTCGTTACCAATGCGGAAAATACTGTTTACAGCATTAAGCGGTTTATTGGGCGTCGCTGGGAAGATACCGAAGAAGAGCGTTCCCGGGTTCCCTATAACTGTGTTAAGGGCAAGGATGATACCGTGAATGTGAAAATTCGCGACCAAATTTATACCCCGCAAGAAATCTCGGCGATGGTCTTACAAAAGCTCAAGGAAGATGCTGAAGCCTATTTAGGGGAACCCGTCACCCAAGCAGTAATTACGGTTCCCGCCTATTTTACCGATGCTCAAAGACAGGCTACCAAAGACGGCGGAACCATTGCCGGGTTAGACGTGCTGCGGATTATTAATGAACCCACGGCCGCCGCCCTCTCCTATGGGTTAGATAAACAAGACCAAGAGCAGAAAATTTTGGTTTTTGACCTCGGAGGTGGTACTTTTGATGTCTCCATTTTGCAACTCGGAGACGGGATTTTTGAAGTCAAATCAACGGCCGGAAATAATCACTTGGGTGGGGATGATTTTGATAACCGTCTTGTGCAATGGATGATCCAAAAATTCAAAACCCAGGAAGGAATTAGCCTATCATCGGAAAAAATGGCGGTGCAACGGTTACGGGAAGCCGCTGAAAAAGCCAAAATTGAGTTATCAAATAGGAACACCACTTCAATTAATTTACCGTTTATTGTCTCCGATGATTCTGGGCCCAAACATTTGGAACTAGAACTCGGTCGAGGTGAATTTGAAGGGTTAGTGAAACATCTCGTAGACAGCACCATCGAACCCGTTGCCCAAGCCCTCAAAGATGCCAGTTTACAACCAGATCAAATTAATCGGATTATTTTAGTCGGGGGGTCTACCCGAATTCCGGCGGTGCAACAAGCCATTAGTGATTATTTTGGCGGTCGCACCCCAGATCGTTCAGTCAACCCCGATGAAGCCGTTGCCTTAGGTGCCGCCATCCAAGCCGGGGTCTTAGCCGGGGAAGTGAAAGATTTATTGTTATTAGATATTACTCCCTTATCTTTAGGTTTAGAAACCCTAGGGGGAGTCTCAACTAAAATTATTGAACGCAATACTACTATTCCGACCAGCCGTTCTCAAATGTTTTCTACGGCCGTTGATGGTCAGTCCTCCGTAGAAATTCATGTTCTTCAAGGAGAACGGGCCATGGCAAAGGATAATAAAAGTTTAGGCAAGTTCCTCCTCAGTGGTATTCCGGCTGCTAAACGGGGTATTCCTCAAATTGAAGTAGCCTTTGATCTCGATGCCAATGGTATTCTCAAAGTTTCGGCTCAGGATAAAGGAACCGGACAGGAACAAAGTATTGAAATTAGTAATACCGGAGGACTAACTGAAGCAGAAATTGAACGGATGCGTCAAGAAGCAGAAGTTTATGCCGATGAAGATGAAAAACGGCGTTTAGTTGCCGATCTGAAAAATCAATCCGAAACCCTATTCTATAATTGTAAAGAAACCTTGAAAGGAAATGCTAACCAGATTAGCGATGAACTCAAAGAACGAGTCCGTCAAGAAGCTGCGGCCTTAAAAAAAGCGGTGGCAAATGCCGAGATCTCCTACGAGGAGATGAAACAACAGGTGGAATCGTTCCAAGAAATGTTGTATGCTTTGGGTTCGGCCATTTATGAACAAGCTGGCCAGAATTCTTCCCCGTCCCCGTCCCCGTCCCCGTCCCCGTCTTCGTCTTTCGCTTCTGAGGATTCAAAATTGGATGCCACTCAAGAAGATGCAGAAGAAACTGAAAATGCAGAAGATATAGAAGGCATGGAAGATACAGATGATACCAGTAGCGGGTTATCCCTCGTGAACAACAGTATCATCGACACCCCGTTTGGAATAGATCCTGTTTCTGTTCCAGAGCCAACAACCGATCCGGGCAATCCTTTTACGTCTCAATTCACTGAATAATTTTAGGCAAAATACTCTATGGCAGGCGATTATTATGAAATATTGGGTGTCTCCCGTGAGGCAGATACAGAAGAACTTAAGCGTGCCTATCGTCGCCTAGCTCGCAAGTATCACCCCGATGTGAATAAAGAAGCAGGCAGCGAAGAACGGTTTAAAGAAATTAGTCGTGCCTACGAAGTGCTAAAAGAACCGGAGTTACGGGCACGATATGACCGCTTTGGAGAAGCAGGGGTATCTAGTGGTGCGGCTGGCTTTGACCCCAACTTTACCGATCCGTTTACTGATATTTTTGAGAGCTTCTTCAGTGGGTTCGGCGGCGGGGTAGGCGGTAATACCCAAGCGCGTAAACGTACTGGCCCTGCGCGGGGGGATGATCTACGCTTAGACCTGCGTTTAGAGTTCAAAGAAGCGATTTTTGGCGGAGAAAAGGAAATCCGAATTAAGCATTTAGAAACCTGTGAAACCTGCACCGGAACCGGGGCAAAACCGGGGACTCGCCCCCAAACCTGTTCCACCTGTGGCGGAAGTGGTCAAGTCCGTCGGGCGACTCGGACTCCCTTTGGCAGTTTTACTCAGGTTTCCGTTTGTCCGAACTGTAATGGCACAGGACAGATGATTGAGGATAAATGTTCCACCTGTGGCGGTCGGGGTTTAAATGAAGTCACGAAGAAACTAAAAATTAATGTTCCGGCCGGGGTGGATAATGGTACTCGTCTACGGGTCGCGAACGAGGGGGATGCGGGAAAACGCAGTGGGCCTCCGGGGGATTTATATGTGTTCCTGTCAGTTGCACCTGATGCGAAATTTAAACGGGATGGGATTAATATTCTATCGGAAGTCAAAATTAGCTATCTTCAGGCAATCCTTGGGTTTGATTTTGAGGTGGAAACCGTTGATGGCCCTACTAAGTTAACGATTCCGGCGGGAACTCAACCAGGAACGGTATTAACCCTGGAAAATAAGGGGGTTCCCCGTCTGGGAAATCCCGTGAGTCGGGGGGATCACTTAATCACGATTCTGGTGGAAATTCCTACTAAGGTGGCACAGGAAGAACGGGAACTGCTGGAACAATTGGTCAAAATTCGAGGCGATCGGACGGGAAAGGGCGGAATTGAGGGGTTTCTGGGTAACTTATTCCACCAAAAGTAGGGGAGTAGGGGTGGGGAGAGCAGGAGAGGTAATTGATACTCTATGCGCCAACTTTTGGCCTAAATTTTATCCCCTGCTCTCGGATTGTTTTGAAATTTCTCATTTTATCGTTTTGAGATATTATTTTTATGGTAAAAATTGATACTTTAACTCCGGATAATGCTCAATTGGATTTGCGGGGAACGCCTTGTCCTTTGAATTTTGTTCGGACGAAACTCCGCTTAGAACAGATGACACCAGGTTCGCTCTTGGAAGTTTGGTTGGACGGGGGAGAACCCATTGAACAGGTTCCTGATAGTTTAAGGATGGCAGGATATGATATTGAACAAATCAAAGATTGTGGGGAGTTTTTTGAGGTTCAGGTTCGTTGTCCACTCACTCCTAAATCTGTTCAATGACAACCGATGACCCCTTGATAAAGGAACTGGTGGGAACTGTTGTCGCGGTTCAAGCGAATTTCTATCAGGTTCAACTCGAATCCGACGGGGTTTTAGACCCGCAACGACTGTTATTATGTACCCGTCGTTCTCTTTTAAAAAAGATGGGTCAGCAGGTGATGGTGGGGGATCGGGTGGTCGTGGAGGAACCGGACTGGTCGGGAAAACGAGGGGCGATTGCTCGGGTGTTTCCCCGAATTACGGAACTGAGTCGTCCTCCGATTGCCAATGCGAATCAAATTCTATTGGTTTTTGCGATCGCAGAACCGGAGTTAGAAATCACGGCTTTAAGTCGGTTTTTAGTCAAGGCGGAATCAACGAGTTTAGAGGTCTGTTTATGTTTGAATAAGTGCGATTTAGTTTCGACCGATGCGTTATTATTTTGGCGCGATCGCTTGTTAAACTGTGGATATTATCCTTTATTTATTAGTGTTAATAATGGTTTGGAATATACGGTTAATTCTGAGCATAGAGTGATTCAAAAATCTCTTTTTCAAGCTGAAAATACCTTTAACGAGAATACTTTACTTCATCAACTTAAACATAAAACTACAGTAATTTCTGGCCCCTCTGGGGTGGGAAAATCCAGTTTAATTAATCAATTAATTCCGAGTCTTAATATTAGAGTTGCTACGGTTTCAGGAAAGTTAGGACGGGGAAGACATACCACTCGCCATGTTGAATTATTTCAATTACCAACTGGGGGATTATTAGCCGATACACCGGGATTTAATCAACCCGAATTAGAATGTCATCCAGAAGAATTAGTTGATTATTTCCCGGAAGCAAAACACCGTTTTAGTGCTGGAAAATGTCAATTTAGTGATTGTTCCCATCGAGATGAACCGAATTGTATTGTCCGGGGCGACTGGGAACGTTATCCGATTTATTTGGAGTTTTTAGAAGCTGCGATCGCCTATCAAGAAGCTATTAAACAACAACCGGATATAGAAACCAATACGAAATCTAAAACAAAATTAGGAGGTAAACAACAATTAGAACCTAAGTTAGCAAGTAAGAAATATCGTCGTTCTTCCCGTCGTTTTCAACATCAAACCTTACAGGATTTATGTGAAGAATTCAAGGATGATGAATAACACTATAGCAATCCTATTTGAGTTGTGTTTAAAAGTCCTATTATAGCAACCGCCAAGGCAGTTAAGACACCAGACGGATATTGGAACCCAGACGGTAAAGTGTTTCCCCCGGTGTTCCCTCCCCCCCGTGCACGGGGGGTTTGGGGGGGCTGTTCCCTGCTATAAGTGAAGATTGTTCCAGAAACCCGATTTCTAGGAGTCTGGTGGTTTTCTAATCTAAATTATTCGGCCAGAGATTCCGTTCCTGTAACCATTCTTTATTAAACAATTTAGATTGATAGCGAGCACCTCCATCACATAAAACCGTTACAATGGTATGACCTGGGCCCATTTCTTTCGCTAAAGCTACGGCCGCCGCCACATTAATGCCAACGGAACCCCCCATAAATAATCCGTCTTTTCTTAATAGTTGATAAACCACCCGTACAGCTTCTTGATCATCGACTAAAATCGCATCATCAATTAGAACATCCTGCATATTTGCCGTGATTCGACTATTCCCAATACCTTCTGTGATCGAATTACCTTGAGGGGTAATTTCTCCGGTTTTCACATAACTATATAAACCACTTCCCATCGGGTCAGCAACAACGGTTTTAATCCGATTATTCTTCTCTTTTAAAAACAGCGAAACCCCCGCAAAAGTTCCTCCGGTTCCGGTAGCAGCCACCCAAGCATCTACTTTGCCATCGGTTTGTTGCCAAATTTCTGGCCCGGTGGTTTCATAATGGGCAATCCGATTAGCTAAATTATCAAATTGATTCGCCCAAACTGCATTTTCCATTTCTGAAGCCAAACGTCCCGATAATTTTACATAATTATTGGGGTCTTTATAAGGAACAGCAGGAACCGGACGAACTTCTGCCCCTAAAGTTCTTAATGCTTCCATTTTCTCCGAGGATTGAGTATCGGGAATAATAATTAAACATTTGTAGCCTTTCGCATTACAAATATGAGCTAATCCAATCCCAGTATTACCTGCGGTTCCTTCTACAACGGTTCCACCGGGTTTAAGTAATCCTTTTTCTTCTGCATCTTTAATAATATATAAAGCCGCCCGATCTTTCACAGACCCCCCCGGATTTAAAAATTCTGCTTTCCCTAAAATTTCACAGCCAGTTTCATCACTAAAACTATTTAATCGAATTAAAGGTGTATTCCCAATTGTGCCGATAAAACCGTTTTTGATGTCCATGAGCAACGTCCTAGTTAAAATTTAGTAGTGGGTTTCTTTTATTTTAGGGATTAACAGGACTAATGCAAAAAACCCGGCTTGGTGAAACCGAGTTTTTTGTTCAAGATGGGTTTATTTATTGGGTTGAGGAGTCAGACGTAAATAGGGTTTAACTTCTTGATAACCTTTGGGGAACTTCTCTTTTAAGACTTGAGGGTCTTTTAGGGAGGGCACAATTACACAATCTTCCCCATCTTTCCAGTCGGCGGGAGTAGCAACGCTATAGTGGTCAGTCAGTTGCAGAGAATCAATTACCCGCAGAATTTCATCAAAGTTGCGTCCGGTGCTCGGGGGATAGGTGAAGCTCAAACGCAGTTTTTTGTTAGGGTCAATGATGAAGACACTACGCACGGTCAGGGTCGCATTAGCATTGGGATGAATCATATCGTACAATTCGGATACTTTGCGATCGCCATCCGCTAAAATGGGGTAATTAACCACAGTATTTTGGGTTTCATTAATATCTTGAATCCAACCTTTATGGGATGCGGTATCATCCACACTCAGAGCAATAACTTTAACATTGCGTTTGTCGAATTCGGGTTTTAACTTAGCAACAGTGCCCAATTCTGTTGTACAAACGGGTGTATAGTCGGCCGGGTGAGAAAATAATACCACCCAGCTATCTCCAGCCCAATCATAAAAACTGATGTCCCCTTCAGAGGAGGCTTGAGTAAAGTTAGGGACAGTATCCCCAAGTCGAAGTGTCATAGTTAATATCCTCTAAGTTCAATGAAAATCTGTGTTCTTATTATACCCCAGTTTCCCCATCGGATTTAAGGAGTAATCAGAAAAATTCAAGAAATATCAGATAGAATCCATCCAGTCAGATCAAAAATATAATCAATTATTAGTAGAATGTAATCAATCCACTACCCACTACCCACTACCCACTAACCATTCCATGCTTAGGGACAGTCCTTTGGCTCCATTATGATAGTCTAATTAAAAATAGAGTCTTGGGAACACATACAAGAGTGGATATTGTAATTGGTCGGGGCAAGGTTGCCCGCAGAGCTTATGGCATTGATGAAATTGCGTTAGTCCCTGGACAACGTACCCTTGACCCGGGTTTAGCAGATACAACATGGACAATTGGTGGCATTCAACGAGAAATTCCGATTATTGCCAGTGCCATGGATGGGGTAGTTGATGTGCGGATGGCTGTGGAATTATCGAAATTGGGAGCATTGGGGGTATTAAACCTAGAAGGGATTCACACCCGCTATCAAGACCCAGAACCGATTTTAGACCGCATCACTTCAGTTGGGAAAGAAGGGTTTGTCACCCTAATGCAAGAATTATATGCAGAACCGATTAAACCGGAATTGATTATCCAAAGGATTCAGGAAATCAAGGCAGGAGGAGGAATTGCGGCGGTGAGTGCGACCCCTGTGGGAGCGAGTAAATATGGTTTGGTGGTGGCTGAGGCCGGGGCTGATTTATTTTTCGTCCAAGCCACGGTGGTATCAACCACATTCCTATCTCCAGAGTCAGTTATTCCTCTGGATTTAGTTAAGTTTTGTCAAGAAATGCCGATTCCGGTGATTTTGGGCAACTGCGTTACCTATGATGTCACCCTAGATTTACTTAAAGCGGGAGCGGCGGGAATTTTAGTAGGGATTGGCCCAGGTGCAGCCTGTACTTCCAGAGGGGTTTTAGGGGTGGGAGTTCCCCAAGCAACGGCCGTGGCTGACTGTGCCGCCGCCCGGAATGATTATTACCGAGAAACCGGACGTTATGTGGAAATTATTGCTGATGGTGGCCTAATTACCGGAGGAGATATCTGTAAATGTATCGCCTGTGGTGCTGATGGGGTGATGATTGGTTCCCCCTTTGCCCGGGCTAAAGAAGCACCCGGACGCGGCTATCATTGGGGTATGGCGACCCCTAGCCCGGTGTTACCTCGTGGAACTCGGATTCGGGTGGGGACAACGGGAACTTTAGAACAAATTTTGCGTGGCCCGGCTCAACTTGATGACGGGACTCATAATTTATTGGGGGCGTTAAAAACCAGTATGGGAACCCTGGGAGCGCAGACCATTCAAGAGATGCAGCAGGTGGAAGTGGTGATTGCGCCTTCACTGTTGACCGAAGGAAAAGTCTATCAAAAAGCCCAACAGTTGGGAATGGGCAAATAAATTAATCGGGGTTGGGTTTCAGAATTATTGACAAAACTTGTTAAATCGTTGTAAAACTTACAACCCAACCTAGAATTATATGAAATAAAATGGCACAATAGAAGAAGCGGAGACGTATGTTTCCGTTCACTCCTCACACCACACTCCGCCTGGACTTTTGTTCGGGCGGTTTCTTGATCCTAGCAATTAAAGTCAATTGCACCGGCTGTCAATCTCCACTCTCAACAATCGTAAAAGAGAAGATCCTTTTACGGTAAGATTGGATAGGGTTATGCTAAATAACGCCCGAGTTAGCAACCTGGCCTAAAAAGACGGGGTATAGACCTCCAATTTTTCAGGGTGAGGGAGACAAAAAGCCAGCAAAAATCAGAGAGAAATTAGCTGCTCTGTGCCTTTGTCTACTTTTAGACGGTCAGTAGACGGAAGGATTAAAATGCTTGTGGACGTGATTGCCGGGAGCCAGTTAAATTTAACCTTAACTCAATGCCAATCTCGTCTGTCATACAAGAATCCATCACGAAATACTAAAGTATTTCCAATGGGACTGTCGAATTTGATAGGGTCTTTTATATATAAGGATTTCTAGGGATGTCCAACGCCTTACCAGTTACTGATGCTAGTTTTAAAGCCGATGTGCTTGAGAGTCCAATCCCGGTATTAGTGGATTTTTGGGCTCCTTGGTGTGGGCCTTGTCGTATGGTTGCACCAGTTGTAGAGGAAATTGCAGAGCAATATATTGGACAACTCAAAGTAGTCAAGCTGAATACAGATGAAAATCCTAATACTGCTAGTCAGTATGGAATTCGCAGTATTCCAACTCTGATGATTTTCAAAGATGGTCAAAAGGTGGATATGGTTGTAGGTGCTATTCCTAAAACGACTTTAGCAACTACTTTGGAGAAGTATATTTAATTCTCCTAAAAGTAACCAATAGAACACTTGAATCATTGTTGCAGGGGTTGATGACTTAACTTAAAAACAGACTTAAAAAAAGAGTGAGTTTGAGTTAGTTGATCAAAGTGGTTTTCGATTCCCAGGAAAGTGATACTTGAACCTCAAGCTGATTATTCACGGGTATTGCGTCTTGGAACCTTGGCTCTAAGGCGCTTTGTTTTAGGTGATAAATTTTATGAACTCCTCAGATATTAGTTTAGCGGTAGATTCTCTACAAGCAGATATTATCCAGTTGGTGGATAAATTGCCGAATTTAAAGCATAAAAAATGGATTTCGCGATCGCTTTCTAGTCTAGTTCGGATGGCTGGAGAGGAATTTGAAACCCTGGACTGGAAAATTATTTCGGCTTCTTTATTGGACTTAGAGCGGGGTTTTCAAATTTTTTATCCCTATCGCCATGTTCGCAAAATTTGTATTTTTGGTTCGGCTCGAATTTCTGCTGATACGCAAGAATATCGGATGGCGGCAGATTTTGCCAAATATGTCACCCAACAAGGTTTTATGGTATTAACCGGGGGTGGAGGTGGGATTATGCAGGCGGGAAATGAAGGGGCGGGTCTGGATTTATCGTTTGGGTTAAATATTCAACTTCCCTTTGAACAATCTTCTAATCCTTATATTCACGGGAATAAAAAAGCGATTATGTTCAAGTATTTTTTCACACGCAAGTTATTTTTTCTGCGTGAAAGTGATGCTTTGGCTCTGTTTCCAGGGGGTTTTGGGACTTTAGATGAAACCTTTGAATGTTTAACCTTAATTCAAACGGGGAAATTCGGCCCCGCCCCGTTAATTTTGGTGGATCGTCCAGGGGGAGATTATTGGTATGATCTCAACCAATTTATTCATAAACAAATGCTAAATCGGGGGTTGATTTCACCAGATGATCCCAGTTTTTATACAATTACGGATGATTTGTCTGTTGCTTGTGAAGCGATCGCCAGTTTCTATCAAGTCTATCATTCTAGTCGTCATGTTAAAGATAAGTTTGTCATGCGGTTAAAATCGGAATTATCTGAGCAACAAGTGGAACAACTAAATACGGAGTTTCACGATATGTTATCTAAAGGTAAGATTGAAAAAACTCAAGCCTTACCGGAAGAAGTTGGCGACGACACAGAGGAATTACCCCGTTTAACCTTCCATTTTAATCAACGTCGAGTTGGGCGATTGTATCAAATGATTTATACAATTAATCAAATGGGTGCTACTTCCCCAGAAGCGGCTCATCCAGAGCAGAAATAGCAGGTAATGGGTAATGGGTAATGGGTGATGGGTTTTGGGGAAGATATAGAATCTTTAATAAACGAGCTAAAATCGGAAATAGGACTACTTTATGAATAATTTGTTTGAATTTGAACAGGATTTTGTTGAATCTTTGCATTGTATTCCGATGATTGTGCGGTATAAACTTGATAGTTGTGGGGTGAAGTTAAAACTAGAACATTGGAATAAATTTAGTCAGGAGGCTCGTCAACAGTTAGTCCAAAATTCGATTAATACACCGGAAGAAATTACAGGTTATCGGAGTTTACTGTATGAATTAGCTGAACAATATACTAATATTCCCCTTAAGGATTTACCGATTGAGGATCACCCCCTTTGGTTAGAAATAACAAAATTACCGGATGCAGTACAGCAAAAGTTAGAAGAAATTGGTGTTAATATTACCTTAAAACAATGGCAAGACTTAAGCCATTTACAACGATTTTCCTTAATAAAATTAAGCCGTCCTAGCCATGAAAACAAAAACTTTTTACCTGCTTTAAGAGAATTTAAACTTTTAGAAAAAAACCTATAGAGTTTTTTTTTAAATACTAAGTTACCTTTTGAACCATATCGGTTAAACTAGGATTAGTTTTGCGATTTCTAAACCCATTTCATTAAACTTCAGGGCCGTTTTTTTATGGCACATAGTATAAAATCCACAATGCCCCCCCTCGATTCTGTCATTGATGAAGATGAAGATGAATCTAATTTAGATTATTTCTATGATGATCCGGGAACACCACCGGGAACATTAGATGTGGAAGCGGATGATCCCCCTCCAGAAATGGTGTTAATTGATTATAGCGACGAAATGGCAACTCGTTTAATCTTAAAAACACCGGAGGAATGTGCACCCTATTTAGATACCCATTCTGTTTCTTGGTTAGATATTTTAGGATTAGGAAATCAGGACACTTGGGATCGGATGGCGAAGGTGTTTAATTTACATCCCATTGCCTTAGAAGATGTGGTGAATGTTCCCCAACGTCCTAAAGTAGTAGAATATGATGGTCAACTGGTAATTGTGGCTTGGATGATCATGATCAAACCAGGAGAAGATCCCCTACATAAAGAACAGGTTAGTATTATTTTAGGCAAAAATTATTTACTAACGGTACAGGAAGAAGCGGAATATGATTGTTTACAACCTGTTCGCGATCGCATTCGTTATAATCAAGGAATTATTCGTAAACAAGGGGCTGATTATTTAGCCTATGCGATTTTAGATGCAATTATTGATGGTTTTTTCCCCGTATTAGAAGAATATGGCGATCTTTTAGAAGACTTAGAAGACAAGGTTGTATTTAATCCTGTACCTAAAGATCTGGCTAAAATTTATAGTATTCGTCGGGATTTATTTACCCTGCGACGAGCAATTTGGGCGCAACGGGAAGCGATTAATGTGTTAATTAGGGATGGAAGCGATTTAATTAGTCCAGAAGTTCGGATTTATTTGCGAGACTGTTATGATCATACCATTTTAGTTCGGGATATGGTAGAAACCTATCGAGAATTATCCTCGGATTTAATGGGAATTTATATGTCTACGATGAGCAATAAAATGAATGAAATCATGAAATTGCTCACCGTTATTTCGACTATTTTTATTCCCCTAACCTTTGTGGCTGGAGTCTACGGCATGAATTTTAACCCCGAAAATTCTCCTTGGAATATGCCCGAACTCAATTGGTATTGGGGTTATCCTGTCTGTTTGGGAATGATGTTTTTCATCGCTTTAGGGTTATTTTTCTTCTTCTGGAAACGCGGTTGGTTTAATAATCTTTCCGATCCTCAAGATCAAGATAAAATAACGTAGTAAGCCCTTTAGGGCTAACAGGCGTTCACGCCTGACTACGAATTGCGATAAAATCAAACTCATGACAATCTAGGATAGTCACAATTATGCTAGTAGGTCGAACTGAATGTAGGGGCGGGTTCGCCAGAATATTTGTGAATAATAATAAATCTAAATAAACCCGCCCCACCCCGCAACAGCGAAGCGCACGCACCGCCTATAAATGTAGGTTGTTTAATCATGAATTTGCAAAGTGTAACCGCCTGGGTTAAAATCTCCCTCGATATCGAATTAACTTGTTTACTGGTTGTCTAAAGCCATCCTTGCCATTCATGATCCAAAAAATCAAACCCAATCTAGTTTTGACTGTGGGAGTTGCGACACTGCTGGTAGGAGGTGGAATTGCAGCCTACTACGGTTTAGTTTCGCGTAAATTTTTAGAAGGTGTTCCCCTGGGTGCGAATGTTGTTCCCCAGGAAGCAATGGTGGCCGTATCTCTCTCCACAAATGGCCAACAATGGGATAAATTAAACCAATACGGCACAGTCCAATCTCAAGCGGCGTTGCAAGATATTCTCAAAAATTGGCAAAATCGGGTATTTACAGACAATGGCTATGATTATCAACAGGATATTCAGCCTTGGATCGGTCAAGAAGTGATGATCGCTTCTTTACCTAATTCTAGCTTGATTTCTGGGACGGCTCCTACCCCGGACGCTTCTACGACCCTGAATCAACAGGCGATGGTAATGGTATTTCCTATTGCTAACCCCACCAAAGCTAAAGAATTATTATCACGACCGAGAACACCACAACAGGGTCAAACTACTCAGCGCTCCTATCGAGGGGTTGATATTATTGAAACCCAGGGAAATCCTAAACAGAATTATTCGATTTCTGTCCTCGGACAAGATTTTTTAGTTATTACCACCGATGGGAGTACCACTGAACGGGTAATTGATACTTATCGAGGTTCAGATTCCTTAGCAAAAACCCCTGGATATGCTGCTAGTTTAGAAAAGATTAAAACCCCTAATCCCTTTGCTCAAGTTTACCTCAATATTCCCGTCGCCACAAAAATTGCCTCCTATCGTTCTCCTAATCCAATTCCTGATAAAAATTTAGAACAGGTACAACAACATCAAGGATTAGCTACTAATATTAATTTAGAAACTCAGGGCGTAGGTTTAAAATCCGTATCTTGGTTAAAACCTAATAGTCAGAAAAAATTTACTGTTGAAAATAAAGCTCAAGAGATTCTCAGGCGGATTCCAGAAAATACATTAATGATGGTTTCTGGAAGTAATTTAAAACGGGTTTGGGAAGATTACACTCAAGGGGCAAATGCTAATCCGATAGCGCCCTTGAATCCTCAAGTTTTGAGTTCGAGTTTTAAATCGGCGACGGGGATGGAGTTGGAAAAAGATGTTCTGAATTGGATGGGTGGGGAATTTTCTTTATCTTTAGTTCCAGCTAATCCAAATCCGAGAGCTTTAGAACGATTTACGGCGGGGTTAGTATTAATGGTGAAGGTTTTCGATCGCAGTGCGGCGGATAAGGCTTTAACCCAGTTAGATGAAGTGATGAAGAATAAGAAATTTAAGGTTAGTGAAATTAAAGTTAAGGAGCAATCGGCGGTGCAATGGGTGTCTCCCTTTGGGGGATTTATGGTAACTCGGGGTTGGTTAGAATCCGATGTGGCCTTTGTTACTTTGGGGGGAGCGGTAGCGGATCAAATTGTGCCTTTACCTCAAGCTCAAATCACTGCTAATCCGCTATTTCAGCAAACTGTTCCAATGGGATTAAACCCGAATAATGGCAACTTTTTTATAAATCTTGAACGGGTATTTAATCCGAATGTTAGAACTCTATCCTTACCTCAACTTCCCCCGGGTCAAAAGTTATGGATTGATGCGATTCAATCAATTGGATTAACTACTGCAATTATAAGCGATCGCACCAGCCGTTATGATATTTTTGTTAAAATTAAAACACCTAGCCCTCAACTTCCTGCAACTGCAACTCCCAAAAAAGAACCCTAAAAACCCTATTACCCAAAACCGATCACGGATTCAAGATGATTACGCAGATTAACACAGATTAAAATCCGTGAAATCCTCTTAAATCCCTGATCCCCATTACCTATTACCCATTACCTATTACCCATTACCTATTACCCGTTTCTATCACCGGATTCAGTAATTCTAAGCGAAATTCTTGGCGATTTTCAGCCTTTAAATAGCGCTGTTGAAGTGATTGCCATTTTTGCCAAGATTCATAGCGTTTTTCCGCTAGAAGATTGATAAAAGTTGGAAGTTTAGACCTAATTTTTGATGGGATTTTATCAGCTATTTTTTCCATCAAAACCATACTATCTTGAATATCTCCTAAATGTTCTTGAATGGCTTTGATATCTTCTAAATAAGTTGAATATTTAGGACTATAAAAGTTAGTAAACAAACTCATTTGATAACGCACTTTCTTGGCTTGTTTTCTTAAATCGTGCAAAGATTCTCCCTGTTGATCTAAAATTATTTCTAAGGTTTCTGAAGTAACTTCAGCAGAATTAACTAGGTCTTGATTCATTCCCACTTGCCAACCGGGATGCAAGAATAAATGACTAATTTGGGGAAGTAATAAATCCGGTAGAACTTCATCAATAGGAAGTTTTTCCAGCATTGTAAAACTAGGTTCTTTTACCCAATCTTGTAAATCTTCTTTCAAGTTTTGATATATTTTATGTTCTAAAGTCCATGCCACAACTCGAAAAACTTTGTGACGTTGTTTGACCCAATCCATTAATACTTTATCTACAATTTCTTGTTCGGATGGCGGTAATTGGGAATAGTAAGTATTTTGTAATATTTCTAATAAAACATCTAAATCTCGCAATTTTCCCAAACGACGAGCAATTTTACCGATTTTTTCATCCTCAGCCGATTCGGGTAATTTTAATACTGGAGCAAACCCAACTACCGCAGATCTTAACCGTCGCATTCCCACCCGCATTTGATGTAATTCTTCAGGATCATGATCTTTTAAAACTTCAGATTCATGACTAATAACTTTTTCCAGATGTTTCTGAATAGCTTGTACCGCCCAATATCCTAAAGTTTCGGTTTGAGGATTAGTTGTTGTTTCCATGATAAACACCCCAAAATTTTAATTAATACTTGTTTTATTATAACAATCTTAAATAGTTTTTTACAGAGAATTTTAAGATTGTTATAATATGACATTTAGTCATTAATTACACTGTTTTGTAATTCCGTGACTAACCGCTTAATCTGGGTATAGGCTTGCCTGGAAGATAGTGTTCCCTCGGTTTCTAAGCTAAAAATTTGGCTAATATCCATTACAAAGCCGTGCAATTGAGCTTGATCAGAGACAGGAGGGATCTGAGTTTCCCAATAATTAATCTGAGTCTGATCAAAAAAATCTGGGGTTGATCTCATAATTATATCCAAACTCTGCAAATTCTAGTGATAGTGTTTATTCTAAAACTAAAATCCTATCCTAAAGGAAAAAAATATTAAAGTCAAGGGATTAAAATATTATATTTTTTTACAAAAGTTATAATTAGTTTAAAAAACAATACTTTTGTTTGGGCTTTTATTTTTTTATAAAAAATAAATTAAATTTAATCCTAGGATCAACTAGATTTAACTAACTTCATCTAGCCAAATACTGAACAGCTTGATCATTCTGGGGAATAGGCTATAAACTGATAATGATAATTGATTGCTGATAACTGATGAACCTTGAATTTATTGTTTATGCTTGCCCTCGGGGAGAATTAGCCGAACAAATTGAAATCTTTTATCAAGAAAGTCTGGAATTGTGTGGATTAAATGCCGCCCATAATTATATGCCCCATTGTACCTTAACTGGATTTTTTCAGGATCAAGAATCACAAATTTCTCTCTATATTCAAGCCCTAGAAACCGCTTATAATACCGCCCAATTAACCGGGAGTGTTTTAAAAATTAATGTGACTCAAATGACGTTTCAATCTACTTGGTATGGTTTGGAATTACAAGCCCCAGGTATTCTATTATTAATGATTCATTTTAGTAAATTAGTTGATTCACCGACTGGTTTAGAAGCCTTGCGATTAAAAACTTGGCTACATTTGAGTTTAGCCTATGAATTTCAACCCCAACACGCTCAAAAATTAAAAGATTTAGCTCAAAACAGAATTAATCCCTACGCCCAAGTAGATTGGGAATTAAGGTTTTATCAGAGACATCCCGATCATTCCTGGACTTGTCATCAATCTTGGCAATTAACACCCTAGATTTCAGATAATTTTTATCCCTTGATTTATCCGTCAATTTGATTCATAATAACTGCAATGCTTTATCCCTTGACCAATGCCAAATTTTAGAAAAATTACCCACGTTATTTACGATTTAGACGGTTTACTGTTAGATACGGAACCCCTTCATACCAAAGTTAATCAAATGGTTGCCAACTATTATGGCAAAACCATTGATCATGCCCTGGGTTGTAAAGTTAGGGGGAGAAAATCCCATGATTCGGTAAAACTCTTAATTCAAGAGTTAGAATTATCAGTAACTATTGAACAATTCTTAGAACGAAAAGATGCCATTATTTATCAATTGTATCCCCATGTTTTGCCCTTAGAGGGAGCGGTTTTTCTCACCCAACATCTGTCGGCTCATAATATTCCCCAAGCGATCGCCACCAGTTCAGGAAATCGCCCTTTTACCGCAAAAACCCAAAGTCATCAACAATGGTTTTCCCTATTTCAATCTATTGTTAGAGGGGATGATCCTGAACTAAAAAATGGCAAACCTGCACCGGATATTTTCCTATTAGTAGCCCAACGTTTGGGGGCAAAACCCGAAAACTGTTTAGTATTTGAAGATGCCTTAGCGGGGGTTTCTGCGGCTCGGGCGGCGGGGATGTCCGTAATAGCAGTTCCCGCGTCAGATATGGATCAATCCCTTTATCAAGAAGCCGATCAAATTCTGGGCTCTCTCAAGGAATTTCAACCCGAATTGTGGCAGTTACCCAAGTTTTAATTAATAAATCAAAGATTAGATATTAAAGGGAAATCAGCGATCATAATTTTCCTCTTTTCCCTAATTTTTCTCAGACTAATTCAGTATTTTTAGATGATCTAAAAGAATCTTAACCTTTTTTTAACTTGACACATCAAATTTTTTTGATATGATTTAAACATCCCTAACCATAAATGTCACGAGGGATATTTTATGACTCCTAGACTGCTCAAACTGCCCAGTTCTCTCAAAACGTTCGTTTTAGCCCTTGGGACTGCTACTTTACTTTTAGCTTGTAGTCAGAATCAGACACAGCAAGTAAAACAAACAAAACCCATTCTGATTGATGGTTCTAGTACCGTTTATCCGATTACAGCAGCTATTGTTAAAGAATACAATGCTCAAAGTCCTGCTGATGATCTCGATGTTAAAGTTGATTTCTCAGGAACCGGAGGAGGGTTTAGAAAGTTTTGTGCAGGGGAAACCGATATTAGTAATGCGTCTCGACCAATCTTAAAACAAGAAATGGAAGTTTGTAAAAAAAATAATATTTCCTATCTGGAATTACCCGTTGCCTTTGATGTCTTAACGATAGTTGTTAACCCTAAAAATACCTGGGCAAATGATATCACCGTTGCCGAATTAAAGAAACTTTGGGAACCCCAAGCCGAGGGAAAAATTAAAACTTGGAATCAAATTCGTGCCTCTTGGCCGAACCAACCAATTAATCTCTATGGCCCAGGGAAAGATTCAGGAACCTTTGATTATTTTACCGCCGCGGTGGTAGGGGAAGAAAAAGCCAGCCGCAATGATTATCAAGCCAGTGAAGATGATGAAATTATTGCCCGAGGAGTGATTAATGATCCTAATGCACTCGGTTATTTTGGCTATGCTTATTATCAGGAAAGACCCGGAGATTTAAAAGCCTTAGCCGTGGATAATCAAAAGGGTTCAGGGCCGATTATTCCCTCATCTAATGCCACGGAAATTGAAAAATATCGACCCCTAACTCGCCCCTTATTTATCTATGTTAATGCGGTCGCGGCTCAAGATAATCCAGCAATGAATGATTTTCTGGATTTCTATATGCAAAAAGCGCCTAAAGTAGTTCAAAATGTGGGTTATATTGCTTTTGATCCCGAGGATTATACCAAACTCTATCGTAACTTTCATAAAACCAAAGTTGGGACGGTATTCGGTGGAAAATCGGAGTTTAATTTAACCCTGGATGAAGTGTTAACAAAACGAGCAGAATACTGATTTTTAAGGAGGTTTAATGAGTAGAAATTCACCTCAAGTTAATCCATCGGCGGTGCAAGCTGGGGGGAAACTGAGTGTTTTTGAAAAATACCTAACCGTTTGGGTATTTTTATGTATTATTGGCGGAATTATTTTAGGGCGTTTATTCCCGGGAGTTGCGGTTACTTTGGACTCGATGAGCGTCCATCAAATCTCGATTCCGATCGCCATTTGCCTGTTTTTTATGATGTATCCCATCATGGTAAAAATTGATTTTACCCAGGCTGCTAACGCTGTCCGCGCCCCTAAACCCGTATTACTAACTTTAGTTGTAAATTGGTTAATTAAACCCTTTACAATGGTAGCCTTTTCTCAGTTCTTTTTAGGATGGTTATTTCGTCCTTTAATTACTGGAACAGAACTGATTGGAGGACAGGAAGTTTCCTTGGCAAATTCCTATATTGCGGGAACTATTTTATTAGGAATTGCTCCATGTACTGCGATGGTTTTGATGTGGGGTTATCTGTGTTATGGGAATCAAGGTCATACTTTAGTGATGGTGGCGGTTAATTCCTTGGCGATGTTATTTTTATATGCACCGTTAGGGCGTTGGTTACTAGCGGCTAATGATTTAACAGTGCCTTGGTTAACGATTTTTTTATCGGTTGTAATTTATGTGGGATTGCCTTTAGCGGTGGGAATGTATAGTCGCCATTGGATTTTTAAAAACAAGGGTAAGGCTTGGTTTGAACGGGAATTTTTGCATTATTTAAGCCCGATTGCCATATCTGCATTGTTGATTACTTTGGTGTTACTATTTGCCTTTAAAGGGGAATTGATTGTTAACAATCCCTTTCATATTCTGTTAATTGCTGTTCCTTTATTTATCCAAACCAATTTTATCTTTCTGATTACCTATCTGATCGCTTTGAAAATGAAAATGTCCTATGAAGATGCGGCTCCGGCGGCGTTAATTGGGGCGAGTAATCATTTTGAAGTCGCGATCGCCACAGCAGTCACTTTATTTGGTTTAAATTCCGGTGCGGCTTTAGCAACAGTTGTGGGGGTATTAATTGAAGTTCCGGTGATGTTAATGTTGGTTAAAATTTGCAAAAAAACTGCCTTTTGGTTCCCCAGAGAACCGGAAAAAGCTAGTTTATTTGATCCGCGTTGTGTTAAGGATTAAATCCATAAATACCCGGATTTGTTAGATCATTTAGCTATTCTAAACATTGGAGATTGACCATGAAAAAAGTAATGTTTGTTTGCAAAAGAAATTCTTGCCGTTCTCAAATGGCGGAAGGATTTGCTAGAACTTTAGGAGCCGGAAAAATAGCCGTTACCAGTTCCGGTTTAGAAGCGAGTCGGGTGCATCCTACGGCAATTCAAGTGATGGATGAAATCGGAATTGATATTACCAATCAAACTTCTAACCCTTTAAGTGATTTCCAAGCAGAAGATTATAATGCGGTGATTTCTCTGTGTGGTTGTGGTGTAAACTTACCTGAATCTTGGGTAATTCGAGAAGTTTTTGAAGATTGGCAATTAGATGATCCCGACGGACAACCGTTAGAAACTTTTCATCGAGTTAGAGATGAAATTAAACAAAGAGTTCAAAAGTTAATTGATACTCTAAATTAATATTGTTACAGTGCCAGCGTCCTCCCTGGCTAGGGTAATATGAAATCTAGCTATTACCATTACCCATTCCCGATCACGGATTTAAGAGGATTACGCAGATTAAAATCCGTGAAATCCGTGAAATCCTCTTTAATCTGTGATCCCCATTACCTAATATATGTCTAATCATCCACCTCGAATTCTATTATTATACGGCTCCCTAAGAGGACGGTCTTACAGTCGTTTATTAGCAGAAGAAGCAGCCCTAATTATTCAGGATTTTGGTGCAGAAGTCAGGTTTTTTGACCCACGAGAATTGCCGATTTATGGAAGCGTACCGGATACTCACCCCAAAGTTCAGGAGTTACGGGAATTGAGTTTGTGGTCAGAGGGCCAAGTCTGGTCTAGTCCAGAACTCCATGGCCAAATTAGTGGGGTGATGAAAAATCAAATTGATTGGATTCCCCTGACCATGGGGGCGATTAGACCAACCCAGGGCCGAACCTTGGCCGTGATGCAGGTTTGTGGCGGTTCCCAGTCTTTTAATGCGGTTAACACCCTACGAATTTTGGGGCGCTGGATGCGGATGTTTACTATTCCTAATCAGTCTTCGGTGGCTAAAGCCTATCAAGAGTTCGATGAAGATGGGGTGATGAAGGATTCCCCCTATCGAGATCGCTTGGTTGACGTGATGGAGGAACTCTATAAATTTACATTGTTATTAAGAGGACAGGCTGATTATTTAAGCGATCGCTATAGTGAAAGAAAAGAAAAAGGAATTCAGGAAACAATGATTGATATTGGTAAAACTTTTATAGCAGGGAACACCGGAACAGCCCCCCCAAACCCCCCGTGCACGGGGGGCTAGGGCAGGGAGGGAACACCGGAACAGCCCCCCCAAACCCCCCGTACACGGGGGGCTAGGGCAGGGAGGGAACAGGGGAGAAAATACTTCACCGTCTGGGTTCTAAGATCCGTCTGGTGTCTTAACTGCCTTGGCGGTTGCTATAAACCCGTCCCTGGTGATCGGTTTTGTCAATATCCGTGCCAACCCGGTCAACCGTCAACATCTCAACAAAAAAGAGGGTAGAATTTCCCCCTCCGTAAAGATTGAACCCACTGTATCCTTTCCGGTGAAAGCAATACATTATGGATTGAGATAAACACCCGCTTTCAGGCAGAGTTTAGTAGGCTAGAGCCATACTACGAGTGGTTTCAGCGCCGAGATAAACCCGAATACTCAAGAAATCCGTAGGACAGGCGGTTTCACAACGTTTGCAGCCGACACAATCTTCGGTGCGGGGAGAGGAAGCTACCTGAGCCGCCTTGCAACCATCCCAGGGAACCATCTCTAGGACGTCAGTGGGGCAAGCGCGAACGCACTGAGTACAGCCGATACAGGTATCGTAAATTTTGACTGAATGAGACATTGAATGATTTCTCCAGTAGATATCAAAATGTTACAAGTTCTGCCCTAAATACAGGTTAGAAGTCCAGCTTAATAGGAGCGGGATCATCCCATATATTGCATCACAATACTCCAGTGTTTCACTTCCAATACACATAAGGCGATAAAACTTTAAACAATGTAATATTTCCCGCCTTAACAGTTCACAGTTCAGGCTCTAATTTTGTCCAACACAGACTTTGTGGAAACAACATGGCGGTCTAAACCCAGTTGTTTGGGGTCAATATCCAGGGCAAGGGCCACTAATTGGGGAAGATGGAGGACGGGTAAACCCAAGGGACGACCGATCACTTTTTCCACTTCCGGTTGACGAGAATCTAAATTCAGATGACACAGGGGACAGGGCGTAACCAGACAATCTGCACCGTGATCAATTGCCTCTTGAATATGGTTTCCAGCCATTTGAAAGGCGGATTCCGTGGCGTAACTCGATAGAGGCCAACCGCAGCATTGGGTTCTCCCCCGATAATAGACCGGAGTTGCCCCTACAGCCCGAAACAGGTTTTCCATGGATTCCGGTTGCTGGGGGTCATCATAGGGCAAATGGGTTTGAGCACGGAGGAGATAGCAACCATAAAAGGCAGCACACTTCAAACCCGATAGTTTGCGACGGACTCGGCGTTCAATTTCGGCTAAACCATAATCGGCGACTAAGGCCCACAGCAGGTGTTTAACTTCCGTTGTTCCTTGATAGGGTGAACAACCTTCTTTGCTAAGTAACCCATTCACTTTTTCAATATAGGCTGGATCATTTTCCTGAAATTCTTTTAACCGTTCGTCAACGTGACCAATTACCCCCTGACAGGTGCTGCAATGGGTCAGTAAGGGTAAATTTAGTTCTTCTGCTAAAGCAATATTCCGGGCATTGACAGTATCTTCCAACAGTCGGGAATCTTCTTTGAAGGTTCCTGAACCGCAGCAAGATGCCTTTTTCAGTTCAATTAGTTCAATACCTAACGCTTGGGTGAGAACTTGCGTAGACTGATACAGTTCTCGACAAGCTCCCTGGGCAACACAGCCAGGAAAATAGGCATATTTCAAGGATGGCATAGGAATAACCTTCTCTACGAATGTACTTACAGCGATGGCGAGGAATTAAGAATTAAGAATTAAGAATTAAGAATTTAACTTCGGAGGGTGACAAGCACGCCCAAAGACAGAGTTGCTAAATTCTCACCCATTTTAATTGATCGAGGGTTTTGTCATAACGATAGGTAAAACCATCATCAGCAACAATCGTTTGACCTCGACTGGCTTTATTTTTGATGGTACTTAAGCTATAACGGGTTAATTTTTGCATTTCTTGATGGGAAAAATGGTTTTTCTGATCAATTTCTGACAGAATTTCTACGGTTTCAAGACTTGCTTTTGTATTGTTGGGATTAAGAGGGAGCACTGAGCTCACAGGATAGTCTTTAATGTCAACTAAACGCCAACTAGAATCCTCTGACATTTCTAAAACTTTTTGATGATAATTAAACAAACTTTCCCGATGTCCGACACTAATAAATGTCTTACCAGTTTCTTGTAACTGTTTATATAAATTATCCTCATTTTTTAAGTCTAAAGCACTGGTAGCTTCATCTAAAATAACGAAGTTAGGATGATTAACTAACAGTCGAGCAAAGGCAAGACGTTGTTGTTCTCCCAAAGATAAAATACTTTCCCAAGGCAGTTCCTCATCAAAATTTTCGATTCGAGTCAGGACATTTTGTAGGTTAACTTGGTGCAAGATTTCTTTTAATTCTGAATCACTAATTGGATTTGTTGTCTGAGGATAAATTAGCTGTTCGCGCAAGGTTCCTAAAATGATATAAGGACGTTGCGGTAAAAATAAGATGTCATCTAGGGGAGGTCGCACTAAATCCCCTGTACCTGTATTCCATAACCCAGAAATGGCGCGTAAAAGAGAACTTTTCCCTCGACCACTTGGCCCTACAATTAATAAACCTTCACCGGGTTCAACTGAAACTGACAAGTGTTCGACGATGACTTTGGTAAAGTCTGGTGTTTGTAAGGTAACATCCTCAAAAGCAAGATGATCGTTTTCAATAACTTTAATGGTATTCACCGGGTTAGATTGGTACCCGACGGCTTCTAAGGCTTGGGAAAAGCTATCTAAACGTTCAATATAATTGATAAACTCACCTGACCTACCAAATTCCTCTACTAATACGGATAACGCCGTTGAAAAGAAATAGCAACAATAGCTGGCTTGGTTGACTTCTCCCAACTCAATTTGACCACTAATATATAAGGGAGAGACAATTAAGAAAGGAAATATTTGAACAATGGATTGGAAGCCTCTGTTAAAAAAATCTTGGTTTCTTTCCCAATTAACTCTATTAATAACTATTTCAATCATCTGATTGAATTTTCGCTGAATAATATTTAATTCTTTTTCTTCGCCCCTAAAAAAAGCAATGGATTCTGCATGGTTACGAACATGAGTCAGGGCGTAATTATAGTTTGCTTCCATTTCTAATTGTTGTTTGCTAATTTTATTTAATTGTTGAGTAATATAGGTAGACAGAATGTTGCCAAGAATCGTATAAATAATCAGGATAATAGAAATGGTTTGAGAAATTGACCAGAGAATGACAATAAAAACCATCATCTCCATGAACTTTTCGACGCAGGTGGTTAAAAAATTCATCGTTGTTTTAGTGATCGGCTCAATTTCTTGAGCCAAACGTTGATCGGGATTTTTAATATTTTCTTTAAAATTAATTTGATAATAAGCCCGATTTTTAAAATATTGATTCAGAATATTATTGTTGATCCATTGATACCAATCGAGTGCAATTATCTTTTTAAGAAATTTAGAAAACCCTGTTAATAAGGTCATACTCCCAAGGGCTATACTATAAATTATTACTAGACGAGTTAATTTAGATAAATCTTTTGCTTCAGTAAAATCAATTAAGTCTCTAAAAACGAAGCTATTAAAAGCATTAAAACCAACGATTCCCACCAATAATAAAAACAATAAACAGATCATTCCCCAAGAGCGAATAATCTCTGAAAAGGCTCTATCCTGGGTTTCTTTTGGATACCAATAAACTTGAAGAAACCCTAAAAATTGTTGTAGAGATTTATTAAAAGTTTTGACATCCTCTTTGAGATCGATATGCTCTGAGCTTTTTTCTGAAACATTCATTGGGTTTTCCTGATGTTACGGGAGGGAGATTATAATTTTTAATGCCTATCTATTGAGTTAGATAAGAATTAAGCATACCATAGCGAGGTATTATACAGGGGAAATATCAATGTTCTGCGAAAAGACAAGACTGACGCAAACAAAAAAAAGATTGTTTATGAAATGTTGAATAGCTGATGGGCATCTTCTAGTATTCTAACAATTTTGTCTCGATGGGGACTGTTTTTCAGATCAGGCTCTAAGTCAAATTCGGATAATCCTGCGGCTGTGTTACCCGGAAACCAGGGATCACGAGTTTTTAAGTGATTGTAACGCCTTTTGGCAAAGTCAAACATATCGTATGCTAAAGCTAAATTTCTTAACCATAAGATGACGGGAATATTGATTTCCCCAGGAGTTTCTTGATAGGAAGGTAAACCAAGATTCCAAGTATGAAACCAACTTTCGCCTAATTTAGCGATCGCTTCTGTTTCCAAACGATTTATAATTGCAGGTAAAATTTCATCGGCTTTTTCTAAAAGTTCGATCACTTTTAAATGTTCATCAAAATCCGATGGTTTGGCTGCACCTAGACTTAATGTATGAACTTGGGGATGGCTCAAACAAAACAGATCATTAAATAGCATCGGACTCAGAGGATAGCACAAGTCTACTAATTTTTGGGGCGGTTTGTAAAGCATTCCCCCTTTATCCGAAGGACTAATAATAAACACCCCCATGTCATAACGATTGGCGGCTTCAATTGCTGACCAATTGCATTGATTAATATAGTACCAATGCAGATTTACATAATCAAATTGATCGGTTTCAATGGTTTTGATGATTAGGTTTGTCGGCCCATGGGTAGAAAATCCCCTAAAGCGAACTTTCCCCTCCATTTGTAATTGTTTGATCACATCAAGACACCCACCAGGACGAATGGTTTCATCTAGTTGTGGTTTGTAATTAATACCATGTATCGTCAACAAGTCAACATAATCTAGTCCTAAATAAGCTAAGGATTGTTCAAATAAATGACGAAATTGTTGAGGATCAGATTGGGGTGTAACTTTCGTTTGTATAATCAGTTTTTGACGGGGTAGTTTCGGCAAAATTTCCCCTAACTGCATCTCAGATGTGCCATACATTCGAGCAGTTTCATGGTGATTAATACCAATTTCTAGGGAGCGGCGGATGGTCGCTTCTAAATTTTGTTGATTATCCAGGGGAATTTGTTCTTTAGGATACTCTTTAAACTCATCATAAATGTAACGCATACCCCCGCAAGAAAAAATAGGCATGGGAATTTCTGTACGTCCAAATCTACGATATTGCATAATTTAATTATTAGACTTAATGTAGTAAGTACCTGGACACAATTAAACGTAGGGTGAGCTTCGCTCACCACAAGCCCAAAACCCTTACATAGGAAGGATAGTGAGCGAAGCTCACCGTTTACAAAACTTAACACAGTGTTGTTTTTTTATGTCCGACTACTTAAATTAGTTTAACCTGTAAATTATGGCATAAAGGTAAAACTTGGCTACAGTTTTTCCTTTTATTGTTCCATTCATTGGTATTAAGACTTGCCCTGATTCTAAAATAGAAAAATCTGGCTTGGGAAAAAGATTTTCTATCTCTTCTAAGGTTACTTCACCTGGAGTAATTCCATAAGTTGAAACTTTTTTTACTTTTAAGGGATCATCTAGTCTGACATCATCCCCGAAAATATTTCTAGGGTCAGAACTAATATCAAGCAAACAAAGTGTTCCTGTCTTACCGATTAAAGTTTTAAGGTGGTCAACAAATAATGGTCGATCTTCTATGTTAATTTGGTGCATGACTGAACGCATATAAATATTAGCATCTCCAAAACACTTGTGTATATTTTGACCATCTTCTTGGTTACACACAAGTTTATAAGTAATCGCTAATCCAACTTTTTGTGCTTCAATGGTAGCTAAATTTAATGCCGATTCGCTCACGTCTATCCCGATTACTTTGGGAAATTTTTCTGCTAACAATTGAGTTATATTTCCATCTCCACAACCAAAATCTATCAGGGGTAAATCAGGATTTTTAAACATTTTTTTAAGCCAATCTAAATCAATCCCAATTCCTGAATGAGCATCAACATTCCAAATTACCTGAGAACGATCTTCAATAGAATCCCAATATTGATTCCATTTGGTCTGATAATCGCTAGACATTTTGATTCATCCTTACTTAATTAAACCAAAAGTATCTTCAATTAATTTAAGGATTTTGTCAAGCTCAAAGTTAAATTTTAATGGTTAGATTTCTGATCGTTTTAAGTCCAATGTATTAGGGACTATAAAATCAGAAGTCTTGATGGTTGAATGTTCTTGTAAAGTTGCTCTGATCTCCTTTAAATCTTCTTCAGTTAACTCAACTTGTTGATTGTTGAGATTGGCTTTCGATAAAATAGTATCAGCTTGTGAATCTTTCTGCAATACTTCAAATACTTGGATTAGGTTGGTAGTGGGTAGATCACAGTATTTTAATATCTCTATAATTGTCTGTTGTGGTGCTGTTATCAAATCCTGAAAACGAATCGCTAGAGCTAAAACTCCTTGCTGATGGAGTCGCAAATAACCTTCCATGACTGACAACCATGCTAAGGTTAAAATTTGCAGATAAGATAAGGGTTGATCCTGTTCATCCTGATGAATTAGGGGACTAACTTGACTGACTTGATTTTGCATTGCTTTTAGAGAATCAACTGTATTAGGAATTTCTCCTAAAGATGCACGAAAAACAGACTTCATCCAAGTTTCAGTATCCCGATATAAGAAAATAATTTTGGCTTTGGGAAAATGCTTAAAGATTAGATCTGCTATCTCAATTCCATAACTTCTCAATTTAATCACCCATCTATATGAATGATCATCTAATCGTGAGGATGTACATAATATTTTGGTACAGCTTTCTATTAATTCACTAATTTCAGCATCATTACTTCCATCCCATTGACGCATAATGACAAGCTGATCATAGACACCTGGTTCAGAAAGACTTAGGGTATTTTCTAGCTGATTAAATGCCGAATGAACTAGGGTTGATCCACAGCGTCCTACTGAATAAACAATTACAAGATTTTCAGGGATTTCTAGTTGTTTTCCGATTTCTAATAATTCCGAAAAAGTAATGGCAATTAGGTTTTTTGCATGGTCATATTGCGCTTGATAAAAAAAAGGAAATTGATCAATATCAACCTCTGGATCAGTTTCTACAAAAATTGCCCATTTTCTGGAAAAATCAAGGCAATATAAACTAATATTAGGCTTTTCTAAGATAATATTAATATCAACCGTATTTGCTTCTTGATAATGAAAATCATCTAGGGAAGGAATACTTAAGAAATAGGGTTTATTTTTGCTCTGGATTTTAAAAAATTTGGCTGGCATTGTGATAGATTTAAGTTAAGATATCGTGTAAAGATCAAATCCCCATTTACGCCAACCCCTAATAATATCAGAGTTGATCAAATCTGAGAAAGAAGGAAGCTCTTGATCGGGAGGTAATTAGCTAATATAGTGATATTAGCATGAAATCACACGATATTCGGTTATCATTACTAAACAAAAAACATGAAAATAGCATTCTTTGATTATGTTTGGACTTTTGCTGAACCTCCCAAATTTGGATCAGGTATCCTCTGTTACCAGTTAGCACTTCGTTTAGCTCGCGACAATGATCTGATTTTCTATGGTTCAAAAGCTGCTCATCACCAAGAGTTAGAATATTCAGAAGATGGAATTACATATCGGAGGATTCCCAATAACTTTATTGATAAAATATTAGGCTTATTATATGTACTGGATGACTGGAAAATCTTTCCAGCAAAACGTCCTTTTTTTACTTCAATTTTATCTGATTTCAAATATTATTGGCAAATAGCAAAAGATTTGCAATCCCAGAATTGTGATATTATTCAGATTAACTTTGCCTTTCATGTTTCCCCACTAATTCGAGCTTTTAATCCGCAGGCAAAAATTGTCATCTTTCTACAGACTGAGTGGTTAACACAACTTGATCCTAAAATGATTGAACGGAAATTAAAAGCGGTGGATCTTGTGATTGGATGTAGTGACTATATTACCAATCAAATTCGGACAAGATTTCCTAATGTTCCTTGTCAAACAATTTTTAATGGCGTAGATATTAATCATTTTGTTGTTAATAATGAAGCCAAAAAAAATCAAAAAAAAGAGATGAAAACTCTTCTTTTTGTGGGTAGAATTTCACCCGAAAAAGGGCTACATATTTTACTAGAAGCGTTTAACAAAGTGATCTTGCAGTATCCCCAAGTACAGCTTAAACTGATCGGGCCAGAAGGAAAATATGGCGTATTACCCATACAAATGATTAATACAGAAGATCCATATTTTCAAACTCTCATTCCATTTTACCAGGGAGAATATAGTGATCAACTGCGACAAATTATTTCTCCCAATGCAGCTAATTCAGTGTGTTTCTTTGGGCCGGTTGAACAACTGGATTTAGTTGAACATTATCAAGATGCGGACATTTTTATCTTTCCCTCTGTGTGGAATGAACCTTTTGGAATTCCCTTAGTGGAAGCGATGGCTATGGAATTACCTGTTATTGCGACTTATAGCGGTGCTTTTCCAGAAATTGTCGAGGATGAAAAAACGGGTTTATTGGTGGAAAGAGGTAACGCTGATGCTCTAGCTGAAGCAATTTTACGCCTTCTTTCGGATGAAAATCTTAGTCAAGAAATGGGAAAAGCTGGACGCCAAAGAGTGGTTGACAAGTTTTCTTGGGAACAAATTAGTGAAACTCTATTGGTAGAGTTTCATAAAATTTGTGATCCTACTTGTTAAATAGATTAGGGTACTGCGATGATATTTGATGTTTAATTCTGCCTACCTACTTATAAGTATTTTCGTGTTTCGCGTCCCACTCTTTATAATAATCATCAACGGAAATGGGAGGATATTTAAGAGGATTATCCTCGGTGACACAAGTTTCAACACAGCGAATTTCTGCGTCATTATTAGGAGTTATCTTAAAGGCAATTGAGTACCTAGAACGAGCCTTATAGAAGTCTTCTTCTGGAATTGAAACTTGATGCAGCGTGGAATAAAGCTGATCATTTGTCCATCTTTGGATCAGATCTTCCATAATGACTACTACTGTACCAGGAATTGGAAGAACAGGAATCCATTCCTCACCAGGAGGACAGATTTCTAAACCTTTACCGTCATCTTGGAATATTAACCCAAAGGTTCCTGAACCATAATGGGGTTTAGCGCGAGTTTGGTTTAGCTTTATAGGTTGGGTCAGGGGTAGGTAATGAGCTAAAAACGAATAGCAATTTCTGTCAGAAATTACATCTGTAAAAACTGTTTCCGGTACTTTTAAGGCAATAGCAAGTGCTTGGAATAACTTCCATGACATTTTCTCACATTCTTGGAAAAATTGGATAAAAGTATCTCGAAATTCTGGTAGATTTTCAGGCCATTGATTAGGAGCAGTAGCCATATAGCGACCAGAACTTATTTCCTCTGGAGTTCTTTCTAACCCATAATGAAATACTTCTCTGAAATCTTTTCCCTCTTGATCTCGTGCTTGCTCATATCCTGGATTCATCTTGCTCATGGCAATTTTTTGTTTCTCTTCTAGTGGTAGAGCAAAAAAAGCCTGAGATTGAGCAAAAGCTTTGTTAACTAAATCGGGGGAAAAACCGTAATTTTTTAGATATATACAACCAACTTTATCAAAAGCTTCATAGATTTGTTTGGCCACAGCTTCCTTTTCCTTTGTGTTACCATCAAAAAAGGGTTGAAAATCAATTACGGGAACTATTTTATTCATGGTAATATCTTTGGTCATTATTCTCGATTCAATATTTAATTTATCGGTAAAAATCAAGAAAACAATATTTTGAAATAAAAATTCATAATCCTGATTTTAAAAGCCAAATAGACGGTCAATATAGCCCGTCTATTGTCTGAATCAACATAGATTTATAAAATATGATGCTCAATTGTTGCTGCTAAATCGGCTAAGGTTGGGTTAGCAAAGAAGTTACGCAGGGGTAAATCGATCAGCAATTTTTTAGTAACTTTATCTATGACTTGAAGAACTTTTTGAGAAGTTCCTCCCAGTTCAAAAAAGTTATCATCAATGCTAATATCTTCTAAATTTAACACTTCTTGCCAAATCTTGAGCAAAGATTCTTCAGTTAAATTCCGTGGTTTAATGAAGTCAGTTGATTTAACTTCCTTAATTGGTGAAGACCAGTGATAATTATTGATTGAGTAACGTTCCTGTTCAGAAAAAGGAGAAATAGCCATAATTTTTTCCTGGGGATTAACAATAATACTTTCTAAAATTTTGAGAAACTGCTCTCCCATTTTAGCTATACTTGTAGTAGTAAATAAATCAACTTTATAAGCTATAATTCCTTCAATGCCGTTATCGGTTTCTTCGAGAGAGAGCATTAAATCATGTTCTGCCGTATCAGTTTCTTTATCTATTTTTGGGAACTGATTTTTTAATGTAAAATCAGCAAATTTTAAATCGTATTTAGGAGGATTCTGAAAAAGAAATATAACCTGATTTAGCACAGCATATTGAGGCTCTCTGATCGGTCTTAATTCTTCTACTAAATTAATCATAGGAATTTCCTGATGAGCATAAAATCCTAAGCTCGTCTCCTTAACTCGACGCAGTAATTCTCGAAAATTGGGATTACCTCCTACATTTGTATACAAGGGGAGAAACTGCACAAAAAGTCCAATTAAATCCTGTGTTTCGGGTCTGTTACGATTGGCAATAATACCACCAACAATGATGTCTTCCTGTTGTGTATAGTAAAGGATGAGTGCTTTAAAAGTCGCTAACAAAGTCATATATAAAGTTACTCCTTCTTGCTGGCTGAATCTTTTTAAAGCATCAGTTAATTCTGGGGAAATAGTAATAGGATGATGGGCTTGCTTAAATGTTAGCCTAGAGGGCCGTGGATGGTCAGTAGGGAATTTTAAAATTGGTGGATTAACGCCGATATGCTTCTTCCAGAAATCAAGCTGAGATTGCCATGATTTGTCTTCTATAGATTGCCATTGCCACAGGGCAAAATCGGAATATTGAATCGGTAAAGGGGGTAGTGGTGAAGGTTTACCCTCAGAAAACGCTTCATAAATTAAGGTTAATTCCCGAATCAAAACACCGAAAGACCAACCATCAGAAATAATATGGTGCATAGTGACAACAAACAGATAGTCATTTTCAGCTAATTGTATAAGTTTACTTCGGAATAATGAACCTTGTTCTAGGTCAAAAATTCGAGCAATTTCTTCTGATGCTAATCGTTCAGATTCTCGCTCCCGTTCTATTTCACTTAACCCTTGGAGATCAATAATTGAAAAATCAAAACGGGGTTCAGACGAAATTTTTTGGAAAACTTGTCCGTCTATACAAATAAAATTAGTTCGCAAAGTTTGATGACGTTTAACAATTTCTTTTAAGCTTTGCTCTAGTACAGGAACGTTAAGTGAGCCTTCAATTCGATAAATTAAGGGTAGATTATAGACAGAATTATCGGGATAAAATTGGTTGAAAAACCAAAGCTCTAACTGAGTTAAAGAAATTGGTACTAATTCAGAATCAGAGGTTTGGCGTGTAATCGGAATAATTTCTTGTTCTAATTCTTGATAACTTCCGATCTCAATCTTTTTCGCTAATTCAGCAATAGTAGGAGATTGAAATAGACTTCTGATGGGCAATTCCAAATTAAAAGCTTTGCGGGTCATCGCAATAACTTGAGTCGCGAATAAAGAATGCCCCCCTACAGTAAAGAAGTTGTCATTGACCCCGATTTTAGTTAATCCTAAAATATCTTGCCAGATGGCTGTTAATATTTCTTCTGTAGGAGTGGATGGGGCGACATAAATTTGACTTAATTCGGGTCTGCTAGTTGTGGGTTTTGGGAGTTTTCGCCGATCAACTTTGCCATTAGAAGTTAAGGGAAAAGATTCCATCGGGACGAAGGCGGAAGGAATCATATATTCTGGAAGTTGTTCTTGGAGAAAGTGACGCAGTTGTTCAATAGTAATTGTTTGTGATTGCAGGGGAACAAAATAAGCACATAAATATTTTTCTCTAGCACTTTCCCCATAGACTTTAACCACAGCTTGACTTAGGAAGGGATGTTTATTTAATACGGCTTCTAATTCCCCTAATTCAACACTATAACCCCTGATTTTTACCCGGTCATCTATTCGTCCTAAAAACTCAATATTTCCATCCGACAAATAACGAGCTAAGTCTCCCGTTTTATACAGACGTGAATAAGAATCTTGATCAAAAGGATTAGGAATAAATTTTTCTGTGGTTAACTCTGGGCGATTAAAATAACCGCGAGCGAGTCCGGCACCACTAACATATAATTCTCCTATACTACCTAAAGGAACAGGTTGGAAATTACTATCTAATAAATAAACTTTGACATTAACAGCCGGTTTACCAATGGGAGGATAAAGGGGCCATTCTTCAGGTTGATGGCTAAAACGATAAGCGGTGACTAAATCAGCTTCAGAAGGCCCATAAAAGTTATACAGGGTGCAGTTTTTTAAACTTTTAAACATTTCAACCATCGGTTGAGTAATTTGCAGTTGTTCTCCGGCAGTTATGGCCTCTTTTAAATTCTTAAAAAGATCGGGTTTTGCTCCATAGAGTTCGGCAATTTGCTGCCACAAAGTCACAGGAAGAATAACTTTTTCAATAGGATTATTTGCAAGTAAATTGACTAATTTATCTAAATCTAGGCGGGTATCTTCAGAAGCAATATATAAAGTTCCTCCAAAACACCAAGCCGCAACTATTTCGTGATAGCTAACATCAAAGCTAAAAGATGCAAACTGAAGAACACCTCCTCCTGTCAGCATTTGATCTCGATGGTGTTCAACTAAATTGGTGAGGGAGCGATGGGGGACAGCCACACCTTTAGGAACTCCTGTGGAACCGGAAGTATAAATCAGATAAGCTAAATGATCATTATTGACTTCAATCGTAATATTTTGATCGGATTCTTGAGTAATATCATCCCATTTATCTTCTAATATCAGCAGATGATGGGAGAAATTTTGAGACAGCATTGAAGCAAAAGAATTTTGTGTTAATACAACTTTTGTCCCACTATCTGCCAGGATAAAATTAATTCGTTCCTCTGGATATTTAGTATCAATCGGAACACAAGCTCCTCCAGCCTTGAGAGTCCCCAAAATTGCTACAGCCATATCTAAAGAGCGTTCAAGACATATCGCAACTAAACTATCGGGTGTAACTCCTAAGCATTGTAAAGAATGTGCTAATTGATTCGCCTTTTGGTTTAACTGTTGATAGGTTAACTGTTGATTTTCATAGACTACTGCGACTGCATTTGGTGTTTTTTTAACCTGTTCCTCAAATAATTGATGAATACATTGGCTAATCGGAAATAAAGATTCAGTATGGTTCCATCTCTCTTCTAACAGCATTTCCCGTTCTGATTGAGTAAGAATCGGTAAATCTTTAGGGAAACGATGGGGATTAATCACCATTTCTTCGAGTAAAGTTTGCAGATGACCCAGCATCCGTTCAATCGTTGGGACATCAAAACGATTTTCCTCGTAATTGATGATTAATGCCATTTCTTGAAGCGGAACAGCACGCAGAACAAGCGGATAATTAGTTTGTCCGATGTCTTCAATATTAATAATTTTTATCCCCCCAGGAAGTTCGGAAAAATTTGCGGTTGCAGGATAATTTTCAAAGGCGATAATGCTTTCAAATAAAGATTCGTTTCTGGGAATTTCACTCCATCCTTGAATGTCTACCAGTGGAGTATAAGAATATTGTTCTCGCTGAATGTGTTGTTCTTGTAATTGATGTAACCAGGGTAATAATTCTGTTGTTTCTGGGATTAATACCCTAGCAGGTAGGGTATTAATAAATAACCCGACCATTGATTCTACTCCTGATAAACTAGGGTGACGACCAGAGACAACACTTCCAAAAACGATATCTTCCTCACCGCTATAACGACTCAGTAATAACGCCCAAGCTGCTTGTACTAAAGTAGAAAGAGTCAGATGGTTTTGAGCTACAAAAGATTTTAAGTTGGCGGTGGTTTTAGCTAATAGATTGATTTGGCAGATATTGTAGGTTTTATCATTCCTTTCGCGGGCTTTTTCCCCGATTAAAGGAGTCGGAATATTAAACCCCAGAAGGGTTTTTCGCCAAAATGTTTCTGAGGCGGAAATATCTTGCTGTTGTAACCAATTAATATAGTCTTGGTAAGGGCGAGGTGTTGGTAAATAACACTGTTTTCCTTGCTTAATTGCATCGTAAAAGGTGAAGATTTCTTGAAAAAGAATCGGCCAACTCCAACCATCACAGAGGATGTGATGAAAACTCCAGATCAGTTGATAAGTTTGATTCTCTAATTGAATTAAGGTACATCGCATCAGAGGAGCTTTATCCGTTTCAACACCTCGTTGTCTATCTTCTTCTAAGAAACGATTCAGGTGAGTTTGTTGATCACTCTGAGACAGGGATCTCCAGTCTATATTAACCCAAGGTAATTTAACTTTTTTTCGCACGATCTGAAGGGGCTTTTTACGATTTTTCCAAATAAATTGGGTTCGTAAAATCGTGTGTCTATCTAGTATTTGTTGCCAAGATTTTTCAAAAGCAGCAATATCTAGTTCTCCCTGAAATGTTAATTGAAATTGATCAAAATAAGTATTAGATTCTGGGTTATAGAGAGTATGAAATAACATCCCTTCCTGAGTAGGAGAAAGGGGATAAATCGCTTCGATATCTTTGCTTTTGTTGGAATTATTTGAGTTAACCATGAGTTGAGTTTATTGTTTGTTTTTTTTATGAAAAATTAAATTCATGACTTGAGTATAACTAGAACTATGAGTCAAGATATTTAAAACATATACTTAGATCATAAATTTGTAGAAATTATCTAAGTTTTCTTAGAAAGCTCCAGAAGATAAACCTCCATCCACCGGAATTGTTATTCCTGTGATATAGCTGGCACATTCTGACGATAAAAAAGCGACTAAATTAGCTACTTCACCAGAATTACCAATACGACGAAGGGGAATATTATTCATAATTCCGGCTCGAATATTATCCACGGTTACACCTTGTTTTTCAGCATTCACCGTTAAATATTGTCGATGTCTGGGTGTATCAATAATACCGGGATTAATAGCAGTCACTAAAACATTATACTTAGCCACTTCAGTTGCGACTGCTTTAGTGAAGTTAATTAACCCGGCATTAGCAACTCCTGATTTTACCAGACGGGGAGAAGGTTCTTTTCCTGATGTTCCAATAATATTAATAATTCGTCCCCATTGCTGATTTTTCATAGTAGGTAAAACTAGATTGGTCATGCGAATGTAGCCCATTAATTTTCCTTCAAATACGCCTCTCCATTCTGCATCTGAGATATCTTCTATTGATTCTCCAGAAAAACTAGCCCCTTCTGAGTTATTAATTAAAATATCAATTTTGCCCAATTTAGTAAGGGATATTTCTACTAGCTTTTGCGAGTCCGATTCGTTTTGAACATCGGCAATTACAGGGATTACTTCGACATTAAAATTCAGTAAAGATTGACTGGCTTTCTCCAGTTGTTCACCATTCCTACCGCAAATGATTAATCGGCAGCCTTCTTCGGCTAATCTTTCGGCTACAGCAAAACCAATTCCTGCACTAGCTCCTGTTACTAAAGCAACTTTTCCTGTTAATCCTAAATCCATAATTATTCGTCCTCTAATGTATAAACATTTATTGTGTAATGAAAATATCAAGTAAAGATACTGTTTCGTCAGTAAAATTAGATATTTCGTGCGGTATCTCAGGGGGTGCATAGTAAATATTACCATAAGCTAGTTGCTGTTCTTCCCCCCCTACATAAACATCAAGTTTTCCATTAAGAATAATTCCCATTTTTTGGCAACTAGACTGATGTTTAGGGATGGTTTTTCCTGGAGGAATCTGAGTAATCATAATCTCAAACCAAGAACCCGTAACCGATTGACAAGGTAAACCAGTGGCATGATTTTCAGTGGGAGTCACGCGCAGGATTGTGGGTTTATCTTCTCCTTGTCTGGGAGGGTTGATGATTCTTTTGACATCAAATCCTAAGATGGTTTCAGGCAAAAGATTAGCTGAACCGTGAAGAACATTAGCCCCGGCAACATAGAGATGATCTAAAGGTTGAATAACAGTTTTATTCCCGTTGAGATTCATTTCCAAATTGCCGTTAAATATCATTCCGATTTGACTTTCTGTGTGTTGGTGCAGGGGAAAAATAGCACCTGGTGCAATGGCGGCTAATTGGACGACTGTATCCTGACATTGGAATGCCAATAACTCCACTTCTCCATTGATATTAATTGTTTTTCCTTCGGGGAAAAATGTAGGCATTTTGATCTCCTTAATTAAGTTTTCTCAAAAATTAATTCTTAATTATTTATTCTCTATGGACTGTTCCTTTTTTATGAAAAATAGACCAACTCATCTCAATTTTCCCATATTCTGCAATAAACTCTAAATCATTTTCTTTGAGAGCATTCTCATTGGTAATTGCTAAATCTGCTAACCCTTGCTTCACTTGAATAGCGGCTGCACTTGTAGAATTAACAAACTCCACTTTAATATTTTTTTGATTGGGGTAGCCGGGTAATAAATAAGGGAGTAAAGGAAAGGGAGCAGGATGAGTAACTAGGGTGCAATTTTCCCAAACTAATTCTTCATTTTTGCGCTTGGCTAATCCATAAACTGGTGTGGGATAGGTAAAAACAAAACCTAGTTTTAAACTGGGTTCCATATAAAAATCATTAACTCTTTCATAAGCATGGGGAACCAAAGCCAAATCCACCCGATCTTGGAGCAAAGATTCTTTCAACTCTGTAAAGGTATCAAATAAATGACTGGTAACAGAAATTTGTTCCGCTTGCCATTGAGTAATCAGATAATTTAAGGTCTGTTCACTACTGGTTTCTTTTGGCCCTAAAGTGCCAACGATTAAAGTTTTTACATCAGGTTGGGGATAACAAAATTCCATTGAAAACTTTAACATGGTTTTAAGGCTCCAGATTTTTTGAGGACTGATAAATTAGCATTTTTGAGCATTTTTGGTTGCTCTTGTCAGGATTTAATCTAGTTCTAAAAGCAGTTCATCTAATTCTGCTTGATTGAGATCAGCATCGGGAAAATCCGATGGAGTATAACCTCCGTCTCCTGACAAACAATGATTAATAATTATTTCTAAAGATTCTTGATAAGCATTAGCTAAATTTTCTATCGTTGTTTTTTGATGAAAATTCTCACTATATTGCCATTCCATTTCTAGTTTCCCCTCGACAACGATTCCATTAATATCAATTAAATGGCAACGTTGCCCCAAGGAACTATGAATAGAACCACTCGCTTCTTTAGAAAATTTCCAGTCAACAGAAGCTATTTGTGGGCGAGTAAATTGCCCCAAATAATTAAAGCTGATTTCTGGTTTCGGATAACTTCTTAGACGGGATTGAATGGTTAAATCTGGGTTAAGATAATATCCAATTCCATAATCAACTCCCCGATTTGGAATTTGTCTTAATTGCTCTTTAACTGACTTGAGACATTCACCAGGATGGTCAATATTTTTTAAAGTCAAAATGACAGGAAAAATACTGGTAAACCAACCAATAGTTCGGGACAAATTCAGGGAATTGATTACATTTTCCCTGCCATGACCTTCAATGTCAATCACAAGATCACAAAACCCTGTCCAACCAGCAAAAGCTTGTACTAAAGCCGTCAGTAATACATCATTAATTTGGGTGTTATAGGCTTGTGGAACATCCTGTAACAGTAAGCGAGTTTGTTCTTCCCCCAGGGTAAAAGAGACCGTTTTCGCATGAGCAACGGTATTAGACTTGGTATCAGCTTGATAATCCAGGGGAAGATGGGGAATTGAGGGAAAATCCTGCTTTAACCAGTAATCTAAGTAAGACTTGTGTTCTGGGTTTTGAGCATAATTTTGGATTTCCTCAGCCCAATTTTTAAAGGAGCTAGTTTTTAGGGGTAATTCCAGAAGTTTTCCAGTTTCTAATTGGTGGTAACTGGTGAGTAAATCTTCTAGGAAAATCCGCCAGGAAACCCCATCGACTACTAGATGATGAATAATAATTAACAATCGTCCTGCGTCACCTAATTGAAAGAAAATCGCCGAAATTAAGGGGCCTTTTTCTAAATTTAGGGAGCGCTGTTGAGCCTCTGAAATTTCTGCCATTGTGGTCAATTGTTCACCCGAAGACATCGGGGATAAATCCATGACTTCAAAACCAAAAGACTCCCAATCATCGCTGTGATACTGTTGCCATTGTCCCTGTTTATGCAGAAAGCGTAAACGCAAAGCATCATGATGATACAGTAATTTGGCAATGGCTGGTTTTAATAAATCCGGTTGTAGATAGGCCGGAACTTCTAACAATACCGATTGATTAAAGTGATCGGGTTCGGGTAAATTTTGCTGAAAAAACCACTGTTGAATTGGCGTTAAAGGAACTTGACCGCTAACCAAATCTTGGATGATTTGAGTCACAGGAGCTTTTTCAGTTACTGTTGCTAATTGGGCAATAGTTTGATGGCTAAATAACTGTTTTGGGGTAATTTCTAGTCCCGCTTGATTGGCTTTAGCAATGATTTGAATGCCTAGGATTGAATCTCCTCCCAATTCAAAAAAGTTGTCATTAATACTAATTTTTTTGAGTCCTAGAATTTCTTGCCAAATTGCAATCAGAATTTTTTCTGTGTCTGTAGTAGGAGTAATATTTCTGACATCTTCATCCTCTAACTCAAGTGCTGGTTGAGGTAGAGCCCGGCGATCAATTTTACCATTAGCAGTTAGGGGAAAAGCTTCTAAAATGATCAAGAAAGAAGGAATCATATATTGAGGTAACTTTTCTTGCAAAAATAGACGCAATTCCGAAATACTTAGTTTTTTATGGCCGATGATGTAAGCACACAAGCGCTTCACACCTGGTTGATCTTCTCTGGCAATAATTATTGCCTCTTTAACTTGAGGATGTTGATTGAGGACGGTTTCTATTTCCCCTAATTCAATTCTAAAACCTCTAATTTTGACCTGATCATCAATACGACCCACAAATTCAATTTGTCCATCGTTTCCATAACGAACCAAATCACCTGTTTTGTAAAGGCGATCGGTTGGTAACAACACTTCACTATTGTCTTGTCTAATCCTAAAAGGATTCGGAATAAATTTAGAATCAGTTAACTCTGAACGGTTCAAATAGCCTCGTGCTAATCCCGATCCCCCAATGTATAATTCCCCCGGAATTCCAATAGGAACAGGTTGTTGATACTGATCTAAAATATAGACTTGAGTGTTAGCAATTGGACGACCGATGGCAGGTGCTTTTTCTGCTGATAAATTAGGGGTAATTTTTTGTGATGTTGTTACTACTGTATTTTCTGTTGGCCCATAGTTATTCACCAATATAAACGGAATCGAGGTCGAAGGAAAATCACTCAGTTTGTCTCCTCCAGTTAACATTAATCTTAAACTACAGATAGAAAGCCAATCTAGGGAAATCAAGATTTCTGCCAAGGGAGTTGGTATGAAAGAAACGGTTATTTTTTGATCCATTAACCACTGTTTAAGCTGGTTCGGTGATGTGAGCAGATATTGGGGAACAATAGCCAGACAAGCACCGCAGGTTAGATAAGGCCAGATTTCCCATACTGAAGCATCAAAAGCAATTCCTGCTAATTGAGTCGCTCGATCTGTTTCCGTAATATTAAAGGCATTTTGATGCCAAAAAATAAGATTTAATAAACTTTGATGTTCAATTAAAACGCCTTTTGGCTGTCCTGTAGAACCGGAGGTATAGATGATATAGGCTAAGTTCTGGGAAGTGATCTGATTGATGGGATTATCTTGACAATTCTGATCAATGATTTCCCAATCTTTATCTAAGCAAAACTTCTGTCCTTGATAGTTGGGTAAACAGTGAACTAAAGTTTTCTGAGTTAATAATACAGATACCGCAGAATCTTCTAGCATATAAGCTAGACGTTCTGATGGATAGTTGGGATCTAAAGGTAAATAAGCTGCACCCGCTTTAAGAATTCCTAAAAGTCCGATGATCATTAAAGGCGATCGCTCTACACAAATCCCTACTAATTCCTCGGTTTTAATCCCTAAACTTTGTAGATAATGGGCGAGTTGATTTGCTTTTTGATTTAACTGTTGATAGGTGAGGGATTCCTGTTCATAAATGACCGCCACAGCATCAGGATTTTTGGCAACCTGTTCTTCAAATAACTGATGAATACATTGATGATCCCGATAGGGGACTTGAGTTTGATTCCATTCCACTAATATTTGTTGTTTTTCTGAGTCAGTAAGTAAGGGTAATTCCCCGACTTTTTGCTGAGGATTCGTCACAATTCCCTTTAATAAAGTTTGGAAATGACCAATCAGGCGGGTGATTCTTTCGACGGTAAAGAGGTCGCCATTATATTCCCAATAACCTTCTAAATAAGTTCCTGGCTCTGTCTCTATTTCTTCTAAAATTAAGGTCAGATCAAATTTCACTCTGACGTTTTCTACCGCCATAGATTTCGCCCTTAACCCCGGTATGTCTAAGGCCGTTAGAGGGGTATTTTGTAGGGCAAACATCACTTGAAATAGGGGATTATAACTCAAGCTCCGTTCTATCTGTAAGCCATCTACGACTTGCTCAAAAGGGACATCTTGGTTCGCATAAGATTCTAAGACAACATTGCGAACTTGTTGCAATAATTCTGAAAAAGAAAGATTCCCTTCTAGGGAATTTCGCATCACTAAAGTATTAACAAAAAAACCAATCAGGGGTTCAATTTCTTGTCGATTTCGGTTAGCCGTGGGAGTTCCTACCAGAATATCTTTTTGGCTGCTATAACGAAAGAGTAAAGTGTTTAAAGTAGCCAGTAAGGTCATAAATAGAGTAACCCCTGATTTTTGACTGAGACTTTTCAGTTTTTCTGTTACATCCGAGTCGATTTTAAAGCAAATACTAGAGCCTCGAAAACTGGGGATGGGAGGACGAGGTTTGTCTGTGGGAAGTTCTAATAAAGGGGGAGCGGCAGCTAATTGTTTTTTCCAATAGTTTAGCTGGTTTGCTAAAACTTCTCCTTGTAACCATTGTCTTTGCCAAACTGCAAAATCTGCATACTGAATCGGTAATTTGGGTAAAGAAGCGGTCGAATTTGATAATAATGCTTGATAAAAGCTAGATAATTCTTTAAATAAGATCCCTTTTGACCAACCATCTATAATAATATGATGAATAACTGGAACTAAAATATAATCTTCATATCCCAAATCAAAAAGAGTAAATCTTAACAACGGAGATTGAGTTAAATCGAAGGGTTTTTGTAGTTCTTGAGCGACGATTTCTTCTACTTTTTCTATCGGTAAGTCTTTTAACTCAACTATTAACAAATTCACCTTCAGGGAGGGAGCAATTTTCTGGATGGGTTTTCCTTCGACCATCGGGAAGGTTGTCCGCAAAATTTCATGACGTTGAATAATGGCGTTGAGACTCTGCTCCAAAATATCAATATTTAAGTTTCCCGTTAAACGGATAGCTGGACACTCATTGTAAGCAGGATTTTGACTATCCATCTGATAGAGAAACCACATCCTCTGTTGAGCAAAAGATAGGGGTAAATCTTCATCCCTTGAAACGGGAATAATAACTGATTCAAGAGAGTTAGGGGATGGTTGGGTTTCTCTGCTTAAAAAGTCGAGAATTTCAGATTTTCTTGTCCCAATTTCTTGCTTGATTTCGGCTGTCATTACTCCCTGGGGAGCCTGATATTTTAACTTTTCTTCCTCAAGCCAAAGTTTGATCTCTAAACTATTTAAGTAAGATAAAAATTCTACTACTTTCATTCGGTGTCTTTTTCCTAAATTTCTGTTTGTGTGAATAGCGGTTTAGCTGTTTTGTATTTGGGTTCGTTCAGGAGATCAATTTAACCGAGTTACCGTTGCATTGACTCATCAACTTTATCGGTTTATAGCTCTAGTTTCATCGACCCATTGCCGATGAAAATTGTTGTTTAACCAGGTCTAAACTCCGAGGTTCGCTCTTGGGAGAAAACAGTCCATCAGCTTCCCATTTACTCTGATCCAGACCTATAGCCCAAGCATTTAACCAGGGGTGAGAGTGGATTTGAGATAATAGTTCCGGCTTTGTATCTTCTAGGGCTAATTGAAAAATCACTTGTGCAAATTCTTCAAATAATTTTAGGCTGGCTCGATAAGCTTCAATGATTTCTGTTTCGGTTTTATTGGATTGTAAATTACGGGTTCGCAGTTGATTAACAAAGGGAATCGCTAAATAATCAATAAATTCAAAGTTAACCCGATGCAAGGATTGATTCGCCCAATCTCGAAATAGCTGTTGCATCCGATAGGAAAGGGGAAAAAATTCTCCATTGATCTGTTGAACTTTCATTCTAAATTCCGGGTCAAGGAAGATAGAATTAAACATCATTAAACCACTAAATGTCCATCCTGCTAAACTATCCCAGATCATTTTTGTCGCCATCACTATCCCGTTCCCCATACAGTTGTAGGAGTTTTGAATATTAAACGTTAACCCATCATTATTGGTTAAGTAAAAGTAATTAGCATCCTCCACTTTTTCCTGAACCAGTTGACCTTCTAGGTCAAGTTCAATCAGTTGAGTTGTTAAGGAATTGCCAAAACCAATATTATCTGAACCTGGGGAATAAAAGGGGTCAGGAAATGTTCCGGCTTCCCCAACACAAGCCCAACGATTAAGGGAAAATACTTGTTTAGACGAGTAAGTATATTTAGGCATTTTTCTAAAGTCTTGAGGTTGTTTACCCTCTAAATGAGAAGCCAAAACAGGTTCGTTTTCCTTTAACCACTGATAGGCTAATTCATAGTTATGATAATTCTTTAACGGGTGAATATCTTGACGCGCAACAATGCCAATACTGGTATAACCCGTGGATAAAGGAATTAACCACACCCAGTATCCTTCACCGCATAAATGATTCGTAGAATAATAACGGTTTTTGTTAGGAACGCGATTATGCCATTTTATTTCACTGCTGGGAACAAAATCGCTTAAATCAAACCGACCATCAACCCGAAACCAAGCCGCACCAAATTGCTGATTATTAGGTTTATCTAAGCCCAGTTTTCTCTGTAGAAATCGACGACGACCCATGGCATCTACGACCCATCGGGCTTGAATGCTATGAGTTTTTTTATTTTCTCCACTTCCTTGAGTATAAATAATTTTATGATGCTGCTGTAAGCCTTCAGCAAGATCGATTTCTTGAACTAAACAATCTTCTAGTAGTTCGATTCCTGCGTCTACATTAAACTGGCGTAAATCATTTTCTAATTTACCTCGATCAATTTGATAAGAATTAGGAAGATGAAACTCTGATAATCCCAGTTCAGGTCTTTTGTGAAACTCCGTTTCTCGATTATTGAAAAAATATCGTAATCCAAGTTTTGTTAAATGTTGCTGTTCAAAGTAATCGGTTAACTGGATGGTATTCGCTAAATAAAATGCTCCCACTTCGACTGTGGACTCTCCCACTTTAAAACCAGCTTCGGGTAAAGGGCGAGTCATTCTATCGAGAACAACAACCGAAAGATTAGGTTTTTTAAGTTTTAACTGTCTTGCTAACGTTAAACCCGCCAATCCACCCCCACAAATCACCAGATCATAGGCTTCTTCTTGACTTAAATTCTCGGCTTGTTGGCGCAATAATGCGATCAGTTCCTCTTTCTGCTCTTTTAATCCTTCGAGTAAGTCGGGAGTCATTATTCCCTGGGGTGAACGATAGCGTAGCTTATCATTTTCAACCCAGATTTTGACACCTAAATGATTAAGGTGAGACAAAAATTTGACTGTTTTCATAAACTCAATTTTCCTCAACATACGAATAAACTATCCCACAACTTATCAAGCCAAAAAAAGAGCCAGCATTTTTACACTCGATTGCTATGTCAGCCACAGAAGCAAGCTATGGCTAAAAGAAAAGAATGATCTTAAATTCTGGTCATTTATAGCATATCCCTGATCAGAAATCTTAAAGAGGTATACATAATTTTACATTGTACAGGAAACGAACTCTAAAAAACCTCAATCAACATATTTTCATAACTCTCCTTCTTCGTAATCTTCTTGGGTTTCTCTCATAGCACTGTGACTATTTTTGGCTACATTAAGCACCTCAAGGGTTTGAGTTAAACTAGCCACAGTCGGGTATTCTAATAAACTCTGTAAAGATAATTCCACCGGGAAAACATCCCGCAAACGAGATATGACTTGACTGGCCAGCAATGAATGTCCTCCAAGTTCAAAAAAATTGTCGTGAATACCGATTTGGGGTAGGTTAAGGACATTTTGCCAAATTTGAGCGACTTTACCTTCTGCTTCCGTTCTGGGTGCTATCCATTCGCTATTTTCTTGACCCTGAAGTTCCCTGATTAATTGTTGTTTATCAATTTCACCCTGGTCTGTAAGAGGGAGGGATTGTCTAGGAATCAATGAACAGTTATAGGGAGTTCCAAATCGATCTTTTAGGGTTAAATGATCGGCTAAATTAATCGGATTAGGAGGTGATTTCGGGACGTAATAAGCCGTTAATTTCTGTAATCCCTCAGACAAAGATGTAAAACGTTTAATTTTAGAATTGCTCCCATCTAAACCGATCATTAACTGTCCTTGGTTATGATATAAACTCGCTAAAAATGAGTCTAATCCTTGCTGTACTGTCATATCGTAATACCCTTGAGATTGGGTTAGATATTGCATCTGATAGCCTTTACTAATTCCTGTTTCTTTCCAAGTTGTCCAACTATAACAATAACTTGGGAATAAATTTTTAGATTTTTGATAGTTATTAAGATGTTCTAGGAAAGTATTCGCCGCCGCATAGGAACCCAAACTTGCTCCTCCAAAAAAACTAGCTAAGGATGAAAAACTGATGAAAATTCCCTGAGATTCTTTGATCAGTTGATGTAAGATCCAAGTGCCTAATACTTTGGGACGAAGAATGGCTGCTAAACTTTGTTTTGTTTCCTCCAGCAGCAAACAATCTTTATAGATTCCTGCTAGATGAATAACTCCATCGAGTTCTCCTTTCCAGTGCTGTTTCACCTCGTCTACAGCTTGCTGTACTTGAGTGTAATTAGCAACATCTACCGCTTGGTAAATTACTTCTCCCCCCAGGTTTTCTAAGGCTTGTAAATTTTTGATTTTCAAAGAAAATTTATCTTCTTTTTTCAGATGATCATTCCAGAGATGTTTTTCCGGTAAAGCAGTTTTTCCAATCAACAGTAACCGAGCCTGATAATTTTTAAGCAAATATTGAGCAACTTGTATTCCTATTCCTCCTAAGCCCCCAGTAATTAGATAAATTCCCCCTGGTTTAAAGGGTAATTCTTGTTTAAGTTGTTCAGGTAAATTGACTTTTTCCAAGCCAGAAATGAAACGCTTTCCTGCTCGATAGGCAATTTCTCTGTCCCTTGATAAAACGTAAAGTTCTTGGAGAAGATCAGCCCCATTGATTTCATTTTTATCAATGGGTAAATCGAGATGACGACTATTTAACCAAGGAATTTCTTGAGCTAGGCTTTTAATCAGTCCTAAAACGGGAGATTTTTCATAAGCAATTTCATCAGCTTTAGTAACAAATTGGCTATGGCTAGAAACAAATAACAATTGAATTGTTCGGTTTAAATCGTGAATTTTAGCTAGGGCTTGAACGAGGAACAATAAACTATAGATTCCTAGATTTTGTGCTTTTTCTAGCTGCTCTATACTATCAATTTCTCCCGAATATTTTTGATACGTCCAGAGATGAATAATATTCCCAATAGTAATTTTTTCCTCTGCTAAAGATGCCATTAAATGTTGATAGTGTTCTGCTTCCCCTGGTTTTATTGTATAGCGATCGTTACTTAATTTAGAAAATTCTTCTCCCGCCAAAACCGTTACAAAGGGTAAGTTTTTGGCTTGGATTTGTGCAGCTAAAAATTCTCCTAAACCTAACTGATCCAAAAAAATTAAAGTATAATTGTTAGAAAGTTCTGGCTTCAGATTAACCGGAGATCTGGACTTCCAAACTTTCCGGTAAAACCAATCAGGAATAGTATTCGCATTTTCTAATAGAATATCTATCTCTTTAAGAACAGGATTAAATTCCCCGGCTTCAAAACGTTTAGTTAATTGCGATCGCTGAATTTTACCGATAGAAGTTTTGGGGATTTCGTTTTTATTTAAGGGGATTAAATATTCGGGATTCACGCCAAAACTGTTAATCACTTTTCGTCTAATCTTTTTCAGCAGTTCAGGTAAATCCTGGGGATCGATTTCTACACTAAAAAATAAAGCTAATTGATCTGTACTACTCTTAGGATCATGAACAGCACAAGCGGCGGTATAAGATGCTGCTACTTCTTCAATGGCTTCAACAACTGTTTCAATTTCGTGACTGTAATAATTCACCCCATTAATAATAATCGTTTCTTTACTTCTTCCTGTAATCACTAAATGTCCGTTGCTAATAAATCCTAAATCTCCTGTCTTAAACCAGCCATCTTTTAAAAAAGCTTCTTGATTTGCTTCTGGGTTTTTGTAATATCCCGGTGAAACTGGATCTCCTTTGACTTGTAAATGACCAATCGTTTCTTCTGGAAGTAGGGAATTTTCTTGATCAACAATTCTAATTGATACGCCAGGAATAGGTAATCCTAAATCCGTAAAGGTTGCGCTATTGGGATGTTCAGGATGGACTCTTTTTAAAGTATGAGTCAAGGAATATTTATCAACCGTATGAAAGAGTAAAGGCTGTTCTGTTGTCGGTTGATAATAAGTAATTCCCGATCCCATTTCCGCCATCCCAAAAGCAGGACAAATCGCCGTTTTTTTTAAGTTATATTCGCTATGAAGTTTGTTAGTAAATTCTCCGACCGCTTGATCAGAAACCGCTTCACCAGCTACTAAAAAGAATTTAATTGAGTCTAAATTCCAAGTCTGATGGGGTTCTTTTTTAAGAGCTTCATTGATCAGATTATAAGCAAAATTAGGAGCCCAACTATGAGTAATCCGGTATTGATGAATTAAATCTAACCAATTGAGAGGACGACCTAATATATATTCCGTTTGAACATAGACCATTTGGCATCCTAAATCAACACAGCGAATATGCCAGTCAGAAATGCTCCCGATATGGTCAAAAGGCAGCCAATTCAGGATAATATCGTCGTTATTATATTCACAAATTATGTTGGTTCCTCTCGCACGAGAGATAATATTTTTATGGGTTAATGATATACATTTAGACATTCCCGTGCTACCTGATGTCAGGTTGAAAAAAGCTATATCATCAGGTTGACTAATATGGGGATGATGGGGGGAGTAGGTTTTTAATTCTTCAATAAAACTCAGTTTAATGGGTTGATTAGATAGCCATTTTTCTAATTTTTTTACGTCTTGTTGTCGGGATTCATTCGTGATCATTAGAGGATGTTCTAACAATTCCCAGACCTGACAAATTTTATTAATTTCATGATTAATCTCTTTGTAGGTGGGTGGGACTGAGAGAATCACAGGAATAAAGCCCCCTAAAATACATCCCCAAAATGCGGAAATGATGTCATAATTTTCCGATAATTGGAAAATGACTTTATCTTGATTCTGTAAACCTAGCTTTTGTAATCCTGTTTGTATTCTTTGGGCTTGTTCCCATAATTGTTGATAGGATTGAAATATCTGAGAACCATTAGACTGAATATAGATAATTCCTCTATTCGGATAGTTTTCGGCTGTTTTCTGGATCAGGTCTCCCAAGGTTTTTGGCTGTAGTACAGACTCTACTAAAGGTTGTCCGTGACTAATAGCTTGTTGAGCATTAGAAGCGTGAATGGGTAGAATGATCTGGGTTTCGATTTCTTGATTCTGCTTCTCAACTATTTCTGGTTGTTTTAATGGCAATAATTCCGATAGATGTAGCGGGAGATTTTTGTATTTTTGGGAAGTAATGACCACAGCAACTTGCTCAATCCCTGATAAAGACTGTAGTTTTTTTTCGGTATTATTTACTAAATTTTCGTCGATAATTTCTATATTTTTTAAGGCTAACTCATCGACACAACCAGTATTTGTTAAGGGTAAGTTAGAAACTTGCACATAGAGAGTGGGTAAGAGATGATCGGGTAATTTTGACCCCACATTAGAGGATAATTGTTCTAGTTTTCCAGTTCCAGAGTAAACGATATAAGCGACTAATTCACTATCCCGTACAAGTAAATAGCAATCTTCTATCAAGGGATTTGATAACAAGACTTCCGCGATTTCATGGCAATTTAATTGTGAATTTTGTTGATTAGTAGTCATAAAAAAAATAACTGGATATACTTTTTGAAAGCCTCTCAAAAATGAGCTTTTAGAGTTGAACCTGTTAGTTTATTATGATACCATAGAAAAGAAAACAGCTTAATTACAAACAGAAAGAAAAAGATTGCATTGTTTTGATTTGAGCATTAGTCTTTGTCTTTGTCAATTATAATTTAGAAAAAGCCGTTAGTCAAGGAAAAATTAGTAGCTATGGGTTAGCTACTTGGGATGGCTTCCGAGTCCCACCAACCCACCCCAACCATCTTGATTTAGCCAAGGCAAAAGCGATTGCATCTCAAGTGGCCCCCAATGGCAAGGATCATTTCAAATTCCTTCAGTTACCTTTCAATGCCACGATGCTAGAGGCATTAGTTCAACCCACTCAACAAGTGAAACGAACATGGCTTCCTGTCCTAGAAGTGGCTCACCGTTTGGGTCTATCCGTGATTTCTAGTGCCTCCATTGGTCAGACCAAGGCCGTTGGTCAAATTCCAGAAGCTCTGGAAGGAATACTTGATCAAACCCCGTTAACGCCGACCCTGCAAGCGCTTCAGTTTACTCGTTCTTGTCCCAAATTATAGTTAAAGATTAGTTACAATTTGTGATTAAATATTATGTAGGATTAAGCAATCTTAGTAATGGAGAGATTGACTCTGGCTGATTTGTTCGGTGAAAACTTGGTTTCAACTTCTCCGACAGTTTGGCGCCCACAGCT
>NZ_LR882952.1:4010000-4017500 GCF_904830935.1 Planktothrix agardhii
GTCCATCGACTACGCTCTTCAGCCTCGCCTTAGGCCCTGACTCACCCTCCGCGGACGAGCCGTGCGGAGGAACCCTTAGGGTTTCGGGGTGTAGGATTCTCACCTACATTTTCGCTACTCAAGCCGACATTCTCACTTCTGGTTCGTCCACACCTGCTTCCGCTAGTGCTTCTCCCTACGCCAGAACGCTCCCCTACCAATACAATAAATCATATTCCACAGCTTCGGTACACCACTTAGCCCCGTTCATTTTCGGCGCAGCAACGCTTGACCAGTGAGCTATTACGCACTCTTTTAAGGTTGGCTGCTTCTAGGCAAACCTCCTGGTTGTCTCGGCATTCCCACCTCCTTTCTCACTTAGTGGTGATTTGGGGACCTTAGCTGGTGGTCTGGGCTGTTTCCCTCTTGACGATGGAGCTTATCCCCCACCGTCTGACTGGTTGTTCTTCCTCTGGGTATTCAGAGTTTGTCTCGATTTGGTACCGCTCTCGCAGCCCGCACCGAAACAGTGCTTTACCCCCCAGATTTTTCCACAACCGCTGTGCCTCAACACATTTCGGGGAGAACCAGCTAGCTCCGGGTTCGATTGGCATTTCACCCCTAACCACACCTCATCCGCCGATTTTTCAACATCGGTCGGTTCGGACCTTCAATTGGTTTTACCCAAGCTTCATCCTGGACATGGTTAGATCACCCGGGTTCGGGTCTAAAAACAATGACGACTTCGCCCTCTTCAGACTCGCTTTCGCTTGGGCTTCGACATTTTCTGTCTTAACCTGCCATTGCCTTTAACTCGCCGGCTCATGCTTCAACAGGCACGCGGTCATCCGTTTAATCGGACTCCCACTGCTTGTAAGCTGACGGTTTCAGGTTCTATTTCACTCCCCTTCCGGGGTTCTTTTCACCTTTCCCTCACGGTACTGTTTCTCTATCGGTCACACAGGAGTATTTAGCCTTACCTCGTGGTCGAGGCGGATTCACACGGACTTTCACGGGCTCCGTGCTACTCGGGATTCAGCTAGGCTTTTTGAGTTTTCGACTACGGGACTTTCACCCTCTCTGGTGCAGGTTTCATCTGCTTTGTCTAACTCTCTAAGTCCAGTGTCGCTGTCCCACTACCCCAATCGGTAAACCGACTGGTTTAGGCTGTTTCCCTTTCGCTCACCACTACTCGGGAAATCGCTTTTGCTTTCTTTTCCTCGGGCTACTAAGATGTTTCAGTTCGCCCGGTTCGCTCATGCCCACCTATTTGATTCAGTGGGCTGTTTTTGGGTTCCCCCATTCGGACACCCCCGGCTCGTCGCTCGCTTCCAGCTCCCCGGAGTTTATCGTCGGTCGCCACGTCCTTCTTCGCCTCTGTGTGCCAAGGTTTCCACCGTCAGCCCTTTCTATCTTGACCACTTAACTTTGTTTCTGTTGTTTTGTTTGTGGTTATCTCTTTGGCTTTTGGGTTGGTTTCCCTTCCCATGGCTCAAAGTTCTAACTACGAACTACTGCCAGTTTTTGTTTCTCTGCAATTTTCAAGGTTCTGTCTGGACTTGTTAGTCCAGCATTCTGGCTTCTTTTTGATTGAAGCTAGGTGCTGAATTGTCCTAGGTTTTGAACCGGACTTCCGAGTTTGAAAGCTGTTGTTGTGTTTTTCATTTTTCTCGTAACGACCTGGGATGACTTTTGATGGTGCTATTTTTGTTGGATTTGGCACTCTCATCAAAAGTAGGTCTCCCTAAAAGGAGGTGATCCAGCCACACCTTCCGGTACGGCTACCTTGTTACGACTTCACCCCAGTCATCAACCCCGCCTTCGGCACCCTCCTCCCCCGAAAGGGTTAGAGTAATGACTTCGGGCGTGGCTCACTTCCATGGTGTGACGGGCGGTGTGTACAAGGCCCGGGAACGGATTCACCGCAGTATGCTGACCTGCGATTACTAGCGATTCCTCCTTCATGCAGGCGAGTTGCAGCCTGCAATCTGAACTGTGCCAGGGTTTGTGAGATTCGCTCTCCCTCGCGGGTTGGCTGCTCTGTGTCCCTCGCATTGTAGTACGTGTGTCGCCCAGGACGTAAGGGCCATGCTGACTTGACGTCATCCTCACCTTCCTCCGGTTTGTCACCGGCAGTCTCGCTAGAGTTCCCAACTTAATGATGGCAACTAACGACGAGGGTTGCGCTCGTTGCGGGACTTAACCCAACATCTCACGACACGAGCTGACGACAGCCATGCAGCACCTGTCTTCTGGTTCCTTACGGCACTCTCCCCTTTCAAGGAGATTCCAGAGATGTCAAGTCCTGGTAAGGTTCTTCGCGTTGCATCGAATTAAACCACATACTCCACCGCTTGTGCGGGCCCCCGTCAATTCCTTTGAGTTTCACACTTGCGTGCGTACTCCCCAGGCGGGAAACTTAACGCGTTTGCTTCGGCACGGCCCGGGTCGATACAGGCCACACCTAGTTTCCATCGTTTACCGCTAGGACTACTGGGGTATCTAATCCCATTCGCTCCCCTAGCTTTCGTCCCTCAGTGTCAGTTATAGCCCAGCAGAGCGCCTTCGCCACCGGTGTTCTTCCTGATCTCTACGCATTTCACCGCTACACCAGGAATTCCCTCTGCCCCTACTACACTCTAGTCTTCCAGTTTCCACTGCCTTTACGAGGTTAAGCCTCGCTCTTTAACAGCAGACTTGGATGACTACCTACGGACTCTTTACGCCCAATCATTCCGGATAACGCTTGCATCCCCCGTATTACCGCGGCTGCTGGCACGGAGTTAGCCGATGCTTTTTCCTCAGGTACCGTCATTGTGTTCTTCCCTGAGAAAAGGGGTTGACAATCCAAGAACCTTCCTCCCCCACGCGGTCTTGCTCCGTCAGGCTTTCGCCCATTGCGGAAAATTCCCCACTGCTGCCTCCCGTAGGAGTCTGGGCCGTGTCTCAGTCCCAGTGTGGCTGATCATCCTCTCAGACCAGCTACTGATCGTCGCCTTGGTGGGCTCTTACCTCACCAACTAGCTAATCAGACGCAAGCCCCTCTCTAGGCGATTAATCTTTTACCTTTCGGCTCATCCGGGTTTAGCAGTCGTTTCCAACTGTTGTCCCCGTCCTAGAGGCAGGTTCTTACGTGTTACTCACCCGTCCGCCACTAAATCCCTAAGGATTCCGTTCGACTTGCATGTGTTAAGCAGACCGCCAGCGTTCATCCTGAGCCAGGATCAAACTCTCCGTTTTGAAGAATCTGTTGTTTTGGCTCTAAAACTTGTTTCTCAAAGTTTTAGAATTTTTTGCTTTTTCAGAAAGTTTGTGTTAAACTCCCTGGTTAAGCTCTAAATTCTGTTTCGACGAGAATAAAATGTTTTAACTTGGCTTTCAAACTCTTTAGTTGTCCAGGTTCGGTGTGTCTTTGTTTTTCGACACTTTTATAAATCTATCAGTCTTTCTCGAAGATGTCAACCATTTTGAGAAAATATTTTTTTATGCCCGCCAAATCCTATCTGTATAAAGGGTTCAGCTTTTTGTCTCTGGGTATTAGTCAAAGATAGAGTCCTAATCGCACTTTTTTTGGGGTTGATGGCTTACGGAATTTTTGCTGGTGTCACTGTAGCTAGGGGAAACAGATATCGATTTTGCGTTAATTACTGAGGGAGAAGCCGTTTGAGACAATGGCTTTGATTAGTAGATGGTCAGTGTTGGACTTATATATTAGGTTGAACGGATGATGCTCTATGTTCTCAGTGGCGAAATTGAGGCTAAACTAACGGATATTTTCATCAATCAAGGCCCCTATTATGATTAATGATGCTGACAACTCAGAAATTCAAGCCGAATGGGATTTACTCAATGATCTGTTTCTGAATGATCTACCATCTTCCTGGAATCCCTATACAGTGAAGGCTGAAGCCTGTTTTTTAGATCAAAATGCTGAGGATTCCCTAATGGCCGCATTTACAGAGGCAGAATTAGTGGAAAGATCTCAACGGTTTATGAACCAAATTAATCAATTTTGGCCAGCAACCCGATTGAAAACGTCTTTATTACAGAATTTTGCGGAACAAATACCTGATGAGTTGTTGAATCGTTTAGCACAGGCAGCTACCCGAATGAATGAAGAGGTTTCTTCGCGAAGTTTGTCCTTAGCTGATCAATTAGTGCAGTGTGTTCAGGAGTTATTGCCCCAATGGTCAGAGGAGGATTTGCAGGTTTTAGCCCGTCCTTTTGCTTATGCAATGCGAGGAGCAGAACTGGATGGGGATGGGGTAAGATCGAATTCGACTATCCTGAAAGAAACCAGTTGGTCTGAGTTATCCGAGATTGAACAAGCTAGAACTTGCTTTGTGATCACTCGTTATGCGTTATTGGAGGTTTTTTCTGCCCAGGAAACCTCTTGACCTCGCTTTTTGTTAGCTTAGGATCGGCAAATTTTATTTTTTTTGCTCAAGCCCCTAGTCATTTTTTTGATCTTGTGCTAAATTAAGAAATTGTACGGCGAGCGTAGCCAAGTGGTTAAGGCAGAGGATTGTGATTCCTCCACTCGTGGGTTCAAGTCCCATCGTTCGCCCTTAGAGCATATAGTCTGTTCAGGCTGGGTCGGGATGAGTTTTTTTAACTAAGTTGGAGCAAGAAGTCCGGTGTTCTAAGCCATAGGGATGTGCTGTGTGGATGGCAGCCAAAAAACAACTGATTACAAAAGTGTTATAGATTGTTAATTGTTTACGAGTTCCTAAACCTTCATGAATTATTTGTTGGGGCTAATTTAGGTCAAGAAATTAAATTCTGATATTGCCCACTATATTCTATTGCAACTTCAAGAAAAAACAGTTTTTGATTTAGATGAAGTTGAAATTTATGGCGACAGCATCTCCCCTTCCAGCAAAGTTGTTTTTTTATAATCTGGTTTAATCTAATAAATCGTTAGATTTGTCCAAAATCTGATTAAAGAAACTGGAAACCAAAGAAAGAACAATTGAACCAAATAATGCTGCCCAGAAGCTAGAAATTGAAAATCCGGGAGTAAAATACGCCACTAAGGAAATAGAAATGGCATTGACGACTAATAAAAATAAACCTAACGTTAGAATCGTTAAAGGCAGGGTAAAAATGGTAATAATGGGTTTAATAATGGCATTTACTAAAGCCATAACAACCACTCCAATGGCGGCAGATTGCCAACTGCTAATGGTAAAACCAGGAACAATATGAGCTGTTACTCCGAGTGAAATTGCCGAGATTACCCAAGTGACAAAAAAATTGAGCATGGATTTTTCCTGAAAATGAAAGTTAAGGTCTAGGTTGTTTTTAGGAACTTGTTATTCTAAAACAACATCCTTATAGACAATTTATTTTACATGATTATATCAAAATTGGGCACTGTAGAGGCTAACATAATTATAAAGGATTTGATTGTAAAGTGGAGCAGTAAACAGATGATCAGACTTGGGAAATTCATCGTTTTAATAGTGGCTACAATGCTATTGGTTTTTCCTGTAGCCTCCTGGGCGGCAAAAAATCCAGCCCATCTATTTTTTAATCATAGTTTGCTACAGGGACGGGATTTTTCTAATCAGTCCTTACCGGCGGCGGAATTTGCTAATTCCAATATGGAGTTAGCAAAATTTGATCATTCAGATTTAGAAGGCGCTATTTTTAGTAAGGGGATTCTAACTAAAGCCAGCTTAAAACAAGCAAATTTAACTTATGCAATGTTAGATCAAGCTGATTTTACCGAAGCTGATTTAAGTGATGCGGTGTTAGTTGAAGCCTTATTTTTAGGGTCAACATTTCGTAATGTTAAAATTATCGGTGCTGATTTTAGTGATGCCATATTAGACCGAGAACAGATTAGACAATTGTGTGAAATTGCCAGTGGAGTTAATTCAGTCACGGGAGTTGCAACTCGTGATTCTTTGGGCTGTAGATAAACTTGATAATATTTAGGGAAATAATCCTTTTTTGATCAAGGATCATTGGGTTATTTCCCCTTTCTTGAACACTAGATATAAAACCATTATTTTTTGATTAAATCAACAATAAACTCCCCGATTTAGGAAATATGATTCAACCCAAAATCATAGTTTAACTAAATTAATTTAGTTGCTTTAATCATGTGATAGGCAATTAACAGTTGAGTTAAAGCTAGAGGATAGCTTTGTAGTATTTCTCCGGTTGTACCTGTTAAAATTCCCAAATTTTGATTCCCTCCAGAACTACAAAAATTTTTTAAACTCGGTAATTCATTACAAAGAATCATTTCTAATGCGTTCACCTGCTCTAAGGTGGCGTGGCTATCAATTTCTAGGACATCTACTGGTTTACCCATATCTCGATCTAATCCTAGACGTACCGCTTCAATATGATGACCATTTTGTTGCTGTAAAATTTCACTGAAATCTGGGTGGGGAATGGTCGGACGCAAAACTAAACGAACGTTCAAATTAGTTCCATTTTCATCACCATCTGGATGATAAAAGGTAACAACCACATCGGCTGATTTTCTTTGAGGACGAATAAATGCTTCTGAGTCAGGTTCCCTTTGTTTTAAGGCAAGAACTACATCTTCTTCGCTGTAACCCCGTTTCATTGTATCTCGTTTAATTTTCCATTTACTGCGTAGGGATTCAGGAGGAGCTAAATACACTTTAACATCATAATTATCCCGAACTCCACGAGTAGAATAACCCAGTAAACCTTCGACAATTACAAACCGATTGGGTTTAATATATTCCGGTGCATCAAAAGTTCCATGATGATGATTATAAATCGGTTTTAAAATGGGTTGTCCCGTTCTTAATAAAGTTAGATGTTGTTGCATAATATCCAGATAATTACAATCTGGATTTAAGGCAGTGATATCCATTTCGGCACGTTGTTTACGATCATAACGATGATAATCGTCGGTACAAATTACCGTTACATTTTCTTCACCTAAGACTTGAGCAATTCCTCTTGTTAAGGTTGTTTTTCCGGCGGCACTGTCTCCAACAATTCCTAAAATAATCGGTCGATGTGTCATCTTAAACCTCAAGCTAAAAGGGAAATCGCGATGTTTTAACTCGCGACAGAAACTCGACTCACAGTTTTTAAACTGCCTCCCCTTTTTGGGGAATAAATAGAAATTGGACTAATATTAGCATGATGTATGCTATCTGATAAAATCATATTTTAAAAAATGATTTTAATTCAGTAGAATTTGCCACTAACCAGCTTGGATTTTGATCGATAAAATCGTCCATATTAACCACAAGCTGTTCAATTTCAGTTAGGTTCTGATTGATGTTTTTTTATCCTGATTCCAATTTTTAGGCTGTTCTGCGGAAGATATTAAGTGATAACTCTGCAATCGTATATTAATAACTGCTGTATTAAAGTGATTAAACAGTTGTACTTGTCGATGAGCATCAGATAACTGATAATAGGCTTGTTTTTGGTAAATATCCGCCAGTAGTAATCCCGTGATTGAACCGATAAAACCAATAGCAATAGCCCAAAAATAGCCATAACCAACTTTTTGATAAA
>NZ_LR882952.1:4022500-4472500 GCF_904830935.1 Planktothrix agardhii
ACCTGTCTTCTGGTTCCTTACGGCACTCTCCCCTTTCAAGGAGATTCCAGAGATGTCAAGTCCTGGTAAGGTTCTTCGCGTTGCATCGAATTAAACCACATACTCCACCGCTTGTGCGGGCCCCCGTCAATTCCTTTGAGTTTCACACTTGCGTGCGTACTCCCCAGGCGGGAAACTTAACGCGTTTGCTTCGGCACGGCCCGGGTCGATACAGGCCACACCTAGTTTCCATCGTTTACCGCTAGGACTACTGGGGTATCTAATCCCATTCGCTCCCCTAGCTTTCGTCCCTCAGTGTCAGTTATAGCCCAGCAGAGCGCCTTCGCCACCGGTGTTCTTCCTGATCTCTACGCATTTCACCGCTACACCAGGAATTCCCTCTGCCCCTACTACACTCTAGTCTTCCAGTTTCCACTGCCTTTACGAGGTTAAGCCTCGCTCTTTAACAGCAGACTTGGATGACTACCTACGGACTCTTTACGCCCAATCATTCCGGATAACGCTTGCATCCCCCGTATTACCGCGGCTGCTGGCACGGAGTTAGCCGATGCTTTTTCCTCAGGTACCGTCATTGTGTTCTTCCCTGAGAAAAGGGGTTGACAATCCAAGAACCTTCCTCCCCCACGCGGTCTTGCTCCGTCAGGCTTTCGCCCATTGCGGAAAATTCCCCACTGCTGCCTCCCGTAGGAGTCTGGGCCGTGTCTCAGTCCCAGTGTGGCTGATCATCCTCTCAGACCAGCTACTGATCGTCGCCTTGGTGGGCTCTTACCTCACCAACTAGCTAATCAGACGCAAGCCCCTCTCTAGGCGATTAATCTTTTACCTTTCGGCTCATCCGGGTTTAGCAGTCGTTTCCAACTGTTGTCCCCGTCCTAGAGGCAGGTTCTTACGTGTTACTCACCCGTCCGCCACTAAATCCCTAAGGATTCCGTTCGACTTGCATGTGTTAAGCAGACCGCCAGCGTTCATCCTGAGCCAGGATCAAACTCTCCGTTTTGAAGAATCTGTTGTTTTGGCTCTAAAACTTGTTTCTCAAAGTTTTAGAATTTTTTGCTTTTTCAGAAAGTTTGTGTTAAACTCCCTGGTTAAGCTCTAAATTCTGTTTCGACGAGAATAAAATGTTTTAACTTGGCTTTCAAACTCTTTAGTTGTCCAGGTTCGGTGTGTCTTTGTTTTTCGACACTTTTATAAATCTATCAGTCTTTCTCGAAGATGTCAACCATTTTGAGAAAATATTTTTTTATGCCCGCCAAATCCTATCTGTATAAAGGGTTCAGCTTTTTGTCTCTGGGATTGACTCGCCTAGGGAACAAATGATGGCATCAGGATTTAATTGTTTTTGTCCGATACAAGGGTCAACGGTCTAATCTTGGACATACGCAGACACATATATATGGATATTGGGCGTTGCTGAATCAGGGGGTATGCCTAAGAAGCGAAGCGATTCTGCAAGGTGGAGACTACGCCATTTTGTTAATTTTGTATGATAGAATTTGGGATCTTCGCCCAGATGCACTTAAATAAGTGAAGTCCCGAAAGGAAAATTTACTTTTTAGACTCTGATTGACAATCCACCCATCTGAAATTAATGAGGTTATGAGCTAATGTCTACTTCTAGTCATTCTCAACCAAATGGAGATCCTAATTAGGGTTGAAGCCCGCCCCAACCCTAGGATTTTTGAAGTCTCAGCCAATTTATAAATCCATTCAAATTTAAGTTTATTAGTCGTTTTTTTACAACTTAAACCGCTATTTTTTGATGAAGTTTTTTAGAAGCTGAAATAACTTCTTGTCTTGCCCAACGGTCTGACTCTATAATATCTTCTAAAGTTGGATATTGACGATTATCAATTTGATGACGATCGCAAGTTAGTTCTATGACCTTGGGAATATCTAAAAATGCAATTTTTTCTTCTAAAAATAAAGCAACTGCTTGTTCATTTGCTGCATTTAAAACCGCAGGCATCGAACCCCCAGCCCTGCCGGCAGCATAGGCTAAAGACATACAAGGATATTTTTGATCATCCGGTTCTTTAAAGGTTAGATTCCCCGCTTTAACTAAATCCAAACGTTGCCAATTTGTATAAATTCTTTCCGGCCAAGACATGGCATATAAAATTGGTAAACGCATATCTGGCCAACCCAATTGGGCTAAAACGGAGGTATCTTGTAGCTCAATTAAAGAGTGAATAATACTCTGGGGATGAATCACAATTTCGATATCATTATAATCCAATCCAAACAAGAAATGCGCTTCAATCACTTCTAAACCTTTGTTCATCATTGTGGCTGAATCAACGGTGATTTTTTTGCCCATTGACCAGTTAGGATGGGTAATGGCATCAGCAACGGTTACTTCCTTTAATTTTTCCACAGGCAAATCTCTAAAAGCACCCCCAGAAGCTGTTAAAATAATTCGTCTTAATCCCGCTTGGGGAACTCCTTGTAAACATTGAAAAATTGCTGAATGTTCCGAGTCCGCAGGTAATAATTTTACCCCATGTTTTTTGATTAAAGGATTGACAACAGGCCCCCCAGCAATTAAGGTTTCTTTATTAGCTAGGGCGATATCTTTTCCGGCTTCAATGGCGGCAATTGTAGGTAATAAACCTGCACAACCGACGATTCCGGTAACTACTGCTTCCGAGTCCCCATAGCGTGCAACTTCGATAATTCCTTCCTCTCCCGCGAGTAAAATTGGTTGGGGGTTAATATCAGTAATCAGGGCTTTTAATTCGGGTAACTGGTCAGGATTGGAAATGGCGACGATACTGGGGCAAAAGGCGCGAATTTGTTGGGCTAATAGGTTAATATTGCTTCCGGCAGTGAGTCCCACAATCCGAAACTGTTCGGGATATTCTGCTACAATGTCTAAGGTTTGAGTCCCGATGGAACCTGTAGAACCCAGAAGTGTAATTGCTTTCATCTTTTCTTAACAAGTATTTGATATAACCATAGTACGATGGTTGATCCCCATTTCCCAATTCCTGCTCAAATCGAGTTAGGGATATTATCTAGGAATTAAAAGATTGAGATATAATCGAAGATTCTACTGTTCAGAAGATTCACTCTCAGGTAGACTGAACTTCGTTGTGAGTAATGAACAAAATGCAAACCCACCCAGACCATCCCGAAGATTCAGCGCCGATAGAGACTAAGAGCCTATTTTCCATTTCTATCTGGAAAGTTATGGGAATTGGCACATTTATTTTATTTTTCTATAGCAGTTTACGTCACTTTTTATTTCAGTCTACTGCTTATGATTTAGGAATTTATGATCAAATTATATACTTAATTAGTATAGGAAGGCAACCCATTTCTTCATTTTTGGGTTTTCATTTTTTGGGAGATCATGGAGCGATCGCAATTTATCCTTTAGCATTATTATACAAAATTTATCCGAGTGTTTATTGGTTATTTTTAGTGCAAGCAATTTGTTTGGGATCTGCGACTGGATTAACCTGGAAATTAGCTCAATTAGCGGGATTAAATCAACGATTAAGTTTAGCCGTTGCGATCGCCTATTTACTCTATCCTGAAATTTTTAATATTAATTTATTTGATTTCCACCCCGATGTTTTAGCAGTCCCAGCAATTTTTGGAGCAATTTTAGCAGCAAAACAGAAAAAAATTATCTGGTTTACTATAGCAATTATTTGGATATTAGCCTGTAAAGCCGTTTTCGCATTAACCGTAATTGCTATTGGATTTTGGTTGATCTTTTTTGAACAACGTCGTTTTTATGGAATGATAGCAATAGCGCTAGGAATCACTTGGTTTTTAATTGCAACTCAGGTTATGATTCCTTTTTATAGTGGTCAAGAAGCCGCCGGAGTATCTCGATATGATTATTTAGGGGATTCGGTTTTAGGGGTAATTTTCAATACAATTATTAAACCTAAATTGATTTTAGGAAAATTATTATCTATCAATACTTTAGTTTATTTCTTGGAGTTTAGTGTCGCGGTGATTTGGTGGTTAAATCCTCAAAAGTTTATCGTATTAGTTCCCGCCATTCCAACTTTATTACTCAATATATTATCTATTGACCCGATGCAACGCAGTTTAATTTATCAATATTCTCTCCCGGCATTACCTTTTTTATTATTAGTGATGATAGAAACTTTAGCAGCAGAAAAGCCAGGACTTGCTAATAGTTTATGGGGTTTATGGAATAAATTTCAGACCCCCCCTAGCCCCCCCTTGCTAATGGGGGGAAAAGAACTGGGTGAAAATGTATCTTCTCACCCCCCATTACTAAGGGATGGACGGCGGGGGTCTTCTTCTCATCTATTCACAATTCCCCATCAAAAACTACCGAAATGGATCATACTTTGGTCAATTTTAGTATTCTTATTATGGGCAGATCATACACAAGTTTTAGGCTATTTTACTCGAATTAATAATTGGTCAGCAACCCAAAAAGCTGTCAGCCAAATTCACACTAAAGGTGGAGTTTTGACCGATAACAGACTTGCACCCCATTTTACCCATCGTAAAACTATTAAATTACTCAATCAAGTATCACCAGACTTTAATTTAATAGAATTTGATTATGTGATTTTAAATTTACGTCATCCTTGGCCCGATACAAAAGATTTAGGGGAAAAATATGCAACTCAATTAAAAGCAAAACCCAATTTTAAATTGTCCTATCAAAAGAATGGTGTATTAGTTTTTAAACGACTTTAATAGATTTAAAGCGACCAGAAAGACGAAAACACAAAGACAAAAAAAAGAAGAATTAAATTATTTTCTAGGTATTCTTCTTTTTTGTGAAAACTTGCATTATCAAGAATATTTAAGTGATTTTTAGCAGGCATCTTTTTATTGATTTTTCTAAACTTAGTTTTTCATTATACCCTATTTAGATACTTAACAGCTTATTCCCAATGTAATATTTAAGATGGTTCATGGTTAGCTCTGATGGAAAATTCTTTCTATAGTATCATTTTATTAACAAGGAATCTCAATCATAAATTCTGTGCCGTTTTTCTGTTGAGTCTTAAATTCCAATTTGCCACCATGGGCTTTAACAATGACTTGATAACAAATCGCCAGTCCCATTCCTGTCCCTTGGCCTACGGGTTTTGTCGTAAAGAATGGATCAAAAATTCGAGATTTAATTTCATCTGGAATTCCTAGTCCATTATCTTGAATTGTAATTCTGATAAAATCTGGACTGTGATCTTCAGTTGTTAAAGTAACTTCTCCCTGTTTTGGATTAGATTTAACCGCATCAATGGCATTACTTAAAACTTGGAAAAAGACTTGATTAATTTGACTAGGGAAACAATTAACTTTGGGAATGGTTTGATAATTTTTATTGATTTTAATTTGAGTCATTCGATGTTCTAACAAGGTCAAACTACTTTCTAAACCTTCAGTTAAATCAACGGATTTCCATTCGGATTCGTTTAAATGGGAGAAATCTTTTAAACTATCAACAATAGAACGAATTCTCACACTTCCCTGTTCCATAGAATCAATTAACAGGGGAAAGTCCTCTTGAATAAAATCGAGTTCTACTTCCTCACCCATTTGATTTAAAAAATCTCCCACTTCTGGGCTAAACTCTCGACATTTATTCAAGACTTCTAGCAAGTTTTGAACGTAGTTTCTGGCGTGGGAAATATTAGCATATATAAAATTATTGGGATTATTAATTTCATGGGCAATTCCGGCTACCATTTCACCTAAACTTGATAATTTTTCACTTTGAATTAATTGAATTTGAGTATTTTTTAATTCTTCTAAGGTGGCTTGCAACTCTTGGGTTTGGAGTTGATATTGGCAAGCGGTTTCTTGAACTTGGGTATAAAGTTGGGCTTGTTTAATCGCGATCGCTAATTGATCAGCCAGTTGTTTTAAGCCATCAATTTCCCAAGTTTTCCAACCACGAGGATTACTACATTCATGGGCAATTAATAATCCCCAAAGTTGACCATCTATTTCAGGTTGGTGATCTTCTATTTCTGCTCCCATGATAATCGGGACAATTAAATTGGCTCGAACTTGTAACATATCCAAAAAATTCAGATGACAGGGATCTAAATCGGATTTATGAATATCATTAATCGCCCGTACTCGTCCATTTTTGTATAGTTGTCCATGTTGTTCGGGAAAACAATTATCGGTAATTTTATCTCCAAAAATTGATGGCCAAGGGATGCGATAATTCTCGACTTTGATTTCTCCTTCCCAGCCATTAATAAACTGATAAATCACCACTCGATCTGTATTTAGAACTTGCCGAACTCCCTCAACTGCGGTGTTTAAAATTGCTGTCAGATCTAAACTACTTCTAATTTGGTTAATAACTAATCTTAATAATGCTTCTTGTTCCCCTTTAGCACGGCTTTCCTGATAGAGTTGGGCGTGATGAATTGCGATCGCTAAGGGGGAAGCAATACCCTCTAAAAGTTGAATTTCCCAGTCTTGCCATTCTCGCTCATGATCGCATTGATGCAGCCCAATAATCCCTTTGATTTCACCTTGATAACGCACCGCAACCGCTAACATTGATTGAATGTCTAATTGCTCAATTAAGGCTTTGGTCGTCTGATCAAAACCCGGAAATTCTTTAAATTTTGTTACCGCTAAAGGTTGAGATTGAGATAATAATGCTTGTAAATGGGGGTTATCATTGACATTGAGTTTAATCCCTAATTGACATGAATATTCTCCTTGATTATATTCATTTCTGGTGGTAAATTCTTGATCAGAATGGGATTCTTTAACTAAAATACTAACTCGACTACAGTTAATAATTTTACCTAAATGTTGACAAGCAGAACTTAATACCCGATCTAAATCCAATGTACTAATAATCTCTTTATTAATCTGATGAACTAGATCATAAAACTGCATCCGGTGTACTTCTGGATTTTCTTTGGAGGAAGTAACTGATGATAAGTTTTCAGAATTGCTAAAAATAGAATTTTTAGGTAATGAACAGTATGGAGAATCTAAATCAAGCATAGACATAAAAATGTATACAATATTGTTCATAAAATTGGAAGTATTCCTAAAGATAGATGTGTGAATCCCCTCAATTATACTCATTCCGAAATCGTCTCTGGTTAGGATTGATGCTAGGAAATTCTCGACGCCATTGGGCTAAGTTATGCGGTCAAACGGTATTAGAGACTTGGGATGAGGACAATACCGAACCACCCCCAACCCTAAAAGATGATTTACCTTTAATCGTTGCTTCCGTGGTCTGCGAACCCACCCAATATTGGGCCAGATTCCCCCAAGTTCGGGTTTTGACCTTAGCTGATATTCCCCTGAACGGAATGTACTCAACCCTAGGCATTGATCGCGCCTTAGCGGTATTAGGAGCAGGAACACACTATGGATGGCCAATTTTAGTAATTGATGCGGGAACAGCCCTAACCTTCACCGCCGCCGACGCCGATCAACGGCTAGTGGGAGGAGCTATCTTACCCGGTTTAGGGCTACAACGGTCTTCCTTGGCTCAGAAAACCGCCACCCTACCGAGGGTTGAATTCCCTCCCCATCTACCGCCACGCTGGGCTACGGGAACCTCAGAGGCAATTCAGAGCGGAATTATTTATACCCTGTTGGCCGGAGTGCGGGATTTTATCGAAGCCTGGCAAACACAATATCCCCATGGGGCGATAGTGATCACTGGAGGCGATCGCAATTTATTACTGTCCTACTTCACCAAGCGGTTTCCTGATAGGGGTATTCATCCTGTGGCTGATCCTGATCTAATATTTCGGGGGATGGCGGCTCTGAAAACTGAACCTGATGGGTAATAAATTCCCGAATATATTGGGCGATAACTTCTGGCATTTGCAAGGGTAAATTCGGTTTCCCGCCCTCAATTATATGATATTGAGTCATCGGTGCGATTTCGGAGAAAGTTTTACTCTGGTTCAAGGCGGTGGCGGTATCCTCATCTCCTTGTAAGACCAAAGTGGGTAATTTCAACGACTCCAGAGGTTGATTCAACATTTCTGCCTGAATTTCTGCCCAGCGACGACGGTACAACAGTTGACTGGCAACAGGCCACTCCAACAGAATTTGGCGATCGCTAAACCAAGCCTGAATTTTTTTTCCTTGTCCGAATAGAAACCCTAGGGGATAAATCAGTTTCAAAAACAAAAATAACGGAGAAAAATAAGCCGATAATTGTCGTTTCCATCCCCATTCTTTTTTATAGTTTTTAAAGGTTATTCCCTCCGGGGCAATAACCACTAAACCCTTAACCACTTGGGGATATTTCAAGGCATAACTGGTTGCTATCCAAGCTCCCAACCCATTACCTACTAAACAGACTTCTTCAATTTTGAGGGTTTGAATATATTCCGCTAAACACTCAACTTCTAAATTAATAGAAGGGTGAATTTTTGTAAACGGTCGAGACTCTCCAGATCCCAAAGTATCCGGTGCAAAACAATGGTGATCCAGACTTAAATACTGCATCAACGGTACCCACTGACTGCTATCCGTCCAAGACCCATGCAGAAAAATAATTGCCGGGCCATCACCGACTTCACACCAGAAAATCTGTCCCTGGGACACTTGAATTCGGAAGTGATGAAATAATTGATACATCCTAAATTTTTAATATTGTGGACAAAACCTTACGCTAGGGTCGTTAAACCCTGTAAATAGTCCTGAAGATGTCGTTCACAGTCATGGCTAAAATCGGAGGGGAGGGATGTAACAGAAAAGGCTTTAACCTCTGTAATTTCCTGGATGTCCTGAACTTGAAAGTTACCTTGAACATCCGCTTCTACGACAACACAAATGGAATGGACTCGCGGATCTCGATCAGGCGCAGAATAGACACCCGCCAAACGGCGAATCTTAACCAATTCTAACCCAGTTTCTTCTGCCAGTTCTCTTTTAATAGTGGTGGGGATATCTTCACCCCAGTCTACCATGCCCCCGGGTAAAGCCCATTTCCCATTATCTCGACGGCGCACCAGCACAATTTTGCCATCAGGTAGAATTGGAATAATACTGGTTCCAGGGATAGGATGACGAAAAATAATTCCTAATACCGTTTGTCCAAAATTCCAAACATATTTGGCAAAGGATACTACCAAAGTGTTTTTTCTCCTCTAATTAAAAAAATAGACAGGTTTTGAGTTTTTGTTACTAATTAGCCTATCCCTATCATAAGTACAAAATCAGGAAAATTCTATGGTTTCTCAAGAGTTTGCAGGATTTCTAGGCTATGGGTTTCCGGTTTAACTTTCCGATAAATTGCTTCTATGCGACCCTGAGCATCAATCACAAAAGTATGACGAAATATCCCCATAAATTCTTTCCCCATAAATTTTTTCAGTCCGTAACTGCCATATTCGGTTGCTACTTTCCCCCCTTCATCAACTAATAGAGGAAAGGGTAACTGATATTTACTAATAAATTTACGATGAGCAACCTGGTTATCCGTACTTACCCCTAGAACAATTATATTTTTTTCTTGGTATTCTCCGTAATTATCCCGAAACCCACAGGCTTCCTTTGTACATCCAGGGGTATTATCCCTCGGATAAAAATATAAAACCACCGGTTTCCCCCGAAAATCACTGAGACGGACAGGGTTACCATCGCTATCGGGTAGAACAAAATCCGGTGCTAATTCACCGAGGTTCAGGGTTATGTCCATTTTAAAGAATTTTAATATGGGGTGATTGGGATACAGAAACCTTGAAATAATGATAAAGCCCTAAAGGGCTTACTACGCGAGTGAAGCTCTTTAAGGCTTAGAAGTGGGCGGGAAGAGACTTGAACTCTTATGACCGAAGCCGCCGCATTTTGAGTGCGGTGCGTCTACCAATTCCGCCACCCGCCCTTTCGGTTGGCTTCACCATCATACACCATAAACTTTCTTTTTAGCAAGTCCTGATAATTTGAACTACTCGACCAGCGATCAATTTCCCTCGCCCGTAGCACCGGGAGAGGATGGCTTAATTGGGCGGTTTGGGCTTGTTTAAGCAGTTCTCCGAGTTCCGTACTACTAATTTGATCATACGTCCGAGCTTGGGCTACAAAGGCATCTAAGTTGAGTTGGGGGGCTAAACTGGGAGAGCCTCCCGATAATTTCATTAATACCGACATCACAATTCTGGGATCTTGAGTGGCCAATAATGCCGCCCGATCACAAGTAAATTCTGCACAACGTACCCATTCCATTAACTGAGTCTGTAAACCCTGGGTCAACATTGTTCCCCAAGGCGATAATTGATTAGCCGCTAATATGACTAAATTCGCCAAAGTTAAATAAACCCCATGTTCACACTTTAAATGTCCCAACTCATGGGCGATCACCGCTTGAATTTCATCCGGGGTCAATAATTCAATTAACGACGTATGAATCACAATAAACGGTTGTTTTCCCCGCATCGCAAAAGTATAGGCATTAGGAATTGGATTTTGGCGAATATACAGTTGAGGAGGTTCTAAATCCAATATTTGACAAGCATCTAATAATAATTGATGCAAATTAGGTAATTGTTGCTTACTCACCAAAATACTAGAAGCAATATTTTCTAAATAAAAAAACTGTTCTCCCACACCCCCCAGAATTTGCCGAATTAATATATCTAAACCCGGAAATTGTTTTAAAGTATTCGTAGATTGTAAATCCAAAGGATGACGGAAATGGTTAGCGCGTAGCCCAATTAAAGGAATAGTTGAAAATGTCATAATAGGTAATGGGTAAGAGGTAATGGGTAATGGGTAATGGGTAATGGGTAATTGGTAATGGGTAATTGGTAATGGGTAATTGGTAATGGGTTTGGTCTATTATCGTCTTTTTCGGCTACGACTGCGACTCGAACTCCCAGAATAACTAGAATAATTATTGTTCTTCCGTCTCAACCTTTGATAATCATTGTTGTCATCTGTTTCTACAACTATGACTGGCCGAGAGGCTTCTAATTCTTGAACAATAGATAGGGTTAATTGTTGTGTTTTAATATCCCCATCATTTCCCAATAATTCCGAGGCTTTTTTAAAGTCGGCAATGGCTTTTTCTGGCTCCTTTAATTCTCGATAAATATAACCCCGATCTAAATAAGCATTTGTATGATTAGGATTCAATTTAATTACTTGATTGTAGTCCCATAACGCCAGGCCATAATCTCCTATTTTTAAATATTGTTCTCCTCTAAATAAATAAGCTTCTGGACTTTCAGGATTAATTTTAAGGGCTTGATCAAAATTAGCGATCGCAGATTGATGACTATTTAATCGAACATAAACAACACCTCGATTCAAATAGGATTCGATTAACCCTGGATTTAGTTTTGTGGCTTGGTTTAAAGTTTGAATCGCCTGTTTATATTCACCCAATTCTATTTGCTTGAGAGCTTTATTATTAAGTTGAACAGCTTGATTTGCTTGTGTGGCTCTAACACTAATAATCTCATAATTTTGCCCATAACTAATCATTTTTTTTTGAGCTTCAAGGTAAGCATAGGTATTGTTAGGAATCCCCTTTAATAAATTAATTGCTTGCTCCCATTGTTGTTGAGCATCTAACCAAACTTGGGTGGGGTGAGGTGGATTTTGAACCAGCACAGAAGCTGACATGGCTAATTTTTGAGCCGATTCTAAATTCTCTAACGCCTGGGTTTCTGGTTTCAACTGTGCTTCAATTTTTTCTAACTTTGAACCCAGGGTTTGCAGTTCAAAAGGTTCGGGAAAAATCGGTAAATTGGGTATATTATCTAAACGAATATTCACCGCTTCTAGTTGATTTTTTTTAGCCTTTAAAGTATTCAAATCCGACACTTTTCTGGATTCAAGTTCAGAGATTTGAGTTTGGACTTGAGCAATAGCTTCTTGTTGTTGGGAGTTAATCCATTGCATCCCTAAAAATGCACCCACACCCAAAATACCTAATCCTCCCAAGATTAGTTTGCCTATACCCATATTTCCCCCTAAAATTAAAATGAAATATACAACAATAGGCTGATAAAATGTCACCAAAGTTTATCAGTCTTTTCAGACGTTGAAAGATGTGTTGTTGTTGGGTAGCAGGTCGAAAATGGTGGAGTCAACTCATGGAACATCTTGAGTTCAATGAGTATATTATCATTCTTCGTGTCTTTGTGTCTTTGTGTTTAAATCAAGCCTCCCCCCCTAACGTCTTTTCCACCACACAAACACCCCCATCCCAAACCCAAATATCGGTAAAACCAATAACGCCAACCAACTCAAAGTTTGTCCTAAAAGTGGGGTCATGGCAATTCGGCGACTGGTGGCTAATTTCGGACGAATAGATAAAGTCTCTTGGTCAGACTGACTCAACCAACTCACAGAATTGAGAAACACATCGGCATTCAGTTGCTGACCAAACCAGCCATTAGTGGCAAATTGGGAATTTCCGAACACCACTAACCGGGCTTCGGATTTCTCTGGAGAGGGGCTGGGTGAGGGTTTAGTTTGCGACTTTTCAGCCTGTTTCTGGGGGCGACTCAAGGCAACTCCTAGGGATAGGGGGCCGGCTCGGTCTACTTCAGGGTTAAGTTTGAGTTCAGGACTTTTGAGATCGCTTTCCGCCCAGGTTTGATCATTTGTCCAAATTAACGGAATCTCGGTAATCCCATCAATAGTGCGGGTTTCCACCGGACTGGCGTAGGGATAAATCGAAATTCCATTCCCAAAATCCTGGGTAATCGGATGTTTACCATATTCTCGCACAATCGGAACGGTCGGCCCCAAACCAACTAAACGGCCACCCCCTGACCCATCAATAGCCAGACGCGGATCAACTTTAACCCCCCATTTTTCTAGGAGTCCATCTAAACCATGATTCGTTTGCGGGTCTAATAATAATAAAACACTACCACCTTGATCTAAATAGGTTTCTAAGGCCTTAACTTCTCCTTCAAATAATTTACGTTGGGGACTAGCCAGGATAATCACATCTGCATCCGAGGGAACAGCAGTTTGTTCGGCTAAATTTAACGGTTCGGCGATGAAATTCTTTTCAGTTAAACTTTTGATCGCCTCCGATAATCCTCCCTGTCCCTCGGTTAACGGTCGTTCTCCATGACCTTCGATAAAATAAACTTTTGGAGTCCGGTTACTGAATAATTGTGCAATATTATTGGTCAGTTTTAATTCGGTTAAGGGTTCTAAGGCTTCTTTTCTTACCCGTTGTCGTTTTTTTCCTGATTCTAAATAGATTTCGCCAAACTCTTTCACCCCAAATTGTTGCGCTAGTCCGGGTTGAGCTTGGGGGTCGATAAATTCATACTGAAAATTTTTACCGCCCAGGCGTTGATAGTTGGCTAATAATTCTTGAATTTGGGGATTTTTCCCTCGGTCAAAAACCCAAACTTTTAGCGGTTGTTCAAAGGTTTTAACTAGGTTTTGGGTTTGGGGAGATAGGGTAAATTGTTGATTTTCGGTTAAATCAATGCGGAAGTTATTTCTAATTGCGACAAAATTAATTAATCCTAAAATTAGGAATACAGAAACCGTAGATGCTAAAGCATTAGTTCCAGCTTGGGTAGCTCGGCGACGACCGTAGGGAGTTTGAGACTGATCTTGGGGTTTAAAATAGGCTTGGAATAAAAACCATAATCCTAAAATTACAACTCCAGTAATAATTAAGATTAAAGTAATTGGTTCCCAACTGCCAATCACGACCCCCGCAGATAATCCCATGACGATCAAACTAGGGCCAAGCCAGAATAGGAATTGTATAAATTGACGATTGATTTTAAATTGGTTTTTGATCATATTATTAAGAACGTTGGAAGCGTAAAGCATCAATTGACTGCGCTGTTAGAAATACACCTAAAATAATATAACTAGCTAACAGGACTATACTACTACTATCCACAATTCCTCGGATAAAGTTAGTATAACTAGAAATTAGAGATAATTGTTTTAACCCCTCTCCTAATAATCCTCCCAGACTTCCACCAATTAAGTCAATTACCCAGAGAAATAAAACTAAAGCAAAGGTAAATACCGCCGCCAAAATTGTACTATCGGTTAGAGAAGAAATAAACATTCCCAGGGATAAAATTCCCGCCGCCAATAAAATTAACCCCAAATGAGCTAATAAAAACAAACCCGGAGAAACCGGAGGTTTAGAAGCGCTGAAGGCTAATACCTGTAATCCCATTAAGGGTAAAATCATAGTTATATAAAACGTCAGCACCCCTAATAATTTTCCCGTGGCGATCACCCAATTCGTTATCGGAGAAGTGGCTAACAATTCCAAAGTTCCCAGTTTTCGTTCTTCTGCATATAACCCCATCGACAACATCGGTAACACAAATAACGATAAGGTTCCAATCAAACGCAAATATACTTGTAAAAATTCATAAGGTAAATCAATCGGGGGGTCAGTCATTCCCATCTGATCTCGGTAGGCAACCTGTTGAATTAACCCTTCTGGCCCTAATAAAATTGCTATGAAAAAGTATCCGGTAATTAGCCAAAAAACTCCCGCAATAGCATAGGCCAATGGAGAGGCAAAATATCCCTGTAATTCCTTGCGATAAATTGCCATAATATTGTTCAAAATTATTAACACAATTATTCCTCCTCCCGATCTAATGTTGAATTTTTAGGTTGAGAATCAGGATCTTCTATATTTTTAGATTCCTCATTCCCCAATTCTGAACTAATATTTTTCTCTGTTTCCATATCCTCTACAGTCTGGGAATCTGTTGTTGTGAACAACTCGGTTTTTTCAGGCTGAGTTTGGGTAGTTAACTCTAAAAATACATCTTCCAAACTTGCACGAGTCCGCCGCAGTTCATACACTTTCAAATCCGATGCCAATAACATCGCTAAAATTTCCGGTGCAGGTTCTTGATCTAGTTCACAACCAAACCGCCATATCCCTCGGTTCAAATCCCCTAAATTACCAACTTTTTCAATAACTTTTACCCCCGATATCTGTTTCAACCCGACCAATTTCTCCTCCTCTATTTCTCCGTCGAGTTCTACTTCATATCCCGAACCTCCCGTCAACTGTTCCATAAGGGTTTCCGGTGTCCCCGTTGCCACAATTTCACCTCGGTTAATAATCGCCACTTGGCTACAGGTCATACTAACTTCCGGTAGAATATGCGTTGACAAAATAATCGTATGACTCCCGGCTAAACTCTTAATTAAATTCCGCACTTCAATAATTTGTCGCGGGTCTAACCCTACCGTCGGTTCATCTAATACAATTACAGGGGGATCATGGACAATAGCTTGAGCAATTCCTACTCGTTGACGGTAGCCTTTCGATAATTTTCTAATTAGGAATTTTCGCCTTTCCAATAATCCACATTTTCTGATCGCCGTTTCTACGTTGGTTTGGCGATCGCCCGCCGATACTTGTTTAATTTGTGCCACAAAATACAAATAACTTTCCACACTCATATCGGGATACAGTGGCGGATTTTCCGGCAAATAACCAATCCGTTGTCGCACATCCATGGATTTTTCATGCACATCAAACCCGGCAATTCTCGCAGTTCCACTGGTAGCCGGAAGATAGGCCGCTAAAATTCGCAGGGTGGTGGTTTTTCCCGCCCCATTCGGCCCTAAAAATCCTAAGATTGCCCCAGGTTCCACCGCAAAGGAAACATCCCGCAGCGCTACAGTAGAACCGTAGGTTTTACACAACTTTTCAACTTCAATCATGCTTACCGCTTGAGCAACGTCTCTTACTTTAGCTTGAAACGGACATTCAATTATCCACTATTATTTTTAACTCTATTATCTCCCATGCCCAAGGAAAAAACAATAAGTAAAAATAATAAATCTGTACAGATGATTTTAAAATTTAAAACATTCGGAATTGTAAACAACTGTAAACCGCCAAATTATTGAGAATTATTCTCATATTTTTGACGAAAAATCAGGGGGTTGACAGGATGAGGTGGGTGAGATAAAATCTTTCTCAAAATACTATAATGGTTTTCTTGTGCAAAAAATCAGCGAGAGTGGCTACAAGTCTCAATTTATTGTGAATTTAGCTAATTAAACTGTGAATTTAGGGATAATATCTGCCCAAATTATCCTTCCTAATCCCCCTTGAAGAACATTTCTGATTATTACGGAGTATAAATATTTGTAACTGCTATTGACAAAATTATAATAGTGTGCATATTATCTGAGATAAATTTCTGATATGGGGTATTCTATTGTAATCCTTGAGTAATTCCATTATATTTTAATATGGCAAATCGCCTGTTTTTAGACAACCGACTCCGAGAAAAATTTTTGAGTCAGAATGTCAAAGAATTCAATATCAGTTTACCCCAAGATATTCTGGATATTGAGGACAAAACTCGGTCTAACCTGTTTAACTGGCGTGGACAATTTGCTCCTCAATTAGTGGAAAATCTAATTTTTGCCTATGCTCCCAAAACCGCCACAATTTTAGATCCCTTTCTTGGAAGTGGAACTGTAGTTTATGAAGCTGGGTGTTTAGGCTTAAAAGCATTTGGATGTGAACTTAATCCCGCAGCCTGGATTTTAAGTCGTACCTATCAATTGATCAACTTAACACAACAGAAACGAGAACAGATCATTACATCCGTAACCCAGAAATTAGAAATTATACTGGAAATATCTAACTTTTTTGATATCCAGTACCATCAACCCCTGACAATAGAAGAATTTCAACAAAATTTGAGTGAACTCTATGATCAATTAGAAGATTTTGAGAGTATTATTGTTCATGGGTTAGTGATCCTATTAGATATCTCAGAAAATCATAACTTAACCAGAGAACAGATTTACCATACCGCTTGTAAACTCTACCAATTAATTCGGGAACTTCCCTATTCTGAAGCAAAAATTAATCCAGTTTTAGGAGATGCGCGTCAGCTTCCCCTCGAAGATGATTGTATTAATTTTGTGATTACCTCTCCTCCCTATATCAACGTTTTCAATTATCACCAAAATTATCGTTGTTCCGCAGAAATATTGGGTTGGGACTTACTCAAAATTGCTAAATCCGAAATAGGTTCAAATCGAGCTAACCGAGGCAATAGATTTTTGACTGTCATCCAATACTGTTTAGATCTAGTTGCTGTTCTCCAAGAGCTTCAGAGAGTCTGTCAAAAAGAAACACGAATCATTTTTGTAGTCGGTTATCAATCAACGGTGTTAGGTGTTCCCTTCTATAATTCAGAAATTATTGTAGAATTAGTGAAACAGTCTGGTGTTTTTGACTCGGTACTCACACAAAAACGTCAATTTAAAAATAAGTTTGGTCAAATCATTCGAGAAGATTTATTACACTTAGTCAACAAAAAAGTTTCTATATCAGTTCAAAACTGGGATATAATTGCTAGACAGGTTGCTGAACAAGTTTTAACCCAAGGATTAGATGTAGTTTCAGAAAAAAATGAATCTTTTCTCAGAGACGCAATTAATAAAGTTTACAGTTTAACTCCATCTCCCTATTTACAACAATAAAACCTCGAAAGGATCATCTGACAATGCTGAAATTCCCAACGCCTCATTATGATAAACTCAAAGCTTGTTTGAACAACCCTCAATTACCTGCTGCTGACAAACAACGAGTTGAAGAATCCCTAAAACAATATCAACAGTGGATACAAGCATTAGAAGCTGTTGAACAAGATCAAACAGATACGGTAGAAAAGTTAGTAGAGGTAACTAATTCCTATCAGCGTTTCATTGAACTGGACTTAATCTTTGATAGTTCTGATAATTTTCTATATCGTCAAAAAGGACAACTCAAAAATGAGGACATTTTTAACTAATTTTAATGAGCCACCAATACTAATTACCGATTTCCGGCGTGTTATAATGGGAATGATTGCTAGGCTGTATAGTCTAAATGCTGAACAGCTTATGCTATTATGAATTTATAAAACCCGATGAAATCACAATCAAATCATACCCCGAATAAAAATGCGATTAATTATTACTCACACAACTCTGTTAAAATTACGTCCTGTTGATTCTTCAGCCTTAACAGAGGCTCAAAAAATCAATTTTCCAGTTGGTAGTCGCTTAATCCTAAGCAGCTACGAGGATCACAACCCCGATCATTATAAACTTACATTAGTTGCATCTTTAGGAAGTGGCAACGATAAAAGTATGGTTTGGTATGTCTATAAACCCCATGGCTTAGTTGTGCTTTCTGATCGAGAATTTGCCACCGTGAATTTATCCACGGACACCAATCTTAATGTGCGTTCATCTCCTCATGTTGTTTCTGATAATGTAATTTATAAAATCCCTAATCATGTTGGTGTAGAATTAATTGAATGTTGCTTTAATCAGCAATTATGGTGGTTAGGAAAACCGTTAGGTGATGATAAAAAAGCCTATGGCTGGATGTCAGCAAAATATTTAAACCTTTATACTCCAGAAGGGTGTTCAATGTAATTGTTTTCCTGATTAATCCAATTTTCAATCAAGGGTTAAAAAGCGGTCAGTCTTTAAACCAGGCGATCGCTTTTTTAACTTTGAGCAAATATTGAATTAACCCGCACGCAACCAACCATTGAGGGTAAAGCGTCCATCTTCAAACCGTTGGGACGGACAACTGACAGGCATGACCTCATGTTTGCAACGACTATCAAAAAAAACAATACTATTATTATGGGGTTCAATATCAATAAATTCCCGTTCATTCAAGGCATAACCATTTTGCCATTCCGTAGCATATAGTCTTAAATTTCCCCCTGAAAAGTTTTTAGGTTCTCTATAAAAATAATAGACATAAGTAATTACGCGAGTATTAGTTTCGGGACTACCCGAATCATTATGAATTTTATAAAAACACCCGTCATTATGGGCGGTTAATTGCATTTCCACCTGAGAAACGGTAAAGGGTGAAAGGTTTAACTGGGTGAGAACAGAAGGAATGGTAGCAATTAATTTTTTACGCAGTAATTCATAGAAATCAGGGAATAGAGTGGCATAGAGAATGGAAGATTTTCGATAATTACTTGCTTGAGTGGTTGTTTTTGAACCTACAAATTTATCCGGTTGTTTGAAAGCAATTTTCAATGCTTCTTTGTGTTCTTGAGGTTTTAAAAAATTTTCAATCTGCACATAATTAGCAGGTAAAATTTCCAGATTATTCTCAGCTACAATTGGGACGGAAGATGGGAGAAGTTCAACGGTTGTTGTAGAGGGTTGGGAAATAGGAGAAGCGTTAAAACTTACAGATGGAGCCAGTAGGGAGGGAGATTGTAGAAGTTCCAGGGGAGTAACGGAAGAACATCCCGACATTTCTAATATTTTTAAGGCAATATTCGCTCGTTCAGTCGGAGAAACTGCTGGATCTTGAAGTAGGGTTTCTAGGGTGGTAATCGATTGATTAATTAAATGTTTGAGTCTTTCTATCGGAATTAGAGCAGGGGTTGGAGGAGGGATAGTATTCATACGGAGTTCGAGCAAAAACCATTAGAAAGCTATTTTTTCTATAGTGACATAAATTTTAGCATTGGGGTAGAGAAATGTAATAGCCACAACAGAGAGACGCGCCATGGCACGTCTCTACGACAGGTTAGATTTCGTCCCAACCACTGACCCCAGAAGACATCACATAACTGGTGACGCTGGCTTCAAAGAAGTTGGCTTTAGTATGGGCTTCTTTTTTGGTATCCGAGAAGCGTTCTAAATGGGTATAGGGACTTTTACTGTACTTTTTATCGGGATAAAGGGGCTCTAAACCGATAGAACGTAACCGAATATTGGCTAGATATTTGGTGTATTGTTCCGTACTATATTCCGTGATTCCTAAGATATTATTTCCGACAATATGATTAGTCCATTTACATTCATGTTCAACGGCGGTATTGAACATTTCGTAAATCTGATCAACGGAGTGGGTAAACACTTCCATGGCTTCAGGAATTAATTTTTGGAATAACCGAACATGAGAAAGTTCATCCTTAATATTCAACAAGGGTCGTTAGTCCTTGCCCGTTCTGGTGAAGAACTGCTGAAAGTCACCTTTCAGAATAGACTATATCATCTTCCTAATAGGAAGCCCCCCGTTTCGTAGCACTTGCTACTACGCTTTTCGGCTGGCTAAAGCTTTATGTTTAATTTATGTATCATACACGGAACTTGGGATACATATTCTTGAACAACCGCTAAAAATTTTCTAGCTTCCTTCGTTCCACATCTGATTCTATAATGCCCTCTATTCTTAACTTGGGTAAAAGATATATCCCATACATCACAAAAATAATCAATTATAATTTGATTATTTTCTTTAGTTGTGTGCGTGTTAAGAAAAAGTTCATTAGCGTGGATTTTCCCGTTTCTCTTTTTATGGGACAACCCGCCATCATCCATGTACCAAATTGCCAGATGCTCTCGATTTAGTTTATTAAGCAGTTTCCGGCGATAAATATTCTTGTATCCATCTTTATATAAAACCTTCCTATATAGTTTCCCATAGGATGTTGTTTTAATATACAAACGGTAAGCAGGAAAACCACTATTATTAAATGGTCTAATAGCTCCACACTCAACACCTTTAGAAACAAGATATTTTCTCTTCCACTGTAAATAATCCAACTGCGAGGAACAATGAGTAATTTTAGCAGAACCAGTTTTTGTAATCCATCCATCACCTAAAATGACAGACAAAAAAGCTGTTCTGGTTTCTTTGGTTGTTTTCATAAAGCATCCTTACACGCATAGGTGTAGTTTTTATCGCCTTTAGTCGTTGCACCTTTAGAATCAATAACTTCCCAAGCATCAATCCATGTTTTTATAAATATATAATGACAGGGGAAAGTTCATCTTTCTACTTGGCTCAGGATTGTCTCAATTGAGAGTTTCCCTGAATTAGAGGGGTTTTCGATTCACGTTACCGTGAAAAGCCGCTATGAATTTAACGGTTAATCATTTTGAAAATATCAGCAGATCCCGGCATCAACATTCGGGAAGCTAAATTGTAGAAGTAGATAAACCCATTATAGAAGTAAATCCCTTCTAACATATAGTCTGCTAATAGGGAAATAAAGTAATTTTCCAGGGTGGGATTATCCATATATTGTTGATAAATCCCGGCAATGAATTCACAGCGATCGCGTAAGACACTATCGGTTTTCCAAAACTCATAAACAAAGGTTCTCCGATCGGATGGAATAATCGTTTCAATCATGTATTGATACATTGTGTTCAGTTAGGTTCGCTAATCCTAACCCGCTTTATTCAAGCTGCCATAAGTCACCTTATGGATCAGACTATATCTTCAACCCATTGGGTTGCTCCCCATTTCGAGCCGCTTGGCTCTACGCCTTTTGGCTAGTCGTTGAACTTTTGACCAATCCAACTTCTTGACCGCTATTAATCAGCGAAAATGCAGTTATCTTGTTTGGTCACTTAGCTGCTGATTGTCTCTATCGTATATTTTAAAATATTCGAGTGAGATTTTCCAGCAATTAAAGGAGTGATCGATCGCCATTACTGACGAAAGGAGCTATCAATTAACTCTGATTGTGCATCGCCTCCTGAGAAGTTTGTTCTGCCATACAAAGACTAATTTCTGGGGCAGTTACACAACTTTTTAGATGAGGAATATTGCAGGTTTGAACGGAATCTAAGAACGTTAAATAACTTAAAATTCCATCAAATGCCCAACGTTCATCGGGAGTTAAGTTAACATAGTTAGAGTCGATAGGAGCGTTACCACTCCGACCTCTCCTTCAGAACCGTGCATGAAACTTTCGCCTCACACGGCTCCTTGATAATTCCATCCTTGTTATGGATACGATTCAAAACGGATTCTTGTCATAATTCTCAATTATTGGTAATTGCTTACTTTTCGTTAAAGAACCATCATGAGCCGTTTTTATGTCGTGGCAATGTTTGTGTAGAAGTTGTAAATTATCATAGATGTCTTTACCACTTAATGATGTTGGTTTGATGTGGTCAACTTCTACAATGTCTGTACTTGAAAAATACAAACCACAGTGGGGACAAATACCCTTTTGTTTTTTGATTAATTTAGAAACTCTGTTAGGAGTTTCAGGATATTCGCCTTGTCGTTTACTCCAATAAATCCAGTTACCGTCAAATGGACTAGCTTCACCTTTAACCTTTGTATGCCTGATGATTGGCGTACTGGCGTGTTTGATTAGTTCTATTCCATCTTCTGTACTGAAACACCAATTTTTGTCGCCTACTGTTTTCCAGTATTTGTCTTTGTTGATGTTCCCTTTTCCCCTCGTTTTTGCCCAAGCTCTTAGCTTGTCATAAGTTAGATGGTCAACTCTTGAGAAAGTGTCCTTGCTAACTTTAGTTGAGTAATAGTTTGACCAACCTCTGATAATTGGATTTAGCTTGTTAATTAAAGCCGCTTGAGGTGCATTTTTATGGATGTCTATTACTTCAGCTATTTTGGCAAGATGTGTTTTTATTTTGACTTTAGAGGGTGTGATTAATGTTTTAAAACCTAGTGGTATTCCATATGAACTATAAGCACCTCTGTAGTTTCCTACTCTGTGTTGTTGTATATGGAATCCTAAGAAATCAAACCCAATATTTCCATCAATTTTATCGAGGGTGTGGGTTAATTTTGTCTTACTTGGTTTTAATTCCAATCCCATGTCACTTAACCAGTTAGCTATTATCTCTTGACATTTTTTGACAACGTTTATATCCTTGTGGATTATTACAAAGTCATCAGCATAGCGGATTAGGCTAAGTTCAGAGCGGTTTGCTACTTTACTCCCTTTTAGAGTTTCTGCATATTGCATAACTCTTTCTTCCATACCATGTAGGGCAATATTTGCAAGTAAGGGTGAAATTATCCCTCCTTGTGGTGTACCTGAGTATGTAGGAAAAAGTTCTTTTCCGTCACAGTACCCTGCTTTGAGCCATCTTTTAATTAATCGGCTTAAAGTGGGGTATGTGTGTATTTTGGAGAGTAACGCTTTGTGGTTTATGCGGTCAAAGCATTTTGATATATCAGCATCAAGAACATATTTGGCTTTTTTGCTGATACTGGTAAATATTGCTTCAATCGCATCGTGACAGGAACGTCCTGGTCTGAAACCATAACTGTTTGGCTCAAAGAGCGCCTCCCATTCTGGTTCTAACGCTAGTTTGACTAACGCTTGCAATGCACGATCGTTGATTGTGGGTATTCCTAATGGACGAGTTTCAGTTGTGCCGGGTTTGGGAATATTAACTCTGCGAGTAGGTTTTACCTTACCTGTTAACTTTAATCGTCCTATAAGGCTCATACGTTGCTTTGGTGTTAGTGACTTAACACCATCTACACCCGCCGTATTTTTTCCTTGATTATCTTGTGTTACCCTTCTGACTGCAATACATTTAGCTGACCAGGAATTAATCAGGGTCTTTTGAAGTTTGCGAACTGCTTTAACATCGCCTCGTTCACTCGCTTGAAATATGCGCTTTTGCAACTTGAACGTCAATCTCTCGGCTTTACGCCAATTGATTTCGTTCCATTCCACCGTCTGATTTTTATTCAGCGTTTTAGACATATATATTGCTACTTGTTCTATTTCTTTGGAATTACCGAGTATCTGTCAGCATATCCCTTGCATTACCAAGGGCATTCGCTTTTGATACCATCCCTCCCCCATATATCGTTCATTAGCTACTTACTGGACGCACGACCTCTCCAGAGATATATAGGGGTTACTTCGTTCCGATTACATATTTGTTTGAAGTCTTTAGCGTGATGCTTTCCATCGGGTTTATTGGGCGGGTGCTTATAAGTCGGGTGGACAACCGCTTATGCCCTATCCTTGCCTTTTGGCTTGGTGTTAATCAGATTTTTACCGTATTTTTCAATGGATTTATTCCTGATTTAGCCTTTACACCATTAGATGTAACGATGGTTCAGACACATCTTTGCTTGCGCTACGCATGAACTTCTTGCTCGATAGTTACCAGATTTGGCTACCAGTAGTTCTACCTTTTAACCCCGCTTTAGCCTGTTGGTTGCTAACCAAGCAAACTAGGGGTTATGCTTTCACCTCAGCACTTGAGGGGTGGGACTTAACTCACGGAGTTTCACCCACAAATGTAATCAGTTGTCACTAACTGCCTGAGCAGCTAGGCTAACCGTCCCATAAGCATTTCAGCTTATTTTAGGTCAAACGAATCGCACATCCACGACATCCTGAGTAATATCTAATTTTTCAGGTCATTGGTGTTCAGTTAGATTCGCTAAGTCTAACCCGCTTGATTTAAGCTGCCATAAGTCACCTTATGGATCGGACTATCTCATCATCCTTTTAATATAAAAAGGAGTCCCCCGCTTCGACTGTCAATCGCTTACAGCCTACTCCCTTATAGGGTTAGTCTCTACACCTTCTACTATTTTTAATAGTAGCTTGGCACGGTATTGTCTGTCACCGAAAGAGATATTTTTTATAGATAATAAAAATTTCTCTTTCACAGATCCAGAGTTTCACCGTTTTCAAGGGATTTAGTCTGAGCTACCTAATTAACCCAGAAATTCTCGCGCATTTGTTTATACAAACCCACCGCCCAGGAATAACGCACATCATTTAATTGCATTAAATTTGTGGTTTCCCCAAACCAAATAGAACGATGATTAATATCATCATTTCCATTCGGATTGAAAATCGGATTTATGGGCATAGTTAAGGGCTTTCTACGCCCATTTTTGTCCAGGGGTGGGGATGAAGCAAAGTCTAAGGTCATACTCGTAAAATCAAGGAATTTAAGATAACTTTCCCCCACCAGTATGACATAGTTTTATCAAGTTAGCTTGTTAGCCTTTAATTAGCACAAGCAACGCAACCATCATCAGCTTCTTTGAAACTATCACGCTGCACGGTTCTGACATAATAAACCGCTTTACAGCCTTCTTGCCAAGCTAAGATTAAGGTATCAAAAATATCCTTAGCTTTGATAGCGCGATCGGGTTCATCAGGAAAGTAAACTCCCTCATTCAAATTAAACATTAATTCCATGGAAATTCCGGTATCAATCCACTTTTGAACCGTCGCCACCGCCTTAACAACAATTTGTTGATTTAGGCTTTTATTTTCCGGGTAAAACCAAAAATGATCCTGAAGAAACGGTGGAGCAATTGGAACTGTTCCCTTCGCCCATTTGTCATAGAAAAAACGACTATAACAGGGCAAAATACTAGCGGTACATCCTTGCACCAAAGAAGAGGATGTGTTAGGAGCGATCGCAGTAATATGAGAATTACGAATCCCATATTGTTGAATATCTAAACTCAATTGTTGCCAACGTTCTTTCTGCGCCGCGTGTTGCAAAAACCACTCTACGGGTTTCGCCCCAATTAACTTTCCTTGACTCCAAGCACTGCCTTTAAATGCTGGGTAATAACCCCGTTCTTTTGCCAGTTCCATTGAGGTTTTAGTACAATAGAAACCGATATCTTCAAACAGATGACTAATTTCGTTTAAATGGTTATAAGTTAAGCGATTTTTGGCTAACCAATCCGCTAATCCCATCGCCCCTACCCCAATTGTTCGATATTTTTGGTTATGGTTTTTACTAGCTTCAAAAGGCGTGTTAGTAATTTCAATGGTATTATCTAACATTCGCACCGCAATTTCACAGACTTCTGGCAGTTCTTCTCGTTCAATATTAGCTAAATTTAAAGAATCCAAGTTGCAAGTGTGGGCTTCTTCTCCGGGTTTAACATTCGACCAACTTTCTTGGCACAAATTCCCCCCCGGAATATAGCCTTCATGTTGATTAGGATTAGCCCGATTTGAGGTATCTTTGAACCATAAATAGGGCATTCCGGTTTCTACTTGGGAACGCATGATTAACTTAAATAAATCCCGAGCATTAACCTTTTTATAAAGGGTGATTTCCGTATCTAAGTTTGCTTCTATTTTTTGATATACACTTTCAAAGGATTCCCCCCAAGTTGTGGCTAATTCAATGCCCAGTTTTTCCCTAACTTCATAGGGGTCAACCAGTGTCCAATCTTCTCGACTGATCACCCGACGCATGAACTCATCAGGAATCACTAATTGAGGGAAAATATCATAAGCTTTGCGACGTTGATCGCCATTTTCTGTCTGCATTTCCAGAAATTCAGGAACATCTAAATGCCAGACATCTAAACTCACCGTAATCGCCCCCGCCCGACGTCCACCTTGATTTACCGCGATCGCCGTATCGTTTAATAATTTAATCCAAGGAATCACACCCCCCGAGGTGTTTTGTTTTCCCATCACCCAACTGCCAGTTGACCGCACTCGGCTAACATTTGTGCCCACACCGCCGCCATTTTTAGAAATTCTGGCGGCATCTTTAATCGTGTCAAAAATGCTTTCCAAATTATCATCCATTGCCGTAATAAAACAGCTACTCAGGGAGCCGTGAGGAATCCTTAAATTTGCTAAAATTGGGGTAGCTAAGGAAACTTTACGTTGAGCGATCGCTTGATAAAACTTTCTCGCCCAGAATAACCGATTTTCTGGTTTTTCTACAATTGCTAATAGCAACGCACAGGTTAATAGAGCTTCTTGGGGTAATTCATCTGTTAATAAATAGCGTTTATTTAACAAAACTGCCCCAGCATAATCATAATCTTTGTCCCATTCGGGATTAATCCAACTTCCGGCCTCTTGAAGTTCTTCGGCGGTGTAAGTCAGAATCCGAACGTCATATTGTCCCTGTTCCACTTTATTATGAACCGTTCTGCAATAGTCGCCGTATTCATAGCCCCGACGGACTAAGGTATCTTTCCATAAACTCCAAATCTGTAGTCTTCCCGCCACATAACGCCAGTTTGGGTCGGAGGGACTGCATAACTCTAAGGCGCAATTAATTAAATTATCCTGAATTTCTCGGGTAGTCACACCATGCCGCAGTCGGGTGGTTAGTCCCGCTTCTAGGGTAATCGGATTCGCCTCCATTCCCTCACAAGCCCAGTTAACGACTTCTCGAATTTTAGAGACATCTAATGGGGCCAGACTACCATCTCGTTTAATGACTTTAATATTTTTATTAGGGGTGATAGTAAGGGATGGTGATGTTGATTGCATAGTCAATATTTTTACCCAATGCTATAATGAATTGACGCCTTACCACTGTACTCTAATTCCATATTTAGTGACAGGGATTGACAGAAATCTTATTTTACGCTATATTTAGTGTGACACTGGGTAACTTTACTTAAAATTAGGCTTATTAGTATTATTAAGTTGCCCAAAAAGCCAACCCCAAACTTCTAACCATGGGTGGCTTGATGCGCCCAGATGAATCAGATCAATTGATACTTAAAATCAAATTAGCGATCGCAACTTCCCACTAACCTTAAATTTCCTTAACCACCAAAACCGAACAATTTGCTTCCGAAACCACCTGAGAACTCACTGACCCTTCCAGAATTCGTTTTACTCCCGTTAATCCCCGATTCCCAATAATAATTAAATCCGTCTTATATATATTAGCCAAACGAATAATTTCCGCCGCCGGATCACCCGCTACGATCTCAATTTCAGTTTCACAATCTAACTGATCCTGATAAACCCGCAGTTGCTTTTCCAAATTACCATAGGGAAACTCATCTGCACTCGGACGCGGTCGATCCGCCACCAGATCAAAATCTGATTCTACCGTTGGAATAACATGGCAGAAGATCACGTTAGTTGTGGGTTGCAATTGCAGTTGACCCAGGGCCTTAATCACAAACTTAGCAGTTAGTGAATCATCCACAGCAACCAAAATCGTATTCAGCACAAAAACGTCTCCTCTAAACAACTGGAAAATCACCGCGCCTTAAAATCCTACCGCTTCAAATCGCTATTCTAAAGGCAAGACTTGACACTCCCCACATCTGAAGCCGGGGGATTCTTGAAGATCTGTGAACCGTTTCAATGGTGCTATCAAGACACCCTACACGCTCAAAACAACTACCAGTACGATTTGTTTTGATTATATCACTATGGCTAAAGCCACGCAATCGTTTCACGGGATTTAAAAATCCCTACCGACTTATCCATGAGTCTGAATCCAGGGGCTTGCGTCTCGCTTTTTGGTCAAAATTAACAGCCATCACTCACGATTAAGGTTGAGTTCTGAGTCGTACCGAGTCACCATGGGAGGGTAAACCCTCCGCATCAGTCAACACCTGAATCAATCCGGCAACTTTCTGTAAAGCCGTTGGCGAATACTGAATTAAACTTGAATGTTTCATAAACGTTTCCACCCCCAAGGCCGAGGCATAACGGGCTGCCCCCGATGTGGGTAAGGTATGGTTAGGGCCAGCCAAATAATCCCCAACCGCCTCCGGGGTCGAACAACCCAAAAAGATTGCCCCGGCATGGCGAATTTTTTCTAGTAAATCCCAGGGTTCGGCTACCTCTAGTTCTAAGTGTTCTGGGGCAAATTCATTAGATAACTCGGCTGCGGCCTCCAAGGAATCCACCACTACCACCACACCATAATGGGCGATCGCCTTTTCCGTCAACGTCCGTCGGGGATGATTCACCAACTGCCGTTCTACCTCCGCCACCACCTGTCGGGCTAAAGCCGAATCCGTTGTTAATAAAATTGCCGCAGCCATGGTGTCATGTTCCGCCTGGGCCAATAAATCCGCCGCGATATGAACCGGATTCGCCGTACTATCCGCAATAATTAGAACCTCCGATGGCCCCGCCAGGGAATCAATGCCCACCGTCCCATAAACCAACTTTTTCGCCAAGGTCACATAAATATTGCCCGGGCCGGTAATCACATCCACCTTCGGGATCGTTTCCGTGCCATAGGCTAAAGCCGCCACGGCCTGTGCCCCACCCACCCGATAAATTTCATGGACTCCTGCCTCTTGAGCCGCCACTAACACGGCTGGGTTTACCTTAGAGTCTGGCCCTGGGGGAGTCACCATCACAATCCGGGGAACCTTGGCTACCTGAGCCGGAACTGCATTCATCAAAACCGTACTGGGGTACGACGCTTTCCCCCCAGGTATATATAATCCAGCCCGGTCAACGGGGGTAAACCGTTTCCCCAGAACCACATCATCCTCCCCAAACTGCACCCAGGACTTAGGAGTGCGCTGGCGGTGAAAGGCTTCAATTTGTTGGCGAGCAAATTGGATCGCATCCAACAATTCCTTCGAGACTTGCTGGTAAGCTGCGTCCAACTCCGAACCACTCACCCGCAACTCATCTAATGTTAATATTTTTTGATCGAATTCTTCCGTATAGTGCAAAAGAGCCTTATCCCCTTGACGCCGAACCGTTTGCAAGACTTCTCGCACGGTTGCTTCTTTATGGGTCATCGCGTCATCATGGGTACGGTCAGAGATCCGTCGTAATTCAGCTTGTGCTTCAACCCACTGAGTAATAATTCGCAGCATGGTGATTCGGAGTGCCAACCTTAAAAAAACTAGGGCGCAGATACGGAACAGACAACAGGGTTGAATATCTTGACACCGAGGCTTATTAACCCAGGTGAAAAATTTCTCCCCCTTGTTTCCTTGGCCATACCCAGACTTTGTATCCTTAAGCGATACTTTAGAGTTCTAGCCACAGGGGCAACACTCTGGGGATTCATACCGCATCTAGCATAGCACAAAAAGCTATACCCGCCTACGCGAGAGCAACCCTAGAAGCACAGGATGTTAAACCCGTTTTTTTTTGCTACAATGGTTCAAATCCAGAACTTTATTGCTCCTTCCTATGGGTAAATAGGAAGATAGGTTGAATTTGACAAAATAAATGTTATATTGGTATGTCTGTAACTGAGTATCTCTAATCGAAATACTTGCGTCTTCTTCAATCACAACCTATGGCTAATATAAAATCTGCTGTCAAACGAGTCGAAATCGCAGAGCGCAATCGCCTGCGTAACAAATCTTACAAGTCAGCCGTCAAGACTTTAATGAAAAAATGCCTCACCTCTGTTGATAAATTTGGGACTGACCCCACAACCGATAATCTCACTACCGTAAATCAACAAATGTCGGATGCCTTTAGTAAAATCGACAAGGCTGTAAAAAAGGGTGTCCTGCATCCTAACAATGGCGCTCGTAAAAAATCTCGCCTGGCGAGAGCCTTAAAGCGCCACCAAACCGTTGCGGCCTAGCTCATCATTGATCAGTTATCAGTAAACGGTTAACAGTTAAGAGCCAATGCTTAGTAGTAGTCAACTCTTAGCCATGAAGGATACGGGTAATATAAACTATCCCGCGAGGACGCTGGCACTGCAAAATTGGTAACTGATCACTGATTGCTGATGAATCTGAATAAAAGGACTATGCAACTGATCGATACCCACGTCCATATTAACTTCAAAGCATTGGCATCCGATTTAGATGCAATTCGGCAGAGATGGCAGGAGGCGGGAGTAGTCCGTTTGGTGCATTCCTGTGTTCACCCTGGAGAATTTCAGGAAATACAGGAAATTGCTAATCAAGTCCCCGAACTAAGCTTTGCTGTTGGGTTGCATCCCTTGGATGCTAAACTCTGGAATTCAACCTCGGCCCAAACCATTACCCAACTCGCCCAATCCGATGATAGAGTCGTTGCGATTGGAGAAATGGGACTCGATTTCTATAAAGCCGATAACCGAGATCAACAAATCCAGGTCTTCACCCAACAGCTAGAGATTGCTTATAGTTTGAAGAAACCTGTGATTATCCATTGTCGGGAGGCAGCAGAAACCATGATTCCCTTATTAAAGCAATTTTGGCAACAACAAGGCCAAGTTTCCGGGGTAATGCACTGTTGGGGAGGAACTCCCGAAGAACAGCAGGAGTTTCTGAAGTTGGGTCTGTATATCAGTTTTAGCGGAACCGTTACCTTTAAAAACGCAATTGCTATTCAGGAATGCGCTCGTCTAGTTCCGTCTGATCGAATTTTAATTGAAACAGACTGTCCTTTTCTAGCGCCTGTTCCTCAACGGGGAAAACGCAACGAACCCGCCTTTGTGCGCCATGTTGCCGAAACCGTTGCCCGAGTGCGGGACATTTCCCTAGAAACCCTATCTCAACAAACCACGAATAATGCCTGTCAACTCTTTCAGTTATCAGTTATCAGTTAACAGTGATCAGTTGAGGAGTGATTCAGTTGAGGAGTGATCAGTTGAGGAGGTAATAAATTAACTGTAAACTTCTTAACGATTAACTGATGACTGATGACTGATGACTGATTATTGATAACTGACAACTATTAACTCAATCACTGATAACTGATAACTGATAACTAATAAATGGCAAGTCTAACCCATAACGAACCCACTTTTGTACTCCCTGACTTAATTGAAATTCAACGGTCAAGTTTTCGTTGGTTTTTAGAAGCAGGGCTAATTGAAGAATTAGAAAGTTTTTCCCCCATTACCGACTATACCGGGAAACTAGAACTCCATTTTTTAGCCAAAGATTATAAACTTAAACGTCCTAAATATGACGTTGATGAAGCCAAACGGCGGGATAGTACCTATGCCGTTCAAATGTACGTTCCGACTCGTTTAATTAATAAAGAAACTGGAGAAATTAAAGAACAAGAAGTCTTTATTGGGGACTTACCCCTAATGACAGAACGGGGAACTTTTATTATCAATGGGGCTGAACGAGTTATCGTCAACCAAATTGTCAGAAGTCCTGGGGTTTATTATAAATCTGAAATTGATAAAAACGGCCGACGGACATATAGTGCGTCCCTAATTCCCAACCGAGGTGCCTGGTTAAAATTTGAAACCGATAAAAATGACTTAGTGTGGGTCAGAATTGATAAAACCCGCAAACTATCCGCCCAGGTTTTATTAAAAGCCTTGGGACTCACCAATAACGAAATTTTTGATGCCCTGCGCCATCCCGAATACTTTGAAAAGACCATTGAACGGGAAGGGGAATTTAGCGAAGACGATGCCTTAATGGAACTGTACCGCAAACTCCGTCCAGGGGAACCCCCAACGGTGGCTGGTGGAGAACAGTTACTCAATAATCGCTTTTTTGATGCCAAACGCTATGACCTAGGCCGAGTCGGACGCTATAAACTCAATAAAAAACTGCGGCTGACCATTCCCGATACCACCCGGGTTCTAACCTCCGTGGATATTTTATCGGCGATTGATTATTTAATTAACCTAGAATTTGATATTGGTGAAACCGATGATATTGACCACTTAGGAAATCGTCGTGTCCGGTCAGTGGGAGAACTGCTGCAAAACCAAATTCGGGTCGGTTTAAACCGCTTAGAAAGAATTATCCGAGAACGGATGACCGTGAGTGATGCCGATGCCTTAACCCCAGCATCCTTAGTCAACCCCAAACCCCTAGTGGCTGCCATTAAAGAATTCTTCGGTAGTTCCCAATTATCGCAGTTTATGGATCAGACCAATCCCTTAGCGGAACTGACCCACAAACGGCGCCTATCTGCCCTCGGCCCCGGGGGACTAACCAGGGAACGGGCCGGGTTTGCTGTCCGAGATATTCACCCCAGTCACTACGGTCGGATTTGTCCGATTGAAACCCCGGAAGGGCCCAACGCTGGATTAATTGGATCTTTAGCAACTTTGGCGCGGGTGAACCCCTACGGATTTATTGCCACCCCCTATAACAAAGTTGAAAACGGCAAAGTCCGCTTAGATTTACCTGCGGTGTACATGACCGCCGACGAAGAAGACGATTTACGGGTGGCACCTGGGGATATTAGCACCGATGCCGAGGGAACGATTTTAGGGGATATTGTTCCGGTGCGGTATCGCCAGGAATTCACCACCACAACTCCCATGCAGGTGGACTATGCCGCGGTATCTCCGGTACAGATTGTCTCCGTCGCCACCTCCTTAATTCCTTTCTTGGAACATGACGACGCGAACAGGGCATTGATGGGGTCTAATATGCAACGGCAAGCCGTCCCTCTCCTCCGTCCCGAACGGCCCTTAGTGGGAACCGGATTAGAAGCCCAAGCCGCCCGGGATAGTGGGATGGTGATTGTTTCGCGTATGGACGGGGAGATCAGTTATATTGACGGATCTCGGATTATTGTCAAATCCCTGACGGTAGATGCCGATTCAAATTCCAGCGAGGAAAGTTTCCTGATTCGCGAATACGACGATCTCGACCTCAAAACCAAACAGCCCTCGGTATGGAAGCAAAAATACGCTGGCTATATCGAGTACGAACTGCAAAAATATCAACGTTCTAACCAAGATACTTGTTTAAACCAGCGTCCCTTGGTTTATGAAGGAGATCAGGTGGTAGCGGGTCAGGTATTAGCCGATGGTTCCTCCACCGAAGGGGCAGAACTAGCTTTAGGTCATAATATTCTGGTGACTTATATGCCCTGGGAGGGATATAACTACGAAGACGCGATTTTAATTAGTGAGCGTTTAGTCCAAGAGGATATTTACACCTCCATCCACGTTGAAAAATACGAAATTGAAGCCCGACAAACCAAACTTGGCCCGGAAGAAATTACCCGGGAAATTCCTAACGTCGGGGAAGACTCCCTGCGACAACTGGATGGGAATGGGATTATCCGAGTTGGGGCCTGGGTAGAGTCCGGGGATATTTTAGTCGGGAAAGTCACACCCAAAGGGGAATCCGACCAACCCCCCGAAGAAAAATTACTCAGGGCAATTTTCGGAGAAAAAGCCCGGGACGTGCGGGATAACTCCCTACGGGTTCCCAACGGCGAAAAAGGTCGGGTTGTAGATGTGCGGGTGTTCACCCGGGAACAGGGGGATGAGTTACCGCCTGGGGCGAATATGGTGGTGCGGGTATATGTGGCGCAAAAACGCAAAATCCAAGTCGGGGACAAAATGGCCGGACGCCACGGCAACAAAGGAATTGTGTCTCGGATTCTCCCCATTGAGGATATGCCCTATTTGCCCGATGGTCGGGCTGTGGATATTGTTCTTAATCCCTTGGGTGTACCCAGTCGGATGAACGTCGGCCAAATCTTTGAATGTTTATTAGGGTGGGCGGGTCAAAACCTGAAAAAACGGTTTAAAGTGGTTCCCTTTGATGAAATGCACGGCCCGGAAATGTCACGGGAAACCGTTCACGGGAAGTTAAAAGAAGCCCGGGATAAAACCAAGAAAGATTGGTTATTTAACGAAAACTATCCGGGGAAAAGCATCGTTTATGACGGTCGCACCGGAGAACCCTTTGACCAACCCGTCACCGTGGGGATTGCCTATATGTTGAAACTGGTTCACCTGGTTGATGATAAGATTCACGCCCGGTCTACTGGCCCTTACTCTTTGGTGACTCAGCAACCCTTGGGAGGGAAAGCCCAACAAGGAGGACAACGATTTGGAGAAATGGAGGTTTGGGCATTGGAAGCCTTCGGAGCAGCCTATACCTTGCAGGAGTTGTTAACGGTGAAATCCGACGATATGCAGGGACGCAACGAAGCCCTCAACGCCATTGTCAAGGGTAAAACCATTCCCCGTCCTGGGACACCGGAATCCTTTAAGGTGTTGATGCGGGAGTTGCAGTCGTTGTGTTTGGATATTGCGGTACATAAAGTGGAAACCACCGACGAAGGTGGAAGTCGAGATGTGGAAGTAGACTTAATGGCTGATATCCCAGCCACCCGGATGACCTACACCTCCAATAACTTTGCCCCCGCTAAACCTACTTATGATTTAAGTAGTTCAGTCGAAGAAGACGAATAAATTCAGTCATCAGTTAACAGTTATCAGTCATCAGTCAACAGTTATCAGTTGAGGAGTAGTTATCAGTTGAATTCCTTAATGTTCCCTGTTCCCCATTACCTGTTCCCTGTTCCCTGTTCCCTGTTCCCTATTCCCTATTCCCTGAATAAAATGGCTAAAATTGAACAACGATTTGATTACGTTAAAATTGGAATCGCATCTCCAGAACGCATTCGGCAGTGGGGAGAAAGAACCCTACCCAATGGTCAAGTGGTTGGAGAAGTTACAAAACCTGAAACCATCAATTACAGAACCCTGAAACCGGAGATGGACGGGTTGTTTTGTGAACGAATTTTTGGCCCAGCAAAGGATTGGGAATGTCATTGTGGGAAATATAAACGGGTCAGACATCGTGGAATTGTCTGTGAACGCTGCGGGGTAGAGGTAACAGAATCCCGTGTCCGTCGTCACCGTATGGGTTTTATTAAACTAGCCGCTCCTGTAACCCATGTTTGGTATCTCAAAGGCATTCCTAGTTATATGGCTATTTTATTAGATATGCCATTGCGGGATGTAGAACAGGTGGTTTATTTTAACGCTTATGTGGTGTTAAATCCAGGTAACTATGACGGCCTATCCTATAAACAGTTATTAACCGAAGATACTTGGTTAGAAATTGAAGACCAAATTTATAGTGAAGATTCCACCTTAACCGGAATTGAAGTGGGAATTGGAGCCGAAGCCATTTCCCGTTTGCTCGAAGATATTCCCTTAGAAGAAGAAGCCGAAAGATTACGGGAAGAAATTGCCGTTGCTAAGGGACAAAAACGCGCCAAATTAATTAAACGATTGCGGGTAATTGATAATTTTGTGGCGACGGGTTCCAAACCGGATTGGATGGTTTTGAATGTAATTCCCGTCATTCCTCCCGATTTACGGCCAATGGTGCAGTTAGATGGGGGTCGATTTGCCACCTCCGACTTAAACGACCTATATCGTCGGGTGATTAACCGGAATAATCGGTTAGCCCGGTTACAGGAAATTCTCGCCCCAGAAATTATTATCCGTAACGAAAAACGGATGTTACAGGAAGCCGTTGATGCCTTAATTGATAACGGTCGCCGAGGTCGGACAGTGGTGGGGGCGAATAATCGACCCTTAAAATCCCTCTCCGATATTATCGAAGGAAAACAAGGACGATTCCGTCAAAACCTATTAGGAAAACGGGTCGATTATTCTGGACGTTCCGTGATTGTGGTGGGGCCTAAATTAAGAATGCACCAGTGCGGTTTACCACGGGAAATGGCAATTGAATTGTTCCAACCCTTTGTAATTAACCGCCTAATTCGTCAAGGATTAGTTAACAATATTAAAGCGGCGAAAAAACTGATTCAACGGAATGATGCCAGCATTTGGGAAGTCTTACAGGAAGTCATCCAAGGACATCCGGTGATGCTAAACCGCGCCCCAACCTTGCACCGTTTAGGGATTCAAGCCTTTGAACCGATTTTAGTCGATGGTCGGGCGATTCAACTGCATCCGTTAGTTTGTCCCGCCTTTAACGCTGACTTTGACGGTGACCAAATGGCCGTTCACGTTCCCCTATCAATTGAATCCCAGGCTGAAGCTCGGTTATTAATGTTAGCCTCGAATAATATTCTATCCCCAGCAACGGGTAGACCGATTGTTACACCTAGTCAGGATATGGTGTTGGGATGTTATTATTTAACCGCAGAAAACCCTAAATTAGAGGATCAAAGTCACCGCTATTTTCCTGATTTAGAAGATGTAATCTTAGCCTATAAACAGGGCGCTTTGGGTTTACATTCATACATCATGGTGCGATTTGATGGGGAGATTTTATCGGATGAAGTAGAACAGATAGGGGTCGAACTTAAAGACGACTTAACTGGAGTGATCACTAAAACTTATGTGGGCAAAAAAACAGGGAAACTAATGCGACGAGTTCGAGAAGATTCCGAGGGGAATATTCTTGCCCAATATATTCGTACTACCCCGGGGCGTGTCATTTTCAATAAAACCGTTCAAGATACCCTAATTCAATAGGTAATAGGTAATGGGTAATGGGTAATGGGTAATGGGTAATGGGCAATGGATAAATATTTTCTTCCCTATTCCCTATTGCCTCTTGCTATAACTGATAACTGATAACTGATTTAAAATCATGGCTAACAAAAAAATCTTTCGGAATCAAGTTATTGATAAAGGACAATTAAAAAAAATCATGTCCTGGGCTTTTATGAATTATGGTACGGCTCGCACCGCCCAAATTGCCGATGAATTAAAGGAATTAGGGTTTACTTATGCCACAAAAGCCGGGGTTTCTATTAGTGTGGATGACTTACAGATTCCTCCTTCCAAAAAAGCTCTATTAGAAGAAGCGGAAGAAGAAATTAGAAATACAGAACGTCGTTATATTAAAGGGGAAATTACCGAAGTTGAACGGTTTGAAAAAGTTATTGATACTTGGAATGGTACATCCGAAGCCCTAAAAGATCGGGTGGTGGAAAACTTTAAAGCCAGTAACCCCCTGAACTCGGTTTATATGATGGCCTTCTCCGGTGCGCGGGGGAATATTTCCCAAGTCCGTCAGTTAGTTGGAATGCGGGGTTTGATGGCTGACCCCCAAGGGGAAATTATTGATTTACCGATTAAAACCAACTTCCGAGAAGGCTTAACCGTTACGGAGTATATTATTTCCTCCTATGGGGCGCGTAAAGGTCTAGTAGATACGGCCCTACGAACCGCCGACTCTGGGTATTTAACCCGCCGTTTAGTCGATGTTTCCCAGGATGTGATTCTGCGAGAAATTGACTGCGGAACCAGCAAGGGGATTTGGACTCGCAGTATGACCGATGGCGAACGGGTGTTAATTCCAATCAAAGATCGGTTAATGGGTCGGGTGTTAGGGGCAGATGTCCACCACCCCGAAACCGGAGAAATTATCACCTATCAGTCAGAACAGGCGGTCAAAAATCATTCCGTGAGTGAGGAGTTGGCCGTAGCTATTCAGGAAGCTGGAGTTGAGGAGGTATTATTGCGATCGCCTCTCACCTGTGAAGCCAATCGTTCCGTCTGTCAACATTGCTATGGCTGGAGTTTAGCCCATGGTCATAACGTCAACCTTGGGGAAGCGGTGGGAATTATTGCCGCCCAGAGTATCGGCGAACCCGGAACCCAGTTAACCATGCGGACATTCCACACCGGAGGGGTATTCACCGCCGAAGCCGCTGGAATGATCCGGGCCGGAATTAATGGGGTGGTCAAGTTCTCTAAATCCCTGCGAGTCCGTCCCTTCCGTACCCGTCACGGAGATGATGCCTTCATCGTGGAAAGCACGGGCCAGATTATTGTGGACGGTAGTGGAAAAAATACCGAAAAACACAGTATCACCCAAGGAACAACGATTATTGTCCAAGAAGGTCAACAAGTTAAAGCTAACGAAATCCTAGCGGAAATTGCCGCCGGGGGTCGGACAGCCCGCAAAACCACGGAAAAAGCTACTAAGGACGTCGCCACGGACTTAGCTGGGGAAGTCAAATTTGCCGATGTGGTTCCCGAAGAAAAAACCGACCGTCAAGGAAACATGACCCGTATCGCCCAACGGGGGGGGCTGATTTGGGTTCTCGGAGGAGAAGTTTATAACCTACCCCCGGCGGCGGAACCATTGGTCAAAAATGGTGATCCGGTGCATCCGGGAAGCGTTCTCGCCCAAACCAAACTGGTTTCAGAGCATGGGGGATTAGTCCGAATTCGGGAACAGTTTGCCGAAGGTGAGCTACCTCGGGAAATTGAGATTATCACCGCCTCGGTATTACTAGATCAAGCCTTAGTGCGGTTGGTACAGATGCAGGGACGGGAACAATATATTATTGAAACCAATAGTAACCATCGCTTCATGCTCAAAGTCAGTCCGGGTTCCAAAGTGGAAAACCACGATGTGATTGCGGAACTGATGGATGATAGCTACCGGACAAAAACCGGGGGTATTATTAAATACGCCGGGGTAGAAGTCGCCAAACGGGGTAAGGGAAAACAGGGTTATGAAGTCACCCAGGGAGGGACTTTATTATGGATTCCCGAAGAATGCCATGAGGTGAATAAAGATATTTCCTTACTGTTAACTGAGGATGGACAGTATGTGGAAGCTGGGATGGAAGTGGTTAAGGATATCTTCTGTCAGAGTAATGGGGTGATCGAAGTTACTCAGAAAAATGATATTCTGCGAGAAATCGTCATCAAACCCGGAGAACTGCATCTGGTGGATGACCCGGAAATGGTGATGGCAATTGATGGCCAGATTGTCAATCCCGGCCAAGAGGTGATTCCAGGGATTATCTCGGACAACTTGCGTTATGTGGAATATGTGGAAACTCCCGAAGGCCCAGCCTTGCTGTTACGTCCCGTGGTGGAGTTTAGCGTTCCCGAAAATCCCACCGTCCCCTCTCAGGAGTCTCTGAACGAGTCCATCGTTCTGCGAGCCGTGCAACGTTTAACCTACAAAGATGGGGAACGGGTACGCTCTGTGGAAGGGGTGGAACTGCTACGAACCCAGTTAGTAATTAGTATTGGCATCGAAGCCCCGCAGTTAGCCGCCGATATCGAGTTACTTCCCGATGAGAATGACCCCGACGTCAGGAAGTTACAGTTAGTGATTTTAGAATCCTTGGTAATTCGTCGGGATGCGATCGCTGATGCGACTCAGGGCAGTACCCTGACGCGGTTAATGGTCAAGGATGGAGATGAAATTGAGAAAGGCGCCGTTGTTACTCGCACGGAAATCATGTGTAAGGAAGACGGGATTATTCAGGGGATTCGGTCGGGGTCGGAAATTGTGCGCCGTTGTTTGGTGGTGCGCGAGAGTGACCAAATGACCATTCAGTTACCCGAAGGCGTTAAACCTACGGTGAAATTGGGTCAACTGTTGGTAGAAGGAATTGAAATTGCTGAAGGGGTTAACCTATCGGAGTCCGGTCAAGTCATTGCCGTTGGTAACAAAATCGTGGGTCAGGGGACTATCCCGGTAACGGGAAATCAGATTACCATGCGTCGGGGTCGGCCCTATCGGGTGTCTCCCGGTGCGATTCTGCATATTAAGGATGGGGACTTAGTACAACGGGGGGATAACCTGGTGTTGCTGGTGTTTGAACGGGCTAAAACCGGAGATATTATTCAAGGGTTGCCCCGGATTGAAGAATTATTAGAAGCCCGTAAACCCAAGGAAGCCTGTATTTTAGCCCGACGCCCGGGAACCGCCCAGGTGACTATGGATGATGACATCACCGAACTGCGGGTAATTGAAAATGATGGCACGGTTACGGATTATCCCCTGGGTTCGGGTCAATCCCCGATTGTCTCCGATGGTTACAAAGTAGAGGCCGGACAAACCTTGACCGATGGCCCTAGTAATCCCCATGAAATCCTGGAAGTGTTCTATGACCATTATCTGGAACAGGGAGAAGGGATGTATGACGCGGCTTTGGGTAGTTTCCGCCACTGTCAAGCATTCTTGGTTAACGAGGTACAGTCGGTGTATCAGTCCCAGGGGATTGATATTTCCGATAAGCATATTGAGGTGATTGTCCGTCAGATGACCTCGAAGGTGCGGATTGACGATGGGGGCGATACCACAATGTTACCTGGGGAATTGGTGGAACTGCGCCAGGTAGAACAGGTGAATGATGCCATGTCGATTACCGGAAGTGCGCCCGCCAAATATACTCCTGTGTTATTGGGGATTACCAAGGCGTCCTTAAATACCGATAGCTTTATCTCGGCGGCTAGTTTCCAAGAAACTACCCGGGTCTTGACTGAAGCGGCTATTGAGGGCAAATCCGACTGGTTACGCGGTCTCAAGGAAAACGTGATTATCGGACGTCTGATTCCGGCGGGAACGGGATTTAATGCCTATGAGGAATCGGGTAATGCCGAGTATGGCTTTGATAATGGCACGTTGTATTTGGATGAGGAGGATGAGGACGAACTGCGGGATGTGGTTTTGGATGATAAAACCGCCCGGGTTTATAACAGTTTTGAACGGGAATTACCCCCGGAGTCCAAAGCAGCACCGTCTAGTTTAGGAAAAGGTAGCAAGGTTATATTTGAAGATAGTGAAGATGATCCTTTATTATCAGCTATCCTCGATGACGAGTTAATTGATGACGAATACGAAGACGACAACGAGGACGAAGACGAATAAAATTAGTAGAGACGTTGCATGCAACGTCTCTACTGGTCTATCAATTTAAGAGTTAATCAATGACTCAAATTATCCCCAAATTTACAATTAAACCGGGTTATCGACCTCAATCTCAAGATACGACACCGGAAGTTGATTGTTTGGAATTCTGGCTACTAAAACAACGAACACCCGAACAGCGATTGATAATGGGAAGTTCGATTAATCAAAATGCTCGTCGCTTTTCCATAAGTTGTTTTCGTCAAAGATTCTCATATTTATCTAAGGAACAATTTTCCCGAAAACTTGCGGAAGCTTGGTTGGCAGAAGATTGTCCGCACCATTATATTCCCACTGGAAATGAAATGAGTTGGGTTCAAGATTCTATTACTTTAGCTGAAATTCTCCACCCGATTTTGGAGTCCCTTAATATTCCTTATTATATTACGGGCGGTGTGGCTGCTATTGCTTATGGAGAAGTCCGAACCACCCGAGATTTGGATATCGTTATCTCAATTTCATCTCAAGATTTAACGTTATTAATTTTACAATTAGAAGCAATAGGTTTTTATGTTTCGGGTGTAGATGATGTGGTTTCGGGTCGAATGCGAATTCTACAAGTTACCCATATAGAAACAATCTCCCGTGCTGATTTAATTATGGCAGAAAATTCGGAATTTGAACAGATCAAATTTGAACGACGGCAACAATATAAAATTCCAACGGGTGCAACTGTTTTTCTAGCTTCTGCGGAAGATGTAATTCTGAATAAATTATATTGGCGAAAATCAAACCAGTCCGAAAAGCAATGGCGAGATGTATTGGGTGTATTAAAAGTACAAGGACAGTGTTTAGATTTAGCTTATCTCAAGCTTAGGGCTGAATCTTTGGGGTTAGTTGAGGATTTAGACCAAGCTTTAATTGAAGCCGGATTTTAGCTATAATGAGATGACTAATAACTGATTACTGATTTATGTCTGAAACAATTAAACTTGATCAATTTCTAAAATTTATGGGTGAAGTTTCCACCGGGGGACAAGCCAAAATCCTAATTAAATATGGTGATGTTGAAGTTAATGGTGAGGTTGAAACCCGCAGGGGACGAAAGTTAGTCACCGGAGATCAAGTATTGGTTAATGGAAAAACCTTAACGGTTAATTTATATAGCAGGGAACACCGGAACAGCCCCCCTAGCCCCCCGTGCAGGGGGGCTAGGGGGGGAGGGAACACCGGAGGAAAAGACTTCACCATCTAGCTTTGCTGCATCACTCTTTGTCCTAATAGGTCTGGCGACTGCTATAACATAGATAATAGCACTTGACCATTGGGCATAATCGTATTATAAATTATTGCATCCTGATCATTAAATCCGATGGCATCGGTTAGGTTGGCGTCGGTTAAGTTAGCTGCTTTGAAATTTGCTTTGTGTAAATCGGTATCGCGTAAATCTGCGCCCACTAACCAAGCATTTTCTAAATTACATTCATATAGAGTTGCATCGCTTAAATCTGCTTGATAAAGATTAGTATAACTTAAATTTGCTTGAGTTAAATTTGCTCCATTGAGATTAATATGGGAAAGATTTGCTCCCATCATTTGGCCACTATATAAACTGGTTTGTTTTAAAATGGCATAACTCAAATTCGTCCCCATTAAGTTAGCCCCGCGCAACGAAGCTCGACTTAAATTTGTGTAACTGAGATTCGCCCCACTCAAGTCCGCCCCAATAAAGACTAACCTACTCAGATCAAAATTTTGTAAATCTGCACCCCTGAAATCCACTCCTTTAAAACTCCATTCTCCTTCTGCCTTTCGCTGTAGTAATTCCAACCCATCCATAATATTAAGCCAAAATCCAATACGATTAATACCATCAAATGTCTATTTAAGGAAAAGCCCAGATGACACCAACAGTCCTGCCAGAAATCGATCAAAAGTTTCACCTAGTTTTACTGACTGCCCGACTTCTCCTCCAGAATAGTGCGGCAACTGAAAGAGTGCATCGAGTCACTCATCAATTGGCGGATAGTTTAGGAATTGAAGCCCGGTTATTAGTTTCCTATGAAGCCATCACATTAACAACAAAAATCCATAATCAATTCTATTCGCGCATTAGCATCCCGATTCCGGTGATGAAAATTAATATGATGGTGATCACTCAAGTGATGCGTTTAGTTGATGATATTCAACAAGGACATAAAACCTTAGAACAACTTACGGATGAGTTAGAACTAATTAATTATCATTAAAATTAATTATCATTAAAATTCAAAGTTCCCTCGGCAGCCATCGCATTTGGTGCCGTTGTGGGAATGATTCCTGGGATTTATATTTTCAGGGCGGGAAGTGGTTTGATTTTAATGATGAAGTTAGGAATCCATGCCGATGTTCCGTTAATTGCTAATACTATTGTTATGGCAGGCACAGGATTATTAATGACACTAGCTATTCCTGTGGGTTTAGCATTGCCTAATCTCTTGTTTTTTCGTTCAGAGGATTAGAGGGAATAGGTAATAGGTAATAGTCACGTGATTAAGTATATGGAGTAAACATTTAAGTATTAAGAATTAAAAATTTATGGTTAAGAATTCCAGTTAAATGTTAGCAATCCCTGAAAAAATCAATAATTGAGTATGGGCGATACCTGATGTTTGACAGAATGTAAAGTTAAATTACAACTGTGATTAAAATGTTGAGAAATTTTCCAAAATTGAATCAATCCCTTAATCTGGAAGTTTAAAGTAATATTACAAGAGAGAACCAATGCAAGATCTGAAAAAGTATCGTATTCGATGCACACTAACCTATGGTGATATCTATAGCCAAATCATCATTTGGTTAATTGTCATCTTTATCGCCTTAGCGACTTCCCTAGCCCTGTGGAGTACAACCCGTCAAATTTATGCGTTAGCGACGGTTGGCTTAATTATTGTGCTGTCTTTACCTTTCCTACTCTTTGCATTCGTCACCACTTTATTTAACCATATTGAAATTCTATCCGTAGACCCCTTAATTCAAGACGAACCCAGTCGTACTGAATTTCCGGCTTCCTAAACGGCACAGATCAGTTATCAGTTAATAGTTAAGAAGTTTACAGTTAATTGATTAACTCCTTAACTGATGACTGATAACTGATGACTGATGACTGATGACTGATAACTGATAACTGATAACTGATTAAGATGCTAGAACATGATGTGATTATTGTTGGGGGCGGGTTGGCAGGATGTCGGGCGGCCGTAGAAATGGCCCGGACTAACCCCAGCCTGAATATAGCTATTGTTGCCAAAACTCACCCCATCCGTTCCCATTCCGTCGCTGCCCAAGGGGGTATTGCTGCCACCTTAAAAAATATTGATGAAAGTGATAGTTGGCAAGCCCACGCCTTTGATACCGTCAAGGGTTCAGACTATTTAGCTGACCAAGATGCTGTCGAAATTTTAGCCAAAGAAGCCCCGGATGTAATTATTGATTTAGAACATTTGGGCGTATTATTTTCCCGTCTTCCCGATGGCCGGATTGCTCAACGGGCTTTTGGGGGCCATTCCCATAATCGCACTTGTTACGCTGCTGATAAAACAGGTCATGGGATTTTACACGAACTGGTCAGTAACCTGCGACGCTATGGTGTCCATATCTATGATGAATGGTATGTGCTGCGTCTGATTTTAGAAGACGGACAGGCCAAAGGGGTGGTCATGTTCCGAATTGATGATGGACAGTTAACCGTTGTCCGGGCTAAGGCGGTGATGTTCGCCACCGGGGGCTATGGTCGGGCATTTAATACCACTTCCAATGACTATGCCTCAACCGGGGACGGGCTGGCGATGGCGGCAATGGCGGGGGTTCCCTTGCAAGATATGGAATTTGTCCAGTTCCATCCTACGGGACTATATCCGGTGGGGGTGTTAATTTCCGAGGCTGTGCGGGGGGAAGGAGCCTATTTAATTAATAGTAATGGGGAGCGGTTCATGGCGACTTATGCCCCGAGTCGGATGGAATTAGCACCTAGGGATATTACTTCTCGCGCGATTACTTTAGAACTGCGGGCAGGCCGTGGAATTAACCCCGATGGCAGTGCCGGGGGGCCCTATATTTATTTGGATTTGCGACATTTAGGACGGGAAAAAATTATGAGTCGGATTCCCTTTTGTTGGGAAGAAGCTCACCGTTTATTAGGAATTGATGCGGTGGTGGAACCGATGCCTGTACGTCCCACGGTTCACTATTCTATGGGAGGTATTCCCACTAATATTAATGGTCAAGTTTTAAGTGGTGCGGATAGTTTTGTTGATGGATTATTTTCCGCCGGAGAAGCCGCTTGTGTATCGGTGCATGGAGCTAATCGTTTAGGCAGTAATTCTTTATTAGAATGTGTGGTTTATGGAAAAAGAACCGGGGCGGCTATTGCCCAATTTGTGCAAAATCGCAAGTTACCAAATATTGATGAACAGCGTTATTTGAAAGAAACTGCATTGCAATTACAAGGTTTATTAGACCAGTCTGGAGACTACAGAATTGGAAAACTGCGTCAGGAGTTTCAAGATGCTATGACCTCCCATTGTGGTGTATTTAGAACCGATACAGTTATGCGAGAAGGGTTAAGTCAAATTCAGGAGTTACAGAATCGTTATCAACGGATTTATTTAGATGATAAAGGCAAATGTTGGAATACAGAATTAATTGAAGCATTGGAATTAAAAAGTCTGATGATTGTAGGAAATATGATTTTAACTTCGGCCTTAAGTCGCCAAGAAAGTCGAGGCGCCCATAGTCGGGAAGATTATCCTCAACGCCATGATGAAACCTTCCTAAAACATACTTTAGCCTATTATTCCCCTGCGGGTATTGATTTAGCCTATCGTCCGGTAAAAATTACCCTATTTGAACCCCAGGAACGTAAATATTAAGGTGAATAAATAGAATTTTTATATTTTATTTATGGGATAAAACCAAAAAATCCTCTTGTTTTTGGTGACTGAACACCGTAACATTCAGGAGGATAATCTCAAAACCTGTTGAATTAAATCAAACCATCATGGAGCCAAATTCACTACCAACGGAATTGATACTAACACATTCTCATCAATCTCTTGGACGTATTTGTTTAGATTGGACACCCCAACCGGGTCATTATCTAAATTTCCAGGGTCAAACCTATACTGTTTTAGAGCGTCGTCATCGCTATCAACTCAAATCCGGTCGTTACCGACTGCATAAAATTTCCTTGTATGTGCAATCAGTACAACGACCTGAAGATAGAACCTTAATTGATGGACATTGGATTCTAGGAAATGCAAACTGTCGTTTTAATGCCTATTCTGAACTGATACGCTGTGCGGTGAATCCCCTTGGCCCTTGTCAAGAATGTCGTTTTTTTGAATCCGTTTTAACTGATTAAGGATTGAATTTCTCAAATCATTTCTGCCCGATATTCTTCAGCCGAAACCAGACGCCATTTTTGATCTCCCATGAGTTCTAAAACGTTGTTATGGTAGCGCAATAAACTGATTCGATGCCCAACACTAATATAAGTTGTTCCGGTTTCATGTAGTTTTTTATAAAGTAGTTCTTCATTTTTTAAATCTAAGGCGCTGGTGGCTTCATCTAAAATTGCGTAGCGGGGTTTACTAATTAATAATCGAGCAAAAGCTAACCGTTGCTGTTCTCCCACAGACAGAATATTAGCCCAATCTAATTCCGTATCAAAACCACTAACTCGTTCCGGTAAATCCGCTAAATTAACTAGCTTTAAGACTTGATATAATTCCTGTTCACTCACCTCTTGATTACTATTAGGATAGAGTAATTGTTGACGCAATGTTCCGAGTATCATATAGGGACGTTGGGGTAAAAATAACATTGATGAGAGTTCAGGACGAATTAAGCGCCCGGTTCCCGATGTCCATAATCCGGCAATGGTGCGTAATAAAGAACTTTTTCCGACTCCACTTTGACCCATAATTAATAATCCTTGACCGTCGGGTAAGCTCAGAGATAGGTCTTTAACCAGGATTTGTTGATAGTTTGGTGTGTTGACGGTAACGTGCTCTAAAGCTAGGGAATCATCAACTTTCATATCAATTTGTGTCTGACCTTCCTCCATGGATTTAGGAGATTCTAAAAATTCCGAGAAGGTTGATAAACGGTTAATTCCGGCGGCAAAAGCACTTAATATTTCAATCTGACTGACTACAATTGAAAAGGCTTTTAAAACTTGACTAAAGGCAAAACTCGCTTGGGTAATATCCCCATATTTAATCGTTTCAGCAAAATAAATAGGAGCTAAGATCAGCGAAGGAATAATAACCACAGCATATCCATAACTTGTGGTAAAATAATCAACATTTCTCTGCCAACCAATTAATAAATTAAAGTTTTTAAAGGCTTTGAAAAATCGTTCTTTGACTTGGATGAGTTCCTGTTCTTCCCCTTGATAAAAAGCAATGGATTCTGCATTGTCTCGGACATGAATTAATCCATAACGAAAATCCGCTTCTCGTTTTAATTGATTGAAGTTTAGAGGAATTAAACGCTGTCCAATAAAAACCGTGATTATCGTACCGACAGAAGCGTAAATTAATAGAAATACGGAAAGAGATTTAGAAATAGACCAGAGGATTCCCGTAAAAGAAATTACATCAATAATGGAACTTAGAATAATTAGTAAAAATCTTAAACTGGTAATCGTAAATGCCTTAATATCCTCGGTAATTCGTTGATCTGGGTTATCAAGTTTATTTTCCGATTCTATTTGATAAAATGCTCGCTGACTTAAATATTGGTCTAAAAATTTATCCGTTAACCATTTCCGCCAATAGTTTCCCAAGCGATCGCGGGTATAAGCATAGATGACAATAATGGGAGTTCCCACCACAAACACACTGGCATAAACATACAGAAAACGCCAAAAATTATCTTGATTTCTTTCAGCTAAAGCTGTTGAAAAAAAGTTGCCCACATAGCTAATAATTACATTCAATCCACTAACGGATAGGGATAAAAATAGCAGGACGCTCAAAAATGCCCAAGGTTGCCAACGAGTTTTAATTTGGTTTCTGTACACTAAAAATGTTCCGATGGGAACAATCAACATTAAAATAACGATAATAATATAGCGAGAATAAATAATACTTTCGATCAATTCATACAACCCCGGAGCAATGCTATTAAAGAATTCGGAAAAAATAGATTGACTGATAACAGTAACAATACTCACTAAAACAAAGACAGTCGCCGCCAGAAAAATTAATAATAATAATAACAAACTTATAAAAATCTTGCTACTTCCTGGTTCTACAGGATAAAAGAAGGGTTGGGCAATTCTTAAAAAGCGTTGCCAAAGTTGAGTATCAAATTTATTCATATTTTCCATCACGTTTAGCACAGGTCTTTTATCCTATAAAAGTTATGTATTCTCTAGGGTTTTCTACAGATTAAATCTGTGAAAAGGGCTACAGTTTTTTGTAAGTAGTTAGAAAATCGGCACAATCGAATAAGGATATCAACAGCCACGGACGAGAGAAATATAACCCTAATCACTCTACCATATTAATTTCAACTTTTAGCATTCATCCTGATTTTACTGAGTTGATTATTCTGACATTCTATAATATATCTTAGGATAGATGACAAAAGTTGATTCAGTTTATCCGATTAATTTGAACATTCTGTACACAACCAGGAAAGCTCAATACTCAGATCGGCTGCGCTCAACGATAGAATGGTTCAGGGTCTAATAAGAACACGATGTCTCAAACCTATACCGTCGAATTTCACAATCAAGGGAACATCCAAACAGTCGAAGTTCCAGAGGATAAACAAATCCTCCAAGCTGCCTTGGATGCCGGAATTAAGTTGCCCAATTCTTGCAATGCTGGGGTTTGTACCACCTGTGCAGCCAAAATTATAGAAGGCGAAGTTGATCAACGTGAGGGCATGGGATTAAGTCCCGAACTTCAAGCCGAAGGTTATGTCCTGCTTTGTATTGCCTATCCCCGCTCTAATTTAAAATTGATCCCAGGGAAAGAAGACGAAGTTTATGATCGTCAATATCCCCAAACTTCTTAACGAGTGAACAGAGGGGGCAGGGGGAGCAGGGGAGGCAGGGGGAGGCAGGGGGAGCGTCCTCGGTCGCTGAATATCACCCATTACCCATTACCCTGTTACTGAGCGAAGTCGAAGTATTACCCATTACCCATTACCCATTACCCATTACCCATTCGTAACATGACAACCCATTTTATTACGGCTGAAATTGATCTTCAGGAATCTCCAACCCAGTTAAATCAAGCCATTGAAGCGGAATTAAAAAAACGGGGTGAACCCCTACGCTGGGCAATTACCAGTATTGATTCTGAACAACAAAAAGCCCATGTTGAAGCTGTTGTAACTGTTCAAGAAACCTCTAAGGTTTGATGGTTAATAGTTAACTTTTCTTAGGGTGTTTCCCCTGATCTTCTATGCCTCGTCCTTATACGGTTGTTTTAATTATCCCAACGGGAATTGGTGCGGCCATTGGCGGATATGCGGGGGATGGTTTACCTGTGGCGCGGGCGATCGCTCAAGTTGCAGATACCCTGATTACCCATCCTAACGTTCTCAATGGAGCCCAACTGTATTGGCCGATGGCTAATACTCTGTATGTGGAAGGGTACGCTCTGGATCAATTTGCGGCGGGAACTTGGGGACTTCAACCCGTTCACTGTAACCGGGTGGGGTTACTCCTCGATCAAGCCATTGAGCCAGAATTGCGCCTGCGACATTTACAAGTGGCGGATGCAGCTAGGGCAACCCTGGGCCTAACTTTAACGGACTATGTGGTCACAGATGCCCCCCTGAACGTGGCTATTCGAACCTCGACTTCGGGGGCTTCCTGGGGAACTATTGGCAACCCAGACAGCCTGCTACGGGCCGCAGAACGGTTAATTAAGGATGCTAAAGCCGAAGCGATCGCAGTAGTTGCCCGTTTTCCTGAACCGGAAAATATTGGGGTTTTAGAGGCCTATCGTCATGGACAGGGGGTTGATCCCCTAGCCGGGGCGGAGGCGGTGATCAGCCATTTAATTGTCCGCACCTTTCAAATTCCGACAGCCCATGCTCCGGCCCTTTCTCCCCTGGCCATTGACCCGCAATTATCCCCCCGGTCGGCGGCGGAGGAATTGGGCTATACCTTCCTACCCTGTGTTTTAGTGGGGTTGAGTCGCGCCCCCCAATTCGTCACAACTCATAAGGCGGAGACAATTTGGGCCGATCAGGTGGATGCAATTGTGGTTCCAGCTACGGCCTGTGGGGGTGCGGCGGTACTTAGTTTTGGCCAAGACGCGCCAATAGCCTTCGGCATGGCTTCGCCTGGGCACGTCTCTACCACTCAAATTATTGCCGTCGGGGAAAATCAAACCCGAATGGAAGTTACCCCGGAACAGTTAGGAATTAAAGCAATACAGGTAAACTCTTATTTAGAGGCTTTAGGGGTTTTAGTGGTGCATAAAGCTGGACTTGATCCTAACTCCCTGCGTCCGAATATATTATCCTTGAATCAACTTAAATCCTATTAATTTTTAACTCCCGTGGTAGAACAAAAAACACCTAACAATTTTGAACTCGAATCTTTAACCCGGACTCAGGTTTTGATAGCCATGGGGGGGACGGCTATTATATTATTAGCGATCGCTAAAGCTTGGTTATATCTGAGTCATGTCACCCTTTTACCGATTAACTTAACGTGGGTTAGTTTGGGGTTGGGGTTAGGTGTGGGATCAATGATTACAGTTGCTAGTTTTGTCATGTATAGAATCTGGCCTGCCTATAGTCGCAGTGCAGATATTTATTTAAAATTAGTCTTAACTCCTTTATTATGGCCGGATTTAATTTGGTTAGGCTTATTACCCGGACTGAGTGAGGAGTTATTATTTCGAGGAGTAATGTTATCGGATTTGGGATTAGGAACTCTGGCTTTAGTTGTTTCTAGTATTGCTTTTGGGGTTCTACATTTTAGCGGTTCTCAACAATGGCCTTATGTGATTTGGGCAACGGTTGTGGGGTTTATTTTAGGGTATAGTGCGATCGCCACAGGTAATTTATTAATTCCGATTATAGCCCATATTTTTACTAATTTTATGTCTGGTTGTTTATGGAAATTAAACTATTTTGGTGCTAAACTCCCATAAATCCCCCTGATATCCTGCTGCATTTCTTTGTGTCTTAGTGCCTTTGTGTTTACTTCAAATTGTCAAATTCTCAGTCTTCACGCCATACTCCATGCTTATTTACCGACAAAAACAAACTTCAAAACAAAAATAACCGCTAAAATCCACATCGCAATATTGGTTTCATGAAACTTCCCTTGACAGGATTTAATCACAGGATAAGTAATTAAACCAACAGCCAAACCATCGGCGATAGAATAACTTAAAGGCATAATAAAAATCGTTAAAAATGCCGGAATAGATTCTGCTGGGTCATCCCAGCGAATATATTGAACACTCCCCATCATTAACACCCCCACAATAATTAAAGCCGGGGCGGTGGCAAAACTGGGAATTCCAGATAATAGGGGAATAAAAAATATCGAAATTGTGAATAATATTGCCACAATTACAGCCGTAAATCCACTTCTTCCCCCCTCAGAAATTCCCGATGCGGATTCAATATAAGTAGTTACCGTTGAAGTGCCAAAAATTGCCCCGGTTGTAGTGCCCACTGCATCGGCCATAAATGCTTCTGTAACCCTCGGAAATTCCCCATCTTGATTAATATAACCTGCTTTCATTCCTAACCCCGTTAGAGTGCCTACCGTATCAAATAAATCCACAAAGAAAAATACAAAGGTAATTGTAAATATTTGGAAAAAATTCACTTCTAAAACTTGTTTTAACCCAATAATTCCTTGACCGAATAAATCCACAGGTAATTGAGGTAAACCGATAATTCCTTGGGGCCAAGGAGCAATTCCTAGAATCCATCCTAACCCGGCTGTGGCTAAAATTCCTAATAATAACGCCCCGGTAATTCGACGAGCAATTAAAGCAGAAGTAATCAAAATTCCGGCAATTGTAATTAATACAATCGGGTCGTTTAAGTTTCCTAATGTAGTGGTAGTGGCTGCATCAGTTACAATAATTTTTGCACCCGTTAAGGCAATATAGGCAATAAATAAACCAATTCCGGCGGCGACGGCGTGTTTAATTCCTTCAGGAATAGCGGTGATAATTTTAGTTCTAAATTGACTCAGAGTTAAGGCGATAAAAATTAAGCCTTCAATTAAAATAGCGGCTAACGCCACCCGCCAAGGAATGCCTAATTTTAACACCACTGAAAAGGCAAAATAGGCGTTTAATCCCATGCCTGGGGCTAAAGCAAAGGGATATTTAGCATATAATCCCATGACTAACGTTGCTAAGGCAGAAGCCAGGGCGGTTGCTATAACTAATTCTCCAAATAAATCCCCCGATGTTTGTAGAAAAATAGCATTGGATAAAATAGCAGGATTGACAATTAAAATATAAGCCATAGTCATAAAAGTCGTGACTCCGGCGATAATTTCGATCCTAAAATTAGTCTGAAGTTCTCGAAAGTTGAAAAAACGGGCAATTGATTCTAAAGTGGAAGAATTAGAGTTCATATTATCGCTGAATCAAAAATAAATTATGGATATTAAAGCCGCCGTTGCTTGGGAAGCTGGAAAACCTTTAAACCCGGAGATCATGTTATTCCTTTGTATATTCTAGAATGTCGTAAATGTCAATATTGTTTAAGTTTTAAGACGAATTTATGTCAGGCAATTCGAGGGACTCAGGGCAAAGGTTTAATGCCCGATGGTAGTAGTCGTTTTTCTAAAAACGGTCAGATGATTCATCATTATATGGGAACTTCTACCTTTTCAAATTATACGGTTTTACCGGAAATTGCCTTAGCAAAAATTTGAGAATATGCTCCATTTGATAAGGTTTGTTATATTTTTATGGGGTAGTTTTCAAATATTTAGATGGCTTTTAAAATTAGCTATTTTGTTCTAAATATTCTCAACTTACCCCATTATTTTAAAGATTTATTTTGACAAATTGATAATTTTAGGAGCAGAAAATACAGGTTAATTGCGATGTGGATTTTTGAGAAGGACAGGTTAAATGATTGGAACCAAACCAAGGATAAAAATTAGCATCCCAATCCGCCTTTGGTACAAATTCAAGAAATAAATCCATCATAATTTGATTGACAACCTTGGCAATAAATTGATTCACTAACCAATTATAGGTTTTCTCAAAATCTCGATCCCACTCTAAATAAACTGCACCAACTAATGCTTCAAACATTTCTGATAATATTTTTTGTTGTTCAAACTCCGGTTTGAAAGGATAGTTTTTTCCCAAATCACTGCCTTGATCGATCTTGATTTTTAACGCTAATTTTGCTAAAATTATGGGACTAACTAAATCACTTTTTAAAAGCGTCCGGGTTGCTTCTCCTAAATGGGAATAGTGCAGATATAAATAATCACTCACCATTTGGCTAAACAAGTTAGAACCTAAATGAGTAATACCCCAATATTCTAGGGTTCTGAGTTTCCTTTCCTTGGGCGTTAAATCCAGGTTTTCTACAATAGCATCAGGATGAGTTAAGGCAATTTCCAATAACTCTTGATGAGTAAAAAACTTAATTCCAATTTGGTGTTTGACAAAATTTGGATTAATCATGATTGAAAAAGATTTTAAGGTTTAATTAAAAGGAGTCTACAAGATATTAAAAGGAGATTACGGAAAACCAGAGATCGCTTTTCCGATTGATAAAATAAGTTGAGAAATTGAAAGTTTACAGAGGATTTCTGCTTGGAATCTAATCCGTGAAAGTTTATGCTTTGGTGGTAAAGTCTGGTTCTATCGCCATTTTTACTGCAAGTTGTCATAGCGAGATGGGATCTTTCGTCTGTCAACCACCCCAAGCTCAATCTCACCCTCTTCCCGTACTTTACTACCTTTTGGGATTAATCTGTAGGTCAGAAAACTTTACAATTCAAGCAGATATCCAAAATTTTCCCGTCATCCCCCATAAAACAGGAATTTTCGGTCATTCTATGGAAGGACATGGTGCTTGTCGTTAAACTAAGCCAGAGAGTCTGGGAATATTGAGCGTCCACAACAGCGTTCAATTCCTAAGCTATCTAATAACAAATCGCTGACCGCATTAGCGATCGCAAATTCTCCAAAAAAACTTTTAGAAAAATCAAAAGATTCCATTTCAGTCACAATCGCCAGCACCAAAGAACCCACATCATTTTCCCCTTCCATTCGTTGACGAACATAAATTTGAGCGACACGCTGTGCAATAGTTTCATTCACAGATTCAGGGATAAATTGTTCATCCAACCAACGATTTAAGGTTTGTTTTAACCATTCTCCTTCCTGTTGCAAATTCTCACTAGGGGGTAAGGTTATGGGTGCAATGGGTTCATTCATATCCGGTTAAATATTCACGGTTGACTTTTGACTATAACATTTGATGGTTCTAGTCTTGAATTAGGGTAATAATCGGAGAATCTTTACCTTTATATTCCTCTGATATTTTGTTTTTAATTAATTCGGCAAATAACCGATTAATTGAGGATTCAATGGAATTAGCTTCTCTTTTAAAACAAACCTGAAAACTCTTAGCTTTGTCGTAGGTCTTTGTTTCTTTCCTATAGGTTTTTTCGGTTTTTGCCTCTACAAAAACTGAAGGATTGGGACGTTTATACCAATATAATTGATAGGAATAGGTGGAATCATTACCTTTAAATTTTAGAATATCATCTCCGTATCCGGGGATGGTGAGATAATATAATTCTCCCCTATGATAGACTTGGAGATAACCCCAGGTTTTCTCGGTTTTATTGAGAAGTTTTGTTAAGGTACTCTCTAACATAAAAGATGAGTTAAGATTTAGCATAGATGAGACAATACCCCTTAGTATATTAACCAAAGTATAGCAAAGTTTGTCACCTATGCAATATGATGTCAACGCAATTATCCAAGGGTATGCAGTAGGATACTTTTTGATGGCAAATGACGGGGAACATAGCTTGGAATGGTATTCTAGTCGAGAACGGGCCCTAATTCCCCTCGATCAACGATTTCGCTATCCCAGTTCTTTGCAACGGGTTTTGAATCAAAATCGGTTTACCGTCGCCATTAATCGAGATTTTACTAGCGTTGTAGAAGGTTGTGCAAATCGAGAAGAAACTTGGATTTCTTCAGAATTAAAAGAAATTTATCATGCCTTAAACGAAGCTGGATTTGCCTATAGTTTTGAAACTTGGCAAGGAGATGAATTAGCCGGAGGCATCTTAGGAATTGTGATTGGTGGAGCTTTCATTGGGGAATCCATGTTTTTTAGAATCCCCGATGGTTCCAAGGTAGCAATGGTAAAGTTAGTTGAACGGTTAAGACAGAAAGAGTTTATTTTATTTGATGCTCAAATGAATAACCCTCACCTAGAAAGATTTGGCTCTTATATTATTAAAAATAAAGAGTACAAAACTATCTTAAAAAAAGCAATCAATCAACCCTGCTCTCTCAATTAGTGAGTCCTTCAGGACTCAATCAAATCTTTCTTAATTATCTCAATTGAGATAAACCCGCCCCTAGGAATGAAACTAATTCAAGCAATATTAAATAGATATTTAAAATTCTATTCCGGGTTGAGCCTTAATACCTTGTTCTCGAAAAGGATGTTTAATTAAAGACATTTCTGTCACCAGATCTGCTTGTTCAATTAAAGCCTGGGGAGCACCTCGACCTGTTAAAATAATATGGGTATCCTCAGCTTTTTTTTCAAGTCCAGCGAGAACTTCTTCAACGGGTAAATAACCTAGTTTTATAGCAATATTAATTTCATCCAGTAAAATCAATTTAAACTCAGAATTTCCAATAAAAGTTAGGGCTAAATTCCAAGCCTCCCGGGTTTTTTCAATATCTCGATCTCGGTCTTGAGTTTCCCAAGTAAATCCCTCCCCTAACGCATGAAATTCTAATTGTTCCGGCCATTTACTAAAAACCGCCTTTTCTGCGGGTTCCCAAGCACCTTTAATAAACTGAATAATAGCGACCCGATAGCCATGACCCAAAGACCTTAACACCATCCCTAAAGCGGCAGTGGTTTTTCCCTTTCCGTTTCCAGTATTAACAATAATTAATCCTTTAGTTTGATTCCGTTCGGCTACTCGTTGATCCTGAACTTCCTTGCGCCGTTGCATTTTTAAACGGTGTTGTTCGGCGGTGAGACTGAATTCGCTCGTTGTGTTAGTTTCCATTTTTCATCTTAGATACTTGTTCGATCCTTATTTTACCTCTTTACTTTGAAAGAATTTAGGCGCAAAGATGCTAAACTCAAATATAATCCTATTGTCCAAAAACAATAGTTTACAATAAAAACCATTTAACTTACACCGCCGGGAAGTCCCCCGATCTACCTGTACCCAGGTGAGCGGTGGTATGAAAGACAGGTCAACTCCGTACCTACGTTGACCCCATCTTTTTTCAGTATTATGTAGTAAGATATTCAGTTACCGATGGTGAAAAGGTTTCTAAATATGACAATCCTAATCTATCTCGAGAAAGATATAGACCGATCTTAATATATTGTAGCTTTAGATTAAACTCTAATTTAGTCTCAATTTGATCGCTATTTTACTCTGATAAAAATGACCTTAATTTTGGCTGAACCATGTCTAATTTGCAATCCCCAAAATCTAACGTGAAAAAACAGGATCAAGAATGGATTCAGCAAGAAAACTACCGAGAAAAAACTGATTTTCTTGCTGAATCTTTACCCATAAAAATTACCCCACAACCATCAAATTCTAAAACGGGATGGTTCCAAATTCTACTTATTATTTCAATGGCATTGGGGATTGGTTTTGTTGGAGGACAATGGTGGCAAAGCACGCCTAAAAATGAGGATAATCCAAAGTCAGAAAAAGCTAATAAGCCGAGGGGAAATACAGTTAAAATCGCTGCGGTAGAAACTTTTAAATTTGAAGAAACCTCTGATTTTGTAGGCACATTAGAGGCACAACGGGCGGTAGATATTAAGCCAGAAATCGAAGGTAGAATTACTCAGATTTTAGTGCGTTCGGGGCAAGTGATTCAACAGGAAGAAACGATCGCTCGCCTCAAAAGTGATAGTGTAGAATCGAGTTTAAATCAAGCTAAAGCTAATTTAGTTAGAAATCAGGCTCGTTTATCAGAATTACAAGCCGGAAGTCGTCCTGAAGAAATTGCTCAGGGAAGGGCAAAATTAGCCGAAGCAAAAGCCAGATTAGCTGATGCCGAATCGGGGAGTTTATTAGCAGAAATTAATCAAGCCACATCTCAAATTGATTCGATTCAATCCGATGCTGAATTAGCTCAAAATCGGGTCAATCGCTTTAAAGATTTAAGCGAATCAGGGGCAATTTCTCAAGATCAATTTGATGCTTTATCCGCTCAAAAAAACAGTGCTAATGCAAATTTACAAGCGGCTAAACGCCGTTTAGAACAATTACAAAAAAATCGACAATCAGAAATTAATCTCCGTAAAGCCGTTGTTGAACAGGAAAAACAGGCTTTAAACCAATTAGAAAATGGCACTCGAATTCAAGAAATTCAACAGGCGGAAGCCCAGGTTGCTGAAGCGGCTGCTCAGGTTCGCAATATTGAATTAGATTTACAAGAAACAGCCGTTTTAGCACCGTTTACCGGAGTAGTTGGCGATGTGGGAATTAAAGTTGGAGATTATGTTAGTAAAGGAGATATCCTCACCCGTTTAACCGCGAATGATCAGTTAGAATTGCGTTTACCCATAGCCCTAGAACGTAAAGAGGATTTAAAGTTAGGATTATCGGTAAAAATGGTAGATGCTCAGGGAAAAGTATTAGCCACCGGACGCATTAGTTTCATCTCTCCTTCAGTAAATCAAGACTCCCAAACTATTTTAGCAAAGGCTAGTTTTGATAATCGTCAAGGATTATTTAAAGATGGTCAATTTGTCCGGGCTGAAGTAGTTTGGAAACAAAAACTAAATGCCGTTGTAATTCCGATGACCGCCGTTCAATTTCAAGGTAATCAACGATTTGTATTTTTGGCAGAAGGAGAAGAAAAATTAACCGCCAAAAAACAACCGATTAAATTAGGTTTAATTCAAAAAGATCAGGCGGAAATTTTAGAAGGACTCAAACCAGGACAAAAATTGATTATCTCCGGTACACAAAAATTATCCGATGGTGCAGCTATTAATATTTTACCTGCTAATTCCGAGGGTAAACGTTAAGGACGGGTGTTGACTGCTGATTGAAGCCCGGTCGGGCTTACTACAATTATTAATTTAATATGTTTACTAATTTTTTCATTAAAAGACCTGTTTTTGCTTCGGTTTGTTCGTTGCTGATTATTATTTTAGGATTGGTGGGTTATACTCGCCTTCCGGTGCAGGAATATCCTAAGATTGATCCGCCAGTTGTGACCGTCAGTACCAGCTATCCGGGGGCTAGTCCCCAGGTCGTAGAAACAGAAGTTACAGAGATTTTAGAGGCACAACTGAACGGAATTGCTGGAATTAAAACCTTAACTTCCAATAGTAGAGAAGGGAGTAGTTCTATTTCGGTTGAATTTGAATTAGATCGGGATTTAGAAGTCGCGGCCCAAGAAGTTAGAACTCGGGTCGGAAGGGCGGCTAGAAGATTACCTGATGAAGTCGATGAACCAACCGTAGAAAAGCGCTCTGGAGATGATGAAAGAATTTTATGGGTGGGATTCTTTTCCGAGAATTTATCTCCTTTAGAGTTAAGCAATTATGCCGATCTTTATATTAAAAATACTTTAGAGACAGTTGATGGTGTAAATAGCATTTTTATTGGGGGAGAACGCCGTTATGCCATGCTCTTATGGTTAGACCCGGTGCAAATGACAGCCCGTCAAATTACCGCTTTAGATGTTGAACAAGCCCTAAGACGGCAAAATATTGAAATTCCCAGTGGTCGAATTGAAGGTAAAGAAACGGAATATCCCGTGAGAACATTAGGAAGATTACAAACCCCTCAAGATTATGAAGACCTAATTATTAAGCGCAATGATAATGGTTCCCAGGTTAAAATCCGAGATATTGGACGGGTAGAAATCGGAGCCAAAGATGATCGGATTGTGGCTCGTTTTAATGGCAAACCTGCGGTTTCTTTGGGAATTAGTAAACTTGCCGATGCTAATTTAATTGAAGTGGTTCAGGGAATTAAAGCTCAATTAGCAGAATTAGAAAAAAGTTTTCCTGAAGGACTCAGATATGAAATTGCGGTAGATTATTCTGAATTTGTCGAACTGGCGATTAAAGAAGTTTGGATTAGTCTGTTAATTTCGATTGGACTGGTGGTTTTAATTATCTTTTTATTCTTGAGAAATTGGAGAGCTACTTTAATTCCAGCAATTACGATTCCCATTTCTTTAATTGGGGCATTTAGTGTGATGTTTTTCATGGGATTTTCGATTAATACCTTAACCCTATTTGCCCTGACTTTAGCAACGGGTTTAGTCGTAGATGATACGATTGTGGTCTTAGAAAATATCATCCGTTATATGGAAGAAAAACGGCTAGATGCTTTTCCAGCTACTTATGCCGCCGTGGGAGAGGTGGTCTTTGCTGTAATTGCTACAACGGTGGTTTTAGTGGCGGTATTTGTTCCCGTCGCCTTTGCCGGGGGAGCAACGGGACGATTATTTAATGAATTTGCCTTAACTTTAGCGGGTTCAGTTGTTTTTTCTAGTATTGTGGCTTTAACCTTAGCTCCTCCCATGGCTGCCCGTTTATTGCGGCATGAAACCCAGCCCAGGGGATTGATGAAAATTTTCTCTTTCCCCCTAGATGTCTTTGAATGGGTTTTGAATAAAATTACTGCTATTTATGCTTGGACATTAAGCCTATTAATGGGAATTAAACCCGTTGTTATTTTAGGATTTATTGCTAGTTTAGGATTAACAGCTTGGTTATTTTTACAGTTACCCCAGGGATTTTTGCCTACCGAAGATCGAGGGCGCATTTTTGCCCCAATTACGGCGCCAGAGGGAGTGAGTATTAACTATACTAACCGGGTGGTTCAACAGGTGGAAAATATATTTAATCAAGTTCCCGAAATTGAAAATTATTTTGCGATCGCTGGTTCGAGTCGAGGAGTATCCCAGGGTAATAGAGGATTTTCTTTTGCCCGTTTAAAACCTTGGTCTGAACGCACCGAACCCGAACAGTCCCAACAATCTATTGTGAGGAAATTATTAGGTAAATTTTCAACAATTACTGATGCTTTAGTCTTCGCTACAAATCCAGGGGGATTACCCGGAGGCGGTCAAGGTCAACCCATACAATTTGTCTTACAAGGTAATGATTTAGAACAATTGGCACAAGTTTCTCAAGACTTTGTAATTCGCGCTAGGGATTTACCTGAATTAGTTAATATTGATACTAATTTGAAACTGAATAAACCGGAATTAACTATTAGTGTAGATCGTTCTCAAGCAGGAAATTTAGGAGTTTCTGTACAGGATATTGCCCGAACCTTACAAATTTTGGTTGGCGGTCAGGAAATTACTAATTTTAATCAGGGAAATCAACGCTATGAAGTTGTGGTTCGTGCTGAGGAAAAATATCGCTCAAATCCAGAGGATTTAAAGCAATTATATGTGCGTTCCCAACAGGGAGAAATGATTGCTTTGAGTAATTTAGTTACGATTTCTACCGCGACAACACCCCCTCAAATTAACCATTTTAATCGCTTTCGTTCTGCAACTTTAGAAGGAAGTCCGGCCCAGGGAGTTAGTTTAGGAGTCGCTTTAAATGCCTTAGAAAATTTAGCCAAAGATATTCTACCCCCTGAAATGCGAACCTCTTTTTCTGGGGAGTCTTTAGAATTTAAAGAAGCGGGTCAATCGACTAATTTTATTTTCGCCCTCGCCTTAGTTTTTATTTTTCTGACCTTAGCCGCCCAATTTGAAAGTTATATTGACCCGGTGATTATTCTATTAGCGGTTCCTCTGTCTTTATTAGGAGCATTTGGTGCTCTGTGGATAGCACAATTAGAGTTAAATGCTTTTAGTCGGATTGGGTTAATTATGTTGATAGGATTATCGACAAAAAACTCTATTTTAATTGTGGAATTTGCTAACCAATTACGAGAACAGGGATTATCAATTCAACAGGCGGCAATTGAAGCCTGTCGCTTACGATTTCGACCAATTATGATGACGGCATTATCTACTATTTTAGGGGTAATGCCTCTGGCTTTTGCGACGGGGGCAGGAGCCACAAGTCGGGTAGCAATTGGCATGGCGGTGATGGGTGGAATGTTTGTTTCTACATTTTTGAGTCTGTATATTATTCCGGTTTTTTATGTGATTGCCACCAGTATCCAGTCCCGTTTGATTGGGCATAATTCTCAACACCAAAATTTAGAAAATGTCGCGCCGAATACAGACAACGGATCTCATTATAATGGAAATATTCATAGTAATGGTAAGGAAACTGTGACATCCCATCGGGATCATCTGACCAAATCTTCACAAAGTTCTGATCAAACCCAGAATTTGTAAAGGAATCTTGTTGATTATTCTGGCAACTTATCTGCTTGTGGCAAATGGGATAATATGTGTATAATTTAGTTAACATAACTTAATTCATAAATTGTTAAGTTATGATGATTTGATAACATCACAAGATTAACGATTCTTGTCAGGGTTGCAGAGAGAACGGTCAGGATAAGTCTATCCAACGTCAGAAAGATAGATCACGTTCCCGATTTCTAATCGAGCTTTTGATTCCTACCCTCTCCCTTAACTGAAAAGCTAAAAACTTTCAAAATAGTCCTTTAAAACCTAACTTTAATAAAACATCATGCAAACCGTAAAATTGGCTGTAGATTCGATTAAGACTGAAATTTTGTGCGGTTATAAAAACCCCACTAAACAGGTGCAAATTCTGCGTATGGAAACTACAGTTCAGGGTTATTTTGAACGGGTTATTTTTCCAGGGGAATATTGCTTATTTGTCGGAGAATCTAATCAGGATTTGGAGGTTTATTCTAGTGGAGATCCCACCCGAATCGAACTAGAAAAAATCCCCTGTGATACATTAAAAGTTGAAGAAACCGAATAATTCCCTAACTTCGTAGTGAGGCGTTTACGCCTCAATTCTTACTCAAAGATAAAGAGGAGGCGTGAACGCCTCACTACGCGGAAATGGAGTTATATTACAACAGTTGGTATTTTGAACGAGCAAATTGATATAATTTTCGCCAGATTAAACGGTTGGTTAAGACTACTAATAATGACATCACAGCCGTAGAAGCAAACAACAGAGGATAGTTACCTGTTTCTGTTGCTTGAGAAATTAGTGATCCTAACCCTGGTGTGATTAAAGTTTGGTTTTGAAACTGAACATATTCGCTAACAATACTGGCATTCCACGCCCCACCAACGGCCGTAATCATCCCTGTAATTAAATAGGGAAAAATTCCGGGTAAAATCACAGTTTGCCATCGCAGCACTAACGAGAGTTTATAAATACTAGCTGCTTCAAATAACTCTGAGGGAATTGCCTGCGCCCCGGCAATTACATTAAATAAGATATACCACATTGTTCCTAACATCATCAGCGCCACAGAACCGATTTGTAAACCTCCTCCTAAACGCGCTAAAAATAGTAATAAGACGGGAAATAAAGCTGTTGCTGGAACTGATGCAGCAATTTGAACTAAGGGTTGTAAAGTTTGGGCTAGTCGAGGATTTCGGCCAATAGCAACTCCCACAGGTACAGTCCATAATAAGGATAAAAATAAGGCGATAATAACCCGTAAAGCGGTTAAAATAGCTCCGGTAATCACTTGTTTCCAGTCTTGAAAATCTAGTTTTTGTAATAATATAACTCCTTCCCAAGTTCCCCATAAAACCATAAATCCAAACCCAGTTAAAAATATCCGACTCCACCAATTTTGATCGGATTTTGATGGTAAAACTGGGGTGGAGGTGGGATTAGCTTTGACGATGCGCTGAGAAATTTTATCTGACCAAAGCTGCCCAAAACGTTCGGTTACAATTCGCCAAGTAGGAGAACGTCGCAGGAAATCTAATACAATTGATTGGGGAATATTTTGGGATTCAACGGTTTCTAACTTGAATTTTTCTGCCCAAGCAATTAATGGTTTCCAGACCAAAAAATCTAGAAGAATAATAATTCCAATTAAAACTGCTACTCCCCAAGCAATAGCAATAAAATCACCTTGATCAGAAGCCTGAGCTAAAAATGATCCTAAACCGGGAAGGCGAAAACTGCGATCGCCTAAGGTAAAGGATTCAATTGCCATCAAAAAAAACCATCCTCCGGCAACGGACATCACACTATTCCAAACTAATCCTAAGATTCCCGATGGTAATTCCACTGACCAAAACCGTTGCCAAGAATTGAGATGATAGACTTTTGCTACTTCCAATAATTCTTTAGGAATACTCGATAAAGATTGATAGAAACTAAAGACTAAATTCCAAGTCATTCCCGTAAAAATTAACAGAATAGCTGCCAGTTCAATTCCAATTCTTTGACCGGGAAACAGGGCAATTAAAGCGAGTACAACCCCAGGTAAAAATGATAAAACTGGAATGGATTGTAAAATATCTAATAAGGGAATTAAAACTTTAGCCGCCAAGGGAAAACGATAAGCAGAATAGGCATAAACTAAACTAAAAATTAAGGATAAAAAATAAGCTACTCCCATCCTTAATAATGTTTGGGCGGCATAACTTGGAAGTTGATCTAAATCAGTGGAGATGATGACATCGGGTTGATAGTCTCCGGTTAATTGGGAAGCCGTGCGAACAATTACTAAAAGTACAGTAATAACTGCTAGAATTAATAAGCCATCTTGCCATGTTAAACGAGAGCGATCTAAGGTTTGATTTTTAGGGGTAAGAGAACGAGTCATATAGTTTATACCTCCGGTGTTGTTGAACTAAAATCAGATGTTTCTAAAAAGATTTCTCCACTGGGTTCATCATAGGCATAAAGTTCTGCATAACGTCCCCAGTCAATGGCTGTATTTAACTGTCGTTGCGCTTCTTTAGGACTAAAATGATTATTCAGAACATCTAAGACTAAATCTTCGGGAATACGACGATTTTGTTTAGATTGACAAAGGGTATAGATTTGTTGAACTAGGCGAATATGACTCAGTAATTGTTGACGAATAATTTGTTTTCGCTGGTCAATATTTCCCTGAATAAACTCTAGGGCGATTGGTTTTAGGTTAAAATCTCCTTCTCGAATTTCGATTAAATCCATAAATTTTGCGGCTTCTAAAATGGGGAGTAAATCATCAACATCCAGTTGCAGTTCTTGCCCTAAACGATATAAATCAGGATTTTGTCGATCTTCTAAAAGTTCTAATAAACCCGCAATAGAACCAATGCGGACGTAGGGTAAAGATTGATATTTATTCAGAGTATTTTTAACGGTTGTTTGAGGTTCTATGGTTTCTAATTCTGGGTTGGTGAGAATTTTATAAACTTGATCGACTAAGGCTTGGAAACTTGCACTTTTGCGATCGCGATAATGACTTAATTTAATTGATAAATTTGCCCGAATTCGCCCAGGATTTCTACCTAAAACAATTACCCGATCTGCTAAGGTGATCGCTTCTTCAATCCCATGAGTTACAATTAAAATTGCTTGGGTAGGAATACGTTTTTCTAACCACAAATCTAACAGTTCAATTCGCAAGTTTTCTGCGGTTAAAACATCTAAAGCGGAGAAAGGTTCATCCATACATAATAATTCCGGTTCAACGGCTAAAGCCCTAGCAAATCCAACCCGTTGTCGCATTCCCCCTGATAGTTCTTTGGGATAAGCATTTTCAAATCCATCTAAACCAATAATATCGATCATTTTTAGGGCTTTTTGTTGTCGCCAGTCTACAGGAAATCCCCCGGCTTTTAATCCTAATTCGACATTTTCTAAAACCGTTAACCAAGGGTAAAGGGCAAAACTTTGGAAGACAATTGCTACCCCGGGATTAATTCCAATTAATGGTTTTCCATGACAGAGGACTTGTCCTTGGGTTGGATAAATTAACCCGGCAATTATTCGCATTAAGGTGGATTTTCCTGAACCAGAAGGCCCTAATAAAGCGATGATTTCGCCCCGGCGCAATTCTAAGTTAATGTTATTGAGAATCGGAATTTCTTGACCATTGGGCTGTTGATAGGATTTACCAACGCCTTTGAGGATCATTAAAGGTTCTGTTTTGGAATCACTCATAGTCGGTTCTCAATAATTCTTCTTCAATCTGCTTCTATTGTGCTATTTTTGTTAACCAGAGAGTCATTTTAACATGAATTATGACCCAGCAAAAATATATTTTTAAGTTAATAATAGGTTAAGTCCATTCGCTATTTTTGTTTGGCTATATGAATAATAAAAATTAGCAATAGATCGCTTATTCTTCTAAATCATAAGATTCTTCTAATTCTAAATCTAAAGACAACTGTGCTTCTAATGATTCTAATTTTACATCTTCTCGCTTTGAAACATAATCAACTAATTTAATCCAGTCGATCTGGTTATTTTTCATAAAATAACGCATAAATTCTTGCGTCATTTCGTTAATTTTAGCTGAATAAGTTGCTTTGAAAATTTCATCTTTTTTCTTTGCTTCTATATCAATGGGTACAATCATCTCTTGGTATAAATTATCATCTTCTGAGATAAAATTCCAAAAATCTTGGCCCGCATATTTAAAATATACTTTATCTGGATCTTGATTCGCTTTTAAAGGGTTTTTATCTTTTCCATACATACAACCATTCACAGCAACAATTTCCTGAGTTATTCCTCGTTCTCTTAAAATCATTCTGGCTTTTTTAAAGTTATCTTTCATTCGATTAATTTGATCGGAATTACCCCAGCTTATTCCTGATTTAATCCCAACAATATAATAAATTCCTCCTCTCTCAAATTCCAAATCAATACTATTAAGAGTTGATTTAACTCCTCCGTATAGTGTTTCTGAGATATATATAGCAAAACCTTCTAATAAATTTCCGAAAATTGTTTCTTCTTGGGAAGATAGAAAAGCATCGACAATACTCTTTACAAATTCTCCTGCCAATTCAATATTTTTAGCCTTAAACAAATAAGGATTTTTACGCTTAATAATATCTCTAATCTGAAGTTGTCTCAACTTTTCAAATCGTTTGTCATAGAAGGGGTTTAAAATATTCTCAATTAGATATTTAGAATAAATTTGATGATTCGATTCGCTCATGGCTATATTATTAACTTCTTGTGTTTGATTGATACAATTAAAACTTTGATTTTGACAATTAAATAGGGTTTTTTCTATATTAATTAAAGCCCCCTGATAATATTCTTCTTTAATCTCAATACCAATATAACGTCTACCTAACTCTTTCGCTACCATCGCAGTTGTTCCCGAACCCAAAAAGGGATCAAAAACCGTATCTCCTGGTTCTGTAAATAATTGAATAAACCATGAAGGCAGAGATTTAGGAAATGTAGCACTGTGACTTTTATTGCTGCATTCCGTTGCTAAATGTAAAACATTGGTAGGATAAACCATTGTCCGTCCCAACCAATTAGATACATTTTTGCCAAATCCACTTTCGACCTTAGAATTATCCCGTATTTGATCAATTTCACTCAAATTTTTTAAGCGAGTTTTAGCCCAATCTCCCATAGGAACCATAACCCTTTCTTGATACATTTTGAATTTTTTCTGCTTATTGAACTGTAGACAACGTTCCCAAGCATCACGAAAACGATTAGGCCATTTACCAGGATAGCTATTCTTTTTGTGCCAAATATATTCTTCTGTCCATAACCATCCTTGTTGTTGCATTTCTAAAATTAACTTAATAACGTAGTTATGCCTTTCTCCATTAACAACTTTTTCTTTGATATTAATAATAAATGTTCCATCTTCTTTTAAAACTCTGTACAGTTGTTTAGAAATGGGAAGAAACCATTGAACATAATCATCTGGATTAATCCCGCCATAGGTTTTCTTCCGGCTATCTGCATAGGGAGGAGATGTTACAATCAGATCTACTATATTAGAAGGAATTTTCTGCAAAACCTTCGAGCAATCACCTAAAATAATTGTGTTGTGCCAATTTTTTTCAGAGGTAATTATATCCTGCTGATTGGGATTTGATATTAGTTTGAATTCTAAAGGGTGAATACTCAATTTAACTTTCCTCGCAGGTTGGCTTTCTTCCAAAGAAGCGATCGCTTTTTCTAAATCAAACTCTATCAGTTGTGCTGATCTCGAATCAATTTGTTAAGAAAAGAAAGAAGGAGCCCGGTCGGGCTCACTACGGTTTAACGGCGTCTTCTGCTGCCACTTCCCGAGTATGAACGACTGCGGGAACCACTGCCGAAACTGGGTTTGCGTTGTTGGGTGGAACCTTTATTTGGGGAGGTGCGTAAATCCGTTGACCCGAACCCAGAACCCGTTGAACGGCTGGAATTGGGGGAGGTGGAACGCTTACCGGAGGAATTTGGGTTGGAGTTGCGAATATTTCCGGTGGTGCGGAGGGTGGTACTATTTTTTACCGCCGCTGGGGGGCTATTGTATCGAGTCCGATAGTCGTTGACGGCTTGATTATAATTGGAACCGTAACCGCCATATCCGGTCATCATACCGCCGGATTGATACATCGGAGGTACATAATAGCGGGGGGAAAATAAGCTATTAGCGATCGCACTTCCGGCGAAAGATGCGGCAAAAGGTGTCCAGAAACTCGATTCTTGTCGCACGACAACGGTTTGCGGTTGACCTGTGGCGGGGTTGGTTTGAGTTTCGGTAACGTTATGAACATATTCAATCCGAAAGTCTTCGGTTAAATACAAAACGGGTTGATCATTGGTAATATTTAAGGTACTTTTTTCTCCCGCTTTAATTTGTTCCTCGCTTAATTGCGCCATTTGTAAATCCGTTGTCCGGTAGGTGGCAGATTTCCCCGCCGGAGTATTTAATAACATTAGGGTGTACTCCCCATCGACGTCATTATATTGGGCTTGCTGAACGGGATATTTACCCTCAATAACTTGATTTTGGGGCGCCGACGTGGTGCGAGTGGATTGTTGGGTATTCGATGAAGTAGTTGCAGACCCACAAGCAACTGTTGTCCAACAAAATGTTACCGAAATCAACAGAATTAAGAATTTTTTCCACATAAACCAATTAACTTTTTTCAACATTTATATCTCCTATTCTAACAAGAAAAATCTGAATTGGTCACTGTTTTTTGATTTTAATATCAACCGATACTATTCCTTAAAGGGGAATCAGTTCGGGAAAGTTCTCTAATAATTGATCACGGGTTAATTCATCTCCTAAAACAGCCGGGGAAAAATGCACTTGAATCCCTCGGAGTCTGTGTTGATAATGCAGATTAATAATTGCTTTTAATCCATTATTCATCGCCTCCAAACTTGCTAAATCCGTTTCTAAATCGGGAACTTCTCCTTCACTTACTATTGTAATCATCACAATTAAATTGTGGGTAATTGGTATAGATAGGTATTGACTTTCATCCAGGGGTTGAGATAAATCCGGCTGGCTTAAATACCGTTGGCCTGAATCCGTGAACAGTTCGTTAAAGTAGTCCGCCGCTTCTCCCTCACTCCAGACCACATCCCCTTCGTTGGAGCCTGAGAGCCAATAGGTGTCATACTGAAGCAGACTTTCGCAGACTTCTACTAACGCCTCTCCTGTTACCTGCAAGTCTCCCTCTGCATCAATGGTATTTCTAGCTGCTCGGTTAAGTACCCCTAATAGCGGGGCGACCTGATCACCCCCTAAATGCAGAAACAAACGACTGACGACAAATCGGGTTTTCCCCATCATCCGATTAAAGCGATCGCCTAAAGCAGCCATAGTTTGACTTCTCCCTAATTATTTGTGATTCAATCAGCTTATCATTTTAAGATATCCTATTGTTAGCCATCGGGTTTTGATTTTAAGCTGACAATACTCTTTAATATTAATACAAATGAACTCAGATACTTCTCCAACTGTTTCTCCGCACCAAAAGCTAAATTTATCGACAAAATTAGCTTTTGGTGCGGGGGATTTAGGCCCAGCAATTACTGCTAATATTTCTGTATTTTTTGTTTTGGTTTTTCTGACTAATGTTGCGGGTTTATCTGCCGGATTAGCCGGAAGTGTATTAATGGTGGGAAAAATTTGGGATGCGATTAATGATCCGATTGTGGGAGTATTAAGCGATCGCACAGTTCACCCTTGGGGAAGGCGTTATCCTTGGATGGTTTTTGGTGCAGTTCCCTTTGGGATTCTGTTCTTTTTACAGTGGATTGTTCCGAGTAATAATCAATGGTTTTTATTTGGGTATTATGTGATTATTGGGATTTTATTTAATACCGCTTACACCGCCGTTAATTTACCTTATACTGCCCTAACTCCCGAATTAACATCAGATTATAACGAACGTACCAGTCTCAATAGTTTTCGCTTTTCTTTTTCTATCAGTGGTAGTATTTTTTCCTTGATTTTAGCACAAATTATTTTTAGTTTGTTTCCCGATTCTCCCTATCAAAAATATTTAATTTTAGGGGCAGTTTGTGCGATTATATCGGTTCTTCCTCTGTTTTGGTGTTTCTTGGGTACCAGAAAGCGAGTATTGTCGGGAAATTTAGTCGCAGACAATCAGGATAATTCCGATAGTATTCCCATTACTGAACAAATCAGAATTGCCTTGAGTAATCGACCATTTTTATTAGTGATTGGAATTTATCTTTGTTCCTGGTTAGGAGTTCAACTCACTGCTTCAATTTTACCCTATTTTGTAGTCAATTGGATGCAGATGCCGGAAGCAACTTTTCCCCAGGTGGCAATTGCAGTTCAAGGAACAGCTTTAGTAATGTTATTTGTCTGGAGTTCTATCAGTAAACGCTATGGGAAAAAGTCAGTTTATTTTATGGGAATGGGAGTATGGATTATTGCCCAAGCGGGTTTATTTTTCCTCCAACCTGGACAGGTTGGCTTAATGTATATTCTAGCAATTCTAGCCGGATGCGGGGTCTCAACAGCCTATTTAGTTCCCTGGTCAATGATTCCCGATGTCATTGATTTAGATGAATTAAATACTGGACAAAGACGGGAAGGAGTTTTCTATTCTTTCATGGTTTTATTACAAAAAATTGGGTTAGCCGTTGGCTTATTTTTAGTCGGACAAGCCTTAGATATTGCTGGATTTATTTCCACAGTTCCCGGTCAACCCGCCCCCATTCAACCGGACTCGGCTCTGTTAGCCGTGCGGTTTGCTATTGGCCCTTTACCAACTATTGTCCTAATTATTGGGATGATTTTTACTTTTTTATATCCGATCACAAAAGAGGTTCACACCGATATTTTACTACAACTTAGCGAGAAAAAACGGCAGGAAAATCTCCATTAAAACCTGGGTACAGATATTATAGCAACCGCCAAGGCAGTTAGGACACCAGACGGATCTTGGAACCCAGACGGTGAAGTATTTTCCCCCAGATCCGGCGTTCCCTCCCCCCTAGCCCCCCGTGCACCGGAGGTTTGGGGGGCTGTTCCGGTGTTCCCTGCTATAACTAAAATGTCTCTACTTACAATTTTTCAATTATCAGATAATGTGGTAATATAATAGATAAGTAATATTAATAAAGCCACTGAGTCCTAGCCATCACTAACCCCAGTTTAAAATCCATGCAACTGACTTCAACCTGCGATTATTTACAATTATCTCCCGCCGCCCTAGCATTAATGGCAGACTTTTTTAAAGTGTTATCAGAAGTAAGTCGCTTACAAATTATTTGCTGTTTAAAATCTGGAGCTAAAAATGTTACCCAAATTATTGAAGCCACCGGGTTAGGACAGGCAAATGTTTCTAAACATTTAAAACTTTTAGCCCAAGCTGGAATTGTGACTCGCACCCAACAAGGGGTTAGTGTTTATTATGAAATTGCTAATCCACTTTTATTTGAAGTTTGTGATTTAGTCTGTGAATCTCTAGTTGCTCAAATGCAGCAACAAAACCAACAGTTAGAGCAACTTCGAGCCATTAAATCTGCTGTTTAGTTTATTTTTTTAATCGGAATAAAGGATAATATTCATGTTCGGGATGGTTTTCTAAATGACGAAAAACCTTAATATAACGCCAATAACCAATTTTTTCCGATAAATAAACCGCGAAAATAATCCACTCCGGTTTAAAGAACGTATAAGTCCGGTTTTTAGTTAAATAGCCTAAATCTAAGGATAAATTAAAATCCGACATCGCCTTATTAATAAACCCCGCATGACGAGCTTCATCTCTAGCTAATAAATGAAACGCTTCTGATAATAAAGGGTTGCGATTTCTCCTGTTTTTAGTCTTAGGAAAAATTTAATCTTATTTATCCATAAAACCCATCCAAATATTAGCAAAATTTATTTCCCTGAACTCAACCACAAAGCTAATTTAGAGAAAGACTTAAACTTTTATTATGGAGAACATTGGCCAGATAATATTACCGCTTCTCCCGCCGCCCAAGCTTATGTTTCCCGACTTCGTGAACTTTCTTTAGAAATATTGCCTTTTTATTTGATACCCATACTCCAGCCCAACATAAACAAAGATTATCCCAGGCGATTTAATTGCTAGATTGTCCAGAATCCAGTAAGGTGGTTTATACCACCTTTATTGTTGAGGATTTTATTGGATCTATGACTTATTTTTGGTTTAAATCCTTTCATATCATCGGAATGGTTGTCTGGTTTGCGGGTTTATTTTATTTGGTGAGATTATTTGTTTATCACGCCGAAGCCGAAGACAAACCCGAGCCCGCCCGCAGCATTTTAAAAGAACAATATGAATTGATGGAAAAGCGTCTTTATGGGATTATTACAACCCCCGGAATGGTGGTAACGGTGGTGATGGCGATCGCCCTTTTAATTACACAACCCAGTCTTTTACAAGATATGTGGCTGCATATCAAATTAGGATTAGTTGCGGTTTTAGTCGCCTATCATTTTTATTGTGGTCGAATTATGCGACAATTAGCCACAAATAAAATTATATTCACCAGTCAACAATTCCGCAGTTTAAATGAAGTCCCAACGGTACTTTTATTGGTGATTGTTTTACTAGCAGTATTCAAAAATAATTTACCCATAAATACAGCTATTGCTGTGACGGGTAGTTTTATTGTAGGGATGATTGTTTTCTTTCAACTCTATGCCTTCCATAGACAAAAAAACACCCAGCAAGTTGTTAGTCAGTAAGCCGATAGTCAACTAAACTACCCACACTTCTCTACGAGTAAGTGTAGGTAGTTCAAAACCACAAAATCCCGAACACAAGCCAAATTCTCGCGTTCAGGATGAAATTAATTGAATCTTCCGTATTTTAACTGATTATTCGGCTGCGGTTGCTAACCCTTCCGTTGCCCCTTTTGTCCGGCGACGAGTTAAGGTATTGAATAACATTTGACCAATAGCTTTAACTAAATTCCCCTCTAATTCGTTGAACATTTTCATGTTCATCCCAAACGCATCATTGGCTTCATCAACAATGCAAGTTGCCATTTCTTGGTCAATATCAACGCTATCCATTTGTTGACGATAATTGACCTTAAACGCTTTTTCGTCGGGAATATCATTAAACTCGTAAAACTGAGTTCCTTGTCCATCCTGTAAGTTCATCGCATTTTGAGCAATTCCCTTAAGAATTTGCCCCCCGGACAAATCCCCTAAATAGCGAGTATACAGATGTGCAATTAACAATTCGGGTTCAGAATTGGAGATTTCTCGAATTCGAGCAACATAGGCTTTTGTTGTTTCAGAAGATTGTACTTCTTCTTTCCAATTTGCACCATGATAAAAGTATAAATCCTGCTCTAAACTTTGTTTGCGATTCAGTTCAGGAAAATACAATTTAGATAAAATTGGATGGTTACGGTGGCGCTCCATTTCTTCTTCCATTGCGGAGTAAACAAAATAGAGATTACCCACCAATTTCCGGTAAGACGTTTTTTCTACCGTACCCTTTAAAAAGCACTTGATAAAACCAACGTTTTCCGCCATTGTGTGAGACTTCTTCGTGCCTTCTCGCAGTTGGGTTGCTAAGTTAACGCTCATACTAAAATTTTAATCCCAAAGCTAAATTCAACAAATAGGCGTCTTACTAATCACAGCACCTAGAAAAACCACCTAATTTTTGATATTAAACTAATTTCATCATAAATGGTGTTAAGAATTGTCACATTCACCCATGATACCAACCAGCCGGTTAGATTTCTAACCTCTTTGTGTCTTTGAGTCTTTGTGGTTCAATTAATCTTGACCCCTCACCTACAATTTAATTAAACTCACAGCTATTTTACCACGAAAACACACTTCTACATCCGTTCCCACTTCATAAAGGCGATCACTATAATTTCCATGATAATGAAAATAATCCCCTTCTATTCTATAATTAATCGGCAAAGATTCAGTTCCTAATTTACAAAATACCATATCTGGGTCAGGGTCTTCCGGTTCCAAATAGGGAAAATTAACATTCCAAAAATACCCCTGTTGCGGAGGATGTTTCATTAATTCATTTAACACCAAACTTGCCCAACGGGTTGCCGTTTTCCAATTTACGGGTTTTCCTTTTTTACGATATTGGGATAAAGCTATCCCAGGAATTCCTTGAATTGCTGCTTCCCTAACTGCCGCCACCGTCCCAGAAATATAAACATCAACCCCCATATTTCCCCCCGAATTAATCCCCGAAATTACCCAACTTAAATCAGGACAAAGATGGGACACCGCTAACCGAATACAATCGGCGGGAGTTCCCCCAATTGCATATTCAATTTCTGAACGTTTTTCTACCTTAATTCCTTGATTGGTCGTCACTTGATGCCCACATTGAGAATATTCTTTTTCAGGAGCAATCCAGATTTTTTCCCCAGAAATTGCCTCCCCTAACGCTTTAATTCCGGGTGCATCAATACCATCATCATTTGTTAATACTATTTTCATTTTTTTTAAGGGAATAGGGAACACGGATTTAAGAGGATTTCACGGATTTTAATCTGTGTTAATCTGCGTAATCCGTTTAATCCGTGTTCAGATTTCACGGATTTTAATCTGTGTTAATCTGCGTAATCCGTTTAATCCGTGATAGGTAATGGGTAATAGAAAGAGTTTAGGTTAAAATGCTGCCTCCCATAATCTTAATATAACGACGATTTAATTCATCCCGCATTAAAGGTAAACCCTGTAACTTTGGATCTTTTTCTAATACCTTTTGGGCGGCATCCCTAGCTAATTGTAACACCTCCTGATCCTCGACTAAACTCGCTAAAGCAAAATCCGGTAAACCCGACTGACGAGTACCCAAAACCTGTCCTGGCCCCCGCAATTGTAAATCCATTTCTGCAATCAAAAACCCATCCTGAGATTGTTCCAAAACCTGTAACCGTTGTCGCGCTTCCGGGGTAGAACCTCCTAACATTAATAAACAATAGGATTTATCTTTTCCACGACCCACCCTACCCCGTAATTGATGCACCTGAGATAATCCAAATCGTTCTGCATTTTCAATTAACATCACCGTGGCATTGGGAACATCAACCCCCACTTCCACCACCGTTGTTGACACCAGAATTTGGGTTTCTCTATCCCGAAATAGAGTAATAGCTTGATCTTTTTCCGCGCTACTCATTCGACCATGGAGCAACCCAATTTTAAACTCAGGAAAAATCTTAGACTGTAATTTTTGATGTTCCTCCACCGCCGATTTAACATCTAATTTTTCCGATTCTTCAATTAACGGTAACACCACATAAACCTGTCTGCCTTTTGCTACCTCGCGCTGAATTAAATCATAGGCATCCCGTCGTTGTTTTCCGTTTAAAATTGTAGTTTGAATTGGTTGGCGACCGGGGGGAAGTTCATCAATTTGACTCACATCTAAATCCCCATGTAAGGTTAAGGCTAATGTTCGGGGAATGGGCGTTGCTGTCATGGTTAAAACGTGGGGAGATTCTCCTTTTTGTTGTAATCTAGCTCGTTGTTGAACTCCAAACCGATGTTGTTCATCTATCACTACTAACCCCAAACGATGAAAATTAACCTGATCTTGAATTAAGGCATGGGTTCCGACTAAAACAGGCAATTCTCCCGTTTCTAAATGGGCATGAATTTGACGTCGTTTGCCAGCTTTTGTTGAACCTGTTAATAATTCTACAGGTAGGTGCATTAAATTAAACCACTCGACTAATTTTCGATAATGTTGTTCGGCTAAAACTTCCGTCGGGGCCATTAATGCGGCTTGATATCCGGCTTGAATTGCCGCTAACATTGCCACCACCGCCACTACAGTTTTCCCTGCTCCTACATCCCCTTGAACTAATCTATTCATCGGTTCAGGAGAATATAAATCTTGGAGAATTTCTTGAATTACCCGATTTTGAGCATTGGTTAATTGAAAGGGTAACATCTGATGAAATTCATCAATTAATTTTCCCTTGGGTGCTAAAACTGCACTGGTTTCAACCTGTTTCTGCTGTTGTCTCCGGGTTAATAATCCTAACTGTAAATAGAAAAATTCATCAAACACTAACCGCCGTCTCGCCGCCGATAAACAATCTCGGTCTGGAGGAAAATGGATATTCTCAATGGCATTAGTTAACCCAATTAATTGATATTGATTTAATACTTCTTCGGGTAACGCATCTGCCAATTGTTTCGCCGCAGGTAAAGCTGCAATTACCGCTTTTCTAACTACATCCGCCCCGACTCCATCCGATAACGGATACACAGGCAAAAGTCGCCCGATTTTCATTGATTCAATTTGCCCCCCGGCATCATCTAAAACTTCTAATTCCGGGTTATCTAAGGTAATTCCATATTGATTTTTTTTGACTAAACCTGATGCTGCAATTAACGCCCCGGTTGCATAATTATTTTTTTGTTGATGTTGCCAACCTTTACTACTATATCTATTTCCAGCATAAAATCGACTAATTTTAAGCTGTCCGGTATTATCGCTTAATACTAATTCTAATATGGTTAATTTTTTATTCCGAGGACTACTAAAACAATTACACCGTTTTACCTGAGCAATTAAGGTGACGGTTTCCCCAGGTTCTAGTTCATTAATTTTGACCTGTCGGGCGTAGTCAATATGATCCCTGGGATAATAATACAGTAAATCAAATACGGTTAAAACCCCTAATTTTGCCACGCGATCGCTATTTCTAGGCCCGATAATTTTTTCTAAGGATTGTTCTAAGGATAGATTAACAACCTTTGCCTGTTCTGTAATCCCAGTTGTCTTTGCAACTGTTTGTTGATTTTGCTTTTGATCTTGTTCCGTTTCCCGAATTTTCGATACCTGATTCCGACAATCAAACAACCTTTGTAATTGCAGCAAAAACCGTCTCGTATCCGCAATTAAATGTTGGCGGTCTTCTAATTTTAATTCAGGATAACGCAAAAATTCCTCCGCCAAATCTTGACACCGTTGTTGGGTCTCCGGTGGTGCATTTTCAAACAATTCCTTTAAACTCACATAAAAAAATTCATGGAATTTATATTGACTACCCTGCAAATTTGTAAAACCCCGTTCTGCTTCAACGCACAACGCTTTACTAAATCTCCACCAGTCCGGTTGATAAGATTTCATCTTAATCTAACTTCCTAATTACCCTGTATTTGTGACTCACCACAACCTATTATAATATACAGTATTGTCAGCACCACAGAGATTTACTTAGCTTTTCTTTAACCTTCCTACTCAGCTTTTTAATAATAGGAATTAAATCAAATTTTTCCGGGGGTTGACAATAACAAATCCATTTTGCTATAATTTTAGCAAATGCTGTATGCAGAAGTATGTCTATACACTTGACTTTTTAGTCAATTAAAGATAAAACCCTTTATCTATAGGATTACAGACTTTGATGAATTTTCCGCCCCTGAGTTTTTGGGCAGAATTGAGGAAAATTTTAAACAAGGTTGACACGGATTAATTTTAGGTGCTATAACTTAGGTATGTGCTGGTGGGTGTCGTGCGTACCTACTCTTGATTTTTTAGTCAACTAAAAGCCATACAACCCAACCTATAAGCATTTCAGGCATTTCTCAATCCTCATACCAACTAGCTCGCCAAGCTGATTCTGCCTGAAGTATAGCCCTCTCGCGTAACTTTTTTTGATAGTCCCGACGGATATTAGTAAACTGTCCCGATAAATGGCGGAGTTGGTGACGTCGCGCCATCACATTAGCATCAGCAAACTCAATTTCCCCCAAGCGCAGATGAATAGCCGTTAACTTTGTCATGATCGAGGTTTGGGGCTCGTCATCATCCTCCGTCTCAATCATGATCTGGAGTAGATTCGCTGGCCCAGCCACCATATCGCTGGAAGCATCAGCCTTAGAAGCCACTTCCAGAATAGCTTGGGGTAATTTTTTCGGTAACAGTCCAAACCGTTGTAACTGCAAGTTGGCATCCTTAGATAGCAATTTCAACAGTCGGACAATTCCGGTTTCAATCCCATCTTGCCAAGAGAATAAACGCTCAGGGGTTAACGGTTTTGGAGTCTGAGAAACCTGCAAATTTTCCTCTGGCTGTTCCTCCTCCGGTTCAGAGGTAAAATCATCATCTAAATCCTCAAGTTCAAAATCAGCCGGAGCTTGCAGAGACTCGCATAAATCCGTCTGCATTTGTCGGGCTAAATTTCTTAGCCCCTGTTGTAATTTTTGTCGTTGTGAAACCGATAACTCTAAAAATACTTGAGGATAGATTTGAGTGCAGAGATGATAACTTGCCAAAATCAATTGTTGACGTACTCCTTGCCCCAGAGCAACCAAATACACCTCATAGGCGTGATGAAACTCTTGGGCAATTTTAGCGATCGCATCTTCCAAAGCAGCGATATCCTGATCAACGCGATTTATTGATCCAGCCATAAAGGAATTAGGAATTACGAATTAGGAATTAAAAATGAATGAACTCCGATCATAATTAAAATTTGATCTGATCGGAGTCTTAACTATTAATTAACTTCAGAAATAACCTAGGCTTTACCCATTTGTTCGGCGACTTCATCCGCAAAATTCTTTTCTTCCTTCTCCAAGCCTTCACCCAAAACAAAACGAGCAAAGCGACGAATTTTAATATTTTCGCCTAACAGAGAAATACTTTGTTTCACCAACTCCGCCACCGTAATATCTTGATTGCGAATGTAAGGTTGATCAACTAAGGATAGCTCTTGAAGACGCTTATCAATTCGTCCTTGAACAATTTTTTCCTTAATATTATCGGGTTTATTTCCTAAATCATCCCGCTTCATTTCAATCTCTTTTTCCTTAGCGGTAATGCTGGCGGGAATATCATCAATAGAAACATATTCCACATTAGGACAAGCCGCAATTTGCATGGCAATATTATTCACTAATGCCTTAAATTCCTCCCGACGCGCCACAAAGTCGGTTTCGCAGTTGACTTCCACAATTACCCCCACCCGTCCGCCAGTGTGAATATAACTTCCCACCAAGCCTTCGGTAGCACTGCGAGAGCTCTTTTTATCCGCAGAAGTAATACCCTTTTGACGTAACCATTCGATAGACTTCGTGATATCCCCATCATTTTGAATCAGGGCGTTCTTACAGTCCATCATCCCCGCGCCAGTTTTATCGCGCAGTTCCTTAACCACTTTTGCTGAGATTTCCGCCATCTTTTCCTCAGATTTGTTTTATGTTTACCTATCGCCATCACTCATCTGTTAAAAAAAATTATAACAAATGAATCTAAATGTTTTTCATGATTACTTCCCAGGAGTCCCCATCGGATAATTTAGCTTAAACCTGTCCTGAAAAAAGACTCCTGAGAAATATTTTAGGTCTTATTCTTCCGACTCCGAATCAGAATCTAAATCGCCGATATCTTCAACTTCTTCATCTTCTTCATATTCGGCTTCGTAATCATAATCTTCTTCAGCTATTTCTGCACCTTGACCATGACGCCCTTCATAAATTGCGTCGGCTAACTTACCAACAATCAACTTAATTGAACGAATAGCATCATCATTGGCGGGAATATGAATATCTGCCAAATCAGGATCACAATTAGTATCTAATAAAGATACAATCGGAATATCTAATTTCCGACATTCCATCACCGCATTATATTCCCGGCGTTGGTCAACTAAAATTACCACATCAGGAACACGACGCATGGCTTTAATTCCGCCTAAATACTTCCGTAATTTCGTCAATTCTCGACGTAAAACCGAAGCTTCTTTTTTAGGAAGATAATCAAAATAACCACTAGACTCGCGGTCTTCCAAAGTTTTCAGACGGTCAACCCGGGTTTTAATCGTCGCCCAGTTGGTCAGCATTCCCCCCAACCAACGTTGGTTGACATAATATCCACCACAACGGGCGGCTTCGCTGGCGATAATTCCAGCGGCTTGGCGTTTAGTTCCGACAAACAGAAACTTTTTCCCATCTTCGGAGGAACTTCTGACATAATCATAGGCCTCCTCCATCAGTTCTGCGGTTTGAACTAAATCAATAATATGAACCCCGTTACGCTCCGTGTAGATATAGGGAGACATTTTCGGATTCCAACGGCGGGTCTGATGTCCAAAGTGAACTCCAGACTCCAGCATTTCTGCCAAACTAATAACGGCCATTCGTCATAACTCCTATATTCGGGTTAATCCTCCATCCAGGCGTATCAGCTAAGGGTTTAAACCCTAGAAACACCCGAATCCCTGGATGTGTGATTTTTAGACAACCCTTCCACTATACCACGTCTTGAGTTATCTGTAGATTAGTTCACAGGTAATTCATTCCTAAAAATTCCAGTTGCAACTACTTGTTCAACTATATTTGGATAAAATTTCTGAGCAATTTCAGGAAATTTACCCGCAGCAAGATATCCACCCCAGCAATGAAGCAAGCAAATATCATGTTTCTGCTTCGGCATAGATTGTTGGAGCATAGATGAAGCTTTAAATTGGGACAATTCATGTATTTCAGAAAGTATCTCAACGGATTTATTCTCTATCCTCGATATAGCATCTATTGGGGAAATATTGTATATACAAGGAAGGCTTTGAACAGAGAATTGTGCCTTATTAATAGCTCTAATTAGAGCTAACTGATCTTGCTTTTTGAATTTTAGCCACTCCCGATTCCATAACTCAAATAAAGACTGAGTTTGGGTGGTGTTTCTCCAAAGAATTACTCCACTATTAAAGTGAGTTGTACTTTCTGGCAAATATTGTAAGGTGTAATTCTTCTCTTCTTCCGAAATATGATCGCACAATCCCAATGTTGGAACTAGGTCAACCACCATACACATATCTCCATAATCAAGATAATCCCACAGGTCGGAAATAGGTTTGAAGGGAAGAATATCCGCGTCCAGAAAAAGTGTTTCCTGATATGGACTAAAGGTTGATAGACGTGTCTTGATGTCCCTAGATGAAAATGAACCGCTATCATTTATCTCACTGAGATCAATAAATCTAGAACTAATTTCGTACTTTTCCAGAGGGAGAATTTTCAGTAATGGATGATCAGAGATGATAGTGATAGGTATCGTTGGTTCTATTTGACGAAGGACAATCGCACTGATTAAAGTTGCTTCCAGATATATAGCATTTCCTGTTGCACAATAGATAACTCCTCTATTTTTCATATAAAAACCTGTGAAAATTGTTGGTTAAATTTTGTTACTTTATGTTACTTGGTTTTCAGCTAATTTAGCAAAACAAAATATTAATTTTCATGTAAAGAAATATTTTCTAAAACACTCTTAGTAATACTTGTTTCTGCTCTTGTGTAAATATAGGTTTCTGGGTTGGTAATATTGTGAGTTTTGAATACTTTTTCTGCTCGTTGCCAAAAATCTGTATCTTCACCATAAGCAATATTATCAAATCCTTTTAATTCAAAAAATACTTTACGTTTACCGAAAAATGTGGGGCCTAAAACACATTCTTTTAAATTAATGGTTTTTCCGGGTTTATAATAATCAGCTACTATAATATCTTCCTCAGAAAAGAATCCGCCTTGTATTAAATCAATTTCAGGATGAGATTTTAGATAGTTAAAACGAGATTCTATATGATTAGCTGCATAGGTATCATCACTATCTAAAAATGTGATATAGGGGCTAAAGGAGGCTTGGATACCCACATTTTTAGAGTAGGCTAATTTGCGGTTTTTGTGTTTCAAATAACGAATATTTTGAGTTTTTTGTAAATAGGGATTGACTATTTCAAAAGTCTGATCATTGCTACCATCATCAACTACTAACAATTCCCAATTTTGAAAGGTTTGATCAATCACACTATCAAGACATTGACTTAAATATTTGGCTCGATTGTATGTACATAAAATAATACTAACTTCGGGTTGGATATCAAAATTAATCGGACTCATGGTAATTTATAAATGGTGAATTTAGATGGTGAATTTTATTTCTGGGCTACGATACAGGTAGCTACAGGATAATCTGGATGATATGCGTCTAATTCTGCGGTTGTTAGTTCTTCAGTGACGATGCCATGATAACTAGCAATAACAGTAATAGGATTACCATAAATATAGAGCTTTTGGTGAGAGAAATTTCTAAACATCCAAGCAAAAGCATCAGGTAAAGGCCGCCAATAGTCCATTGGTGTAGCATGAATTCTAATGGAACTGGGAACCATTGCAAAACATTTTCCTCCAGGTTTTAGCCAGGTATAGATATTTTCTACTACTTGCCAGGGTGCGTAACAATGTTCGAGAACATTAAATATTACGATGGAATCAAAGGACTCAGGTTTAATCATAGATGTATCGTGAGCATCACCCACTATATCTATTCCTAAACCGGGTTCTATATTCATAATTTGATAGGATGTACCAGGATTAACTTCATAGAAATCCTTATCTTTGGGGATGCCTCCTATTTCTAAGATATTCCCAGAAATTTGCGTTTGAATTTCCTGTAAATATTTGCTAAGATAATATCTATCTACGGGTGTACCCCTAGTTAAACCAAATGCTTGACAAATAGGAACAGCCTTTTTTAAATCACCCCAATCTATAGAATTTGTAGCGGGAGATAGCAACCCCAGTTTTTCTAAATGTTCGACTAAATTACTAAATTCTTCTAGGGTATTAATGGATGCTAAATCATCTTTTAATTGATAGTTAGAAAATAATTGTGTCAGAACTTGGTAATTTTCTTGACTAATATCGCCAAGTTCAAATAACATTTCTTTTTCAATAAAGCTGCGAAATCCTTTACCAAAAATTGTAATTTTTCCATCGGCTAAAAATACTATGGCATTTTCAATCAGATGTTGATATTGCTCTAGCTCCTCAGTCAGTTTCTCTGCTACTGAAGCTGATTTAATTTGTTCAAATATTAGGTAAGCTTTTTCTAAAGAATGTTCGTGAACAAATATTTCTAATATTGTTAACCACGATTTAGCCGTAATAATTTCTGCTGTGCGCTGACTCCAAGCAAAAATAGCATACAGTTGGGAATCTTCTATTTTTAAAAAAGCATTACTTACATAAGTTTTAATCATACAATTTTTTTTGATTTTTAACTGAGATGAATCTGTAATCAAGACTGAAGTTATCATGCTAAGGTAATGGTGTCAAGTTGATCAAGAATATTGCTATCTACATCTATATCAAATTTTCGCGCAAAATGGCATGATGAGGCAAGAAGATGGGGCAAATCTTCCATAACCATTGTTTTGGGATGAGCCCCTTGTGTTGACCAGTCTACATAGCGGTAATCATCGTTTTTTAGATTAAGGTGTGGTGCATTAGCCAGGATAGTTTGAAAATATGATTCATCTACAAACATTCGATGATAATAGTGTGATGCTAAGGCATTTTTTTGATTGTGAAACTCAATAATATATTCTGCCGCTCGTTGATTTGCACAAAACCATAGACCTCCAGCAAAGCAGCGAAATTTATTAGAAAATGGCAGAAAGGGTTTAGTTAATAATGGATGTTCCAGACGAATTGTGAAATTTTTGAAGAAGGGAACTGAAAATAATTCGTAACTACAATATCGCTGATAGGCTAGTATTTGCCAGATAACGCTCATTTTGACATTTTGTTTATAAACTTTATATATAATTTCTTCATGGTGTATATAAGCATCATATTCAGTTGAATTGAAATCGTCTAATATCTGTTTAGCAGTTTTGATGGGATAGTCTGCTCCACTGAGTAGTATAAACCAATCTGGCGGATTTACAGACTCATATATTAGTTTAATGGCTTTAATTATAGCTTCTACTGCGGAAAATTCACCCCATGCAGTTTTTACATGAGGACGGACAAAGGAGACGTTTTTCGGTAGGGTATCCACAGACAAATCACATTTAGAAAAATCATGATGACAGACAATGGTTGGATAATTGAACATTCTGTTTAAATGAGCTATTAGTCTGTAAATTTGCTCTGGGTTTCTGTGGGTAAGTAAAATAAAACCTATGGATAATGACATTCTGCTCCTAATTTTTTTATGAGAACAACAACTAACAGCACAGGATATTCAAGATTTTTATCCAAAATAGACGAATCCATGTTAACATAATGGAAGCTTTAATCAAAGCTTGTCGCCAAAATTGTCATAAAATTACCGATTTAGGTTTTTTGTATACAATTAAGCAATTATTTGTGATCTAATGATCCCATGAATTAATGAATTTTGATAATCATCAGTTAAATCTTAATTGGGCTTGGCGGATTGGGGAAGAAGGATTCCTAAAAATTGTTGACTTGATCAATGAGAAAGTTAATTTGCCAAATTATATTTTAGAATTTGGTAGCGGTGCAAGTTCCGTCCGTCTAGTTTTAAGTTTTCCTCAAACCAAAATAATCTCAATAGATGCAGATTTAGACTGTTATCATCAAACTCAAGAGCTTGCTAAAGAATTTCTTCAACCAGAATCCCTCTTTGAGTTACAATATCAGCCTTTGAGTTTTCAAGAATATGGTTTGGGTACGATTTTTGCTTATACTCAAGATAATTCCTTAAACAACCTTAGTTTTGACTGCGTAATTATAGATGGGCCACCATTCTATACCTTAAGAGGAAGAGAAGCCTGTTTATATCAAGTCTATAACCAACTCCGTATTGGTGGTATTGTTATTTTGGATGATTTCAATCGAGAAAGTGAAAAGATTATTTTAAAAAATTGGTTGTCAGTATATCCCGATAGTTTTGATATAGAAATTATTGAATCAGGACATCACCTGGCTATTCTTCAGAAAAAACAGTCAGTAGAACCTGATTTCCTTAATGAATATAGACACAATGATGCCATGGAGATTAACCAAAAATACAGGAAACTTCGGGCTGCATTCTTAAACCTAAAAGATGCCGATTTTATTAAAATACTTGAATCTTTACCCAGCAATGTAATTATCCCGGCACTCAAAGATAAAGATGACTTGGATAATTTTCTTAAACTAATATTGACAATTCAAACAACATATCAAAGTGCTTCTGATCAAGTTAATTTTATTTATGAGTCTCAATCAAATTTGACGGCTGAAGAAATTTTTCAGCAACAAACTGAAATTTTCTGTTCTTGTTTAGACTTGTTAAATTTAACCCAATCAAACCTATAATTTTCCTCTCTCCAAGAATCACGGAGGAGAGTTAAATATACTTTTAACCTAGGAAAAAATGCAGTATTCCGATGACATTTGGCTAAATTAGTTTATTTACTACTTGCTTAATTCGGAAAGTGACAAAAGCTGAATCAATTTAATTCCTCCATAATCAAGGATGAATTTGTTTGAGAATCACCCGCAAGCGATCATAATCATCTTTTAATAAAATGCTCAGGGTTCGTCCCGCTTCAATTAACCAAGCTCGATCTAATGTTTTGAACTTATAAACTTCTCGAATTGCCGCAGCCACCAAAGAATCCACCGGAGCATTACCCACATCTAATAAAGTTCTTAAAAAATCTAATTCCTGACTAAAACTAACAATCTCATCCGGTTCACACTCATACACCGCTTGATGAATTTGAGGAGGACGGGGCGGAATATATTGATAAATCTTGCCCCGTTGCGGTTGAGAATTATTTCCCTCACCCACCAACTCAAACCCCACAATTGCCACCCGAAATTCCGTTTTTAACATCGCAAAAATTTGCGGTTGCTGTTCTCGCAATTCCTCTAAACTTAATCCTAGTGCCCTCGCCCGATGTACAGAATCAATCGGGCTAGTTGTGGCATGATAAACTACCCCATAAACTTTATTTCCCGACTCCTCATCCCTAGATTTAACCCAACTTCCAAACGCAGGCATCACCGGAAAACTTAAATCTTCCGGTTCCAAACATTGGGCTAAATATTCCGTTGTCGCCGTTTCAATTACCTCACCAATATGTTGTTGAGAACGGGCAGAAGTTGAAAATGCAGGAAAGGGAAGACGCATAAATCAGTTATCAGTTATCAGTTATCAGTTATCAGTTATCAGTGTAGAGACGCGCCATGGCACGTCTCTACTATCATTATTATTTTTTGCCTTTGCGTCCAGCAGTGGTATCAATAGCTTCTAGTTCAGAACGTCTGAAAGTAACCAGTTTATCCCAGTTTCCTCCTTCAAACAGAACAGCGACCTTCCCGTCACTGACTCGTTGAACTAGACCTTGGAAACCGTAATAAGTATCAATAGGGTTCGTGACTCGCACGGCGGAACCTGGCAAAATCATAATATTTTAAGGCTTAGGTGAACTCAATCTTAGTTTACCGCCCTAACCGTGGATTGTTAAGGGGGGTGGAATTATAGTCTTTCCGCAAAAGCCAAAAATTCCAATAGGAGAACGTTTGAGTCCCTCTGGAAAAAAAACTTTCCCAAAACCCTTGCGTAAATCAAAATAAAATGTTTAGATATAGAAATGTGAAAATTCAAAAGCGAATCAACACATAACCCAATCCGGGGGCGTGGCGGAATGGTAGACGCTACGGACTTAAAGATAAATTGAGCCTTGAGGCGAGAAATCTCTCAAGTGTAAGCTGTCAAATTCAGGGAAACCTAAATCTGTAAATTCAGACAAGGCAATCCTGAGCCAAGCCTAGGGGTATTAGAAATGAGGGAGTTTCCCCAATCTAAGATCAATACCTAGGAAGGTGCAGAGACTCGACGGGAGCTACCCTAACGTTAAGCCGAGGGTAAAGAGAGAGTCCAATTCTCAAAGCCAATTGGTAGTAGCGAAAGCTACGGGAGAATGAAAATCCGTTGACCCTTATAAGGTCGTGTGGGTTCAAGTCCCACCGCCCCCATACCTAAAAGTTAAATATAGCAGGCAATCAGCAAGAAAAGACTTCACTCTGTGATCTTATGTCCTAGTTTTCGCTTGAGACTGTTATATAAATTATCATTTTATCGGGTGCGTCTTACGCGCCTTTTTCGGTTATAAATTAATATAATAGACCCTAATCCTCTTAACTCTCAAATGAGGTATCAATGGTAAGCTCTAAACACCCTCAATTAAAATCAACAGAAAATTTAAGCCTGTATGAACAAGATTTTTACTTATGGATTGAAAATACGGTAAATCAGTTAAAAACAGGGCAATTATTAGAGGTTGATTTGGGAAATTTAATTGAAGAAATCGAATCTATGGGACGCAGTGAAAAACAAGCACTAGAAAGTGATTTAATTATTGTTTTACTACATCTATTGAAATATAAATATCAACCAGATAAACGTTCCAATAGTTGGTTATCTTCGATTTATGAACATCGTAGAAGACTGAGAAAAGCATTAAAAAGTAGTCCCAGCTTAAAACCTTACTATACAGAAGTGTTTGAGGAATGTTATCAAGATGCTAGACAAGAAGCAGCCTTAGAAACGGGTTTAACTTTAGAAGTATTTCCTGTGGTTTGCCCGTTTACACCAGAAGCTACCCTCGATAGTGAATTTCTACCGAATTAAATTAACAAAATCACTCAATCTAAATGATTTTCTAGTAGAGATATGTTATAGTAAATTGAGTATAGCAATTTTATATTATTATCAACCATAGGAGAAGATCATGACTCAAACTATTACTCAAGCAGAAGCTATTGTCGAGATGATTAACACCTTATCGCTTCAACAACAGGAGGAAGTAATTAATTTTATTGAATTTTTGCATTTTAAAGCCCAAAAACCAGAAATTCAACCTCCAGAAGTAGAACAACAACCGATTTCAGCCTATGAAGCAGCCAAACAGTGGGTAGGATGTGTGGAGAGTGGAATCGGTGATTTATCCTATAATAAAACCTATCTGGAGGGTGTTTCAGCAAAATGAAGCCATTAATTATTTTAGATACCAGTCCTTTAGTTGCTGTAATTGATAAAAGCGATCGCTTTCACGGTTGGTCGGTACAGATTTGGAAAACCCTAGTTCCTCCATTATTCACTTGTGAAGCGGTTATTTCTGAAGCGTGTTTTTTGCTTCATAGAACCTATGGAGGAGAGGAAGCTGTTATTGCTTTATTGAAATCGGGAGTGATTAAAATACCCTTTCATTTAACAGAAGAAATTGAAGCTATTGGAAATTTAATGCAGCGTTATCAGAATATACCGATGTCTTTAGCCGATGCTTGTTTAGTCAGAATGAGTGAATTAATTCCAGGGAGTTGTATATTAACCTTAGATAGTGATTTTAGAATTTATCGCAAAAATCAGCAGGAAATAATTGATTTAATAATTGCTGATGAAATATAAATAATATGGAAAAATTTTTACAAAAATATCAACAATTTGGGATTAATTTAGGTTTAGAACGGATTAAAAACCTACTAAAACGCTTAGGAAATCCTCACCTAAATGTTCCTATAATTCATGTAGCTGGAACTAATGGTAAAGGTTCGGTTTGTGCTTACCTATCTTCTATTTTATCACAAGCAGGTTATCGAGTTGGACGCTATATTTCCCCCCATTTAGTCGATTGGACAGAACGTTTATCAATTAATCAACAACCAATTTCACAATCGGATTTTTTAGAAGTTTTACAACAGGTAGAAAATGCCATTCTCCCCGATGAATTTCCCCCAACTTTATTTGAAGTAGTAACAGTTGCAGCTTGGTTATATTTTGCTCAACAAAAAGTAGATATAGCAGTCATGGAAGTGGGGTTAGGGGGACGTTTAGACGCCACTAATGTTTGTGATTATCCCTTGGTTAGTGTGATTACTTCCATTGGTTTAGACCATCAAGAATACCTGGGGTCAACAATAGCAGAAATTGCCTTTGAAAAGGCGGGAATTATTAAACCTAACTGTCCCGTGGTTGTCGGTATTTTACCCCCAGATGCTCAACAAGTTATTCAACAACGGGCAACGGAATTAAACGCCCCAGTAACGTGGGTTAAACCTGCGGTTTGGGTCAAACAAAATGGTATACAGCAAACAGCTAATTATCAAGGGTTAGAATACCCTTTACCCCTATTAGGAAATATACAATTAATTAATTCGGCGATCGCGATCGCTACTATCCAAATTCTACATCAACAAGGATGGAAAATTTCCGAAAATGCCCTAATTCAAGGCATAGAAAAAGCCCAATGGCCAGGACGCTTGCAATGGATTACCTGGAAACAGCATCGCCTATTAATTGATGGCGCCCATAACCCCGCCGCCGCCGTTGCTTTACGTGAATATGTGGATAGTTTAGAGGTTTCATCTATTAGTTGGGTGATGGGAATGTTATCGACAAAAGATCACACTAATATTTTTAAAGCCCTATTAAGACCCAGTGATCAATTATATTTAGTTCCTATTCCTAATCACCCTTATGCAGACCCCCAACAGTTAGCAACCCTAGCTAAAAGTTTATGTCCCGATTTAAAGAATTGTCAAACCTATCCCACATTAATTCCCGCGTTAGACGCTGCTATTAAAAATGAAAATACCTTACCAGTTATTTGTGGATCATTGTATTTATTAGGTTATTTTTTTGAACTTCTGCAAAAAACTTGAATCCCGTTATAACCCCTTTGTGCCTCCGTGTCTTTGTGGTTAAATAGAGTTAAATATAGAGAGTTAAATATAGAGAGACGAGCCATGGCACGTCTCTACGGACTATTACCGACACATAATCAAAGTATTGGCCGAGATATATCCCTCCTCGGGTTCACTAATTCCCACCCAATCGCGTTTTTCCCCATTCGGATCAGGAATTAACCTATAATTCTGCATCAGTCTAACTCGCGCTCCTGGAGCCAAACTCCCAACCCGGTCAGAAAATCGAGAGGGTTTTTCCCTGACCACAACCCCATTGGGGGCGGCGGCAAAATCGATTTGACGACATAAACTAACGGGTTGTGTTGTTGGAGGTTCGGGTTTTTGTACTTGACCCGAACAGTCTTGCAAATTCCCACTTCTATCAGGAAAACCATTAGAAATATAACCCTTAATTGGGGCGGAAATTTCTACCCAAGTCCGACCATCCGGGCCACGAGTCCCGCCGGAATTATTAGCTAAAGTCACTTCCGTTTTAAATCCCACACCCCCAACCACCGGAGAAGTGGGAGTCGGTCGAGAATGAACCGCTAACCCCTGTTGTTCCCCAATAATTCGGCACAAACTAGAACGGTTTTGAGCTATTTTTGTTTCAGAATTCGGGGTTGTTGGTTTAGTTTGTATCGTTGCTAAAGTGGGTAATTGACTCCCCATAACCGCTAATACAACTAATGCTAAAACCCGAAAATACTTACTCCTCAATCCCAAATTATTCATTAATTTCACTCCTCATTAACCACACTCAATTTTAACAATTAGAACTGACGTAAAAAGCGTAAATCACTGGCATAAACCCGCCGAATATCATCAATTTGATGTAAAACCATGGCAAACCGTTCTACACCAAAACCCGCCGCAAATCCTGTGTATTTTTCCGGGTCATAGCCAGCCGCTTTTAACACATTCGGATCAACCATGCCACATCCTAACACTTCTAGCCATTTTCCCTGCCATTGTAAATCCACTTCGGCCGAGGGTTCAGTAAAGGGGAAATAACTGGCCCGAAACCGCACGGGTAAATCCCCGAACATTTGGCGCAAAAACTCTTTAATTGTGCCTTTTAAATCGGTAAATTGTAGGCCTTCTTCAATGGCTAAAAGTTCAATTTGATGGAACACCGCCGCATGGGTAGCATCCACCGTATCCCGACGATAAACCCGACCCGGGGCGACAATGCGGATGGGGGGTTGGTGTTCTTCCATGTAGCGAATTTGCACCGAGGAGGTATGGGTTCTTAATAAGTTACCATCGGGTAAATAAAAAGTATCCTGCATATCCCGGGCTGGATGGTCGGGGGGAGTATTTAGGGCTTCAAAATTATAATAGTCCGTTTCCATTTCCGGGCCAGAAGCCACGGTATATCCTAACCCAACAAATATATCCAAAGCCCGATCAATAATGCCATTTAGGGGATGAATTCGGCCCTGGGAATGATAGACACCCGGCATGGTGACATCTAGGGTTTCCGACTGAAGTTGGGCTTTGAGTTGGGCGCGTTGGAGGGCGGTGCGTTTATCCTCTAAACCTGTTTCTAAGGCTTTTTTGACATCATTAGCTAAAGCTCCAATGCGGGGCCGTTCACTGGGGTCTAGTTTTCCCATTCCCCCTAAAACGACGGAAACTTTGCCTTTTTTGCCTAAGTAGTTAATTCGCAACTGTTCTAATTCATCTAGGGTTTGAGAAGTTGCGATCGCCGTTGTTCCTGCGGCGCGTAAGTCTTCCAGTTGAGTTTCTAATTCACTAAGTTGAGTTGCCATATTAGGATTAATAGACGATTGAAATTAGGTAGGGAGAAATTGTCCTGCCTTTGCTGAGTGTAGCTTAATTTGTTCCCCTTTACAGATCAGCTTTTTGCTAAAAATAAAAAATCTTTATTTATGTCCGAAACTGGATAATTGAATTGATTTCAAAATGGGTTATCGTAGAGTATCAAAAGCCGATTAATTGCTTCTATTTAACACATCTTTAGGGAAAAATGCTATAATACTAAAAATCTTCTATCCAAAATCTCATTACTAATGAAAAACCAGGAAAATCCATTCACCGAACTCCCAGTATAAAAAATATTTCCATTCATTCTCAATTCTAATTATCCTGAAAGTAAATTTTCTCTCTCTTAATCAATTTAACTCAATGAAACTATTAATTAGTAATGATGATGGGGTTTTTGCCCAAGGAATTCGCAGTTTAGCCAATGGTTTAGCCCAAGTCGGACATGAAGTAACTGTGGTTTGTCCCGATCAAGAACGTTCGGCAACGGGTCATGGTTTAACCTTACACCATCCCATTCGCGTTGAACAGGTAGAGGATATTTTTGCCCCCTCCGTAACCGCTTGGGCCTGTTCAGGAACCCCCGCCGACTCTGTAAAAGTGGGACTATTTGGGGTGATGGAAACCCCGCCGGATTTGGTTTTAGCCGGAATTAATCATGGGCCGAATGTGGCCACGGATATTCTGTACTCCGGTACGGTTTCAGCAGCCATGGAAGGGTTAATTCAAGGAATTCCCAGTATTGCTTTTAGTTTGGGGAGTTATTCTTCACGGGAGTTTCAAGGCGCGGTGGAATTTGCCCAACGGTTAATTCACACCTTAGAAAAACAGCCCCTACCCGAAGCGATGTTACTAAATGTTAATGTTCCCAGTGTCCCCCCCCAGGACATTCAGGGGGTGAAGATTACCCGTCAAGGAATTCGTCGTTATGTTGATATTTTGGAAAAACGTATCGACCCTAGGGGAAAAACCTATTATTGGTTAACTGGAGAATTAATGGAAGATGTAGAACTATTAAACGAACCCTCAGACTTGGATGAATGGATGACGGATGTTCATGCTTTACGTCAAAATCTGATCACCATCACCCCCCTACAATATAACCTTACCCATATTACAGAATTACAAAAGTTACAAACTTGGTCGCAGATGTTAAGTATTCACAATTAAAGTCCCCCTTGCTAACAAGGAGGATGGGAAGATTTCTAGTTTCGGCTGGTAATTAGAGATTGGGTGCTGAAGCTGACATCCCAAGGCAACCGAATCCTTAGAAGTCAGCCATTCAACACCTGAATTCTACTTTTTGGGTGAGAGCAACATCATCATGCTGCGTCCTTCTTGTTTGGGTTCCTGTTGCACCTCAGCCAATTCTTGTAACTCAGAGGCCATACGTTCCAGGAGGCTTTTGGCGAGGTGGCTGTGTTGAATTTCCCGACCACGGAACATAATGGTGGCTTTAACTTTATCCCCTGATTGCAGGAAGCGTTTGGCTTGATTGACGCGCACTTTGTAATCGTGCTCGTCAATGATGTAGCGCATTTTGACTTCCTTGACATCAACGGTGTGTTGTTTTTTCTTGGCTTCTCGAACTTTCTTTTCCTGTTCGTACTTGTATTTGCCATAGTCCATAATCCGACACACCGGGGGGTCGGCTTTGTCGCTAACCAATACCAAGTCGAGTTCCTTTTCCTCCGCCATGCGCGAGGCTTCCCGGGGGGTGAGAATCCCTAATTGAGAGCCATCTGCATCTATGACCCGGATTTTAGGAAACCGGATATTTTCGTTAATTGGAGGCAAATTGCGATTGATTTTTTTATCGGTCACAGGCATTAAAGAAGTTTGCAAGCGATTCAATATGATGGTGATATGGTTCTACAGTTTCCTATTGTACTCATTCCCATCGATATTCTGTTCCAAATTTAACCTAAATTCCATAAACGTTAAGATTATCAATATAAAGTTATGTTGTGATCGGAGGATATTTGATTAGTTCCGCAAGCTGGCAAGACCAAGTAGGTGATCAACGGGATTGGATTTGGCGGGGTTGGCGGATTCGTTACGCCTATAGTCGGCCCGGTTTGTCCCTATCTTCTAGTCCCAGTTACCCGATGTTATTTTTACATGGATTTGGGGCTTCTATTGGACATTGGCGATACAATTTGGCTGTGTTGAGTCAAACGAGTATGGTTTATGCTTTGGATTTATTGGGTTTTGGCGGTTCGGAAAAAGCGATCGCCCCCTACAATATTCAATTATGGGTAGATTTAGTCTATGATTTTTGGAAAACGTTTATCCGAGAACCTGTAATTTTAGTCGGCAATTCTATCGGGTCTTTGGTTAGTTTAATGGTGGCATCCCAAAACCCTAAATTAGCAAAGGGATTAGTTTTAATTAGTCTTCCTGACCCCGGATTACAATTAGAAATTTTACCGCCTTGGTCAATTCCTGTGGTAGAAACTGTGCAAAATATTGTGGCTTCTCCTCCAGTTTTAAGGCTATTTTTTGCCTTAGCTCGTCGTCCGAGTTTTATCCGGCGTTGGGTACAGTTAGCCTATAATAATCCCGATGCGATTACCGATGAATTAGTTGATATTTTAGTAACTCCGGCTCTGGAAAGAGGTGCAGCCCGGGCTTTTTGTTCGATTATTAAAATGATGGGAAATCCTCGTCTGGGCCCAACAGTTAAAAGTCTATTTCCCCAATTAACGGCTCCTATTTTGTTACTTTGTGGCTTACAAGATCGTTTAATTCCAGTTAAATTTGCTAACCCTCGTCAATATTTACAATATTACTCTCAATTAAAATTAGTGGAATTGGAAAATGCCGGACATTGCGCCCATGATGAATGTCCAGACAGGGTAAATAGGGAAATTGTAAACTGGATGATTGAAAATTTCGATGACTAAGCTACTATAGCAATCCTATTTGAGTTGTGTTTAAAATCCCTGATCAAAAGGGAACACCGGAACAGCCCCCCCAAACCCCCCGTGCACGGGGGGCTAGGGGGGGAGGGATCTGGGGTAATACTTCTGGCCGTTTCATATCAGTATTGAAATGTTACAACCTATTTAGGATTGCTATATAGTCGATTAGATCAAGGTGACTCCACCCTCAACAGGTAAAATCACCCCGGTCATATAGGGATTAGTCATCAAACTTAATACCGCCTGCGCTAGTGCCTCTGGTTGCCCCAGATGGGCCACAGGTAAGGCTGCGATCGCCCACTTACTGAGGTCTGAACGTTCAGACTCGCTTTGACTGCTCCAGATGCTAGTATCCTCTATCAGTCCAGGAGCAATCACATTGACCCGAATTGGTGCGATTTCTAATGCCAGCGATCGGCCAAATGCGGCCACGGCACTATTGGCAGCGGCGATCACGGAAATCCCTCCCAGTTTTGAAGATTTAAACATAGAAACACTGGAGGTTAGGGTAATGGAGCCATCGGTGGCTATGGTTTTCAACCCGGCACGCACAGCAAAAAACGTTCCCCAGAACTTGTCCATGGCACCTTGAGCCGTTTCTGTGGTCATTTCTGCTAATAGCGATCGGGGCATATTTCTGTCTCCGATAGCAGTTACGACTAAATGATCAAAGTTTCCCACTTCCTCAAAAAAAGTATTAACTGAATCTTCATCCAAAATGTTAACAGTTTTAGCTTCAATCTCGACCGAAATTAATCCGATCGCCTGATTTAATTTTTCTGGAGATGGGTGAGAAAGTACAACTTTTGCCCCCAATTCTAATATCTTATTGGCGATCGCCAGGTCAACTCCCGAATTCATGCCAATAATAACTACCTTTTTTCCTGATAGCGACTCAAACATTATTTTCTCCCTGGTATCACAATATAAAACTACTTTAACTTAATATTTAAACAAAAATAGGGAGTAGTTTTTAGTTATTGAATAACTGCTACTCCCTTAATTTTCGATCAAGATGGCTCTGGTCTACTTAACTATCTTCCCAATCGGAAGGCCACTTCAAAGTCCAGATCGTGGGGATATCGGTAGAAGTAGAATCACCAGTTTCTGTGTCTTGCTCTGACAAGAAACGAGCAAAGAAGGGGACTGCTGATCCGGTCGATACTTTGATATTTTTAGACATAGTAGTTTACTTTTCAGAAAGCTAATTGTTGGGATTCTATCACGAATCAATCAGGATATGTCAAGGGAAATCCAGAACAAATGATTAACTTTTATTAAAAAAGTATCCTGAATCACTAAGATGGTTTCTGGTTTCTAGGAGTAAGCAGAATTTCAGCGATCGCCTGGGAAATAGGGAAATAGGGAGCAAATAATTCCAACCAGAAAAACTCGCCAACGGGATTGATTTCTAGGAAAACGTGCCGACCATCGGGGGTGACAATAATATCAATAGCTCCATAGTTTAAGCCAAAATAAGCCGTCAGTTGCAGTAGTTTTTTCTCGATATCTTCGGGTAAATTATAGGCTTGCCATTTTTCATGTAAAGCCCTTCCTTCTTTTCGCCAATCATAGGTAGCTCCGTCTAATTGTTGAGAGTTAATGGCGGCAGTAAATACCTGTTTTCCGACAATAATTGTCCTTAATTCTAGGGCTTTAGGGACATTTTCTTGAAAAGTCATCGGACAAAAACTTAGCCCTTCCAAATTGTCTAAATCATCATCGGTTACAGGACTGGTAAACACAACATTTTCTTCTTTATTTTCACCATAAATTGCAAATTGAGAGAGCATTTTAGTAACAATTCCTTGCTCTTTACATTCCTGGGCAAATTGTTTGACAGCTTCGGGATTATTTGAGGTCAAAGTCCGGGGAATTAATAAACCTAATTGTCGGGCAATTTGTAATTGCAGTTGCTTATTATTAGCCCGATCAACGTTAATCATCGGATCAAAATGGAAACCTGGTAGACTAGCAATTAATCCTCGGACGGTAAGGCGACATTCTTTTAAAGACGCTTCCCGAAATTGCTGATCCATACTATCAGGAAGTTTAGCACCATATCTCATGCGCCGATACCAAACCGAGGAGACTTCACTTAAGTCTAATTTATGTTCTCCATCGGTAACTATTCCCCCCTCAAAATCACCCGAATAAATATCGAGTTTTACTTGCGTAGGAAAGCGATCAGTATCAAAACGAAAGGCTTTTTTACCCTTGGCTTCAATAGCTTTAATAACCAGAGGAATACTTTCATTATCGTTGCTGAAAGTAAAAATTAAAACCGTCATAAATTTCCTGAATAATAATGGTTAAATAGTAAATTTTAGGGAATCAAGGTATCGGCGATCGCTTGAGAAATCGGCAAATCCAAATCCCTTTCCAGCATTCCCCATTCGCCACCAGGATTAACTTCTAAAAAGACATAATCTCCCGACGGCGTGAGGATAAAATCAAAAGCTCCAAATAACAGCCCCAATTCACCCATAAAAGTTTGAAGACGACGGATCAATTCTTCGGGAAGTTGATGATTTTGCCAAGCACCCACCTCCATACCAGGAGCGCGCCAATCCACTGTAGAATCTTCATAAACAGAAGCATTTAACGCCCCCACAAATACCTGACCATTCACATAAATAACTCGCAATTCCTGTTGCTTAGAAATTTGTTCTTGGAAAACCATTGGACAATAACGTAATGACTCCGCATCTTGTAAATCTTCCTCTTTAACCAGGCTAGTATAAAGAAAAAAAGAAGTGCTTTCCATACTACGAGAAAGAGTAGTTAATAGCTTACTCACCATTTTGCCGTTAACTTGTTGAAAAAATTCCCGTGCGGCTTCGGCTTTATTTGTGATCAATGTTTGCGGAATAGTAAATCCTACTTCTGAGGCTAATCTTAATTGCAGTAGTTTATTACTCGCCGCCTCAATTCGTACTAAATGATCAACCCAATTAGCTTCTCTCAGACTGTCCCAAAGGCCGTTTAAAGTTGCCTTTGATTCCTTAGCACAAGCCTGTTGATATTGGGGGTCTAATTCCTGAAAATCAGGCTCCCAGATCCGTCGTAGCCAAACCGCTTGCACCTGTTTTGTGCTAATAGAATGACCATTATATTCCAGTTGATGATCGATTTTTGATTTGCCAAAATTGGCAGTTAATTGGACATTGAGAGGAAATTGATCCGTATCAAAACGAAAGGGTTGCACGCCTTTTTTTAATAGGGCTTCTATGACTCGATCAATGGTGAAAAAATCCCCACTATGAGTAATCAATAAAACAACATCACGAGACAAAGACATAGAACTATTTTCTCCATAGTTTCGATTTTGAATTTTGCTTAAAGCATAGCTTTAAAAGGGGAATTTTGAAACTAAGAAGAACGCGATAATTCCCAAACTAATACTTGACCATTGGATCGGGTTTCTGTGTGCTGCATTCCGATTTTTTCTAGCAATCTTTTGGAACCGATATTATCAGCATAGCAGCCGGCTGTCACTTTTTCCACAGAAGGTTGAGAGAATGCCCAGTCTAACACTGCTTTTGTCGCTTCAGATCCGTATCCCTGTCGTCGATAGGAGGGAGCGATTTGATAGCCAATTTCCAGTGCTCCTGTGGGGGAACCTGTGGGATCGGGGATATCTGGAATAATTTTAAGCATAACGTGACCAATTAGGGTATTTTCTGCTTGTTGAATCACTAAATTTCCCCATCCCCATTCTCCTTGTAATGGACTTTGAATCAGTATATTGGCAATTTCTGGCAAGTTATCATAAAATTCTTGATCAATCCAGTCAGATAAAACTGTAACACCTAGAACTTTTCCTAATTCAATATCGCCAATAATTGCTGCTTGTACAATTGGCAATTTAAAAGGCACTAAACGTAATCGTTTGGTAACAAGACCACCCATGTTATATATTAATCCTAATCGAGCGCAAAGAGGGTTGGGAGACCCAACCTATAGGATAAGATATTACAACCTATTGAGACTTATTATCTGGAAATTTAATATTTTTTAAGAAAATTGATCGCCGCGAATTTTTGCTGTTGGTAGTCTTCAACGCTCAAAAATTGCCAACGAGAATTTTCTGCAAGTTCTAGTACCCATTGATGATAATTAAATAGACTTTCACGATGTCCTACACTGATAAAAGTTGTCTGGGTTTGCTGTAATTGTTGATACAAACTTTCTTCATTAATTAAATCTAAAGCACTGGTGGCTTCATCTAATATGGCGAAACTGGGACGGGTAACTAACATTCGGGCAAAGGCTAGTCGCTGTTGTTCTCCTAATGATAAAATATTTTCCCAATTTACTTGTTTATCAAAAACATTAGTTTGAGTTAATAAATGTTGAAGGTTAACTTTTTCTAGGATTTTTTCAAGTTCTTGATCAGTAATTTGATCAGTGGTATGGGGATAAAGGAGTTGGTCACGCAGAGTGCCCAAAATAATATAAGGACGTTGGGGTAAAAATAACATTTCTTCGAGATCAGGACGCACTAAACGCCCGGTTCCTGCATTCCATAAACCTGCGATCGCTCGTAGCAAAGAACTTTTCCCGCGACCACTAGGGCCAACAATTAATAAACCTTTTCCCGATGGAACTGATAGGGATAAATTTTCAACAATTACTTTCTCATAATCTGGGGTTTGTAGAGTAAAATTCTCAAAAGCTAAACGGTTGTCTTCTACTGTTGTAATCCTACCGAGGTTTTTTGGTTCTAGGCTCACTGTTTTTAAGCCATCAGAAAAGGAGGCTAAACGCTCAATATAATTAGATAATTTTGCTGAAGTTCCCCACTCACTTACCAGTTGTCCCAAGGCATTAGAAAAGAGAAAACAGCATAAACTGGCTTGACTAATTTCTCCAAAATCAATTTTATCTTGAATGAACATTGGTGTCAGAATAAACATCGAAAAAACACTAATCGCAGACTGATAGCCACGATTAAAAAGATCCTGAAATCTCTCCCAATTAATTCTTTGTTCAGCATTTTTGATAATATTATTAAATCTGCGTTCGATGATTTTTTCTTCCTGTTCCTCCCCTCGAAAAAAAGCAATGGATTCCGCATGATCTCGGACATGGGTTAGGGCATAATTATATTCAGCCTTAGAGTTAAGTTCCGCCCGATTAATCTTATTTAACTCTTGGGTTAAATACACCGCAATAAAGTTACCAGAAATGGTATAGATAACTAGATAAATAGTAATCTCTTGGGAAATTGTCCAAAGAATAACCAGAAAAGTGATCATTTGCAGACTCTTTTCTAATAAGGTTGTTAAAAACCTCAAGGTTATGGTGGTAATCGGTTCAATTTCTTGGGATAAACGTTGGTCAGGATTTTCTAAACCCGATGTAAAACCAATTTTATAATAGGCGCGATCGCTCAAATATTGTTTTAAGGTGTTATTACTTAGCCACTTATACCAATCAAGAGCAACTTTTTTCCTAACAAATTGAGCCAGGGCGACTAAACAGGTGATCAGCACAATCAAAAAGCTAGACAGCCAGAGAGTCTCAAGATACTTAGAAAGGTCTCTTTGTTCAATCACAATATCTAGGACATGGCGATTCCAGAAGCTGGCAAAAGCATCGACACTCACTAGCAAAATTATGCTTAAAACCATTAGAGCCAACATTCCCCAGGAACAAATCACATCGGAAAATGCCCGTCCATTTAACTCTGTGGGATACCAGTAAGGTTGAGCAATAATTTTAACATCTTGCAAAAATCGAGTCAAAGATGAAAGGGGATTGGTGATAGTTTTGTCAGGGGGAACTTGAGTTTGCATATCCTAAAAAACTGGTAATTATTGACACCGGATAAGTTATAAATTATTTAACTTGACTAACTCTAAATGATTTCTTTGCTGCTACCAATAAATAAGTTATTGCTGAAGAACTTAATAAATTATCTATAGCATTAACATTAGCATTATAGGTTTCTTCGTCCATCTTTTCTGATTGAAATTCTTCTCCCAGCCAAGATTTTAGATGTCGAAAATGTCGGAACCAACATTCCTCCGTCGCCTCCACGAATTGTAACTGTTGAAATCCTAACTGTTGGTAAATATTTTGATATTCGGCAATATCTTTAACCGTATTAGCTTGGGGAACAGTCCAATCACCCAAATATTCTGTTGTGGCAAAACTCATATCCGAGAGAACTAAATTTCCCCCCGGTTTCAGCACCCGCCAAGCTTCTTTTAGAAACTTTTCTCTAGTATTAAAATAGAAAGCTGATTCTACACAAATAATATTATCAAAAAAATTATCCTCAAATTCAATATTGACCGCATCCATTAACAGGAATTTGCAGTCAGGAGCGTTCAAAATACTTCTTTCAATTTGTGTAGGCGAAATATTAATTCCCACAATTGCTGCCGAGGAATAATAATTGAGGAGGTAACTGGTTGTTGCGCCCAAACCGGAGCCAACATCGAGAATATTTCCCTGCTTTTCGGGAATAAATTCTAAAAGTTTTTCCATCAAATTAAAACAAGATTCCTCTTGATTTTGGGTATCTGATTGCCAGTAACCCACATTAAAAAACTCGTTTTGACCATAAATTTCCCGAGTTGAAGGATTGAGAATTAAACTATCAAATTTACTAATCCATTCATTTTTATCCATTTTTAATCTCCAGTTTTGATCTTTGATTGATTTATCTGTAAGGCTTTTTGCCACTCCACAATTATATGATCAGTACGCTACTGCAAATGTCTCCATATTCCTTGACAACGTTCTATAATTAGTCCTTGAAAAACTGACAAAGTTGATGGGTGAATGTCTATCTTGTACAGCGAGAAAATACCTGTAGGACTTTTCAGATTTAACTCCCTGCGGGTAATAGATAATGCTTGCGCTCGATGAAGTTCCACCGCTTGTAGTAAACCGGGATAACTCAAATTACGCAAAGCTAATTGACCATTTTTAGTAATATAAATGGCATCATTTTGAAAAAGATATTCTAAGCTAATCAAACTAGCATGAACATCCGTATCTTTTTCTACCCCACCTAAACGGTGAGCATCTAAACCAAAGCGAATGCAGAAATTAACCGCTACCAATTTCCCAGCTTCTTCAGCAGGTAAAGTGCAAGCGGCAAACTCAAATCCGAGACTATCCGATCGCCATTCTTCTACACCCGCGTATGTATAATTTTGAAAAAGGTTCTGGTTTGCCTTGAAATCAAATCCTAAACCGCTTGCATGGCCGGCTTCATGTACTTGAGTGTCAACGTGGCGATAGCGTTCACTATTGATTTCATCTTCTAAGGGGCCTAATAATAAATTAGCAGTTTCCGGTTCAAAAATTGTTTGGATACATTGGTGGCTGAAACCTAAAAAACGTCGTCGCTGTTCACTGGAATTGTTTAATGCTGGGCCATCAATACTATTAGGAAAAAGCCAGCCATTGGGAACAATGAAGGCTTCACCTTTTTCCCCACTAAGATGACCGCAACTGGCAATTTCGGTAAAGGAAAGGTTTCTAGGAACAGGTTGACCTAAAGTGCCAAATTTTTCCCGACTGAGATTTTCTAATTGTTCAATAGAGGGTTGAGAATTATCATGTATTTTTCCAGAAATCGCACTTAAAGTTACCTGACATTGGCATTGTCGATTAATTTTATAAGGGGCAATAATTAAGAAATAACCATTTTTACCAATAAAATCCATATTGATAAAATCTTCCGCCAAAATACTCCAGTTGTTATTTTCTAAAGCCTCTGCTGTTTTTAGTAGCCATTCGGGGGGAAGTTCACAAGAATTTTTAGCCTGTTGACGCAATTTTTTGGCAGCAATAGTAATTTTATTTTGCTGAATATCTTGAACTACTTGTTTGACTAAATTTTGTTCATCTACGAGGGCTATTGTCATTTTTTATCTGTCCTAAATTTTGATGCAAATTATATTTTGATTAACCGCTAAACCCTTAGCCACTTAGAGACCAGGGAATCTTTGTTATAGCGATAGGTAAAGCCGTCATTGCCAGTAATAGACTTACCAAGGCTGGCTTTACTTCTGATAGTGCCTATTGAGTAGTTGGTCAAGACCTCCATTTCTTTATGGGAAAATCCCTCAAATTTGTCAGTTAATACCGCTATTTCAGGTATGGGCTGAGTCGGGGATTCATTACTAGACAGATTGTCTATGGTGATTTGAGCATTGTCAAGGGGAATATTGATAATTTCTTTAGCTTTTTGCCGATGATAATCCTGTACGGTTAACAGTTACAGGACTTACGCAGGCACACTATATATAGTGTGCAGTAAGCCAGCGAACGCTGCCAATTGTTCAAGTATTTGCGCCAGCAATATAAAATTTAGACACAAAAATTATGCTGATTGACAGATATTTAACAGTCAATATTTATGCTAAACTGATTAAGTTAATTTGGGGTGAAAAATATGTCGTTTAGCCAACTAGATTACTGCCAATATCTATTGAGCAGCCCAAACAATTATACCTTAAATAACTTAGCCAAACACTTAGAAAATGTTAGCCATGATACCATAAATCGTTACTTAAACAAAGAAAATTTCACCTCGGAATCTTTGTGGCAAAATGTCAAAAAAGATATCCAAATCAGTGAAAATAGTGCGATCATTTTTGATGATACAGTATTGGATAAAAGGTTCGGGGAAAAAATTGAATTAGTCCGTCGTCAATATAGCGGAACAGAACATCGTGTACTGTCAGGTATTGGGCTGGTTAACTGTGTTTATGTTAATCCAGAACTGGGTTTATTTTGGGTAATTGATTATCGCATATATGATCCATATTGCTTGTGCCCTTTTAGTTTGGAATCAATTGAAAAGATTAGCTCATCTGACAAAGAAAACAGTCTATCAGTTAAAAGCTGAATCTTTGTCCAGTTATTTAATCAAAGAACTGAATTGTCCTTCGATAAAAATGGAACTTGTTTGATTCTTTTGGGTTTATTTTTAAATAAATAATCAGGACTTTTTAGGGTGATTGCTATTATCATTGGTATGCGATCGCCTACTTTTAGTACGCTATATATAGCGTGCTTGCGTAAGTCCTGAATATATTATTTAGCAACTTGAATCGGCCCATCAATACTACCACTAAAAAACTGTTTTACAATCGCGCTATCGGTGGTAAATGCTTCCTTAATTGTTCCTTGCCATTGCACTAAACCTTGATATAGAAAAACAATCCGATCGGCCGTGCGTCGAATGGTACTATCTTGATGGGTGACAATACTATAGGTACTGCAACCTTTTCCACTATGTTGTAAATCCCTAATTAAATCTTCAATAACCGTTGATGCAATCGGATCTAACCCGGCGGTAGGTTCGTCATATAAAATTACCTCTGGAGTCTCCCTAGGATTTTCTGGATTTGGCATAATTGCCCGGGCAAAACTGACTCGTTTTCGCATTCCTCCTGATAATTCGGCGGGATAGCGATCGCCAATATTAGGCAACCCGACCATCTCCAATTTCTCATTAACTAATTCCCTAATTTTTTTAGAAGGTAATTTTGTATGTTGATATAGTAAAAAACCAATATTTTCCGTCACCGTTAAAGAATCAAATAAAGCCGCCTGTTGAAATACCATAGCAATTCCAATCGGATCAGTAATATCATCGACCCATCCTTGCCGTTTTTTTCCTAATATATAAACTTCTCCTTCATCGGGGGGCAAAAGTCCGGCAATAATTCGCAAAATCGTTGATTTTCCCGTTCCTGAAGGGCCAATAATTCCCAATGCTTCTCCCCGATAAATCGTTAAATCAACCCGATCCAAAATCATTTGGGAACCAAAGGCTTTACTCACCCCTTTTAATTCAATTAAAGGTTCTAAAGATTCCGAGTGCTTTGATAAAACCAAGTTATCCTTAAAATCGACGGGTTCAACCTTAATCCTCGGAGTTTTTCCCTTGTTACCGTCTTTGATCATGTCGCTCAACCCTTCTTATCATTGTAACTTATACCCAATACAGTTGTTAAGCAAACGATTTAATCGTTATCATCACTTTGATCTCCCTCGTTAGGAAAAATTAAACACACCGATAGCCCGATGGGATTAACCTCTAGTCCGTTATTTTACGATCAGCACGACCTTCCTAGTCTAAATTGTCTGTAAAAGCCCGTATATCGAAGTAAAACACTATCTATGTCAACTGGTTCGTTCAAACACACCTTCCGCAGAATTATGAAACTCAGACTCCATCTTGGCCTATCGAATTATCGTTCTCCCCGGATGATTAACCAATGGTTTAAATGGTTATCCCCTGGGTTGTTTATCAAGCGGTGGATGGCGGTTAGTGCCACGGGAGTGTTAGTGGCTAGTTTAGGGTTGGCGATCTCGACGGGAATGACTCCGATTTATTACATCCTACAACTGCTGAAAAATTTATTAGGATGGATTACCACCGTTGTGCCAAATTATATCTCAGGGCCATTGATGATTGCCTTGGGGGTTGTGTTAGTTCTTTGGAGTCAAACCCGCAGTTTAAATTCAATTAGTGAAGCCTTTTATCCGGCAGGAGATGAACAATTAGTTGATCGTTTGTTGAGTCATCGCCGTTTATTGCGGGGGCCGAAAATTGTTGGGCTTGGGGGCGGTACTGGGTTATCAACTTTATTACGGGGATTGAAAGAATATAGCGCTAATATTACCGCCATTGTTACTGTGGCAGATGATGGCGGATCTTCAGGACGGTTAAGGCGAGAAATGGGAGTTTTACCACCTGGAGATATTAGGAATTGTATCGCCGCCTTAGCCGATGAAGAAAGATTATTAACGGAGTTATTTCAATATAGATTTACCGCCGGAGATGGATTAACCGGACATAGTTTCGGAAATTTATTCTTAACCGCAATGAGTGAAATTGAAGGAGATTTGGAACAGGCGATCGCCGCTAGTTCTAAGGTATTAGCTATTAGAGGTCAAGTCCTACCCGCCACATTAACAGATGTTAATTTATGGGCAAAATTAGCCGATGGTCGCCGAATTCATGGGGAATCTAGTATTACTGAAGCTAAGGGAAAAATTTTGACGATTGGTTGTATTCCCCCCAACCCTCCCGCCCTACCGAAAGCAGTACAAGCGATTTTAGAGGCAGATTTGATTATTATTGGCCCTGGTAGTTTATATACAAGTGTAATTCCTAATTTATTAGTTCCAGAAATTGCCGCGGCTATTGCTTCTCGAAATGTTCCCCGGATTTATATTTGTAATATTATGACCCAACCGGGGGAAACCAATGGTTATACGGTTTCTGATCATATTAAAGCTATTGATAAAGCCTGCGGTTATCAATTATTTGATGCGGTGTTAACTCAAGGAACAGTTCCCCCAGCTAATGCTTTAATTCGATATGCTCAAGAAGACTCTCATCCAGTTATTTTAGATCGAGATATGGTTAAACAATTGGGTCGAAGGATTGTGATGAGTAATATTATGGATGTTGATCCCGACACCGGATATTTACGCCATGATCCCTATCGGTTAGCCCAGGTATTATTAAGATGGTTTGGCAAAACTAACCCGTAGGTTAGAGAGTCCTTTAGGACTCACTACAGTGTAGTAAGCCCTGAAGGGCTCAATCTTTTCTAAACTATTCAGATAAAATTATGACTCAATTCCATTTACCCAACGCCCAAGCAACCAATAAATTAGGGAAACAATTTGGGCGATCGCTCCCAGCCAATAGTATTATATTATTAGAAGGGAATTTAGGAGCCGGAAAAACAACTTTTGTTCAAGGTTTAGCCGCAGGTTTAGATATTCCTGAATCCATTGAAAGTCCGACATTTACTTTAATTAATGAATATCTAAATGGCAGGATTCCTCTCTATCATTTAGACTTATATAGATTAGAAGCATCAGAAATTGAACACTTGAATTTAGAACAATATTGGGAAGGAATTGAAGTCGAACCCGGAATTATTGCCATTGAATGGGCCGATTGTTTGCCCTATAAACCGGAAAGTTATCTAAAAATAGAATTAACTTATACAGAAAAAGGTGATCGTCTTGCTACTTTATTTAATATCGGTCAGAATAATTTTAATCTGGATGTAGATCAGATTGAATTGCTAAATTGAGTATGATTTGGAGGCGATCGCCAAACAAAATAACTTTACAAAACTATTGAATTATGGGATAATTTAAACAGACTAATCCCAGTTTAACCTATTTCCCAAAATCCCCCAATGATTCAATCTACAAAACCCTTAATGTTTCTGACTTCTTTCCTTTTTGTCAGTATTTTTTCGGTTGCTGTTAATGTTCAAGCTCAAACCAAAAGCAAAATAACCCTGACTATTGATGGGTTAAAAAATAAAAATGGACAAATTTGTGCGAGTTTATTTGCGAGTAATAAAGGCTTCCCCAGTAATGGAGAGAATGCGATAAAAAGCGGTTGTGTCAGTATTACAGAAGTTCCTGTTGTCATGAGTTTTGATAATTTACAACCGGGTAGTTATGCGATTGCGGTTCTTCATGATGCAAATAATGATAAAATGGCTAACCGAAATGCTTTAGGAATTCCCACCGAAGGATTTGGTTTTTCTAAAAATCCCACCATTCTCACTGGGCCCCCAAAATTCAATGATGCTGCGGTTGTGCTGGCTGGAGAAAACACTAATATTAATATTAAATTAATGTATTTGTTAGGCGGTTAGGGGTAATTCATAAATTACCCCTACATATAGGGTTAAATCCCAAAATTTGCGTAAGTCCTAGTTAATAGACCTGAATCCAGGCCTTAACATCATATTCTGTCCAAATCCCATTTTGCCAATAGGGGTCAGACTCAATTAACTGACGCACGGTTGCTTCATCCTCCGCGTCATAAATCCCAAATATTTTAGTAACATCCTGAGTCGGGCCAATAGTTAATAAAACACCCGATTCTTTTTGTTGTTTTAATCGTTCTAAATGTTCCGCCCGATAGGGTTCTCGTTTCTCCAGAACGTTCTCACAATAGCTTCCGAACATGACATATTTTGGCATAATTGTTACTGATTGATTGTTGATTTTTGACTGGGATCTAACTTCTGAGACTGACGTTAAATTGTTGTACTAAAGCATCTCGGACTTTTTGTTGAAAGGGGTCAATATCGGTATCGGTTAAAGTGCGATCGCTAACCCGATAAACCAAACGAAAAGCCAAACTACGCTGACCTTCAGGCACATTTTTCCCCCGATATTCGTCGAAAACTTCCACCGATTCTAATAGATTCCCAGCGGCTTTGGTAATACAGCGTTGAATATCTGATACAGGTACTTCCACGGGGACGAAAAAGGCAATATCGCGATCGGAAGCGGGGAAAGTAGAAAAAGGTTTGAATTTACGAACTAAATTAGAGGGGCGATTCATCCCTTCTAATAATACCGATAACTCGAATTCAAAGGCATAAACTTGATTCGGTAAATCCTGTTTTTGACAGAGTTGCGGATGCAATTGTCCGAAAATTCCTAAGCGTTTTCCCTGTAACCATAAGGAAGCTGTGCGTCCGGGGTGTAACAATTCTATAGTAGATTCCGGTTTATATTCAACGGTTAAATTCAAGCGTTGAAATACTGCTTCTAAAATGCCTTTAGCTTCAAACCAAGTTAGGGGTTGTTCTTGACCACTACGAACCCAACGGCCAAAACTGCGATCGCCTCCCATAATACCAGCAATGGCATCTTGTTCTTTGTATTCGTCTCCTTCTTTCCAGAAAATTCTGCCGATTTCAAAGCCATTTAACGGCCTATTGCCATTTTCTAAATTATAAACAAAGGCGTCAATTAATCCGGTTAACATTTCGGTGCGTAAAGCCGAATATTCCACAAACAAAGGGTTATCTAAAACAACTTGATTATCCCCTTCTGTTTTAACTAAGGAATAGTGCATTAATTCCGTTAATCCTTCCCCGCGAAAAACCGCCCGAATTTGTCGAGTTGCGACCTGTTCTAAGGGAAGATAACCGGATACTCCTTGACTGGGCAATGTATCACGGAATTGATCATATCCGTAGAGACGGGCAACTTCTTCGATTAAGTCAATTTCTCGTTCTAAATCTCGATAACGATAGGGGGGAACAGTAACTTGCCAAATAACAGAATTATTCTGAGATTCCTTAACTAATTTACAACCTAAAGCAGTGAGAGTTTTTTCTACTTCTTCCGGCAATAAATAGGGGAATTCGGCTCGTTTCAGTTGTCCTAAAATAGCATTAATTCGATCTAACCTTAATGTAATTTCAGGAGTCTGAATTTTTATAGAACTGCGATCGCTTTCTTGACGAACAGGAACCCCAGAAGCCAACTCTTTTAACAATAAAATAGCCCGCCGACAAGCCAATTCTAATTCCGCCTGATTCACCCCGCGTTCATAACGGGTAGAAGACTCACTGCGTAGCCCTTGCGCCCGGGCAGAACGACGAATAGCGATGGGTGAAAAAATAGCTGCTTCTAACAATAGATTTTGAGTTTCTGCAAAAACTTCTGTTTCTTCACCTCCCATAACTCCCGCTAAAGCCACCGGATAATTATTGGCGGTAATTAACAGATTTTGCTCCTGTAATTTCCGAGTTTGACCATCTAAAGTTTTAAGGGATTCATCGGATTTAGCAAAGCGCACGCCCACGGTTAAATCTTGAGAGGAAGTTAACTGTTTTATCCGATCTAAATCAAAGGCATGAAGCGGTTGTCCCCATTCTAATAAAATGTAATTAGTGATGTCTACCACATTATTAATCGGACGCACTCCTGCGGCTTGTAAACGGCGTTGTAACCACTCAGGAGAAGGGGCAATTTTCACCCCTTGAATAATAGTACCAATATAGATCGTACAAGCGGTTTTATCGGCAATTTCAATCGCTAAAGATTCAGACTGATCTGGCTGTTCAATTAATAACTCTGGAGGTTGAGGAATTCTTAAATTTGCCCCGGTTAATGCGGCAATTTCACGGGCAATTCCCACCATACTTAAGCCATCGGCGCGGTTAGCAGTTGCCGTCACATCTAAAATAACATCATCTAACCCTAATAAGGGTCTAATATCACTGCCTAACGCCGGATTTTCCAGGTTAAAACTGTGGATTCCCGCCGAGTCTTTTTCTAATCCTAATTCAGCTAAAGAACAAATCATCCCCTCGGAGGGAACTCCCCGTAATTTTGTCTTTTTTAGTGTTAAATTAATTTTAGGAAGATGAGTTCCCAAAACTGCCACAGCCACCACCATTCCCGATGCCGCATTGGACGCCCCACAAACAATATTCAGAGGGTCAGAAGCACCAATATCAACTTGACAAACCCTTAATTTATCAGCATTGGGGTGTTGTTCGGCTTGAATAATTTTCCCCAGGACAACCCCATCGGCCCAGGAACGTAAATCTTCAATATCTTCCACCTCGAACCCCGCCATTGTGAGGATTTCAGACAACTCTTGGGGGGTGTTCTGGATATCTACCAGTTCTTGTAACCAATTTAGAGAAATACGCATCGTGATTCGCTTTCAATGTTCCTAATCCATTGTTGCACCAAGTCGGATGTTGAGCGTTTGTTATTGGTTGATTTTGAAGGTGTTGAAGCTCAATCACTGAAACTATGAGGATTTTGTGTTATAATTCTGGTGTCAACACGTTCAAATATTGCTACAAGGGCAAGATTATTGATTCTGGCTCCCATAAAACGTTTCATAGAAAACGAGTATTTATGCTTCAAGGGTGGCATAGTTGTTAAGAAATAAGTAGAAACACAAATCCAGTATTATATTATCAGTCCTGTGGGTTTTGCAAGTTCTCCGTTCACTGGTAAAAAGCAATCTCAAACATCATGAGCTACTGTGTTAATCCAGCCTGCCCTCAACCTGAGAATTTAGATGATGCCCTCAAGTGCAAGGCTTGTGGTTCAAAATTGCTGCTGAGAAATCGCTATCAGGTGATTCAACCTTTGGGTAAAGGCGGATTTGGGGCAACGTTTCTAGCTCAAGATATGTCCCTACCCGGACGTCCGAATTGTGTGGTCAAACAACTGCGACCCACGGCGACATCCGCTCGAATTTTAGAAATGGCAAGGGAGTTATTTCAACGGGAAGCAAAAACCCTGGGTAAAATTGGTGATCATCCCCAGATTCCTCGGCTCATTGATTATTTTATCGTGGGAAAACAATTTTATTTGGTACAAGAATATGTGGATGGCTATACTTTAAAACAAGAGGTCAAGGAAAAGGGTATTTTTGACGAGGCACAAGCCAAAAAATTTCTGCGGGAAATTATTCCCATATTAGATTATATTCACAGTCAAGAAGTGATTCATCGAGATATTAAACCTGCTAATATTTTACGTCGGCGAATTGATCAAAATTTAGTTTTAATTGATTTTGGAGCGGTAAAAGATCAAGTTAACCAAGCTACAATGATGGGCACTGGACAGACGGCTTTTACTAATTTTGCCATCGGGACATCGGGGTTTGCTCCCCCCGAACAAATGGCTTTACGTCCGGTTTATGCCAGTGATATTTATGCGGTGGGCATGACCTGTGTTTATTTGATGACTGGGAAGTCTCCTAATTCCTTTGAAAGTAATCAAATTACCGGGGAAATTTTGTGGCAACCCCATCTGGATGTGAGTGATTCTTTTTGCAGTATATTGCAACGAATGTTAGAATTTTCGGTGCAGTATCGCTATCAATCGGCGCAAGATGTTCTGCGAGCATTAGATTCTGAATCTAGTTATGAAGGTCTTTCAGGAAGCATGGTAATGCAGCAGAAGTCTAACTCAACTTCTAACTCCAAATTACCAACTCCTACGGATGAACCTACTGTTTTCAATGAAAATACCGGGTTGATGTTGACTTCAGAAAAAATAGGTGCACAAATTCGAGAAAGGAAACAACGGTTAGGGCAAAAAAAATCAGGAAAGATTGGAGGAGATCAGGATATTTATGATCAAACTGCTCTAGTGAGTGGTTTCGGTGCTAATCAAGGCGCTCCAGTTAGTATGATCTGTGATTCTGGTGCGAATAAAAAAGTTAATTCTGCTTCTGTCCCTGTAAATTCAGCCCCAAAATGGAATGAAAACACATTAAAAACTGCTTATGTAAAGGGTAGACGGGATTTTGCGGACTGTAAATTAAGTGGTTTAAATTTGGAAAATTTTGATTGGTCTGGGGCTAATTTTTATGAATCCCGTTTAAGTAATACGAATTTTCAAGGGGCCGATTTAACAGAAGTTAATTTTGGTCGGGCAAGATTAACGAATGTTAATTTCAGAAATGCTAAATTAGTTAAAGCCTATATGAGTAATGCTAATTTAGAACGGGCAGATCTTCGGGGTGCAAATTTGAGAAATGCCTGTTTAAATCGGGCTAATTTGCGAGGGGTGAATCTTTGTGGTGCTAATCTTACGGATGCCATTGTCACCGATGAACAATTAGCCATGGCTAAAATGAATGGGCGCACAATTAGACCAAATGGAAAACGAAAAAGTTGGTGGTGGTTCTGGTTTTAAAGCCGGGTAAGCTGCACAAATATTTCCTATTCCTATTCCCTATTTCCTAGTGCGTAGCACCATAAAACACAATGCAATACTATTTTACCGCATTTATCGTTATTTTCTTCATCGCCTGTTATGGTTACAGTTATTTTATTGTTAAACTAGCTAAACAAAAAGGAGAAGAATTTTTATTGTTTGGAATGTTATTCGGGTTATTTGGATTTATGGCATTTTGTGCCGCTTCTGTTCCCTTTTTACATTGGCTACTAGATTAATAACTTCATCAAGTTTTATGCCGTTTTTAAAACAAAAAAACTATTGTTTTCATTATACCAAAAACGGCAATATTAATCAACCTGTTATTTTATTTTTACATGGATTTCTAGGAAATAGTCAGGATTTTAATACCCGAATTTCTCCACTATTTTCCCAGTTTTGTTGTTTAACCCTTGACCTCCCTGGACACGGACAAACTCAAGTTTTAGGAGAAGACATTTGTTATCAAATGTCTGAAACAGCAATCGCATTAATAGAGTTATTAAACCATCTAAATATTGCCCAATGTTATTTAATGGGATATTCTATGGGGGGAAGATTAGGATTATATTTAACCTTAAATTTTCCCCAATATTTTCAAAAAGTAATATTAGAATCCACATACCCAGGACTCAAAACTGAATCAGAGCGGTTACAACGGTTGATTTCAGATATTCAAAAATCTCAACAACTACAAACCCTGGAATTTCCAATATTTTTAGACCAATGGTATAACCAACCACTATTTCAAACCTTAAAAAATCACCCTGAATTTGATCAAATTTTTGATCATCGTTTAAAGAATAATCCCATGGAGTTATCAAAATCCCTGCGGTATTTAGGAACCGGAAATCAACCGTCTCTCTGGGAAAAATTACCCAACAATCAAATACCCCTATTGCTGTTAGTTGGAGAATTGGATCATAAATTCAAACAAATTAACCAAGAAATAAACCAATTATGTCCCCTTTCCCAGTTGCAAATTATCCCGAATTGTGGTCATAATATTTTAATTGAAAATCCTCAACAGTGGATTAATAAAATAGTTAAGTTTTTATCGGAATGAATTATCAATTTCAGTTTCAACCCTATCAACGTCCGTTTAAAACTCCCCTCAAAACCGCCCACGGAATTTGGAATATTCGAGAAGGAATTATTTTAAATTTAACCAATAAACAGGGTAATATAGGATGGGGAGAAATTGCACCTTTAAGTTGGTTTGGGTCGGAAACCTTGGAAGATGCGATCGCCTTTTGTCAAAAACTTCCGAGTATCATTTCAACAGAAACAATTTTTACTATTTCTGACAGTTTACCCGCTTGTCAATTTGGGTTTGAATCTGCATTAATTGAGTTAAATTCTAACCCATTAGTTGATTTATCTAAACTTCAATATAGCGGATTATTACCTACTGGAGAAATAGTTTTAAATACTTGGAAAACCCTATTTCAGCAAGGATATCAAACCTTAAAATGGAAAATAGGTGTTGATGAAATTACAACAGAAATTAATATTTTTAAACAGTTAGTCAAGATCGTAATAGAAACTTTAAGCAGTCCTCAAAAAATCCGTCTTAGGTTAGATGCAAATGGCGGTTTAACCTTTGAGCAAGCAGAATATTGGTTAGAAACCTGTGATTTAATTAATGCCAATCAAGACTTGATTGAAATTGAATTTTTAGAACAACCTTTATCTATTTCTCAATTGGATTTAATGTTAGAATTATGCGATCGCTATTCCACTTCTCTAGCCTTAGATGAATCCGTTGCTAATTTACAACAATTAAACTCTTGTTATCAACAAGGATGGTTAGATATTTTTGTGATCAAACCTGCTATTTTTGGATCTCCAAGAAAACTCAAGAATTTTTGCCAAAAAAATAAAATTGATACCGTTTTTTCTTCAGTTTTTGAAACCGATATCGGTCAAAATTCCGCTTTAAAAATTGCCTCTGAACTATTATTATATAATCGTGCTGTTGGATTTGGAATTAATCATTGGTTTATTTCCTAAATTATATCCCCGGAATCCCAGGAGAGAAAAACTGATATAGCAACCGCCAAGGCAGTTAGGACACCAGACGGATCTTAGAACCCAAACGGTTAAGTATTTCCCCCCTGTTCCCTCCCCCCCTAGCCCCCGTGCACGGGGGCTAGGGGGGCTGTTCCCTTCTATAACTGTTAGAGACGCGCCAATAGCCTACGGCATCGCTGCGCTCGGACACGCCTCCGATAAATGATTTCACATAAATACCCGATGTTGCAGACTCGGCATTTGCCTCCGAACCTGTTCCAGACGGGCGGGATTAATTTCTGCGATCGCAATTCCTGGCCTATCACCTGCATCCGCTAAAACTGCCCCCCAAGGGTCAAGAATCATCGCATGACCGTGAGTATACCGACGCCCATAATGACATCCAGTTTGAGCAGGTGCGACCACATAACAGGTATTTTCAATCGCTCTAGCCTTGAGCAGAACTTCCCAATGATCCTTACCCGTATAAGCAGTAAAAGCTGCTGGAACAAAGAGAATTTCTGCTTCTTTTTCGGATAAATGGCGATAGAGTTCTGGAAATCGGACATCGTAACACACCGATAGTCCCAGGTTGCCCAACTCTGGATGATGATAAACCGGAGGTAAAACCGTCCCCGCCATCACCGTATTAGATTCCTGATAAGTATTGCCATCGGGCAAATTAACATCGAACAAATGAACTTTTTGATAACGGGCTAATTCTTGACCATTAGCATCAATTAACACCGCCGTATTATAAACTTTGCCATCACCCGAAGGAACTGGAAATCCTCCCGCTAATAGAGTAATTTGAAACTTTTGGGTAATGGTTTTAAGAAATTTTTCTGTAGTTTGAGCAATAGTTTCAGCTTGAGCCATTTTCTCGGCTTCCTCACCCATAAAGGGAAAATTCTCAGGTAAGCTGACTAATTCAGCCCCCTGACGAACTGCTAAATCAATCAATTCTTCTGCCTCTGCCAGATTTTTTTCTAGCCAAGGGGTACTGGTCATTTGAATAGCCGCAGCGAGATAGGATTTCATTGATAAAGAATATATTTACAAGTTAAAAGCGGGGCAGGGGAGCAGGGGAGGCAGGGGAGGTAAACTCTTGCTATTACTTATTCGTAATTCGTAATTCGTAATTCCCTGTTCCCTGTTCCCTGTTCCCTCTTTAGATCAAGGTTGAATTAAGAGAGGGGATGGAACAGTAAATCGGGGAAGAAACGATTAAATTCGATTAAAACCCCAGCCGTAAAAACCATCAAAGCGGCAGCTAAAACGGGTGCTGTTGAAATATATTTCAAGAAATACTGCATGAGTTTTTTTCTCCTAAGTTTGCAAATGTGAAAAACAATTAATCTGTTAAAAGAAACCAGAATTCACAAAGATTATTAGAACATAAACAAAGTTTGTTTATGGGATAATTAGGGAATATTTAGGTGATTAATTCAACTGAAATCTTCCCTAATCTCTGTTTAAGAATTCTGTAATTAACGAGGTGAAACGGTGATTTCGTCATCTTTGACGTACAGTTCACCGGTGGTGATTTCTTTCAACGCTGCTAAGGGCCACAGGAAACCACCGAGCATAAAGGTCAGAGCCACAGGAACATTGATGATAATTTCTTTTTCTGCGGGGTTTTCGCTCTTTCTTGCATATTGTAAATAAGACCGACCGACCCAACCAATCCATCCGGCAATATACAGGAACAGAACGCCAGGAATTAAGAAATCTCCCGCATGAGATAAGCTTCCATCCACAATTAAATGGGGTAAGCCATCTTCTTTTCCGCAGAGTTCTTGGGAATAGCGCTCAAAGCGTGCTTTTGCCTGTGCCGGGTTAGCCGCAACAGATATAGAGGTTTTTGCCCGTTGCTCAAACACGGAAGATTCAGAGCAAGGAACTAAGTTATAAGCTGAAGCTGCGGGAACAACGGTCATCCACAAGCCTAGGGCTAGAATAGCAGCTAACAATCGACGCATAGAAGTGTTTCCTTTTGTTACGTTTGTCATTATTAGGTTCAGTTGTTCACTGTACCCAAAAAATCTGCAATGATAAAGCTATTCAAAGTTAGCTCCGATCATTTCATAAAATTTATCAGTCAATGGCAACAGTTTTAGCAATTGAAACAAGTTGTGACGAAACCGGGGTCGCAATTGTAAAGAATCGTAAAGTTTTAAGTAATGTTGTGGCTTCTCAAATCCCCATTCATCAACAATATGGCGGGGTTGTCCCCGAAGTTGCCTCCCGTCATCATTTAGAAATGGTGAATCCTGTCCTTGACCAAGCATTAGAAACCGCAGGTTTAGACTGGTCGGCCATTGATGGGGTGGCTGCCACCTGTGCACCCGGACTGGTAGGGGCGTTAATAACGGGTATTACCACAGCTAAAACCTTAGCCTTGGTGCATGATAAACCCTTTTTAGGGATTCATCACCTGGAAGGTCATATTTATGCCAGCTATTTAACCGAAACCAGTCTTCAGCCACCGTTTTTATGTCTGTTGGTATCGGGGGGTCATACCAGTTTAATTCATGTTAAAGATTGTGGGGTCTATCAAATCTTGGGACATACGATGGATGATGCCGCCGGGGAAGCCTTTGATAAAGTATCCCGGTTGTTAAATTTGGGCTATCCTGGGGGGCCAATTATTGACCAGTTAGCAACTCAAGGCAACCCCAAAGCCTTTGCCTTACCCGAAGGCAAGATTTCCCTCCCTAATGGGGGTTATCATCCCTATCATTCGAGTTTTAGCGGGTTAAAAACGGCGGTATTAAGGTTAGTTCAAACCTTAGAAAAAGAAAAAAGTACCTCGTTACCTGTTGCCGATATTGCGGCGAGTTTTCAAGATACCGTTGCTAAAATTTTAACAAAAAGGGCGATCGCTTGTGCCTTAGACTTTGGATTAGATACTATTGCTATTGGGGGAGGAGTGGCGGCAAATAGTGGGTTAAGAAAACATCTGCAAGAGGCGGCTAAAATCCACGATTTGCGGGTATTATTTCCGCCTTTAAAATATTGTACCGATAACGCCGCCATGATTGCTTGTGCGGCTTCAGACCATCTTAACCGAGGTCATATTTCACCCTTAACTTTAGGGGCGCATTCCCGAATGTCGTTGGAAGATGTGATGCTGTTATATAAAGGGTAATTATGAATTACGAATTATGAATTGGTGATGATGATGGATTTTTGTGATCTTATCCTTTAGAAATAGAGATCGAGGATTTTCCAATAAAAACATCATTTCCAAAAGATGTAGATTGTGTTTCTTCCTGGGATACTAACAAATCAAACCAGAATGTTGTTCCGATGCCCAACTCACTCATTAAATGAACTTGACTTCGATGTTTTTCAATAATATTTTTCACAATAGACAACCCTAAACCCGTTCCTTCTAGGGTATGAACGCGATTTTCTACACGGAAGAAACGAGTAAAAATAGCCTCTTGGTCTTCTAGTGAAATTCCGGTTCCCGTATCAGAAACTTCAGTTCTAATATAACGATTTTTAGGTCGATTTCCAGCTAAATGTAAATCTACAGGGCGAGGGGGAGGAGGGGAAATAATCCAGCCTCCTTTTTCAATTTCCTCTACTTCTTGATTTTTCTTGAGATTATCTTCTTCTAATAGATAAACTCTGATAATTACCCGGCCCCCCAAAGATGTAAATTTCAGCGCATTTCCGACTAAATTGGTTAAAACTTGCAACAATAAATCATAATTTCCGACAACTAAAGGTAAATCTGGTTCTATTTCTCGACTAAGTTCAATTCCTTTATCCTTAGCATTCAATTGATAGGTTCTCAAAGTCTGTTCTACCACTTGCGCCATATCAACGGGTTCAAAATTGTAGATACGACAGGATTCTAAGCGAGACAAATCTAACACATCATTAACTAAACGAGTTAAACGGTCTGTTTCATGGTTGGCGGTGGCTAAAAATTCCTGTCGTTCTTCTTCGGTTAAATCTTCTCCATAATCATGGAGGGTTTCAATAAAGGATTTAATATTAAATAACGGCGTTCTTAATTCATGGGAAATATTACTAATAAACTGACTCTTAGCATCATTTAACTCTACCTCACGAGTAATATCCTGAATGGTCATTGCAATCCCTTTTAAACTTTCCCGATAATTGTCTTCCCCAGGAGAATTTGACATCGGATTATAGTCATATAAAGTACATTCCTGAACGTTGGGACGTTCTGATAATTCACAAGTATTTTCCGCGTCGTGAATACAGCTATGACACAGGGGTTCAGCCCCAGGAGATTTATGTAATAAAACCGTGGTTAATAAAATTCGTAATGTCCGATTTGTGGGTTCTCCCAAGGAACAACGAAACTCTCCGCCATCTAAAGTTCCACTGGCAATTTTTTGTAAAGGTTCTGATAATTCTTCTGTAACCAAATTGGGTAAAAAGTTGAGAACATTATTACCAATAACCGTTGTACCTTCCCAGCTAAATAAACGTTTTGCGGTGGGATTAACTAAAATTAAATTCAGTTCAGCATCAATTAAAACGGCTCCATCGGCAATAGTTGAAACCAAGGTTTCTAACTTGGCTTTTTCTGCGGTTAGTTCTTCAATATTTTGTTCTTCAAAACTTTCTAGGCGTTCTGCCATTTCATTGAAACTGGAAATTAATTCCCCTAATTCTCCTCCAAAGGGTAAATCAACCCGTTGATTAAAATTTCCTACGGCAATATTTTTAACTCCTTGAACTAATTCTTTAATCGGTTGAGTAATAGTTAAAGCATTAAATACCGCCCCTAAAATTACCATCACCCATATTGAAACAAATACCGCTAAAGTTACATCCCTGGTTAAATTTGATGATACAACAACGGTAGGATTAGGATTAATTCCAATGGCTAAAATCCCTAAATAATTTCCATTGTGCATCATGGGAACAAAAACATCCGTCACCTCTCCAGCTGGAGTTAAATGTTGTCTTACCATCGGCAAATCCGCAAAATTTCCTGACTGCACACTGGCTAAAAAATTATCAGGTAACTGCATCCGCCGCCGTAGGGTTAAGGAATTTTGTACTGCCGAATCGGAAAAGGGTAAACCTAGATAAATTTCCCCCTCTTGATCCGCATATAACATATAACGGACACTAGATGTACTGGTGTAGAATTGACGGGAAAACCGTGCGACTTCATCCCTTTTTTCTTCAGCAATTAGGGGGGCGACATTGGCGGCTAATAGTAATCCTAAATCTCGACCGTAACGGGTATCGTTGATGCGAGCATCTTCTTGAATCGTGTTGACGGCCCAAAATGTTAAACTACTCATCAATAGAGAAACTACCAGGGTCGCCCCCGCCATTAACCGAGTTTGCAGGGTAAACTCTGACCACCATCTACCAATAATCTCAGCTATTTTTTTGAGGAGTCTCAGCATTTGTTGAGGATTAGGGGGTTGACGGTTGGGTAATTCTGTGTTCATCGGCAATACGGTAATGGTTTGATAATTCCTCCATGTACTATATTGGCCTGTAGAGACCCAGAGTTGTGTCTAACAAAAGCGTTAAGTTTTGTTAACACATACTATACATGGTAACAGGAGATGGGAAAAGCGGGGGAGCAGCAGTACAAGCGTCCTCCCTCGGTGACAATAACAGAACTTATGCAGGCGTAGTAGCGTCGCCCTGTTTGGGAAATTGCGTTTTGAAGTTTGATAGGAGTCACTTATTTTTAAAGATTAAATTGGCAATTAATTAGATTCATTTCGGCAGTGGAGTCAGCTTTAACAGGTAAGGAAAGCGAAATTAAGGTGGTTAAGAGGGAAAGGGAAAGAAGAAGGCGAGATTTAATAATTGCCATGGTTTGAGAGTTAATAATATTGGCATAAATGATATACTGATATAGCATAATTTACCAAAAAAATCTTAATCTTTTGGTTAACGGCAATATCCCTACAATCTCTAAAAAACTGATAACTGATAACTGATAACTGATTATGTCTCAAACTATTGTTGTTAAAATTGGTACATCGAGTTTAACCCAGTCGGCGACGGGACATTTAGCCCTATCGACTTTAGCCACATTAGTAGAAACTTTAACCCGACTACAAAAGCAGGGTTATCGAGTGGTTTTAGTGTCTTCGGGTGCGGTAGGAGTGGGATGCGATCGCTTAGGATTAACCGAACGTCCCCGCACCATTGCTTTAAAACAGGCCGTAGCCGCCGTCGGTCAAGGTCGTTTGATGCGGGTTTATGATGATTTATTTAGTACCTTAAAACAACCCATTGCTCAAGTTTTACTCACCAGGGGAGACTTAGTACAACGCAATGGTTATGTGAATGTTTATAATACGTTTCAACAACTTTTAAAATTAGGAGTAATTCCGATTGTTAATGAAAATGATACTGTTTCTGTCGATGAACTAAAATTCGGGGATAATGATACGCTTTCGGCTTTAGTTGCTAGTTTAGTGGAAGCGGATTGGTTATTTTTATTAACCGATGTAGATCGATTATATTCGGCCGATCCCCGTGAGAATCCCGATGCTCAACCGATTAGTTTAGTGACTAATATGGAACAATTAGAACAATTCCAAGTTAAAACGGGAGATTCTCGCAGTGGTTGGGGAACCGGAGGGATGATTACTAAAATTGAAGCCGCCAGAATTGCCACGGGGTCAGGGGTGAGAACAGTGATAACAGAGGGGAAATTCCCCCAAAATTTAGAAAAAATTCTGCAAGGGACGGAACTCATTGGCACGCAATTTGAACCCCAGAATAGACCCGTTAATGCTCGAAAACATTGGATTGCAAATGTATTAGTTCCTACGGGAAAAATATATTTAGATGCCGGGGCAATTCGAGCAATTTCTCACGGAGGAAAATCTCTATTGGCGGCGGGAATTACTCAAGTTGAAGGTGAATTTAATCTTCAGGATTCTGTCCAAATTTGTAATTTAGATGGACAGGAAATTGCTAGGGGATTAGTGAATTATAGTCAGGGAGAATTGCAAAAAATAAAAGGTTTACATTCGGATAAAATCCCTGAAATTTTGGGTTATGACGGAGCAGATACGGTAATTCATCGTGATAATTTAGTCGTATCATCTCCATTATCTATAACTTAAAACCCTGAGTTCAAATTCTCAGGAGGATTACCCGATCCCCGTTCCGATAGTTGAAGTGATTCATAATAAACTTCAAGACAGCTATCCCCTAAAATCTAATGAACTTACAGATAGCTCACCGGATTTCCAGATTTAGGATAAAATAGTAAAACCCTTAGCAATTGAAGATTTTTTGACCCCTTAAAACCTTAAATGACCCTAGCAGAATCTTGGACAAATCAGTGGCGTTTCCAACTGGAAAACGATTACCCTAACTCCAGTCAAGACAAACGAGAAAGTATCATTAATTGGTTACTGGGAGAGCATTTTACCAGCTTAGATTCCCTCCCTACTAACCAACAGGAACGAATCAAATTAGGGTTAAACTTTCGCTATCAAATTCTACAACAGCGCTATTTAGATACGCCTCCCGAAAAAGCCTATCGAAATTTAATGCAGCGATTAGGGAGTTTAATGATCCTACGCCAAAAGGTTCGTCTTTGGGTGTCAACCAGTCGCGATCGCCAGCGTCAAGTGGTGGATGTTTTACAAGAAGTGGTACAGGAAATGTTGAATAGCGATCGCTATTTACAACAACAAATTCAATGGATTTCTCAATGTACAAACGATCGCCAATTAAGTAATGCTTTACTATTCACAACATTAGAAGAATATTGTCTCCGTCCAATTCGGAATCAACCCCTATTAGTTTATAGATTTGTTAATTATTTACGTCGTTCTCAACGGGGCGGATTAACCCAAGTTCCCGCCGGAGAATGGATTAAACAATTATCCGATGAAATTCTATCCGATGAGACAGATGACACTATTAGTTTATTAGATAATCAAGCCATTTCTCAATACGAAGACGACCAATATTTTCAAACCCAACAAAACCAAAGGTTAAAAGTACAAGCAGAATTTGAAGACTATTTAATTAAAAATGTAGATTCAAAGGCGGCGGAATGGTTGCGACTGTATTTACAAGGATTATCCCAAGAAGCGATCGCTCAAAAGTTAAATTTACCGATTAAACAAATCTATCGACTCCGAGAAAAAGTTAGTTATCATGCAATTAAAAACTTTACCTTAAAACAGAATCCAGAATTAGTTACCAGTTGGTTAGGAACCTCTTTATCCGAACATCGTTTAGGATTAAATTCCGAACAATGGGAACAATTTTGGCAAAGTTTAAACGATAACCAACGTCAAATTATTGAACGATTAAAAGCCGGAGAAACTTTAGAAACTATTGCTGAAACCCTAAACTTAAAACTCACCCAAATTCAACAGGAATGGACTACAATCTATTTAATGGCTCAAGATATTAGAAATTAATTACGAATTGGGAATTGGGAATTGGGAAATATCTTCGTAAACAGCAGTCAGAGAACAAGAGAAATTAACACTGGTTAACTCTAGTTCTTGATTTCCTCGATAACTATAAAGCTCCCATCTCCCCTCTGCATTCCCTCGAAAACAATCAACACGCTGGCGGTTTTGACTAATTAATACATATTCTTGTAAGGTTTCTAATTCTTGATAGTCGATAAATTTATCCCCTCTATCAAAGGCTTCCGTCGAGGATGAAAGCACTTCAATAATTAAGCAAGGATAGCATTTAAAGTATTCAAAATTGGTATCGCGGGAGTCGCAAGTTACAATGATATCTGGATAGTAGAAAATATTTAAAGTTTCAATCCGGGCTTTCATATCTGCAACATAAACACGACACCCAGTTCCACGAATATGATTTCTTAGCATAGCCAGTAAGTTAGCGGTAATGGTGACGTGAGCATCACTCGCCCCAGCCATTTCATAAATTTGTCCCTGGATATATTCATGTTTAATCGGGCTATTCTTTTCGACTTCTAAGTATTCTTCCGGTGAAAGATAGGGATGAGCTTTGCTAAATGTCATAAATTAATCATCCTGAAAATCTAATTCTAACTGTATTTCTGTATTTTGAGTTTTGCTAGAATATTATTAATCATAGACGTTGTAGGTTCATGGTACTGATTATATACTTTTGTTGTAGTCCCAATAACACAAATTGCGTTAAAATAAGATTGAACAATACAGCAACCTCCCAAAAATTCCCTATTTCCAGTTTTGAAAACCTATGATTCCCCAAAAACTGACCCTAAAAAATTTCCTGAGTTATCGAGAAGCGACCCTAGATTTTAGTGGATTACATACCGCTTGTATTTGCGGTTCCAACGGGTCAGGAAAGTCATCTTTATTAGAAGCAATGGCTTGGGCAATTTGGGGGGAAAGTCGGGCAGAATCGAAGGATGATATTATCTATATGGGAGAATTAGAAACCCAGGTCGATTTTATATTTATTAGTCAGGGAAACTTATATCGGGTGATTCGTAACCGCCGCCGTGGTCAATCGGGAACCTTAGAATTTCAAGTAGCAACCACCGTTTTACAAGAAATTGAAGATTTAGATCAAATTAAGTTTCGCACCCTTACAGAAAAGGGAATAGCCCCCACTCAACAGAAAATTATAGACTACTTAAAACTAGATTATGATACCTTTACTAATTCCGCCTATTTGCGTCAGGGAAAAGCCGATGAATTTATGATCAAACGTCCCGCCGAACGTAAAGAAATTCTGGCTAATTTATTAAAATTAGATCAATATGATGGCTTATCAGATAAAGCCAAAGACTTAGCCAAAAGTTATAAATCCCAAGCGGAAATTTTAGAACAAACCTTAACCAGTAATCAAGTCCAAATCGACCAAAAAGGTCAACTGGAACAGGATATTATTCAACTACAAAATACCATTGATCAGATTCAGGAAAAACAAGCCCAAGATCGAGATCAATATCAACAACTACAAGCCCAACAACATCATCGTCAATCTTGGGAAAAGTTATTAACAGGACAACAACAACAGCATCAAACCTTTGCTCAAGACTATCGCAGATTACAACAGGAATTAGTTACTACTCAACAGCAACGTCAAGAATTAGAAGCAGTATTAAAACAAGAAACGGAAATTCAAACCGGATATAATAATTTTATCACCCTACAAACCACCGAAGAAACCCTATCGGTTCAATTTAAAATCTATCAAGATTCCCAACAACAACGCCAACAATTACAAGAACAACAACGCCAACATCTAAACACCTTACAACAGCAAATTCAAAGTCTACAAGCTCGTTTAGAAGCGTTAACCCAACAGGAACAAGATTACTTACAAATTTTAAGCCAAAAAACTGATATTGAAGCGGGATTAGAACAGTTACAAACCGCTCGTAATCGTTTGACTCAGTTTGATCAATTACAATTAGAAGTTACTCCCATTTTACAACAGCGTCAACGCTTACAAACGGAATTAGATCGGGCTCAATCTCGTCAACAAGCACGGTTAGACGAATTAAAAACCTCCGTCGGAAAATTGCAACGTACTATCAAACATCATCGCCCCCAATTAGAACAACAATCACAAACTATTGTTAATAAAATTATTGAACTGGATAAGAAAAAAGTTTATCAAATACGAGTTCGAGAAAAAGGACAGGAGCGCCATAATTTTATTGACCGTTTGAATACGGTTAAACGGGATTATGAAGAAAAATTAGTCGAACTAGATCAGAAGATCAAACTATTATCAAAATCGGAATCCGAGGAAACAGAAACCGCCGAATTACCGTTATTGCGATCGCAGTTTCCCCCTTGTCCTCTTTGCGATCGCCCCCTAGACGAACATCACTGGAATTTAGTTATTTCTAAACAGCAAAATCAACAACAGGAATTCAGAAATGAAATTTGGATGATCCATGAACAGTTAGTAGTTGCGGATCGAGAAATTAAGATTTTACAGGAAGAATATCGACAAATTCAAGAGGATTTATTACCCTATGAAGAATTGCGAGAACACCGAGGAAAAATTCAAGCTCAGTTAGAAGGATTAGATCAAGATGAACAGCAATTACAACAATTAATTTTAGAAGAAAAAGCCGTTCAAAATATTTTAGATACGGGTAATTATGCAACGGATTTATATGCAGAATTACAGGATCTAGAGCATAAATTAAGCCAACTCAATTATAATGAACAAAGCCATGCGTTAGCTAGGAATGAGGAAAAACGGTGGCGTTGGGCGGAAATTAAATATAGTCAAATTCGAGATGCTCAAGACAAATTAACCAAAATTAATACTCAAAAACCAGAATTAGAAACCAAAATTCAATCCTTAACCCAAAGTTTAACTGAAGAAAAAAACAACTCTAAAATTCAACAAAAAATTATAATTTTAGAGCAAAAAATTAACCAAATGGGTTATAATGTTGAGGAGCATAATCGCATCCGTACAGAATTGCGTCAAGCTCAAATTTGGTTAACTAGAACCGAACAATTAAACCAAGCCAAACAACAATATCCTATCCTGCAAAAACGCCTTCAAGAGTTAGAAACCATCACCCAAGAACGGGTAAAAAACCTACAAGCAATCCAAGGACAAATTGAACTATTACAAGAACAATTAAAAGAAACTCCCGACCCGACAGAATCATTAAAACAATTAGAGCAATTAATTCAACAACAACGACTAAAATTAGATCATTATTTAGGACAATTTGGCAGTTTACAACAACAACAAACTCAATTAGATAATTTAAACGCTCAACAAATCGAAATTAAAACCCAATTAGATACCACCCGCCGTCAATATCGAGTTTACGATGAATTAGCAAAAGCCTTTGGTAAAAATGGAATTCAAGCCCTAATGATTGAGAATGTTTTACCCCAATTAGAAGCAGAAACCAATCAAATTTTATCTCGATTATCCTCAAATCAACTCCATGTTCAATTTGTTACCCAACGTACTAGCGGACGGGGTAGTAAATCCTCAAAAAATGCTCCTAAAATGATTGAAACCTTAGAAATTCTAATCGCAGATGCGCGGGGAACTCGCTCCTATGAAACCTATTCTGGAGGGGAAGCCTTTAGAATTAATTTTGCCATTCGGTTAGCCTTAGCAAAACTATTAGCACAACGGGCGGGAACTTCTCTACAAATGTTAATTATTGATGAGGGATTTGGAACTCAAGACGCTGAAGGTTGCGATCGTTTAATTGCGGCTATTAATGCGATCGCTTCTGATTTTGCTTGTATTTTGACTGTCACCCATATTCCTAGTTTAAAAGAAGCTTTTCAAGCTAGAATTGAAGTTAATAAAACTAGCCAAGGTTCTCAAATTTATCTCTCAATTTAATTACATAACTAGCAAATCCTGAAAAAAGTGCTTGGAAATTTAGGTCAAGAATATGCAATTAATTTTGTTTAGGTACTTAACAAAACGAGGTTTTTATGACTTTGGATGACGAACTTAATACAACCCTACTCAGTTTCACTGACCTACAAGCGGAATTAAATTTACGTCATGCTCAAGACGCCCTCCGCGATATTGTAGACCATCTTGACTTAACTCCCACGGAAAGAGAAGGTTTAGAACCTGATATTGGGGGTTTGCAAAGAATGATGGATAAATTAGACCGTACCTGTGTACAAATTGCGGTATTTGGAATGGTTGGAAGGGGAAAATCTTCGGTATTAAATGCTTTATTAGGTCAAGAAGTATTTATTTCTGGCCCAATTCATGGTGTTACCCAAACCACTCAAATTCAGCCCTGGGAAATGACCGATAACCAAATATCTAATATTCCTACGGTTTCCTATAGAATTTGTCAAATTGAACTGATTGATACCCCAGGAATTGACGAGGTAGATGGGGAAACCCGCGAAAAAATTGCTCGTCAGGTAGCGCAACAAGTTGATTTATTATTATTTGTTATTGCTGGAGATATTACCCAAGTTGAATATGATGCGCTTTCGCAATTACGAGAAGCGGGAAAACCGATGTTATTAGTATTTAATAAAATTGATCAATATCCCGAAGCTGATCGACAGGCAATTTATGAAAAAATTAGAGATGAAAGAGTCAAAGAATTGTTGTCTCCCGATGAAATTGTGATGGCGGCGGCTTCTCCTTTAATCGCTAAAGCTATTCGTCGTCCCGATGGAACTTTAATCGCCGAAATTACTCGAGGAGAACCTCAAATTGAGGAATTAAAGTTAAAAATTTTAGAGATTTTGGATCGGGAAGGGAAATCATTAGTCGCCTTAAATACGATGTTATATGCCGGGGATGTGAATGAAAAATTAGTCCGGCGAAAAATGGAAATTCGAGAAGCAAGTGCTAATCGAGTAATTTGGAATGGGGTGATGACTAAATCAATTGCGATCGCCTTAAACCCAATGATGATGATTGATTTATTCAGTGGGGCGGTAATCGATGTGGCCTTAATATTGACCTTATCTAAACTTTATGGAATTTCCATGACTCAACAGGGGGCGGTAGAATTATTACAAAAAATTGCCCTAAGTATGGGAGGAATTACTGCTAGTGAATTAGTCGCAAATTTTGGTTTAAGTTCTTTAAAAAGTATATTAGGATTAACGGCCACAGCTACCGGGGGATTATCATTAATTCCCTATCTATCTGTTGCTATTCCCCAAGCTGCGATCGCCGGGGTTTCTGGTTATGCGATTGGACAGGTAACAAAAGCCTATTTAGCCAATGGTGCATCCTGGGGAGAAGAAGGGCCAAAAGCTGTGGTTCAAAATATTTTAGAAACCTTAGATGAAACTTCAATTATGAACCGAATTAAACAGGAATTATGGAAAAAAATTAATCTTCAAAAAAAAATTAAGGAAATTTAATTCTGTTGGGAATTAAAATTATATATTTTAGCATTTTCCCCAGTAGAGACTTTGCCTGTAACGTTTCTACTGGGGGGTTAGGGATTGTCCCTGATCGCTTACAATAATTAAAGGATTACGCAGATTAACACAGATTAAAATCCGTGAAATCCGTGAAATCCTCTTAAATCCGTGATCCCTATTCCCTTCTAATATGTCTTTGGATACTCCAATCTCTGAATCGATCATAACTAAATCCGAATCTCCTGTAATTTCACCTGAGATTGATCCTAATTTACAAGTTCGGTTTAAAACCGAAGCCGGACGATTATTGTTATTTTTACCACCGGAAAACAACCGTGAAGATATCGAGACCAATGCCAACCTTAATAATACCTGGACAGAACTCTGGCAACAGTTAAAACATCGCCTCAACGGGGGTGAACACGCAGAACAAGATTATACGGAAGTTTATCTAATGGCAGAAAATCGGTTATTAGATGGGCGTCAACTCCAAGATATTGCTGAGGCGCTAACGGAAGTTCAACTGCAACTGAAACGGGTTAAAACCAGTCGCCGTCAAACCGCAGTAGCAGCAGCTATGGCGGGCTATAGCGTCGATCAGGATGTGGAACGGGAAACCTTGGCTCAACCAGTGTTAGAGACGACTACAGCCCCCTTAGCAGAACCGTTATATTTGAAAATGACCGTGCGCTCTGGTGTGGATATTCGTCACCCAGGAACCATTGTAATTGTCGGGGATGTGAACCCGGGTAGTTCGGTGATTGCCGATGGCGATATTATTATTTGGGGACGGTTGCGGGGAAATGCCCACGCCGGGGCTAAAGGAAATCCCAATAGTTTAATTATGGCTTTGCAAATGGAACCTAAGTTAATTCGGATTGCGGATCAGGTGGCGCGGGGGCCAGAAATCACCCCAGAACATTTTTACCCGGAAGTCGCCTATATCAATACCACCGGGATTCGGATTAGTCCGGCGAAGGAAGTGGCCAAGGCTAGAGTGTTGACCCTGGATATAAATGGGTAATGGGTGATGGGTGATGCGCCAGGTGTCAATAAAATAGGTTATTCTGAACACCGGATCGATTATTGCTGAATACAAATTTTTAAAATATGAGTCGTGTTATTGTGATTACCTCTGGAAAAGGAGGGGTGGGAAAAACTACTTGTACCGCTAATGTGGGTATGAGTTTGGCAAAACGGGGCCACAGTGTTGTGGTAATTGATGCGGATTTTGGTCTGAGAAATTTAGACTTACTCTTGGGTTTAGAAAATCGGATTGTTTATACAGCAATGGAGGTTTTATCGGGGGAATGTCGCCTGGAACAAGCCTTAGTGAAAGATAAACGAGAATCCCGTTTAGTGTTATTACCTGCGGCTCAAAATCGGATGAAAGAGGCTGTTACCCCCGATCAAATGAAGCAATTAGTAGCGATGTTGGAAGGCAAATATGATTATATTATCATTGATTGTCCGGCGGGAATTGAACAGGGATTTCAAAATGCGATCGCCCCGGCAAAAGAAGCAATTATTGTCACCACTCCCGAAGTTTCAGCCGTTAGAGATGCGGATCGAGTGATTGGTTTATTAGAGGCAAATTCGGTTAAAAAAATTCGGTTATTAATTAATCGGATTAAGCCTTTAATGGTGGAAGCCAACGATATGATGTCGGTACAGGATGTGGAAGAGATTCTAGCAATTCCTTTAATTGGGGTGGTTCCCGATGATGAAAATGTGATTGTTTCCACCAATAAAGGAGAACCTTTAGTATTAGCAGAAAATCCTTCCCAAGCGGCGCAAGCGTTTACGAATGTGGTGCGTCGAATTGAAGGGGAAAAAGTCGCATTCCTTGACCTTAACCCCCGTCCAGAAGGGTTTTTCGCTAAACTGCGTCGTTTGCTTTCATCTAAAGTTCGCTAAAAGTATATCTTGAAATTGTTGATCTGACTGCTTCTGTATTTATCCTCCAAACCCCCATGAAAATTAATGAACTCATAGAAAGACTTTTTCCTCGAAATCATCAAACCAGTCGAGAGGAAGCTAAACAACGCTTGAAGTTGGTCTTAGCCCATGACCGGGCTGATCTATCGGCGGAAATGGTGGAAGCCATGCGAAAAGAAATCATGGAAGTGGTATCTCGTTATGTAGAAATAGATACCGATGATTCAGAATTTAACTTAGAAAGTGATAACCGAGCTACCGCATTAGTGGCTAATTTATTAATTCGTCGGGTTAAACAAAGGGGATTATTCATGGCTGAATCTCCTCCTCCAGAACTTAAAACTGAATCTCCTAAAGACGAGGAGACTGAGGAAACCTCACCCCAACCGTCCCCAACCCCAACCCCCAAACCATCTACTTCACTTAAATCCGAGTTAAAAGCTCCTCCTCCTCCACCGGAGAAAAGCACAGAAAATCCAGATTGACATCCACCCCACCGTAAAACGGGCAACAACCCAGTTTTTGTAATAGGATAGCTTGTATTAGAGTCCTAAAGGACTCACTACGGTTAATTAAGGGGGAGTTCGGGACTGACCATCAGGGTTAATACTTCGTCCCCAATGCCTTTTAATTTATGGAATTCTTGGCTGATAATTTCCCCCCGAGGGAGATAGTTAGCCACTTCCGTAGAGACTAAAATACTATTGGGATGGGCAACCTCCTGTAACCTGGCCGCCATATTCACCGCCGGGCCAATGGCGGTATAATCGGAACGATCTTGAGATCCGAACATCCCGACAACCGCCGTCCCAATATGAATTCCGCACCGGAAACGCACGGGGACAACCCCATTTTCCCCGACAATGCCCTGTTCTCGCCAGTGTTGATTTAACTTATCAAGCGATCGCAACATTTGCCTCGCTGAATTCACCGCCTGTTTTACCTGTTTTTCGGCCGATAACTCCTCCGGGGCGCCATATAAAGCCATCACCGCATCCCCGACAAACTTATCCACCGTCCCCCCATTAGCAAAAATCACCCGGGTCATCTCTGCTAAATACTCATTTAAAACCACTGCAATTCCCTGGGATTGTAACTGATTCGACATTTGGGTAAATCCGACAATATCACTAAATAAAATCGTAATTAACCGAGGTTCGGGACTCATATCCAAAGATAACTCCCCGGTTGCGGCTTTTTTAACCATGGTTTCGGGTAAAAATCGCTTCAATACTGACTCTGTTAAATATCTATTTAACTCAAATATACGCCTCTCATTCTCTTTTAAAGACTGTAAGTTTCTAACTTCTGCCAACAATTCCCGATCATTAAAGGGTTTTGATAAATAGGCATCTGCCCCCCGTTCCACCCCTTCTAAACGGGTATCTTCATCGGCTTTAGCCGTTAATAAAATCATCGGGGTTCCCTTCAATTGCGGGTTATTCCGAATTAACCGAATTAAATCTAACCCTGAGACTAAAGGCATCATTAAATCCGTAATAATCACTTCTGGGTGATATTTTTGGGCAATTTCAAACCCTTCCACCCCGTTACAAGCTACTACCACATTATAACCCGATTGACGCAGAATTTTGGAGACATAACGGCGTAAATCCGGGTTATCATCCACCACTAAAACTAAATTAGTCAGGGAACCATTTTCAGGTAAAATCATATTCTCCTGACGGGTTTCTTCCCCATCAAAATCATCTCCATCGGTTACATCCACATCAATATCGGCAAACTCCACCGATGCCCGACTTGAATTTAATTCAGCCTGAATTTCTAATATTTGTTCCCCTGGTAAATGGGAAGTTCCCTGTTGTAACCAAACCGTAAAAGTTGTGCCTCTCCCATACACGGATTCTACGGAAATTTGGCCTTTGTGCAGTTCGACTAATTCCTTAACTAAAGCCAACCCTAAACCCGAACCTTCATAGGAACGATTAGCCGAGCCTTCCGCTTGTCTAAACCGTTCAAATAAATAGGGAATTTGTTCCGGTTTAATCCCAATTCCAGTATCCGTAACCTGCAAACGACAATGATTTCCCATCGGTTCCACCCTGAGAGTAATTGTCCCTCCGGCGGGAGTAAACTTCATGGCATTAGACAATAAATTATAGATAATTTTATCAAACCGTTCTAAATCCAAATACAACAACGGACAATGGTTTAAATTAGTTTCCAGGTAAATTTCTTTCTTTTGACAATAGAGTTGAAAAGACTCAACGGTACTATGACAAAAAGCAATCAAATCACAGGGACGAAAACTTGGCTGCATTCGTCCAGCATCAAATCGTTGTAAATCCAATAATTGATTGACTAACCTCAATAGTCGTCGGGAATTTCTTAAAGCTATTTTTGCCTGTTCCTGGGGTAAATCCTGCTGTTGATTAATCGCCGATTCTAACGGCCCAATCATTAAAGTTAAAGGAGTACGAAACTCATGGGAAATATTCTGGAAAAATTCCGTTTTCACCCGGTCGGCTTCTAACAATCGTTGCGCCTGTTGTCGAGTTTTTTGATATAAACGAGCCTGTTGTACCGCCAGAGCAGCTTGTACGGCCACTACTTGGACTAAATTAATTTCCGACTCCTGCCATTTACGAATCCGATTATTTTGTCGCAGGGAAATACTACCAATAATCTGACCTTCTGACTGCAAAGGAACTAACATTAGGGCTTTAGAAGCAGAACGTAGGGGTAATTCAGCAATCTTACATTCCGGTTGCAGATCTAAGTTATCAATAACAACGGGTTGGCGGGTGCGTAAAAGTTTTTGTAATACTGGATTTTCTCGAATCGGAACGGCCGACTGAGGTAGGGTTTCTGGGGAGAGCTTAGGGGCGGGAGTAGACGCTTCCGATGACCATTCATCACTAACCATCGAAGCCTGTCGAGTTACATCATACAACCCCACACACTGAACATATTCATCATCCCTTGTCCAGAGGGATAAGGCACAGCCATCCACCTGTAGGGCTTCTCCCAATTGTTGGGTAATGGCGCCGAAAATTGTGCGCGGATCGAGACTCGAACGAATGGCCGATGTAATGGTATTAACTAGGGCCTCCCGTTTCGCCAGTTCCCGCACCTGTTCATAGGCCCGAGCTTGGGAAAGGGCGAGAGCCGCTTGGTCAGAAACCGTAATCACTAACTGCACTTCGTGGTCAAGCCAGATATGGGGTTCTTGGCAGTGATGCAGGGCTAAAACGGCCATTAAGTCCAGTTTGTAGAATAGGGGGACGACTAAACTTGACCGAATTTGAGTTTGATCGTAGGCCTGTTGACGTTCTGTTACCGATAAAATCCGTTCATCCCTAACTGCATCCTGAATCACTTCGACGTCTGTGGTTTCCCAGACTAATAATTGTAATAAATTCTTGGAAGGCTTTTGACTATCGGGGGTTTCTGTGGCATCTAGCCGTCCCGACTGATACATAAACCATTCATCCACCATTTGCCCGTCTTGAAACGGCCGCAGCAGGCAATAGCGGGCTTCAAACATTTGGCCAACGGTTTCCACGATCCGTTGCAGCATTTCCCGATAGTTGGGGGCGGAGCGAATGGTATTGGTAACGGCGTAGAGGAGGGATTCTTGTTGGAGGGCGCGTCGTAATTCTTCGGTACGGGATTTGAGAACCCCATGGGTTTCTAAGGCCTGTTTAACGATGGCTTTGAGTTCTTCCGCATCCCAAGGTTTGGTAACGTATTTAAAAACTTTACCGGAGTTAATTGCTTCGACTAAATCCTCGACGTCGGTATAACCGGTGAGGATAATTCTAATAATATCGGGATATTGGGCCGCGGTTAAACTCAGAAATTCCGTCCCGCTCATTTGCGGCATTCTTTGGTCGGAAATAATCACCGCCACGTCAGTCTCGGACGCTAAAATCTTTAGCGCCTCTGGCCCACCATCTGCTCGCAACACCCGGTATTCCCGATGAAAGGTGCGATACAGCAAATCTAGGTTATCGGGTTCGTCATCGACAACCAAGATCGTCGGCTTAGATTTTTTCTGGGAACTCATGCACCGGACTCCTGCTGCAAGGGATGTAGGGGGCAATGATCTGTAGAATTCACCAATTGGATGTTAACTCGGAGCCCCTATCTAATACGGGTTAAACCACAATCAGGGTATTGATGCACAATATTTATTGTACCCCTATACTTCTGGGCGCGGAATTCCCGTATTCTTTCAGAAAGTATAAAACTGTCACGATTACCCAAAAAAGGGGGATCGGAATTAATATTGCACTATTGATAAACTGTGAATCAATTGTTTTCCACTTCGAGATCTAACACATTTTTCTGGGGTTACGGAAATGGCATGGGTTCAAAAAACCTGCCCGAACAGGAAAATTCGCTACAAAAAGGGAGTTCTGTGGATTTTTCTAGTTTACAAATTCGGCCAGCAACCTCTGAGGACTTAACGGGATTAACGGATGTTTTGGCCGAGAGTTTTCATTCCCAGGAGGGACTTTTGGGCTGGATTTATCCGATTTTACGGTTAGGAATTTATGAGGATTCCCGTTATCGTTTATTGGCAAATACAGATCAATATTTGTGTTTAGTAGCTGTGGTTTCAGGGGTCAGGTCGTCTCAACCTTCGATTTTAGGAACCATAGAAATCGGTTTGCGATCGCGTTATCCTTGGCAATTATCTTTAACCTCTCGCTATTTGTATATTTCTAATTTAGCCGTTCATCCCCAATATCGCAAGCTAGGAATTGCCCAAAAATTACTCGCAAGTTGTGAACAAACAGCCCAACATTGGGGATTTTCTAATATTTATCTTCATGTCTTAGAAAATAATCATCAAGCCCGAGGTTTATATTATAAAATGGGTTATAGATTAATTGAGATTGATTCGGGTTGGAATTGCACATTATTAGGGCAGCCTCGACGTTTGTTTTTACAAAAACCGATTGGTAATGGGTAATAGGTAATAGGTAATGGGGAATGGGGAATAGGTAATAGGTAATAGGTTTTGGGTTTTGGGTTTTGGGTTTTGGGTAATAAGTACCTAAACAAAATTAATTACACATCTTCCACCCTGTTCCCTCCCCCCTAGCCCCCCGTACACGGGGGTTTGGGGGGGCTGTTCCGGTGTTCCCTCTCTCAACTAGGTAATTTATTTTGTGTAACTACTTAATAGGGAACCCTTGGTTAAGGCTCAATTTTGCGTTTTAAGCGTTCTCCTAATCTTAAAATTTGACAGGCTAAAATTGCCGCCCCAAACCCATTATCAATATTCACCACTCCTACCCCGGTGGCGCAGGAATTCAACATGGTTAATAAGGGGGCTAACCCGTTAAAATTGGCTCCATAACCGACGCTGGTGGGAACTGCAATCACCGGACAATCGGCTAATCCTCCAACTACAGTCGGTAAGGCTCCTTCCATTCCAGCGACGGCAATTAACACATCCGCATCGGCAATCATCGGCCAATTACTTAGTAACCGATGAATTCCGGCAACTCCTACATCCGATAACCGTTTTACCTCAAAACCAGATAAGGTAGCGGTGATGGCAGCTTCTTCGGCGACGGGTAAATCGGCGGTTCCGGCGGTTAAAATCGTGATTATTCCTGTAGAATTAGATCGGGGAATTTCATCCGGGTGAATAGCACAAATTTTAGCGATTTCGTAATATCTTAAATCGGGGATTTGGGCTTGTAATTGTTGATAAACATGGGGTTCAATTCGAGTTGCTATCACCACCGGATTTCGCTGACGCATTACCTCGATAATCTTAATAATTTGTTCCGGGGTTTTATTTAATCCCCAAATTACTTCGGGAAATCCGGTTCTTAATTTTCGATGATGGTCAATGCGGGCAAAATCTCCGACGGGTTCAAAATCAAAGTATTTGATTTTATCTAAGGCATCAGTCGGGGTAATTTCACCGGATGCAACGGATTCAAGTAACTGTTGTAATGCTTCAGGATTCATCAGAATTTAAACAGATTATTCAGCAATTTTGAGTTCATACAAATTCCAAAATCCTCCCCCTAATGGTGTGTATTCAACGCCTTCAACCCGATCTCGGATGGCTTCAAAGGCGAGGGGATTTACCATATATAATAGGGGCAGTTCTTCGGAAATAATTTTCTGCGCCTTTCCATAGAGTTCTTTCCGTTTTTTCGGATCAAATTCTTGGGAAGCTTTCACAAATAAATCATCTACTTGTTTTTCCCAATCGGAAACTTGCCAATCGGTAATCCCTGTTTCTCCGGGTTGGGGCCCCTGATTAAATGTGTGTAATCTTCCCTGCACTGACCAAATATTATAACCCCCGTGAGGTTCAATTCCTCCTCCACTGAATCCTCCTAAATAGGCATCCCAATTGCGAGAACTAGAAAGACGTTCGACTAAGGTATTAAAGCTGAGAAATAATAAATCAACTTCAATTCCAATTTTACCCAGATCTTGGTTAATTTGGGTAGCCATTTGTTCCCGAATTTTTTTCCCGGCACTGGTTAAGAGGGTAAAGCGAACAATATTACCGTCACTATCGAGTAATTGTCCTTGATCATTATACTTAAATCCCGCATCAATTAGCATTTTTCTGGCTTTTTCAGGATTGTGTGTATAGGTTTTTAATCCTTCTTCTGGGGATAAATAAAAGGGGCTTTGGACTGGAATGGGAGAATGTTGCAGTTCTCCTAATCCTAAATATAGATTATTTTTCATCACCTCCCGATTAATGGCATAATAAACCGCCTGTCGGAAGGCTTTATTATTAAACCATTTAGACTTAATTGGATCAACAAAGGGTTTCCCTTGAGCATTTTTTCCCCGATTCATATTCAATGACATGAACACGGTTCCCATATCGGGGCCAGAATTATAAATAGTATATTTCCCTCGTTTTTCTTCGGGTTTTAATAAGGGAAATGTTTCCGTTTGTATGGTTAAAGTATCTAAGGAACCGGAACGAAAATCCAATAATTGAGTATCGGTACTTTCAATAATTTGCCAGACAATTTCTTCAATATAGGGTTGGGGATTTCCCTGTTCGTCTTTTCGCCAATAATAGGGATTTCTTTCTAAAATTACCCGTTGATAAGGAGTATAACTTTTGATCCGATATTGACCATTTCCGACAATATCTTGGGGGTTGGTATCGGTTCCCCAAGTAGTTAAAAATTTGGGGTTTCCCTCACTATCGGTTTCGGTAATTGAATCTTTTAAAATATGGGCGGGTAAAATACTTAATCCGGCTACATATTGTAAAAAAGGTGCAAAGGGTTCAGCAACGGCAAACTCCACCCGACGATTATCTAATTTTTTTACCGTGGGAAAGCTGCGACTTTTTCCTACTCGTAAAATATCTTTAAAACTGCTGGGAATTTTATCGTTTAAATAAATATCGTTATAGGTAAAAATAATATCGTCAACGGTTAAGGGTTTTCCATCTGACCACTTCAACCCGTCTTTTAAAGTAATAATAATTTTTTGTTTATCATCAGAAATCTGCCAAGATTCGGCTAACCCCGATTTCGGCATTAATTCTCCGGTTACGGGGTCGTCCTGAATTAACGGGTCATACAAATAACCAAAGACGGTATAGGCCGATTGACTCAAGGGCGGATTAAAGGTGGCTGGGCCGCTGGGCGTGGCGACCACCAACCGAGACGGAATTTGGGATTGAGCGGTACTACAGGCACTCATAACCAGGGCTAAGAGGATGAATAAAGTCTTTTGGAACCAATGTCTTTTGAATGGAATCATGTTACAAAAACTAGCTAATTTCTATAGCAATCTTAAATCATTCTGTTTAAAAGCTTAGTATGCCTAAAATCGCATCCACCTCCTGTCCCCTGCTATAACGGGTGACTTCTATAGTAGGACTTACGCATGGGGCTCGAGAAACCGGGTTTTTTAGAACATAAGTGGGTAACAACGCAGTATTTTCGTAAAAAAACCCGGTTTCTTTGGTTGGGTGCGTAAGTCCTGTATAGAAAATTTTGGTAATTTATGCACGATAATGATTATCATTATATTCTATGAATCAACCTGTAATCATGGCCGTAGCAGGCCGGGCCGGAGTCGGCAAAACCACCTGGATTCGACAGCAAATAGCGACAGAATCCTTGCCAGTATTATATTTCAGCCCCGGAACAGGATCAGTCCCCATAGACCAAACCTGCATCTCTGCTGAATTTCCCCAAGTGAAAACCCTAAGTGACGCCCAAAAATCCCTACTCACCAAACACTTAATAAATGGTGGCGTAGCCTACATTGAATTGGGGTATTACCTGCAACTTGATGCCCTCAACAGCTTGTTAGAGGCTTTTCCCAGTCGCCGCGTCTGCATAGTACCGCCGAATACAAAAGACAGCGAGTGGCAAAATTGGGCCGATGAAACTGTCGAGGGAGTATCAATCAATCAGCAATGGGAACAACTATCAATTTGGCGATTACCCCTGCAAGGAAATGTCATTGACCCCGGAAGTCTCGATGTTTTTTGGTATCAAGAAATGACCGAAGGAGCCTATGGCAAAATTCACAGAGCCAAAGGCATTTTTGACATCGCTGATGGGCGCTCTTTTTGCTTAGATTTCGTTGCCGAACTTGCAGAAACCAAATATGAAGAATTGAATCTACCCCTCTGGCTAGAAGGCAAACCCCAACGCTTCAGCGGGATCGAAATTATCGGCGAAAACTTAGATGAAACCTCATTGCTGCAAACTTTAGAAGACTCCTGTTTGTCAGAAGCAGTAATCTTATATTACCAGCAACAAGTTAAAGATTCAATGTCATTATCAGCAGAGGAAGAAACAACATGAAAATTGCAGTTATGTCTTGCATTCATGGTAACTATGAAGCCTTGAATGCAGTTTTGACAGATATTGACCAACAGAAAGCTGATAGCATATTTTGTCTGGGAGATTTAGTTGGTTATGGCCCCCATCCTCACGCAGTTGTTGAGCAAATTCGCTCCTTAGATATTCCCACTTGTGCGGGATGTTGGGATGAAGATATTGTCGAAGGCTTAAACTCCTGTGAATGTAGTTATCCCTCAGTGTTAGCAGAAAAACGGGGCCAATTAGCTCACGAATGGACTAACCAGAATATCTACCCAGAAACGCGGGAATATTTAGCACAATTGCCCCATAGTTTAAAGAAAAATAACCTTTGTTTTGTTCATGGTAGCCCCCATACAGCCCATGAGTATTTATTGCCCGAATTAGATGCTTTCATCGCCTTAGAAAGAGTCTTATCTACTGGTGCTGATGTACTATTTTGCGGTCACACTCATGTGCCTTATGTCCGCACTTTAGATAGCGGTCAATTGCAGGTAAAAGTAACCGATGCTGACGGAAAAATAGATAATGTTTTGAGTTTTAATGCGCCTGTTTTAAAGATTGTTAATGTCGGTTCGGTTGGAGAACCCCGACATGGAAGACCAAATGCTACTTACGTTATTTACGATGAAGATACACAAAATGTGACATTAAGAGAGGTTGAATATGATTATCAAAAAACCTGTGCTGCGATTATCGAAAAAGGTTTACCGCCTATCTTTGCATGGCGTTTAGCCAGGGGTTTAGAATTTGCAGAAAGAGCCGACGATCCTACTCATGTTTGTGCAAGATAGGTAATGGGTAATAGGTAATAGGTAATGGCTAATAGGTAATAGGTAATGGCTAATAGGTAATAGGTAATAGGTAATGGCTAATGGCTAATGGCTAATGGCTAATGGCTAATGGCTAATGGCTAATGGCTAATGGCTAATGGCTAATGGCTAATGGCTAATGGCTAATGGCTAATGGCTAGACTTGTAGGGTGCGTCAGACTTAAGTTTCTTGCTATAAACTTGCGTTTTGGTACTAACGCACCCTAATAATACTACAAATTTCACCAAAAAGCAAATCGAAATGTGGGCAATTTTAAGCGGAATTGAAGGAAATCTGAAAGCTTACGAAGCTGTACTTGATGATATTAAGCGGCAACGAGTTAGGGTCGAAGAACTGTATATTCTTGGTGACTTAGTTGGGATTAATCCCGACTGCGATAAATTAGTAGAGCGTTTACAAAAACCGCGTCAAGGTGAATTATTACCTCAAGTTTGTACGGGATGGTGGGAGGAACAATGCTTCATTTTACACGCTATTGGTGCTACTAGCGAACCGACTGAGTTAATTGAGCAATATGATCAAAATACAGTTAAGTTACTTTGGGATTCTGTCTCACGCAAATCTGTAGAATGGCTGAGGTCTTTGAATTTTGGTTTTCACGAACTTGACTGCTTGTTAATTCATGGTAGTACGGCTGGTGCGGCGGATAAATTAACTCCAGAAACCCCGGCTTTTGTGATGCTAGATCGCCTAATTCGCGCTGATGTAAATAACTTGTTTTGTGGTCGATCTGGTTTAACTTTCCAGTATCAATTACAAGGGGGTTCGATTAATAATACTGTGCAAACTCTCGATTCTCAAAACTCTCCTCAAACTGTTACTGTCACGGCACGTCAAGTTATTGGAGTTGGTAATGTTGGTCGCAAACCCGGAGTTGCAACCTACACTTTATATAATCCTGAGTGCGATCGCGTTCAATTTAAGACAGTGCATTATGGAGCAAAAAAGGGCTTTCAATTATTGGATTAGCCTTTTAATTGAAATTATTTGATGGAATTTTATTTGCGATCGCTATTAGTTCCACGAGGATTTGTTGATCGGCGATCGCCCATAAGTCCTGTAAGTAAAAATTTTTGTGGGCTAGGACTTGCGCTTCAGGGTAATTTTAGGGCATAATGAGAATGATTATCATATTCAATCAGATGTGATTGTCTTTATCGCAGCTGTCTTTGAGTTATGGGGTGCGATCGACCATTGCTTTGACAGCAACACCTCTACAATAGGACTTACACATGGGGCCCGAGAAACCGGGTTTTTTAGAGAATATGTGGGTCACAACGAAGTATTTTCGTAAAAAACCCGGTTTCTTTGGTTGGGTGCGTAAGTCCTGTAAAATTAACCAATGAGGAACCATGGCCAATCTCAATGTAGAAACCCCAGATTTTGTATTAAATATTCCCAAAAGAGGAATGCCCGTAACTATAATTACAGGCTTTCTTGGCAGTGGCAAAACTACCTTGCTCAATCAAATTCTCAAAAATAAGCAAGACTTAAAAATTGCAGTTTTAGTTAATGAGTTTGGGGATATTAACATTGATTCCCAATTACTTATTTCTACCGACGACGACATGGTAGAATTGAGTAACGGCTGTATTTGCTGCACAATTAATGATGGATTGCTTGATGCAGTTTACAGAGTCTTAGAGCGAGAAGACCGCATTGATTATATGGTGATTGAAACCACTGGAGTTGCCGATCCGCTACCGATTATTTTAACATTTGTCGGTACGGAGTTGCGGGATTTGACTAACTTAGATTCTGTTCTCACAGTTATTGATGCTGAAACCTTTACTCCCGAACATTTCGACAGTGAAGCCGCTTTTAAACAAATAGTATTTGGCGATATTATTCTGCTCAACAAAACTGATTTGGCCACCCCAGAAAAAGTCAAAGAATTAGAAGATTATATTCGCACAGTCAAAGATGGGGCGAGGATTCTGCACTCTCAACATGGTGAAGTTCCTTTGCCGTTAATTTTGGGGTTAGGATTAGCAGAAATAGATCTTTACATTAACAGGTTGAATGAGGATAAACATGACCACAAACATGACCACGAACATGATCACGAACATGATCACGAACATGATCACAAGCATGAACATCATCACTCCAAACACTTAGAAAATGATGGATTTATTTCGTTTTCTTTCCAAAGCGATCGCCCTTTTTCCATTAATAAATTCCAAGAGTTTTTAACGGAGAAGTTGCCTAACGATGTATTTCGAGCTAAAGGCATTCTCTGGTTTGCCGAAAGCGATTTACGACATTTATTTCAACTCAGTGGAAAACGATTTAGCTTAGATGGTGACGATTGGGGTAAATCCCCCAGTAATCAGATAGTCTTCATCGGTCGTAACTTAGATTTGGCAAAATTACAGCAACAAATTGCTGAATGTGTTGCTTAAAAAGTAATCTCCAAAAAACAAACACACCCGAACTACTTTCACGGAAACAACCATGACTTCAGAACTTAAATTTCCACTGATAGACTCTAGCATTTCTGTCAAAACTCAAGGAGAACCAGTAGTTTCTGAAGCTGAAATGATCCAAGCTGTAAGAACGTTATTACTAGGTTTAGGAGAAAACCCCGATCGGGAAGGATTACTGGATACGCCTAAGCGAGTTGTGAAAGCGTTGAAGTTCTTAACTCAAGGCTATAATCAATCTTTAGATGAACTTCTAAATGGGGCAGTATTCACCGAAAATACTGACGAAATGGTATTAGTTCGGGATATTGACATTTTCAGTTCTTGCGAACATCATATCTTGCCAATTATCGGTCGTGCCCATGTTGCTTACATTCCTAATGGCAAAGTAATTGGTTTGTCTAAAATTGCCAGAATTTGCGAAATGTATGGACGACGTTTACAAGTTCAAGAACGGTTGACAGCACAAATTGCTGATGCACTTCAAGGACTATTAAAACCCCAAGGAGTTGCCGTTGTAATTGAAGCAACTCATATGTGTATGGTGATGCGTGGTGTACAAAAACCTGGATCTTGGACAGTGACAAGTGCGATGCGCGGTGCATTCTCAGAAGATCCTAAAACTCGCCAGGAATTTATGAGTTTAATCCAACATAAATCTAATTTTTAGGGGGTCAATTTTCCCCGGTAGAGACTAAGCATGGCTAGTCTCTACAGAGGGGTTAGAAAATTCCGAGAATTTCAGTTTTCTGGCTGACTTTAAACTTTAACAGGACTTACGCACCCAACCAAAGAAACCGGGTTTTTTTACGAATTAGTATTTCTTTGTTTGTCATTGAAATTCCCACGATATAACTATTCCCAGGAATTTTAATTCACTTTTTCTAATAAGGCTACTGCATAAGCCGCAATTCCTTCTTCTCGACCCACCGGGCCTAATTTTTCATTGGTGGTGGCTTTGACACCAATTTGATCGGAATTTAGGTTTAAGGTGGTGGCAAGGCGATCGCAGATTGCGCTAATATGGGGTTTTAATTTCGGACGTTCTGCGACAATTACAGAATCAATATTTCCGATTTTCCAACCTCGATCTAATATTAGTTGATTCACCTGTTTTAACAGGACTAAACTATCCGCCCCCGCCCATTTTTCATCGGTTGGGGGGAAATAATGCCCAATATCTCCTAAACTTAACGCCCCTAACATCGCATCCATAATGGCATGGGTTAAGACATCCGCATCACTATGTCCTAATAGTCCGAATTCATGATCAATTTTAATCCCACCTAAAATTAATGCCCGTCCGGGGACTAATTTATGAATATCATAACCATTACCAATGCGAATATTCATGGATCTTTTTTCTAATTGAAATCAACACAGTTTTTTATTATAGGGTAAGTCTAAATAGATTTAACAAATTGAATAGACTTAACAGACTTAACAGAAGTACGCGGAGATTGGGAAGCCGCCACACAAAAAAAAGTAAATAAAATTAAAAATATACTAAGTACATAACCTAGACCCATCATGGCATAGGAATTAGTCGTACCATTACGGAAATATTTGAACAGTAAGACATTAGGAAGCAAGGTTTTCATGATAGTAACCTCCAGGGGATTAACCTTAATAATACTTGACACTCAAACCGCGAGAATCTTAGCACGCTATTGACCTTATCAGGTGATTTTAGCGTTGTTTTAGTAGATGACTCTCTGGGATGATTTTAATTTTGATGGGAGTTCGTTTAGATTAAACGAAATGGAAGGAAAACAGTATTGATGACTACTGGTACTTTTCGAGTGTTGTTTTGTACCTATCGACGGTGAGCGAACTGGCACTGTAGAACTTACAAGACCATCATACCACAATAATCGTCTATTCACACCATCAAATCTGACAACCTCGATACGGGTAACTATATCTGTTCTATTCATTCACCAAAAAGGATTCAAAATCCGGTACATTTACCCAAGTTCCAGTTGCATTGGATTCCTGGGTTAAATCCATTAAAAGTTGGGAATAAACCCCTTCTTTAAGCGAAGGTGTTAAACTTGTTCCCTGTTCAATTCCGGTTATCCATTGGTCAATCACTCGTAGCAAAGGAGCAATCCGGCCATCGGGATAAATTCGGGTAAATTCTAATACTTTGGGGATAGGAATTTCGGTTAAAGGTTGCCCCTTTTGGCTTCCCCATAATCGAAATCCATGCACATAATCCTGTTGATTATCACTACCTAAAATTAATGTGCCTTCACTGCCATAAATTTCTAGCCAATGTCCCCGTCCTTGGTAAGTAACAGAACTTAAACAAACTTGACAGGGAGTGCCATCATTCAGTTCTAAAATTAGGGTACAAATATCATCAGCATCAACAACTTTTAATTCTCCTCCAGCTTCCGGGTCTGGACGCAAGGAAATAGAAGTATTCAGTTGTCCACAGAGGCGTTTAATGGAACCAAATAACCAAGAAATATAATCAAAACTATGGGAGCCAATTGCCCCTAATACCCCGCCTCCTTTGTCTTTTTGAGCATACCAATTCCAGGGACGAGTTTCATCGGCACGGCTAGAAACTAACCAATCAATTTTGATTAATCTTTTTTGACCTACATAATTTTCTGCTAATAGTTGAGATAAATGTTGCCAAGCTGGAATAAACCGAAATTCAAAATCTAGGCTAGTAATACAGCCTTTAGATTGGGCGAGGTGATAGAGATATTTTGCTTCTTGAACTGTTAAGTTTGTGGGTTTTTCTAATAATAGATGTTTCCCGGCATTTAGGGCGATTTTAGCCATATCAAAATGCAAAAAAGGCGGGGTGGAAATGGCAACTCCTTGAACTTCAGGTAAAGCACAAATCTCCTCAATACTATTACAAGCATGGGGAATATTATGGCTGGAGGCGATCGCTTTGGCTTTGTCTAAATCTCGATGATAAACCGCAACTACTTGGGTTTTAGGATGGTCTTGAAAGGCAGGAATATGAACTTTTTTACCAAATCCTGTTCCAATTATGGCGATGCCAATTTTTTTGTCGGTTGTCATGGTTTCTCCTGATGAAAAAAGTTTTAGACCCGCGTTAAATGCAATTTTTGTCTACCTTAAATTAAAAATATTGAGATAATTCTAACATAAAGAGGAATGGTTAATAGAAGTGGGAAATCGCCAGTGGGTTTTTTTAACCAAAGATGAAAAAATTGGTTATCGCACCTCTCAACTTTTGAGTATTGCTCAAGCAAATGTGAGGGTATTTGTTTTAGCTTCAACAAATTTGTCGGGAGATGCGATCGCTTTAACTTTTGTAAAAACCTTACCCAAAATGACAAAATTTGCTTTAAATAATCATCCTCCTTTTATTGCTAAAGTTTATCGATCCGGGCGAGTAATTTCTTGGAGAAATAATACAGAAATACTCCTAAGAATATAGTTATAAATTAACTCAGATTAAAAGCGGTTCGTGATTTTATTTTCTACCCATTCTATCACCTGTTTTCCTAAATAAACCCCATCCAATAAATCAATTTCTCGAATCCCCGTTGGACTGGTAACATTAACTTCTGTTAAATAACCTCCAATAATATCAATTCCCACAAAATATAAACCATCAGCAACTAATTTAGATGCTAATTTTTGACAAATCTCCCGTTCTCGATCCGTAATTTCGGTTTTAGCAACCCGTCCACCCACAGCCATATTTCCTCTAAATTCCTGACCCGTAGGAATCCGATTAACCGCTCCAATCGGTTCACCATTTAACACAATAATTCGTTTATCTCCGTCTTTTGCTTCTGGTAAAAAGGTCTGAATCATCACCGGATATATACCCTGTTGAGTGCTAATTTCAATTAGAGAATTAAGATTGCGATCGCTCCCTTCCAAAAATAAAATGCCCTCTCCTGCTTTTCCACCTAAAGGTTTTAAAACCGCCGCTCCTTGACGTTCAACAAACTCCCTAATTACCTGTTTATCGCGGCTAACAATGGTTGTTGGAATGCAATCTTTAAATTGCAGGGCGTACATTTTTTCGTTCGCTGTTCTTAACCCGTGAGGAGAATTAACTACTAAAGTTTTTTCGGGATTAATATAGTCTAAAAGATAGGTAGCATACAGATAGGGAATCGTGACTGGTGGGTCAGTTCGCATGAACACCGAATCCATATTTTCCAAGGGTTGAAGTATTGATTGACCCACCGAAAACCAGGGTTCCTCAACTCTCCATCTATCCTGATCTCTAATAATAGGAGTCAGATTAACCGGGGTTAAAAGTGCCCAGGTTTGACCGTCAATTACATTTAATTGGTGAGCTTGTGTCACCCAAACTTCATGTCCTAAAAGTTGCGCTGCTTCCATTAAAGCAACACTGCTATCATGACTTGGATTTAATTTTTCGATGGGGTCAATAATGAAAGCAAATTTCATCTTTATTTACAATTAACAGTTAACAAATCAAACAAAATATGGTATAATAAATCCTGGCATTTAAAACCGACCGAGAATAAATTAGGAGTGTTTTATTTTGCCAGGATTGAGACTAGAATTAACCCAGTAAAGGATTAAGTTTCCCTTGACTATCTAAGGCATGAAGATCATCACATCCCCCAATATATTGATCATCAATAAAAATTTGGGGAACTGAACGGTGACCATTAGCCCGTCGTGCCATTTGATCTCGTGCTACTTCATCCCCATCAATGCTATATTCGGTGAAGTCTACGCCTTTGCTTTTCAGCAATCCTTTAGCTCGGATACAGAAGGGACAGGTTCTCCAAGTGTAAATTTCAATGTTTGCTGCCATAGAGGGTTGGTGGAAATTGAATCGTTTTTCCTTATGTTAATATAAAATCAAAAATTGATCTATTTTATTCTGAATACTCAGACTAAACCCACCCAGACTGTCCTGATTTAAGTAAAGCAAAATGTCAACTTATTTTTCTGTAATTGCGCCTCAACCTCGAATTGCTGTTCCCACTTCCGATCCTTATAATCCAGATTATATTGTACAACCCGGGACGGGTTTAGATGGTGTTGTTAAGATTCAAGATATTCATGGTAGAAGTTGTACAGGCTCATTATTAATTACGGGTAATCATATTTTAACCGCCGCCCATTGTGTCACCGATAAATTGGGGCAACCAGATTATTCTTCCCCCTCAGAATATACCGTTTATTTTAACTTACCATCGGGTCAAATAGCAATTCCGGTTTCTCAAATTTATATTTATCCCGATTGGAATCATGATTTTAATTTTAACAATGATATTGCTATTTTAGAACTGGCTAAACCCGCACCCCAAGAGGCAAATCGCTATGAGATTTATACCAGGTTTGATGAGGTGGGTCAAGTGATGCAAAAAGTAGGTTATGGTGTTCCTGCGACGGGTAATTCAGGACAAAATAGCTATTCTGATCCGGTTCCAACTAAGCGTATAGGAAAAAATCGTTATGATGCTTTGGGGGAGTTATTTAATAGCACTCCTTACCATTATAATAATCAACCTGGCAAACAATTAGTTTATGATTTTGATAATGGTTTAGCCCAAAATGATGCCTTTGGAAAAGAATTTGGGATTAATGATTTAGGATTGGGAGCCGAAGAAATTAATATTAGTCCTGGAGATTCGGGAGGCCCAGGTTTTATTGATGGCAAAATTGCTAGTCTAACCTCCACGGGTTTTACCCCAGCGATGTCGGGTATTGATGTTACCAATAAATTAGATGAGAGCTTTGGGGAATATGCTTCCGATATCCGAGTTTCGGTTTATGCAGATTGGATTAATCAAATTATTAATCCTTTTCCCTATAATGGAAATGATAATATTATTGGCACAATTAATAACGATTTTCTCTATGGATATCAAGGGGATGATACAATTAAAGGTTTAGAGGGAGATGATAATATTTTTGGGGGAAAAGGTTCTGATGATCTCTATGGAGATGAAGGTAATGATACCCTCTATGGAAATTTAGGATTTGATATTATTTGGGGTGGATTAGGGAATGATTTTTTAGCTGGAGGTCAGGATTATGATTATCTATATGGAGAAGCCGGAAATGATACCTTAACGGGAGATTTAGGAACTGATTATTTAACCGGAGGAACAGGATCGGATCTATTTATTCTTTCCTTAGTAACCTCTGGTTCGGATGAACTTTTAGCAGATTCTATCATGGATTTTGAACCCGGTATTGATAAAATTGGTTTAACCCAAGGCTTGACCGAAGCAAATTTAATCTTGGAACCTTCAACCAGTTCCTCCTCTGACACAGTAATTCGTGTTGTGGGGTCAAATCAAGTTCTCGGAACAGTTTATGATATTTCCCCTCAACAACTTCGAGGTTATTTTATTTCCGTTTAACTTGACCTCCCGTGCTAACCTTGCGGATGAAACTATATTTTTTAATGGATTACAACAATGGAAGAAGTGAGTTCTGCGGTTAAACGACTTTATGACACCTATCCCTTTCCCCCTGACCCCCTACTGGATGAACCGCCCCCTGGATATAACTGGCGCTGGTCTTGGCCAGTAGCCTATAGTTTTTGTACGGGTCAGAAGCCCCAAAATCTTGATATCCGTATTTTAGATGCAGGTTGTGGTACGGGTTCGAGTACGGAGTATTTAATTCAACTTAACCCAGAAGCCTCGGTTCTTGGGATTGACCTGAGTGAAGGGGCGATTCAAACAGCAATAGAACGCTGTCGTCGGTCTGGAATTTCTACCCCCGGAACCCCCGCCCCGGAATTTGGCCGTTTAAGTCTTTATGATGTAGGACAGTTGGAGGGACAGTTTGATTTTATTAACTGTGTTGGGGTTTTACACCATTTACCCGATCCAATTCGAGGGATTCAAACCTTAGCATTAAAGTTAGCTCCTGGGGGGTTAATGCACATTTTTGTCTATGCTGAATTGGGACGCTGGGAAATTCAGTTAATGCAAAAAGCGATCGCCCTTTTACAAGCAGAAAAACGGGGAGATTATCAGGACGGGGTGAAAATTGGTCGTCAGATTTTTGAAGCTCTACCGGAAAAAAATCGCCTAGTTACTTATGAATCTAAACGTTGGGGATTGGAAAATCAGCGAGACGAATGTTTTGCAGATATGTATGTTCATCCTCAAGAAATTGACTACAATATTGATAATTTATTTGAGTTAATTGATGCTTCGGGGTTGGAATTTATTGGTTTTTCTAATCCTAATTATTGGAATTTAGAACGCTTAATTGGGAACTCACCGGAGTTGCTAGAACGGGCAAATCAATTGAGCGATCGCCAGCGCTATCGTTTAGTTGAACTCCTTGATCCTGAAATCAGTCATTATGAATTTTTCCTGGGACGTTCCCCCTTACCCCTGAATAAATGGTCAAATGATCAGGAATTATTAGCTGCTATTCCTGAACGTAGTCCTTGTATGAATGGCTGGCCGAGTCAAAATTTATTTGACTATAATTATCAAATTGTGAGTTTATCCGATGCGGAATTTGAGTTTCTCAAAGCCTGTGATCAAAATTCCGAATCTCCTTTAACCGTTGGGGAAATTTTAACTCAAATCTCTTTTGATTTAGAGGGGGTGCGATCGCTTTTCAATCGACAGTTAATTCTATTATCAATCAAGCGGAATTAACCCGAAAGTCAACAGCGATTTAACAACCGTTTCCAAACCTGATTTGATCTGGGGTTTGGAAACGAAACTACTCCTACAAAATAGGCATAGAAGCAGCCAGAGTACATTTATCTGAATAACAGTTATGGAACGCATACCAGAACCGGAAGTCATGGATAATTGGGAAGAAGCCAGGGAATATGATGCCATGGATTTTACCCAAGTGAATCAAGAATTTACAGAATTAGCGATAGAATTAGGGCCAGAAACCGGATTAATATTAGATGCGGGAACCGGGACAGCCCGAATTCCGATTTTAATTGCTCAAAGGCGATCGCAATGGCAAATTACCGGAATTGATTTATCGGCAAATATGCTATTCATCGGGAATCAAAATGTTGAACAAGCAGGGTTAGAGCAGCAAATTAAATTAGAACAAATCGACTCCAAGCAGTTACCCTATCCCGATGCTACCTTTGATATGGTGATTTCTAATAGTATTGTTCACCATTTAACCAATCCTCTGCTATTTTTTCAAGAGATTCAGCGATTATTAAAACCTCAAGGGGGAATATTTCTGAGGGATTTAACTCGTCCGAGTTCTGAAACAGAACTTAATAGTTTAGTTGAACAATATGCACGAGATTGTAATGAACATCAGAAAAAATTATTTAGAGATTCCTTAAATGCGGCTTATACTTTAGATGAAATTATTAATTTTATAGAATCTGTGGGTTTAGAAAATATGAGAATTTATCAATCTTCCGACCGCCATTGGACAGCAGAACGTTCCTATCGCCCTCCGAAATAGTAGTAATAGTATAATCCCAGAAACTCGAACCAACGAAGATGAAGTCCAACAAATTAGGGGATAGTGACTTACTGGTAAGCGAGATATTGGGAGGAGTTAAGGGATCTACCCTCTATTGAAACCGAACGGAAATAGCAGGAGGAATCCCTAATTTGATATCAATAATGATATCTTTAAAGAGCGAAATATAAACGCTTTCAAGTTTATCATTACATTTTTTTGCTAATAAAATAGCATTGAGAACAGCTACGAGGAGTTTATTATTATTGTTTTCTGACTTAATCTGCTCAATCATCTCATTTTTGATATTATCAATTGATCCCCGCAAAGAAGTTTTAATTTGTGGCAAGACTCCGGCTTCAATACTAAAACTATCTACTTTCAATCCTAATTGTTCTGCATAAGGGAGAAATTTTTGATATTCCTCAAGAATTAGATTAATTTTTTCTTGAGCGACAGCAGCCATTTCTGTCGTCTGTTCTTGAACCTGATCTATAACTTTGCCTTGAATTTGTAGGGCTTGTTCAGAGATATTTTGAACCGCTTTTACTTGATTTTTATTTAAAAAATAAACCAGTAAAACTAGAATGACTACAACCAAGAGAAATAGCCAGTTAGAGGAGATAGATGGTAAAGCATCTAATTGACTTAAAACCGGGGGTAAATTAGCCACAGAGAAGATGGGCGAGAAAAATTCAATAGGTGTCATTGTCTTATCTTTAAAGTGCCTATGGTTTAAGGGTCTGATTTGCTAAAAATGTAATTTTAGCATATAATAAAAAAACGTCAACTGGGTTATTTACTGCTTGGCCGAGTTGATTCTTAATAAATCGTGACAGAGTTTTATGAGCCAAATAAAAACAACCATAGAGGTAAAGTTAATAATAATAGCGTAGAACCCATTGCTAAATTAGTAACGGCTAATTCTCGATCTAAATTAAAGGCTTCGGCTAATACCAAAGTTGCAAAAGCCGGAGGAGTTGCCATTTGTAAGACCAAAACTAATAAAGGAGATCCTTTTAATCCTAATAGTGTTAATCCATAACCTAAAACTAAAGGCACAATTAACATTTTAATCGCTAAACTCACAGAAGCAGGTCGGAAATGATGCCAAGAATTAAGCTGACTTAAACGCATTCCCATTAACACTAAAGTTAAGGCTACACTTCCCCAAGCAATGCCGCGTAAACCCTGTTCCATCGGATTTGGTAAAGGAATATTCCGCACCATTAAACCAATTACCATACTAATTAAAGCCGGATTAGTTAATGACACCCCAACTAATTGCCAAGGATCTTGTCTTCCCATACCAAACCTAGCAGCTAAAGCCACCCCCAACCCATAGGCTCCAATCACCGTTCCCAAGCCATCATAAAATATAGCCCAACCAAAATATTTCGGGCCGACTAATGCTAAACTTACAGGGAAACCAATATATCCCGTATTTCCCACCATAGCCGCCAATAAAAAACTCCCTTGACCGGGGAGAGATTGGGGTAAAATATCCCATTGTGGAGTGCGGCTTTGCCAGTATAACCCTATCCCAGCTAACCCCGCACCGAGGAAAATAGCAGCCCAAGCCACTAAGGGAGCAATCCAAATTGAACCCGATAAATCAGCTTTTCTTAAAAAGGCAATAATGGCAATCGGAACCACACCCCAATATAAAATTTTACCTAAATAATAGGGAACAATTTCGGGTAATTTTCGACCCAAAATCCATCCGATTAAAATGCCCCCAACCAGCCATTGATAAAGCGTTAAAAGTTGACTTATAGAATTAGACATAAAGATTAAGTTAAAGTGTTGACCCTTGGCTGTTGACAGACAAGTGCTTGTGATGGATGACTAAATAGGGGATTATCTAATAAAATCGAGACTTTCATGGATGTCAGGAGTCAAACCGTTGAAGAATTCTAGTCTGCCGAAACAGGCCCAAACCTTAGCCGATGGCGTAACAGAAGATATTCCAGAGGCGATACGAGATATTCCCTCGCTTCCGGTGGTTTCCTCTGGCTCCTCTGGGAAGCCGGGGCTATTCTGGAAAATGCTAGGGTTAGCCGTGGTAGCCTTCTGTACCGCCTTAGTTATGAATTATCAATTTGGAATTCTGGCTCCTCGGTCTGATATTCCCGTAGCCCAAACCCCAATTTCTGTGGTTACGCCCTCACCTTCTGCGTCTTTGTCTTCAACTCCCCCGCCAACGAGTTCCCCAACCCCAACCCCAACTCCGACCCTTCCCGAGACTTTATTGGGTCATCTCCCCTATCAAGAAGCCCCGGAATCAGAGTTAAAAAGTATTACGGCCGATGGGGGGCATCGGTTACGCAAAGCTGCCGCCAAAGCCTATCAAGAAATGGAACAGGATGCCAGAGCTAGTGGGGTCAGTTTAGTTCCGATTTCAACCTTTCGCAGTGTTAAAGACCAGGAAACGATCTTTTTTGAAATCAAAGCCCAACGGGGACAAATGGCAACTAAACGGGCAGAGGTCAGTGCTCCTCCGGGTTATAGTGAACATCATACGGGTTATGCCATTGATATTGGAGATGGGGGCAGACCCTCTACGGATTTGAATGTCAGTTTTGAAGAAACCCCGGCGTTTCAATGGTTAAAAGATCATGCCGCTTTTCATAGTTTTGAGTTATCCTTTCCTAAAGACAATCCCCAAGGAGTGAGTTATGAACCTTGGCATTGGCGTTTTGTGGGCGATCGCGATAGTTTGGAAACTTTTTACAAAGCCAGAAACCGGAAGGAAAATTGATGAGAACTACCAGTTTAAATCTAATTGCCATTAGTGTTTTCTGTATGACTCTATCGGTGTTATTAAGTCCGGTATTAAATATTTCGCCCTTGATTCCGGCGGGGATTACTTTTTTTTTATTGGGGGTTGCCACTTTAGATGTTTTTCAGTTTCAAGGTCAGGGGGCGAGTTTATTAATAGATGGGTTAGCAGGAACTTCCGCATCAACTCAGGAGCGAATTTTACACCATGAAGCGGGACATTTTTTGGTAGCCTATTTGATGGAAATTCCTATTCAGGGATATGCCTTAAATGGCTGGGAAGCCTTTAAACAAGGATTTAAAGCTCAAGGGGGGGTGCAGTTTGCTGATCAACTTTTATGGGAACAATTGCAACAGGGTCAGATTTCTGCTCAGGTTTTAGATCGTTATTGTGCAGTTTGGATGGCGGGAATTGCCGCAGAAACTTTAATATTTAAAAAAGCCGAAGGAGGACGGGAAGATCGAAATAAAATTATAGCAATTTGGACTCAGCTACAACGCCCTTTAAGTGAAGCTAAAATTAAGGAGCGTTGGGCAATATTACAGGCTAAAACATTAATTGAAACTCACAAAGTGGCTTATTTGGGTTTAGTGGAAGCGATGAGAAATCGGGCTTCTGTAGAAGATTGTTGTCTAGGAATAGAACAGCAAAAGCAATAATATAGAAAATAGTTCGACGGGATAACTGCCGATTATTCAAGCAAAAGGGAAAATTCTATGACCTTTGAACAAATCTATCAATTTTTCCAAGAACCGCCACCTATCTATCTTAATAAAGAACTGGCGGTTTGCTATATTTTATCTGTATTTCTCCAAAGGGACTCCTATGGAACTGAACTAATTGAACAACTGGAGCAGGAATATTCTAACTATAGATTATCCGATACGGTTCTTTACAGCGCCCTCAAGTTTTTGGAAAAACAAGGAACAATTACGGGATACTGGCAAAAGGTTGAAGGTCGGGGACGACCTCGCCGGATGTATCAAATTCTGCCGGAACATCAACCCCAAGCCCAAGAATTAGCCGGACTTTGGTACGAATACACTTCTAGCCAAGGTAAACTACAAATCAATGAATAACCTTTAAAACTAGACTGACTTCATTTCCTATGACTCCCGTAATCCCTTCTACTTTTGTGTTGACTCTGTTAATGGTTATTGGCTTATTCTTTTTTGTTCGAGCTTCAACTAAAGATCGGATAGAACAGGAAAAACTGATTGCCGAACAGGAAGCAGACTCCTTGCTCACACAAATCCAGCAGCATTTTGCCTCCCGAGCCTATCGGATTACGGCGTTAAATCGGGAAGCCAATCAAATCACCTTTGAGGGGTTAGTCCGTCCCAGTTGGTTTTTAGCTATCTTCCTCACCCTATTAACCGCCGTGGGACTGTTATGTTTGGGGTTAGTCCTATCTATGGCTATGCCCAACCTAGGCAAACTGTTTTGGGGACTGGTGTTACTTTCGCCCCTGGCCGGTTGGTTCTATTGGAAAGGCTCCGGGCGTCCAGAACAGGTCTATCTCAAGCTAGATGCCGTCATTGATCAGGGTGAACAAACTCAAAGTTTGATTACCGTAACTGCCCACCGAGACGAACTGGCGACGCTCAAACAAGCCCTTAACCTAAAACCCTGCGAATAATTTTAGTTACCATCAGGTTCAAAACCGCAAACACGACAAGGATGCCAACGGTCTTGAATCTTTATTCAGGATATAATTGCCAAAATTAGAACAATTTTGATTCGTGGCACTGGGGTTGGGAGTAATTCCACCTTGCCAGTAAGAATAAAGAGAAATTCATCCCAACCAGCACCCGGAATCAACTGACTAATTTTTTTCCCTCGCGCCTGCCTTATCAGAGTTAAGGAGTGAAGCTCATGTTAATCATGGCTCTCATCAGGTGTCACGGCTCAAGAAAAGTTCTGGATTTGACATCCACCCCGCCGTAAACGGAAGGGGATTACTCACCACGCCACCTTTTCAGGATGGTCGCTGAATGGGGTTGACGCTTCGCAGACTGTTGCTACCTTGGCGGTAGTCTTACACGGTCTCCACGTCCGTTTTAAGTCTCGGAATGCCCTCCCGCGACTTAAGTTTAACCTCGTTCACTAAGTTAAACTTTTTGTTCGATTTGTTAATTAATGCGTTCAAGGAAAGTCGTCCTAGAAGGACGAGGTTTTAAACCCATTTTTCTGATAAAACCCTTTCACTAAGAAGATGGGATGTTGCAGACAACATCTCGATTTCAAACCCCCTTAGCTGGGGAAGCAGAGGAAACCAATGTGGCCTTCTCCACAAGCTGTTTTAAACTGGGGAATAAAAAGTGATTCTCCTCAACGTACTGGGCTCCAAATAGACCCTTTTCAGCCCAGAAGTATCGATCCGTGGTATGCTCATTTCGTTTTACAAGAAGCAAAGCCGGAGGAATAATTCCTTCAGCATGGATAAACTTACGAGCGGCCGTTACGGGTTTATCTTCGCCACTTGAAATGCTATATTGAGGCACACATTCTAAAATCCTACGTCCTTCTTGTCTGCGACGGCTTTTACGCTTACGTCTTCTAGCCAACTTGTTGACCTCCTTTTTAAGCAGGCGGGTTGTAAATATAGCTACAAAATCCGAGGGAATTATATCTGTTCTAGTTCAAAATATCAAGCTATTTTAATAGATTGACACAAATTGATAAAGAAGGGGATCAGGAGTAGGGGATCGGGAGGCAGGGGAGGCAGGGGGAGCAGGGGAGGTAAACCCTTTTTATTACCCATTACCAATTACCAATTACCTGTTGAATTCCATGCTCACAGCCAGTGCTGAATTTGTCCAACTGTGCCGCACCCAACTGTCGTTAACCGCGAGTTTGGGCGCTTCCTTGAGTGTAGTCTATTTAGCTGAGGCGTGGGTAGATGAAGAACATAAAAAATTGATTCCCATTGCCACCTATCCTGAAACATCCCCGGATGATTTGGATATTCCGGGTTTGATGGGTCTGCCCGAAACCTTAACCCCTATTTCACCCATGCTATTAACCACGGAAGTCACCGGGAAAACAAAAGTCTTAATGCCTGCGGTGGAAATGGATGATTTTTCGGAAACAGAAGTGGAAGCAGAAGCTCCTTGGCAACAACGGAGTCAAAAGGTTTTAGCATTAATTCAAGAGGATGTGGTTTTGGGATTTTTGGTGACTGGACGCAATGACCGACCCTGGAGCCCGGAGGAATATGCTCAACTCCAAGCGATTGCCCATACCTTAGCCCTTGGCTGTATTTTAGATCAACGCGCCCAATGGTTCCAGCAACAAATAGACCGACAACAACAACTGCAAGGACAGCAAGCCGATACACTGCATAATATATTCCATCAACTTAAAAGCCCTTTAACGGCTGTTCGTACCTTTGGTAAATTATTATTAAAGCGACTATTACCCGAAGATAAAAATTATCCTATTGCTAATAGTATTTTAAGGGAGAGCGATCGGATTCAAGAATTATTAGCACAGGCGGATCAAACCTTAGAACAGACCCAAAGCTTCTTGAGTTTGCCTCTAACGGTGGAAGTTGCCACATCCACGGCCGAAACTTCCCTATTCTCGAATTCAGTCTTACCCTTGTTACCTGCTTGTGATCAACTTGAACCCCTATTATTGTCGGAGGTATTATCCCCTTTAATTGTATCGTCTGAGGCGATCGCCCAGGAACGACAATTGGAATTTGAAGTTGACATACCTGAAAACCTGCCCCCCATAAAAGGGAATGCTAAAGCTCTGCGGGAAGTTCTGAGTAATCTTCTCGATAATGCCTTAAAATATACTCCTGCTGGGGGAAAACTCTATATTCGAGTTCAACTGGCTTCTCCTTCCCCAGTCGGAGGAAAAACCCTAAACTCTCAAGTGGGTATTGGTATTAGTGATACTGGCCCAGGAATTCCCCCAGAAGATTTGGAGCATCTGTTTGAACGTCACTATCGCGGTGTTCAGGTTAATTCTGAAATTCCGGGGACGGGTTTGGGGTTAGCGATCGCTAAAGCCTTTGTACAACAGATGCAAGGAGAAATTCAAGTCTTCTCTCCTGTCCATCCGGCTTGGGTATCCGAGGATAGGGCTTGTACTGATAATACTTCGCCTGGAACGACATTTATAGTTTGGGTGCGGGTGGCAATCCCGGATCAAGAATTGAACTTAATTTGATAGAATCGTTCTTTCTCAACCAATCTTTCCGTCATCCCAAGGGATATTCAAACCTAGAGGGTAAAATCTTTTTTCCCCATTACCCATTACCCATTACCCATTACCTATTCCTCGCTATAAAAAAACATGACTTCATCCAGTAGCCCTGATAATAGTATTGATCAACCCATGACTCCCTCCACTGGATCAGAGGATAGTTTAAATAAGCCTATCCCTTATATTGTTCAGAAAGATATAACTGATCGTGCTATTGAGCGAAAAATCCTTTGTCGGGTGTTGAGTCAAGCCCATATTGATGTTTCAATTCGTTGGTCAACCGCCCATCTTTATATCGGGATTCCCAGTACAATTTTAGCTGCCATTGCTAGTGTACAAGCTATTAATAGTTTAGGGGGAGAGTATCAATTATTATCTGTAGTGATTGCGGTTTTAGTGGCAATTCTTGCCCCCTTATTGACTTTTTTAGATCCTAATGGTAGGGCTAATAATCATTTGAATGCTTCTAGGATTTATGAACAAATGGCAGATCAATATGACTCTTTTATTCTCAAATGTCGATTAGAACCCCGCTCTATTAAAGAAGAATTTGATGATTTAACTCAGCTTAATTTTACTTATAGTGAAAGTAAAAAGAACCTGCCTGCTTGTCCAGAATGGGCCTATCAAAAAGCGATAAATACTAATAATTCAGTACAAAAACTTATGCCAGGTGCTATAAAAAAAATTGAAAAGCAGTAAAAACAGTTATTCAGTAGAGACGTGCCATGGCAAGTCTCTACAAGTCTATAAACTTTTTAACTGATAACTGATAACTGATGACTGATTTAGATGGATTAGAAATTACCCCAGGAGAACTGAAACATTGGAGTGGGATTAACGAAAATTTGCTGTATAGACCAGGGACAGCTAAAAAACTTATTGGGGAAGGATTAAAAACCTTAGTCATTGCTGGATTATTATTAATTAGTTATTGGATTTGGAGTTTAATTTTTCCAGAACTTGCCTTAATTTTCATTATAATTTACTTAATCCTGATCATTTTATTAGTTCTTGAGGATATGATTAAAATTTGGCTAACCTTAAATCGTCCTCAGTGTGTTAAACTATTGAATCAAGTAGATAATTATAATAGTATTGTTAAAGCCTTAAACATTTATCATCAAATCGAAGCAACGGAACATCCCCAAGCAAAATTAGATAATCAAGATGCTATTATTCACGCTTTAAAATTAATTAGAATAGAATTAATCCGAGGATTAAAAATAGAACGAATCTTAAAAAAAAATAAAAAATTTATCGAGAAAAATCCAGAACTTTTTGATCTAAATTTCACATCCTTAACCGTATTACAAACTGAAAAACCGACAACAGAACAAGGAAGACTCCTGTATCAAGCCTTTGAAATAGCCTCCGAAGTTCATCAACTGTTAAAACAACTTCAGGATTAACAAAATTCCTATTAAGTGCTAGGCTTTTTTTAACATAGTCTTAACAAATTTTTATAGGAACTCCAATGCGACCTAAAATTATTGTTCTCGATGATGACCCCACAGGTTCTCAAACCGTCCATAGTTGCTTACTTCTGACCCAGTGGGATGTCGATACCCTGCGAACTGGACTGGCTGACCAATCTCCGATTTTCTTTATTCTAACCAATACCAGAGCCCTAACCCCAGACCAAGCCACCGCCGTCACCCGTGAAGTCACCCAAAATCTGAAACTAGCCCTCGCCGCCGAGTCCATCACCGACTTTCTGGTGGTCAGTCGTTCCGATTCTACCCTGCGAGGTCACTATCCCGTAGAAACCGATGTAATTGCGGATGAACTTGGCCCCTTTGATGCCCATTTTCTAGTTCCGGCTTTTTTTGAAGGCGGAAGAATTACCCGCAATAGTATTCATTATTTAATTATTGATGGTGTAGAAACCCCGGTTCATTTAACCGAATTTGCTAAGGATTCTGTTTTCGCTTATCAACATAGTTATTTACCCGATTATGTCACCGAAAAAACCAAAGGTTTGATTCCTTCGGAAAAAGTAGAACAATTTTTGTTATCGGATATGCGGGTAGGAACTTTACCTCGGTTAATGGATTTAACCGGGAATCAATGTGTGGTGGTTGATGGGGAAAATCAAGGAGATTTTGATCAATTTGCCTCGGATATTATTACCGCAGCTAGTCAGGGAAAACGCTTTTTGTTCCGCAGTGCGGCGAGTATTTTAACCTCTTTAGCTGCTTTAGGAAAGCAACCGATTCCCGCCGAAGAAATGGCAAAATATACCCGAAATGGTAAACCGGGTGTGGTGATTATGGGTTCCTATGTTAAGAAATCTACCCAACAATTAGAACAACTATTACAAGCACCTGGAATAGTCGGAATTGAGGTAGATGTTTCCCATTTATTAGAAGAAAGTGAGACTCAAAGACAGGAATTATTACAACAAATTTTAGACCAAATTTATGCTATTCATAATGCAGGTCAAACCCCGGTTATTTATACCAGTCGTCAAGAATTACAATTTGATACGGTAGAAATTAGGTTAGCCTTTGGGAGTAAAGTTTCAGACTTACTGATGGATATTGTCAGAGGTTTACCGCCGGATATTGGATTTTTAATTAGTAAAGGTGGAATTACTTCTAATGATGTTTTGAGTAAAGGATTATCATTAAAAACAGCCCGATTATTGGGTCAAGTATTAGCAGGATGTTCAATGGTTAAAACCGCTTCTAATCATCCCCTCTATCCTAATTTACCTGTGGTTTTATTCCCTGGAAATGTTGGAGATGCTAAGGGTTTAGCCACGGTTTATCAGCGATTAAGTCAACCTCAAACCTAATATGAAATCCTGAAATATTTACGATATATCCGTCCTTTTCGATAGATTTAGGGGGATATATATAGCTCATAATTGTATATATATCCTATTCCCTTAAATTATGTGCTTTCGATGGAGTGCGTAAGTACCAACACAGGAACCCCAGAAACTTTAGTTGAGTAGAGCGTAAAGTTTATGTTATAATCACTAGAGATAATAATATTTATATATTCTTGATTTTATGTTTGAACAATTCCAAGTAAAATTTTTTGAAATTTTTACAGGTTCTAATTTTTATCAAGAGAAAACTTACCTAGAATATATTGCTAATCCTCAGCAAAATGATGAAGATAATATTGTTGATTCCAAAATTATTGAACCTTTACTTATACAAGCATTAGGTTTTGAGTTGGGGAATATTTCTAAAAACCAAACAAATCGTGAGAGTAAAGATAATACACGCCCTGATTTTCAAGTTGAATTATCTCAAGGTAACATTCGATGTTTTTTAGTAGAAGACAAAAATACTGCTTATAATTTAAGTAAACCAGAACCCCTAAAACAGTTATCTGACTATGCTCGGAGTCGAGGTTATCAATTAGGATTAGTTTGTAATGGACGTTTATTATTAGGGTGGGATTTATCAAATCCTAATTCTCCTAATCCTATTTTACATTTAGATATTCAAGAAATTGTAGAAACTTATTCTGAATCTAAAACGGGGATTGAAGCTTTAAATACTCATCAAATTCAATCCTTAAAAGGTTTATTTCGTCGGTTTCATCGAAGCAATTTTGAAGGGATTGAAAAACTAATTCAAGATATTTCTAAACCTGAATCTGAATGGAAGTTATCAGCTTATTCTCAAGATAGAAATGAAAATTTTGATGAATTACTAATTAATGATTTACGAGAATCGATCAATCTTTTAGAAGAAGATGTTTTATATCAACTTGATTTATGGTTTGAAGAATATGATGAATTTTGCCAAGCTAAATATTTACCCAATGGTAATGGAAATGGTTCTAGTGATGCCGATGAGTTGGAAACAGCACCCAAAATAGTAATTAAATTAAGAAAAGAAATTTTGAATTATTTTAGAGCTTCTGGTGCGGGTTTATTAGAATTAGATGATTATTCATGGGCAGAAGAAAAGTTAATAGAATTTGCAGATAATCCGCGCGGTTCAATTCAACAATTAGGGGATAAATTTTTACAGCGTCTCAAAAAAGCAGAGACTAAACAACAAGCTAGAAAATCCCAAAAAAATCAAAACGCAGAAATTTATGAACAGTTAGATTTACTTTCTCCCTTGTCAAAAGTTAAACAACAAGAGTTAGGAATTAAAATTACTCCCCAAGCTAAAATTACTAAACTTGATCCTAAATTAGTCGAAAAGTTAAAAGATTATGATCGTTTAGTCTTAGACTGGAAAGCATGGGAAGCTCAACAACGTTTAAATTATGATCATGCTATTAAAACCCATCAATATTATACAACCTGGAAAAATTTAATTACAAAAACCGTACTTCAAGGATCTGATGAAGCAAAATTAAAAAGTGAATTTGCACGTCAAACCGCTTATGTTTATGTCATTCGTTTATTAATTGTTAGAATCTGTGAAGATAAGGGATTAATTAACCGTAAATTTTCCAATGGTGGGTTTAAAAATTGGAGAGAAAACGTTATTCCACAATATTTAGACTTAGCAGAAGGTGCGGGGATGGGTTATTTATTAGAAATGTCTTATCGGTCTGCACAAAATATTTATGCTCATTTTTTCAGTCAAGAAGATTTATTTAATTGGTATCGCCTCAGTCAAAATACCCTAATTAAAATTTTACATATTCTTAATCGGTTTAATTTGGCAGAAATTGATAGTGACATTATTGGTATGGTTTATGGTCGATATGTGATGGAAGGTAAACATGAGCAAGGGAGATATTTTACCCCTAAAAATGTTGTTGAATATATGTTAGATACTCTGGGTTATACTTCTAATAATCCTGAGATTAGAGATAAAACTTTATTAGATTTAGCGGGGGGTTCAGGAAGTTTTTTAGTTCATGCTGCCCGAAGATTAATTAATTCCTATCGCAATAAACAGGAAAAAATCCCGATTGAAAATATACCTTTAATTATTCAACAGGTCAAAAATTCTCTATTTTGTATGGATATTAACCCTTTTGCTTGCTATTTAGCAGAAACAAACTTATTAATTCAGGTGATCGATTTGTTAAAACAAGCGAAAGATCAGGGAAGATTGCCCGACTGCACAATTGATCGATTTAATGTTTATAATACCGATTCTTTATTACTTCCTAAGCGGGAGAATATTCGGACTCCTTTGTTAAATCCTATTATCAATTTAGAACTTTTAATAGTAGATAAAATTAAAACTAAATCTGAAGAATTTTCAGAAGGGTTTGATTTTGTTGTGGGAAATCCCCCCTATGTGCGTGCAGATGAACCCGGTATGGAAAATTACCGTCGAGAAATTGAACAAACAGGGAGATTTGAAACTCTACATGAAAAGTGGGATTTATTTGTTCCCTTTGTTGAACTTTCTTGTAAGTTAACTAAGAATAATGGAAAAATCGGTTTAATTGTTTCTAGGGCAATTCAAACGAATAATTATGCCGAACTTTTGAGAAACTTTATGACAGAAAATCTTAAAATTATTCAAGTTGACTTTTTTAATAATGTTCGCTTATTTACCGATGCTATGGTCAATAATACAATTTTCTTTTTGGAAAATGTGAAACCTGAATCTTTAACCCAAGTCAAACGAGTTTTACACTCTAACACATTAGAACAGATTGAACCATTAGAACCTTTATCTCAACAAAACTATCAAGGTCAAGTGTTTAGACAGTTTATAAATACTCAAAATTTAGAAAATGTTATAGATTTAGAGAAAATTTGTTATTGTACTAAAGCAATGGTTTTGCATTCTGAATCAGGATTATTTAAGAAAGATGATCTGTTATCTCTTAGTTCGTCAAAAGAACACACAAAGAAATATATAGATGGTGAAAATATTATTAGAAACTTTGCTATTGATAAAATTAGATACTTAGAATGGGGAACAGAAAGAGTGCCAAGTCAAGTGAGCAGAGCTACTATTCCTGAACTTTACGATTATCCTAAAATTCTGTTTGGTATGACTTCTTATCCAACTTATGATAGAGGTCTTAGTCACGGCGATGGTTTTTATGTTCCCGATAGCGTGAGATTTTGTATTAAGTGGGATACAGTTTTTAAAATTAAACGTTTAGCAAATGAACCGCGACAAATGTATGAATTTTCCAAAAAGCAGCAACGAATTTTAGGAGAGGGTAAAGGAAAAAAAGTTAAAATTTATGAGTATGCTCAACAACAAGCCAATTTTTCTAAAAACTTTGATCTCAGATATATTGTTGCTATCCTTGCTTCTGATTTTGGGAAACGGTTATTACTAGAAAATAATCGAGATGAAAATATTATGAGAGCAGGTAGTGATGAAAAACCTGCAAAAAGTAGAATTTATCCCGATGATTTAAAGGAATTTCCGATTAAAAATATTCCTTTTAAACAGCAAAAACCTTTAATTAATTGTGTTGATATTCTAGTTGAGGGTAACTGGGAAATTTATCAATATTGTCAAGAAGGACATCAAATCAAGTTTGATTATGACCCAAAAGAACCTCAAATAAAAATTAATTTTTTGCGTGTATTTGAACAGTTAAATCTTCCGACATGGAGTTTTTTAAATGCAGAACCTCAGCGAGTTGAAGTGATTGGCGATCGCCATCAACCCATCACTAAAGTTAAAGTTAATGGCGATCAGTTATATTTAGGAAAAATGCCCTTGCTGCGTTCAGATAGTCCCCTAGTTTTAGAATATCTTAAATCCTATCTTCCCCAATTTGAACAACAAGGATTAACTTGGACTGATTTGCTATCGTCTGGGAAAATCCCCAAAGAAGATGCAGGAATAGAAGCTATTTTTGCAGAGTGTGATCGTCTTAGAGAAACGATTAACCGGAAAATAGAAACTCTCCGCCAAACCTATCAAGAACTTAATCAAAAGGTTAATCAACTTTACCTAGTATGAACAGAAGAATTAACAACCTATTAGGAATCAACCTTGTAAACGGATGGGTTTTGTTCCTCCAATATAGCAATCCTAAATAGGTTGTAACATTTCAATACTGATATGAAACGGCCAGAAGTATTACCCCAGATCTCTCCCCCCCAAGCCCCCTTGGGGGGGCTGTTCCGGTGTTCCCTTTTGATCAGGGATTTTAAACACAACTCAAATAGGATTGCTATATAAGCTTTTTATCAAGGTAAAGTTTTAAAAATCAAAATAAATATATGGTAAACCCCCTGCGGGTGCTAATAACCAAACGGTGAAGAAACTCAAGGGAACTAAAGCTAATTTTACTGTCCAATTTAATTCTAATTTTAACCCTCGATTTAATAGATTTGTAATTGCCATTAATCCAAAAACAGAGGATAATAAAATCACTAGATGGTGTCTTTCTAAACCCAAGGCTTCAACATAAACTTTATGGGCAAACTGGACATCGGCGGTATGACCCCATAACCGATTGATGACTAACCAAGAATCTTGTAAATTAGGGAGTCGGAAAAAAATCCAAGTCGTAAATACCATCAATTGAGTGATTAACCAAGCGATTAAAATTCCGGGTAAACTATTCCAAATCCAAGTAATTGATAATTGTTTAGATAGCACTTCGGTGAGACGATTAACTACTAATGCTAATCCATGTAATCCCCCCCAAATTATAAATCCCCAGGCGGCACCGTGCCAAATTCCTGCGATTAACATAACTAGAATTAAATTCAAACAGGTGCGGAATAATCCCACCCGAGAACCCCCCAAAGGAAAATATAAATAATTGCGTAACCAATCCCCTAATGTGATGTGCCAACGACGCCAAAAATCTCCGATACTGGTGCTAAAATAGGGGGAATCAAAGTTAATTGGTAAAGTCAATCCTAACAGTAATGCTGTGCCTCTTGCTAGGTCTACATAACCGCTAAAATCCAGGTATAATTGCAAGCCATAGGCGAAAATTGCTAACCATAAATCCCCACTCCCAGCCCGTTGTAAATTACTGAAACTTAAATCTACTAAAATTCCAATATTATCGGCAAAAAGCCCTTTTTTGATGGCACCTCTGGCTAGTAACCAAAGTCCATCTGCAATTTGTTCGGGAATGGGGAATTTTAGGGTTTTAAACTGATTATTTAAGTGATGATAACGGGTAATTGGCCCTGATATTAGTTTGGCAAAAAATAATTTATAGGCGGTAAATTCTAGTAGGGAAGTTGCTGCGGGCGCGCCTCGATAAACATCGACTAAATAGGCGATTAATTCAAAGCAGAAAAAACTTAATCCTAATGGGGCAATAACATATTGATCGATCCAACTTCCGGTATTAATAATAATAGGAATATTCCAGAGTGTTCCTAGAGTATTGAAAATAAAAGGTAAATATTTGAACCCAACTAGAATTAAGATATTAATGATAATTCCTAATATGAGTAAAAAAGTGCGACGACGATTCCAAGAAATATGGGGGATTTCCCATTCTTGAGGTTCGACAATTGTTAAGGCTAAACCAAAATTAAAGACTGTCCAAAGTAGGAGTAAGGGGATATATTGAATTTGTAAGGTAGAATAGAAAAGCAAACTTGAGATTAATAGGATAAAAAGTCGCCAAGATTTCCAAGGAATAATCCAATATAACCCCAATAAAATCAATAAAAATATTCCGTAGGTAACTGAAATAAATGTCATAAATAAGGAATTAAAATCAAAATCTCGATAAAAACTAAACTCAAAAATACCCAGATTGCAATGTTTAGAGAAAGACGGGCATTAAAAAGTTTAAAAAATAATTTTAGTTGTTCATACATCAATGGATCACTCCTACAAATATCTTTTTTTAGATCAATAATCATTCAAGTCCCCTCTCCCTCAATCCAGAATCTCATCTCAGGTAATTCGTAAAATAGATAAAATTGCTATATTATTAAGACCTGTATATTTAAAAGTGTAGAACCTATGCACTCTTAGTGGATATTTTATCTAAAAAACTCATGTTTGGGAACCCTAAACTAATGTTAAACTAGATTCAGCTAAAATTAGGATAACTTTAATTAAAATAATTCTCAGGCTGAATACAACAGAGGTTAACTGATGACCATAGAGCCAAATTCATCCCCATCTCAAGGACTGGAGCATATCCCCGAAACCCTTAATGGTGCGACGCATAAACCCACCCTTGAGCCTTCAGAAGCGGAAACCCCAACGCAGGCGATCCAACTCTCCCCCGTGGACTCTTGGGAAATCGAAACTGAAAACTCGACTTTGAACGATCGACCGAATCAGGTATCGGGTTCGGTCGTGGTGCTATCGGCGATGGCATTGATGATTTTAGGGTTAGGAATTGATAATATTGTATTAGGATATGCAAGTGCTTTCGCCACATTAGCCTTATCTTTGCGGTTAGTTTGGTCGAATTGGGGAAAAGTTTGGGAAACATTAATTCCCCCGAGTTGGCGCAACTTAATTATTGCTTGTGTTGGGATTTTAGGCTCCTTAATTGGCTTAGTTATTTTTAGTAATGCGAATACTCCCAATGAAGTAAGTAATATTACAATTAATTGGGATGCTATTGGTGCTTTGGGGGATTTAGGTGGAGCATTAGGTCAAATTTTAATTGCTATTATTGCCGTTTATGTGGCTTGGAGACAGTATATTATTTCTCGGGATTTAACTATTCAACAAAACCGAATTACTCAACAACAAACCATTGATGCTTATTTTCAAGGAGTTTCTGATTTAGCTTTAGGAGAACAGGGATTATTAGAAGATTGGCCGCAGGAAAGAGTGATTGCAGAAGGACGAACCTCAGCGATTGTTAAAAGTGTGGATGCGGAAGGGAAAGCTAAAATTCTCCGGTTTTTATCTCAAGCTAGATTAATTACTCCTTTACAACGCGATCGCCATCTAGGACGTCCGATGTTAGATGGTAATGGAAATTATGCCGAAGATCGCGCCCATGGGGTGCGGGTGATTGATTTGGGGGCGATGTTAGCGGGAGCAGATTTATCTGAAACTGACCTGCGACGGACGGATTTAACGGATACTAATTTAGTCAAAGCTAATTTAACTGGATGTAATTTAGTCCGCGCTAATTTAGCCCGTTCTATTCTTTATGAAGCCGATTTATCCCGGACAAATTTACGTTCTATTAAACTATTTTATGGCCCTGTAGAAACAGCTTCCCCTCGCAGTCGCACATTAATTCCTAATTTTGAAACCGGAGAATATACGGGGGCTGTGGTAGAAAATGCTGACTTTACTGGCGTTGATAATTTATCAGAAGAAAATCGTTATTATTGTTGTGCATGGTGCGGTTCTAAATCTCGAAAAACTATCCCCGGAGGGTGCGAAGGTATTCCTAATAAGTTAGATCGTTGATTTTTTTATTTATTCTGCCATAAAAATTTGCTCCACTGTCAAATTGAGATCGGGAAATAGTTGAGAAATAATCCTTTGTTGACCTGTAAAAATAGTATTCTGGTAACTTCCATTCATCAGAAAATTGATCATAACTTGTTCTATTAAAGGATCAATAATCCAATATTCAGCAATCCCAAATTCCTCATATTCAGTCATCTTTTTAACATAATCTCGGTTTTCGTTATCTTCCCCTGGACTCACAACTTCTACCACTAATAAAGCCGGAACTTCGAGAATCGCTGATTTTTTAAAATGTCGTAACCGTCGCCAATCTTCTGCTTGAATAATAGCAATATCCGGTTGTCGGGAGCGACTTAATCTAGTTCGTATCCCCACATCTCCCTGTTTCACTTTCCAATCTAACCCTAGTCTTTTAATTTCCGCTTTGAAACTATCATAAAGCAATTCGATAATATCAGAATGAATGGGACTCGCAGGTGTCATCGGAATTAACACCCCATCTTCAAGTTCATAACGATTATCTGTTCCGTCATCGTAGGTTAGATACTCCTCAAACGTTAACTTTACAGGGGTTTGTGTCATGTTGTCACCTCAACTTTACAATAGCCCTATTAATTATTAAGTATAACGTTGTTGGGCTTCAGCCCCTAAGTGCTGAGAGTGCTAAAGCACAACAACAAACTATCTTTTGATTAATTTTTTACCCTTCTTTCTCCATAGCGTAATAACATATTAATACTCGCCAAACGATTTCCCCAACTAGAGACTTGATAGGGACGTTCTAAGGCTTGTAAACGCATAGAAATTTGGAATTGTTTTTGGAAAGTTGCTAACTTTTCTTGAGCGATTCCTAAAGTTTGAGTAGAAGGATTATCCTCTAACTGTTTTAGGGTTTGTGCTAACTCCTCCGCTTGAATACTCAAAGATTTTAATTCCTCATCTCGTATCCAAAGTTGTTCATTTCCTAACAGAAAACTCCATTCCCTTTTTAATGCTAAATAGCGATCATGCGCCGCAGCAAAGGGCTGGCGATAGGGAATGGGAGGTTGAGTTTTCGAGGAATTATTTTGAGTTCTATGCAAATAGTTTTGGAGATTATTACCAATACTTTCAGCAGCAAAAATTGAATATCCTCCTGTTGGTAAATCCCGTAAGGATTGTAATTGATCAATCGCCACAATTTCAGGTAGATTTAGTAACTTAATTGATGGACTAATTAACGCCGACCCTAACCGTTGTTCCTGGGTTAAGGGCTGAGTAATTCGTTGTAAACGGTTGGTATCCATTGCATAGGTCATCGGAACAATTAAATCCACATAACCGTTTTTCGCCCAAACTTCCCATTGTTGTTGAATTTTCATAATCCTTTCCTGTTCAGGATTAGAAAACACCGCCACTGATAAAATTACATTAGGTTTTTGTTGCTTCAAAAATTGCGAAACTTCTGCAACGAAGGAGGTTATTTGTTCGGTTTTAAATTGCTTCCATTGATTCCATAATTGATTGTTTTTGGGAGTAATATTAACCGGATCAACTCCTGTTAATTGTTGAAATTGTTCCCGTCCCGCTTTCCCATATCCATAGGTGTAACTTCCGCTTGGATCTTGGAACGGATAGCGAATATAATCTAATTGCAACCCATCGACATTATAGGCAGTAATTTCATTAATTAAACGCATTAAATACGCCCTAGCTTCCCGGTTGGCGGGATCAAGATAAACTTTGCGATCGCGGGTATTTCTTAACTCTCCATAATTATTAATATTGATCCAATCAGGATGGGCTTGAATTACCGGACTTAAAAAACTACTGGGTTGTCCTAACAGTTCATTATGACGATCATTTCCTACCGCAAATACCCAGATCCAAGCGTGTAATTCCATACCCCGTTGGTGAGCTAATTTCACCGCCGCTTCTAATGGGTTCCAACCTTGTATTAATGGGTTTTGCGCGGGCGCAATTCGACTGGGATAAATCGGATAACCTGCATTAATTGTTTCAAAATAAACCGTATTAATTCCCGCCGAAGCTAACCGATCAAAAACCTGCGCCAGTCCCGCTTCATTTTTGGCTTTAACAATAGTTCCTCGGTCTAACCAAACTGCCCGAATTTCCGCCCCTAATCGTTCTCCTTCCGTGGGATAATGTTGCCATAATTGTTGACGAATTTCTAACCATTGCTGGCGAGCTTCTGACCAATTTTGCTGTGCGACTAATTCGGGAAAATTCTTAATTACTTCTCTAGCTTTAGTAATAATTTGATCGGATTGTTTAAAATTAGCACTGGCTAGACTTCCTCCAGTTCCTGCTGTTAATTGAGTGGAAGCAACCTGTAAATTAATCGGAATATTACCGGAATTTGAGGCAATTAAAGCATTTTCAAAACGTCCTAATAAATCTACTAATTCCTGACGCATTGCAATGGCAGTTAATTCCTCAATAGGTTGATTTCCTTGCTGCACTTCTAAACCCGCCGGGGCAATTTGTTCGGAAGGGTCAATAAAACCACTCGGAACCGTCGGAGTATTGGGTAATGTCCGAGTTGCCGTTAGGCTGGTGGCGGGGGGCGTAGTTGAACGCGGGGGGGAAACCGGAGTCTGGGGAAGTATCGCAGGTGTCACCGGACGTGGAGATGGGACAGTAGCCGTTGGTTGTACCCTTGGTGTCGTGGGCAGGGGTACAGGAATGGGGTTAGCTGGACGAGTGGCTGTTACTGGGGCTGTAAAAGCCGGAAGGGTGGCCGTTACTGGGGGCGGTGTAGGGGCCGGACGGGTGGCCGTTACTGGGGCTGTAAAAGCCGGAAGGGTGGCCGTTGCTGGGGACGGTGTAGGGGCTGGGACGGGGATGGTCACGGTGGCGACGGGAGTTGTTGTCGGGTTTCCAGCCAAACCATGACGACTGAGCGCCGCTTGTAACCAAGCAATATCAACCTCCACCGAGGATTGATTTCCCCAGCGCCAGCCTAAATAGGTGGCTTTTTGAGTAGTAATAACGGCGGGAGAACTACCACTAGCTTCCCAAATTCCGGCGGTATAACTTTCTAAGGTAGTGGGAATTAAAACCCCCCCGTCAACGGCGTTAGCATTGGCTTGAATTGGCCCCCAAGTTGTTAGGGAAGCGCAGAGGGGATCTTGAGTTCGACAGCGATTTTTTGCAATTTGGGGTTTAGCGGGAACTGTGAGGGGAAAAGCCCAATAGGAACCTAAAATTGATCGCAACAATTGACGAACTAACGGGGTAGATTTTTCTCCGACTGGGCCGCTGGCAATTACCTGTCCGCCTTGTTTTGCCCACTCTTGCAGAACCTTGGCTTGTTCGGTTTTAATAACAGTTATATTAGGGATAAATAAAATTCTAATTCCCTGAAGATCAGTGAGGCTTTTGATATTGTTTAAATCCAGGGTTTGATAGGATATTCGACTGGCTTTTAAGCGTTGTTCAATGCTATTCCAGTCCGTGGTTTGTTCAGAATCACGAATTACCCCTAATGGGGCATTTATTTGGCTTAAGGAAGTTAGGGGAATTGATAATTGTAAGATTGTACTGGCAAGAGTTCCAAGGATAATCTGTTGGAAAAATGTTTGCGATCGCCGTTGCACCATTGGTTTATATTAGTTTTTTAATGATAAAATTAATTCAGGTGAGTTAGCATAAATAGAGGGAATTGTCAAGTCTTTTTTTAGGCTAAACCTAAAATTCTGCCAAATTCTCTGTCTTTTCAACTCCACACCCCTAAAATTGGACGAGGAGCATATAAATCCTAACTATTCTACCATCGATTTCCTCCAATTTCTCCCATCCGCCATAAATCCCCTAAGCTATAATTTTCTAGCCATTTTTTCAACTTTTTAGGTTCTAATCGTCTCATTCGGCTTCCTCTTTCATCTCGTTCACAGACGAGAATAGATTCGGGAATTTCACTTAAAGCGGATATCAAAGCTTTGATTTTCCCACACCATTTGTGCCAATGATCACATTTAGTGGCTGTAAATCAATTATTTCTTCTGATGAACCATAGGAGAGAAGGTTCTGAATTGTTAGCGAATTAATAAATTTATAGCCTTCCATAGAGAAAGTTTTGAATACTCCTTAAAGTTTATTTAATATAACTGTAAGACGCAATATTGTACCCCAACATCAAAAATACGAGTCCCTCCCCCTTCAGCAATGGTTTGTCGTAATGCGTCTGCATCGGTAATAGCCACCCCAGCCAAATAGTTAATCCCCATATCCGCTAACTCTGATAGCCAGGGAGTCGTAGACCCCATTAACACCAGTGTGAGCATCCTCGCTCACTAGGGTAATAAGGTTTAAATGCGTAACAGCTTATTACTGCAACCGCTCAATTAAACGATCGCCCACTCGCAGCGCATTAGCAATAATTGTCAAAGCCGGACTAACCCCAGCATTAGATGGGAAGAAACTACCATCTACCACATAGAGATTATCGAGATCGTGAGCGCGACAGTTGGGGTCTAATACCGAAGTTTGAGGATCATCGCCAAAACAACAAGTACCACACTGATTGGCCATCACCTGAATCGGCACTTCACCACGGGGATGTAATACCCCCTGTTGAAAGCCTTCCAGTTGTTTTTCAATAGTTTTTAAAACTTCAGTCCAGCGATAAATTAAGCGATCATGTGCCTCGTTGTTGTTGGCACTATAGTCAATAAATAGTTTTCCCCCTTCAAACCGGACTCGGTTATTGGGATCGGGTAAATCTTCCGTTTGCGCCCACCAACCAATAGAATGGGTTGCCAACTGCTTTAATCCAAAACCGGGCATAAATTTTGCCAGCAGGGAAAACATCGGTGGAGCTTCGGCGAAAATTATATCGGTCAGCAGTCCTCCCGAGTTTTGAATATGCCCCATCGGATAAGGGAAATCGTCATCGCCCCAATAGAAATCATTCACACAGACTGTCTTTTGAAACGCTCCAGAATTGGGTTTGGTACTCAGTTGTACTACTACGGTCATCAGGCTTTTCATTAAATTCCGCCCCACCAGACCCGAACTATTGGCCAAACCGTTGGGATGGCGATCGCTCACCGAACGCAACAACAACGCCGCCGAGTTCACCGCACCGCAGGCCAACACCACAATATCCCCTAGAAACAGATGGGATTGTCCATCGATCTCAGCTTGCACCCCTTTCACCACCCGACCCGATGGATTTATGTGCAGACGAACCACCTTCGCCCCGGTTTTCAGGGTAACATTAGGATGGGTTAAGGCGGGAGCAATGCCACTAACTTCCGAATCGTTGGTAGGATCGTCATCCTGGCGGGTAAGAGCTAAAGGCAAAGGAGCAGGATGAAGACCAAGTTTAGCGATCGCTTTATAGATTTGGGCAACTTGGGGTTCGGTAGCCACTGCTGGGAAGGGATAATCGGCACTCCGGGGAGGTTCGGTCGGATCGTCATTTGCCTGACCATGAACCTTATACAGCGTTTCAGCTTCTGTATAATAGGGTTCAAAATCCGAGTATTTCAAACACCATTCTGGGGAAATACCTCCTTGATGCTGGACAGTTTCAAAATCCCCTTCCCGAAATCGCAGTAAGGCGGCGCCATAGATTTTGGTATTACCACCAACTGCATAATTCATTTGGGGCGAAAACGGTTCTCCGAAACTGTCATACCACTGTTCCGTGGCATGATAGCGTTCCCGCTTGAAGATATCGACATTACTGCGATTCTGTTCTTCCAGGGGCATAAAATCCCCCCGCTCCAAAATCAAGATTTTCTTCCCTGTCGAGGCTAACTTATAGGCGAGAGTTCCTCCCCCCGCGCCTGTACCAATAATAATTAGATCGTAGTTTTGATCGTCAATAATCATGATATTTACGGTAGTTAGGTTCTTACACTGATAACTAATAATGCGGATATGTCAAAAACAGAAATAACCATCACTGCCAAACGTAAATCAGGATAAACAAAATAATCCAGATCACATCAACAAAGTGCCAAAAAATGGAGGTTGCTGCCACCCCAAATTCGCCTTTGTCGTAATTCCCAGGAATAAAAGATCGCCCCAACATAATTGTCTGTAATAGCACTCCTGTGAACACATGAAGACCATGAAATCCGGTCAGCAAATAAAAACTGCCCCCAAATACGCCATCGGTAAAACCAAAGGGGAGACTACGCCATTCCACCGCCTGACCATACAAGAAATAACTGCCCATGATCATTGTCAACAGCCAGAATGCTCGAAAACCCCAGAGATTCTTAACGTGCAGAAAACGTTCAGCAATATAGATCACAAAACTACTAGAAACCAACACCACTGTATTAATAGCTGGTTCGCGGATTTCTAGCCCTGTAAAACCGATAGGCAACCACTCTAAAGCGGTAGTTTTATAAACAATATATCCCGTAAAAAAGCTAAGAAAAATTACACTTTCCGACAGCAAAAATACGATGAAGCCAAACATACTATTACCCGCTTCATCATGGGTATGGGCGACTGTTCCATGCCCTTCTAAGGCATGACTTGAGACTACATTGAGAGCATCAATATCAGTGGGATTCATGGACTATCTCCAGCGCATCAGGGTTAGCAACCAACGGTTCTGATTTCCCGTAACCATAGGGTTCAGCAATTACAATTGGCAATTCTTCAAAGTTTTCTGCTGTTGGAGGTGATGATAGTAACCATTCCAACCCAATAGCTCGCCAGGGATTTTTCGACGCTTTTTCCCCCTGCACCCAAGATCCAATCATGTTGAGGAGAAACGGCAATGTAGACATCCCCAACAAAAACCCCCCCAGACTGGCAATTACGTTCCAGAAGGCAAATTCGGGGTCGTAGGAGGCAACGCGGCGGGGCATTCCCTCTAATCCCATCGGGTGCATCGGGAAAAAGCAGATGTTAGTACCCAGGAAAGTTAGGGCAAAATGCAATTTACCCAAACCTTCGGAATACATTCGCCCGGTCATTTTCGGAAACCAGTGATATAGGGCGGCGTACATTCCCATGACCACAGCACCATAAATCACATAGTGGAAATGTCCGACCACAAAATAGGTATTGTTGACATGAATATCAATGGGGACTGCTGCCAACATAATCCCGGTGATCCCGGCAAACACAAACATCACCAAACCACCCAAGGCAAATAACATGGGGGTATTTAGGCGCAATTTGCCACCCCAAACCGTTGCCACCCAAGCAAAAACCTTAATTCCAGTGGGAACTGAAATCAACATCGTAGTTGCCATAAATACCATCCGCATCCAACCAGGAGTGCCACTGGCAAACATATGATGCACCCAAACAATACCGCTCAAACCTGTAATTACTAGCGAGGAGATAGCAACAACCTTGTAGCCAAATAATGGTTTGCGGGCATAGACGGGGAAAATCTCGGAGAAAATGCCAAAAATTGGCAAAATTATCACATAAACTGCCGGGTGAGAATAGAACCAGAAGAAGTGTTGGAATAGAATGGGATCGCCCCCCTTCGCTGGGTCAAAAAAGCTACTCCCAACGGTAAGATCGAGTAACAACATCACCGCCCCGGCGGTTAGGGCAGGTAGGCCAAATAGTTGAATAATTTGGGCTGCTAATACCGTCCAGACAAATACGGGCATCCGAAACCAGGTCATTCCCGGGGCGCGCATCTTAAAAATGGTGGTGACAAAATTTACCGCCCCCATGATCGAGGACACACCGGATATCGCCACCGCCAATATCCACAAAACTTGGCCGTTAATCAGGTTCCCGGTAGGATTTTGGAGACTCACCGGAGGATAGGCCCACCAACCCGATTGGGAGGGGCCGCCGGGAACAAAGAAGCTGGCCATGAGGATCACCCCAAATACCGGAACCATCCAAAAGGCCACGGCATTCAAGCGGGGAAAGGCCATATCCCTGGCCCCAATCATCAAGGGGACGAGATAGTTGGATAATCCTACCAAGGAGGGGAATGTCCACAGGAATAACATAATAGTCCCGTGCATGGTGAACATGGCGTTGTAAACGGCACGGTCAAGCAAATCGGCTTCCGGGGTGATCAGTTCACCACGAATAATCATGGCCAGAATACCGCCAATTAAGAAGAAAAAGAAGGATGTTACTAGATATTGAATCCCGATCACTTTATGGTCGGTACTGAAACCGAAAAATCTCCGCCAATTTTCAGGACTTTCGTCCATGGGTTGTTGGATATCCGCGATCGCATCAACAGAAATATTTGTCATGGTTTATAAGTAATCGTTGTTTAGTTAGGCTGTTTTAATTTGATGTAGGATCTTGATATACAAGCCTTATTTTGAATGGATTTGAAAATCAAACCTCTCTAACATGATTTGAATGATGTTTTTGTGATTGAATTTGGCATTATTCGATCCCAGAATTGGAATAATTGACTACGGGAGGAAGGGCTGGCTCAACGATTTTCCAGCGATCGCTATTATTTCTTTTGCTATATTCAGTAAAAGCGCGATTGTAAGCCGTTATAGGCTTTTGGGTTGCCGTATTTGCTAACCATTGTTGATAAGCGTCGGCAGACTCCACCACCACATCGGTTTGCATCGCCGCAAAATAAGTTCCGCTATATTGGGAATCCCGCAACCGATACCGTCCTTCCCGAATGGGCGTGAACTCAAAATCAATCACCCGACCCGGAATAATATCTTGTTTGACGCGAAAGGCAGGTACATAAAAGCCATGTAGCACATCCTCCGATGCTAGTGTCAGGCGCGCCCGTTCGTTGTTAGGTAAATGCAATTCCGTACTGGTAATATTTTGGTCGGGATAGTAAAATTCCCATACCCATTGACGGGCACGGACTTCGATGGGATGTATCGGTGTTGCCAAAGAAGCATCTAAGGGGGCTGCGATCGCCATTGACCCATGAATATGTTCCATCGGCCCCAAAATTGACATTTGGTCATAAATCTGGTAGCTGTAGGCTGCAATCGAGACCACTAGCACAAAGGGAATTGCCGTCCAGACTATTTCCAATGGCACATTCCCTTCGATGTGGGGGCCATCGCTGGTATCGTATTTGCCGGCCTGTTGAAACAATACTGAGTAGGTCAGTGTCCCCACCACTCCCAGAAAAATAAACGTCCCCAGCGTCACCAGAAAGCTGAATAACTGATCAATCAATTGGGCTTCTGCTGAGGCTTGGGGGGGAAACCAAGAATAGGATTGCTGTCCCATCCACAGGCTGATCAGGGCAAGGGCGATCGCAATGACGCCTAAAATTAAAATGGTACGAATTTTCATGTTTTCCCCTAGTTCAACAGCAAATTGGGATTTTCTCCGATCCGCAACAGCCGATCAGCAGTAATATGCACGCCAAACTCGGCTGCCAATTGCGCTCCCAGGGTTCCGTGAACGAACATCAAAGCGAAAATACCCAATCCGGCTACGAGGTAGAGCCACTGTACTTGCTGTGCTTGATCTTTACGCCATAGAAAGCGCTGAAACCCTCGCCATACAGTCATTGCCACGATTAACAGCAATAATACAACCCCACCGACTCCGTGCCAAAGCATGGTTTCCATCGCTTGTAAGCCCCAGGCGCTTTTGACATCTGCCTCTGGTGATGCTAACATGATTTCGTAGAAACCTGCTGCTACGGTAAAGAAGGTGATGATGGCGGCGGCGAGCATATTATACCAACCGACATCGAAGAAATTTGACCGGGTGGCGGGAATTGCTAAAAATTTGAAGATGGGTTTTTCCAGGGGAAATAGTACACCTACGATATCAAAGGCGATCGCCACAATAAACAATCCCAGGGTCAGATGCACTAGGTTAGGATGAATGGGCAGGGCGTAAGGTAAGCCATTAGCACCCAATTGTCCCTGGAGTTGGTCGATTAAATCATTATTCATTACAACAAGCCCTCCCGCACGGCTTCAACAACTCGAACTGTATGTAGTCCATAAACCCACACCAGCACATCTCCTAAATAAACTTGGAAAAATACTATTCCAGTTAACAGTATATTTACTCCTAAAAACGAGGGGGGCAAGGTTTTGGGATCGCGCGATCGCAATACATAGCGCCAGGCGGTAATTGCTGCAATAATCCCAGATAATGACCATCCTAGTATTGTATGCAGGTTCAAGGTTGATTCTGCTGCTGAGTAGGGTTCGGCTAATCCCGCTTCAATCTGTCCAAAAATAATAGCAATGAAGATGGAAATTGTCGCAAAAAACAAATTCCACCAACTGACTTCATACAGTCTAGGATTGCGGGTGACATAGCCAATTACATCACATAAAACCGCAAACAACACCATAGCAATCACAAAATGCACTACGATTGGGTGCATCGTGTCAGGATAGGGCAAATTATGGTCGTTAAGTGGGGGAAGATACTCGAACATGATATTTTTAATCTTGTAACTAAACCTAAAAATCCAGAATAAATTGCATCAAACCACTTAAAATAAATCAACCTGTCCGGTTGACAGCAGTTCTATAAAAGTTACTATGATCAGAAGTACCAATTCAGATCACAAAAAATTGCTTTGTCTTTAGGTCATATAATTTTAGCCTCATCCTCCTTTCTCGTTTTTAGTCAATTAATAATACATCATTTTGAGATAACTTGATTGAATTGAGTATATCAGCAATTTTGAAGCTGTATATCTTGTTCAATAAGTTTGACGAGTTGTCTTTTTCTAAATGCAGGATTTTGGGCAAAAATCAAGTGCTATAGCTACCCAATATACCGATTAAATATTGGCGATTTATAACATTTGACCTGACCTACTTTGCCCAAAATACAGTCAGGATGGTAGATATTTTTGTAACAAGCTATACATTATATCCGATGATACCGGAATATCTTCCTTTTCATCGGATAAATAGAACAAAATCCAGACAAAATTGTTCTATTTTTCCCTATTTTAAATATTAATTTAATTTTTAAAACCTTTGTAGTGCGAGGGTGATTGTTCCCTAGGTTGTATGTTTTAAATGCTGAACAGCTTATTGCGTACAGAAATATAAAATTGAGGTACAATCATAGAATATTTATCAATTGTACATCAACAAAACCGATGAATGAATTAGAACCGACGGTAGAAGAACTCAAGGATTTACTGGAACATCATGATCATGAACATTCTAGTCATCCCCATATTCATAGTCAAGAATCTTTGCGGAAAATAGTCAATCGTCTATCACGCCTAGAGGGACATATTCGAGGTGTCAAAACAATGGTACAGGAAAATCGTCCCTGTCCTGATGTCTTAATCCAAATTGCCGCGATTAGGGGAGCTTTAGATCGGGTAGCTAGAATTATTTTAGATGAACATTTGAGTGAATGTGTCGCCCGGGCTGCTAAAGAAGGAAATATTGATGTTGAAATTGAAGCATTAAAAGTGGCATTAGATAGATTTTTACCATAAATCAGTCATCAGTTTATTACGAATTACGAATTACGAATTATTACCCTAAGTTTAATTATGAAAAACAAGATCATTTTTGGTTTAATTTGGCTAGGATTTATTCTGTATGCGTTTATTTTTGCACCGCCGGATCAACCTGAAACTTTGGATTTAATCAAAAATCTATCAATGGGAAACTGGACAGGAATTAATCCGTTAATTATTGCCCTATTTAATATTATGGGAATTTGGCCGTTAATTTATAGTTGTGTTCTATTTATTGATGGACATGGACAAAAAACTCCGGCTTGGTTGTTTGCAACTTTATCTTTTGGGGTGGGTGCTTTTGCGATTTTACCTTACCTAGCTTTGCGCCAACCCAACCCTCAATTTTCAGGAAAAAAATCATGGTTTATAAAAATATTAGATTCTCGAATTACGGGACTATTATTAACATTAGGAACAATTATACTGGTGATTTATGGTTTAACCCAAGGCAATTGGGAAGATTTTATTCAACAGTGGCAAACTAGCCGTTTTATTCACGTTATGAGTCTGGACTTTTTATTATTAAGTATTTTGTTTCCAGTTTTATTAACAGATGATCGAGCTAGAAGAGGAATGGAAAAATCTGTAATATTGGAGTGGATTAGCTTAATTCCTTTGTTTGGGGCACTATTTTATTTAACAACAAGAGTACCTTTAAATGATCAAACTGAGTGATAAGAATTATTTTGCTGATCCCAAAATCATCAAAACATCATCTATAATAAACTTCCAATATTCTCAATTGAGTCTATTCTCCGTTTCCCGTTTTCGACAAAACCATGAACAAGCGTCTAGCATCTTGGAATTCCTATTTTCCTCTCATCCTAACTAGCTTTCTGATGAGTGCTTGTGGAGGTGAACCCCAAGCGGCGGCTCCTCCACCCGTCACGGTCAGGTTAGCAACCGTAGGCATGAGTAATGTTAGAGATACCAGCGAATTTAATGCCAGGGTCGAAGGAATTGAGAATGCGGTGATTCAACCCCGTGTTAATGGCTTAGTGAAACAGGTTTTTGTCCGCTTAGGCGATCGCATTTCCCAAAATACTCCCTTAATTGCAATTGACGGACAACAACAACAGGCGAATTATGAGGGTCAATTAGCCACTGTGAGCTCCAGAATCGCCCAACTCAATAGTGCTAGGGCTAATTTGGATGCCCAACGAGCAGAATTACAGCGAATACAGGCTCAACTGACCTATCAATCCCAAGAAGCGGATTTACAAGATGCTCAACAAAGCCTCGCCGCCGAAAAAAATGAAAAACAGCGATTAGAGTACGAATTAGAATATACCTCCGTTGCCGATGAGCTAAAAACCGCCCAAGAGAATGTACAGGTGGGAATCAAGGAACGCGATCGCCGACGGGCGATTATGGATGAACGAAAAAGAGCTTATGATCGTTATAAAGAACTGTATGACCAAGGGGTCGTATCCTCAGAAATCTACGATCAAAAATTGCGCGACTATCAAGCAACGGAATCGGATTTTGCCGCTCAAGAACGGGAGATTATGTCCCTCCAGGCGCGGGTAAGAACGGCCCAACAAAACCTAGAACGTCAAATTTCCACCTTAAATACCCAAATTGAGACGCAACAAAGACGGATCGATGCTTCTGGAGCCAAAGTTGAAAGTGCCTCGCAGAATTATAATCGTCAAGTCTCAACCCTGAGCGCTCAAATCGCCAGTCAAGAAAAGGTGATTGTGGCTCAAGAATCTGAGGTACAAAGACTCCAGCGCGATATTGACCAAGCTCGGTCAACCGCAACGGCTGGACAAATCCAATTGGGATATTATCAAATCAATGCCCCGATTGATGGGATAGTCGGGGAGGTAATGGTCAAAGCTGGAGATTTTGTCGATAGTCAAACTACAATTACCACCATTCGACAAAATGATTTATTAGAAGTTCAAATTAATATTCCCATTGAACGCCTTTCCCAAATTAGATCAGGAACTTTAGTCGAGCTTAGATCTCAAGAAACCGGAGCATTAATCGGAACCTCCCAGGTGTCCTATATTTCCCCCAGTGCGGGGACAGGAACCCAAACTATTTTAGTTAAAGCGATTTATGATAACCGTAATAATAGACTCCGAACCGATCAAATTGTCCGTGCTAAGGTAATCTGGGAACAACAATCGGGAATCACCGTTCCCGTAACTTCGATTAGTCGAGTTGGCGATCAAAGTTTTGTCTTTGTCGCCCAAGAACAAACTCAGGACGGGAACACTCGATTAATCGCTAAACAAAGACCCGTGCAGTTAGGCAGTATTCAAGATCAGAGCTTTGAAGTTCGCTCGGGTTTAAAAACTGGAGAAAAAGTGGTTATAGATGGCGTGGTCAAGTTACGAGATGGCACACCCATTACGGATAAAAAACAGCAACCCACCACCGACGCCCCCTCACCCGGAAAACAATAAATTACCTGGTTAATCGCCAACCCCCCACTAACTGCCAACCCCTGAGAAGATTGCTATGCTTCTGTTTGTTCAAACTTTTATTAAACGACCTGTCCTAACGACAGTCTGTAGTATCCTGATTATTTTGGTGGGTGCTATCTCGATTCCCCTGCTGCCGATTACTCAACTTCCTAACCTGGCGAATACCCAAATTAGTATTGTTGGGGTCAACACTGGGGCGGATGCGGAAACAACGGAAACCACCGTGACCACGATCATCGAGAGGGAAATTAACGGGGTGGAGGGGATGAAATATCTTTCCTCCAGTACGGGAAATAACGGCATCAGTAATATTTCCGTGTTTTTTCCCAATGATGTTGATCGGAATATTGCCCAAGTTAACGTTCAAAACCGAGTCGCTCAGGCTGAGTCTAATTTACCTGATGTTGTCAGGCAAATTGGGCTTTCGGTGCAGGCGTCATCCCCTAGTATTCTATTGGTGATCGGTTTTTATTCTGATACAGACGAAAGCGGAAAACCGATATATGACACCACATTTATTAGTAATTATATTGATCTTTTTATTGTTGACCAATTGAGCCGGGTTCCTGGGGTGGGTCAGGTGACAATCTTTGGAGAGCGCAAATATGCCATGCGGCTATGGCTTGATCCATCTCGAATGGCCGCCAGGGGATTAACGGCCCAGGATGTGGCCTCAGCATTAAGAACACAAAACGTCCAGGTAGGGGCCGGAAAAATCGGTCAACAACCCACACCCGCCGATCAACTCTTTGAAATTCCCCTACAGGCTGCTAGTCGCCTCCGCACCGTCGAGGAATTTGAACAAATGGTACTCAAAACCACCGACAGTGGAGAGTTAATCACCATTAAGGACGTGGGCCGAGCCGAGTTAGGGGCAGAAAATTATGATTTGGAATCGACCTATAATGGCAAACCGGCAGTGGGTTTGGGGATTTATCAACTTCCGGGTAGTAATGCCCTAGAAACCGCCGCCCAACTTAAAGCCACAATGGCGGAACTGAGTAAAAATTTCCCACCGGGCGTTAACAGCCAGATTGCCTATGACACCACCCTATTTATTAATGTGTCTCTGAGGGAAGTGGCAATTACCCTGATTATGGCTATTGCCCTAGTGGTGCTGGTGATTTTTGTATTTTTGCAGGATTGGCGAGCCACCTTAATTCCTGCCGTTGCTATTCCCGTGGCTCTGATTGGGGCGATGGCTGGGTTGAAAGCCCTGGGCCTGGAACTAAATACTTTAACCCTATTTGCTTGTACCTTAGCCGCAGGTTTAGTCGTGGACGATGCCATCGTGGTTGTCGAAGCGGTGATGATCAAAATTGAACAAGGGATGAAACCTCTGCAAGCCGCCCTAGATGCCATGTCAGAACTGACCGGGGCGATCATTGCCACCTCGATTGTTTTGCTGGCGGTGTTTGTTCCGGTCTTGTTTTTCCCAGGAACAACGGGGGTAATTTATAAACAATTTGCGGTGACAATTATTTTTGCGGTGGTGTTTTCTACCTTTAATGCCCTTTCCTTTTCTCCTAGTATGGCAGGGCTATTGTTACGTCGCCAAAAGAAAACCGGGGGGCCTTTGGGGTGGTTTTTTGACCAATTTAACCGAGGTTTTGGGTGGGTACAGGAAAAATATGCTGGAGTTGTTACCTTTCTCACCAAGATTAATGCTTTGGTGATGATTATATTTGTGGCCGGGTTAGCAGCAACGGTATTTGTTTATCAACAAGTGCCATCGGGGTTTGTCCCAGAAGAAGATCAGGGCTATTTAATCGTGATCTTTCGGACTCCTGATGGGGTGTCCCTCAACTATACCGCTAGGGCTGCTGAACAAATTGTGGATCGGACTTTGGCAATTCCTGAAATTGAAAGTGTGTTTGCGATTCCTGGGTTTGGTTTTGAGGGACAGAATCCCAGTCAGGGGATTGCTTTTGTGTTACTCAAACCTTGGGATCAGCGACCGGATGCCTCTCAATCGGTGTTTGGGGTTCTAAGACGATTAAATGGGTCGTTACAATCTATTCCTGAAGTTCAAGCCTTTGCGGTGAATGCTCCCCCGGTGCAGGGTTTGAGTACCACCGGAGGCTTTGAATTTCAGTTATTAGATACAACCGGAAATTTACCGATTCAATCCTTAGTGGAAAATGGCAATCGTTTAATTGGAGCGGCTAATGCTAATCCGACTTTTGCCGGGGTATTTAGTCAGTTTTCTGCTAGTAAGGCTCAGAAAAGGGTTGAGGTATTGCGCGATCGCGCTAATGCTTTGAATGTGGATGTGAACCAAATCTTTAGTACCTTACAAACCTATTTGGGGTCATCATATATTAATGACTTTGTTTTAGGTCAACGTCAATATCGGGTTGTGGCTCAAGCGGAAAAACAATTCCGCGCCCGACCGGAGGATATTACTCAATTATATGTGCGTTCCCGGGATGGAGAGATGATTTCCCTGAGTAATTTGGTGAAACTCACGGATTTTGTCGGGCCAGAAACTATTAACCATTTTAATATCTTCCGTTCCATGCTAATTCAAGGAAACCCGGCTCCTGGATTTAGTACGGGTCAAGCGATCGCTGTTATGGAAAAATTAGCCTCTGAGGTCTTAGACCCCGGTTTTGATTATGCTTGGCAGGGTAGCGCCTTGGAAGAAAAGTCTTCTGGGGGGGCGGCGATTTTAATTTTCGGATTAGCATTTATTATGGCTTTTCTGGTGCTATCAGCCCAGTACGAAAGTTATATTGATCCGATGATTATTATGTTATCGGTGCCTCTGGCGGTCTTGGGAGCGATGGCCGCGGTTTGGTTCCGGTCGAATGTTCTCTTGCAAGGGACGGTCTGGCCCCTGATTACTAATGATGTTTATGTGCAGGTGGCCTTGGTGATGTTGATTGGTTTGGCTTCTAAAAACTCGATTCTGATTGTGGAGTTTGCCAACCAACTGCGGGACAAGGGTTTAAGTATTACCCAAGCCGCAATTCAAGCGGGGGAACAACGGTTCCGACCGATTCAAATGACTGCTATTTCTAGTTTGATCGGGTTCTGGCCGTTAGTTATTGCTTCTGGTGCGGGTTCTAGTAGTCGTTGGTCATTGGGTACGGCTATTTTTGGGGGTTTATTAGCAGGAACCCTATTAAGTTTGTTAATTACTCCAAACCTTTATATTACGGTTAAAACCCTAGAAGAACGTTTTCTGAAAGGGAAAAAATCCGATAAATCTAATAACAATAAATCGGATAAAAATCAACCTCCCTCTCCACCGGAAGATCCCCATTCTCCGGGTAAAACTTCTGAGACTTTAGCCACCTCGGATAATGGTTCTATTCAACCAGATAGCAGTTTAAGTAAACCCTAAATTGTTACCGATCAATCATGATAGACTCAAGTTAACCCGGTTAGGAGGACTAGCATCCACAATGGCTAAAGATGTTTTCCATCAACAGGTTAGAAATGCTTTAATTAAAGATGGATGGGTGCGATTCGTTTAACCAAAAATAAGCTGAAAAGATTATGGGACGGTTAACCCAGTTGTTAAGACTGGTGATAACTGATTACATTTATGGGTGAGCCACCATGCGGCAAGTCCCATCCCTCAAGTGCTGAGGTGAAAGCATAACCCCTAGTTTGTTTGGGTAGCATCCATCAGGCTAAAGCGGGGTTAAAAGGTAGAACTACTAGAAGCCAAATCCAGTAACTATCGAGCAAGAAGTCTATGCGTAGCGAAAGCAAAGATGTGTCTGAACCATCGTAATTTTAAATGGTGCAATGGCTAAATCAAGATTAAACCCGTTAAAAATACGGTAAAAGACTGATTAGCACCAAGCCAAAAGGCAAGGATAGGGCATAAGCGGTTCCATTCTCCGACTTATAAGCACCGCCCAATAAACCCGGTGGATAGCATCACGCTAAAGATTTCAAACAAATGTGTAATCGGAACGAAGTAATCCCCATATATCTCTGGAGAGGTAGAAATCCAGTAAGTAGCTAACGAACGATATATGGGGAAGGGATGGTATCAAAAGCGAATGCTTTTTCGCATTAGCGAATCCATAAAATTACAAATTGATTTGGCGGCAGAAAGTGCGATCGGTGCAGAAAAAGATTCCGAAAAAATTGCTGTAGAAATTAAAAGCTTTATTGGAGACTCTGATATTAGCTCTTTTCACACTGCCTTGGGACAATATCTTAACTATTGTCAAGCCCTGGAAGAAAAAGAACCGGAGCGCATTGTTTATTTAGCAATTCCTTCTGAAACTTATAAGGATTTTTTTCAACTTTCTTTCATCCAACGTGCTTTGAGACGTTACCAAGTCAAGCTAATAATTTATGATCCAAAATTAGAGGAGATTAAGCAATGGATAAAGTAGAACATTATCGACAATTGATTAAACAAATTCTGACCGAACACGCCGAGATCGCAACGACTGAGGATACGGTGAAGGCAGAGTTAATCTTTGATAGTGAACATGACCATTATCAACTCGCTTATGTGGGTTGGCAAGGAGATAAGCGGGTATTTGGCCCGGTGATACACTTTGATATTCAAGAGGGCAAAATTTGGATTCAGTATAATGGGACTGAAGACTCTGTTGCCCAGAGATTGGTGGATATGGGCGTACCAACTTCAGATATTATTCTGGGTTTTCATTCCCCTTTCAAACGCCAATTTACGGGTTATGCAATGGGCTAGTTTAGTTGTATAAATGATAAAAAAACTGGGCCGAAGTTAACAGGTATTATGATGGCTATGGTTAGTCGTAAACTTTCAATCATCAATCCTCTATAAAATATGTCAAACGCATCGCAACAACCCAAACAGTCTAAACCTCAATCTCAACCTTTGAGTTTAGATGCTTTATTAGAACGAGTTGAACGCTTAGAACAGAAGTTAGATAAAGCGTTATTATTATTAACGGATGTATACCGATACCAAAAATTACGGGATTTTTTAGAAGCTGGAAATTGGAAAGAAGCAGATCAAGAAACCACAAGAATTATGTTAGAAATCATGAATAAAAATAGCCTAGACGATATTATTCCTGATGAGATTATGATTTTTCCCTGTAGTGCATTAAGTCTACTTGATCAACTATGGATGAGTTACAGTAAAGATCGTTTTGGCTTTAGTGTTCAACAACAAATTTATACCCGGTTGGGAGGAAATGATGATATTTCTGATATTGATATGAAAGTTTTACAGGCGATGGAGGCTGAATTTGGATGGAGCGTGAATAATAAGTTATTAGATTATGAAGATCTTGATTTTAGTTCAGAAGCTCCTGTGGGGTGTCATCCTTCTGGATGGTGGCGATCGCCATACGGGGGAAAAATGGCGGTTTATTTTATTGCTCGTTTAATTAGTTGCGGTGTTGATTGATCTGGAGAATTTATGAATTTCAATGGATTTAATCACTGGTTGAGTCAAAGACAAATTCAACTCTTAGAATCCGCTTATCAAAGCGCCCAAGAAATTAAAGCCCTAGAAGATAAATATTTTCAGGGATGGGAAGTTTTATTAGAAGGTGCGATCGCTCATTTTGGACTCCCAGAAAGTAGAGTAGCGGTGAATGCTTTTATTGCAACGGTTCCCGTGATTATTGATTCTTGTATCAAATTCTGGATTTTTAGCTATCTCACCCGTTATTCTCCGGCCGCTTCTGCTATTTACGAACGCATGAATACCTAATCTATATATAATTTGTAGCCTGCTGATTAATAGTTCCCATAAAAACTTATATTTTCAGTATGTCAGTTGAATATATCAGTATTTTATACTAACAAGGAAAGCCCCCATTTATCAAAGATTAAGCCTCTAAAATTCTACAAGTTGCATCAACTTTTTTTAATTTTTGTAAACAAGATTAAAAATATAGTTGAAAAACTGAAAAATAGAGCTACTTTTAGAATATAAGGCTATGATTGCAAAAAATTATATTTAGGGTTATCCAAGGCAGGTCATTATGAATATGCGACTGGTAATTTTTTCTGGAATGATGATGATGATAGTAGGTACAATTGCCGGACTAGGTGCTTCTAAATACAGCGAGAAACACTATCAATGCTGTAATATCGGCCCCGCCTTGGACTTAGGTTATAGTCAGTCAAGGGCTCCCCGGACTTATGCTATAGCAGGGGCGGCAATGGGTTTCATTTTTGGTTCTACCCTAGAGTTAGTCAGACAATCTACACCTCAAGAAGCGAAAAAGCGATAATAGGGAATGGGGATCACGGATTTAAGAGGATTTCACGGATTTCACGGATTTTAATCTGTGTTAATCTGCGTAATCATCTTCAATCCGTACTTTTCGGTTTTGTTAATAGCTTAATCGGCAATTGTGTGAATCTTCAAGAAATTTGTGCCTTTTGCTTTCTTGGTTGGAACACCTCCAATAATTAATATTTTATCCCCAATTTGAGCTAATGGCCCTTCTAGTAATTTAGTTTGGGCGAGATCAATTAATCCTTCAAAAGAGTCCACTTGATGTTCTAATAAAATCGGTTTAACACCCCAAACTAAGTTTAAACGGTGATAAACCTTTAGATTGGGAGTTAGGGCGATAACGGGAACTTTAGGTCGTTCTCCTGCTGCTAAAATAGCCGTATATCCTGTGCTGGTATAAGCAACAATACAATGCAAATTCAAGACTTTATCAATCGTATTTAAAGCTTCACTTAAAGCATGAGTTTCATCGGACATCACCGGAGGATAATTTTTAAACTCGATTTCCGGTTCGACATCACTGGCAATTCTGGATAACATTTGTACTGCTTTCACCGGGAATTTACCAACAGCAGATTCTCCAGATAACATGACCGCATCCGTACCATCAATAATTGCATTCGCAACATCACTTGCTTCTGCACGGGTGGGACGTGCACTGTGAATCATACTATCTAACATTTGGGTAGCAGTAATCACTGGAATCCCTTTTTGATTACACATCCGAATGATTTGTTTTTGCAATAATGGCACTTTCTCAGGACTCATTTCTACCCCTAAATCCCCCCGTGCTACCATTAAACCATCACATTCATTAATAATAGATTCTAAATTGGCGATCGCTTGAGGTTTTTCAATTTTTGCCATGACCGGAATATCCGATGCGCCCTTTTCAATTAATAATGCTTTTAAGGCTTGAACATCCTCCGCACGGCGAACAAAACTCAAAGAAACCCAGTCTACACCCTGGGAAATTCCAAAATCTAAATCCTGTTGATCTTTTTCCGTTAAGGAGGGAAGACGCAAAATTAGACTCGGTAAATTAACTCCTTTTCTACTTTTTAGGATTCCCCCTTCAATCACCCGACATATAACGGCATTTCCCTGAATTTCTTCTATTTTTAATTCTAATAATCCATCATCTAGTAAAACTTGCGCTCCGAGGTCGGCTTCTTCTGCTAAATAGGGATAATCAATGGGGGCTGTATTCGGTTGATTGTCAAAATTATCTAAGGGAACTAAGGTTAATAATTCTCCTTGAACTAATTCTATTTCTTCCGATGGTAGCTTACCAATTCTAATTTTTGGGCCTTGTAAATCTTGTAATAAAGTAATCGGGGCATTGCATTCTTTGGAAACTTGCCGCAACAATCCTACCATTTCCGCATGATCTTCATAACTACCATGGGAAAAATTTAATCGGGCGACATTCATTCCCGCATTCACCATTTGACGAATGATCTCTGGGGATTTACTAGCAGGGCCAATAGTCGCAACAATTTTTGTTCTGTGGTGTAAAGGTTTGATCATTTTCTCTCCTCAATTAACAGTTGTAAACAGGGGACTATATTCAGCAATATCTGCGATTAATCTGATTGATCAAATAACAATCTAGGATTAATTATAGCAAATTTAGCAATTTAATTCAACAATTATATTGATTATTTTTTTGAATTGACCAATCCATGTTTAATTTAATGACATTTAACATTTTCTTAACCTTTTATTGATTGAATTAGGCGATCAAAATAGCGATTTAATAAGGGAAACAATAAACTATGGAAATAATTTAAAATTTTCATTTCTAACCCGGGAGCGATCGCAAATTTATTTTTATTAATTCCTCGAATAATTGCTTGAGCAATATCTTCTGGTTCCCAAGGTTTAACAGTTCCCGTAATTGCTTTTGTTTCTAAAGGTTTGGTTTTATTTTCAGCGATTAATTGCGGGGTATTTGTATCAGGAGGATAAACAATAGAAACTTGTATTCCCAAGGGTTTTAATTCCCCGCGCAAGGATTCTGCTAACCCTCTTAAAGCAAATTTAGTTGGACTATAGGTTGTATAACCATAAATCCCAATTAATCCCGCTCCCGATGAAATTATAATAATTTTACCATATTTTTGCTCGATCATTTTAGGTAAAATCTCTCGAATACAATACAGAGATCCCCAATAATTAACAGCCATTGTTTGTTCAAATATTTCAATAGGAAGTTCTTGAAAATAACCAGGATATGCCATACCCGCCGAGAGAATTAAAATATCCACACTCCCCAAAAGATTAATTGCTGTTTCTATTATATTTTCCACTTCTTCCCGTACAGAAACATCCGCCGAAAGGGTAAAAACCTTCTGATTTTGAGATAATTTTACTGCTTCAATTTCTATTTTAGCTTGGTCGAGAGTTTTTTGATTTCTAGCAATAATTGTTAAATTTGCACCTAAACTTGCTAATAATTGAGCCGTTGCTTTACCAATTCCACTCGAACCTCCGGTAATAATAATATTTTTTTGATTAAAATTCATATAATTAAAAGAAGGTATAGTCTAGTTACTCTAGTTACTCTAGTTCCCTGGTTCTACCAGGGAATTTATAAAGGGAGGCTCTGCCTCCTCTAAACTCCTATATTAAATCATATTTTGGGGTTAATATTAGGAAAGAGGCAGAGCCTCTTTTTTTTGTTTCTAGGTAGAACCTAGAAACGAGGTTAAAGCAGGTTAGGGACGGAATAAATGGGAATGTTCCGGGTTATATAATTTAGATCTTAAAGTTGAAGTATGGGGAGTTTTTGCTAACGCAGGACTAATAACATATAATGTAGTTCTAATTAAGTTTTCTTCCTGGGTCACTTGTGCCATTTTTTCTAAGGGAACTACCCGGATTTTCTCATCAGGCCATCCTAAACGATAACAAATAGCAATCGGCATTTCTGGGGGATAATATTTGATTAACTTTTGCTGAGTTTCTTCCACATAACGCGCACTCAAATATAAACATAAACTGGCTTTATGAGCCGCTAAACTTTCTAATTCCTCATCCGCAGGAACACCAGTTGCTCTCCCACTCACCCTGGTTAAAATAATCGTTTGGACTAATTCTGGGATAGTTAATTCTATTTTTAATTTGGCTGCTGCATCTTGAAAAGCACTAATTCCAGGGACAATTTCAAACTCAATTTCTGCTTCTATTAACTGTTGTATTTGTTCATAAATAGCCCCATATAAACTCGGATCACCCGAATGTAATCTAACAACAGAATACCCTTTATCAACTCGTTCAATCATAAAAGGAACAATTTCTTCTAAAGTTTTATCAGAGGTTTTAACTAATTCTGCATCCGCTTTAACCCCTTTTAAAATCTGTTGAGGAACCAAAGAATCGGCAAATACAATCACATCCGCCGAGGCTAATAATCTTTGAGCTTTCACAGTTAATAACTCTGGATCACCTGGGCCAGCCCCAACAATATAAACCGCAGCTTTGAGTAATCCGATATCGGGTTCCATAAGGTTCTAAATTTCTTGAAATTGATGCTAGATTTTTACTTTTTCCGGATCTGAATTGATTTACCGAGAAGACAAGAATGGTAGATGCACCCTGGTTAAAGCCCTAGACTCAATTGTCAGGGCTTTTTTATTCGGATTCCGAGGGATGGGATTTCTGTACAATATCGGGTAAGGTTCGCTTCAATCCATATAACCAAATTAAACCGAATAACCCTAACATCATTCCCGTTAAACTGACCAGTTGAGCAATTTTTAAAGATCCCAACATTAAACTATCCGTGCGTAATCCTTCAATCCAAATTCTACCACTACTATAGGTCAATAAATAGACCAAGAATATTGTCCCTGGTTTTAAAAGATATTTGCCTTTTAAACCTTTTAAAAATAAGGTAATTAATAGGGCAAATATAGTTAAATTCCACAGGGATTCATACAAAAAAGTCGGGTGAAAATATTCGTAGGATTCAAAACCATCAGGGCGACGCTCCGGCGGAATATAGAGTTTCCAAGGTAAGTCCGTTGGACTTCCGAAGGCTTCAGAATTAAAAAAGTTACCCCATCTGCCGATAGCTTGACCTAAAATCAAGGAAGGGGCAATTATATCGGTTAATTGCCAAAAGGGAATTTGTTTGATTTTAGCGAATAGTAAAGTCGCTATTAATCCGCCTATAATTGCTCCATGAATGGCAATTCCTCCCTTCCAAATTGCAATAATATTACCGGGATTCTGGGCATAACTTTCCCATTGAAATACCACATAATATAGTCTAGCAAAAGGAATCGCCCCAATCACTAACCAAATCGCTAAATCTCCTATGAGTTCGGGATCAATTTGGCGACGACTGGCAAGATACCCAGATAAGGATACTCCAATCAAGACCGCCGAGGCAATTAACAAGCCATACCACCGAATTGATAACGGCCCAATTTCAAAGATGATGGGGCCGGGAGAGGTAAATTGAAATGCTAGAAATAAGGAATTTGTATCCATAATAGCTGATTTTGAGCCAAGCCATTTTATCATCTCCTGGGGATCAAAGGTCAGGTTTAATTTTTTTTCCTAGAATAAAGTTGATCAAAATATTATATCAAAGGAATTTTAAGATATTTTAATCGAGAAAATGGGTACAATAGGATTTATTATGCTTTTCGTCAATTTTTAACCCTTTAGATGAGATCGAATCAATCATTTTTATGATTTCCGGGTATGGATTTCCCCTGAAACGGTTAATGTTAATTTGTTTTAATTTTAATTTCTCCTATGTCTTCCTCCAATTTACCCCCCAATTCATCGGATTTAGCATCGGGATTAGCTGCATTAAAACAGAAGGATTATCAACAGGCGATCGCTTTTTTAGAACCTATTGCTCAATCTCAGGATTCGGGTCAATTCAAGGCGCAAATGGGGTTAGTGATTGCCTATGAACGCACAGGAAATACTAAATTAGCGATTAATTTATGTCAGAGTTTAACTCAATCTCAGCAGGAAAATATTAAAAATTGGGCTACGGATTATTTAAGAAAATTATTAAAACGCAATCCCCCTAAACCCCAAAATATTAACCCTAATATTGAACCTCAATCTTCAGAATTACCCCCTATTTCAGAAACGGGTTTTATCCCCTTAAATCCTAATCTACAACCCACAAAAGCTAAATCAACTCTAGCTAAAACTCCCAAACTTTCTTCCCCAGCACCTCCGAAAAATTCTCCGAATCCTTCTTTATCTCAACCCACGCCTTTAAATATCAAAAAAACCGAAAAAATCCCCCCAAATTCTAAAGCAAAAATTCCCGTTTCTCCGATTAATTTAGAACCGGAAATTATTTCACCTCCTCCCCCTCCCCCAGTTCAAGAATGGCAATGGCGACAAGCGGGACGAGCTACGAATTGGCAACAGCTTAAACCCTTACAATCGAGTCTTTTTAAACTAGAACAATTATTAATGGCTGTCGGTTTAACTTGGTTTATTCCGATTATTTTTGCTTTTATTAATAATAGTTTAAATCAAATTTGGATTTGGCAACCTATTTTAAATACTTGGGAACAATTATCCCGTCAACCTTGGCAAATTGTTTTGATTATTTTATTTATTTTTGCTGTAGGTTGGATTTGGCAAACTTCCCGATTGTTTGCTGAACTTTTCCTAACTGTTTTAGCAATTATTTGGTTAACTCCTCGTTTATTAGAGGAATTAATGAAACTCACGAATGATGGTTTATCTTGGCTGCCTATTGTACAACCTATTCCTTTATTTTATTATAACCCAACTCAAACAGTTTATATCACAATATTCGGTTTATTTCTATTCTCTCCTTGGTTATGGGATGGACTACTTAAACTTAGTTATGGATTAAAACCTTTACCTTTAACCACATTATTTAATCAGAGTCAAGAAACCAATAAACTATTAAGAAATTATTGTCAAAAGAAAAAATTTAAAGTTCCTCAAATTAAACTATTACCCATTGATGATCCGGTAATTTTTTCCTATGGAAGTTTACGACGATTTGCCCGAATAGTGGTAAGTCAAGGATTATTAGACCAATTAACAGAAGATGAAATTGCTGTGATTTTTGCCAGGGAAATTGCCACCATTGGGGAATGGGATTTCGCGGTGATGTCTTTTGCTACCCTGGTCAGTCAAATTCCCTATTTAATTTATTGGTATTTAGCAGAATTAACCGAAAAATTACCCAATCTTAATATTCCGATTCCAGCCAGTATCCGAGGTATTTTATATCAAATTTTGAATGCGATCGCTATTTTTATTTGTCCTTTATGTTATGGATTATATAAACTTTTAAGATTTCCCTCCTTGTATTTATCCCGTCGTCGAGTTTATTATAGCGATCGCATTGCTTGTAACCTGACTGGAAATCCTAATGCTTTAAGTCGTGCGTTGTTAAAAATAACGATGAAATTATCCCAAACTATTCAAAATCAAGGACAAACTAACTTTATCTTAGAATCTTTCGATAGATTGATTCCGATTAATCATCAACAAGCTTTAACCTTTGGTAGTTTAACAGCTTACAGATCAATCAATTCTTTATTAACCTGGGATTTAACTAATTGTTACACCCCCGAATTAACCTTAAATCAATCCCATCCCCTAATCGGAGAACGCTTAAAAATCCTCGGTCTTTATGCGAATTATTGGAAATTAGAACCCGAATTTGATCTATCGAATATTACCCCAGCTAAACCCCCCAAATTACTCACCAACAATTCCCCATTATTACTACAAGGAGCACCGTTTTTTGGTATTCCCGCCGGAATGATCATTGGGGGAATCATTTGGTTAATGGGAGGAGTTTGTTCTCTTTTAGGACTATGGCAGTTAGAATGGTTATGGGGAGACTATTGGATTATGGCAGGTTCAATTACCATTGGTTGTGGTTTAGGTATTTTAACTCGGATTAATTATTTTTTTCCTGAAATCAAACCCCCTAATATTTTAAATCAACCTAACTTATCAGATTTGGTGAGCAACCCCCAGACTATTCCCGTTGATAGTCAACCGATTTGTTTAAGGGGTCAACTCCTCGGTCGAAGGGGTTTAAGAAATACCTTTGCTCAAGATTTAATCCTACAAACCCCAAGCGGAATTATCAAACTCCATTATCTCCCCGAAAAAACCCCCCTGACCAATTTTTTGCCTAGAATTCGTCATCCCCATGAATTAATCACTCAAAATATTAAGGTAACGGGATGGTGGCGACGGGGGGCGATACCTTGGGTGGATGTGGAAACCTTAGAAACCTCCGATTCTAGGACAGTGCTACGAGGCGGACATCCCCTGTGGTCAACGATTTTAGCCGTTATTCTAACCCTATCGGGGGTTTATCTAGCATCTCAAGGAGGCTGGTAAAAAGAAGTTGATCCAGAAAGATTGCTTTTTTTGACCGATTAGTGATACATTCTTTAACCAAAGAGTCAAAACAACCTTATTCCTTTTTGGATAGAGTTATTCTGATTACTCTGTTGATGAAAGTTCAGAAAGTTTGCCAAATCAAATACAAAAATCTTGGCAGAACCCTAGAACTATGTTCCATGATGTGCTATCCTAGGGATTGTCTTATGATGATCCGGTACTGGAAAACCCAATAGCAAAGGTTCTAGGTTCCATTCAATAGCCTGACTAATACGAGGCGAAGCAGCAACTTAAAGAAGTGATCCAATTTTTGTTGAATGCTGTAATCAACTATTGGCAATGCAAAGTCAGGAAGTTAACATTCGGTGAGTTAACTTTATATGGTTTTAGCTATAGGAAGTTAAATCTATTTTTGAACACAGAGATAACAAGACTCTATAGCATTAAGTTTTGACAGATGGCAAAAAGTTTACAAGACAACCTAGCAAACCCGCTTTCCCTACATGATAAGTTCAACATGGAGAGAATAATAGGACTTTATCTTAATTTTAAGATGAAGTTGGTTGTTGAGTTTAATTTAACCAACCCAAGTGCTGATGGCTTGGGGGTTGATCCTCAACTTGTGTTTTTAAACAACACAGGTTGGGGATGATTTCGTTTACTTATTTTTCATTTAACTTGGAGGTTCTACTTATGTCCGTTCGTCTTTATATTGGTAATCTTCCTAAAGAATTGGAACGCAAAGAATTACAAGATGTCTTTGCAGAAGAAGGAGATACCGTTTCTGCTAAGGTGATTACCGATCGCAAAACTGGCAAATGTCGGGGTTTTGGATTTGTAACGGTGCAGACTGATGAAGTCGCGGATCAAATTGTTGAGAAATATAATGGGGTAATGTTTAGAGAAAATGCTCTAAAAATAGAGAAAGCATTACCTCGGAAAAAAGGAAAAGGTGACGGTGTTGGTGAGGGTGAAAACGGTGGGGAAGATGATCAACCCCAACAACAGCAACAGCCAGTTCAACAACCGATTAAATCGTCGGGTAATATGCCTAAAAGTGGCGGTAGTAGTAAAAACCGGAATAAAAAATCTAAGCATTCTTCCGGGGGTCAAACTTCTACATCGAAAACTAGCGGTGATGATTCCTTCCAACCCGATCCTCGTTGGGCTAATGAATTAGAAAAACTCAAACAAATTCTAGCTGCCCAAGCCGCCAATCCTTAATTTTATTGGCTTTTTTGGAATAAGAATGAACCCGCCTGAATCAATATTGAGGGGGGTTCTTTTTATTGAAGTCAATTAGAAATATTTTTTTCAGTGGAAATAATTAATTTTCTAATATTACAATACAGTATATCTGCATTGCTTTTCAGTAGGGAAAGATGTGATTATAGAAGTTGTTACAGTTAGTATTTAATGAACTGTTGAGCATTTAAACTGCATATTTTAGAGGCTGAAACCCCTTATTGGCTTGGATAGCCTCGAAAATTTAGATAATTAACAGCTTACTAATTATTAATATTTAAAAATTTGTATAATGGAGGTTCTTCTTCATATTTAGAAGAAGGTGAATCTTTTTTGCACTCTCCAACGCTGCTTTTAACTGCGTTGCATCCCGACCGCCAGCTTGTGCTAAATTTGGTGTTAGGTTTTGTTAACAATATCTACCTAAAAACTTAAATTTTAGCACCCGCTACTAACTGAGCCACTAATGGTTGATCTGTTGATAACTGACTCACAGCTAATACAGAAAACCCTAATAAATTTCCGGCTTCATCCACTCGTTCCATAATCGCATCATTATCGGTTTCTCGCATATAACCCGGTTGATCCGAAAATAAAACTTCTAAAAAATCGCCTTCTTTATCAAAATAAACTTTTACAGTTGAGGCCATAGTTGCTATCCTTTCTAAATCTAAAAATATAAAAAGCCCCTCTCCTAGCAGGGGAGGGGTTAACTTAACTTATTTCAACCCATCAACTAACTGGGTTTTTGCACTCTCCAACGCTGCTTTTAACTTTGTTGCATCCCGACCGCCAGCTTGCGCTAAATTCGGACGTCCGCCACCGCCACCGCCGCAAATTTTAGCAATGCCACCAATAAATTTACCCGCTTGTAAGCCTTTATTATTCACCGCTTTACTAAACGCCGCGACAAAATTAACTTTACCATCGGTGGTCGCTGAACCCAAAACAACGGCACTTTCTCCTAACTTTTGTTGTAGCCTTTCTGCGGCGGTTTTTAAGGATTCTGCATCGGCATCATGGAGTTCTGCTACAATTAATTTAAACTCACCAATGGTTTCAGCAGTGGTTAATAATTGTTGGGAATTGGCGATCGCTAATTCCGCTTTAACTCCTTCTAATTGTTTCTGAGTTGCTTTTAACTCCTGTTGTAAATTATTAATCCGTTCGGGGAGTTCTTCGGGTTTGGCTTTAAAGCGATCGCCTAATTCCTTAACCACCGTATCCCGTACTTTCAAATAATCTAAAACCGCCTGTCCCGCCACCGCTTCTATGCGTCGAATTCCTGATGCAATACCCGTTTCCGAAATAATCTTAAATAGACCAATTTCGGCGGTATTACTAACATGAATTCCCCCGCATAATTCCATCGAAACCCCCGAATAATCGACCACCCGCACAATATCAGAATATTTCTCTCCAAACATAGCGATCGCACCTTTAGCTTTAGCGGCTTCGATCGCCATTTCTGCAATAACCGCCGGATGTGCTTCGGTGATCCAACTATTAACTTGATCTTCAATTTGTTGCAATTCTTCAGCAGTTAACCCCCTGGGAGAATTAAAATCAAATCGTAAACGCTCAAAATCAACTAAAGAACCCGCTTGAGAAATTGAGGGATCTACTATTAATTTTAACGCCGATTGTAACAAATGGGTGGCAGTATGATTAGCTTGGGCACGACGACGACAGGCGCGATCAATTTGGGCGGTTAAGGTCATTCCTGGGGTAACTATTCCCCGTTCAATTCGTCCGAAATGGATGAAAATATTGGATTCTTTTTTAACATCTTCGATCTGAATTACGGTATCACCATAACTCAAATAACCGCGATCGCCAACTTGTCCCCCAGACTCGGCATAGAAGGGGGTTTTATTCAAAATAACTTGAATTTGTGTTCCCGCTTCTGCTATTTCTACGGGTTTTCCATTCACTAAAACCGCTTCAACTTTGGCATCAGATGTTAATAAAGTATAGCCTAAAAATTCCGTGGGGTGAATATGTTCTGCTAATTGATCTAAACTACCTTGAACGGTTAAATCAATAGTTTCATGGGCATCTTGAGAACGGCGGCGTTGTTCTTCCATTGCCGTTTCAAAGCCTTTAATATCAACAGTTAAGCCATTTTCTTCGGCAATTTCTTGGGTTAATTCTAGGGGGAAACCGTAGGTGTCATATAAAACAAAAGCATCTTGACCAGAAATTTCACCCCCCTCTAGTCCCTGCTTGGTAAGGGGGGAAGAAATATCTGTAGCCTCCCCTTTGGTAAGGGGGAGGTTGGTGGGGGTCGCCTGACCGGAATTACCCCCCTCTAGTCCCCCCTTATTAAGGGGGGAAGTTGTAGCCTCCCCTTTGGTAAGGGGCAGGTTGGTGGGGGTCGCCTTCGCAATAATTTCTGCTAACAGTTTTTCACCCCGTTCTAAGGTTTCTAAGAAACGGGTTTCTTCTCTTTGTAACTCTGCTTTAATTGCGGTTTCCCGTTGACGAACATTGGGATAAATAGCTTCTGATAATTGAATTGCAGTTTCAGCTACCAAGGTTGTAAATTCCTGATTAATTCCAATTAACCGACCATGACGAACTACCCGCCGAATTAACCGCCGGACAATATAACCCCGTCCAATATTAGACGCATTAACCCCATCGGCAATTAAATGCACAACCGCCCGAATATGATCCCCAATAACTTTGAGGGAAACCTTGGTTTTATCATCGGATTTGTGATAGTCTATTTGGGCAATTTCCGCCGCGGTTTTAATAATAGGAAAAATTAGATCGGTTTCATAATTATTAGGAACTTGCTGTAAAATTTGCGCCATGCGTTCTAACCCCATGCCCGTATCAATATTTTTATTCTGTAATGGGGTTAAAATACCATCATTATCTCGGTTATATTGCATAAATACTAAGTTATAAAACTCAATAAACCGAGAATCATCCTCTAAATCAATATTATCCTCGCCGCGTTCGGGGTGAAAATCATAATAAATTTCTGAACAGGGGCCACAGGGGCCAGTGGGGCCAGATTTCCAGAAGTTGTCCGCTTCTCCCATGCGTTTAATGCGTTGGGGAGATACCCCAATTTCGTCGCGCCAGATGGCAAAAGCTTCGTCATCTTCCTCAAACACACTCACCACTAAACGTTCAGGCGGTAACTCAAAAACTTTTGTAGAAATTTCCCATCCCCAAGCGATCGCTTGTTGTTTAAAATAATCTCCAAAGCTAAAATTACCCAACATCTCAAAAAAAGTGTGATGTCTGGCCGTTCTGCCTACATTTTCAATATCATTAGTACGGATACATTTTTGGGAGGTGGTGGCGCGGGGAAATTCGGGTTGTCGCTGTCCCAGAAATATCGGTTTAAAGGGTAACATCCCGGCAATGGTTAATAAAACCGTCGGGTCTTCGGGAACTAAGGAGGCACTAGGCAGAATTTTATGCCCTTTTTCGGCATAGAAGTTGAGAAACTTTTGCCGAATTTCGCTGCCTGTGGAATACTGAGGAAAAAAAGTCATAATACTCACGGTAAAAAAATTAGACCAACCTTTCAGAATAAATGAAAGATCAAACCTTACATCGGATAATTCCTATTTTAATTGTTAGTTTGTCTGCGGTGGGGGGTGCGGTCGGAGGAATTTGTTTTCGGCAAACTGTCATCGTTGAAAGGTTTCCTACCCTTTTGCCTCGGTTGCCCTTTGCCAATGCCTTGCCACCCCAGGAAATTATTGCTGAGAATGAAGTCCGTCCCTTGCCTGGGAAACTGGATCAGGTGTTAATGTTTAATAGCAATAGTCCAGAATGGGTGAAACAGGAAGGAATTTTACTCTCAACCTTTCCGGGAGGATGGCGGGGTGATCCCGAAGCTCATTTAGAATATCGTTTAAATGGGGAGTTTGAAGTATTTACACATCATTTTACCCACACTCCACCGGATTTAAAAACCTTGTATTTGGGGTTAATGGTTCATAATCCCGATAATGAACCTGTTACCGTTGAAGTATTACAAGCGGCAAGTTATTTATTGGAGCCTGATGCTCCGTTTAAAGAAAAGCCTGCCATGAGTGATAATTCCAAGGGTGAGATTTATTCCGGGCCAGGAATTCGGGCTGTTGATGATGTGTTAAGGGGAAAACGGCAGTCGGAATTTCCGAAAACCCTGGAAATTGCCCCTGGGGAAAGTCAAATGTTGATGAGTTTACCGATTCCGGTTAAGGGGTTAGAGCGTCGGGTGAATGGACGTTCTAGCTTGATGCGGTTAAAAGTCCGGGGCAAAACCGAAGATTCTCCCCCGGCTTCAATTTATCTGGCTAGTTTAGCCCAATTTGCGAAAATAGAACCTGATGGTAAGGAGCGATCGCCAACTTTAGAAGAATGGCAACAGTTACTTGACAATGGTAGTTTAGCACAACCCCGCGATAAAATTCCAACTCCTCCAGAACAAATAGGAGGTCAGTTAATTTATAGTCGAGTTGCAGGTATTCAAAAAGGGGCAAAATGGTCAGCAGATTTAGTAGATGAGGGCAAAGATTTTCTGACTATTCCTGATAGGGGAAAAGGTATTTCTTTTCTGATTAGTACAGTTAGAGCGGGAACATTGGGAACAAAACAAGTCCAAGCCGCACCATTAATTGTTCGTTATCCTGATACCGCATATCAATCTCATGGTAATTATGGAGTACACTATGATTTACAGATTCCCCTATTCAATGTAACAGATAAAACTCAAACAGTAGCAGTTACTTTGGAAACTCCATTCAAGGAAGAAAATTTATCAAAAAATGGATTAATTTTTCGACAACCCCCCTTAGATTTTCCATTTTTTCGAGGCACAGTTAGGTTAAGATATGAAGATGAACAAGGAAAAAATATTGTAAAATATATACATTTATGGCATCGTCGAGGGCAAATTGTTGACCCGTTAGTTCAATTAAAATTAAACCCGAAATCCTCCCGTTTTGTTAGAGTTGATTTTCGTTATCCTCCCGATGCTACACCCCCCCAAGTTGTGACCATTAAAACTTTAAATTAATCATCTCCTAGGACGAAATAGGTAGAAAGTGGAAAATTTCTGATAACTGATCTGAAAATGATCGGGTAATGATTGATAATAATAAGGAAAGCACCAATACAGGGATCTCCAGCAATGATAACAGGCGAGTTAAAATCCAAAGTTGATAAATTGTGGACAACCTTTTGGAATAACGGCATTAGTAACCCCCTGTCGGTGATTGAACAAATATCCTATTTACTGTTTATTAAACGCCTAGATGACCTACAATTAGCCCAAGAGAAGAAGATCAAACGCTTAGGGGGGCCATTAGAAAATCCCACTTTTACCCCAGAAAATAATCATTATCGTTGGTCTGAATTTAAGCATCAAAAGCCTGCTGATATGTTAGTTACGGTCAGGGATTATGCCTTTCCTTTTATCAAAACTATCGGTAAGGAAGGGGGGACTTATGCCCAACACATGAAGGATGCTGTATTTTTAATTGCTAACGCCGCCCTATTAGCAAATGTAGTAGCACAAATTGACCTAATCTTTGAATTACTCAATCAACAAGCGAGTCAATCTCAAGATAAAACCTATATAGATTTACAGGGAGATCTTTATGAATATATGTTATCAAAACTCACCACCGCCGGAACTAATGGACAGTTTCGCACTCCTCGCCATATTATTCAAATGATTGTCGAATTAATGAATCCTAGCGCCCATGAGGTAATCTGTGATCCCGCTTGTGGGACGGGGGGCTTTTTGGTGGGGGTGGCGGAATATTTGCGCCAGCAAAAAGATAGTGAGGGTAACTATATTTTGCATAATCCTGTTAATCAGAAGCACTTTAATCAGGAGATGTTTCACGGTTTTGACTTTGATGCTACCATGTTGCGAATCGGCAGTATGAATATGATGTTACATGGCATCGAAGATCCGAAAATTGAGGCGAGGGATTCCTTAGCAGAGGAGCATTCAGAAGTATCGGAAGCTTTTACTTTAATCTTAGCAAATCCCCCTTTTAAGGGATCGTTAGAAGCGAATACCATTGCTAAGGATTTAATCAAAATTATTAATACCAAAAAAACCGAGTTATTGTTTGCGGCGTTATTTTTGCGGTTATTAAAAAAAGGCGGAAGGGGGGCGGTAATTGTGCCGGATGGGGTGTTATTTGGTTCGTCTAATGCCCATAAAACCCTGCGTGAAACCCTTGTAGAAAATCATAAATTAGATGGGGTGATCTCCATGCCTTCGGGGGTTTTCAAGCCCTATGCTGGGGTTTCTACGGCGGTGCTGATGTTTACTAAAACGGGGGTAGGAGGTACGGATGGGGTTTGGTTTTATGATATGGGTGCGGATGGTTTATCGTTGGATGATAAGCGTCAACCTGTGGAGGAAAATGATATTCCTGATATTATTGCTAAGTGGCGCGATCGCGATCTAAATAAAGATATTGACCGCAGCAGTAAGGCTTTTTTTGTGGCGAAGGAGGAAATAGTTAAAAATGGTTATGATTTATCGATCAATCGTTATAAGGAGGTCGAATATGGGGAAGTTAGTTATGAGTCTCCGGCAGTTATTTTAGGTAAATTAAAGGTAATCGAAGGGGAGATTATGGCGGATTTGGAGGTGTTAGAGGGAATGTTAGGTATATTATAAATACTGTAAAATGTTAATGAACAATTAATGAACAATACCATGAGATATAAATACACTGCTAAATATACAAAAATCCCATCGGGATATATGGGGCAAATTATGGAATGGCAAGAAGTGGTTACGGAGGGAAAAACGGTTACAGAGTGTCGTTTAATGCTCGAAGATGCTTTAAATGAAATGATTTTAGCTTATCAACAGCAAGGAAAAACTATTCCTTCAAATGATAGTGATATTATTGAAAGTTTATTCATTGAGGTTGCTTAATGTCGGTAAAAAGAAGAGATTTAATTGAATACTTGGAAAATAATGGTTTTTATCTTTTACGAGAGGGAGGAAATCACTCTATCTATACCAATAATACAATTACTCTCCCCGTTAAGCGACATAAAATCTTTGACAGAATCACCGCTAATGAAATTTGTAAACAGGCTGGATTAAAGAAAAAATTTTAATTATCACAAATGATTTAGGACTACTCTAAAAAAAGAGGTTATTTCCAGATAAACTTGAGTTGATTATAATTTAGTGTAGGAGGTGGTTGTCAATCAAATTCTTCTTTTGTCCATTTTTGCTATAATGTCTAAAATAGTCAATCTTTTGAGATCATGAAAAGCTATACCCTGAAGCAAACCAGAAATCAACATGGTGAAGTCTTTGATCAAGCAAAAGTTGAGCCTGTGTTAATCACCGAGCAAAAACGTCCCAGCTATGTCATTCTTTCCGCAGAGTCTTATCAAAAACTAATTGATAAACTGGAAGAATTGGAAGATTTACATTGGGGGCAACAAGCACAAACTGCCCTAACTCAATCTTCAATGGTGGGAAGTGAGGAATTTAGCACAACTTTAGAAAGATTTGCCAATGGCTAAACTTGATAGGTGAATTAACTGAATTTAAAAATAAAGGTTATCAGGCATTGGTTAAAGATTCAAAAATTCTTAATTCTATAGGTTGGAATATTATGGAAGTTGTAGTAGTAAACAGTAAAGAGGATATTTTTGAGCAATTACGGAAGCATCAAAAAACCTTAGAAGGTTATGGGGTAAGGCGATGTGGGTTGTTTGGTTCGTTTCGGCGTGGGGAAGCCACAGAAAACAGTGATATTGATTTGTTGGTGGAGTTTAAGCCGGAGTTGAAAACTTTTATGAATTTTATGGATTTATGCTTTTTCTTTGATGATTTATTTGGGCGTAAGGTAGATGTCTTAACTCCTGAGTCTTTGAGTCCTATCTTTGGGCATAAGATTTTAGCGGAGGTGGAATATGTTTCATTCTCCTGATGATTATTTAGGTCATATTCTCCTAGAAACTTCTTTTATCCTCGAAGTATCTGAGGGTTTGGAGAAAGAAGTTTTCTTGGACAACCCCATTTTAACAAGGGCACTCGTGCGTAGTTTGGAGATTATCGGGGAGGCGACGAAAAAGTTACCGGATGATTTTAGGCAACAATATTCTCAAATTTCTTGGAAGCAGATGGCGGGGATGAGAGATAAGTTAATTCATGATTATTTTGGCGTTGATTATAATTTAGTCTGGGAGGTAGTTATTAATCAAATTCCTCTGTTACATCAGCAAATTCAAGATATCCTTAATCAGTTACAGGAATTAGATCCTCCCTATCCCCGTTAGAAAAGCGGTAAATTTTAGATAATATGTTAAGATCGCTATAGTTGTATTCAATTGCAGGGGTAATCAATTTTTTTTATGAATATTAAGCAGTTAATTGAGGCAGAATTGGATCATTTATCAACTCAGGAATTACAGGAATTTTATGAGTTGTTAAAAAGTCGTAGTCAAGACAAAAAAAAGGTTGATCATGATTCTGATTGGGATAAACTTTCCCAAATATTAGATGAATGTCAAATTGAGACTGGGATTACTGATTTAGCTGAACAACATGATCACTATATTCACGGCACTCCTAAACGGGAAAATTAATTAATGAAAAAAGTTTTTGTGGATACTTCCGCTTTTTTAGCATTATTAAATAACTCGGATACATGGCATAAAAAAGCTAAGGAGATAGAATTATTTTTAAATCAAAATCGTTATCTGTGGGTAACGACAGATTTTGTAATTTTAGAATTAGGTGATGCTCTATGTAGTGTTTATTGGCGTTCTAAATTTACTAGATTTGTCAATATCATTAGGGATTTAGAATCAATATCAATCATCCCTTTAGAAAAAAATTTATTCAATCAAGGATTAGCTTTATATGAATCAAGACAGGATAAGGATTGGGGGTTAACGGATTGTATTAGTTTTGTGATTATGCAACGGGAAAATATCACGGAGGCTTTTACTACTGATAAACATTTTGAACAGGCGGGGTTTATTCGTCTATTAACTTAATTAAAGGAAATTAAATTATGAATGATTTATTAATAAAACGTATTACTATAGATCCTAATATCTGTCATGGTAAGCCTTGTATTCGAGGTTTAAGGTATCCTGTGGAATTTATTTTGGAGTTGCTCAGTTCAGGAATGACTACAGAGGAAATTTTAATAGATTATGAGGATTTGGAATTAGATGATATTTTAGCTTCGTTATCTTTTGCTACAGAATAATTATTTAATTGTTTTTACTTCTTAATATCATTATTTTTTTAAAGGAGATGTCAGGATGGAATTAGTAAAATTAGGTAAAGTTGCAGACTTTATCAATGGTAAAGCATTTAAACCCTCAGATTGGGAAGATAAAGGGAAAAAAATTATTAGAATACAAAATCTTAATGATTGTTCTAAGCCCTATAATAGAACTTTACAAAATGTCGAAGATAAATATTTAGTATATCCTAATGATATTCTTGTATCATGGTCTGCCAGTTTAGGTGTTTTTGAATGGAAAGACTCTGAAATAGCGGTACTTAATCAACATATCTTTAAAGTTGTTCCTGATGAAAAATTAATTTGTAAACCATATCTTAAATATGCTTTAGATAAATCTATTGATTTAATGCTTAAATATACTCATGGTTCAACTATGAAGCATATAAATAGACAAGAGTTTTTAAATATAGAAATCCCCTTACCCCCGATCGCATCTCAACGTACAATAGCGAATATATTGGATAAAGCAGACGAAATCATCAGGAAAAGGAAAGAAGCGATCGCTCTTACCGAACAACTGCAAAAATCCATCTTTCTCGATATGTTCGGCGATCCTGTTATTAATCCTAAAGGTTGGGAGGTTGAAGAATTGAATAATGTTATTTCTATCATTTCAGGTCAAGTTGATCCAAAAGTTGAACCTTTTATTGATATGCCTCACATTGGCGGAGAAAATTTGCAGTCCAATACTAATAACATCCAAAATATAAAAACTCCTAGAGAGTTGAAGTTAAAAAGTGGAAAATATTTATTTCAGTCTGGAAATGTTTTATATTCAAAAATTCGACCATATCTCAATCAAGTTGTTATTACCGATTTTTCAGGTGTATGTAGTGCCGACATTTATCCATTAAGAGTTATAGAAACAAAAATTAAAAATGATTTTCTCATTTATTTACTAAGATCAAAATTCTTTTTAGATTATGCACAAAAACATTCAACAAGAACAAATATCCCTAAAATAAATAGACCTACTTTATTAAGTTTTAGATTTCCTTGTCCACCGATAAACATACAAAAAGATTTTTCAGATAAGTGTAATAAGATAACTCAAATACAAAAGAATTTTAACCAGTATTTGACAGAATCAGAAAATTTATTTAACTCCTTATTGCAAAAAGCATTCAAAGGTGAATTATAGATGAATAAAACCCAAACAAAAATTATCTGTCAAGGAGAATATATTTATGAATACAAAAAACACCCCATCAGAAAAAGAGGATAACGTAAAACGGTTATTTTACCTGTATTTCTGCCAGATGTCTGATGTTATATGATTTAAAACGCCATCTCAATAGAGACAGTTTAGATTTTAGTTGTGCTTCAGTTGCTCCTAGTGGCTAGTGGCCCATAATTTATGTTATACTATTTATAGCCAAACAATTATTAATAGTAAAATGTCCACAACTATTTCTTTAACTATTAATTTACCTCAAGAACTGGTCAATGCTTCAGAAGAACTAATCAAAGCGGGTAAAATCAAAAATTTTGATGAATTTATCGCTACTGCGGTACAAAATGAACTGCTTAAAAATAATTTTTCTGAAGATTCTTTATCCGATGAAGATCCGATTTTTGGTTTAGGGAAAAATCCCGTTAACGCTGGGATAATTGACGCTTCTAATAACTTAGACAAAACTACTATAAACTTTTAAAAACATGAAAAATATCATCATTAAAATATCGGAGAATATGACTAATTTAGAGATAGAAAAAATCAAGAGAAAAGCTAAAGCTAGTGATAACCTCAGTAAATTAATGGATCAAGCTAGTGAAGAAGCTCAAGCCAGAGGTTTAACCCCTGAAATATTAGAGAAAATATTAAACGAGAATGAATAACATTAGAATAGTTATAGATGTCAATGTAATCATAAGTGCATTATTGTTTCCTCAAACTAAACCAGAAACATCGCCATGTCATCCAACTTCGACTTTTTAAAACCCGACTTTCCCGAAATCTACGAAAGTGCCACCCGTGTCGAAACCCTGGCCCTAACCGATAGCCGTGCTTGTTGCTTCTATGCCCGTTATACCCTTGAGCAAGCCGTTATCTGGCTATATGATTATGACCCCTATTTAATACTACCCTACGATAATAATTTAGGGGCATTAATCCACGAACAAACATTCAAAGATAACCTACCTCCTAACCTTTTCTCAAAAGTTCGCATCATCCACACCATGGGCAACCGTGCCGCCCACAGTAACGAAAAAATCAGCGAAAAAGACGCAGATTATATTACTCAAGAATTATTCCATTTTCTCTATTGGCTTTGTCGCTACTACTCCCCCAACGGTAAAAACCTGCCTCAACTCCAATATATTCCCCCCGCTTCTACTCAGGAAAAGGTTAGAAGTGATCAAAAAACCCTTGCCCAACTGCAAAAACTAGAGCAAGAATTATCCCAAGCTCAAGAAATAGCAAGAATTGCCCAAAAAACACAGCAACAAACAGAAGCAGAATATAACCAAATTAAAGCAGAAATTAGTCAACTCAAACAGGCAAATAGTAACGTTAAAGATCACCATGACTATAACGAAACCGATACCCGTAAATACTTAATTGATGTATTACTTAAAGAAATGGGTTGGGATTTAACTCAACCCCATTTTACCGAATATGAAATCACCGGAATGCCCGAAGCTGTTAACCCCACGGGTAAAGGCTATATTGATTATGTATTATGGGATGATAACGGCTTACCCCTTGCTGTTATTGAAGCTAAACGTACCCAAAAAGACGCAAATCTAGGTAAACGACAGGCCCAACTTTATGCTGACTGTTTAGAAAAACAATTTAATCAACGCCCGATTATTTTCTACACTAACGGCTATCAAACCTATCTCTGGGATGATGGCAACTATCCCCCGCGCCTGGTGGAAGGCTTCTTAAAAAAAGATGAATTACAAAGGATAATTTATCGCCGCAGTCACCGAAAACCCTTTGAGATTGTTTTACCCAATCCAGAAATAGCCGGGAGAAGCTACCAACTCGAAGCCCTGAAACGAGTCACCGAAACCTTTAACAAAAAAGCCCGGAAAGCCTTGCTAGTCATGGCTACAGGCACAGGGAAAACCAGAACTGCGATCGCCCTAGTTGATATATTAACTAGAGCTAATTGGATTAAAAGAGTCTTGTTTTTGGCTGACCGCACCTCTTTAATTACCCAAGCTAAAAGAGCGATTCAGAAACACTTACCCCACGCCACGGCTATAGACTTAACCCAAGAAAAAGACGTAAGCGGTGCTGATATCATCCTCTCCACCTACAAAACTATGATGAATCGCATTAACAACGATATTCTTTTTTCTCCTAGTAGCAGAGGGGGTGAGGTTAAAACTTTCGGAGTCGGTTATTTCGACTTAATTATTATAGATGAAGCCCATCGCAGTATTTACCAAAAATATCAAGCTCTTTTTACCTATTTCGATGCTTTATTAATCGGTTTAACCGCCACTCCCAGAAACGAAATTAACCGAGATACCTACGGCATTTTTGAATTAGAAGCGGGTAATCCCACCTTTGCCTATGAATTACAAGATGCGATCGCCGATGGTTATTTAGTGCCTCCCACGGGTATCAATGTACCCTTTAAATTTCTCCGTAGTGGGGTGAAATATGCGGATCTTACCCCAGAAGAAAAAATAGAATATGAAGAAAAATTCTATAACGAAGAAACAGGGGAAATACCCAAGGAAATTAACGCCGCCGCCCTCAATCGTTGGTTATTTAATATTGATACGGTGGATAAAGCCTTAGAAATTCTTATGGATTGGGGTTTAAAAATCCATCAGGGCGATCGCCTGGGCAAAACTATTATTTTCGCCCGAAATCATCAACACGCCCAATTTATCGAAGAAAGATTTAACTATAACTATCCCCAATATAAAGGCAAATTTGCCCGTGTTATCGACAGCCATGACAATTATGCCCAAAGTCTACTCGATGACTTCTCAGAAGCCGAAAAAGATCCCATGATCGCGATTTCTGTGGATATGTTAGACACGGGGGTAGATATTCCAGAAGTGGTGAATTTAATGTTTTTTAAACCCGTTTACTCAGAGGTAAAATTTAATCAGATGATCGGCAGAGGCACTCGTTTATGCCCTAATTTATTCGGATTTGGCAAGGATAAAACGGAATTTTTGATATTTGACCTATGCGATAATTTTGCTTATTTTAATCAAGCAATCCCCGAAAAAGAACAATCCCCGACTGAATCATTACAAACTCGACTCTTAAAGGCAAAATTAGAGTTATGGGACTGTTTAAATACCGCAGAAACGACAACCCTTGGGAATAATCCTCAAAATCGCGTTAAAGAGTCTCAAGCGTCCTATACTGTCGTTAAAAGTGATAATCTTAAGGAAAAAATACTAGATGAATTATATCAACACGTTGCCAGTATGGAAGACAATAATTTTCTAGTGCGTCGTTACTTAGAAACCGTTTTAACATTCCGTAAGCGGGAAAAATGGCAGAATTTAAACCCAGAAGATCGGCAAGTTATTGTTAATACCCTGATCCCCCTACCCAATACTTTACCCGGAGAAAATCCTCGAATTAAAAACTTTGATCTGCTGTGTCTGAAAATTCAGTTAGCCATCCTGAAAAATAGCCCAAATTTTGAAAGGTTACGGGATCAAGTCAGGGATTTATTAACCCGTTTAGAAACTAAAAAAACGATTCCTATTGTTAAGAATAAATTGAATTTAATTGAACAAGTACAGACAGAAAGATGGTGGCAAGATGTGACGGTTTATTTAGTAGAAGAAATGAGGCTAAATCTGCGGGATTTAATAGTGTTAATTGATCAACGGGATGAAATCATTATCTATACTGATTTTGAGGATGAATTAGGGGATTTAGAAATATTAGAAGTACCTAACCGTCAAACAGGTTTCAGCCGATCTCAATACCGAAAAAAAGTAGAAAGCTATATTTTAGCCCATCAAGATCATATTGCGATCGCTAAGTTAAAAAGAAATCTACCTCTAACTGATACTGATTTACAGGAATTAGAAAAGATGTTATTTACCTCAGAGGCGCTAGAATCTAGGGATAAATTCGAGTTAGTCTATAGTAAAAATGTTAACCTGAAAAGTTTTATTTTGGAATTGGTGGGTTTAGACAGAAACACCGCCAAACAAGCCTTTAGTAAATATTTAGAAAATAACAATCTCAATGCTAATCAAATTCGTTTTATTGAACAAATTATTAACTGGTTAACCCAACGTGGGGTTATGAAGCCCTCTCGTTTGTATGAATCCCCTTTTACTGATATTCACACCGCAGGATTAGATGGAGTTTTTAACAATGAGGATGCTAATAATATTATTACCATAATTCGCTCTTTTGATCAACCGATAGAAACAAGTTTTTACTCTGCTTGATTGAAAGACTAGGTTTTTATTATATTAAATAACTCCAGCTTGAAATATTTGTTCAGCCGTTAAACTTAACTCTGGAAAAACCAAGGACTGAATACAGGTATTTTCTCGAAATTGAGTAACTTGGTATTCTCCATCGACTAAAAAGTAAACAGAAATAGTCGGTTTTTTGGGATTACCAATAAATTTACGAGCACCCAGGGCTAGATAATCTACAATCCAATATTCAACAATTCCAATATCTTCGTACTCCCCATATTTTTTATAATAATCATCCCGCCAATTAGTGCTAACGACTTCAATCACTAAAGGGATAGACTTACCCAAACTTACAGTAGAATATTTCTTCCAAAAAGGTTCATTCACTAAATTAGAACGATCCAATAATAAGATATCTGGCGAATAAGCCGACTCACTTGAAGCTGATTTAACCAGTGCCGTTTTCGGAATAGAATAAGAAAGATGGAGGCGCACATATTCTAAAGTCAGTTTTTCAGCTAAAAACCCCACAATATTTTCATGTTCTCCCGTCGGTTGTGGCATTTCAATAATTGCTCCTTGATGGAGTTCATAACGTTTGTTGTCCGGTTTCCACTGGATAAATTCAGCAAAATTTGTTGGTTTTGGTAAGGATTGAACCATAGTTTATATCAATTGCAATAAATCCGAGTTAGTAGTCATTTAAAAAAATAATAAGCATTTATATTTTAGCACAAAATTGACCTGTTTAAAAAGGGGCAAGGTGGGAGTGTTCTTGTTTTGCTGCTGTGATATATAATAGCAAGTCTAAATAGGTTGTAATAAACTCTATGACTAAAACCATTACCGTAGGGGCAATTTATGAATTGCCCCTACCACAAATCAAATAGGATTGCTATAGGTTAAAATAGGTAATATTAAAATAAACAGATTAGAAAAAATCAAGGGTATAACTCCTACCCATTTCCAAAATGTAGGATATTCAACCCCCTACATTACATTAAAGAATAATATAAAAATCAATGTTTGGAAAAACTTAATAAGTACCTGAACAAAATTAATTACACATCCTCTACCCTGTTCCCTCCCCCCCTAGCCCCGCGTGCACGGGGGGTTTGGGGGGGCTGTTCCCTCTCTCAACTAGGTAATTTATTTTGTGCAACTACTTAGAAGTTGATCATGTGTTTTTGATTGACCCGGAGGGAAATTGTTGTTTTGCGGGTTATGTGGCATGGGTTCGTCGTAAAAAATTCTATCGAGCTTTACAGCAAATTCGGAATGATTTTCCTGGGGTTTAAAGAGAAATCGGTTTTAATTTAATCATTTAATTAAAATATCAAAACCAATTTTTAGTTTTATTTCTTTGAGATTGAACAACAATAAACAGGGCAATAACCCCTAAACCAATTGTCATTCCAGGTTCAGGAACACTAGCAGCTTTAAGTGGATTATTCGGTTTATTTAACTGTTCTTTACCATCCTCTATTTGACGATTAAATCGATCCTTAGAGGCTTCTGCGTCTTTCAAGGCTTGACGTTGTTCATCATTCACTAGAACAATCATCGAAGAATAGGGGGTAACAATATTATAGGTCTTGGCGATCGCATGAATAGCATCTAATTTAGCTAATTGTTGTTCAGGGTTTTTCTGACTTAATCCCCGAACTAATAATCGCGCTGCAATTTGTTCAAACCCCTGGGATTTTTGAGCTTTTTCCGTCGTTTTTTCCATTAACCAAGCATAGCCATCCGCCACGGTTAAAACCTGGGGTTTTTCTGGATTTTTGCCAGGTTTAGATTGAGTTGAACCTGCCAATTTTTGGGTTAATTGTTCCGTTGTCGCCACCCGTTTCATCACTTCCGAAATATCGGTTGAAACCCCACCTCCATTATGTTGAATGATCTTTAAAGTTCCATCTTCATAAGCACCAGCCAGGGAACCCAAATGCACAATCCATAGGGGAACTGAAAGTTGAGGAACCCCGGTTTTATCTTCCGATAATTCATAACTTCCCTCATCACTAATTAATACAATTCCGTCGTAGGTTTTATTTCCTCGCAACTGTACAAACTGGCGCAACATCTCTTTAATTTGTAAGGTTCCATAAAAGACTTTTTGATTCACCTGAAACCGTGGCAAATCATTCATAAATTGGGGTTGATTTCCCGCCGTTGCTGTTACAAATAAATCAGCCTGATTCTGAGGAATAATATTCTGCTTAAACCAATCTAAGGTTTTCGCTAATTCCTGTTTATGGGTTCCCATACTGCGAGAGGTATCCAAAATAATCGCAAATCGTTGATTTTGGGGTAAAATATAATCCTTTTCTGCTAAGGGTTGAACCGTAATTTTATAATCATCTAAACTGACTTGATGGGATTGAATTGACTGTTGAGAAACTGGTAAATTAGCCTCTAACCAATCCTTTTCAAATCCTTTAATTGATTTTTGATTTCTAATTCTTTCCGTGGCTTTTGTCCAGAAAATATTACGTTTTTCTCCCAATTTAGGTAACGGCCATTGATTCCCCTGACCCATGACTTTATAGGTTAACCACAGATGCAATTCTGCGGGAGGATTAGGATTATTTCTATCCCAAGAAACTGATTTAGGCGGAATCGGAAATGCACGCAGTCGATAATGTTGGGTTCCCACCTGTTCTAACAATGCCGGGTCAACGGGACGTTCCCGTTTAACCTGAGAATTATACACTTTTTGAGCCGCACCCCTCGGAGAAACCGTAAAGGGAAAACGGGTAGCTTTATTATTAGTATCTCCTAACCAAAGTCCCGTAATTACGGCGGTTTCAGGTAAGGTGAAAGAGTAAAAAATCTCCTCTACATCCTTAGTTTGATTTTGATAAATTTCGTGGATTTCCACATCTCCCCAGTCCCCCTTTTCTTGAACAGTAACCTCTTGTTTGGCTAACCAAACTTTTTTCTGATTAATATTCAATAAGCCTGCTTTAGCATCATCTAAAATAACTGTAGATTTAAGCGCGTGTTGAATTGCCAGACGTTCTCCTTTTTCAATCGGAGCATCAAAAAAATTAGCATATAGTTTCTCAGCCTTATCCACATCCTTATCTAAATCTCCTTGATAAAGAAAGGGAGACATCAATTGATTATAACTATTTTGAAGACCATTTAATAAGGGTTGAGGTAAATTGAAAACATCTTTATACATTGCCTCAATAGAATTACTATCTTTAACGGCTCCTAAATAACGATATGGGGATAAATAGGCGTTAACTAATCCTCTACGAATAGATTCAGATTGGGCTAATAATTCTTGTTTTTGCGGTTCGGTTTGGGGAATATTTTCTAACTTTTGAAAGGCTAAAACTTGAGGTTGACGCAGAAAACTAATTAATAATACAGTCCAAAGGGTTACAACTCCTAATGAGATTTGGACGGTGCGAGTCCGACCATATTGGGCTGAAAATTTGCGTAAAATTCGTTGTCCTGAGTGAACATAAAGGGCAACTAAAGCCGAAGGCATTCCTAAAAATAATGTTGCTGTTCCGGCGCAAAGAATCGTCATCACAGCAAAACCTAACAAGAAATTATGAGTTAAATCCCACCACAAATATTCTAACCACTGAAATGAAAAAAACTGTCTTAACAGAACAACAGCAGCCGGAACTGCATAATATAGCAGAATAATTCCTAAATAAAATCCGACCAATAACATCAGGCTATGGATAGCTAATTGTATTCCCGATAAAATTCGAGATGTTTTATGCTGTTTTTCTCCTAAATATCCCCAGACTAATTCTACAAAAAAGGCAGTAATACAAATTAAAATAGTGGTTAATACGAAACGACTAGCTAGGGTCATTTCCCGCAGAATAAATAATCTTACCAGACAGAATAAAAATAGCGGTGCTTCTACACCATAAAATAACCGGATTAACTCTACAGGTCTTTGACGAAAATGCCGATTTGCAATAATTACGCAAACGGTGGGAATTGCAATTAAAGCCAGGATGGTTAGAGTAAATTCTAGTTCGATTTCTCCAGCAAAGGTCGCTAAGACCAGAAAAATTGCTAGAAAAGGTAAAATCCAAATATAAACAACGGTGAGGAACGTGATATTCCACAACCAAAAAATTAATCCGAACAGGGCATGAACGGTTTTAGTTATATTCATATTACCCGATTAGGCTATGTATCAAGGTAGAAGATTCAACCGAAAACTATCGCAGCCACTCTATCATCAAGTATAGCAGGAGGCAATAGGGAATAGGCAATCTCGCTATAGGTAAATACTTACTATGAGCAGCTTTTAGCTTTCAAGAATGTCCTAATAGATGCGGCAACTGCTATATAACTCTCTACAATTGAGCTATCACCGATTACTGAATTGTAAAAACAGAAATTATAAAAAAAGCTCAGGTATGATTACCTAAGCTTTCCTTATTTAGATGAAATCGAGGATATCCTGGGAATCAGTCCTAATCCAAGGGGTCAAAAAGCCATTTAATAGCGACCACGACCACCGCCACCGCCACCGCCACCATAGCCACCGCGACTGCCACCGCCACGATTGCCACCGCCACTTCCTCGGTCTTCTTTAGGTTTGGCTTTGTTAACTTTCAAATCTCGACCCATCCATTCCGCTCCATCTAGTGCTTCAATAGCTGCTGTTTCTTCTGTGTCATTTTCCATTTCCACAAAAGCAAAGCCACGTACTCGACCTGTTTCACGATCTGTCGGGAGTTGAACCCGCTTAACATTACCGTACTCTTTAAAGACCCCTCTTAGATCTTCTTCATTAACTTCATAAGAAAGATTGCCGACATAAATAGACATAGGGTATCTCCAAAATCAAAATAGTGCGGAGGTTAGAATTTCGGAGAGAAGCCTGTCCAAACCAAACGGGAAATGCCCATCAAGACTACAAACAAAAGCTACAACCGAATTTTACTCTCATTAATCACTCTAGTATAACCTATTTTTAACTAAATTGACAATTCTGAAACAATTAGCAAAATTTGGGCTTGAGTGAGGAACCTTTTAATCTAGGGATTCAGCCCTATCTAGCAACCTCAACTAATCTTAAATCAAAAAGCCTAGATATTACGACCTAACCAATAAAAAAGCTCAGGTATCGCGTATCGCGACCTAAGCCTTTTTATTGAGATGAAATCAAGGAGACCCTCAAAGTCAATACTAATCGAAGGGGTTAAAAAGCCATTTAATAGCGACCACGACCACCGCCACCGCCACCGCCACCACCGCGACCACCGCCACCGCCACCACCATAGGCGGAACGACCACCAACACCTGGTCCTCGGTCTTCTTTAGGTTTGGCTTTGTTCACTTTCATGGTTCGACCCATCCATTCCGCTCCATCAAGCTCTTCAATGGCTTTGTCTTCTTGCGTTTCAGTTTCCATTTCCACAAAAGCAAAGCCTCTGACTTTTCCTGTTTCACGGTCTTTAGGAAGTTGAACCCGTTTAACCTCACCGTACTCTTTAAAGACATTTTTTAGATCGTCTTCACTAACGTCATAAGAAAGATTACCGACATAAATAGACATAGGGTATCTCCAAAATCAAAATAGTGCGGAGGTTGGAATTTCGGAGAGAAGCCTGTCCAAACCAAACGGGAAATGCCCATCAAGACTACAAACAAAAGCTACAACCGAATTTTACTCTCACTGATTACTTTAGCACAACCTGTTGAAAAACAGGCACTTACACTCCTGCAACAATCCTGGGGATTCGTCTGGGAATTTTTTCTCCACTGAGGACTACTTTTAGTACAAATATAAGCATTCATTCTGCTATCCTTGTCCTTGCCGCAAGCTCCTCAAGCGTAAATTTTTTCCCAGTCCGGGAGTGGGTTTTAATGTCTTGCACTGACAACTTTCACTCTAAAAAATTACAGGGCAGAAGAGAAGTCAAATTTTAGTAGCTTCGTGAGCTATTTCTGTTATTTCCCCAGCCACGACCAGAATGATCAGAAGGCTTGCGATCTTCTCTAGGTCTGGCTTTATTCACCTTCAGGACTCGACCCATCCATTCTGCTGAATCGAGTTCACCAATTGCTTTGGTTTCTTCGTCATCCGTTGCCATTTTGATGAAGCCAAAACCCCGTTTTCTTTGGGTTTCCCGGTCAATGGGAATTTGAACATCTGTAACGGAACCATATTCACCAAACACTTGAGTGAGGTCGGTTTCTGTTACGTCGTAAGACAGATTGCCTACATAAATCGTCATTAATTACCTTTTCAGTCAAAAATCAAGGGGTGTGCGGAGATTGGAATTCGGAGGCAAGCGGGTAGAACTTACACTAAAGAGCGAAAACATTCCTGATGCCGTAGCAAACTAGGCTACCGATATCTAATCCTTATTAGAATCATAACATTCTTTTTGGGAAATGCTGTATCTATCTTTTGGTAGACTTAATTTTCATGACTTGATTGTGCTTAAACTGAATCCTATCTAGGCTCCGATCCGATTGTTACATATTGTGAACTACCTACACTGACCTGATGGTACAGTGTAGGCTTCCCAATTCAATGGGGACTGCCTCGGACTTCATGGATTTTTTACGTCCCGAAGATTTTGGTCTTACATCCCCTCCAAGGGCAGAGAATCTCGTTTTAAACCAACTTTTTACTTTTTTCACCCCGGCTTAAAAGCACGGGGCGTGATTATTTCTACACAACTTCAGTTAAAATTTTCGACTTTCAAACCCAACCCGGGGACAATTCATTTCTAATTCCCAAAAGTCAGTCAATCCCATCTTAATTGTTTGGAATGGGACAGGTCGCATAAACGGAATCGGATCGTAATCGGGGTTATCGGGTTCATCGGGGGCAGTTGTTCTAGGGGGGGCGGAATTAGTCGGGGGACGACGGGATTCTTGGGGTTCGTCGGTAGTCGAGGCAGAAGTGCTGGCGCGACGTGAGCCCAAGGGAACCACTTTGTTTTGAGTCGGGGTGGCGGGATCGAAAGTTTGGGTGGGTCTGGAAAGATCCATTTGTGCCGGATAAATCCGTTGGGCAGTCAGTTCTGCCCGCTTTTCCTTAAATCCTTCCTGTCGTTCAATGGTATTCATTCCCAAACGACCTTCGATAATAATTTGATCTCCTTGATGATATTTTTCGTGAACTTCCTGCGCGAAATTTCCCCATGCGATTACTTTTAAAGTGGCGGGCGGATCGACATCCCGTAGTCCGGGAAACTGAACCAACATTTCAGTAAGGGCAATTTGATTATCGGGGGTATAACGAAGTTGCGGATCTTGAATGATCTCCGCCATTAGAATAATACTGTTCATTTTTTGATCAATAAATTTGTTTGCCGTGGGAGTGTTCTCCCTCACTATTCATGAAACTCTCCCCAAGAGTTGAGTTTTTTCAATCATGACATTTTTATTGGAAAATTTAAACGGTTTTTGATTAATTTTTTACCCTAAATATCTTCGCGGTGATCCATCCCTTGGGATTGATTCACAAAATCATGAACTAAATTGCGGTATTCTCGCAGGGTCGTATCAACCCAATCTCGATCAACACTATTGGCAAAAATATGAACCTGCGGCTCTCCCGCATCGGGTAAAACCAGAACCCAGTTATCATCTTGGTAGTTAATTAATTTGACTCCATCAATTAATTCTAGGTTGTCGGGGGAATGGGTTTCGACTAAATGCCGCATTAATGCTCCTTTAATTGTCCAAGGACAACGCACGGTATAGCGACGATGGACGACATGGGGTAAATCCGCCCGTACTTGGGTTAGTGAGCGCTCTTGGCTGGTTAACAGTTCAATAATTTTAGCAATGGAAAACATCGCATCAAACCCGGGATGCAGTTGGGGAAAGATAAATCCCATATCGCCACTGCCACCTAAAACTACGTTAGGATTGCGGTGACAAGCTTCCATTAAGGCCGTTGGGTTTGCCTTGGTACGGATGACTTTAGCATCGTAACGACGGGCAATTTGTTCGACGGCCGAAGATGTATGCACCGGAACTACGATGGTACTGCGGGGATGGGAAGTTAAGACCATATTCACCATCAAAGAGGTTAAAAATTCCCCTCGAATGGGACTTCCGGTTTCATCTACTAACATAAATTGTTCCCCATTGGCATAAACCTGGGCTCCAAAATTAGCCCGTAGCGCTTCTACAACTCGTCCTAATTGATCGAGTAAATTTTCTCGTTCAGGAACCGATAAAGCGGTATGATTTAAACTAGCATTTAAAACCACCGCATCACAGCCAAATTTAGCTAAAAGTTGGGGTAAAATTGCCCCAGAAACCGCATAAACATAGTCAATAACTACCTTGGCGTTACTGTAGCGTAAAATTTCACTATTGATATGTTTACTAAAACTGGCACTATAAATATCTAATAAATCAACCGTATAACTGACGTTACCAATTTCAGGAATTTGCGCCCGTCTCAAATCTTCCTTGAAATAAGCCCCTTCAATTTTTTTCTCCTTGGCTTTGGTAATACTAATTCCTTTATTATCCAAAAATTCAATTAATAAATAGTCTGCCCGTTCTGGGGAGAGGCGAACGTGAATTCCCCCCGCTACATTTAAAGTAGGAATAGCCGTGCGAGTGATGGGAATGGCGGTGGCATCTAAGTTAATAATATTCACCCCAACGGACATTAAACCTGCCACTAAAGAACGAGTCACCATCCGAGAAATCGGCCGTTGATCCCGGGAAACTGCTACCAAAGAACCGGGTTTTAAAGTTGACCCAAAAGCCGCCCCCAATTTAACCGCAAATTCCGGGGTAATATCAATATTTGCTAATCCTTGCACCCCCCTTTGACCGAATAAATTGCGTTGGGCCGTATTCCCCCAAATTAAATTAATATTCAGGGTAGCCCCGGATTCGATTTTTTTACTTGGCCAGACCCGCACCCCCGGACTAATTTGGGCTTCTTCCCCGACACTGGATAAGGAGCCCACCACCGCCCCTTCGAGGACATGGGCACGACGTCCCACCCGCGCACCCCGGGCAATTACACAGGCCCGTAAATGGGCATCATCCCCAATAATCGCCCCATTCCAAATAATTGGCCGTTTGATATTGGCATCGGCCCCGATGGTGATATTATCGCCAATCACGCTTCCGGCTTCAATTTGTGCCCTCGCCCCAATGCGACAATTCCGACCAATCAAAACCGGGGTTTCGATCACGGCGGTTTCATCAATAAAGGTATTTTCTCCAATCCACAGACCCGGAGAAGGTTCGGGGTAGGCAATTTTCAGTTTCACTTTCCCCATTAAGGCATCATAATGGGCTTCTCTATAGATGTCTAAATGACCAATATCACACCAATAATTATTAGCAATAAACCCATACATGGGTATCCCTTTTTCTAGGAGTAAGGGAAATAAATCTTGGGAAAAATCACATTCTTGATCAAAGGGAAGATACTCTAAAACTTCTGGTTCTAAAATATAGGTTCCGGTATTCACCGTATCGGAGAAAACTTCACTGGCGGCGGGTTTTTCTAAAAAGCGATTAATTCGATGATTTTCGTCGGTAATGACCACACCAAACTCAATGGGGTTGGGCATTCGGGTTAGAATCAAGGTGGCTTTGGATTGTTTCTGCTGATGAAATTCTATGGCGGCAGTTAAATCAAAATCCGTAACACTATCTCCACTAATTACTAAAAAGGTTTTATCTAAAAGTTCGGCAATATTTTTGACACAACCTGCGGTTCCCAGGGGTTGATCTTCTTCCACCGCATAAGTGATTTGTACCCCTAAATGACTGCCATCATGAAAATATTCTCGCATCACATCGGGAAGATAATGCAATGTGGCGATCACTTCTGTAATATTATGTTGTTTGAGGAGATTGATAATATGTTCAGCAATCGGACGATTGAGTATGGGTACCATCGGTTTAGGCAGATCGCAGGTTAACGGTCTTAGTCGTGTTCCTGATCCACCGGCCATTAGCACTGCTCGCATATATCCTCCTGATTGATTTAGCTTGATTTGGTGATCCGGTGTTTTTCGGATTTGATCACAGCTAGGTTTATAATTAAAAACCTTCTCAATATATAGAATAGCAAATTTCCTATGGAATTGCTTCCCTTTTAACCTATGTCAACCCCAATCACCATTCTCTAAGATTAACTGCTAGAATAGACCTATGTTTACTGTGTCTATCATCCTTTAGGTATAAAATATTTCAGACATGAATTCCCTAATTACCCTAGTATTAGTCGTTATTTATGCAGGTGGAATCTGGAAATTTTGGACGGGGTTTGAAAATACCAACTTCAACCGCAGTTTCCAAAACCGTCTGATCTTCTCCCTGTTATGGCCAGTTTTATTTGTATTTAATCCTTCCTATCGGAAAAACTTTAAAAAAGCATTGAAAGGCTCAAAATAGACTGATATAGCAATTCGCGCCGATGTCATAATCTTTGATTGTGGCGGTTTGGTCTCCAAACCTAGGGGTTTTTTTCACAAATCTTACAATGAATGGCTAAATCTTCTAATTCATCGGGTTTTTTCAATTTGTCTGTGAGTTCCGACCCTTTAGAAAGGGCGATCGCTTCGATTGCCAATCGTTTTAATCAAGAATATCAAGGGGGATCTTTTGATTTACCTCCAGAGGTTGAAACGATGGCAATTTTTCGCGATCGCATAGCTGGAACTTTATCAGAAAAAATCACTTCTCCCTTTTGGGAAATTGCCAAACCGCAAAAAAATCAGCACTGTTTAGATATTGGTTGTGGGGTCAGTTTTCTAATTTATCCTTGGCGAGATTGGGGAGCTTTATTTTATGGTCAAGAAATTAGTACGGTGGCAAAAGACGCCCTGAATATTCGAGGGCCACAATTAAATTCTAAACTGTTTAAAGGAGTAACTTTAGCCCCCGGTCATCAATTGCAATATGAGGCAAATCAGTTTGATTTAGCGATCGCCACCGGATGGAGTTGTTACTATCCAATCAGTTATTGGAAATTGGTTTTAAAAGAAGTCAAGCGGGTAGTTAAACCCGGGGGAGATTTTGTTTTTGATGTTCTGATTCCCGATGCTGAATTAGCCGAAGATTGGGCAATATTAGAAACCTATTTAGGCACAGAAGTTTTCTTGGAAACCCTAGAAAATTGGGAAACGATCATTAAAGAAACGGGGGCTAAAATTTTAAAACGCCAGCCCGGAACTTTGTTTCAACTCTATAAAATCCGCTTTTAAACGGAATCATGATCATTGACGTATTGTTAATTGGTGCTTTAGGATTTCTGGGGAGTTTTGGTCACTGTTTGGGAATGTGCGGCCCCTTAACCGTTGCTTTTTCTGTTTCCGATGAATCCCTCTCCCCTGGCAAAATTCCCTGGCAATTTCACCTATTATTAAATTTCGGCCGGATTCTTAGTTATGCCTTAATTGGGGCGATGATTGGCGGGTTGGGTTCGGTTTTAATTGCTGGGGGACAAATGGCAGGAATTGGCAGTATTTTTCGCCAAGGGATGGCGATTTTTACTGGAATTCTATTGATTATTTTAGGATTAGCTCAAATTAATCCTACCGTCTTTCGTCGTTTCCCGATTATCCATCCCTTATCCCCGAAAAATTTACATAATTACCTAAGTAAAATCATGGTAAATGTATCTTTACAAAATCATGTTTTTACTCCAATTTTATTGGGATTAATTTGGGGTTTAATTCCCTGTGGTTTTCTCTACACAGCCCAAATTAAAGCCGCAGAAACAGGAAATTTAGGGTTGGGAATGCTAACTATGTTAGCCTTTGGACTCGGAACTTTCCCGACAATGTTAGGGGTGGGATTATTAACCGGAAAATTCACCGCCGACCGTCGCGGTCAACTCTTTAGACTGGGGGGATGGATTACTTTATTAATCGGAATTTTAACCCTATTAAGAACCGGAAATCATATTGATTATACTGGTTATGGATCTTTAATTAGTTTAATGTTCGCCTTAATTGCCCGTCCAATTAGTCGGTTATGGTCGCAACCTTTAAAATATAGACGCTTTTTAGGAGTTGGTGCATTTGTATTAGCTATTGTTCATACGGTGCAAATGTTAGATCATACGTTTCAATGGAATTTAACTGCTTTTGAATTTATGATTCCCCAACATCAACTGGGAATAATAGCGGGGGGATTAGCATTATTATTGATGATTCCGGCGGCGATCACCAGTTTTGATCATATTCAAAATTATTTAGGAATATTCTGGCGTAGAATTCATTTATTAGCCGTACCCGCATTAATTTTTATAGTGATTCATGCTCTGTTTATTGGTTCTAATTATTTTGGTAGATTTGATCTAACATTTTTTGATCAATTAAGAGGTTTTATTTTTATTATTGTAACTTTAATGGTATTATTGATTAGGTATCTGCCTATTTGGTCAATATTGGGATTAGAAAAATTTTATGTTGCGCCCCTTAAGCAAAAATAAGTCTTTAAAATTATTATTAATTATTGGAACATTCCTCTGTGTTCAACCCCTACAAAAATTCTCCTATTCTAACCCGGCTATTGCCCATGAAGTAGAAGTGTCTGGAGATGTGGCGGTAACATTCCACCTAGAACCTAATCATAATCCCCGGTCAGGAGAAAAAGCAATAGTTTGGTTTGCATTAACCCGTCGCGGCGGAAAAATCATTCCCCTATCTGAATGTAATTGTCAATTGGCGATTTATCGAGAACCTAGGTCATCAAATACACAACCATTAATGCAGCCCCAATTAAAAGCTATTTCTGCGGAAAAATATCGGGGTATTCCTGGAACAGAAATTATATTTCCCCAAGCTGGAATTTATCAATTAGAATTGAAAGGAACTGCTAAAAATAATAATGATTTTAAACCTTTTAAAACCAGTTATTCTGTGACAGTTCGATAAATTTTAACCAAATTTTATCACCAGGTAGGGGCGGGTTAGAGTTAATCTTTCCTTCTCACAAACAATCTACCTAAACCCGCCCCTACGGGTTAATAATGATTATATACAGACCTTGGCCCCCAGCCGTCCCCCGAAACCCGATGTCTGCAACTCGAAAAAGTTAGAAGATCGTTGCTGCGGTGATCCACCTTTCAGATAAAATGGTATACGCGACATCCAAATAAGGAAAAATAGGACATGAGTGATACGTTTGACAGAGTGAAGAAAATTGTTGAAGAACAATTAGATGTTGAAGACATCAAAATCGTTCCATCAGCAAGCTTTACCGAAGATTTAGGGGCTGATTCTCTGGATATAGTGGAACTGGTGATGGCGTTAGAAGAAGAATTTGAAATCGAAATTCCTGATGAAGCAGCTGAAAAAATTCTGACAGTTCAAGAGGTTGTAGACTACATCAAAGACAACGTACCAGCATCAGCTTAATCTTTTAAACTGATTTAAAATCAACATAAAAAGCGTGGGATTAGCCGTTTTTCAGTACCGCAGGAACTTTACTGCATCCGACTGTCTGAACTAGGCAATCCTAACCCATTTTAATTTAACTGCTGTTATAGCGTTAGTTTTGGTTCTCACTGACGTTCTGCATTTTGGGTGATCAATTTTTGAATTGAATATCATGACTACGATGAATTTGAAGCGGGTTGTTGTAACTGGTTTAGGGGCAATTACTCCGCTTGGAAATACTAAGGCTGAATATTGGGACGGGTTAATTAACGGACGCAATGGAATTGACCTAATTACCCGATTTGATGCCTCAAAACACGATTGTCGCATTGCTGGTGAGGTAAAGGGATTCGACCCCTGTGATTACATCTCGCGCAAGGAAGCCAAGCGTATGGATCGCTTCGCTCAGTTTGCGGTAGCGGCTAGTCAACAAGCTGTTTCTGATGCCGGATTCGTGATTAATGACTTAAATGCAGAACAGGTGGGTGTCATTATTGGAACGGGTATTGGCGGACTGAAGGTGCTTGAAGATCAGCAAGAGATCTATTTAACTCGTGGCCCCGATCGCTGTAGTCCGTTTATGATCCCGATGATGATTGCTAACATGGCGGCCGGACTCACGGCGATTCATACCGGGGCAAAGGGGCCTAATTCCTGTTCGGTGACGGCCTGTGCAGCTGGGTCAAATTCCGTGGGCGATGCCTTTCGTTTAATTCAACGGGGCTATGCTCAAGCGATGATTTGTGGCGGCACCGAAGCGGCCGTTACTCCGTTATCGGTGGCGGGATTTGCAGCAGCCCGGGCACTTTCTACTCGCAATGATGAACCCCTAATCGCCTGTCGTCCCTTTGATCGGGATCGAGATGGATTTGTCATGGGAGAGGGGGCCGGAATTTTACTCTTAGAAGAATTAGACTGTGCTTTAAGTCGAGGTGCCCGGATTTATGCGGAAATGGTGGGTTATGGGATGACCTGTGATGCCTACCATATCACCTCCCCTGTTCCTGGGGGAGAAGGGGCTAGTAGAGCTATTTCCTTGGCGATGAAGGATGCCGGAATTACCCCGGAACAAATTAGTTATATTAATGCCCATGGAACTAGCACCGCAGCTAACGACACTACGGAAACCGCCGCCATTAAACGGGTATTAGGCGAGAGTGCTTACAAGATAACGGTAAGTTCAACTAAATCAATGACCGGCCACTTGTTGGGGGGATCGGGAGGAATTGAAGCGGTGGCGACGGCGATGGCGATTGCGGAGGATCGGGTACCTCCGACAATTAATTTGGATAATCCAGATCCCGAATGTGATTTGGATTATGTTCCTCATCACAGTCGCGCCCAAGTTGTGAATGTGGCTTTATCCAATTCCTTTGGATTTGGGGGTCATAATGTCACCTTAGTATTTAGAAAGTTTCAACCGTGATCTGGCAATTTTTACCAATTCAGCCACCCTTGTGGCGTAGTGAAAAATCCACTCGCCTTCGGGCAGTGGAGGATGTCAACAAATCCTAGTAGTATAGAAACATCAATAAAATTGAATAATTGTCAATTTTTTAGTTAGCTTAGAGAGGTTATCCTTGAGTCAATCACTAGACGCCATTGTTCCCCACGGTGGACATCTAATTAATCGTATTGCAACTCCTGACCAACGACAGGAATTTTTGGACAAAGCAGCACATTTACCGATAGTTGAGTTGGATGAGCGATCGCTTTCTGATTTAGAATTAATCGCTATTGGTGGTTTTAGTCCCCTAACTGGGTTTATGGGACAGGCGGACTATAAAACCGTTGTTGACCAAATGCACCTGAGTAATGGTTTACCCTGGTCAATTCCGATCACTTTGTCTGTGTCTGAGGAGGTCGCCTCGAACCTAAAAGAAGGAGGTTTGGTGCGTTTAGATTCCCCCGGCGGTGAGTTTGTTGGGGTTTTGGAACTGACGGAAAAATATTCCTACGACAAGGAAACTGAAGCCCTGAAAGTCTACCGTACCACAGACGAAAAACATCCTGGGGTGAAAGTCGTTTATGATCAAGGGGGAATTAATCTTGCTGGCCCAGTGTGGTTATTAGAGCGTCAATCCCATCCCTACTTCCCGAAATATCAAATTGACCCGGCTGAATCTCGGGCAATATTTAGAGAAAAAGGCTGGAAAACTATTGTTGGATTTCAAACCCGAAACCCCATCCATCGCGCCCATGAATACATCCAAAAATGTGCTTTAGAAACCGTTGATGGCTTGTTTTTGCATCCTTTAGTTGGGGCGACAAAATCCGATGATATTCCGGCGGATGTACGGATGCGCTGTTATGAAATTTTGATTGATCATTACTATCCTAAACAACGGGTGATTTTAGCAATTAATCCGGCTGCAATGCGTTATGCTGGCCCCCGGGAAGCGATTTTTCATGCGCTGGTGCGGAAAAATTATGGCTGTACTCATTTTATTGTGGGTCGGGATCATGCCGGGGTGGGTGATTATTATGGTACTTACGATGCTCAATATATTTTCGATGAGTTTGAGCCGGGGGAATTAGGTATTACTCCGATGATGTTTGAACACGCTTTTTACTGTAAGGTGACGGAAGGAATGGCAACCAGTAAAACCAGTCCCAGTTCACCGGAACAGCGAGTTCATTTATCGGGAACTAAGGTACGAGAATTGCTCCGTCGGGGAGAACTTCCACCCCCGGAATTTTCCCGCCCCGAAGTTGCTAATGAATTAATTAAAGCAATGAAAACAAATAATCAGTAGTCAGTTATTAGTTATCAGTTATCAGTGTAATAGTTGATATTATAGTTAATAGTTAATTAGCTGTTTTTAAATTATTACCTAATAACTGATATAGCAACCGCCAAGGCAGTTAGGACACCAGACGGATCTTAGAACCCAGACGGTGAAGTATTTTCCCCCCAGATCCGGCTTCCCTGTTCCCTGCTATAACGGTTCCAGAGGCGCCGTGGCAATTCTAAACACTGATAACTGATTACTGATTACTGATAACTGATTTTTGGTAATGGGACTAAAACGACGGGAATTTTTACAACGGACTGGCTTACTCCTGGCGGCACTGGGGATTAATCAAAGACTGTATTATCGTTCTGATCAAGCCGCTTCACAGCCAGCCCGACGGAAGTTAGCCCTATTAGTTGGAATTAATCAATATCCAACTGCAAATCGCATTCAAGAACCGTTGCAAGGCTGTTTAACGGATGTGGAATTACAACGGAATTTGTTAATTTATAAATTCGGTTTTCAACCCGATGATATTGTCACGTTAACAAATGAAGCAGCTACTAGAAATCAAATTGAATCGGCATTTATTTTCCATTTAATTGAACAGGCTAAAACCGGGGATTTAGTGCTGTTTCATTTTAGTGGTTATGGTAGTTGTATTCCCCGTGATAATTCGGTTGATAATCAATCTCAAATTCAGCATTCTTATCTTCCTGTTGATATTGCTTTATCAGAAACGGAAACTGTTAATGATATTTTAGAAGATACCTTGTGGTTATTATTGCGATCGCTAAAAACTTCTAACATAATTACTATTTTAGATACAAGCTTTATTTATCCAGGATATCATCAACAAGGGACTCTAAAAATTCGCGCTATTCCCAGTCCAACCACCGTTGAAATTAATCCAGCAGAATTAGATTTACAAAATCAACTATTATCTAGTTTAGGCATTTCTCGTCAAGAATTAGAACAAAGAAAACCAGGTTTACCAGGGATAGTTTTATCCGCATCTAAACCATCCCAAATCGCCACAGAAGCTCGATGGGATGGCTTTAATGCAGGATTATTCACTTATATCTTAACCCAAACCCTCTGGGGGGCAAGTTCACCCCGGAATTTATCAGATCAAATCCGTCGGGTTGCGGGAGAATTTGAACAAATTGTGGGATCATCTCAACAACCCCAACTGCGCCGCACATTAACGGGGTCTAATTCTAAAACTGAATCAGAATTTTCTTTAGGGAATTTATGGATTAATTCTCCTCCGGTTGATGGTGTAATTACCGGAGTTGAAGATAATGGCAAAACAGCCAAAATTTTATTAACTGGTCTGCCAGCTTTTGTGTTAGATTCCTATAGTTTAAATAGTGTATTAACGATTATATCAGAGTCAAATTCTTTAGAAAATCCTATCTATTTACAATTGCGTTCTCGCACTGGATTAAATGCCAAAGCGCAAATAAAAAATAATAATTCAACGTCATTTTTAGGATTAGAAATCGGACAAAAAGTGCAAGAATCAATTAGAATTTTACCTCGAAAAATTGATTTAAAAATTGCCTTAGATCCGAAATTATCTCGAATTGAACGAGTTGATGCAACCAGCACCTTTTCCGATTCTCCTCGGATGGCAATTGTAGCAGGTGATCAACCTGCGGATTATGTCCTGAGTCGCGTTACTGATACCACTATTGCCCAAACTTTGAACCCACCCTTATCCCCTTTATTTCAGGGCAGATATGGGTTATTTTCTAAGGGTTTAGTCTTACTTCCCGATACCGTTGGCGAAGGAGGAGAAGCGGTAAAAGTTGCGATACATCGGTTAATTCCCCAACTAAAAACCCGGTTAGCAATTAAGTTATTAAGATTAACAGAAAATGAACGTTCCTCCCATTTAAAAGTAAAAGCGTCTTTAAATTTATTATCCCCCCAATCTCAAGTTTTAATTAAACGAAAAACCACAGGATTTTTTAATACTATCAATCGAGAAAATGCTAATAATATTAATTCTCATTCTAGTTTAAATCAACATAAGATTACCGCTTCCGAAAATATTGGTATTGTCAGAGTAACTCTAGGAAGTCGTTTACAATATCAACTCCAAAATCAAGGAGAATTTCCGGTTTATTTCCTAGTATTTTCTCTGAATAGTGAAGGAGAAACTTATATTTTTAATTCAGGTTTTGACCCTCAACAACAACAAATTACACCCGGCAAATCCTTGAGTTTACCGACCAATAATATTTATAGTGGAAATTCTTCCACAGAAATGATCGGAGAAATGGTCAAAGGGTCAACCAGATTAGTAGAAACCCACGTTATTTTAAGTCATAATCCCTTCTTAGAAACATTAGAAATTTCAGATAGAAATATTAATAAAAATGAAGGTATGTTAAAATTTAATCGAGTTTCTAATCCTTTGAATATTGTGGATGCAATTTTACAAGATTTGAATAGAGGTAGTCAACCAACCTTAGAAAAAATGGGAATTATCACCGATGATTTAGCCCTGGATATTAATAGTTGGGCAACGTTTAATTTTGTTTATCGGGTTGTAGGATAGAAATTAACAAAAAATTATGTGAATTAGCGTTGAAATTATCCAGCTTTAGATAATACCTCGTCCTAATACTTTTCTCTTTAATGCTAACACACGGGGACGCGCTCCTTTGCCGGAAAAACCTAAGCCTTCTCGAAAGATTTCCGGCATATAAAAACGAGCTATATCTTCTTTTTCTTTATCTTCATAAATCACTCATGTCCTCTAATATTCTAACGGTTTTTGGTTCCATACCAAACGTTTCTACAGCAATTTGATAAAAGTTATCTTCTACACTAAATTCTACAGGTAATGTAGAATCACCTATATCAAGCTGAATAATAAATTGTTCCTCTTGATACCAATCCCCAAACCATTCTTTTAAAATAGTATTAATTTGAGGTTTATAGCCATTAACCTGTTATTATCCCTTAGATTATAGAAATTAATTAACTGAGATTGATATAGATAATCCCCCCTGAGTAGCAAGAGGGATTGGAGAATTTAAACACCCACAATAGAATGATTATAAACCTGTTCAATAACAGTTGCTAACCGTTTCATCCCTTCTGTAATTTCCTCATTTGTAGCAGTTAAACTAATCCGAATACATTGGTTTTTATGACTCCACTCTCCTTGTAAACCCGGGAAAAATGAACTACCCGGAACTACAATTACCCCCACTTCTTTTAACTGTTGATACAGTTCCCAGTCAGTTATCGGTAAATCTTTAAACCACATCCAGGCAAAAATTGCCCCTTCTCCCCGATGTAAAAACCAGGGTAAATTTTTAGGCATAGCTTGATTTAATGCTGTTTCCACAACGGTGAATTTCTGTTGATAATAGGGACGAATTACCTCCGCGGCAATTTCTGATAATGCTCCAGAACCAATAGCACGGGCGGCAATAGCTTGTCCATAACGGGGGGAATGAATACACATATTGGTTTGAAATGCTTCTAATACTTGAATTGTGATTTCATTGCCAATAGCAATCCCTAATCGTTCCCCTGGTAATCCTGCTTTTGATAAACTAATACAGTGAATAATATTATCGCCAAAAACTGGTTTCATTTCGGTGAAATTTAGGGCAGGAAATGGGGGAGCATAAGCAGAATCAATAAATACTGGAACGTTAAAATTAGCAGCTAAATTGGCAATTTTTTTAACTTCTTCTTCGGTTAAAACGTTTCCACTGGGGTTACAAGGACGGGAAAATATAACACATCCTGTGGTTTCATCAATAATTAATTGACTAAAATCAGGACGATATTTAAAATGATGATTGACTTCATCAATATCTAACTTTGGTTGATAGGAAAAAACCGCTTCAGGAATTAAACTCACACCCCCATATCCGGTATAATCAGGACTCAAAGGAAGAACAATTTTTTTCAATTTACCATCGGTGGTATATCCGCCAAAAGCATTGGTAGCATAGAAATAAATTGATTGACTACCAGGTGTAATTAATACATTGCGGTCGGTTAAATTTAACCCGTAACGAGAATTAAAATCCTCAACAATGACATCAATAAATGGTTGATATCCCTGACTAGAACCATATCGACAAACGACTTCCCCATATTCAGGACTTGATAGTAATTCTGCGGTACAATCTCGCCACAATTGTTCAACTTCGGGCAAAATTACCGGATTTCCTGCACTTAAATTAATAAAATCTTTGCCTTTTCCTAATCTTAAAGTTTCAATAATATCTTTCATAATCGCACGAACTCCCGTTAAATGAGACATCCGTTCGCCAAATTGTGTCAAAGCAGGATTCATAGTTTTATAACCAAATTAATTAACATCATCCCCCTATAATTAGGAGATAGTAGGTAGGAGCTAGAATTATAACCCGAAATCCGATACCCACAACTTTAGTGATGGAATCTGACATCTGTTAATCCTCATTTGATCAATCTTAACCTTAGAATTGAAAATATAGAATAGTTTTCAACCAGAATATTAGGATTTTTTGTGTCTATGGTAATTTGGCAAGCTGATTTTTATCGTCGTCCCCTCAAGGATGCAAGCGGACAACCTCTTTGGGAGTTGTTAGTCTGTGACGAAACTCGCCAGGTTGAGTTCATAGCGATGTGTCCTCAGTCGCAAGCAAATTCAACTTGGTTAATAGAACAATTGCAACAAGTAATTGTTACTCAAAAACCTGATAAAATCCAAGTGTTTCGTCCCCAGTCTTTAAGTTTATTAGAAACGGCTGGCAAAGGATTAGGAATTGTAGTGGAACCCTATCGAAATACCAAGACATTAAAACAATGGTTAACTGAACGTTCAACACAATATTCTCAGTCAGAATATTATACAGCAGAACCCTATAATCCTGTGAAATTAGAACAAATGCCACCTTTACCATTACCCGATAAATTATGGGGTGATAGTTGGAAATTTGCAAGTATTTCTGCCGGAAATTTACAAGAATTTTTTGCCGACCGTCCGATTCCTATTGTACAAATTCAGGATAATTTTTTACCCATAAATATAGGTTTAGCATCGGTAGTAGCGATTCCTGGGATTATTATTAATGGTGGTAAAAAATCAATGCAATTAGCCAGATGGTTAGAGGAAATTCGACCCTTTGCTTTCAATTATATTGCAGGTTCTCCTAATGGATTGATCTTAGAATCAGGTTTAGTTGATCGTTGGGTGATGGCAACCTTTGAAGATGCGGAAGTTATGGATTCTGCTAAAACCTTTGAAGTCAGAAAACAGTTAGCAAAAGGATTACATTTTCTATTAGTTCAACCGGATGATTCGGGGATGACTTTTACTGGTTTTTGGCTATTACAAGGGGAAATAAAAAACTAATGACTTGATAAATTGGGTTTCTTGAATAAACCCGATTTCTGAATAGTCTACAGTTTAACTTCTACAATTTCAGCTTATATGATAGATTGATCATTGTAAAATGAATAGGTCAGATGATTGGGGAGGAATAATCCGGGGTGTTTGACAGTATTTGCAAGTTTCTGGCAGAAAATTTTTCTGAAGATTTGGCGAGTTGGTTGTTGGGTTCTCCCGTTGCATTAACTGAGTTGAGTCCCCAAGAGTTATCATTAGAACCAATTCGGGCTGATTCTTTAATCTTACTGCAATCAGATGATCTGGTTTTGCACACAGAATTTCAAACCGAACCCGATGCTAAAATCCCCTTTAGGATGTTAGATTATCGAGTAAGGGTCTATCGTCGTTTTCCCAACAAAGTCATGCGTCAGGTGGTGATTTATCTGGGTCAAACTAATTCTCTTTTAGTTCAAGAAAATAGTTTTCGTCTGGAGAATACGTTTCATCAGTTTGAGGTGATTCGTCTTTGGGAACAACCGCCGGAACAGTTTTTAAATGTAACAGGATTGTTACCTTTTGCTGTACTTAGTCAGACCGATGATCCGACCATGATATTAAGTCAAGTTGCTGAAGTAATTGAGGGAATTACCGATCAACAAGTTCAAAGCAATCTTGTTGCGGCCTCGGCAATTTTGGCGGGTTTAGTTTTAAATAAAGATACAGTGAAAAGACTTTTAAGGAGTGATCTTATGAGAAATTCAGTCATTTATCAAGAAATTCTACAGGAAGGGAAATTGGAAGGGAAATTGGAAGGGAAATTGGAAGGGAAATTGGAAGGCAAATTGGAAGGGAAAGAAGAAGTTGCTTTAAATTTATTACGAATGGGTTTTAGTTTAGAGCAAGTTGTTCAAGCAACGGGATTAAGTCTTGAAAAGATTCAATCTTTGTAAATTAGCTTTGACAGCATTAATGATTGATTAATGGAGGTGAACAAAATGCAAATTTATTTTCCTGAATCAGGATAACGAATAGTTCAGCTAAAATGACATCTAAAAATATTGTTTTTTGGATGTTATTTTAGTCTAAATTAAGGGATAATAGATTTTGTCTAAACTTCAGAAAAAATTACGATTACCTCAACACCATGCTGTCTTTTCTTCGTAACGACCTCAACCAACTTCAGGCCTATGCTCCCCACCCAGGAGGCAATTCTGGCAGTCCGATCGAGACTCAAATATTAGACCGTTTAGATACTAATGAATGTCCCTATGATTTACCTGAAGAATTAAAACAAAAGCTGGCTTGGACATATCAACATGAAATTGAAACTAATCGTTATCCTGATGGTAGTCATTTTCCGTTAAAAATAGCTATCGCTAATTATATTAACGAGATTATTTCTAATTCTGAGGCTTTTGTCAATCCTGAGCAGATTTCCGTTGGCAATGGGTCAGATGAATTAATTCGATCCATCTTAATTGCCACTTGTTTGGGGGGAGAAGGCTCAATTTTAGTGGCTAATCCTACCTTTTCCATGTATGGAATTATTGCCCAAACGTTAGGGATTTCGGTTGTTGGTATAGGACGGGATAAAGATACCTTTGAGATGGATTTAAACGCGGCTAAAACTGCGATTGAAACAACACAAAATCCTCCGATTCGAGTTGTATTTGTAGTTCATCCTAATTCTCCTACAGCGAATGCTTTAACGGATAATGAATTAGACTGGTTGCGTCAGTTACCAGAACAGATTTTAGTGGTAATTGATGAAGCCTATTTTGAGTTTAGTCAAACCAGCGTTATAGAGGAGTTAAAACAGCATCCCAATTGGGTGATTTTACGCACATTTTCTAAAGCATTTCGTTTAGCTTCCTTGCGGGCTGGATATGCGATCGCCCATCCTGAATTAATTACCGCTTTAGAAAAAGTTCGGCTTCCCTATAACCTTCCTAGTTTCACACAAACGGCTGCATTATTAGCATTAAATAATTGTCAAGATTTGCTGAAAGTTATCCCTGAAATTTTAGCAGAAAGGACTAATTTAATTAATGCTTTAACTGAAAATAAACAATTAAAAATTTGGCGAAGTGATGCTAATTTTATTTATATTAGACTCACTGATGAACAAAATTCTGATCAAGCCTTAAACCAGATTATGCAGCAATTAAAAACCAAAGGAACATTAGTTCGTCACACCGGAGGAGGACTAAGAATTACCGTTGGTCGTCCTAACGAAAATCAACGCACCATTGAACGATTATTTTCTATTCTATAGTTAAGTAAAAAAAAGGTTTGGGCGGGTTTGTACAAATTACGATGATTAGTTTAAGATTTGGGTGAACCCGCCCTTACAATGGATTTATTGTTGATTTTGTATTAATTATGCAACGCTATTTTAAGATTTTAATGTTATTTTGGGAAACTGCGATCGCAGCAGAACTAGAATATCGGATTAACTTTCTGATTTCTGCTATCACAAGTTTAGGAAGTTTAATTGGCAGTATTTTTAGCCTATTTTTATTTTATAGAACGGGTTACAGTTTTGAAGGATGGAGTTGGGAAGAAGCCTTAGTTGTTTTGGGAATATTTACAATATTACAAGGATTTTCAACCACAATATTAGTTCCCAATTTAAACAGAATTGTGACTCATGTTCAAGATGGAACCTTAGATTTTGTATTACTTAAACCCCTGAGTAGTCAATTTTGGCTATCGACTCGTATGGTGTCGCCTTGGGGAACACCTGACCTAATTTTTGGGTGTTCAATGGTTGCTTATCAAGGGAGTAAACTAGGCTTAACCTGGAAAGATTATTTAGCAAGTTTATTACCTTTATCTTTTGGAATGATGAGTTTATATAGTTTATGGTTTATCTTAGGCGCGACCAGTATTTGGTTTGTGAAAATTTATAATGTGACGGAAGTATTACAGGGATTATTAGAAGCCGGAAGATATCCAATGGTGGCTTATCCTATGGCTTATCGTTTCTTTTTTACCTTTATTATTCCTGTCGCTTTTTTAACAACAATTCCAGCAGAATCAATCCTAGGAAGAAATAATATATCCTGGGTGGTAGGTTCGGGATTTTTAGCCCTGGGATTATTATTTATTTCGGCTAGATTTTGGCAATTTGCCTTAAAATTTTATACCAGTGCATCGAGTTAATTTTAAGTACGATTGAAACTTACCAAGTAGAGGTAAGCGCCCTAGTAGTGAGGCGTTCACGCCTCTTTAAGATGCGTCGCATCGCAACAACGGACGCCATATTTTAATTGTTCCGTCTTGACTCCCGCTAACTATTGTTTGATTATCGGGACTAATGGCAATGGAATAAACAATACCTGTATGTCCGGTTAAGGTACAAATTTCTTCTCCTGTTTCTATCCCATAAATGACCCAAGATCGTAATATAAGCTAAAAGCTCAGGAATATGAGAGTGCTTACCTAATTCATCTAACCTAATTGCTTCCTGTGCAAATAATTCCGATGCTTTTTGCCAAGTATCAGCATCTTGAGATTGGGGAAAAAATTGTTTAATGACACAGCGCGGTTTAGAAGGTTTATCGTCATCAACGGCTAAAAATGTTTTCCCAAATCCCCCTTGTCCAATGATATCAATAGCTTGATATCGATCTTTTAACCGTAGTTGATTCCCACAGGTTAAACAAAATTGACTCTGATCAGAATTATAGAGTTTAGCACATTCGGGATTTAAACAATAAGCCATAGAAAAACTTCTAGTATTCCCATCCAATTGTAGAGTATGCCATTAGATCCGTCATAGTCCCCTTGATCATCTTTCTTTGTGTCTTAGTACCTTTGTGGTTATTTTAATATAACAATAGCTGGCAGGGACTTAAAAAGAGCCATTGCCAGTCTAAAGTGTGTACGTTCAAATTTAGTCTCAGGACTTATTAAAAACAATATCCCTGGGATTATTCTTCGTCGTCTCCAGCTTCAACTTGTTTGAGGTGAATATGCTTACGTCCGAGAGAAATTTCAAACTCATCGCCAGCCGTTAAATCCATTTGTTTTGTATAGGCTGCACCAATCAACAAGTTTCCATTTGATTGCACACTAATTCTATAACTAGCAGAGCGTCCACCCCGGCCGTTTCCTTGTTGTTTGCCATCTAACTCAATTCCCTCAGCATCAATTAAAGCATTGAGGAATTTCATCATGTTGACACGCTCAACATTATTCTTAGTCAGGGTGTAGTAACCACATTCTCTAGCTTTTTCTTCTTTGCTCAGATGTTCAAGTCCTTTGACTTTATCGAGTAAAGCTTCCCCAGTTAGAGGCTGAGGTTGAGGATCAGAACTTTTCTTTTTAACCATTAACTGTGCCTGTAAATGTTTTACAAAAGGTCTTGACTTTTATCGTGGGTGGGTGATAGATCACCCAGATTTTTTAGCTAGATCCTTGCTTGAGAAACTATATTACACTAATTAAGGAAATTATTCACCTATTTTAAAAATTTTTTATTGGATCTAATTAGGGTCAAGGAGTTGAGTGGAAGGGTGGGACATCCAACAACTCAGGATCGGGTTCAGCTATCAGCTTTTCGGGAATAGCATTAATCCCTATAGCATCAACTCAAACTCCCCTTTAAATCCCAAAATTTCCTGTTCAGACTGATGAGAAGTTATCAACTCCAGACTAAACTCTTGAGGCGGATCTTGCTGCGCGATCGGTTAGAGTTGTGGTGAATTTCGTTTAGGTATGCTCAAATTGGTAGAATCACCTCAAGACCATCTTTAGCCTTTAAAACTCCATTGCCAAGTTATCTATTTTATTACCCAGAATGAAGTTAACGACACGGGGACACTATAGCGTTAAAGCCTTGCTTGATCTATCCTTACAACGGGGGATGGAGCCGACTTCTGTGAATGCGATCGCACGACGTCAAAATATTCCTGCACCCTATCTGGAAAAACTCCTGATCGAGATGCGACGATCGGGGTTAGTTGAATCAGTTCGAGGTGCTCAAGGAGGCTATCAATTGGCAAAATCTCCAGCCCAAATCTCCCTAGGACAAATATTAGAAGCAGTGGGAGAAACTATTGAACCTTTACCCCGCCATCAAGCGGATATTGAACAAGCAGAAGACTGGGTAACTTTTACCCTATGGAATCGGTTACACCAAAAGCTGAAAGAGGCACTCTATGGGATTTCCCTCGAAGATCTCTATTATGATGCTCGCAGTTGGCAAGCCGCCCAGGGGGAAGAAACAAGTTTTGTGGTTTAGGGAATTTTGCACCCCAGAAGTTGAGTTCCAGATTGATTGTCCTTTTCTATTTATCAATTGTCCATGACGGATTTTAATTCCCTAATCATTATATTGATTGCTGCTGTGGGTGATTATCTGATTGGAGATCCCAAAAATTGGTTACATCCAGTGCAGGTGATGGGGTGGATAATTACTTACTATACTCAAATTTTCTTTAAATACTTTGATCAACCGAGAATTCTGCGGGTGGCGGGGGTATTTCTGACCCTAATTGTGGTATTGGGGAGTGCTTTGACAGTGGCGTTAATTAGAGAGGGGGTACGGGTGCTAGTTGTCAAATTTTCGGGGCCTGAAATTTTGACCATTGCGGTAGAAAGTATTCTCCTGGCCAGTTGTTTTGCGGGTCGGAGTTTAAGGGATTCCGCCGAGGATGTTTTATATTGGATTGATCAAGGAGATTTAGTTACGGCTCGTCAACGATTAAGTCGTTATGTAGGTCGAGATACCGAAACCCTATCGGAATCAGAAATCCTTAGAGCGGTTTTAGAAACCGTGACAGAAAATGCCACCGATGGCGTCATGGCTCCTTTATTTTATGCCTTAATTGGTGCGGTATTACCTGGGGTCGGTAGTGTCCCTCTTACTTTTGCCTACAAAGCCGCTAGTACCCTCGATTCTATGGTCGGTTATCGAGAAGCACCCTATGGGGATATAGGATGGTTTAGTGCCAAATTAGAGGATGTTTTAACTTGGCTTCCCTGTCGATTAACGGTGATCATGATCGCTATATTATCAGGAAAACCTGGTTATGTTTTCAGCATTTGTCAACGGGATGCTGTTTTTGATCCGAGTCCCAATGCGGGATGGAGTGAATGCGCTTATGCCGCCGCCCTGGGGGTACAAGTAGGGGGAGAAAATTCCTATCGGGGGGTGATTAAACAGAAACCTTTCTTGGGAGATCCTCAACAACCGATTACATCAACTACCATTAAACAAGCATTACAACTGACTCGATATAGTTTTTTAATCACGTTAGGATTATTTACAGGGGGATTTATCCTTTTCAACATGGGAAATTAATCCCTAAGTGCTTAAAAAAAAATCAAGATTGTTAATTTTTAATCTAAAATGACAAAAATTGTTGAAATTCTGTCTGCGGCTGAAATCCGACGAACCGTCACCCGGATGGCTTCACAAATTGTTGAAAAATATGGGAATTTAGACAATATAGTTTTACTCGGAATCTATACCCGTGGGGTTCTATTAGCGGAACTTTTGGCTAATCAAATTGAAGTCTTGGAACAGTTGCGGGTTCCGGTGGGGGCATTAGATATTACGTTTTATCGAGATGATTTAGACCAAGTGGGAATGCGAACTCCAGAAAAAACTAAGATTCCCTTTGACTTGACAGGAAAAACCGTGGTTTTAGTGGATGATGTGATTTATAAAGGCAGAACAATTAGGGCGGCTCTCAACGCTGTAATTGATTATGGACGTCCTGAAACCATTGGGTTAGCGGTTCTGGTGGATAGGGGTCATCGCCAACTTCCGATTCATCCTGATTTTACAGGTAAAAAGCTCCCCACCGCCAAGGAAGAACAGGTGAAGGTCTATTTAGAAGATCTGGATGGGCGGGATGCCGTTGAATTATTATCTCCTATTTCTTAGTGAAAATCTTTGAAAAACCCGTTGTTGCGCTTGATCGCTCTTAGTAGTTGTTGCGGTTGAGCGCTCTTATTCAGAGCTTTAGCAGCAACAACAAATTTTTTTAATATAGAACAGCCCCCGGGGAACAGGGGGGAAAATACTTCACTGTCTGGTAAAATAGGAAAGTAGAGCTAGGCTAAAACCTAAATTTAGGCGTTTTTGAATTAAATGCTTTCGCCAAGTGTCATAAGTAGGAGCCTGAGATAAAACAAAACCCGAAGAAAATATCTTGAATTTTGTTTGAATAAATTCACCAAATTCTGATAGTCTTGATTCAGTTGTAGTCATGGGTTACTTGGGTTTCCTGAAGGAGATTCATACAATCTTACGAGGAGCAATTATTTTACAATTACCTGGAATTGAATTTTATAATAACTGTGAATAATAATCCACGCCAAGTTGCATTTTTAGCACTCCGAGACATTAACCGACGAGGGGGGCTCGCAGATGTGGTTTTAGATCAATGGCTTCGTGAATCCGATCTATCAGATATTAACCGACGCTTAACCACGGAATTAGTATATGGTTGTGTGCGTAGACGGCGATCGCTTGATAGTTTAATTGATTACTTAGCCCCAAAAAAATCCCATCAACAGCACCCGGATATTCGTACTATACTACATCTCGGTTTTTATCAAATTTGCTATCTGAATCAAGTTCCTAATTCGGCGGCGGTCGATACCAGTGTTGAATTAGTTAAACAGAATGGACTAACCCATTTTAGTGGTTTTGTCAATGGGATATTGAGACATTATATTAGAGAATCTGAAAAATGTCCTGTAGAAACTTCTGATTCTTTTAACTCTGTTTTTACCCCCTTTAAATTACCCCAAAATCCCATAGAAAAATTAGGAATTATCTATAGTTTTCCCGACTGGCTAATTCAATTTTGGTTAGATACTTTAGGATTAGCAGAAACCGAACAGCTTTGTAATTGGTTTAATCAATCTCCCACTATTGATTTAAGAATTAATCCCCTACAAACCACTTTAGAAACCGTAGAATCAGAATTTCAATCTAGGGGAATTTCTGTTAATAGAATTTCCGGTTTACCCCTAGGATTAAGATTAACTGGTAGTATCGGATCAATTAAAGATTTACCCGGTTATAATCAAGGTTGGTGGTCAATTCAAGATGGTAGCGCCCAATGGGTTAGCTATTTATTAGATCCCCAACCCGGAGAAACTATTATTGACGCCTGTGCCGCCCCGGGTGGAAAAACCACCCATATTGCTGAATTAATTCAAGATCAAGGTCAAGTTTTAGGCTTTGATTCTATTAAATCCAGACTGAAAAAAATCAAGCAAAATTTAACTCGATTAAAACTTAATTCCATTCAAATCAAAGCAGGCGATGCTAGGAAATTAGATGGGTGTTTCGAGATAGCTGATCGGCTATTATTAGATGCTCCCTGTTCCGGTTTAGGAACCTTACATCGACGGGCGGATGGACGATGGAAACATGATCTTCAAAATATCCAAGACCTGTCTCAATTGCAGTTAGAACTATTAGAAACAACTCAAAATTGGGTCAACCCAGGTGGCTGTTTAGTCTATGCAACCTGTACTCTCCATCCTCAAGAAAATGAAACCATAATTCAAAACTTTTTAAGTCAACATTCTAACTGGAAAATTCAAACTCCCCCGGAAAGTTTTTGTTTAACTACCGAACCGGAAGGCTGGATTAAAATTTGGCCCCACAGACAGAATATGGATGGATTTTTTATGGTAAAATTAATCAAAGATCTAACTTAATTATTATTAACTTTATGCACCTAATTTTATGTCATAAAACCGTTGATTTTGATGCCCTCGGTGCAGCGGTGGGATTAACTCGAATTTACCCCGGAAGTCGAATTGTATTAGCGGGGGGAAGTCATCCGGCGGTGAGGGATTTTTTAGCCTTATATCGAGATGAATTTGCTTTAATTGAACAGCGCTCTGTGAATCCAAATAAAATTCATTCGATTAGTGTTGTTGATACCCAAAGTTGCGATCGCTTAGGAAAAAGTGCCGAATGGTTTAAGTTAGCCAATTTATCCGCCATTAGAATATACGATCATCATCCCGATACAATATCCGATATTCCCGCCACAGAAACCTATATTGAATCCGTTGGGGCGACGACAACCTTAATTGTGGAAATGTTAAGAAATCAACCCCAAAAACCACTTTTAACCACCGCAGAAGCGACGGTAATGGCGTTAGGAATCCATTTAGATACGGGTTCCTTAACCTTTCCCCATTCCACCGCTAGAGATGCCATAGCATTAGCTTGGTTAATGGAGCAAGGCGCTAATTTACCCGTGATTGCTGAATATGTAGAACCCGGTTTACCCCAGAAATTACAAGAGTTATTAAGTCTAGCCTTAGAACAATTACAAAAATCAACAATTAGAGGTTATACCGTCGCTTGGATATTATTTAAAACTGATGAATATGTGCCAGGATTATCAACTTTGGCATCAGAATTAATTGATTTAACCGAAAGTGATGCCTTACTATTAGCTAATCAATATGGTCGGGGAGAAGGAGATCGATTAAGTATTATTGGACGCTCTCGAATTGAAAAAACAAACTTGAATGAATTGTTTAAACCTTATGGCGGTGGTGGTCATACCCGGGCGGCTTCAGTCGCGTTAAAAGAAGGCAATTTTTCAGAGATTTTAGAGCAATTAGTTGAACAATTAAAAGCACAAATTCCCCACCCGCCAACGGCGCAGGAATTGATGTCCTCTCCGGTGAGAACCATTCGCCCCAATACCTCCGTAGAAGAAGCCCATCGGATTTTATTACGTTATGATCATTCCGGTCTTTCCGTGGTGGATGAACAGGATCAATTAGTAGGAATTATTTCCCGTCGAGACTTAGATATTGCCCTGCATCATGGCTTTAGTCACGCCCCGGTTAAGGGCTATATGACACCACAATTAAAAACCATTACTCCAGAAACAACCCTACCCGAAATTGAAGCCTTAATGGTGACTTATGATATTGGTAGATTACCAGTTTTACAAGATCAAAATTTAGTGGGAATTGTTACTCGAACCGATGTTTTAAGGTTACTTCATCAACAACAACGGCCGCAGAAATCAATTTTTAAAGGCTGTATTCCGGGGTTGACCTGTACCAGTGTGGAAGAATTATTAGAAGAAAAATTAGCCACACCTTTATTAACTTTACTAAATCGCCTATCATTTTTAGCAGAAAAACGCGGATGGCAGGTTTATTTAGTTGGGGGTGCGGTACGAGATTTATTATTAGCAAAATCGGAAACAACGGTATTACTAAATGATATTGATATTGTCGTGGATGGCTGTTATAAAAATGCTAATTTCAGCCCGGATATTTCATCATCTGTTTCTCCGGCGGTGGAATTAGCCCAGGATTTACAAAAACATTATCCCGCAGCAAGATTAGATGTTCATGGACAATTTCAAACCGCGGCTTTATTATGGCATAATGACCCAATTTTAGATTCCCTTTGGATTGATATTGCCACCGCAAGAACGGAATTTTATCCCTATCCGGCGGCTAATCCTCAAGTCGAAGCGAGTTCCATTCGTCAGGATTTATACAGGAGAGATTTTACAATTAATGCCTTAGCATTGCGGTTAACTTCTCCTCAAGTTGGCGAATTATTAGACTTTTTTGGGGGATTAGCGGATTTAGAATCTGGAAAAATTCGGGTTTTACACGCGAATAGTTTTATTGAAGATCCGACTCGAATTTATCGAGCGGTGCGGTTTACAGTGCGGTTGGGATTTGAAATTGAAGCTCAAACTCAAGAATATATTAGTTATGCGATTAGTAGTGGAATTTATCAAAAACAACGGGAAGAAAGTAATAAATCCTTTGATCAAAATCGTCGAATTCCGGCTTTAGAAACCCGTTTAAAAAGTGAGTTAAGATATATTTTTCAATCTCCCGATTGGAAACGTTCGTTAAAACTTTTAGGGGAGTTAAAAGCGTTACGGTGTATTCATCCCAGCTTAGAATTAAGTCCGCAGTTATGGCGACAAGTACGGTCTGTTGATCGCTGTTTACAACGCTTTGATCCCGAAAACAATTTAAACCATTGGGAGGTTCGTTTGGAGGTATTAGTAGCTTATTTATCCCCAGAATATCGGGAAAAAGTGGCACAGAATCTTCAGCTACAGGCGGGAACTATTGAACGGTTAAAAAGTTTAGAATTAGCTAAAAATCAGATGCTTGAAAATATATATAAATTGGAAAAAAATAGTCAGTTTTTCTGGTTATTTAAACCCTATAATTTATCAATGTTAATTTTAATGGCGGTGCAATCTCCTCGACAAGTCAGAAAGCGAATTTGGCAATATTTAACCCAATGGCGAGACATTCAACCCCCCTTAAATGGTAATGATTTAAAGGCGATGGGATATAAACCCAGTCATCAATTTAAGCAAATTTTGGATGATTTGTTAACGCTTACATTAGATGGAGAAATAGGCGATCGCGCTGCTGCTGAAGCCTTTTTAGAACGGAATTATCCGTTATAGCAGTAGTCAAGGGAGTTAGGATTAGGACAAAGTTTATTAATGAGAAAAATAGCAGGTTGACAAAAGTTAATTATTTTCATGAATTTTATAGCGCTACGCATTACAGTTAGAACATTTCTAAATCCTGAAACCCTTTCACTTCTTACTGTTCCCTGTTCCCTTGCGCGTAGCACTATAGATTAAATTAATATTGAAATCGGAGAAATGAACTCAATTTAACTTGATCTCTACCATTTCTTTTCGCTTTATATAGAGCTTGATCAGTTGCTGAAAATAAGGTTTCAATATTGATTGCATCTACACCGGGAATCGCAGTGGCAACTCCTAAACTAATGGTAATAATTGGTACCCGACGGTTTGGCAATTTATCAGTTTTAAAAGGCAGAGCTAAGGCATTAATATTCTCGCGCACAGATTCTGCAATGTACATTGCACCTTTAGCATCGGTTTGAGGGAGAACAATCACAAATTCTTCACCCCCATAGCGGGCGACCATATCCCCCGGACGTCGAACCATATCACGAATAGCCTGCGCTACGGCCTTTAAGCAGTGATCTCCGGCTTGATGACCATAGGTGTCATTATAAATTTTAAAATGATCAATATCACATAAAATTAAAGATAATGGGGCAATTTCCCGCATCATTCGTTTCCATTCAATATCTACGGAGCGATCAAATTCTCTGCGGTTAAAAACCTGGGTCAATGTGTCAATATAAACTAGGGATTTTAACAGTTTATTTTCTTCTTGTAGCTGTTTTAAATTAATGGGAGTATTATGGTTTTCACTGAGAATTTGGGTGCTAAAATAGAGACGATAGAGTTCACAGGATGGTGTACAGTAGTTTTCATTAAAATCAACAAGGTTTAAACTATATAATTGATAGGCAATGATCGGTTCTAGTTGTATATCTATTTTAGAGGTAGCAACCCGTTGCATGGCGATCGCCAGTTCGGTTTTTTTATGTAGAATCAGCCAAATATATTGTAAGTGTTCTTTGTAAATTCCCTCTAGGGTTGGAGCTTTTTTTAATAAGTCTTCTAGGCTGATTAAATTATTGGCTAGATGATAAATAGCCAGATGCAATAAATAGGGATGTCCTCCGACTAAATGGGTTAATTTTTGAATTTGAGGATCACTAAAATTCAGGTGATAACGTTCAGCCAGATTTTGAACTTGATTAACCGTAAACGGAGGCAATTCAATGGACAATCCCATATTAAAAGGAGATTGATTAATATTTAAAGACACATAAAATTCCGTCGATTGAACCAAAAATAAGTGTATATTTTTCCAGGTCTGGTTATGTCGAGATTGTTCATACCAAAATCGAATTAAAGGTAGAAAATTCTGAGTAATATTTGTATGTTCAAATACAATATTTAACTCATTGAAAACCAGGAATAGTGGGCAACTAATTTGTGGGAAAATATAGAGTTCAAAATAGAGTGTAGAACTCACTTTACTTCCCATATCTTCATCCCAATATTCTTCTAATTTGGGTTCCAGTTTTAATTGTCGAGCTACATTAATACACAGCCACCGCAGAAATTTATGACTACTTTCAAAAATTTCTTGATCGACTTGCAGAAAATCAATTAAAACGGTACGGTATCCCAAGGTTTCTGCATAATCTATTAACCTTAACATTAAGGAACTTTTTCCCATTTTTCTTGGCGCTGTGACTCGCAATAAGCTCCCAGATTTTTCGAGTTCTGTATAAGCCAATTCTTCACTAGGAGAGCGACGAATATAGAAAGGAGAATTTAAGGCGAGGGGACGGTCAGGAAATATTAATGTGTTTTTTGGTAACATTTTTTTGGGGGAAAGCATAAATTATTACATGGGTTGAGTTTAAATCTGGAAATAAAATCAAGTTTCAAAAGAAAGGATGCTAGTTAAAGTATGAAAAGATATAATTTAATTAGTATAGATCACTGCTTGTTTAAATTCAACAGATTTCCCCAAATACCAATCAATAGAAAGCTCTCACGCCGATTATAGCAGGGAACACCGGAACAGCCCCCCTAGCCCCCCGTGCACGAGGGGCTAGGGGGGGGAGGAACAGGGGACAGGGAATGAGTTTCAGGATTTAGAAGTGTCCTAACTTTAATGCGCAGCACTATAGACCCCTCCTAAACCGCTTTTCCCAAGGAGCAAAACTTTTGTTAAAGGAGATTCATGGGGTCTAATTCGGGATTTAATCAAGGGTTTTAGACTGAATTTGCGACTTCAGTTAAAATCACAACTTAGACATCAGGATAAGCCATTTTATAGGGATTGACAATCTGGTCAAATTCTTCACTGGAAATATATCCTAATTCCAAACAAACTTCCTTTAAAGTCAGATTTTTTTCCAGGGCAATATGGGCAACTTGGGCAGCATGATCATAGCCAATTTTAGGAGCTAAAGCTGTCACTAACATTAAAGATTGTTCAACATAGCTGTTAATTTTATTTCGATTAACTTTTAATCCAGCTAATAAGAAATCCGTAAAATTATGACAACTATCGGATAAAATAGCCACCGATTGAATGAAGTTAAAAATGATCATCGGTTTGAACACATTTAACTCAAAATGCCCATGGGAACCTGCAATAGTAATAGCAGTATCATAACCTATTACCTGGGCAGCTACCATGGTGATCGCTTCGCATTGGGTTGGGTTAACTTTCCCCGGCATAATTGATGAACCGGGTTCATTTTCAGGTAAGATTAATTCCCCTAAACCACAACGGGGGCCACTGCCTAAAAACCGAATATCGTTGGCAATTTTCATCAAGGAACAGGCTAGGGTTTTTAATGCCCCACTAGCCATAACTAGACCATCATGGGCGGCCATGGCTGCAAATTTATTCGGAGCAGAAATAAAGGGTAATCCGGTTAATTGACTAATCTGATTAGAGACTTTTTCTGCAAATCCTTTCGGGGTATTTAATCCGGTTCCGACGGCGGTTCCACCAATGGCTAATTCATATAAATCTGGTAAAATAAGTTCAAGACGCTTTAAATCTGCATCCAGTTGAGCCACATAACCGGAAAATTCTTGACCTAAAGTTAAGGGTACGGCATCTTGTAAATGGGTTCTGCCAATTTTAACAATATCGGCAAATTCATCGACTTTTTTTTGTAACTCATCTCGCATTTTTCTGACACTAGGAATTAACCTTTGGGTCACTGCTATCGCCGCCGCAATGTGCATGGCGGTAGGAAAGGTATCATTAGAAGATTGGGACATATTAACATGATCATTGGGATGAATTGGGGTTTTACTGCCTAATATTCCGCCGGAAATTTCAATCCCTCGATTAGCAATAACTTCATTAATATTCATATTAGATTGGGTTCCACTTCCGGTCATCCAAACCTTTAAAGGAAAGTGATCATCAAGTTTGCCATCAATCACTTCATCGGCGGCTTGAACGATTAATTGAGCTTTGTCTGCGGGGAGTTTTCCTAATTCTTCATTGGTGATAGCCGCGGCTTTTTTCAGAATCCCAAAGGCGGTAATCACTTCCTTGGGCATTAAATCATTGCCTATATTAAAATAATAGATAGAACGTTGAGTTTGAGCGCCCCAATAGCGATCGCTTTTAACCTCAATTTCTCCCATACTATCGCGTTCTTTCCGGGTCGGTTGTTCTGTTGTCATGTTGAGAGTTCTCCTAATTTTAGGCAATTAATTATTTTACTTTATTATAAACTAAGACCTAACCCCCCAGCCCCCTTATCTAAAAGGGCAGGGGAAGAATTTAATGCTATTAAAGATCGTTATAATTTAATACTGTTTCATTGCCCTTTCCATCGCCCTTTTATCATCTTTTTGACGAATATCATCCCGTTTATCGTGGAGTTTTTTGCCTCGGCCAACGGCAATATCAACTTTAACTCGGCCTTCCTTGAGGTACATTTTCAGGGGAACTAATGTTAACCCCTTTTGTTCGACCTGTCCCAATAGTTTATTAATTTGTTCTTTATGCAGCAATAATTTGCGGGTGCGACGAGGATCATGGTTAAAATAAACACTGGCCTTTTCAAAGGGCGAGATATGGGCATTCAATAGCCAAGCTTCACCCCCCCGAATTAAGGCATAGGCATCTTGCAGGTTGACTTTACCCGCCCGAATTGACTTGACTTCCGTTCCCTCAAGGGCGATGCCCGCTTGATAGGTCTCTAAAATCTCGTAAAGATAGCGGGCTTTGCGGTTGTCGCTAACAATTTTATATCCTTCGCTGTTTTTAGTCATGTTTTCAATTTAGCAGATGATTGGGTCGAAGGTCTAAGGGTTATGGTTAATTATAGCAATTTGCGACTTTTTTTAACCGAAATGAATAGAAAACAAGTTAATTAAATCAACCAATATATTCCTTGAGCTAGAGGGTAAAATAATTTATTTGCTTTAAGCTGAGTGAGTAATAAAAGCAAATTCAATTAATTTAATCAAAGTTTAGGAATCATCAAAATGCGGAAATTAATTCAAGCTCTACGGTCTATATCCTTCAAAAATATTTTAGGTGTGTTTTTTGCGGGATTATTAATGTTTATCAGTACCGCCTGTAGTAATACTCCTCCCACGGCTCAGTCACAGGGAGAGGGCAGTTCCAATCAAGCTAAAGGATTAACCAGTGAACTTCCTAGCTCGGTTAAATCTAAGCAAACAGGTGAGATGTATGCCTATAACAACAGTGACCAAGATATCGTGAAACGGGTCAAGGATGTATCAGAAAAAGTTAGTGACTCAGCCAGTAAAATGGCCGGGGATTTGAAGGAAGGAACCCAACAAAATATTAACAAGGCTGAAGGTAACACCAAACAAGCTCTAAATCAAGTCCAGAAGGGGGCGGAAAAAACCTCAAAGGATATTAAAAATCAGGCTGCTAAGGGTGCTGGAAAGGTCAAAGATACAGCAGCAGATTTTCAACGGGGGATACAAAAATCCTGATCAATTGGCTAGATAATTGACTCAGTTGCTATATCTATCTAAAGGTAGATGTGTCCACAAATCCTGTGGGGTTAGATTGTAACAACTATCGCACGTTCTCAATTCGCGCTTTCCCCAGTCAACCAAAAGCTGGGGATTTTTCATCACTTTTCCCTGTTCCCTCCCCCCCTAGCCCCCACGGGGGGTTTGGTAGGGCTGTTCCGGTGTTCCCTCCTATAGTTGTTTAAAGCGTTCAGTCCCCAAAATTTTAATTAATTGGAATTAGGATAGTAAATTCTGCTCCTTCTCCGGGTTTGGAATTATAGCAGTTGCCGCATCTATTAGGACATTCTTGAAAGCTAAAAGCTGCTCACAGTAAGTATTTACCTATAGCGAGATTGCCTATTCCCTATTGCCTCTTGCTATACAACTCATTTGACCCTGATGACGTTCAACAACAATTAAGTAACTAATTGATAGACCCAAACCCGTCCCACTACCGAACAATTGAATAAAAAGCCTAGGTAGAACTTAGGGGTTTTAAACCCATTTTTCTGATAACAATCTTATACCCAAAAAACCTGCTTTCTTCAAGAAACCAGGTTTTTACTTAATTCTGAATGGAAAAAGCACTTGGGAGTCTGGCCGAGTTTCGACCCCAAGTGCTTCTTCTTTATTAATTTCACTCCTCACACTCCTCAAATATACACGATTATTTTGGGATGTCAAGGAAAAACTGAAAAATAAAATTTCCAGCCCGGCTCAAGAACGTTTCAAATCCTTAGACAACAGACGGTTGAGGCTGGAATTGGAACATGGAATAAATCACATTTCGGCGAATATCGGTCATCATATCCAAGAACAATTCATATCCCTCGCTCTTATATTCAATTAAGGGGTCTTTTTGTCCATAACTCCGTAAACCGACCGACTCCCGTAGCGCGTCCATTTGTTGTAAATGCTCCCGCCACAGGGTATCAATTTGTTGCAGGATGAAGAAGCGTTCAGCTTCGCGCATTAACCCCGGTCGGATTTGATTAACTTGGTTTTCTTTCATATCATAAGCATTGCGTAACTGTTCATGGAGGAAAGTTTTAATTTCATCTACCGATAAATCCACTAATTGTTCGGCGGTTAAATCGGCTAACAGATAGACAAATTCCTTGGATTTAGTAACAAGACTCTCTAAATCCCATTCTTCCGAAGGTAAGTCAGGATTGATATAGGCTTCCACGATATCATCCATGGTTTGTTCCCCATATTTAATCACTTGTTCCTTCAAATCTTGCCCTTCTAAAACCCGTCGGCGTTCGGCATAAATTGCCCGCCGTTGGTTGTTCATAACCTCATCATATTCAAATACCTGTTTACGGATATCGTAATAGTAGGTTTCAACTTTTCGTTGGGCATTTTCCAGCGATCGGGTTAATAATTTAGACTCAATGGGCATATCTTCATCCACATTAAAAGCATCCATTAATCCGGCCACTCGATCGCCCCCAAAAATCCGTAATAAATTATCCTGTAAACTCAGGAAAAACCGCGTGGAACCCGGATCACCTTGGCGTCCAGCCCGTCCCCGCAATTGATTATCAATCCGGCGAGATTCATGGCGTTCGGTTCCAATTACATGAAGTCCACCATATTCCACCACCTCATTATGTTCCTGTTTGGTGAAGTTTTCGTACTCATGAACGATCAGGTTATAGACTTCTCGCAATTTTTGAATTACCGGGTCATTGGTGGGAGCTTTTTCCGAAGCAACGGCTAATAAATCCTCCGCTTGTAACTCTGCTAAATTGCGTTCTCCATGAACTCCCACGGCAAAATCAACCGCATCTTTCAGTTTTTGTTCAGTGGGTTTGGATAATTCCGTTGGGAATAATTGAGTAGTTACTTTCCAGGTTTTAGGTTTTTTACTCTGATCAAATCCTTGGGCTGCGGGGCGACGACTCCCTGCTCCCCCGACAAACGCTAATTCCTTTTCATCATCGGGTTTAACAAGTTTAGGCATCAAATACTCGCGCATTTTGAGCCGTCCCATAAACTCCGCATTTCCCCCCAAAATAATATCCGTTCCCCGTCCGGCCATGTTAGTAGAAATAGTCACAGCCCCTTTGCGTCCGGCTTGGGAAATAATTTCCGATTCCCGTTCGACGTTTTCGGGTTTAGCATTTAATAAATTATGGGGAATTTTGCGTTGTTGTAATAAATTCGAGAGAATTTCTGATTTTTCTACGCTCGTTGTTCCGACTAAAACCGGACGGCCTTCTTTATGTAAATCCGCACATTCTTCAGCAATGGAAGTCCATTTTCCTTCTTCGGTTTTATAGACCACATCGGGTAAATCTTCCCGTCCGGTAATCCGGTTGGTCGGAATAATAGTAACTTGCAGCTTATAGATGCGTTCAAATTCGGCTTCTTCAGTTTTTGCAGTTCCGGTCATCCCCGATAATTTGGGATATAATAGGAAGAAATTCTGATAAGTAATAGTAGCTAAAGTTTGGGTTTCCGGTTGAATATCTACCCGTTCTTTAGCTTCAATGGCTTGGTGTAAACCGTCACTCCAACGCCTTCCGGGCATCACCCGTCCGGTAAATTCATCCACGATAATGACTTCCCCATTACCGATAATATAGTTGACGTCTTTAATAAATAATTCTTTGGCTTTTAAGGCATTAAAAACAAAGTGCGCCCAAGGATCATTAGGATCATATAAATCTTGAACCCCAAATAGTTCTTCCGCCCGGGCAAAACCTTCATCGGTCATCAGAACATTACGGCCTTTTTCATCGACTTCATAATGTTCTTCTTTTTCCATCATTTGAGCAACTTCCGCCGCCCGCATATATTTTTGACTCGGACGTTCCACCTGACCAGAAATAATTAAAGGCGTCCGGGCTTCATCAACTAAAACCGAGTCTACTTCATCAATAATGCAATAGTTGAACACCCTCTGCACAACTTCATCCATGGAGATCGCCATGTTGTCGCGCAGGTAGTCAAACCCCATTTCACTGTTTGTACCGTAGGTAATATCACAGTTGTAGTTTTTCTTCCGTTGGTCGGGACTCATTTCCTGCTGAATTAGCCCCACACTTAGCCCCAGGAATCGGTGGATTTGTCCCATCCATTCGGCATCCCGTCGGGCGAGATAATCGTTGACGGTGATGACGTGAACCCCTTTTCCGGCTAAGGCGTTGAGGTAGGCCGGAAGGGTGGAAACCAGGGTTTTTCCTTCTCCGGTTTTCATCTCGGCAATTTGCCCCGTGTGGAGGATAATCCCGCCCAGGAGTTGGACGTCAAAGTGTCGCATCCCCAAAACCCTCTTTCCGGCTTCGCGGACAACGGCAAACGCTTCTGGGAGAATTTCATCCAGGATTAGGTTTTCGTCGTCTCGGTTTTTAGCTTTGGATAATTTTTCCTTAAATTCCCCTGTCTTGGCCCGCAGTTGTTCATCCGAGAGGCTTTGAATTTCTTCCTCTAAAATGTTGATATCCGTGACAAGAGGCTGATATTTTTTAAGTTTACGCGCATTCGGATCGCCTAACAGAGCTTTTAACATGGCAAGAACAGGATATAGTTACGAAAATTTATTGGTTTTGAATAAATCATTGTTGATTCTAGCATTTCCTGGCTGCATCTGTTTCACCTGACACCGTTGACCCTAATTCAATCCGGACTGCACTCGCCATAAACCCGCATAAATACCCGGCGCTTCTAAGAGGTTTTCATGGGTTCCAGATTCGACTAATTTTCCCTGTTCCATCACATAAATACAGTCGGCATTTCTAACCGTTGAAAGCCGATGGGCGATCGCAATTGTTGTCCGATTTTTGGTAATCTTTTCTAAGGATCTTTGAATGGCTGCTTCGGTTTCATTATCCACGGCCGATGTCGCTTCATCTAAGATTAAAATAGGCGGATTTTTTAAGACCGCCCGGGCGATAGCAATTCGTTGTCGCTGTCCGCCGGATAATTTCTGACCCCGTTCCCCTACAATTGTCTCATATCTATTTGGTAAATCCCGAATAAATTCATCGGCTTCGGCGATTTTTGCGGCTTCAATAATATCAGTTAAGGACGCATCAAAGGAGCCATAAGCAATATTTTCGGCAACGGTTCCATGAAACAGAAAAACATCCTGACTGACTAAGCCAATTGCTTGGCGTAAATCCTCTAATTTCAACTGGTTTAATTCAATTCCATCTATAGTAATTACCCCGGCATTAATTTCATATAACCTCAATAATAGTTTTACTAAGGTACTTTTTCCCGACCCCGTAGCACCGACAATGGCAATAGTTTTTCCGGGGGGAATTTTTAGGGATAAATCTTGAATAATCTGATTTCGATTTTGATAGGAAAAATAGACATTTTTTAACTCTATTTCTCCCCTGACGAAAGCCACAGGTAGGGCAATATCCCCGGTATGAATTTCTATTGGAGTATCTAATAAATTCATCACCCGGTTAATAGAAGCCATCGCCCGTTGATATTGATCAAAGGTATCTCCAAGGCGGGTTAAAGGCCATAATAATCGTTGAGTAATAAACACTAAAACGCTATAGGTTCCTACGGCTAACTGTCCTGAAGTTACTTGTAAACCTCCTAATAATAAGGTGGCAATAAATCCAAATAGAATCAAACTTCTAATTACTGGAACATAAGCGGAAGATAGGGAAATTGCTCGGCGATTACTTTGGCGATAGGCTTCACTATGTTCGGTAATTCTTTGGATTTCATACTGTTCGGCGGTAAAACTTTTAATAGTAGTAATACCGCCTAAATTATTCGCCAGTTGTCCATTCAATAACCCAACTTTTTCCCGCACATCGGCATAACGAGGAGCGAGTAATTTCTGGAACCAAACCGAACCCCAAACAATAAAAGGCATCGGAAACATTGCCCACCAAGCAACGGTTGGTGCTAAAATAAAGAAGGCTGCTCCAATTACAATTACCGTGGTAATTACTTGGATAATTTCATTCGACCCCATATCTAAAAACCTTTCTAGCTGGTTAATATCATCATTTAAAATTGACATTAAACCGCCACTACTACGTTCTTCAAAATAGGCTAATTCTAAGTTTTGTAAATGTCCGTAAGCATCTAATCTGAGATTATGTTGCAAGGTTTGGGCTAAATTTCGCCATAAGACTTTATAAGCATATTCAAAAACCGATTCTAAACTCCAAATTATTAAACTTAAAAACGATAACATCAACAATTGATTAAATGCTCCTTGAATCCCCCACTGGGATAGGAAGGAAACCTTGGGGTTAATCACAACATCAACGGCCCATCCAATTAATACCGGAGGGGCTAAATCAAAGATTTTATTTAAAACCGAATAAACCGTTGCTAACCCAATCGTTTTTTGATAGGGACGAGCATAAACTAGAAACCGTTTTAAGGGATGATTGGGTTGAGACAAGGGACAATCCTAAAATGATTATTTCTCTATTATATAATAGTAATCAGTTTCTTACCCATTACCTATAGCAACCGCCTAGGTTTGCTGTATCAGTCTATGTCCTAACACCCCAGCCGCGGTTGCTATAATTCAGTTTTGACGGGAAGTAGGAGGAACTTCCGGCTCAGGAGATGAAAGGGTTGTTGGAGAATTTTGCTCGGATTTATTAAAGCTCATGGCAACTAATGAAAATCCTAAATAAGCGGGTAAAATAATCGCAGTAATAAAAGCCAAAACAGTTAACCAAGACCCTAAATTATTAGATTTTCCATAGGTAGAACGATAGGGATCTTGCTTGATTTGATAGGGGTTTTCTTGAGTTTCTAATCTTCTTAAACGTTTAAATCTAACCCGTCGGTCATCTAATTTTTCCACTAAAATCCAGCCCGTTTCTGCTTCTTCCTGACATAACCGTTTAAAAACAGTGGGATTGCGAAATACATCTTGACTGGCGCGGACAATCTTGTATTCCCATTCCTTAACTAAAGGTTCAGGGGATTCAGGATTAGAATAGCCATTAGATTGTACGGATTTTGCACGCATTTGTTTAATATCTTCTGAGTCGTAACGAGTCAATGTTTCTTCCTCCTCCTGTTCTAATTCTACATTTATTTGGATGGAACAGAGCCAGTTAGCGAGTAAAACCGCATCAATTCCTAGACTACTGACCATCAGACTTAATACAGCAATCTCGCTCATAATTAAGCTGGAGATAAATAACCTTCAATCCACAAATCACAACCCACAGAACCCCAAGTCATTCTTTCTAATAAAAGTGCCTCTGTCATTTGAGTAAAACCCAAATCTCCCACGGGAGAAGGCGCCCCACTTCCCCCAATAATTTTAGGGGCAATAAAGGCTAAAATTTTATGAATGCTGCCATCTTTGAGTGCATTGGTGGCTAGGGTTCCCCCACATTCCCACAACACCGATAAAAATTGACGTTTGTAGAAATAAGTCATGACTTGGGCGGGTGTCAAGGGCGACAATTCCGCGACCTCTACCCCCTTATTCTGTAGAAAATGTTGGAAATCTGGATTTATACCCTCCTCTGTTATAACTAAAGTTTTCGCCTCTTGAGTGTCCCATAAATGGGCTTGTTTGGGTAAATCCAAGGTGCGACTCATCACCACTCGCAAGGGGTTGGGTTCCCCAGCATCGTGGGTTGTCAGCAAAGGATTATCTCGTCGGACGGTATTTCCCCCAACAATTACCGCATCACAGGCGACTCGTAACTGATGAACTTTTTGTCGGGCTTCTGTTCCCGTCACCCAATAACTATGACCCGTTGTAGTGGCAATTTTTCCATCTAAGGTCATCGCATATTTCCAAATTCCTAGGGGTTGATGATGCAGAATTTGATGCGTAAATGCTTCATTTAACTGTTGACAATCTGCTGTTTCTATGCCTACAATTACCTCAATTCCTGCATCTTTTAAACGTTGAATTCCTGTACCTGAAACTAAGGGGTTGGGGTCAACCATTCCCACTACAACCTTAGCTATTTTTGCTGCAATTAGGGCTTCTGTGCAGGGGGGAGTCCGACCAAAATGATTACAGGGTTCTAAATTCACATAAACCGTTGCTCCCTTTGCTTGTTCTCCGGCATTTCTCAGGGCAAAAACTTCGGCATGAGGTTCACCCGCCCCCGGATGAAATCCTTCTCCAATAATTTTTCCGTCTTGAACAATTACAGAACCGACTAGAGGATTAGGTGCAGTTTTTCCTAATGCTTGACGGGCTAATTTCAAGCATTGCTGCATCATTTGTTGATCAAAATTTAAGGTCATAGAATAGGGAAGGGGGAAAGGGTAATGGGTAATGAGTAATGGGTTTTGGGTAATGGGTAATGGGTTTTGGGTAATAAACTGTTAACTGTTAACTGATGACTGATAACTGATAACTGATAACTGATAACTGATAACTGATAACTGATGACTGGTGACTGATAACTGATGACTGGTGACTGTTTCAACTGTCTTCAATGGCTGGAAGTTGGGGTAAGATTTGAGATTCGGGAAGTTGGGAAATAGTGAAAATTGAAGTTCCAGACTGGGATTGATTTTGGGCTTTGGTGAGTAAATCAACCGTATCGCCTAAAGCCATAGTTAAACTATTGCGAGTTTCCAGGTGAGCGGTTTTTTCGGTATCCAAGGCTTCAACAAGTTGATGAATTTGTTCACGAGAGCGATCGCGTTCTAACATCACCTCAATTAATTTTGCCTTAACTTCATCCAAAGTTTTTAACTGATCAATTTCTTGACGAACTGCGACCCGCACCTGTAACTCATTGGGAAGTGGAGACAGGCGTTGCCATCGTTCCAACTCTCCCCGCAGTTCTCCCACTTGTTCTAAATAGCGTCCGGCTTCTTGGCGTCGTTGTTGGGCTTCAGTATTGTAGCGTTGTCGCCATTGGTCGGAACTTTCGACCGCCGCGTTCAGATCCAGTTGGGTTTGTGCCAACTGTTGTTTCAAGCGTTTAATTTCATCAAGCCACTGCCGAATATCCTGGGTCATAGAACTGGGAAAAATAAAAAATCGGGCAATTATTGATTCTAAAATTTTATCATCTAATTTTAGGTTAAATTGGTTAAATTAGATTGAAATACTGTTCAATGTAAACTTTAAGGAAATTGGGTTATATATTATTTAATTCTGATTGAATCCCATGAATATTTTAATCATCTCCTCTACGTTTCCCTATCCACCCAGTCGAGGAGGAACGGAAATTAGAACCTTTAACTTGCTCAAATATCTTCATTCTCGCCATCATGTTACTCTAATCACCCAACGACATTCGGGGGTTAGTGATCAGGATGTTGAAGAATTGCGTCAATGGGTGAGTCAACTGGTGGTTTTTCCCCTCCCTCCCGAACCTCCGACTTGGGCCATTGCTAAGGTGGGTCGGTTTATAAATTCCCTGGTCAAAAGTACCCCTCCCAATGTGCTTCATCGTTATTCAAAAGAAATGCAAACTTGGATCGATCAAGCGGTTGAACAGGGTAAAATTGATATAATTACTTGCGAACATAGTGTTAATGAAATTTATATTCGACCGTCCTATTTAAACCAAGTTCATACCGTTGTTAATATTCATAGTTCCGTTGTCGGTTGGACTCGTAATCATTTAGAAATGGGGGCTTCTCCCCATCCTCAAAGAGATCAGATTTATTTACAATTACTCCTAGAACGTTATGAAAAACGTTATGCAGCTAAATTTCATGATTTAGTTGTTACCACCGCAGATGATGAAAAACAATTCCGCCAATTTCAACCCCAAGGAGAAATTCATGTAGTTGCTAATGGGGTGGATTTAGAATTATTTCCGATGCGATCTTTTGATCCTAATAATCATAACTTAGTATTTGTGGGGGCAATGGACGCCTCCCATAATATCGACGCCGCCAGATTTTTCAGCCAAGAGGTTTTACCCATCCTGCAAAATTCCTATCCCGATACTACCTTTACCATTATCGGAGCCCGACCCGTACCAGAGGTTCTACAATTAGCTAATCATCCGGGTGTTATCGTCACCGGGGGAGTCCCCCAGGTCGTCGATTATTTGCATCAGGGGACAGTCTGTGTCACCCCCCTCCGCAGTGGCTACGGGATTAAAAATAAAACCCTAGAAGCCATGGCCGCAGGAGTTCCCGTGGTGGCCAGCGATCGCGGTTTAGAAGGTTTGGCCGTTGATGGGCCCAATGATCCCCATCGCGCTCTCCGGGCTAACACCGTGGCAGAATATGTAGAAACCATTAGCCGACTGTTTGAACATCCCCATCTGAGGGAACAATTGTCGCAAAATGGGAGATTATTAATAGAAACTGAATATACTTGGGAACGAGCCGGTGAACTTTATGAACAAGTATTGCTGCGTCGTTAGCCTAATCCCATCCTAATCCGAATCCATGATGAATCCTTTAGAGACAGGTCATCAACCCTCGCCTAGAAAAAAGAGTCAACCCCAAAAACCTCAGCCTAAAACAGCCAAAACCTCCGCCAAATCAGGGCAACAGCGTCGTCCAAATCGACGTCCCCAAACGACTGCTTTACCTGCGGGGAAAAAAACAGCCCCCCAACCTCCGAAATCTAAACCGTCCCAACCGATTAGCAGGTTATGGAAAAAATGGATAGCCGACGGGGTTGCCTTTACTTTACTATTCGGAGGAACAGGATTAATTGGAGGCTGTGCCTGGTTTAGTTATCAACTAATTGTTAATCCTGATATTGGAGTTTGGTTAAATCAATTGTTACCCAGTTGGACACAAATTCCCCTACAACGCCGCGACTCAATTGTTACCTTAGATGAAATTAATCAAGCCCTCAAAACAGAAGGGTTCATGGTGGGGAAATCCCTAACTTTACCGAGGGTTGATTCCATTTCAAAAACGGGGAATGAGCAAAAATCCGCAGTCCCATTTAACTCTTTATTGATAAATTCAGATGCTATTGTTCAAAAGTCGAATGATTTATTAATTCCTATTTTAAAAACCCGTGACTCTAGTGTTACCCATCCCTGCGAAGGGGGTTGTCAAGAAATTGTGCAAGTGCGGGTTTATGAAGCAGTTCAAACCCCCTATCAACGCCGGGGTAGCACTCAATATTATCGGTTAATGCAGCAGCTAGAAATCAAGGGGCCAGCCGAATCTTTTGTAATTGCATCGTTAATTGGAACCGAATCTAATCAACAGGGTTCTAATAAGCCCTTACCCCTAACTCGACTGACACAATTTAAAGGAAAAGTTCCTCAAGGGGGGGTCTGGTTTAATCTTAATAGTGAGCGGTTGGTGGGAGATAAAACCGTTCCTTATGGACAGATTCTGCATTACAATCCGAGTCGCCATTATTTGAGCATGATGTTAGAATGGAAAAGTGCCGCCGGACAACAACCGATTTGGCAGGAAGTCACCGGAGGCAAAGATCCAGAATTATTAATTGAACAAACTATTGGGCTAGAGCCTCAATTTAGTATTTATCAAGTCCAACCTTTGCAATTTATTCCTAACCCGATTCAATTAACGGCTATTTCTTTAGATGAGATATTTTTAGATAATTATAATTATCGACAGTCTTTAAGATTGGCTCGTAGTGGGTTATGGTCGCCAGCATTGAATTTAATTAAACCGTTGAAAAAAAATATAGTCTCTGGAAATAGTCCTAATTTGAAATGGTCAACAGCCGTTCAAGCCCAGTTAGATTTAATTGAATTTCATGCTAAAATTACCAAAGCTCAAGCCGTTGCAGCCTGGGCAAGTCCGAGTCAACAGGTATTAGCTAGTTTGATTGATGGACGCTGGACGGAAGCCCTAGAAGTGTTAAAAAATAGCCCAGGAAATCAACAAGAAATTACCAATTTATTAAGATCAAATGGCGGACGGATTAAAAATCGTCTGAATGCTGCTTTATTAGAAAATCCAGAACAGTTGGAATTAAAAACCTGGGGAACTTTAATTATTGCGGCGGAAAATGGTAGAAATCGAGCGATTAATTGGTTAGATGAACAACCGAAAACCGAGCAGAAAGACCGCCAAGAAATCCTAGAATTATTATTAAAATCAATAGAATAAATTCATTGAAAATAATTCACTTTCCTTCGACCGATAGGGTCAAGTTTATAAGTACCTAAACAATTAGGTACTTATAAAACCTGCCCCCATCAAAATGGGAGCAGGCCCTTGTACAGATGGGGAACACACTCGTTTTCAATCTCCCAGATTCGTCTTATAAGAAACTGGAATCCAAACTTTTTGCTTCTTCTTCTGTTTGGGGTAAATGTAAACCACATTCCTGTTTTAAACCCCGGAAACGAGTATCCCGTTCATTTTCGTCCGTTGCCATTAAAGGACGGCTAGAATGCCAATCTCCCACGGTGGTATAACCCAGATCAAAATAGGGATGGTAGGGTAAATCATGGGCAGTTAAATATTGGTAAATATCCCTAGAATTCCAAGACAAAATCGGATGAACTTTGTATCTTCCCGAATGTTGAACAACTGGATTTAATGTTTTCCGATGATGGGTTTGATCGGCGCGTAATCCCGCTAACCAAGCCGTAGCATTTAATTCTTTTAAAGCCCGTTGCATCGGTTCAACCTTACGAATTTTGTCGTAATAATTTAAAGATTCAATATCATCTTTTTCCCATAACCTACCCTGTAAAGCTTCCATTCGTGCCGGACTCATGGGAGATTGATATACTTTTAAATTCAGGTTGAGACGTTCTGTTAACTGTTCGGCAAAAATATAGGTTTCTGTGGGTAAATAACCCGTATCAACCCAAATAATCGGAATATTCGGAACAACGCTAGTGACTAAATGCAACATCACTGCCGCTTGAATTCCAAAACTGGTACTCATGACCAAGCCATCACCAAATATTTCTGCCGCCCATTTGATCATAGTAACGGCATCGGCATCAATCAATTGCTGATTAGTTGCATTCAAATCGAGTTCGAGTTGTTGAATCGTTTGAATTGCCTTATGCTCTGAAGTTTGATCCCGATGATCACGGTGGTATGGAAAAGGGGTGTGACCGTTAGTAACGGGAGAAGATATAGATCCGAGATTCCCGTTGACATTGGGATCAATCAGATTCAATTGTGGCATAGTTTTTGTGGTTTCCCTTGTTATCGATATTGAGAATAAATTAAGCTAACCAGACCTTTATACTCCAAATTTTCTAGTTTCGATCCTGATCTTACAACAACCTCGCACAAAGCCCACGCACTTCAGTCGTGGGATGTAGTGCGACCCCCTTTAGGGGGTGTGAGGGTTTTAATGTAATCCCTAAGAACTTCAGCCATTGATAATCCTTCTGATTCAGCATGACTTTTGAGACGTTCATATTCTTTCTCGTTAACATTAAACTGAATTTTTTTTTCCCCTTGACATACTCTATTTAAGACTCTATTATCAGAGTATAGCAAGGATGTTCCTCGCTTATCTGGTCAGATGTTCTGACCTCCTTCTGTTCGAGTCGGGTTTCCAGATAATCCATCAACACCTTCTCAGCTAACAGCCAACACCCTAAGCTATGCTGGTGTTGCTGATATATGCTGATGATTCTTGTATGACTAGCACCCTAGCTCCTGTTCCCTTTGTGGATTTGAGTTTAATCCACGAACCGCTTAAACCCGAAATTCAAGCTGCGATCCAGGCTGTAGTGGATAAGGGTGACTTTGTTTTAGGTCAAGCCCTAACAGAATTTGAAATCGCCTTTGCTAAAGCCTGTGGTGTACCCTATGGGGTAGGAGTAGCCAGTGGAACCGATGCGATCGCTCTGGGTCTACAAGCCTGTGGAATTAAACCTGGGGATGAAGTTCTGCTTCCGGCTAATACTTTTATTGCTACCCTGATCGGGGTATTACACGCGGGGGCTACTCCGATATTAGTCGATTGTGACCCCCATACGGCACTGATTGATCTCAATCATGCAGAGCAGGTGGTAACAAAAAAAACCAAAGCCATTATTCCGGTGCATCTCTATGGCCAAATGGTTTCTCCCCATCAACTGTTTGCTTTTGCCGCGTCCCATGATTTAATTATTTTTGAAGATGCAGCCCAGGCACATTTAGCCGAGCGAGAAAGTTATTGTGCGGGAAGTATTGGGTTAGCCGCAGCTTTTAGTTTTTATCCGAGTAAAAATTTGGGCTGTTTTGGGGATGGGGGAATGGTTGTGACCCAGAATGAAATTGTGGCTCAAAATCTCCGCAGTTTACGCAATTATGGGGCTCCTCAAAAATATCTCCATACCGAAAAAGGAACAAATAGCCGTCTTGATACCTTACAAGCTGCCATTCTAAATGTTAAGTTACCCCATTTAAACACTTGGAATCACGATCGCAATTTTGCCGCTGAAAAATATGATGCGTCACTTCTATTATTGCGAGAACGGGGTATTATTCCGATTGAAAATCAGAGTGCGGATGGTCATGTTTATCATTTGTATGCGATTCGGGTAACGGAAGAATCAGCCATTAACCGTGATACCCTCAAAGACAAATTAACGGGACAGGGAATACAGGTCGGAATTCATTACCCAATTCCTTGCCATTTACAACCGGCTTATCAATATTTAGGTTACAAAGAAGGAGACTTTCCTCAAGCTGAAAAATTAAGTCAACAAATTCTATCCTTACCCATATATCCTGGATTAACAACTAACCAAATTAATCGAGTTTTGACATCAATTCAGTCTGCTATATCTTAGCTACTCCTAAATCCATTGGGCGAGAAGACCTCGCCCCTACTTTTAGATATCAGGTCAACGGTTAACCGTCAATAATTGTATGAAAATCAATCATAAAATTCCAATCACGCTGGAAAAATCTCTATTAAATTGGATGATTGTTATATTAATGGTGTTATTGTATGCACCACTTTTAATACATTGGTATGACGGTTGGCTGCATAAAACGATCAGCATTGAACATGAATATTTTAGTCATGGTTTAATCGGTTTACCCTTTGCAGCTTATATTGCCTGGACAAAACGGCATCAGTGGAAACGTTTACCCAATACTAGCCATCCGTTAGGAATCGGATTAATTGTGATAGGTAGTATTTTTTATTGGAGCGGTTTATCTGATTTAGTTAATCTTTCTTTTCCTTTAATGTTGGCAGGACTTTGCCTATCTTTTAAAGGAATTGAAGGCTTAAAATTACAGAAAATGCCCTTAGTATTTGTATTACTAGCAACCCCGAATCATTTACCCTATTTAATAGAACCCATCGCCTTACCCTTGCAGAAATTTATTGCTAATGTGGCTGGATTTATTCTAATTCAATTTAACTTGAATGTCCATGTAGAACAAATTTATCTGTTTGTGAATGATCAAATTGTTGAAGTTGCCCCGCACTGTGCTGGGTTAAAAATGTTATTTACCAGTTTGTATGTAGGATTAATGTTGCTCTATTGGACAGGACTTTTAGACTCAAAAAAACTAAGTATTTTCTTTCTAGTTAGTGCGGGCTTAATTAGTATTATTGCTAATATTATTCGCAATACCTTATTAACGCTGTTTCATGGCACAGGTCAAGATGGGTTATTTTCCTGGCTCCATGAAGGTTGGGGCGGAGATTTATATTCAGCCTGTATGTTAGGTTTATTGGTAGTATTAATTAATGGTTTACAACATTATACTGGAATTGATTCCTAAGACCCATTAGAACAACCCGATCAATAAATATTTATTGATTACTGATAGGGTGAGGAGACTTCAATCCTACCGATAAAAAATAACTGATATAGCACTACCAATTAAGGTATTTGACAATAATAAACCTTGTAACCTGCTCATAACCTACTATTCCCTATTCCCTATTCCCTAGCTCTATAACTGATATGATTCTACGACAAAAACAGTCTAAAATTATCATTGTCATCTTAATGATAATATTATTAATCGGTGCAGCAATGCCGGGCTATATTAATAAAAAATGGTCATGGATGGATATGCCCCAACTCAAAACCTTGCCCCAACTTCAAACTATTAGAAAACAAGGTTTGACGATTCCAGGATGGCAAACAGTTAAAATTGAATCCTTGGGTGCGGGCAGTAAAAAGTGGTTAAAACAAGAAATAAAACGGGATAATCAGACAGCAATAGTATTATTATTTCCCCAAAATTACTATAAAGATCAGCCTCAGTTGGAATGGATGGATCTGAATGGATTTCTAGGGTGGAAAACCGATGATTTCAGTGACGATCGCTTTTCCATAAAATCCACCGCCCAAAAATTAGACCCGGCTGAAATTGAAGTTCAATTTTTTAGAGCCTGGACTGCAACTCAGACCTGGGCCGTGACTCAGTGGTACGCTTGGCCTAACGGTGGAAATCCCGCCCCCAGTCGTTGGTTTTGGATTGATCGTTGGGCCCAACTTAGTAAGCATCGCGCCCCCTGGGTGGGTGTTAGTCTTTTAATTCCGATTAAACCCTTAGATAATATTAAGGATGTCTGGCCCCTGGCCGTTTCTCTGGGTGAAAGTATACAAGCCTCCTTAATGGCTGAAGCCTTAGCTACCACAACTCCTTAATGGATGTTGCTTGATTATTTAACTATGAATCATCGTTGTCGCCAGACCTTTGTATCCCTATTCCTCACCAGTCTTTATTCCAGCAGTTGGATAGTCTGTTTTACCGCCTTGCTTTGGGGCTTTTCTAGCCAACAAAGGGTTTTAGCCCAAACCGTCAATCTTCCAGAAAAATGTGTAATTCCCCAAGGAGTAGTCAATCAACCCTATCCGGGGGCAAAGTTACGACCACCGAGCTTCCCCCAACCCACCTGGCCCCAAATTATACAACTATTTGAACGGGCGGGGAATCCCGTTTTAGACCGTTCTGCACAACTTCCTCCCCCAATTGATAATATTTATTTCCGGCGTTTAAGTGAAAATCGCGGGGTCAATTATCGTCTTGGCCCAGGGGATCAACTGTATATTGATGTGTTTATTAATGGCCAGCGTTCCAATGACCTGAGTGTTCCCACCACGGCCGTTACCCCCGATGGTGCGATTTTATTACCTTTAATTGGAGCCATTCGGGTTCAAGATTTAACCTTGGAACAGGTACAAGTCATTATTAATAGTCGTTTAAATCCTTTTGTTCAAAATCCCCAAACTAATATGGCTTTATTAACCCAACGTCCGGTAAGGGTGACGGTGACGGGGGAAGTGGCCAGACCCGGATTTTACCCCTTAGCCAGTCCCGAACTCCCGATCGCCCTGACAACAGCCCAGGGAACCACAACGGCGGCGGATTTAAGAATGATTAAAATTCGGCGTACCTTAGCGAATGGTCAAGTGGTGGAAACGGATGTGGATTTACTGACGCCATTATTATTAGGCGTTAGACCCGTAGATTTGTTACTCGAAGATGGGGACGTAATTGTGGTTCCCTCCCAGGAGGTGCGGGCCTATCAAGGGCCAACTCGGAATATTTTAGAAACCTATAGTTTGGCCGCCGCCCCAAATGCTGTGAGTGTAACCATTGTCGGAGATGTCACCCGACCCGGATTTTATCAACTTCCTCCAGGTAGTGGACAGGTAACAACGGCTATCCAGGCCGCAGGTGGGGCAAGAATCACCTCGGATTTGCGGTCGGTTTTGATTTGTCGAATTACGACCGATGGTCGCTTAATCGAGGATATTATTGATTTATATACTCCCATTCAAGAGGCAACGGCTTTACCGAATGTGTCTTTACAGAATGGCGACGCTATTATTATTCCGAAATTACAACCGGATGAAAAGTCAGGTTATGATCAACGGTTGGTGGCGACATCCAACTTAGCTAGTCCTCAAATTACGGTGAGAATTTTGAGTTATCCTGTGAGTACGGTGGGAACGGTAGCTTTACAAAATGGCAGTAGTTTTATTGATGTATTAAATTCCGTTCCTTTGAATTTAGCGGATTTACAGGAAATTGCTTTAATTCGTTATGATCCAGAAACCGGAAAACCCACAAAACAACTTTTAAATGGTAAAAATGTATTAGCTGGTGATGCCACGGATAATGTTTTATTACAAGACAATGATGTGATTGTTGTTAACCGCAATTTAATCACTCGCGTGAGTTTTGTTTTAAATACTTTTACTCAACCTTTTCGCGATATTCTCGGATTTCTGTTATTTTTCCAACAGTTACAAAGCGGGGTAGAAAATCTATTTAGTCCCAGTGGTAGTAGTAGTGGTAGCAGTAATAGTAACAAGAAAAAATAAGCAGTTAATACCTATCATCCTATTTTTTATTTATTCTTACCCATTACCCATTACCCATATTATTATGACTTTACCGATTGTTAAACGATATTTAATTGCTTTTGATCAATATAAATTGGCGGGTTTTGCCACCTTTACTGTCGCGTTAGGGGCATCGGGAGCCGCTGCAATGTTGATGGAACCTCCGGCTACTCCTCCCTATAAAGCAACGGGTATTCTGATGGGTCAAAGTAGTCCGGTGATCTTTTCTAAAACCGGGGAAGTTATTCAACAACAAGGACAACAACTAGCACCGGAAATGTTGCTTCCTGAAAGTGTAGTAGATCCGCTGCTCAAAGAATTTAATATTCCACCGAATGATTTAAAAAAAAATTTAGGAATTAAACTAGAACCAGCCAAAGCTCCGGGAAGGGATAGTGAGGGTTCTCCGATGAAACTTACTGTTTCTTATCAAGATCCTAATCGAGAACGATCGGTAACTTTTGTGAATAAATTGATGGAGAAAATGCGACAACAAAGTCGTGTTATTAATACTCAACAATTGAATAGTATTATTAATCTAATTCAAGAAAGATTAAAACCAGCCGAAGCAGAATTGAGACAGGCAGAAAAAGAGTTAGAAAATTATGATAAACGGGAAGGAGCAACTATTTTAAGTTTAGAAGGTGGCTCCTTACCCACAGCAATTTTAGCCAATGAACAGCAGCAAAAACAGATTGACTTACAGCTAAGTGCCCTAAACGCTCAAGTGGCAAGTTTGGAATCTCAGTTAGGTTTAAATGCTGACCAAGCCTTTGTAGCTCAAGCCTTAGCCTCTGATCCAATTATTGCTCAACTGCGGGTTCAATTGTATGAAATTGAATCACAATTAGCGGTTTTACGCAAGGATTATAAAGATCAACATCCTTTAGTTGCAGAATTAGTCAAACGTCAACAAGCCGCCGAAAAACAGTTACAATCTCGAGCTTCAGAAGTATTGGGAGGAGGTGGAATTGCGGCTCCTTTAGTCAGTGTGGATAAAATTCGGGTTGATTCTTCTCTTGATCCAACTCGTCAACAATTAGCTCAAAGTTTAATTGAGTTAAAAACTCAAAAAGAAAGTTTAGAACAACAATTAAAATCATCTGAAAAAACTGGAGAAGACCTGAAACAAAACTATGCCACAATTCCGAATAAACAAACAGAAAAACAACGGCTAGAACAGCAAGTTGCTTATAAAAAAGCCTTGTATGATCAAATGCAGGTAAAGTTAGTGGATGCGAAAGCGGCTGAAGCTGAAATAACCAGTAGTTTAGCGATCACCAAAAACGCACAAGCTCCTGATATCGAAGTTCCTAAAGCGTTGAGTATGGCTTTAATTTTGGCAATGGGAGGACTCGGAGGAGTTTTAGGCGGGGCGGTGATTATTTTTGTCTTGGGAATGTTGAGTGGGAAATTCTACACTTGGGAAGAAATTCAAGGAGCTTTCAAAGAGCGCGAAGTTCCGTTTTTGGGAGTTGTGCCTAATGTGTTTTTATTCCCAGAAGATTATGTTTTACCGTTGTTACTCAAACGTTATTCCCCCTATTTGGAATTTTATGAAAAAATTCGCAGTAATTTACAACGGGTTGGCAATAAATCTCCTAAAGTTATTTTAATTACCAGTGTGGGAACCGGGGAAGGAAAAACTTTAAGTGCCTATAATTTAGCGATCGCCTCGGCTAGAAGTGGCAAACGGACTCTATTAATTGAAGCTGATTTGCGATCGCCCTCGGAAGTAGAATCCCTGGGATTAGTCCTCGATTCCCACAGTGCGGTGGAACCCCTACAATATTATGGGGATTTATATGGCTGTATTCGTTTAGTTCCCGATGTCGCTAATTTATATGTGATTCCCAGTCCGGGGGGAGTGCGTCACCCAGCAACGGTTTTAGAATCGAGTGAATTGCGCCGCTTATTAGAGGAAGTCCGCTATCGGTTTGATTTTGTGGTGGTGGATAGTCCGACTTTAGAAGGCAATAATGATGTTTTAACCTTGGAACCCTACACCGATGGGATGGTGATCGTGACTCGCCCAATTTACACCGCCTCGGGGCTATTAGGAGAGGTTACGGACAGATTAATGGATACCGAGTCAGCCGATCCCAAAAAATATCGGCCGCGACTTTTAGGGGCAATTGTGAATGGGGCGGATATTTTTGTTGACTACTTTGAGGAAGACTCCCTCGAACATGACCAACCCGTTCGAGCCCAACCTCGTCCTCGACCCGCATTAAAACCCAAAGCCCCGAATAAGAAGCAGAAACGATTACCTGCTAGGGCGCGGAAGTAGAGGATCAGGTAATTGATTTAAGGTTTTAGGTTGCAAAATCAAAAATTGTGTTATAGTAGTGAATGACCTGGACTTATGCGATTGGAACGCCCAAATCTTGTCAGAACCGGAAGGTAGCAGCAATACGGGATGCTTCTGATAGGCGTAAACTCCGGGTCACTTTTTTGAGACGATATCGGGATTGAACACGAATTAAAGACTAAGTTGATTAACCGTTAGCCAGCAAGTGTTTAATTAATAATATTTTAAGAAACTGGAGTCATTATGCCGGGTTTCGGAGATCTTGTCCAAAAAGCGGTTTATTTAGGGGTAGGTTTAGCCTCCTATGCGGGTGAAAAAGCTAGTAAAACCCTGGCAGAATTACGCACAGATGCCCAAAAACTAGCCGATGAGCTAGTCAAGCGGGGGGAAATGACCACAGAAGAAGCACGTCGTTTTGTGGAAGATACGATTCAGCAAGTGCAAAAACCAGGGAATGAACCGACGCCCTCAGCAAAAAAAACAGAACCTCGTCGGATTGAGATTTCGGATGATGATGATTCTGGGGATGATGGAGTGGGTCAGTTAAAAGACAAGGTGCGGGATTTACAGGAGGAATTGCGTCGTCTCCAGAAAGATTAGGAGGTTGACCCGACAAAAAAATTCAAGGTGAAGGGTTAATTAAATTGCGCTATACTAGAATTCTGGTATAGCTGTTTTTTGCTATATTTTATAGAAATTATTCAGAAAACTGGTTATCAGTGTCATGGAAGATTGGTCAAAAAGTATTGTAGAAGCGATAGAAACAACCGTTTCTGACATGGAGAAGTTTTTTACAGACGTGACTGAAGAATTGAACGAAATATTAAACGAACTCACCAAGATATCGGAAGAAATTACCGATGAGGTACAAAATAAAATTCTTCCCGAACTTGATGAATATATCAATGATATCTTTGAACCGATTATTGATATTTATTTGGATTTGGATTTAGGTCTGAATTTAGATATTGATACCGAGGACGAACATTTTGATCCCTTTGTCACATACATTCAACCGACAGAAACCGAACATCCGGCCTGTCGAGGATGCCAACATTATCACGGACAAGTTTATGGGGGAAATTTATTGGTTTGTGGAATGCACCCGATGGGTGCTGAAGCAGAAACTTGTCCAGACTGGGAAGGGGAATAGGGATCACGGATTTAAAAGGATTTCACAGATTAAAATCTGTGTTAATCTGCGTAATCTTCTTAAATCCGTGATAGGTAATGGGGATTGATTTTTTTGGTGTTCTAATAATTTAGTTTCTGACTTGAGATCATGAGTTAATAAATTCACTATTAACTGATAACTCTTACACTGATAACTGATAACTGATGACTGATGACTGATAAATGTATTCCTCAAATTCCCTTATCTTTGCATCTGCGAGAGTATCAACAGCAAGCTGTGAATAACTGGTTTGCTAATCGAGGGCGGGGAACGTTAAAAATGGCAACTGGAAGCGGTAAAACTATTACTGCTTTAGCGATCGCTACTCAGTTATATGATCAAATAGGATTACAAGCAATTATCATTATTTGCCCCTATTGCCATTTAGTAATTCAATGGGAAAAGGAGGCTAAAAAATTTGGATTACAACCGATTTTAGCCTTTGAAAGTGTACACCATTGGCAAAAACAATTATCGGCGGAACTCTATCAATTAAGAGCCGGAAATCAGTTTTTTTTAACGGTTATTACGACTAATTCTACCTTAATTTCTGAAGGTTTGCAATCGCAAATTCGTTATTTTCCTGAAAAAACTCTGATCATTGGGGATGAAGCCCATAATTTAGGAAGTCCCAAATTAGAAGAAAGTTTACCTAGAAATATTGGCTTGAGATTAGCCCTTTCTGCTACTCCTGAACGACATTTTGATCAAAGTGGCAGCGATGCTATTTTAGATTATTTTGGGCCTGTTTTACAACCGGAATTAACTCTAGCTGAAGCGATTCGTCAAGGGGCGTTAGTGCGGTATTTATATTATCCGATTTTAGTAGAATTAACTGAAGCTGAAAGCAGAGCTTATCATAGGTTAACGACTCGAATTGGTTGGGTATTGACAAGGGATAAAGACTGGGAAAATAACGAAAATATTACCGCTTTGTTAATTCAAAGATCTCGGTTAATTGCCTCCGCCAGTAACAAGTTAGATGCCCTACGCCAGTTAATGAAAACCCGGTTACATACAACCCATACTTTATTTTATTGTGGGGATGGAAGTGTAGAAACCCTAGAGGATTATTCTCCTCGACAATTGGAAGCAACGGTTGAATTATTAGGAGCAGAATTAGGTTATCGGGTGAATACTTATACCGCCGAAACCCCTTTAATAGAGCGAGAAAAATTACGCCGACAATTTGAACAGGGAGAATTACAAGGGTTAGTTGCTATTCGGTGTTTAGATGAAGGAGTTGATATTCCAGCGATTAAAAATGCGGTAATATTAGCAAGTAGTTGTAATCCTCGACAATTTATTCAGCGACGGGGGAGAATATTAAGACCCCATCCAGGGAAAGAACGGGCGACGTTATTTGATATGATTGTATTACCACCAGATTTAGATAGAAATACCTTAGAAGTTGAACGGAATTTGTTAAGAAAAGAGTTAAAACGGTTTTTGGAATTTGCCAATTTAGCTGATAATGCTGGGGAAGCGAGATTAAAATTACTTCAGTTACAAAAACGATATGGGTTATTAGATTTATAATCTTATTTTGGATTGCAAATTCCGTTGTTGTGCTTTAGCACCCCTCCCCGGAGCGCTGAAGCGCAACAACGGGCAACAATAACAATGGCAAGAAGTTGACAAAATATTGTAATATTGAGGGTAGTGCCGACTGCCATAATAAGGGTATAATTAAAATGTTTAAATATTCTGAAAGTATTATTACCACTATTGCTAATGTTTTCTCTGAGAAAAAATCCACCTATGGGGATAATATTAATCCTAAAGAAGCTCAAGACCCGATTATCAATGCTTCCCCGGAAGTGCGAGAAATTATTGAACGGGTATTACAAGCCGAACGAGATAAACTATATATGAAAAATCCCCGTAATATTAATGATGATATTCTCAAAATTATTAAGGATGTGGTGAAATGAAATTAATTTCGATTCAACTCTGCAATTTCCGACAATTTTATGGGAAAACTCCAGAAATTCATTTAGCTTCTGGAGAAAGAAATACAACGGTTATTCATGGTAATAATGGAGCCGGAAAAACCACCTTAATGAATGCTTTTACTTGGGTTTTATATGAAAAGTTTAGTGCCGCATTTTCTATTTCTGAACATCTCGTCAATAAACGAGCTTTAAATGAAGCTGAACCCGGACAAGGAGTAGGATGTTGGATAGAATTAATCTTTGAACATGATCATAAACGATATTTAGTTAAACGAATTTGTCGAGCATATAAAAATGGGAATGATATCGAACAAACCCCTAGTCAATTATATATGCAAGTGGCTGGAGATGACGGACGCTGGGGAATGCCTCCTCATCCACCGGAGGAAATTATTAATCGAATTTTACCATTAAGTTTACATCAATATTTCTTTTTTGATGGAGAGAGAATTGAGCAAATTGTTAGAGATGAACGCAAACTAGAAATTTCTGACGCGACTAAAGAATTATTAGGAGTAGAGGTTTTAAATCGAGCTATTAAACATTTAGGGGAAGCCAAAAAATCCTTAGAAACGGATTTAGCAATTATTGGAAATCCTGAAACTAAAAAATATTTACAAGACAAGAAAAAAGCGGAACAGGAAATTGAGAGATTATCCCAAAGACAGACGGAAATTAACCAAGAATTGGAGAGTCTAAAACAGATAAAATGTACTTTGAGTGAGCGATTATTGGAGTTGGGGGGCGCGGCGGAATTACAAAGGTTGCGGGATGAATTAGATCGCAAAAGACAATCATTACGCGAACAACTCCATCAAGCTCATATTGCCATTAATCGGGCTATTTCTACAAAAGCCTATACGGTTTTAATCCCAGAATTAACGGCAGAATTTAGAAGTTTATTTTCAGGTTTACGAGAACGGGGAGAGTTAAATACCGGAATTACAAAACAGTTTGTGCAAAATTTATTAGAGCAAAAACAATGTATTTGTGGGGCTGAATTAATTCCTGGAAAAACTGAATGTGAACAGGTTCAACACTTATTAAATCGGTCTGGAACTGCGGATATTGATGAAACAGCGATTCGTTTGAGTACCCAAGTCGATGAATTAGATAAACAAGGGATTCAATTTTGGGAAGAAATTAATCGTCAACAACACAATATTCAAACGAATAGAGAAGAATTACAAAGAATTGAAAATGAACTCGATAGTATTACCAATAAACTCAGAAAATTTCCCAATGAGGATATTCAAGAATTGCAAAAACGTTTAGATGAAATTGAACTTAAAATCAGTGAACTGAATCGAGAAACGGGTTCAAATCAACAACAAATTGAAACATTTACACAGACTATTGAGAGTTTATCTCGACAAATAGATAAACAGCAAATGAATGAAACGAAACAACTGTTAGTTCAAAGAAGAATTGCGGTGACTCAGGATACAATTCTGCGTTTAAATGAAGTCAAAGACCGTTTAGACCAACAGTTTCGCTGTCAGTTAGAAAAGCGGGTTCAAAAGTTATTTAGTCAAATTTCCTTTACCCCATATTTACCTAAATTAACTGAAAAATATGAATTAAAATTAGTAGAAACTACCGCCGGAGAGGAAGCAGAAGTCGCCGCTTCCACGGGGGAAAATCAAATTTTAAGTTTATCGTTTATTGGGGGAATTATTGATGGAGTCAGAGAATGGAGTCAAAAAAATACCTTAATGGGGCTAGATAGTAGCACCTTTCCGATTGTTATGGACTCTCCCTTTGGTAGTTTAGATGAAATTTATCGCCGACAAATTGCCAATATTATTCCTCAATTAGCGAATCAATTAATTGTTTTAGTAACTAAAACCCAATGGCGGGGAGAAGTGGCGCAAGAGATGGAAAAACGCATCGGACGAGAGTATGTTTTATCCTATAATTCTCCTAAAACCGATTGTGAAGAAGACTGGATAGAATTAGCCGGAAATCGTTATCCTTTAGTCCATCAAAGTCCGAATGAATTTGAATATACGGAAATTTTAGAGGTAGAATATGATTTTTAAAGGCATAAAAAACAAGCAACAGGAGTTATGAATATGGTACAATTTCATCTTAATTTAAAGTTGCCAACCAGTTCAGAGTTACCTTGTTCTGCTGATATTCCTGTGGATAACGAAATTCAAAATTTTATTCCTAATTTTCTATTATTTTTACTGGAATTTATTTGGCAATCTCGCCAAGATTGGTTTTTTGCCGTTGATATGGGGATTTATCACACGACGGGCATTAATCCCTTAGTTCCTATTGTTCCTGACGGGTTTTTAAGTTTAGGAGTAGAACGTCAGAAAGGAGGAAATTCACGGTCAAGTTATGTAGTTTGGGAAGAAAACAATATTGTTCCCATTTTCACCTTAGAAGTTGTTTCTAAAACACCTGGAGGAGAGTATGAGGAAAAAATGGTAATTTATGCCCGTTTAGGGGTACGTTATTATATTATTTATAATCCCGATTATTGGCAACGAGACAGACATCAACCCTTAGAGATTTATTATCTAGTTAACGGACAATATCACCTCCAAATCGGTGAACCCTTTTGGATGGCGGAAATTGGCTTAGGAATTGGAAGAACTACTGTTAATATTGGCGGAATAAAACGAGAAATTTTATCTTGGTATGACCGCCAAAATGTTCGATATTTAACTCCAGAAGAATTGTTACAACAAACTCAACAAACCTTAGCAGAGTATCGACAACGTTTTGGTGAATTATCTTAAGAGATATAACAGTCACACAAACAGCATGATTGAAAAAGACTGATACTCAAACATAAACTTGTGTCTCTCTTTTACTCCCTATTCCTTATTCTCCTGGGGATTGTTTTGCCAGATATACTTATTATATAAGATAATTTTATTGTTTTCTATAGGATAAATTGTGCTGATTTTTTACGAGATATCCCTTTGACGTCAAAACGTTTACAAAATTTTATACTCAAGCTTTCATCCTAGGGTTACGCTTAAAAATCCGCAGTTGCAATGAGAGAGAAATGGACTATTTGACAGAATGGACAGAAAGTGGCGTAGATGAAGAACTCACTCAACTGAATGTGATTCCTTTAGAGGGGTATCGTCCGTTAGATTATCTTCTCTATTCTGATACTATTCCTAGATTAAATACAGGTCGGATATCTCAGCCTATGCTCAACCGTTATCAGCATCTTTATGATGGGGGTTGGTGGTGTTCTGGGATGGATATTTTGACTGGAAATCCTGATTTATGGGGATGTTTTAAGCCCATCAAACCCCGTTTAACTTCAGACCAAAGCAAATTAATTAAATATGAACATCCCCCTAACACACCTATGGGAATTTTTGCACTAAGAATTTCTCGAACCATTTGGGAGCAAATTGCTCAAAAATATGGGGTTAAAATCAATTCTTCTGACCTCCGACCCCATCAACCAGACTTAGGTTTTTGGCACTGGGTGATTACTCATCCTGAACTGCCTTTATGTATTACTGAAGGGGCGAAAAAAGCCGGAGCATTACTAACAGCAGGATATATTGCGATTGCACTTCCAGGGATTCATAGCGGGTATCGAGTTCCTCGAGATCAATATGGAAATAGAATTGCTAAACCTGTTTTGATTCAGCAGTTACAGCAGTTCGCAACTCAAAATCGTAAAATTTATATGGTATTTGATGAAGATACTAAACCTAAAACAATTAAAGCCGTTAATTCAGCTATTCAGCAAACGGGATATTTATTCATAAAAGCAGAATGTTCTGTATATATAGTTACCTGGAATCCAAAGTTAGGTAAAGGGGTTGATGATTTAATTATAGCACAAAGTCAAACTATATTTGATCAGGCTTATCAAAATGCAATACCTTTAGAAACTTGGAAGGCTTTTTCATTTAATCGGTTAACTTATCCGGCAGATATTGACCTAAATAGTCGTTACTTATCCTCAATAAAAATACCTGAATCTGCTAAATTAATCGCGATTAAATCCCCTAAAGGAACCGGAAAAACTAAAATTTTAGAAAACATAGTTGAAGAAGCAATTAAAAATGGTAAGTGGGTATTAGTTATCGGTCATCGAGTTCGACTGATTGAAGCCCTTTGTCAACGGTTCGGATTACAATACATGAAATCGGCCGTTGATACCCCTAATTCGGCGTTAGGATATGGATTATGTATTGATTCTCTGCATCCTAATTCTGGGGTTAAATTTGAAGCAAAAGACTGGTCAAATGGGTTAGTTATTTTAGACGAAGTTGAACAAGTATTGTGGCATGGATTAAACTCAGAAACCTGTCAAAATCATAGGGTTTCTATTCTTAAATCATTTAAAACCCTGATGCAAAATGTTTTAGGGGGAAAGGGTCAAGTGGTAATTTCCGATGCGGATTTAAGCGATATTTCTATTGATTATTTGACTAGCCTATCGGGTATACATCTGCAACCTTTTATTATTCAAAATGAATGGCAACCCTCAAATAATGAAGCCTGGAAAATTCATAATTATTTAGGAAATACCCCCGACCAACTCGTGAAAGACCTAGAACAACATATTGCCGAAGGGGGGAAACCTTTTGTATGTTTGTCAGCCCAAAAATTAGCCAGTAAATGGGGGACTCGCACCCTAGAAACCTATTTAAAAACCCAATTTCCCGATCGCTCTATTCTAAGAATAGATTCCGAATCCTTAGCCGATCCCAATCATCAGGCTTATGGTGCAATTTCTAACTTGAATCATCTGCTAAAACAGTATGATATTGTATTAGCGTCGCCCTCAATTGAAACGGGAGTTAGTATTGAGATTAATAACCATTTTACCTCGGTTTGGGGAATATTTCAAGGGATTCAAGCGGAAAATTCTGTTCGTCAAGCCCTGGGACGAATTCGAGAGAATATTCCGCGATTTATTTGGATGGCAAACCGAGGATTTAATCAGGTAGGAAATGGGGCAACCTCCATGAGTTCTTTACTTAGTAGTGGACAAAAATTAACCCGCCTAAATATTCGTCTATTACAACAATCTGATTTTGAAGAATTAGATGATTTAGAAATAGGATTTCAAGCGGAATCCTTAATGGGTTGGGCAAAAATGGCAGTCCGATTTAATGCGGGAATGGCGCGTTATCGAGAGACGATTTTAACCGCGTTAATGGCAGAGGGTCATCAAATTATTGAGATACCACAAGCCAAAAAAATACCCAAAAATTCGATTAAATCCACTCAAAAATTTAAACCCGAATGTTCAGAACGTCCTAGTCTCAACGAACTAATTCTAGCAGTCAAAGATCAGAATTATCAAGCAGAATCCGTGGCGGTAATTAACGCCCCAGATCTGAGCGATAGTCAATATTACTATCTCCAACAACAATTAGTTAAAATCCCCGAAGAACGTCGGGCTATCCGTAAACATGAGTTAAAATTACGCTATGGTATTGCTGTTACTTCCGATGTGATTAATAAAGATGATCAAGGATGGTATGAACAACTCAGAATCCATTATTTCTTAACCGTTGGTCGTTCCTATTTAATCGGTCGAGATGCCCTGATTGCTAGACGGTTAATGGAACAGGGACAGGGAAATATTTTTGCTCCTGATTTTAACCGTTCCCAGTTAGGAGCTATCATTGGAATTATGGAATTATTGGGGATTCCTGCTTTACTCAAAAATCCAAAACGAGATTTAAAAAATACCGATGCTGACTTACAAACTATTGCCGAAATAGCCCTAAAAGATCGCAATGCCATCAAGACTATTATTGGTATTGGGCTGGCTAAAAATTCAAGTCCGATTACTATTTTACGGCGGTTTTTAGATAAAATTGGTTATCGTTTAACCTGTGTACGATCCCAAAGTGAAGGTAAAAAACGAATCCGAGTTTATCACCTGGTTGACCCCCAAGATAACCGAGAAGAAATTCTACAACATTGGTTAAAATTAGAGGGTCAATATCCGGGTCAATTAGACAGGATTTTACCTGAAAATACTCCTACTCCTGACCCTTTCCGATTTACTCCTAACTATATCCAACTCTCTTTATTTATGCCAGGTAATAGTTAACAACGGAGGAAAAGACTTCACCGCAAGCGATTTGCTGCATCAGTAGTCTTTCCCTCCCTGTTCCCTTTTACTAAAACCTCAATCCTCAATTGATCGAGTGATTAAAACACCCGATTGAGGTTGAATCATTAGACATTTACGACAAAAGCGGTTTGTGGCTTTTGGGTATTGAACTTTTATTCAACTCCCCCTATCTTAGCTAATGTTGATTTAATCGTCAAGTCCCAGAGGGAAAAAATTTTTTGATCCCAATTTCCCCATCTCTACCCCCTTCCGACCCGTAGGCAGTAGACTGGTGGTAGAGGGTTGAAATTTTATTCAAATCAGCGTACTATCGGAATCGGGAGGAATGTACTATGGAACAAACCTTTGGAAAGCTAATTCGTCAGGCGCGGAAAGAGAAGTTCTACTCACAGCGTCAGTTAGCGGCATTGCTGGAAGTGGATTTCACCTATTTATCTAAGCTAGAGAATGATCGCGCCGATTACTCTCCTAAAGAAGATGTAATTAGGGGTTTAGCGAGAAATCTGGGTTTGGATGAGGAGGAATTGATCTTTTTGGCGGGGCGAATACCTCAGCATTATGAGAAATTTCTCAAAGAAAATAATAAGAGTATGACGGCTCTATTCCGCCGGATGCAAGAAAATCCGAACTTTGCCCAGCAAATTTTTGAGGCTGCGCGGGAGGTAGAATAAGTGAGTATCCTGAAACCCTATCGCTTTTATCGTCGAGAGTCGATTGAGCGTCGGGCAAATGAGATTTTGCGACGGATGCAAGCCACACCTAATTTTGCCCCTGAGTGGCCGTTTGAGGCTTCTTTGGTGGCAGACTTTCTGGATTTAGGGGTGGTTTGGGATTGCATTGTGCCCGATGAACAGGGGGCGATCGCGGCTCGAATTTTGCCCACGGAAAGACTAATTGAAATTAACGAAGAAATTCAAGAAAAACCCAAGGGCTTTATTGAGTCTACCATTGCTCATGAAATCGGTCATTGGGTATTACATATTGATCATGATCAATTAGAGTCTGGAGCGTCAGAAACTTCTGAAAATCTATTAGATGAACCCTTTGTTTGTCGAGCTACAATTGAAGATGCTCGTTTAGCATCTATTGAATGGCAAGCTCAATATTTTGCCAGTTGTTTGTTAATGCCACGCCCAATTTTAGAAGCCAAACGAGTCGGTCGAGATTTAACCAATTGGCAACACCTTTATACCATCAAAGATGAGTTGGGGGTGAGTATTTCTAATTTAACTAATCGTTTACAGGAATTAGGTTGGATTTCTATTCCTAAAGGTGAACGCACGATTTACCCAGGAAAAGCTGCCTAAAATCTTGTTTAAATGCAGAGCCTTAAAATGCTTTTATGGAGGCTTTTCCCCTTTTATTCCTAAACCGAGGATATTGCAAACTGTTTGATAATCGTAGTAATTTTAATAGTTTTTAGGTGCAATTAACTTGAATTATAAAGGAGCAAGATCGGCAATTTTAGCTAATTATTGACAGTTATTAAATCCCAATACGACTCATAAACAAGGAATTATTGAAAGTTGGGAACACTATGACGGTGACGGAGGCAAAATCATTTTTTATGTAAAAGAATTTGATAGACTGCTAGAATGGGTTGGTGATGGAACAGGAGAAAAAGGATATTGTTGGTCAGAGAACTAAGGTGATAATTATGTTAGAATTTATACGAACCATAATTCAAAGTATTCAACCCTTTTTAGTCCCAACTTGCTTTGTTTTGGCTTGGGGATTATTTATATTGATAACTTGGAGTATTGTCGCCGCCTTGCGGGATACGGTGAAACAAGCCAAACAAATGCACCAAATCCCCTGTGCAGATTGTATCTTCTTTACTGGAGACTATCACCTCAAATGTCCGGTACAACCAACCATTGCCCTATCTGAAGCTGCCATTAATTGTCCAGACTATAGAAGTTGTCACCCTAATTCTTCCCTCTAATCACCCATACCCCAATTAGGAATGGAAAACCAATAAAGTGACTAATTGAGCAATAGTTTACGATAGATCAAGGTTTCCAGGGTTTAATTGTGCAAGTTATTTATTTTTGATTCCTTAACGTATAATCAAAAACTTAATGGTTAATCCTTGAGATTCAGACTATGAATATCCTCCAACTCGATGCTAATAATTTTAATCAGGATTTAACTATTAGCATCAAGGAAGATGAGAAAAATGTCAAAATTGACTATAAGCAGGGAACAGGCTGCGTCGTGAGCTTGTCGAACGAGAACAGGGAACGCCGGATCTGGGGGGAAAATACTTCACCGTCTGGGTTCTAAGATCCATCTGGTGTCCTAACTGCCTTGGCGGTTGCTATATTCCCTCTTTTTTGCCCTGTGCTATACAGCTTACTGATCGGTGTTGTTAACTCACCCATGAAGACGACTGATATAGCAGTCGCCAGACCTATTAGGACATTCTTGAAAGCTAAAAGCTTCTCACAGTAAGTATTTACAAGAGTGTCCATTGCCTATTCCCTATTGCCTCTTGCTATAACCACCTGAGCCGCAGTTTCACCCGTCCGCACCGCCCCATCAAAAAAACCAGGCCAGCGCTCGGCGATCTCCGATCCAGCCCAATGAATCCGTCCAACCGGGGTAGCAATAGCATCCCCGAAATTTGTCCAGACACCCGGTGGCATAAAAGCGGCATATCCTCCCCCGACCCAGGGATTGGCTGGCCAATCCACAATATCAAAGGTGCTAGGGGATAGGGCCTGATCCCCCAAATAAGCCGCCAGATCGGATAAAATTGCCGAACGGCGTTCTGACTCATTTAAAACCTGCCAACGATGATAGCGATCGCCCATCACAAAAGTAGCAATAACTCCTTTCCCACTGCGAGGATCGGAGCTATCGGCAAATAGTTCAATCCACTGGCTGTTACCCATCCCCACACCCGCCAGTCCTTTTTCCCGCCAAAAGGGAGACTCGTAGGAAATCAAAATTTTAGCCAGGGTTCCCATGGGAAACCTTTGGGTAAGCTGTTGACGGGTTGCAGGTAAAGGCGGATCATAGCTAATCCGACCACTGAGATGGGGTGGCATGGCGACAATCACAAACTTGGCTTTATAGCTGTTTTGCCCGGTTGTAACTTCCACACCTGCTTGATCCTGGCTAATCTTGACCACGGGTTCATTGATCTGAATTTTATTCCCCAATTCCGTCGCTATTATCCCAGGAATCTGTCCCGCCCCACCGTGGATCAATTCCGCTTCTGGATGCTCCGATTGCGAGGCACAACGATGACCCCAAAGAACGTGCAGCAGTGAGACTTCACCCGGTTCCGCCGGCCCTAGGAACCCAACGGCACGAACCATGTAGGAAAAGTACCAATGACCAAAATCGGTTTTGGTATTTTCACCGATCCACTGGGCAAAGGTTTGAGCATCAAGCCGTTTATGCTCAGGATTTCGACCGGGGTATCCCGAGGGTAGGGACTGGGAAAGTTCCTCAAAACGATGCCAAGCCTGCATTGCATCGTCCCATTCTTCCTGACTAATCTCAGGACGTTCTCCTTCGGGAAATCCTTGAAAGAAGCCCTTAAATTCTGACCGATTCCCATTATATAAAAAGACTGTTTTTCCTTCTAATGGTGAAGGAAAGCGTGAGATTTTATACTCATCCAACAGAGCCAGAAACCGATCTTGGGTCGGCCCAACCCATTGACCTCCAAAATCAATATATTGATTCGGTGCAATCTGTTGACCATACATCCGTCCACCAATCCGATCCTGTGCCTCCAAAACTAAAATCTGATGACCTGCCCTTTGAAGGTTTCGTGCGGCAATCAGTCCAGACAATCCAGATCCTACTATGATGCAGTCATAGTTGGTAATTTCTGTTTCTAACATCGTTAATACTTTAAAAATAAAATTGAGATGACTGATAACTGACTAAAAGGGCATTAATTGTTTAATTGCCTTACTCGCCACATCTCCGTAGCGCAGTTGACCACAGAAAATTTTACTCATGATTTTCGTAGCGGCGGGCATTTTTACCCCAGCCTTATAAGCAACTTTGGGAAAACGATAGAATGCACCCCCTAAACGGCCAGCCCAGACCATATCTGTACCCCATTCTTCCTTCATGATTTGGGTATAGCCTTCTAAGGCATTACTAACACCGCCTAAAGCCTGATCAATCGCCTCTGCTGCTTTAACCCCACTCAGAATTGAAGGACGAATTCCCTCGGCGGATAAAGGATCAACTAAACTGGCGGATTCTCCAGCAATCACAGCATTTTGGGTATGTAAATTTTTATCTCCATCCCATAGACATAGAGGATGGTCATAAATTGTCGAACTTCCTAAACCTGCTTTACTGGCATAATCCAGTAAGTCCTGCTTCAGATTTTTAGGTTCTCCCCCGATAAAAGTCGCAACACTCAGGGAATAGCCATCAGCCTTGGGGAATCCCCAAATACTACCATTTTTCACCATGCCAAATTCAAAACTGGGTAACAACGGTTGATCCGTCACCACTTCCATAAATTGACTTTGGCGCAGTTTAGACTGTTTCAAGCCAAGCCATTTTGCCATTGAACCCTTAGCCCCATCTGCCCCAATTAAATATTTAGCCGTTAGGGGTTCAGTGGTAGTATTTACTTGCCAATGATCACTTTTAAATTCAATCCCGGTAACTTCTGTATTGTCCTGTAGTTGCGCCCCTTGACCCTTAGCTTGTTGGATCAGAAATTGATCAAATACATCCCGTCGCACCATCCACATCGCAACCGGAATATCAGATTCCACCGGATCATTTAATTGCCAGGTATAGCGAATTCGCTCCACCGTTGTCGAAATTGCTGGGCTAAAATCAAAATCAAACCATTGGGCGATCGCCGGAGAAACACCTCCTCCACAGGGTTTTAAGCGGGGAAAAGTTTCTCTTTCCAAAATTAAAACCGAACGTCCGCGTTTGGCTAAATGATAGGCTGCTGCTCCTCCGGCTGGGCCAGCACCAACAATAATACAGTCAAATATTGTTGCCATAGAATTGGTAATCAGTTATCAAGTATCCGCATTATCAGTCAAGAATTCATCCGTCAATCAATTAACTCTTACACTGATAACTGTTTACTATTACCTATTTTTGATGATTTTTTTTGTTGAGGGTTGGGTGTTAACTGTTAATCACAACCCTCAACATCAGTGTTAAACCGTGGTAATGTCTTTTTCTTTCAAAGCCAAGGCTTCATCGATTTTAACGATGTACTTGTCTGTTAGTTTCTGAACGGAATCTTGTAAATCAGCAGCTTCGTCTTTGGAGAGTTCACTACTTTTTTCCTGTTTCCGAACAGAGTCAATGGCATCCCGACGAATATTTCTGACCGCGACTTTCCCTTCTTCAGCTAATTTAGCCACTTGTTTGACTAATTCTTTCCGTCGTTCAGTGGTTAAGGAGGGGATATTCAGACGGATCACAGAACCATCGTTATTTGGTGTTAACCCAATATCGGAGAGTAAAATCGCTTTTTCGATGATATTGACCATATTGCGTTCAAAGGGCTGAATTGCAATGGTCGTGGCATCGGGGGTGCTAATATTCGCCACAGATTTTAACGACATGGGACTGCCGTAATATTCCACGATGATTCGATCTAATAAACTGGTATTGGCTCGTCCAGTTCGGATAGTATTGAAGGAGCGTTGAGCCGCCTCCAATGCTTTAACCATGTTATCTTCAACTTCAGCTAACTTCACACAAACCTCCAACTAAGGTTCCAACAGGTTCACCACTCACCGCCCGGCTGATATTGCCCCGCACAGTGAGATCAAATACAACAATAGGGATATTATTTTCTTTGCACAGCGCGATCGCTGTACTATCCATCACTCGTAAATCATGGGTGAGGACGTAGCTGTATGTCAATGTTTGGTAACGTTTAGCGTCCGGGTTATGTTTCGGATCGCTATCATAGATGCCGTCTACCTTAGTGGCTTTAAAAATCACTTCCGCATCAATTTCGGCCGCCCTCAACGCTGCGGTGGTGTCCGTGGTAAAAAAAGGATTCCCAGAACCTGCACCAAAAATAACCACCCGATTGAGTTCTAGGTGGCGAATGGCTTTGCGTCTAATATAGGGTTCAGCGATTTCCTGCATGGCGATCGCCGTTTGCACCCGGGTCGGAACCCCAATTTGTTCTAAAGCATCTTGCAAGGTAATCGAATTCATCACCGTAGCAATCATACCGACATAATCGGCCGTGGCTCGATCCATGCCCCCGGCGGCGGCTTTCACTCCTCTAAAAATGTTACCACCCCCGACCACAATGGCGACTTGTACTCCTTGATTAACCACTTTGGCTACTTCCTGAGCTATGTCTTGAACCACCGATGGATCAATGCCATAGCCCAAATCTCCCATGAGGGCTTCGCCACTTAATTTTAGTAAAATGCGTTTGTACGCTGTTCCCATTTGTACCCCCATAGCCTTTGTGTTGATCAACATCGCCAATTTTCGTGAACGGATTGGGTTTATCGTTACCCGTCGCTTAGACATTGGGGTTATCATATCAGGATATATTCAGTCATTAGTCATCAGTTATCAGTTATCAGTTATAAATTTACCTCTATTGTTTCAGTTTTTTGGATTTAGATCCAATTGTTAAGACCTGAGATATTTGTCTATGGTTTTCCGAGCTATCAATGTCTCCATTTAATTGAGCAACCGATCGCATCGGTGCGTTCAGTCGTAATTGGTTCGTTGTTGAGAAGTTGGGCGATCGCATTTTTTAAATAGGGGACAGTGACATTTTCAGCGAATTGGGAATTATCATCAATTAAGCCCTGATAGCGCACAATTCCTTCCCGATCCAATAAAAACGTTTCCGGGGTATTACTTGCTCCAAAACAATGGGCTACCTCTTGGGTAATATCTCGAATATAGGGAAAATTCAATCGCTGTTCTGTAGCAAAACTTTTCATATTTTCAAAACTATCATCGGGATATTGGGTAGCATCATTGGCATTAATTCCGACTAAAATTACACCCCGTTCTTGATAGTCTTTTTGCAACTGTTTCAGGCGATTTAAGTAGGAATGAACATAGGGACAATGGTTACACATAAAAATTACAACAACGGCTCTATATTCTTTTAAATAACGAGCTAAATGATGAACTTCATCATCAATTCCTGGCAATTCAAAATCTGGAGCATAGCTGTTAATTAAAGTATCCTGCATAGTTAATGTTTTCACCTAATTAAATCTGTATATTTCATTTATTTTTATTTCTAATCCTCAATTCTTCTTCTAACTTTTGACTGATCTTTTCACTGACTAATTGATTCCCAGAGGGGCTCAAATGAATATGATCTCGATACAGAGTTTCGGGTTGAGAAGTTGCTTTAAAGATCGGCAAAAAATCAATATAAACCCAATTTTGAGCTTGGGTGAATTCCGTTAATCGTTGACGGGCTTTAATTTCATAATCCCGTGATCCCGGTTCACCGACTTCTCGCAATAAGGGGGTCATGGCTAATATAAAGTTAGCATTATTTTGACGAGCGATCACCTCAATCCCTTGGATCTTATCCAAATTGTATCCCACCGGGTCAGAAGGTTGGGGTTGTTTGGCGGCTGGAATCGGTTCACAGAGTTTTAAACGGCGATTAAACACCTCCACTAACGCTAAACGAGGTGGCTTATTAGGGTAGTTGCGATCGCGCCCTACAACGCCGGGATTCGGGGGTTCAGTGAATAAATCATCGGTATTGAGCAATAACACAATCACCTCCGATCCAAACATCCCGAACCGTTGTAAATAGGCCAGTTGATTCGGTGGCCCCCAGGAATTAGCAGCCACATTCAGGACTTCCCCCTGCCCCTGACGACCTAGCTGTTGGCCAATCAAAGCCGACAGAGTTTGAGATTGGTCTGTCCACCATCCCCCATTCACCAAAGAATCCCCCAATAACATCACCCGCCGCGTCCCAGAAATGGGCAGGGAAGTAATAGAGGCACTTCGCATTGAATATTGATTAATTTCAATCTGGTTGCCATAACGACGGGTTTTCTGGTTTGGGGCCAATAAATAACCAATGTCCGAGTCCGCCAAATACAAGATGGGAGAACCCAATCCAAAACGAAGGCGTAACCCAATCTCCACCGCCATCAAAACAACAAGCAATATTCCCAACAGGACTAGAACAATTTTCATTAGTAATCAGTGATCAGTAATCGGTGTAAAAATTTGTCTTAGCGCGTCTGTACGAGTTAAGAGTTGACAGATGATAAAATTATAAAATGTGATGTATTTATTCATTTTCAGACTACCCATGCTCTGCCTTAGCCTTGGGCATAGAGGTGAAGCACTAAAACTTTGGTGGAAATATGTAAATCTGTGGACTTAGATCAAATCTTTAAAACTCCAAATCCTATTATCGGTGTTGTACATCTGTTGCCCCTACCGACATCTCCCCGTTGGGGAGGAAATCTTAAAACGGTTATTGACCGCGCCGAACAAGAGGCAACGGCCCTGGCTTCGGGCGGGGTCAACGGCATCATCGTCGAGAATTTTTTTGATGCTCCCTTTGCTAAGGATAAAGTTGATCCGGCTGTTGTCAGCGCCATGACCCTGATTGTGCAGCGCATTATGAACTTAGTGACACTGCCCATTGGGATTAATGTACTGCGGAATGATGCCCATAGTGCCTTAGCCATTGCAGCCTGTACGGGGGCTCAATTTATCCGCGTTAATGTCTTGAATGGCGTTATGGCTACGGATCAAGGGATTATCGAAGGTCACGCCCATGAGATTCTGCGTTATCGACGGGAATTAGGTAGTGATGTCAAAATTTTAGCCGATGTTTTGGTCAAACATGGTCGTCCCTTGGGATCTCCTAACCTGACAACGGCTGTCCAAGAAACCATTGAGCGGGCCTTGGCTGATGGGGTAATTCTGTCCGGTTGGTCTACGGGAAATCCCCCCAGTTTAGAAGATTTAGAACTAGCCCGGGCGGCAGCCAGAGGAACTCCTGTATTTATTGGTAGTGGTGCTAGTTGGGAAAATGTGGGAACCCTAATTCAAGCTGCTGATGGGGTGATTGTGTCCAGTTCCCTAAAACGCCATGGACAGATTCATCAACCGATTGATCCCAGTCGAGTCAGTCAGTTTGTCGAAACAACCCGCCGGAGCGTGAATCAGTTATCAGTGATCAGTCATCAGTTATCAGTCAAAACAAAAAATAATTAGTGAAATAGTTAGTTCAACTCTTGACTCCTAACTGTTCGCTCTTACACTGATAACTGATAACTGTTTATTGATCACTGATTTATGGGACGTTCTACCCCTTGGATTCATCGCTGGTCACGGCTGATTATTGCGACGATTGCTTTAATCGGTGTGATTGAAAATATCTATTTAACCAGTATTAAACTCTTGGGTGGGACGGCGGTTTGTCCCACTTCTGGCTGTGAAGAAGTTCTCAATAGTCCTTATTCGATGGTTTTGGGTTTACCCTTGACTCTATTTGGATTGTTTGCCTATACGACGGTTTTACTGTTGGCTGTTGTGCCTTTGGTTTTTGATCCTACGACCCAAAAAGCCCGTCGCCAAGCTGTGGAAACTCAAACGGGGTTTCTTCTATTTCTTGTAACTACTACTATGGTCTGTTTCAGTAGTTACTTAATGTTTGTGTTATTTTTCAGAATTCAGGCAATCTGCCCCTACTGTATTGCCTCGGCTCTTTTCTGTGTTAGTCTATTTGTTTTAACTTTAATCAGGCAAAATTGGGAAGATCTGGGTCAACTTGGGTTATCGGGTCTTGGGGTAGCAATGATTACCGCAATTGTAGCTCTGGGTTTATACAATAGTGTTGGCGACATCAATACTGCTAACGCTTTTAGTGATAGTGGTGGTAATACGGGGTTAGCAATTACCACCACATCCGGGCCAGCAGAAATCGCTTTAGCCCGTCACTTGACTCAAAGTGGGGTCAAGGAATATGGGGCCTATTGGTGTTCTCACTGTTATGATCAAAAACAACTCTTTGGCAAAGAGGCGTTTGCTATAATTAATTATATTGAGTGCACTACTGACGGCAAAAATTCTCAAACCCAACTTTGCGAAAAAGCCGGAATTCAGGGTTTCCCGACTTGGGAAATTGGGGGGAAGTTATACCCTGGAATTCAACCATTAGAAAAATTAGCTGAATTATCGGACTATCAGGGGCAACGGGAGCAGGGGAAGTAAAGAGAGCAGGGGAGGTAGGGGGAGCAACCTATTACCTATTACCTATTTGTAATTCGTAATTCGTAATTCGTAATTCGTAATTCGTAAGATAGTGACTTTAAACAGATAAATAAATGGGATCGTTGCAACCGATGTTCAAGAGATTTAAAGGTTATCGTGGTCAAATTGTCCCCGTTTTCAAACGCTGGTTATCTCAAGAAGGTCGAGTATTGGTTACGGCTTCCGGTGTAACGGTGGTGGTGATTTTTATTAGATTTTTAGGGATTTTGCAACCGTCAGAATGGGCACTTTATGATCAATATTTTCGAGTACGTCCCTTAGAATCTGTAGATGATCGGATTTTAATTATTGGGATTGATGAGCAGGATTTACAACAGTATGGGTATCCAATTTCCGATAGAACTTTGGCTCGACTATTACAAAAAGTTAATCAGGGTAAACCGCAAGCTATTGGTTTAGATATTTATCGGGATTTACCCATTGAACCCGGACAAGCAGAATTAGCCAAGGCTTTCAAAACCATTCCCAATTTAATTGGCATTGAATTAGTAGAAAATAGTGGGAAATCTGGGGTGCGTCCTCCTGAGATTTTAGAAAATAAAAATAAAATTGGTTTTAATAATGTACCTCGAGATGCTGACAGCAAGGTTCGCCGGGGATTACTCTATCTTACAGACACAAAAAATAAGCAAAAGTTTCACAAAAGTTTTGCTTTACAACTAGCTTCAATTTATTTAAAAAATCAAGGAATTGAGTCTAAACCTTCTCCCAAAAATCCTAATGAATTACAATTTAAAAACACGGTATTTCCTTGGTTTAGACCCAATGATGGTTCCTATATTAGAGCCTACGATGGCGGTTATCAATTCTTGATTAATTTGCGGGGGCCGGCGGGAACATTTCCTTCGATTCCGATGCGAGATATTTTAGAAAATCGAGTTTCTCCTGATTTAATTAAAAATCGAATTGTGATTATTGGTTCTACGGCTCCGAGCATTAAAGATTCAGAATTTACCTCCTATAGTGATGGGATATTTAAGTCTTCTGAACCGATGTATGGTGTTGAACTACAAGCCCAATTAACCAGTCAAATTATTAGTTCGGTTTTAGATGGTCGAACCTTAATTAAAGTCTGGCCAGAACCCTTAGAATGGCTGTGGATTTTCGGATGCTCTTGGGTGGGGGCTGCTTTGAGTTGGAAACTTCAATCCCTCCGTCGTTCGGTATCTTTAATCATTTTAATTAGTATTGGGATTACCGGGGTTACTTATCTGGCTTTTCTGCGAGGGTGGTGGATTCCTGTGGTTCCGGCTAACTTGGCTTTAATCGGGTCTGCGGGGGTAATTATTGCCCATTTAGCCCATTTACAAGGACAGTTAAAACGGTCTACCGAATTTTTACAAAGTATTATTAATACGATTCCCGACCCGATTTTTGTGAAAAATAAAGATCATCAGAAAATTGTGTTAAATCAAGCCTATTGTAAGTTTGTGGGTTATCCGTTGGATGTGTTGATGGAAAAGAGTGATGACCAACTTTTTCCTAAACATGAAGCCGAACTGTTTCGTCAACAAGATGAAATGGCATTTAATACAAGTTGGGAACAGGAAAATGAAGAACAGTTAACCGATATTAATGGGATTACCCATTATATTGCCACGAAGCGATCGCTCCACCGAGATGCGGCGGGAAATCTCTATTTAGTAGGGGTGATTCGAGATATTACAGAACGTAAACTGTTAGAAGACAATTTAAAACAAATTGCGGCTGAATTGAAGCGGTCTAATGCAGAATTGCGGGTTTCCGCCGAACATGACCCCCTGACCGGACTTCCTAACCGAATTTTATTCCAAGAACGTTTAACTCAATCGCTAGAATGGGCTAATCGTCAAAATCGGATGGTGGCGCTGTTATTTTTAGACCTGAATGACTTTAAGCACGTCAACGATACCCTCGGTCATCAGATTGGAGATTTACTCCTGAAAACCATTGGGGATAGACTCAAGGGGTGTTTGAGGGGGAGTGATACGGTTTCTCGGTTGGGTGGGGATGAGTTTACCGTGATTCTTCCAGGTATTCCCAGTAAGTCGGATGTCGCCAGGGTATCCCAAAAAATCCTCGATACTATTATTCAAGATATGGTTTTAGAAGGACAGAAAGTTTTGATTACCACTAGCATCGGAATTAGTTTGTATCCAACGGATGCTCAAGATATGAAAACCTTAATTAAATTAGCAGATACGGCTATGTATCGGGCTAAGGGCACGGGAAAAAATTTGTATGAGTTTTACAAAGAGGATTAAGATATAGGTAAAATTTTTTCCTTAGGTATTCCGGTGTTCCCTGTTCCGGTGTTCCCTGCTATAACTAAAAACAGTCAATATCAAATTCACTCTAATTAAGAAGGACAAAATAACAATGCCTTTATCTGTTGGGACAGATGCCCCTAGCTTTACCGTCAAAGATACCAATGGGAATACCGTTTCTCTATCTGACTTTGCACGTAAAACCGTTGTCCTGTATTTCTATCCTAAAGATGATACCCCCGGTTGCACCAAAGAAGCCTGTAGTTTCCGCGATAACTATACAGAATATCAAGGCAAAGATATTGTGGTTTTAGGGGTGAGTATAGATGATGAATCTTCCCACCAACAATTCACAGAAAAATATAGTTTACCCTTCCCTTTATTAGCTGATACTGACGGAGCCATTACAAAAGCTTATGATGTAGATGGCGGTGGCTATGCTAAACGGGTTACTTACGTTATTGATGGCGAAGGTAAAATTATTCACGTTGATGCAGCAGTTAATACTGCAACCCACGCCCAAGATATTTTAGCGCTTGTGGGTGGTTAATTGTAGTCAAAATTATCCGTATTTCTGAATCTGCCGCCCATAGAATGTTCTGGGGCGGTTTTCTTACTAAGTTTAACCTATTTATTCAATTAGATCAGGGAGTTGTAAACATGGTGACTTATCTCGGCTCAAAAGATATTCTGATTGATCAACCTGTTGTTTTAGTCGGAACTTATGACCCGCAAAAACATGAAACTGTTGCGGTTATTGCAGAAGATAAATATGTTTTGACCGTTGATTTTAATGCCAAAGCTGGAATTTGGTCTGTGAGTCTGGAAAATGGATTTAATACCGCCGGAAAACGATGGTTAAGACTCCAGGGCAGAGATGATAATAATAATGTAATTGCTGACTTAGTGATTGATTTAATGGTCAATCAAGAAGGAATTAATACCCGATCTGCCTATACTCTTATTCCCCAACAAGATACGTTATTAAAAATTCAACCCATTGATTCATCTCAATTAAATGATCAACAAAAACAATCCCTAAAATTAGGGGAAAGTTTAGTTGTAGATACCATAGAATTAGTTAATGATCATCTTAAACTCGAACTAAATAAACCCTTACCCAATTTAGGAAAATTTGTCTATGTCTATCAACCCCATATTTTAGTTACAAAAGGGTCAAAACTATTATGGTTTAATCAAAATCAACTACCCGAACATAGTCCGGGGAATCAATTATTATGGGTGACACAAATCACTCCTTTAAAAATGAAACCCGATGATTTATCTCAGTTAGCATCGGATCAATTTATTGAAATGCCTCAAGGCAGTGCTTATACTATTATTGGATATGCCTGTGTTGCCGATCATTTTCGCGTCACCCTTAATCAACAATTTCCCGGCTTTGGTCAATCAGGATATCTCTATCGCCATCACGTTAAAATCTTAGAAAATACTCAAGAAATTGCCTTTAATAATAATGCAATTACCTGCATGATTATTAATACCACACCTTTAAAAAAACGTCCGATTGATTCAGCTTATTTAGACTCCTCCGAAAAAATCACCCTGAAGGCTGGAATGATTTATGGTATCCAAAGTTATACGTCCGAATCCGGTCATATTAAAGTAACTTTAACCGAAAACTTTCCCAATTTTGGCAATACTGGATATTTATATCCTGATTTTATTACCTTGAGTCAGGGAAATATTCCCTTAACTCCTAATAAGACTTTAACCTATCAAGGGTCAACGGAATTTTTAGTGAATGCACCTATTGTTTTGAGGGGAACTTTTGATCCTAAAACCACCGCAGAAATTACTTTATTTGCAGAAGATCGATATGCTTTTAATATTGATTTAGATTGGCAAAAAAGCACATGGGAAACTCAAGTTAATCAAGGATTTAGTGATGCGGGATATCGGTGGTTACGGTTAAAAGCCATTGACTCACAGGGGAATGTTACCGCCAGTCAAGTGATTAATATTACGGTCAGTGAAAATGCCATGACCGTCGGAGAATCCTTAACTTTAGACATACTTGAAGATACCTTATTTAAAATTGTTCCCTTTGATTCAGCGTCTTTAAATCAACAGCAAAAAGTAGCAATTAAGGCAGGTCAAACCTTCAAAGTCTTAAAATATGGTTTGGTTGACGGTCATCTAAAAATCGTCTTAGATAATGCGATTCCTCCGGTGGGAAATTTTGGTTATATTTATACCAATCATTTGAGATTGAAAAAAGGATCGGAAGTGTTTCGGTTTGATATTGAGGAAGTTCCCGATACCGATATTAATGCTCAAATGTTGGTGACAGAAACCACAAAAATCAAAGCTCAACCTGTTGATTCTTCTGATTTAGAACCTCGACAATTTGAACAATTATTATTAGGGCAAACCCTTGCTATTAAGGGTTATGCTTCAATTAAGGGACATTTTCGAGTCACTTTAGCCCAATCAATTCCTAATTTTGGGACAGTGGGTTATGTCTATTGGCAGCACGTTAAATTAATTCGAGAGGGTCAACAAATTGCTTATGATCCTGATGCGATTACCTTAACTGTTTTAGAAAAGACCGTTTTGAAAAAACAGCCAATTGATTCTAGTCAATTAAAAGAATTTGACCGCACAAGTTTACCTTTGGGACGGGTTTATGGTGTAAAAAGTTATGGTTTAGAAAATAACCATATTAAGGTTTCTCTGTTGGAAGAATTGCCTAATTTTGGGAATACGGGTTATATATTTCCTCAGTATGTTCAATTCAAGCGGGGAGGACGAGTTTTTAACCCCCTACCGCCTCAAGTTGAATTAAATGTACCTTACTTTTCTCAACGAGATAATCCCCGTTTTTATTGGTCTACTTGTAATGTTACATCTATTGCCATGGTGATGTATTATCATGGTGTGCGCTCGAAATGGGGCGGACAATTGGAAGATGAATTATTACAATGGTGTTTTAATTATGCCGGAACTGGGTCTCAAACTGATCATAATGTTTTGTCGGCTTTAATTCGGGCCTATGGATTTAAAACCAGTTTTAGCACCACTCGATATTGGTCAGATTTGAAAAATGAATTGATTAATCGTCGTCCGGTTGTAATTGGTGTGGATACGACTCCATCGGGTCATATTATAACAGTTATTGGCTATAATAGTCAAGGATATATTGTTAATGATCCTTGGGGAGATGCCTATACTGGATATTCTAATACTGAGGGTCGGCGGATTATTTATTCCTCCGGTTATATGAATCAAGTTGCTGGGCCAGATGGTTCAGTTTGGGCACATTTTATTGAACCTTAATTAGTTTAGGGAACAGGGAACAGGGAACAGGGGGGAATAGATAGGGCGGGTTTTGGTAGATTTTTTGAGGGTATCAAAGATTAATTCGGAACCCGCCCCTACGATGTTAATTTTTAGGATAAAAATAGTTTATAGGCTGGGTTTTTATTCTCATCCCAATAGCGATAACCTAAAGTATCTAAAAAAGCTTGCCATTCTCCCATTTCTTCGGGAGGAACCTGTATTCCTGCCACAATTCTGCCATAATCTGAGCCATTATTCCGATAGTGAAATAAACTAATATTCCAGTTAGGACTCATGGAACAAACAAACTTCATTAACGCCCCCGGACGTTCGGGAAATTCAAAGCGATAGAGTAATTCATGATGGGCTAAAGTAGACCGTCCCCCGACCATGTGGCGCAGATGTAATTTAGTTAGTTCATCATCGGTTAAATCAATAGTTTTAAATCCATTTTCCTGAAAATATTCGATTATTTGTGCCGCATCTTCCCGATTTTTAATCTGCATTCCGACAAAAATATGAGCTTCTTTTTCATCAGCAATGCGATAGTTAAATTCCGTTAAATTGCGTTTACCAATACATTCACAAAACTTCCGCAAACTACCAGGTTCTTCGGGAATAGTAACCGCAAAAATTGCCTCTCGGCGTTCTCCAAATTCGGCTCTTTCTGCTACAAATCGCAGGCGGTCAAAATTCATATTTGCCCCACAAGCAATAGCAATTAGTGTTTCTCCTTGAATTTTTTCTCTTTCAACATAAGCTTTAGCTCCTGCTATTGCTAAGGCTCCCGCAGGCTCTAAAATTGAACGGGTATCTTCAAAAACATCTTTAATGGCGGCACAAGTATCATCCGTATCTACTAATATAATTTCATCCACATATTCTTGACATAAACGAAAGGTTTCTTCCCCCACTTCTCGCACCGCTACCCCATCAGCAAATAATCCCACCTGTGATAATTTAACCCGATGTCCGGCTTTTAAAGATTGTGACATCGCATCCGCATCCACGGGTTCAACTCCAATAATTTTAATTTCTGGGCGTAATCTTTTAATATAAGCGGCAATTCCTGAGATTAATCCCCCCCCACCAATAGCAACAAAAATAGCATGAATTGGTTGTTGATATTGTCGTAAAATTTCCATCCCAATTGTACCCTGTCCAGCAATTACATAGGGGTCATCAAAAGGGTGAATAAAGGTTAATCCTTTTTCGGTTTCTAGTTGACGAGCATAGGCGCAAGCTTCATCAAAAGTATCTCCATATAATATTACTTCACCGCCTCTTGCTTTGACGGCATTAACTTTAACTTGGGGGGTGGTTACAGGCATAACAATTATTGCTTTTGTGCCTAATTTAGATGCCCCTAAAGCCACACCTTGGGCATGATTTCCCGCCGATGCTGCTATCACTCCTTTCTTTAATAAATTGGGGGAAAGATGAGCCATTTTATTATAAGCTCCCCGCAATTTAAAGGAGAAAACAGACTGCATATCTTCTCGTTTCAAGAGTAGTTTATTATTCAAGCGGGCGGAGAGGTTGGGAGCGGATTCTAGGGGTGTTTCTTGGGCAACATCATAAACACGGGCGGTGAGAATTTGTACTAGGTAGTCGCAAAGCATGGGTTCAGGAATTGGCAGAATGAACTATAATTTTAATATATCGGTGGTGTTATTCGTCAATAAAAGTTGTAATCCATAGTCAGAGCCATCTATTATGAATCCTAATATGATTAACTAATAAGAACACAAAAAAGGTTCTATAAGGAGTTAGTCGTCTGAATAAGGAGCAGTTACAAAAAGATGCGAGGTACATTCGAGAAACATACATTAAAAAACCGATTCGTAAAGGAAATGTTGCTGTTGCTGAACTACATCTCCAAAATGGTGTATCCTTTGGTGCTGGAGCTACATCAAAAGAGCGTCCTATTTCGATACCTAAACCCAAGTCAAAAGGAGGACAATTTGAACCGAAAATTGATTCTCGTACTCAACGTTTAATGAATACCGATGCTGAATACAAAGTTTTATCTATCATTGCAGAAACACTGGAAATGCTTTTTGATCTAAAAATATCAGGAAATCTCTATCTTTACACTGAACTTCAACCCTGTGAAAGTTGCAAGTCTATTATAAATCAATTTGAGGATAAGTTTCCTAATATCACGGTTCAACTTTTCTGGGAATTACCCTATCCACCCTGAGCATTAAAGGAAGAATATTCATGAAATCAAGCCAATTCAATCATCAGATCAAAACCTCTTTCATCAATCCTATGACTGATGATTTTCAATCTTTACTGGCTCAAATCAAACAAGAACATTATCGAGATCTTTATGAGCCTGAAGCTAATATTACAGTTCCACTTTCTGATGTTGTAAATAAAGTATTAGAAGGGTTTAAAGTTGGTAATTCTACAATCTGCCATCTTCGTTATCTCTGGATGACATTAATTTTAACTTTGGCAGTAGAACCTACATTAGAATACTACTATCCCAAGGATTTTTTAACAAAAGATATTATAACTTCTTTGGAGTTATGGATAGTCAATTTTTACAAGAGTAACACAATTGATAAAAAACATAAAAATAATTTAATTAATGATTGGTACAATAAAGTTATAGAACACTATGAGTCTTTGCCTTATCCAGAAGTTGTTAGTTTTCAGATTATTTATGAAGCAATAGATGTCTTTCAGAATGCAATTCGTGTTTTTGATTATGACCAAGCCAAAGAAGCCTTACTAGAAATTTTAGAGGATTGTTTAGAAGGTTATGCAATTTTTCCGGGTTCGGAGGGAAGACGAGATTTATTTGATTGGTGGCTGCTGGAGGTTGTTCCTGCAAGTTGGAATTTATCACCTCTAAAATCTTTCTATGTAGTAGATAGGTTAATTCATCAAGATCAAATTACAATCCGTCAAAAAAAGAGCTTGGAAAAAGTTAGCAAAATGTTAGAATCAAAACTTTTAGAAAATTCCGATATTCTGCGAGATTCGGATAATAAATATAAATTTGATCAATTTTTTCACAATTTTAGCTCCAGCTATGATATACTTAAAAAGTATGATAATCATACTTTAGTAAATAATTATGTATTAAGAATTAAATAATAATCTCAATGAGTGAACAACAAGAAATTAAACAGGAAATGGTAGTGGATCTTTTGAAGCTACTCCAAAATGAAAACTCTAATGCTCAAGGAATTATGGAAGATTTAGGAGAGGAGGAAACTTATGGAGAGGAATATGTTAGCCAACTTCAAACTGTTTATAGTCGTTTTATCCAGAAAAATTACTTTCAAGTTGGACAACTGGTAAAGTGGAAAGAAAATCTTAAAAATAGAGAGTTACCTTATAAAAATCAACCCTCTATTGTGATTGCAGTTTTAGATGAACCCATTGTTACTAATGAAGATGCTTCTGGAAGTCCTTACTTTAGGGAAACTTTAGATATCATTTTAGGGATATTAGTTAATCAGGAAACTTTTTTAACTTTTTATTATGATAGTAGAAGGTTTGAAGTTTACTAGATTCAATGTAGAAAATAGGGGTGAAGATTGTTTGTTTTAATAAAAATGGATAATTGCTCAATTTTAAATTTTAGTAAAGAAACCCTGATTTTCTATTTTAACAAAGGTGAGTTATTATAATAATTGTTGAGCAAATGCGATCGCTTCTTCAATTTGTCTTAGGGCTTGCTATTAATTAGAGGCAGAGCCTCAAGAAAACCGGGTTTTTTATACTTCATCCATCTGAAAATCGCTGTAACACAGAGCATGGTATAATACTCACAAAGCAAACTCTAACTTCCACACCACCTATCTAACAAGCAAAAATATGGATATTTATGATTTCGTTAAAGTAGCCAAAGATATTTATTGGCTGGCAAACAGAGGCAGCAATCCTGATGGGATTAGTGGCGAGACTTTAGCGTTTTTTCAGAGATTTAAGAAAGCTTATGAAAATAAAAGCTCTGAGCAAATACGCAAACTCATTTCAGATTCTTATTCTGGAAATCTATTAGAAGCGACTAATAAAGAAGAACTGATTCAAATATTTAAAGATAGATTTGAAAACCTCCCTCAACAATGTGGTTTAAATTTAACGATCAAAATTTTAAGAGTTATAGAAAGTACAAATAACTAATGAAATCAAAGAGTAAGACGATGCTCTACCAATCAAAACTTACACAGCCACTCAGAAGCAAATTAATTTTAAAAATATACTAAATTATAGATAGCCAATTTCAATCTATAGCAATCCTCAACCGATGTAAAAACAACCGCCACAATTGTACAATCAAAAACTGCTAATCAATTTGAGAACAAAAAACCGTGAAAATTCTAGTAGTTGGAAATGGGGGACGGGAACACGCCATCGCCTGGACATTACTCCAGTCGCCCCAGGTTGAAAAAGTGTTTTGTACCCCGGGAAATGGCGGGACAGCTACCCTCAAAGGCTGTGAAAATTATCCGATTTCCGTAGAAGATTTTGAAAGGATAAAAAACTTAGTTCAAAATCAGGATATTTCCCTGGTTGTAGTCGGGCCAGAATTACCCCTTGCTTTGGGAATTACCGACTATTTACAACAACACAATATTAAGGTATTCGGCCCCAACCAAGCCGGGGCGCAACTCGAAGCCAGTAAAGCCTGGTCAAAAGCCTTCATGGAAGACGCTGGAATTCCCACGGCTAAGGCGGCTGTTTTTACCGATGCAGCCAGCGCTAAAGCCTATATTCAAACCACCCCTATTGTAGTCAAAGCCGATGGGTTAGCCGCCGGAAAGGGTGTCACCGTTGCGACCACCGTGGAAATGGCCCATGAAGCCATTGATACTATTTTCGCCGGGGAATTTGGCCAGGATAACCTGCGGGTGGTGGTGGAGGAATTCTTAACCGGACAGGAAGTATCCGTACTCGCCCTAACCGACGGGTTAACTATTCGGCCATTAGTTCCAGCCCAAGACCATAAACAGGTCGGAGAGGGGGATACTGGCCCCAACACGGGGGGGATGGGGGCCTATGCTCCCACACCCCATCTCCCCCCGGAACTGCTGTCTCGCGTGCAACAGTCGGTCTTAGAACCCACTTTAGCCACCCTGCGTCAACGGGGAATTGATTATCGGGGGGTGGTTTATGCCGGGTTGATGATTTCCCCGGAAGGTGAAATTCAGGTATTAGAATTTAACTGTCGGTTTGGCGACCCTGAAACCCAAACGGTTCTCGCCCTGTTAGAAACTCCCTTGGAAGAAGTCTTACTCGCCTGTTGTGAACAGCGCTTAGAACAGGTTTCTTTAATATGGAAATCGGGGGTTTCTGTGTGTGTGGTATTAGCTTCTGGGGGTTATCCCGGTTCCTATCAAAAAGGCAAAGTTATCACTGGAATAGAAGATGCAGAAGCATCGGGGGCTATAATATTCCATGCGGGAACCCAACTACAAGACGGCCAAATTCTTACTGATGGCGGACGAGTTTTAGGGGTTACGGCCGTTGGGTCTACCTTCCAAGAAGCTATCACCCAAACCTATAAAGCGGTTAACTATATCAATTTTGAAGGACTTTACTATCGTCGAGATATTGGTTGTCGGGTGACGGTTGATGGTTAAGCTGTTCAGGAGCTAAATTCTCTATCCCGAAATCATACAATTCTTGCAGTGCGGGCGTCTTCGCTCGCTATAAATAATAATATAGCAATTATGGATATTATCGAGATTATTAAATCGGAAAATTTTGAGGCTGATACTCCCCAATTTGCAAGAGTTCTAATTATTACTTTAAATTAGAGGAAGCTGAGATTGATATAATTGTAAAAGATGTTGACCATTAAAATGAATTAAATGGGTAACATCTTCGGCCACCCAAACATCAGCCTCCCAAGCAATTTCTGTCAAATATCCGACCATTGCTTTCCGACTCAGAAATGCTGTCACCATCACTAAAGGAATTTTTGAACTTTTAAACAACGTTTCAAGCTCTTTCTTTCGTTTGGGATTAATAGGGCCATGAGAAGTAACAGCTTCAATTAAAATCAACCAATTATTGGCTGTAAAATGAATGATCACATCTGGCATTTTACCATGATAATCAATAGTAATCCCTAAATTGGCGAATATAGATTTATCAAAGTGAGCGAATTTTTCATCGGTATCTCCTACATAAATCAACCTTCCTCCTGGTGTAAATCGAGGTGCAAATTCAGTAATAATTTTTTCAATTAAAACATTTTGACCACCCGGTGAAAGTGTTTTGATTTCTCCTTCAATAAGAATAGGAATCCGAGACATTTCTCGTTCTGTGGCATAACGATCTTTCAAAGATTGAATAGAAGCAAGGTAAGTTTTAATCATTTTTTTCCATTCTGGATTTCCATAACTTCGTAATAATTCTAAAGCACTTTCTTCAATTTGATAAACGGTTTTAGGACTATTAATTGGACGATTAGATTCATCAGGGTTGGCAACAATTAAAGCAGCATCTAAAAATTGGTGAATGGTTTGGCGACGGACAGTTTCTCTCGTATTTGGTTTATAATTTTTACCATAATATTGTGCCATAAATTCCATCATGGGTGTAATTCCCATTAAGGGAGATGCAGCAGACTCCCATTTATCATTAGGTTTAAGATTTAGTAAAGCCAGTAATGTTAATGCTGACCGTTCATTCCGTTGTGCTTTGGGAAATTCCAGTTGTTCAAGGATATTTAAAGCTTGATCAATTCTGGATTTGATTAAAATCGGATTATTTTCTGTAAAATCTGTCATATTCAATAATTCTTTCTGAATTAGTGTATCAATATTTTCTTGAGAAGGAAACAAATTATTAATCTGTTCCCCTAACCATAATAACTGTTCTAATTTAGGATAATTCAAATTTCTGAAGTCAGTTGCATTCACTTGAGTATTTCCATTAAACAGCCGGAAAAATGAATCGACAAGACTTGAATTTAAGTAAATTGCTAGTCCCCGTGCTAGGGTCAAGGATAATCCTTGTCCGTTTTGATGAAAATAGTTAAGGTGATTTTCAAAACCTACCCATTTAGTATTAATAGTATTGGCATCATAAACCGCAGCAACCACTCGCTTTTTTTCCTCTTTAGAAGAAAACCGCTTTATCAAAACATAATGTTCATTAGGAACTAATAGATTAGCTGTTTCTTCGGTTTTAACTAAAGATTGAGGCTTCTTTGTTACCGTTGGATATTTAATATATCCCCATGAAAAATGCACTGGATAAATTAGGGGTATATTCCCCTCTTTTAGTAAAGGTCTTAAATATTCCTTGGCTCGAAAATCTACAACTCGTCCCGTTGAAACACTTATTCCCAAATCTTTTAAAGTACATGGAAAACAGTCCATCTGTTGTACAATTTGTTGACTCAATATATTAGGTAAAATTCTAATAAATTGTTCTGTATCCCGGGGATTTACAATTTCCTGATAAGGCAAGCTATGGGACAAAATCAAGTCATCCTCTGCACTATCGCTACTATTAATCAGAACAGTAGATTTTTTTTCAGTTTGTTTAATCGCGTGGATAATTATTGTTTCTTGTAGGACTTCATCATCCCGGAATGCTTCCTGTCGAGATTCAAAAAGATGCACTTGAGATAATGCCATTTGCTCTAAGAACATTCTACGAAAATCTCGAAAATATAACCCATTACAAAAACTTCTAGGTATAATGGCAACAAGTTCTCCATCGGGAACTAATAATTGCATTGCTGAGGCAATAAACCCCGGATAAATATTACTGGTTTCTAATCCGATAGAACGTAATAACATCCGATTTTTTGAGTTAGCATTAATTTTAAAATAAGGTGGATTTAAAATGGCGTGAGTAAAGGCAATATTTTCACTCTGATCAAATAAGTTAGGCTGAAGTTGATTGACTGCTGCCTCAATAAAATCAGTCGGGCGAATTTCATAATTCAAGGCAATATTGGCTTTTTCACATTCTTTCGCACATCGATTTAAAGTTTGTTGCAGATAGTTTAAGAAAAATGTTTCAATTTCATAGGCAATAATTCTTAACTTTAAAGGACGTTTTTGGAGTTGACAAATAGTATCAACAAATGCAGCCGATAATGAACCTATCCCTGCCCCGGCATCCAGAAGACAAATTTCTGGTTTCTGCCAATTTTCAAACATTCCTGCCATTAATTCTGCCACAGCAGACGGTGTTAAAAATTGCCCCATGTTCCGTTTTTGTGAACTGTCTAATTTCTGACTTGCTAACAAGCGCAGTAAATCTACTTCAGCGAGAAACTGATGATCAAAATCAGGGGGTGAACTTAGACTAGGAACTTGGAGTTGAATCACGGTTAACTGTTAGGGAATGGTTAGAACCTAGAATAAAGGGATTGAACAATCATGTTATACTAAAATTATTACTTATATAATAAGATTATGGATATTATCGAGATTATTAAACAAGATTATCAACAATTTCCTGATCACCAAAGCTATCATATTTATGCCGATAACGTTTATTTTAAAGACCCCATGAATCAATTTAACGGGTTAAAACGTTATCAACAAATGATTGGGTTTATGAAAACTTGGTTTTTAGACATTCAACTGGATTTACACAATATTACTCAAACTGATAATTTAATAGAAACCCGGTGGACACTCAGTTGGACAACTCCCCTACCCTGGAAACCCAGAATTTCTATCCCAGGACGGAGTGAACTCAAGCTCAACGCCCATAACCTAATTGAAAGCCATATCGACTATTGGGACTGTTCGCGCTGGGATGTGGTGAAACAGTTATTCTGACTAAAAACCCGCTAACATTAAATAATGTAAACAAATTTTAAGTTTAAACGGTATGCGCGTAATTTTAATGACGGGTAAAGGTGGCGTGGGTAAAACCTCCGTTGCGGCGGCAACAGGCTTACGCTGTGCGGAGTTGGGGCATAAAACCCTGGTATTGAGTACCGACCCCGCCCACTCCCTCGCTGATAGCTTTGATATGCCTTTGGGACACGAACCCCGTCTCGTCCGACCTAACCTGTGGGGGGCAGAATTAGATGCCCTGATGGAACTTGAAGGCAACTGGGGGGCGGTGAAACGCTATATTAGTCAGGTATTACAGGCGCAAGGACTTGATGGAGTTCAAGCGGAAGAACTGGCCATCTTACCCGGCATGGACGAAATTTTCGGTCTGGTGCGGATGAAACGCCATTATGATGAAAAAGATTTTGAAGTTTTAATTATTGATTCAGCCCCAACGGGAACAGCGTTAAGACTGTTAAGTTTACCTGAAGTGGGGGGTTGGTATATGAGAAAATTTTATAAACCGTTACAAGGAATGTCGGTGGCGTTGCGTCCTCTATTTGAACCGATTTTTAGACCTTTGACCGGGTTTTCTTTACCTGATAAAGAAGTTATGGATGCACCTTATGAATTTTATGAAAAAATTGAAGCTTTAGAAAAGGTTTTAACCGATAATATGCAAACCTCGGTACGTTTAGTTACCAACCCGGAAAAAATGGTAATTAAAGAATCTTTACGCGCCCATGCCTATTTAAGTTTGTATAATGTTTCTACGGATTTAGTGATCGCAAATCGGATTATTCCTGAAGAAGTGACTGATCCATTTTTCCAAAAATGGAAAGAAAATCAGAAACAATATCGTCAAGAAATTCATGATAACTTTAGACCCTTACCTGTTAAGGAAGTGCCGTTATTTTCTGAGGAGTTGTGTGGGTTTAAAGCCTTAGAAAGATTAAAAGAAGTGCTATATAAAGATGAAGATCCTAGTCAGGTTTACTATAAGGAAAATACACTTCGCGTGGTGGTAGACAATAATGAATATACGCTAGAATTGTATTTACCAGGAATTCCTAAAGAGCAGGTTCAATTAAATAAAACCGGAGACGAACTCAATATTAGAATTGGTAATCATCGCCGGAATTTAGTTTTACCCCAAGCTTTAGCTATGTTGCAACCTTCTGGGGCAAAAATGGAAGATGATTATTTGAAAATCAAGTTTGCCAATGGGGTGAAAGTGTAAAGTTTAGAAATCTGGTTTCTTAGACAATAAGTAGGTGGGCGTAATTAAGCATCAGAAGCGAGGACACACTAAGTAGTTACACAAAATAAATTACCTAGTTGAGAGAGGGAACACCGGAACAGCCCCCCCAAACTCCCCGTGCACGGGGGGCTAGGGGGGGAGGGAACAGGGTGGAGGATGTGTAATTAATTTTGTTTAGGTACTTACCTACTTCCTCTGCTATCCTAATCCCCATCCTGAGCAATCGGCGACAAATATGGCAAACTCTAATATAATTTCAGATTATGACACTATAGGAATCATCAATCATTAATGTTAGATCTTGATAATGTTCTTGAATCTTCTCGACATATAGAGTTAAATCTTCTCGTATTACTACCGATTTTAATTGCCCTAGAAGCAGTATTGTCGGCTGATAATGCTATTGCTCTCGCTTCTATTTCCTGTGGATTGGAAGATCCAAAACTTCAAAATAAAGCCTTAAATATTGGTTTATTTTTAGCTTTTATTTTACGGATTATCTTAATTATTACTGCGACTTGGGTAATTAAGTATTGGCAGTTTGAATTATTAGGGGCTTTATATTTACTTTGGTTAGTATTTCGATATTTTTTCAATAAAAGTCAGGAAGATGACTCAGAAAAAGTTATGCGTTATAAGTCTTTCTGGCAAGTTCTCCCCCTGATTGCTGTAACGGATCTTGCTTTTTCTCTTGATAGTGTTACTGCCGCGATTGCAATTTCTGATAGAGCTTGGCTGGTGATTACGGGAGCTACTATCGGAATTATTATTTTGCGATTTATGGCGAGTTTATTTATTAAGTGGTTAAAGGAATATGTCTATTTAGAAACTGCTGGATATTTAACCGTTGGTTTAGTGGGGTTACGATTATTAATTCGGGTGATTGATTCGGCTTTAGTCCCGCCGGAATGGTTAATGGTTGTTCTCACCCTAGGTTTATTTGCTTGGGGATTTTCCCAAAGGGTTGCGGATGCCCCTAATAATCATAATAATAGTTAATCGTTAACGGTTAACCCATAATTGTTAACCGCTAACTTGATGAAATCTACTCGACCAACCAGGGTTTCATAGTTGATTCCCAATTGGCTAATTCAGCATCGGTAAACCAAAGGCTAATTTCCCGTTGTGCGGTTTCAATGGCATCGGAACCATGAATAATATTACGGCCAATACTTACGGCAAAATCACCCCGAATTGTACCCGGTTCGGCGGTTAAGGGGTTGGTTGCTCCAATAATTCTACGAGCAGAAGCCACAACGCCATCTCCTTCCCAGACCATAGCCACTAAGGGGCCAGAGGTAATAAAAGACACTAAATCCTTGAAAAAGGGTCTTTCTTTGTGGATATCATAGTGGCGTTCGGCTAACTCCTGACTGGCAATGATTAACTTCAAGCCAACGAGGGTAAAACCTTTGGCTTCAAAGCGCCCAATAATTTCCCCTACGAGTCTGCGCTGTACGCCATCGGGTTTAATTGCAATAAATGTCCGTTCCAAGGAAATCTCCTTAACTGTGATTCAAGTTCACAACTTAGATTACCGTATACTTGGCAACAGAGGGCTGGTTAATCTTAACTTAAACCGCTACACTGTCTGATGGTTGCTCAATGGCAAGGATAGAAATAGATGGATGTCAATGCACTCGCCCCTAAACCCCAGACACCAGAGGTTGTAACGGAGTCCCCCCAGGTCACGATGAAAAAGACCTGGACAGTTGAAGATAGCGAAAAACTCTATCGCATTCAGGGATGGGGTGATCCTTATTTTTCGATTAATGCTGCGGGTAATATTACGGTGTCCCCGAAAGCGAACCGAGGGGGATCTTTAGATTTATTAAAATTAGTCGAATCCCTGAAAAGTCGCAATATTGAGTTACCTTTATTAATCCGTTTTCCTGATATTCTTGAAGACCGAATTGAACGATTAAATGCTTGTTTTGCAAAGGCGATCGCCCGTTATAGTTATACAGGGGTTTATCGGGGGGTTTATCCGGTTAAATGTAATCAAGAACGGCATTTACTTGAAGATTTAGTCCGGTTTGGTCAACCCTATAATTTTGGCTTAGAAGCGGGATCAAAGCCTGAATTATTAATTGCTTTAGCCCTATTGAAAAATTCCAATTCTCTATTAATTTGTAATGGCTATAAAGACCAGGAATATATTGATACTGCCATTTTAGCCCAACGCTTGGGACAGACCGCGATTATTGTTTTAGAACAAATTGAAGAAGTGAATTTAGTCATCGCTGCGAGTCAACAATTAGGCATTCGTCCGATTGTGGGAGTCCGGGCTAAATTGAGTACCAGGGGAATGGGACGTTGGGGCGGTTCAACGGGCGATCGGGCTAAATTTGGCTTAACTATTCCTGAAATTATGGACGTGGTTGAAAAGCTGAAAAAAGCAGAAATGCTAGACAGTTTACAACTGTTACATTTTCATATTGGTTCTCAAATTTCTTCGATTAGTGTGATTAAAGATGCCCTGCAAGAAGCTAGTCAAATTTATGTGGAATTGGCGAAACTAGGAGCAAATATGAAATATTTGGATGTGGGGGGCGGTTTAGGTGTCGATTATGACGGGTCTAAAACCAATTTCCACGCCTCTAAAAACTACAATATGCAGAATTATGCTAATGATGTTGTTGCCGAGGTTAAGGAGGCTTGTGAGGAGCGAAAATTACCAGTTCCCACATTAATTAGTGAAAGTGGACGGGCGATCGCTTCCCATCAATCGGTGTTAGTATTTGATGTGTTAGGGAGTAGTGATATTCCCATAGATGAACCCCCGGTGATTACCGAAAAAGATCATCTAATTTTAAGGAATTTGGATAACACTTATCAATCTATTAATCAAGATAACTACCAAGAAGCCTATCACGATGCTACCCAATTTAAAGGGGAAGCAATTAGTTTATTTGGATTTGGTTATTTAAGTTTAAGCGATCGCGCCAAAGCTGAAAAAATTCATTGGGCTTGTTGTCGGAAAATCTTAGAAATTGTCAGAAATTCCGATTATATTCCCGATGAATTAGAAGACTTAGAAAAGATTATGGCTTCGATTTATTATGTCAATCTTTCGGTGTTCAAATCTGCCCCCGATACCTGGGCAATTGATCAATTATTCCCAATTATGCCGATTCATAGATTAGATGAAGAACCGACAAAACGGGCAACTTTAGCGGATTTAACCTGTGATAGTGATGGCAAAATTGATCAGTTTATTGATTTACGAGATGTGAAATATGTTTTAGAATTACATTCTTTAGAACAGAGTGAAGATTTATCTCAAAATCCCAATCAAAAACAACCCTATTATTTGGGAATGTTTTTAGCGGGTGCTTACCAAGAAATTATGGGAAATCTGCATAATTTATTTGGGGATACGAATGTAGTTCATATTAAACTTACTCCTCAAGGATATCAAATTGAAGCGGTGATTAAGGGAGATACTATGCAGGAAGTTTTGGGTTATGTTCAGTATGATACAGAGGATTTAATTGAAAGTATTCGTCGCCAAACCGAACAGGCGTTAGAACAAAAACGGATTAGTTTAGAAGAATCTCAACTGCTATTACAAAACTACGAACGCAGTTTGCGGCGTTATACCTACCTCCATTAACCCCGTAGGGTGCGTGCGGTTCGCTTACGCACCAAACCAATATTAAATGGAATTATAACCGCTAAAGATGATCCCCCCTAACCCCATTAAAAAGGGGAAATTAGGAGGGATAATTTAGTAATTTCAGATAACCTTTTTTCCCGCAAGACAAGTTATTATTATTCAATAAAACTATTACGAGAATAATAATTCGACTAAAAATCATCCTACTTTGCGTTTGTTCATATCTGCCAGAAATAGCTGTTGATATTTCAAGAATTTGTCATGCCATTCTTTAAAACGGCGATCGCCATCACGGACTAACATTTGACGATATTCTTCGGAAGGGATATAACGCTTTTTAGTTGCCATAGTGCTGATCCATTAAATTATTTTTAGACTTTATTTACATGGTAAAATACTAACATAATCTCGCCCTATTTATCTCAGTCTTGAGGATGATTTTTAGGCTTAGAAACCGGGCAGGGCTGTTTCATTCTCTAAGAAAAACTGTGTGACCTCTCCCCCAACCCCTCTCCTGCGAGGAGAGGCGCGCCTCGCCCCTACAGGGGGATAACTTGATCATTAACAATATTATTCTAACAATTCAGAATCAGGCAACTGTTCTAATTCTTCAGCAATTAAAGTTTGCAAATCTTCGCCACAATGGGTTTGTAGATGAATCATTGCTGTCAATAATTCGGCTAAACTATCCCCCTTTTCACTATTGTTTAATTGGTTTCCTGTTTTAATTTTATCTAAAAGCTGAATGACTATTTGACATTCTTCGCCCAACTCCGTTAACAAGGTTTCCAAGGTTGAACTTTTAATAAAAGATTTGCGATCGCTAATTTGCATTATAACCTCCTAAGTCGTTTTAGTGCTTGTTGAACTCCTTTCTCAAAAGCGCGGATTTCTGTTTGCCAATGTTTAATTAATCCCTGATCAGGATAATCCTTTTGTAACTCCTTGTTGATTTTATCTTCATGTTCAGCAATTCTCCTTTGCAAACTACGAATTGCTTTTTTATGGTTTTGATTCCCCATTGTCAAATTGATTATTTTGAATATTGTAGCACAGGTTCATCTTGTATATCCCTCTTCTGTCACTCTTTGGTTTTTCCTATAATTAGTAACCCACATTTCGCAGATATTTAAGCAAATCTAATTGAAGATAAAACTTAGTGAATAAATAGCAATTATTTATGTTTAGTTAAATAGCGGTAAACTAGCTATATAATTTGATAGTAAAGCCTCGGAAGTTCACCGAAAAATTGGAATGGGTTCCTATTTTTTAGAATTAGTGGAAAATTTGACCCCTATCTGCGGAATGTGGGTTTGAATATTTGGCATTGATGCAAACTTTTAACTGTTCGGCTAACACTTGAACATGGGGTTCCGCCATAATTGTGATATGATTACCTAACACATAATGAATATCCACTGCTTCCGAAGAAAACTCACTCCAGCCGAGGGATAAATCCTCGGAACACTCAGCCACTAAATCACGATTGGGATCATCGGGTAAATCCTCGTTAGCGCGTAGAATCGTAATTTTGTTGGGATAAATTTGTTTAGGGAGATAATCAACTAAACATAAACAGCTAGTTTTATAGGCTTGTACAATATTTTCAAGTTGTGTAGTTTTCGCATTAGGAGGAAGCATATTCGCCATTTTAAAAAAGTTTAAAACGTATTTTAATTGTTCCTCCACAGTCAAGGATTGAAGGGTTTTATAGGAAATATCTACAGTTTTATCTAAATAAACTTCTATACCTTTGCTCACTTCCGCTAACCATCTCGCATGATCCCAATTGATATAATCAAGCAACATTTGCTTATCTTTATAAGTTGGGGCTGAGGAATCAATTATGGCTAGTAATGCCACTTTTTGACCCTGCTGAACTAACTGTTGAGCCATTTCAAAAACCACATTTCCCCCATAGGAATGTCCCCCTAAAAAGTAAGGGCCTTGGGGCTGTAAATCTTGCATGGCTTGAATATAAATACTAGCGATCGCCTCAATCTGAGTAATTGCTCCAAACTGTTGATAGAGATCATTTTCAAAACTATAAAAAGGCTGATCTTTTCCTAAATAACGTCCTAGATGGTAAAAATAAAAGGGTCGTCCTCCCGCCCCTGGAACACAGAAGAAAGGCGGCTTGGAACCATTGGGTTGAATGGGGACTAAACAAGACTCACTAGAGTTATCTGAATCGCTTTGGATAATGGTTGCTAATTGTTCAATAGTGGGGTTTTGAAACAGTGCTGTTAAGGCAATTTCTTTGCCAAACTGTTCCTTAATTTGGGTCGTTAAATAGGGAGCCAAAAGGGAGTGACCACCAAGGTCAAAAAAGTTATCCCGAACGCCAATTTTGTCAATTTTTAAAACTTTTGACCAGATTTGTACTAGGCTTAATTCTAGCTGACTACGCGCCTCAATGAATCTGTCTGAATCACTGGTGTTACTAGGAGCCTTTAACGCACGGCGATCAATTTTTCCGTTAGCTGTTAAGGGCAAAAATTCCAGCATCACAAAAGCACTCGGAACCATGTAGCCAGGCAATTTATGGGTCAGGAACTGACGGAAATCTTCGCTTGTCATTGTCACCCCTAGCTTTGGCACAATGTAAGCAACTAACCGCTTGTCTCCTGGATTGTCTTCACGAACAATCACACAAACCGACTGTATATCTTCATTTTGACTGATTACAGCCTCAATTTCCCCCAATTCAACGCGAAAACCGCGAATTTTCACCTGATTGTCAATCCGCCCGATATATTCAATATTACCATCAGGCAAATAGCGAGCTAAATCTCCCGTTTTATAAAGACGAGAATCTGGGTAATTACTAAAAGGATTAGGAATAAATTTTTCTTGTGTTAATTCGGGACGGTTAAGATAACCTCTGGCTAATCCTGCACCACCAATATGTAATTCTCCTACTACACCAACGGGAACGGGTTGCAGGTTTTTATCTAGCAAATAGATTTGGGTATTTGCGATCGCCTTACCAATGGGAATAGTTGTCGCTGTAGAAGGTAAGTTCTCCACTAAATACCAAGAAGAAAACGTCGTATTTTCCGTTGGCCCATAGACATGAAGCAACCGTTGCGGCGCACCTTTCGATCGTACCTCTTGTACCCATTTAGGATCAACTGCTTCACCCCCAAAAAGTAAGCATCGTAAATTATTAAAAGCTTGCGGAACTAAATTGGCTAACTGATTGAATAGGGCTGTCGTTAAAAATAAGACACTAATCTGGTTTTCCTTTAAACTTAGGGCAAACTCTTGGGGTGAGAGCAAAACTGATTTAGGGAGAATAATAATCTTAGCCCCGTTAAGCAAAGCCCCCCAAATTTCAAAGGTGGCAGCATCAAAAGCAATATTGGAAGCCTGAACAACGCAGTCATCAGGAGTGAACTGGATGTAATTGGTATTTAATATCAGGCGATTAACTGCTTGATGAGTGACGACAACCCCCTTGGGAGTTCCCGTAGAACCAGAAGTATAAATGATGTATGCTAAATTATCCGCAGAAACCGCGCTGTTAAGATTCTCTTGATTAATTTGTTTCCAATCTTTGTCTAAACAGACAATAATAGCCTGATGATTCGGCAGGGAAGGAAGCAAAGATTGCTGAGTTAACAGTATTTTAACCTGAGTGTCTTGGAGCATGAAGCTAATGCGTTCCAGGGGATAATCTGGGTCAATGGGAACATAAGCACCTCCTGCTTTTAATATCCCCAACAATCCCACAATCATTTCTAAAGAACGTTCTATACAAATCGCCACTAGCTCGTCAGTTTCTACCCCTAAAGATTTTAGGTAATGGGCTAATTGATTAGCACGACTATTTAATTCTGAATAGGTTAATTGTTGACCTTCAAAAACTACTGCTACAGAGTCGGGGTTGTGTTTTACCTGTTCTTCAAATAATTGATGAATACATTTATCCTGGGGATAATCTGTTTGAGTTTCGTTCCAGGATACCAATAGTTGATGACATTCTGCATCACTCAACATCGGTAATTCAAAAATTACCAGGCTGGGATCAGCGGCGATCGCGGTTAAGAGATTTTGAAAATGTTGACCCATTTGGGTAATAGTGCCAGCAGTAAATAAATCCGTGCTGTAGCACCAAGCCGCCTCTAAACTATCAGAAACTTCCCAAAAATTGACTTCTAAATCAAATCGAGCCTTAGTATCAATCGGTAAAGGCAAATTCTCTATTTTTAAGCCCGACAAACTGCCCTCCGACTGGGGAGTATTTTGCAGAGAAAACATCACCTGTACCAAAGGATTACGGCTTAAATCACGGTCTAATTGTAACCTTTCTACTAACATTTCAAAGGGCAAATCTTGATGAGCATAGGCTGATAGGGTCGTTTGCTTTACTCGTTCTAATAACACCAGAAAACTGGGATTTCCCGATAGATCGCCCCTTAAAGCCAACGTATTCGCAAAAAAGCCCATCAATTTCTCGATCGCGGAACTATTGCGATTAGCGATCGGAGAACCCACCAATACATCTAATTGACCACTATAACGAGAAATTAGAACAAAAAAAGCCGCCAGTAAAGTCATAAATAGGGTTGCTCCTGACTCCTGGCTTAACTGTTTAAGACGTTGGGTTAAGCCTCGATCTAGTCGAAAAACCGCCCCATCACCTCGGAAACTAGGAATGGGGGGACGGGGATAATCCGTCGGCAGTTCTAAGATAGTCGGCGCATCTGTCAACTGTTCTCGCCAGTAATTAAGTTGACGCTCCAAGACTTCACCTGTGAGCCATTGACGTTGCCACACAGAAAAATCGGCGTACTGGATAGATAATTCAGCGAGAGGGGAAGGCAAACCCTGGACAAAAGCCGCATAAAGTTGAGATAATTCACCGAAAAAGATGCTCAAAGACCAACCATCGTAAATAATATGGTGCATCTTCAACAGCAATACATACTCTTGGGAACTGAGTTTAAACAAAGTAAATTGTGCCAAAGGTTCCCCCGCCAGATCGAAGGGTTTTAAGGAGAGGGCGATCGCAATTTCCCGCAGACGTTCTGTTTGTTTTTCTGTTGATAAAACCTGTAAATCTTCAAGAGGTAAACTAACGGGGGAAGGGGGAGCAATGCGCTGAATGGGTTGCCCTTCTACCATCGGAAAAGTGGTTCTTAAAACTTCGTGACGGCGAATCAGTTCGCTGAGGCTCTGTTCTAAAGCAAACAGATTCAGGTTTCCTTCTAACCGTAGAGCTTCCAACAAATTATAGGAATGACTATCGGGGGAAAGTTGGTGTAGAAACCAGAGTCGCTGTTGAGCAAAAGAGAGGGGTAAATCCTGATCCCGTGACACAGGAATAATCTCTAACTCAACAGTATTAGTAGGGATTTGTGCTGCTTTTAAAAAGTCCAGAATTTCAGTTTTTTGAGCCGCGATCGCCGCTTTAATTTCCGTCGTCATGGCTCCTTTGGGAGCTTGATAACGGAGTTTTTCTTCCTCAAGCCACAGTTTAATATTTAAACCCTTCAAATAAGATAAAAATTCGACTGTTTTCATAATTCACCTTCCTCATAATCGTCTAAGCTTTCAGTAATCGCTGGTTGTCCCTGCTGTGCAACGACAAGAAGTTCAATAATTTGGGCTAAATTAGCGACGGTTGGGTATTCTAGCAAATTTTGCAAAGACAATTCCACTGAGAAAAGATCGCGGGAACGGGAGATAACCTGAGTCGCTAACAAAGAATGTCCTCCAAGTTCAAAGAAATTATCCTTAATACCAATCCGCTCCAATCCCAAAACTTCACTCCAAATTTGGCCCATTTGGCTTTCAATGGGGGTACGCGGTGCCAAAAAGCTCGTGGCTAGATTGCGCGTAGCTGTATCAGGTGTCGGTAAGGCCCGCCGATCTATCTTGCCATTGGGAGTCAGAGGTAGAGCATTGAGCAGGACAAAAGCCTGGGGAACCATATAACTGGGTAGCTTTTGTTGAACAAATTCTCGCACCTGCGGTACTAGCTTCTGGACTAACTTGCCGTACAGAGGATTATTCGTGTAATCAGTCCAGGATTTAGGAATAACTGTCTCATTGTCCCAAAAACTGGGGTATGGTTGGCTATCAACTGCGCTCATTGCAGATTCTAGGATTGAACTCTGGCGATGGAAAACCAGATCAAAGGAACCGTCTTGACTTCCTTCCCACCAACTGAGGTGAACGGTGTAGCCGAATTTTTCTCCCAGTTGCCACATTTGCTCAGGATTAATCCCCATCCTTGGCTTTTCTTTTAACAATTGCCGCAATTCTCCCACCGTCGAAACGACCGGCGGATTTTCTAACCAGTCTAAAATTTGTAGGGCTTCTTGTACTCGTTGATTGGGGACATCCCTGATGCCTAACCATTCTGGCTGTTCCAGTTTCAGTTGATCTTGCAGTTTTGCTAAGGAAAACTCATCTCGTTGCCAATTTAACCAAGGAATAACCGTTTTTTGAACATCATTACCCAAATATAAGGTCACATCATAGCGGAATTGGGTTAACTCATTGTCAGCCTGACCCCGTTTGGGTACGATCTCTACCCAAGAAATTTGAGGAAAACGTTGTTTGAGAGCGATAAAAAACTGAGGCTCAATTAGCAATTCTTCTTCGGTGGCGACACTCTGATTCACCTGCTTTTGCCATTGTTCAAGGGTTTTGTCCGTTTCAGCGCGAGCTAACTGTACGGCAGCATGGTATGGCTCTAGTAAGGGCAGACTACGGATATCACCCAGGAAAATCTTTCCCTGAGCCGCGATCGCCTTCATGATCCCTTCGAGAACCTGTAACAGATAATCCACACTAGGGAAATACTGGACAACGGAGTTAATAACCACCGTATCAAAAGCTGCTTGGGGAATCCCTGCCAAATTATCGGCTGTTCGGTGGAATAATCTTACTTTTCCCGCTAAACCCTCAATTGTGCCGCATAACCGTTCCAGGTTGTCAATGGTGGCAGAGGAATAATCGGCTCCCCAATATTCCTGACAATGTTTAGCCACAGGAAACAGCAATAATCCACTTCCGCAACCAATTTCTAACACTCGTTGCGGTTTTCCTGCAAGAATTCGGCTCACGGTATTCTCAACCCATTCTCGCATTTCTGCGGCGGTCATCGCTTGCCCCGTATAACTACTATTCCAACCACTAATATTAAAGGTGGGGTCATCGGTTGTAGATTGGGATTGACGATAGGAATCTTCATAAATCGTTTGCCAATCACTCACATATTCACTCTGCCATTGGGCAAGCTGTTCGGGTAAAACTTCACCCTTGAGAGCAGGAACCAAATACCCTACTAAATTAGTATTAAGCTTGTCATGATCATGATCACTTGCATGGTCAGCACGGGCAATCACAATCGCCTCTTGTACTAAGGGATGTTGGCCCAAAACGGCTTCAATTTCCCCTAACTCGATACGGAAACCCCGCACTTTAACTTGGTTGTCAATCCGTCCCAGGTATTCAATCTGACCATCGGGTAAATAACGGGCTAAATCTCCCGTTTTATATAATTTTGACGGCTGCTCTCCCCCCTTATCAAGGGGGGTTAGGGGGGGATCAAGGGAGACAAACGGGTTAGAGATAAACTTCTCGGCGGTCAATTCTGGGCGATTCAGATAACCCCTGGCTAAACCCGCACCGCCAATATGTAATTCCCCTGGTACTCCGATAGGAACTGCTTGTAAATGAGGGTCTAAAATATAAACCTGCACATTGGGAATGGGGCGACCAATGGTTATTTTTTCGTCAAAAGGCGTACATTTTGCGATCGCGGTACAAACACTCCCCTCCGTTGGGCCATAACCATTAAAGAAATTTCGTCCTTGTGACCATTTTTTCACCAACTCAGGAGAACAGGCTTCCCCTGCAACAATGATAGTTTGTAAAGAGGGGAGATTTTCCCAGGGTAGAACCGCTAATGCCGAAGGTGGTAACGTAATGTGGGTGATGGCATGATCCCGTAATCGCTCCATTAAGGGTAAACCAGGCATTAACGCTTCTTTGGTTCCCAAATAAAGTGTCGCTCCTGCTCCCAAAGCCATCAAAATTTCCCAAATACAAGCATCAAAACTAAAGGAAGCAAACTGAAGCACTCGACTTGAGGGATGCACACCAAGGGTTTCAATTTGAGCTTGAGCGAGATTGCACAATCCTTTATGTTCTACCATCACGCCTTTGGGTTTACCCGTAGAACCAGAGGTATAAATCACGTTGGCCAAATTAGAGGGGGTTACTTTTGCCGTCAGGTTATCCTGGCTAGGTTGGGCAGTTTTTTCCCAAATTTCCTCTAAAAAGAGTGTTTGGCCTTGATGGTTGGGGAGTTTATCAATTAGTGAATGTTGGGTGAGCAGTAAGGGGATTTGGCTATCCTCTAGCATAAACTGTAGGCGTGCTTGGGGATATTCGGGGTCAAGGGGTAGATAGGCCCCACCTGCTTTAAGAATGCCTATTAAGGTGACAATCATCTCTAGGGAGCGTTCGACACATAAACCGACTATTACCTCCGTTTCTACGCCTAGAGAGCGTAAATAGTGCGCCAATTGGTTGGCTCGATTATTTAATTGTGCATAGGTCAATTGTTGATTTTCAAAGACTACGGCGATCGCGTCGGGGGTGCGTTCTGCCTGTTCTTCAATCAATTGATGAATACATTTGTTGTAGGAGTAATCGGTTTTTGTCTCATTCCACTCTTTTAATAGTTGATGTTCTGGGGGGGTTAATAAGGGAAGTAAGGCTACTGGTTGCTGTGGATTTTCTACAATTGCTGCTAACAACGTTTTGAAATGAGTCATCATGCGGGCAATAGTTTCCGCATCAAATAAATCCTTGTTATAGGAGCAAAAACCACCCAATCCTTCGGGGACATCCCACAGATAAAGCTCTAGGTCAACCCGCACCGAATCAAGTCCTGATTGCATATCCTCAATTTTTACATCAGGAAAGTCCCAGGGAGAGCTAGGAGCATTCTGAAGGGCAAAAACTATCTGTATTAAAGGATTACGGTCTAAATGCCGCTCAATTTGTAATTCTTCGACCAACATCTCGAAGGGTAAATCCTGATGGTCGTAGGCGTTTTGAGTCGTTTGTTTAACTTGTGCTAGAAAATCCTCAAAGGTCGGTTCTTGGGACAAATCAAATCTTAATACTAGGCTATTGACAAAAAAGCCAATTAATTTTTCGATTTCGGTGCGGTTACGGTTGGCGATCGGCGAACCAATGACTAAATCGGTTTGTCCACTATAGCGAGACAGTAATACGGCAAAACCTGCCAGTAAGGTCATAAATAGGGTACTACCAGACTCTTGGCTGAGTTTTTTAAGCTGTTGCGTTAGTTTACTGTCGAGTTGTAGTTTTTCCGTACCACCACGAAAGGTTTGTATGGCTGGACGGGGGCGATCGCCCTTGAGTTGGTGCAGTAGGGGAATTCCCTTTAACTGTTGTTTCCAGTAGCTTAATTGCCGTTCTAATACTTCATTGGTTAACCATTGACGCTGCCACAGGGCGAAGTCTGCATACTGTATCGGTAAAGTCGGTAAATCTGCCTTCGTTCCTGTGCTGAAACTGCGATAATAGGCTGATAATTCATCAATTAAAACCCCTAGTGACCAACCATCCGCCGCAATATGGTGAATCGCTAATAACAGTACATATTCATCCGCCCCGACTTGCCAGAGTTTGACCCGTAATACTGAACCATTGGCTAAATCAAAGGGTTCGGAGGCCGCTTCTGTCAACAGTTGCTCTACTTGCAGGGGCTGGCTTTGTACTACGGGTAACGTAAAGTTGATGCTAGAGGCGATCGCTTGAATCGGTTTATTATCCTTGAGTTTAAACTGAGTCCGTAAAGGTTCATGGCGTTGAATAATTGCCTGAAAAGCTTTTTCTAGGGCTTTAACATTGAGATTTCCTAGCAAACGCATTGTTAGATCAATGGTGTAGGCTCCACTTTCTCCTTCTAACTGATTGACAAACCAGAGGCGCTCCTGAGCCCAGGAGAGAGGAATGTCATCCTGTCGGTTAAGGGGTACTATTGCTGGAAGTTTTAGCCCTGAGCCAGTTTGCAGTTCTTTTAAAATCACCGCACTTAACTGGGCAATGGTTGGCGATTCAAACAGATAACGTAGGGGTAACGCAATTTGAAAGGCTTGCTGACAGCGAGAGATAACCTGGGTAGCTAAGAGGGAATGTCCCCCTAATTCAAAGAAATTATCCTCAATACTGACTCGTTCTAATTTCAGTACCTCACCCCAAATCTGCGCTAGTTTTTCTTCAATGGGGTTACGGGGAGCTATATATTCACCTTGGCTCTGTAAATCGGGAACGGGTAAGGCGCGGCGGTCTATTTTGCCATTGGGAGTAAGGGGTAAGGCTTCTAAGATAACGAAAGCATTAGGAACCATGTAATCAGGTAACTTAGCTTTCAAAAATTGCCGTATTTCGTCAATTGTCAGGATTATTTCAGGTTGGGGTACAAGGTAAGCAACTAGGCGTTTATCTCCTGGGTTATCTTCACGAGCAATCACACAAGCCGACTGTACATCTTCATTTTGGTTGAGTAAGGCTTCGATTTCTCCCAATTCAATACGGAATCCCCGAATCTTAACTTGATTATCAATGCGTCCTAAGTATTCAATATTACCATCAGGTAAATAACGGGCTAAGTCTCCCGTTTTATATAATTTTGACGGCTCATTGCCATCCTTATTAAGGGGGGTTGGGGGGATCACTTCATCCTTCTCAAAAGGATTAGGAATAAATTTTTCTTGGGTTAATTCGGGACGGTTAAGATAACCTTTAGCTAATCCCATACCACCAATATGTAATTCTCCTACTACACCAATCGGGACAGGTTGGAGATTTTTATCCAGCAAATAGATTTGGGTATTGGCAATCGCTTTACCAATGGGAATAGTTGTGGCTGTAGAAGCTACGTTTTCCACTAAATACCAGGAAGAAAACGTTGTATTTTCCGTTGGCCCATAGACATGAAGCAACCGTTGTGGCGCACCTTTTTCTAGTACCTCTTGTACCCATTTTGGTTCAACTGCTTCACCCCCAAATAGTAAGCAGCGTAAGCTACTAAAAGCTTGCGGAACTAAATTGGCTAACTGATTAAAAAATGCTGTGGTTAAAAATAAGACACTAATCTGATTTTCCTTTAAGCTTAGTGCCAATTCTTGGGGTGAGAGCAAAACTGATTTAGCGATAATAATAATCTTAGCACCGTTAAGTAAAGCCCCCCAAATTTCAAAAGTAGCGGCATCAAAAGCAATATTAGACGCTTGCACAACCCGGTCATCAGGAGTAAACTGGATGTAATTAGTATTTAATACCAGTCGATTAACTGCTTGATGAGTGACGATAACACCCTTGGGTATTCCTGTAGAACCAGAAGTATAAATAACGTAGGCTAAATTATCCGCAGAAACTGTGCTGTTCAGATTCTCCAGACTTGCCTGATTAATTTGTTGCCAATCTTTGTCTAAACAGATAACAATAGTCTGATGATTTGGCAAGGAATTCTGTAAAGATTCGCAGGTTAATATTATTTTAACCTGGGTATCTTGGAGCATAAAGCTAATGCGTTCTTGGGGATAATCTGGGTCAATAGGAACATAAGCTCCACCGACTTTAAGAATAGCCAATAATCCCACAATCATGTCTAAGGAACGCTCTAGACAAATCCCCACTAATTCATCTGGTTTTACTCCTAATTTCCGCAAATAATGGGCTAATTGATTAGCACGACAATTTAATTCATTGTAGGTTAATTTTTGCTCTGAACATACCACTGCTACCGCGTCGGGTGTGCGTTTTACCTGTTCCTCAAATAACTGATAAATACACTTATACTCAGGATAATCAACTTGAGTATTGTTCCACTCAATTAATAACTGATTAGTCTCACTTTCTGTCAGTAAGGGTAATTGGGAAATCCGCGCTTGAGGATTAGCCACAATTCCCCCTAATAAGTTGAGAAAATGCCCTGATAATCGCTCAATAGTGCTACTCTCAAACAAATCAGTATTATATTCCCAGACACCTTTTAAGCCATCATCGGTGTTAACCATAGCTAAGGTTAAATCAAATTTAGCTGTAGTATTTTCCGGTGGCAAATCTGTCACCGTTAATCCCGTCATTGCAATCTCAGACTTGGGTGTATTTTGCAGGACAAAAGCGACTTGAAATAGGGGAGTATGGCTCAAATCCCGTTCCGGTTGCAACGCTTCGACTAACATTTCAAAGGGTAAGTCTTGATGCGCGTAGGCATCCATTGTCACTTCCCGAACACGGGTTAATAACTGACTAAAACTCGGATTATCTGATAAATCCGTCCGCATCACTAAAGTATTAACAAAAAAGCCGATTAAACCCTCAATTTCGCCGCGATTACGGTTAGCAATGGGAGTTCCCACTAAAATATCCCCTTGCCCTGTATAACGATAAAGCAACGCATCAAAGGCGGCCAATAGCGTCATAAATAATGTCGCCCCTTGTTGGCGGCTCAATTCAGTCAAGGCTTGGCTGAGGGCGGGGGACAGGGAAAATTCTTGATAGGCTCCGACAAAACTCTGCACCGCAGGTCGGGGGTGGTCTGTGGGCAGAGATAATAAAGCAGGAGCATCGGCTAGTTGATTTTGCCAGTAATTTAATTGAGTTTGCAGTACATCCCCTTGTAACCATTGTCTTTGCCAAATTGCAAAATCTGCATACTGAATCGGTAAGGGAGCTAAATTTGCGGGCTGATTTTGAGCATAAGCATTGTATAAGCTGGTCAGTTCGTGAATAAATACTTCTATTGACCAACCATCACTGATGATGTGGTGCATACACACTAACAAGAGGTGTTCCGTCTCCGATAGCACCAATAAAGTGATTCTGATTAAGGATTCTTTGGCTAAATCAAAGGGTTGAGTGGCTTGTTTTTGCTTTAATTGCTCTGTTTTTTCTGCTTGCTCCTGGATGGGTAAATCTTGTAAATCAACGACCGATATTGTCTCCCTTGTTGTTTGAATAATCTGAGTCGGTTGTCCATTAATGGTGACAAAATTAGTCCGTAATACCTCATGGCGATCGCAAATTGACCATAAACTTTGTTCTAAGGCTCCTTGGTTGAGGTTTCCTTGTAAACGCAATACCATCGGTATATTGTACAAGGCACTATTGGGCTGCAACTGGTCTAAAAACCATAAACGCTGTTGAGCAAAAGATAGAGGTAGTTCTGTATCCTTAGTTCTCGGTAAAATCGGGGGGACAGTTAGGGTTAGGTTTTGTTGCTGTAATGGTTCAATGAGATGGGCTAATTCCGCCACCGTCGCCGCCGCAAATAGGCTCCGCAAAGGGAGTTCTATCTTAAATAAACTACGAATACGGGACACCAATTGAGTTGCCAGTAAGGAATGTCCCCCAATTTCAAAGAAGTTATCATAAATTCCCACTTGCCCTACTTTTAGTACCTCTGTCCAAATTTGCAGCAACATCTCCTCGATCGCATTGCGGGGTGCTACATATTGATCGCGGCGATCGCCTTCTAAATTCGGTGCAGGTAAGGCGCGGCGATCGACCTTGCGATTAGTGGTCAGGGGTAAAGATTCCAGAAAAACGAAAGCTTGAGGAACCATGTACATAGGCAAATTACCAGCCAGGAACTGACGTAGTTCACTAATCATCGGTATCCGTTCATAATGAGAGGATATCACGATGTAGGCAACTAAATACTTTTGCCCTGGAAGGTCTTCACGAATAATCACACAGGATGTCTGCACATCAAGATGTTGATTGAGTATCGCCTCAATTTCTCCTAATTCGATACGGAAACCGCGAATTTTAACCTGATTGTCAATCCGTCCAAAACATTCAATGCTACCATTCGGCAGATAACGGGCTAAATCTCCCGTCTTATACAAACGATTGAAAGGTGCAGCAGCAAAGGGATTGTCAATAAATTTTTCAGCCGTCAATTCTGGACGATTCAGATAACCCCGCGCTAAACGAACACCGCAGAGATGCAGTTCTCCCTTAACTCCAATGGGTGCAGGTTGCAGATTTTGATCCAATATATAAGCCTTGGTGTTGGCAATGGGACGACCAATCAGAACCGAATTCATTTTTTCTGACTGAGAATCCAGCAAATCATGGACAATCGCGGTTACAGAGGCTTCTGTGGGGCCATAGACGTTAATACATTCAACTCGTTTTCCGACCCATTCACGCCAAATATTGACGGTTTCGGGTAAAACGGCATCTCCTCCCACTGCTACGACCCGCAGACTGGATGGCACGGTGGCAGAAGATTGTGAAACGGCGATCGCCCATTCATGCCAATAGGCGGGAGTAATATTTAAGAGAGTTAGGCTTTCTTGTTCAATAAAATCGGCAAAATCTGTCAAGGTTGGGAACATTTGCCAGGGTCTTAAGACTACCGTGCCACCTTTTAGCCAGGTGGGGAAAATTTCTTCCGCCGCCACATCAAAACCAAAGGATGCAAACTGTAAGACGCGATCGCTTTCGGTTAAACCAAATATTTCACTGATACCCCAACTATGGTTAACCAAGGCTTCGTGGGTTAACATCACTCCTTTCGGTTTACCCGTTGAACCAGAAGTGTATAATACACAGAGTAAATTTTCTGGTACTACTTCACTGACGGGATTTTCCAGACTTTGAACTGTCAAGCTCTCGGCAGATTTATCTAATACAATTACCCCCACATCTTCGACAGGTAAAGAACTGAGCAAACTTTGTTGGGTTAGCAGTAGGGAAATTTTGGCATCTTCAGCCATGTAGGATAATCTTTGCTGAGGATAATCGGGATCTAAAGGGACATAAGCTCCCCCCGCTTTGAGAACGGCTAATAATCCGACAATTACTAACAGCGATCGCTCCAAATAAATGCCGACCAAAATCTCTGCTCCCACTCCCAGAGATTGTAAGTAATGGGCTAATTGATTGGCTTGAATATTTAACTGTTGATAGGTTAATTCCAGACCTTCAAATACCACTGCTACGGCATTCGGTGTTCGTTCTGCTTGTTCTTCAAATAAATGATGAACACATTGATGGAAAGGATAATTTTTTTCTGTGGTATTCCAATCTTTTAATAATTGTTGTGACTCTACCTCTGTTAACAAGGGTAGTTGGGAAATTTGCTGTTGAGGGTTAGCAACAATGGCTTCTAGCAATGTCACAAAATTCCCCGCCAATCTTTCAATGGTGCTACGCTCAAACAGGTCTGTATTGTACTCCCATACTCCCCTTAATCCTTTATCGGTATTTTCCATTCCCAAGGTTAAATCAAACTTAGCCGTTGCACTTTCTGTTAACAAGGGACTGGCGGTTAATCCTATTAATTCTAACTGGGATAGGGGTTCATTTTGCAGTAAAAAATCTACTTGAAAGAGGGGAGCATGGCTTAAATCTCGTTCTGGTTGTAAGACTTCTACTAACATCTCAAAAGGCAAATCTTGATGAGTATAAGCATCCATTGCCATTTCTCGAACGCGAATTAATAACTCATTAAAACTAGGATTCCCTGACAAGTCAGTTCGTAAAACTAAAGTATTGACAAAAAAGCCGATTAATCCTTCCAATTCACTGCGATTACGGTTAGTAATAGGCGTTCCAATTAATATGTCTTCCTGTTCCGTATAACGATAAAGTAAGATATCAAAAGCTGTTAACAGGGTCATAAACAAGGTGACACCCTGTTCTTGAGTCAGTTGGGTGAGTTTTTGGCTTAATTCCCAGGAAAGGGTAAAGGGAAGATGGGCACCAGCAAAACTCTGTACAGCAGGTCGAGGTCGGTCTGTGGGCAGGGATAATAACGCGGGAGCATCTGCTAACTGTTTTTGCCAGTAATCTAACTGACGTTGCAGAATATCTCCCTGTAACCACTGTTTTTGCCAAAGAGTGTAATCACCGTACTGAATCGGTAACGGCTTTAAAGATGAGGGCTGATTTTGAATGTATGCGTTATAGAGGTCGGTTAATTCCTGAAGAAAGACCCCCATTGACCAGCCGTCACTGACAATATGGTGCATACAGACTAATAAAATATGTTCTGTCTCAGATAAGATGACTAAGTTTGCTCTGATTAACGGGTCACGGGCTAAGTCAAAGGCTTGAATGGCCTGGTTTTGGATTAACTCCTGGGAGGCAATTTCCTGTTCACTGCTAGATAAGTGTTGTAAATCAACGATGGTCACTGTCCAGGGGGTTTGCGTTTGTATAACCTGAGTAGCGACACCATCAACGCTAATGAAGTTAGTCCTTAAGGCTTCATGGCGATCGCAAATTTCCTCTAAACTCTGGATCAAAACGTCTTGATTAAGGTTTCCCTCTAAACGCAAAGCGAGGGGAATATTGTAAAAAGAACTATCGGACTCAAATTGATCTAAAAACCAAAGACGAGTCTGGGCAAAAGATAAAGGTAATTCTGCATCTTTTTCCCTGGGTAAAATAGGGAGTTCCGTTCGTTCTTCCTGTTCCGAAACTCGTTTGATAACCTGAGCTAATGCGGCTACGGTCGGGGCAACAAACAACTCCCGTAAAGGCATTTCTACCTTGAAAGCTTTACGGATGCGCGAAATCAGTTGAGTTGCTAATAATGAATGTCCGCCCAACTCAAAGAAGTTATCGTGAATACCTACCTGTTCAACTTTTAGGACTTTTACCCAAATAGAAGCCAAAATCTCTTCAATGGGGTTACGCGGCGCGACGTATTGTTCTTCGCTTTGGAAGTCGGGAGCAGGTAAGGCACGGCGATCCACTTTACCATTAGACGTTAGGGGTAGGGATTCCAAAATGACAAAGGCACTAGGAACCATATACTCTGGTAACTTAGCTTTCAGGAATTGCCGCAGTTCCGTAACAGGAAGCAAACTTTGCTCTTGTTGGGCAGAAATCCCCTCTGCTTGGGAGACAACGTAGGCAACTAAACGTTTCTGTTCTGTCTCATCTTCCCTGGCCATAACAATAGCGGTTTTGACTGCGCTGTACTGACTGAGAACAGTTTCAATTTCTCCTAATTCAATGCGGAAACCCCGAATTTTTACTTGATTGTCAATCCGTCCTAAATATTCGAGATTACCGTCAGGTAAATAACGCGCTAAGTCTCCCGTTTTATAGAGACGAGAATCTGGGGAATTACTAAAAGGATTAGGAATAAATTTTTCTTGTGTTAATTCGGGACGGTTAAGATAACCTCTTGCTAATCCTGCTCCACCTATGTGTAATTCTCCTGGAATACCTACAGGTACTGGTTGAAGATTGGAGTCTAAAATGTAGATTTGTGTGTTAAATATTGGGCGACCAATGGCGGGTGAAAGACTATCATGCTTTTCTCCAGAAACTACTACCCCTGAAGTTGTAACGACTGTGTTTTCAGTGGGGCCATAATTATTTACCACCTGAAAAGGAATGAAATTTGACGGATATTGATTAAGCTTATCTCCCCCTGTCAAGAGAGTTCGCAAAGAAACATTAATTTCTGTCCATTCAAGCAATAATAATTGCTCGGCTATTGGTGTTGGTAGAAAACTGATGGTTATTTTTTTCGCTGCTAACCATTTTTGTAATTCCACTAGAGATGTCAGGATTTCAGGTTTGACTAAATAAATACTTGCTCCGGCAGTTAAATAAGGCCACAATTCCCAAACAGCAGCATCAAATCCCGTTCCAGCTAACTGAGTAGCTTTGTCTAGGTTCGTAATTTCAAAGGTGTTTTGATGCCAGAATACTAGATTTAGTAATCCCTGATGGGTAACTAATACTCCCTTGGGTATTCCTGTAGAACCAGAGGTGTAAATTACATAAGCTAGGTTACTAGATTTAATGGTCGTAATTAGATTCTTTTGCTCCTCTTTAAAAATTACTGGCAAGTCAGCATCTACACAAACAATATTTATATTTGCTTGAGATTCACATAATTTATCAATCAATTTTTGTTGAGTTAGCAATACCTTCAAACCAGCATCTTCTAACATAAAGCTTAGACGTTCCTGGGGATATTCAGGGTCAAGAGGAACATAAGCCCCACCCGCTTTTAATATCCCCAATAATCCGACAATCATCTCTAAAGAACGTTCTACACAAATCCCCACTAATTCATCAGGTTTAACACCTAAAGATTGTAAATAATGCGCTAACTGATTAGCTCGACAATTTAACTCATTATAGGTTAATTCTTGCTCTTCAAATACCACCGCTACAGCATTAGGAGTTCGTTCAACTTGTTCCTCAAATAACTGATAAATACACTTATCAGTAGGGTAATCTACCTCAGTATTATTCCAGTCAATCAATAACTGTTGTTGTTCAGATTTAGTTAACAAAGGTAATTGAGAAATTCGCTCACCTGGATTAGCAATAATTCCCTCAAGTAAAGTCAGAAAATGACCGTTCATTCTTTCAATAGTCTCACCATTAAATAGGTCAGTATTATATTCCCAATGTGCAGTCATTCCAGCTTCTTTTACTTGTATAAACAAACTTAGATCAAACTTAGCCTTTTTAAATTCCAAAGGCTGAGAGGTGGCTTTTATCCCCTCTAAATCTATTTCATTTAGAACTTCATTATCTAACCCAAACATTACCTGAAATAAAGGAGTATAACTCATATTTCTTTCAGGTTGTAAGGCTTCCACTAACATTTCAAACGGCAAATCTTGATGGTCGTAAGCATCGGTTGCGGTCTCTCTTACCTGTTTTAATGTCTCGCTAAAACTTGGATTTCCTGCTAAATCTGTTCTTAAGACCAAGGTATTAACAAAAAAGCCGATCAACCCATCCAGTTCACTACGAGTACGGTTAGCAATGGGAGTCCCAACTAAAATATCCGTTTCTCCCGTGTAGCGATTGAGTAGGATATTAAAGGCAGTCAAGAGGGTCATAAATAAGGTGACACCTTTTTCACGACTCAACTTATTTAACCCTTGACTAAGTTCTGGGGAAAGGATACATCTGATTCTATCCCCCTCAAAACGTTGTTCTGGGGGGCGGGGGCGATCGCTGGGTAGATGTAATAAGGCTGGTGCGGCAGATAACTGTTTTTGCCAGTAATTTAACTGATTTTGCAGGATTTCTCCCTGTAAATACTCCCTCTGCCAGAGGGCAAAGTCGGCATACTGGATCGGTAACTCTTTTAAAAGAGGATTTAAACCTTTAGTATAGGCATTATAAAGAGTTGTCAATTCCTGAATAAATACCCCCATTGACCAACCATCAGAGACAACATGGTGCATACAAATCAGCAACAAATTTTCTGTGTCTGATAACTCAAGTAGGGTAGCCCGAATGAGGGATTCATTCGCTAAATCAAAGGGTTGATGGCTGTGAATTTCTAGCCATTGTTTGAGGGCATTCTCTTCTCGATAGTTTTTGCTTTCCTTATCATTAATAATGGTTAATTTCCAATTGCTTTCTGGTTTGATTATCTGCACAGGATTTCCGTCAAGGGTAAGGAAATTGGTGCGGAGGGATTCGTGACGCTGAATAATTTCTTGTAAACTCTTTTCTAGGACATCTATTTTGAGTGTTCCCTCTAAATGCAAGGCAAAGGGAACATTATAAAAAGAACTGTTGGGTTCTAATTGATCTAAGAACCATAAACGCTGTTGAGCATAGGATAGGGGCAATTCTTCAAAATTCATTTTCTTTTTCTTGGTAAAATAGCGGGAATGATGGGTAATTTTTCCTGTTTTAACTGTTCAATTCCTTGGGCTAATTCAGCTAGGGTTGCTGTGTTGAATAACTGACGTAGGGGAAGCTCAATTTTCAGGCGATCGCGAATCTGTGCTACTAATTGAGTCGCCAGTAAGGAATGTCCTCCAAGTTCAAAGAAGTTATCATTTATGCCCACTTTCTCTACTTTTAGAACTTCTGACCAAATATTTACCAATATCTCCTCAATAGGGGTACTAGGGGCAACATATTTGTCTGATATGTCTAAATTTGGTGGGGGTAAAGCACGACGGTCTATTTTACCATTAGTAGTAAGGGGTAAGGCTTCTAAGATAACGAAAGCATTAGGAACCATGTAATCAGGTAATTTAGCTTTCAGAAATTGGCGGATTTCGTCAATTATGATTGTTATTTCGGGCTGGGGTACGATATATGCGACAAGACGCTTATCCCCCGCCGTATCATCCCAAACTAGCACCACCGTCTCCCAAATCTGGGGATGAGATGCCAATAATGCCTCAATTTCCCCTAATTCAATACGGAATCCCCGAATCTTAACTTGATTATCAATGCGCCCTAAATATTCTAACTCTCCATTAGGCCAATAACGAGCTAAATCTCCCGTTTTATACAATTTGTTGGAATGTTCAAAGGGACTAGAAATAAACCTTTCTGTTGTTAATTCAGGACGATTGAGATAACCTTTTGCCACTCCTGCACCGCCCACATACATTTCCCCAGGCACCCCAACGGGTACGGGTTGTAAATATTGATCGAGTAAGTACACCTGTAAATCGGGAAGAGGACGACCAATGACACTGGCTGTACTATTAATATCAGCCATACTTAAGAGGCGATAGGTGACATGGACGGTCGTTTCCGTAATTCCGTACATATTAACTAATTGGGGAAGTTGGTCGCCGTGTCGGTCAAACCAAGGCTGTAAACTGTTGATTTCTAAAGATTCTCCGCCAAAAATTACCAAACGTAAACTTAAATCGGTCTCTGTGACTGAATCCTTCCCAACCTCTCTTAATAAGGGGGAAATGTCCCCTTTTACGGATTCTTCAGCTTGAATTAACTGGCGGAAAGCGGTAGGGGTTTGATTGAGAATCGTTACTTTTTCTTGGCACAATAACTCATAAAATGATTCGGGGGAACGAGTCACTAAATAAGGGACTATTACCAGTCGTCCACCATAGAGTAAAGCCCCCCACATTTCCCACACGGAAAAGTCAAAAGCGTAAGAATGGAATAGAGTCCAGACATCTTGGTAATTAAAATGATACCAGGAGTCTGTTGCCGCAAACAGTCGCACGACATTAGCGTGATTGACTAAAACCCCTTTCGGTTTACCCGTAGAACCCGATGTATAGATAATATAGGTTAAATTATCGGGTTTTACTCCGCTTTCAGGGTTTGACGTGATATTTTGAGCGATTTTTTCCCAGTCCGTATCTAAACAGATAAGTTGTGCTTGATGTTGAGGAATAGACTCGACTAATTTTGCTTGAGTTACTAATACTTTCACCTGAGAGTCTTCTAACATAAAGTTTAGACGTTCCTGGGGATATTCAGGATCAAGAGGGACATAAGCCCCACCCGCTTTAAGAATGCCTAATATTCCCACGATCATCTCTAAGGAACGTTCAACACAAATTCCCACTAAAGTATCAGGTTTTACGCCTAATTCTTGTAGATAATGAGCTAATTGATTGGCACGGGTATTTAATTGCTGGTAAGTTAAAGAATTATTTTCAAATACCACCGCGACATTATGAGGAGTCCGTTCAACCTGTTCCTCAAATAGCTGATGGATACATTTATCCTGGAGATAATTTTCGTGAATATTATTCCAATCACCTAATAACTGTTGTTTTTCAAATTTTGTCAGCAGAGATAATTGGGAAACTCGCGCTTCTGGATTGGAGATAATCCCCTCTAGTAATGTTTGAAAATGCCCCAATAGACGAGTAATTGTGCCATCATCAAATCGGTTAGTATCATAGCTAATTCTCACCAGCATTTGTTGACGAGGAACAGCGACAACTGTTAGGGGATAATTAGTTCGTTCAACCCCCCGAAAATTATCTAGCTCCAAACTCTCATGGTTTGATTTAAGTCCAGTCTTCAAAGTATTACTTTCAAAGACTAGAATACTCTCAAATAAAGATGTGCCGCGAGGAATATCACTCCATCCCTGAATGTCTGCCAATGAACTATAAGAGTATTGTTCCCACTCAATTTGCTGCGCTTGTAAATCCTTTAATAAATCCAGCACTTGAGTTTCTGCTGAAACTTGAACTCGCATGGGCAATGTGTTGATAAATAGCCCCACCATTGATTCAACTCCAACCAATGATGGCGGACGACCTGAGACAGTTACACCAAAAACGACATCGTTTTCTTGGCTATAGCGAGACAGTAATAATCCCCAAGTTGCCTGCACTAAATTATTAAGGGTTAAGCGATTTTGTCGTGCGAAAGACTGGAGTGCTTCTGTTGCTGATAGGGTTAACTGAATTTGTTGCTCACCATAGTTGATATTGCTATTTTCGGTCTTAGGTAACAGTTTTTCCACTGTCAAAGGAGTTGCTGCGGTAAAACCTTGAAGTTTTTGTTTCCAGAATTTTTCAGCAAGTTCTTGATCTTGTTGCTGTAGCCAAGCGATATAATGACGATAGCTTAGAGGAGATTGATATCGAATAGTTTCTCGTTGAGAAATTGCTTCATAAAAGTTTAACAGGTCATTGAAAACCAAAGGAAGTGACCAAGCATCAAGCAATAAATGATGGGAACTAAAAACAAATTGATGGGTATTTTTATCTAATTTGATCAGATGCAGGCGCATTAAAGGAGGTTGAGATAATTGTAGGCTATGCTGTTGATCACTCTCTAAAAAAACCTTTAATTGCTCTTGCTGTTCTTGCTCAGATAACCCTTGCCAATCATCGTTTTCAACAGTAATTTTTACCTGTTTATATACCACTTGTACAGGTTTGTTCAAAGATTCCCAAATAAATGCCGTTCGGAAGATAGAATGTTTTTCTACTATTTTTTGCCAAGCTTGTTCAAAGGCTGCTACCTCCAAATTTCCCCTCAAGGTGCAAATCATCTGCTGAAAATATATCCCTGAATCTGGAGCATACAAACTATGAAATAGCATTCCCTGTTGCATGGGAGATAGGGGATAAATATCCTCAATATTTTGTTTGTTAATTTGGCTAGGTGCTGATGTCATAGATTTGCTAATAATTTATCGAGTTCTGTTTGACTAAATTCTAGTAAGGGAAAATCTGTAGGAGTATAACCTCCATTGTCAGGGGATGTACAATGAACAATTAATTCTTGTAAAACTTCCACAAAATCCTGGGCAATTTTCTCAATGGTTGTGGATTTATGGACATGGGTACTGTATTTCCAATCTATTTGCAATTGTTCGTTGATAACGATCGCGTTAATATTCAAGAGATGAGGACGTTGACCTTCCAAACTGTGGTCTAGTCCACTAGATTCACTAGCGAGTTGTATCAGGGAGTTTTGGTTGAGTACTTGACTGAATTGCCCCAGATAATTAAAGCTAATTTCTGCTTGGGAAAGTGCTGCAAGTTGGGTCACAATTTCTTGATCCCGACGTAGGTAACGTAACAAACCGTAGCCAATCCCTTTGTGGGGAATTGCGCGTAATTGTTCCTTGACAGATTTTAACGCATTTCCGAGATTTTCTTGGTCTATTGTTTCGATTTTTAATATGACTGGAAACATTGTGGTAAACCAACCGACGGTGCGGGATAAATCTACATCCTCAATAATCTCTTCTCGCCCATGACCTTCTAAGTTGAAAAGCACGGAGTCAGTGTTTGTCCATTTGCTCAAAACCAGCACTAAAGCGGTTAGTAAGACATCATTAATCTGAGTTTGATAAGCTTTGGGAACATCTTGAAGGAGTAATTGAGTTTGGGTTTCATTTAATGAGACTGATACTGTACTGATAGATTTTACTGTGTTAGTTCCTCCTGAATAATCTATCGGAATAGGGGAAATTAAGGTATGAGATGCTCTCAACCAGTAAGCTAATTCAGCCTTTAAGAGATCTGACTGGGCATATTCTATCAGATGTTGCGCCCAATCTTTGAAAGAAGTGGTTTTAGGGGGAAGTTTTATTTTTTGTCCTTGACTTAATTGCTGGTAAGCTGTTTGCAAATCTTCTAACAAAATTCGCCAGGAAACACCGTCCACCACTAAATGATGGATGATAATTAATAATCGCGCTCTTTTGTTTACTCCCAAGTCGAAAAAGGCAATTTGTACCAGATTTTTTGATAGATTTAAACTGCCCTGTAAAGATTCCACCTTAGTTGCGATCGCAGTTTGTTGCTCATTATCTGAGAGGGCTGATAAGTCTATAAAATTAACAGAGATGCGATCGATTGAAGCAGAGTAAATTGCTTGCCAATTGTCGCCAGATTGAGTAAATCTTAAACGCAGTGCATCATGATGTTTAAACAATTCCTGCCATATTGGTTCCAAGTATTCCGACTGGAAATTAGATGGCACTGATAATAGATAGGACTGATTAAAGTGATGTGATTGGCATAAGTTTTGCTCAAAAAAACAGTGTTGAATAGGTGTTAAGGGCATTTCACCCGTAACGAAGCCTTGTTCTATCTGAAATTCTTTACTTGTCCCCGTCACGGCGGCTAATTCGGCAATGGTTTGATGGGCAAATAATTGTTTAACGGTTAGTTGTAGTCCAGTTTGTTTTGCTCTGGCAATAATTGAAATACTGAGGATGGAATCGCCGCCAAGTTCAAAAAAGTTATCATCAATGCCAACTTCCTTGACTCTCAAAACTTGCGCCCAAATGGTTGCTAGTGTATCTTCAATGAAAGTACGAGGAGCTACATATCTATCTGAGAGTTCGCTACTAAATTCAGGGGCAGGTAAGGCGCGATGGTCTATTTTTCCGTTTTGTGTGAGGGGTAAAGCTTCCAAGATAACAAAAGCATTGGGAATCATATAATCTGGTAGCTTGGCTTTTAGGTATTGCCGCAATTCGCTAGTTAAGGCGATTATTTGATTTGCTGGGACAATATAAGCGACTAAAGATTTACGACCTGGAATATCTTCACGAACAATAACAACAGATGCCTTGATCTGAGGATATTGGTTTAATAATGTTTCTATTTCTCCTAACTCAATACGGAAACCGCGAATTTTTACTTGATTGTCAATGCGTCCTAAATATTCAATATTGCCATCAGGTAAATAACGAGCTAAATCTCCCGTTTTATATAATTTACTTCCTTCTGCTTTATCGAATAGGTTAGGAATGAATTTTTCTTGTGTTAATTCTGGTCTGTTAAGATAGCTTCTGGCTAACCCTGCCCCCCCAATATGCAATTCTCCTGGTACACCAATCGGAACTGGCTGTAAGTAAGAGTCTAAAATATAAATTTGAGTATTAGAGACAGGACGACCAATAGAAACTTTCTCCTCGTCCTTAGTAAATCTCGCTACAGTCGCACAAACAGTTGTTTCCGTTGGCCCGTAAGCATTAAAGAAATTTCGTCCTTTTGACCACTCAGTTATTAATTTTGCGGTACAAGCTTCACCACCGACGGTTAGAGATTGTAAATTAGGTAAGGGTGCTTGAGGTAAAACAGATAAAGCCGAAGGAGATAAAAAAGCGTGAGAAATTTGGTTCTCCGTTAAGAAATCAACCAATATTTGACTAGGTAATAGGGTTTCTTTTTGGGCTAAATACAAACTAGCACCTGCGGCTAAAGCAGTGGCAATTTCACCAATAGATAAATCGAAACTTAGGGAACCAAACTGGAGTACACGACTATTGTTTTGAATTTGAAAAACGTCACTCCAAGCCAAAGCGAGATTAACAATGCTTCTGTTTTCAATCATCACCCCTTTCGGTTTTCCTGTTGAACCAGAAGTATAAATCACATAGGCTAAACTATCAGTTTTAGTTTGAGAACTGGGATTATCTGTTAACAAGAGTGAAAAACTTTGTTCATCTAAATACAATATTTGATTAAGATTTGTTAGGTTAGTTAATAGTAATTTTTCTTTAAGAAAACCTTGAGTGAGTAACAATAATATGCCAGAATCTTCTAAGATAAACTGAAGGCGTTCTGGTGGATATTCGGGATCAAGAGGGACATAAGCCCCACCCGCTTTAAGAATGCCTAATATTCCTATTATCATTTCTAAAGAACGTTCGACACAAATTCCCACTAAAGTATCTGGTTTAATCTGATAGTTTTGACACAGATAATGGGCTAATTGATTAGCACGATTATTTAATTCCCGATAAGTTAAGGATTCATTTTCAAATACCACTGCCACATGATTAGGAGTCCGTTCTACTTGTTCCTCAAATAGCTGATGAATGCACTTTTCATCAGGATATGCTTTACCAGTATCATTCCATTCTACTAACAGTTGATGACGCTCCCTTTCTGTTAGTAAGGATAATGTCCCGATTGGTTCTTGTGGATTAGCAACAATTGCTTCTAACAAAGTCTGAAAATGACCACTCATGCGGGCAATTCTGTCTTGATCAAATAAATCTATGTTATATTGCCAAAATCCTTGGAGAGAGTTTCCTTTTTCTGTATTTATTTCCCACATTTGTAAGGCGAAATCAAACTTGGCGTTAACATTATCTAAAGATAAAGGCGAAATTTTTAACCCAGGAGTTTCTAATTCCTCCATAGCCACATTTTGTAAGACAAACATCACCTGAAACAGAGGACTATGACTAAGACTGCGCTCTATTTGCAAAGTTTCGATAATTTGTTCAAAAGGAACGTCTTGGTTAGCATAGGCATTCCTGCAAACGGAACGCACTTGTTTCAATAATTCTTCAAAACTGGGATTACCTTCTAAGCGAGTTCGCATCACTAGGGTATTAACAAAAAAGCCAATTAGCCCTTCTAATTCTTGATAGTTACGACTGGCGATCGGTGTTCCTATCAGGATATCATTCTGATCACTGTGGCGGAATAATAGAGTAACATAAGCCGCCATCAAGGTCATAAATAAAGTCGTTGCTGATTTGTGGCTGAGTTCTTTTAGGGAGGCTGTTAGTCTTTCATCTATCTGGAAAGAAAGACAACCCCCTCGAAAGGTTTGTACAGAAGGACGGGGTCTATCCGTCGGTAATTCTAGCAAAGGAGGGGCGGCTGCTAACTGTTGTTTCCAGTAATTAATTTGGTTTTGAATAGTTATAAAACCTTGGTTTTCTCCTTGTAACCATTGCCGTTGCCAAAGCGTAAAATCGGCATATTGAATGGGTAATTTGGGGAGGACAGAAGCATGACCAAGCAAAAATCCTTGATATAAACTGGACAATTCTTTGATCAATACTCCCATTGACCAGCCATCACTAATAATGTGGTGCATAGTCAATAATAAAGCTGATGATTCTGATTTAAGTTGCACGAAGGTGACTCTTAACAATATTCCCGTCGTCAGGTCAAAAGGTTGTAATTGATCTTCAGTTGCGAATAGTTGCAATTGTTCTGACTGTTCTTGTTCTGATAATCCTTGTAAGTCTATAACCGAGATTTTCAGCGTGGCGTGGGGAGCAATTACCTGTACTGGTGTTGCTTCTACTTCCTGAAAATTAGTGCGTAGAATTTCGTGGCGATCAATAATTTCGTTGAGGCTACGTTCTAAAATTTCTAGGTTGATACGCCCTTGAAGATGAACCGCTTTAAACATATTGTAAAAAGGGCTATCTGGTTCTAATTGGGCTAAAATCCATAGTCGCTGTTGAGCAAAAGAAACGGGAAAAGTCTGAGATTCAGTTGGATTTTCTCGACTAATTTGAGGAATATTATGGTTATTGTTCGGGTATTTAAAAGACTCTGCTAATTGCCAAGTTACATTGCCTAAAAAGTCACTATTGTAGTAATCTTTCCATTGATCAACTGTATCAGGATTAATGCTTTGATGTTGGTGAAATTTTACATCTCCTATCATTCTAGATTCGGCATAAATGCCATCAGTCATGCGCTGCTTTTTCTCTTTGTAGGGTTGCAGCATATCAGGATTAAATTCTACTCCTAAAAACTGGCATAAATTCTCTATTGTCTTTTGTGGCTGCTTAACTATATCTTCAAATTTAACTTGATACTGACGTTGTGGAGAAACTTGTTGTAAAAATTCAAGAATATTTTGATGGCTAATTAGCCAAACAAGTTCCGCAAGTTCTCGCCGTTTGAAGGGATGTTCATAGGGAAAAGTTTGCTCTACTCTAGCTTCTTCATAGGAGCGCATCGTTGCTAAGGGATGACGCACTAGATGAATGTAAAGCGGGTTATGGAAATTTCTTTCTGCTCGTTTGAGGGTTTCTAAATCTAGGGAATAGGATGGGGTTTTGTCTATCAAGATTTTATCTCCCAACCATTCCTGTAGAAGACGGTAAAATTGTTTGCTGGTGAGATTTTTGTCTTCTAATTCCTCCATAATGGCGATCGCTTCTTCCGCATTACACCCCTTAATTTCCATGATGGTGCGAATCGTTCCTTCCATCCAGAAGTTGTAACGCCCAGAAAATTGAGCTTTTCGTTCCCCAAGGGTATTAAACCCTAATAGTTCTAATTCTGGAGGCGCAAAAAGCTGTGGATTTCCTCCTAAGATGACGCGGAGTAAGGTGGAACCACTACGATAGGGAGAAAGGATAAAGATGGCTGGTGGATTTTTGCTATTGTCATCCCTTTCATCATCTACTGTGCTGGTAAGAGCAGGAATTAAAGAGCGCATTTGTAACACTTTAGCTTCATCAATTCGCTCTTGGGATAAATCGTTAATTTCTGTTATTGCTTTACCCAGTATTTTAGCAATGGCTTTTGGATAATGTTCTTCTAGGTAAGCGGCTAATCTCCTAACAGTTTTCTGGTCGAATAAAATAACAAAGTGAATAATTTCGCTCAATTGTGCTTGCAGTTTATTAATCAGAATTGCGCCTCGAATTGAATCCCCTCCCAGTTCAAAAAAGTCATCATCTATCCCCACTCGGTCAAGTTTAAGAACTTCTATAAATAGAGACGCGATTGCTTTTTCTAGAGGAGTACGAGGAGCCACAAACTCTCCATCTAACTGACGTTGACGCTGTTGTTGGCCAGCAATCTCTTGGAGAATGAGTTCAGGATTGTATAAATTTTGGGCAATATTTTCAAAGAATTGATAATTCAAGATTCGATAGCTTAAACTATCTGATTTAGCAGTTGTTTCTTCTAAATTTATCTTCGTCTTCTGGTTTAAACTATCTACATTAGATCGGGGACTAAAAATAGTTTCAGAGGCAATTTGAGCAGAAAACTCAAATAAAACACCATCTTTTTTTTCTTGCAGGAGTCCTTTCTCAATACCCGTTAAAAAATCACAGATCGGTTTATTTTTCGGGGTAGATTTATAAAAAAGCTCGACTTTTGCTAATCTTTTTTCTTGGGCAACCGTTCCCAAATAAGCCAACATTTGATGTTCTACACCGCGACCCAATACCCGACAACTGAGTAAAAAAGTATCTACAATTAGGGAATCTTCCTGGGCAGTAAATAATAGTAAACCCACTAAACCATAGTCCCCAAAGCGATCTTTTACCTTAACCCCCCGACAGTCCAATTCCCCTGAATTACAAAGTTGTTTAATTTGGGATTCTGAGCGTCGGATAGTTGTTAAGTTAAATTGGTTAGTCCGTTGAGTGAGTTGAGCAACTCGCGTCAATTCCTCCTTTTGTACGGGGGAAATCTCTATTTCTAAGTTAAGTTGGGCAAGAAAATCTTCAAAAGAAAGGGAATTTTCTTGCAAACGCTGACGCTGAATATTTTGTTGATAAAGATTCGTTCTTTGTTGGTCTTCTTGAGTGGTTTGAAGTTGATCAAAAGCCCAAATATGATCTAAAAATTGGGGGATTTTTTCGCTCTCTTGAGGAAGTTGTAATGTCAAAACTTCGGGACAGTTAGCCCTAACTTTAGCACACTCTATTGGGTTATCATCAATAAAGATAAAACTATCTAACCCTAGTTGCAATTCCTCGGCTAAAGACTGCAAATTTTGAGATTTTTCTTGCCAGTTAATACGCCAATTGACTAAATGATTTCGCTGAAGCAACATATCGGGATGTTGTTCAAAGACAGCAAAGACATCATCGGCTTGATTCTTACTACATAAACAGATTAACTTTCCTGTTGCTTGCTGGGCGATGATAAATTCTTGTAAAGCTCGAAATGGAGCATCAATTTTGACTCCTTTAACTCCATCTTCTCCACAAATTCCATTCCACAAAGTATTATCGCAGTCCAGGGCAATCACTTTGTAGGGAGAGCTTTTCAACGCTAAAATTTTTCTAGCTAATATTGTCCCCAAAGCTGTGAAAAAGGTTAGATTATAGGGAATATGTCCTAATTCGTCTCCGTAGGGATCATAATACTCCTGCACAGGATAGGTTCTGAGTAATTCTTGACTTTTAATTAGACAGATGCTAGGGTTTTGCTGGAGTTCTGTTTCTAATTGTTCTTGTAATTTTTCATGTAACCCATTGAACGCTTTCTCATCGGTGGGAGAGGGGGGACAAATGCAGACCAGGTAGGGATTTGGCGATCGCGTTATCGCTGTTTTTAAGGCATTGGTAAAATCTTTAACAGTTTGCTCGATTTGGGCTAGATTTTGTCCCCATTCTTGTGATAGCGGATTGTGATTTAGGTTGAGACGAGTTGCATAAATGTTAAAGAGTCCTGAACCATGAAGCATTGATTCTTCATCAACAACAAATCTAAAGCCTTTGTCTTCAAGCAAGCGCAGGACTTGTTTAAGTGTACTTCCTTCTTGGTCATGCACCTCCATAACTATTTGTTTAATCAACGACCAGTGATGGTTGTTAATTCCTTGGAGAATTGCCAATTCACTTTTTTCAGCATCTAGTTTTAGTAAATCTATTTTTTTAATCTTGTATTCTTCAATAATTTCTGAAAGAGTTCGCAGTTGAACTTGATAAGTTTCTTCCTTTAATCTGTCTTTAATAAATTCATCCGCTAGTTTTTCTAATGACTCCTCATCCAGAGAATGATCCCGTTGGAGCATATTAATAATTACTGAGCGAATCGCCTTTTCATCTTGCTCTGCATCAGCCGCAAAACTTGAAAAAACTGAGGAACGAGGATAAAAAGTAAAGGTTTCTTCTCGGCGTTCACCCCCTAATCCACAGTTAAAAAGATGGGTATTTGGGCAGTAGAGTTTGGCATTAATCTGTAATTTATCAAAGGCATGGGGGGCTGGTTCAAAGGCATAAATAGTCCCTTTTGGGGATTTTTGTTGAGCAAATAAGGTGAATAGACCAATATTCGCTCCGACATCTATAATACAGTCGTCCTCGTTTAAGACGATTCCATGTCTTAAATAGACGCGATCAACAAAAATTTCTTGATAGAGATACTCGGTTTCGTACTGGTTAAGGTGGGCGATTTCTATGTGATTTGGCAATCTATAACGTAAGCGTTGACCAAACAATTGTGTTTTGAGAGAATCATCAACGGTTAGTTGGAGACGGTTTTTAGTTCCTTGCCAGTCTTCAAACCTCACTAAAACGACATTAACTCCATTTTGATTCGTCGCTAAAAGACTCGATGGATTGAGTAATTCTTGAAAGATTTGATTGTACTGAGCGAATTCTATTGAATCAGGAAATCCCATTGCCTTGAGCCAATAGGAGAGAGAATCTTCCACTGGTTCACTGGTAAATGTGGCTGTGATAGCGATTTTCTGATTAGCAAGGTCTGGCATCGTTGGCATGGGCTAGTCTGTCGGCAGCGTCAACCGATCATTCTAGCTGATTCTATTCCCAAAAACTTTTTTTTGTCAATCTTTAAAAAGCGGCCCTAGTTAAGGATCGGGTTTGAAACCCAAATTTTCGATAAAACTGGACTAGGTATTGATTGTCAGAATAATGCGCCCGTAGTAAGATAACTGGGAGCCAAGAAGTTGTCAAACTCGAACTAGATTAAAATCTTTTCAATCTTGCCTGTTTAGCCCAATTCAAGAGCATTCAACCTAAAATTGTCCTTATTGCTGAAAATATGTCACCCCAAGTCTCTCAAGATCAAGCGACAACTAATCCTATCTCCAATGTCACCAAATTTTGGGCAAGTGTAAAGGCGATCGCAGCCCCCTATTGGTATCCGACTATAACGGGGGGAAGAGCTTTTTCCGATGTGATTAAATCTTGGGCAATGCTGATTTTATTAATCGGGATAATTCTAACCGTTGTGGGTTTAAATGCCTTGAATAGTTTTGTGAGTAATTATTTAGTTGATGTCATCATTGCCAAGGATGATTTTGATAAATTTGTCAAAACTTTGGTGGTTTTCGCGGTTGGACTGCTCTTTGTTACACTTTTGGTTGGATTGCTTAAATTTCTCAGAAAAAGAATCGCTCTGGATTGGTATGAATGGCTCAATAGCTGGATTCTAGCAAAATATTTCAGCGATCGCGCTTATTACAAAATTAATTTTAAATCCGATTTAGATAACCCAGATCAACGCCTATCCCAGGAAATTGAGCCAATTACCAGTAACGCCCTCAGTTTTTTTACGGTTTGCCTAGAAAATGTCCTAGAGATGATCACTTTTTTAGTAATTCTCTGGTTCATTTCTCCTTTTGTTGCCATTCTTTTAGTCGTTTGGACAGTCATCGGTAACGCCATTGCTATCTATCTAAACCAAGCCTTAAATAAAATTACCCAAGAAGAATTAGAACTTAAAGCTAATTACAATTATGCTCTAACTCATGTTCGGACTCATGCGGAATCAATCGCTTTCTTTGATGGAGAAACCCAAGAATTAAATATTATTCAGCGTAGATTTAATAATCTTTTGAACAGTGCTAAACATAAAATTGATTGGGAGAGAGGCACAGAAATATTTAATCGGGGCTATCAGGCAGCGATCCAAGTATTTACCTTTGTCATTCTAGGGCCTTTGTATATGAATAGTGATGGCATTAGTTTCGGACAGGTCGGGCAAGCCTGTTTAGCGGCTAATTTGTTTGCTAGTGCGCTAGGGGAATTAATCAGTGAATTTGGGACTTCGGGACGATTTAGCAGTTATGTTGAACGTCTATCGGAATTTTCTCAAGCCCTAGAAGAAGTCGTTAAACAACCCGAAAATGTAAGCACGATTAAAACCATCGAAGAAAACCATTTTGCCTTTGAAAATGTGACTTTGCAAACTCCCGATTATGAACAGGTAATTGTTGAAAACCTTTCCCTTTCTGTTCAGCCTGGGCAAGGTCTATTGATTGTCGGGCCGAGTGGTCGGGGTAAAAGTTCCTTGCTTCGGGCGATCGCTGGTTTATGGAATGCAGGAACAGGCCGATTAGTGCGCCCCCCCCTAGAAGAAGTATTATTTCTGCCCCAACGTCCCTATATAATATTAGGAACCTTGCGAGAACAGTTACTTTATCCCAATCGCAATCAAGAAAAAAGTGAGGCAGAATTAAGAGAAGTTTTACAACAAGTCAATCTCCAAAATCTGTTAAATCGAATCAATGGTTTTGATACAGAAGAGTCTTGGGAAAACGTTTTATCTCTAGGAGAGCAACAACGTTTGGCTTTTGCTAGGGTATTAATTACCCGTCCCAGTTTTACTATCCTAGATGAAGCCACCAGTGCTTTGGACTTTAAAAATGAGGGTAATTTATATCAGCAATTACAAAAAACTAACACAACTTTTATTAGTGTCGGACATCGGGAAAGTCTCTTTAACTATCATCAATGGGTTTTAGAACTTTCTGAGGATTCCCATTGGCAACTGCTGACAGTTCAGGACTATCGGCGACAAAAAGCTGAAGAAATTAGTAGTGTTCCTGGCGATAATTCCCAAGCTAGAGTCGAAAATTCACCTCATCAGCAAGCCGCAATGAAACCTCAAATTAATTCTTCCGAGGAACTCCTCCTTGAATCTCCAACGACAACAATCCTGACAGAAGAAGGACTTTCCCACGCACAAATGACGAAATTAAGCAACTATTCCGTCAGTAGTATTAGAAACCTAGCCAGTCGGGGAAAATCCATTACGGGAAATGATGGACTTACCTATCACTATGATAAAGACCCTAAAATCTTAAAATGGCTAAGAATTTAGCCGATAAGGGATGGGTAAAAACAACTTCAAACCATCACATTAATTTAGGAGCAAAAATGACTCTAACTTTAGTTAACGAAAAAGAATTATTACAGGAAATAGTTCTTTCCTCCTCAAATTGTTGAATTTTAAAATCTAAACTTTCTTGTAAAGGATTAGGTAAAGTAATCATTCTGTCAATAATTTGAAACAGCTTGATAATCTTTTCTCTCGTTAAGCCCCGATCATACAACCCTCGAATTAAAGACCACTTCCAAGTTCTACGGCGGAGAGGATGTCAACAGAAAAGTATTAATCAAGATTGGCAGTAATTTTTCCTTTAATAGCTGAAATTGCGACAGTTCTAGGGGAAGCCAAATAATTTTTAGCGGTAGGGTCGCCACTACGTCCTTTAAAATTACGATTGGTGGCATAGACTCCCGTTTCTTCCTTGTCTAATACTCCCTTTCCTGAATTAATACAAGCTCCACAACCAGATTTGAGCAGTTGCGCCCCAGATTCTTCAAAAATAGCAAGATAGCCCAATTCTTCGGCTTTTTGACGTACCTCCATTGAAGCTGGCACTACGAATAAATCTACCCCCTGGGCAACCCGACGATCTTTTAATACAGCCGCCGCTTGAGCGAGATCGTAGAGTTTTCCGCCAGTACAAGAGCCAATAAAAGCTTTGGTGATGGGAACATCTTCTAATTGACTAATGTTAACTACCTGATCTGGTTTAGGGGGACGGGCAACCTGGGGTTCCAAATGGCTCAGATCGAATTGATAAACAGCCTCATACTCGGCATCGGGGTCAGCGATGCCAAAGGCACGCTTCGCGCACGCGTCTTCAAACCCAATTGGTGTGCGACTGGTAACATAATGGTTTGTCACCTCATCCGCCGCAATTAAACCACACATAGCACCACATTCAATAGCCATATTAGCCAAGGTCAGGCGTTCATCTAAGGGCAATTGTTCAATGATAGAGCCACGAAATTCCATAACTTTACTGGTGGCTCCCCCACAGCCCAATTTGCCTAGAATAAACAAGATAATATCCTTGGCACTAATCTGAGGAGGAAGGGTTCCCGATAACTCAAACACCAGGGTTGGCGGGACTCGTATCCACATATCCCCCATTGCAAAAATATTGGCCATGTCTGTGGTTCCTACCCCTGTGGAAAAGGCTCCTAAAGCTCCATAGGTACAGGTATGGGAGTCCGTTCCTGCAATGATCATTCCAGGGCGAATAAATCCTTTTTCTGGCAACAAAACATGACAGATACCAGCCGCTTCCCCTGGGGAAACCAGATCAAATAGATGACAGCCTTGAGCTTGGGCAAATTTGACCATCTGCTCATACATAACCGGGGCTTTGTTATCAAGGCGAATGTCATTAATTTGGATAAAGTGATCAGCGACTAATACCACCCGTTGCGGATCCCATAATTGGGCGGTTTTTCCATAATTGTCATAAAATACCTTCGCGACCGAACTAGCCACCGCGTCATGGGATAAAGCCAGATCAATCTTGGCAAACACCCCTTCCCCTGGTTTCACATAATCATTGCCCGAAGCTTTTGCTAACATCTTTTCCACCCTGGTCATGGGACGGGCAGGGGTGACACTAGGCGGAATTTTAACCTTGCCTTGACGACGCTTTTGATTAAAGGCCATTAATCCCCCAGCAGTGGCGATCGCTTCTACCACAGGGTTTTGTTCCGTCTCCCCAATAATTTCTAAGGAGAGTCCAATATTAATACTATTGCGATAGAAAATTTCGGCGAACGATCGCGCTTTAACTTTTTTGATGCCAGCCGCTTTTAGGGCAATGGGGGCAATTTCTCGACTTGATCCACAGCCAAAATTATTCCCTGCTTCGATCTCATCATATTGTAGTAGTTCTCCCACGCCAATGATGTGTTCTAAAGCATATTGTTTTAAGTGGTCTGGATCATCATTAGTCCCTCTTTTAGCGGGAATAATATCGTCAGTATTAATATCATTTCCCAGGTACAGGATTTTGTTAGCATCAGTCATGGATTAAACTCATTATTCAGTAGGTTGTTCAAGGGAAATTTCTTCAAGGAATAGGTCAACGAGGGTAGCCGTATTGACCAAAGTTTCGTGGTTTTGAGGGAACAAATCGGCGGTGCGGTATCCTTTGCCTAACAGTCGCTCCTGGGCCTTGAGAATCCGTTGGGCTGCCTTGATTTCTCCCCATTGTTGTAGCATCAAAAAACAACCCGCTAGAGTACCCAGGGGGTTGGCAATACCCTTGCCAGCAATATCTGGGGCAGTTCCATGAATGGCTTCATACATCCCCAAACCCTGGTTATTGAGACTGGCCGATCCCAATAATCCAATGGAACCCACCAACGCTCCACCAATATCACTGAGAATGTCCCCAAACATATTCCCTGCCAAAATCACATCAAATTGTTGAGGATTGAGAACCAGTTGCATGGCTAAGTTATCAACGAGCATTGGGGACACCACCACATCAGGAAAATTGGTAGCTTCCTCTTGTACCAATCGAGTCCAAGGAATCTGAGGTAGGGCATTTTCTTTGTGGGCAACGGTAAGTAAACCTCGACGTTCCTGGGCTTTTTGGAGGGCTACCTTTGCAATACGACGAATTTCCTGATCGTAATACCACATGGTGTGATAGCCGTAGGCTCCCTTTTCATCCGTACCCCGACCTGCTGGGCCAAAATAGATGCCACTGACCAATTCTCGAACGATTAAAATATCGAGATTTTGTACTTTCTCAGGTCGCAGACTGGATGTATGCAGTAAACCTGGGCAACTGCGAATGGGTCGCAGATTAATAAAAAAGTCGAAGTGCCTCCGTAGTTCTAGAAGTCCCCCTTGACTCACTGCCCCAAAAACAATGCCATCAGACCCTTCACACTGTTGGCTAGTTTCTGGGGGAAAAGTACTACCTAATTTTTCTAAGGCCATGCCACCGAGCAAGCCATAGTCTATAGTTAAGGCAAATCCCTCAAGTTGGGCAACTTGGCGCAGAATGGTTAAGGACGCTTCGACGACTTCAGGCCCAATACCTTCTCCTGGGATGGCAACGATACGATAGGATGATTTATTCAAAGATGCCATTTTTCCATAACTCCACCACCTCCTCGGCGGTAAAATATCGTTCTTGTTCTACAGCTAAGGTTTTGATCACAGAGCGCATTTTCTCATATTGTTCCTTGGGTTGGGGATGATTGAGTTCTTTTTCAAATAGATAACGGAAATTGCTGGCACCACTCCATTTTCCAAAGAGAATTTCAATCGTGTTGTGGGGCAAGACGGCATAACTTTTGGGATCTACTAACAACGAATTGACGTGAATGCCAGATTCATGGCGTTGTGCTTGTTGGGAGTAAGGAGCGGCGGGACGAATGCCTTTTTGTTCCATATAATCCAGAACTGGGGCGATCGCTTCATAGTTAATGCCTTCGACTTCAATGCCAAAGCGAACTTTTAAGCCGTTTAATACCTGTTCAATGGCAACATTTCCTGAACGCTCACCAATGCCGCCAAAGGTTCCCGAAACGATGGTCGCGCCTGCCATCACTGATTGGAGGGTATTTTCTAAAGCTAAGCCTAAATCATTATGGTAGTGTACTCCTAGATTGACCCCTGTGGTACTTTGCAAGAGATCGTTAACCCAAATATAACTTTTTTCGGGACTGAGAACCCCAACGGTATCAGAGAGGTAACAGTCTTCAACATAAGGACTGAAGGTACGCAAGCACTCAACCAAAAAGTCAAAATCAGCCCTTGAGGCATCCTCGATCGCAAATTTTACCCTTAATCCTGCTCCCTGAGTTGCATAGCGTAAATGGTTAACAATTTCATCAATGGCATTTTGACGGATTCGGTTAATAATGTGGTCAGGAATATGATCATCAATGGTCTTTCCTTGAAACTCTTTCATCTGAGAGATTTCCCGATCGCGTAGAAAGAGTAAGCGATCAGAAAGCCCTTTAAAAAGTACAATCTGACTAAGATCACAGTCTTTAGCTATATCTATAAAGTCCTTTTTGATCGGGGTAGCCGCCACAATTTGATGCTTTAATCCTTGTGCTACTAAGGTTTTGACTAATTTTGTTTCGTCATCACAAACACAGGGCATTATTTCGATCTCAGACACCCCTGTTTGGGCAATTAAATGGGCAAATTCTTGTTTCATTTCATAGGGGAAGAACAATCCAGCCTGTTGTTCCCCATCTCGTAGGGTCGTATCTGAAATTTTAATAGGAAGGGTTTGCATTTTTTCCTCTAATTCATTGAAATTGCCACAAATTCCTGCCGATACATCGAATGGCTTACGGCATTGATGTTACTATCAATGTTGAATGTTGACAATTGATTTTGATTAACTTCCCTGATTTTTCTTCAGTATTAGACCAGTTTAACTTTTCAATTGATTGGTATTTTTCTTTTCCTCCTGTGTCATCTAGTAAACGATTCTTTTTGAATGGGCAATAATAAATTTTTCCTAATTCTTCAATCATTGCCATTAGTTTTTGTGACCCATACCAGCTATCCATAAGGACTTTTGCGAAGGGGAGTTGTTTTTCTGTCACCAGATTGTTCAACATATCAGCTACATGATCTAGTTTGGTTTTATTATCATATTCTGGATCATATATGCGATAATCAATTACCCAAAATAAACCCAGTTCTGGATTAACATAAACACAGTTAACCAGCCCAATACCTGACAGTACACGATGTTCTGTTTCGCTATATTGACGACGGACTAATTCAATTTTTTCCCCGAACCTTTTATCCAATACTGTATCATCAAAAATGATCGCACTATTTTCACTGATTTGGATATATGATGTTATCATTCTATAACAAATGGGTTGCCACGATGCAACCCCCCTCCTAGAATCTAAGGATTGAAACAGAAAATTACAGATTTTTAAAGTATGAAGCTAGCAGCGCGAGTAGAAAAAGTTCCACCGTCTGTAACGCTGGCGATCTCAGCGAAGGCAAAAGCAATGAAAGCTGAGGGGATGGATGTCTTAAATTTTAGCGTAGGCGAACCGGACTTCGATACCCCTCCACATATTGTTGCTGCGACTAAAAAAGCCTTGGATGAAGGCAAAACTCGCTATGGCCCAGCAGCAGGGGAACCCCTGTTACGATCATTAATTGCCCAAACCTTAAGTAAAGAAACAGGTTTAGACTATAAAAGTGACAATATTATTGTTACTAATGGGGGTAAACATTCCCTCTATAATTTGATGGTGGCGGTGATTGATCCAGGAGATGAAGTAATTATTCCGTCTCCCTATTGGTTGAGTTATCCTGAAATGGTAAAACTGGTGGAAGGGATTCCGGTTATTGTGCCAACGGGTGCAGAAACTGGTTATAAAATCACCCCGGATTTATTGCGCCAAACTATTACACCCAAGACCAAACTTTTTGTTTTGAATTCTCCTTCTAATCCGACGGGAATGGTGTATACCCCAGAGGAAGTTCGCGCCTTAGCTGAGGTTGTTGTAGAAGCGGGTATTTTAGTGGTTTCGGATGAAATTTATTCTAAAATTATTTATGATGATGCTCAACATTTAAGTATTGCTGCTGCCCATCCTGAAAGCTATAAATCTACTTTAATTAGTAGTGGTTTTGCCAAATCTTTTGCCATGACGGGCTGGCGTCTGGGTTATTTAGCCGGAGATGTGGATATTATTAAAGCCACAACTCGTATACAAGGTCATAGTACCTCTAATGTTTGTACTTTTGCTCAATATGGGGCGATCGCTGCTTTAGAAAACTCCCTCGATTGTGTGGAGGAAATGCGTCTAGCTTTTGCGAAACGACGAGAAGTAATGTTCAATTTATTAAATGCAATTTCAGGAATTAGTTGTCTAAAACCTGATGGTGCATTTTATATGTACATTAATATTGAAAAAACAGGTTTAAATTCCGTTGAATTCTGTAATTACTTACTAGAAGAAAAACAGTTAGCCTCCGTACCCGGCCATGCTTTTGGAAATGATAACCATATTCGTTTATCTTACGCAACGGATTTAATCACGATTGAAAAAGGAATCAAGCGATTAGAGGAATTTGTTCATTCTAAGATTAAGGTATAATCAATTAACGACTGGGTGGTAGAGATAGGGGCTGTTTAGGCAAGGATTTTCCTTGACTAGAATCTCCGTTTTTTTCAACAGTAGATCCTAATTGATTATCCTCATAAATTAGAGGATCAGAAGATAGAAATAACTCCCGAATCAGTCTGGCGGCGGCTCGTTGAGCTAATTCCCCCGCCACTTTTTGGCTCAGGTTTTGTACTTCTGGTTTAACCATTAAACCAGGAACTCGCTGGACTAATAGCATGGGATCAAAGCCTTTCGTATCTTGGAGAATACCCACAATTCTTTGAATTTGTTCTAAATTATTCTGATTGGGGGTGGTTTGAGGGGCTGTGGTGGGAGTTGGGGAGACTTTGACTCCCATCCATTCCGCTACTTTAGATTGGGCTGTGGTCAACGCATTACGAGAGGCTGTATCAATACCTTTAACCAACTCATTCCCTAACTGTTCTCGAATCAATTCTCCCCGCTCTGAAAATAAAAAGTCGAGGGTTTGATCCAGCATTTGGTTGATATCATAATCCTCGCTATTTTGGGCATTTTTGAGTAAATTTTCCAAACGATTCCATCGAAATGATCCATCTTTAAACAATAAATCTTTTAAGGAGGTTCTTAACTCAACGGAAGGATCGGTTAAAAGTCTTTTTGCTACATAAGGATAGGCTTTACTTAATACTTTAAAATTGGGATCAACGTTAATAGCAATCCCTTCTAAGGTGACTAAAGACCGAATAATTAAGGCGTAATAAGCCGGAACTTGGAAAGGATACTCATACATTAATTCCGAGAGTTGATCCGTAATACTCTTAAAATTTAGTTCGGCAACACTTGCCCCCAAAGCATTACTAAACACCTCTGCTAAAGCCGGAATAATCGGAGTTAAATCGGTTTCAGGCTTTAAAAATTCTAACTTCACATAATCTTTCGCTAATCCTTCAAAATCCCGATTAACTAAATGCACAATAGCCTCTAATAACCCATATCTTTGATAGGGTTTGACCTCGCTCATCATGCCAAAATCGAGATAGACTAATTTTCCTTCAGGACTGGCTAATAAATTACCTGGATGGGGATCGGCATGGAAAAACCCATGTTCCAATAATTGCCTTAAAGAACATTGTACCCCCACTTCAATTAAGTAACGGGCATCAATTCCTCGGGCAGTAACTTCTTCTAAATTGGTTAATTTAGTTCCGTTAATCCACTCCATGGTTAAAACCCGTCGCCCGGTATAACCCCAATAAATTCTAGGCACATAAATATCGGGAATATTACCGTAAAGTTGTTTAAATCGTTCGGCATTTCTGCCTTCGTGGTTGTAGTCCATTTCTTCATAAATTCTTTCCCCAAATTCATCCATGATGGCGACTAAATCACTGCGGATAAATTTGAATCTTTTCTTTGCAAACTGGGCTAGGGTTCGTAAAATATAAATATCCAGGGCAATACTTTCGGATAAACCTGGACGTTGAACTTTGACTGCAACGGTTTCTCCGGTTTTTAATTTGCCTTTATAAACCTGTCCCAAGGAAGCCGCAGCTAGGGGATCGGCACTTAATTCTGCATAGATATTATCGGGGTGATCGCCTAATTCTTCTTCAATAAATTGATAGGCAACTTCATTGGAGAACGGGGGAAGTTGATCTTGTAATTTGGTTAATTCGTCTAAATATAAAGTAGGCATAACGTCGGGCCGGGTGGAGAGGGCCTGTCCAACTTTAATAAAGGCTGGGCCGAATTCGGTTAATATAGTTCGCAGTTGAATTGCCCGTTTTCTCTCGGTTTTAACTTTTTTTCCCCGTTTGCCATCAAACCATAATCCTAGGGCGAAGGAACCGAATTTCCAAATAATTCTAAATAGGCGTCCCCAGACTTGGAACAATCGAGAACGGTAATAGTCGGCAATGGCAACGGGATCGTAACGTACCGTAGGTTGATCCGATTCCTTGTGGATGGTTCCCTCTGGCCGGGGATGATGTTCGTCCATGGACTTGGAGGAAACATCAATGGTGGCAGGGGAAAATGATCCGTTTGGTTCGAGTTGGGTAATAGTCATGGGGTGAATTTAAGTCAAGCCGGGGCTGAGTTTTGAATTTATATGAACTATTGTAACAACATTCCTATCAGTCATCAGTTGTAGGGGCGGGTTCATCAAGATTTAAGTGATTAACAAAGATCTCAAAGAACCCGCCCGTACCAGTTAACAAGATTCCAATAGTAGAACATCTCAATCCAGATTTTCTGTTTCTCGGTTGGGTGCAAGTCGGTTGCATATATTCAATAAATGGAGACGGGTACTCACGGGAAGACGGGGTAGGGGGACTTCCAGATTTGGCCAGGTGGGTAAATCAAAACAGGGACAACAATTGGGGGGCATTCCGGCAACTTTCACCGGAACCATTAGGGAACACCGCCCACAGGATTCGATTTCCCATTGGGAGGAAAGTAGGTCTTCAATGGTTTGCTCGGTTCCCTCTAAATAGCATTCTCCAGACTCGGGGGATAGAATTTCGTTCCAGCATTCCTCAAACTGTTGGCTATACCTTTCTCCTTGAACCACCGTTAGCGGTAGGCGGGAGTCTGCGCCGTTGCGAATGAATACTTTTTTGCCTAACTGAAACCAGTGAGCCAAATATTGTTTAACTTGATTTTCGGAAGCCATGATTTTAATTTTTTGAGGTTTTATAGCAGGGAACACCGGAACAGCCCCCCCAAACCCCCCGTGCACGGAGGGCTAGGGGGGGAGGGAACACCGGGGGAAAATACTTCACCATCTGGGTTCTAAGATCCGTTTCTGTCCTAATGTCCTAACTGCCTTGGCGGTTGCTATAACAGCTAAATTTAAAGATGATGGGGCAGAACTTTAACTTCAAATCAAAGGCAATTAACTATTTTTATATTTTTTGAGTTAAATTATATCGGTTAAATTCACATTAGAACCAAAACTAAATCCATACTAATCCTATAATTTTATTGATAATAAAATCTATATATTACAATTTTTCTAGGAAGTTAGCCTCGATTAGAATTGATGAGATAGCTTTATTAAAAGCAGATGAACTTGTATTAACCAACCCCATTATATCATTTAATCATGAATATGGATAAAAATATATTAATCTTGGCAAAAATTAATAAATATATTTTTGTTTTTTAAATCTTCATTTATTTTAGCAATAATTATATTAAATAATTATGTTTTTTTCTTTTAATAATCAATGATTAATTTTTAATTAAATTCGCTATAAATTTATTCTGTGCAGGGCTTTTGAAACCAAAATCTTAAAAGTTGTTAATAGATTGGATATTTAGCTCATTTCTCCGATAAACTCAATAAGCAGATCAGTCCAGAAGTCACAAACTATTATGTCTAGTACAACCTCGCAACCTTCAAATTCCGTAACAACTCCGATAACCCGCCATCAAATTGTCATTGTTGGGGGAGGAGCCGGAGGAATTACCGTCGCCGCCCAACTAATGCGGAAAAATTCCAGCCTTGATATTGCCATTATTGAACCCTCGGATAAACATTACTATCAACCCGCTTGGACGTTGGTGGGTGGGGGAGCCTATAATATTGAAGATACAATTAAGGATGAAAAGGACTGTATTCCGGCGGGTGTGAAATGGATTAAAGCTTATGCGGATAAATTTGAACCCGAAAATAATTTAGTGATTACAAAAGATGGTCAACGAATTAATTATCAATACTTAGTAGTTTGTCCGGGGATTCAAATTGATTGGCATTTAGTTGAGGGATTAAAAGATGCGATTGGGAAAAATGGAGTCACCAGTAATTATTCCCTAGAATATGCCCCCTATACTTGGGAATTGTTGAAGAGTTTTAAAGGGGGAAATGCAATTTTTACCTTTCCATCTACACCAATTAAATGTGGAGGAGCCCCCCAAAAAATTATGTATTTAGCCGATGATACTTTCCGCAATAATGGGGTGCGGGAAAAAAGTCGGGTGATGTATTGTACGGCGGTGGCTAAAATGTTCCCAGTTCCGGGCTATTGTGAAGCCTTGGAAAAAGTGGTGGAACGTCGAAATATTGAGGTAAATTATAAGCATAATCTCAAAGCAATTAAACCGGAAACAAAGGAAGCCATTTTTACCGTGACAACGGATAACGGTGTGGAGGAAGTCAGTATTAAGTATGATTTTATTCATGTCACACCGCCCATGAGTTCCCCTGATTTTATTAAGAATAGTCCCTTAGCGGTGCAACCGGGGGGATGGGTAGATGTGAATAAAAATACGTTACAACATAATGTTTATCCGAATGTGTTTGCCTTGGGAGATGCGTCTTCTTTACCTATTTCTAAAACGGCGGCAGCAATTCGGAAACAAGCACCTGCTTTAGTGGAAAATCTTTATGGGTTAATTCATGCTCAAAAACTAACGGGAAGTTATGATGGTTATACCTGTTGTCCGTTAATTACGGGTTACGGAAAAACGATTATGGCGGAGTTTACCTACGAGAATAAACCCGACTCTAGTTTTCCTTTTGATCCTACCGAAGAACGTTATATTATGTGGTTAGCCAAGCTTTATGTTTTACCTTGGTTATATTGGAATCGGATGTTAAAAGGTGCGCCATTTGAAGCGGAACGTTTGAAGAAGTTAACCGGAAAATAACGTAGTAAGCCCTTTAGGGCTTCCATAGACAGTTGACTATTAACAGTCAACCGTCAACCATTAACTCTTTAAAACTCAATGGTTTGTGGGGCTCTGGGGAAGGGAATTACATCCCGAATATTCCCCATTCCCGTCATAAATTGTACCACACGATCAAATCCTAATCCGAATCCCGCATGGGGGACGGTTCCATATTTCCGTAATTCCAAATACCACCATAATTCCTCTGGGTTTATTCCCAAGGTTTTCATCCGATTTTCTAACATTTCTAACCGTTCTTCCCGTTGGGAACCTCCGACAATTTCCCCAATTTTAGGAGCTAAAACATCCATCGCTCTAACGGTTTTTCCATCCTCATTTAAGCGCATATAAAAGGCTTTAATTTCTTTGGGATAGTCCGTAACAATTGTCGGCTTTTTAAAGTATTCTTCCGCTAAATAACGTTCATGTTCTGATTGTAAATCTAAACCCCAACTGACGGGATATTCAAACTGTTTATCCGCTTTTTCTAAAATTGCGATCGCTTCGGTATAAGTAATTCGTCCAAACTCATTATTAATAATATTATGAGCCGTTTCTAATACCGATTTATCAATCCTTTCATTAAAAAAATCCATATCTTCAGGACATTTTTCTAATACCGATTTAAAGATATGTTTTAAGAAATCTTCGGCTAAATCCATATCCCCTTCTAAATCACAAAAAGCCATTTCTGGTTCAATCATCCAAAATTCCGCTAAATGGCGAGAAGTATTAGAATTTTCCGCCCGAAATGTCGGCCCAAAAGTATAAACATTCCCAAACGCCATCGCCATAATTTCTGCTTCTAATTGCCCACTTACGGTTAAATAAGCAGGTTTTCCAAAGAAGTCTTGATCGTAATCAACCTGTTGAGATTCAGTTAGGGGAATATCCTTTAATTTAAAGTTAGTTACACTAAACATTTCCCCCGCTCCTTCACAATCACTACCAGTAATAATAGGAGTATGAACCCATAAAAAACCCCGTTCTTGGAAGAATTGATGTACCGCCGAAGCACAGGCATTTCTAACTCGAAAAACTGCCCCCAAGGTATTAGTCCGGGCGCGTAAATGCCCAATTTCGCGGAGAAATTCAAAGGAATGACGTTTTTTTTGTAAAGGATAGGTTTCGGCGTCTGCTTCCCCATAAACTTTGACATCAGATGCTTTTAATTCTATCCGTTGTCCCTTGGCGGGAGACTCTACTAATACCCCGGAAATTTCCACCGAGGCACCTGTATTTAGTTGTTTTAAAATATTCCCATAGTCGGCTAAATCGGGATTTAATACCACTTGCAAATTAGCCAAAGCTGAACCATCATTGACTTCTACAAAGGTAAATTCTTTCAATTCCCGTTTGGTTCTGACCCAACCCTGAACCGTTACGGTTTCGTTAAGTTTACCCGTTCTCAAAAGTTGAATAATTCTGCTCACTGTCATGGTTTTATCCTTTTGGCTACTATTATATAGTAATCCTAAATAGGTTGTAACATTTTAATACTGACATCAAACAGCCAGAAGTATTATCCCAGATCTCTCCCCCCCGTGCACGGGGGGTTTGGGGGGGCTGTTCCCTTTTGATCAGGGATTTTAAACACAACTCAAATAGGATTGCTATATAGTAATCCTAAATAGGTTGTAACATTTTAATACTGACATCAAACAGCCAGAAGTATTATCCCAGATCCCTAGCCCCCCGTGCACGGAGGGTTTGGGGGGGCTGTTCCCTTTTGCCCAGGACTTTTGAACACAACTCAAATAGGATTGCTATATTATTCCTAGATTAGCGAAAAATGGAGCGAGCGCCACTAAAATAACATTAATTAACTAAATCCATGTTCAGCTAAAAACTCTGGGGTAATTTCTGTTAAGGTGGAAATTGCTGGGATATTATCATAACTTTCAACATAATTCAAGTTTCCTTTGAGATAACTTTGGAGAAATTTCCCGACATATTTTCCTAAAATATCTGCTTCAATATTAACCCAACTTCCCGGTTGTAAATAGCGTAAATTGGTTTCTTGATAACTATGGGGAATAACCGCCACTTGAAACCAATTACCGTCAAGATCACAATCAGAAATTGTTAAACTAATTCCATTGACTGCAATACTTCCTTTTGGCACAATATAAGGAGCAATTTGACGCCGCCAAATATTGGCGTCACTAACAGGAGCGCCAAACCGCATTTCCCAAGAAGTTGCTGTCGAAGTAACGGACTGGAGACACCCGACTCCATCAATATGACCCGTAACAAAATGTCCCCCTAACTTACTTCCGGCTCTTAGGGACGTTTCTAAGTTAAAATAACCTTCTAAACTCTGTCCCAGTTTTGTCCGGTTTAAGGTTTCAGGAGACGCCGTGGCGATAAACCCTTTATCCCGAATTTCTACCACCGTCAGACAAACTCCATCCACTGCTACACTATCACCGATGGCTAAATCCTTTAAAATTAAGTCCACATCCCCCAAGACGCAACTAATTTGGAATTGATCTTGTCCTAGAGGTTGAAGGGTTGCCAGCGCTTGAATAAGTCCTGTAAACATAGAGCAGTTAGTTGTTAAAGGTTGAGGTGTTCAGGGTTGAGGTGTTCACGGTTAACGGTTAATACCTCAACAGCTAAAATCCAATGTCGATTCCGACAAAAATCAAGGCATACTGGAATAGAGTTGGTATAAGTATCTATGGCTTAACCACTGAGCTTGTCGGGAATATTTGATAGAGAGGCTAATAAACGTAATGATTGAAATGAAAGTCGCTGGAATTGCACTCGACGCGGCTACACGCAGCCCGATTATTCTACTGCGAGATGCGGTCGAGAGACGTGCTTTACCGATTTATGTTGGCCAGGATCAAGCCAAATCGATCCTCGGTGCTTTAGAAAATCATAAACCACCCCGACCCCTGACCCATGATCTATTTGTTAATCTTCTCGAAACTTGGGATATGACCCTGGAAAAGATTATCATTCATTCCTTGCAAGATAGCACGTTTTATGCTGTGTTAATTGTCCGTCAAGGAGAAATTAGGAAGGAAATTGATGCTCGTCCTAGTGATGCAATTGCTATTGCTTTACGCACCGATAGCTCAATTTGGGTTATGGAAGAAGTCATTGCAGATGCTTCTATTCCTGTGGATAGGGATGCGGATGAAGCAGAAAGACGAGCGTTTCGAGACTTTATCTCTAACTTGAGTCCTTCGGATTTAATCAAACGTTCAGAACTGAATAAAACCGATGAAACACAATAGGAGAGTCGGGGGAGAAGTCCGTCCTCACTTGCTAACAAGAAAGAACAGTTAATCATCAATATATCAATAATGCGTTATAGACGGTTTGGCAAAACGAACCTAGATTTTTCTGTATTTTCTTTGGGTACAATGCGTTATTTGGTATCTTCAGAAAATGCCTATTTAACAATCAAAAAAGCGATTTCTCTGGGGATAAATCATATTGAAACCGCACAGGGTTATGGTGAAAGTGAATCTTTTTTAGGGGCGGCAATATTAGGGGGTTTGTCAATAGAGCGATCGCAATTTTATATTACGACTAAAATCACCCCCGATTCTAACCCAGATGTGTTAGAAAAAAAAATTGATCAATCCCTAAAACGCCTAAATTTAGATTATCTCGACTGTCTAGCAATTCATGGAATTAACACCAGAGAACACCTAGAACAAACCCTTCAAGGACTATCAGGAGTTGAAAAAGCGATCGCCGATGGTCGAGTACATCATTTAGGGTTTTCAACTCATGCTCCCCTAGAGGTAATTTTATCGGCAATTCAAACAGATTTATTTCAATTTGTCAATCTGCATTATTACTATTTTTTTCAAAAAAATGCGATCGCCATTGAGTTAGCTGCTCAAAAAGATATGGGAATTTTTATTATTTCTCCGGCGGATAAAGGTGGACAACTTTATTCTCCTCCAGAAACCTTAAAAAACCTCTGTGATCCGATTTCTCCCCTAATATTAAATTACCGATTCTTATTAAATGATTCCCGAATTACAACTTTAAGTGTAGGGGCGACGACCCCCGAAGAATTAGAATTAGATCACCCTTTAAAAGTAGCCGACCAAGAAATTGAATTAACCCCAGAAGAAATCGCTATTTTTCAACAATTAGAAACCCAAAAAATAGAACGTTTAGGAATAACAAAATGTAGTCAATGTGATCAATGTTTACCCTGTCCAGAACAGATTAATATTCCCGAAGTCTTACGATTAAGAAATTTAGCCCTGGCTTACGATATGATCGAATTTGGAAAATATCGTTATCAAATGTTTGAAAATGCCGGTCATTGGTTTCCAGGTAATAAAGCAAATCGTTGTAACGACTGTGGCGACTGTTTACCCCGTTGTCCTGAACAATTAGACATTCCTACCTTATTAAAACAGACCCACGAACTTCTCAAAGGTACAGAAAGAAAACGACTTTGGGAATAGAAATTATCTTCCTTCGTGTCTTTGTGGTTAACTTAATCCTATCATAATTTATGAATTTAATCAATAAACTAGCTAAAGTTTTTATCTGTATCTTGATTTTTAATAGTTTAATTTATCCAGTACGATCGCAAACATCTCCAGAAATTTCCCTGAATAAACCGACAAAATCCTGTTTTTCAGAAGATGCTGTTTTACCCTTTCCTCCTGTCTCTCAAACCGAACCTAGTATCCCTAATCTTTGGTTAGCTGAAAAACTCTATGAAGACAAAGTTATGAAAACTTGGTATATTGAAAATAATGTTGTGCAACTTTCACCTAATATTTATTTAGATGCTCTTATAACATTAGTAGTAGACCGAGAAAAATGGAATGCACAACAGTATTTAGGACAATATGTATTGGTAAATAGATTTGCGACCGTAGCTCAAAGTTATGGTTATAATTTGCGAGTTTGTAACCTTCAAGGAGATTTACTTGGCTATTATTACTGTGATTTTACCAGATATCCTTTAGACTGTAAGGTTAAAATTAGATCTACTGGTTTAAGAAGAAGGGATTTTAAATAATTGTTTAAACCTAGAAGGTGAAATATTTTCTTCCGATGTTCCCTGTTCCCTAATATATCTTTGCTATAAACTTAAACGATTAGGAGTCAAATAATTATGATTGCTCAAACTGAAACAAAAATCTACACTCCTGAAGAATACCTAGAACTAGAAATTGTCTGTGAAACTCGCAACGAATATCGCAATGGAGAAATTATTCCTATGACTGGTGGAACACCTCAACACAACAAAATTAGCGGAAATCTCTATATTATTTTAAGCCTTGCTCTGAAACGTAAACCTTATGAAACTTTCCATGTTGATCAACGGCTGTGGATTCCAACTATTAACATCTATACCTATCCTGATATTATGGTACTGCAAAAGCCCATAGAACTGCAAATCGGACGAAAAGATACAGTGATTAATCCTGTTTTTATCGCCGAAATTCTATCTAAATCTACCCAGAATTATGACCGTAGCGAAAAATTTGCCACCTATCGAACTATCCCAACTTTTAAAGAATATTTATTAGTGGATCAATATCGGATTCATGTTGAACATTATGTTAAAACTGGTGTGAATCAATGGACATTTTCAGAATATGATGATCCGAATATTACTTTATCTTTAAATACCCTGGAATTACAAATATTAATTGCTGATCTTTATGAAAATATTGATTTTATCAATTCCTAATAGAATGATTCCCCCCTTTTTTAGTTGAGGGGGAATCTTTTTAAAAATCTGCTGGAATTAACTGTAATCGGCCTAAATCTAAATCCTCAGAAGGAATAAAATGGACTTCCAATAAAGCCATCATATCCTTAAATTGGGGTTGACCTCGGGAAGCACCCGTTAATCCCATAGCAATAATTAAACCACACCAACCCTTGGTTTCTTTACAGCGTTGTTCCCATTTTTTCCGGGCTTCTTGATGCACCGGATCATCTTCAATAAACTCCCCAAATAAATGTAAATCTCCATCTTCTGTTTTAAGAATTCCCAAGTCATAATTGCAGCCCCGAGTCGGATCTTCACCCGGATTAAAACAAATTCCTTCGAGTCCGCCCGCATCTTGTAAACTGCGAATTAATACCTCAGCTTTCGGTTTAGTAGTTTGAATCACAACCACTGGTAAACCATCGCCAGCTTCTGTAATTTCTGTTTCTGCGGCTTGATGAAATTGGGTATTACTTCGCAAATATTTAGCAGTTTTCCAGGGGATAACTCCCAAACTCAAGAAAGACTTGGGCGGGACTAAATCATCGCGTAACCGAGGAACATCGACGTCCATGTCCTCATCATCATCTTCGTCATCATCCGCCACCATTGACCCCAACTCCGAAGCAATATCGGGTAAAGTTTCCACCTTTACCGAGACCTGTTTTTTCTCCCCATCGGGCAAATCTACCGGAATCCGATACCGACGGTTTAGACGAGGAAACTCATATCGGGCTAATTTTTGACGATGATCCCGTAAAAAGCGATGTAAGGCTTCTAAAGCAATTAAAACAGTCGCCGCTTCTTCATCATACAAAATTGAACGCAATCCTTCTAAGGGATGAAGATTACCAAAATTGGGCTCGATTTCCGATGGGGATAAATTAGTGATACTGACAAAATCATCATCATCCTCGTCCTCATCTTCATCAAAACCATCGGTGCGATCAAAAGTAACAAATAAACAGTCCTGAGTTAAAAAAGCTTCCTCTAAATTTTCATAGGATTTATTGCGAATAATTCTTTCTCGAAACCGTCTTAACGAGTCCAAAGAACGATACAACAATACCCCATAATCCATTCCCAGTTTACCCAAAGTGGAAATATATAAGGTATTAACACCAAATAGGTTTAATTCAACTGAAATAATCTGATGATCTCCTAAATGTTCCCAAGGAGCATCTTGCCAAATTTGATAGGCTTTTTCCGTCACCACTTTTGCATATTGAGCTGGGAGTTGGGGCGGGCGGCTCTGGGCCACTTCCTGTAACCCTCGAAAAATTTCATCAATCAGAGGTAAATCCGGGACATATTCAATGACAATATCTAAATCTTGGAGAACCCCCCGCAGAAAAAATTGAATTTCCCGATCTTTGACCACTATTTTTTGGGGACGGGCCACGGGCGCGGAACTTTGGGGATGTTCGATGGCCCTGAGTAGTGTCCTTACAATTGCTTCTGGCCCCATATCTGATGCCACCATATCCATTGCTCGCACCATCCCCTGAGATCCATCTACCCAAATAATACATTCGCCCGTAGCTTCGGAGTCTGTGTCGGTAGTAGGACTGGCATCGGTTGCCATTGGACGCCGATCTCCTTCCCACACACTGGGAATTTGGGGTAAATTTTTGAGCCTACGGACGGTTGAGTGATTGAGAGTTGCCATCAAATTAATCTTAATCTTGGGGTAGTTTCACCAGTTTCGATGGTGCCACACAACGAATAGCTTAAACTCGCCATGTTGTAATGCAATGCTGTATCCATCTTATAGGAAAAATCCCAGAAAAATCCGTCGCTTTAGGACAGTCCATGGCAAAATCCTACACTCTGTCTTTACCAAGGACTACCCACGATTGTAAACCCTGACCAAACACTGTAGTTTGAAAAATTAATTAAGGGTATCAAAATTCGTTGTCAATTCTATTTGATGATTCGGTTTCAATCAAATCCTTGAGCATCGGATTAAGATTTTTGGGTCGATAATCGGGATCGGCGTTAAGTCGTTTGATAACACTATGATGAATAATAATTTCAGAAGATTTTGGCGATCGCCATTCCTCACCACCCAGAGAATAAACGCCAGTAAGACTATTATCAAATTTAGCCGTTATATCTGGCTTAATCTGGAATTCTTCACTTTCATTTTCAGGGAAACAAAACTCTAATCCTAACTTTTTAGCTTGGTTTATCATCCATTCTAAAGGATAATCCGATAGTCCCTGATATTCTTTAATTCCCCCACCGATACAGTTATGTTCACCAGAAAACCAGACTTCTTTAACTATTTGGTCAGGATTTTTTTCATTTCTCTCCATGACAGCTAAAGGAAAATTTTTGGATTTCTCATCAATGGCAACTGCATGAAAAGCATTTTCTACAATGGGACTTAATCTATTATCAAAAAATTCATATCTCTGATTCCATGGTTTGGCAATTGGTAGCCAAGGGGTTAAATCAGGAATACCTAATTTTCCTACTGTATCCCAACAGCCTAACATTTTAATTGGTACACGATACTGTAGATAGTCTTTTTCGGTATCAATTTTTTTGGAATTTTCTTCACGGAATTTTTGAGCTTTTGGATGATTGGGACTAATTTTTACATCTCGATAAAGCTGATAGGCTTTAGGAATTTCCCGAATCTTGGAACGTTTTAACAAACCACACTTATGGATCATACCCACTAAAGAGCGAACGATGTAGGCTCCACGACTAAAACCCATGAGGTAGATTTCGTCCTGGGCATCTACGTTATAGTTCATACATAAAAAGCGATAGGTTTCTTGAATAATTCTGTCAATTCCCCATCCAAAAGCACCTTCGCCTAAACGTTTGATTAAATTATCTAAATTATCTTCTTCTTCTGTGCCATATCCTGGTAAATAAAAGACAATTTGCGGTGTTTGATCGTCGGCTGCATATTTAACTGATCGGGCAAATTTGATCACATTATTTGGATAGAAACTGGCGGGTTGATTCCAAGTTCCATCACAGCAAATCACTAATCGTTTTTTCTGAATGCCAGAATAAAGTTGATTGGATTCTAGTGTTTCATCATTAGAGATTTGTTCAATAATTATGGGTTGAGTTGATTCTGAAATCGGTTCTAAGATTTCCGATTCTGATGTTAGCTCATCGGTAATAATCGGTTCCGAGGTTTCTAATATTGGTTCTAAGATTTCCGATTCTGATATTAGCTCATCGGTAATAATCGGTTCCGAGGTTTCTAATATTGGTTCTAAGATTTCCGATTCTGATACAGGTTCATTAGTGGTCATAGGTTGACTAGATTTTTTAGTTTTAGTTCTGGTTTTAATTTTATTTTTAATCCTGGGAGTTTGTTCAATTTTTTTGGCAGGTAATTTCTCTAATTTCCAACTTGTTCCATAAATTATGCCATCGTTAGTATAGCTGGTTTTGTCATTAACATCCCCATTTAGAGGTAAATAGGCTAATAATCCTAGTTCATCACCGACTAAACGCCGATTCATGTCCTGTTTAATTTCTTCTTGGGTGCGAGCTTGATTCCAAATATAAAATTCAGCCAGGGAACCCTTCCAATGATGAGAACTATTGACAGAAGAACCAATGACCAGTTTTTTGATCCCCGTTAATGGTCTATTATGCCCGTTCCCTCGATGCCAGACTCCTCCATTCCGATAAATGTACATTCGCCCGGTGGTGGAATTTTTCACAAAAGCCCAATGAGTCCACCCATTATATTCTCTGAGTCTCACGGTTTTATCAATGCGATCAAACCCATCCTGATTTCCGGCGTCCCAAAAAATCCGAGTATCTGTTTCATCCCACCAAGGCAAACTAATTTGTAAGACCCGAGTATTTTGATTATTATAAGCCTCAAGAATACTGGTTTGTTCGGTCAAACTGTTTCCGCCCTTAGCCCAAAATTCGATAGTGATGGCTTTGTCCAGGTCGGGAAAACTTTTAGATAACTCTATGTGGTCACTGATACCATCAAAAACTAGGACTGATTTTTGTTCAGACATTAATTTTATCCTAATAAAATTATTAAAGGGTTCTGCACGGGTTTTAAGATATTTTACCTTTGTTTTACCTGTTTTTCTTGCATCATCAAGGAATTTGGCGTAAATCTAAGGTTAATGGATATTCAGGATTTAATTTTAAATGGGCAACTTTAATCAATCCAGATGTGTGACCCATGGCTACAAATCGTTCTAACATTCGACTTTCTGCTTCTCGATGATTAATCGGAAATTGTTGATATATTTTACCATTGGGAGGACTCACAAAATAAGTACAACCCCCAATGGAACGGTTTGACTCAGTATCAACAATATCAAAAATTAAGGGATCATGGGGATCAATAGCAGGATGCAATAAAGAAGTATAGCGTCGCGCCCGAAACCTTACCGCACCGACATATTCCCCTGGATTTCCAGTGGATTTTAACGGAATGGGACGACCCTGACAAGTAACAATATATCGAGCCGAATAACTATCAATATTAGCAGAATTTCCTAAAGCATTTCTTAATATAATTTGTACCCTTTCCATGGAGGAATCTACATAACGGGCCGTACTTCCTGACGAGCTTTCTTCTCCTAAAACGTGCCAAGGTTCAATTCCATGACGCAGTTCTAATTCTACCCCCTCTTTTGTGATTTCTCCATAACGAGGAAACCGAAATTCAATAAAAGGAGCAAACCAATCAAATTCAAATTCATAACCAACGGTTTTTAAGTCCTCAATAATTGTTTTTAAATCCTCTCCTAAATAATGGGGTAACATAAACCGATCATGTAGAGTTGTTCCCCAACGAATTAATGAATGGGTATAGGGTTTTTCCCAGAACCAGGCTACTAATGCCCGAATTAATAACATTTGTAATAGGTTCATCTGGGGATGGGGAGGCATGGCAAAAGCGCGAAATTCTAATAATCCTAATTGATTTTTAGGGTTTTCAATTGGGTATAATTTATCAACACAAAAAGCTGAACGATGGGTATTTCCAGTAATATCAACTAATAGGTTTCTTAATAAACGATCTACTAATTTAGGAGCAATATTGGCTTGATATTCCAACTGTTGAAAGGCAATTTCTAACTCATATAAACTTTCATGTCTAGCTTCATCCACCCGGGGAGCTTGACTGGTTGGCCCGACAAATAAATCACAGAATAAAAACGATAAACAGGGGTGATTTTGCCAATAGGTAATTAAACTTCTTAATAAATCGGGACGACGTAATAACGGGCTATCATAAACAGTTTTTCCGCCTATGGTAACATGGGCACCTCCCCCGGTAGGAATTCGTCGTCCATCTAATAGATATTTTTCCGTTCCTAAACGGGATAATCTGGCTTCTTCATATAAAATATTTGTAATTTCGACTAATTCTTGCCAGTTAGAGGCGGGATGAATATTAACCTCAATTACTCCCGGGTCTGGGGTAATTTGAAAGCCGATAATTCCTGTATTTACTGGGGGTGTATATCCTTCTATTAGCACTGAATATTGAAGTTGGGCAGTGGTATTTTCAATGGCTGTAATTAAATCTACAAAACTCCGAGGAGAGGAAATTGGAGGTAAGAAAACGTGAATTTTTCCCTGTCTAACTTCCACACTTAAAGCCACCCTAATTGAATTAATTGGAGATTCTAAGGGTTCAAAATTCGGAATAATTGGCGAATGAGTTAAGGGAATAATTGCTTCTGGTTCAAGTTGATCATTTTGCCAATCTAAAGAACTTAAAGGTAAGCGAAATCCTATCGGTAAATTTCCAGTTAAAAGTTCTATTTTGTTGGGAGTAGAAAGTCGCCATTGGCAACTACTCCAATGAATATTTTCTGCTTTTTTAACTGATAAAATAGGTAGTGTATATCCAGATATAATATTAGAATTTAGTTCGTAAGCTGAAATAATAAAATCGGATTTAACTCCTAAATTTTTAGCTAAAGATTCAATAAAAATTTGGGCATTTTTTGAGGTATAATTATTGTTTTTATCCTCCTGAGCATAGAGTTCTCGATTATGCCATAAAGGGATTCCATCTGTTCTCCAATAACACCCTAAAGTCCAACGGGGCAAGGCTTCACCTGGATAAGATTTTCCTAATCCATAATGAAGTAATCCACCTTTATGAGCAAATTTAGCTTCTAATCTATTCAGCAGTTGCCAAGCAATTTTGCGTTTTTCTTCTCCTAATGCTGTAACGCGCCATTGGGAAGATTCAAAATCATCAATTGAAACAAATGTTGGTTCCCCACCCATAGTTAAACCGACATTTAAACGTTGTAAATTATCTTCAACTATTTCGCCTAAATAATTAATTTGTTGCCATTGTTCTTGATTATAAGGTTTAGTAACTCTAGGGATTTCGTGATAGCGAGAAACTGTTACTGAAAAGTCTAGTTTCGACTCGCAAGGTTCAAAAGTTCCCTGGACTGGACTGGCATCTTGGGGGTCAGCCACACAAACTAAAGGAATATGACCTTCAGCAGTAATTAAACCTGATGTGGGGTCAAGTCCTATCCAACCTGCACCCGGAATATAAACCTCAGCCCAGGCGTGTAAATCAGCATTATCATAAACTGGCCCTGGCAACCCATCCAAGGGGGGAATATCATTAGTAAGTTGAATTAAATATCCCGAAACAAATCGAGCCGCTAATCCATAATGGCGTAAAATTTGAACTAATAACCATCCCGTATCTCGACAGGAACCGATTTTTTTCTCCAGGGTTTCTTCACAGGTTTGGATACCAGGTTCTAATCTGATTTGATATTGGATATCTTGAGCTAGTTTTTGAATTAAATCCAGTAAAAAATTAGAAGTATAAATATCCTGTTGACGATGAATTTCTACCCAATTTTTTAGTAATTCTCCCGATTCCGCAATCTCTAAAAATGGACTAAGTTCTTTTGCTAGACGGGGTTCATATTCAAAATGATAGTGAGTAGCGTAGCTTTCAATTAAAAAATTAAAGGGATTAATTGGTTGAATTTGGGCAATTAAATCAACTTCAATTTTAAGATAATCTGTGGTTTGGGGAAAGTTAACCTTAGCCAAAAAATTGCCATAATGATCCTGTAACCAGGTTAGTTGATAGTCAGAGGGGGAAATATTCAGAGCATAACTCAATATCGGTGTCCGACAATGGGAAGCAGGACGCAAGCCAATGGTCTGAGGGCCAAGAATTACCGGACGTTCAAATTGATAGGAAATCTGATGGTTAAGACTAACTTTAATAGACATTTTTTAGATATATTAGATATACAATATTAGCTAACGAATAAAAACTGTTAACTGATGACTCTTAACTGATGACTGATTACTTACAATTGATGACCACAATTAGAACAAAATCGGTCTTCCGGTTTTACCGATGTCCCACATTGACTACAAAAAGACTTAGGATTCTCCTCCGATGAACCCGACCCCATTCGCATAGACATCGGGTTCATATTCATCTGCATATCCCCCATTTTTAGGTTCATGGGTTTCATGGGTTCCATTTTCATCGGTTCCATCGGTTTTAATGGAGAAACAGATACCCTCGTGACTTCCTGAACCGTGAGTTGTTGAGAATCAGTCACAGAGGGCATTTCACCCAGAATACTAACGCTAGTCCCTTGAATTTGTAGGCTTCTTTCCCCCTGTTCGGATATGACTTTGAGTACCAGACCATAAGGAGTCTGGAACACCTGGGGGGGTGAACTCCAAACTCCGGTTGTAAAACTGCTACTCGCTTGTTGCTGTTGTCCAGGGCCACTGCTAATGAGGGTGACAACAGTTTGTGCGCCCTGATTTTCTAAATAAACGCTTTGACCTGTCCCTAGCTCGCATACATAGGCCATAGGAAGGCTCCTTTGTCAACTCTATAGTGCTATTTTGCATTGTAGGGTCGAGTTTCTCAAAGGATAGGGTTTCTTAACAATTGTATTAGGAATGACCCAAGCCAAACGTTATTGATATGTGTATTCTTCACCGCTACAAATCTTTTCTCCGGTGTCCACTGATTCAGTACCATCTTCAAAGACAGCCCGAAAGTCATAGTTACAATCTTCTCGACCATCATCTATCTTAATAGTTATACTGTCGCCAGGGTTAAGAACATCAACGCCAAGAATATCATCTTCCCAATCTGAGGTACTGGGAGGGGAAGCATAAAATTCTGTCATCACTTTATCAGTCCCATTGATCAATTTAAAAGTTACAGCCTCCGATTGTGCGATCGCTTTTGAATTTGTTAAGCTGATTCCTGGTACCAATATTGCTGTCGCTAGTAACAGAGTAGAAAGACATTTATTTTTACCAAACTGACTAATCATTACAGGTTCCTCACCAAACAATGGAATTGCTATAGAACTATATTTACCTTGATGAATGGTTTTGTCAAGAGGGCGGAATTTAAGTCTAATTTGATGTCAGACTAAAGATGATCCACTCCCCATCAACAATTGCAATCGCCCCCCCAGGAAAAGGGTCAGTTTGGGTACGATTTGGAGCACTAATTAAGGCAGTTAATTTTTCAATTTGTTCAAAATTAGCAGATTTTTGCATAACTTTTTGTAAGACTTTCCGACTCACTCGACGTTTTAGAGCTTCATGGGTTGGGCGCAGGGCTAAACGATTTATTTTTAATCGATCTTGACTGCCATTTTCCCAAAATACCACCTGTTGAAATAGGGTTTCTGTCAGTTCTTCTAAATAGTCTACTTCCGATCGCAATAATTCTGCGGTTTGGGCTAGATGAGATTCGACTTGGGGGTTAAAATGGGTTTGTAAATAGGGTAAAAGTTCTTGGCGAATTCGGTTACGAGCATAATGTAAATCATTATTGGTAATATCTAGCCAAATCTTTAGGGCTTTTTCTTGACAAAAATGCCCTGTTTGTTCCCTAGTAATATCTAATAAAGGACGAACTAAAATTATCGAATTTGTTGATATAGAATCCAGAGGACGTTGCCAAGTTAAGGCTTGTAAACCATCGGCGCCACTACCTCGAATTAAGTTATAAAGTAGAGTTTCAGCCCGATCGCTTTTGGTATGACCTGTAACAATATAAGCATAATTATTGCTTTGAGCAATTTCAGTTAAAACCTGATAACGCCATTCCCTAGCTGCGGCTTCTGTAGCGGGAATAATATCGGCGGTTTCTCGATAAAAGGGAATTTGCCAACTATCAGCTAATTGTTCAATATAATCGGTATTGGCTTGAGAATCAGAACGCCAACGATGATCACAATTAACCATAGCAATTTGCCAATGCCATTTGGGTTGTAAATCTAATAATAATCTAATTAAACATAAGGAATCCTGTCCCCCCGATACCGCCACTAATAAACGTTTAGATCGAGGTAAAATATTGCGATCGCGTAGGGTACGATGGAGTTGGGTATGTAATAGAGTCCATTCGGAAAGATTAGACATGATTATTCGTAAAAGCAGGGAATAGGGAATAGGGAATAGGGAATAGGGAATAGGGAATAGGGAATAGGGAATAGGGAATAGCCCCCCCAAACCCCCCGTGCACGGAGGAGCCCCCCCAAACCCCCCGTGCACGGAGGAGCCCCCCCAAACCCCCCGTGCACGGAGGAGCCCCCCCAAACCCCCCGTGCACGGGGGGCTAGGGGGGAGGGAACAGGGTAGAGGATTTGTAATTAATTTTTTTAGGTACTTACCCAAATTTAGATGGCTTTTATAACGTAATTTCTTCTCCTTGTTCGGTAAAAATTACCTCATTAATTTGCCAATTAGAATTACCAATAATTGTTTTTCTCAAACTCCCAAACAAGGCTAACTGTTCACAACTAGACAAGGAACTAAACGTTCGATCCGCATTGGTAGGAACGCGAAAATCAATCGTCACAACCTGTTTTTCTGGATCTACATTTACCCGATAATTAAAAGTAAAATCCGAACTACTTTGTTGTGCTAAAACCTCTGTGATCGCCCTTTCTAAAGCCTGTTTTTTGGGAACCGTAATTTGTCGAGGAACTAACTCAGAACATTGAGTATCCACCTGATAAATGGTCACGGGAACCGTGTCAGCATTGGAAATAGCTTGTTTTTGAGGTTCAGAGGTCGGTTGAGGGGAAACGGTGGCTGTAGGCGTCGGTGAGGTTTCAGTTTCTACCTCCGGGGTACTACAACTACTTAAGCTAAGAATAGTAACACCAAGGATACAAGCGGTCAAAAAGGATTGGATACTGTTCATAGTTCAAAAGGTATTCTAAAAATAACTATTAGTTTATTGTTCAAGCCTTGAGGTTTATTTCCGCTTTGAACGATCACCCAGTATAATTAAATATTGGATCAAAATTCCGATGATTTTAAACCTCAAATTTTGATTCCAAAATCCTATAATTGCTAATTATTTGACAATGGCTACTGCTCCCTGGACTCGCCGCCATATTTTATCCCTAGCTGACTTTACGGCGACGGAATATAATAACATTTTACAAACCGCCACTAGCTTTCGAGAAGTCTTAGGACGTCGCACCAAAAAAGTCCCCGCCCTCCAAGGTCAAGTGGTCGCCAATTTATTTTTTGAGCCCTCAACCCGGACTCGGAATAGCTTTGAACTCGCCGCCAAAAGACTATCAGCAGATACCTTAAATTTTGCTCCGGGGACTTCCTCCCTAACCAAAGGAGAAACCATTCTCGACACCGCTAAAACCTATTTAGCCATGGGGACGGATATGATGGTAATTCGTCATAAACAGGCTGGAGTTCCCTTTGCGATCGCCGCAGAATTAGACCGTTTAAATGCAAAAGTAGCGGTTTTAAATGCGGGCGATGGTCAACACGAACACCCATCCCAAGCACTATTAGATTTATTCACAATTTGCCGAATTCTTGACCCAGACAACCCTCAAATTGAACAATTAAATGGCAAAAAAATAGCCATTGTCGGAGACATTTTACATTCTCGGGTCGCCCGTTCTAATATTTGGAGTTTAACCGCTACCCAAGCGGAATTACACTTAGCCGCTCCCCCGACTTTACTCCCAGAATTATTTGCTGAATTTGGCAAAAATCGCCCCGGAAAACTATTTTTACATTGGAATTTAGATGAAGCTTTGGAAAATGCCGATTTTGTCATGACTTTGCGCTTACAAAAAGAACGGATGACCGCCCATTTATTACCCAGTTTACGCGAATATCATCAATTATTTGGTCTGACCCACGAACGCTTAAAAGCCTGTAAACCAAATGTGAAAATATTGCATCCTGGGCCAGTAAATCGAGGGGTAGAATTAAGTTCTGAATTAATGGATGATCCCGAATTGAGTTTAATTTCCCAACAAGTAACCAGTGGAATTGCAGTTAGAATGGCACTATTATATTTAATTGGAGGGGGAAAACCTAATTAATTATTATGGAATTTTTATTAAGTACCTAAACAAAATTAATTACACATCCTTTACCCTGTTCCCTCCCCCCCTAGCCCCCCGTGCACGGGGGGTTTGGGGGGGCTACCCCGTGCACGGGGGGTTTGGGGGGCTGTTCCCTGTTCCCTCCCCCTTCTATCAACTAGGTAATTTATTTTGTGCAACTACTTAATAATTTCCTAATATTTGCCTTAATTGTTTCAATTCAACCTCGGTTAAATCTCGCCATTCACCGGGTGCGAGTCCTGTTAAACTTAAATGGGCGATCGCAACTCTAACTAACCGTAATGTTGGAAACCCCAGCGCCGCCGTCATCTTCCTGACTTGACGGTTACGACCTTCAGTTAAGGTTAATTCCAACCAAGCCGTAGGGACGGTTTTCCGAAACCGAATCGGAGGCTCACGAGGAGATAAACTGGGTTCAGTAGAAAGTAGTTTAACCTGGGCGGGTTTTGTCCGATAATCTGATAATTGTACCCCCTGAGTTAACTGTTGTAACACCGTTTCATCTGGTATTTTTTCCACCTGTACCCAATAGGTTCGTTGATGGGCAAATTTAGGATCAATTAAGCGATGTTTCACAAAATTATCATCAGTTAAAAGTAACAATCCTTCACTATCTCGATCTAACCTTCCCACAGAATAAACTAAAGGAATAGAAATAAAATCCTTCAGGGTTTTACGAGTAGTATTGGTGGGATCATAATCCGTAAACTGACTCAAAACATCATAGGGTTTATAAAATAAAATATAGCGATAAGACATATAAAAATGACATAATTGTTATTATTATATTGACGAAAACATCAATTTCTCTTATAATGGGGATAAATTCCCTGAGAGCTTGGGCAGACAAACTGCAAAAAATTGTTAAGCTCGTCGATATCCGGGGATATCCATAATAGTCAGAACCCCAGCATAACTGCTACCATACCAGTTATGCACACTAGCGGCTAGTATGGCTAGGATGTCAAAATTAACCGTTACTTAAAATTACAGCGAATGGCTAAAGATACTAAAGATAATTCTAGTTCTGAAAAGAAAAAAGCTCTAACCCTTGTTTTAAACCAAATTGAGAAAAGCTTTGGCAAAGGGGCCATTGTTCGGTTAGGGGATTCCACCCGCATGAAAGTGGAAACCATTCCCAGTGGTGCATTAACCCTAGACCTAGCCTTGGGGGGCGGTTTACCCAAGGGACGGGTAATTGAAATCTATGGGCCAGAAAGTTCGGGTAAAACCACCTTAGCCCTCCACGCAATCGCCGAAGTCCAAAAAGCCGGAGGAGTAGCCGCCTTTGTCGATGCCGAACACGCCCTAGATCCCAGCTATGCGGCTGTCCTAGGGGTGGATACGGAAAATTTACTGGTTTCTCAACCGGACACCGGAGAAATGGGCTTAGAGGTGGTGGATCAACTGGTACGGTCTGTGGCCGTTGATATTATTGTAATTGACTCCGTGGCTGCCCTAGTTCCCCGGGCTGAAATTGAGGGGGACATGGGGGACTCCCACATGGGTTTACAAGCTCGGTTAATGAGTCAGGCGTTACGCAAAATTACGGGAAATATTGGTAAGTCGAATTGTACTGTTATTTTCCTCAACCAATTACGTCAAAAAATTGGTGTTGTCTATGGAAACCCCGAAACTACAACCGGGGGGAATGCCTTAAAATTCTATGCCTCTGTACGTTTAGATATTCGTCGAATTCAAACCTTAAAACGGGGAACGGATGAATACGGAATTAGGGCTAAAGTTAAGGTAGCTAAAAATAAAATTGCCCCTCCTTTCCGTATTGCAGAATTTGATATTATTTTTGGAAAAGGCATTTCTACTTTAGGCTGTTTAATTGATTTAGCCGAAGAAACCGGGGTATTAAAACGCAAAGGAGCTTGGTATAGTTACAACGGCGATAATATTGGTCAGGGACGGGATAAAACCCTCACCTATTTAGAAGAAAATGCCACCTTAGCTAAAGAAATTGAACAAAAAGTTAGAGGGGCTTTAGATAGTGGGGCTGTGGTTTCAGCTAATTCTGTCATCCAGGTAGATAGCCATGATGATGAGGATATTGATGCCAGTTCAGAAGAAGAATAACCCTATGTAGTAAGCCCTAAAGGGCTTAGAGTCCTAAAGGGCTCAGAGTCCTAAAGGACTCACTACAATAGACCCAATTTTTGCAGCGCCACTTCGGCGGCTTTTTTTTCCCCATCCTGTTTCCGCTTCCCTTTTCCATAGCCATATACCTTATCCCTAACCCGGACTTCAATACAAAATTCCTTAGCATGATCTGGCCCAGATTCTCCGATCACATAATATTTCGGGTTTTCACCAGATTTTTCTAAGGCCCATTGTTGAAAGCGGTTTTTACAATCAATTAAGGTTTGAGGGGTGGTTTCCGACTGGGGAAAAACCATTTCATTCGCCACAGCAGAAAATAACGGATGTATGAACTCTCGCACAGCGTCAATATGGGTATCTAAATAATAGGCTCCAATATAGGCTTCAAAGGCATCACTAAGTAAGGAAGGGTTGGTGCGTCCACCGTCTCGAATTGCCCCTTTTCCTAACCGTAATAACTCCCCTAAATTAAATTGTACTGCAAATTTAGCCAGTTGTTTTTCATCAACCAACACAGACCGTAAACGGGTCATATTTGCCTCACTCATTTTAGTCATATCTTCGGGATAGCGCTTTTTAAATAGCAATTCTCCCACTAAAAATCCTAGGACGGCATCCCCTAAAAATTCTAATCTTTCATTGTCTTCTCCAGCATTAGGATGTTCATTCAAATAGGAGCGATGGGTTAATGCTTGTAATCGCAATTGTTCGTTTTTGATCTCTGGTAATTTGGTCATAAGCTGTTAAGTATCTAAATTAGTTATTGTTAAATCGTAAAGCCTGTATATTGCAAACTTCTCTTGCTACAGCATACGGTTTAAATGCTTAACAGCTTAATCATATCCTATTCATGCGATCGCAATTTTTCTCAACTTAGACTAAAATCAATTCTCCATTACAATCTTGAATAATTCCCTCCTGAATTACCGCCTTTACAAATTTGCTGAATTTAGAATTTCGATGAATTCATCAATATGATAAGCATAATCAACGGCTTTTTTTAATTCTTCAGCAACATTATTCATCCAAATCAATATTACTGATATTCCTGATTCCTTTAGATACTGAACTAAGGATAAAAAATCTCCATCTCCTGTTATTAGAACTACAGTTCTAATGCTTGGATCTGATAAAATATGCTTCTTACAGTCTTGAATAATACGGTGATCAACCGCATTGTTTCCTGGAAAAATATTAATCATTTCAATTCCTATCTCAGAAAGAGTTTGTTCAAATGGCTTTTTTTCGTCTTTCCAATAAGCGTAAGCATTGCTAATCAATAAATTGCCTGTTTGAATTAACCATTGATAGAAGTGTTTAATTTTGCTAGAAGAAGTTTTACCGTTTTGAACATCCCAATAAAGGGCTGTATGAGTTGTCATCATTGATTTTCAGTGTTATTTTTAATTAAACACCCAGCATTAATCAAGTTTTGAATTCTAACCCTTCAGACCCTTTTACCTGAATTAAGACCTATTAGAAATTTCCGAGTCCAAATACAGAACTCCAAAACCAGCACTTTCAGCAAAGTGTCCAAAGGATTGAATTAAAACCCTTAGTTTTGATTGTGTTTGGCTAAAGTCTCAGGTATCGGAATCAGGAATATAGCAGCAGGCAACATAGAGAGGACAAGGCACAAGTGTAAAACGCTTAACAATTAAGGATCACAGCCATCATCAATGTCCTAACTGCATTACCAACTGCTATATTCCTGATTCCGATAGATGAGACAGAAGTCAATTTTCCACTCAAACCTATTACTAGGTGACTCCACTATAATCAAGCCATCCGAAAATGTCAAGTATTTTTTTTGCTATTTTTAGGTTAGGGCGGATAATTTAAAACTCCAACAGGGGATAAATCACTCTGTCGGAGTCTAAAAACCTGCTATAAGAGTTCAACCTGCATAATACCTTCGCCAAAAAGTTTAACTATATCCTCCTTAATATCTTCCTTTGTGTCTTGGTGTCTTTGTGGTTCTTTCTACAGGAAAAATAACGAAGGTATTGCTCACAAACACAGGGTTGATCCCAGGAAAAACCCCACTTTGTAAGATCGATCGCCAACAGAAATAGTTTTTTGTTAAAAAACTCAGATTTTATTACAGTTTACTAAAACATCCTTCCCTGAGATTAGGGATTTTCGTCAGTATTGTTTTCATTTTCTTTATCTTTTTTATGGCTATTCTTGCCACCTTTGCGTCCAATGGCTGCCATGTGTTCACGATTTTGGCTGACCGCTTTACCGCCTTTGCGTCCAGCTTCTCTGGCTTCTTCGGAAGTAAATTCATGAGCGCGTCCCGATTCATGGGCTGCTTTACCGCCTTTACTAGCAATTTCCCGTTGCTTTTCTTGATCCATTGAAGCAAATCCACGTTTTTCCGTAGCCATGATTTTCTCCTTATTTTTTATTAATTGGCTAAACACTACTGTATCTGTGTGATTAAGATTAACCTTCTACCAGAAGATAGACTTAACCTTTTTCACCAATAAACCGAAACCCTACTATTAATGGTAGCATTTCTAATTTAACTCATGGGGAAATGTTCTATTTATTTAACTAATATCTGCTCCATACTCAGACCAGAGAATTGTGCTTACCCCTAATAAACAATGGTATAAAATAAATCTTTCATTTTTTCCTTTCCCACCTGAGCAAATAATTGATCAAGGGAACCCGCATCCGCAATTAAATGACCTTTTTCTAAAGCCACCCATCTGCCTCGATAATCTTGACGGTGCCGAATCACCCAATTCAGATTTAAAGGGGTATCAGGATTGCGGGAGAGTTGATAAAAAGGCACATTGGGTGACGATAAAATTCTAGCATAACGTTGAATTTTATCGTGATTCGGATAATCTTGACTGGCTTGATTAGAAAGGGTTTGAGCTTGATTAAAATTCCCTTGACCTAACGCCAAATCAATCGCTTGAATTAATTCTTCTGGTGTATCAGCATTCATCCTAAACCAATTCTTCCGGGTGTTCTTGTATCCAATCTTCCCACAAATCCGGGCGACGTTCACGGGTGCGTTGAAGTTGTTGTTGTCTTCGCCATTGCTCAATTTTGCCATGATGTCCTGACAATAAAACATCAGGAACGGGTATTCCTCTAAACACCGCCGGACGAGTATAGTGAGGATAATCTAGTAATCCCTGTTCAAAACTTTCAGCTTTGAGAGATTCCTCCTTTCCCACCGTTCCAGGTAATAATCGCACAACTCCATTTAAGAGTGCCATGGCTGGAATTTCTCCCCCGGTCAGAACAAAATCCCCCAAAGAAACTTCCCGGGTTACTAAGGAGATAATTCGTTCATCAATGCCTTCATAATGTCCACAAATTAAGACAATCTGATCACAGTTTAACGCTAAATCTCGGAATAGCTCTTGGTGCATTTGTTCCCCTTGGGGGGTCAAAAAAATCACTTCCCGACGGGGTAATATGGGTAAGGACTCAACCGCCGCATAAATCGGTTCTGGTTTTAAAACCATCCCCACACCGCCGCCAAAAGGTTCATCATCGACTCGGTGATGTTTGTCCTGGGTGAAATCCCGGGGATTAACTAAATGGACATGAGCAATTTCTTTCCCCAGGGCTTTACTCAGAAGACCTGAGCTAAGGGGAGACGTAAAAAAATCAGGGAATAGAGTAATAATGTCAAAACGCACAGTATTATTAATTGATCAATTAGGCTTAAAATTTTTTTAAGCTCAAACTTGTAACAAACATTTCATAGTATATGATAGTCCATAAACTAAAATATTTGTTAATTTGTATCAAAATATACTAAAATGGGTCAGCTTTTTTGAATCGGGCTTTGCTACCCGAATTGGGTTCGGTATGAATTTCGCCCTTGAAACAATTAGGAGTCCAAGGCTGATCCTTGAGGTGACTATCCCTAAAAAACCCGTTACCGTTCTTCTCCAATCAGAGGAATCCACCCGGTGGATTCCGATCGGGGAGAGTCGGAGATCAGGTCTTTGTTTCCACAGGGAAATCAAAATCAGCCCCATAAAAAAGGATGGCTAACCTAATCACTCCCGTGGCTGAACCCAGTATAGATTGATTCGAGGAGACACACTATGCAGCAGTTGACATCTCAAGCCCTTGAACAAATGATTCCCCAACAAACCAAAACCTCTATCATGATTATTGGTGGAGCCGAAGACAAAGTTCATGGACGTGAGATTCTGCAAACCTTTGTTCACCGGGCTGGTGCTTCCAACGCCCACCTTGCCATCATTCCCTCTGCCTCCCGCGAACCAGTGGTTCAGGGAGAGAGATATAAAAAAATCTTTGAGGAAATGGGGGCCACATCCATTGAAGTCTTTGATATTCGGGAACGCCATCATTGTGAAGATCCCAAGTGGCACGCCTTCTTAGAAACCTGTACCGGGGTATTTATGACGGGGGGGGATCAATTGCGGCTTTATAGCTTATTAGCCGATACCCTGCTGATGGAAAAAATTAGAACCGGAGCCAGACAAGGGCGCATGGCCTTGGCTGGAACCAGTGCTGGAGCCGCCGTAATGGGCCACCAAATGATTGCCGGAGGCGGAAGTGGGGAATCTCCCAATCGCTCCCTGGTAGATATGGCAACGGGCTTAGATATTGTGCCAGAATTAGTTGTAGATCAACACTTCCATAACCGGAATCGCATGGCACGGTTAGTGAGTGCTGTCGCAGCCCACCCCGACAAAATTGGCATTGGCATTGATGAGGATACCTGTGCCCTATTTGAAGCCCAAGGTTTACTGCGGGTCGTAGGAAAGGGATGTGTAACCATTGTGGATACCCACGAAATGTCCTATACCAATTTAGTGAATGCTGGAGCCACCGATCCCCTAAGTGTATTCAATTTGCGGGTACATATTCTATCCTATGGTGATCAGTATAACTTTCACTCCCGTCGTCCAAGTTCTGCTCCCAGTGTGTAAATTGACATACATGATCGGTGAACTTTGCCAAATTCAAGGTTTTCCCCTCTAATTTGAAGATGGGAAACCCTGATTAGGGGTGATTGGGAATCGGCAAGTCTCGAAAAGAAAATCGGAAATCCCCAACTGCTCTGATCTAGCAAAGTTCAATAGTTCTGAAAAACTGTTCACTGCAAACAGTTTACAAGTCACCTTAGCTAGAAATTTAATAAAGCGGACTATCATCCCGGCCCATTCGGAGCATTATACTCACACCAATATGAAAATTCTTAAAATACAAACCTTAAGAGGCCCTAACTACTGGAGTATCCGACGCCATCAACTGATTGTGATGCGTTTGGATTTGGAAGAATTAACGGAACGCTATAGCAGCGATATTCCAGGCTTCTATAACGGCTTAACTTCCGCTCTCCCGAGTTTAATTGAACATCACTGCTCACCGGGTGTCCGAGGGGGGTTCCTCAGTCGGGTAGAACGGGGAACTTTAATGGGACATATTATCGAACACATCGCCCTGGAACTCCAACAGTTGGCCGGAATGACCGTAGGATTTGGTCGCACCCGTGAAACCTCCAGTCCGGGGATTTTTCAGGTGGCGTTTGAATATGATAACGAACACGCTGGGCGTTATGCGGGCCGAGCCGCTGTCCGACTGTGCCAAAGTATTGCGGATACGGGAACCTATCCCAGCGAAGAACTTGCCCAAGATATTGAAGATCTCAAAGAATTAAAAGCTCAAGCCTCCCTTGGCCCTAGCACAGAAACCATTATTAAAGAAGCCGAAGCCCGGGATATTCCCTGGCAACAACTGAATGCTCGGTTTATGATTCAGTTTGGTTATGGATGTTATCAAAAACGGATTCAAGCCACCCTCAGTAACCAAACCGGAGTTTTAGCCGTAGAGTTGGCCTGTGATAAAGAAGGGACAAAACAAATTCTCCGAGATGCGGGGGTTCCGGTTCCCAGAGGAACGGTGATTCGCTATTTGGATGAACTCCAAGATGCCATTCATGAAGTCGGAGGCTATCCCATTGCCATTAAACCCCTCGATGGCAACCATGGACGGGGGATTACCCTGGATATTACCAAATGGGAAACGGCGGTCATGGCCTACGAGGAAGCCAGTAATGCCTCTAAAACCCGCAGTGTGATTTTGGAACGCTTCTATACAGGTCGGGATCATCGGGTGTTAGTGGTGAATGGCAAAATGGTAGCCGTGGCGGAACGGGTTCCGGCCCATGTAGTCGGGGATGGCAAATTAACCATTGAACAATTAATCGAAAAAACCAATCGTGATCCCCGTCGGGGCGATGGCCATGATAATGTCCTCACCCGAATTGTGGTGGATAAAACCGTGCTGTCCATGATTGCGGAGAAAGGTCATACCCTAGAAAGCGTTATGCCCCCCGGAGAAATCTGTTTTCTGCGGGCTACGGCTAACTTAAGTACGGGAGGCAGTGCCATTGACCGCACCGATGAAGTTCACCCGGATAATGTCTGGCTATTTGCTCGAATTGCTAAAATTATCGGTTTGGATATTGCCGGAATTGATGTGGTGACGCCCGATATTTCTAAACCTCTGCGGGAAGTCGATGGGGTGGTGGTGGAAGTGAATGCCGCCCCGGGTTTCCGAATGCACGTCGCCCCCAGTGAAGGTTTACCCAGAAATGTTGCAGGGGCGGTGATGGATATGTTGTTTCCCCCTGGCCAGCCCAGTCGCGTCCCGATTTTGGCCGTCACCGGAACCAATGGCAAAACCACTACTACCCGTTTGTTAGCTCACATCATTAAACAAACCGGGTTAGCGGTTGGCTATACAACTACCGACGGGATTTATATTGGGGAACATTTAGCCGAACCTGGGGACAATACCGGGCCCCAAAGCGCCCAACTGATTCTGCGTGATCCGATGGTAGAAGTTGCTGTCCTTGAATGTGCGCGGGGTGGGATTCTGCGGGCGGGGCTAGGGTTCGATACCTGTGATGTCGGTGTGGTCTTGAATGTGTCGGCGGATCATTTGGGCTTGGGGGATATTGATACCCCGGAACAAATGGCGAAGGTGAAAAGTGTTGTGGCTGAAGTAGTGATGCCGAAAGGCTATGCGGTGTTGAACGCTGATGATCCGTTGGTGGTACAAATGGCCGAACGGGTAAAGGCTCAAATCGCCTATTTCACCATGAATCCTGATAATGAAATTGTGTTGAAACACACGGAATCCGGGGGATTGGCAGCCGTCTATGAAAATGGCTATCTGTCTATTTTAAAAGGAGATTGGACGCTACGGATTGAACAGGCGGTGAATGTTCCGATCACGATGAATGGTCGCGCTCCGTTTATGATTGCTAATGCTTTGGCCGCTTGTTTGGCCGCCTTTGCCCAAGGGGTAAAAATAGAGCATATTCGGGCGGGTTTGTCAACCTTTATCGCCTCGACTTCCCAAACCCCCGGACGGATGAATTTATTTAATATGGGGAGTTATCACGCCCTGATTGATTATGCCCACAACCCGGCAAGTTACATAGCATTAGGGGCGTTTGTGAAAAATTGGCCGGGGCATCGGATTGGGGTGATTGGTGGCCCAGGCGATCGCCGGGATGAAGATTTTGTCACCTTGGGTCAATTGGCTGCGGATATCTTTGATGAGATTATTGTCAAGGAGGATGATGATACCCGGGGCCGAGAACTGGGTTCGGCAGCTCAGTTAATCAGCCAGGGGATTCAGCAAGTTTTAGGCACTATTCCTGGCCGTCAGGTACGTTATGAAACAATTCTTAATGAAACCCAAGCGGTGAATACGGCTTTGGATCGGGCTGGGGCGGGATCGTTAGTAGTGATTCTACCCGAAAGTGTGAATCGCGCGATTAAATTAATTGAGGTTCGTAACCCCATTCAGGAGTCTATTGACAATTCCCATTCTCCGAGTCTTAATTCCTCAACGGTGATCCAATCTTCGATCACACTGTAGGGGCGGGTTCGAGTTAACCTTTGCTACCCACAAACAACCTCCCAAAACCCGCCCAGACATCACCCCAAATTAACGATTAATTCAATATTATTCTGGGGTTGGGCGGGTTTATAATGATTAGTTGTTGGAAACGGATATTAGTACGGAACCCGCCCCTACGGGGTTTGAAGAAATTAGGACTTGTGGGAATTCTGTTCCGTCTCAGAGGAGACTGAATCAGAAATATCTGGGGGGGTAGAGAATCCATCTTTAAACCCCTTAAGACTTTGGCCCAAACTTTTCCCAATTTCAGGAATTTTTTTAGGGCCAAAAATTAACAGCGCCACCACTAAAATAATTGCAATTTCTGGCCAACCTAAACCAAACATAATCTTTAGCTGCCTTTATAAAGGGATAAGTCAACCTTCATACTAAACTGATATAGCAATCCTATTTGAGTTGTGTTTAAAATCCCTGATCAAAAGGGAACACCGGAACAGCCCCCCCAAACCCCCCGTGCACGAGGGGCTAGGGGGGGAGGGATCTGGGGTAATACTTCTGGCCGTTTCATATCAGTATTGAAATGTTACAACCTATTTAGGATTGCTATATTCTATGATATGAGTCTGAAACGTTTAAAATCCTACAATGGTTAACACCTCCTTCCCCTCGATTCGAGAACAACAGCACTCTCTCATCCGCCAACTCGCCAACCAAATTCAGGTTAGTTGGAGCCAGTATCTCGATTTGGAACCCTACCATTTACCAGAAGATTTAGGATATGTGGAGGGACGCTTAGAAGGGGAAAAACTGATCATTGAAAATAAGTGTTATCAAACCCAACACTTTCGGAAACTCCATTTGGAATTGGCTAAAGTTGGCCAAAACCTGGATATTCTCCATTGCGTGATGTTTCCGAGGGTGGAATATGATATCCCCATGTTTGGGGCTGATTTAGTCGGGGGACGGGGCCAAATTAGTGCGGCTATTGTGGATTTATCCCCTACCCATTTAGACCGTAGTTTACCGTTACCCTATCAACAGCAATTACAACCCCAACCGCAACAACAGTTTTCCCAACCCCGTGAAATTCCCACTTGGGGGGATATTTTTTCGGAATTTTGTTTATTTATTCGACCGACAACACCGGAAGAAGAAACTAAATTTTTGCAAATTGTGACGCAATATTTGAAAGTTCATTGTGAATATGCGATCGCTCAAAACCCGATTTCTGAGGAACAAAAATCGGAAATTATTGCAGGTCAACAACGGTATTGTACTCAACAACAACAAAATGATAAAACCCGCCGTGTCTTAGAAAAAGCCTTTGGTGAAGAATGGGCTAATAACTATATGACAACGGTTTTATTTGATCTGGCTCCCAGCTAACTTAAGTTAATTTAGTAGATTCTGATTTACTGCTTTTTTTGCGTTGAGTTTTCCCTTGAGTTTTGGCTTGGGTTGTTTCTTCATGATGAGTTTCATGGGGTGGTGATTTCATCCCCGCAGGTCGAGTTGTACGGAAGGTAACATTGACTCCTTCATTCGATTGTTCTAATACCAATAAAGGCGTTGGTTTGGCTTTTTGATCCCATTCAATATGAACAATTCGTCCTTGAATAGTGGGTTGCCAATTATCATGTTCATCACTGGCGCTTAAATAGGTTTCTAAACAATCAATAATTTCATTAATTGTAGTTGATGTTGATTGAGTGGGTAATTTCATCAGTCGTACTTGAATCCGAAATAACACCCGTTTTTTAGAGTCTCCAGCAATACCCGTTTCATATTCTACATCAAAGATAGAATCGACTTGACGGGCTGTTCCTGCGGTGCTTTGTTCTCCAACAGCCGTTTGAGTTGGGCGGAGGGCGATGGAAATTTGTTGTTTAACTTTCATCTTAATTTGAACAATAATGGCATAGTGGAAAACATCCTCCGCCATCCGCATTCTCAAATAATCTAAGTTAAATTCCCGTGAGTGAATTAAATCCGGGTTTTTCTCCATTTTGGCAACCGTATCGACTGCCAATTTATATTTTTTCTGTAGCTCTTTATTTCTAAATATTTCTGTGTTTACCTGTTTAGTTAAAACCTTAGTTTTTATTTTGAAAAAAACTATACTTCCTAATAGTAAAATAAACAAAATACCCGTCGCCCCCATCCAGATTAGATCCGTACTCATTTGGGGACTTTTAGCAGGAGGTTTTGGGGGCTTTGCTGCCAGCAAAGGCTGAACTAGGATAATTTGATTAGACATAAGTTATAATCACTTAATTTTTAGAATTTGCGATAAAACCGTTGCAACCGATCCAGAATAGGTTAAAATGAAAATGGCATGGATAGTAAATCTTTAGTTGTCCAACGATCAGATTAAATTTATTTTAATGGCTTGTTTTTGATCCCTTAATTTCAGGTAATTCATAAATTCCATACCTGTACTGTTTGATCAAATTTCAGGCTATTAAGAAAAACAAAAATACACCTCTGGTCTTGCCATGATAAATCTATTTAACTCTAAGTTATCAAAAATTCTGTTACATTGTCTAGGATTTAGAAAAAAAATCAGCAAACAGTTCAGGTCAGTTCAATTACTATGATTACACTGATTCTGTCCTAAATAGGAAAATCGACAGTTTCCCCTCTACCGCCCCACCCTGGTTGATCTTTAATACTCTACTGCTATTCTAGCCAAGAGTGTTTCCTGTTCCCTTAATTTTACTGTTGCGTTGTGAGTTACGAACCCCTACACCACAAATACCGTCCCCAAACCTTTGCCCATTTGGTCGGACAAGAGGCGATCGCAACTACCCTCACGAATGCGATCGAATCTCAACGCATCGCCCCAGCTTACCTATTTACCGGGCCGAGGGGAACGGGAAAAACCTCCAGTGCGAGAATTTTGGCCAAATCGCTGAATTGTTTGGCCAATTCCACTCCAACGGCCGCACCTTGCGGGGTTTGTGAGGTTTGCAAAGGGATTACTAATGGATCAACTTTAGATGTAATTGAAATTGATGCGGCTAGTAATACCGGGGTTGATAATATTAGGGAATTAATTGAGCGATCGCAATTTGCTCCGGTTCAATGTCGTTATAAAGTATATGTTATAGATGAATGTCATATGTTAAGTACGGCAGCATTTAACGCCCTATTAAAAACCTTAGAAGAACCTCCAGATCGAGTTGTATTTGTATTAGCAACAACTGACCCACAACGGGTTTTACCTACTATTATTTCCCGGTGTCAACGGTTTGATTTTCGACGAATCCCCCTAGATTCCATGATCAAACATTTAAAATATATTGCCCAACAAGAAGCTATTAATATTGCTGATGATGCGGTTTTTATGGTGGCTCAAATTGCTCAGGGGGGGTTAAGGGATGCTGAAAGTTTATTGGATCAACTTAGTTTATTATCCGGTGAAATTACGGTTGAAAAAGTCTGGGATTTAGTCGGGGCGGTTCCTGAACGGGACTTAATCAGTTTATTAGAAGCGATTGATTCTGGGGATACGGCTATTATTTTAGACTGTATTCGTAACTTATTAAACCGAGGACGGGAACCTTTAATTGTCCTGCAAAATTTAGCCGGATTTTATCGAGATTTATTAATTGCTAAAACCGCATCAACCCGTTCTGATTTAGTCGCACTGACTCAACCGACTTGGGAACAACTTTGTCAATTTTCCCACCGTTGGGATAGTACAATTATATTAGCAGGTCAGAAACATTTACGCGAAAGTGAAGTTCAAATCAAAAATTCAACTCAACCGCGTTTATGGTTAGAAATTATCTTATTAGGTTTACTTCCATCGGCGTTACAAAAATCTGTTATAACTCAAACGGTTACTGTTACCCAAACTCCTCAAAAAACCGTCCAAAACCAATCGGAAACCGTTCCATTTGTACAACGTTCAGAACCTTCAAACCCGTCACAAAACCCAGTTAATTCTCCCGTTTTTCAACCTACATACACCCCCGAACCTCAACCGCAAGTTAAAGCAGAAATTCCCGCACCACCCGCAGAACCGCCTATTGTTACTAATGCTAATTTAGATCAAATTTGGCAACAGGTATTAGATTATATTCAACCCAATGGAACAAAAGCTTTCTTTCGGCAACAAGGACATTTAATCCAGTGTAATTCTGATATTGCATATATTAAAATGAATTCTGAACCTGTACTAAAAATGGCTAAAGAGAGAATATCGAATTTAGAAAAAGCATTTCAACAGGTTTTCGGTCATCCTATTAAAATTAATTTTGATAGTAGAGGCGGAAATTCTATTAATCAAATTCAAGACGTAACTCCCCCGTCGCCCACCTATCCCCCCATCGAAAATCCTAGGGTTTATTCGCCTGAAGTTGTACAAACTCCTGTAATTAATACTCAAGAACAACAACAAATTTCTGAATCTCCAAATCAGAATATTAATAAACAGAATCAAATCGAAACGATTAATAATCATTCATTTAAACCGATTGAAAAAGTAGAAACAGTTCCTATAAGTCCTGAACAAGCAGATACTCAAGCTGTTGCGATCGCATCTCAAAAATTAGTTGATTTTTTTCAAGGAAAAATGATTGAATTAGAAGAAAAACCCACATCTAAAACCGCTACTTTATTAGACAAAAAAGCTGATGCTATTGAAATTAATGAAAATGAAAACTTTATAGAAATTGATGATCTGGATGAAGAAAATGATGATGATTTTTGATCTAGCAGGGAACAGGTACTCGGTTTTTACCCGTAGGGGCGGGTTCTGTAATAAATTATGATACTTACAGATAACTTTAATAAACCCGCCCTCTTTCTCTTTCTGTAGCAAACATTTAGGGATTTCTTCTAATTATTCCAGCGAGCGAGGACGCTCGCACTACAAGAAAAACCAACTCATTTATTGAGCAACTAGGGAGGTTTTTTCTAAGGGGAAACCTAACTGTTCTCGCTGTTCTAAATAGCGTTGGGCGACTCGTCTAGCTAAATTTCTAATTCGACCAATATAACGAGTTCTTTCTGTCACCGCAATCACTCCTCTAGCATCCAATAAATTGAAACTATGGGAACATTTAAGAACATAATCTAAACTCGGTAAAACTAATCCTTTTTCGATTAATTGTTCCGCTTCCTGTTCATATAATCCAAACAAAGTAAACAAAAATTCTGGGTTAGATGCTTCAAAATTATAGGTACATTGTTCTATTTCTCCCTGGAGGTGAACATCCCCATAATTAATTTTATCTGTCCAAGAAATTTTAGTCATCGCATCCACATTTTGTAGATACATGGCTAGACGTTCTAAACCATAGGTAATTTCAATAGAAACGGGACGACAATCAATACTTCCGCATTGTTGAAAATAGGTAAATTGAGTAATTTCCATCCCATCTAACCAGACTTCCCAACCCACACCCCAAGCCCCTAAAGTGGGAGATTCCCAGTTATCTTCTACAAAGCGAATATCATGATCTTCGGGGTTAATTCCTAATAGTTTCAAGGAGTCTAAATAAACCTCTTGAATATTATTAGGAGAGGGTTTAATTAACACTTGATATTGATAATAATGTTGAAAACGATTGGGGTTTTCTCCATAACGGCCATCGGTGGGACGACGACAGGGTTCGACATAGGCGACCGACCAGGGTTCCGGGCCAATGGCGCGTAAAAAGGTATGGGGGTTCATGGTTCCCGCCCCTTTTTCGGTATCATAGGATTGGGCAATCAAACAGCCGCGATCGCTCCAAAATTGATTCAGGGTAGCAATAATTGATTGAAAATTCACGGGATGTAATTTGATCTAATTGTTTTTACGTTAATCAATTTTACCATTAATTTTTAGGCATGGATGAAATGCCTTTAAATAGCATTACTAATCCTCCAATTAAAATTGCGATCGCTATTACCCCCATGACCGCATCTAATACCCCAGTATTTTCCATTTATTGTTAATTTCCTATCATTATTCTGATTCTACCTTAACACAATTCGTTTTTATTGATAGAATAAATATATCCATTAATTCACCGAAAGGCAACATCAATGAAAATCGCCCTTTTAGAATGGACAATCGAAGACTATCATCGCATGATTGATGCTGGAATTCTGGATAATCGATCTGTTGAATTATTGAATGGTCAGATTATTAAAATGTCTCCCGAAGGAATTTTCCACGCTTATTTTAGTGATGCTACAGCAGATTATTTAAGAAATTTATTAGGAAATCGGGCAAAAGTTCGGGAAGGAAAACCGATTACGTTATTTCAATCGAGTTCTGAACCCGAACTCGATCTTGCTATTGTTGAACCCTTGGGAAGTGTTTATTTAGAACATCATCCCTATCCCAATAATATTTTTTGGTTAATTGAGTTTTCTAATTCTAGTTTAACAAAAGATTTAGAGCAAAAAAGCAAAGTCTACGCAACAGAAAATATTCGAGAATATTGGGTTGTGAATTTGCAAAATCAAACGTTAATTGTATTTAGAAATCCTCAACAGGGTGATTATCAATCTCAAGAGATTTTAACTCAAGGAGACATTTATCCTCTGGCTTTTCCTGATATGGCGGTTTCTGTTCAGAGGTTATTAGTTGTTTAGTTAGAAAGCGATTACAACTTTTCCAAAATTATTACAGGAATTAAAATACTACTGTTCATGATTTTAGAATATGTTGTGCTATTTTTATAGCTGTTGGTGCGCCCTTGGGATTAGCTGATGCAAAACACAGGAGATATAGAGGTGTATTTTGGGAATTAAGCAAAAGTAGAGGATTTTCAGCTACACCTGCAAATATAATTTTTAATCTTTCAATAAAAAATCTCCCTATTAATTTATAGTCAGCAATTTTTTCCGTTTCTGTATAAGTTCCAAATAAGTTAGTTTTTTCAGAAATTGTATAAAATGTATCCCACCAACTTGTTGTTCCAAATGTTTCATTCAGTTTGTTTCTAACGGATTCACTTATATTACCATCTCGCTTGAGTAATCGATTAATCGCTATTCCTACGGGAAACAAATACCATAAATCAATTGCTTGAGTTTGGGCTATTGCTTCAATAGTCTTCCAAGGAACTTGCATTCCAAAAGGATCAAGGAAAAGAACCGCACGATGTCGTTCCCAATTAGTATTTTGATTACATTTTCTTTTTAGAAATGTATTAGCATCCGAATGAACGATTTCAATTTTGTCGGATAAATGGTTAAATTCAATTTTGAGATTATTTAATTCTTTTATTTTTTCCTCATCTTTTTCTACAAAAATATATTTATTAAATTCTGGTTTAACTTGAAGAGCAATTTTGGCAGAACCTTCTATAAATTGTTGAGATTCTGGATCAATCAATTCAGGCAACATTAGCTGACCTTGTTCATCAGGAGTATTAAGTGTTCTATATCCAGTTCCAGCAAAAGCATCTATGTAAGCATATTGGAGAGGGTATTTATTCATAATTGTTGAGTAAGCAACAAGATACTTTTTGACTCTACTCAGTTTTTCTTCTGTCCAATCTCCTCCAAAACGTTGCTTTTTCATAATCTTTATCCTTTAGCTTGCAATTTATTAAAATGTTGAAAATAAAATCAAAATATGATAAGGTAACAGAGTGGATATTTTAATAGATATCAGAAACTAACTTTGATTATCTTTGTTTTGGTTGAAAACTGTTATGTCTATTATCCAGGGAAACGAGAAAATAGTCAATCCCCTACAAAAAAGCAATTTAAACAAGAAGGGATTATGCGATTATGTGATTAATATTGCATCTGGCTGTTTGCATGGATGCACGTTTTGCTATGTTCCCTCAACACCTGCTATTCGTACCCGACAATCACAACTTAAAGAAAAAGGTGTGGATAATCCTCAAATGGACTGGGGAAAATATCTATTTATTCGTGAGGAGATTCCTGAGAAATTAAAAAAAGTTTTAAAAGGCAAAAAAAAATGGAATGAAACTCCATCAGGAAAGGGTGTTGTTTTACTTTGTTCAGGGACTGACCCTTATCAAAATCAACAGGTAGCAAAAATTACTCGTGATACAGTTAAGACTTTACAGGAAAAGAACAAGAGAATTAGAATTTTAACTCGCAGTCCTCTATGGGTAAATGATCTAGATCTTTTCAATTATCCTAATGTAACAGTTGGTATGAGTTTACCCTATTTAGATGATGAACTCAGTCGTCAAATTGAACCCCAGGCCCCTCCTCCATCTAAACGCTATGAAGCTTTATTAAAAGGCAAAAAAGCCGGATGTCGCCTTTATATTGCGATGGCACCCACTCCGCCCACTTTAACTTTAGATAACTTTAAAAATTATTTAGATAAAATCATGACTTTAGAACCAGAAGTAATTTTTTGGGAACCAATTAATGCGCGAGGAACTAATGGAAAACGAATGATTGCAGCAGGCTTAGACTGGGCAAATTCTATCATGACTAAACGTTCCTGGTCAGAAGATTTTTTAAGGCAATGGGAAGATATTGAAACGGCAGCCGAAATAGTGGGTTGTAAAGATAAACTTCATATATGGCCCGATCCAGAGTTAAAAAAATATGTCGATAATCCTCAAAAAGTTATAGATTGGTTACATCGTCCAACAATTGAAAACTGGGTTTGATATTTGCCTATAAAAATTATGTCAGGAGTATTTTATACATAAAAAAAATAAAGTTATAATAAAAATGCTATACTTTAACGATATTCGCCATCTTTCTCTAATCTGTGAGGATGATTATAATGCCAACCTTAACTATAACAACAGAACAAATTATTGATCTAATCCAACAATTGCCATTAAAAGAAAAACGGATCATATTGCTAGAACTTGTGAAAGAAACAGAAACCAAACGTCAAGAACGCTTAGACTATGGTGAAAGTCAATTGCGGAGATTGTGTAATGAAAGAGGAATCAATTGGAATACTTTATCTGACGAAGAACGCGAGGATTTTATTAATGATTTAATTCATGAGGATAGACCATGTATCCAATAGTCGTATTTGATACGAATGTATTGCTATCTGGTCTGGGTTGGCGAGGTAGTCCTTATCGATGTTTGGAATTAGCTAGAACGGGTCAAATTAAGGCGATCACTTGTCAAGAATTATTGGATGAGTTGCTGGAAAAGTTAGAGCAAAAACTCAATTTTACAGATTCTCAAATTACAGATACTTTATCCGATTTATTGAGTTTCTTACAGGTCGTCAAAATTTCTAATACTCTTAATGTTATCATCACTGATCCTGATGATAATATGGTGTTAGAATGTGCGGTTGTTGGTCATGCAAATTATATCGTAACTGGAGATAAAAAACATTTACTTCCTTTACAAAATTATCAAGGAATTGAAATTGTGAATGCAGCAAATTTTTTGAGTTTAATGGGTCAGGGGCGGGTTTAGGTAGGTTAAGGGTGGGATTTTAATATTCTTACAGAACCCCCCTACGAGATGGTTTGATCGATAATGCTATGTGTTTCCATTCTTTTTTACAGAATATTATTGTCATTTAATTAATAAAAACTTTAGAAAAACTAAGAAGTCTGGAAAATATTTTGTACCATTTGTTGATTAGAACGCATCACAGCATTATCTAACGCTGCAACTTCTCCTGAGTCCAAATACCACCCTAACGCCCCTAAATTATCCTTAGCTTGCTCTAGGTTTTTTGCCCCAGGAATCGGAATTGTACCTTTACAAATACACCAATTTAAAGCAACTTGGGTTAAAGTTTTAGACCGAAATTCAGCAATTTCTTTCAGACTGGCTAAAATCGGTTGAATTCCGGGTAACAATTTTTTAAATAATCCCCCACGAATTCCTTTTGGTAAAGGGGTATTTTCTGAGAATTTTCCGGTTAATAATCCTAACCCTAACGGACTATAGGCAATTAATTGAATGCCTAATTCATCACAAACTTTTTTTAACCCTAATTCCGTGACCGGATAGGTTGATAATAAAGAATATTGTACCTGTAAAGTTGAAATCGGAATCCCCCGATCTGCAAATTTTTGATAAACTTTTTTTAACCGTTTCGGCCCATAATTCGATAAGCCAATTCCTTTAACTAATCCCTGTTCATATAAATCTCCTAAACCCGCTAATAAATTCCCTTCTTGCCAAGGAGCGTAATTAGCTGTAGACCAGTGCATTTGAACTAAATCGACATTTTTTCCTAACCGTTTAGCTGAATTTTCAGAGGCATTAATCATTGATTTGCGGGTTAATCTCCAGGGATAAGGAGCTAATTTTGTGGCGATACAAATTTGCTCTTGATTTATTCCTTGATATTCTTGAGAAAACTGTCCTAAAAGCGATTCACTGCGTCCATTTAATTTCCCTGTACCGTAGGAATCTCCCGTATCAAATAAGGTGACACCCTGACTGACACACAAATTAAATACTTGTTGTAACTGTGTATCCATACTGGGATCATAACCCCATAATAGGCGATTTCCCCAGGCCCAGGTTCCGCATCCCATTTTAGGTAAAGATAGGAGTTGATGATTGTTCATAATCACGATTAATAACGATAATAACTGCTCATATTATAAGACAATTAAATCATTATTTTAAAAAAATAGTAAGGAACCACAAAGGCACTAAGACACGAAGGGATAATCGGATTTTTCCGTTAGTAATATGCACATCCCAGATGATGTTTAATGGCTTTGATCTAATAATAACAAAGTTTGTAATAATACATTGGCTCCTTGGGTACAATGTTCGGGGGATGTATATTCGGCTTCGGAATGACTAAAGCCTCCTTGAGAGGGGACAAAAATCATTCCCATATTGGTAATTCTGCCGATTTCTAAGGCATCATGTCCGGCGCGACTGGGAAGATAATCATAATTTAAGTTTAACTGTTTACAAACAGATTCAATACTATATTGAATTTCAGGAGTCGCTAAGGTTGGTTTAACACTGAGTAAGGGAGTTGTTGAAATTGTGGTATTAGTTGAATGGGCGATCAATATTATCTTATTGTGCAATTGTGCCAACATTTCCTGTAAACAATTATCAGATAAATCTCGCATATCTACAGAAAGTTCTACCTGTCCGGGGATAATATTAACTGCATTGGGTAAAACATTAAGATATCCTACGGTTGCTACGGGTTGGGAAGGCATTTTTAACGCTATTTCTCGCACTGCTAAAATTAATTCTGCCGCCGCTATTAACGCATCCTGTCGCATTTCCATGGGTGTTGTTCCGGCGTGGTTGGCTTTTCCAATAATCGTAATTTTTAGGCGCTCCATTCCTACCACACCCTGCACAATTCCAATAGAAACCCCCTTTTGTTCTAATATGGCCCCCTGTTCCACGTGCAGTTCCACAAACGCCACCAGATCTGCCCGTGACCGTCGCGCTGTTGCTAGGTTATCCCAGTTGCCTCCCACCCGTGCTAAACATCCTTGAATCGACTCTCCTGCCTTTGATTGATAACGATCTGGAGCATCAAGTAACACCGTTCCTGCGATCGCCTGAGCACCAATCATGGTACTTTCTTCGTCGGCAAATACTATCACTTCTAGGGGATGATGGAGTTGTAGATTATGGTTTTTTAATGTGTGTACTACTTCTATGCCAGCTAATACCCCCAAAGCTCCATCATAGCATCCGCCCGTGGGTACGGTGTCGATATGGGAACCTGTCCCTAAAGCTGGAGCCGTGGGACTTTTGCCCTGATAGCGACCGATGAGATTTCCGGCTACATCGGTGCTAACGGTCATTCCCGCCTCTAGCATCCACTGTTTGACGGTAGCACGCCCCTCCAAATCCTCCGGGGAAAAGGCGAGGCGACAAATACTACCCGAAGGTTGTTGACCGATTTGGGCTAAAGTGTTGATTCGGTGATGTAGGCGATCGCTATTAATACTAATTTGGGTAATCTTATCCATAATTTGATTCTCCTGAAAACCAATAAATCAAAATTTAATCTTTTTTTAACATCTATTTTTTATTCTTTCCACCATTCTCTTGATTTCCGTACTAGAATACTGTATAAAATGTACTTTACAAGCTCAAAAACCACTATAAATTCCTATAGCGATCGCGCCATAATCAGTTATCAGTGTAATAGTTAATTAATTGACTAATAAATCCTCATTACCCATTACCCATTACCCATTACCCATTATCCATTACCCAAAACCCATTACCCATTCCCTTCTATGACCAATACTAAACGGATCTTTATTTGTGGTTCGGCCCTCCAGGGTCAACCGGATCATAAAAACTTAGGGGAAGCAAAATTGATTAAATCGGCTAAAACCCTACCCATATATCGCTTACACGCGGCGGGCAATGGTTGGCATCCGGCGATTTATGAAATTGGAGAAGACGGAATTTCTATCCCCGGAGAAGTGTATGAAATCTCGCACACCCAGTATGAGCATTTACTGGTTAACGAACCTCCGAATATGTATCCAGGGGACATCAAGTTAGAAGATGGGGAAGTCTTAACTGCGATACTGTATCCGAGGGAATTAATCGAACACTATCAATGGCCAGATATTTCTGCTTTCGGGGGTTGGGCTGCTTATAAAAAATCAAATCCAATTTAATGCGGTAAGGGGTCGCCCGCTATAGTAGTAGTTTACCGGATTAGTCTTTGTGCTAAAATCAAAAAATCTAGTTTATTCTTCCCATAAAAGAGCGATAGCAAATCTAACTAATTCCCCCATCAACGAAATTCTTTCCGTTGGACTGGTGACCTGTTCCCAACGGAATAAACTCTCTTTAAATAGGGGTTCTTGTTGGGCGCGTTGCACAATACCTTGAATAATCACTTGATGTTGTAAATCCTCAAGTTCCACACCATTTTTAGCCAGGAAATCTAATAATCTTTGGACACTAACCACAAATTTTTCCGGTTCCTGCGATCGCAAAATCCCTTGAATTTGACGAGAAATTTCTTGATATAAAGTTTGATGATTATTCCCTTCAATTATAGCAGGAGAGATCACCGCTTCAGGAATTCCATCCAAATCTACGGCCGCGTTAAAAATAGGAACCTCCAAATTTAATAACCCTAAAATGTCCGATCGCTTCTTTACAAGTTTCTGCTTCATGGCCGGATAGGACTTTAAAATCTGTTGACTCAGAAGTTTAGCATTGACTAAATAATTTGCCCTAACATAAAGTAAAAAACTATCCGGTTGAGTTTCAAATCCTTGAATGCTCAACTCAAGTTCATGACTCTCCTGTTCTACTTTAACTAAAGTATAAACCAAGGCTTCCCAATTCGGATATTCCGTAAATTCCACCGGAATTAACTGGCTATCTTCTGGGGAATCTTGAGCCAATTCTCCAGGTAAAAAATTTCGGTCACTGGGATAACGATTTTTGGGTTTTTTATTCGTATAATCAAAATCAGTATAAACATATTCACACTCTACTTTATTCATTTCAACTTCTGATTTTTGCCAATTATAAATACAACATCCCGTTAATTTAGATCCCTCTAAATTTGTTCTAATTAAACGACTTTCGATTAATAAAGTATCTCGTAAATCCGCCTCGCTTAAAATTGTATCTCCCAGATAAGCACCGCTTAAATCCGCCCTGCGAAGGTTTGCCCCCCTTAAATTCGCTTCGGTTAAATTTGACCAAAGTAGATAAACTTCCTCTAAATTTGCCCGTAATAAATAAGCCTTTTTAAAACTGGTTTTTAATAAATAAGCTCCGGTTAAATTTCCTCGACTCAAATCCGCCCCATCAAGAACCGCATCGGTTAAATCTGCTCCCGTTAATACTACTCGGTGCATATCCGCCCCCGTTAAATTCGTAGACCTTAAGGTGGCACCATTTAAGTCTGCTTCCGTTAAGTTGGCTTCAATCAGAATGGCATCTTTTAAATTAGCCCCCGCTAACTGAGATTCTCGTAAATTTGTCCGAGTTAAATTCGCTGCCACCAAACTTGCCCGAGTTAAATTTGCCTCCATTAATTCTGCACCGATTAATACAGCATTATTTAATTTTGCCTGTTCTAAATTAATCTGATCCAATTTCGCGCCCGTTAAATCCGCATTACTTAAATCCGCTTCAATTAAAACTGCCCAATTCAAATCCGCCTGTTGTAAAGTAGCAAATCGTAAGTCCGCCTTTGTCAGATTTGCACCACTTAAATTGCTTTGATTTAGATTACTTTGGGTTAATACCGTACTGTGTAAATCAGCCCGACGAAAACACACTCCCACTAATTGAGTTTTGCTTAATACCGCCCAACTGAGGTTAACGCCTGTGAGGTTCGCGCCTGTGAGGTTAATCTCCTGCAAATTGACACCGCTTAGGTTCACCTCACTTAAATCAATATAGGTAAAATTGCGCTCTCCCGCTTGATACCGATCTAAAAATTCTTGTCTGTTCATGGGACAGCTTGGAACAAGGCTGAAAAGGGTTCATCAACAGTCTATCTTGTTTTTCTGGCCGTGATCAGGGGGATTGGCTTCCCATCCTGACCCAAAATTGTCATCACCCTAAAATTTTTCATTTACCCCTAGACAGACTCTAAATGATCTGTTAGTATATTTAATTGTCACGCTTGGAGAGGTGGCTGAGCGGTCGAAAGCGACAGATTGCTAATCTGTTGTACGGCAGGTAACTCCGTACCGAGGGTTCGAATCCCTCCCTCTCCGTTGTTTAGTATTGAGAAACCCGGTTTCTTTACCGAGGATAAAGCCAATCTTGGATTTCTTGGGTTAACCAGGCGCATTCCTCGGCCACAAATACTTCGCCAATTCTATAGGTTTGGGAAGTAGTGCGAATTACCACCTCATATTTAGATTCTTTTTTTTCCATAAAAACACCGATAATATTACCTATAAAACCCGACTGTAAAGGATATTGAATTCCCCTAGATTTTCGGATAATTCTAAATTCATGGTGATCAAATTCAACCCAGGTTTTTTCATCAATTAAAAATAATATCCAAAGGAAGCCAGAAGCAAATAGGAGTGAAAACAAAAACCAAAATAACATGGGATTGTTAAAAAATATTGGTATAAAAACCGATAATAAGAAACCTAAACCAAAATAAATCATCAAAAAATGCAAACACCCCATTTCCATTTTAAATAGTTTTCCTAACCCTTTGGGCGGGAGATAAATATTTAAACGCTGTGAAGTTTTATCTAGGGAAATTCTACTGTAAAATGGTTGCTTCAGTTTTTGAATTAAAGCGCTTTGGGGGGTAGTATCAGGATTGATTCGAGGACGAATTTTTCCGGCTTTTAACAATTCTAAAGCTTCCCGGGCAGTTGGCAATCGGTTTTCTAAGGAAATTTCTGTTATTTGTTCAATCCATAAAACAAAATTCCGATTTAAACTAACCAGATCTGCAAATTGAATTCGAGAATTCTGTTGAGGTAAATCCGCCGGAGAAGTATTAGTTAATAAATGAATTAATGTGGCTCCTAACGCATATAAATCCGAGGCAGCGACCGCCCGTCCCCAAAATTGTTCTAAGGGTGCATAACCACTGGTTCCGACAACGGTAAAAGTCACTCCTGTCACCGATGCTTGCGCTTGTACGGCTCCAAAATCTACTAAATAAATCTGTTCGGAACCGTCTAAAATTAAATTACTCGGTTTAATATCTCGATGCAAAACCGGAGGACTAAGTTCGTGCAAATAAATCAATATTTTTAAGATATCTTTGGCTATTTTTTTAACTTTGGCTTCAGTAAAACGGTGCCCTTTTTCTAATAGGTCTTGGAGGGATGAACCGGGAATATAATCTTGCACTAATCCAAACCAAGGTAAGCCCCCACCTAGATTTTGATCTATAGAAAAATAATTTCGATAACGGGGAATACGCGGGTGATTTAAGGCTTGTAAAACCTGGGCTTCTCGTTCAAAAAGTTTTAATTCTTCCCAAGCCATTTGGGGGCTAAACGCTAATAACTTTATAATAACTTCTTCTTGAGTTTCTTGATCCATTGCTAACCAAGTTTGGCGTCCGGCGGCGGTACGTCCATATTGATGCTGGAGTTGATAGCGGTCTTGGAGGATTTGTTGTTGATTAAACATATTTAATCTTATGCGTAATTCCTGTTTTACACTGATAACTGATTACTGATAAATGACTAATATGATGAAACAGGTTCCTTCAACGTAAGCGGGCTAAATTATTTGAAGTTTTCTTGGGAAATATTTGGCTTAAAAATCAATAACTTCTGGTAAAAACTCAGGGTCAATAACTTGGATAATAGGATAAGGACAATCTACTGGAAATCTATCCAATGGCAATCCTGTTTCATTACTAGCAGCTTTCTTCCCCCGCCGATAACACTCCGCTAAAACTTCATTTGGAAGCGACTTCAAACTAGGACTTTCTTCGAGTAAATCAGCAATCCGATTTCGTTGTTCATCAATCGTATTTTGCCAAGAACCGCTACGCAAATTAGCTTGATATTGCCATTTGAGTAAATGGTGTAATAATACCTCCAAACGACTTTTCAATTCCCGGCGATCTGATTTTCCCAAACTTTCAATTTCCTCAATGACAGCCTCCCAATCCACTTCTCCAAATTGTCTCCCACGAATAAGTTGTACAGTCCGTTCTGTCCAGGCTAAAAAGTCTATTTCATATAACTTAGATAGGATTTTCGGAGTAGTGGTCATGATTTTTTCCTAATAAAAGGTTCCATTTCTAGTTAAAATATGTGGGATTTTAATACAGCAAAATCACCCTTGCTGTAGCTTCCCATAACACTGCTCAAAGATGAAACAGGTTCCTTCAATTGTAGTCCAATTTCTTCTCACCCTTACAATCGCTGGTTTAGGATGGTATGCTCTGGCCGCATCGGTACGCATACAAGCCGCAACTCCCCAAAAAGCGACTTCCCCCTCCTCCATCCCTCAACCTCAACCTCCTCAACCTCAACCTCAACCCACCATCGACCCCCAACCGGAAGCCCTACGCAATAAACATCGAATTGTGGTAGTTGGAGATAGTATTACCCAAAGTGGAGGACAATATGGCGGTTATGTCTGGCTATTACAACGCTATTTGAATTTACTATATCCTGATAAACCCGTTGAAATCATCAGTTCAGGTGTTTCTGGAAATACTTCAACCCAACTGAATGAAAGATTTAAACAAGATGTTTTAGACAAAAAACCCGATTTAATTACAATTAATATTGGGGTGAATGATGTTTTACAAAGTTTTCAAACTCCGACGACCGCAAGACCAAATATTCCCACAACCCAAGAATATCAGCAAAATTTAACCGCTATGGTACAGGCGGCAACCTCAAAAGCCATTCCAGTTTTATTATTATCACCTACTATTATTCATGAAGATCTCAGTAGTCGAGAAAATCAACGGATTGCGGAATATATCGCGGTAATGCGGGACGTTGCTATGCAATATCGCTGTCAATTTATTGACTTAAATATTCCCTTTCGTCATGTAATTATCACCTATCAACGCTATGGGGGACAGGGACAAAATCTATTAACTCGGGATGGGATTCACCCGAATATTGCCGGACATCAAATTATTGCCTATAATATTCTCAAAAGTTGGGGTGTGCCTGAACCCAAAATCCAAAGTTTAAAAGTCAGTAATTAATTTAATCTTCCATAGCAATTATTATCGGTGTTGATAACCAGGGTTAGGGTATAGCGCTACGCGCAAGGGAACAGGGAACAGGGAACAGGGAACAGGGAACAGGGAACAGGGAACAGTAAGAAGTGAAAGGGTTTCAGGATTTAGAAATGTCCTAACTGTAATGCGTAGTGCTATATCATCCCCAGCATCAGTAATTCCCCCTTTTTGGGAATAGTTTAGAATTGTTAATTTTAATTTGGGACTATCCAATAATGCTGATTTACGCGATAATCAATAACGTCTGAAATTTTCACACCCATTAAGAGGTTAAACTACAAACATCAGAATCCAGTTATTGCGATTATCGTTTATTTTTGTCAGACCCTAAAGTTATAACATCTATTACTGAATATGAAATTACAAGACATTTTAGGAACCGAACAACGTTATGATGTGAAGGTGATCACATCGGATCAGGACTTAGCCCGTCAAATTCAGGTAATTTTAATTAATTTAACCTTGCTTGACCCCCCATCAGATGGCAGCTTTGGACAGAAATCCACCGCAGCTCTGCATCGGTTTCAAACCTTAATGGAATGTGAGGAACCCGGATTTTTAGGGGCGAGAACTGCCAAAAAATTAATAGAAACCAAACGGGAACAACTTCCTACCGATGTTCCGGTTCTTAAAATTACCCAAGAAACAATTTTAAAACTCAGACCCGTGACATCTTCCCAATTAAGTGAAGCTGAGAAAAAAGGCATAAAAGCAGGTCAAGAATTCAAACTTCTAGCCTATGAACCCCTACGCGGTCATATTAGAGTCGCTTTTCGGGGAAATGAATTTGGGGAACAATCAATTTGGTATATATTTGATCAACACGCTGAAATTTATCAAGGGAAAGATTTAGTTTATCCGAAACCCCGTCCTAAAAGTATCAAACTCGCTAATTTTCCCTATAAATCTCAACTGGATAACCTTTATAATCCCACCGGGTCTTGTAATGTGACTTCCATCGCCATGTGTTTGCAATATTTAGGTATTCCTCGGCGTAGCAGTAGCGGTCAATTTGAAGACGAGCTCTATGAATATGCCATCAAAAAAGGCTATAGCCGCTGGAGTCCCTACGACTTAGCCAAAATTGCCCGAGATTATGGGGCTAAAGATTACTTTTCCGAACGAACAACTATAGAGGAATTACAAGACTGGTTAGCTGATGGTAAACCGGCGGTACTTCATGGTTATTTTACTGCCTTTGGTCATGTTATGCCCGTGGTGGGTTATGACGAAAAAGGCTTACTGGTACATGACCCCTATGGAGAATGGTTTCCTTCGGGATATCGCACGGATTTGAGTGGTGCTTATTTACCCTATTCCTACAATTTAATCCGTCGAGTTTGTATGCCCGATGGGAATTTTTGGGTACATTTTATTTCGACTTAATTTCTTGTTTCTGGGGCTATCCTCAAAGTCCCCCTTGAGATGGGGGATTGAGGGGAAGCTGACGAATCCTTAAACAGATAGTTTAGGCATAGCACCCCTAGGTTTGATTAGCTATCTTTAATATAAAGTAGGGAACACCGAATTAGAAACAACTTATGCTGTTTCTAATTCGGGAATTAATGGCTTTTAAACAGGAAAATTAGTGCGATCGCGACCAAGGGAAGTTAAGGGTTTTGTTGGGCGAGTTTCTATTAGCGGAACTTCGGCTTGATCATAAATGTGCCATTGTTCAATTTTATGATTGCGGAAAATCGGCGCCGCCCGTTGAACTTCATCTTTTGTACCACTGATCACCACAACGGAGTCACCCCGATTTAGGCGATCATTATAGATTTTGGTCTGTTCGGTGGGAATACCGTCTCCCATACCATCAAAGCGATCGATCATTTCAATATCCGCAAACTCTTGTCGTTTCGGCTGATGAGAGACTAAACGAATCTGAGTTAAGGGGAAACCTGTACTTCTTAAATCCGTAATCGCCTGTTCGGTATCCTGTGGATTGGAGAACACACCCATCGCCCGTTTATTGCCGTTGGTATGTAGGGAATGGTCTGAATTAGGGAAAGTAATATCTCGGTTGAGGTGTTCCGGGGACATGGAGGCAAGACCGGGGGCATCATAAACCCTGTATTCGCGAATATTATGGGTTTGTAAAATTTGGTGGGCGCGGGCAAGATCCGCCTCGTTGCCATCGACAATCACCAAATATTCACCGCGACCGATGCAGTCGTTATAGATTTTGGCATCTGCTTCAGGAATTCCCAGGCCAATTAATCCCCCTAATAAACCTCCGGTGGCAACCCCAATCGCTGTCCCGGCTAAGGTAGTTGCGATCGCTGTAGCAGCGGCTCCCGCTAACATAATCGGGCCAATTCCAGGGATGGCGACACTGCCTAAACCGACTAATAACCCGGTTAGTCCACCTAAAACCCCCCCAGTGGTCACACCTAAAGCAGCCCCTTCTTCGGCTTTATTATCAACTCGGTTGGCAACGTGATTCTCGGAAACGGAATCACTGATATCGGCTCCAGCAATGTTGTCCTCATGAATTGCATCTTTTGTCATCACAGAAATCTGATTCATCGGAAAACCAGAGTCTCTCAAGGCATAAAGAGCTTCTTCGGCCGTACTCCGGTTCGGAAATACACCTACGGCACGCCGATTTTTAGTCGCCACAGAATTAGACTGACTGATGACCATAATATTGTTCCTTGAAAATATCTTATTTGTTTGTGTTTGTAGCTTCAACAAGATCGACTCAAATTATTAAGTTTTAGTGCTAAAAACAAGACGACAAATTCTGTCGTAAGGATCAACACTACAATTTTTTTTAAGTGACCCTATCTCCTCAAAACGGTCTGAGGTTTACAGGCATTTAATTATGAATTTCAACTTCCATAATCACTACGTTAACGAGATCAGAGATATTTGCCCTCTGTCTTTAGAGACAAGTTTTTATCAGTGATCAGTAAACAGTTATCAGTCATCAGTTTAAGAAGTTATCAGTAGTCAGTCATCAGTGCAAGAGTTAGCTGTTAATAGAATGACTATCTACTATTCATTTCTTAACTGATAACTGATCATTGATGACTGATTATTAAGTTATGTCTAAAGAATGGTGATTTTCCTGATAGTTTGTTTTATAATAAGTAAGTGTGTATTTACTCTATTCAAACAAAACACCGAAAATCTTAGGTAATTTAATAAAATGCAACACAATAAACTCCCCAACGATCCCCTGTGGTTTAAAGATGCCATTATTTATGAAGTTCCAGTTCGCGCCTTTGCTGATAGTAATGGGGATGGCATTGGAGACTTTATTGGGTTAACGGAAAAATTAGATTATTTACAGGATTTAGGAGTAACGGCTCTCTGGATTCTTCCCTTTTTTCCCTCCCCCTTGCGAGATGATGGTTATGATATTGCTGACTATATTAATGTTAATGGAATTTACGGGAATTTAGAGGATTTTAAAGCCTTTTTAAATGCCGCCCACGACCGCGGAATTCGGGTGATTGTCGAATTAGTAATTAATCATACTTCCGATCAACATCCTTGGTTTCAACGGGCAAGATTAGCCCCCAAAGGTAGTAAAGAACGGGATTTCTATGTCTGGAGTGAAACCCCAGAAAAATATCCAGAAGTCAGAATTATTTTCCAAGATTTTGAAACCTCAAATTGGGCTTGGGATAGTGTGGCAAAATCCTATTATTGGCATCGGTTTTATTCCCATCAACCGGACTTGAATTATGAGAACCCAGAAGTCATTACTGCAATTTTAGAAGTCTTAGATTTCTGGATGGAAATGGGAGTCGATGGAATGCGACTGGATGCCATTCCCTATATTTTTGAACGGGAGGGAACCAGCTGTGAAAACTTACCCGAAACCCATAAACTATTAAAACAATTACGCAGTTATTTAGATACTAACTATGCTAACCGAATTTTCCTTGCCGAAGCCAACCAATGGCCGGAGGATGCGGCGGCTTATTATGGCGATGGGAATGAATGTCACTTGAATTTTCACTTCCCCTTAATGCCTCGATTATTTATGGCTTTACGGATGGAAGATAGCTTTCCAATTATTGATATTTTAAACCAAACTCCCGCAATTCCTGATAATTGTCAATGGGCATTATTTTTAAGGAATCATGATGAATTAACCTTAGAAATGGTAACAGATGAAGATCGGGATTATATGTATAAAGTTTATGCTCAAGATCCCCAAGCTAGAATTAATTTAGGCATTCGTCGTCGCCTTGCGCCTCTATTGGGAAATGATCGCCGTCAGATTGAATTAATGAATAGTTTATTACTCTCCTTACCCGGAACTCCCGTACTCTATTATGGGGATGAAATTGGCATGGGAGATAATATTTATATTGGCGATCGCAACGGCGTCAGAACCCCGATGCAATGGACTCCAGATCGCAATGCTGGGTTTAGTCGAGCGAATCCGCAAAAACTCTATTTACCCTTAATTTTTGATTCTGAATATGATTATAAAGCCGTTAACGTAGAATCCCAAAGTAGTAATCCTAATTCCTTTTTATCTTGGATGAAACGGATTATTGCCATGCGAAAACGGTTTCAAGCCTTTGGACGGGGAACCTTTGAAATCTTACATTCAGAAAACCGTAAAGTTCTGGTTTTCACCCGCACCTATCAGGGAGAACATCTGTTAATTGTAGCTAATTTATCTCGATTTGTACAATCGGTGAATTTAGATTTATCTGCCTTTAAAGGCATGGTTCCCGTGGAAATTTTTGGCCGGACAGAATTTCCTAAAATTAGTGATTCTTCCTATTTTATTAGTTTATCTCCCCATGGGTTTTACTGGTTTATGCTCCAGTTTGATCCGAAAGTGGCTTTATTGCCTCGACCTCAAGCCCAATTAACCAATTTTATTGTTCAAAATAATTGGCAAGAAATCCTTACCCAACCCAACTTAAAAACCCGTTTAGAATCTATTTTACCCGCCTATATCTATCGCTGTCGTTGGTTTCTTTCTAAATCTCGTATTCTCCAATCTGTAAAGATTACAGAATTCATTCCTATTCCCTATCAAGATAGTCAAGCGGTGATTATTTTATTGCAAGTGGAATATACAGAAGGATTCCCAGAAACCTATCTAATTCCTTTAGCTTATGCGGAGGAGAAATTAGCAGAAACCCTGAAAATAGAAACACCACAATTGATTTTAGCAACGGTACAACAGAATACAGAAACCGGAATTTTATTAGAAGTGGGGCAGAATCTTGACTTTTTAAGTTTACCCTTAAAAATGATTATTAATTCTGATCGTTATGCGGGTCGATTTGGTAATTTAATTGCCACCACAACCGATGCCATAAAACAACAGAATTTAGAGCAAAAATTAGACCCCCATTTATTAAAAGAGGAGTATGATAATTCCTTTGTAGTTTATGGCGATCGCTTCCTGTTTAAACTATTCCGTCGAGTAGAAGAAGGTATCCATCCCGAGTTAGAAGTTCGTAAATTTTTAGAACAAAAACAACAGTTAGGATATACAACGCCATTACTGGGTGGATTAGAATATCGTCGTCACCGAGGAGAATCCCTCACATTAGGGTTTCTTCAGGGGTATATTCCCGATGCGATTCATGCTTGGAATTATACCTTAGATAGTTTACGAGATTACTTTGATCGGGTAGTCTTACAACCGAGTCAAGATTTAGAAATTTTGTCTTCACCCCGTTCTTTCTTTGACCTCTATCAACAACCGATTCCCGAAGAAGTTTTACTCTTGATTGGTTCCTATTTAACCAGTGCAGAACTTCTGGGAAAACGCACCGCAGAATTTCATATTGTTCTAGCGAGTAATCCCCGTAATTCTGACTTTGCCCCGGAACCATTTTCTACCTTTTATCAACGTTCAATTTATCAATATTCTCGTAATTTAACCGGACAAGTTTTGCTAAAATTCAGGAAACAACTGGAAACTTTAACCCCGGAACTTCAACCCCTAGCCCAACATATTTTGAATAATCAAAACTATATTTTGGGTCGGTTTCAAAGCCTATTAAATTTGAAAATTACCGCCCTGAGAACCCGATGTCATGGTAACTATTCTTTGTACGATGTCTTGTATACAGGAAAGGATTTTATTATCATTGATTTTGAGGGAGAATCCTATCGGTCACTCAGTGAAAGACGGATGAAACGTTCCCCCCTGCGAGACGTCGCGGGAATGTTACAGTCTTTTGATTTTGCTACTCGTTTCGCCCTGCGGGAAGAAGTGAAAAATGGCATGATTCGCCCAGAGAATTTAGGCCTGATGGAACATTGGGGTCAACTATGGTCAAGTTGGGTCAGTGCTGCTTTCCTCAATAGTTATTTAGAAACAGCATCCCAAGATCGTTTTTTACCCCAAGGAAAACAGGAACTTAATGTCTTATTAGATTGTTATTTGTTAGAAAGAACCATTCAGGAATTAGGCTACCATTTAGATTATCGCCCGGAATTATTAGATATTTCTCTCAAGCGATTAGTCTCTAGTCTTCACTAACATATTTAGGACTTACGCAGGGCCTAAGAAACCGGGTTTCTACTTAGAAACTGTTGGTGAAAACTAGATATGGTTTAATCACTTAGGAGATAAAACAATGGAACCGGAATACGATCTGTCAAAAATGAAAAAAAGACCTAATCCTTTTGCCAAACAGTTAAAAAAACAGGTCACTATTTCTCTCGGAATTGATGTGATTGAATATTTTGAAACAATGGCTCAGGAAAAAGGTATATCTTCCCAGGAACTAATTAATCTTTATTTGCAAGATTGTGTTGTTTCTAAGCGGCAATTATCTCTAAATTAGCGACAGGGTGCGACTGGTTAAAGGATTATTTTGTTACTCGTCCAGAGGAAAAACAAAAGTTAAAAGTGTGTCAAGATCATCCCAAGTCTAAATAAATTAGGACTCACGCAGGGTTAAAGAAACCGGGTTTCTGATGAGTGACTATTGGGGAAAACAGGGGAATTTTAAGCTGATTCCAATCCACCGTAAAGGCTAAAATAATTGCGGTTGCAGTTGCTAATCCTAGAATCACTGAGGTTTCTGTTCCCTGTTCCCTTAATTATCTGTACATGAAGTTGCCAATAAAGCCACTGGAAATACTGTTAAAATATCTCCTATTTTCAAGAAATGATTGCCTTTAATCCCTTGGTTTGTAATCATTTCTTTCCAATTAGTTGTCCAATCTTCCGGTAATTTAATCGCTGTATCCTGCCAAATATTGTTCCCTAAAGGAAACTGTTTTGGTTCAACTAAACTTGTTAAAAATCGGGGAACAACGGTAATTGTAATTGTCTGACCATAGGTGCGACCAAATGCCAAAATATGTTCCCCATAGTCTCCCGTTACCTCTAAGGGAATGTAAGTTCCCTGTTGATAAACTTCCAGATATTGTTTACGAATGGCTAACCCTTGAGTAATTAAAAATAATTTAATCCGTCCATCTTTAGGGGTCTGTTTTAAATCCTCAATTAAAGACAAAATATCCTTCTGAGAACGGCTTTTAATTTCCTGAATAAACTCGATCCGTTTTTGATAATCAACGGGACGACGATTATCCGGGTCAACTAAACTAAAATCCCAGAGTTCTGTTCCTTGGTAAAAATCCGGTAAACCCGGGCTAGTAATTTTAATTAAAGTTTGGGATAGGGAATTAAATATCCCATAAAAGGCTATTTTTTGTTTGAATTTTCTGAACTCTTGTAAAAACTTATTGTTCTCAGAAGGGTTCAAAATTTTATCAATAAAAGCTAGATAACCTTCCTCATAAACCGAGTCAGGACGTAACCAAGCCGTATGAAATTTCGCTTCTCGGACAGCTTTAATCGCAAACTTTTTGACCCGTTCTACAAATTCGGGATATTTGATTTCATCAAAGGGATAGGAACCGATTAAATTTTGATACAAGAAATATTCATCATTCCCATCAGGAATAATTCGTCCATTGGTTTCTGTTTTCTGATCACGATTTAATGCCATCCAAGTTCTAACTTGGGCTTCCCATTCATCAGGAATTTCAGAAATAACGTTTAACCTGGCGCGTAAATCTTCGCTGCGTTTAGTATCATGGGTTGAGGTGGTATTCATTGTGTGAGGCAAACTTTTTGCCCGTTTTTTATTAAATTGATGCAGGGTATCGGGACTAATCCCAAAATGATTTGGTGCGCCCCCGACTTCATTTAAAGAAACAAAACGGTTATAAACATAAAATAGGGTATCTTCCACTCCTTTTGCAGTTAATGGCCCGGAAAATTGTTGAAATTTCATCACAAAATGTAGCCATATTTTTTTGTTTTCCTCACTTAAATAGGGGTCATATTCTAGTAATAAAAACTTTTCAATTAAATTGAGTTCGTTAATCAGTTCAGGATGTTTTCCTTTGGCTTCTTGAACCGCAAACTGAACATAATATCGATCTGCTTCGCTGACTTGTCCTTCATTAATATAGGTTCGATAGACGGGAAAGCGAACTAATACTTCTAAAATTGCAGTTTGTAACCCATGTAAAGTTAAGTCTCGTCCATAACGATATTGACCAGCAATGCGTTTGAGTAATCCAGCTAAATTATCAGCATCTCCGGCTAAGTTGCGATCGGCAATTAAGCGTTTTTTAGCAATTAATAATTGTTTAAATGAGGCAGTTAACCCCGTGGCATCTCGATAAATTTGGCTAAAGCGATCTTCATTTTTGCCTTGACAAAACAAACTATTAACATAAATTAAAAATTCATAACCGGAAGTTCCTTCAATCGGCCAAGCGCTGGGTAATTCTTCCTCAATCTCTAAAATTTTCTCGACGGTTAGATAAACATTTCCGACTTTTTCTCGGATGGATTGTAAATATTGTAGCGGGTTATAAAGTCCATCAATATGATCAATTCTGAGTCCTGTAAATTTCCCTGACCTGACTAATTTAAAAATTAGATCATGGGTTTTATTAAAAACTTTTTCATCTTCTACTTTGACACTAATTAATTCGTTGACTGTAAAAAAGCGTCGATAGTTTAATTCTTCCGCACCCACTTTCCAATAGGATAATCGGAAAATTTGTTGAGAAAGTAGTTGATCTAAGTCGTTTAAACTTTCTGGATCGTCTGTTTTTCCATTCAAATATTCAATATTTTCATCAACAAATTTATTAATATCGGTATTTTCTTGATACAGTTCCCAAAGTAATCCTTTAGCAAATAACGCTTGTGATCGCCGATCTTGAATAGATTTTTCATTGGGAATATTTTTCAGAACATACAATACTCCTAACAGTTTAATTACATTCGGGTGTCTTCTTCCTAACCTTCCTTCTAATTCTTTGAGGCGATGACTGACTAAATAAGTGTAGGATTCAATTTTTAAAGGGAATTTTAGGCTATAATAATTTACATATAATACCTCGTCTTCGTAAGAAATAGTTAATTGTCCATTTTCTAAACAATTGCCATAAAAATCCCCTAATAAGGGGGCTAAAACCCGACCTCTAAGGTCATCATGGGGATGTTCCCAATCAATATCAAAAAAATCTAAATAATCCGAATCAGCACCATATTCAAAGATATCCGTTAAATATTTATTTTGGCTATCATAGGCCATGTGATTAGGGACAATATCCTGTAACCATCCCATTCCCTGATTTTTGATTTTTTCCATTAATTGATCAAAGTCTTCCTGTTTTCCCAGTTCTGGGTTTAATTGATTTTGATCAACAATATCATAGCCATGAGTGCTTCCAATTCTAGCTTTGAAAATGGGAGACGCATACAGGTCAGAAATTCCTAATTCATACAAGTAATCAATAATCTCGTTAGCATGATTAAAAGGAAAATCTCTATTAAACTGAATTCGATAGGTAGCTACAGGAATCCTCATAATAATTTTGAGATAAAGTTAAATTACAGATGATAATTTGATGTTAGCACTGATTTTTCATTCTGGTTATCTATCTAAAGATTGAAAATATTATTTTAGCTTGTAAATTTCAAATATGATTGGATTTTTTAACCCTTTGATTTTAACCTCTTAAACTTTTTTAGTTATCTGCAATATATTTGGGGTTTAGAAAATTTATGGCAAGTACCAATACAAGCTATGATGCGAGGAATTAAGTAGGTAGTCATAAATAAAGTAACAAGTTTGTTGTTGGGCTTTAGCCCTCCCTAGAGGGCTAAAGCCCAAAAACGAAATCAATAATTATGACCACCTACTTAATAGACAGATATCTCGTTGGAATTCATTAAACCAAATAACAATTAAGTTTCATACAGGACAAAACTTTCTGGCACTAAGGTTAATTCTGAAGTATCTGTTAATATTTCAGGTAAATTTGATCCTGAACCTAGCCATTTTTTATCGTTAGAATCTAAACGTTTTTGCCAAGTTTTACCGATTAAATTAGGACTGTAGGAAACCGGATTTTTGCTAAAATTAAGCAGACATAAAACCTGATAATCTTCAAACCAACGCCGGAAGACTAATAATTTATCTTCCTCAATACAGTGAACTTCTTGATGGGTGCGATCGCGTAATTTAAACGCAGGAATATTCCGCCTCAATTGGATCAATATTTGATATAATTCCCATAATACTTGATGTTTTCCTTGCCGTTTTAATTGCCAATTTAATTTACATTGATTAAAAGTTTCTTGACTTTGAGGATCGGGGGCCTCACCCGCCAGATGAAACGCCTCAAATTCCGCTTTTCTTCCCTTTCGCACCCCTTCAATTAAATCTTGATCTGAGTGACTAATAAAATATTGAAAAGGTGCAGGTTCCCCATATTCTTCCCCCATAAATAATAGGGGAATATAGGGCGATAATAATACCGTTACGGCCGCTAATTTTAAACCTTCATAGGAGACTAAAGCTGTTAATCTTTCCCCTAATAAACGATTCCCAATTTGGTCATGATTTTGACTAAAAACTAAGAATTGATGGGGGGGGCAATCGGCCACTGACTCCCCATGAAACCGTTTACGATTTTGAGAATAATCCCAGGTATAAACAAAGCTTTCTCTATAGGATTTGGCTAACTGTTCACAGCTACCATAATCTTGATAATACCCGATATTTTCACCCGTTAATACCGTATGAATAGCATGGTGAAAATCATCACACCACTGCCCATCTAAACCATAACCTCCTACGGCTTTTGAACGGATTAATTTACCATCGTTTAAATCCGTTTCAGCCATCAAATAAAACTTCCTTCCTTGCTGTTGAGAAAGTTGATTGACTTGATCTGCTAATTCCTGTAAAATATGTTTAGCACCGAGATCAAAAATATTATCCGCCGCATCCAATCTTAACGCATCAATATGGAAATCCCGTAACCAATAGAGGGCATTTTCAATTACAAAATTCCTCACACCCTGACAATAGGCTTGATCATAATTAATCGCTGAACCCCAAGGAGTTTGATACCTTTCAGTAAAATAGGGGCCGAATTGTGCGATATAATTTCCTTCTGGGCCAAAGTGATTATAAACCACATCTAAAATCACCGCCATGCCTTGTTGATGGCAAGCATTCACCAACTTTTTTAACCCTTCTACCCCGCCATAACAATTCTGAGGAGCATAGAGATAAGTACCATCATAACCCCAATTGCGATAGCCTTCGGCTGGGCGTAGCCCATCGCCCGGAAACTGACCAATAGGCATTAATTCAATCGCATTAATTCCTAAGTCTAATAATTCTGAAATTCGGGGAATAATTGCGGTAAATGTTCCCTCTGGGGTAAAGGTTCCAACGTGTAGTTCATAAACAATTAATTCATCTAAGGAAATACTTTTCCATTCCTGATCCTGCCAAATAAAGCTATTTTGATCAATCACTTCCGAGGCTTGATGAACTCCATCCGGTTGAGAATAGGAAGCAGGATCGGGATAGGTAAATTGGTTATCTAATTGATAAAGATAACGGCTTCCTGGGGGGATATTTTCAACCGTTGCACGACCGTATCCCTGTTGATCAAATTCTAAATCAATTAACCGTTCTTCCGGGAATATAATCTTAACAGCAACGCTTTCACGCAAGGGCGACCAAACTTTAAATTCACAGCAATTGTTACCTAAATAATTTGCACCGATTTTCATAAGAAATTTTGGGGTAAATTACAGTTCAGGGTGTAGAGATGGGTTTTTACTTGTTTCTACCTGGTTGATTTTTACAGGTAACTCCAGGGAATTTGCCTCTGCTGGTTGTAATAAATTGGCTTCTGGTTGAGATGGGGTAAAATCCTGAGAACGTTTGATTTTTAACTTTTCGGCCAAAGTTTCCCGTTGATTTACCAAATAGATACTGACTAATGTTAAGCCGACTCCCATTGATTGTAACGGACTGAGGACTTCTTGTAAAAAGAAATTTCCAAATAAGAGGGCAAAAACTGGGGTCAGAAACGTCAAAGAACTCAAGCTAGTCAGACTTCCACTAGATGCAAAATAGAAAAATAATCCGTAGGATATGGCACTGCCAAATACGGTAGAATAACCCATAGCCACCCAACCGGAAAGATCAATATTTTGCCACTGTTGAGTTTCTGAAATTGCAGATAACCCAAATAAAGGTAAACCCCCAATAATCATGTGCCATCCCGTGCCGACAACCGGATCAGCATAGCGACAAACCCACCGGACTAATACAGTTCCAGTTGCCATTGATAGCGCGGCTAATAACATTAATAATTGCCCACTATTAAACAATTGAGAAATATCAATAGAATTCACTAATAATTCCGCATTAAATAACCCTAAAATCCAATCATCGGGTAAACCAATAAAACTAATTCCCATAATGCCAATAGCTAACCCTAACCATCCCCAAAATCCAATGGTTTCTTGAAATAACCATAAAGATAAAATTGCCACGGCTAGGGGTTGGGAGTCGATCATCACCGATCCTAACCCGGCCCCGGTTCTAACTAACCCTTGGGCTAAAAATCCTTGGAATAAAGTGGCATCCACTAACCCAAATATTGATATCCACAGCCATGCTTTCCAGCCTTTCGGTTGCGGACGCCCCGACAATATTCCCGCCAATATTACCAAAACCCCTGCGGGGACTAACCGAACTCCCGCCATAAAAAACGGTGTCGTATGGGGTAGGAGTCCCTTCATCGCCACCATCGCCGTCCCCCAAAAGAAAAAGGGGGCAATTAACAATAATGGTTGAAAGGGTAATTTTGCAGGGGTTTGGGGTTGCTGCATTCGCTTCTCCATTGAGGTTGAGTGACGTTATGTTCCCTGGTTTGACCCCCCTAGCCCCTGGTTTGACCCCCCCTAGCCCCCCTTGGTAAGGGGGGGAACTGGAGGGGACTGTAAGTGTTGCATGGTTTTCACCGAACTGAATATTAGCTCGACTTTCAAGCCCCCCTTGGTAAGGGGGGTTGGGGGGGTCTAATTTCCCGCCCCTTGGTAAGGGGGGTTGGGGGGTCTAATTTCCCGCCCCCTTACTAAGGGGGTTGGGGGGGTCTAAACTCAGGGGAAAGTTAGGAGGTCAGAATTATGTACTTTTATTAAGCCGTTTATATCATATTATTAATTTAATTTAATACAGTTCTGTCATTACCCATGATTTGGCCATTTAAACCGAGATATCGCAAACAAATCGCCCGCATAGAAATTAATGGTGCCATTGGGTCGGAGACCCGCAAACGGGTGTTGGAAGACCTAAAAACCGTGGAAGAACGGAAATTTCCCGCCCTACTCCTGAGAATTGATAGCCCTGGGGGAACCGTTGGCGACTCCCAAGAGATTTATAGCGCCTTGAAACGGTTACAGAAAAAAGTCAAAATTGTGGCGAGTTTCGGGAATATTTCTGCCTCCGGGGGTGTTTATATTGGCATGGGAGCCGAACATATTATGGCAAACCCAGGAACAATTACCGGAAGTATTGGGGTGATTTTACGAGGTAATAATATAGAACGGTTATTAGAAAAAATTGGCATATCTTTTAAGGTGATTAAATCCGGGCCTTATAAAGATATTTTATCTTTTGATCGAGAATTAACTGAACCCGAACAACATATTTTACAGGAATTAATTGATACCAGTTATCAACAATTTGTGCAAACTGTTGCTGAGTCTCGAAACTTGAGTCATGACAGCGTGAGGAGTTTTGCCGATGGTCGGATTTTTACCGGACAACAGGCGGTGGAATTGGGAATAGTAGACCGTTTAGGAACGGAAGAAGATGCCCGGTGTTGGGCAGCGGAATTAGTTAAACTAGATCCCAAGAAAACCGAGTGTTTCACCTTTGAAAAACCCAAACCTTTTGTAAGTCGATTTACAGGTAATAGTTTAACTCCAAATAGCATTATTGCGGCTAACCGTTGGCTAGAATTTGAGTTATCTACCAGTGGTTTACCCCTGTGGATGTATCGACCTTGACATCCGCCCCGCCGTGAACGGGCGGGGATTCCATCTATATAACGACTTTAACACTTAAAATTGTTGTGACGGTAGGGTGAATTATGAAGCGGGATGAGGTTCTCAGTATTTTGGCGCAGCATCGGATGGTACTAAAAGACTTGGGAGTCAAGTTGTTGGCAATATTCGGTTCTGTTGCCAGGGATGAAGCTAGACCTGATAGTGATGTGGATATTTTAGTAGAGTTTGAGGGTTCAGTTACATTTGACCGTTATATGGATGTAAAATTCTACCTCGAAGATTTACTAGAAACGCGGGTAGACTTGGTAAGTCAGCGATCGCTTAAACCTCTGATTCGCTCTACTGTAGAACAGGAAGCCATTTATGTCGCGTAGTATTCGCCTCTATTTGGAGGATATCCTCACTTCTGGAGTCAAAGTCAGACGGTACACACAAGGAATGAGCTTTGAGGATTTCCAAGCTGATGAGCGTACTTATGATGCGGTTGTGCGTAATTTGCAGATTATTGGGGAAGCAGTTAAAAATATTCCCCAGGAAATTCGTTTAAAGTATTCAGAGGTTGAATGGCGAAAAATAGCTGGATTACGTGATATTTTAGCTCACGCTTATTTTAGCATTGAAGATGAGATTGTCTGGGATATTGTGGAAACTAAAATACCCCCATTACTAATAATAGTAGAGCGAATTTTAGAGGCAGAGTTTAGGGATGAATAACATTATAAAAAAGGGAGAACGATCGCTATTTTAACTCAATCCCGTCTTTCAACAATACATCCCTTTTTATATCAGTTTTATCAGGGTTTCGGTGAGATTGAATTACTTTAACACTTGCATTCTGCCCTTAAATGTGCTAATAAAACATCAATAAACTAGAGTTTTCACGCAGAAACCATGCAAGCGCAAAACTTCAAACAAAAATTTAAGCACACGGTACAAACCTGCGTCGCCTCGGACGTCACCGCATTGTATGGGAGTATGCTGTTGCGAACCTCTAGTATATTCACCTGTCTAGCCCTAGCAACGGCCCATCCCTTAACCACACAAGCCGCCAGCGTTGTAGATTGGAAAATTGATCCCAATACGGGAATTGTCGAGGTCGAACTGCCGCCAGGGAATCAGCCCCAATTATCGGTTTATAACCTTCCCCCGCGCCTAATCCTAGACCTTCCAAATACGGAAGTTAAAGTGAATATTACCGAACGCTATGAGACAGGCGTTGTTAGTCAAGTCAGTTTAATTCAAACTAAACCGCAACAGGCTCAATTAGTGGTAGAGTTCACCCCCGGTATCACCATTGACCCCCAAACCCTCGATTTACGGCAAATTGGGATTGATAACCTCTGGGTCTTGCGTCCTACCCTACAAACCCTACCCCCGGAACCCCCGGCCACTCCTCCGAGTAGCGTGGCGACGGCCCAACCCCAAACGACTCCAACTCCTTCCCCCACTCGAACTGCCACCGCTACTCAAACCACTGCCACTGTTAAACCGACCGCACCCCAAAAACCTCCTCAATATTCTGTCCGTCAATACGACCCCCGACAAACGGTTTTACCCAACCCCCAACCGACCAGAGATTCGAGTTTAGATGTGGTGCGGGTTCCGGTGAGTCAACCTCGCCAAGCCCAACTGTTCCCCACCGTTCCCCCACCTCCTCAAACCACCGCCTATCGCCCTCCTATTCAGGTATCACAGGGGTTTGCGGCGGCCCCCAATCCTCAATACAGTGGGACAGCATCCCTACCCCAAGCGGTTCCCTTTGGTCAACCTTTGCCCCCAGGACAGCAGCAATCCTATCTTAATCCTCGTGCTCCGACGATTCTGCTTCCGACCGGAACCGATTTAACCCTACTTTATCCCACGGAAGATCAGGTGCGTTTAACCCGCCGTTCTGAACGTCAGGATGTGTTGTTATTACAGGGAGGAATTGTTGATAGTTTGGGCAATTATATTGTGCCGCCAGATACGCCGATTGTCGGAGAATTTGAAACCACGACAAAAGGTAGTCGGTTTATTGCTCAAGCAATTAATTTAGACGGTCGTAGTATCCCAATTCAAGGTCAATCGAACTGGATTCCAGGGTCATTAGAAGTCCGTCCTGAACGGGTAGGAATTGGTACGGGTGCGGGGAGTTTAGCCGGGTTTTTAATTAGTGGTTTTACCGGAGTTGGAGCTTTAGTCGGTGCAATTGCTGGGGCCGGAATTGGGATTGGGACTTCTCCCTCACCCACGACTTTACAACCTGGTCAAATCATTTCTATTCAGTTAACCCAAGATTTGACAACTCCTAATTTCTTTCTAGTCAATCAATAGGTTAATTGGGGATAAAACCCTAAATCCCCTCCCCTGTCCCCCTTGCTTTCCTATATGGACTTACTCCGATCGCTTCCCATTGGACTATATTTAGAACAACCGATTACTGGGTTACATCGTCTTGATGCCCGGGTTAAGTTCATTTGGTTAATGAGCTTTTTAGTAGCTCCTTTATTAGCTAACCCGGAGTGGCGATTAGTCTTAGTTGGGTTATTAATTTTAATCACCCTATTGGCGCGAATTCCTCTGCGGGTTTGGAAGCGACAAATGGGCTGGTTACTAATGTTTTGTGGGTTACTCTTTCTGTTAAGTTGTATTATGCCCGATGGTTTGGCGGTCAACCATCAACCTCGACTTCCTGAACAGGAATTAACCTTTAATCAATCAGGATCAACAGAACCCTTACCTCAACCCACTTCCTATAGATATGTCTTATTTTCCCAAGGGCCAATAGAAATTACTCGCTATTCCGTCGATTTAGCGATCAGGACAAGTACCCTATTATTTACCCTGGTTTATAGTACAAATCTATATTTATTAACCACCGCTTCTGAAGAAATTGCCATGGCTTTAGAAAGCCTCATGGAACCTTTAAGACGTTTAAAATTACCCGTTACAGAAATAGCCTTAACCCTGACTTTATCCCTACGATTTTTTCCCTTAGTTTTAGAGGAAATTCAAAATTTAATTCGTTCTGTCAGAACCCGTGCCATTAATTGGAAAAAACTAGGACTACGAGGAACTACCCAGGTCTGGTTAACCTTGGCGGAACGGCTTTTACAAAACCTATTATTACGTGCCGAACAAATTGCCAACGCTATGCAGGTTCGAGGGTTCACCAGTCCAGATCAACATCGGGTAGAATGGCATCAACTTCGCTTTAAAGCTTGGGATGGAGTCGCCCTGATTGGTCTAGTGGTATTCTGGAGTATCCGGTTAATTTGGGGAGGAGCAATTTGAAAGGGTTGATCCCTTGCCTACACCCGGACAAAGTTTACCCAATCAACCTAAAATAGTTCTGTATCCTAAATCAAGCCATTATTTGTTAGTTGTGAAATTGAATGACCACAGAAACTTACATGAATCATCCCAACTTTGGGTTATTGTTCAAAATATGCTCAGTTGAGGATCATCAAGAATTATTCACAACCCTTTACGCCCAGCGCCTATTTTTTTTAGTGACTCAGGGGCCACCAGGATTAAAATTTGAACCCATTAGTCGTTCTGATGCCAAACTTTTGCTGGAAATTCGTCTCAGAATGCTCCGCCGCACCGGACAGGGCGAGGAATATAAAAAACTCCAAGAAGTCCATCGTAATACGTTTCTTTAGCTAAAACCACCAACGGCCAAATTACTTAACATGACTGATTGGATCACCGAACAGATTGCTAAAATTCGAGGCTCTATTCCTGAGTCGGTGCGGTTAATTGCGGTAACAAAAACAGTTTCCGTTGAAGCCATGCGGGTCGCTTATCAAGCTGGAATTCGAGATTTTGCAGAAAATCGAGTTCAAGAAGCGTCGGAAAAATATCCTCAGTTACAAGATCTTAGCGATATTACTTGGCATTTAATCGGTAATTTGCAAACCAATAAAGCCACAAAAGCATTACAACTGTTTCAATGGATTCAATCGGTAGATAGTCTAAAGTTGGCTTTACGTTTAGATCATTTAGCCGGGGAATTAGGATGTCAGCCCCAAGTTTGTCTTCAAGTTAAAATTATCCCCGATCCTAATAAGTTTGGTTGGACTATCCCCGAACTTTTGGCAGAATTACCCCACTTAAACGACTGTCAGCACCTCAAAATTCAAGGCTTAATGACTATTCCCCCCTTGGGGTTAACCGAGTCCGAAACCCTGGATGTTTTTGAACGCACCCGGGAATTAGCGGAAACCATTCGACAACAGAATTGGACTAATATTAGGATGCAGGAATTATCAATGGGAATGTCGGAAGATTATTCTCTAGCAGTTCAAAAAGGTGCTACCATGATTCGACTAGGACGGATAATTTTTGGTCAAAGGAGGAGTTAAATACAACAATTCAGAGTAAAATAGGCGAGTCTTACACAAATTCAATATAACCTAGACCCTCAACCCCTCTAAACTGGAAGTTGAGTTGAAATTCTAAAATCGTCAGTGATGGAGAATAGACCGTGAACATTTTTAATAGACTAAAAGATTTTGTAGGGTTCAATGACTCTGTAGACTACGATTACGAATACGATGAAGCGGAGGGGAATCGTTACCAGGGTAACTATCCCCCCCCGCAAGAACAACCTGCCCCGGCTGTGGCGGCAGAAGACCCCCGGGTGTCTCGTCGTTCACAACGGTCTGTTGGATCTATAAATACTGGTGTAATGTCTGAAGTTGGAATCGGATCAACAATGAGTAATGTTATCGGAATGCCCGGCGCTCTGAATGGAATTTCTGAAGTAGTGGTGATGGAACCCCGCACCTTTGAAGAAATGCCTACGGCTATTCGCGCCCTGAAAGAACGCAAATCTGTAGTTCTTAATTTAACTTTAATGGATCCTGATCAGGCCCAAAGAGCCGTTGATTTCGTCGCGGGTGGAACTTTTGCCCTCGATGGCCACCAAGAACGGATCGGAGAAAGCATTTTCCTGTTTACTCCTAGTTGCGTTCAGGTCAGAACCCCAGGTGCTGGCGTTGTCCACGAAGGCATCCCCCAAGCCCGCACCCCCCGCACAAGCAACCCAGTAGCCCCCCCCTGGCAGCCCGAAAGAACCCAGGCTATTCAGTAAATTAACCGATGTAGAGGCGTTAATTTAAGCGTCTCTGCAACTAAAAAAAGACTTTCCATTATTTTTTTTAGTATCTAAACCATTACCCATTACCCATTACCCATTACCCATTACCCATTACCCATTACCCATTACCTATTCCCTCATACTATCTACTGAATAAATATTTATGTTTAAATTAGGTGTAATTGGTGGCGGGGTGATGGCAGAAGCTATTATATCCCGCCTAATTTCTGCCAAGATTTATCAACCTGCTGAAATTATTATTAGTGACCCACAATTAGAGCGTCGTAATTATTTATCCCAACAGTATGGCGTGGCGATCGCAGATAATAATAAACAAACAACTCAGGCGACGGAAGCCCTTTTATTAGCCATTAAACCCCAAATTTTTAGCGCGATCGCAACCGAATTAGCTGAGGGTGAAACCCTATCAAAAAATACCGTTATTTTGTCTATTTTAGCGGGAGTTACCTTAAATAAATTAGAAGCCGCTTTTCCCCACCATCCCGTAATTAGAATTATGCCCAATACTCCGGCTACCGTGGGGGCCGGGATCAGTGCGATCGCCTCTGGAAAATTGGTGCAACCCCCCCATTTAGATCTCACCAGAGGCATTTTTCAGGCCGTTGGAGACGTGGTAGAGGTGGCGGAGACCCTAATGGATGCCGTCACCGGATTATCAGGTTCTGGCCCCGCTTATGTGGCGATTTTAATTGAAGCCTTAGCCGATGGTGGCGTCGCCTCTGGACTCCCTCGACCGATTGCGGCAAAATTAGCATTATCAACGGTATTAGGAACGGCCCAACTCCTATCGGAATCAAAGTTACATCCGGCCGAATTAAAAGACCGTGTAACCAGTCCGGGGGGAACAACAATTGCTGGGGTTTCTCAATTGGAAAAAGCCGGATTTCGTTCGGCATTAATTGAGGCTGTAAAAGCTGCAACTCAACGTTCAAAAGAGTTAGGAAGTTAGTGTAGTAAGCCCTTTAGGGCTGAATACGTGAACGCCTCACTACTTTTATCTGGTTGATACTTAATATTAATTTTAGGCGATCGCTACTACCAAAATAAAGGCGATCGCAAATAAAATAATAAATGTCCAAATAGAATCGGGTTGATTCAGACGTTTTTCGCGATCGCATTTTAAACACACATAATGATCGGGATCTTGGGAATTTCTCACCCAGTTGCAGAAGGTTTTGTTACAGGTCATAAAATTAGGATTTGGGGTAATAATTTGGACTAATTGATAGGGTTGGGAGGGCTAAAGCCCTCACTACGAATTAGGGGGTGATAAACAGCATCACACTACCCATGAAGTTGCCAATTTCTACTGCCATAACTTCTTCATTGCACACCCGACCCCAGTGAGAAACTCGATCTAATAAATGATCTAAATTTTTCGCTAAAGTAGGGGTATCGGTAAAGGATTTAATTAACAGAATTTCATCGGGAATTAATGCTTTATGGGAGTTTTCCCAGAGTCCTAGAAGTCCATTTTGCATCGTGACACCGCCTAAAGTTCGGGTAAAATCAGTGGCTAAAGCTTTGCCTTGAGCAAAGTGGCGATCGGGAAAATAGCAGGCGATAAATACTTGTGCAAATTGAATCAAGGCGGGATAATCAACAATTTTAGATAAAATTTGTTCGGGTAAAAGTTGATCAGCTTGGGTGATCATAGAGGCATTTTTTTGTTGCATTGCCTTTTTAATTGTTGGGTTAGTTTTTGCAAGTTCATTGAGAATATTTCGAGTTGATTGCATGGTTTTATTCCTTAAAATGTTTAAACTGAGGTCAGATCCCCCCAAGGGTAAAACAGGGGGGATTTTTGATTTAGAAACGGGGGTCTGATAAGACTAATTTTTGAGTATCGGGAAAGTCCCCCAGATAGAAATAAGCAGCGGCTTGATACACAATTTCTGAGCGAATAATCCGCCGAAATAAAGGATTAGAAGTCAAGGAACACAGGTGATAACAGGTTTGATTTTCTCCCATCCAATCAAAAGCAGAACGTAGGAAACAATGATCAAAATCATGGATAAAACGAAATTTTAAATTCCCTTCTTCATCCAAAACTACAGGCTGATTAAACTCTGTTGAAACTCGGATGCGATGGTTTTGCTCAAAGTCGGTAAATAATTCATCAGCATTGGCGTAAGGTTGACCAGAAACTCTCACCTCCTGAATACCAAATCGTTTAATTTTGTGATATCGTTTGCTGACAAAAGTTTGTAAATCTCGTTGAGTTTCGGCAGAAATTTTATCTTCGGGTGAGTTGAGATAATGTTCTGCATAAACTCGAATGTGTTCAGGTTTCGATAGGAGTTGCGGTTGATATTGAGTGTTCAAGGTTTGTTCCTCGAATGTGATTTAACTTGATGTTTTTACAATAGACAATACTTTGATATTTGTTATCAATTGAGAATTAATTCCCTCAAATATTTATTTTTTATTGAGCGTCGCAATTTTTTGTGAAGATTTTTTCACAAATTTTATAAATGCCGAAAAATGTTAAAAAAAATTAGCATTATTCAATTAAATAAAAAACCATGCTAAGTTAGTAAATGACGGTTTAAAGGAATAAGGGAGGGCTACCCAAATGATCACTCAAGAACAATTTAATGCAATTTATCCTGAACAATTAAACAGCAAACAACATTCGGTACTCAAACTCTTTTTACAAGGAGAGTCTGAAGATGAGATCGCTAAAGCAAGAAAACTTAATGATAAATCTAGTGTTAGATATCATATTTCCAATATCTGTAAATTATTTGGTTTGGAAAATCAAGAAGGTGAGCATTATTGGCAACGTCCTGAATTAATTGAAATCTTTGCTAAATATAAACCGGAGTTATTGAATCCTCAACTTATTGATAACGGGGGAGACAATAATTTAATTTTAGAATCTCCTGATGATGGGCCAGTTGGTTTAAATTCTGGGTTTTATGTGGTGCGGGGTTATACGGAAACAGACTGTTATCAACAGATTGAAAAATCTGGGGCATTATTGCGAATTAAAGCCCCATCTAAGATGGGAAAAACCTCGTTATTGATTCGGATTTTACATCATGCTGAAGAACAAGATTATGAAATTGTTAGACTAAATTTAAGGGATATTGGAGTTTCGATTTTAGAAAATAAATCGGGTTTCCTAAAATGGTTTTTTAAAAACATCTGTGAACAGCTTGAACTCGATTGTCAATGGATTGAATCTTCGGATTTTCATGAGTCTAAATGTCTGTACAATTTTCAACTTAAAATCTTAGAAGAAATCCAAAAACCTATAGTTTTAATCCTACAGGAACTTGAACAGGTATTTCCTTATACTGAAACCGTTACTACTTTTGCCACTTTATTGCGAAGTTGGCATGAAGAATCGAAAACAATGGAGATTTGGAACAAGCTACGGATGGTTTTATTATATTCAACCAAGATTTATGTTAAATTACCGGATAACCAATCTCCTTTTAATGTCGGTTTTCTCGTAGACTTAACAGAATTTAATTCTAAAGCGGTGCAAGATTTAGCGATACGTCATCAGTTAAAATTAACAGAAAATCAAATTAATCAACTGATGACAATCATTGGTGGGTTTCCTTATTTGGTGCGGTTGGCGTTTTACCGTTTAGCTCGTCAAGAGATTACCTTTGAACAGTTATTAACAACAGCATCAAGGGATGATGGGATTTATGGTCAGTATTTAAGGACTCATTGGGCAGATTTACAAGATAATATTGAGTTAAAGATTGCATTTAAGGAGGTAATTATGTCAGACGATCCAGTTAAGTTTGAACAAATAGTAGAGTTTAAATTATTAGCAACTTCATTAGTTAAATATAAAGGAAATAGTTTGATCCCCAGTTGTCAGTTATATCGAGATTATTTTCGAGAAAAATTCCTGTAGGGGTAGGTTTAATAAAATGGGTTTCCTTGGAATGGAGGATTAAACGATGAATTTTGAATATCAAACAGGTGGAAGTTTACAATATGAACATCCGAGTTATATTAAACGACAAGCGGATGATGACCTGTATAACGCCTTGAAAGCTGGAGAATTTTGTTATGTATTGAATGCTCGACAAATGGGGAAATCGAGTTTAAAAGTTCAAATTATAAACCTTTTAAAACCAGAAGGGGTAAAATGTGTTCCCATTGATTTAACAGGTATTGGCACAGATTCAACTCAAGATCAATGGTATTTTAGCTTAATTGAGCAGATAGTTAGGGTTTTAAAACTTTATGATCTAAATCATGAACAATGGTGGAATCATCGACAATCTATATCTAATAACCTGCGATTTTCTCAATTTATTGAAGATGTCGTTTTAGTTCATATTCCTAATAAAATTGTTATTTTTCTCGATGAAATTGACACCACCTTAAAATTAGAACGGAATTTAACTGATAATTTTTTTGCCCTAATTCGGTTATTCTATAATGAGCGATCGCTCAACCCCAAATATCAACGCTTAACCTTTTGTTTATTGGGAGTAGCTGCGGCTTCGGATTTAATTCAAGATTCTCAGGGAACTCCTTTTAATATTGGCAGAGAAATTGATTTAAAAGGATTTAAAGATGAAACTGAAGCCGCCCCTTTAGCCGTCGGATTTAAGTATATTTCTGAACAACCTGAACAAATTTTAGCAGAAATTTTAAACTGGACAGGAGGGCAACCCTTTCTGACACAATTCTTTTGTCAGTTATTCGTTAAACAATGGCAAAATGGGGAGTGTACCGTTGAACAAGTAGCAAATTATATTCTGGAAAATTGGGAAAATTTAGATGATCAATCCCATTTTAAAACCATTCAACATCGTCTTTTAGAAGAATATCACGATCGCAAAAATGAACTCTTAGACCTGTATCAGCAAATTTTACTCGCTCCCCATAAAAAAATCTCGGCTCAAGATAGTCCTGATGAAATTAAATTGAGATTAACGGGATTAGTGGTTAAAGAAAACGGTCATTTAAGGGTTTATAATCCCCTTTATGCCAATATTTTTAACCTCAAATGGCTGGAATCTCAACTGCCTCAGTTACGACCCTTTAATCAACAATATCAAGATTGGTTGGCTTCTGAACGTCAAAACACAACCCAACTTTTAATAGGGGATGATTTAGAGGAAGCATTGCAATGGGCAAAACAGCAAAATCATTTAAGTTCGGTTTATATTGATTTCCTCAATGCTAGTCGAGACTATGACCGCCAACAACTCAAACAAGCCAAGGAAAAAGCCACAAAAATTATTCAACTTGCCCAAAAAGGAACCCAACTAGAACGAAAAGGAATACAAACCTTACGATTATTTAATACCACAATAGACCGACTACAAACCCTCCGCGATGCTATTCAAGCCGGGGAAGACTTACAACACTTACAAGCAGAATGGCGAGAACTGGTTCAAGATTACCCCGAACTGCTGAAACAGTCCCCAGCGGCGAGTCCGGTTTTTACCCTACCAGAAATCCTCAGTCATATTCGCCAATGGCGTCAACTCACGGGTCATTCTCACGGAGTAACTGGGGTGGCGTTTAGTCCGGGTGGGGAGTATCTGGCAACGGCTTCCTATGACAACACAGCCAAACTGTGGAATTTACAGGGAGAGGAATTAATCACCTTCACGGGTCATTCTCACGGAGTAACTGGGGTAGCGTTTAGTCCAGGTGGGGAGTTTCTAGCGACCGCTTCGGCTGACAAGACCGTTAAAGTTTTGGATTTACAGGGACGGGAATTAATCACCTTCACAGGTCATTCTCGCTGGGTAAGGGCGGTGGCGTTTAGTCCCGGTGGGGAGTTTCTGGCGACCACTTCGGAGGACAACACCGCCAAACTGTGGAATTTACAGGGAGAGTCATTAATTACCTTCACGGGTCATTCTAACTCGGTATACGGTGTGGCGTTTAGTCCCGGTGGGGAGTTTCTGGCGACCACTTCGGAGGACAACACCGCCAAACTGTGGAATTTACAGGGAGAGGAATTAATTACTTTCACGGGTCATTCTAGCTTGGTAACGGCGGTGGCGTTTAGTCCCGGTGGGGAGTTTCTGGCGACGGCTTCCGATGACAACACCGCCAAACTGTGGAATTTACAGGGAGAGGAATTAATTACTTTCACGGGTCATTCTGACTGGGTAACGGCGGTGGCGTTTAGTCCCGGTGGGGAGTTTCTGGCGACCGCTTCGGGTGACCACACCGCCAAACTGTGGAATTTACAGGGAGAGGAATTAATTACTTTCACGGGTCATTCTAGCTTGGTATGGGCGGTGGCGTTTAGTCCGGGTGGGGAGTATCTGGCGACGGCTTCATCGGACAAGACCGCCAAACTGTGGAATTTACAGGGAGAGGAATTAATTACTTTCACGGGTCATTCTAAGTGGGTAACGGCGGTGGTGTTTAGTCCGGGTGGGGAGTATCTGGCGACGGCTTCTGATGACAAGACCGCCAAACTGTGGAATTTACAGGGAGAGCCCTTAATTACCTTCACGGGTCATTCTAACTTGGTAAATGCGGTGGCGTTTAGTCCGGGTGGGGAGTTTCTGGCGACGGCTTCATCGGACAACACCGCCAAACTGTGGAATTTACAGGGAGAGGAATTAATTACCTTCACGGGTCATTCTAACTTGGTAATGGCGGTGGCGTTTAGTCCGGGTGGGGAGTTTCTGGCGACCGCTTCGGTTGACCAGACCGCCAAACTGTGGAATTTACAGGGAGAAGAATTAATTACTTTCACGGGTCATTCTAGCTTGGTATGGGCGGTGGCGTTTAGTCCGGGTGGGGAGTATCTGGCGACGGCTTCATCGGACAACACCGCCAAACTGTGGAATTTACAGGGAGAGGAATTAATTACCTTCACGGGTCATTCTAACTTGGTAATGGCGGTGGTGTTTAGTCCGGGTGGGGAGTTTCTGGCGACCGCTTCGGTTGACCAGACCGCCAAACTGTGGAATTTACAGGGAGAAGAATTAATTACCTTCACGGGTCATTCTAACTTGGTAATGGCGGTGGCGTTTAGTCCGGGTGGGGAGTTTCTGACGACGGCTTCGGGTGACAATACCGTTAAAGTTTGGGATTTACAGGGGAATTTGTTAGCAGATTTTCGGGGATATAAGGGCAATTTGTTGGAAGGAGAACGGGATTTTATTGAGTTGAAAAGTTCGGTTAATTGTGTTTGTTTTAGTCCCGATGGTAAACAGATTGTTGCGGGTTATGGGGATGGAAAAGTGCGGTTTTGGCGGTTTGAGAGTTTGGCGGAATTAATAGCACGGGGGAAGGCGTGGTTAGGAGTTGAGGAGGGGAATTAAGGAATTGAAAATTATTGCCGAAATCAATATTATCGCAGTGCGAGCGTCCTCGCTCGCTAGAAATCAATATTATCGCCGAGATCCATATTATCGCAGAAATCAATATTATGGCAGTGCGAGCGTCCTCGCTCGCTAGAGATCAAAATCATCTAGTAGATATTGGGTTAAAAAAATTATCTAATAGATATTGGGTTAAAAAATTATCTAGTAGGTGTTGGGTTAGCGAGCGAGGACGCTCGCACTACGGGGAAGATAAAATACTAATTACCCTAATTATTAGTATTTTATCTCTCTAATTAGTTTAGCATAAGTTTCCGAAGGGCGATCGCCTAAATGATCCTCAATTTCCCTTTCTGTTCCCCGATTAAAATTAATACTAAATAACCCAAACCTGGGCGTATAAGACCCCCATTCATAATTATCCGTTAATGACCAGTGCATATAACCCAAAATCGGAATATTTTCCTTTAATAATTGTTGAATTTGACGAACATGAGCTTCTAAAAATTGGCTGCGATGCAGTTGGTCAGTGCGATGAGTGGCGATACTATTATCCGGTTTTCGACGTAACGCCATGCCATTTTCAGCAATTAAAATTGGAAGGTTATATTCCTGAGCATAATATTTACAGAAAAAAGATAATCCTTCTGGGAGCGCTCGCCAGTCCCACCATTTACTCGTAATTCCGGTCATTAACCAATTTCTTAACCCTTTAGTTTTAAATTCAAAATCAGAAAAAGACGGTAAACGGAAGGTATGGGCAATAAAAGGATCATAATAATCAATTGCTAGATAATCATAAACCTTTGGTCGAGGAGATAACATTAATTCTTGCCAATAATAGTCTAAATGTTTAAGATCAAAAGTTCGATGACCAACCCAATTTCCCGTCCAACGAGTTAACCGTCCCAATTGATAGGGAATATCTTTTTGAAAGGGTAAAGAAGCTCGACGTAAAGAGGTTTCTAAATGTTTAGCTTGAGCATAAGCATAATCTCTGATTTCCTTGGGTTTTATTTCTTTTTCCTGTGCGCCCAACAAATCCCAAATTACTTTTTCTGACCAATATAAATCACTACAATAGGTATTTAAAGTCACCATAGGTTTGTTCCAACCATATTTTTCATAAATATCATGGATAGAATTATAAGCTCGAATATGAGCAGCTAATAAATAATTATAAGCTCGCCAAACCGCCTTAATTCCGGTAAAATTTCCGGCGGGAAATTGACCACTTAAATAGGTATTTAAAACTAAAATATTCGGTTCATTAATAGTAATATACCAATGAATTGGCGGTTGTTGATGATAATCGGTTAAACGTCGATTAATATGGGTAACAGTTACGGTTACATAATCAATAAAACAATCAATGGTTTCTGCGGATAACCAAGCATCTATTCCTAACCAAGCGGGATGGGTAAAATGATGTAAGGTAATAATAGGTTCTAAGCCATATTGACGACAGGTGGCAATGCGTTCGGCATAGTCATCTAAGACCTTAAAATCATAATGGGGGGCGGGAGAAATTTCGGCGGTTGTTATCGGTTGAATCCGACTCCATTCTAACCCTAAGCGAAAGGAATTTAACCCTAATTTTTGACAATTAGAAAAATCTTCCGGGTAGCGCGTCCAAAATTCAGAAGCGTTTCCAGTCCTCATTACTTTGCCTTTTTGTTCACTTTCTGACCAGTTATTTTGAGGTTGTCCCACACCATTATAACCTCCTTCACTTTGATAACCCGATGTGGCAACGCCCCATAAAAAGTTACTGTTATTAGTCAAAATTCAATCTCCCTTTGCACCTAAAAACTATTGCCTATTGCCTATTGCCTATTGCCTATTGCCTATTGCCTATTGTAATTTGTGATAAAATATTCTCAGCAATATTCAGAGCCGCCCGGGGTTCTCCTAATTCTAAAGCGGATGCTTGCATTTGGGATAATCTTTCTGAGTGGTTTAACAGAAACTTTACACAATGGGCAACCATTTCTGGCAATCTTAACTGCACTCCCGCCCCCGCCGCTACGATTAAATCAGCATTCCATTCTTCTTGACCTGGAAATGGGTCTACAATAATCATCGGTTTACCTCGTGCTAAAACTTCACTAACAATTAATCCCCCCGCTTTCGTAATTACTAAATCACTCGCTACGAGTAAATCATCAACATAATCAACTAATCCTAATTTTAGGAGTTCCGTTTCTGGGGTAGAGTTTAATTCTGTTAAGGAATCTAAGAGTTGTTCATTCCGTCCCGCGGCTACAATTATAGTGCCAACTTCTGAGGTATTCATCAGTTGAGAAACCATCAAACGTACCCGTTTATAATGTAATCCCCCGCCAAATATTGTAACTACAGGTTTGTCGGTTTTGAGTTGATAACGTTCTCGAATTTCAACTTGAGATTTAGCTTCTAATACTTCAAGTTTAATCGGGATTCCTGTAACATGAAGAATAGCCGGGTCAACTCCTCGTTTAATCAGAAAATCCGTTGTTAAATCATTGGGTAGATAATAACCATCGACTTCTTTATTAATCCAACTACTATGAGCAATTACATCTGTAATTACCACATAATGGGGTTTTGAAATCCGTTCTTCTTCTTCTAATAGTTGCAATAAACGACTAGGAATTTGCTGTACACAAACAATAGCATCGGGATTAATTTCTTCAATCAAATGCCGCAGTTTTCTAAAAAAAACCCGCTCTATTTTAGCCGTAACAATATTTAATTCTAAAGACCGTTCTAAATCTTCTAAATCTGTTCCTTCATAATAGGCGCGATAAATTTGAGGAGCTTTTTCGCTCAATTGTTTATAAATACTGGTAACGGCATTTCGATAAATAGAACTGGCATACTCTAAGGCATCTTCTACCGTAACGGTAACATCTGGAAACTGGGAAAAAGCCTGATTTAATGCTTGTGCGGCACTATTATGTCCAGCCCCCAAAGAAGAAGATAAAATCAAGATATGGGTCATAATGAATTAAGAGTTGTGGTTTTTGAGTAGAGTATTATTGAAGGTAATGGGTAATGGGTAATGAGTAATGGGTAATATTAATTGATTGTTCGAGTGTTCTAATAATGATTAAACTGACTCAACTGATAACTGATAACTGATAACTGTTAACTGATGACTGATGACTGATAACTGTTTAAAAAATTTTCCCTATGGATAGGGTTGAATTATCTTTCCATCGCTTCCACAGACTTAGGAACTCCTGCACTTAATACTTCATACCCCCCAGAAGTTACTAAGACATCATCCTCAATTCTTACCCCAATTCCGTGCCAACATTCGGGAATTTCCGGTTGTCCTTCAACGAGTTTAATATTAGGAGAAATATAGATACCCGGTTCAACTGTTAATATATTTCCAGGTTGCAATGGTTGAGGATTTTCACCCCATTGATATACCCCCACATCATGCACATCTAAACCTAACCAATGTCCAGTTCTGTGCATATAAAAAGGTTTATATTTTTCTTCCTTAATAATTTCCTCAATATCTCCAACTAATAACTCTAAATCCATTAAACCTTCCACCAATACCCGCACCGCAGTATCGTGAATATTTTTATAAGGATTTCCGGGTTTAACTTGTTCAATAGCGGCTAATTGGGCTTTTAAAACCAGTTGATAAATAATTTTTTGTTCTGGTGTAAACTTACCCCCAACTGGAAAAGTTCTGGTGATATCTCCATTATAATATTGACAACAACATCCCGCATCAATTAATAGTAAATCATTATTTTGTATTTGACAATTGTTTTCCACATAATGCAAAATACAAGCATTTTTCCCCGATGCCACAATCGAAGGATAGGCAACTGTTCCCCCATTTAAACCAAAAATATGTTCGATTTCTGCTTGAATTTCATACTCATAACGTCCGGGTTGAGCAAATTCCCTAGCATGGTTATGAGCTTTCACAGAAATTTCTATAGCTTTCCGCATTAACTCTAATTCCGTTTCGCTTTTAATTAAACGGATAGGATGTAATATATTACAAACATCCTCAATAGCAATCGGCCCTGTACCGTGTTTCGGATAAACTCTTAATAGTTTTTGCCAATGTTTTAAAATCTTTTCATTGAATTTTTCATCCCGTCCTAAGCGATAATAAATCCGGTCGGCTTTTTGTAAATATTGGGGTAACTTTTCATCTAATTCATTAATAGGATAAACCTCATCCGCCCCATAAAGTTCTTTGGCTTTTTCTACCCCCGTAATATACCCTGACCAAGTTTCTTTTTCTGGGTTTTTAGGTTGCACAAATAAAACAAATTTATGTTCTTCATGGTGAGGGGCAAAAACAGCAACGGCATTGGCTTCATTAAACCCAGTTAAATAGAAAAAATCACTATCTTGGCGAAAATTATATTCTACATCATTGTGCATAACTGCCATGGGCGCACTTCTGAAAATGGCAGTTCCCTGCTTAATATTTGCCATTAATTGTTCCCGTCGTTGCCGATATTCTGTTTGAGTAATCATCCTTTATCTCTCCTAAAATTGTAGTGAGGCGTTCACGCCTCAGAAACAGAAAGCCCTTACAAGATTGTTCACGCCTTGTGAAAGACAGCCCTGAAGGGCTTACTACGGGTGATAAAAAACAAGGGTAAAGCATAGCTTAACCCTCGTTAATTTTAAGTTAATTGTGACTGAAATTGAGATTAAATCACAGCCGCAAACCGTTCTTTTTCAGGAACTTCTGTGTACTCAGACACAATTTGCCGAAATTCATCGCCGTCGATGCTTTCTTTTTCAATCAAAAGATCCACTAACCGATCAATTACTGCTCGGTTTTCCTGAATAATTTGACAGGCTCGCTGATAACAATGTTCGGCAATAGTACGAATTTGACTATCAATGCGAGAGGCGATTTCATTAGAATATTCCGTGCGAGTGGCAAAGTCCCGACCTAAGAAAACTTCCTGTTGAGATTCTAAGGACAATGGCCCCAAATCCGACATTCCGTAACGAGTTACCATCTGCCGTGCCATGCCCGCAACCTGCTGTAAATCGCCTCCAGCGCCCGTTGTAACTTCCGAATCACCAAAAATGATATCTTCAGCCGCCCGACCGCCCAAGGCCCCAGTAATCCGGGCTAGGATTTGGGAACGGGAAATCAAGCCTTGATCTTCATCGGGCATAAACCAAGTTAAACCCTGGGCTTGACCCCGGGGAATTAACGTGACTTTCTGCACCGGATCATGTTCTTTGATTAGGGTTCCAACGATCGCATGACCGACTTCGTGGTAAGCAATTAATCGTTTGCTCTTGCCATCAATTAAGGGGGTTCCTTCCATCCCGGCAATTACCCGATCCACCGCATCATCAATTTCGATCATGGTCATGCCTTCTTTGCGACGGCGGGCGGTTAAAATTGCGGCTTCGTTGAGCAGGTTGGCTAAGTCAGCCCCGGTAAACCCAGGCGTCCGACGGGCAATCGCTTCTAAGGAAACTTCCTCGGAAATTTTCTTATTGCGGGCGTGAACTTCCAATACCGCTAAACGGCCCTTAATATCCGGCGCGTCCACGGTAATTTGGCGGTCAAACCGACCCGGACGTAAGAGGGCGGAGTCGAGAACATCAGGGCGGTTAGTGGCGGCAATAATAATAATTCCGGTATTGCCCTCAAACCCGTCCATTTCCGTTAATAATTGGTTCAGGGTTTGTTCCCGTTCGTCATTTCCCCCGCCAATACCTGCACCCCGTTGACGACCAACGGCGTCAATTTCATCAATAAAGACGATACAAGGGGCGGTTTCTTTGGCTTTTTTGAATAGGTCACGGACACGGGACGCGCCCACACCCACAAACATTTCCACAAATTCCGAACCGGAGATACTGAAAAAGGGAACTCCGGCTTCCCCGGCGATCGCTTTAGCTAATAAAGTTTTACCCGTCCCTGGAGGGCCAACTAATAATACCCCTTTGGGAATTCTAGCCCCGACTGCGGTAAACCTTTCGGGTTTTTTCAGGAAAGTAACGACTTCTTGTAATTCTTCTTTGGCTTCTTCTACCCCAGCCACATCATCAAATAAAACTCCGGTTTTAGCGTCCATTTGAAATTTAGCCTTGGACTTGCCAAAGTTCATGGCTTGACCGGGGCCACCGGGAACGTTATTGGAGCGACGGAATAAAAAGAATAGACCTGCAATTAATAAAATCGGGAAGATCAGATTTCCCAATAGTCCCCAGAGGGCGCCATCATTGCGAGGGGGGTGGGTATCAAAACTAATTTGGGACTCTCTTAACCGGGCGATCAATTCTGGGGCGTTATTGGGTAAGTCCACCCGCAGTCTTTGAACTCGGTTATCGAGTTGGGGATCGACCGCATCGACAATGGCCGTGCGTCCGCCATCATAGAGTTCTACACTGGTGACACGACCCGCATTCAGATAGTCTAAGAAACGACCATAGCTCATGCGGGTGCTGGCGGTGTTTTTGCCGAATTCTGCGGGGGCTGTGGCAAAAGCTCCTTGCCAGACAAAAAACCCGATGACTAAGGCGGGTAAAGTCCAAAGCAGTATGGTTTTCCAGGATGTTTTCATAAATTGCGTTGCCCTATGGTGTGGAATATAGAATTTGCGATCGCTTTTTGTTATTCATAATCTTAACTAAATTTAACGTAATATTTCAGTATCAGGCAACTGACTTCCTTAAAATTGTGGTAATAGCTAGGGATGCCATAGAATCAGACAATGGGTGCGTCCATCCGGTTTTCAACAAGACTTCCGGTAAGACCTCAATTTGATCAGAAAACTCAAAAGTTGTTATTTTCGATCATTAACTTGGTTTTCAATTGAGTACAACCCAGTAGCTATAATGATTACAGGGTTTAGCAGACTCGGTTGCTGCTGTAGTTCTCTCCAAAGAGAACCCAAAATCCCAGATTTTACTGATTGTTTGTTGTCGGTTTCTTGAAAGTAGGTAAAATTGGCAACAGATAAGGCATTATATATTTTGAATCTCCGTGAGGTAACATATTCCGATGCAAGAAGGTGGTAACAGACAGCCCGGACAACCAGTCGCCGCAGCCGCAGCGGCTGCAATGCTGAATCGGCAAACGCCGACAGCAGGCAAAAAAACGATTTTAAGTATTGATTTAGGACGGACATCGACAAAGGCTTCCACCAGTCGTAACCCGAATGAAGTCGTTTTTATTCCTTCCAATATCAAAGCACTGACGGTGGATACCGCTAGAGGCGGTGGCTTTGAGTCGAAAAATACCGATCCGCTTCTGGATATTTGGGTGGAATATCAGGGCATGGGTTATGCCGTGGGTCAACTCGCGGCTGACTTTGGAGCCAGTTTGTTCAAAGATGGTTCCGATTCCCCTTCTAAAGTTGATGATGCTTTAATTAAACTTTTTGCTTGTATCGGCTACTTCAAACTACAAGGCGACATTGATGTTGTTCTGGGACTGCCTTTCTATTCTCAATCACAATTTGAGCAAGAGAAGGAACACATCACTCGGTTACTCTGTGGCACCCACGATATGCTCTATCGGGGCGAAAAGGTCTCCGTTAATGTTAATACGGTTCGGATCATGCCTGAAGGCTATGGCAGCTTGATTTGGCTGGAAGCTCAAGGCGGCCAAGGAGTTCCCAATTTTGCTGATCTCTCTGTGGCGATTGTGGATGTCGGTCATCAAACTACCGATTTCTTAACTGTTGATCGCTTCCGTTTTGCCAGGGGGGTTTCCAAAAGTGAAACCTTTGCTATGGGTAAATTCTATGAAGAAGTGGCGAGTAAAATTGAAGGTGCCGATAGTCAGTCTCTTTACTTACTTGAAGCTGTTCATAAACCCGCCGGAGAACGGTTATATCGTCCTCGTGGAGCCGTTCAACCTTTTAACTTAGATGATATTGTGCCGGAATTACGGCAAAAGTTTGCCCGGGATTTATGCGATCTCGTTGTTAAATGGTTACCTGAACGGGTAACGGATGTGGTCGTGACCGGAGGCGGTGGTGAATTTTTCTGGGAAGATCTACAACCTCTGCTCAAAAAGGCAGGTCTGAAAGCTTATTTAGTTCAACCTTCGCGTAAAGCTAATGCTTTAGGACAGTATGTCTACGGTGAAGCTCAGTTAGCCCGACGTTAATTTTCTTAGTTCAACCCGTCCTGAACTCAGTTTCACTGGGCAAGGGCGGGTTTAATTTTGGTTCTGGGGCATCCCGATTCTGATACACTAACAAAGGGTGATTCTGGTTAATTATTGTTTGGATCAAAATTTTCCAGGCTCCAAACTCAATAATGGGATAACTGTAGGTCTGGATTTATATTATGCTGTGGCCAAATCGCAAACAAACTCAGTCGGTAACATTCACGGAAGATGCCGCAGATCAGACATTATTAGATGCCATTGAACAGGAATTATCCCAGGCAAAGTATCAAACGTTTAGCAATCTTTGTAAACAAGCTCTGTGGCAATTCCTATTATTATCTAAATCCGAACCCACATCCCCACCACTAGCGTCGGAGACTCCTAACCCTAATTCACCTCAAGTTTTACCTATTTTACCGAATTTACAGCCCCTTGAAGAACGGTTATTCGAAATTAAAAATAAATTAACAGATTTAGAAAAAAAGGTACTAGCTGACGATGGAACTAAGATAGAAAAATTGGAGACTCAATTCCATCAGTTAACCCAACAAGTGACGCAATTACAAACATCAATTAACCAAAAATTAACTGAAATTGCCACAGGTTTAGAAACGGTTAAATCTCAACCTGTGATCATCATGGAGTCAAAACCTCCCCAACCAGAACCAGAACCCGTTTCCCAAGAAGCGATGGCAGAAGTTGATCCTTTACTTAAACGTTTAGGTTCTTTATTAGATGATTTTTAGGGAATAGGGAACAGGGAATAGGTAATAGGTAATAGGTAATAGGTAATAGAAAAAAAGAATGTACTTTTTATTATTTATGATTCCCCACTTTTTAGGAGAATAAACTCTCCTAATATTTGGCGTTGAGCCTCTAATAATTCTTTAATTCCTAGTTCAGCAAAATCCAAAATTTTATTGAGTTTTTCTCGATTAAAACTACCAGATTCCGCAGTACCTTGGATTTCAATAATTTCTAATTCTTCGGTCATTACCAAATTAAAATCAATATCGGCGGCCACATCTTCGGGATAATTCAAATCTAAATAGGGTTCTCCTTCTAATAGTCCCACAGAAATCGCAGCAATTTGATGACAGATGGGTAATTGTTGCAGTTGTCCTTTTTCAACTAATGTATTTAAGGCATCAACTAGCGCCACAAACCCCCCGGTAATAGCCGTAGTTCGCGTTCCTGCATCCGCTTGAATTACATCGGTATCAACCGTAATGGTAAATTCTCCTAATGCTTTTAAATCCACCGCAGCCCTTAAACTACGTCCAATTAATCGTTGAATTTCTTGAGTTCTTCCTGATAATTTTAACAATTCTCTCGGTTGACGTTGGGGTGTTGCCCCAGGTAACATTCGATATTCTGCGGTTAACCATCCCTGTCCTGTATTCTGTAAAAATTTGGGTACTCCCGGCTCAATACTAACGGTACATAATACTTTTGTATCCCCACTTTTTGCTAACACAGAACCAGGGGAAAAACGAGTAAAATTCCGTTCAAAACTTACAGGACGAAGTTGATTTGGTTCTCTATGATCAGGACGTTTCCACATAATTAATTAAAAGTAATTGTAGTAAGCCCTAAAGGGCTGTATTATATTAATTGAGACGTTGACAAATCTCTTGATAAATTTGTTCTGGAGATTGCTCCCCATTAATATCTAAAAGACGATTGGTGAGTTCATAATATTCTAAAATGGGAACTGTACGTTGATAAAATAACTCAATACGACGTTCAATAATTCCCAGTTGATCATCAGCCCTTGAACGCGCTAAAGAACGCTTTTTTAATACCATTTCTGGTACATTAAAATAAATCGCCCAATTTAACTGTTGTTCTAAATCTTCTAATAAAAAATCCAATTCTTCCGCCTGAAATGAGGTACGGGGATAACCGTCTAAAAGCCAACCCTTCGCCACCGCAGGTTCTAACAATTGTTGACGGACAAATTGAATCATAATTTCGTCTGGGACTAACTCGCCTTTTTCTACATAGGGTTTAGCTTGTTGACCCAATTCCGTATCAGAAATGATCCTTTGTCTCAAAATCTGACCCATATCTAAGCAAGGAATACCCAAATCACTACATAACAGTTTGGCTTGAGTTCCCTTTCCTGCTCCTGGGCCACCTAAAATCACCAGTCTCACAATATTTAGCTCCTCCGATGTTCAAGTTTAACCATTTTTTAAATCCATGATTTAATTTCCTCCTTTAACCATTCCCAAAACCGATGTCGGATTTAATAAAAATGATGCCCCTTTTTGAGTAATTTCTTCAGAAAGATGTATCTGTTTTAAGGTGACTAAGCCATCATTAATATATAAATCTCTTACCATCGCCTTGTCTCCAGAATTAAAAACAGTCTCATAAAAGACTTCCTTAATTCCTGTAGAAATAATTAATTTTAAACAGGAAATACAAGGTTCTAAGGTAACATAAATACTTCCCCCATTACAACAAATTCCATGTTTTGCCGCCTGTGCGATCGCATTTGCTTCTGCGTGAACCGCCCGGGAAGGTAACACCGAACTGGTATCACAGGTGCTTAACCCCGGATAACAATAGCCTTGGGTGGTACAGTGAATGGAACCAGAAGGCGATCCGTTATAACCCGTAGCCAGCATTTGTCGGTCTTTGACAATTACTGCACCCACGGGAAAGACTAAACAGGTGGAGCGCGTAGCCACCAATTTAGCCATCATCATAAAATACTCATCCCAAGTCGGTCGCAGGGGCGGTTTATAGTTTTCTGGTAAGTCTTCCATGCTAATAAAATAATAGAAATTAGTGGGGTTTTGTGGAGATTAATCCCGTAGACCCAAATCCATTATCGCTTCTTTTGGTATCACTTAACTGTTGAACTTCTTGAATCTCTACCCGCAAAACCGGGGCGATCACCATTTGAGCAATTTTCATGCCTTTTGTAATATTAAAGGATGTTTTGCCATGATTAATCAAAATTACTCCGATTTCTCCCCGATATCCCTCGTCAATGGTTCCGGGGGCATTCAGAACTGTGATTTGATGTTTTAAGGCTAAACCACTTCTAGGTCTAATTTGGGCTTCTGTTCCTGGGGGTAATTCAATTGCAATTCCGGTGGGAATTAATTGACTTTCTCCTGGGGAAATTGTGGTATTAGCGATCGCAAATAAATCCAATCCCGCATCCCCAATATGAGCATATTGAGGTAAAATTGCGGCTTCATTCAGTTTTAAAATGTTTAATTTCATATTTAAAGGGAATAGGGATCACAGATTTAAGAGGATTTCACGGATTTCACGGATTTTAATCTGCGTAATTCGCTTAAATCAGTGATTGGTAATGGGTAATAACTAATAACTGATGACTGAATTACGGTGCTAGTCGAGCTTTTCCGAGTCGAGTTTGTTGATACCATTTAGCAATTTCTGGAACCCATTCTTCAACATGAGGCCAAATTAAATCACAGAGTTTTTGAATTTCTAACTGGGCATCTTTTTTAAACCGTAAATCCAGAAAATGTAATAATGCCCTTAAAGTAAAACTAACCACAAAATGTTGACGATAATCAAAGGGAACTTTTCCCCGGGCGTGTTCTTCAGACATTCCATTATCAATATCAATTTTATAGCGTTTTGCGGCTTCTAAACACCAGTTTAAATCCTGTTGACGTTGTTCAGGAGAATAGTAGTATTTTTTGCCTTGGCGATCGCTATAATTTCCCACAGGTCTTAAATAAAAAGCATCTTCAATATTACCTTTACCCTCAGCTATTGCTAATACTTTCCCCGAAGTATAACGGTAGGACTGAACGTCAAAACTAATACCTACCCTGTGAGTTCTAGCTTGCTGCATAACACTATGGGGAAAATAACCACAACCCAAGACAATTTGACAGTGTTCTAAGGGCCCATAATGTCCCCGTTCTCCTGCTAATAGACGCTTGACAATCACCTCCCCAGCTTTTTCTTCAGACGGCCAAGATTCTCGTTCCGCGACAACAAACTGATCGCTATAATCTTGGTGCATTGCCGCATAAATAACTTGCTGAGGAAAAGGAGTTTTAGCAATAACTTCTACACGAAATCGATCCATTTATGATTAAATCTTTAATAGTTTAAGCTTCTAACATTAAACCATTAAATGAATCAATTTGATATATTTTAAGATTAATAACAAAATTCTTATTATGCTTTCAGACAAATTTACCACCGCCTTGGTTTACGCCACCGAACTCCACGCCAAGCAAATTCGTAAGGGTTCGGGAGTTCCCTATATTGCCCATCTGTTGGGAGTTGCGTTAGACTCTCTATCCCTAAACTATTTGTGAGGTGCGTAAGGCGAAACTGCACGCATCACCAAACCTTTAATTTTGTATCTAAATGAACTGAAATTCTTGACAAACTATGATTTTAGATGAGCTTATAAACATACTTCCTAGACTCAAAAAATAAGCAATTTAAACCGATAAATCAGTAAAGAAAGTTTAAATAATATTGACTTTTATTAAATTAGTAAAAATTTTTAAACTCTGAATAAAAAATATTTTATTTTCCTGATTTTGAATCATACTGAATAACAAATCTCTAGTCTATCCAAGCCGTAGGTTGTCCGGTGGGGAAAGCGGAATCGTTAACCATTGGGTTGTTTAATCCTCATCCTCATCCTCATCCTCTATCCTACAGATCAGGAAAATTCCCCATCACCCTAAAACTAATATGATGCTTTTAAACCAACCTACTCTTAAGCAGAATGAGTCTGGAATTAATAATCAGTACGATATTTTTCCGATTAGTTGCTCAACCCTAGATGTCAGAGCATTAATCACTCAAATTTTAAATCACTATCCGATTGATACCGTCGAAAAATGTAAATTTTGGCATCGAGGATTAAGTGATGTTTATTCGGTAAAAACTCAAACTACGCGCTATTTTTTGAGAATTTCCCATCAACATTGGCGCTGTCAAGATGAAATTAATTTTGAGGTAGAATTGCTGGATTTTTTGCATGAATATCAACTTCCCGTTGCTTATCCGATCAGGACAAAAAATGGACAATTATTTTTTGAAATTAATGCTCCTGAAGGAAAACGATATGCGGTGTTATTTGTCAATGCTCCGGGTCAAATTGCGATCGGAGATTTGAATGTTAGCCAAAGTTTAAAATTAGGTGAAACCGTTGCTAAAATTCATCAAGTTTCTTTAAATTTTAGACCATCTGTTCAACGTCAACCTTTAACCTTAGATTATTTATTAGAGAGTTCATTAGTGGCGATCGCACCCTATTTAAACAATCGACCCAAGGATTTAAACTACTTAGTAGAAGTTGTGTTTCAACTGAAAACTCAATTACAAAAATTACCTAAAATTCCTCCCTTATGGGGGATTTGTTGGGGTGATCCCCATAGTGGGAATGCTCATTTCACCACCGATGATCAAATTACCCTATTTGACTTTGATCAATGTGGATATGGGTGGCGCTCTTTTGATATTGCTAAGTTTTTACAAGTATCGTTACAGTCAGGACTCAGTAAAAAAGTTCGTGAGGCTTTTATACTCGGTTATGAAGAAATTAACCCCTTAATAGAACCAGAAAAAAGCCTGATTCAAGAGTTAACTGAAACGGCTCATATCTGGGCTTGGGCGATTAGTATTATTAACGCTGAACATTTTAATTATAGCCGTTTAGATACTTGCTATTTTACTCGACATTTAGAACAGTTAAAACGCTTACATTCTCCAGACTGGCAATAAAGAATGGGTGATGGGGAACAGAAAATTAGTTTACTATTAGTATGGAATTTAATCATTAAATAGGATTTTAGCTGCTTCTTTGATTCTAACAATCGGTTCAACAGAACGGGAAAGATTTGGTAAAATAATTAAGGTTTGATCGGGAAATTGATCAGTTACTAATTCCTGTCCTATTTCAAACCGATTCTGCACAATATAGCGTTGATTAATACCCTTTTCTATTAAAGATTCCGTTAACCTTTTTGCTTCTGCTACAATCGCAACTTGTCCTTGAATCACACCAATAAATTCAGTATAATTAGGATCTTGCAGTTTTTTCTGAGCTTTAACAACCCGTTGACGTAAATTCCTTAAACGTCCCATAAATTCAGTTCTTCCTAACACATTCTGATATTTAATCCACAGTTTAAAAATCCACGCTAACCATTCACTCATCGCCGTTGGCATTTCTAAAAATCGTAATAAATGACCCGTAGGAGCCGTATCTAAAATAATTAAATCCAGTTCATGACTTTCTAATAAATCCATCACTTCTACTAAGGATAACATTTCATCAATTCCAGGTAAGGATTGGGAAACAATTCGCCGCCAAGCCTCCGGGCCATAAGCTAATTTAAGCATAGCATTAGGATCATCTTTTTCGCCACTCATCATTTCTGCCAGTTCCCAAAGATAGTCTTCTCTAAACTGATTTAAAACCTGATCAGCGTCTATTTCTTGACCGAATAAATTAGGAGTAATTGCCATAGCTTCATGGCTTAATTTTAACCCAAAAGCATCTCCTAAAGAATGGGCTGGATCAATAGAAACCATCTGAATTTTTTTCTCAGAATAACGCCTAGCTATTTCCCAACCTATAGCAGCGGCAACAGTTGTTTTACCCACACCACCTTTGCCACCAACAATAATTAATCGTCTATTTTCTTCGATAAAATCACTCAATTTGGCTTGGGAGGTAGAAAATTCTAAGGGTTGAGAAGGAATAAAAGTTTGCTCCTCTAAATCTGCCGATATTATTAAAGGTTGAAGTTGGGAAAATAGGGTTTCTAAGGCTATAGTTCCCAAGGGTTCTGTTGAAAGTTCGGGAATCGTAAAAATAGGATGATTTTCCGCAATATTCTGAAATTGTTTAAGAAGTTTCTGCTGTTCTTGATACCGATCTAAATTTTGATTTTGGGAAACAATATGATTAATTAATAAACCCCCAACGGGAATATTTAAACCTTGGAGAGCCTCTAAAAAACGTTGGGTTTCTAACCAACTCATGGGTTCAGGAATAGCTACCACAAAACAAGCGGTTTTTTCTTGATCTTGAAGTCGAGATCTTCCAGAAGCTAGTTCTTCCTGCATTTCTTCTAAAAAAACATCCGCTTGATCTGATTGATAACGTCCGGTAAAAGATTGACTAATGGTGCGGTGTTTTTCTTGAAATAGGGTTAAAGATGCTAATAAACTATCCAAAAAATCCATTAATTCTAAGAGGTTTAACGCATGACCACTGGGAGCCATATCGACCACTACTCGATCCACAACTTGGTCATGAAATAACCGTTGAATTTCTAATAATCCCATTAATTCATCAATTCCCGGCCAGTCTAAATCCCAAACCGGGGTTAAATCTTCCCCTTCGACAAAACTACCCCGTTCTACTAATAATTCTAAAACCGCACCATAGCGAGTTTTAAACGCTGTTAATAAGGTTTCTGATTCTATAGCTCTAACTTTTAAATTAGGGAAATTTTTAATAAATTCAGCTTCATCAGTCACGGGAATTTGTAAGACATCCCCCAAGGAATGGGCGGGATCAGTAGAAATCAGTAAAATTTGTTCATTGGGAAACTGTTTCGCCCAATTGAGGGCAAACCCACAGGAAAGGGTGGTCTTTCCCACACCCCCTTTTCCACTCAATAAAGCTAGACTAAGAGTATTAGAATTAAACATCAAATTTATGATAAATTAACCAGAATTTGCTATATTGATATTGTAGCACTCTACCAAAAGTCCAAAACCCATCGACCTAAAAAGATTTAAGCCTTGAAACCCTTGGAATAGAATGGAGTAGTTGATTTTAAATCTTCAGCCCTTGTGTCAGTTGCCAAAGTGTTATACCCCTTGCAGAAAGTCCCGCCCCCGATCTCCCATAACAACAGGTTGAAGGGTTGACTAGACAGACCAGACACTTGAGACTCCCCCAACCATCTTAGCAGAAAGTCCCGCCCCCGATCTCCCATAACAACAGGTTGAAGGGTTGACTAGACAGACCAGACACTTGAGACTCCCCCAACCATCTTAATCTCAAACCCTTTGGAATCAACTGAGAATTAAACTGTCATACCAATCTAGCATAAAGCCGTCGTGGATTTTAGATAATTAAAGAGTCACCAGCAAATTTCAACCCCAGGGAACAGACTGAATCAATCGGTCAGTCTAAATATGAAGTTAATATTCATTATACCCTGCCTTTCCCTAGATTAAGCCATCAATCACTAACTTAGAAATCAATTAGGAGCTAAATACTATGTTGACCAATCCTAGAAAAAAATACACTTTGATCCTGTTATTATCCTTAGCGGGTGTACTCAATGCTGGCTCCGGTTTTGCCAGCCCAGAAGGGATAAGTTCTAGTCCTTTGAAAGTTGAACCCTTGAGTCATGGGTCAATACAGTATAGCCCCAATCATAAATCCATCTTGACTCACCCAGAACAAAGACGCACTTCTGAATGTTACGACAATGGTTTATGTTATAGAACCGAACGGGTCACACTAGAATAGGTAGGGCTTTGGGTTATGATGGGGAGTTAAGGTTAAACAGCCGATATCAAGATCAAGCGTCGGATGATCACCCCATCAAGGAGATTCATAAAAATGGCACTTTACCCCGTAAACGATACGATCAGTCATAATCATCAGCAAGTTCATACCTTAGCCAGAGCAATAACGAAAATGCAAGGCAGTTTTTCGTTATTGCTGTTGCGATGTAATTATGAAAGTTTGCGGGAAAAAATGGTCGCCGAACTCAAACAAGAATGTTCCCTGACTTTTACAGAATTTAAGTTAGCTCCTGGGAGTCAAACCCTATATGGTTCAATTAAAGCCGAACTACTAGAGCCTAATTATCCCTCGGTTTTAATGGTTTATGGTTTAGAATCCGTTGTGGCGATTGATGAAGTTTTGCATTCGGCTAATTTAGTTAGGGAAGCCTTTCGTAATTTTCCCTTTCCTTTAGTTTTATGGATTAATGATAAATTATGGAAAAAACTCAATCGTAATGCTCCTGATTTTACCAGTTGGGCAACAACCTATGAATTTTTACTCAGTTCTGATGAATTAATTGAATTTTTAGAGGAAAAAGTTTCATCCGTTTTTACAACGGTTTTAGAAGCAGGTTCAGAACGATTTTTACCCACAACTAATATTTTAGGCCCAGAATCAGGAACCGAACTACAAGCGGCTTATCAAGAACTGAAAAGTCGAGAAATTCCCATTGATCCGGTTTTGGAAGCTAAGTTAAAATGGGTTTATGGTCGCTATTTTTATGTTAATCAACAGGTGACTCTGGCGTTACAGCAATATCAACAAGCTTTAAGATTTTGGCAACAACAATCACCAACAGACTCAGAAATCCTCGGTGTTAATGGAATTTCAACTGGTTTTAAAGATGCTTCTAATCCTCTATTATGGGAAGGATTAATATTATTTAATATTGGTTTATGTTGGTGTTATTTGGCCGAACAACATCGTCATCGCAATGGTGATCGGGAATGGAAACAAGCCTGTGTTTTTCTTCAGCAGTCTATAGAAAAGTTTGAAACTGCTCAACGTCAAGATTTAGTTGCCAAGTTTCTAAATAAAATTGGAGAAGTTTTTATTCATTTAAGTGATTGGAAAAGTCTCCGAGAACTAGCCTTAAAAGGTCGCAAATTACATCAGAAATTGGGGAATAGTTTCCTGATTCCACTAGCCCAGGATTATGGATTTTTAGCCAATGTTGCTTTACAGGATCAGGATTGGCAAAATGCTAAAGAATTAGCTAATGTTGCCCTAGAAACTCTGATTTTAGTAGCAAAGGAAAATCCTGATAATCCCTGGATTGACCAATTAGAAAGTTTTTTCCTCTATGTGTTAGCCCAGGCTTTAGAAAAGCAGGGATTAAAAAAGGAAGCAATTCAAAAATTAGAACAGGCAGCAGAGACAATTAAAAAGACGCTTTTAACCGTCAATTTAATTTGGTTATATCTGCAAATTTTGAAGATGCTAAACCGCCTTTATTTTGGATTGAAAGATTATCAAGAAGCCTTTAAAATCAAGGAAGAATATCGCAATCAATCGAGTGCTTATGGGTATAATGCCTTTGTGGGAGCCGGACGATTACAACCTCGTAAACAAGCTCTGACTTCTACCTTAAATCCTAGTGAAATTAACGCCAATTTTACCGATGAAATCACCGCTTCAGGACGGGAAGAAGCGATTAAACATCTATTACAAAGAATGGCGAGTAGTTATCATAAATTAACGGTAATTTATGGTCAATCTGGGGTAGGAAAAAGCTCAATTTTAGGAGCCGGATTAGTTCCAGCTTTGCAGAAAAAAATTATTGATGCGCGGATTAGCTTTCCCATTGTTATTAAGACCTATAATTGTTTTATCGTTGAGTTAGAACAAAAACTTATCGCGGATTTAGATGGATTGCATGGATTTCACGGATTATCTGTGCAATCTGCGGAGTCTCTTCAAATCGGGGTTACAAATTTAGATAGTGATTCGTATCCAGAACTCACCGAAGAACCAGAAAATCAAGATTATACTGAGAATTTAATTAGAGTAATTGAACAACTTAAAGAAAATGCTAGACAAAATTTATTGACGGTTTTGATTTTTGATCAATTTGAAGAATTATTTTTTGTTCAGTCCATTAGATTACAAAGGCTATTTTTTGAGTTTTTACAAGATGCTTTAAATCTACCATTTGTGAAAATAATTATTTCCTTGCGAGAAGATTATTTGCACTATTTATTAGAAGGAACCCGCCAGGTTGATTTAGAGGCTATTAATAATGATATTTTAAGTAAAGATATTATATTTTATTTGGGAAATTTTAGTCAAAAAGAAGCCCATAACGTAATTAAGAGTTTAACCGATCGCGCCCATTTTTATTTAGAAGAACCCTTGATTCAAGCCTTGGTTCAAGATTTAGCAGGAGAAGCTGGAGAAGTTCGCCCGATTGAATTACAAGTGGTGGGGACTCAAATACAAGCCGAAAATATTACTACTTTAGAAAGCTATCAAAAACAAGGCCCGAAACAAAAATTAGTCGAACGGTTTTTAGAAGAAGTTATAGGGGATTGTGGCCCAGAAAACGATGCCACGGCCCGTGTGGTTTTATATGCGTTAACCGATGAAAATGATACCCGCCCCTTAAAAACACGCCTGGAATTAGCCGAGGAGTTAAAACAAAAACTACATCGAGAGCAGGTTTTCGGCCCGTTAGATACTATCCTTTATATTTTAGAAAAGTCTGGATTAGTCTATCGAGATATTGGAACTACTGGAGAATTTTATCAATTAGTACATGATTATTTAGCGGGATTTATTCGCCGACAAAATAGAAACGAACAAGAAGAAGTTATCACAAAATTGCAACAGGAAAAAGCCCAACTGATTCAAGAAAAAGAAATAGGCCAAAAACTCTCAGAAGAACAGGAAAAACGCCACCAAGCCGAAGCCAAAAATCGTCGTTTAGAACGATTAATGGGATTGATTGTAGGGGCGGTTGTAATTAGTTTTGCAGCTACCTTTTATATGAATGGTCAGAATGAAGTTAAAGCTAGAGTTCAAGCCTTAACTTCTGCTAAAAATGCCCTTTTATTAGCGGATCAGCAAGATCAATTAGGGGTATTAAAAACCACTGTACAGATTGGTCAAAATACCTTAAAAACCAAAGCTCCAGAAGCAACAAAAACAGAAATTGCCCAAGGGTTAATGCAGATGATTTCTGGAATTCAAGAAAAAAATCGTTTAGAAGGGCATACAGCAACAATTTTAGGCGTTAGTTTTAGTCCCGATGGTCAGCAGATTGCCACGGCTAGTCTTGATCAGACGCTAAAAATTTGGAGCATTCAGGGTAAGTTATTAACTCAACCTTCCCAATTTCCCCATGAAAGTCCGATTACCAGGGTTCGTTATAGTCCCGATGGCAACATCATTGCCACCGCTACAGCAAGTATCAATAACACAGGTCAAAATCAAGTCTTATTATGGACAACAACGGGAACTCCCCTTCCGCAGAGTCCCATGAGACATAAGGGAGTGATTAATAGTATTAGTTTTAGTCCCGATGGCAAGAAAATAGTTACTTCTAGTAATGATAAAACAATTAAGTTATGGGCTTTAGATGGAACATTAATTCAGGAATTTAAAGGTCATGCGGATCGGATTTTTGATGCAGAATTAAGTCCCGATGGTCAAATAATTGCCAGTTGTAGTAAAGATGGAGAAATTAAAATTTGGTCGCTTGATGGTCAATTAATTCGCACAATTAAAGCCCATAATCAACCCGTTTATGATCTCGATTTTAGTCCTGATGGTAAACAAATTGTTTCCGCCAGTGGCGATCGCACCCTCAAACTTTGGGATACGGAAACAGGTCAGGAAATTAAAACCCCGATCAAGGGTCATAACGATGATATTTTAACGGTCAATTTTAGTCCCGATGGTCAATTTTTACTCAGTGGTAGTCGCGATCGCACCGCAAAACTTTGGAATTTAAACGGGGTATTACTCAAAACTTTTATCGGACATCGAGATAGTATTTGGGGTGTTGAATTTAGTCCCGATGGTCAAACCCTGGTATCCGTCAGTGCCGATACAACCGCCCGCATCTGGGATCGGAGTCGAGATCCCTTAAATACGACCTTACAGGGTCATACAGAAGGGGTGTTGAGTGTGAGTTTTAGCCCCGATGGTCAAACTTTAGCCAGTGGAAGTAAAGATAAAACCGTGAAATTATGGGGTCGTCACGAACCTTTGCAATATACTTCACAGCCTGCTTCGATTTTGCCACATCCCCGTAAAGTCAACTGGGTGAGTTTCAGTCCGAATAGTCAAGAAATTGCCACCGCCAGTGAGGATAAAATAGTGCGACTCTGGACAAAAAAAGGTCAGTTGTTGCAAGCAATTTCCGGTCATGCTCAAGCAATTAAGGCTGTGACATTTAGCCCCGACGGTCAAACTTTAGCCAGTGCAAGTGAAGACAAAACCGTTAAACTTTGGAACAAACAAGGAAAATTGATCTCTACTTTGCTTCATCAAGATGCTGTTTGGGATGTCCGTTTTAGTCCCGATGGTAATACTTTGGCCACATCTGCGAGTTTTTTGGAAAGTCCTATCAAGCTTCCCAGTAACGCTATTACCCTCTGGACAAAAAAAGGTAAACAATGGCAACCAACCTTAGAATTACCCGCGAAAAATTCTGTCGCGACTTTGGCTTTTTTGGGCAATTCTCAACAAATCGCCGTCGCTGAAGGTGATATGGTCAGGCTTTGGAATCTTCAAGGGAAAAAACCACTCGCCTCCTGTCCTCTGGGACATAATGCTCAGGTACAAAGTTTAAGTTATGATTCCCAAGGAGCAATTTTAGCAACGGCCAGTGATGATAAAAAAGTCAGGCTATGGCAAATTAATGACGGTCTTTGGGACACATCGGCCTGTGATCAGGTTCAACCTTTAATTGTTTTACAACAGAATGATTTTGTGAATAGTATTAGTTTTAGTCCGGGAAATACTGGAATTCTAGCCATAGGCAAGGATAATGGCACCACGATTCTCTGGAGTTTAGAGAATTTAGACTTAAAAACTCAGATGCGAAAAAGTTGTAACTGGCTTTATGACTATTTCACCACCAACCCAACCCAATTACAGGGACACGATCAGGATTTATGCGATTCAGTAATCAGTAATCAGTAATCAGTCTAAAAGTTCCGGTTTTCATCCTTTATTTTCAAAGGTTAATAACATTAAACGGGCTGGATCAAGGCACACATACCAAGGAAAGGGCTGATCTTTAATGGCGTTCCACTTTTCCTTAAAAACCTCCGCCTGTACATGGTAATCCTGGGAACTAGCGGGGGTAGCGTTGAATTTGAGAAACAAGGTAGTATGGTGTGGAGTTTCGCTGGTAGCAGCTAACCAGCAGGGATAAGTATTATCGCGCACCGTATCGGAAAAATCAGAATTTGTGGTGATCTTGATTTGGTGCGCGCGGATGCCAATATTGGTTAGAGAATTAGGAATTGCTTCGAGGACTTGTAAGGTCACGTCCCAATCCGTAGCAGTCACAGAATTAGCCCCCTGTATTACCGCCCGGGAGAAGTTTTTGCAGCCTGTAAGTTGAGCCACCCGAACGGTTTGGGGATGTTCAAAGATTTGATCCTTTGTCCCAGAAGCGATCGCCAGACCCCCAGACATGACCATTAAGTTCTCACACAATCGGTAAGCCTCCTCTAAGTTGTGGGTGACAAACAAGGTAATGCCCCGATATGAGGTAAGAGTGGCGAGGAGTTGTTGCTCCATTTGGCTACGGAGATGGGTATCAAGGGCGGAGAATGGCTCATCAAGCAGAAGTAATTCCGGCTCTATTGCCAAAGCCCTAGCTAGAGCTACCCGTTGTTGTTGTCCCCCCGAAATTTGGTGAGGGAAGCGATCGCCCAGTCCCTCTAGTTCCATAATGGTAAGCTGTTGAGTCACTTGTTGTTGGCGGAGGAGTTTAGGCAGGTGATCTAATCCAAAGGCAATATTTTGGGCTATGGTCAGGTGGGGAAACAGGGCATAGTTTTGAAACACCAAGCTCACCCGCCGTTGATGGCAGGGCAGGTTAATCTGCTGATCAGCATCAAACAGAGTCCGTCCATTCAAGACAATCCGCCCCCTAGTCGGCGTTTCCACTCCCGCCAGACAGCGCAGGGTCATACTTTTTCCCGAACCCGAACCCCCAAGAATCCCCAAAGTTTCCTGCCCGGCAGTGAAAGCCACCTTCAGTTTGAAGTTAGCTAATTGTTTTTCAATATCAACCAGTAAACAGTGATTATCAGTTATCAGTGTAGAGACGCGCCATGGCACTTCTCTACCAGTTATCAGTTGCTTATTATTTTTAGCCTGACTGTTTGTTAACTTTCCCCCCTTTGCTGCGGTGAAATTGACTGTCATCAGGCCGGAGAGGGAGAGGGACATAATGGCGATCGTCCACAGCCATGCTTCCCGGAAATCCCCAGCTTCAACGGCAAAGTAGATGGCCATGGGCATGGTTTGAGTTTGACCGGGAATATTGCCAGCCAGCATCAGGGTAGCTCCAAATTCCCCCAAAGCCCTAGCAAAAGACAGGGTTATCCCCGCTACCAGTCCAGGAGTCGCTAAGGGTAAGAGAATTTGCAGCAAAACCCGGACTTCGGAAGCCCCCAAGGTGCGGGCGACTTGTAGCAAACTACTATCGATTTGCTCAAAGGCTCCCAAGGTGGTTTTGTACATGAGGGGAAATGAAACTACCGTGGCGGTGATGACAGCGGCATACCAAGTGAAGACAATCGAGAAGTTTCCCCAAGACAGGAATTGACCGAGAAAGCCATTTTTACCAAATAGTAGTAACAGCAGAAATCCCACCACTGTAGGTGGCAAAATCAAGGGGGCAATCAGAAGCCCTTCCATCAGGGATTTCCACCGTCCTCGATAGCCCAACATCCCGTAGGCTGCGGCTGTTCCAAGAAAGAAAGTAGCGATCGTCGCTAGTCCCGCCGTTTTCAAGGAAATCCACAGGGGCGATAAATCGGTAGTCATAAGCGTTTAGATCTGCATCAATCTTTAGTTGGCAATGCCAAAACCGTATTTTTTGAACACATCTTGGGCGGGGTTACTGGTTAAAAATTGGATGTAAGTTTTGGCAGATTCCTGATTCTGGCTGGCTTTAATTACAGCGATCGGATAGATGATCGGAGAATGTAAATCCTTGGCGGCAGTGGCGACTTGTTTCACCTGCTTAGAGATTTTGGCATCGGTGAGGTAGACAATTCCCGCATCGGCATTGCCACTTTCTACGGCGCTTAAAACATTACGAACTGAGTTGCCATAGACAAATTTGGGGCGCAATTCTTCTATAATTCCTAACTTAGTAAAAACTTCTTCGGCATATTTCCCCGCCGGCACACTTCGGGGTTCCCCCATGGCAATTTTTCCTACATTAGAGTCGGTTAATTGTTCAAAACTGATGAGATTTAAGCTAGAGTTATTCGGCACAATTAAAACTAAACTGTTAGTTAAAAGTTGCCTCCGAGTATCGGTGAGAATGAAATCTTTTTTCTGAAGATTATCCATCTGTTGAGCGGCGGCGGAAATGATAACATCCACCGGTGCGCCCTGCTCAATTTGTTGTTGTAAAAGCCCAGATGCGGCGAAGTTATATTTTAATTCCACCTCGGAATTGGCGGACTTAAATAGGGGATTAATTTCTTCTATGGCATTTTGTAAACTAGCAGCAGCAGCAGTTAATAAGGTAGTAGTTTGGGATGTGACGGCTGGGGTGATAGTTTTGGTCGCTTGCGGAGGAGTGGCAGAAGGAGAACAGGCTCCTACAGACAATAAGACGGCAAAAACTAAGCCGATTAAAAAATATAAAATACGTTTAGGCATGGCTATTAATTTTATCTGTTTAATTATTAATAAAAAAAATAGGTGAAGGTTGACTCTTAACTGACACCCCGCACCTATCTTTTAACTTTAAACTTCTATATAGCAGATGAAGCAGTAGAACCAATAATCTCCTGAAATTGAATCATATCCTTATGGGGATCAACATGACTTACCTTCACTTCAAACTGTTCTCCAACTTCTACAGAACGACTAAATCGCATCGGTAACTCTAAAGCTAACTCCTCTAAAAAGACTAACCCTAAATCTTCCCGCAGCCATCGCAACATTGTGGCTTGCCAAATTTCATCGCTATTCCGGCGCAAAAACTCCAAACTCCAATAACGATTCGTTTCCCGTTCTACTTTGGACGCTTCCTTCACCGCCGGCCCTAAACTCATCACAATAGCCTGCATATCTTCTATAGAAAAAGGTGAGGCTTCACCTCGCAGATGGGCTTTAATTTGAAAATGAGCTAATAAATCACTATAACGACGAATCGGCGATGTCACCTGGGTATAAGTCTCTAAAGCCAAACTCGCATGGCGCGAAGGAGTCAAACCCACCTCACTACGAGGCATATAACGCCGCATAGTACAAGCTCTCACCGCCCCTGGTGGTAGCTGCATCAATTCCTCCTCCGGTGGTAATTCCGGTTGGGGTTGACTCCGATAAGGCAACGGTAAATTATGGGTTTGACCATAACGAGCCGCCACTTCTCCAGTTAAAATCATCATTTCCGCCACCATTTGGCGAGACGGAGAATCCTCTACAACCGTAATACTTATTTCTTCCCCGTTCACCTTAATCACCGACTCGGGCATATAAATACTAATTGCCCCGTTCGCATTTCGCCATTCCTTACGGCGTTTAGCCCACAGCGACAAAGCATCAATTTCCGGTTCCCCTTGGATGCCAATTTGCAACATCTCATCCACATCATCATAAGTGAGGCGATAGGTCGGTTTAATATTACTGACATGAATACTATAATCCTTTACCCCACCCGTTTCATCCAAAATCACACCAAAACTCAAAGCACAACAGACTTGGCCTTGAATTAGACTCATCGGCCCAGTTGCCAATTCCGAGGGGAACATCGGAACCATTCCGGTCGGGAGATAAACTGTTGTTGTCCGGCGGCGGGCTTCTAAGTCTAGTTCATCTCCAGGAGAAAGCAAACGAGTTGGATCAGCAATATGAATCCAAATCCGTCTTCGTCCATCCTCCAAAACCTCTAAACTCAAACCATCATCAATCTCACGGGTACTCTCATCATCAATCGTATAGACCTTAAGATGAGTTAGATCTAGGCGATCAGAATCCGGATCGGGCGGGGGAGAATCTAAGCAACGTCGAGCCACTTCAAGCACTTGAGTTGAGAATTGGGTGGGAATTTGACTCCGACGTAGGGATAGGTTTTCATGCAGACCCCATATCCCTAAGTCTACTAACAACTGCAACGCAGCTTGGGGTGTTTGAGAACGTTCCAAGGTTGCCAAAGTTTCTAAAGCAGGTGCGACATGGGAGGCATCTTCTCCATGCAGCGCCAAACGCTCTAACGCATCCAAACGGGTGCGATCACTATTTCGCCATTCTACCACGACCCCCGCTAGTCTATTTTGCACTCGCAACCAATATTCTTGAACGTCCCGTTGCTTCTGTTGTTCAACGTCCTGTTGATGTTTGATTTCAGCCACCTGTCCAGGAGAGCGAGGTTCGTAGCGTTCACCCTTCTGTTTGAAGTAGAGTTTATCATTTGATAACAAGACATAACTGGCATAACACTGAGGCGGACTCTGCTCAGAAAACAAAAGCAGAGCCATTTCTTTCGGGTCTACGGTTTCTCCTTGCTCCACTAAAATTTCCCAAGCCACCTCCAAACTTGACGGATCAAGATAAGGCTGCAATTCTTTAGTAAAAGCCCGGATATCCACAGGTTTGTATGTAGCCCCCGTTACCTCATAAGCAATTTGCCGCGGGTGAATTGTATGAGCTAGGAGGTTTTCATCAATAACGACCCAGTGTTTTTTTCCTTCAGGTCGATCCATCACGGCAAGACGACGCTCCCCGTGTAATCTAAGCTCAATCAGAGTACCCTTTTCCACAGATAAAATTAGCCTTCCTTATTGACGAAAGGCAACATTGCTAGGATTCTAGCCCGTTTGATAGCTTGGGTCAGATCTCGCTGCTGTTTGCAGGTAAGTCCAGTAATCCGACGAGGCAGGATTTTACCCCGTTCTGTAACAAATTTCCGTAACAGTTCGATATCTTTATAATCGATAGGAGTTCCGGGTTTGATCGGAGAAACTTGGCGACGGAAGTAGGTCATGCTGAAATCGATCCTCTATGAATTTTTAAAGTAGATTTAAGTACATTTAAGAATTACCATCAGTGTTCAGGGAATGGACACTTCTAAGGCAATTACTTAATTTCTTTGTGAACCGTATGTTTGTTACAGTGGCGACAAAACTTTTTCAGTTCTAAACGTCCTGTCGTATTCCGGCGGTTTTTGGTTGTGGTATACCGAGAAACCCCCTGAGAGCGCTTATCGGTATTTGTACGGCACTCCGTACATTCGACAGTAATAACGAGGCGAACACCTTTAGCCATAATTGTAAACAGTTGTGATTATTTAAGCACAAATATTTATTGTCTCATCTCTCGTTTCACTTTGTCAATCAAATAGCGAATTTTAAGATCCAGAGAATAACCCCGTCTGCTCCCAATCACAATAGTTTGTCCAATTCGGTCATGAACCGTCTGGGGATGACGACTTGTATCAAATAGCACGGCTCCACAGTCTAACAAAATAGGTAGCATCAACAACAGAATCCCGGCATTCCCCTCGGTTAAACTTCCCAAACTCAGGAGCAACAGAAAAGTACCTATTCCCATAAATGCCTCTCGTTTTACCAGTTCTAAAAGCCGAGGAGTTCGGTTCCGTTGGGAATCAACCACCCGAATATCAAACGCCCATCGTCCTAAACTCTGTCCTTGGTTTTTAGAGACCACCACAACACGGCAGGTTAACCAACCGATCATAAATAGCAAAAATAGAGTCACTCCTTTAGCCCCCACCGCAGCACAAAATAACCCAATCAAACAGAAATCTACCCCTAATGCGGCACAACGACGCCAGGTTGGAACTTTAGGATCAGGCAATGGGAATAAATTATAACTCATAGGGTAGGGAGTTTAATTTCTTGAGTACACTATCTTTAACTACACTATCTTTAAAAATATCAAACCTTAAAAATATCAAAACCTCTCTCTGATAAACCAGAAAGAGGCTTGATTTAGTGAATAGCTGAATTTCCAAGAAAACTGAAGACTGCATAGAGAATCAGAAAAGGGTTTGAGGTCAAGCCCTCGGTCTGTTAGTGTGTCTTGGCTACATTCATTGCTGAACTTCGACCTAACACCT
>NZ_LR882952.1:4475000-4748184 GCF_904830935.1 Planktothrix agardhii
TTTGTCTAACTCTCTAAGTCCAGTGTCGCTGTCCCACTACCCCAATCGGTAAACCGACTGGTTTAGGCTGTTTCCCTTTCGCTCACCACTACTCGGGAAATCGCTTTTGCTTTCTTTTCCTCGGGCTACTAAGATGTTTCAGTTCGCCCGGTTCGCTCATGCCCACCTATTTGATTCAGTGGGCTGTTTTTGGGTTGCCCCATTCGGACACCCCCGGCTCGTCGCTCGCTTCCAGCTCCCCGGAGTTTATCGTCGGTCGCCACGTCCTTCTTCGCCTCTGTGTGCCAAGGTTTCCACCGTCAGCCCTTTCTATCTTGACCACTTTCTCTTTTTTAGAGATTTTCTGTTCGTTTCCGAACTCCTGAACACCAGAACTTTTCCGGGTTTCTGATTCCCGGTTCTGGTTTCATTGTTGATCCCTTTTGATTCTTCTATGCAGTTTTCAAGGTTCTGGCTGGAACTTTTTCCAGCATTTACTCTTTCTTCACAGAAAGCTGTAGTGCTGATTTGTTCTAGGAATATTTTTAGTGGAGGTAAGCGGACTCGAACCGCTGACATCTGCCTTGCAAAGGCAGCGCTCTACCAACTGAGCTATACCCCCACATTTTTTAGGTGGGCCATCCTGGACTTGAACCAGGGACCTCACCCTTATCAGGGGTGCGCTCTAACCACCTGAGCTAATAGCCCTTTTTCCGAACTTTAGATACGTTTGAAAGTCTCTTTCTTTCCTAGCACGACCTGGGATGACTTTTGATGGTGCTATTTTTGTTGGATTTGGCACTCTCATCAAAAGTAGGTCTCCCTAAAAGGAGGTGATCCAGCCACACCTTCCGGTACGGCTACCTTGTTACGACTTCACCCCAGTCATCAACCCCGCCTTCGGCACCCTCCTCCCCCGAAAGGGTTAGAGTAATGACTTCGGGCGTGGCTCACTTCCATGGTGTGACGGGCGGTGTGTACAAGGCCCGGGAACGGATTCACCGCAGTATGCTGACCTGCGATTACTAGCGATTCCTCCTTCATGCAGGCGAGTTGCAGCCTGCAATCTGAACTGTGCCAGGGTTTGTGAGATTCGCTCTCCCTCGCGGGTTGGCTGCTCTGTGTCCCTCGCATTGTAGTACGTGTGTCGCCCAGGACGTAAGGGCCATGCTGACTTGACGTCATCCTCACCTTCCTCCGGTTTGTCACCGGCAGTCTCGCTAGAGTTCCCAACTTAATGATGGCAACTAACGACGAGGGTTGCGCTCGTTGCGGGACTTAACCCAACATCTCACGACACGAGCTGACGACAGCCATGCAGCACCTGTCTTCTGGTTCCTTACGGCACTCTCCCCTTTCAAGGAGATTCCAGAGATGTCAAGTCCTGGTAAGGTTCTTCGCGTTGCATCGAATTAAACCACATACTCCACCGCTTGTGCGGGCCCCCGTCAATTCCTTTGAGTTTCACACTTGCGTGCGTACTCCCCAGGCGGGAAACTTAACGCGTTTGCTTCGGCACGGCCCGGGTCGATACAGGCCACACCTAGTTTCCATCGTTTACCGCTAGGACTACTGGGGTATCTAATCCCATTCGCTCCCCTAGCTTTCGTCCCTCAGTGTCAGTTATAGCCCAGCAGAGCGCCTTCGCCACCGGTGTTCTTCCTGATCTCTACGCATTTCACCGCTACACCAGGAATTCCCTCTGCCCCTACTACACTCTAGTCTTCCAGTTTCCACTGCCTTTACGAAGTTAAGCCTCGCTCTTTAACAGCAGACTTGGATGACTACCTACGGACTCTTTACGCCCAATCATTCCGGATAACGCTTGCATCCCCCGTATTACCGCGGCTGCTGGCACGGAGTTAGCCGATGCTTTTTCCTCAGGTACCGTCATTGTGTTCTTCCCTGAGAAAAGGGGTTGACAATCCAAGAACCTTCCTCCCCCACGCGGTCTTGCTCCGTCAGGCTTTCGCCCATTGCGGAAAATTCCCCACTGCTGCCTCCCGTAGGAGTCTGGGCCGTGTCTCAGTCCCAGTGTGGCTGATCATCCTCTCAGACCAGCTACTGATCGTCGCCTTGGTGGGCTCTTACCTCACCAACTAGCTAATCAGACGCAAGCCCCTCTCTAGGCGATTAATCTTTTACCTTTCGGCTCATCCGGGTTTAGCAGTCGTTTCCAACTGTTGTCCCCGTCCTAGAGGCAGGTTCTTACGTGTTACTCACCCGTCCGCCACTAAATCCCTAAGGATTCCGTTCGACTTGCATGTGTTAAGCAGACCGCCAGCGTTCATCCTGAGCCAGGATCAAACTCTCCGTTTTGAAGAATCTGTTAGCTCTTCTGTTGACTAATTTAATTAGTCATGTTATTTTTGAGTCATCAACTTTACAGTTGACTCCTCGTTTAGTTTTTTGACTAGGAGTTTGTAAATTCGACTTTCAAACGTATTCTTTTTTCTAGGTTCGGCGCGCTCTCGTCGCTTTCGTTTCTCAAGCGCATTTACTAATTTATCTAATCTGCTCTGGTTTGTCAAGCTTTTTTTGAGGTTTTTTTGTTTTTTTTTGAAATTCTTGTACCATCAGGGTTTGGGCTGTTTTGAGGTTGGGCAGATCTGAGAAATAAACTGAACGCACAACGAAATCCAGCAAAAATTTATTGGACATCGGGATGATACCCATGGCTCAGGGACGGGTTCCGCTGCTTCCACCTTTGAGAAATAAATCTGTTAGTGCCACTTGGACTCCCCCCCTTTAAACAGGACTGTTTCACTCTCCAAAATTGGGGAGTAACCATCTTCTGTCGTTTTTAATCTAGTAGTCAAGGAAGTTAGGACATCAACAAGAATGTCAAACCCGACAAGATTCAGACTTTCCTTTCAAAATCTTGACAACAAGACTGCTATATATACATCGTAGCTCCATCGGTTCTGAGTTAGCAAGGGAGGATCTCACGCTATTTCCCCATGGGTTCAAAGCCAGAGTCAACCCCTAAGACTGGGAAGTAGAAAAGGAACTCACGAAAGATTCCGGGCCAACAACGGAAAGATAGGGTTCAATAAAATAGTGGTTAGCGACGTCCAGGGTTTCTGAGGAAGTCACCGCCGCAATATTATTCTGAAATTCCGTATCAAATTCAATCCCCAACCCTAAACACTCATACCAGCCATAAATTTGCGCCAGTTGGGAGTTAGTTTGTTTTCCTAGAGCATATTGACCCAACAGTTTATTTTTAGACACCTGTAACTCATCGGGCGTTAGGGGAATATTGACCAGGCGTTCTACTTCGGTGCGTAACCCTTCAATAGCAATTTCGGTATTTTCCGGCGCCGTACCCATATAGACAACAAATTGAGACTGGTCGAGACGGGTGGGGAAAAAAGCCGATACATCGTAAGCTAAACCCCGTTTTTCCCGCAATTCCACAAATAACCGACTGGATAACCCATTTCCCAGATAGGTATTTAAGACTTTTAAGGCTGAATAGTCCTCATGATTGACAGAACTGGTTAAATAGCCCAACATGACAACGGATTGTTGGGTTTCTTGGGGAGTAATGGTGTTTTGGGGATAGGAAGTTAAGATGGGTAGGGATAGGGTAGGTAAGGGAGTAGAAGGGGCCCTCCAGTCACCAAATACCTGTTGTATTTGTTCTAGGGCTTGTTCTAGGGTCACGCATCCGGCGATGGAAATAATTAAATTATCAGGACGAAAATAGGTTTGATGGAATTCTTGTAGGTCAGTGCGGCTGATTTGGGCAACGCTGGCTTCGGTTCCTAGGATGGAGAGGGCGTAGGGATGATGTTGATACATCTGTTGTCGCAGTTGTTCAAAGGCGACGGAGAAAGGTTGTTCCCGTTGTGAGCGAATTCCTTGGAGGGTGATGCGACGTTCTAGTTCGATTTCTTCTTCGGGAAAGGAGGGAAACCGTAATAACTGACCCGTTAGACTTAAGATTTCTTGAAAATCGGAAGCAACGGTTTTTAGACTGAGTAAAAAGTAATCCGTTGATGTGTCTGCACTTAATTTAGCCCCTACTGATTCAACTTGTTCGGCAATTTCCAGGGAAGAAAGCTGGTCTGTTCCTTTGGTTAATACCGCCGCTAATAGATGGGATAATCCTGCTTTTTCTTGGGGTTCCCATCGGCTTCCTGTGCGTAAAAATAAACGAGTTGCAACAATATCAGCGGCAGGATTTTGGGTGACTAGCAACACAATTCCGTTATCGAGAACTGTGCGATGGACATTACGAATGGCATTAGATGGGGTTAAAGTTTGGGTCACAGTTCCTCTATTTTTCCTTCAAGGTCAGGGGGTGAGATCGGCATGGGTAATGGGTAATGGGTAATGGGTAATGGGTAATCCCTATTTCTTCCTATTGCCCATTGCCTATCCCCTATTCCCTGTTACTGCATTTTTTAACACAAATAAACCCCAATTTGTCATCGTTCAATTAAAACTTATTTTTGAATATCAATAATTCCCCCACCTAAAACTAAATCTCCGTCATACCAAACTGCTGCTTGACCCGGAGTAATCCCAAAGATGGGTTCATCAAAAATGAGTTTAACGCAGGAACCGATTTTGGGATCAATTTCTGCTCCATCTGGGGGATGAATCGGAATCACGGTAACGGGCTGGGGTTCCGACCGATAGCGAATTTGGACTTGGGCACGAATGGGGGTGTTAGGTGTCCCTATCCCCACCCAATTTACTCGTTTAATCGCACATTCAGTTTGTACCGCACTTTCTTTGTCCCCCACAATCACTTGATTCCGACCCGCATCAATCCCAACAACATATAGGGGATTGGGAGCCGAAATTCCTAAGCCTTTGCGTTGTCCAATGGTATAATGATGAATGCCTTCATGTTGTCCTAAAACTTGACCCTTGGTATCAATAATATCGCCTTTTTTTCCCGTAATATATTTATCTAAAAAAGCCTGCATGGAGCCATTCGCTTCTACTAAACATAAATCTTGACTTTCGGGTTTGTCGGCGGTTTTTAATTCATATTGATTAGCAATTTGACGGGTTTCAGTTTTTAAAATTTCTCCCAGGGGAAATAGAGTTGCAGCAAGTAAATCTTGGGTTAAATCGTATAAGAAATAAGACTGATCTTTATTGCGGTCTAGGGCTCGTTTTAATTGATAGCGATCGCTCTTTTCATCATATTCGATTCTAGCATAATGACCCGTGGCAATTCGATCAATTCCTAACTGTTCCCGAGCATAATTTAACATCGGGCCAAATTTCACCGTCCGATTACATTGAGAACAGGGTAAGGGGGTAATTCCCTCCCGGTATCCATCCACCAAATAGTCTATAATATGGGTTTGAAATAAATCTCGACTATCCACAATATGATGAGGAACACCTAATTGTTCACAAATGTAGGCTGCATCTACCATCCCTTCAGAACAGCATTGTCCTTTTCCCTTCATCAACCAAAGGGTTAAGCCCACCACCTCATAACCTTGGTGGTGTAGCAGGGCGGCGGCGGCGGAACTATCGACTCCACCCGAAAGACCTACAACAACTTTTCTCATAATTCCATTAGAATAACTTGCTAATCTTGATCAACTAACCTAACTTTAATCTTGACTGTTCTGCCAATTTTGATTAATCTGAACTGACTTACTTACCAATATCAAACGAACCCACTCAAAACGGGAGAACACCAAAATGTCATTCCATTCCATTGTAATACAGAAAAAAACAAATCGCCTGACAAAATTGATCTGGAAAATACCTCTATTTTCTAGTCTGATGCTATTAGGGGTATATGGAGCCATAGTTTCCCCTGTTTTAGCTCAAGAACGCTATGGGGTTTATGTCAATGGCGAAAGTCCTTTTCTCCTAGAAGTCGTGCAGCAAATTCAGCCCGGAGCCATGATGCAACGATATGATAATCGTAACATTATTGATCTTGGTATTTATTTTAATCAAAGTGAAGCTCAAAAACTGATTGAAAATTTAAGAAGACAGGGAGTTCAAGGAGAAATTATTAACTTAAAATCTGGAGAAGATTTCAATAGTCCAGTCCAGGTTAATCCCATGGTGATTCCCCCTGACCAAACGGATATTAAAGTGATTAAAAGTTCGATTCCCACGGGTCAACTTCCGATTACAACAGACTTAGGATTATATCAAGTTTACGTCAGTCCGACTACAAATTCTTTAAGTGCAGTCCGCCAAATTTCTCCCAATGCTCGAACATCAACCTATCAAGGACAATTAATTATTCAAGCGGGCAGTTTTGTGAATCAATCTAATGCTGACCAACTTCGTCAAAAGTTATCCTTCGCGGGGATTTCTTCGACTATTATTAATAGTACCGCACAATTACAAGCATTTTTAGCTAGTATTCCCAATATCCCCCCGAATACTTTGCCCGCATTTCCGGGTTCTGGTTTAGGATTAGGGAATACCGATAGCTATTTTATCTTAATTCCTAGCCAAAGAAACCAACTGGTTTCTTTGGCTGAAAATGTGGTAGCTTTGGGCATTCCTTCCCAAAGTATTCAGATGCAACAGGCGACTGCTAATCCGTTTGTTGCAGTTGGCCCTTTTGCCAATCAACAGTTAGCTAAAGAATGGGAAATTTACTTGCAAAGTTCGGGTTTATCTCGCGCTATTGTTTATTTTGGGAGATAATGTTCAATTAGATATATTGTAGGAAGAATATCTTTAACCCTATAGTGCTACGGATTACAGTTAGGACACTTCTAAATCCAACAAACTCATTCACTACTTACTTTTTCCTCCCCCCCTAGCCCTGCGTTTACGGGGTGTTTGGGGGGCTTTTCCCCTGTTCCCCAGTGCGTAGCGCTATAGAATTGGTAAGTACCTAAACAAAATTAATTACACATCCTCTACCCTGTTCCCTCCCCCCCTAGCCCCCCGTGCACGGGGGGTTTGGGGGGGCTGTTCCGGTGTTCCCTCTCACAACTAGGTAATTTATTTTGTGCAACTACTTATGAGTTATTAAAATCCAATCGGAAGTTTGATCAATTTTTTTAACCTTGTTTAAGTTTAATTTTCTCAGGGTATTTTCTTTTAATAGTAAGTAGGGTTGATCCAGGGTTTGCCATTTATTTTTTAGGGTGATATCATTAACCGCATGAATATGGCGATCGCTATAAAAATTCAACGACGGACGCCCAAAAGGATGACCCATATAAATTTCTTGTCCGGGGGGTGTTCCTTCCCTAATCATAGTCGCCACGGGTTTAACAGCAAAATCTTCATTCAATTCCCAAACCCAATAATTGGAAGTAAAAAATAACAATAAAGATACATAGGTTCCCCAAAATAAAACTATCAAAAATTGTCGATCTTTTTGGCTAATTAAAACCGATACAAAGGACATTGTTAACATCAAAGTGCCCAAGGTAAATTGTAAATCTCTTTGAGCGATAAAATTACGATCAACCCAAGAAAGCATCCCGCCAAAATAACAATATCCAATGGCTGAAATGATCGCTAATAGAATAAAAAATGGTAAGAGTTGATCAGGCGTTGGTTTAACAAAATGTTCATATTTGCCTCGCCCCACTTTCCCCAATTTCCATAACCCAATATCCCGATCTCCTTCCTTCCAAACTTCCGCCAAATATCGCCCCACCCCCAAGGCTAAAACCGGATAAATTGGTAAAATATACCAGGGTAATTTAGTTGTCATTAATGAAATAGAAACAAAATAAATCCCCGTCCAAACTATAATTAATTTCGCCCAACTTAAATTCCGATTTTGCCAAGCTAATTTTAATCCCTGGGGCAAAAATAAGAGCCAAGGCCAGCCATATTTGAAAAGTTCCAATAAATAATACCAAATCGGCCCGGAATGGTTTTCAACCGGTTGCCAAACTCGTTGTAAAGATTGATTGACTAAATTTCCTTGAATAAATCCCTGTCCATAATAAATCCATTGTGCCCCATACCAAAAACCCACAGGTACTAAACCAAACCCTAAACCCAACCACAGATAGGGACTGGTTAACAAGCGAGGCGTATCCCAAAATAGGAAGAAAAAGGCGATCGCACCTAATAATAATCCTAAAAAAATTCCCTTAGTTAAACATAATAAACCAAAGGCAATTCCCGACCCTAAAGCAAATCTTAAATCCCGTCGAGAACGCAACACACACCAAACTAAAACTAACCATAAAAATATCACTGTTCCATCTAACATCGCTAACCGTCCTTGACGGATAACAGGCATTAAAGTTAAATAAACTAAAGCTGAAAATAGAGCCGAAGTACGATGGCGAAATAGTTCCAAACCAATACCATACAAAATAGGAACCGAAATGGCTGTTAATAGTGCACAAGGAAGTCGCGCCATCCATTCATTAACGCCGCCAATTTGATAGGCAAAAGCCATTAACCAATGCACTAAAGGAGGCTTATTCAAATAGGGAATTCCATGTAAAGTTGGATGGAGCCAAGTTTGTTGTCCCCGCCCAATTTCCCGCGCCACTTGAGCCGCTAACCCCTCATCCCAATCTCGTAGGGGGACTCCACCTAGATTCAGTCCATAGAGGGTCAGCGCCGCTACCAATAAACCCAAAAACCATAATAAATCAACCCAACGATCAACGGGACGCATTTGGCGCAAAGGACTATCTCCAGTAAAAATTTGACGCGACATAGTTTAAATGTTGACAGTTGACTGTTCCCCAATTCCCGCTAAAATTAAAAGTGTACCTTTTTGTGTTGAAAAACGGTTAGTGATTGCAATGGATGTTTTAGAAATTAAACGGGAAATCGAACTGTTGTCTGAGCACCTGGGTAAAACCCAGGACTATCTTTGACCTGCCTGCACTTCAAGCCAAAATTCAAGATTTAGAGCAAGTTTGTGCCCAACCCGACTTTTGGGATGAGCAAAAAACCGCACAACAAACCCTTCAACAGTTGAATGATCTTAAATCAATTGTGCAGCAGCAGGAACACTGGCGGCAAGCGATTGAAGATACAAAGGCTATCTTGGAATTATTGGATATAGAAACCGATGACTCCCTTTTAGAAGAAGCAACAGCTACGATTTTGCGACTCAATCGAGAATTTGATCAATGGGAATTGCAACAACTTCTCTCAGGGATTTATGATCAACATGGTGCTATTTTAACCATTAATGCCGGAGCGGGTGGAACTGATGCTCAAGACTGGGCAGAAATGCTGTTACGTATGTATACTCGTTGGGGAGAAGCTCAGGGATATAAAGTACATTTAACCGAAATTTCTGAAGGGGATGAAGCAGGAATTAAATCGGTTTCTTTGGAAATTGACGGTCGTTATGCCTACGGTTATTTAAAAGGAGAAAAAGGAACCCATCGTTTAGTTAGAATTTCTCCTTTTAATGCCAATGATAAGCGACAAACCAGTTTTGCTGGGGTGGAAATTATGCCAATTTTGGATAATTCTATTCAGTTGGATATTCCTGATAAAGACCTAGAAATTACCACCACTCGGTCGGGAGGAAAAGGGGGACAAAACGTTAACAAAGTTGAAACAGCCGTGCGTATTGTTCACCTACCAACGGGACTCGCCGTGCGTTGTACCCAAGAACGTTCTCAGTTGCAAAATAAAGAAAAAGCCCTAGCTTTATTGAAGGCAAAATTATTAATTATTGCCCAAGAACAACGGGCAATAGCGATCGCTGAAATTCGCGGGGATTTAGTCGAAGCAGCTTGGGGAAATCAAATCAGAAACTATGTATTTCATCCCTATCAAATGGTGAAGGATTTACGCACTAATGAAGAAACAACGGCAATTCAGGATGTGATGGATGGAAAATTAGATGCTTTCATTCAAGCCTATTTACGTCAGGAAAATCAAATCCTAGAACCCCAAACTGCCTAATTACCAATTTATCAACCGTAGGGGCGGGGTTTTCCTGCCCACCCTAATTAATATGACAACATTAAACAACTGTTACGCTCTCATTGCTGGAATTGCCAATTATCAAAAGATCAAACCTTTGCCGTCAACGGTTCTCAACGATGCTAAGGATATTTATAGTTTACTCACAGAACCTTCATTCTGTGGTTATTTGATCGAAAATGTGGAATTATTATTAGATGAAAAAGCCACAAAATCAGCCTTAACTCAAGCATTAACTGATTTATCTACTAAAACCAACGCCGATTCAACGGTATTAATTTATTATTCGGGACATGGCGGCAGAATTGAATTCGGGCCCACTGCGGGAGAATATTTATTACCCGTTGATACGGTTTATACGTCCGGTGCATCCTTAGTAGAAACCGCTATTTCAGGATCTCAATTTACAGAGGTATTAAGAGCAATTCCAGCCCGAAAATTAGTTGTAATTTTTGATTGTTGTCACGCTGGGGGAATTGGTCAACCTAAAGATCCAACCATACCCGAAATTAAAGGGGGATTACCCGATAATTATTATGATCAATTAGTGCAAGGAAAAGGTCGGGTAATTTTCGCATCCTCTCGTAATACTGAACAATCCTATGTAACTTCCGGCTCAACTAATAGCGTTTTTACTAAACATTTAATTGCCGGGTTAAAAGGAGGAATTACTAGCAATGATGGATTAATTAGAATATTTGATATTTTTGAATATTTACAACCGAAAGTTACCGCCGACCAACCCAACCAACATCCAATTTTTAAATCCGATATTGAGGAAAATTTTCCCCTAACTCTATATTTAGGGGGACAAAAAGGAGTGAGTCCGATTTCTCCTTCTGTACAAGAAGAATTCCGCTATGATGTTTATATTAGTTATGTGGATGAAGACCCTGATTCAACTTGGGTTTGGGATGTTTTAGTGCCGAAATTAGAAGCCGAAAACTTAAAAGTAGCGGTTTCAGGAGATGTGGATTTATTAGGGGTCGCACGGGTAATTAATATAGAACGAGGTGTTAAGTTTTCTAAACGAACCCTTGTCATTTTATCGAATTTATACTTAGATAATAATATGGCAGAATTTGAGAATACTCTGGCTCAAAACTTAGGAATTGAGGAAGGGAAAGCTCGTATAGTTTGTGTTGAGAAAGAGGCTGTTGATGCCATTAAACTTCCTGAACGTTTGAAGTTAGGGTCTATGGCTAAACTCAATCATCCTCGACGGGCTGAACGGGAATTTCAAAAGTTAATTGAGCAGTTAAAACAACCTCTTCCTCATCGCAGTGCATCAGGACTTTACGAATGATTAAAAAATTATAAAAAAATTGTACAGGAATTTCCTTTGATAGCACTGTAATGTAAAACAGGTGAATTGATCACATTAAATACCGTTTTCACCCCCAAATAAACCAGAGGGATTGCTATGTCCAAAAAATATTCTGTATTTGTCTCCTACGCCGATGAGGATGACGCCTGGGTGGAAGGTTATTTATTAAATGCTTTAGAAGAAGCGGGGTTAACCTGTCATTCCGAGGCGATGTTTCGGTTAGGTGTTCCTCGATTAATTGAATTTGAGAGTGCGGTTAAAAATAGTGAACGAACCTTATTAGTTATTTCCCCGGCCTATTTAGCCGATAATTTTGTAGAATTTGCTAATTTACTGTTCCAATCCTACGGAGTTGATGCTACCTTATGGCCAGTTGTTCCGATTATTTTGAATCCCGTTCAAGAATTACCCATGCGCTTAGAAATGTTAGGGTGTTTGGATGCGACGGATGCGACAAAACAACAGGAAGTCATTCAACGAATTTGTGAGGATTTTAAAAAACCGGTTCCAACTTTAACCACCATTCCAGATTGTCCCTATCCGGGGATGGTTCCCTTTAAACAAGAAGATAGCGATCGCTTTTTTGGACGACAACGAGAAGTTAATGATTTAATTCAACACTTAAGATTATATCCCTTTTTAGCGGTAATTGGAGCATCGGGAAGCGGTAAATCTTCGTTAGTTTTTGCTGGGTTAATTCCCCAAATGCAAAAAAATCATTTATTAGGAAAAGAACCCTGGCAAATCTATTCCATGCGTCCGGGTACAACACCGATAACCACATTAACCGCAACATTAGGCTGTGATCTTACCTCTGCTGAAGCTATAACTACAAAGTTTAAGTTATCACAAAAATCCCTATTAGTAATTGATCAATTTGAAGAAATTTTTACCCTATCTCCTCAAGACGTAACTCCATTTCAAGAAATATTATTAAATCTGTATAAACAGCCTAATTTTTATGTCGTTTTAACAGTTAGAGCCGACTTTTATCCGCAATTAATGGAATCAACTTGTTTCTGGCGAGAAATTAAAGCCCATCGCTATGAAGTGTTACCTTTAGATCAAATGGGACTGCAAGAAGCTATTCTTAAACCTGCGGAACAGGCGAGAGTTTTTATAGAAGGCACATTATTAGAACGGTTAATTACAACAGCAGCAAAAGAACCTGGGGTTTTACCTTTATTACAAGAAACATTAGTCTTATTATGGGAAAAAATAGAACGACGATATTTACCGTTAAGAGCTTATGAAGCGTTGGTATTATCCTATTATAATGCAGTCTCTACTACTAATAATAAATTAATCGGAATTCAAGTAGCGCTCGCGCAAAGGGCAGATGCTGCGATCGCTGATTTAACCGATGAACAACAAATCATCGCCCGTCGGGTATTTTTACGTTTAATTCAGTTTGGAGAAGGGCGGGCAGATACCCGGCGACAAGAATCTGTAGAAGCCTTAAAAGCCAGGGGAGATAATGATCAAATCTTTGAAGAAACCTTACGTTATTTAGCAGATCGTCGGTTATTAACCTTAAGTGGAAAGGAGGACAAAACCCGAAAAGTGGATATTTCTCACGAAATTTTAATTAGCAGTTGGCCCCAATTACAGGACTGGATTATTCAACGCCGAGAAGCCGAACAAACCCGTCGCCGACTGATAGCAAAAGTACAAGAGTGGGCGAGGTTAGGGAAAGGTAAAGGGGGGTTATTAGATGAATTTGAGATCATTGAAGCTCAACATTGGTTAGAGAGTTCGGATGCAGCAGAATTAGGGAGTGATGATCAATTAGTAGTGTTAGTTGAATTAAGTAAAACGGCAATAGAGGATGAAAAACAACAAAAATTAGAAGCTCAAGAACGGGAATTAGCGTTAATTCGAGAACGGTTAGAACAGGAAACAATTGCCAATGAGAATAAACAAAAAGCCTTAAAAGCCGAAAAATCTAAAAATAGAACTTTGATAGTTTCATTATTGTTAATGGCTGGCTTAACCGCTTTTTCTGCTTATCAATCTTTACAAGCAAGACTCCAAACTATTAAAGCTCTCAGTGAATCCTCTCAGGCTTTGTTTGCTGATAATCAAGATTTAGATGCTTTAATGAAAAGTATCAAAGCGGGGGAAATGGTAAAAGGAATATCTTTTTTAGTTCCGGGTTCTCTAAAAATCAAAGTTTTAACTGAATTAAATCAAGTTTTATATAATATTCGAGAAACTAATCATTTAGAAGATCATACAGATGCAGTAATCAGTGTCAGTTTTAGCCCAGATAGCCAAACGATCGCTTCCTCTAGTCGAGATAAAACTATTAAACTTTGGACAGCAGACGGTCAACTCATAAAATCTTTATCCGGGCATGAAGCCGAGATCTATCGAGTTATTTTTAGCCCGAATGGTCAAACTCTTGCTTCTGCAAGTGCAGATAAAACCATTAAACTTTGGAGCAAAGAGGGTGATTTATTACGAACGATTCCAGCCCATAATTTAGAAGTTTATGATGTTAGTTTTCATCCTACTTTGCCCATCATTGCCTCTGCCAGTGCAGACAAAACGATTAAGCTATGGGATGCCGAAACAGGAAAATTTTTGCATCAAATTTTAGGGCATACAGATGAAGTGATTAGTGTTAGCTTTAGCCCTGATGGGGATATGATTGCTTCAGGTAGTGCAGACAAAACCATCAAACTTTGGAATGCAAAAAATAGAATATTAATCAAGACATTAACCGGACATCAAGATAAAGTTTTAGAAGTTAGTTTTAGTCCCGATGGTGATATAATTGCTTCAGCCAGTGCAGACAAAACCATCAAACTTTGGAGAACCAAAGATGGAAAATTAATTAAAACATTAACGGGACATCAAGATAAAGTTTTAGAAGTTGATTTTAGCCCTGATAGTAAGATGATTGCTTCAGCTAGTGCTGATAACACAATTAAACTCTGGAAGGTTAAGAATGGAGAACTATTACAAACTTTAGAAGCTCATAAAGCTCCAGTCGTAGGTGTTCGTTTTAGTCCTGATGGTAAGACATTAGCTTCAGCCAGTACAGACCAAACTATTAGACTTTGGAGATGGGAGGGTATACATCCTCAACTTCTTAAACACAATGCTCCGGTGATGGGTGTTAGCTTCTCTCCTGATGGTCAAATCATTGCTTCTGCTAGTCAAGATACAACGATTAAATTATGGAAGCCTAATGGAGATTTACTACATATTTTAAAAGGACATAAAAAACCCGTAATCAAAGTTCGTTTTAGTCCTGATGGAGAAATGATTGCCTCTGCGAGTAGCGATAAAACTGTTAAGCTGTGGAATAAGAATGGCGATTTACTTAAAACCTTTCAAGGGCATAATGGTAAAGTTGTGAGTGTTAGTATTAATTCTCAAGATAAGATGATAGCCTCTGCGAGTGAGGATGGAACTATTAAACTTTGGAAACTAGACGGAACCTTGATTAAGACTTTAAATGTTGAAAATCCTGTTTGGGATGTAACTTTTAGCCCTGATGGGAATACTCTTGTTTCTGGGAGTAAAAATGGAAACATTCAGTTTTGGAGTCTTGAGGGGTCTTTAATTAAAAGTATTAATGCCCATGAAGGTTCAGTAACAAAATTAACGTTTAGCCCTAATGGTCAGATTCTAGCATCAGCCAGCATGGATGGAACGATAAAACTATGGAAACCCGATGGTGAATCAATTCCTTTAACAAATGTTCCTAGACATAATATGAGTATCCTCGATATTAATTTTACTCCTGATGGTCAAACTATTGCATCAGCCAGTTTTGACCGAACAATAAAATTATGGGATTTAGCGGGGAATTTATTACAGACTATACCTGAAACTAATTATCTGTATGGTGTTAGTTTAAGCCCTGATAGTCAAACCTTAGCTTCAGCCAGTCAGGATAATTTAGTCGTTTTGCGAAATTTAAACCTAGAGCAATTGTTGTCACAAAGCTGTACTTGGTCAAAGGGATATATCGTATCTCATCACCAGAAGGAAGCTAATCAGTCTAATTTATGTTACAATTTAATTAAAAATGGAGATTTTAGCCATGAAAAACCTGCTCAATAATTTTAAAAGCGTTTTAAAGAATAACCATCAAAAGCTCTTAATATTGATTTTAGCATTTTTGGCTGGGGTAGAATTATTAGGGTTAGTCTATGCCTTCAATATTATTCGATTAAGCCAAAAAGAGAAACTTTCTTTAGAGCAATCTCAAAGTTGGGATTATTATACCTTAGCAAGCTATTTATCTAAAGATCCTCTGTATAATGATGAAACAAAAGTGATTGAATCTTTGAGTAAATATTTAAGATTAGATCCAGACTTAAAAATTGCTAATAAAGTTTTATTTGATAAAATTTATAATCAGACTTTATCAGACCATGAATTAGATGATAACAAAGGCTATAACAATTTAAATAGTCGGCAATTTCATGATTATCGAAATAGTTGCTTGAGTTCAATTATTACCCCAGAAATAGTTAACAGCTTTTCTAAGCTTAAACTTGATTCTGATACAGCCTATATTAAAAGGGGGAAAATTCGTTTTTATTTAGAAGATTATAAAGGAGCTATTGAGGATTTTAAAAAAGCCCAAGATCTCAATCCAAACAATAAAGATAAATTAAATCAAGCCATAGCCTTAGCTTACTTTGAATTAGGAAATCCTAAATATTTTGGAAGTAGATATGCTAGATTTGATCTCTTGATGCAAATAGGTAGTCAGGGAATACTGTCTTCTTACCTAAAACAGTATTCAAGTTCAACTATAAGTTTAAACCCCAATTTTGCTAATGCTTATTATTTAAGAGGTTATCTAAGTTCTTATAAAATTGCTTCTCAGTTTTCTGTTGGCTCCGAAAGAATGAATACAAAGAAAAATATTAATAATGCGATTGAAAATGGTATTTTCAATGACCGTATATTTCTTGAAATGATCGATGATTTCACTAATGCTATTCGGAATGATCCATTTTTTTATAAAAATTATCCTATTAATACAATTAATCCCTGTCCTATTTTTAGTGATGAATATTCAAGCAGGATAAAAAGTTTAACTGAAAAAATAAAAACCAATCCTAATGATGATTCTTTATATCATCAACGCGCTCTAATTTACTTAGATAGTAACAATAATCAAAAAGCCATTGAGGACTTGAATCAAGTTATTCAGTTAAATTCCAGCGACAATTCATTAAAAGCTTTAGCTTACTATGGTCTTTGGTTAGCTCATTATAAACAAAAAAACTATAAAGAAGCTCTGGAAAATATTAACCAAGTTATTAAAATATATCCTGATTTTGCAGACTTTTATGCAATTCGAGGATTGACCTATTATGATTTTTATAAGTTGTCAAAGAATACAAAATATTTAGAGAAAGTGATTGAAGATTCTAACCATGCAATTAAACTGCATGAAGAATTACTGAAAAAACTTAACTCTGAAGCTAAGGAACCCCATGCTAATGCTTACTTTATTCGAGGTCTAGCATACTATGATCTGGGAAATCAAACACAAGCTCTTTCAGATTATCTTCAAGCTTTACCCGAATGGTCTGGGAGTATGTGGCCAGCTTTAATTAATGGGCCTGAAGGAGGTGGAGTTAGAGAGATCCCATTCCCCCCTGGATTTCCGCCATAATTTAATATTTTAATTAACAATTCTTAAACAATTGCTTCCGAATATTGACTAAGTTCTTGTGTAAATTGAAATAAACAATTATATTGATAGCTAATATGTCTATTAATCTTCCTGTTGGGCATTTCTTTCAAATTACTAATTATTGGTATCCTAAAGACTCTTGTGCTGCAACTTGCATCACAATGGTCATGAAACACTATGGCTACCCTGGAACCCATAACGAAATTAAAGATAAACTTTATACTGAATTAGAGCAGAGAGGGTTACATCGTCAAAATGGAATTCACTTAGCAGAAGTCTTTAATATTCTGATGAAAGATGTTGCCATTGATAACTTTACTATGCAAGGCAGAATTGAAGATGTGAAAAAAAACCTGGAAAACCAAAATCCTGTTGTAGTTCATACTCAGCTTACTACTCAAGGACATATTATTTTATTACGCGGTTATGATGAAACAGGATTCTGGGTTAATGATCCCTATGGTGAATGGTTTCCTTATGGCTATAGAACCGATCTAAGTGGAGACAATTTGCACTATTCCTATGATTTAATTAATCAAACAGTATTTTTTGATCCAGGTCAGACAGGTTGGGTGCATTTATTTCATCGGATTTAACCCCTGTTTTTAATTGGCTTTGATGTACTATTATTTGATTTCACTTCAACCCCGGTAAATTCCAACTTTGAACAACTTTTGTAATCGCATCCCGGGTGGCTTCTGCACCAAAACCCCAAGCCATTAATGCAAAATAATCTTTCCAGGGATTGGCTCCAAAGGTGGGGTTATCAATGTATAATTGACTGAATCCGGCTCCGGCTAAAAAGATAACGGCGATCGCATAACTGGTTCCAGTAAATAACTTTAATCGGACTCCGGCTTTGGTTGTTTCTGGTGTGGAAATTGTGGAACGAGTCTGAGGAGGAGAGCTAATTCCTCCCGATTCCAATAGATTCTTAGAAATAGCTGATTGGGATGAAGGTTGATCATCAAATTGTTCAACTTGTACCTTTAAATCATTTAATTCTGCTGTTAAAGCCTTAAATTGTGTAAAATTAGCCGGAGATTCAGCAGCAATTTTTGCTTCTAATTGTTGAAATTGAGGCAGAATAGAATTCCGTTTATCTAAGGGAATTTCTGCAATTAAGGCTTTTAAATCTTGTTTTTGATTCTCCAAAACCAACTGATTCATCTGTTGGTAAATTTTCTCTAACCGTTCTCGAAATTGTTCGGGGGTTTCCAGTTCTGGCGCATCGTTAATCGTGGCTTCTAAATTCCGTAATATGGCTTTTATTTCTAAATCATTGGGGTTTTTATCCTCTAACTGTTGTCTGATTTGTTGACAATAATCGAATTGTTGTAACCAATCTGATCGTCCTTTTACCCAGCGTTTCCAAATATTTTCTGCTTGTTCCAAAATGGCGATCGCTTGTTCCCATTTTTCCGTTTGTAAATCCATTTTAACTTCAATTAAACACCCCTCAATATATTGTTTAAATGCCGTGATTTTTACAAATTCTATATCCTCCTGCATCTGAGTTTGTAATTGTCCTATCCGCACCAAAACTTCATCCCGAGGTCGTCCTTGGGCGCGATATACAGAGACTAAAATTCCTAATCCTGTTCCTAAAAATAATACTAACAGAGGAGGTAACCACCAATCTTTAATTTGTAAAGTAATAGGAAGGGTTAATTCTCCTCCGGTATAGGTTAAACGTAAATTGCCGAGATATTCTCCACTACTGGGAGCTTGACTTAAATTAAATTCAACTGGAACTATAATTTGATTTGATCTAATAGTTTGCCAATTTGACTTATTAGAAATAATACCCGATGCAGGAAATATTGTGATTCCATCCCGACTATTCAAATCTAATGCTAAAACCTGTAAATCCTGAATCGGACTATTAGTTTGGACAAAAATTTGACGAGATGGTTGTTTTTCTATGCGGTTTCCTGCAATCGTGATTTGAGTGGGTTGAATAGTGGTTTCAACTTGAGCATTCGCCACCGTTGGAGATAGGAAACAAAGAACAGGTAGGATGATTCCGGCTAAATATTTTTTCATGGTTGAAGTTGCAATCTAAAAAAAATAGCGTGATCGCTTGCTGTGTCTACGCTCTAGGACTCAAAAAATGCAAGATTTTTCGGAGAATGACAAAAGAGGGTTATTACTGATAATAACCACAATAACCAATCTGCCCTTATTATCCCCTAATATTTAATATTCGCAGACTGATAGGTAATTTTCGACATATTGCCAATGGTCATCACCATAGCTTTCTTTTAACAGGTTTCTGGTTGCCATTCCCAGAATTAATTCTCCTTCGTGGGTATAGAAAATTTTATGATCGACCTGGGTTTCTTCATCCGCCAAAAGTTGTTTTAGGGTACTGAGAGTATGGGCAAAACTCGCTAATACATAATGCTCTGTGAGCCATTCCTCGGGATCGGGGATGATGCTTTTAGTCCGGTTTGGTTTTATCATGGTTATATCCCAGTAAGGCGAGGGGTTAATAAATTTTAGTCTTAAAACTCAGAAATCGTTTTGATTAGTGTTTAATATTTGATCCTGTTCTAATTGTGACAAAAATTTTAATCAGTTTCAGTGACGCTTATTGGGGAAGAATGATGATCAATTCCCGCCTTTTTTGTGATACAGATCACAGAAAGCCAGACAAAAGAGAAAAAGTTGACCTTTTGATCTCAAAACCGGTTCTAAAATCCGGTGTGGAGGTTTAGAGGGATTTGATATTAAGTATAATTCAACTTTACCAGAGTAAAGACCATCCATAGTCAATCCTAGAAAAATAATCATGTTACCTGTAGAACAAGTAGAATCAATAATATTAAGTTTAGTCCAACCTTTGGATGCTGAAATTGATCAAGAAAAGGTGGCAATAACTCAAGTTTCTGGTCGAATTTTGACAAAATCTGTAGTGAGTTCATTGGATTTTCCCCATTGGGATAATTCGGCAATGGATGGATATGCAGTCCGATATCAAGATGTTGAGGATGCTTCCATAGACCATCCTAAATTATTAGAAATTATTGAAGAAATCCCGGCTGGATCTACTCCTAAATCTACAATTAAAATGGGACAAGCTGCCAGAATTTTTACAGGTTCTTGTATTCCAAATGGTGCGGATATTATTGTAATTCAGGAAGATACAAAACGGGAGGGAAATCAGGTTAAAATTTTATCGTCTCCCACCAAACCCCAGGCTTTTATTCGACATCAGGGCTCGTATTACAAAGCAGGAGAACCCCTGCTTACTCCTGGCATTCCTTTGGATGCTGCGGAGATTGCGGTGTTAGCAGCGGCACAATGTACCCAGGTTCCGGTTTATCGACGGTTGCGGGTGGCGTTATTATCAACGGGGGATGAATTAGTCACGGCTGATACCCCTTTAAAACGAGGACAATTAGTAGACTCTAATCAGTATGCGTTATTTACGGTGGTCAGGAATTTAGGGGCAGAAGTGATCGAATTAGGGATAATTCCTGATCGACCGGAGGTATTAAAAAAAGCTATTTCTCAAGCGATAGAAACAGCCGATATTGTGATCTCAACCGGGGGGGTTTCTGTTGGGGATTATGATTATGTTGAGGAAATTTTAACGGAATTAGGCGGAACTATTCATATCCAATCGGTGGCAATTAAACCGGGAAAACCTTTAACAGTAGCCAAATTCCCGAATTGTTTATATTTTGGTTTACCCGGAAATCCTGTTTCTACTTTAGTAACTTTCTGGCGTTTTGTCCAACCTGCGATTAAAAAACAATCGGGGTTATTATCTCAGTTTTGGGGGCCAGAATTTGTGAAGGCGCGATCGCGTCAAGAGTTAAAAGGAGGAGGAAAACGGGAAATTTATGTATGGGGTCAATTATGTTTAATTGATGGGGAATATGAGTTTCAATTAGCCCCCGGAAGTCAAATTTCTGGTAATTTAATTAATTTGGCACAAACAACGGGTTTAGCAGTTTTACCGATTGGTCAATCTCAAATTAATGCGGGGGATACTGTTAAGGTATTGAAAATTCGTTAACAGCCGAGGGAAACCCTGAGCGAGCGAGGACGCTCGCACTTTCATCTAGTTGGAAAACCTAACGTAAACCCAACCAAGTGAATAAATCTTGATGGGTAAAAAATTCTAATACAATTAATAGAACAAATCCCAACATGGCAAAACGGCCGTTAATTTGTTCGGCGTAGAGAGTCCAACCCATGGCGGGTTCGGGTTGGGGGTTGGGTTGGGCTGGAGTAGAAGGTGTGGAAGAAGTCATGGTTGTTTTTCTAAGTCTTGAATAGATTGAATGAGCGATCGCACGGTTTCTGTGCCTTCAGAGGGTTCAAAGGTCAAGGGAAATTTACCCCGCATGATCACCCGCATTCCCACGGGCCCTAAGCTGAGTAACCCCTTGAGATCGCGGAAATAATTCCCCACTACCATTACAGCAAATTTGCGTTCATCTACCCAACCTCCCTGTTTTACCAATTCCACTAAAACCTTCCGGTGGCGGATGGGACGACTGGCGCTGGCATCTTTGCGTTCGAGAATTTCATGTTTAATTTTAGTAATCTGATCTAGGGGGGCGACCTCCATCGGACAAACAGAGTTACAGTTAAAGCAACGGGTACAGCCCCAAACCCCGTTGGTTCCTTGGCTATATTGTTCTAAACGTTGTTCAGTTTTGGCATCCCTGGAGTCGGCTACCATCCGTTGAGCTTTAGCTAAGGCGTGGGGCCCGACAAAATCGGGGTTAACTTCGACGGCATTACATTCGGAATAACAAGCCCCACAGAGGATACAGTTGCCCATTTGATCAAGTTGGGATCGTTCTTCTGGGGTTTGCAGAAATTCCCGTTCAGGAATAGCCCGACCTGCGGTACTAATATAGGGTTCAACGGTTTGCAAGTTATCCCAAAAACGGCTCATGTCCACCACCAAGTCTTTGATCACGGGGAAATTCCCCATCGGAGCAATAGTCATTTCTGGGATATCGTTTGAAGGAGTCTGACTGGAGTTCGCCTCGGCAATTTTTTGTAAACGGGCAACTTCACTGCCAATATTTTCCTTACAGGCTAACGCAGAACGGCCATTAATTCCCATGGAACAACTACCACAGATGGTATTGCGACAGTTTTTTCTAAAGGCTAAAGTTCCGTCCTGTTCCCATTTAATTCGGTTAAGACAGTCTAAAATAGTATTTCCGGGTTCGACATCGAGGAGATAACTTTGCACCTCCCTTGAGGTATTAGGATTTTGGCGGACAATATTAAACTTAACTCTCATATTTTTACACTGATTAGTTAATTTCGTAGTAAGTCCTTTAGGACTCTCTTAGCCCTAAAGGGCTTACTACCTCTTAGCCCTAAAGGGCTTACTACTATTTTAGGGTAGCCATTGGGGATGGAAACCAAAAAAGGGCAATTCTTCTGGTTTAACTTGAGGTTTGGAACCATCGGTAGGCGTATCTATCATTAATGGTAAAATCCAGATGCGACTGGTTTTAATTGTATCTCCTGCTTGGGTTTTTGTAGCTTGACTCGAATTATTAGATTCACCTATTTCAATAACGGTTTGATCAAAAAGTAAGGCTAATCCATCGGGAGACAAACTGATATTAATTTCTTGTTGGTTAGGTAAAATCACAAAGGGAACAACTTGTTTGGTTTTGATATCAATTGCTACAATATAAGGCTGTTCTTTGTAGACTTCAGGATTATCCAAAACTTCAGTAATTAAAGAATATAAAAGGCTATTACTGGGATCAAATTCGGCACTAACAATATTCCCAAACGGCGGGGTACGGTAGAGTTCCTGTTCTTGTCCTTGGTTATTAACTATAAACAGTGATCGGGTTCCATCGGGATTAAATTTTAACATCGCCGCCGCACTACCGTCATTAGCAAATCCTAAAACTCGACCAAATTTTGGTAAAAATTCTAAGGGTTTAGCATCGGGTTTTAGAGGTAAAATTGTTGTTAAATCTGGCCCTTGAGCAATAACCAGAGATTGACTATCTGGAGCAATTAAGAAGTCTCCTCCTTGTATATTTAAGGGTTTAGGAGATTTTCCGCTTTCAATAAACCAGGGACTGGCATCATTAGGATTAGTTTGACTAACCCTTTGAACTACAATAATTTTACCATCTGGGGATAAATCAAATTTTAAATTTCGATAATATTTAGCATCTAAAATCTTTTCAATTTTTCCGACTGGTTGAGCAGGTTCAGGATCTTCTCCAGGGGATTGAGGATTAATTCCTGTGGCAACAGTATATAATTCAGGTGAAATTGATCCTTGTTTTTGTTCGGATTTATTAATAGCAGAAAAAAGAATTTTATCTCCTTTAGGATAGATTTTAAAATCTAAAACAACTAAATCTTCAGGAGTTAAAATAATAGGTTTAGGTTCTTTTTCACTTAGATTAACTAAAACTAATTTTCCTTCTTGATTTTCCTGAACTCCAATATAAGCAAAGGCGCGATCGCGACTTCTGAAAAAGCCAGTAAACGGTTGAATTAATGTTCCTGGTTTATCGCCATATAAATGGTCTCTAGCTCCTTTTAACTGCACACTAAAGGGGGTTCCATAGGGTACAGGTTCCGATAAGGTATAGGCCATGCGTCGTCCTGCCCAACTAATTTTACCAGGTAAAGGTGGATCAATTTGAAAGTTTTTTTCTACACTTTCCCGATTCATAGGACGATTGAAAGTCAGCAATAATCCCATGTCTTCTGCCCCAATTTGTTTGTTTTGCCAACTAAATTCTTTGACTTGGGGAGTGGTGCGATCGCCTGTTAATAAAACAATTCCGATTAATACAGTTAAAACTGTAATTAAAATCCAGGCGGCTTGATCTAAGGGTTCAACCCATTTTAATTGTTTGAATTTTGAGAGGGTATTGTTCATGATTGAGTATAATCAGCCCTAAAAGGCTTACTACGGTTTAATAATCGTAGGGATTTTTGGGGGGGAGAATAGCTTTAACTGTTTGGGCTTTTAAGGTTAATTTCCGTTCGTTATTAAAGGTTTCTGTAAACATTATACCTTCAATATCTAACCAAGAATCTTGAGGATATAATTCTCGCGATTTGCCTTCGGGAAGTAAAACTGGAATCCCCACAGGATAAGCGTCTGCTGCACAACAGGTAAGAATAAATCGCCCTAACCAAATATAATTTTTAGGTAAATCTGGAGGATGGATCACAAACCCGGTAATTTTTGCCTTTTGACCTGTATAAGCATCGGGTTCAGGATTAAGATTGAGTAATCTAACCCATTCAATTAAAGAGCGATTTTCCGGTTGAATTGCGGTTCTAAACTTCTGGGGTTGAGCGCGAGTTATGGGTAAAGACTCAGTTAAACCCCGTTTTAATGCCGTTTGTGCCCCGAACATTTGGGGGGTAATTAATAATCCTAAACAGGCAGTAATGATTAATAATAAGCTCCCCATACCCCTTGGAAACAAGGTAATATGTTGTACTGAAGGCGAAGAACCTACGGAACTTTCTTGAATAATTTGTCTAGCCTTTAATCCTCCTAAAACCAGTAGTGTAATTCCCGCTATGATCGACAAACTAAAATAGTTGGGATGGATAAGAATATAAAGTTTGCCCGTGATCCAATATTTTAATAATAAAATCCCCCAAACGAACAGGGCAACTACATCTAACCAAGGGTTTTCTAAACCTGGGGAAAATCTATTGTAGAAGCGGGTTAGTCGTTGAGTCAGATGAGTCATATTGGGTGGAACTCCAAAGCCAAATTAACTGAAATTTAAGTTAACAATCAGGGTGAATAAAAAGGTTAACTGAAAGGCAAGAATCACCAGATAAAAAACCGCCCGAGCCTTAAAAACCGATAACATTAATCCCACGGTTTTAATATCAATCATCGGCCCAAATACTAAAAATGCTAACAGCGAGCCACTCGTAAATGCAGAGGAAAAAGACAGGGCAAAAAAGGAATCAACCGTTGAACAAATAGAAACAACTCCCGCTAACAATAACATCGCCAGAATCGACGTCACAGGACTTTGACCTAAATTTAGAATAAATTCCCGGGGAACTGCAACTTGGATCACAGCAGCGATAAAACTTCCTAGGACTAACACTCCCCCCAATTCTCGAAATTCCTGCACCATATTTTCTAACATTGAACCCCAACGTTCTGGGGTCGGGGTCAAGAATATTGTTTTCCAATGGGGAAGGGAAGGTTTAACACCAACAGATGCTTTTTGACGGGTTTTCAGCAGGTTTTGAGTTTTCCATGCGGGAATAGACTCTAGGCGAGTGGGTTGGGCTGACTCCCCTAAAAAATAGGTTCCCGACTGGAGTAGGGGAGAAACCAATATATCCGAGGGTGGGGGTTCAACTAGGTCAGCAATGGGTAAAGCTCGGGCGATCGCAGGTTGAACTAGGGGTCTTAAGTCCTTCTGCACACCAAATAACCAGCCTAAAGTTGTAGCAATGGTTAAGGAAAATAAAACCCTTAAAACCACGATTTCTGGCTGATCTCGGAAGGCGACCCAGGTTGACCAGATCACGATCGGATTAATAGTGGGGGCGGCAAATAAAAACCCAATGGCCACAGATGAGGGAACTCCCTGCAAAATTAAGCGCCGGGCTACCGGAACGTTCCCACATTCACACACTGGAAACAGAAACCCAACCAAACTCCCAGCAAATGCCCCTAACAGGGGATGGGGGGGAATATAAGACAAAAGTTTCTGTTCATCGACAAACCACAACAGCACACTGGAAAACAAAACCCCTAACATCAGAAAGGGGATCGCTTCTACCAGTAAGCTGAGAAATAGGGTAAAACCACTACTAAATTGATGGATGAATGTTGCTGGCATCCGTTACCTAGGGGAAGGACAAAACAATTCTGTGATCCAGGGGATCATTGAGACGATGGAAGTTGAGCGATTTACTGACTAGATTCCCTATCCAACTTAGCAGATCTTAGGCCTCGATTGCCAGAAGGGATTAAAAGTACGGCTATCGGATAGAACTTGGGTAAACCGCTTACGGTCAATTGTCAATCAATCGCTGACTTTGTTGCAATTCTTAATATTAATCATCTCTTGTTTGGGTATAGAGGTTGTTAGACTATATTGCATGGCAATTTTAACTCATTCATAAATTCAGCCTAACCTCAAGCGGGGTGACGGGCGAAATGTCCCGTGAACTCCTAACTTTAAGACACAACGCGATAAGAAAGAGATCCAACAGACATGGTAGATTCCCTGAAAAAACCCGCTTTTGACGAAATCCGACCTGGGGTAAAAAGCCCAGCGAAAGAAACCATTCTCACTCCTCGTTTCTATACGACGGATTTTGAGGAAATGGAGAAAATGGACATCTCCGTCAATGAGGAAGAACTCTTAGCCATTTTGGAAGAGTTTCGTGTAGACTACAACCGCCATCACTTTGTCCGGGATGCACAATTTGACCAATCCTGGGATCATATTGATGGAAATACCCGTGGTTTGTTCATCGAATTTTTAGAGCGTTCCTGCACCGCCGAATTTTCAGGTTTCCTGCTCTATAAAGAACTCAGCCGTCGTCTCAAGGGAAAAAGCCCGGTTTTGGCAGAGTGTTTTGAATTGATGTCTCGCGATGAAGCTCGTCATGCGGGTTTTCTGAATAAAGCGATGTCGGATTTTAACCTCTCCTTAGACCTAGGATTTTTGACCAAAAACCATCAATATACGTTTTTTAAACCGAAATTTATTTTTTACGCCACCTATTTGTCAGAAAAAATTGGGTATTGGCGCTATATCACGATTTATCGGCATTTAGAAGCGAATCCTGAAAACCGGATTTACCCGATTTTCCGCTTCTTTGAAAATTGGTGTCAGGATGAAAACCGTCATGGCGATTTCTTTGATGCCATCATGCAATCTCAACCCCAAATGCTGAATGATTGGAAGGCGAAACTCTGGTGTCGTTTCTTCTTATTATCTGTATTTGCAACAATGTATTTAAACGATTTACAACGGGCGGACTTCTACGCTTGTTTAGGTTTAAATGCCCGGGATTATGATATTCACGTCATTGAAAAAACCAATCAAACCGCAGGTCGTGTTTTCCCTGTGATGCTGGATGTAAATAATCCTGAGTTCTATAACCGGTTAGATGTTTGTGTGAAGAATAACCAACAGTTGACGGCGATCGCGAATTCTGGTAGTCCTAAATTCGTGCAATTCTTCCAAAAACTGCCCTATTATCTGTCTAACGGATGGCAATTAATTAGCCTGTACTTCATGAAACCGATTGATATTACCGCATCTCAAGGTGCTGTTTATTAATAAGTAGTTTCACAATCTAAATTAAGCTGAAGGGGTTTCTGTGTTTATGGAACCTCTTTTTTTGACCGGATCTCAACTGAACTCAATTATCAACTCTACCAAGGACTACCAATTAATGTAAATGCTGCCCAATAATAGGGATGGGAAAGATTGTAGTTTTCCTGTGCGGCAATTTCAGGCGGTAAGGTCAGTTCACCCCGGGATGATAATAATTCTCCCCGTTGTAAACGGATATTCCCTTTTAACATTTGAATTTGAGTTTGTTGCAAGGCTTGGGCTTTAGTAGAAGCGGTTTTTAACTGTTGATAAAACTCGGTCATTAAGGCTAAAGTTCCCGTGTCACTCACATACCATAAACTTGCTAAAGCTGTTTTTACCCCCGACTGAAACGCTAATCCCGCAAATCCCAATTCTGCCTCCGTATCCCCAACGGCGGTTTTACAAGCACTTAAAACTAATAATTCAATCTGAGGATTTTTCCAGTTAAACTGACCCATTTGATCTAATTTTAACTGCTCATTCCAAAATTGAATATAGGAATTTCCGGGTGTTCCAGGTTTAAATTCCGCATGGGTCGCCAGATGAACAATTCTATAGGGACTCAAGGATAATAAACGTCTTAAATTATCTACAGTAAACCCTTGATTTAGAAAAGATTTTCCTTGCCACTGTCCCGAATTATCCCGATTTCCCATCGGAAAGATTACCCCATTCATTCCATCAGAGTTGACAATTGTAGATAACTCAAAAGGAACCGCAGGTAAGGGATTTTGATTCTTAAATTCCGAGGCTCCCATAGCTAAAACTAGAGCATCTTTTACGCTTTCATAATTGAGATTCATCAGATTAAAAGCTGGAATTCGGGTTAAGGCATATTTTTCAATTAAAAATTTCTCTCCATCATGTAAAACCGCTAGGGGAAGCGTTCTTAATCCATTACCCAAACAGAACAAAATTGTCTGAATATTTTCTGCTTTTAATTGGGCTTCAACGGGCCTAATAATCAGATCATAAAGTCGTTGAGCCGATGCCAAATAAGACTGATTTTGTAAATTTCGAGGATTGGTTATTTCTTGAAATAAATTAATCGCTTCAGCTTTTAAGGTTTCGGTTTGGACATTGGGTTGAATTAAACCTAAAGGTTCTTTTCCGGGGGTAATTAATGCTAAAACTAATCCCTGGGGTTCAGGAACGACCCAGAGAACCGCGTGTTTAGTTTGGGTTTTTTGGCTAATTTCTGTTAAAATTTTGGCAATATCAGAAGCCTGAAGTTTACTATCGGTTAGATTTCGACCAAAATAGGTTTCATAGTCCAATTCCCATTTTTTTTCCATCGTGGTAATCGGATTATTGCCGTTAATATTGCGAATGATTTGTTGTTGGGAAGTGGGAACAGGTTCGGTGAGAACTGGACGACCAAAAGATAATTTCTCCCCATGAACTAGACTCGACCCCCAGAGTCCAATCACAACCAGAATGAATAAAAATATTGGCAGGGTTCGGCGCATCAGTTGATTAACCCGGGGATTGGTGAAACCAGAACCCAGATATTTTAAAATATCTAAAAATAGCAGACAATAACGTTGTATTATTTTCATAGATTCAAGATGAAAAAATAATTGGAGGAAATTAATATCAATCTTTGTTTATCTCGGTTTGTGTCTGGTGGTTGTCTAATCTAAGGTCTAAATTTTGAAGTAGAATAGATGTTGGCTAAACATTGATAATTAGTTTTCAAAAATCCCGTCCCTTGAGACTGGGTAGTTTCTAACCCTAGTTTAACGCTTACTGATAATTATGACACCTGCTTCAAATTCGGAGACACCGGAATCTAACTCCAACTTAAACCCCGTTTTACCGGAAAATCCCGAACAAAATTCTCCCTCTCCTATCTCTAATCTTGATGATATTTCTGAGGATATTGACTTATCGACTGAATTAGGAGAAGAAAAGGAAAATCAGTCATCTTCTGAAAGCCAAATCCCTCAACCTGAGTTTTATCTTCCTGTGAGTCAAGCTACAACCGATGAAGGTGATGAAATTCCCGATGAAGTTGAGATGGGTTTTTTCGACCATTTAGAGGAATTAAGACAACGAATTTTTTATGTTTTGATTGCGGTATTTATTGCGATTATTGGTTGCTTTGCTTTTGTTAATCCGATTGTACAATTATTACAACGTCCCGCATCGGGGATTAAATTTGTTCAACTCGCCCCTGGGGAATATTTCTTTGTTTCTTTAAAAGTAGCGGGTTATAGTGGGTTAGTCGTCGCAACTCCGTTTATTTTATATCAAATTACGATGTTCGTTTTACCCGGATTAACCCGCAAAGAACGCCGTTTATTAGTCCCCACCTTATTAGGTTCAAGTGTATTGTTTTTATTGGGTTTAGGCTTTGCTTATATTGCCTTAATTCCAGCAGCATTGAACTTTTTTGTTAGTTATGGCGCGGATGTGGTTGAACAATTCTTTTCCATTGAAAAATACTTTGAATTTGTTTTAGTCCTATTATTTTGTACCGGAATCGCCTTTCAAATTCCCGTAATTCAAGCCATTTTAGGCGGATTAAAAATCGTATCTTCCCAGCAAATGTTATCCGGTTGGCGATATGTTATTTTAGGAGGAGCCGTATTAGGGGCCGTGTTAACCCCATCTACTGACCCCCTCACCCAAAGTTTATTAGCTGGCGCTATATTAGGGCTTTATTTTGGCGGAATTGGCATTGTCAAAATGATTGAAAATACCTCAAAACCTTCTCAAAACCAATAAAAAATAAAGCCCCAAAACCCAAAACCCATTATTCCCTGTTCCCTCTTACAAAGATTTACAAAGAGAAGCTTTTCGAGAGTCAAATAACTGAACAATTCCATCGGTGACAGCTTTTTTAACATCCGTATCAAAACCTGCCAAAAATTCTTCATGACTAATTTTATCTTGAAAAAATTGTTGGGCGCGGTTGCGTTGATGAATAATTTCATCAAACCCTAAACACTTAACCATATAAGTCGTTAAGGGTGAATTTTTGATATCATAGGATGAACTTTGGGTGCGTCCTTCATCTAATAACGTTAAAACCAGTTTTTCTAAGTCCGTTGTCGGTTGGTGTGGTTGGGGAATTAGGGGCAGAAAATCTACTAAAGAAACCGCAGAAAATCCTTCCGATGGCATTTCACCCATTAAAGTTGAAACCGGAATCACTCGCCCAAATCGTAAGGATAAAGCTTCTAAAAACGCAATCGTAAATAATTTACTCACCAAATAAAGCCGCCCCACCTCAATATTTTTTCTCGCCATTACGACTAGATTATTATAGGTAGCATCATCTGGATATTCTCTAAATTGATGAAAGATAATTTCGGGTTTAATAAAATTCATAAACCCTTCCATTTTTTGCAAAGCTGTCCGATATTGATTAATGGTATAGGAACTAGAATTTTTTAGGTAGTGATTGGTTTCGGGTAATAAATTCCAGGTATTATCTAAAAATTTTGCTGCACTTTCATGGGCAAAACTTCCCACATCTCGATTAGAAAGTCTCACAGAACGTTTAATGGTTTCGATTAACTCCTCATCAGTTAATTTTAAATTAAATCGTTCACAGACATACTTTAATCGTCCATATAAAATATCACTATTACTGCCTAATTCTGTTTTGGTTCTAAAGGGAATAGTCGCTTCAATACAAGCTACTACTTGTACTAATAATTCCAAAGATAACAAATCTTCTAATACTTTACCCGCGACTAATGCACTTAAAAACTCATTCTGTCCCGTCATCGGAGATAGGGTTTGACCGGGAACAAAATCAAAAATTTGTCTGACCATTTCAAAGATCTGATCCTGGGGTAATTCCTGAGCATCACGGATGACTAAATGTACCTCCACTTGCCGCACAAAAGGAGCAATATAATAGGTTAAATTAAAATTAACACTCTGATCCACCTGCACATAGACAACATCATGGAATAAGGCCGCTAAAACCTCAATCGGGTCATCTTCCCCCCCCACCTCAAAAATATGATTGGGGGTGTGAAAATAGCGCCAAGGCCCGGTCATTGTTTGTACAATCAGTTCTGCTATTTTAGGGAGTTCTGTATAATCAGTATCAATATTGAGATTTTGCATCGCCCAAATTAGCTTTTCTAAGCACTGTTGATTGTAATCGGTGTTCATACCCATTTTTACCAATACACCTTATATACTTAAATTGAATTACTGATATCTTATTATGGCTTGAGTTTTATGGGCAGTAGTTGGTTAACCCCCTCAATTTAGATTGAAACCGAATTCAAGCTCCAACAGAGGTTTAAAATTAGGAAAATTCTGTATTAAATGTTGCACTTTGTTTACGAACTCCCTCTGCCTATCTGCCAGTACACCTCCGATCCTACATCCTCAATCTTAATAATTAAACATGAAAACAGCATTTTTAGGTTTAGGGGTCATGGGTGGCCCCATGAGTGTCAACCTCGCAGCATCGGGATATTCTGTTAAGGCTTGGAATCGAACGAGCGATCGCCTGGGTGTTAAAATAGCTTCGGAAGCGGGTGCTAATATTGTTTCTTCTATTCAAGAAGCCGTTACGGATGTTGATATTATTTTTACCTGTGTGGGGGATATTCCTGACGTTGAAGCCGTGATATTAGGCGAAAAAGGCATCATTAATTTTGCCAAACCTGGGGCAATTGTGATTGATTTTAGTACCATTGGTTCAGAAGCTGCCCGTCGCATTTCCCAACAGCTTGAACCTGCTAAAATTCAATTCTTAGATGCTCCGGTTTCGGGGGGTGATATTGGAGCCAAAAACGGCACATTAACTATTATGGTCGGAGGGGATCAAAACACCTTTGAAACGGTAAAACCCCTGTTGGAAACTATGGGGAAAACAATTCGTTATTGTGGAAAAGTTGGCAGTGGTCAAGGGGTGAAATTATGTAATCAAGTTTTGGCTTCTTTAAATATGGTGGGTATTTGTGAAGCCCTATTATTAGCCCAAAAACAAGGTATTGATCCTAATTTAGTTGTGGAAATTTGCAGTACCGGAGCCGCCGGATCTTGGGCTTTATCGAATTTAGGATTAAAAGTCGCCGAGGGTGATTTTGAACCGGGCTTTATGATTAAACATATCCTCAAAGACCTCAGAATTGTTCAAGAAACTCTCAATTGTGATCCCGCTTTACCTGGTACTGAATTAGCTGATTATCTGTTTAAAATCGTCCAAAAATTAGATCAAGGATTCGGGGAAAATCAAGGGACACAAGCGATGATTCGAGCCTATAAAGAAGCCGATAGTTAAAGGTTTTTTGACTTACAAAATTGAATCTTTAGATGAAGAAGTCAGTTGGGTTGAGTATTACCTTCAGGACGGGCCAAAAAAAAGACTCCCAGACGAGACTTTTCCCTCGGATGGGGAAGATGCTGAATTCTCAAAATCCCTTCCAGGATGATAGGAATTCCCGCTTCTTCTAGGGTTTCCCGTTGGGCCGCAGCAGCAAAGGTTTCATCCGGTTCCACTCGTCTGCCTGGAAAGTACCAGGGACTGTTTCTCGTAACCTCCTGAATCAATAAAAAGCGGTTGTCAGAACGCACGACAACCACCACAAACAACTCTGTTGAGATCAGATTAACGGACATAGACGATAACAGTTTGAAGTCGATTCTCTTTATTCTGGCTTCCCTCGAAACCCAATTTCAAGGTGAAAATGGCTAAAAGCTCTATTTTATAAGGGTTTTAGAGAATTATGTAAAAATGTTATCAATTTTTTGGTAAAAACCCTTGACAAATCCCGGGTAGGTGATGCTATTATTAGTAACTGTGAAGCAATGGGGCGTCGCCAAGTGGTAAGGCATCGGGTTTTGGTCCCGACATCCAGAGGTTCGAATCCTTTCGCCCCAGTTATAAACATTACCCATTAACAATCATAGATTTAAGATGATTAACACAGATTAAAATCCGGATCACGGATTAAACGGATTACGCAGATTAACACAGATTAAAATCCGTGAAATCCTCTTAAATCAGTGATCCCCATTACCCATTATCCGCTTGATTTTTTAACAAATTTTGAGTCATCGTTGCTAACTTTTCCAAATTTTCTTCTAATTCTGTTGCTCGTTTTTTGGAATTTAGTTTTCGCTTAATGGCTTCTTTTGCTAAATCTTCTCGATTTCGTTTTAAGGCTTCCATCGCCACTTGATGCCAAGAATTCATTTCATCTAGGGCTTTTTTATACTGAGGATGAACGTCATCCCAAGCGACGCGAATTTCCCCTAATGCTTGATTTAAAAGTCGTTTAGCATCTTGGGGTTGACTACCCATAAACGCTTGTTTGAGAGGCTCAGATAAGGTATCAATATTAATATGACGGAGAAGGGGAATAAAATTCTCAACTTGTTGACTTTTACTCTCCCCAGTTATGCACCAAGTCGCAAAATGTTCACAATTATTAAACAGTAAATTATATTGTTTTTCCCCCAAGCGACTTTGGGCGCGGTTAATAACCGTATCTGCTATATAACGAATGGGATACTGTCGAATATAAATCTTTTGACCCCTGGAAAAAATTTCTATAGAAGTCTGTTCAATAATTTCGCTGGGTTTGCGATAATGAATCACAGTGCCATCACCACAATCAATGCCATGATGTTCATATAAACCCTCTAGGTTCCAAAATTCCCGAAAAATATAGATTTGGTCGCCTCTTGCCATATTATTTTTAATAATTACTTCAATTACTATTTTATTTTAACGGTTTTCAGGTGAACATCTAGGACGGTTATTTGAACAGTTTTGGTTGAGAAAATCCATCACCTCTGTTGGGTTTAGGGGAGGAGAGAATAAATATCCCTGTCCAAATTCACAGCGCAGTTGTTGAAAAATTTCAACTTGCTGGGAGGTTTCAATTCCTTCAGTTACCACTTGTAAACCCAAACTATGAGCTAAATTAATAATAGTTTTAGCAATTTCAAAATCTTTATTATTAACTTCGATATTCTGGACAAAAGAGCGGTCTATTTTCAAGGTATCTACGGGCAACTTTTGTAAATAACTCAAGGAAGAATATCCCGTGCCAAAATCATCAATTAATAATCGAATTTTAAGGGTTTTTAACTGTTCTAATAATCCGGTTGACCAGGTAATATTCTCCATCAAACTGCTCTCTGTAATTTCTAATTTTAAGCTAAATGGTGGAAGTTGTAAAGAATCTAAGACCCGTTTAACTTCTTGAATTAAACTCGGATGTCGTAACTGAATTTCCGAAAGATTAACACTCACATAGAGGTCAGGAAATCGGGTTTGCCATTCTAATAAATGTTTACAGGCTTGGGATAAAACCCATTGCCCCATGGAAACAATTAATCCCGCTTTTTCGGCTAAATTAATTAACTGAACTGGAGACACAAAACCCCGGTCGGGATGATACCAACGCACTAAGGCTTCAAAACCCACCACTTTTTGAGTTTCTAGGGAAACAATTGGTTGATAATTTAAACTGAGTTGTTGACGTTCAATTGCCCGTTGTAAATCCGCTTCTAATTGCAGGTGTTCAGCTACAACTTTTGCCATACTAGGCTCATAAAATACCGTTGTTCCCCGTCCTTTTTGTTTGGCATAATACATGGCAGTATCGGCGGCTTGAAGATAATCTTCTGGACGTTGACTCTGGAGTTTATCCAAAACCACACCAATACTGGTCGCCGATGAAATAGTCACCGTATCCAACCGAAAGGGAAAATCTAAAGCCGCATGAATACGTTCAATTTTTTCGGTTAAAATATTATAATTGGCAATATCAGTAAATAAAATTGCAAATTCATCGGTTCCCACCCGAGCAACTATATCGCGGGGGCTGACCAAGGTTTTAAGGCGCTGGGCAACGGCAATTAATAGTTGTTCTGCTAAATCATGACCAAAGGCATATTTGAGAGGCTTAAATCGATCAATATCTAAGGATAAAATGGCAAAATTATTTGAGTTTTGGGACGGATAATTAATCACAAATTGTAGGCGTTCTAATAACAAACTAAGACTGGCTAATCCGGTGAGTAAATCACTAAAAGCGTAGTTTTCTAATTCGGCTTTAGTTTGTAGCCGTTTTGTAATATCTTGAGCTAGAATTACTTCGGCAAATTTACCTTTCCATTCTAAAGTATGACCTGTTACTTCTACAGATATTAACGTGCCATCTTTTTTATGATGTTGCCATAGTCCAACTCGATTAAGTCCCATTTCAATTTTAGATAGGCTTTCTAATAGTCGCGGAATTTCTTCAGGAAGTATAATTTCTGTAATTTTCATCAAGAGAAATTCTGCTTCTGAATAGCCATAATGTTCGATTGTTGCTTCATTAACCGCTAGAAATTTAAGGGTTTTTATGTCATAAACCCACATCGGTTGGGGATGGGCAAAAAATAAAGTTCGATACCGTTGTTCAGATTTCTCTAAACGACGAGTTCCTAAGCGCACAAAAAAGTAGAGAATGGTAGTCGTAATAACAACAAATGCTCCTCCTTTTATACTCTGAATCAGGGTCAAAGATTGGGGATTAGGCACGAGAAATTGCAGTATTTGATCGGATGAAAAAATCCAAATACTACTGAGAAAGGCATAAATACTAGCAACTTGACGAGCTAGGTTTTCGGATGAAATGCGATCGCGTTTCACTTTAAAAATACAGTCTGACGACTGTTGTGGACTAAGATTTGTATGAATTAAAGTCTAAACTAAAGTGCTACCTATTGGCAGAAAAGCACTAAACGCGCTAAAGTCTTAAGGATTAGTCTTGGTTTGCATCTTCAAAAAACTATGAGCGTTCCCCCCAGTGCGTCCTCTGCTCCTTCAGTTCCCGACAATTCGCTTCCGCCCAATGCAGACTATCACCTGATCGATCGGGAAAAGTTATCGGAAATGATGCACCGCTATATCGAAGTCAAAGAACAATATCCCCATGCCTTATTATTATTTCGGGTGGGGGATTTCTTTGAGTGCTTTTTTCAGGATGCTATTACCATAGCTCAAGAATTGGAATTAGTGCAAACTGCAAAACACGGAGGGAAAGAAATTGGCCGAGTTCCGATGACGGGTGTTCCCCATCATGCAGTAGAACGCTATGCTACCATGCTATTAGAAAAAGGCTATGCGGTGGCGATTTGTGATCAAGTTGAAGATGCGGAAATTGCGGCCAGGGAAAAACGCCAAGTGCGTCGAGAAATTACCCGAATTTTAACCCCCGGAACTTTGACGGATGACGGAATGCTCAAGGGTCGTAAAAATAATTATTTGGCGGCGGTTGTGATTGCTGGAGATCATTGGGGGCTGGCTTATTCTGATATTTCTACGGGGGAATTTTTAACCACCCAATCCCAAAATTTAGAACAACTAACCCAAGAGTTAATGCGTCTACAACCGTCGGAAGTGTTGTTTCCTATTAATGCCCCGGATTTAGGAAAAATGTTGCGTCCAGGGGAAAAATCTAGTCAGTTACCGGACTGTTTACCGAATTGTTTTTGTTATTCCTTGCGATCGCAATTTCCCTTTAGTTTAAGTGAAGCCAGAAATAAAATTTTAGAACAATTTCAAATGCGTTCTTTAGAAGGATTAGGCTGTGATCATTTACCCCTAGGAGTACGAGCCGCCGGAGGATTATTAGATTATTTAGAAGATACTCAACGGCAAAATCAAGTTCCCCTACAAAGACTTCATACCTATACAATTACCGATTATTTAATCTTAGATTATCAAAGTCGCCGCAATTTAGAAATTACCCAAACCGTTCGAGATGGAACTTTACACGGTTCTTTATTATGGGCTTTAGATAAAACTAGCACCGCTATGGGAGGTCGGGCGTTGCGTCGTTGGTTATTACAACCATTATTAGATCTGCGAGGAATTAGGGCGCGTCATGATACAATTCAAGAGTTAGTTGACAACCATGAATTAAGATATCAGTTACAGCAATTACTCCGGCAAATTTATGATTTAGAAAGGTTAACCGGACGGGCGGGAAATGGCACTGCAAATGCCAGGGATTTAGTTGCTTTAGCAGATTCTTTAGCCAAATTACCGGAATTATCGGTTTTAGTCAGTCGGGGTAATTCTCCCTATTTAAAATCCCTACAAACTGTTCCCCCCGTATTAGAAGAATTAGCCCATAAAATTCAATCCTATTTAGTAGACTCTCCGCCCCAACACTTGAAAGAAGGGGGGATAATTCGTTCGGGAATGGATGAACAATTAGACTCGCTGCGGGTATTAGCAGAAGCAGATCAACAATGGTTAGCAAATTTAGAAATTAAAGAACGGGAACGCACCGGAATTTCTACTTTAAAAGTAGGTTTTAATAAAGCCTTTGGCTATTATATTAGTATTACTCGTTCTAAATTAGATCAAGCTCCCAATGATTATATTAGGAAACAAACCTTAACCAATGAAGAACGATTTATTACCCCGGAATTAAAGGAACGAGAAGCCAGAATTTTAACCGCAAAAGACGATTTAAACCAATTAGAATATGAGATTTTTCTGCGATTAAGATTAGAAGTGGGAGAACACTCAGAATTAATTAGAGATGTATCGCGGGCGGTAGCCGCAATTGATGTTTTATCTGGGTTAGCGGATATTGCGGTTTATCAAGGTTATTGTCGTCCTGAAATGGTGAATAGTCGAGAAGTTAAAATTATTGAAGGTCGCCATCCCGTAGTTGAAAAATCCTTACCTCCGGGGTTTTTTGTTCCGAATACGGCTCAGTTGGGAAGTCAAGAAGAAGGGTCAGAAACCCCAGAAATTAAACCCTATTCTCACCCTGATCTAATTATTTTAACTGGGCCGAATGCCAGTGGTAAAAGTTGTTATCTAAGACAAATTGGCTTAATTCAATTATTAGCTCAAGTGGGTAGTTTTGTTCCGGCTAAATCGGCTAAATTAGGAATTTGCGATCGCATTTTTACCCGGGTGGGCGCAGTGGATGATTTAGCCACAGGTCAATCAACCTTTATGGTAGAAATGAATGAAACCGCTAATATTTTAAATCATGCAACTCAAAAATCCTTAGTGTTATTAGATGAAATTGGCCGAGGGACGGCTACCTTTGACGGTTTATCTATTGCTTGGTCAGTGGCGGAATATTTAGCCACAGAAATTCGTTCTCGGACAATTTTTGCTACCCATTACCACGAATTAAATGAACTCGCTTCAATTATTCCCAATGTGGCAAACTATCAAGTTACAGTTAAAGAATTACCCGATAAAATTATATTTTTGCATCAAGTTCAACCCGGAGGAGCCGATAAATCTTATGGAATTGAAGCGGGACGGTTAGCGGGTTTACCAGATGTTGTAATTCAACGGGCTAAACAAGTGATGCGTCAAATTGAAAAGCATAGTAAAATAGCCATGGGATTGAGAAAAGGAATTAAAAAACAGGATAAAAAAGATGATTCTGTAGAACAGTTAGATATTTTTGAGAATTAATTTCAAAAATCCAATTATTGATTAACTGATTAGGATTAAATAGCCATACCGGAGAATTTGAAACCAGAAACCCCTAGCGATTCACCCGGTGAGAATGGCAAAATTGAAAGGGTTTGGCTTTTTGTTCGCCAAATGCCTGTACATCTAATACAGTTGTAGGGGTGAGATTTTTAGGAGGTTGTGCGAGTTCGATGAATATTCAAGAGATTTTTGCCAAGGGTGGGCCAGCAATGTGGCCATTGCTGATCTTGTCCATTCTGTCGATGAGTGTGGTCATAGAAAGGATTTGGTTTTGGGGTACGACCCTGACCAAAGAAAAACAAATCGTTAACCGAGTCATTGACTCAGCCCGACGGGGACAATGGGGGAAAGCCCATCAAATTGCTAAACAATCTAGCAATCAACCAATGGGACGGTTTCTCTATGCACCCCTACGGTTAGAGTCTCCCGACCCCGAACTTTTTCGTTTAGCCCTAGAAGCGGCGGCGGATGAAGAATTAGCCTTTATGCGTCGGGGGGATAAAATTTTCGAGGCGGTGATTGCCATGTCCCCTCTGTTGGGACTCTTGGGAACTGTGTTAGGGTTAATTAACTCTCTGGGTTCGATTCGTTTGGGTGATATCGGGACTTCATCCTCTGCGGATGTGACCTTGGGGATTGCGGAAGCCTTAATTTCCACTGCAACGGGATTAATTGTAGCGATTATTAGTTTGGCATTTTATCGATTGTTTCAGGGATTAATGTTTGGTCAAGCCAAAATATTTCGGAAAGCGGGAAACGAATTAGAATTGATGTATCGTCAGAATTGGCCATATCCAAAATCTCAGTTACAAATTCTTGAAACCGATGAAGAAGAAGAATCAGAAGAAGAATCAGAAGAAACAAATGAGCCACTTTTGAAATTTCCTCTAATAGATGAAGACAATAATAACTCTATTCCTGAAACAGAAAAAAGGCCTAAACCCGTAAAAAAATCTGAGTCTTTGGAGGAGGAAGAAAAAGAGGAAAAATAAATGTTTTCAACAGAAAAAGTTACTTTTTTATCCAAGAAGACTCTAAAACATTAATCCCCAAATTTTTATGAAAATTAGAACAGATTCGACCACTGATGAAGCCAGAATAGAATTAATTCCGTTAATTGATGTCGTGTTTTGTATTCTCACGTTCTTTATTTTGGCATCCCTACAATTAACTCGTCAACAGGCAATTAATGTGGATTTGCCCAAGGCGAGTACGGGGGAAACCCAAATGCAAAAAATGTTAATTGTGGGGATTGATAAATCTGGACAAACCTATATTGAACAACAACCAGTTAATCAAGATCAATTAGACCGATCTTTACTCCGATTTCGACGTTGGAATCCCAGTGGATTAATCGTACTCTATGCCCCAAGAGAAGCCCTTTATAATGATGTGATTCGGGTATTAGACCGTTTACGAGCTATTGGCGGAGAACGGGTCGCCCTGGCGACATTACCCAGTTCTCAGGAAATCAAACCCCCAATCAATCCTTCAAATCCTACATTAACGCCTCCCAATCCGACTAATCTCACCCCACCTTTTGCTCCCACAGCACCCAACTCAGGAGATATGCTGCCTCCGATTTTACCTTCTCCGGTTCCCCCGTCGGACAATACTAATCCTTTTGCTCCCCAAATTCCCCCTGCTGGAAATACTATTCCCCCTGAGGGTAAGCTATGAGACTTGAGTTTTGGGGAGTTTCTGTCAATAGCTTTCAAGTCCCTTGACTTAACCAAGCGATCGCACTTCTGATCCATTCATCGGAATTAGTTTGTTTGGCTAAACTAGAATCTTGACTAATAACTTGTAAAGCTTGCATCACTTCTGCTCCAGTATAACCCAAAGCCAGTAGGGTCATTTCGACTTCTTCTTGAATTTTTGGGGTAATATTGGAGGGATTAGATGAAAGCATTCCAGCTTGTTGTCGCCATTCCGATAGTTTAGTTTTGAGTTCTAGGGCGATGCGTTCTGCGGTTTTGCTTCCGACGCCTGGAGTTTTGGCTAAAACACGGGTATTACCGCCTACAATTGCTTGAATTAGATCTTGAAGTCCGAGGGTATCTAAAAGAGCGATCGCTAATTGAGTTCCGATGCCACTAACGCTAATTAATTGGCGAAACAAATCCCGTTCAGCCATATTATAAAAGCCATATAAAACAATTTGATCTTCTCGGACTTGTAAATGGGTAAAAATTTGTATCGACTCCCCAACAGCAGGTAATTCTGCTCTCATTCGAGGTAAAATTTGCACTTCATACCCAATATTATTAACATCGAGTAATAGGGTAATTCTATTTCCATTTCCCTTTTGCAGATCGGCAACGTTCCCCTTGAGATAACCCATCATATAGAAAATTAAAATAGTTGAAAGTGTTATAATTATTATACCATTATTTTCATTAATTATAAGGATATCAACATCATGGGTAAACAATCTAAACTCAAACACAAACGCCAGGATTTAAAAAATCATCCTCCCGAAATATTACCTGAAAATAATAATCAAGATCCTACTCATTTTGTAGAGACAATGGAGAAACAAGGTTATCAATTAAAAACCTTCAATTCCTGTCCAGATATTCCAAAATCAGAGGACGGAAAACCAAAAATTTAATAATTTGTTGTTGCGCTTCAGCGCTCTTTCCCTGGGCTAAAGCCCAACAACAGATTTTCCTGCTAACCATCCAGTTGTCCAAGCACTTTGAAAATTAAATCCCCCGGTAACTCCATCAATATCTAAGATTTCTCCGGCTAAATATAACCCTGGACAACAACGACTTTCCATGGTTTTAAAATTAACTTCCTTTAAATTTATTCCACCACAGGTAACAAATTCCTCCTTGAAAACGCCTTTTCCATTAATATTATAACTTCCTTGTGTCAACTCTTGAATTAGTTGATTTAAAGATTTATTAGAAATTTCTGACCAGCGTTTTTCCTCATCAATTCCAAGATAATCAACCAATTGTTTCCAAAGACGACGAGGTAAATCAACCGGACAATTTGCCGAAATTAAACGATTAGGGAATTGTGATTTTAGGTCTAATAATTTTTCCTTTAATTGTTCTGGATGTTCCTGGGGAAGCCAATTAATTTGTAGAGGGGATTTATAATGACAATCATATAAAACCCTCGCCCCCCAAGCGGATAATTTTAAAATTGCTGGCCCACTTAATCCCCAATGGGTAATTAATAATGGCCCGGTTTGTTCTAATTTAGCTTGGGGGAGTTTAACCCGCGCCGAACTAACAGAAACTCCCGCTAAATCTTGCAGTCGTTTATCTTTAAGATTAAAGGTAAATAAAGAGGGAACTGGCTGAATAATTGTATGTCCTAAAGCTTGAGCAAATTTATAACCAGAGGGGTTACTTCCGGTGGCCAATAAAATGCGATCGCCTTCTAAAATTTCTCCCGATTTCAGTTGAATTTTAAAAGGATGGGGGCTATAATTATTGTAGGAAATAGAAGCCACCAGAGCTTGCGTTTTAATCCTGACTCCCGCCTGTTCTGCTACTCTAATTAAACAGTTAACAATCGTTGCAGAATCGTCCGTTGTGGGGAACATTCGCCCGTCGGTTTCTGTTTTTAATTTCACCCCATGATTAGCAAACCATTCCACGGTATTTTTAGCTTGGAATCGACTAAAAGCACCGCGCAAAACTTTGCTTCCCCTGGGGTAATTTTGTACAAATTGAGTCGGTTCAAAACAAGCATGGGTGACATTACACCGTCCCCCGCCGGAAATCCTTACTTTAGCCAGGGTTTGTTGTCCGGCTTCAAGCAAAATTACTTGAGTCTGGGCGTGGTGATTTGCACAAGTAATCGCCCCAAAAAAACCTGCTGCTCCACCCCCAATTACAATCACTTTTAAAGGCTGTATACTAGACAAATTAACCCTCTATTCTTCTAATTCAAAATCTTTTTTTTCCGCGCTACAAAGTGGACAAATCCAGTCTTCTGGGATATCTTCAAAAGCTGTACCCGGTTCAATACCGCCATCGGTATCACCGTATTCGGGATCGTAGGTATAGCCACAGGTTTTACAAACATACTTTTTCATGTCAGATTTGCCAATTAATTACCGATCAATATGGTACATTTTTTTTAACCCAATACCAACTTATTTATACAAAGATTTGTGAACTTAAACCTTTATGAATAACCATTTCAATTTTAAACTACAATTTGCCTCATTTTTCCCCTATTTGTATCCACTTTTAAGCCAAAAATTTCCCCGATGTCTATGGACAGGGGATTCATCTCAACCAGAAATTTGCTTAACCTTTGATGATGGGCCGCACCCCCAATATACCTTAGAATTATTAAAGGTTTTAGAACATTTTCAAATTACGGCCAGTTTTTTTTGGTTAGGACATGAGGTAGAAAAATATCCTGAAATTGCCCAAGCTGTCTATCAACAAGGTCATTGGATAGGGTTACATGGTTATCAACACGATACTTTCCCTTTATTAACAGAAATTGTATTAAAACAAAGCCTAGAAAAAACTAAAACTGCTATTTTTAATGCTTGTGGTCTGGAACCGGAATTAATCCTAGATGTTCGTCCCCCTAACGGTGTATTTTTACCCAGAACTTTAGATTTATTAACAAGTTGGGGATATCGTCCGGTGATGTGGAGTGTTGTCCCTGAAGATTGGGTACAACCTGGGGTTGAAATTGTCAGTAATAGGGTGATCAAACAAACCCGAAATGGGTCAATTATTGTCCTCCATGATGGCTATAATGGGGGAAAAGATGTGGCAAAAACTGCTGAAGAAATTATTCCTAAATTATTAGAACAGGGCTATCAATTTGTAACGATTTCTAAATTTTGGCAGTCAGCAAAACCGATGCTATAATTAGCAATGTTAGTATTTTAATTTCAGTTTACAAAATAACATTATGGTGCTAAAACCAGAAACCGATTCTACCACAGGTTTACTTCGCTTAGTCGGAGATAATACCCCTGAAGACATCAGATTTTTCCCTGGAGAATTGGGAGTATTTAAGTTAGGTGCTTTTTTATTAGGAGGAGATGATACGGTTCGGGGTTCGTCAGATCCTGAACTAATTTATGGTGACTCAGATAACGATCAATTATTTGGAGAAGGGGGAAATGATACCCTATTTGGCGGGGTTGGAGACGATCAAATTTTAGGAGGTGAAGGCAATGATCTGTTATTTGGAGAAGCAGGAAATGATCGATTTGTGGGATTTGTAAATCCTGATAATCCCACTCAATTATCGGGAGTTGAAGGAGATGATACAATTTATTCCGGGTCAGGAAATGATCAAGTTAGAGAGGATTTAGGTAAGGATTTTATATTCGGAGGTCAAGGAAATGATGAACTTCGAGCAGGCGCCGATAATGATTGGGTAGAGGGTAATGATGGAGATGATTTTATTGGGGGAGAAGATGGAGATGATACGGTTTTTGGAGGTAATGGAAATGATCAGATTCGAGGGGATGGGGGGAATGATTTAGTAACAGGAAATGCTGGAGATGACCAGGTATCGGGAGGGATCGGAAATGATACCTTAGTTGGAGGTCAAGGAAATGATCAAATCATTGGAGATAACGGAAATGATTGGATTTCTGGGGACGCAGGAAGTGATACTTTAATCGGTGGAGAAGGTAAAGATATTTTTGTTTTAGATAGTAATAATTTAGAATTATCTGATATAATTGTAGATTATAAACCAGAAGAAGATATTATTTTTTTAACGGGTGATTTAGCTTTTAAAAACTTAACCATTAAATCCGATCCCAGAAACGAAAATAGTACAATTATATCCTCTAATTTAGGGGAAATTGTAGCTATTTTACAAGGAATTAAACCAGATCAAATTAATCGTTCTAACTTTATTATTCCTGGCTCGGTAGCTTTTAGTTCCGAGCAGTTTGCTGTTAATGAAAATGGGACTATAATTAATCCGATTACCGTTGTTAGAAATAGTGGAAATGATGGAGAAATCAGCGTTACGGTAGTTCCAATTCCTACTCCCTTAACACCAACGGGAAATCAAGTAGATACCACACCAATTATTGTTAATTTTGCCAATGGGGATACTACTCCTAAAATCATTAAAATTCCCATTGTTAATAATAATTTCCCTAATTATTCATCTAACTTACTTTTAACCTTAGAAAACCCCACTAATTTTGCCCAAATTGGTACACCTAATCAAGCTATTTTAGACATTATAGATGATGAAATTCCACCTTCAGCATTAGGAAAATTAGTTAATCCGATTCCTGAAACTAATGCTCAATTTGGTTCAAATTTATCTCGGTTAGGAAATAATTTCTTAGCAATAGCCGCCCCGGGTCAAACCAATAATCAAGGAATCGCCTATTTATTCAATCTCACAACTCAACAACCAACATTAACATTTCGTAACCCTTCTGCGACTGCGGGTACTTCAAAATTTGGTCAATCCGTAGCTACAACTTTAGGAGATAATATTATTATTGGTGCATCTCAAGATAGTAGTTTAGCTCCTAATTCTGGGGCGGTTTATGGGTTTAATACCGCCACGGGAGCCCCCTATTTAACTATCAATAACCCGACCCCAAATATATTTGATTTATTTGGCTATTCCGTCGCAACTTTAGGCAATAATATTATTGTCGGTGCACCCGGTAATTCCACCTTAGCACCCACCGGAGGAATCGCCTATTTACTGGATGAAAATACGGGTCAACTATTGCAAACATTTTTGAATCCTAACCCTCAAGTTAATGACTTTTTTGGTGCGTCCGTAGCGGCGGTTGGTGGGGATAGAATATTAATTGGTGCGCCCGCCAGCTTAACTCCAACTGGGGGAAAACAACCCGGTGAAGCCTATATGTTTGATAGTGTAACCGGACAGCTTTTACAAACCTTTAAAAATCCCAATCCCGGGTTAGATAATTTTGGTTATTCTGTCGCCTGGACGGGTGTTGGTCGAGATATTTTAATCGGTGCGCCAGGAAACGACCAGGGGGGAATAGATGCGGGAATCGCCTTTTTATTCGATGGGATTACCGGAGCGGTTTTACAACGTTATAATGCTCCTAAAGTGGAGGAATTTAATCAATTTGGTCAAGCCTTAGCCTTGATAGGAAATGAGGTTTTGATTGGTTCTCCGGGCTACGGTTTAGGAAATTTAGGAGGAACATTTCGCTATGAATTAAGAAGCGGAAATTTAGTTCAAACTTATTTAAGTCCGGTTACGGATAATTCCGATACCGACTTGAATTTTGGAACATCTGTTGCTAGTGTTGGTAATCTTGTGTTGGTGGGTGTTCCTAATTTGGATATCACCTTACCTAGTGCGGGTGCTGTTGTTCAATTTGTTTAAATAAGGAGTATTAGTATGAAATTCAAAATTGTATCCTATTTTAAGTCTGCAAAATTGATAGCTGTTTTGATGCAAAAATTGAGGTCTAATCTATCCCCAATTAAGTTATTTATTCTCGTCGCTTTGGGAATAATTATTACTCATAAATCTCTAGCATTTATCAATCCCGTTTTCGCCGAAGATTCTCAAAAATTTTCAGATATTAAAGGTCATTGGGCGCAAAATTGTATTGAAAATTTAGCCCAAAAAAATATTGTGAAAGGCTATTATGAAGATGATACTTTTCGCCCCGATAGTCCCGTTAATCGGGCTGAATTTGCAGCGATTCTGAGTCAAGCATTTCCTAAAATTCCTCGAAGTGAAAAAGCGATTGATTTTGTCGATGTCCCGACGGATTTTTGGGCCTATAATGCTATTCAAGGGGCGAATCAAAAAGGTTTTATGTCGGGATATTTAGGAAGTGTTTTTAATCCTTTATTAAATATCCCCAGAGTCCAGGCGTTAGTGGCGGTAGTTAATGGTTTAGATTATAAATCCAGCCAAGTTTCCTATCAACAATTAACCAAAATCTTTGATGATGCTTCTGATATTCCTGAATATGCTAAAAAAGCGATCGCAACAGCAACAGAAAATTGGTTAGTAGTTAATTATCCAAATCTGCGACGATTAAATCCTAATAAACCCGCAACTAGGGCGGAAGTTGCTACCTTAATTTGTCAAGCCATTTCCCAAGATAAAAAACAGGCTTTAGTCCCGACTCAATATATTGCCAGAATCTCAATTTCTGATACTCCAGCAGTTAGTTCAGAGCCTAAATCTTCTCCGACAACCCCACCAGTTACCATGCAACCTCAAGGGACACCCCCAATAGAATCAAAACCCGAATCCTATCCAGAAATAAAGGATTTAAAGGTGCAAAAAACAGTTATTTTAGGAGAGATTAAAGCTCAATTATTAGCAGATTCTAATAGTACAATTCAACTCATGCAAATTAAACTTACCAGAAAAGGAGATTTGATTTCAGAAGATGTTATTTCTATGGCAAATTTATCTAGTCCTGGAGTAAAAACCGTTAAAAATGCCCGGGTGATTGATTTTAAAATCCTAGATTTAGATAATGATAAAGAACCCGAAATTTTAGTAGATTTATTAATTGATGAAGATAACAATTTAAAAAGTTACTATTCCGTGATTTATCGGTATAGTCCGATTAAACGGGAATATCGAGATTTACAACAAAAATGGGGTTTAATTTCCTATCAACTCAAAACAGACAACCAAGAAACCCCCATTTTAATTCATTATGACCAACGATTTAGCAAACAATTTCAAGTCTATACCCCGGAACAATTGCCTTTACAAATTTTTAAATATCAGTTTGGAGAATGGCAAGATGTGACTAAAAAATATTCTGAATTACTCGCCGAACATAACTCAGTTTTGTTACAAGAAATCACTAAACGTAATCGCCTGAAACAAGATTTAAAAGGAGTTTTAGCCGCTTATTTAGCCCAACAGTATTTACTAGGTGAAGCAGATGCGGGATGGAAAACGGTTAAAGAAGTTTATCAAAACCCCGATAGAAACCAATTTTTTACTCAACTTCGCCAATGGTTGAAACAGACAGGATACATGGAATAAAACTTCATAAATACATTGACTCAAATATTCTATAATAGGAAAAATGCAATGAATTTAGGATTAGCAATGGCTGTACAGTATATCCTTAGTGATTATCTTGAGCAGGCAATGGCTGAAGCAATTTATGATAAACTTGAAGACCAGACTTTTGTGGGAAAAATCCCAATTTGTCAAGGAGTTATTGCTTTTGGTTCAACCTTAAAACAATGTGAACAAGAATTGCGTTCAACTTTAGAAGATTGGATTTTATTGGGGATCAAATTGGGGCATCCATTACCAATTATTAATAACATTGATTTGAATAAGGAGCCACAACTTGAGCCGATGGAAACCATGTAAACGACGAGACTTTATTCAAAAATTACATAAATTTGGTTTTTCCGGCCCTTTTTCAGGAAGTAAACATCAGTTTATAATTTATGAGAGTCATCGTCTTACTATCCCCTCTAATGATGAATATTCTGTTCCTCAGTTGCGAATTATGATTCGAGAGGTTGAAGATATTTTAGCCCAGCAAATTACCCTAAAAGAATGGGATAGTCTTTAACCTTTTATGATCTCATTCTATTTCATGATAAATTAATCCTTGTCTTCAACCATTTTTAAACTATGATTAACACCAAACTAAAACCAGACTGGGCAGGAGAAGATTTTCTATCTAAAATTGTTAATGTTCTGATCAAAACTAAACCGCTTTACAGTTTAATGAAACTTCAAGCGAGAAAAGTTTTAATTAAAACCGCCGAAAAAAATGGAGTTCCATGGCGAAAAACTTGTCAAGAATTAGACGCATCGGGAGCCAAAGAACTGTTAAAAACTGTCACAAATCCTAATATTAAATATCCCGATTATTATCAAGTTCCCTTTCATGCGTATGACCAGGGAAATCTATGTTGGTTAGCCGCCTTTGAAGCCGAACCCGCAACAAAAGCCATGGGGTTGCGAATCTGGCCAAAAGAACAAATTACCTGGGAAACCGCCGAACATCGGTTGCGTTATAGTTTCCATGAAATCCTAGGACAATATTGTCCTGAACGGGTGGAGAATGTATTAGATATTGGCTGTTCTGTGGGGATGTCTACCCTACCATTACACCGTTATTTAGTACAGAAATATGGTGATAATATTAGGACAGTCGGGTTGGATTTATCACCCTATATGTTAGCAGTGGCAAAAGTCCGAGATAAACAGGGAGAAATAGCCGAATGGAAACAGGAACTCGCTGAAAATACCAGTTTTCCCGATAACAGTTTTGATGTTATTACCCTGCAATTTTTATTACATGAACTCCCGAACAAACCCAGTCGAGAAATCTTTCAAGAAGCGTTCAGAATTTTACGTCCGGGTGGCTGTTTAGCCATTGTTGATAATAACCCCAAATCAGAAGTAATTCAAAACTTGCCCCCAGCGTTATTTATTCTAATGAAAAGTACCGAACCCTGGAGTGATGAATATTATACTTTTGATGTGGAAGAAACCTTAAAAGAGGTAGGGTTTGATTATAAAATCACCCTTCCCAGTGACCCTCGCCATCGGACAATTATTGCTCTCAAACCCTAACCCCGTTGTTGTGCTTGAGCACCATCTTAGTCATAAAATAATAGTAGATAGTGCGTGCTATTAGACCCCGTTGTTGTGCTTGAGCACCATCTTTCTTAGTAGTCAAATATCCAGGTTTAAGCCGAATTAATTTGACCCTGTTGGTTTAACTGATGCCGGGTGGGAAATGTTAGATTGTTTAGAATCTTATTTAGCTAAAAATTTATCAGGTCTTATTTATGCACCAGATCAAGGATTTTTTGATAGTAATCTCAAACTATTTTATGATGTAATATTACCAACAAATCAAACTAATCAGAATATTACGCTGAGTCAACTATGAACTGTTATAATAAAGTTTAAGACTCACAGAATAACAGAGCTAAAATTCATGTTTGATCGAAGGGAGTAGATTAACGTGAAATTTCTTGCTGATATGGGAGTTTCTCCCTTGACAGTGAAGGTACTCCGTCAACAAGGATATGATGCTGTTCATTTAAGCGAACAAGGATGAGAGCGTCTTCTGTGATTCTCAGATTTTAGAAAAAGCAAGACAAGAAAATCGAATTATTTTAACGTTTGATTTGGATTTTGCTGATCTTTTAGCCGCGAGTTCTCACCAACTTCCCAGTACAATTATTTTCCGTTTAAAAAATACAAAGCCTGCCGTTGTTAGTGGTAGATTACTGATTATTTTGAATGAATGTCAGGAAGAACTGAACACAGGTGCAATCGTGACAATTAATGATACTCGTTATCGTTTGCGATCGCTTCCTATATAATCCCAATAAGACTGTCTATTAAAGATTGTATTGAAAATTGTTTAATCTTACCAAGGACTCCCAATTAAAGTAAAACCTGCCCAATAAAAAGGATGGGATAAATTAACATTTCCCCGGGAAGCAATTTCTGGAGGAAGGGGAATTTTGGCAGTATTTGTTCCAGTTTCATTGATTAAATAACCCTGTTCTAAACGAACTTTTCCCTGTAACATTCCTAGTTGAGCTTGTCGTAGAGCTTCTGCTTTAATCGGACTGGTTGATAGGGCTTGATAAAAGGTATTCATTAACCCTAATGTTCCCGCATCGCTAACATACCATAAACTCGCTAAAGCCGATTTAACCCCGGCTTGAACTGCTAACCCAGCAAACCCTAATTCCGCTTTTTCATCCCCTACGGCTGTTGTACAAGCACTCAAAACCAATAATTCTACAGGGGGTTGATTTAACTTGAGGTTTCTGAGTTGATTTAACCGTAATTTTTGATCCCAAAATTGAATATAAGATTGGTCAGAACCTCCGGCTTGAAATTCTCCATGGGTGGCTAAATGCACAATTGAAAATTGATTTTGACTACGTTGGGATGTGAGATTATTAACGGTAAAATTCTCATTCAAAAATGATTTACCCTGCCAAGTATTATGATTAATAATTAAGTCCAATTCCATCGGAACTGCGTGGAGAGGGAGTTGATTGGAATTGGGAAAAACAGAAGCCCCCATCGCTAATATTTTAGAATCTTTAATATTAACATAGCGAGTATCTGTTAAACTTAAACTGGGAATTAATCCTAAACTATAGCGTTCTAACAGAAATTGTTTCCCATCGTATAATGCGGCTAAGGGTAGGGTTCTTAATCCCGTATCCATTGAAAAGACTAGGGTATTAATTCCTTCGGCTTCTAATGGGCTTTCCAGAGGTTCAATTAACCATTTATATAATTGTTTGCCATTTTCTTTATAGCGGGTATCTTCTAAATTTTCGGGCGAACGAATTTGATTAGAAAAAGTTCTAGCGGTTTTTAATACCGTTTCTCGCGGAACTGGAATACTTTTAAATATTGGTTGTCCATCGGGTAAAATCAACCTTAATTCTAATTGATTCGATTGACTAGATACATAGATAATGGCGGTTTTATATCCGGTTAATTTATAGATTTCATTTAAGGTTTTACGAATACTTTGATCCGTAAGGGTTGTATTATTTGAGTTTGAACCTAAATAGTTAGAAAATTCAATTCCTCGAAATGTATCAATTTGAGCCAAGGAGGAAATCACGGAACCGGAAGCAATTTGATCCATTGGAATGGTGGGAGTATTGAGGGGAATAATAGGGGTTTCTAAGGGTTCGTTGGGATTAGATGAAATATCCGAGGTTTCCTCTAATACAACATCCGATGTTAAGTCGGTTAAAACAGGTGTGGTATTCTCGGTTTTAGGGGGTATGGGTGAGGTTTTGGTTTCTTGATTTGTCCCTTGTAATTCGGAATTAATTTGATTAATAATAGTCTGGGTTTCTCCGGTTGATTGATTAGAATTTGAGGAGGAATTATTAGTAGGTAAAAGACTCACCAAATTGCCATCAGTAATTGCTCCAGCCGTCCCATTTAAAAGGGGATTTCCCACGGAAAAAGGAATACTACCACATTCAGCAGTGCTACAATGGTCGCCTCCTTGTTGAATAACAATCGAACCACCTTTTTCTCCTCCTACGCTGGAAATACTGGAGTTTATTTGATTACGACTATTAAAAATTCCCGTGGCTCTAAATAATCCATGAGTTGAAATTCCAATATCGCCGCCTTGAGTTTCTCCTTCCCCCCGCAGGGAAACTACATCAATATCTTGAGCAGCATTTAATGAAATATTGCCACTTTTTCCCTCGGAAGAACTAGCGTTAATTCGTCCAGTATTAATGCTAGAACCTGCAATGATAAAAATATTTCCTCCCCCTCTAATTCCGGCTGAATTTATGTTTCCTGACTGTATTGTTCCCATCATGCTATTCAAATTAATTCCTCGATAGGCTTTAATATCTCCGGTGGTGATGTTTCTATTTGCTAATAATTCAATAGCGATGGAGTCGCCCACTAAGGATGAATTAAAAATCTGACCGTTGACTCTGATTCCCCCATTTAGACTGATTAAATTAATATCTTGACTATTCAATAAAACATTACTATTTTTATTGCTATTATCCTGGGTAATAGCACGAATTTCTCCCGTTTCAATCTGACCTAATGCCGATATATTAATATTTCCATTTCTTTGATTTTCTGATAATAATTGTAAAGATCCTGTCCTAATTTCTCCTTGAGAACTGGTGAGTTGAATGGTTCCCCCTTCGGTACTAATATCTCCAATTAAAATATTTGATCCGGCGGTTAAGGTGACTGAGCTATTATCAACTCCCGTAATCCGACCAGTTCCAATAATAGATTGTGCTTGTAAATTAAGCGGATCATAAACCGTAAAATCTCCGTCTAAATTTAGGGTATTTGTGCTATCTACTCGGCCAATTCTAATTTGAATAAATCCATTCTTTAAGGCTTCTAAATCCCGATTACTCATATCAAAACTAGAGGCATTTTCTGTTCCCCCTAATGTCATAGCTTGGGTCTTCCGACTAGGTTGTAAAATTAGAACTCCTGAACCCTGAACAGAATTTAGTCCTCCTAATAAATTTACTTCTGTTCCGGTTAAATTAATTGTAGCAGAGCCAGAATTTCCCGTTGATAACTGTTGAGTATAAATAGTTCCAGATTCACTGGAAATCGAAATATTACCACCGTTTGTGAGTAGGTTGCCCAAGGTAATATTTTCTAATGCCGATAGTTTTAAACTGGCATTATCTAAACCAGTAACGGTATAAAATTGTTCTCGAAATGGTGTTCCACTAGCAATCATACCTTGAGGAGATTGGATGATAACGGGATCTTTGAATGCAATATTTCCAGCGATAAAAATAGTTCCGTTTCCTTGATTTCCTCCGATAATAATTTCTTTAAATCCATTTTCTAAACTGTTTAAATCACGAGAGGTTAAATTTAATGTGAGTTCCGAGTTATTGTCTTGACCTGCGATTTCAATATCTTGAGCCACCGTTGCTGGTTGTAAGACAATTTGACCTTGACCTTGAATTGAGTTTTCACCCCCGGTGAAATTAATTTCATCACTGGTAATTTCAATATTTCCTGTGGCGGGTTCTAAATGATCAAATATTCCGGTTCGTAGTCCTTTAGTTTCAACTTTTAACTCAGCATTCAGAATAATATTTCCTCCAGTTTCTTTGCCTCTTGTATCAATTAAATCTGTTGTTAAAGTTCGAGGAGTATTAACTAAAATATTCCCCCCCGAACCTTCACTAGAAGTCGCATCAATACTATAAGAATTTCCCTCTAAAATAATATCTCCCCGTAAACTTGTGAAGGTAATATCTCCCGATTTACTACTACTAGAGGTATTAATACTGTTAGTTTGAATGCGGTTTGATGCGTTAAGATATATATTACCTCCAGTGCCATTTCCCATCGCGCGGGTTGAGAGGGTATTAGTAATAATATCTCGGTCGCTTTTAAGGGTTATATTCCCGCCTTGGGTATTCGCAGAAGTCGATAGGTTTTCAGTCCGAATCCCCCCATTATTGGTTGTTGTTAGGTCTAAATTTCCTCCTTGGGTAATAATATCTCCCGTGAGTAAATTTACCCCGGTAATTACAATTGCAGCGCCGGAAGTCTGGAGAGTATTTCCTGAATTTATAGTAAAATTACCACTCCCAGATTTATCTGCATCGGCGGTAAAAGTTAAGGTTCCAGTGGTAGCCGGAAAGTTTAATTTATTGTCAGTTAGGTTGCCAATATTAATACTATTTTTTGCTTCTATAAATACATTTGCTGTTAGGGCAAGATTTTCTAAAGTTTGCTGGGATAGGTTAATATTTTCTTGGGTTTTATCTTGATTACCGATGTTTATTTCCGGTGCATTAATTATTAAATTCCCAGGAATTGAATTAGTTGTTTTTAGGTTAATATTTCCAGATATATTTAGATTATTTTGACTAAAAATAGTGGCAAATCCTCCCAATCTTTCAGTTGTGTTAGGATTAGAAAATCCTTGGGCACTAATATTACCAAAAAATTGGGTTGAATCCTTGGCTCCAATAATTATTCGTCCCCCATTTCCATCGGTTAAGCCATCGGCTATAATCGTAGATTGATCATTAATTAATGTGCGGGAAGCCGTGGGCAAAAGAGCATTTTCTTGATAATTACTTCCAATTCGGACGATTCCGCCTCCATTTATACCAGAAGCATCAATTTCCGAATTAAATAAATGAATATTATTGCCAATAATATTAACTTGAGGAAGATTTGATGAAGATGAGTTAAAATTGGTATTTCTGGTATTCAAAAAACCAGAAATTAAAGCCCCCCCGCCTTGAGGAGAAAATGGTGTATTAGAAGCGGTTAATTCTACGCTTCCATCGGATAAAATATTAACACTAGAGGCTTGATTATTTTGTGAATTTCCTGTCAATAATTTGGGTAAGTCTAGGGGAATAATTACGGATTCATTATTCTCAAGACTGGGGGTAACGGTTTCAATTTCTAAATTGAGTAAATATCCGGTTTGACTAATTCTAACTAAATTATTTCCTTCAATAGCTGCAATGGTAATTTGTCCTGCGGGTGCATTCAATGTTCCGGTATTAATAACGTTTCCCCCAATTAAGGTTAAGGTTTGTCCTTGGGAAACCGTAAGTTCTCCAGAATTAACAATATTACCCGGGTTGGATGTGGAGAAAAGAAAACTATTGGGTTCCCCTGAAAGGCTATTATAATCATTAGAATTTAAGCTATTAAATAAACCGGAATTAAATCCTATACCTGTAGCGGTTGTGGCGGTAAATGCACCCGGAACATCTAAACGTGCTTCCGAACCAAAAATAATTCCAGAGGGATTTAAAATAAATAGGTTAGAATTGCCTCCGGTCACTTTAATTAACCCTTCAATTACCGAAGGTTGTCCGCCCACGACACGGCTAAAAATATTTTGAATGGAATTATTAGAAACAAAATTAGCAATCTGACCCGGCGGCACATTAAATTGTGTAAAACTATGAAATAAATTTCTCCCATCTCCCGACTGTTGACCTCCGGTAATATCCACACGATTATTAACGGAATTAGTCAGGGTATTTGTACTATTAGGTTCGGGAACAATTGATTGGGCTAAAACTTGATTTATGGGAAAACTAATTTTAAGATTATTACTCAAAAAATTAGGGAAATCACCCATCCCCACCGTCCAAAATCCAGTTAAAGGTAGGGAGATGAAAATTAACTTAACAAAACGTCCAGGCTGCATAAGGGTTTATGCCTTGAATAAACAATTACCGAAAGGGAATCTACTATTTATTTTTTACAGAAGCCACCCAGATAGACTATTTCTATTACTATTATGAATAGTATTATAGATTTAAAAACAGGATTATGCGTTTAATTGGTCTTACCGGAGGGATAGGAAGCGGAAAAACGACCGTATCCAACTATCTTACCACGACCTACCGACTCCCCATTTGGGACGCGGATTTATATGCGAGAGAGGCAGTGGAACCCGGTTCACCTGTTCTCAAACAAATTGTTGACCGCTATGGGAGGGATATTCTACTTTATAATGGTAACTTAAATCGGCAGAAATTGGCTAGTCTGATTTTCTCAGACTCATCGGAGCGAACCTGGCTAGAGCAACAGATACACCCCTTTGTGCGCCATTGTTTTGTTAACAATATTAAACAATTAAAAGCTCAAAAAATCCAGAATCCCGATGGCAACCCTTACGCTGACGGGGTTTTAGTGATTCCGTTATTATTTGAATCGCAAATGACGGATTTAGTCACGGAAATTTGGGTTGTCTATTGTCCTCTTGAACAGCAATATTTGAGGTTAATAGAAAGAGAAAAAATTAATTTTGGTCGACTTTTAACCACCGAAGAAGCTGAAGCTAAAATTAATAGCCAAATGTCTTTAGCAGAAAAATGTAAACAAGCAGATATAATTTTATACAATTCTTCAACCCCAGCAGAACTTTTTAAACAAGTGGATGCAGCAATTCGAGGGCAAAATATCCCCTAAAACTAGAAAAGAGTTGAGGTTTTCCTAAAAATAGGATAAAATCAAGGAAAAGCAGAGAGGAAAAATCATGACAACCTCTGTACAGTTTATTGATGGATTAGATGAAGAAATTAGCGGGATTAGTCTGCGGAAACGCAAAGACTCCGAAACTAAAATTGTGGTCTTGCTATTTGAGCGTCTTCAAGCGATAGAAAGATTAAGAGCCTATCGGAAACAAATCACTAATTTGTGGTTACGCGATGAAGAAGGACAAATCAAAGTTACCCCCAGCAATGTCAAGTTCTTCTATGCAGAAAATGAGGATCTTTCTAAGGTTGAATGTTACTTTGAAGTATACTCAGAAGACATTTTTGAGCGAGTCATGCGGTTTTTAAATCGTTATGCTGATGAGAATGGATTCCAATTTCAGTCTACCTAAAAAATCAGAACGCGCCAGAGCGCGTCCTAAATCCTATTTTTCCAATTGTTTCAACGCTTGAAACGTGGCAAAGAAAAAGCCCAATGAACCTAACACAGTAATCACTTGAGCAATTAATTTAGCATTAGTGATTGCAATTTCATCCATGGTTTACCCTCCAATCAAACTCAACTTCAGATTCACTATTTTTAGTGTAACCGAGTTTCAGCGTGTTGAGAAATAATACAAACTCTGTTTCTAGTGACCCCAAAGATGTTAAAACTGAGGAAAAAGTTTAGGGAGAACGCTAAAAATGCAATTTCAAACCGCAATCCAAGAAGCCTGTTATAACAAAATTGCCACCTGGATGAGAGAATTATATGGCAAATTTCCTTGTGCTAGAGAAGACGTACCCGGATTAGCAATGGTCATGGGTTCTGCATTAGTTGAGGTATTTGTATTCCCTTGGGAAAAAGATGATGCCATTATTAATGCTCGGTCTTATGTGGTGACAGATGTAGAACTTTCTCCAGATTTATTACATTTTCTCCTACGAGAAAATAATATTATGAGGTTTGGAGCTTTTGGGATTGATGAACACGGGGATATTATTTTTGAGCATACTATTGTTGGTTCTACTTGTGATAAATTAGAACTAGAAGCCTCAGTTAATGCAGTGTTAGAAATTGCCGATGATTATGATGATAAAATAGTAGAACGTTGGGGAGGAAGACGGGCTTTAGATCGGATTTCAAGTTAAAAATAATGATAGCTGGGAATTGGGAACAGGGAACAGACTTTACCACAAGTGGTTTGCTGGATTAGTTTTTGTCAAATACCCAATTTAGATGCGCTCCGAAGATTATATAGCGCTACGCATTACAGTTAGGACACTTTTTATTCCTGAAACCCTTTCACTGCTTACTGTTCCCTGTTCCCTGTTCCCTAGTGGGTAGCACTATAACAGTTTTATGGGTGGTTTTAATTATTTTTTTTAGTTATAATTAACTTAAATAAATCCGCCCGTAATCCTATAAAACGTCCTGAATTGTTACCAAAATTAGGCTTAGAACCCCCCCGTGGCGTATTATTTGTTAGCCCACCCGGAACGGGTAAAACCCTAACCGCCAGGGCTTTTGCAGAAGAATTAGGAGTCAGTTATATTGCTATTGTCGGCCCGGAAGTTATGGGCAAATATTATGGGGAAAACGAATTGCCTATTTAGGCTATTACGATGCCGACTTTCATGCTGCTACTGAGAGTTTAGCCGGAACCAATCCCCGTTATGATGAGCGGGTAGCCGCCGATATTAAAGCCATTCGAGATCAGGTGGATTGGGTGGTGGTTAACTACCATTGGGGCGTAGAACTGGCGGAATATCCGGGGACTAATGTTTGAAATCCTTGGTTTCTGATGGGTCGGGGTCTATGTCACAGACTGAATCCCCCTTACCCCCTAAATTAGAAACTAAATGCGATGAATACGGGAAAATTATTGACCTATCTCAAGCCTGGAGCCATTTGTGAGATGCTCGTTCACCTGAACGCAACATTTTTTTAAGAAACCCCTTGCCAACCCCAAAGTGTTGTGTTACTATTAGAAGTTGTGCGTGAGAAAAGTACAAAACGCGCGGGTCGGATTTCAAGTTAAAAATAATGATAGCTGGGAATTGGGAACAGGGAACAGGGAACAGACTTTACCACAAGTGGTTTACTGGATTAGTTTTTGTCAAATACCCAATTTAGATGCGCTCCGAAGATTATATAGCGCTACGCATTACAGTTAGGACACTTTTTATTCCTGAAACCCTTTCACTGCTTACTGTTCCCTGTTCCCGAGTGCTACGCACCATAACAGTTTTATGGTGGTTTTGATTATTTTTTTTAGTTATAATTAACTTGAATAAATCCGCCCGTAATCCTATTTTTTAATCAGGTTTTAAAATGACTAATTTATTTGATGGGTTTGATCAATTATTTGAACTAGCAAAAACCTTAGATGAAAAAATCAAAAGTGGAGAAATTAAAACCGACGTACAAATTGGTTCTCGCACCAGTATTCCTAGACAGGGGAATATACCCAAAAACAATACAGAATCCCATTCTGTAATTATTACACCTCCATCGGTGGAAACCCCATCAGAAACCCCTAATTTTTCTCCTCAAAATTTCCATCCCCTATGCAATATTTCAGAAGTGGGGGGGTTAGGAGATGTGATTCAACAATTACGAGAATTAGTAGAATTGCCTTTAAAACGTCCTGAATTGTTAGCAAAATTAGGCTTAGAACCCCCCCGTGGCGTATTATTTGTTGGCCCACCCGGAACGGGTAAAACCCTAACCGCCAGGGCTTTTGCAGAAGAATTAGGAGTCAGTTATATTGCTATTGTCGGCCCGGAAGTTATGGGCAAATATTATGGGGAAGCGGAAGCCAAATTAAGACAAATTTTTGAGAAAGCCGCGAAATCAGCCCCTTGTATTATATTTATTGATGAAATTGACAGTTTAGCCCCCCATCGTTCCCAAGTAGAAGGGGAAGTGGAAAAACGATTAGTCGCTCAATTATTAGGCTTAATGGATGGTTTTGCCAAAACCCCAGGCGTGATTGTTTTAGCCTCAACAAATCGCCCCGATGCTATTGACCCAGCCCTACGACGTCCGGGCAGATTTGATAAAGAAATTCGCTTTCGAGTTCCTGATAGAAATGGGCGCTTAGAAATCCTTACCATTCTAACACAATCCATGCCCTTAAAAACAGTTAATTTAGAAGAAATTGCCGATTTGTCTGTGGGATTTGTCGGGGCAGATTTAAAAGCTACTTGTCAAGCCGCAGCCTATACAGCTTTACGTCGTCAGGTTCCCTCTTTAGAAGCGACCGTTCCCGATCAATTGTATATTAATCAACAGGATTTTATCGACGCTTTAACGGAAATTAAGCCTTCGGTTTTGCGGTCGGTAGAAGTGGAAAATCCCAATATTTCATGGGAAGAAATTGGCGGTTTAGAGAGTATTAAACAAACCTTACAGGATTCCGTAGAAGGTCAGTTACTTTACCCGGAATTGTATCAACAAACCGGAGCCAAAGCCCCTCGCGGAATCTTACTTTGGGGGCCACCCGGAACGGGTAAAACCTTATTAGCAAAAGCGATCGCATCCCAATCTAGGGCTAATTTTATTGCGGTGAATGGGCCGGAATTATTAACCCGTTGGCTAGGAGCAGCCGAAGCCGCTGTTCGAGAATTATTTGCTAAGGCTAGACAAGCCTCTCCCTGTGTTATTTTTATTGATGAAATTGATAGTTTAGCTCCGATTCGTGGGGCTTATCTGGGAGATTCAGGGGTAAGCGATCGCGTTGTAGGGCAATTATTAACGGAATTAGACGGGTTACAAAATAGTTCTGAAGTATTATTAATTGGGGCAACAAATCGCCCCGAAGCTATCGATCCAGCCCTCTTGAGATCGGGAAGATTAGATTTACAATTGAAAGTCGATTTACCCGATATTAATAGTCGTTTAGCGATCCTGAAAGTTCATAATAAAAACCGTCCTTTAGTTGATATTAATTTAACAAATTGGGCAACGGAAACTGAAGGTTGGAATGGGGCAGATTTAGCATTATTAAGTAATCAAGCCGCCTTAGAAGCCATCCGTCGCTATCGTCGCCAAGGGTTAACTGATCCGAAAGAAATTTCGATTACGACCGAAGATTTCCGTTTAGGATATGAAGGATTGATCTTACATCGAACTCAATCCAAACCCTAACCAAAACTTTAAGCTGTATTCCCTAACCTAATTATTCTGGATGTTGGCGGCAGGGTGCAACCTGAGAGTTTATCCTATATTAGAAGCCTGTAGCCACTATTTGATTAGTAGTTACGAATAGATGTTGTAGGTAGACTAGAAATTCCTAAATCTATTCCTATGGCTACCATTTTTGATAAAATCTAATGATCAACGACTCGCTAGGGTCAGGGTTAAGGTGATCTTTATATTAAACTGAACCGCAAGCAAAATTTCTATAGGGAGAGGATAGTATTTTTATGGTTTATGCAGAATATTTAGGTCAACCTTCTATTTTTGAATTAGCCCGGACTGGAGACCTAAGGGCAATTAGCGATTTAATTAATACCTATCTCAGACCTGAAGGGATCTCAGCGAGAGTCGCGCCCCCCGATCATAAAGGCTGTTTACCCGTCCTGGTTGAATTTCAACAGGAAGCCATGAATGAGGGCATTGTTAAGTTTATCTGTCACTTGCTGTGGAAACTCAACGCCCCTAACCTAGAAGGAGTAAAAATTGCCGCCCGGTATCAAGGAGATGGGGAGATTCTCTGGAAACAATCGGTACGGCTAGTGACTCCAGCCAATCAAGTTTATCGAAGCAAAGGACAAGCATACCGACGGTGGTTAAATCTGGACGGGATTAAATTTAAAACCCTGCGGTTAATGTTTATGATGGGTTCGGCCGTTTCTACCTTTGTATTGGGCTGTTGGGTGAGTTACTACGAAGTCAACGCCCAACAACTCCCCCTATCCAACCCTCAAGAAAAGGTAGTGATGGTCGCACCGCCACCAAAACGCCATGATACCGTGCAAGCCGCCTTAGAAGTAGTTCCAGTGGTACAACAGGAACAAGTCAAAAATCCCCAAGATCCAACGGTGACTTTAGTATTTGGGGGAGATGTAACCCTGTCCGATCACTTTGAAGATGTGATTGGGACGAACTACTCCCTACCCTTTGCCCAACTCCCCGAATATCAGGATGCCGATGTGGCTATGGTGAATTTAGAAAATCCCCTCACCCGTTCTACCCTACGCCGTCCTAACAAACAATTTAATTTTAAGGCCGATCCAGAATCCGTAAAAGTATTAACAGAAGGGGGAATTGATATTGTCAATCTCGCCAATAATCATACGATGGACTATGAGGAACCGGGGCTAGTGGAAACCATGGCAACTTTAGACCAAGCGGGAATTAAGACCGTGGGAGCAGGTCGGGATATTAAAGAAGCTCGTCGGCCCACGATTATTGAAGTTAAAGGTCAACGAATTGCCTATTTAGGCTATTACGATGCCGACTTTCATGCTGCTACTGAGAGTTTAGCCGGAACCAATCCCCGTTATGATGAGCGGGTAGCCGCCGATATTAAAGCCATTCGAGATCAGGTGGATTGGGTGGTGGTTAACTACCATTGGGGCGTAGAACTGGCGGAATATCCGGGGGACTGGCAAATTGACCTGGCTCGATTTACGATTGATCAAGGAGCCGATGTGGTGATTGGTCATCATCCCCATACCCTACAGGGTGCAGAAATTTATAAAGGTCGGCCGATTGTTTACTCCCTGGGGAATTTTATTTTTGGGGGAAATAGTCGCGCGGACTATGAAACTGCTGTGCTTAGAGTTGCCCTAAATGCTAACCATCAAATGAAGGTCGAGTTTTTACCAGTAGAAGTGACCCAATATCAAGCTAAGGTGATATCAACTAAAAAAGGCGAGGATATTATTAAACGGGTGGGGCGACTCTCACAAATTTTTGATCAGCCCATGCAGTCCTCCGTCGTCTTAGACACCCACCAACGACAGATTAAACAGGTGGATGCAGCCTTAACCGAACCGACTTTACCCTTAGTGACGGAACCTAAGCCAGAAAGTCCACCTACTGCGACGGAGATAGTCCCATCGGAACCCCCGAAAACACTGTTCTCCGAACCCATGCAGTCTCCAGTTTCTGATGGGTCGGGGTCTATGTCACAGACTGAATCCCCCTTACCCCCTAAATTAGAAACTAAAACGGAAACCCAGGATGACCTCAAACCCTATATTGATCAACCTTTTATTAAAGATCCGTTTATCTCCCTTCCTTCTTTTCCCCAGGCTCCCGTCCCTAGCACCCAAAGTTATAGGGGTTCCAACTCCCCAATTTCGTTTCAAATTGCTATTCCTAAACAGCAATCTGTGAGCACGGGATCTCATGCTGAAATTGATCTTCCTTTGAAACATCGAGAGCTTGATCAAGTCATAGGCTAAGATTCTAACGGTCACCCACTGAGTGAATTTGTTTACCTGTCCAAAGTTTATTTATTCCTAACTATTACTGTGTTTGCGATCGCACTGAAACCCCATCAACAATATAAAACCTACGTCCTATCTGACCCGGCTACCCAGTCGAGCCTAGAAGTTGTACCCGAACGGGGCGGAATCATTACCCGTTGGCAAGTCGAGGATCAGGATTTACTGTATTTAGATAGTGAACGGTTTGCTAATCCTGAGTTAACGGTACGGGGCGGAATCCCGATTTTATTCCCCATTTGTGGGAATTTACCCGATGATACCTACACCTATCAGGGTCAAAAGTATACCCTCAAACAACATGGTTTTGCTCGAAATTTGCCCTGGACAGTAGCACAACAGGCGACAAATCAGGGGGCTGCGATTACCTTGGTCTTGACAAGTAATCCCCAAACCCGTTCCGTTTATCCCTTTGATTTTGAAGTGGAGTTTACCTATACCCTCAAAGGTAACTCTTTACAAATTTTCCAACGTTATACGAACCTCTGCGGGACAACCGATAGTCTACCCGCCCAGACCATGCCCTTTTCCACGGGGTTACATCCTTATTTCCTAGCGGGAGATAAGGAGCAATTGGCTTTTGAAATTCCAGCGATGCAGTATCGAGATCAACGTAACCAGAAAAACCATTTGTTTACGGGGCGCTTTGATCCCTTGGAGGAGGAAATAGACGGGCTGTTTAATCCCTTAACTGGGTTAGCTACCACCACCATTGATCACAGTCGTCGCTCTAAAATTATTATGGGCTATAGTTATGCCTATTCTAGTGTGGTCTATTGGACAGTCAAGGGCAAAGATTACTATTGTTTGGAACCTTGGACAGCCCCTCGCAATGCGATGAATACGGGAAAATTATTGACCTATCTCAAGCCCGGAGCCAGTTGTGAGATGGTCGTCCACCTGAGTGCAACATTTTTTTGAGAAACCCCTTGCCAACCCCAAAGTGTTGTGTTACTATTAGAAACTGTGCGTGAGAAAAAGAAAAACGCGCGGGTCGCTAACTCAATGGTAGAGTACTCGGCTTTTAACCGATTTGTTCCGGGTTCGAGCCCCGGGCGACCCATAAAAGATTTACCAGTCATGCCATTCATCAACCAACAGTGAATGACATGACTGATAATGACTTATGTTCAGCATTCGCAGTATATGATTTTTTAATGTTCTCGTTGCAAATTGCATTGACGATGCACTAAACGAGCATTTTCTGGAATAGTTTTACCGCCTCGCCAGTAATGTTTTTCATGATCGAGAGCAGCATCATTAATTAAGGTAATGCGCTGATTACAAATTTTGCAAGTTGGGTCTTGTCGATAAATTTCTTCTTTCAACTGGCGGGAAAATACTCGTTGCGAGTCATTAGGATATGTAACCTTCATCACTTCAGCTAATCGTTGTTTCCACGTTGAAAATGAGTAATCAATTCTTTGAATATCTCCCGTTGAAGTTTTAACGCAATCCACCCATTTTTCATCTGTACTAATTAAATCTAAATATTCCTCATAAATTAGATCAGAAGCACGGGTTAAAGCACCTAAATCATAATCGGCGAATGAAACAGTAAGAACTTGAAAAATAGAAGCATTAAGCTGTGTTGACCAACTTCCTCTTTCTGTTCTTAATCGAAAGGCTTGAATTCCGAAAATAGTATAAGCTGCTTTCATTGATTTTTTAAAAGTCTCTCTAAATTCGTTAAGTTTGTCTGCGCCTGGATTTCGATAAGCTTGTAGAAACTCATTTAAAAAATTCTTCATTCCTTTTCGAGCATTCCTATAATTCATTTGCAAGAAAGCCAAGTATCGTAAAACTAAACCTCGATCTTTCATACGTTTATCCAAATTTCTTTGATTAACACAAGCTAAAAATTCATCTGATTTGGCGAGTTCTCGAATTAAGTCATTTAATTGACCTCGATAAAGACAATTCCTAATTTCCATATCATTCAGAACAATACCACCTGTATTCAAACGTTCAAAAATTAAAAATTTTAGGTTTTTGTCTGTATCCTTGGGCAGTTCAAAGGCTCTCATGGTACAATCTTCTAAATGATTTTGATATTCTGGAGGAAGTTGATTAAACTTACGCCCATTAAATTGCCGTAAGCTTTCTAATCCTTTAAGCTCGTATTTATTATCAAAAAAATTAAAAATAGATGTTAACCTTTGTAACCCATCAATAACTTCACGGGCTCCTTCTTCATTAAATGCTAAATAAATAACGGGAACAGGTAAACCAATTAAAAATGATTCAATTAATCGAGACGCTTTTTTTAAGTCCCAAACATATTCCCGTTGCCATTCAGGATCAACAATTAACCGTCCTTTTTTATACCATTTATGATATTCTGACAAACTGCGATCGCTTTTATCTAAAGATACACTTTGAGGTTCTACAACAATATCTCCTTCCTCATTGCCCTCAACATCAACTTCTTCAGATTGACGAGATGGTATTATAGATTCAATCCCATTAATTAATTGTTTCACTCTTTCCCATTGACCAAGCGTAACTGCATAGTTTGTTGATTGAGGTTGTCGAATCACCATCAATTCTTTTAAAATATCGTCTTCTTTAACTTGGTTTCTGAGAATTGGATTATTAACCAATTTATTTGTAAACTGAATAATAGCAAAATTTAAGTTTTTATCTTTACTTCTTCTGTCCTGATCAAGCCAGTAATCTTCATCAGGAAAATTATTGATCGCTTGAGGGAGTTCAAGGATTTTTGCTATAGCATAAATTCCTGAATCTTGGCCCGATATCCAAATTAATACACCATCACCAACAGACATTTGATTAGCAAATCGATTGACTAACCAAGGCATTTGTTCTAAATCTTGGATAGCATCAAGGATTCTGTAATATTTAGGGTTACTTTGAAATAGCCAATAAGCCATTGACTGCTCCTCTTATTTTTTATATTTTTATATTTTATATTAATCAGAGTCAGCCCTTTAGGGCTTAATATTATGGTATGATGATGAGCGATCGCAGAATTCCCAAAAGCCAACAGCGATACTTGACAAAATTAACATTATGTGATAAACGAAAGTTCAAAACCGATACGAGGCAACAAGATCAATTGTTGTGAGCTTTTCTGGGCTTAATTTAGAGTATTTGAAGTTCCTTACCTCTAGCCGTGGGATTGAAGCCCTGAAGGGCTTACTACGGTTTTGAAGCCCTGAAAAGCTGACTTCCATGCTGGCTCACCAAATTTGACAAATTTCTGATCCGATCCACCGGAAATTACCAAATTGTCTTAATATTGTTTTAATTAGGACGATCTCGGAACCAATTTACAAAACAACAACTTAGGAGGCAATTTTATGGCGCTCGTACCCATGCGGCTTTTGCTAGATCATGCGGCTGAAAACGATTATGGACTTCCTGCATACAATGTGAATAACATGGAGCAGATCCAAGCCATTATGCAGGCTGCGGAAGAAACTAATAGCCCTGTGATTTTGCAAGCTTCTCGCGGCGCTCGTCAATATGCGGGCGAAAGCTTCCTACGCCACCTGATTTTAGCGGCGGTGGAAACCTATCCCCACATCCCCATTGCCATGCACCAAGATCACGGCAACTCTCCCGCCACCTGCTATTCGGCGATGCGTCATGGCTTTACTAGCGTGATGATGGATGGTTCCCTCAAAGCCGATGGTAAAACCCCCGCCAACCTTGAATATAACGTGGCTGTCACCTTAGAAGTGGTGAAAGTGGCTCACTCCATTGGTGTTAGCGTTGAAGGCGAACTAGGTTGTTTAGGTTCCCTGGAAACCATGCAAGGTGACAAAGAAGATGGTCACGGTGCAGAAGGGAAATTAACCATGGAACAGTTGTTAACTGACCCTGACGAAGCTGTTGAGTTCGTGGAACGTACCCAAGTAGACGCTTTAGCGATCGCCATTGGCACCAGTCACGGAGCTTACAAATTCACCCGGAAACCGACTGGTGAAATTTTGGCAATTAGTCGCATTGAAGAAATTCACCGTCGTTTACCGAATACTCACTTAGTGATGCACGGTTCTTCTTCTGTTCCTGAAAATTTGTTAGAAATCATCAACAAATACGGTGGTCAAATCCCTGAAACCTATGGGGTTCCTGTGGAAGAAATCCAAAAAGGAATTAAGAGCGGTGTTCGGAAAGTTAATATTGATACTGACAACCGTTTAGCGATTACCGCAGCCTTCCGAGAAGCGGCTTTCTCAGATCCTTCTAACTTTGATCCCCGTCACTTCCTGAAACCTTCTATCAAATATATGAAGCAAGTTTGTGCGGATCGTTATAATCAATTCGGTTCTGCGGGTAATGCAGATAAGATCAAAGTTCAAACTTTAGATGAGTTTGCAGCTAAGTACGCTAAAGGTGAATTGAGTGCTACTACTAAAACGGCTGTGGCAGTTTAATTAATCGGCCCTGATTTTAGCTTTAAATCATCTAAGTTGATGAATTGAAAGCCTGGTTTCTTAAAAAAGAGGCCAGGTTTTTCCTTGTAGTAAGCGCTTCAGGGCTTAATTTTGATTTGAAACTCAGTGATTAAGATTTCCGTCCTGGCAAAAAAAGGGGGATTTCAAAATCAACTTTGCAAGATAGCATAGGAGGGGAAGTTTTAATATAGCAACCGCCAAGGCAGTTAAGACACCAGACGGATATTGGAACCCAGACGGTAAAGTGTTTTCCCCCTGGCCGTGCACGGGGGGTTTGGGGGGCTGTTCCGGTGTTCCGCTGTTCCCTGCTATATCGCTAAAAATTAACCTTTGGAGCAACTGACGGGTGTAATATATGGGGCAAAAGCTCAGACAATCAATGGAGCTAAAGCGAGGAGTGCCAATTGCTATAATAGCTTTGATAGCATTGGGAGTTATTGCTTATCTTGCTCACAGTTTTTCGGTATCCAAAGTATTGATACCGATTGTTTCCGTATTAGTGGCTTTTTTCAGTTCTCTAATGGCGTTAATTTATTATCAAAATCTGCAACAGTTAAAACAAAAAAATGCTTCCTTAGAGGCACTATTACAAACTACGAAAGAACGGTTTTTACTAGAAAAACATGATCTAGGAAAACAACTGAAAACAACGGTTGAAAAATATAGCAATCTTGAATCTAAAAATAAAGTTTTGCAGGAGATGAATCATCGAAAAGATGATTTTCTGAGGCAAACATCCCATGAGTTAAGAACTCCGATGAATGGGATTATTGGTTCCTTACAACTCCTATTGGATGATTTATGTGATGATCGAGATGAAGAACTGGAGCTTTTAAAACAAGCCCATGATTCTTCCCTGCATCTATTAACGTTAATTAATCAGGTTTTAGACTTAGCTCGAATTGAAGAAGGTAGAATTTCTTTTGATATTAAAACTATTGATTTACAGGCGTGTTTAACGGCCGCTCTTTACCTACAATTTTCTAATATTCGTCAAAAAGGATTACGACTCTATAAACAGGATTATTCCCACCGAATTAATGTCAAAGCTGACCCCACAAAACTTAAGCAAATTTTCATTAATATTATTGGGAATGCCATTAAATTTACAGACCGAGGCAGTATTTCAATTAGTACAGAAATTCGTCATGGTAATCATCCTCAAACACAAGAGAGTGAAGAAATAGCTGTGATTACGATTAAGGATACGGGAATTGGGATTTCACCTCACATTCAAGAAAAACTATTTCAACCCTTTGTGGTGGAAGATGAATCTCGACTCCACACCCTAGGAAGTACCGGATTGGGATTAGCAATTTCAAAAAATTTAGTCGAAATGATGGGAGGTAGAATTCAATTAGTTAGTCCAGGGAAGAATCAAGGAACCATCATTGAAATCTTTTTACCCTTAAGTGATGGAGAAACCTACAATTCATATTTAAACGAATAAACTAACCTCAAGGAGTCGGGAAAAAGAGAAAGGAAGATGTTAATAATTGTTGGGGTTGAATATTTTCTAAAAAGCCAATAATTTGACCTGTGCCTTGAACTTCAATTAAAGTTCCACCGCCAAGGGTACGTTCAATACTAGGAAATACCCCTCGCACAGCTTCTGGGGGAATGGAGGTTAAACGCAACTGAGCAAAAGAAGGAACTCCACTAACAATAATTAGATCTTCTCCGGGGGTAAAATCCGTAATTATATCTGCATTAGTGGGAATAAAATTGGATGAAGAACCTGTATTTTCGGGAGGAAAAGCACGAACCGAAAAGTTGTCAATCCCAAATCCTCCGGTTAACTGATTTATCCCTTTATCTCCGGCCAGATAATCATTTCCTCCTCCGCCCAAAAGGGTATCATTTCCCTGTCCTCCATAAACAGAATCATTCCCATCTCCGCTATTAATATAATCCGCACCTAAATTTCCTTGAATAATATCATTGCCATTTAAACCGATTAAAGAATCGTTTCCTTTCCCTCCAAATAAACTATCATCTCCAGCACCTCCCGATAGGGTATCCTGCTCCTCTAAACCATAAATGGCAAAGTTAAACGGGGCAAGAAACGGAGAGACTTGAATATAATCTGGGCCACTTGTGCCAATATATTGACCCTTTCTATTGACATCTTTTTGGGTAATCGTAATAATATTAACCCCCACTAGGGAAGTTGTAGTCCCTGTGGACATTGGCACAGGTTGTGAAACAGATAGAGATGAAAAATCTGGTTGCATTGTCATAAATCGACTCTCCCTAAAACATTAGGGCAAAGGAAATCACTGGGTTTCAAAAGCAATAACATCTTACGGTGATTGATCCTACCCTGGATTGGGGGCGATCTCGACGAGAAAATGAAAATTTTTCATGATTGACCCTGAAATTCTGCCCATAACAGTTAAGATTTAAGGAATAGTCGGGACTCGCTTTTGCCAATGAATCCAGAATCCACGCTCAATCAGCTTAAATCATCCCTTGGGGATGGTCAAATGCCTTCTAGTTACGGTGTTTACTTCAAAAATACCCTAGTTGCCCTGTGTCATGCCCTCGAAGATCACATTTTACAAAATAGTGATGCCACACCGGATCAACAACCTCTAGTATTAGTCACATTTCAGGAGGGAAAATGGTATCTTCAAGAAGCCGAACGGTATTTTGATATGGTTCAATCTTGTCGCCATGTTGTGATTAGTGCCGTTGCGGATAGTGGATTTTTGACCCATCGCACCGGGCAATTAGAGAATGTTTCTTTAATTAATTTAGACCCTTCTGATAGTTTAGTGATGGAGTGGAATTTAATTATTTTAGCTCCGAGCTATACCACTATGGTATTGTGCCATGAATTGATGTTGGAAGAATATCCGGCTCATAGTCAACCCACTATTGATACTGAACGAAAGTTTTATGGATTATGGACATTTGATCAGAAATTAGTTCGGAAAGCTGCTGAAATTTTAATTGAGCGTTTTCGACCATATAATCCCGAATTAGCAGATAATTTATTGGCACAACATCAGCAAATTGTAGCTACACCTTATCACCAGATTCCTGATTTAACCAGCGTGGTTTCTCGGATTGTTAGTTATTTACAATCTTCTCAACAAGAATTAATTACCGTTAACCGCCAAACCCGGGAATTATGGGAATTAGAAGGGCAAGCCAAACGAGTCAGCCGGAATATTAGTGGCAATAAATTACAGGCGTTTTTAAGAATGGCACAACGGGTGGATGAACGAGATCACGATAACCCCTGTGCTTCCTTACAAGTAGCAGCTTTATCAGAAACCATTGGTCAAATTTTAGATTTGCCTACGGTGACTTTAAGGCGGTTACGGTTAGCGGGATTATTATATAGAATTGGGTTAGCATCAGCACCGGATGAGGTGTTTAATCAAACCCCGGAAGAAATGGATGATGCCACGAAAAGGTTTTGGTCAGAACGGACATTAATTGGGGCTAGATTATTGGAATCTATGCCAGAATTATCGGAAGTTCGGGATGTCGTGTATTATTATTTAGAACATTGGGACGGCACGGGCAAACCCAATGGTTTAAAAGGAGAAGAAATTGATATTAAATCCCGAATTTTAGCCGTTGTAGCTTATTTTCAAGCCTTTATTCAACGCCGTGGTAAACGTCCGGCTTTGGGTTTAAGTGAAGCGCTAGAAAAATGTCAGGAGTTGAGTGGAACTCGGTTTGATCCAGCCATAATTGAATCTTTAAAAACCGTTGTAAAATTAACGGAAATAGGGTTGATGCAATTGCCAACTCAACCCTGTCAATTACCGAATATTTGGTTAGAGGAGGAGTTAACTTCTAAATCTAAACATCAAAAAGAATCTACAATTTAAGTTGTTTCAATCATCATTGATTATGACTATGACTCGCACATTATCGGTTGATTTTAATGCCATTAAACAAGGAAATATTAAAGACCTGACTAATATGAATTTATCCGGTATTGATTTGTCCGGTATTGATTTGTCCGGGGCTAATTTGTCCGGTGCTAATTTATCCGGGGCTAATTTATCCGGGGCTAATTTACAAGGAGCGCAACTCCGAGCTAATTTAAGAGGGGCTGATTTATCCGGGGCTAATTTATCTGGGGCTGACTTGAGAAATGCTGATTTAAGGGGGGCTATTCTATTCGATGTTGAGGTAAAAGAAGCGAGTTTTGCTGGAGCTTTTTTAACCGGGGCCACCTGTGGAAATTTGGATTTAAGTGGTATTGATTTAAGGGGTGCAGATTTACGCGGTGTTAATTTATCCCAAGGAATTTTATATCAAGCGGATTTAAGAAATACTAATTTATCCGGTGCAGATTTATCTCAAGCTGATTTAGAAGAAGCTAATTTATCCGGCGCGGTGTTGCGAGGAACAAATTTAGAACGGGCTAATTTACTATGTGCAATTCTGGAACAAACCTTATTTCTAGGTGTGGTTTTAGATGGCGCTTGTCTGGAAGGAACAGAGTTAGGGAATTGTTGATGGTTTCTAGTTTAAGTTGGTCTAAAATTTGTTATATCATGCTTTCACCTATGCACTTGTGGACACTGTTTCTGTTAACATATTAGCTGCAAGGAAGTTGGCCTAATATGTACAGGATTGAGTTTCATGGTAGATAAACGTCGTGGGTTGATTAGTGTAGTTTTGGTTTTAGCGGTGATTGCCTTTGTGGGATTTTCTATGGGGCCACTGATTAGTGGGATTGTCCAGAACAATCAGTCGAAACAACAACCGACTCCCACTCCCACACAATCGGCTCAAACGGGTAAACAATCCGATTTACAAGCACAAGCCCGGGGTTATGAGTTAGTATTGCAGCGAGAACCCGATAACGAAACGGCTTTGAAGGGTTTATTACAAGCCAGGTTAGAACTAATTCGGTTTAAGCAAGCCGAAATGAAGGATGTGATTGAACCTTTAGAGAAACTGGCAAAAAAACACCCTGAAGATACACGCTACAGTGTTTTATTGGCACAGGCGAAAGCCTATACCGGAGATCAAGAAGGAGCGGCTCAAACCTATCGTACTGTTTTAGCCAGTCAACCCGGAGATATTCAAGCCTTACAAGGTTTAGCAAATTTATTCCTACAACAAAAACGTCCAGAAGCGGCAATTGGATTATTACAGGATACCCTGAAATCGGCTGCAAATGCGAATCAAACTGTACCCAATACGATTGATGAAATGTCGGTGCAGTTAATTTTGGGACAGGTTTATGCAGAGGATAAACGCTATGATGAGGCGATCGCTATTTATGATGAAGCGATCAAAAATGATGAGAAAGATTTTCGTCCAGTTTTTGCCAAAGCTCTAGTTTTAAAAGAACAGGGAAATGCGGGAGAAGCGGAACCTTTATTCGCTAAAGCGGTGGATTTAGCCCCAGCAGTTTATAAAGATCAAATTCAAAAACAAGCTGGTAGTAGTATAGCTCCAGCTAAGTCTGTTAAACCCGGTTCTCCTAATGCTTTGGAAACTAAACCGGAAGCTAATTCTGCACCCAAAAAATCGGCCGAGTAAACTGGTGGCTTTCTCCTGCAAAATCTAGTTATATTCCCTAGAATATAGTTAGGGAAACGTTAATTTTTTCAATCTAATTATGAACTTGAAACGTCTAGGCCATGTTGCTATTTGTGTGAATGATATCGACTCATCCGCAGCGTTTTATCAAAACTTAGGGATGGATTTGGTTTGGAAGGATACGGACTGGGCTTATTTAAAAGCGGGTGAGGATGGATTAGCTTTACTGAGTCCGGGTTATGATCAAGCTGGCCCTCACTTTGGTTTTGTATTTAGCGATCGCACCGAGATGGAAAGTGCCTATCATAGCTTAAAGGCTCAAGGGATTCCGGTGACAACAATTCATGAACATCGGGATGGTACGGCTTCCTTTTATGGGCGAGATCTTGACGGAAATGGCTTTGAATACCTGTATGAACCCATTAAATGAGTTAAGGGCGTTTTAACTAAAAACTATGTTTCAAAAAATTCGATGGGGAAGTCGCCGGAGTTCAATGTTTTATACTCGGGTTGAGGTAGATTTGTGGCTGATGGGAGCCTGTCTTCTTCTCACCGTATTTGCAGGAATTATGATCCGCAGTGTGGAGTTAAATCAAGGTTTAACTGATTGGTGGCAACATTGGGTGACGGGAGCGATTGGTTTAACTTTAGCTTTGATTTTTTCCCGTTGTCGTTATGAACGTCTGATTCAGTGGAAATGGGTGATTTATGGAATCACAAATTTATCGTTGGTTGCGGTACAAATTATTGGGACAACGGCATTAGGGGCGCAACGATGGATTAATATTGCGGGTTTTCATGTCCAACCCTCGGAGTTTGCTAAGGTCGGAATTATTATTACTTTAGCAGCCCTACTCCAAGAGTTAAAAAATCCAAATTTGAGGGATATGATTCGGATTTTAGCGATCGCTGCTGTTCCTTGGGGGCTGGTTTTTATTGAACCTAACTTGGGAACTTCTTTAGTGTTTGGTGCGATTACTTTAGGGATGATGTATTGGGGTAATATTCATCCTGGTTGGTTGATTTTGCTCCTTTCTCCAGTGATCACTGCAATTATTTTTAATGTCTATCTTCCGGCGGGAATTGTTTGGGTTGTATTAATGGGTTTTGTCGGTTGGTGGAGTCTCCCTTGGCGATGGCTGACTGGCCCTTTAGCTCTATTAGTGAATTTAGGAGCCGGAGAGTTAAGCCATATTCTCTGGAATGTGTTGCAAGACTATCAAAAAATGCGACTGATTGGGTTTTTGAATCCTGAACAAGATCCCTTGGGGAGTGGTTATCATTTAATTCAGTCTCGAATTGCCATTGGTGCGGGACAATTATATGGACGGGGACTTAATCATGGGACTCAAACTCAATTGAATTTTATTCCTGAACAACATACGGATTTTATCTTTTCCGCCATCGGTGAGGAGTTGGGTTTGATCGGTTGCATTGCAGTATTAGCTATTTTTTGGTTTATCTGTTTACGTCTAGTGATTATTGCCCAAACTGCTAAGGATTCTTTTGGATCTTTAATTGCTATTGGAGTCCTTTGTATGTTATTGTTTCAGGTGTTTGTTAACATTGGGATGAATATTGGCATAGCACCAGTTACCGGAATTCCTCTACCTTTCTTAAGCTATGGTCGATCTTCATTACTGAGTAATTGGATAGCCATTGGGATTGTACAATCGGTGGCTAACTACCGGCAAAAGCTTAATCTTTAAGCAATTTTACCTTTAATACCTATAGGAAATATTGCCTTAACTTAACACTTTTTTTCTTAAAAAATCCATTCTTTCTTACTCTATGCGAAAAACATTACAAGTTTGTTTTCTGGTATTTATAATTGCCAACTTTACGGCTTTTGTAAATCTGAGTTTAGCCACACCTGAAACATTGATTGCCCAAAATGTTCAGTGTAAGCCCGATGGCAATACTTTAGAAATGCGAAAATGTGCCTCTGATCAATATCAAATCGCGGATCAAAAGCTGAATCAAACTTACCAAAAACTCATCGGTCAATTATCTCCCGAACGCAAAAAACGGTTAATTGAAGCCCAAAGAGCTTGGATTTCCTTTCGAGACAAAACCTGTAGTTTTGAATCGAGTCAAGTTTTAGGGGGTACAGCCGAACCTTTATTTTTAACCCTATGTTTAGCAAAAGTAACTCAGCAAAGGGTTCAAGATTTGCAAGACTATTTAGCTAAAATTAAGTAATGTCCAACAGTTTAGGGTTAAATTCCGAGATGAATCGAATGCGTAAGATTGTGCCTTCTCTTCTCGGCTTTTTTCTATTTTGTCTCTCGATTTGGGCCATTAGCCAAAAGCTGGAAAAATATTCTATAGATGATGTTTTGATTAGTCTATCTAATATTCCTAAAATTAATAGGCTGGGTGCAATTGCCCTAATGACAACCAGTTATTTAATGACCACAGCTTATGATATTTTAGCGTTTATTTATATCGGGTTTCCCCTGAATTATGTTAAAGTCGCCCTCGGTGCATTTACCAGTTATGCAATTAGTAATAATGTTGGTTTGTCCCTATTGACAGGGAGTGCCGTTCGTTATCGGTTATATTCAAAATGGCGTGTTCCTCCAGGTATAATTGCCCAGGTAATTGCCTTTACTAACTTAACATTTTGGTTAGGATTATTGGGAGTCTGTGGATTAGTTTTTCTGTTGACCCCCTTAAAGGTTCCCAGTATTTTAGATTTACCCTTTGTTTCAGTTCGTCCGGTGGGAATCATCTTTCTTCTCATCATTGGAGTCTATCTATTATGGGCAAGTTTTAATCATAAACCTGTCAAACTTGGAGAATTAGAATTAAACTTTCCTACCGTCAGTGTTTCACTGGCTTTAATTGCTTTTGCCTCCGTAGATTGGGGAGCCGCCGCCGGGGTTTTATATGTATTATTACCTGAAGGTAGCACCGCTTCTTATCTCAGTTGTTTTAGCATTTATTTATTAGCAATGACGGCTAGTATGGTTAGTAATATTCCAGGAGGTTTAGGGGTCTTTGAAACTGTGGTTTTAACCTTGGTTTCTTCTCAAGTAAATCCAGCTAATGTTTTAGGATCTTTATTAGCCTATCGTGCCATTTATTATCTACTTCCAATGATTGTCGCAACTATATTACTGGGAATTAATGAACTAAAAAAGCATCACTAAGCTGTTTAAAAGTTATCCGCTATAGGTGATTATGACGACGAAATTTGAACCCCCAATTTCTACTCAACGTACAGGTTTATCTCTCCTCGTCGCTAGAATTTTAGCTCTGATTGTTACGGCTAATTTTTGTTTAGTCGTTTTTGATTTAAGTTATATTAAACTTCGTCGATTTTATTTACAATGGAGTCAACATCAAGCCCAATCTGAAAATACACCTAAAAATCAATATTTGCAGCAAGTTGATCAACTTGAAAAAACAATTAATCAATTTGGAATTGAGTCTAAAGAAGTTAAGTTAGCATTAAAAAATATTCGTGAATCGAGTTTACAAATATTTATAGAAAATCCCCCATTTCGGGTTTTAAATTCCTATGGAACTTTAGTAGAAATTCAAAAACGCTTTCAGAACCATGTCAAAATTAATAATTTTCAGCAAGCCTTGGAAACCTTCTGGAGTCCTGATTTTTTCAATCAAAAACAATGGCAAAAAGAGTTAATTTTTTTCAATCAAAATATTAGATTTTTAATTTTATTTAATGAACCCAGTTTAACCTATGATATTATTAAAGGGATTGAACCCGATCGTATGACTCAAAGTTATTTAGTTAAAGTTTCCGAATTAAAAGTTTATTTAAAATACAATGAGTTAAATACCCCGAAAGCCGAAACTTTACTCAAAGATCTACGAGAATCAAGTGCTAAGATTATTGATCGGACTTATTTTTTACAATTAGAACATAATTTAGGGCCATTAACAGAAGCGAAATATCGCATGATTAATCATATCTATAGTCGAGATCCCAGGGTGACAACTCGGCTAACTCCTACCTTAAAATTTTTATATAAAATTAACCTATTAAATTTTTTAGCCCCGGAGTTAATTTGGGCTGATCGCTCCTCCAGACAGGCTTTTTATGTCTTTTGGAGTGTGGAAAATTTAGAAAAACAAGGATGGGAAAAAGAACTCAAATTTTTTGAAAATGATATTCAAAGTTTAATGGAGTCATTCTATTTTCGACAATTGAGTTTAAATGGTCAATTTGTGAATCGATTTTGGTTGATTGATTTACCTTGGATCAGCCTGTTTTTCTTAATCTTCTTAATGGAAATCTATGTTCTTCGTTCTCGCCAACCCCAACTAACACTAAGGGAGGCAATTTTAAAATTATGGTATTATGTATTTTTGTTAATTCCTAAATTATTATTTTTACGTTTTATTTCAGCCATTTATCACTTAAATCGAGCCAATTTTCCGAGTTTACAACCAACTATTGATTACCTAAAATTAAAAATAATCTATAGTTTTGCTCAGGAATTAGTTCAAGTTTTGGTGAATCAAGGGGTTGATAAAATTAAAGATTTTGTTAAACAAGGAAGCCTGAAAAAGTTAGTTAATCCTCCTTCTTCCTATCAATCTATTTCCTTAGAAGATATTGAACTCGAATCCCAGTCTCCCCCCGGAATTTCTAACCAAATTGTTGAAATTACAATTGCTAAAGTGTTACCCACAATTCGTCCTGAATTAGAAGCTTACCTACACTATCAAGTCACTAACTCGATTCAACAGTCTGCGATTTATAAAGGATTAAATAAAATTCCTTTGATCGGAAATTTTCCTCAACAAGTTGCTGATAGTTTTGTTAAAAAAATTGCAATTACCATTTCAGAAAGTCCTAAAAAATCCCTGGAAGCAGGAAAAAACAAACCTCCAGATTTTATCGCCATACAGTTACAAAAACGCCTGACACGACAGTTCGTAGATACATTAAGAATAGAATTACAAAAAGAACAAATTTTTGATGATGCCGAACTAATTTTAGTCAAGTGGTTAGAAGGGTTAAAATCCAATCAAGTTAAAGATTTAGAAGCTAAACAAATCATTAAAACAGTTAACATCGAAGACAATAAACAAATTTCTCCGAGTCCAGATTCATAAAATCAAGCGATGGCTTTTCCCCTGGAGAGGGACAAGTTTGACGGCCTGTCTTTTGACAAGGGGGAACCCATTTTGCACCATAGAATAATTGATTCAATTTCCCAACAGGAGAACACCGATGAAAAAAATAATTTCAGTTTTGTTAGTCATGACCGTCGCTATTTTAACTTTTGTTCCCAGTGCCTTCGCCGCCGATTTAGCAAGTGGAGCTAAAATATTTGCGTCAAATTGTGCATCTTGTCACGCCGGGGGGAGAAACTTAATTAATGCGAGCAAAACTTTGAAAAAATCGGATCTGGAAAAATATGGGATGTATGATCTCCAGGCAATTATAACCCAAGTAACAAATGGGAAAGCAGCCATGCCTAGCTTCAAAGGTCGTTTAAAAGACAATCAAATTGCCGATGTTGCCGCTTATGTATTAGCTCAAGCGGATAAAGACTGGAAAAAGTAATCTAAATTAACCTGGGATTTTAATACAGTTAAACCTCTTAAGCTCTTTAATTAATTATAGTTTTGGGAGGTTTTCTGTTTTTTTGCATTGAGTTAAGAAATTAGGAAAACTTGATTTTGGTTCAAATAATCTGTTACAGTAAATAATTAGTCTTATTTTTATGTATTTCCTATGGCTCCTTTGCCTAATTATCGTCCTCGGCAACTTTCCCTCGGCCCGTTAGAAACGGAAATCCTAGAAATAGTCTGGGAATTGGGTATAACCACGGTTAAAGACGTCCATGAACGGATTTTATCTGACCCAAATCGAGAATTAGCTTATACTTCAGTAACAACAGTATTGCGTCGTTTAACAGATAAGGGTTGGTTAACTTGCAATAAACAGGAGCGGGCTTTTTATTGGCAAGCTTTACTCACCCGTGAACAAGCCCAGGCTATTTTAGCTTATGATCGTTTAAATAGATTTTTAGCCATAGGTAATCCCGATATAGTTGCTTCTTTTGCTGATAGTTTAGATACTGCAAGTTTAGATCAAATTGATGCCATTGCCTCACGCCTTGATGCTATTCGTCGCCAACGGGAGGGACAACAATAATGCACTTAATGATTATTTTATTCGCCCTAGGATGCGCGGTCGGTTTGCGACTTATCCCATTGTCTCAAGGGGAAAATTGGCATCAACGCTGGCAAAAATCTCTATTTTTGTTTGTCTGTCCACCTTTGGTTTTATTGATGACCGCTTTGGCGGTATTATCGATGGGAACAAAGGGGGAAATGTTGGGACTTCAAGCCAGTTGGTTTAGTTATTTTCTGGCTTTGGGATTTATCGGTTGGGGAATATTAACGGTTATTAAGTTAATCGGTCAATTGTGGCAATCTCAATACCGAATTCATCGCCTATCTCAACAGCTTGTGATGGGAAAAACAGCACGAATTTTAGAGGATGATTTTCCCTATAGCGCTCAAATTGGATTTTGGCAGCCGAAATTGGTAGTTAGTAGAGGATTATTAAACCTCTTAGATGAGACCCATTTAGAAGCAGTGATTGCCCATGAACAAGCCCATTTAAACTATCGAGATACTTTCTGGTTTTTTGCATTAGGCTGGCTACAAACTTTAACCATTTGGCTTCCTAATACCAACCAACTCTGGCAAGAATTACTATTATTAAGGGAAATGCGGGCTGATCGTTACGCCACCCAACAAGTTGACGCTTTAGTATTAGCAGAATCCCTATTATATCTTGCTAAAGCTCCTTTTGAATCTCCCGATTATGGCAATTTATCCTTTAGTTGTTCCATTCGTAGTAGTCGTTTAGAAGAAAGAATAGATGCAATTCTAATGGAAGATTCTGCTCCTTTAACCTGGGGATGGTGGGTGTGGATATTACTATTTTGGGTCTGTTTACCTTGGATTACAGTCCCCTTCCATTATTCCTAATCATACTAATTCTTTGAATAGCCTTAACCTTAAAGGACGGGATTTTATAGCAGTCTCGCCTGGAAATTAGGACATCAACTGATGCTCTAAACTCTTTTCTTCCCTGTTGCCTGTTATAGTCTGTTGACGATAGCGATAATAGGCAGCACAAGCTCCTTCAGAAGAAACCATTGGCGCCCCTAACGGATGTTCGGGAGTGCAACGGGTTCCAAAAACCGGACATTCCTGGGGTTTTTTAATCCCCTGGAGAATTTCACCACTAATACAATCTTGGCAGGGAGAAGAAGCGGGAATTAACTGTTGAGAATTAAACCGTTTTTGAGCATCAAAATTAATATATTTTTGTTTAATTCCTAACCCACTTTGCGGAATTTCTCCCAGTCCTCGCCATTCCCGGGGGACAATTTCAAATACTTCTTGAATGATCGTTTTAGCGGTTTCATTTCCTTCTGGACGCACGGAACGATTATATTGATTTTGTAATTTATATTCTCCTTTTTCCAGTTGTTGAATACAGAAATAAATTCCTTGTAAAATATCAATGGGTTCAAACCCAGTTACAACAATTGGAATCTGATATTGATCAACAATTGGTTCATATTCCGTATATCCCATGATGGTGCAAACATGACCCGCGGCCAAGAACCCTTGCACTTGACAATTAGGACTTGATAAGAGGGCTTCCATCGCTGGAGGAACCAGAACATGAGATACTAGAAGGGAAAAGTTATTAATATTTTGTTGGTGGGCTTGATACACAGCCATGGCGGTGATTGGGGCGGTAGTTTCAAAGCCAACGGCAAAGAAAATCACCTGTTTTGTGGGGTTTTGTTGGGCAATTTTTAAACAGTCTAAGGGATTATAAATAATTCGGATATCTCCCCCAGTAGCTTTAACACTTAATAGGTCTTTTTCACTCCCCGGAACCCTTAACATATCTCCAAAGGAACAAAAAATAATATTAGGTAAAGAGGCGAGGGCAATGGCTTGATCAATAATATTAATATCGGTGACACAAACGGGACAGCCAGGGCCATGAATTAAGGTAATTTCCGAGGGGAGAAGTTCATCAATTCCGTATTTAACAATAGAATGGGTTTGGCCTCCACAAATCTCCATAATTTTCCAGGGTTTTGTGGTGATTGATGCGATCGCTTTTGCATAATCTTGAGCTAATTTTCCATCCCGGTATTCATCAACAAATTTCATAATATTTTTTATAACAAATCAATCGATTATCGTTATATTAACACTTGTTCCGTGGTAGAGCCACGGAATTAAAGCTAACATCTTTGCAAATACAGATAATCCTGATTTTCGATGCACTTGCGGAGTTCTTGTAAGATTTTTAAGCGGTATGTCGCCTTTTGATACTCCTGTTTTGAAGGAGAATCCCCAAGTTGAGTTAGCACTTGATCACTTTCTTGGGTGATCACATCTCGAAAAAAATTCTTGAACTTTTTGCGAGTGTCTTTCCCTAACTTAACCAAGAATAGTTTTTCTGTTTCTCCATCAATCTCCATTTTTCGCAATACCGACTTCCCAATTTTAGAGAATTCTGACTTTGCTAACCATTGATAGATTTCTTCTGAAACATCGACTGAATAAGATGATTCACCATTAGCAGGATAGAATACAATATCTAACATTATCCTTCCTCCTCTACTTCGGATTCCATGAACTCGCTTTCAGGGACTTCTGCATAGGCAATATTAGCACTATCTAATAATTTTTTAGCCGGAGATGTAATTTTACCACCACATACAACACCAATTATAGAACCTTTTTCAATCATTTTCTGTGCATCTCCTTTAGTTACTCTTTGTCCCTTAATTTCAATATGAGGTTGTTCTGACTCGTTCATGATTTAATATGGTTTAAAGAATTAAATTACAGTTTTTTTCATCAATTAAACTTGTTCTTCATTTGATTAATAATTTCCTTAACCCTTGGGGCATCTTCAGGCTTAACAATTAAAATATCTCCTTTCGGATCATTTTTAGTAGTTTCCTGACAACTTATTCCTTCTTGTTTTAATTTTTTCATAACATACAACTTTAAATCCCTATGTTCAATGAAAATTTTGATCATTTTGTCTTCATCAGACATAAAATCAGACATTTAAGACCTCCTTTGTTGTTTTATGTAAATGCTCTTGACTGGAGAATCCTTGATTAAACATACAGATAAGACGTTCAGATGTAGGATTGTTTTTGCTGTTACATAGTATATCAATAATTAGAGTTTGGTATAAAGCTTTAATATCACCTACAGTAAAACCTCGTTCCTGATATATGCTATATAACTTTTGTAATTCTTGTTCAGAGGAGATATGTTGAATGGGCTGATTCAAATATCCAATGTAGGCTTTAAACTCAAGCCATGATAAACAAGGATTAACAGAATATTTTAAAGAAAATCTTCTAACTACGGCTGTATCAATAAAATCAGGTACATTAGTTATACCAAATACTAACAAGTTGTTACTGGTGGCAATTTGCAATTTATCCAATTCTAGCATCAGTGTTGTCATCGCTCGACGAACTGCATCATGTTCTTGAGCTCGACTTCGGCTCATACAAAACATATCAAGTTCATCTAACAATAAAAATGCTGATGACCCATCTGAGCAAATTTTGTGTAAATAATCAAAAATCTGCTCTAAATTTCGAGAAGATTGACCCAATGCAGGATCAAGCATTCGACCTACATCAAGAGTGTAGAAATTAATTTCGTTTGTAACTTCTTCTTTGATTTGATTAAAAATCAGATAAGAAAGTGTTGTTTTACCCGTATTCGGTGGGCCATAGATAAGAATAGATGGTGCTAAGTCATAAAAGCTTAAGTGACTTAATAAACGTTCATCTGCCGTTAGAATTGCTTTACAGAATCCAAAAAGCTGTTTCTGTAATTCTTCTAAGCCGAATAACTTCTGATGATTAATTTTGCGCTTGATCTCGCTGGATGTCAACTGCAATAATGCACTCGATCCTGAAACAAGATTACCCATGCTCAGGTGTCCTCGGCTTTAGGTAATGATTAGTTTGTTTGAGTTACATCCTATCACAACAACCTAAATCTCAGGCAGAAACCATAAAAAAGCATTCCCCGGCCGAAACCAGGGAATAAGGGGGAAGATATTAACCGCCAACGGTGATCGGTTGTCCATCTGCATCTAATAGCGCTCGTTTGGGGCCGTGAATCGGATCTTCAACAATAATAGTTTGATCTCGACTCGCACCTAACGAAACAATCGCGATCGGAACTTTCATTAATTCCGCCAAAAATTTCAAATAACTCAGTGCGGCTGGGGGTAAATCTTCTAATTTACGACAGTCTGCTGTTGATTCTTTCCAACCTGGAACCGTTTCATAAATGGGTTCACACCGGGCAAAAGTTCGCGCACTACTGGGGAAATGTTCGCAGCGTTCGCCATCAATATCGTAAGCGATGCAAACTTTAATTTCATCCAAGCCATCCAAAACATCTAGTTTAGTAATGGCTAAACAGTCTAAACCGTTAATTCTGACGGCATAACGGCCAATCACCGCATCAAACCAACCGCAACGGCGTTGACGTCCGGTGGTGGTTCCGAATTCCGCACCGCGATCGCACAATACCTGGCCAATTCCATCCACCATTTCCGTCGGGAATGGCCCCTCACCGACCCGGGTAGTATAGGCTTTCGCCACCCCAATTACCCGATCAATCATTGTCGGGCCAACTCCCGTACCCACACAGGCACCACCCGCAACCGGGTTAGAAGATGTGACATAGGGGTACGTCCCATGATCCAAATCTAACAGTGTCCCTTGTGCCCCTTCAAATAAAATATTCCGTCGATCCTGCACCGCCGCGTAGATTTTTAGTGACGCATCGACGACATGAGGACGCAAGCGTTCTGCATATTGCAGATATTCCTCAATCACCGCTTCCGGGTCAAGGGGCGGGAGATTATAGAGTTTTTCGAGAATAACGTTTTTATTGCTAATCGTCCAGCGCAATTGTTCGGGCAAACTTTCGGTTTCCATCAAATCAATGATCCGAATACCCGTGCGTTCAGACTTATCGGCGTAGGTCGGGCCAATTCCCCTGCCCGTTGTCCCAATCTTTTGAGATCCCCGTTGTTGTTCCGATGCTTGATCCAAGAGGCGATGGTAGGGCATCGTAACATGGGCCGTCTGGGAAATCATCAAATTTTTGGTGGAAATCTTCAGCGACTCCAGTTGATCCAGTTCTTCGATTAAAATTTTGGGATCAATTACGGTTCCTGAACCGATGATGCACTCGGTATCGGGATATAAGATGCCTGAAGGAATCAAGTGCAGTTTGAAGGTTTGATTGTCCACAACAACCGTGTGACCAGCATTTACGCCACCTTGGTAGCGGACAACTACATCTGCTGAACCACTGAGCAGATCGGTTATTTTGCCTTTTCCTTCATCGCCCCACTGGGCACCGATAACAACTACGTTAGCCAAGAGAGTTTTCACTCCGACAGTTTACACAAATCCTGATTATCTGTTATTCCGGGAACTCTGTCAAATTAAGTTTTGTGAAATCTTTTGTGGAGACGCGGCATAGCACCTCTCCACTGAAGATGCTGATCTTGATAAGCTGTACTGCATTTAAACTGTATATTCCAGCGAGCGAGGACGCTCGCACTGCATAGGATTCAAGATTTCTGCATGACTAATTTAGATGCAGCAACAGCTTATCGGTTTTTTCAGCAAAAAAACAGTAATCTGTAGTGCGAGCGTCCTCGCTCGCTAAAATATATGGTTGAAATATATGGTTGAAATATATGGTTGAAATATATGGTTGAAATATATGGTTGAAATATATGGTTGAAATATATGGTTGAAATATATGGTTGAAATATATGGTTGAAATATATGGTTGAAATATATGGTTGAAATATATGGTTGAAATTCTCAAAGGATTACAACCTGTTTAGAAGACTTGCTACATTTTTATACAGCTTTTCATTATAACAAAAAAAATAGGTTTTGGTTGATTATCCTAAAAAACAATAATCTTCATAAAAATACTAGGTTTGACCCCATATTTTTTTAGGGCTGTGCTATGGTGAATAGTCAATATCATCATCAGTTTATTATGCCGTTACACGCCGAGTTACATCGCCATTTAGGGGGTTCAGTTGTACCGCGCATTCTGTGGCGGTATTTCCAACGTCATAACCCTCAGTTTACCCAAGGTTTCGCAGAATATGAAGGGTTTGAAGATTTTTATACCAAGCCCCGCAATACCTTAGATGAATATTTAGAACTGCATACTATGGTTGAAAGTGTGCAGACCGTTGAAACCCTTCCCTATTTTATTTATCGGTTGATGCGCGGTGCTTATACTTTTGAAAATTTAGCCTATTTAGAATTACGTTATACACCCTATTTACGCACCCCAGAACATCTCAGTCAGTCCGAAAGAATTGACTGTATGGCTGAAATTGTGGAAGTCGTCGGAAAAGCCAGTCAACTTAGTAATACTCCAATTATCACCAGCCAAATTTTATGTATGCACACCCGACTTCCCTTTGAGGTCAACCGAGCTATTATTGATTTAGCTGCCCAAATGCCCCAATATGTTTGTGCTGTTGATATCGCCGGAGGGGATAATTATTATGGTCAACGGTTGGATGAATTTATCAATTTGTATAAATATGCCCTATCCTTGGGCTTGAAAACTACCGGACATTTATATGAAACTCCAGAAGGTTGTTATCCTGAATTATTGCCCTATTTAATGAGAATTGGTCACGGTATCCAAATTCCGTTATTACATCCAGAATTATTACCGGAATTAGCCAAAAATAATCAATGTTTAGAGGTTTGTCCCACGACCTATATTAAAACTGGAACCCTCAAGGATATTCAGCAGTTAAAAATAGTTTTTGAACGCTGTTTTGATGCTGGGGTTGATATTGCTATTTGTACCGATAATGCGGGTTTACATAATGTTCGTTTACCCTTTGAATACGAAAATTTATTAACCCTGGATATTATAGAATTTGAACAATTAGAAGCCTGTCAACAAGCCGCCTTTCGTCATGCCTTTGCCTGGCCCCATCAAAACCCACCCACACAAATTCTTCATGGTTTATTAAAACCAGAACTCATCATCAGTTATCAGTAAAGACGTGCCCGATCACAGCCATGCAGTAGGCTATTGGCGCGTCTATACCAGTTATCAGTAATCAGTTGAAAATTGCTTAACAATTAATAAACAATTTCGTCCATCTTCTTCTTGTTCATAACTTAAATAATCAGCAATATCTCGCATTAATTTTAAACCCCTTCCCCCTCCTGAATGGTGATCAATATCCGTGGGAAGATCCTTAATTTGTTTCATTAAATCAAAAGGACTTCCAAAATCCCAGATCCGAATTTCAACTTGTTGCTCTAAAACTGTGACTTCTAAATCAATCTGTAAATCAGAAGAAAGTCCTTTGTGAGCGTGACGAACAGCATTGGTAAATCCCTCCGCTAAAGCTAACTGACAGCGTAGCCAAACGGATTTAGGAATAAAGGACTGATACAGTTGATCAAACCAAGACAAAACCTTAGCTAGACTATCTAGGCTAGAGGGAACTTGAAGTGGAGTAATTTGGGGTAATGGCAATGGTTTTAAACCCTCTTATTCAATCACATTGACACTCCCTGTGCCTAAAGGCATGGGGATTCTTTGTTCGCAGAGCCAACTTGCTCGAACAGGATTTCTCCAGCCTGAGTAGAGGTCAATTCTCCCAAAGCGTTGCTTGCGTGCTTCGCAAAAGTTTCCGTATGTCCTACGGTACTTAATCCTCGACTAAGGATATTTCTAGCTGCGTTTTCATTTCTATCCATTATACAACCGCACCTACAAAGATGGGTTCTAGTGGATAGTTTTTTCTTAACAATTTGACCACAGCTAGAGCAATATGAGCTGGTATATTGCGGATTTACCGCCACCGTGACTCTTTCAAATACTTTACCAAAATATTCAAGCCAGATCCGAAACTGATACCAAGATGCGTCATTAATAGACTTAGCTAAACAATGATTTTTTACCAGATTTTTAACTCTCAAATCTTCGTAGGCTATCAAGTCGTTAGACTGAACTACGCACCGTGCTAATTTTACAGCATGGTCTTTACGTTGCCTACTTATTTTGAGGTGGTGTTTACCTAAAATCTGTCTAGCTTTGCCTCGATTTTTTGAACCTTTTACTTTTCTGGAAATCCGACGTTGTGAACGTTTAAGAACTTTTTCCCCTTGACGGAGAAATTTAGGATTCTCAACCATTATACCATTAGAGTCGGTGTAGTATTCCTTCAAACCCACATCTAAAGTTTTTCTGGAATTGGGGATATCCTTTTTTACCAGGAATTGACTTTTTGCAGTTCTCGTAAAAATGGGAAATAGCAGACCAGGCTCGTTCGGCACTAGATTGTCTAGCTTGAGAGTTGAGTTCATTAGCAAACGGAAAATTCTTAGCCAGCACGGCGCAATATTTGTTTAGATCATACTTATCTATTTTTTTATGATCCATCCAATAGCGTAAACAGCTATTGCGGACAAATTGTGCTGTACGAATCGCTTGATTTACTGCCTCAATCTGACTTGCTTTTCCGTAAGATTTGAACTCAAACACTAACATCGCCTTACCTTTCTTCGTATGTGTTATGCTATATCTTTGGGTACAAGATTGGTTGATATTGCAACAAAAGTTTATAATTAAAGCCTAACTAGAAGTTAGGGGTTTTAAACCCAATTTTCTGATAAACATCGGTATAATCCGATCTGTATATACGGAGCTACCAATGGAAACGGCAAAGCTGTTTATGAGTGGCAATAGTCAGGCGGTATATTTGCCGCAGAGTTATCGATTTTCTGGGGATGAAGTCGTAATTAAACGATTGGGCAATGCAGTGGTCTTGCTGCCGAAGGAAGACCCCTGGCAGGTGATATTTGATGCGATTCAGGAATTCCCAGAGTCGCTGCAAATCGAGCACGATCAATTTAGTCATCCCATTTTACAATTGATTGTTCACATATTCTTTAATCGCTGGTGGGAGGGTGAAGCGCGATCGACCCTTTTCCTTTACTTTTTCAATTAAACACCGACGTACCTCAACACTCATGTTTAAAATTCTGGTTATCGATGATGATGTTGCCATTTTAGAACTTCTTAAAAGAACGCTGAAGAAACAGGGTTATGATGTCAGCGTGGCGACCAATGGTGAAGAAGGCGTACAACAGGCTAAAGAACTATGTCCAGCATTAATTATTTGTGATTGGATCATGCCCAGACTAACGGGAATTGAGGTCTGTCGTCAAATTAAAGCCACCCCAGAATTATCAACAACACAGTTTTTTTTATTAACTTCTTTGGGTTCGGTTTCTGACCGAGTTACGGGGTTAGATGCGGGGGCTGATGATTTTATTTCTAAACCAATTGAAATGAATGAACTCTATGCTAGAGTTCGGGCTGGGTTGAGATTACATCAATTGAGTCAGGATTTACAAACTCAAAAACAACGCATTGAGGCTGAACTCGCCGAAGCTGCTGAGTATGTGCGATCGCTCCTTCCTGAACCTTTAACGGAACCGATTAGAATTGATACCAAATTCATTCCTTCTCGTCAATTAGGCGGTGACTCCTTTGACTATTATTGGCTGGATTCTGACCATTTATCAATTTATTTATTAGATACATCAGGACATGGTTTAAAAGCGGCACTCCCTTCGGTTTCCGTGCTGAATTTACTCCGATCTAGGGCAATTCCTAATATTAATTACTATCAACCCAGTAACGTTTTAAAAGCATTAAATACCACCTTTCAAATGACCTACCAAAACGATAAATATTTTACGATTTGGTATGGGGTTTATGATTTTTCAACTCGAAAATTATTGTATTCTAGTGCTGGTCATCCCCCAGCTATTTTGTTAACTGGCAAAGATCCCAAAAATCTCAAAATTGAAATGTTAAAAACCCGGGGAATGCCAGTTGGAATGTTTTTAGAGGCTGAATATATAGATGCAACCCACGATATTCCAGAATTCAGTAATCTTTATATTTTTAGTGACGGAGTTTATGAAATCCAACAACCGGAGAATGCAATGTTGGGTTTAGATGGATTTATCTCTATTTTAACAGAATATAATCATTTACAATCGAACACTTTAGAATCGGTCTTAAATACAGTTAAAAAATACAACGCTGATAATCCTTTTGATGATGATTTCTCCTTACTAAAATTAACTTTTGATTAACCTTTTGCCCAGAATTACTGTCCAGACTTGCGACAGAAACGTAAAACTTAACCGATGGTGAAATTGGGAAACACCAATCTGTTTGAATTCAGATTACCCCCCGTTTTCACCCTAACTTATTGACCCAATTGAATAATCACTTCCAAAAATTTTTCTTGGTTTTCAAAAATCTCGAATACCCGATCCATGCTGGTAAGTTCAAATAAAATCTTAATTTGCTCATTAATAGAGCAAACAAATAATTTACTTCCAGCCGCTCTCACTCCTTTCAAAGCTAAGACCAATGCACCCAAACCAGAACTATCCATAAACGTGACATCTTGGAAGTCAATTAATATGATCTTGGCTCCTTTTTCAACTAAAGCAACAATATCCTGCCGAAATTGACTTGCTTTAGTGCCATCCAAAATCCCGTTAGGTTTAAGAATTTTAACATCAGAACTCATAGTTTTCTAAGGGTTGAACCCTCCATAAGACTCGCTCGACTCCGTTAGTATAGCTTTGAGTTGAACTCCATGCCAAATACATCCGTTTAACTCAAACACGCCTATACCGGACTGACCTTAGCGCGATAGAGCAGTTTACTTCCATATCGGTATCCAGTATATCGCACAATCACTGGTTCTCCGGGTTTAGCCGTTCCCTCCAAAAGCTGATGGAGATGGGGTTCATAGGGAACTTCTGCCCCAACAGGTGCGATCGCTTCTACTCCCCATTCTCCCATAAGCTGTTCTACCGGACTTACAAAACGTAATAATTTGACCGCCGGGAGTTGGGGATTTTCTTGAACGCGATACACCACCGTTGGCCATTGCAAGAGCCAAGACTCCAGGGTGTGCAGACTTTCCTGTTTCCACTCATCGAGCAACACAGAGCGTTGTTGTTCTATCTGGGTTTGTAAACGTTGATATTCCTGTTCTAAATTCCCTTCAGAGGCTTTTTCTTCATCCGGGACAGAACCTGGAGCAAACACGGATAAGAGTTCCGTCAGGGAAATCTTTAAACCCTGGCTAATTTTCAGCAAAACACCCACAGGGGTTTGCAGTGCGAGTCCCCGTCGCAGTCGAATAATCTGTAACGGGGGAACCCCAGCATTTTGACTGAGTTCTTCTAGGCTAGAAACCCCCGCCCGTTGCATTAATTCCTGCAACTGGGAAGTATAATCAGGCAACGCAGATTCACTCATTCTAAGTTTTAGTTCACGAGTCATCTGCCATTGACGGCTCTTTAATTGCCTTGTAAATGGGATTCTAAGAACCACAAGCGCTGATCAATGGCGCGGGAAATTCCAGTATATAAATCGGCTGTATCCGCGTCGCCTAGTGCGCCTGTTTTATCAATGGCTTCTCGAACCATTTTGCCATAAGGAGCATAGCGATCGGCTAAGGCCACTACATAATCTTTATCATTGGCTAGATCTAAGGGAAATTCAGGTAAAATAGTGTCGGCAACCGCCATCCGAGCCGTTCCCAAAGCCGTCCCTCCCAAAGCCGTCGCCCGTTCTGCAATTAAATCCACATATCCTTCTAATTCCGTTGCCATTTCATCAAACAACAAATGCAACTGATAGAAATTAATCCCTTTGACATTCCAGTGAGCTTGTTTGACTTGGGTTTTTAAGTCTAGTGTTGTCGCTAAACTGTGATTAAGAATCTCGATAATTTCGGCGCGGGTAGCTTCGGGTAAATCAATTCGAGTCGCATAAAGACGTTGTTTACGGCTAGTTGTTACCATGATTGAAAATTCTCCTTTAAGGGTTTTATCAGATTATAGCAACCGACATGACTATTAAGACAAAATATAGGTGGCAATTCCCGCCCACCCACCGAATCTATATCCTAAGCGTTATAGTAAATGCTATAAGCTGTTGTGCATTTAAACTGTATATTCCAGCGAGCGAGGACGCTCGCACTGCATAAGATTCAAGATTTCTGCATGACCAATTTAGATGCTGAACAGCTTACAACTAATTTAAAATTGCTATATAATATAGGAATCCTAAATAAATTCTAAGGATTTCAGACCTTGATAAAATAACTAAAAGTTCATTACCCATTATCCATTACCCATTACCCAAATACAATGAGTGTAAAAGACAAACCTAAATTTCCCCGTAATCTTCCCATCGGAAGTATCCTATTTTGGTTAGGAATTATATTTTTAATTGCTAACCTCACCTTACCCGGATTATTCGGGCCACAAGTTCCCCAGGTTCCCTATAGTTTATTCATTAAACAAGTCGAAGATGGACAAGTATCCCAAGTTTATCTCAGCCAAGATCAAATCCGCTATTTAGTCAAAAGCGAACAAGAAGAAACCGGACAAATCCTATCAACTACCCCAATTTTTGATATGGATTTACCCAAACGTTTAGAAGCCAAAGGGGTCGAATTTGCCGCTGCCGCACCCCCTAAAAATACATGGTTTTCTAGTTTACTCGGTTGGGTGATTCCCCCCTTAATTTTTGTCGGAATTTGGGTAGCTGTCGGACAATTTATGCAAAGTCGCGGCGGAGGTTTTGGCGGGCCCCAGGGGGCACTTTCTATTAGTAAGAGTAAAGCCAAGGTTTATGTCGAAAATGATGCTACTAAAGTCACCTTTCAAGATGTAGCCGGGGTAGAAGAAGCCAAAACCGAATTAGAAGAAGTGGTGGAATTCTTAAAGACTCCTGAACGATTTTTAAAGATAGGAGCTAGAATTCCTAAAGGGGTGTTATTAGTTGGCCCCCCAGGAACAGGAAAAACTCTATTAGCCAAAGCCGTAGCCGGAGAAGCAGGTGTTCCATTCTTTAGCATTTCTGGTTCAGAATTCGTAGAATTGTTCGTCGGTGCAGGCGCGGCGCGAGTTCGAGATTTATTTGAACAAGCCAAAAAGAAAGCCCCCTGTATCATCTTTATTGACGAATTAGATGCCATTGGAAAATCCCGTTCCAGTGGCGGAATATATGGGGGAAATGATGAACGAGAACAAACCCTAAACCAGTTATTAACCGAGATGGATGGGTTTGCCGCCGGACAAGCGACGGTGATAGTTTTAGCTGCTACCAACCGCCCCGAAACCTTAGACCCGGCCTTACTGCGTCCCGGTCGATTTGATCGCCAAGTTTTAGTTGATCGTCCTGATTTATCCGGTCGTTTAATGATCCTAGAAATCTATGCTAAAAAAGTTAAAATCGGGCCCGATGTGGAGTTAAAAGCGATCGCTACTCGTACCCCTGGTTTTGCTGGCGCAGATTTAGCTAATATAGTTAATGAAGCTGCCTTATTAGCTGCTAGAAATAAACGGGAAACCGTGAGTCAAGCCGACTTTGCTGAAGCCATTGAAAGGGTGATTGCTGGGTTAGAAAAAAAATCCAGGGTTCTTAACGAAAAAGAGAAGAAAATTGTCGCCTATCATGAAGTTGGTCATGCCATTGTTGGGTCAGTAGTATCCGGTCAAAATAAAGTTGCTAAAATCTCAATTGTGCCACGGGGAATGGCGGCTTTAGGATATACTTTACAACTGCCCACCGAAGACCGTTTCTTACTCAGTGAAGAAGAAATTAAAGCCGAAATTGCTACTTTATTAGGGGGACGTTCGGCCGAAGAAGTTGTGTTTGGAAGTATTACCACAGGCGCAACAAATGACCTGCAACGGGCAACGGATTTAGCCGAACGGATGGTCACCAGTTATGGGATGAGTAAGGTATTGGGGCCATTGGCTTATGAAAAGGGTCAACAAAATACCTTCCTCGGTGATAATATGATGACGAATCCTCGCCGTTATGTCAGTGATGAAACCGCAAAAGCCATTGATGATGAGGTGAAACAATTAGTTGAAAACGCCCATGAAATTGCCCTAGATATCCTGAATCAAAATAAAGATTTAATGGAGCAAATTGCCCAACAAATCTTAGAAACAGAAGTGATTGAAGGGGAGAATTTACAACACTTGTTAAATCAAGTTAAATATCAGACTAAAGTTGTCACTGCGATCGCATAATTAATCTATCCCCCTCTTGTTTTTCGTTCCCTGGTTCCACCAGGGAATGCCGATCAGAGGCTCTGCCTCTAAAAATACTATCCTATTGGGAGAAGGGTGGCAGAGCCACCCTAGGAGCATTTCTAGGTAGAACCTAGAAACGAGGTTAATGAGAGTAAACTAGAACCAAATTTTATGAGTATTAAAAAAAGACCTAAATTACCCAGTTATCAAAAAATTACCCAATTTTTATTAATCTCAGCCGGGGTAATATTAATCGGAAATTGGTTGTTTCCCCAACTGACTCGTCCTCGGTTTCCTAAAGTTCCCTATAGTTTTTTTATCCAACAAATAGAAGATGGTAAAGTCTCAAAAGTTTTAGTCGGAGAAAACGAAATTCTTTACCAAATTAAAGGAAAAGATAATCAACCGGAAAGTGTTTTATCCACAACCCCAATTTTTGATTTAGAACTTCCCAAACGCTTAGAAGCCAAAGGGATCGAATTCGCCGCCGCTCCTCCTCCTAAACAAAGTTGGGTTAATGTTGTCTTAAATTGGGTAATTCCGCCTTTAATTTTAGTAGTGGCGTTTCAATATTTTATGAAACGAGATCCCCAAGGAGCATTATCAATTAATAAAAGTAAAGCCAAGGTTTTTGTTAAAGGTCAAACCGATAATATTACCTTTGCCGATGTGGCGGGAGTTGATGAAGCCAAAACCGAATTAGCCGAAATAGTTGATTTCCTGAAAAGTCCCCAAAGATTCACCGAAATTGGGGCGAAAATTCCCAAAGGTGTGCTATTAGTTGGCCCCCCAGGAACCGGAAAAACCCTATTAGGAAAAGCCGTAGCTGGAGAAGCCGGAGTTCCATTTTTTAGTATATCCGGTTCTGAATTTATTGAATTATTTGTAGGAACCGGAGCCGCCCGGGTGCGAGATTTATTTGAACAGGCGAAAAAGAAAGCTCCCTGTATTATTTTTATTGATGAATTAGATGCTATTGGTAAGTCCAGAAGTAGTGGAAGTTTCCAGAGTGGCAGTAATGATGAACGGGAACAAACCCTAAATCAATTATTAACAGAAATGGATGGTTTTGGGGTAGGAGATGCCACGGTAATTGTATTAGCAGCCACCAACCGCCCCGAAGCCTTGGACGCGGCATTATTACGCCCCGGACGCTTTGATAGACAGGTATTAGTCGATAGACCCGACTTAGCCGGACGCAAAGCCGTATTAGAAATTTATGCTAAAAAAGTTAAATTAGAAGACGATGTTGATTTACACACAATTGCCACCAGAACTCCGGGTTTTGGCGGGGCAGAGTTAGCTAATTTAGTCAATGAAGCTGCCCTATTAGCGGCTAGAAATCAACGCAAATTGGTCAAACAAGAAGATTTTTATGAAGCCATTGAAAGGGTGGTTGCCGGGTTAGAAAAACGCAGTCGCGTGTTAAATGAAAAAGAGAAGAAAATTGTCGCCTATCATGAAGTTGGTCATGCCATTGTGGGGGCGTTAATGCCGGGGGGTGGAAAGGTTACTAAAATTTCGATTGTACCGCGTGGAATGTCGGCGTTAGGATATACTTTAAGAATGCCAACGGAAGACCGTTTTTTAATGGATGAAATCGAATTTCGGGAACAAATTGCCATGCTATTAGGAGGACGATCTGCCGAAGAATTAGTCTTTGGAAATGTTACCAATGGTGCCTCCGATGACCTACAACGGGCAACGGAATTAGCCGAAAGAATGGTACTTAATTATGGCATGAGTAAAGCCCTGGGGCCCTTAGCTTATGAAAAAGCCAAACAGAATAATTTTCTAGGCAATTCGGAGGCAAATTTGCGCCGTCCCATGAGTGAAAAAACCGCAGAAGCCATTGATGATGAGGTGAAGGATATTGTTAATAATGCTCATGAAAAAGCCTTAGCTATTTTGAATTATAACCGAGAATTATTAACAGACATTGCTCAAAAAGTGTTAGAAACAGAAGTCATAGAAGGGGATGAATTACAACAGTTATTAGATCAGGTTAAACCTGTATCTCGATAATTGATATTTTCCATCTCAGATTAGATCAGGGTCGTCTTCAATTCAAGAAAGATGAGGACATTAACTTTCTTCAGTGGGCAAACTAGCTTTCCAAGATTTACAAATTTCTTCAGAACCTGCTTTGGCAATTTTTTTAATTACTAACGTAGCAATTAAAGTAGCGATCGCCGGAGCTAGTCCTAATCCAGATACGAGAACAGGAGCCAATATTCCTGCCGCTTTAGTATAATTTTGGTTAATGACTTCATCTAACACTTTCTCCGTTTCTGAATCTGAACCCAAAGGATTACACATCAGATCATAAAGTCCTGAATTGAGTCGTTTCAGTAACTGTTGACCTGCGGCTAATACTTCAGGACTGATCGGTGCTCTAGCCGCCGCATCAAGATCAATCGAATCAATTGTTAATCCCTGACTTCCACCTCTAACATCAGAGTCCATTTCTTAAACTTGAAGACCCAATTGTGCTTCTAGGGATTCTTCATCCAGTTCTAACAACTGTGGGATTAATTCATTGTAATCTTGCATTGAAAAACTCCAGCTAAAGTCAGTTTATTATTTGGGGATTAACCGATTTAAAATAGGGTTTTATTCCTATCTATTTAATGGAATTAACTTTAGCTAAATTTTACTAAAAAACTTGGTTAAAGTCAACTTTATTTAAACTTATTGCTAGGGAAAACGGTTCTCGCGTCCTTCTGGTGATAACGCCAACTTATAATCTAGTCCCAGGTTGTGCGATTAATAAAATCAGGGCAAATATAGCAGGGAACAGCTTAATTGGAAGGAAAAAAATTCACCATCTAGGTTTCAGCATCCTCTCCCCTGTCTCCTGCTATCAAACAAAACTAGCTTTTTTTTAACACAAATTCTACCTTTTCCGTTGTCCATTCCTCACTGGCATCTACCGCCATTGTAACCTTTCGCGTTGGGTTATTTTCATCCACAACAGCCGCTAATAATTTCTCCAAGGAATTAGTCGGTGGCTGAGTTCCAAATCCTCTTCGTTCTTGGTCTAAGGCGGGTAATTCTAAGAATTCAAATAATTTATTAATAAAGTTTTCTTGCCCAAAAAAGAAGTCGGCATCTTCTTCCTCAAAAGCTGCTAATCCTTGATACGGGTTCGGGGGAATAACATCATCAAAAACCGGAATATCTGTATTAATCAGAGTCGGAATTAAGGGTTTTTTCTTAAAAACAGGAGTTTCCTGTTCTAAAAAACTCATCATCTGCGAACGGCCTAACTCGTAGGCTTCTTCGACTTCATATCCGGCGGCTAGAGCATCATAAAAAGCGACGGAAAAGGCAACGGCGGCTTTATCTCCCACCGCTTTCTTCATCCCTAATACATAATCAACATATTGACTAATTGCCTCGGCTTGTACTTCTGAATAACAAGCATTTAAAATCACACATTCAACACTTTTTTTGGCAAATAATTTAAACATACTGGCGAGGGTTTTTGTCTCCAGTAAGACCATTTTTCCCGTATCATCTTCGAGGACAATTCCATCCTGTCCTGCCCCATGTCCGCAGAAATGAACAATTTGCGGTTGATAATCTAATATTGCCCGATAAAAATCACGAGAACGGACTGCTAATTTCTGTTCTAATTTATACTGATGTCGTTGATTTGCCCGTCGTAATCCTTCATCAATTTCCCGAATTTCTTCTTCTAATCGCAACCGAGACGTATTAGTTGGGTTAGCAGCTAGAATCAGAATTGTCTTAACAGCATCATTGTTATTCATCAATTAATAAAAATTATTTATGTCCATTTTTTATATCTGGCTAGTAACGGTTTAACACATCAATTAATGATTGTCAATGTATTTTTTAATTCAGATCACAATCAGGATAGGGAATAAACTAAACTTTTGGCTAGGTGCAAAATAAAACAAGAGATGCTATAGATAATTTTTTATAATTCTAAAATTAAGAGGGTGCGATCGCTTAACTTTCAGGCAAAAAATCACGATCAAGTACCTGTTCAGAAGTCAAGGGACAAGTTAACGAAAAAACATCTAATGATAAACCCGTTTCCACAGATGCTAATATTCTAGCATCTTGATAGGTTTCATCAAAAATTTGTTCAAAATATCCCTTTAAACTAGGACTGGCTTTCAACTCTTTACTAATTCTAATTCGATGTTCTATTATCGTAGACAGCCAACTATTAGAACGGCGTTCAGGTTGATATTGATATTTGAGTAAGTGCATTAACAAAACTCGTAAATTACTCTCGATCGCTCGTTTATCACTCCTCCCCATACTCTCTAATTCTTCAATTAAATTATCTCGATCCAGTTCTAAAAAATTTTCTGTCCTTAATAAATTAACTGTTTTTTCAAGCCATAAATAAAAATCTTGATCATACAAACTAGACAGTGGAAGTGTTTCTGATGGGGGTTGAAAGATTGTCATTTTGTTCTCTCGCTGTTACTGATTATAGAATAGCTTAGAATTTATTTATATATTTGGAGTGGGGAAGCAATCTATAATCAAAAACGGTCTACAAAATTGGTAACTCTCTAGTCAAATCTGGGAACAATACGCTACAATCAGGGATTTAGCACCACTGACTAAACTTGCCATGCCTCAAACCGCCTCAACCCAGAATCTAATATCCACTTCGGTTGTGAGTTTAAATATTGCCCCAGCCCAAGTTTTACGCGGCAATAACGCCTTAACACAAGCAGGAGAGGCGATCGCAGGCTTTGGTCAACGGCCCTTAATCATTGGTGGCGATCGCTCCTTACCCCTGACTGTTCAAGCCCTACAACCCATTTTAGAACGTCATCAACTCCAATATTCTCAAATCTACTATGGGGCTGACTGTAGCGAAACCAGCTTAACCGCCCTACGTCAAGCCGTTAGCAACCATAAGGCCGATTTTATCATCGGGACGGGGGGCGGAAAAGCCCTGGATGCGGCCAAACTGATCGCCCATCAATGTCATCTCCCGATCGTTACCATTCCCACTTCTGGGGCGACCTGCGCCGCTTGGACAGCCCTCTCTAACGTTTATTCCGAGGATGGGGCTTTTTTATATGATGTTAGTTTAGCCCGGTGTCCTGATTTATTGATTTTGGACTATAACTTAATTCAAACCGCCCCCCAACGGATGTTAGTGGCGGGTATTGGGGATGCGATCGCTAAATGGTATGAAGCCAGTGTCAGTAGTGGACATTCCGATCAAACCTTCATGATTGCTGCGGTACAACAGGCGCGAGTCTTGCGAGATATATTATTACAAAAATCCTTAACCGCCTTACAAGACAACGGTGGCGAAACTTGGCGGGAAGTTGTCGATGCGACGGTATTACTAGCCGGAGTGATTGGCGGTATTGGTGGCGCCCAATGTCGCACCGTTGCGGCCCATGCGGTTCATAATGGTTTAACCCATGTTGCGGCTAGTCACGGGACTTTACACGGGGAAAAAGTCGCCTTTGGAATTTTAGTACAACTGCGTTTAGAAGAAATGGTACAGGGCAATCAACTCGCGGCCACTGCTAGACAACAATTATTAAAGTTTTACACCGATTTAGGTTTACCCCAAACCCTGAATGATTTGGGAATGGGTAAAATCACCTTAGCCGAACTGCGACAAGCCGCCGACGTTGCTTGTAATGAACGTTCTGATATTCACCGTTTACCGTTTAAAGTAGTTCCAGAACAGTTAATGGCGGCAATGGTATCAACTACAGCCCCAGGGGAATTACGAATTACGAATTACGAATTACGAATGGGGAAGACCAAAGACTCTTACCCAGAATCCTAGACAAATGGCGATATAGCAGGGAACACCGGAACAGCCCCCCCAAACCCCCCGTGCACGGGGGGCTTGGGGGGAAAATACTTCACTGTCTGGGTTACAAGATCCGTCTGGTGTCCTAACTGCCTTGGCGGTTGCGATATCAGAATTAAGAATTGAGAAGGGAAGGAAAAAAGCAGACCTGATCGGGGGAAAATAAAGAATCACTTTTTTCTTCTACTGAAGACATTAATTTTAACCTCACATAATCGACCAATGACATTAGATTGGATTAGCCCTGCTGACCGGATACAAGCCTTACCTCCTTATGTTTTTGCCCGTTTAGATGAATTGAAAGCCAACGCCCGTCAACAGGGCTTAGATTTAATTGATTTAGGTATGGGAAATCCTGACGGGGCCACACCTGAACCGATTGTTGAAGCGGCAATTGAAGCATTAAAAAATCCGGCAAATCATGGCTATCCACCCTTTGAAGGAACGGCTAATTTTAGACGAGCAATTACTAATTGGTATCACCGACGTTATGGTGTTTCCCTCGATCCCAATGGCGAAGCTTTACCCCTATTAGGGTCAAAAGAAGGATTAGGTCATTTGGCTTTAGCTTATATTAATCCGGGGGATCTGGTGTTAGTTCCTAGTCCTTCCTATCCCGTGCATTTTCGGGGGCCAATAATTGCCGGGGGAAAGGTTCATTCTATTATTTTGAAACCGGAAAATAACTGGCTAATTGATTTAGGATCTATTCCTGATTCTGTTGCTGAACAAGCTAAAATTCTCTATTTTAATTATCCCAGTAACCCCACGGGTGCAACCGCTCCCAGGGAATTTTTTGAGGAAATTGTTGCCTTTGCCCATAAATATCAAATTCTGCTAGTTCATGATTTATGTTATGCCGAATTAGCTTTTGACGGTTATCAACCTACGAGTTTATTAGAAATTCCTGGGGGAAAAGAAATCGGGGTAGAATTCCATACTATGTCTAAAACCTATAATATGGCAGGTTGGCGAGTTGGTTTTGCGGTGGGCAATTCCAAGGTTTTACAAGGGTTAAGAACCTTAAAAACTAATTTAGATTACGGGGTATTTTCGGCACTACAAACGGCGGCGGAAACTGCTTTGAATTTGCCCGATTCCTATTTAAAAGAAGTTCAAGAACGCTATTGCACCCGGCGAGATTTCCTGATTAAAGGGTTAGCAGAATTGGGCTGGAATGTGCCTAAAACCTTAGCTACAATGTATTTATGGGTTCCCTGTCCAGAGGGGATGAATTCCACGGATTTTGCTCTCACAGTCTTACAACAAACAGGTGTGGTTTTTACCCCTGGAAATGCCTTTGGTATCGGTGGAGAAGGCTATTTTAGAATTAGTTTAGTGGCAGATTGCGATCGCTTGGGAGAAGCATTAAACCGCTTAAAAGATGCTAATATTCGGTATCAACCCTAATGCGTTGTTAAGCTGTTGTTGTGCTTCAGCACTCATTGAAGAAGGGCTAAAGCCCAACAACGGTAAAACAACGAGGAATTTATTAATATTATGAATAATTGTTTGTTATGGAATATGAAAACAATCGGAATTTATGTAATTTTATTGCTCAAAAAATCAAGGAAAATTCCCAAAATAGAATTACTTTTGCTGATTATATGAACTGGGTTTTATATCACCCAGAATATGGATATTATAGCATTAATAAACCCAAATTAGGAGCAGAAGGAGATTTCGTTACCTCTCCATATTTAGGATCGGATTTTGGGGAAATGTTAGCAGAACAGTTTTTCCAAATCTGGGAAATTATGGATTGTCCTAACGCCTTTACTTTAGTAGAAATGGGCGCAGGACAAGGAATATTAGCTAGTGATATTCTATTATATTTACAAAAAAAATATCCTGACTTTTTTCAATGTTTAAATTATATTATTATCGAAAAATCTAATTTTCTCAAAGCTCAACAACAACACCAACTCAAAAAAACCCTAGCTGCTTCAATATCAATTCAATGGTGTGACCTTGAGGATATTCCAAATAATAATATTATCGGTTGTTTTTTCTCTAATGAATTAGTAGATGCTTTTCCCGTTCATCAAATTATAGTTCAGGATCAACAGCTTCAAGAAATTTATATTACCTTAGATTCAGAAGTAAAATTTAAGGAAATCATCGCCGAACTTTCTACCGAAAAGATCACAGATTATTTTAAATTAATTGATATTGATTTATGTTCTAATTCTTACCCAGAAAGATATCGAACAGAAGTTAATTTAGCTGCCCTAGACTGGATCAAAACCCTAGTGACCAAACTGAATCAAGGCTTTATTTTAACAATTGATTATGGTTACACCGCCCAACGATATTACCTTCCCAGTCGCAAAGAAGGAACCCTACAATGTTATTATCAACATAGTCATCATAACGATCCCTATCTGAATATTGGTCGCCAGGATATCACCGCCCATGTTAACTTTACCGCCTTACAACTTTATGGGAAAGACTGGGGAATTGATGGCGTTGGGTTTACACAACAGGCTTTATTTTTAATGGCGTTAGGGTTAGGCGATCGCATTTCCGCCCTATCCCAACCCTCAAACTATTCTATTTCAGAAATATTACAAAGACGAGAATGCTTACACTCTCTAATTGATCCTATGGGTTTAGGCAATTTTGGCGTCCTTCTACAATCTAAAGGCTTAAGTCCATCTCAACAACAAATTCCCCTTCAAGGTTTCAGTTTTCCCATTTAAAGCCCAAAAAAGCTCCGACGGTCAAAAACTTGATGCTGATCTTCGTTTTCTGCGGATATTGCAGAAGATTAAGTGTAATTTGCTACCTACATACGGATATATTTGTACGGAATCTTGTGATCAAAATCACGGCTTTTATCCTCAAAAATCCATTTTTATTTTAGGTAGATATAAAGTCCACACATCCGATAGAAAGGTTTTTTTAGCTAATTTCATCATCCCTTTATATTTGTACCGACCCACTGTAAACCTTCGGTAAAAATAACCAATATTTACAAAAACCTATAGACAACCCCAAACTAATTGCGTAATATTGGTAACAGGGTAGGACAAAGAGACCAAGAACGCCTAAGTTCAATCCCCTTGTTTCTACCCCAGGCTATAAAATATAAAGGATGAGGCTGAGATGAAAAACACACTATCTAAAATTATTGGTTCTACTATATTAGCTACTGGAGTTGCAGTTTCCTTGGTTGCAGCACCTGCACAAGCAGGAAATGGAAATGGAAATGGAAATGGAAATGGAAATGGAAATGGAAATAATCAACAGACAACTCCAACAACTCCAACAAATTCCACAACAACAACTTCCAGTACAGGTTCCACAACTTTAAGTACAGGTTCCACAACTTCTAGTGCAGGTTCCAACATTTTCACGTTTGGATTTGGCAATGTCTTAGGTGGCGACACAGTTGGAGATAATCTTGTTGGCCAATTTAATTTTGATGTCAGCAAAACCAGTAACAACAAAGTTCTGTTCCAGTTTAAAAATACAGGTACAGTATCAAGTTCATTTATTAGCCAGATTAAATTTTCTGATGCTAGTAATTTACTGAACTTCAGTGCTTTGGCACCTAGTTTCAATATTTTGAATCCTGATGCTGGAAATTCTGTTAGTTTTGCCCTAGATACTGCTAATAAAGATTTAGCTCAATCTAATCTTATTACAAATTGGGTGGACAGCTTTGGTTTTGCATCAACCCAACAAGGTGCTAACCAAGCCGGAGTTGATCAAAAAGAAGCATTAGGCTTACTGTTTGATGGTAACTTTGACTCAGTGATCAGTAGCTTAAAGTCTAATCAGTTAAAAATCGGAATGCACGTTCAAGGAATTTATAATGGTAAAAGCGATGTTTTTGTTAGCTCTGTAGAAATCATCAAACCCGTTGAAGTTCCCGAACCCGCCACATTAGTTGGTTTAGGTTTAGCTTTTGGTGGAATGTTGGCTTCCCGTCGTCGTCAATCTAACTAAGAAAACGATGATTAAATTAGTCATCCCAAACCACTCAAAAATTGCATTAATATCTGTCTCACACTGTTGAGACCCTCAACCTTCATCTTATCCAAATAGTAGCGGTACTCATCATGCCGCTACTTTATTTAAGAAATAGATAACTCCAATTCAGGCTGTAGTTACAAGATTTAATCAATTGTATATCCAAACAATAAAATTACTATCAAAATCAGAGTACCGGGTGCATTTATCTATTAATAAACATCAAAAAATACAGTTTTAACTCAGGTAGAATTTTAATCTCCCTGAGTTTTTTTAAAGTTAGCGATCGCTTTTTATTGAATATTAACTAACAAATTGAGGCATAATTTCCGCCGCCGTAAATAAACCGTAAATCCCTCGACGATGAAGCTGAATTCCTGCCTTTAAATAGCCAAAAGCTGGCCCACAAACATTAGCTGCCATACTGGTTTCATCCCCTAAAGTAAAGGTATGGGTTGAAACTTTCCCTTCAAAAGTTCGGCCGGTAATTTGAACATTTGTACTTAAAGGTTTTTTGGGGTTGCGAGTATCCACAATTCCACCCACGGTAACGCGATCGCGTGAACAAATACCCGCCAACTCTAACATAATATCATCGGCGTGTTCCATATTTTCCAAGGTCAGTAAGCCCCCCGTTTCTGCTAACAAGGCTTCTATCTCTGCATCGGTCATCGCTCTAGCTTGTTCAACCGTATATCCGGGTAAATGACCAATATCTTCTCGAATAGTAGCGCGATAGGCTTCCCAATTAGCAATCCCGACTCCAAAAGTAATTTTAATGTTGTGAATTTCTGTATAACTTTGGGCGGCGAGGGCGGCTGCTGCTGTTAATAACCCAGGTGTCGCTCCACATCCGGTCATATAGGTAATTCCGGCGGTTTGTAACTCATCTTTGAGTTCTAATAATAATTCCACGGCACTCGTCCGTTTAATCGCATCGACTAATACCCCTCGCCATCCCAACCGAATAAAGGTTTTAGCCACACTAGCCATAAAATCATTAGGTAAATTCGGCAAAGCCAGAAAATATCCTTCAACCCCTGGGGCGGTTTTAACTAAATCTTCAATACTGTTACTACTCAAAACTCCATGGGTTTCTAAATATCCCACCGACCCTTGAGCTTGATATATCTCAATACAGCGATTCGGGTTCAGTCCCTCCCCATCATAAGCATAGCCCTTCTGATCGGCCACAGCCACCCACTGCATTTGCTGTTTTGGGGCTAAAACCCTTGTTGCTGCCTGTCCTAGCCCGCCAAATCCTAAAATTCCTACCCGAATCGGAGACAAACCTGCATTAACCATTACTGGACTCATTGAATCTGATTGAATTTAGACAATTCTCCATTATAATCCTTTCTTTACTATTACCCATTACCCATTACCCATTACCCATTACCCATTACCCATTACCCATTACTTAATTTCCAGACCCATTGGTGTCTCCAGACGCTGGGGGAGAAGGCTCAGAAGTGGGACTAGAATTGGTTTCTGGTAATACTTCGTCCTTCTTGGGTTCAGCTTGAGGAGCCGCCGGAGGAACTGTTACATTAACATTGGGAGCAGCTTGAGGAGCCGCCGGAGGAACTGTTACATTAACATTGGGAGCAGCTTGAGGAGCCGCCGGAGGAACTGTTACATTAACATTAGGAGCAGCTTGAGGAGCCGCCGGAGGAACTGTTACGTTAACATTGGGCTTAGGTTGGGGGACTTGCACGGGAACAGGAACAACTTGAGTTCGATTTTTCTCAATAATTACCGTATCTCGCCCTGGGGTTTGAGTTTTGGGAGTATTAAGTTCCGATTGTCCTGGCCCTACGGTTGGAGCTTTGGAGTCATCGGGTTTAAATAAACTAGGCCAAACTAGAAAACCAATTCCCAGTGATAATAATACAGCAATTCCTATGCCAATTATGGTACTCCAAGCTATGTCATTATTAACTTTAGTTCTTTCATTTTGACGAATAGATTCATCCCTTACTGGGTCAGGATTATCCCGATTAGAATGGGGCTGATTTAAAGGTCGATTATTCATAAATTTTTACCAAAGTTTATCCCAATTAAAAACGAATTGATTTAGATGAGATGATTAAATTAAATGTACCTAAAATTCTGGCCTAAATTCATCTATCTGAAGGCATAACCTATTGTGATATAAAAGTTGTTGGGCTTTAGCCCTTCTTGAAATCGGTGCTCAAGCACAACAACGAGGAATTTATTAATAGATTGATTTAAACTTTATTCTATTAGTTCTAATCACCTACAATTATGATTATTTTTACGCAATTAATTCCAGAGAAAGAGCATCAACAGGTTACAGTTAATCTGGCTCTAACCGCAGAAGAACGCACAAAAACCCGTCAATATATTGAAACCTTAGAGGGTAAAACCTATTATCTTCGTCTTCCTAGGGGAATAGTTTTAAAAGCGGGGGATTTATTAACCTCTGATGCTCAAGATATTTGGGCAAAAGTGATTGCTAAACCTGAACCTATTATTACAGTCAGGGCTAACCATTCCCTCGATTTATTAAAAGCGGCTTATCATTTAGGAAATCGTCATGTTCGGTTAGAAATTACCTCCGACTATTTACGATTTTCCCCCGATCCTGTACTATCTTCAATGTTAGTGCATCAAGGATTAACAATTCAAGAAGAAATTGCTCCTTTTTATCCTGAACGGGGAGCTTATGGACACGAGCATTAATAATTACGAATTACGAATAATGATTTTAAATTTATTACAACTTTCAAGTCCGGCTTTACCTTTGGGTGCTTATAGTTATTCTGAAGGTTTAGAAACCTTAGTGGAAACTCAAGTTATTACTGATCATTCTAGTTTATTACAGTGGTTAATTCAAGACTTGAATTATGGCGCAATTCGGTTAGAAGCTGCCTTAATGGTTCGGGCTTATCGCTGTGTGATTAATCAAGATTATCACCAATTTAGTTATTGGAATCAATGGTCAACGGCGGCGAAAGAAACATCGGAATTTCGACAACAAAGTTGGCAGATGGGAAATACTTTAATCCAGCTTTTAGTTAATTTGGAAAAGGTAAAACAAACAGATTTAGAATTACCTGATCTGAAAGATTGGACGGAAAAAGTGGGCAAACCTTGTAATTATGCGATCGCATTTGGACTAGGTGCAGTATATTGGGATCTTGATCTCAAAAATGCTTTACTGGGATATCTCTATAGTTGGGCGACTAATTTAATTAATGCTGGGGTAAAACTAATTCCTTTAGGTCAAACTATGGGTCAAACTTTACTCTTACAATTACACCCGGAAATAGAATCAACAGCTACAGCTATTTTACAATTAGAAGATGAGGATTTAGTGAGTTGTAATTGGGGGTTAGCATTAGCAAGCATGGCCCATGAAACCCAATATAGTCGATTATTTAGAAGTTGATTTTATTAAATTTATGCTATAATTAATATGGGTAATTTTAGTTTTAATTTTATGTCTGGTTTACGAGTTGGAATTGCTGGGCCAGTAGGTTCGGGAAAAACAGCCTTAGTTGATGTTTTGTGTAAGCAAATGCGAACCTCCTATCAATTAGCGGTAGTTACAAACGATATTTATACTCAAGAAGATGCTCAATTTTTAGTTAATTCCCAAGCCTTAGAAAGCGATCGCATTTTAGGGGTAGAAACCGGAGGTTGTCCCCATACAGCTATTCGGGAAGATGCTTCATTAAATTTAGCAGCTATTGAACAATTAGAAACCAAATTTAATCATTTAGATTTGTTATTTGTAGAAAGTGGTGGGGATAATTTAGCCGCTACCTTTAGCCCAGAATTAGTGGATATTACTATTTACGTTATTGATGTAGCCGCCGGAGATAAAATTCCCCGTAAAGGTGGCCCAGGAATTACCAAATCCGATCTATTAGTAATTAATAAAATTGATCTCGCGCCCTTAGTCGGTGCAGATTTAGGCATCATGGAAAGAGACGCGAAAAAAATGCGAGGAAACAAACCCTTTGTATTTACAAACCTAAAAACCCAACAAGGATTAGATGCTATCATCAAATTTATTAAATCCCACTTAATCCCGTAGTAAGCCCTTCAGGGCTTTCTTTGTTCCCTAGATTTAATAGTAAAAACTAATATTAATAACGATGTATAATTATTGGTTTGGTAACGATAAAAACTTGAAGAAGCCCTAAAGGGCTTACTACTTTTATGAAAAATTTAGAAATTAATCCCTCGCAATGGCAAGGAATATTAGAGTTAGATTATCAAAAAATCAATAATTCTACTCAGTTAGTTAAAGCCTATAGTCAAGCTCCATTAAAGATTCAGCGTTCTTTTTATCCTGAAGGTCAGGAGATTTGCCATAGTATAATATTACATACTGCCGGAGGAATGGTAGGCGGCGATCGCCTATCCCAAACCATTAATTTACAGCCGGAAACCCAGGTTTTATTAACTACTCCCGCAGCCAGTAAAATTTATCGAAGTTCGGGAGAGACCGTCCAAAATACTATTAATATTGAAATCCAAGAACAAGCCTATTTAGAGTTTATTCCCAGGGAAATGATTATCTTTAATGGAGCTATTTTTAGTCAAAATCTTCGAGTGAATTTAGCCCCGAATGCTTGTTATTTGGGATGGGAAATTACCCGGTTTGGACGTACAGCTAGGGGAGAAATATTCAACCAAGGACAATGGAAATCCTGTACGGAAATTTGGCAGAATGGCTGTCCAGTTTGGGTTGATCGACAGGGGTTTATTGCGAATGAAGAAATATTGAATAGTCCCCATGGTTTGGGGGGAAAACCTGTAATTGCCACCTTAACTTGGGTGGGACAACCTGTTTCTGAAGATATTGTGAAAAATATCAGACAATTGTGGTCGCAGCGAGAAACTTCTAGTCAAGCTGGAGTGACGCAATTAATATCAGGATTACTCTGTCGCTATCGGGGAAATTCTACCCAAGAGGTGATAAACTGGTTTACGGATGTTTGGCAGTTGCTCCGTCAAAATTATACGGGAAAATCAATTGTCAAACCCCGCGTCTGGCAACTTTAATCCTTGAAAAATTATTAACATAAATCTATGCAATTATCCCCGCAAGAAAAAGATAAGTTGTTGATTTTTACGGCTGCTTTATTAGCAGAAAGACGCAAAGAAAAAGGACTAAAATTAAACTATCCAGAAGCTGTTGCTTATATCACGGCTGCTATTTTGGAAGGAGCAAGGGAAGGACAAACGGTTTCGGAATTAATGAGTTATGGAAAAACAATTTTAAGGCGAGAAGATGTTATGGAGGGGATTCCTGAAATGATTCATGACGTACAGGTTGAAGCCACTTTTCCCGATGGAACAAAATTAGTTACGGTTCATGATCCTATCAGCAATTAGTAAATATCTAAAAGTATTCCTGCCAAAGTATATTAGTGAGCGAGGACGCTCACACTACAAGGATTTAAGCTACTAAGACTAATTCATGAATAATCGTACAATCCTTGTAGTGCCAGTGTCCTCACTGGCTAGAATATACAGTTTACTGATTACTGATTAATGGGGATAGCTCCGGTTTTTACGTCTAAATTTAGGGGTTGACCTTGACGTTTGATTTGCATTTTTAACTGACTTCCTACGGTTACATTTTCAACAATTTGTTGGATTTCATCGGCTTTAGTAACTGCGATATTATCCACTTGAATAATCACGTCTCCAGCGCGTAATCCTGATTGATGGGCGGGAGAATTGGGCATAACTCTGGCAATCAAAACTCCTTGATCTTCATTCACACTAATCGGACTATTGGGATCTTGATTTAAACTTTCTTTGACTTCAGGAGAAAGCGTGACCATTTGAATTCCCAAATAGGGATGTTCAACTTTTCCAGTGGTAGAAATTTGATCCGCAATGCGTTGAACTTGATTAATCGGAATCGCAAATCCTAAGCCCTGGGCGCCTTGAATAATGGCGGTATTCATCCCAATTACCTCACCCTTTTGATTCAGTAACGGCCCACCAGAATTACCCGGATTAATAGCGGCATCGGTTTGAATAAAACTAACTCGTTTATCGGGAATGCCAACTTCACTTCCCGAACGACCTGTAGCACTAATAATACCAACAGTTACAGTATTATCTAATCCTAATGGGTTGCCAATAGCGATCGCTAATTCCCCCGGTTGTAAAGTTTCAGAATTACCAATAGTTAAAGTCGGTAAATTATCCGCTTGAATTTCAATCACAGCAACATCCGTTACCGGGTCAGTACCAACTACTTTTCCTTCAAATTGACGACCATCTTTTAATACAACCGATACCTTTGTTGCCCCATCCACAACGTGAGCATTAGTAATAATTCTACCATTGGAATTAACAATAAATCCTGACCCGGAACCCCGAACAATTTCCTGTTTAGGAGCATTGGGCATTTGAGAACCAAAGAAACGTTCAAACGAGGGATCATTAAACTGTTGTGGCATCTGATTTTCAACGGTTTTGGTCGCATTAATTCGGACAACAGCCGGCCCGAAATGCTGTACCACGGAAGCCACCAGGTCAGGAGTAGCAATTGTCCCCTGCTTGGCACTGACCGGGGCGGGGAGGGCGGTCGGGGGTACGGGGGATGTCACCGTCGGGGGGCTGGGTTGAGGGCGTTGGAGTTGAGGCAGAATAGACATCCCAGCGATTCCTGCCCCTACCCCTAATAAAACTAAAGATAAAGATGTTAAAGATTGAGTTCTCGGGCGTTGAGTCGGACGGGGTGTTTCCGTCCATTCCAACCGAGAAGACTCTAGGGGAGAATTTAAAGCATCAAAATCAGATTTCATTGTAATACCTCTATCTATAAGGATTTATGGGAGTAGAACTGTTTAGTGCTTTACCCCGATATTCTTTAAGTTACAGGGTGAATATGACGTTACTGTGGCAAAGATATGACACGGAGATGAAGATTTAATCCGTATCCCGTATTGACACTCCCATGCCTAAAGGCGATGGGATTCTTGAATCAATGACCGCACTTAACCAATTCTGATTGCTCAGAACTAGCCAGAGGTTCAGTCTCCTCAAGCGTAGAAATTTCGGTGTGCCCCACCGTATTTTTTAATCCTAATCCTCTGGCTAAAATATTTTTTGCCGCGTTTAAATCCCGATGTTCAGCTAATCCACAATTAGGACATTTGGGTTTCTGTTTTTGACAGTTTTGATAAAACCGAGAAATTCCCATCCAAGCTCGATCAGCAGCAGCTTGTCTAGCTTGAGAATTAAGTTTTTTAGCCCATTCAAATTCCTTAGCTAAAGTGGCACAAAGTTTTTGCAGGTCGTTTTTGCTAACACCGCGATTGTCCATCCATTACCTTAAAGCCTTATTACGAACAAAATTAGTAGTACGAATAGCTTCATCCAGTGCCTCATACTGCCAATTTTTTCCGCTCAACTTTACTTCTAGTACCAGCATTTATTTCTTGGTGTTAGTATTAATAGTATAACATACAATTAATTAATCTTGACTGCCCCGCGCATAGACAGTCCGATTCATCCCAACGCCTTAAGTCGTGGGCTTTCTCGGTCGTTACCTGTAAGCCCTTCAGGGCTTATTCCCCATCTTTAAATATCATAAGAGAGTCCTGAAGGACTCACTACGGTTAGCGAACATCAATTTTTGCTAAGGTCGTATTGCGGTAATAGTGGGCTAGAATTTGTTGATAATTGTATCCACCCCGAGCCAAATTATAGGCCCCCCATTGACTTAAACCCACCCCATGACCAAAGCCACGACCCGTGACTTGAAAACTGGTCGTCCCACTTTTTCGATTCACTTGAAACCGGGTGCTACGAAGTCCCAGGGCTGAGGCAATATCATCCCCACTCATCACTCGCGCCCCTTTGTCCCCAACTACTTTCATCGCCAGAATACTACCATAGGCCGAAGTCCGTTGCGGAGTCATCGTCGTAATATTCCCGACACCAGAAATCCGTTTACTTAAATCCGTTTGTGAGAAGGTTTTTGTCCATTCAAATACCGGAGTTCCTTGGTCAAAGTCTGGGACTCCCCGTAAATAGGGTAAGGGTTCATTCCAGACATCCTCAACGTTCTCGGTATGTCCCCCAGAAGCCGAATGAAAAGCCGCCAAAATGGCTTGACCGTTATAGGTCAAAACCTGTCCCCTGGTCGCATTCACCGCCGCCAGAGTTCCCGTGGATTCAGTAATTAAACCTTTATAGACCTGGGAATTTTGATCATCTCCAACATCAAAAACCCCATTGCTGCGTTGACGTCTGTAGAGAGCGTAGGTTCGCGCCGCCACCGCCTGAGCTTTCAGGGCTTCCTGGGGCCATCCGCTATCCATTTCCGCCCCCAGAACACTATAGAGATATTCTTCTAAATCAACATAATTAATCGCCGTTAAACCGCCATTCCGAGGCACTAATAACACCCGTCCTCGATACCAACCATTACCTATCCACACATTCCCCCCATTGCTGGGGTCAATCCAGAGTTGGGAACCTTGCCAGTTGCCCAGGGCGACCTGTCCGGCTTTGGCTTGGGCGACACCGCCTCCCATCGCTGCCAACTCCCCTAGGACTTTACCATTGCCATCTCGGACAACAGCCTGGGTGGTGCTACCGACTTTAACCTGATTCGCACCGTCTTTAATAGCGACCCGCAATAATAATTGGGCTTGGGCCGGGGCAACCAGACAGAACCAAATCAGCAATGTCGCCCACCCATAGCGTTTGAAACGTTGCACGGAGTTAGTAAAAGTATTCTGAGGTTGGGTCAGGGAACAAACCATAATCTCGATCAGATCCAGCACCGACTAATCTATCACAACTTCCCAAACCAAAACACCCTCCCCTAGAGATTTTAACTTTAGGGGAGGGCTAATTCAAAAAATACTGGCAACTTTTTTAGAGATAGGATAGTTTAAAGTAATATTGCTGACGGTTTACAAGGGGGCTAAAAGGTATAGGGGTTCTGGAAAAGGCTTAAAAATTAAGCAATTGGGGTAACAAAAATATATTAATAGCTGACAAGAATTAAGCCGTGTCTCTAATTCAGTTAGGGTTTTGCTAAGGGAATCGAACATTGAGTCCGATTAAAATTAGAATCTTCTCCCTCAGAAGGAATCGCTAAAATTTCTAAACGACCCTTCATTAAACTCAATAAAGTTTGATTCATCAACAGCCGCATTCCTGGGGATAAAGTTCCTTGCTCAAACGGAGGTTGATCAATATCTAATGTGGATTTTAATAAATCCCAAGACTCACTCCAAGCACTAACCGGACGTTGATCATCAACCCAAATATGCACAAATCCCGTTTCGGGAGAAGGATGTGCAGAAACATTCACACTTCCCTCGGTCATTTGAGCGATCGCAGTATCCACTAAACTGACTAAAACTTGTCGCAGTCGAGGTAAATCTGCCATCACATAAATATCACTATCAGGAGGATCAATTTTTAATCTAATACTACGATTTTCCGCCTGCATACAGGTTAAATCTTCTACCTCATCCATGAGTTTTGCTAACCCAATGGCATGAATATCCATAGTATCTGTGCCATATTCTGTTTTAGCCACAGAAATCACTTCATCTAATAATCTCACCATTTTCAACGCTGATGTGTGGGTGAGATTGATAAATTCTCGCTCCTCCTCTGGGTTCTCGCAGAGATCGGAAATAATTATTTGTAACGTACCAATCATGCTACTAAGGGGCGATCGCAACTCATGGGACGTCCGCGCCAAAAACCCCGCTTTAAATAAACTCAATTCCGTCGCCGAATGATAGGCAAGTTGAGTTTGTTTCAATTGATAAGATAGGGTTTGCACCTGCTGTTGATAATCGACATTTTTCAAGGGGTCATCCGTCCCAACTGGGTCGGGCGATTTTTTGCCTTTTCCCAGCCATAGCTGATTTAGGGCGACCCCTAACCCCAACCCAAAACCTAAATATAAAAATTCATTCCAACCCATTTCAGTTATCAGTAATCAGTTATCAGTTATCAGTGTAGGAGTTGATCAGTTATTGGTCAACTTCAGTAATCAGTAATTAGTTTCCCCCTTTTCCAAGCAGGGCTAGGGGGTAAGAGTTAAGAGTTGATCAACCGTTTGAAATCTCGAAGTTAATCAACAGATTAGTATTTATTCTTTACTGATTACTGATTACTAAATTACCCTGTCTTAGAATTTTCCATTGACCATTGCTTTGCCATTTTACCACCGTTGAAGGAATAGTTGATGGGATGATAGTTGGATCAAATTCCGAGGAAAATAACGTGAAAACATCGGGAAATTGAGTATTAATTTCAGCCATTGTTAACAGGGGCGGTTGTCCTGATAAATTAGCGCTAGTGGTTGCCATCGGGCCAGTGCGGGCTAAAATAGATTCAGCGATCACACAATTCGGAACCCTTACCCCAATTGTAGACGGATCAGCCGGATTCATTGCCGGAGAAACTTTTTCAGAAGCAGGTAATACCAAAGTTAAGGCTCCGGGCCAATACTGTTGGGCGATACTTTTCCAAACTAATAATTCTTCAACTGTCCCATTCACATAAGGCCATAATGTTTCCGGTGTGGCGGCCATTAATATTAATGGTTTATCTTGACTCCTTTGTTTCGTCTGAAAAATCAATTCCGCCCGATCGGGACGGGTGGCTAAAGCGGGTACAGTGTCCGTTGGGAAACTAACCACACCCTCACCAGCAATTGCCATATCAATTAGAGCATCAACAGAGACTTGAACCATAGATTTGAATCATAACGAAGAGATCCAGCGATTGAAATCGTGGCTACACAAGCGAAGTCCGCCTACGCGGACTATTGATCAAGGGTTTAAAACCCGCGCAGGCGGGTTTTGTTTGTGTAGCCACGGTTTCAACCGATGGATCACTGTTTTTCTTATAAGCTATAACAAAACGATCAAATCCCGCTAAGTCAGGAATAATTTTAATCCCAGAGTAACTTCCTTGAGCCTCTAACAACCTGGCAACCCCTTCTCCTTGTCCGGCCATCATTTCCACAATCCAAACCCCTCCAGGGCGCAAATAATGGGGAGCAGTTTCTACTAAATAGCGAATACAATCAAAACCATCGTCACCACCATCTAAGGCTAAAGTTGGCTCATGTTGGGCAACTTCCGGTTGCAAAGTCGGAATAATATCAGAGGGAATATAGGGCGGGTTAGATACCATTCCCGTTAGTTGTCCTTTTAAGAATTGTAGCGGTTCCCACCAAGACCCGTGATGGAATTGGATACGGCTACTTAAACCTGTGGTTTCAGCGTTAGATTCAGCGATCGCCAAAGCCTCTAAACTGGTATCTACACCATGAATTTCAGCCGTTGGAAAACTATCAGCCAAACCCAGAGCGATCGCACCACTTCCCGTCCCCAAATCCACCCAAATCCCACTATTATCAATATTTTCAATAGCAGATACAGCTAAATCAATAATTAACTCCGTTTCAGGACGAGGAATCAGAACCTGCGGAGACACCTTTAACGTAAAATGACGCCAGTAAGTTCTCCCCGCAAGATATTGCAAAGGTATACGCTCAGTCAAGCGTCGTTGCCACAGTTGAGTTAATTCCGACCAAGGAACTAGAAGGGGAATCGCAGGTTGTTGTTTGAAGGCTTGTAAACGTAGAGTTAACCGATCCAAACCCCCTAACTCTTGGAGAAACCAGTGAATTTCATTAGGGGAAACCCCAAAGGCGGCACATTCAGCATGAGCCTGTTCAATCCACCCTTGCAGTTGCCAACCCGATATCGTTTCCCCCATGATAGTTTCCTCGGATTGATTCAATTAACGAGGGGCGGGGGCGGGGGCGGGTTGATTTTTTTGTAAATACTCCAAAGTTTCACGAGGCGGAATCAAGACAACCCGATTTAAGAATTGGTCATTATCTTTTTTCAAAGCATCCAACAACCCTTCCAGGTTAACCACATCAATTTTTACGTTAGAGATTAAATCAGGCTGTTGAGTTTTAAATTGAGTCAACATATTTTGCAGATCCTCTTTGTAGAAGAACATTGGGATCACCTGTTCATTACCATTTTGAATCGTCAGATAGCCATTATCCGGCCCACCCTTAGCAATAAACAACGGAACACCGTTAAACTCGCTTACACCTTGTCCATTTTCTTGTAAAACAGTCTTGGCTAAATCCACTTGTTTTTGTACCGGGACGTAGGCAAACTGAACTTCATCCGCCGAACCCTGACCTTGTTGACTCATCCGGTATACTTCCCCCAGGGAAACCGTGGTGACTTGAATAGTCGAAGCCAATTTGGGGTCACGACTTTTTAAGCGATCGATAAAGGCCACAGCATCCGTGCGACTAATAAACACACCCGCGACCGCAGCTTTTTTATCTCCCTGGGGTACAGTCGCAACTAAAGGGGCTCCCTGGGTATCAGTAATCGTAAAAACTGGAATCGAACGAAGTTTTTCTAGAATTTGGTTTTCTGGAATTGCATAAGCTGGCTCAGTTCCCACCGGAATCAAGCTAAATAAACGTAATCCCGAATCAGGACTTAGTAAAAACGTACCGCCCACAACTCCCAATACCGCGCCCAAACGAACAATTGATCTGATCATGTTTCCAAATTTTGAATTAAATATTTTTTAGATTGCAGATGCAGTGTGTACCACTGAACCCAGGGGGATGCAGTAGGAGTAACGCTAAACACAGAACCCGGGTCATGTTGACCACCGATAAGTTGCACTGACGATAAAGGAGTTGTTTTTCTCCCCAAAATCTCAAGAAATATCAACCAGAGAAAATTTTAATCCAAGTCAGCCTGCCCCTTAAACATGACCCATCCTAACACACCGATCACGGGATGGACAAAAAGAATCAAGACTAATCAAAACCAAGTTAAAATTTAGAATCGGGATGACAGGATTCGAACCTGCGGCATCCTGCTCCCAAAGCAGGCGCGCTACCAAGCTGCGCTACATCCCGTTTAATCTTTTCTGAGTATAACCTAGATTTACACAAATTGGATTAAAAATTGCAAAATTGATTCAGAAGAAGCTAGGGTCGGTTGTCTGTTGTCGGTTATCAGTTATTTGTTCACACCTCCATACCTCAACACCTCAACCGCCAACCCAGGCTTAATCTGGATACCAAAACATTCCTTTGATCCCCTCTGGATCGGATATAAAACCCAAATTTCGGTAAAAATCCACAACATGAGGGTCAGCAAATAGAGTAATGTTGCTGATATCATCGCTACGGAGTTTTTTGATGATAAATTTCATCAGGGCTTTACCCATACCCTTATTCTGGAAATCTGGGTGAACAACCACATCCCAGAGCGTAGCATTAAAAGCATGATCGGATGTAGCCCTAGCAAAACCAATCAGCCGTCGCTGATTCCCTCGAATTTGCCACATAGAAACTACAAGGAAACTATACTGAATGGCTTTTTTAACTTTACGCAGGGGCCGCCGAGACCAACCGACTGCATTGCAAAGTTCTTCCAATTCATATAAATCAATGTCCCGATCGGTACTAAAAAAAATGCGACCATTATTACTTGATGACGGGCGAGAGTTTAGGGATACGGACTCCTCGCCTCCACCCTCATACCCCTCATACTCCACCTGGCAGGAGGACGAGGAGGAGGACTCTGAACTGCTAAACAAGTTTTTCCAAAAACCCATGCAGGCGTAGTTAAGGTAATAGATTTTCAATGAACGTATTAGATAGTATATCTCCCGTACCTTCACCTCAATTATGGCTCCGGGCTTAAAATCCTCAACTTTAGAACTCCTAAAACGCTTCAATCGGGCGTTTCCACAGTTTTATGAGCAATTTGTCAGTAGTGAAATTCAATTGCAAAATCTTAAACTGGCCTATCAAGTTTACCAAACCAAGCAGGCTGTTATTGAAATTCAGCCGGACAGTAACAAAAGTGTCCTCCATTTTTCCTATCGGAATCAATCATTTTTACTCAGCGATATTTTTGGGGTTTTGGCGGCCTATGGCTTGACAATTCATAGTCTGAGTTTGTATGGCCAAATTTATCCGCCGATGTTGGTGTTTATTAAGTTAGTGGTTTCTCGTGGAGGAAAAGCTCTCACGGATAAAACCTCGGAAAATGTTTGTCGGGCCGTGCGAGAAGCCTTGGCGGGACATTTTGAGGTGGAAGAAATGTTGGCGGTGGAATTTAACCTGGATGCTGGGTTAGAGGATGTGGCCACAGAATTTTATGTTGACCCGGTATTTCATCTCCCGGCGTTATTAATTGAAGCGGATAACCAACCGGGATTATTTTATAAAGTTATGTATGCGATTTGGCAGGAGGATTTATTGGTGGTGAATGCTAATTTGTTAGTTTGGCGGGGACGCACCCGGTTAATTTTATATTTATTGGGGCCAAATGAAAGTTTGATTCCTGAATATCTTGGTCAAAAAATTGCCGAGGGAATGCGACAACGGTTAATGGGAGAACGATTTTAAACAGTTATTTTCATGATTACTGCTGTCGATTTATTTAGTGGTTGTGGTGGTCTATCTCTGGGTTTTCAGCAAGCAGGAATTGAGATATTAGCAGCCATTGACAATAATCGTGTTTTCTTAGAGGTCTATCAAGCAAATTTTGATCATTTAGCTATTTTACAAGACCTCACAGATGAAGTTGCAGCCATCAAAATTATCCAACAACTTGCTCCTGAAATGATCATTGGTGGCCCCCCATGTCAAGATTTTTCTAGTGCTGGCAAACTTAATATAAATGGTAGTAGAGCTAATTTAACTTATAACTTTGCTAATATTGTTTGTGCCATTAAACCTAAATGGTTTGTTATGGAAAATGTGCCAAGAATAACTAAAAGTCCGATTCTGACACAAATATCTGAGCAGTTTTTGAACAATGGTTATGGTTTATCTGCCATTGTTTTAAATGCGTCTTTTTGTAATACACCCCAATCGCGATCGCGTTTTTTTTTAATAGGTGAACTTGCAGGTAAAAATAATGCTTTGGTAGATTTATTAAAATTGGGTTTATCCAAAAAACCAATGACAATTAGAGATTATCTTGGGGATAGATTAAATCTTCAATATTATTATAGACATCCCAGAAGCTATGCTCGACGAGGGATATTTTCTATTGATGAACCCAGTCCCACCATTAGAGGAGTTAATCGTCCGATACCACCCAACTATAAACTCCATAGTGGTGATCCGCAAGATATTGATCTACATACTATCAGACCTTTATCTACTATAGAACGGAGTTATATTCAAACCTTCCCCGATTCTTTTAAATTTTTGGGAACTAAAACCAATTTAGAACAAATGATCGGAAATTCCGTTCCTGTGAATTTGGCTTTTTTTGTCGCTTCTACCCTTTTGAAATATATATGTCAAGGTATTGATCCGGGTTGAAAATAATAATGCGGATGGCGAGACTCGAACTCGCAAGGACAAAGCCACACGCCCCTCAAACGTGCGCGTATACCAATTCCGCCACATCCGCTTATGAACACTGCGTTTAATCTTGCAGTCAACTTACTAATATAGCACAGCTTCCTCAACCTGTCACCCCTTTTCTAAAATTTTTTTCAGATCCGGCAAATTTGGGGTTGGTAGTGGTACTGAAAGTCTATTCCCATAGCAAGATAGGCTTGAAAGGAAGATTTCTTCAGCAATCTTACCGTTTTAATAATACCTTTACTTTAATTCTAATTAATTGATAATCTCCCTGATCCTGCAATAATTGATAATCAGAATATTGTAATCCTAGTTTAGCTATATCTTTGGGTCTGGTGATAATTAAAATCGTGTCAACGGGAGTATTTACAGGAAATAATTTTAATAATCTTTGCTGAATATTATAGGTCATAAACTCTATGTTTTGTTGGGTATAATAGACCAAACTAGGTCTAAAGACCCCAATCACTAATAGGGGTTCATTCGGTTGATGAACTTGACGAACTGTGGTTGATAATTGTCTGAGGGGTAAGTGTCGTTGAGTATCTAATAATTGACCTACAGGTAAAGCTACTAAAGCCATAAATGCAAAGAATCCTAGGGCATTTCCCGCCCAAACTGCCCGTCGCCATTGAGGTTTAATCAGACAATAGAGAGTAATTCCACTAGCAATCAACCAGATAATTCCTGATACCGTTGTTAAATGACTGCTTTCTAATAATTGGGAAAAATTGGGGGTATCATCTCCGACTAATTTAGGACTAATAAAACTAGCGATCGCTAATATCAACAACACCAGAATATTTACAAAACCTGTGATTAAAAATGGTAGAGAAATTTTAGGATGTTCAGACTCAATATTATTTTGTTGATTTCCCCATAAACTAATTAAAATCACGCCCGCAGGAATCGAGGGTAAGATATAACTAGGTAATTTCGTCGCTGAAAGACTAAAAAATACAAAGATAATTACCAACCAAAATAGAGCAAATAAGCCCAAATGTTGAGACCGATCTTGCGATCGCCAATCTTGGATTTGCCAAAATTTAACCTGATAAATTGCTATAGGTAAATACACCGACCAAGGTAATAAAGCCACTAAAATTACTGGAAAATAATAAAACCAAGGGCCAGGATGATTACTGACAACACTGGTAAAGCGTGCAAAATTATGATGTCCAAAAAATGTGTTTAAATAGGCTTGACCATTAGCCATAGTCACTAAAACAAACCAAGGGACAGCAATAATTAAAAATACCAAACTTCCCTTAATTAACTGCATTTCCCAGATAACTTTTTGCCATTGTTTTGTATAAATCAGAAACCCCCCAATAATCAAAATCGGTAAGACAATTCCAATCGGCCCTTTAGCTAAAACTGCTAAAGCTGCAAAACTATAAAATATAAAATACCAGCCTTTTTGTTGGCGAGTTTTAGGTTGAGCATAAGCTAAGAAAAATGCTAATAATGAAATCGTCATACAGGAGGCTAGAAGCATATCAGAAACCCCCGCCCGTCCCCAAGCAATCCAAGCCGGATTTAAGGTCATCATTGCCATTCCCCACCACGCTCCCCCCCCTATATCCCCCCGTAGACGGGTGGAATTGAAGGGGGAGCAGGTGCGAGCAGATTCCGTTTCTAAAGATATCAACCCACCGAAATAACGCAGGGTATAAAATACTAAAAAGGTAGATAATATTGCGGCTATGGCTGAAGGTAATCGTGCCCCCCATTCATTTACTCCAACGGTTTGAAAAGCGATTACTATTAACCAATAAATTAAGGGCGGTTTATCAAAGCGAGTTTCCCCATTCCAATAGGGGGTAATCCAATCTCCTGTTAGGTGCATTTGTCGGGCGGCTTCGACAAACATCGGTTCAGTTTTATCAATTAAACCAATATCGCCTAAATGACTTAAAAATGCGATCGCACTTAACAAAAATAATCCTAAAATAGAAATGCCCCAAGTCAGCTTAGGGTAGTTTTCCCAGGATTCCCAAATTGTTTTAAAGTATGAATTAAATTCTGATTTTTTACTATTCATGATTCTCTCAATTTTTGATTTTCACGGGAAACTTTTAACCAAGCTAAACTAATCGTTAAACAGATATAGCCTAAACCATAACCTGCCAGAATATCGCTAGGCCAATGACATCTTAAATAAACGCTACTAAACCCAATAATTATTAACCAGATTGTAGCGAATCCATAAATATAGGGAGTCGATTTTGGATAACGTTCTGCGAGAAGATAAGCTATAAGAAAATAAAACAAAATATTCCCCGTCGCATGACCACTAGGAAAACTTCTACCCACAGATTTTACGAGTCGATCCAAAGGGCGACTACGCTCAATCATTGGCTTGAGAATTCTATCGACTAAAATTAAAATTCCCAAGGTGGAAAAGGCTAACACTTTGGCTTCAATCCAATACCGTTTCCAGGCTAAAAAGACCAAGGTTAAAGCCACAATTACCGCCGTTCCTTTTACCCCAGTTAATAAATAGAAAAATCTAAAAAAATCATCCCAACTATCAGGAAAAATTTGATGGGGAACTTGAATTAAAATTTGGTCTAAAGCTAAATTCTCATTAACCGAGACTCGAATCGACAGTAAAATAAATGCACATAAAATAGCTAAACAAATCCAGAGTTGCCGTTGAGGAATTGCTTTTTTAAACGCAATTAATTGATGAGTTAAGGTTAAACGCATTATTTTTTACGTTTACAGATCAGCAGTTAAGCAACTTTTGATTATACAATAAGTTGAAATACTGGGTCAATGCGAAAAAAAACAGAAGTTAAAAAAGTTGTTTAGGTTTTCAAGGTATCGGAGAAAAAGAACTAGAATATCTAATTAGAACTTCATTAGGATGGGAGAGTCTATGCTAGATACACTAGATATAACCTTATCACTGGACAAAGAAAGCTACAAAAGCCAAATAGAGGCTTTAATGAAGGAGTTGCGATCGCTTCAGCATACCTGTCGAGAAAAAAAATTACCAATTATTATTGTTTTAGAAGGTTGGGCCTCCGCCGGAAAAGGGGGACTGGTGAAGAAAATGGTCGGATATATGGACCCGAGAGGATTTGCCGTCCATCCCATTTGGCCATCAACCAATGAAGAATCCCGCTATCCTTTTCTCTGGAGGTTTTGGCAGAAATTACCCCCCCAGGGCAGTATTGGTATTTTTTACCATAGTTGGTATACCTATGTTTTAGAGGATCGTTTATTTGGACGCCTGGAAAAACAGGAAGTCCCAATGGCGATGCGACAAATTAACGCCTTTGAACGTCAACTGGCGGACGATGGGGCGGTGATGGTGAAATTTTGGATACATTTGAGCAAAAAAGAAATTAAACAACGCCTGAAAAAAGCCTCAGAAGACGAGTTAGAAGCTTGGCGGGTGCGTCCTGAAGATTGGCAACAGGCCAAAAATTATGATACCTATAGAAGTCTAGCGGAAGAAATGGTAATTCATACCGGGACAGGTTCCGCCCCCTGGACATTGGTAGAGGGAGATTGTAAACGCTGGGCCAGGGTGAAGGTATTATCAACGGTAGTGGCATCAATTAAAGAAGCCTTAGACCGTTTAAATATTCAGTTACCCCCCGTATTTACACCCTCCCAAACCCATTTAGAACCCACGGAACCCCACCCCCTAGCGGCGGTAAATCTGAAAGTTACTTTATCTCCAGAAGACTACAAAAACCAACTGCGTCATCAACAGGCCAATTTAGGTCAACTGCAACAAATTCTCTATCAAAAACAAATTCCAGTTTTAGCTTTATTTGAAGGTTGGGATGCGGCGGGTAAAGGCGGGGCGATTTAAACGATTAACCGATATTTTAGATCCTCGGAGTTATGAAGTGAACACCTTTGCCGCTCCCACAGATGAGGAAAAAGCCCGTCATTATTTATGGCGGTTTTGGCGACGCTTACCTCCGGCGGGTAAATTGGGGATATTTGACCGCAGTTGGTATGGTCGGGTTTTGGTAGAACGAGTTGAAGGTTTTGCTACAGAATTAGAATGGCGGCGGGCCTATCAAGAAATTAATGAATTTGAAGAACAGTTAACCAGTGCGGGCTATGTATTAGTTAAATTTTGGTTACATATTGACCAAGAAGAACAGTTAAAACGGTTTGAGGAGCGAAAAGAAAACCCCTATAAACTCCATAAACTCACGGAGGAAGATTGGCGAAACCGGGAAAAATGGCCGTTGTATGAAGTCGCCGCCAATCAAATGATTCAACGGACTCATACCCCTAATGCGCCCTGGACATTGGTAGAAGCTAATGATAAATATTATGCTCGGGTTAAAGTTGTTGAAACCGTTGTTGATGCAATTCGCCATCATTTAAAACATCATTAATTCCCGGCCAGATTTATCTAATCCAATGTTTGTTATTCTAACTCGAATTTTATTTCTGTTGCTAGTTGCTGCCATTATATTTAAAGCCTGGGAAATTTTGGGTAGTAAGAATAATGGCTTAATTAATCGCTTATTATTTATCCTGGTTTTAGTTTTAATTCTTGTCGCTTTATTTTTCCCAGATAGCCAAGTTGGGTCAGTGGTATTAGGAATTTTATCAATTCTTTTTAGACCTCTTGGCTTTTCAATTTTGCTATTATTAATTGCTTCTATTTTTATTAAAAATGGTAAAATTGATAAACCTGGGCCGGGTTTAATTTTAATAGCATTATTAATTTTAATTGTAGCTAGTACCCCCGTATTTGCTAACTGGTTAGCCCAACAGGTGGAAAAGGTGGCTTTAAAAACCGTACAAACGGATTTATGTTGTGGAGAAAGGGCGGGAGCTATTGTATTATTAGGACGGGGAACCACCGAACCGAAATTACCTTATCGGAAACAAATTCAATTAACCGATACAGGCGATCGCATTCCCTACTCCGCCCAACTATTTAGACAGGATCGAGGCCCGTTTATTATTGTTAGTGCTGGCCCCCGTAATCAATTAGTTAATCCCTTAGTTGAAGCTAATGATGTTAAACAACTTTTAGTTTATATGGGGATTCCTCCTGATAGAATTATCTTAGAAACTCACGGCGGAACCACCCATAATAATGCCGTTGAAATTTATCGAATTATGCAAAATCACAATTTAGGTAGAACTATTATTCTAGTGACTTCCGCCCTAGAAATGCGTCGAGCTAGTCTCGCTTTTGCTCGAATTGGGTTTAAAGTAATTCCGGCTCCAACAAATTTTTATACATTTGTTCATCAGACAAAATATCTGCGTCACATTACCGGGGCTGATTTCGCGCCCAGTGCTGAAGCATTATTACTAACTACAAGAGTTTTGAATGAATACTTTTTAACCTTCTATTATTTTATCCGAGGTTGGTTAGCACCAACTATTTAACATCTAGGATTTTGAGAATTGCGATGAGAAGGATCTGATAAGCAGGGATTTGAAAATGAATCTACTTCGCCAGAACTTCCCACAATTACAATCAAAGAAAACAGAATTAAAAATAAAAATCCTAATATTTGCCAATTGTAATTGGGTTTTGGCTCCTCTTGAATAGGTTTAACATCAACTTGAATTTCTATCTTTTTACCCTGGATTGGGCCAGCTAGTTTAATACTTTTACAGGTAATTTGATCCGGGACATGATCTTTATGTGACATGATGCTTACCCAAGTATAAGTCTTGTACTGATTCGCTAATCAACTACAACTGGGTTGACTAAGATTCTGGATCAAATCCTAAGCAAAAAAAATCTGTAGAGATTTGGAGACCAAAGCCCTACAGTCCAAGATTACAAATTGTTTCAGAAGCTCAAACAGGACTTACGCACAAGACCAAAGAAACCGGGTTTCTGGCCGGTGATTTTGCGAATGAAATCTGGATTTCTCGTTCAGCAACCCGGTTTCTGGGTAAGTCCTATCAAACTTAAATCTAGTTTCAGGCAGAACCCTGGGACTAGATTTAACCCTAATTATTCATTACGGAATTTAGATAGGAAATTGCGAAGTTGTTCCCCCGCCACATCTCGTCCACCTAAACCGAAAGCAATAGCGATCGCCACCGCCACGGCTCCTAACAACAAACCAAAAGCTAAATTGACAATATCACTGGCAATGCCCATTTGTTGTAAGGCCATGGCACCGACAAAGATAATAATGGCAATCCGAGCCGCCTGGGCTAACAGACTCGATTGACGAGTCCCAGAACTTAAAATTAAATCATGGGCTAAATTGGCAAAATATAAACCAATTCCAAACACAATCACGCCAATCAAAACTTGACCCGCGATGATAATGATTTGATTGATAATTACAGTTAAAGCAGCTAATCCCAAAATATCCGTTGCCGTAACCGCCGCAAATAACATAATACCGACTAACACCACAATTCCGATTAACTCAGAAGGAGTACGTTGGGTTAATTGGGCAGAAACAGGAGGGACTGTATACTCATTGGTTTCGGGGGTTTCCGTGGGAATATACTCCTCAACAATTGGAGATACGGGAGTATGAATCCCCAACCAGCGAAACACATTATCAAACCCCACACTGGTCAGAATATTCGTGACCAAATTGGCGATAAAACGGCCAATAAAATAGGCAGCAATTAAAACTAAAATTGCTAAAAATACTTGGGGTAAGGCGTTAAAAATTTCCGTCAGCATTAAAATAGCTGGCTCAGAAATTGCCTTAACTTGCAGGGCTTCTAAGGCAGAAATCGCGGTAGGGATCAAAATTAAAACGTAAACAATCAATCCAATAATGGAAGATGCTTTTTGATTCCCCGCGACCTGATTTAAGCCGAAACGAGTTCCGAATTGATCAATTCCGACAGCAGCTAAAAGGTTAGTAACAATTCGACTCACCACTTGAGCCACCAGCCAACCCGCACCTGCAATTACTAATGCCGCCACAATATTCGGCAGAACTGCCAGGATCTGATAGAGCATATTTTGAACAGGCTCTAATAATCCTTGTAACTGAAGGGTACTGAGAATTGCTGGTAAAAATAACAGCACCACAAACCAATACAGGGCATTCCCTAGGGTTTCACTCAGGGAAAATTGGTCGGGAGAGACAACCTCATTATCACTAACTTGTTGATTTAAACGTTCATCCAGACGAAGTGTTCGGAACAATCGAATTAATAAAGTTCGGGCAATAGTGGCTAAAATCCAAGCCGCCGCAATTAAAATCGTCGCCCCAAAAATTCGGGGTAAATAACTGGTGACTTGGTTGAGTAAATTGGTTAGGGGTGTCGATGCTGCGGTCAACTGAAGCTTATCCAGAAAGGCAACCACCGCAAAGATAAAAACAATCCAGAAGGCGACGGTTCCCGCCCAAGATTCTACCGGAAGTTTGTCTTCTGGTGCTGTTGAACCTGAAACCCAACTGGCAATTTGGTTGTCTAAGCCTGTTTTTTTAAACAAGCTTTTAACTAAAGATTGAGCAAATAAGGCAATCAGATAACCAACCAGTAGAATCGCACAAGCTAAGGCAATATCCACCACGGAGGCTTGACCAAGCTTTATGTCATTAATATTGGTAGGGATAGCCAAGGAGTTATCCTGGGCAAAATAAAGGGGGGATAGGGAGGATAAGTCCGTTCCCCAAAAGGGTATTAATTGATCGATTCTATTCATAATTGTTCCAGTAACTTATTCGATGTTTTGATACTCGTGCGCTGTGGTTTGAACGAGAGTGCATCTTAAGTCTGGTTAAAATGGCAGAAAAAACCGCTAAAATTTAAGGTTTTTTTTGTTTTCTGATGCGCCCCTCGTTTATACTAAGATTCTTTCATGTTTTCCATGAAATTAATCTGCCTATAGCTTGAAGGTTATGATGCCATATCGTCAAGTTTTTGAACAATCTATTTTAATTTCGGCCAATTCTGGGGTTGTGGAACGGTGTTTTACAGATTTGGAACTGATGCACCAATGGTTGAATCCGATGTTACGCTGTGAACCGATTGATGTATGGGATACAACTGTGGGGGGGAAATGCCGATTTTTGATTCAAATTCCCATATTTCAACCGAGTTTAAAAACAGTGGTTTTAGAACGGGAACCGGGGTTAATTGTTTGGGGATTTGAAGGCTATTTTAAAGGATGCGATCGCTGGGAATGTGTACCGGAAATCCCAGGGACTAAACTTTTAAATAGATTTGAATTTGAAATCCCTAATCCTCTAATTAAATTCGGTTTTAATCTCTTTGCTGCTGCTCTAACAAAAGCAGACATGGAAGCCCAATTAAAACGATTAAAACAAGTAGCAGAAAATCTTTAATCAGTCATCAGTCATCAGTTAACAGTCATCAGTTAACAGTTTATTACCCATTACCGATCACGGATTTAAGAGGATTACGCAGATTAACACAGATTAAAATCTGTGAAATCCGTGAAATCCTCTTAAATCCGCGATCCCTGTTACCTTAAAATAAAAAGGAGTTTTTAACTTCATAGTCAAAACCCCTTTTTACTGTTTAAAAAATTAAAGGTTCAATTATTTGCAAAGCCGCATTTGAACAGCCGGTTGAGCTTTTAGGAAAGCGATCGCCTGATCGCCTAAAGCATAAACATCATTGTAGAGATTGATCAGATTTTGAACGTTAACCGTAATTGCGGTAATTCCTCGGTAACTTAGAAGTAATTCCAAAATTGAAAGTTGACCATCCCCGGCGGATTCACGTAAAGCAGTAATCACTTTATCAACCGCGATATCAATGGTGCTTCCCGAAGAAACAAATTGATTAAAAGCTCCTACCAATAATCTGCCATAGGTAGAATCTAGTAGATCATTAACAACATTATTAGGAATTTTGACAGAGAAATTCAGTGCTTTCTGGAATTGCTCAACCTGATCGGGAGTCAGTTTTGCTAAAGTAATCATAGAACGAAGTTGATTAGACTGTTCTCCCGTTTGAGCAAAGGTTTGTAAATCAGCAGTGGCTAAGGATATATTTGCTGGGCCATAGATCAATCTTAATTCATCAATAGCCGGGGACGGTTGAGCAAATATTCCCAAACTAATTGTTAATCCCAATACTATAGCTAACCCCAGGGATATATATTTAGATAGACCCTGCGTAAAAAATTGATAGGGGTTACGAATACCCCGAAACCAACGTCCTGAATTTAAGTTCATTTGTTCCTTCCTCACAAGTTAAATTGAGTAACACAGTTCTGTTGTTGTCCCATACTATAGGTCTGTTTTAACCCTATTTAGGTTCCTTTAGATAGAGACTTCTCAAACTGTTAGATATTCTGGCTCATCTGATCCAGTATTTGCCGAATTATAGCAGTATCCTGAGCCGTCGGTAGAATTTCTAAATAATTCTCTAAATCTTGCTGTGCTTCTCTCCATCGCTGAAGATGGTAGTACATAATCCCGCGATCTCGTCTTTCATGGGGTGAATCTGGAAACAGTAGTAAAATCCGTTCTATTACCCCCAATGCGAGTTCTATAATTACCCCCTAAAAAGGGCATTAATTAACTTAAAATTCCTCCGATAAAAAAGGATTTTCTGCGGGAAAACTGGGCAAATTAATTGATGCTAAAGACTCTAATTTTTTTCGTCGTTGCGGATAAACTAAAGGGGCTGGCCAGTTAGCACTATTTTCTTTTTGATCGGGTTCCTGCACGGCTACAGAGCCCGCATTTTTGGATTTTGTTTCTCCTAAATTAAAAGACTGACCCCCCATCGATTTAGTCGATTGTGGTTGAATAGCTGTATCTTCTGATGTTACTTTTAATGAAAATAGATCAGTATCTTCTGAAATGAAAGAGGCATATTCTAGGCGAATTCGCTCTAATTCTCCTTCTAAAAATCGAGGTTTAGGTAATTCTTCCACAGGAATATTGTTAATTGAAGCTGTCAACTCTACGGGAGGTTTAAAACCTGGTTCAGAATTCAATTCCGATGTTAAGGATTCTAACCCATGATTAAGAGGAATCTCCTGTTCTAATTCTGAAGATATTGGATCTAAATCCTTGGATGAATTAACTGCATCCTCCATCAAATTCATCGGGTTATGATTCGGGTTTAAAGCGTCTGACCAAGGTTTAACAGGGGGTGCTTTTGGGACTAATAAAGTGGCAGATGAGGATAGGGATTGTTCTTCCGTAATTACCGATAGGGTTTCTAGGTTTTGTTTTCCGGTTTCAAACTGGATTTGATTGTTCAAACACCGTTCTAAAGCGACTTTAAATTGGAGGGTTTGGCGCTGTTGACGATGGAGACGCGATCGCAATTCTCGGTTACTATTTTGAGATTGAACTAACTCATGGAACTGTTCATTATAGCGTTGTTGAGTTAAGGCCGTATCCCTTTCCATCTGGGCGAGTCGGTTTTGGGTAACTTCCCATTGTTGGGTTAAGGTTTCGACTAAAACCTGTTGCTGTCGAATCACTTGATTGGCAATTTCCAACTTTTTAAACAGTCGTTTAACTTGATCCTGTGTCGCCCCTAATTCCTGGGTATGTTGCAATAATTGTGTTTTTTGATCCTGTTGATTTTGCCGACTTTCATCTAATTCTGCTTCTAATTCAGTCACCCGATTAATTAAATCTCGGTTACATTCATGGAGAATTTGCACCACTTTTACCGGATTTTCTTGGGTTTCTGCTTCCACTGACATCAGCGAAGCAATCGCCATTTCATTCCCCTGAGAACCCTCAACAAATATCTCCTCTGGAACTACCAAATCTCCACTATTAGACTCCGTTTCTGCTTGTTCTAACTCGGCAACGAACTGGGTCAATAATTCCTCCAGGGGGATAGCATTGGGAAAGTTCACCGTCTCCCAATCCTGATCCGGAGTCACAACCGGACTAACGGACTCCTCCGATGGGGGAAAGGGTGGGGATAAAGGTGCTTCAGTAGGCTGATCAAACGATTCAGGAATGGGGAGATCGGCTTCAGACATAGCTTTATTTATTGGGTTTGTTATTTTAATTCTTGATACATGGTGAAATGTATTGTTACTAATAATAAGGGAAATTGAGAATTAAGTCAAGTTGCCAGGATTATTTTAATTAGCAATGTATTGTTATTAACTAATCATTAATGTTTCTATTAATATTGTATTGTCCGGGTTAATGTTTATGCAGTGGGTTTATTATGAAAGCGGAATATTCAACTTGAGCAGGATTGTTCCCCCAGATCAATCCGGGCGACCCTCCCGACCGTCTTTTGTGTCCACCATGAACTTTTTAGGGTTCCCATAAGACGCTTGACTGTGTACTGTTGACACCAGAATAAAAAAAAGCCAAATTATGACAACAACGAACTCAAAAACTTGGAGCCAACGGTTTGAGAAATCTCTGCATCCTGCGATTGCAGAGTTTAACGCCAGTATTAGTTTTGATATCCAACTGATTGAATATGATTTGACCGGATCAGTTGCCCATGCTAAAATGTTAGCAAAAACTGGTATTATTAGTCACGAAGAAGCCGAAAAATTGGTTTTGGGTTTAGAACAAATTCGTCAAGAATATCGAGACGGAAATTTTAATCCTGGTGTTGATGCCGAGGATATTCATTTTGCCGTTGAACGTCGCTTAACTGAATTAGTAGGAGATGTGGGTAAAAAACTCCATACCGCTAGATCTCGCAATGATCAAGTCGGAACTGATACCCGTTTATATTTACGAGATCAAATTCAACAAATTCGACAACAATTAGTTGATTTTCAAAAGGTATTATTAGATCTAGCTGAAACCAATGTGGAAACTTTAATTCCAGGTTATACCCATTTACAACGGGCGCAACCGATTAGTTTAGCCCATCATTTATTAGCCTATACGGAAATGTTAAACCGAGATTGGGAACGTTTAGGAGATGTCTATAAACGGGTTGATATTTGTCCTTTAGGGAGTGGAGCATTAGCCGGAACAACTTTTCCGATTGATCGCCATTATAGTGCTGAATTATTAGGATTTGGTCGAGTTTATGCTAATAGTTTAGATGGAGTCAGTGATCGAGATTGGGCGATTGAATTTTTGAGCGCGGCGAGTTTAATTATGGTACATTTAAGTCGCCTTGCTGAAGAAATTACCCTCTGGGCTTCTCAAGAATTTAGTTTTGTTACTTTGACCGATAGCTGTTCTACGGGTTCGAGTATTATGCCTCAAAAGAAAAACCCCGATATTCCTGAATTAGTGCGAGGAAAAACCGGGCGGGTATTTGGTCATTTACAAGGATTATTAGTGGTGATGAAGGGATTACCTTTAGCCTATAATAAAGACTTACAAGAGGATAAAGAGGCATTATTTGATGCGGTAAAAACCGTTAAAGGCAGTTTAGAATGTATGACCATTTTAATCGCAGAAGGCATAGAATTTCGCTCTAGTCGTTTAGCTGAAGCGGTGGCGGAAGATTTCTCGAATGCAACGGATGTGGCTGATTATTTAGCCGCGCGAGGAATTCCCTTTCGTGAAGCCTATGGTTTAGTGGGAAAAGTGGTTAGAACTTGTTTAGAAGCGGGGAAATTACTTAAAGATTTAACCCTAGAAGAATGGAAACAATTACATCCTCAATTTGAAGCCGATATATACGAAGCGATCACTCCTCGTCAAGTGGTTTCGGCTCGAAATAGCTATGGGGGAACCGGATTTGATCAGGTCAAACAAGCCTTACAAAATGCCCGTCAACGGGTTGAATAATTGTTAGGAATAGGGATCACGGATTTAAGAGGATTTCACGGATTTCACGGATTTTAATCTGCGTAATCCTCTTAAATCCGTCCCAGATTGCTATATTTTTGATCAGACCACGAAGGAGCGATCGCTTCCTAAAATACATAAAGCAATATTTTTGTCAAGTTCTGCTCATGTAGTAAAAACCGTCTATTGAATCAATATAATTCAATATTAAATTTCGCTAAAGTGGGAAAAAAGATTAAATTTAGGTCAATATAATGTCTAGTCCGATTAATCCTCCTGAATCTGAAGTGGTTGTTTCTCAAGTTCCTGCTAGATTATTATTAGTAGATGATGAACCCGGACTGCGAGAAGCTGTACAAGCTTATTTAGAAGATAGTAATTTTAGTGTTGATACGGCCAGTAATGCCAAACAAGGGTGGGAAATATTACAGCAAAGTTTGCCCGATTTAGTGATTACTGATGTAATGATGCCGGAAGTTGACGGTTATCAATTTTTACAACAAATGCGGGAAGACCCCCGTTTTAAAGCCTTACCCGTTGTTTTCCTAACTGCTAAAGGGATGAAAAGCGATCGTATCCAAGGGTATCAATCCGGATGTGATGCTTATTTATCTAAACCTTTTGATCCTGAAGAATTAGTAGTAATTGTTAAAAATTTATTAGCCAGACAAGCCGCCCTTCGTAATAGTAGTGGTGATGGCAACCCCGATATTGCCACCTTAGCAGGTCAAATTGCCCGGATTGAAAATATGTTAAAAGGCAAAAGTGGAATTCATCAAACCCCACCCCCAATTAAAATTGATTTAACCCCTCGAGAACAGAGTGTTTTAGATTTAGTCGCTAAAGGATTAATGAACAAAGAAATAGCGCGGGATTTAGAAACCAGTGTGCGGAATGTGGAAAAATATGTCAGTCGTCTGTTTACAAAAACCGGAACCAATAGTCGGACAGAATTAGTCCGTTATGCCCTCGAACATGGATTAACTCAGTAAAGAATAGTGAAGATGGGAAGGAGAAATCCTTCCATGTTTTAATCTTAGGGGAACGGATATCATTAAGGCTTTGATTAGCTTCTGGACTTCAAAGCCGCAGTAACAAGTTACGACCATGAGTATCTGTACCACAGGTGTTGAGCAAACCATAACCATCTGTTAACTGTTTAACTTGGTTCGTAATTTTAGCGGTGGGTAGCCAAGGGTTTGTATGACGATAGGCATAATAGACCTCAATCCCATCAATCCCTAAATGAGCCGCTTCCGTAATTAATTCCGGCACCGGATAACGATAACGGGCTGGATGAGCTAAAACAGCCAATCCTCCCCCCTGTTGAATCGCAATAATCACGTTTTTAGCAGAATAGGCATCTGTTCCCTCGGTGGTGCAGCCTTGCAGATAGGGTTGCAAACTAGAAGCGTCGGGATCAAAAGCATAACCGAGAATATGGACATCCACAGCCAATAACCGGGCATTAATTTCTACTCCCGTCCATAACCGAGGAGCCTGATTCACCCGTTTAGGATACTTATGTTTCCAGTTATCTAACCACTTTTGAGCTTCTTTGTAGCCTTGGGTACTATGATGATCGGTAATGGTCAGTCCTTTTAAACCAATTTCAATCGCCTGTTCCATGACTTCATAGGGTTCTAACTGCCCATCTGAACGTCGAGTATGGAGGTGAAAGTTATAGGACTTGGGGCAGCTTCTCGCATTCAAGGTTTGAAAGACCTGTTGCAGTGAAGACCGATCTTGGGCTGGGGGTGTCAATAATGATGATTTCACAAATCCTGTCTGGATGTGAAACCACCTTGATAACGATTCAAAATCTGAGGTTAGATTAACACTCATACCGTCTTCATCTTAATAAACTGTTACTATAATCTACTGTATCCAATTTATTGGGCAGTTGCTACAAGATCGGGTTAGGATTGACCAATTTTAGATTTAAAATTCTTATATAAGGAAATGGGCAATAGGCAATAGGGTTTTAACGGTTGACGGTATTCACGGTAAGTGATTAAGGATACCATAATTGCTGAGTACCTAAAAACCCGAAACCCTGGGGTAAGACTTGTCCTCACCCCCCCTATGTTAAACTTATTAGAAACGATTGTTTTAGCCAAATTACCCCAGATGAGTCGTCAGGAGTTAGAAGCTATGTTTGGTGTAGATGATTTAAGAAAAACCCGTTTTGCTCAAGAGTTGATTGAAGAGGGGGAGCAAAGAGGGGAAATTAAAGGTAAATTGCAAACAATTCCTCGCTTATTAGGCAAAGGTTTTTCTGTTGAGGAAATTGCCGATATTTTACAATTGGATATCGAGCAAGTGCGACAAGCTATTGCTAATTTGAATTAGATGGAGAATTTGTAGTCAATATAAACCGGGTTTATCAACAAAAAATCTTGATGAACCTGGTTTTTAGGTTTAATAGAAATTAAAATTTGTAATTGCGATCGCGCACCCACAAACTAACTGGAATTGCTTTTCCTTGAGCATTAACCTTCACTTCCACCACAAAAGATTGTTGATTATTTCTTTGTGCTTCTGTAATGGTGCTATTAATTTGATCCCGTTGGTTTTCCGGCATATAATACCGTTCTAAACCGTATTCAATATTCCATCCCGTTGATTTTCCCTGTAAAGCTATTTGATTATTAGATAAATTATCAGGATATTCTGCACTGACTTTTATCGGTTTCCAAGCGGAGGGATGCGGAGATTTTGCTGAATCTTTCGGCTGTTCCAAGGTGACATAAATTAAGGTTCCCTGGGGTAAATATTCCGCGCCTTGAGCAACTTCTTTCCAACCGGGAAGTGCTTTGAGAGTATCAGCACTGGAAATATTATAACTCAGGGTTTGATAATATCCTCGGAAAAAATCATAGGGGTCAACGGGGGCGGTTTGTAATACCACAGTTTTTCCCGTTACCTGAGTATAAAACGCTTGGGAAGGAACTGCTAAAATTAGGATTAATTGAAATAATAACGGAAATAAAAATTTCCAAACAGGGATCTGTTTTTTAACAACAGGAGACGGAGTTAAAATAACGGAAGATTGAGTATCATTCGAGTTAGAAGAATTCATGATTTTGACTCCTAAAAATTGATGAATTAACGATTTTGGGTTCTAGCAGCAGCTAATAAATGGCGTTCAAACCATAATCCAGCCAGAATTACCCCCACACCACATAAGGTAAATACAAAGGCTTTTAAAATCAATTCTGTGTTATATTCAAAGGTACGACTCATGATTTGGGTAACTAATAAAATCATCCCGCCCCAAAAGGCAAATCGTTGAGTTTGGGCGAGTCCAATTCTAATTAATCCCGTTGCTAATATAAACATCTGCACATTGAATAAAAATGTGGCTATTTCAGGAATTAAATTGATTTGTAAATGCCAGAAAAAGATAAATCCTGTTAATCCTAAAAATCCGGCAATGACGCTAGTAACCGAATCAAATCCCCATCTATTCGGGTGAATAGCACCGGGTTTAATCAATTGAAACCATTGCCATAAAACTATTCCTAGAAAGATATAAAAATCAATCAGAAGGAAATTACTCATGAACACTGAATTGTTGGAATTGTTCTGTAAAAGATCATTCCAAACTCCATTAAAAGATAAACCAAAAAATACAATACTTAACTGAATAATGGAGAGAGTGCGGGCTGAGGGTTGAAAGGGTCTACTATCAATCATCGGCCATAAAATATCATCATAACTCCACAGTAAAGCGGGAGTAAAAATAAACATAATGGCGAAGATTAACCCTTCGGGTAAATCAGAATTTAGCAGGGGAAGAATGCTGATTTGTAAAGCGGGAATGAGAATCAGTAAGGTCATAATAAATAAGACCCGGGACTGACAACGATAGGCGAGGGGAATGAATAGAAATCCGGCAATTAAAGGGGTATGTTCTAAGAATAAATGTAATATAGAAAAGGGTTGAGGTGAGTATAAATTAGATGCTCCACTCCAATAACCCATACCATACAATAGTAGTCCTAAAAATCCTAAAGAAGTCAATTGCAGACTATAGGACATGGCTAAAACACCAATTCCCCAGACTAAAAATAGTTCATAAACTGAACCACTTTGATGAAAAATTTGCCCCATCAAGGCAATATTTGCCCCTAAAATTAAGGCTCCAAATAGTAATAATCCTTGACCTAATTTTTGTTTTCTTCCTACTTCAAAGGAGTCTGATGGTTGTTGCCATAAATAAAAGCCAGTTGCATTGACTCCTATAAATAAACTCAGAAGTAGGATGACTTTAACGGTTTTTGACCAGTCCTGCCAATTAGCTGCCACAAAGGTAATGACACCTAAACCTAATAGAATGGCTCCTAACCCTATTAAAATCATGACAAACCGACTACTGGCGGCGGTTTCAAGATGATTAAATTGATAGCGGTTGGCTAACTGTTGATAGACAGAATCATCAATTATTTGTTCTTCTTGCCAGAGTTTGGCTTCGTGACGAAGTTGGCGACGGAATTTTTCGTTAATCATTTGAGGTGATATGAAATAATGTTAAAACTGAGTGATATAATCCTATTTTAGTTCTAACCTAAATATTCTGGAAAGTACAATTCTGGTTTTAATTGAAAATCAGGATTAATTATTTAGGTCTGTGACAGATTGTTAACTTGCACAGAGAAAAAATACTCAAAATCCTAGAATGGCTTTTTTCTTGATTTAGATGCTAAAAAAGTTAGCATTTTTTCAAATACTTGGACGGCTAGTTCTGGATCATTATCTCTAGTAAATATATCATAATTGGGATGGGAATTTGCCTCTATAAACCAATATTGATGATCTTTGTCTATGGCAATATCTAACCCGGTATATTTTAAATCTAATTCTTGAAAAATAGGTTGACAAAATGTTTCTATTTCTGATATAATACGAGGATTATTAATATATTTGGCTCGCGCTCCTTGCCAATGTAAAGGACTTAGATTTCCGGCAAATATTGCCTGACTAATATCTTTTTCATATAGTAGTATTAATTTTTGATTTAAAAAAACGGCTCGATATTCCCGTTGGATTAAAATATACTCTTGAGCAACAGCAATATAATCATAACTTTTATCATGAATGTTAAAAATTGTGGTTAATGCGGTTTCAATTTCCTCAAAACTTTTACATAAAAAAACATTCTGCCCACTGGAACCAGAATTACGTTTAACAATCACGGGAAATGGGAATATCCTCTCAATTTCTTGAGCAATATCAGGAATGGTTTTAAACTTTAAATACTCTTGATATTTCTCATCGCAAAATAGGGAAAGAAAGCCCGATGTTTTCGGAATTTTAATTTTTCCCTTTAAAATCGAGTAAGTATATTCCTTATCTTTGAGAATTTTGAAAACAGATTGATCGACAAAAGGTGTGCTATAATTACAGAAATAATAATTTTTATCGAGTTTGATTTTGATTAAATTCTCATGATCATGGAGAATTTCATAATCAATATTTAGATTCTGGCAAGCCTGGAGTAATAGCCTAATATTATTTAACATAAAAATAGTAGGGAATTATGAATTACGAATGGGGGAAAAATCTGTAAACGGAAATTGGAGACGGCCGAAAAGACGCTTTAAATAACGACTAGGCTATCTCCTAATTCCATTATCATAGAGTTACCGAGTGGGATTATTTCCCTGTACTTGTTGGCGACCATTACGAATCACTCGCATCATTTCATTTAACTGTTGTTCGATGCTTCCTAGGACGTGATCTGCATAGTCATCGGCGCCGTTTTGAATTTCTTCGCATTCAGCCATAGTCCGCGATCGCATTTCCTCTAATTCCTGTTGAAGACGATAACGAATTTGTTCAATTTCAGACAAGGTTTGTTGCTGAAGCGTGTCACATTCATTTTGAACCTGTTGACGCAATTGATCAGCTTCAGATTTTGCTTGTTGAATCAAACCCATTTCATTTAATATTCTAGCGGCTCTTTGTTCAGCCATAGTGACAATTTCCTGAGCATATTCTTCCGCTTCTTGGAGAATTTCATCCTTATGACGGACAATAATATCTGACTCTTGAAATGCACTAGGTAAATTCAATCGAATCAAATCTAATTGATCCAGTAATTGTTCTTCATCGACTAAAGTTCGTCGAGTTAATGGAATTCTAGGACTATCGAGAATCATCTCCTCCAGTCGGTTAAGTTCCCGTTGAATATCAATTCCAGGGGAATTACTGACAGTAGTTTCCGGTTCTACACGGAGTCCATTTTGTTCGGGTTCTAGTCTTGGGGTTGATTCCTGGCGTAACATTTATATAATTCTTTAGCAACGTGATTAGGAACAAGATGATCAACAGAACCTCCAAATCGGGCAATTTCTTTAACAACACTACTAGAGAGGAAACTATATTCCTTTGAGGTTGCCAAAAATACCGTTTCAATTTCTGTTGATAGAGTTTTATTGATATGAGCCATTTGCAGTTCTAACTCAAAATCAGAAAGAACTCGCAGCCCTCGAATTAACACTTGAGCATTCCGTAGTTTTGCATAGTCTACCGTTAGACCGTCAAAACTGGCTACTTCCAGATTGTTCAGATGTTGGGTACTGTAGCTGATTTGTTCCATCCTTTCCCCTACGCTAAATAAAGGCTTTTTATTAGGATTTCCCAATACCGCCACAATCACCTGTTCAAATAGTTTACAACCTCGCTCAATGACATCTAAATGTCCTAACGTAACCGGATCAAAGCTACCAGGATAAAGGGCAATCACTCGTCATGGCAAGATGAATATTATTACCAGATTATAGAGCGAAGGGGGAACGGAGCCTTAAAACACAGTTATGTCGTAAATCTAACCCAAACAAAACCTTAAAATGTTTCAAGGACTGCGACTAGATCAACCCATAACCTGTTAACGTGATCTCTTGTCTCAACTCTTTGAAGCCTGGGACACCTCTTAACGGACTAATAAAGGATAGATATAGATATGTCAGACAGTGGAATTCTTACTATTATTGCCCGTGAAATCCTCGACTCTCGCGGACGCCCAACCCTCGAAGCCGAAGTCTACCTCGATAACGGAGCTTATGGACACGCTCAAGTTCCCAGTGGAGCCTCCACCGGAAGCTTTGAAGCCCATGAACTCCGAGATGGAGATAAAAGCCGTTATGGGGGTAAAGGAGTTCTAACGGCGGTTAAAAACGTCAACGAAGTCATCGCCCCAGCCCTGAACGGAGTTAGCGCCCTAGAACAAACCGTCATCGACCAAATCATGCTCGACCTCGATGGCACTCCCAATAAAAGCAACCTGGGAGCTAATGCCATCCTAGGCGTCTCCCTAGCCGTCGCTAAAGCGGCCGCCGAAACCCTGGGTTTACCCCTCTATCGTTACTTAGGCGGCCCCATTGCCAACCTCCTCCCCGTCCCCCTGATGAACGTGATTAACGGAGGTTCCCACGCTGCTAATAACGTGGATATTCAAGAATTTATGATCGTTCCCATTGGGGCTCCCACCTTCAAAGAAGCCCTGCGTTGGGGTGCGGAGGTGTTTGCATCCCTGAGTGACGTCTTGAAAGGTAAAGGCCTCCTGGGTGGCGTGGGAGATGAAGGCGGTTTTGCTCCTAATTTGGGTTCTAATCAAGAAGCCCTAGATATTCTCATCCAAGCTATTGAAATCGCGGGTTATAAACCCGGTGAACAGGTCGCACTGGCTCTGGATGTGGCCGCGAGTGAATTCTATAAAGATGGTATCTATACCTACGACGGTCAACCGAATAGTGGGGAGCAACTGACTGAATACCTGAGTAAATTAACCAGTCAGTACCCGATTATTTCCATCGAAGACGGTCTCCACGAGGATGACTGGGTTCACTGGAAATCCCTAACGGAAAAACTCGGTAGTAAAGTGCAACTGGTGGGCGATGACCTATTTGTGACTAACCCAACCCGTTTAAAAAGAGGTCTTGAGGAGAAAATAGCGAATTCTATTTTGGTGAAACTCAACCAAATTGGTTCTCTGTCGGAAACCTTAGAAACCGTTGACCTAGCAACCCGCAATGGTTATACTTCCATAATTAGTCACCGTTCCGGGGAAACTGAAGATACCACGATTGCAGACTTAGCCGTTGCTACCCGAGCCGGACAAATTAAAACGGGTTCTCTGTGTCGGAGTGAACGGGTCGCCAAATATAACCGTTTATTACGGATTGAAGACGAACTCGGTGCCCAAGCGGTTTATGCTGGAGCCGTTGGTCTAGGCCCCCGTTTCTCGAAATAACTCGGAAACACCAATAAAACAGTCCAGCCTTGGGCTGTTTTATTAATATTATTTGGAAAAATCACAAAAAATCAAACTAGACATGAACAGAAACAAAATATTCACCAAGGGTGCAACGCTTTTCTTAACGGGATTAGCAACGGTCGGTTTAGTTTTAGGAGAAGCGGTATTTTCTTCAGCCAGCGCTGCTCAACAGTTATTTTGTAATGGACGAATGAATAATGGTTGGACTTATTCAGCCCAGTTTCTTAACGGTCGTTTCACAGAAATTCGTTGGGAACGTTCAGGACAGCCCCCCATCGTTTCTAACCTAAGTTTTCAATCCACCAATAACGCCAGACAACCTGTTTATACAGGGTCAATTATGGCAGCCACAATGGTAACTTTAGTTGATCTTTCTCGTGGTAATGTGCGACCAGGTTCACAAATATCGGTTACGGCGGAAGAATGGGGCACCAGCACCGGAAATTGTGGTCTCTCCTCGGGTAACTCGATGGGAAACTCCTCTGACTGGTTTACTAACGCCCGGAAAAATTTAATTGGTTCTAATGAAAATCAAGCCAGACGTTGGCTGACAAGAAACAATTTCGTCTTTAATCAAACGATGGAACATACTAATCGCCGTATCATTGAGCGCTGGAGTCGTAATAACCCCAATGGAGTTATTGATGTGATTTTTGTCAATAATAGGGTGTCTGATGTGGTGATGGTTCGTTAATACAATTGGCAAAGAAATAGGTAATGGGTAATGGGTAATGGTGGGTAATTGGTAATAGGTTTAGCCATGGTAAACTGAGTTCCGGTGACGCTGTTGGGGTGGAAAAGGAAGTCACCAAGACTACCAATAACGGCAATAAGACAATTCCAGCCCCCAGCAACAATAGACCCCAACTGCATCCGACTAATATTTTCCCCATGGAATTGCTTTTACCATAAGTAACAAATGCTTGCTATCTTGTTTGGGTTAACAAAAAGTTATGATATTGCATCCGGTCTTCCCTCAAGGTGGATTCAATTCAATGTCCAAGTTCATCCCACGCGGAAAAGACGTGGGTTTTGTGCGAGAATCGCTATAAGCTTAATTAATTAAGTAGTTTGGTGAAAACATCAACTCTCCGACCCGATCTTTAAGGATACCCCAAAGGGGGAAGGGGGGTGTAAATCAGCAATAATAACTTATTTGTGATGAGGAGATTGTAAATCTATGCCACAGGTTGAAGCTATTACGATTGACTTCCAATCTGAAACCTATAAAGATGCCTACAGCCGAATTAACGCTATTGTGATTGAAGGAGAACAGGAAGCCTACGACAATTACATCAAGCTGGGTGCAATGTTACCTGAGCAGCAAGAGAATTTGGCGGGTTTAGCCAAAATGGAAATCAGCCATAAAAGGGGGTTTCAGTCCTGTGGTCGGAATTTAACCGTCACACCGGATATGGAATTTGCCCAGGAATTCTTTTCTTCCTTACACCAAAATTTTAAGGATGCCGCGACTGAAGGCAAAGTTGTCACCTGCTTGTTGATTCAATCTTTAATTATCGAATGTTTTGCGATCGCCGCTTACAACATTTACATTCCCGTAGCCGATGATTTTGCTCGCAAAATTACCGAAAGGGTGGTCAAAGACGAGTATATGCACCTCAATTTTGGGGAAGAATGGCTAAAAGCGAACTTTGAAGCCTCCAAAACCGAACTCGAAACGGCTAACCGCCAAAACCTGCCGATTATTTGGAGAATGCTTAACCAAGTCGCCGATGATGCTCACATTCTAGGAATGGAAAAGGAAGCATTAGTCGAGGATTTTATGATTGCTTATGGGGAAGCTCTAAGCAATATCGGGTTTTCGACCCGCGATATTATGCGAATGTCCGCCTACGGTCTCATCGCCGCCTAAAATACCCTTTGGATTTTAGATCAAATCGAGTAGAGACGTTCCATGGAACGTCTCTACTTTAGACGTTAAACTCTAAAATCCATCTTAAAATCTATAGTTGAATCATGTTTGGTTTAATCGGTCATCTTACCAGCCTAGAACACGCCCAAGCCGTTGCCAGAGATTTAGGATATCCTGAATATGCTGATCAAGGGTTAGATTTTTGGTGCAGCGCCCCGCCTCAAATCGTTGATGATATCAAAGTCACGAGTATTACAGGTCAAACTATTGAAGGCAAATATGTAGAGTCTTGTTTTTTGCCAGAAATGTTAGCCAGTCGTCGCATTAAAGCGGCCACTCGCAAAATTATCAATGCGATGGCTCATGCTCAAAAAAATGGCATTAATATCACAGCTTTAGGGGGATTTTCCTCGATTATTTTTGAAAATTTTAACTTAGAACAAATTCAACAGGTTCGGAATATTAAGTTAGAGTTTGAACGGTTTACCACCGGAAATACTCACACCGCCTATATTATCTGTCGTCAGGTAGAAAACGCGGCGGCTCGGTTAGGGATTGATTTAACTAAGGCTACCGTTGCTATTTGTGGAGCCACAGGGGATATTGGTAGTGCGGTTTGTCGTTGGCTCAACAGCCACACAGAGGCCGGAGAATTGTTATTAATTGCCCGGGATAAGGAACGTCTCAATGCTTTACAGGAGGAGTTGGGACGGGGAAAAATTATGGGATTAGAAGAAGCCGTACCCCAAGCAGATATTATCGTTTGGGTGGCGAGTATGCCCCGAGGAGTCGAAATTAATCCCTATACCTTGAAAAAACCCTGTCTGCTAATTGATGGTGGTTATCCTAAGAATTTAGCCACAAAAATTCAACATCCTGAAATTTATGTCCTAGACGGCGGAATTGTGGAACACGCCCTTGATATTGACTGGAAAATTATGAAAATTGTCAATATGAAGTTACCCGGACGTCAACTATTTGCCTGTTTTGCGGAATCAATGTTACTGGAATTTGAGAAAATTTATACTAATTTTTCCTGGGGTCGCAATCAAATTACTGTTGAAAAAATGGAACAAATTGGTAGGGTTTCTGTGAAACATGGCTTTAAACCTTTAGCTTTACCATTGTAATCAGTTATCAGTTATCAGTTATCAGTTTAAGAGTTACCAGTTATTAGTTCTGTTAGTTCATTTTTTAACAGAAGTAAGAAGATATTAAGGCTAAATCTAAATAGCATTTTTGGGGAATCTTGCCCGCTAAGACTGTAAACGGTTGATCGGGTTTACCCAGATGATTTACTACTAATAAAGCATCGGTAAAATCTTGATTTTTGGTATAATCATTGACAGTAATAATTGTTTTTAATCCGGCTTGTTTAGAGGCGGAAAATCCATGATAAGAGTCTTCAAATACTAAACAATCTGCTGCATTTAATCCCAATTTTTCTAAGACATAAAAATAAATATCCGGGGCAGGTTTTTTGGCTGAAACAATATCCCCGGCGGCAATAATTTCAAACCAGTCTGGATGAATTGCTGTATTTTCTAGTAAAGCTAAAACATTTGGTAAGGCGCTTGTAGTTGCGATCGCTAACCTAATTCGGTGCTCCTTTGCTTCTTGAATTAATCGTTGTGCCCCAGGACGCAAAGGAATTGAACCCTGATCTAATAATTTTCGATAATATTCATTTTTTAACTGATGTAGATCCCTAATTAAATCATCTAATTTTTCCGTTAATAAAAAATCCGGTTCATATTTTTCAATATAATAACGAATCCGCTCTTTTCCTCCACCAATTGCCAATAATTCACCATACAAATCTACCGACCAATTCCAAGACAAACCAACTTGAAAAAAGGCTTGATTAAACGCAATTCTATGACCATCCCGTTCCGTATCCGCTAAAGTACCATCCACATCAAAAATCAGCGCCTTGAGTTCTCCCATAGTTTTAAATTCAATATTTTTTCTATTCCCTTGTTACTGAGCGAAGTCGAAGTATTCCCTATTAATTAAACTTTTGTTTAGCCTGCTCATAAACCTCAACGGTAATTTGAGTAACGCCTAATTCCTGAGCAAACTTTTCAATCTTTTTCCGCGCCGCCGGACGGACAAAAAAGGGAATTTCTTTTAAACGAGTTTCGGCTTCTGTTGTCCATTCCATGATCATCAATTAAGAAAGAGGATAATTACATTAATATATAATGGAATCAGAAAGGCCGCAATAGGAGAATCATTAATATGACTCTATACCAACCCAATGATATTATTGCTCAACGCTATCGCATCGTTACCACTTTGGGTGAAGGAGGCATGGGAATTACCTATGAAGCCGAAGATCTCACCAATTATCAACGAGTTGCCGTTAAATCAGTTTCCCTGCGACAGATAAAAGACTGGAAAATCTTGGAATTATTTGAACGAGAAGCTAAAGTTCTCGCCCATTTGCATCATCCCGGAATTCCTAAATATTTGGATTATTTTCACCTCGATACCGATGAAGATCGACAGTTTTATTTAATTCGAGAATTAGTTTCTGGAGACTCTTTAAATACTTGGCTTGAAAAAGGTTGGCATCCAACTGAAGCCGAAATCAAGCAAATTGCTGTTAAAATTTTAGAGATTCTCAGCTATTTACATCAACTCAATCCCCCAATTGTTCACCGGGATATTAAACCTCAAAATATTATTAGAAAAGCAGATGGAACAGTCTTTTTAGTGGATTTTGGAGCCGTTCAAGATGTTTACCGTAACACCATTTCCTTGAGTGGAACCTTTGTGGGAACGATTGGATATATGCCACCGGAACAGTTGCGAGGAAAAGCCTATCCTGCATCGGATTTGTATAGTTTGGGAGGAACTTTATTATATTTATTAACCAACCGTTCCCCTGATGAACTGCCTCAAAAACGAATGAAAATTAATTTTGATTCTATTGTTAACATTTCACCCGAATTTGCTGACTGGTTAGAGATGATGTTAGAACCTATCTTGGAAGATCGATATCAGTCTGCAACCGCAGCTTTAAAGGCACTGAAAAATAATTCTACCATCACGTCTTCTAATGCTTCTCAGATTCAGGTTTGTCATAAAAAGCCGAAAGGAAGTCGAGTTAAAATCCAAAAAACATCCAGAAGCTTAGTTGTTGATATTCCCCCTGTGGGTTTTCGGGTTGACTATCTATTTTTATGGTTTTTTACTATTTTTTGGAATGGAATGATGCTCTTGCCAGTTCTATCTAATGGCATTCTATTTCTATTCTCACCCATTATTCTTTTTGTAATAGTAGGTGCTGTTTCATTTTATTATCTTATTTGGGCTTCATTTAGCAAAACTCAAATTAAAATTGATCAGAAAGAGTTTATAATCCATAAAAAATTATTCTTTAAAATTTGGATATCACAAGGAAAAACAGCGGATTTGGATAAAATTTTGATCAACAATACAGGAACTACTATTAATGAAAAACCCGTAATCAATTGTATCTTGTATGAAGGAATTATCAAGCATCAATTTGGTTCTTTATTGGAGCAGCAGGAAAAAGAATGGCTAGTGGCTGAGATCTCTGATTTTCTGCAAAAATTAAAGGGGAGAAAACATTAAGCCAACTCCCGTTAATCTGCCTATTGCCTAAAAAAAAAGCGGTTAGTTATCAGCTTTCCCCGCTTTTTTAAGTATTGCTATTGTTTTTCATATTCAGATAAATAATATTATTCCGAACAGAAATTCCGATGATATCCCGGAATTAAAATACAGTTAAAATAGAAACCATCAACTATATTTTAATTGGGAGCAGCAGCAGCTTTTTGTTCCGCTATTTTTTGATTATTAGCATATTGGACGGCTCTATCTTCAGCTACCGAAAACTTAGGATGGGAGTTAGGCACTTTTTTCATTAACTCACTGGCCCGTTTCCATTCCGTTCCCACTTTTGTCCATTCCGCTCGGGTTTGGGCTTTCTGGGCTAGATTGGCAGTATTGATCGCAGTCTTAACCGCTTCAGAAAACGGATCTGCCGTCACAGCCGCGGATGTAGTGGGTTTAGGAGAATCGGAAGCCACGGGTACAGAGGGGGTATCGGCAGATTCACCCGAGGAGGAAGATCCGGCGGGTAAGAAAGGGAGGCGGAATATGCCGGCAAAATGCAATCCCCCCAAGATGGCCAAAACCGCTAAAACCCCGAACAAGACCAACGGTAAAACCTTGCTTTTGGGCTTTTTCGGTTCAACCTGTCGAGTCGTTTCCTCAATTTCATCATCGGGATCATCATCCTCCTCGGGATTGTAGGCGGGTGCTACATTATTATTACTGGGGGGCAAATATTCATCTTCATCATTGATGAAGTCATCATCAATGATTTCGTCATCAATATTGTAATCTTCATCTTCGTCATCGACTAAAGGGACAGACGATTGATCTAAATCAACATCATCGGCGGGATTCATCATCGGTTCTGGCGGAGTTCTCAGAACAATTTCTTCTTCCCAAACGGGTAAATCATCTCCGAACTGACGCCCATAAACCCGAACGGTGTAAATCGTTTCAACACCGAGGCGATCCATACCATTTCGGACTAATTTAACCAAGTCTTTTTGATAGTGGGGAACCTGATCCCCCTCCATCATTACATGGAGGCAACCGTTCTCCCGCATGACATCGGCGTTAATTCCTTTGGATTTGAGGGAACGGTTAATCGCGTCTGCGATCACCTTGGGATCGCCCTGTTTAGCCAGTTCCCGTGGGCTTTGATCTTGTGATGACATAGCTAAAATGATTTCACCTGTCCATGACTAATGATAGTATCACTGATTAATCGCTGTGCAACTATTTTCTGAAAATTAGCACTTTTATCCCCGTTGAAATAGACGACACAATTCAATAATGTGGATTTGTAGGGTAGAGAGTTCATCCCCACCGCGTTTGAGATGGGCTTCTAGTTGCAGCAACAGGGGTAAACTCTGTTGAAATTGCCCAATTGTGGGAGTTTGGACTTCTTTTTGCAAGAAAAATACTCGGTTGGGGTTGCCAATTTCGGCGGTTTTAGCAATTTCGACTTTATCCCTAACTCCGGTTTCCATCATTAATTTAATCCATAACCAAGTCCGAAACTGACTAACTAAAGTTGCCACAATTTTCAGGGCGGGTTCATTATGTAGGAGCAGATCTGCTATCAACTCTAGGGCTTCGCTGGTTTGTCCGGCTTTAATACAACTGGCAAGTTTTAGGCTATTTTGAGTATTGGACTGAACTAATCGGGAAATGTCCTCTACACTCAAGGGTTGACGAGTATTTACACTAAAAAGTTGGAGTTTTTCCAATTCGTTATACAGTTGTCGGATATCATTTCCAACTAACTCCGCCAGGAGGTCGATACCATTCGGGGTCAGTTTTACCCCGCGTTCGCTGGCCAGGGTTCTAACTTGCTGTTGTAACTTATCGGTTTCCCAAGGTTTGATTCGAGAAAATTCCCGTAATTCTCCTTTGGATTTCCGAATCTGGTCTTCTAAGAATTTAGTAGATTTAAGCCGTTTATCAGGTTTGTTGGCACTGGTTAATAGTAAGGTGGTAGTATCGGGGATCGCGGGCAGGGTTCGTTCTAACTCCTGATAAACTTCCGTTGAACATTGCTGCATCAGGGGGGTATCGGCTAACCAAACAAAGCGTCCACCTAACCCAAACGGGGGAGTCATGGCTTGATTGAGTCCCATTACGATAGAATTTGCTTGATCGGACACAATTCTGTCAGAATTGAAACTATCCCAACTGGGATCAACGACGGCCGATCGCAATCGTTCCACCGCTTGCAATAAGGAAAAGTCATCGTCTCCCCAGTACAGGTAGATTGGCATAATAACTTAATTTTTTCAAAAGAGGCGATTAAAATTGGACGATACTTATCAAGTTTATGTGAATCGGGTGGCGCGGTTAACGCTACCAGAATCCTATCATTCTCAGTTGGAGTATATTCAGGAGTCCCCAAAGTTTAAGCCTGACTCCCAGGGTAAACGCCAAGCTGTGCCTTTTCCTGGTTATACCATTATTACTCCCCCGGCTGAGGAGGATTTGGATAATCAAGAGTTCTATAAAAATCTCCAAGATTGTCAACAGCAACTTGGTGAAAAGTTTGATCCTAATTTTTTAATTACTATCCCCCCAGATAGTTTACATTTTACCCTGGCTGATTTGGTCTGGGATAGTGCCTATCGAGATGGTAGTCAAGATCCTAATTTTGAGCCGAATTTGCATCAAGCGATCGCTCAATCTTTTCATGGGTTTAAATCAACTCCAATTTCTTCGAGTATTCGCTGGCAAATCTTTGGTTTTATGTTATTACCAAGGGCGATCACCGTTTGTTTGGTTCCCCGAGATCAAGAATCCTATCAAAAAACCCTTGAATTCCGCCGAGCTATCTATCAAAATCAGGGTTTAATTCCATTAGGTGTCGATCAACAATATTATTTAACGGCACATATCACTTTAGGTTATTTCGGAAGTATTCCTGAAGATTTAGATCGGGCAAATTTTTGTAATATTCTATCTTCTTTTAATCAACAATGGTTAGATTCAACTCAAGAAATCTGGGTTAACCGAGCCGAACTCCGCAAATTTGATGACATGAATCGCTATTATCGAGAACCAGACTGGCCTGTTTTAGAGTTTAAATCCTAGGGTTTAGTGATTGGTTGTTCGGGTGTTGATGGTTAGTCTCTAACGGTCAACACCTCTTAAGAAGAAACAGGAAAAGGGCAACAGGTAACAGGAAATCCTTATAGATGATTCATGTTATTGGAATTGGGTTAGAAGGAGCATCGGGACTGAGTGAGTCTGTGCTTAATTTAGTTATAGGAGCGACGGTATTAGTCGGAAGCGATCGCCATTTAAGTTATTTTCCTGAACATTCAGCCACCCAGTTAACCTTGGGAGATTTAACAGAAACTATTGTCGCCATTCGTCAACAACTGATTAGATGGGAAGTTGAAAATAAACAATCTAGTAATAATTATATTGTAATTTTGGTATCAGGTGATCCGTTATTTTTTGGGTTAGGTCATTTATTAATAGCCGAATTTTCCCCGGAAAAATTAACCTTTCATCCCCATATTAGTTCGATTCAATTAGCTTTTAATCGAATTAAAACTCCTTGGCAAGATACTAAAATTCTCCGAACCCAGAGTCCCGGGATGGAAACCTTAATTCAAGCCTTAAAACAGGGGGTAGAAAAAATAGCAATTTTAACGGATACTATTTATAATCCCCAAGCGATCGCCCAATTAATCGGTAGTTTAGATTTACCTAATTGTTATCAATTTTGGGTTTGTGAAAATTTAGGGGGAAAGGATGAACGGGTGCAACAATGGGATATAAAAATATTAAAAAATCAAGTTTTTTCACCCTTAAATATTGTTATTTTATTACGTCAATCTCGCTCAGAAATAGAACCCTTAGATCTATCTAAAATCCCGACTTTTGGCATTCCCGATCAACTATTTTTAAGTTATAGCGATCGCCCCGAACTAATGACAAAACGGGAAGTTAGGAGTTTAGTTTTAGGAGAATTAAGATTACAACCCAAACAAACGATCTGGGATATTGGCGCCGGAATGGGTTCAGTTTCCATAGAAATTGCCCGACTTTTTCCTGATTCTACTATTTATGCAATCGAAAAAACAGCAGTCGGAACCAGCTTAATTGAACAAAATCGTCAACGGTTTCAAGTGAATAATATGGTTTCAATTCATGGGGAAGCACCGGATATTTTACATCATTTACGTTCTCCTCATCGAATTTTTATGGGCGGATTTGGAAAAAATTTAAGCGAAATATTAGGGATTTGTAGTATTCGTTTAAGTCCGGGCGGTGTGATTGTTTTAGCTTTAGAAACCATTGAACACTTAAACACCGCTTTAAATTGGTTAGAACAACGAAAACGCATTGAGGGAAGTTGGAGTTATCGCATTCTCAATATCCAGTTATCTCATTCCGTTCCCATTAATCATCTAACCCGTTTTTCTCCCTTCAACCCCGTCACTCTTTTAACAATTACTCACCATAGCTTATTTGCCTAGGAATTAGGAGGGCAGGGGGAGCAGGGGGAGCAGGGGGGAGGGAAGGGATAGGGGGAGCACCAAGCAGTGCGAGCGTCCTCGCTCGCTGAATATCACCCAAAACCCAAAACCCAAAACCCATTCGTAATTCATAATTCGTAATTCGTAATTCGTAATTCCCTAATTCGGCTGGCGACTAAACAATTTAAAATAGGTAGAAACCCAGAATTGTTTAATCGGGAAAGCAATAAAAGTTAAAGGATTAATCGTAATAATGATATTACGAACATCTCCTTGAGCTAGTTTAATCACTTGTTTCGCAACCCAGTTAGGAGACATTACCCCAATGGGGTTTAAGTTACTTTTGAATGGCCCTAAAATTAATTTCCGAATCACACAGGGTGCATCCAAACGACGGAGAGTAATTAAATCTCCTAAAGTCCGTTTACTCATTTCGTAGAGGGGACTAAATGCTGGCCCGACTTCCGCTTCCGATGTGTTGACCCAAACTTCTTTTTTGGCAATATCAGCGTTAGTTTTAACGGTACTTAGGAATAATTCTAATAGACGCCAACCGGAAAACGTATTCACCTGATAGGATTGGCTAATCGCTTCTTCGGTTCTCATTCCGTTAACATTAATCCCATGATTAATAATTAAAATATCTACTTTTTGGAATAACTCCCCTAATTGTTGTTCCTGTCCGACTTGCCAAGTTACGGTTTTGATGGGAATTGTTTCCCCCTCAACCGTTAAACTCAAAGGTTGATCACCGGAAGTCAAAGCCAGAACTTTTGCTCCTTTAGCATGGAGATGAAATAAAAGAGCTTGTCCGAGAGTTCCCGATGCTCCAGTCACAGCAACGGTTTTTCCCTTCAATGAAAGCGCCGTTCCCATGATTTTATCTAATAAAGTCAAAGTGCCACAAAAATAGGAATTTTGATTATCAAAATGATGTCGCCAATGGTAGGTTCGATTTACCATCCAAGGGGCAGGAGGACGGTCAAATTCCCCTGGAGTATGGGTTAAATCCGTAAGTTTATCTATATTGGGAATTCCCATTCCTCGACCAATAGCTGAGAATAGAAAACTGAGGGTATAAATACAACCGAGAAGGGCAAATCCCTGGTTTTCGGGGGTGTAAATATGGGCGATCGCCAGAAATATCAAACTAAAACTTAACATCACCCCCGCTTCGGGGACATCATTATACCAATGGGCTTGGCGATAAATTTCCTCACTCACGGGAGTTAAATCGGGACGGAATACCCGATGATGCCAATTGTGCAAACGAATTAAGGGCGGGAAAATATGAGCCGAGACATGGTAAAGATCCCTTACCATTTCTACTCCGACGATAGAACCGACTCCCCAAGCTAAATTTCCGATCCAAACCATTATCATGTCTAACCCCACACACCTTTAATTCGCAAGTTCTCCGCCCACTGTAAGTAAGACTTGAGTTTAATTGTAGTCAAATTTGGCTCTAATTTTATGGGTAAACCAAAATCAGGGATTTCTGGGTAATTTTATCAAAAATGGGAGCCAGAAGACCCGCACCATAAGGAAAGTTATCATAGGATTTTAACCGTTGTGAATCTGTGTTAAAATCAGATTGTGAGTTAGGAATAATTATCTACGTTTGAAACCATCCTAGGTATGATCGAATGAGTCGAATTCTCATTGCTGAAGATGAACCTCGAATTGCCTCCTTTTTGGAAAAGGGACTGCGGGCTAATGGATTTATCACAACCTTAGCTTGCAATGGACGAGAAGCAGTAGAAAAAGCCCTCGCCCATGAGTTTGACTTGTTAATTCTCGACTTAGGACTTCCCGATCAAGATGGGTTTCAAGTTTTAGAGCAATTACGGGGTCAAGGAGAACAAATTCCGATTATTATTCTGACCGCCCGGGATAATATTACGGATAAAGTAGCAGGGTTAGAGGGGGGTGCAGATGATTATGTGACTAAACCCTTCCGATTTGCAGAACTTTTAGCTCGGGTTCGTGTCCGTTTGCGACATCATCCCCAATTGACGAATAATGAAGATAAGACTTTAACCGTTGGCCAAATTACACTGGATTTATATACCCGTCAAGCTTGTTTGGGAGAAACACCCATTACCCTATCGGCTAAGGAATTTCAACTGTTAGAAACGTTTTTGCGCCATCCGGGTCAAGTGTTGAGTCGGGAACAACTATTGGATCAGGTTTGGGGATATGACTATGATCCAGGCTCGAATATTGTTGATGTTTATGTGGGCTATCTGCGTAAAAAGTTGGGGGGTCAACGGATTGAAACGGTACGGGGAATGGGGTATCGTTATTGTTTGAATTCATAACAAATGATCCTTGGATAGTTTTCAGGATTAGCCAAGGATTAAAAACCCCTGGCTAATTTGATTATAAATCTCGATGGGTAAACGGTTTCGCGTTACTTCCCGAATAGGTTTCTACAATATGTCCGTCCCCAACGACTTGATATTTATAAGTAACTAACCCTTCCAAACCAACGGGGCCACGGGGAGGCATTTGTTGGGTACTAATTCCTACTTCTGCACCGAAACCATAGCGAAATCCATCCGCAAATCGAGTTGAACAATTATGAAAAACTCCCGCCCCATCGACTTGATTTAAAAAGGTATTTGCTGTGGCTTGATCTTCTGTTATAATAGCATCGGTATGACCGGAACCATAAGTATTGATATGGGCGATCGCTTCTTCTAAATTACCGACTATTTTAATAGATAAGATTAAATCACTATATTCCGTTGACCAATCTTCCGCCGTTGCGGGTTTAATATTAACAATTTTTAGGGTTTGATCATCCCCGCGCAATTCGACATTTTTAGCTTGTAAAGCCGTTACCGCTTCTAATAAAAACCCAGGGGCGATATCTTGATGAACTAATAGGGTTTCTACCGCATTACAAGCCGCCGGATATTGGGTTTTTGCATCAATTGTAATGGCGATCGCTTTTTTAATATCCGCCAATTTATCAATATAAATATGACAAATTCCTTCGGCGTGACCTAATACTGGAATCCGAGTATTATCCTGAACAAACTTCACAAAAGAATTAGACCCACGAGGGATAATTAAATCCACATAATCATCTAATTGTAATAACTCTAAAATTTCCTCACGGGTGGTTAAAAGTTGAACTGCATCGGGATCAATTGCCGTTTGGGATAATCCTTGACGAATGGCTTTAACCAAAACTTGACAAGAATTAATCGCCTCTTTTCCGCCTTTTAAAATTACCCCATTCCCCGATTTAATTGCTAAGGCAGAAATTTGAATCACCGCTTCCGGGCGAGCTTCAAAAATTACCCCTAAAACCCCTAACGGACAGGTGATTCTTTTTAGGATTAAACCCTGATCTAATTCTCGATGAATTTGCACAACGCCCACCGGATCAGGCAATTTAGCAACATCTCTTAATCCGGCAATGGTACTCTTTAATTTAGAAGTATCAAACTTGAGACGATTATATAAAGGTTTAGCAATTCCTTCAGCCTCAGCGGCGCGACAGTCAGCTTCATTAGCCGCAATAATTTCCGACGCAGCCGCTTCTAAAGCCTGAGCAATGGCTTCAATAGCTTGATTTTTTTCTGCTGTTGATAATATCCCTAATTTCTGTGCTGCTACACGAGTTTTTGCAGCAAGTTCCACTAAAGGAATAGAACGGGTTTCCGAGACTGTCATTGTTAAAATTTAACCCCAAATTAGTCAAAAATTACTATTTTTTTATCATACAGTCATCAGTGTAGAGACGTGCCAATAGCCTACGGCATCGCTGCGATCGGGCGCGTCTCTCTAGCAGTGATCAGTCTATTACCGATAACCCTGTTACTGAGCGAAGTCGAAGTATTACCAATTCGTAATTCGTAATTCGTAATTCGTAATTCGTAATTCGTAATTCTTAACAGCGATCGCAAATTCTGAGATGATGGGGAAGCTCGGACTATTGATATCAGTGTATAGCTTGTATGCGGATTGCTCTTTTCACTGAAACTTTCTTACCCAAAATTGATGGGATCGTGACGCGGCTGTGTCATACGGTGGAACAGTTACAACGGTTAGGAGATCAGGTTTTGGTGATTTCTCCCGCCGGGGGACTCACGGAATATAAAGGGGCTAGAATCTATGGAGTGGAAGGGTTTCCCCTACCCCTGTACCCAGAGTTAAAACTGGGTATTCCCCATCCTGGTATTGGCGTGGAATTAGAAAAATTTCGACCCGATCTGATTCACGTTGCGAATCCAGCGATTTTAGGGCTAGGGGGTTTATATTATGCCAAAAAGTTAAATATTCCTTTGGTGGCGTCCTACCATACCCATCTTCCCCAATATTTGCACCATTATGGTCTAGGAATGTTGGAGGAGGTACTCTGGAGTATGTTAAGAGCGGCCCATAATCAGGCGCAATTGAATCTTTGTACCTCAACGGTGATGGTAAAAGAACTGCACGCCCACGGAATTGAAAGGCTAGATTTATGGCAAAGGGGAGTAGATACAGAAATGTTTCAACCTTCTTTGGCTAGTGTGGAAATGCGCGATCGCCTTAGCCTGGGAAACCCGGACTGTAATCTATTACTATATGTTGGTCGTTTAGGTGCAGAAAAAGAAATTGAACGAATTAAACCAGTTTTAGAGAAAATTCCCAATTCCCGTTTAGCCCTGGTGGGAGATGGCCCTAACCGTCAAGTCCTAGAAGCCCATTTTCGGGGAACTCCCACCCATTTCGTCGGTTACTTACGGGGAAAAGACCTAGCAGCCGCCTACGCCTCGGCTGACGCCTTTATTTTCCCCTCCCGTACCGAAACCCTGGGATTAGTGCTATTAGAAGCCATGGCCGCGGGAACCCCCGTAGTCGCGGCCAGGTCTGGGGGGATTCCCGATATTGTTACCGATGGCGTTAATGGCTATTTGTTCGATCCGCGTCAGGAAGATGGGGCGATTACCGCGACTCAACGGTTATTCGACAATTCTCAAGAACGGGAAATCCTACGGCAAAATGCCCGTAAAGAGGCAGAATCTTGGGGATGGGCCGCAGCTACCCAACAGCTACGACGCTACTATCAAGGGATTCTCAGCCGTTACTCCTTTCCCTCCGTTGCCTAGTATTCAGTGGAAACTTCAAGCCCCAGGCAAGGATGTCAACCATGACCATCCTTTGTCTGTTATCATCTACTCAATTACTCAATCTATTAATATCTTCTAGTTGGGAAGGTTTCTATTCGAGCAAACCCAGTTAACTTCCTCTAATCAGAGTTTTTCAGTTCTCTATCCCTCACCCAAACTATCCCCTTCCCATGACTTTTTCTAATGCTGGTAGCATCTTAGCTACGCTGACACAAGTGGATCGTATGGGCCTATTGGCGGCGCGTGTTAAGAATCTGCCAATTGGGGAATTTATCTGTATTTTAGATTTTATTACCGCAGAATTTCAGCAATTTCTTAGGGCAATTGATCTGATTAATAATGAAGGAATAGAGACTCTATTAGAACAATTACTCGATGCCTTTACCCTCAAAATTGGGCAAATTCTGCAAGCCGATCGCACGACAATTTTTTTAGTCAATCGCGGAAAAAATCAACTCTGGTATACAAAAGTTGATGAAGAAACCGGACTAGCAAAAGAAATCCGTTTACCGATGGATTCGGGAATTTTAGGGTATGTTGCCCGCACGGGTAAGGGCATGAATGTGGCCGATGCTCATGCCTGTGAATTATTTGATGTGGATGTGGATGAACCCCCCGGATATTATGCCCGCACCATTCTGTGTATGCCGATTTTTAGTAGCCAAAATCCCCAAGAATCCGTGGCGGTAGTACGATTATTAAATAAAGCCGAAGATACGGAATTCACCGAGGAAGATGAGCAACAATTTCGAGCTTTTGCCGATTCCATTGGGATTATTTTAGAAAGTTGTCAATCGTTTTTTGTTGCCGCCCGAAATCAACGGGGAGTCGCCGCTTTATTAAAAGCAACAACAACTTTAGGGCAAAGTTTGGATTTAGAAACAACCTTACAAGCGGTGATGGAACAGGCACGGGATTTAATGCAAGCCGATCGCAGCACCTTATTTTTATTACAAAAAGAAACTCAAGAATTGTGGACAAAAGTAGCGAATGCCGATGGTTCAAAAATGATAGAAATTCGGATTCCGGCTAATCGTGGAATTGCCGGATATGTAGCTTCAACGGGTCAAGTTTTGAATATTCCTGATGCCTATTGTGATCCTCGTTTTGACCCCAACACTGACCGCAGGACGGGCTATCAAACCCGAAATATTTTATGTATGCCAGTGTTTAATGCGGCCGGGGAATTAATCGGAGTAACTCAGTTAATTAATAAGAATAAAGGGAGTTTTACTAATTCCGATGAAGAATTTTTAAGGGCGTTTAATTCTCAGGCGGGAATTGCCTTACAAAATGCTCAGTTATTTGAAAATGTCATGGTGGAAAAGCAATATCAGAAGGATATTTTACAAAGTCTTTCTGATGTGGTGATTTCCACGGATTTACAAGGGAAAATTGTCACAATTAATGATGCAGCTTTGGAATTATTGGGCTGTCCAAAACCACTCGTTGGCGATCGCTCTATTCGTCAATATTGGGAAGAAAAATTAGCCGGACGTTATATTTGGGAAGTCCTACCGATTGAAAATTTAAGATTTCGTTTAGAAGATAGTCTCCGCCATGCCGCCCGTCATTATGTTCCTGAACAAAGTTTAACCGTCGGTTTAATTAGACAGGAAGAAACTGAAGGAGATGTGATCCAAACTAGCTATATTTTAGGCATTCCCGATCGCTCTAATTCGGAAATTTATCATCCCTGGGGAGAACCCACAGACCCCCAACCCAATAATATAACCTATCCTAAACAACAAGTTCGACCAATAGAACGCAGTATTAATTTAACCGTTAATCCCCTTACTAACCCCGAAGGAGGAGTTAGAGGAGGCTTAGTTGTTTTAGAAGATATTAGTCGGGAAAAACGGATGAAAACCACCATGTATAGGTATATGACTCCGGGGGTTGCCGAACAGGTTATGGCCTTGGGAGAAGATGTATTAATGGTAGGAGAACGTAAAGAAGTGACGATTTTATTTTCCGATATTCGGGGTTATACAACCTTAACAGAAAATTTGGAAGCCTCGGATGTGGTGGCGTTATTAAACCAATATTTTGAAACTATGGTAGAAGCGGTTTTTTCCCATGAAGGTACTTTAGATAAATTCATTGGGGATGCTTTAATGGCGGTGTTTGGGGCTCCCCTTCCCCTGCGAGATAATCATGCTTGGATGGCGGTCAAATCGGCTTTAGATATGCGTCGCCGTCTGAAGGAATTTAACCAAATGCGACCGGATGAACCGCAAATTAGAATCGGTATTGGCATGAGTTCGGGGGAAGTGGTATCGGGAAATATTGGTTCACAAAAACGCATGGATTATACGGTAATTGGGGATGGGGTGAATTTAAGTTCTCGCTTAGAACAAATTACTAAACAATATGGTTGTGATATTATTATTAGTGAAATGACTTATCATTTATGCCAAGATAAAATTTGGGTACGGGAATTGGATCGGGTGCGGGTGAAAGGAAAGAATCAGGCGGTGAGTATTTATGAGTTAATTGGCAATCGTTCGATGGCTTTAGATGACCAGGTAAGAGAGTTTTTAGATTGTTTTAATCAAGGAAGAGTAGCTTATTTAGCGAAAGAGTTTAAGCAAGCAATTCGGATTTTTGAAGAAGCAAAAAAAATGCGCCCCGATGACCGGGCGGTACAAATTCATCTAGTGCGATCGCAACAATATTTACAAACTGCTGTTCCTGAAGAATGGGATGGTGTTTATACAATGACAACCAAATAAATTTTAACCCAATTGATTTTATATTGATTTTTTAATTGGGCTACTGTAGCATCAATTTTCGGAAATGGTATTAGGCTGCATCGGGAAAGCTCAGTATTAGAGAGACGCGCCGTGGCACGTCTCTACAATAATGACTGTTATCCTAGAACAAAATTACTCTTACCTATCAATCTACTATCGACTCCCAACAGTTCAGCCAACTGTTGTTGACTACTGGCTATTTTAATTAGGGTGGAGTCGTTAAAAGAGGTGATTTGTAACTGTTCAAAAGTTAAACCTCCGGTTAAAGCGATAATATCCGCTCCGTTAGTAAAGTCGGTAATTAGCTCATTCCCAAAACTACTGGCCAGATAGAAGCGGTCATTACCCGCACCACCAGTTAGGGTGTCATCGCCCTCGGCTCCAACTAACCAGTCATTACCCTGACCTCCGGTTAAGATATCGTTGCCTTCTCCGCCATCGAGGGTATCATCACCTTGATCACCCGAGAGCAAATCATTGCCTTCGCTGCCGTCGAGAAGGTCATTGCCCTGACCGCCATAAATCATGTCGTCTCCTGAGTTACCCGAAATGGTGTCATTGGCTTCGTTACCAGAGAGAAGATCATCACCTTCGTTTCCTTCTGTTATGTCTTCTCCTTTGTTTCCCAAGATAGTATCATCTCCGTTGCCACCTTTAATTAAGTCATTCTCTTGACCTCCAAAGAGTTCATCCTCTCCATCACCTCCATCAATCAGGTCTTCTCCTAGGTTGCCGTTAATCCAATCATTCCCGCCATTACCCGTAATGATATCGTTACCCAGGTTCCCGTAGAGTTCATCTGCTCCATCATTTCCGATGATTTGGTCGTTATCTTTGCCACCGAGGACGGTATCGTTACCTTCTAAGGCAAAGATGACATTGGCTTCTGCTGTACGTGATATGGGTTCATTGTCGGTAACCTTGAGTTCTTGGGTAGGAAATTCGATGGTTGTTATAAAATTGGTGGAGTCATAGATATCCGCACTGCCATTGAATACCGGAGTTTCGGGAATTGGTTCCGGTGTCGGTGCAACTGTTGGAACTGGTGTCGGAGTTACCGTTGGAACTGGTGTCGGAGTTACCGTTGGAACTGGTGTCGGAGTTACGGTTGGAACTGGTGTCGGTGCAACTGTTGGAACTGGTGTCGGAGTTACCGTTGGAACTGGTGTCGGTGCAACTGTTGGAACTGGTGTCGGTGCAACTGTTGGAACTGGTGTCGGTGCAACTGTTGGAACTGGGGTCGGAGTTACGGTTGGAACTGGTGTCGGAGTTACCGTTGGAATTGGGGTTGGAGTTACCGTTGGAATTGGGGTTGGAGTTACCGTTGGAATTGGGGTTGGAGTTACCGTTGGAATTGGGGTTGGAGTTACCGTTGGAATTGGGGTTGGAGTTACCGTTGGAATTGGGGTTGGAGTTACCGTTGGAATTGGGGTTGGAGTTACCGTTGGAATTGGTGTGGAAGCTACATTAGTAACTGCCACATCTGAAGCATCAAAACCACTATAATTAGCATCGGTACTGGTAGCTGCCGCCGTAACAATATTATAGGCAATATCTCCATCATCTACGCTATCATCTACTCCAGTAACGGTGACGGTTTGTGCCACATTCCAATTAGCCGATGTGAAGGTTAAACTGGTTTTATCTACTGTACCTTCGGCGGTGTTACTGCTAGTTAATGGGATGGTGACATCGGCTGTGGGTTGGCTATTTAAAACTACTGTAAATGTAGCTTTTCCCCCGGCTTCTGTTGTGGTTAAACCTGTGGTGGGTGTGACAGTAATGCCTTTGATATCGTTATCGGTATTAGTAACTGCCACATCTGAAGCATTAACACCACTATAATTAGTATCGGTACTGGTAGCCGCCACCGTAACAATATTGTAGGCAATATCTCCATCATCTACGCTATCATTTACGCCGGTAACTGTGACGGTTTGGGGAGTATTCCAGTTAGTTGCTGTGAAGGTTAAACTGGTTTTATCTATTGTACCTTCGGCGGTGTTACTGCTAGTTAATGGGATGGTGACATTGGCTGTTGGTTGGCTATTTAAAACTACTGTAAATGTAGCTTTTCCCCCGGCTTCTGTTGTGGTTAAACCTGTGGTGGGTGTAACTGTAATGCCTTTCGTATCGTTATCAGTATTAGTAACTGCTACATCTGAAGCATTAACACCACTATAATTACTATCGGTACTGGTAGCCGCCACCGTAACAATATTGTAGGCAATATCTCCATCATCTACGCTATCATCTATTCCAGTAACGGTGACGGTTTGCGCCACATTCCAATTAGCCGACGTGAAGGTTAAACTGGATTGATTTACCGTACCTTCGGCGGTGTTACTGCTAGTTAATGGGATGGTGACATCGGCTGTGGGTTGGCTATTTAAAACTACTGTAAATGTAGCTTTTCCCCCGGCTTCTGTTGTGGTTAAACCTGTGGTGGGTGTAACTGTAATGCCTTTCGTATCATTATCACTATTAGTAACTGCTACATCGGCAACAGCAACACCACTATAATTAGCATCGGTACTGGTAGCAGTAGCCGTAACAATATTGTAGGCAATATCTCCATCATCTATTAAATCATCTACTCCGGTAATGGTGACGGTTTGGGGAGTATTCCAGTTAGCAGTGGTGAAGGTTAAACTGGTTTTATCTATTGTACCTTCGGCGGTGTTACTGCTAGTTAATGGGATGGTGACATTGGCTGTTGGTTGGCTATTTAAAACTACTGTAAATGTAGCTTTTCCCCCGGCTTCTGTTGTGGTTAAACCTGTGGTGGGTGTAACTGTAATGCCTTTCGTATCATTATCACTATTAGTAACTGCCACATCTGAAGCATCAAAACCACTATAATTACTATCGGTACTGGTAGCCGACGCCGTAACAATATTGTAGGCAATATCTCCATCATCTATTAAATCATCTACTCCAGTAACGGTGACGGTTTGGGGAGTATTCCAGTTAGTTGCTGTGAAGGTTAAACTGGTTTTGTCTATTGTACCTTCGGCGGTGTTACTGCTAGTTAATGGGATGGTGACATCGGCTGTTGGTTGGCTATTTAAAACTACTGTAAATGTAGCTTTTCCCCCGGCTTCTGTTGTGGTTAAACCTGTGGTGGGTGTAACTGTAATGCCTTTGGTATCATTATCAGTATTAGTAACTGCCACATCTGAAGCATTAACACCACTATAATTAGTATCGGTACTGGTAGCAGTAGCCGTAACAATATTGTAGGCAATATCTCCATCATCTATTAAATCATCTACTCCAGTAATGGTGACGGTTTGGGGAGTATTCCAGTTAGTTGCTGTGAAGGTTAAACTGGTTTTGTCTATTGTACCTTCGGCGGTGTTACTGCTAGTTAATGGGATGGTGACATCGGCTGTGGGTTGACTATTTAAAACTACTGTAAATGTAGCTTTTCCCCCGGCTTCTGTTGTGGTTAAACCTGTGGTGGGTGTAACTGTAATGCCTTTCGTATCATTATCACTATTAGTAACTGCCACATCTGAAGCATTAACACCACTATAATTACTATCGTTACTGGTAGCCGCCACCGTAACAATATTGTAGGCAATATCTCCATCATCTACGCTATCATCTACTCCGGTAATGGTGACGGTTTGGGGAGTATTCCAGTTAGCAGTGGTGAAGGTTAAACTGGTTTTATCTATTGTACCTTCGGCCGTGTTACTGCTAGTTAAGGGAATGGTGACATCGGCCGTTGGTTGAGTGTTTAAAACTACTGTAAATGTAGCCTTACCTCCAGCTTCAGTGGTTGTTAATCCTGTGGTGGGTGTGACGGTGATGCCTTTCGTATCATTATCAGTAATCGTCACACTTTGGTTAGTGGTAGTTCCTAATGCGATTCCTGTGGACGGGTTGCTAATTGTTAAAGTAGCTGTTTCCGCACCTTCGACCAAAAAATCATCATTAACTGTAAGGGTTACTTGGCCTGTATTACTGCCATTTGGGATGGTTATTTTAGCGGGAATTGTAGTAGTAAAATCAGCAGGAATCGCAGTACCAGTTAATGCTAAATTAACTGTTTGATCACCGACGACATTACCTTCAGCATTAGCGGTAAAGATAATAGCTGTTGTCCCGGCTTCACTGGCAGTAGTTGTGCTGGCAGTCAGGTTAACTTTTGGTGCGGGAATGGTAATATTAAAATTAGCTATGTCGGAAAGATCGACACCACCATCGGCCGTACCGCCGTTATCTTGCAGTTGCACACTAACGGTAGCAGTACCGGGTTTACCACTGGGAGTGTAGGTCAGCGTGCCATCAGTTGCTACACTGGGTTGAGCGGTAAATAAGGTATTGTCGGTGTTAGTAACGGTGTAGTTGCTAACAGTTTGAGTTGATTCATTGGCGGGGCCGAAGATAACAGTATTTGCCCAATTACTAACGCTTTGAGCCGTACTTGTCCAAGCTGTTAGGATTTGGTTTCCAGCGTTACTAAAACTGGGTTTGTCGTTGACAGAGTTAACGGTAATAGTAAAGGTTTGAGTCGTGGAAGTATCAACAGCACCGTTAGCAGTGCCGCCGCTATCTTGAACTACAACATCAAAGGTAGAAGTGCCGTTGGCATCGGCGGCGGGGGTGTAGGTAAGATTCCCGTTTGCGTCTATGGCTGGCGATACTGCAAATAAGCCAGGAGTGCCGATGTTACTAACAGTATAAGTGGCTGTTTGGGTGGATTCGTTGGCGGGGCCGGGGCTGAAGTTAGCCCAACTTGGTACTGTTTGCGCCCCAGCATCTTCATTAACGGTTGGGTTGGTGGCGGTGAAGCTGGGAATGTCGTTAACGGGGGTAACGATGATGGCTGCGGTGTCGGTGGCGGTGCTGATACCGATTTTGATGTTGGTGTTGGCTGTGCTGCCATTGGTGCCTGCGACTTGATCCCAGGCTTGAAAGGTTATGGCGTTGGTAAGGGTGCCGAAGTAGTTGGTGTTTGGTTGGAAGTATATGCGGGTATTGGCATCTGCAGCTAGCAAGCGAGCGCTGGTACTGGATACTACTCCTAATGGGTTCCAGGTGGTGCCGCCATCGATCGTGTAGAACCAACTGCCGTTTGTGGTGTCGGCGGCGGTGAGAGCGATGCCGGTGAGGGGTGATGTATTGGGGTCGGTGACGTTCCCGCCTAAACTGACGATTTGGGAAACCAGCGTCCCAACGGCTCCTGTGGGCGCAACCACATCTTCTAGAACAGAAGTGAGGGTGACAGCCGTATCCGCAAGGGTGGGTGCTGTATTGAGGCTGCCGTAGATATCGTTATTATCTGTAGTAGCGCTTGCGTTCTGAGCAGCACTGTTGCCGCTGGTGCGGAGATAGCCAACAACATTGACAGTGGGAAGAGCCGTTGGCATTCCCTGTGTGTTGCCTTGGGAGGTTTGTGCGTTTTTTGCGGCTGCATCCAACACGAAAATCGCGCCTGCCAGGGCTTTGCCATTATTGTTCGATCCCGTGCCGCCTGTCGTGGTGTTGTTGATTAAGGTGGTGTTTTGCAGCGTTAAAGAGCCTTCTCTGACAAAAATCGCGCCCCCCATCCCGGCACCACCACCACCACCAATGGTACCACCATTGCCGGCGCCAAAGCCGCCTGTGACACCAGTACCAAGGCCACCGCCACCGCCAAAGCCACCAAAGCCACCGGTGCTTGTACCAGCACCACCGCCGCCACCAAAGCCACCCCGGCCACCCGGGTGGCCTTGGTCGCCAGACGCACCACCGCCGCCACCAAAGCTACCGGCGTTGCCGCCGCTGCCAATGTTGGCTCCACCGTTGCCGCCAGCACCGGCAGCGCCGAATGCCCCGCCAGATCCGCCAGATCCGCCACTTAAGCCACTGCCATTGACACCGTTGCCACCAAAGCCGCCGCCGCCGCCACCCCCTGCAAAGTTGGAACCTCCGCCGTTACCGCCAAGACCACCGCCACCACCTAGGGCTCCACTAGCGCTATTCCCGCCGATCGCCTGGTTGCTGGTAAAAGTGACATTATCAATTGTCACAATGCCGTTATAGATAAATAACGCGCCGCCCATGCCAGCCGCGCCACCACCGCCACGCGGGCCATTTCCGCCTTGTGCCCTTCCTCCATTAATGGTCATATTTGAGAAACTGACGGTTCCCGACTTGACAAAGAAAGGACGAACATCACCAGCGTCATTGCTACTGTTGTTATTGACATCCCCGCTCACGGTGAACCCGCCACCAATAAAGGCGATATTGCTGTCAATCAGAACTTGGGGAACTCCCGTAAATCGGACATTTGTGGTCAGAGTAATAGTGTCATCGCCGGCTGCGGTATTCGCATCTAAAATGGCTTTGCTTAATGTACCTGCTACAGTGCCAGTGCCATTATCATTTGCTACCGTGACATCAAAGTTAGCCAGTGTATAGTCATAATCTGCCATCGCCTCCTGATTAAAGGGTACAGTGGCTTCTATTTTGCCCGTTACTATTTCTAAATCCCAGTCGCCACCTAATGCTTGATTTCCGGTTAAGTCGTTAGAGGCAGCAACATCTGCCCCGGTGATTTCACTTAATCGTTCAACAAAATTCTTGCCAGTTTCCCCGGAGGCTACGTCGCATCCATACAATAGGATATCGCCATTTTCTGTGAGGGCATTTCCCCACTGTTTTAGCTGAGTATTAAAATTTTCTATATCATTCCCATTCAGTACATCAGTACCGAGTTTTAAACTGCCTTCGCTACCGTGAGAAAGTATCTGTACAGATTCAATATTTTTTTGATTAGCTAAGGCATTAGTAATTTGTTCAATCCCGCTAGATATGTTATCTAAAATTACAATTTGAGCGGTATCGGCGTTATTAATTAAGCTTTGATAATCTTGTACTGAGGAGTCTACGAAAATGATTTGCTTGTTCACGGCAGATTACGTGATTTTTTTGTAAAGTAATTTAATTCTTAGGTATGTAGTTGCGCTTCAGCGCTCTTAAGAATCGCCCAAGTGCAACTATGTACCTATTGTTCAAGGCACGAACTCCGTGAGAACCCTAACCATAATATTGTAAATCTATCGAAAGGTAGATGTCAATACCTAAATATTAGTAATTTTTCCAGGTAATCTTTAGCAAATCAGCACCCGTTTTTGTTCCGGGGAAATAAATACGGAAAACTCATTATTTTCACTCATGGCTTCCAACATTCGCTCCACTAAACCCCCCACTGGGCTAGTCATAGCTGCGTGAAACCTGATTGCTGCCAGTAAAGTAGAACCTGATCGTGGTAGTCCTGATATAAAGTGGGCTTTCACTGGCTTCGGTGTTGCAATGCTTACAGGTAGAATGGTTTGTTGTTGAGTCAGTCTGGTTAGGTCACCTGAATTAATTTAAAAGGCTGTATTTATACCTTTATACAGATGACACGCGACACTTTCAATATAAATAACCTAACAAGGTGCTTTTCGGTTGTCAATGGTTTAGCCGCTCAATGACAAATCTTTATATTTATTTGAGATATTTTACAGAAATTATCAAAAAAGTCGCAGTGATAACGTGGCGCGGGGGCGGGTTTATGATATTATTGATTTTATGTGTTTGTGTTATAGTCAAAAAAAGTAAATATAAATAACCATCTGCGTTAATCTTTACTATATTATTTCCAGGTGATACTATGAAATTTATTAATCCCAAAACAGACTACGCCTTTAAAAAAATCTTTGGTTCGGATCAAAGTCAAGATATTTTAATTAGTTTTCTGAATGCAATTGTCTATCAAGGTGAGACTTTCATCACTTCTTTAGAAATTATTGATCCCTACGCCCCCGGCAGAATTTCTGGTTTAAAAACCACTTATTTTGATGTTAAGGCTCAACTGAATAACGGCGAAAATGTATTAATTGAAATGCAGGCGTTTAATGTCCCAGCTTTTGGCAAAAGGATTCTTTATAATACGGCAAAAATGTATGTTAATCAACTAAAATTAGGGGAAGTTTATCCAGAATTAAGAGCAGCAATTGGTGTAGCGGTGACGGATTTTATTATGTTTAATGAACATAATAAAGTCATTTCACAATTTACGCTCAAGGAAGATGAGTTACAAGTAAATTATCAACATAGTCCGTTAAAATTAGTATTTGTGGAGTTACCAAAATTTAATAAAACTCTGGAAGAATTAACAACTATTACGGATAAATGGCTTTATTTTTTACGCAAAGCACCGGATTTAGAAGTAGTGCCAGAATCTATGTTAATTGTACCGGAAATTGAGAAGGCTTTTGCGATCGCTGATCGGGTAAACTTAAGTTTAGAGGAAGTAGATGATTTGGAGAAACGAGAACAGTTTGAACGGGAAAGAATAGGTGCTATTGAGTTAGGTAAAGCTCAAGGGTTGGCTGAAGGGATACAAATTGGTGAACAAATTGGTGAACAAAGAGGTGAACAAAGGGGTGAACAAAGGGGTGAACAAAGGGGTAAAATAAATCTGATTAAACGCCTATTACAACGGCAATTAGGTGAACTAAATCAATCAATAGAAGATAGTTTATCACAACTAACTTCAGAGCAATTATCAGCTTTGGCTGAAGCTATTTTCGACTTTTCTAGTGTAGGTGATTTATCCAGTTGGCTAGAAACTAATTGCCCTAGTTGAACATGACTGAGGTATTATCTAAGTCCCTACCTATATTATTTTCCACTAACACTATGAAATTCATTAATCCCAAAACAGACTACGCCTTTAAAAAAATCTTTGGTTCGGATCAAAGTCAAGATATTTTAATTAGTTTTCTGAATGCAATTGTCTATCAAGGTGAGACTTTCATCACTTCTTTAGAAATTATTGATCCCTACGTCGCCGGCAGAATTTCTGGTTTAAAAACCACTTATTTTGATGTTAAGGCTCAACTGAATAACGGCGAAAATGTATTAATTGAAATGCAGGCGTTTAATGTCCCAGCTTTTGGCAAAAGGATTCTTTATAATACGGCAAAAATGTATGTTAATCAACTAAAATTAGGGGAAGTTTATCCAGAATTAAGAGCAGCAATTGGTGTAGCGGTGACGGATTTTATTATGTTTAATGAACATAATAAAGTCATTTCACAATTTACGCTCAAGGAAGATGAGTTACAAGTAAATTATCAACATAGTCCGTTAAAATTAGTATTTGTGGAGTTACCAAAATTTAATAAAACTCTGGAAGAATTAACAACTATTACGGATAAATGGCTTTATTTTTTACGCAAAGCACCGGATTTAGAAGTAGTGCCAGAATCTATGTTAATTGTACCGGAAATTGAGAAGGCTTTTGCGATCGCTGATCGGGTAAACTTAAGTTTAGAGGAAGTAGATGATTTGGAGAAACGAGAACAGTTTGAACGGGAAAGAATAGGTGCTATTGAGTTAGGTAAAGCTCAAGGGTTGGCTGAAGGTATTGAAATTGGTGAACAAATTGGTATTCAAATTGGTCAAATAAATCTGATTAAACGCCTATTGGAACGACAATTAGGTGAACTAAATCAATCAATAGAAGATAGTTTATCACAGCTAACTTCAGAGCAGTTATCAGCTTTGGCTGAAGCTATTTTTGATTTTTCTAGTGTAGGTGATTTATCCAGTTGGCTAGAAACTAATTGTCCTAATTGAACATAACTGAGGCGATGCTTAAGTCCCTAACTATATTATTTTCCACTAACACTATGAAATTCATTAATCCCAAAACAGACTACGCCTTTAAAAAAATCTTTGGTTCGGATCAAAGTCAAAATATTTTAATTAGTTTTCTGAATGCTATTGTCTATCAAGGTGAGACTTTTATCACTTCTTTAGAAATTATTAGCACATTGTTCAATTGTATCGCTACAGTGAGCGATCGCCATAGTTGTAAACCTCTCTGGAAACCACCTTTTATGATACAATAGTTAGACTTTGGGTACTACCTAAATCTACTCTGTCAGCAGAATATCAGTGACTTCAGCCCTGAGAGTATTAACCTTTGTGAATTTTTAGAGATTAACCTGTCGTTTAACTTCCTGTTCAATTTGATTTGGAATATTATCTATTTCTGTTGAGAGTTTTTCCAGAGATTGTTCGACTTTTTGATGCAGTTCATTCATTTGATGTTGTTGTAAATTTCCCCATTGAGGTAATTGATTAATAAATTGTTGCAGATCCACAATCACATGGGTTAAACTATTCATCTGGTCTAACTCAGGGCGTTTTTGGAAAGCTTGCACGACAATTTCTAGCTCCGATTGCATCATACTTAAAGTCTTTTCCAATAGATTTTGACGTTCTAAAAGATTTTGAATCACCGCCATTAAAGATTGCAATTCCTGAGCTAATTGAGGATTGGGATTAATTGCTAGTCCCGAAGATATATTTAAAGTGGAGATAGTTCTTTGTAACTGATCCATGAGTTGATCTAAATCCGCCTGATGTTGCTGAGTTAAACTTTTATTTGTTGCACTATTTTTCCGAATTTGTTGGGCTAATAATTGACGATTCAGCCAATTTAATCCTAGGGCGAAGGCACCCGTAATTGCTGCATAGGTGATTGGTTGTCCCGTGAGCAAACCAAAGGAACCGATAATTGCTGCAATAATAAAGATTAATTCGACGAGTTCCGGCCATTGCTTTTTATTAAACATATTATTTGTATTAAATTTAAAGGGATAGGAGCTAAAGGAGTTGATACTAGGAAAGGAATTGAATCATTGTCACCCTACCATCCGATAGACATGGTTTTTATAGGGTTGATATTGACTTCCTATCGTTCCCTTCCACTGCTCAAGGATTTGTTCCAATAAAGGAATGCGTTTTTGAATTACCATCACTTTTCTTTACGGTTTGCCAAGGAACTAATTATACTATATTAATTAACTTTAGTAAACTTAGTAATGATTAAAATATTGCATCTTTCGGATATTCATTTAGGAAGTGGTTTTTCCCATGGACAAATCAATCCTGAAACGGGCTTAAATACTCGCCTAGAGGACTTTACGGCTACCTTGGGACGCTGTATTGATCGAGCGATCGCAGAACCAGTGGATTTGGTCTTATTTGGCGGAGATGCCTTTCCTGATGCGACTCCCGCCCCCTATGTCAAACAAGCCTTTGCCGCCCAATTTCGGCGGTTAGTGGATGCAGAAATTCCCACGGTTTTATTAGTAGGAAATCATGATCAACATTCCCAGGGACAAGGGGGAGCCAGTTTAGGGATTTATCGAACATTAGGAGTTCCCGGTTTTGTAGTTGGGGATAGTTTGGCAACCCATACCATTCAAACCCACAACGGTGCGATTCAAATTATTACTTTACCTTGGTTAACTCGGTCAACTTTATTAACTCGTCCCGAAACAGAAGGATTATCTTTAGAAGCCGTTAATCAACTCTTAATTGATCGTTTAACCGTCGTTTTAGAGGGAGAAATTCGGCAATTAAACCCGGAATTACCGACAATTTTATTAGGGCATTTGATGGCGGATAAAGCCAATTTAGGAGCGGAAAGGTTTTTGGCTGTTGGTAAGGGATTTAATATTCCCCTGTCTTTATTAACTCGCTCTTGTTTTGAGTATGTAGCATTAGGTCATGTCCATAAACATCAAAATCTGAATCGGACTAATGATCCCCCGGTTATTTATCCAGGGAGTATTGAGCGAGTGGATTTTAGCGAAGAAAAAGAAGACAAAGGATTTATTTTAATTGAAGTCGAAAAAGGTCAAGTTAAATGGCAATTTTGTCCGTTAACTGTGCGATCTTTTTGTACAATTAAAGTGGATCTTTCTAAATCTGATGATCCTCTCCAAACCTTAATTAAAGTGATTGAAAAAAATCACATCCAAGATGCAGTTGTTCGGTTAATTTATCAACTGCGTTCCGATCAATTAGATTTGATTAATAATACAGAATTATACCAGCTTTTGAGTGCCGCCCATAGCTATACAATTAAACCGGAATTAGTTAGCCAATTAGCCAGACCTCGTTTACCTGAATTGGATTCTGGTAGCAGTATTGATCCCATGGATGCGCTCAAAACCTATTTAACCAGTCGGGAAGATTTACTAGGATTTCAAACCGAAATGATCGAAGCGGCTCAACTGCTATTAGCGGGAGAATAATAGAATTAAGATTCAGACGGGGGAGAATCATTTCGGTGTTTTAAAGTTCGTTCAATTAACTCAATTAAACCTTTACCATTGGAGTCTGAATTTATTTGTTTCTCAGGAGTATGATCTAAGAATTGAATCAACTCAGGGCTAATATCCTTAGCTTGTTCCACAATTAAAATAATCAAATCTTGACTCACTACGAATGACTGGACTTTAAGCCTTTGAGTAGGTTTGAGTAGGTTTAGTTGAACGGTAATTACCCATTCTCCCCCAACAACCGTTAAAATCAGAAGTTGAGTTGCGACCGAAGGTCGGGAATTAACCCTAGTTTCCTTTTGTTGAAGTGTTGATTAGATTCAAAATTGAAGCGGTAGACCCGCCCCGCTTCACCTTGGAGATGCCACCAGAGCCTCTCAATTGATTAAACTTTAGGTGGGATATCTATAGAACCTGATTAATGAATTTTTTATCTTTGCGATTAACAACATTGGGACTGTTGACCATTGGAGCCTTAATTCATGTTCCGGTTGCCAATGCAAACCTATCAAAAACCATTTATCCTGTCCCCCCATCCTCCCTTCCTGCTAAGGATTTAATCTCTAATTACGGTTTTGATTCTCCTCTGATTTTGGCGGCTGATAAAGAAGAAGAAATCAATATTAAAGTCTATGAAAATGCCAGTCCCGCCGTGGTTTCCATTGATACAAAAAAAACTAATGGCAGTGGAACCATTATTAGTCCCGACGGTTTAGTATTAACCAACGCCCATGTTGTATCCGGCGGAGGCACCGTCATCGTCACCCTAGCCGATGGCCGCAAGTTAGAAGCAGAGGTCATCGCCTTTGGAGAACCCGGACTCGATTTAGCCGTGCTGAAAATTCGCAATATTCAAAACTTACCCACTATTCCCATCGCTAGTCCCAATTCGGTGAAAGTCGGTCAACGGGCCTTTGCTATTGGCAACCCCTTTGGCCAATTCCAAAATACCTTAACCGTAGGAATTGTTAGTCGTTTAGACCAAAACCGTAATTTAATTCAAACCGATGCAGCGATTAATCCAGGGAACTCTGGGGGCCCCCTGCTCAACAGTGATGGGGAATTAATTGGGGTGAATACGGCGATTTTTACCAGAGGTCAGGGCGGGGGAAATATTGGTATTGGTTTTGCCATTTCCGTTGACCGGGTTCCCCCATTTTTGCAAGCGGTGAAAGAGGGACGGGCATCTCGCACCCCGACGGCGGAAACCCCGGCTTTTGAAAAGGAAAATGCCAAACAAATTCAATTAAATAGCCCTGAAGTTACGGATACTTTGAAACAGGGGGATGAAGTTTTACCCGTTGATAATAGTTTTTATCATGTTTATGCTTTTGAGGGGAAAGCGGGTCAACAGGTAACGATTGAAATGAATAGTAATGAGATAGATTCCTATTTAATTTTGTTAACAGAAGATGGAGAGGAGTTGGCTCAAGATGATGATGGGGGAGGAGAGAAAAATGCCAAAATTACTACCACTTTACCAAAGGATGGAACTTATCTTTTATTAGTTAATTCCTATGAGGCAGGAGAGGCGGGAGTCTATCGTTTACGCTTGAAAGCAACGGAATCTTCCTCCAATTCGGAAACAGGTCAACTGATTTTAAATGAAAAAGGAGTATTAGAAGATCAGGATTCTGTTTTGTCATCCGATGGTAGTTTATATGATGAATATACCTTTGAAGGAAAACAGGGACAGTCTATTTTAATTCGCTCAGAAAGTCAAGATTTTGATTCCTATTTGGCATTATTTGATCCCAAGGGCAAATTAATAGCTGAAAATGATGATGCCAGTCAGTCTGATAAAAACGCAGAAATTCGGGTGACTTTACCCGTCACAGGTCAGTATCGAGTGGTTGTCAATGCTTATGATAAAACAGGTCGAGGTCAGTATTTATTAACTGTCCGTTAGCGACCCCATTACCCATTCCCCATTCCCCATTCCCCATTCCCCATTTCCTACCATACCGAGGTTTTTATGCGATCAATGTTAATCTGGACAACAACAATGGGTCTATTCGCTGTGCTTCAGACCCCATTATTCGATGTTCTCAATGTCTCTAATTCCTATCCCTTAAGGGGTTTAGTCCTTGAAAAAGTCCTAGCCCAAGAAACCCCTAATCCTCAACCCTCAGCCAGTCCTGAACCTCCGGTGGAGGAAACACCCTCACCGAGTCCAATACCTTCTCCACTACCTAGTCCACCACCTTCGACCATACCCACCCCTCCGGCATCTGCACCCCTGTTATTAGAAGAGCAAGGTGAACTCAAAGAAGGAGATCAAGTTTTAGCGTCGGATAAGAGTTTGTATGATGAATACACTTTTGAAGGAAAAGAAGGTCAACAAATCACTATTTCATTAGAAAGTTCTGAATTTGATCCCTATCTTGCCCTGTTTAATTCTGAGAATGAATTACTGCAAGAACACGATGATATCAGTCAAACCAATGCCAATGCTGAAATTACTATCACTTTACCCAAAACCGGAACCTATCGAGTGATTGTTAATGCTTATGATAGTAAAGGTAGAGGAAAATATTTACTCAAAATCAAGTAAATAAGGGAGACGTGCCCAGGGTGCGTCTCTGCTACAAAGCAATACTTTCTAATAGTACCCAATAGCGATTATCAATAATTAATTGACTGATTTGTTCAAAAATGTCTCGACAGTGATTCTGGCTTTGTAAAGGTAGGGATTCATTTTTAATAAAAACAGTCATTTTAGTTTCGTCTATCATCGCAGTGGCGGTATCAAAAACTATTTCAGCAATCACTAATTGATTCACACTCACTTGACCAATATTTTCCCTGGCAATAATAGAACTCGGTGTTTGATAGGTGATTTCTAGGTTACAGGATTTCAAAATATCAATCATCATCGGTCGGATATCTTCGAGACCGACATTAACAACAAAAAATCCGGTGTAGCGGGCCATAGGGAACTCCAGATGTGCAATAAATTAATTAGAACTTCAAAGGGATTGACACTCTCAGGTCTGAAGACGCTGAGATTCTGCAGACAGAATTAGTTTAATCTAATTCTCGTTACGACTGCCGCATATCGTCTACTGAGTTGATTAAGCGACAAACCTAATCTTCCCGATACTTTTTTTAAAATATTAGCTGCACCATTTAAGTCAGCATTAACAACAAAACCATCAGATGTCCGATAAAGACCACGCTTAATTCTGTTTCCAGATGCTTTCCACCCCATCGGTTTCTCACCGTATTTAGGTAGGGAGTCCCCATCTAAGAAACTAGCTTTTGAAGTATAGGCTTCCTCGGTTTCAATAAACCTAATCCCGTGTACATCACAAAGTTGTTTTACACGGGATTTTAGTGTACTCAAAGGCATTTGGACAAACTTTTGATTGTTCAAATTACCCAGATTAGCATTAGTTTTGAAACCTTCATTCCAACCAATTACCAGTGTTCCAATACCATATTTAAGACAGTGGTTAATAATTAGTTTTGCTGCTTTATTAATCCCGTCACGCATTTGGTGATTGCGCTTACGAGTTACACAGTCTAACCAATTATCCCAATAATCTTGGGATTTACCTTCTTTACGAGTTGATACTTTTTTGTTCCAAAGTTGATTTTTAGCTTTTAAATCTCTGGCATCAATCAAAAAGGAATTTCCCAAGGTATCAACACAAGCTGCTAAATTGTCGGCAGTACCTAAATCAATAGACAAGGCTTTATTAATATCTAATTCATGGTTTTGTTTCTCTACTTCATAAGACATTTCTAAATAAAAAGCACCATTCTTAGGAAGAATCGTAAACTCTTTAACAGTAGAATAATCAAGATTTGATGGCATGGACAAGAAAAATTCAGATACCCCAAACCATCTTTTAACTGTTAGTCCCAGGGAAAACCTAAGTTGACCATCAATCAATGTTGGTCTTTGTCCTCCAGAATTGGGATAGGCAACTTTGAACAACTTTGAACCTTTTAAATAACCAGGAGGTTTAGGTCGAAAATGTAATTGACCTTTTTTATGTAAATCTCTCAAATTCTTAAAAGATTTAAAGGATTCTGTTACCGACATTAGGGTCTGCTGCATCGGTGTTGATGGCATTGATTGTGCCAATAAAGATTTTGATACCGATGGTTCAAATGCTAAATCAAATTTTCCCGTTAATAATTTACCTGTCTTAAAAAACGTTTGACGGGCAAAATAAATCCCTGTATTGTACAATTTACCCGATTGTTGACAAAGATATTCTATCAACGCACGGGTTTCTGGATCTGGAGACAACAAGATTTGCTGCACTCCCATTGTTTTACTTGCTTTAGTCATTGACTCGACTATCACGACCATGTTGGTTTCTTTATGATACCATTACTAAATATTTCTAGGGGAATAAATTCCCCTGGGTCGTGTTTCCTCTGGTGGTCTGAAGACACTGAGTTTCCACACTCCCATCCTTTTTTTATGATCCATTCCAGACCTTATCATATTTATACAACGTTTTGAATGCCAAGAGATAATTAACAGATGCAGGGAAAATTAATTGTTTTTGAAGGAGTGGAAGGAGGGGGGAAAACCACTCAAATGCAACGTATCCAAGGCTGGTTACAAGGTCTGATAGATACCCCGGTGATCATCACACGGGAACCTGGGGGCACGCTATTAGGCCAGGAGTTAAGACGGTTATTATTAGAATATCAGGGGGATGAACCCATCGAAAATCGGGCAGAATTATTAATGTATGCCGCCGACCGCGCCCAACATATTGAGGGATTTATCAAGCCTTTATTATATCAGGGAAATATTATTTTGTGCGATCGCTATACCGATTCAACGATCGCCTATCAAGGCTATGGTCGAGGTTTAGATCTCAATTTAATTCATCAGTTAAATCAAATTGCCACTCAGGGGTTAGAAAGTGATTTAACCATCTGGTTAGAAATTGATGTGGAAATCGGACTCGCCAGAACTCGAAATCGAGGTAAAATGGATCGGATGGAACAAGCTAATTTGGAATTTCATCAGCGTGTACAACAGGGATTTCAACAATTAGCTCAAGAGCACCCAGAGCGAATTATACCGATTAATGGGATGTTAAATCTTGATCAAGTCACAGAAACAATTCAATTAATTTTAACTCAAAAATTAACAGCCTGGGGATTCGCAATTTAGGGTGATCAAAATAACATGAATACCTTTTTTGACCAATTAATCGAACAACAAGCCGCCATTGAGTTATTAACCCAAGTTGTAGCCCAAAATCGCATTGCTCCAGCCTATTTATTTGCCGGGGTTGATGGTATTGGTCGGACATTAACTGCTAACTGTTTTATTGAATTTCTATTTTGCCAAAATCCCGATAAACCTGTCAATCAAAAACAGATTCATTCTCGTATTCAGCAGAAAAATCACCCGGATATTTTATGGGTAGAACCCACCTATTTACATCAGGGAAAACGACTTTCTCCCAAAGAAGCGACAGAAGCTGGAGTCAAACGGAAAGCCCCCCCTCAAATTCGGATTGAACAAATTCGAGAAATTAGTCAATTTTTGAGTCGTCCTCCCCTAGAAGCATCTCGGTTAATGGTAGTAGTTGAACACGCGGAATCCATGCCGGAATCCGCCGCCAATGGACTTTTAAAAACCTTAGAAGAACCGGGAAAAGCGACAATTATTTTAATAGCACCCGGCATTGATTCTTTGTTGCCAACTTTAGTTTCTCGCTGTGCTAAAATCCCATTTTATCGGTTAACAGATGCAGGCATGATTCAAGTCCTAAAACGCCATAATTTTGATGATATTCTATCCCATGCTGAAATTTTAGCTATGGCACAAGGAAGCCCCGGACAAGCCATTTACCATTGGGAACAATTACAAACCATTCCTGTAGAATTTTTAAATAAAGTCAAAAAGCCTCCCTCTAATTTAAGATCGGCTTTAGAGTTAGCAAAGGAAATTAGTCAAACTTTGGACAGTGAAGCGCAACTCTGGTTAGTTGATTATTTACAACATTGTGATTGGCAAGATCAACAAAAAACCGGAATTATTGATCAAACCTTCTTAAAACAGTTAGAAAAAACTCGACAATATTTATTAAGTTATGTGCAACCTCGATTAGTTTGGGAATGTACATTAATGAGTCGATTTTGAAAAGATGATAATAGGCAATAGACAATATAATTCTTTATGAACAAAAAATTTTTAAATCAACAATTTGGTTTTCTATTCAAACCCAGTGGAAATCTCAAATTAGCCCGGGCTTTGAGATTAACTATTGCCCTATCTGTTGCCTTGGCCGTTGGAAAATTAACGGGTCATTCTGATATGGGTTTTTATGTGGGTCTGGATAGCTTATTTTTTCTGTTGAGTGATACTGGGGGATTTTATTCGGCTAGGGCTATTTCTCTATTATTTACAGTTTTGGTTTCCACTTTATTCGTTGCTTTGGCTACCTTGCTTTCACATATTCTATTACTTAAACTCATATTTTCATTTTGTAGTTTATTTTTAGTCGGCTATATGAGTTTATATGGACACCCAGGAGTTTTGTCTGGAATAGTAATTGGTTTGTTTACTTTATTTACCCTAAATTTACCCTCTGGAGGTTGGGAAATTGTCAGTGAAAGAGTGATTATTTGTCTAATAGCTGGAACTTGGACAATAGTATTGTGTTTGGGTATTTGGCCATTAAATCCCTATCTTCCTTTAAAAGAATCAATTAGTCAGTGTTATCAAGCTATTGCAAAATATATTAATCAAGCTAAAAATATATCTGAATCTCAAGAATTAAAACACGTTATTCAACTCAGAGAAACCCTACAGAATGCCCGTCAAGCCTGGACATTAGACCGAAAATTAAGATTAGGAAATACTAGGTTAGGGGAGTCAGCTATTATTTTAATTCAGGATGCGGATAATTTAATTACATCCATTGTTACGGTGACAGAATTAGTCCAACTTCATCAAGATGACCCTCAATTTGTGACTGTCCGTATTTTAGTCAATGATGCTTTAGAAAAAATTGCTTCATTTTGTCTAAATTTAGTTAAACTATTATGGAATAAATCGGTTTCCGTTGATACAGGTTACTTACAATCTATTGTAACTGCGATCGCCCAACAAAAACAACTCCAACAAAAAACCATAGCCGATCATGCTGAAGATTATCCGGCTTTAGTTGTTATAGAACAGATTATTTCTACCTTAGAAACCATTATTATTCAATTAGATTCTACCGCATCCACCGTCATTCAAATCAAAAATAATCAATCAATTAATCGTATCCCCAAAGACAAAATTTTATCCGCAGAATCAGAATTATTATCAGGAAGTAAAACCCCATCTTGGTTTGATTCTTTACGAGATAATTTTACCTTTGACTCCAGCTTTTTTCGTCACGGACTCCGGTTAAGTATCATGACCACAATTGGAGTAGCTATTTATAGTATAGCAGAACTTCCCCAGGGAAATTGGTTAACTATTACAATTTTAGTGGTATTACAGCCTAGTTTTGGCAATACCTTTCAACGATTTTTTCATCGGATGTTAGGAACAATTTTAGGCGCGATAGTTACCCCGATTTTTTGGTTACTAATTCCCAGTCAATTAATTTTACAAACCATTAATTTAAGTTCAATTGTGATCGGATTTGCTTTAATTCCTTTTCATTATGGTTTAGCTGTATTCTTTATCTCTATATTTGCTATTGGAGCAGAAATGAGTAGACAGGGGGGAGATTGGCAAGTCGCAATGATTCGTTTTCTCTGGACTTGTGTGGGGTCAGCCTTAGCTTTTGTCGGGGCATTTTTATTATTTAGACCAAATGAAAAAGAACAGTTATCGGTTAAATTAGTCAAAGCGATCGCAGCTTCCTTAGATTACTTTAATGCAGTTTTATTGGTTTATTTAGGAACCATCCCTTATGATTTAAACCTAATTATTAAACAACGACAAAAAACCCGTTTAGCCTATTTTAATGCTCAAGCAGCCTTACAACAGTTAAGCAGTGATCCGAATACCTCGGCCACGGATATTGAACCGAAAATAGCACTATTAATTTATTTACATCGATTTAGTCGTTCTGTGAGTGTTTTACTCGCACAACTTGAGCATTTTAGTGGCACTGAACCCCATCCCGAATTAGCGAATTTTGTTGAACAAGTTAATCAATTTTTTCTACCTCTAATTAGCTCCATTTTAACCGGAACTTTACCGCCTGCCTCACCCACTTTTGAACCTTCAATTCAAACCATACAAACCCACTTACAAACCTTACAAGTAACTCGCCTCCAAGAATTTGCTGCCGATCAAGACTATACCCCTACCCGTCAAATTTTAAAAGATTATACCATTCTAGGAATTGAACTTAATCAAATGCTCAATTCCCTCAACTCTATTGATTCTACCGTTGTCCGTTTAAACCAATAAAAAACCCCTCAAATCAGATCGAGGGGGGATAATTTGGATAACTATATTGTTAACATTGTTAACAGTTTGATCTCAAATTGATTTCAAATTAATGAATCCATTCGGGTATCGCTTCTTCTTTCGTATTAGTCCGACGTTCCGGGGTTTCACGCACAAACTTGAGATGGACAGAACGGGTTTGTTCTCCATCGGCGGCTACGGCGAAAATCGGGAAGTCGAGTAAACCATCTTGGAAAGACATCTGTAACCGGAATGTACCATCGGAGTTCAGTTTAATCGGACGTCCACCAATAGTTAAGTTAGCACTAGGTTCGGTCGCCCCATAGACAATTAGTTCAGCATCGGCCACTAACCAGAAGTCCCGGGGACGTATGGGAGGCATTGAAGCGCCCATCCCAATACCAGACATTCCCATCCCAGACATTGTATAGCCAAATCCAGCACCAGACTCCGTATAACCCACACCCGATTGAGTGTAACCAATACCAGATTGAGTATAGCCAACACCAGACTGGGTATAACCTAATCCAGCACCAGACTCCGTATAACCCACACCCGATTGAGTGTAACCAATACCAGATTGAGTATAGCCAACACCAGACTGGGTATAACCTAATCCAGCACCAGACTCCGTATAACCCACACCCGATTGAGTGTAACCAACACCGGATTGAGTATAACCCACACCCGATTGAGTATAGCCAACACCAGACTGGGTATAACCTAATCCAGCACCAGACTCCGTATAACCCACACCCGATTGAGTATAACCAACACCCGATTGAGTATAACCAACACCAGACTGGGTATAACCTAATCCAGCACCGGACTCCGTATAACCCACACCCGATTGAGTGTAACCCACACCCGATTGAGTGTAACCAATACCAGATTGAGTATAACCAACACCAGATTGAGTATAACCAACACCAGACTGGGTATAACCTAATCCAGCACCGGACTCCGTATAACCCACACCCGATTGAGTGTAACCAACACCAGACTGGGTATAACCTAATCCAGCACCGGACTCCGTATAACCCACACCCGATTGAGTGTAACCAATACCAGATTGAGTATAACCAACACCAGACTGGGTATAACCAACACCAGACTGGGTATAACCTAATCCAGCACCGGACTCCGTATAACCCACACCCGATTGAGTGTAACCAATACCAGATTGAGTATAACCAACACCAGACTGGGTATAACCTAATCCAGCCCCGGACTCCGTATAACCCACACCCGATTGAGTGTAACCAATACCAGATTGAGTATAACCAACACCAGACTGGGTATAACCTAATCCAGCCCCGGACTCCGTATAACCCACACCCGATTGAGTGTAACCAATACCAGATTGAGTGTAACCAACACCAGACTGGGTATAACCTAATCCAGCCCCGGACTCCGTATAACCCACACCCGATTGAGTGTAACCAATACCCGATTGAGTGTAACCAATACCCGATTGAGTGTAACCAACACCAGACTGGGTATAACCTAATCCAGCCCCGGACTCCGTATAACCCACACCCGATTGAGTGTAACCAATACCCGATTGAGTGTAACCAACACCAGACTGGGTATAACCTAATCCAGCCCCGGACTCCGTATAACCCACACCCGATTGAGTGTAACCAATACCCGATTGAGTATAACCAACACCAGACTGGGTATAACCTAATCCAGCCCCGGATTCCGTATAACCAACACCCGATTGAGTGTAACCAATACCCGATTGGGTATAGCCAACACCCAGACCTACACCAGAAAGACCAATACCCGACTGGGTTTGTCCAACACCGGAAGTGGTGTAACCGATACCAGATTGGGTATAACCAATACCAATACCAGACTGGGTTTGTCCGACACCGGAAGTGGTGTAACCCAAACCGACACCAGACTGAACTTCACCAACACCTGAAGCCCACATTCCCACACCGGAGGGGAAAATAAAAGAACTCAGAGCCTTTTCGGGTTCAACAACTTGGTGCATCGAACCAAAGAAAGAACCCGCAATCCGCTTGGATTCTGCTTCCTTGGATAACCCAAATACATCGCTATGAACCCCAGCCAGAACATAGGATTTTTTGGGGACAGGGAACTCATACAAGGTTTTCCCTTTTAATTCTTCTTCCCAAGAAACGGTAATAAACTGATCGTCAATCCATTCTGTGGGATAAACCGGAGGAATCCGAGTCGCCGCAGAACGGGCTAATTCTAACCAACGACCGTCAACACAGCGATAACCAATTTCAACAACATAGTCGCGATCGCTTACTGGTATGGGTAAATACCATTCCCTCGCTAACTCATCACAGGGATATTCTTGAATACTATGGGGACTTTGAGAGTCTAAATCAATATCAGTAACATCATAAATCCGCAGGGCTAACTGTTGCCCTCCTTGGCGTCGAAACATTTCCTTCTGTTCGTTAGAAACGTCCCAGTAAGTATAGGCTGACTCAGGATCTCGGGACATCATGACAATCTGACTTTCACCATACCCACCGGGTAAGTCGGCTAAACCCTCATCCACGGAGGATAGGGAATCAGCTATCTGATAGTTCTGACCGGCTAGAGAAAACTTTGCAACTTCCACTTCTTCTTGTGCCTCCAATGCGCGAGATGGATTAGGGGTTCCAAACTTCTGACTTTCGATTTCCTCGATAGCTTCTAAAAGCTGAGATTTACGCATTCGACTATAGCGAGAAATGCCATATTCACTTGCTACTTTGCGAAGTTGCCGCAGTGTCATAGTTTCTAAAGGTGGGCGTTCCTTTGACATAAAAGAGTGATCTCCATTGGCTTAAACAGCAGATTGATAACTCTGTAGAAATTCTTAGGGATCATGGGGATCGCTTGATTACTCACCATATTGCAGAAAATATTAAGTTTGGTCAAGGGGTAAACGGATATTGATAAGTAAATATACACAGTTTTCGGGATTTTGGGGATCATTATGTCATGAAACCCTGACATTTGGAGGTAAAAAAAACCTCTTTGGGGATCAAAGAGGGAAATTTCCATCAACGAATCACTTGCCAATCTTCAATGCGCCAAGCTCCATCCTTGCGAATAAACCGATACTGAATCTGTAAAGAGGCATCCTCAGTATTTTGGGCCTGACCGCGACTGAAAAACTGGGTTTGTTCCTGAACATTGGCAATGGCGATCGCTTGGTTGGGATTGGTCTGATCCATCTGGACTTCACTAACTTTGACGTTGTGTTTATAAGTGCGATGGGAACCATCTTGTTTCATATTTTGTGACATAGCCACCCAACGGGCCAAGGCTGGATCAACTAATATTTCCCGCAGCCCCTCAACTTGATACTCTGGCCCCAGGGCAGCGGATTTTGCCGATAACCATTGATTCAGTTTGGCTTCCGCCACTTCGGGAGTGATTTTTTCCGGTTCGGCGGTAACGGGTGTCGGTTCAGGAATCGGTAAGGGAGGCTGGCTTAACTGCACCATTGCCTGTTCCCCTTTCAAAGTTGGCCCAGACCAGCCCAAAACATCGGCGAAGGCTCCCCAAACCCTGGAAAGTAAGAACCAAAGCAACCAAAGTCCGAATAACCCTCCCAGACCTAGAATTAATAACCGACGCCATTGACTAGAATCATTTTTCCGTTGAATCCGACGCAGACTGCTGCTATTGGCAGAGCTAGAAGCGTTTTTGGAGGCGGGAGTTGGAGGGACATTAGCCGACGCCGCCGGGTCTGGGAGCGGTTGTGGGGAAGTTTCGGAAGCACCGCGACGGGAAGATTCAGGAATTTTGTGATTTCCTTGCAAAGATGTTGCCGTAGAACCCGTTTCTACCGCAGTCCGAACACTGGCTGGGGGTTGGGAGGGGGCTAAGGGTTCTTGGAGATTGGCACTCGATACCCCCATATTTCTAGCGGCTAAAGTGGCCGTTAAAGCGTCTAAAGAAGCCTGGGTGAGTTGAGGACTCGTTTCCGTTGCACCGGGGGCTGGGGTCATGGACTTTGATCCAGAACCTGGGTTTGTCGGCGGACGTCTTGGTTGCACTACCACCCACTCATTAGAAGGGCTGCCCGTTTCATTGGGTAGGGCTTCGAGATAGGCCTGGACATGGGGATCGGCAAAATAATCCTTCAAGGATACCGACTTATCCAGCAAATCCCGAAAATGGGGAAACACCTCATCCTGTAACCAGCTTTCCGCATATAAACATAATCCGGGTAACAGGTCGGGGGAGTTTTGGGAATTTTCTCGGATAAAGGCAATGGGTTCCCTTTCCTGACTTAATTCTAGGGAACGACTGGCTTCTTCAGTTTGCCCCAACAATAAGGCACAAACAGCCTTTTCTAAATGCACATCCTGTCGCCGCCCCAACTGCATCAGCATTAATTTAGCCTTGCGAATTAGGGCGGGTTGGGCCTCGGCAAATCCTTGAGCAATTAAGGCATAAACCGCTAAATAGGTGGCAACGGCCGAAGGGCGACGGGCTTCGGTTTCAAATAACCCCTGTTGTTCGGCGGTGGTCATCTGGCGACGGAGTTGCTGCACAAACCGCAGAAAGTCTTCAACGCCTAAACCTGACCCATCATCCCCTTGACCATCAATACCGCTACGTTCGTGGAGCATTTCCCGGAGGAGTTGCAGTCCTTTGCGACGTTCTGCGGCTTTTTCTAGGGGGAGTTGGAGTAATTCTAAAATCCGATAGGGACGGAGTTTGTAGAGATCCGTTTGCATTTCACCTCTTAAACTGGCAAATAAGCTTTCCCTTAATAATAGATTCTGTCCGGCTTCTAAGGAAGAAGCGGCATTTTCATATTGTCCTTGTTGCCATTGTTCTCGACCCAGTTCTAAATAGGCACTGGTGACGGTTAAAACAATATCGGGAACAATTAGGGACGCTTCCCCAAAACGGCCATCTTTGAGGCCAATACTGCCCGTATTTAGATAGGGGTGACAGAGTTTCACCACTAATTCATATTCCCCTAATTCATGCAGGAGTAATAAAGCCCCCACAAATTGTCGATCTTCGATCTCAATACTGGGGGTATGGGCATCGATCACGGGTTCGAGGGCGGTGGATTCGGGGGTGACCCGTTTCCCGAAGGCCGGAGTTTTAACTTCTGATTCGGGTTCGTAGGTTTTGGCTAGAAACCCCATATCATAAGCATTTCGCTGATCGGCATCCGATAAAATAGCATAGGCCTCGTCAATCAACTGTTTGCGGGCGGCGATCGCTAAATCAGAATACTCCCGTCTCGGAAGTTGCAAAGTGCGATCGCGGTGCGCTTGCTTGAGTTGTTCTGGAGTTGCTTGAATCGGTAAGCCTAATATTCGGTAATAATCGAGTGGAATACGCACGGGCAACTTCCCCAACGGTGAGAAACTGATTTAGCCATATTAGCAGGAAATGGCAGAAATAGAAATAAATTACGAATTACGAATTACAAATTACGAGTTATCAACTCTTAAATTCTTAATTCCTAATTCGTAATTCTTAATTCGTAATTGTTTAAAGGGTGACAAATTCTTCTCCACTACTGGGGTGAATTCCCATGGTATTATCAAAGTCTTTTTTGGTCGCTCCCATATTAACCGCGATCGCCACCCCTTGAATTAATTCCGCCGCATCTTTTCCCACCATGTGAACACCTAAAACCCGATCAGTATTTATTTCCACAATTAATTTCATGAATACCTTATCTTCCGATCCGGTAAAACTATGGAACATCGGACGAAAACGGGCCGTGTAGCATTTAATATTATCCCCAAATTTTTCCCGCGCTTGGGTTTCTGTTAATCCCACGGTAGCAGCTTCGGGATAGGAAAAAACCGCCGTAGCAATATTTTCATGGGTAATAAATCGGGGTTGATGACCAAATTCCGTATCGGCAAAAGCTCGTCCTTCGGCGATCGCCACCGGGGTCAAATTCATCCGATCGGTACAATCTCCCACGGCAAAAATATTAGGTTGATTGGTACAACTATCGGCTGTCACCACAATTGCGCCTTTTTTATTAATTTCTATCCCGGCATTTTCTAACCCTAATCCGGCTAAATTAGGTTGGCGTCCGGTGGCACAAAGTAGGGCATCTACGGTTATAGATTTTGAGTTTTTCCCCTTAAAAGACAACTTTAATCCAGCATCTGTTTTTTCAATTTTTTTAATTACTTTTTCGGTTAAGAATTGAATACCATGATTGGTCATGCCTTCTTGAATATTATTTCTAATATCTTCATCAAACCCATTTAAAATTAAATCTCGGCGAATAATTTGGGTGACATCACTACCTAATCCTTTGAGAATACTAGCAAATTCCACCCCAATATAACCCCCACCCCAAACGGCAAATTTTTGAGGTTGTTCTGGGAGTAAAAACATTTCCCGGGAAGTAATACTATGTTCAATACCAGGAATATCGGGTTTAACCGCTTCTCCTCCCACGGCAATTAAAATTTTATCGGCGGTAATTTTTTTGTCTCCCACTTCTACCGTATGGGGATCAATAAATTTAGCATAACCAGAAATCAGTTCAACTCCAGCTTTTTCCAAAAAACTAATATGCAGTTGACTTAACCGTTTAACTTCCGTATCAACAGCAGTAATTAATTTATTCCAATCAAATTTAGGTTCAACTTCTCCCCATCCGTAACCCTGAGCATATTCGTACATATAGGAAAATTGAGAGGCATAAACCATTAATTTTTTAGGAACACAACCCCGAATTACACAGGTTCCTCCGACTAAATCATATTCAGCGATCGCCACTTTTGCCCCATAGGATGCCGCCCGTTTTGAAGAAGCTAATCCACCGGAACCTGCACCGATCACAAACAAATCATAATCATAACTCATAATCTAATTACCTCTTTTATGACCCTTGAATATTAATCTGTTCAATCCAGTTTAAATTATAGGGGTTTTTCGTGCCGTTATAGAGAACGGGTAATGGGTAATGGGTAATGGGTAATGGGTAATGGGGAATAGGTAATGGGGAATAGGTAATGGGGAAGATATAAAATTTTTAATCAACAAGGGATAAAATAATTTCTAAATTGGGTAGTCCTATAATATTGATGATCTAACTCAAATCAAACAATATGCAATCCATCTCATCAGAAACAGAATCCGTGAGCAACCAGTTACCGAGACAAGTCGGGGAAGGTATTTCCAGTATTCCGGTAATCTCCCAACCTTTAACCCCTGGAGATCTGAAATCAGGGCTATTTTTATTAACGGAAAATGCCGATACCGTTGAAATTGCCCCCGGAGTCCTCGGAAGTAACCCCCTAGGGATCTCTAAATATCCCAATGGGTTAGCCGCCTTGGGGGGAGATGATTATGTTCGGGGCTCCACAGACTCAGAAGCAATGAGGGGAAATCAGGGAAATGACACCCTCGAAGGTCAAGGGGGAAATGATACCCTGTGGGGGGGTCAAGACTCCGATGTGCTTTATGGGGGTACGGGGGATGATCTGCTCAGTGGTAATTTGGGCAATGATTATCTGTTTGGGGATGCAGATAATGATTTACTGCGAGGGGGTCAAGGGGAGGACGCCTTAGTCGGTGGGGCGGGAAATGATACCCTGATCGGTGATTTGGGCGTGGATCGGCTTTGGGGTAGTGAAGGTGCGGATGTATTTGTCCTACGCACCGATACCGCCACTCCTCCGCCAGTGGACTGTGGTTGCGGTAATGTTGATGGTCTCGACGAGATTACCTCTGATTTTATCCTCGATTACAATAGCGTCCAAGGGGATAAAATCGGCTTGACGGGGGGGTTAACGGTTAATGATATTGTGTTAACCGAAAAAACCATTACCTATGGCGATCGCCGAGATTATGATAGTAGTGGCCCTTTGCCTCTGGGTCAGATTAGAACTTTGGATTTTCAAATTGAATCAGCATCGGTGACAGTTATTACAGAAGCTAAAACCGGGAATGTTTTAGGTTTAGTGAAAGGAGTTTCTCCTGCACAACTTCAATTTGTCTCTTTTTCAGATAGTATTTAAAGGAACACCTGAACACCGGAACGCCGGATCTGGGAACACCGGAACACCGGATAATACTTCTGGCTGTTTCATATCAGTATTAAAATATTACAATCTTGACGCGGATTGATATATGAAACAGCCGGTGTTTACTTTTAAGCCGAAATCTTGGATATAACTCAAATAGGATTGCTATAAAATTGTTAGATTCAGTTTAACAATTCCGTTGCTAAATTTTCTGCTTTTGAATAAGTTACCCAGTAGAGGATTGTTAAGTTTCTGATAATCACCGACTGAATTAGTACAGTTAATGACTAAAGTAACTCGTAAATTCAATAATTCTTGATTGTGTCTTTGACGAATCATCACGTCTACACGATCTGAATTTCAATTTGTTTGCATTGTAAGTGTATTGCAATTCATTTAAGCTGAATCCACCTCTACAGTTATTGATCTGAATGTTGACTTCTTTTGTTTTTCGTCGTTTCCAGCCTCTAATTTTATTCAGGAATTTTGCTTTTTTTATCGGCCAGAAACTTGGGCTTTATCTTTCTAACTTCCGCCACTGCCCAAAACATATAAACTCAATAAAGTGCCACTATTCCATAATCCGTGCATGAACATTGGTGCTAATAAATTGCGCGATCGCGTATACACAAACCCCAGAACAATTCCTAACGTCATTAACGGCAAAATTTCCGAAACATTAAAATGCGCCACGGCAAAGAGAAATCCACTTAAAATAATTGCACTTCCCAGGGGAAGATAACGGGTTAAAGACGGTAATAAAAATCCTCGAAACATAGTTTCTTCAAAGATCGGTGCCGCGATGGATGCAGTGATAAAAAATATCCCTAAAGCCACACTATCTCGACTTTCTAAAGCAATTGGTAATAAAGGATTACTGCCTCCCTGTCCATCCCAAAATTTCTGATTAATTAAAGACACTAAAATCACCAAAGGTAAGGCGACTAAATATCCCCCCAAACCCCAAACAAACCAATTATCTTTGAGTTTGAAGGTAAACCAACCTTCTGGTAAGGGGAAATAGGATTTAATCGAGAAATATAAAACCGAAAATCCTCCTACCATTAATAATAGATAGGTGATTAAAATATAAACCGCTTGACTCCTGACATCAAAACTACTGGGTTGAAGATTTAAGCCTTGAAAAACCGCTCTTAAAGTTAGGGGAATAAAGAATTGCCCCAATAAAGAAAAACCCACTACAAAAACTTGTAAGATAATTTCTCCATTCCAAGGAATTAACCAAGCCACATCCATATTAGTGGCTAAAACAGAATCCTTGCCTTTAAATATTAATTGAATTCCTAAAACAATGGCTAATAATAATCCCAGGATTAATCCTATACCGGGAATAGCACTAACAACCATTAACTTAAAAATTGCTTGTTCAGAGCGTTCCTGTTGTTGGGTTTCTAAAGTTACTAAGGCTTCTGGACGCTGTTGTAAAGTATAGAGTTTAACTAAGGCTTGATAACGAAACCAACCCTCTAAATAGTTTTGTAAAATTGGTTCGGCATCGGGCAATAATCGGGCGGGAGTTTGCCATAATCCGATTAACACCTGTGCTGTTTTTGCGGTTTTGATTATACTATTTTTATCCCCGGATGCAGGAAGTTTTTCCGGGGTTGTTTCTACCAAAGTCTTCCAGGTTTCTATGGCTTGGTCAGTAGATCCTAACTGAGTTTTTAAAATCCCGATTCTCAGTTGTAAATCTCGATTTAGTTGTTCTAATTCCTGTAAAGAGCTTGCTGCTATTTGTTCATTATTTTCTCGAAATTTAGCTAAGTTTTTTGCAGCAGATTCTTGTACTTGTTGATATTGTTTAAGGGCTTCTTGTACCGGAGTTTTACCAATTAAATTATCGCGTAATATGATTGAATTATCGGCTTCTGTTCCCTTACCTTGCCATTGGGAAGCATGAAGCAGTAAATTGGTTTGATATAATTCTAAACGGCTTTGAATTTGGGGTTGAGTCCAACTATTGAGTAACGATAAACCCAAAAAGCTAATTGCTAATAAGGTTAAAATTGCTAAAATCCAGCGTTTGGGTGTCATGATTTCAAAACTTGAGAATAAAATATTGCCGAGTTGGAGCCATAGACTCAATATTTTAACCGATGCTGTCCGAAACGCGGTACAATCACATCTGGCTTAAATTCGGTTCAGTCCAGAGTCCAAAATTCCCACTCCTCAATTTAACAATGACGACCCGTGTAATTCTTGTCCGTCATGGTCAAAGTACCTATAATGCCCAAAGTCGAATTCAAGGTCGCTTGGATGCCTCTGTTTTAACAGAGAAAGGTTCTGTGGCCGCTCAGAAAGTCGGTGATGCCTTGAATGGTTTAAAGTTTGACGCTCTCTATTGCAGTCCTTTGCAACGGGCGAAACAAACAGCCCAAATCATCGTCACCTATCTGTCTGACCCCCCTAAAGTAGAGCCCAGCGACCTGTTAATGGAAATTGATCTTCCCCTGTGGGCGGGGATGGAACGTCAAGCGGTGATGGCACAGTTTCCCCAAGAGTATCAGACCTGGCACGACTCGCCCCATGAGTTTTCGATGCTGGTTTCAACTCCTGAAGGGGAAAAACAACATTTTCCCGTATTAGCATTATTTGAACAGGCTAAACAATTTTGGCGGGAAATGTTAGCCCGTCATCAAAATCAAACGGTTTTATTAGTAGCTCATAATGGAATTAATCGTTGTTTAATTGCGACGGCTTTAGGAATTCAACCTCAATTTTATCAAAGTGTACAACAGTCTAACTGTGGGATTAGTATTTTGAATTTTACTAATATTATCCCCGGAGAATTACCGAAACCTGCGGATGTACAGTTAGAGTCGATGAACTTAACAACCCACGTTTGTCATAAATTACCTTCTGTGCGTCCGGGTCATCAAGGGCCGCGATTATTATTAGTTAGACATGGGGAAACGGAATGGAACCGCATGGGTCAATTCCAGGGACAAATTGATGTTCCTTTGAATGATAATGGTCGAGAACAAGCTCGCAAAGCGGCGGAATTTCTCAAAGAAATTAAAATTGATTTTGCGGTAACGAGTCCCATGGCGCGTCCCAAGGAAACCGCAGAAATTATATTACAAAATCATCCGGGGATAGAGTTACAATTAGAACCGGAATTTTGTGAAATTAGTCATGGTTTATGGGAAGGTAAATTTGAGGCGGAAATCGAACAATTTTACCCCGGATTATTAGGGGAATGGAAAATAGCACCGCAAACGGTTCAAATGCCTGAAGGTGAGAATTTACAACAGGTTTGGCAACGTTCTTTAATTGCGTGGAAGCAGATTGTTGAAACCTATAATCACCAAAATGTAACTATATTAGTGGTTGCCCATGATGCCATTAATAAAGCCCTTTTGTGTCAATTATTTAATCTGCCTCCGGATCATTTTTGGAACTTTAAACAAGGTAATGGGGCGGTGACAGTAATTGATTATCCCCAAGGAATTGAGGGTTTACCTGTGTTACAAGCTGATAATATTACTAGCCATTTATCGGGTAGTATTCTCGATAAAACGGCGGCGGGAGCGTTATAGGTTGACTGTGTGGAGAGAGACGCGCCGTGGCACGTCTCTACTGCACCCTAAAACCAACACCTGATATAGCGAATATGAATTGTCAACTTTTAAAGCAAGTTCGTGTGATTGATCCGGTTTCTAAACGGGATCAAATTGCTGATATTTTAGTGATTGATGGTTATATTAAAACTATTGAATCTGAAATTAATGATTATCCTGAAAATACCATTATTATTAATAGTAAAGGGTTGATTTTAGGGCCGGGATTAGTTGATTTATATAGTCAGAGTGGGGAACCGGGATTTGAAGAAAGGGAAAACTTAAATTCTTTATTAAATGCTGCTGCTGCTGGAGGATTTACTCGATTAGGGATTTTACCTAATACTATTCCAGCAATTGATAACCCGGCAACGGTGACATTATTACAACAACGATCTGAAAAAGTTGCTATTCTCAATTCTGAGTTTCAGCGTCCAAAATTATATCTTTGGGGCGCATTAACTCAAGATGTGGCGGGTCAACAAATGACGGAATTAAGTGAATTAGCGGATACTGGTGTTGTGGGTTTTGCTGATGGTAAACCTCTGGAAAATTTAGCGTTATTAAGAAGAATATTAGAATATTTAAAACCTTTAAATAAACCCTTGGCTTTATATGCTTGCGATCGCCAATTAGCGGTTAATGGAGTCATGCGAGAGGGGAATGATTCTATATTATGTGGTTTACCTGGAATTCCTCAATTTGCTGAAACCGCAGCTTTAGCCGCAATATTAGAATTAGTAGAAGTAACGGGAACTCCTATTCATATTATGCGGGTTTCTACGGCGCGAAGTGTAGAATTAATAGCCCAAGCTAAAGCTCGTAATTTACCAATTACCGCCAGTACAACTTGGATACACTTATTATTAAATACCACATCTATTAATCGGATTTGGAATCAACCGTTAGAAGATCAAGATTCAACGATTATTCATGCTATTCCTCTCCCATACAACCCTAATTTAAGAGTAGATCCACCTTTAGGAAATCCATCGGATCAACAGGCTTTAATTCAAGGACTGGAAACGGGAATTATTGATGCGATCGCGATTGATCATACCCCCTATTGTTATGAAGAAAAAACCGTTGCCTTTGCCGACGCGCCGCCGGGTGTGATTGGGTTAGAATTAGCATTACCTCTATTATGGGAAACTTTTGTTGAGTCTGGGCGATGGTCAGCCTTAGATTTATGGGGATTTTTAAGTAGTAACCCGGCTATTTGTTTACAACAAACTCCCTATTCTATTCAACCGGATCAACCCGCAGAAATGATATTATTTGATCCTAAGACTTCTTGGGTTGTTAATACCAATACCCTCAAATCTCGCTCTATTAATACTCCCTGGTTAGGGCAAGAAATTACCGGGCTAGTGATCAAAACTTGGTCGCATGATGTTAGTATATCTTAGCCTGTGGTCACAAGAAACTAGACTCTAATTTAACATTTTTAAGTAAAAATAATTGACTGTGAAGACTCAAAAACGACCGATTGCTATAGATTTATTCGCGGGTGCGGGAGGTATGACCCTCGGTTTTGAACAGGCTGGATTTGATGTTTTAGCCGCCGTGGAAATTGACCCAATTCATTGTGCTACCCATGAATATAATTTTCCCTTTTGGAAGGTGTTTTGTCAAGGCATTGAAACCCTGACAGGATTAGAAATTAGACAGGATTCTGATATTGGAAATAGAGAGATTGATGTGGTGTTTGGGGGGCCACCTTGTCAGGGTTTTTCGTTAATGGGAAAACGAGCTTTTGATGATCCTAGAAATAGTTTAATGTTTCATTTTATTCGGTTAGTTGATGAATTACAACCGAAATATTTTGTTTTAGAAAATGTTCCAGGTTTAACGGTGGGAAAACATCGACAATTTATTACTGAGATTATTGATAAGCTGCAAAATCAGGGTTATCAAGTCATAGAAAGCTATCAAGTCTTAAATGCTTCCTATTATGGTGTCCCTCAAGATCGATCACGTTTATTTATTCTAGGATCTCGAAAGGGTTTACCCCTACCTGGTTATCCTCAACCCGTGACAAAATCGCCAAAAGTTAATCCTAAAATTGATCATAATTTTAATAACTTGTCTCCCTGTCCGACGGTTTGGGATGCTATAGGAGATTTACCAACTATTGAACAATATCCTGAGTTATTCTTGAAAGATTATACCATAGCCGAATATCAAAAATCAAGTTTTTATGCTCAATTATTGCGGGGATTACTTGCGGTTAAGGATAATTTTTCCTATCCTAGAATTTTCGATCAAAATTTGTTAACTTGTAGTTTGCGATCGCGCCATTCTCCCACCTCTACCGCCCGATTTGAAGCCACGGAATGGGGAAAAACCGAAAAAATTAGTCGATTTCATAAACTCCATCCCCAAGGTTTATGTAATACTTTAAGAGCCGGAACACCTAGCAACCGAGGAGCTTTTACTTCCCCCCGTCCGATTCATCCCTATACCCCCCGATGTATTACGGTCAGAGAAGCCGCCCGCTTACATTCCTATCCCGACTGGTTTAGATTTCAGGGGACAAAATGGCACGGTTTTCGACAAGTTGGAAATTCTGTTCCGCCACTATTAGCTAAAGCTGTTGCTTCAGAAATTATCAAACTTTTGGGGATAATTCTCAGTCAACCAACGGAGAAGAAAAAATTAGGTGATGATGCGTTATTATATTTTAATATATCCCAAGCAGCAAAACGCTATAATGTTGATCCTAATATAATTGAGCCTAGAAAAAGAAAAAATCAGGGTAAATAATTGATATAGCAATCCCCAATAGTTTATAATAACGTACAACTGACATGAAACAGCCAGAAGTATTATTTCTAAGCCCTGCGTGCACGGGGGGTTTGGGGGGGCTTATTCCCTTTTGCTCAAGAATTTAGAATTGCTATAAGCTGTTGTGCATTTAAACTGTATATTCCAGCGAGCGAGGACGCTCGCACTGCATAAGATTCAAGATTTCTGCATGACCAATTTAGATGCTGAACAGCTTATAATAGAATTAATGTCTAAATGAATTACAATCAATTCTATGGCTAAATCTATTAATCCTAATGGATTAGATATTACTCCCTATATTGACCATACCTTACTGAATCAAACGGCAACACCGGAACAAATTCAACAGTATTGTTATGAAGCAGAAAAATATAAATTTGCCAGTGTTTGTGTGTTTCCCAGTTATGTTAAACTAGCAAAAGAACTACTGCAAGGAAAATCCACAAAATTATCTACTGTGATCGGATTTCCCACCGGAGCTACAACTTCCAAAGTTAAACTCTATGAAGCTCAAGAAGCGGTTGAAAATGGCGCGACGGAATTAGATGTGGTGATTAATTTAAGTTGGCTGAAAACAGGAAAAACCGAAGAATTGCATCGAGAAATTGCCGAAATTTGTGAAGAAACTGGACAAACGGTTAAGGCAATTATTGAAACCAGTGTACTAACAGAGGAGGAAAAATGTTTAGCCGTTGAGGTCTTAATGGATACGGGAATTGCTTATATTAAAACCAGTACGGGATGGTATGGTGGGGCGACAGTTGCAGATATTGAACTAATTAAATCCGTGACCAAAGGACGCATCGGAATTAAAGCCTCCGGCGGCATTAGTACATACCAACAAGCGGTGGATTTAATTGTCGCGGGAGCCACTCGTTTAGGAACTTCTCGGGCTGTTGATATTTTAAAAACCGAAACCAAAAAAGAGAGTTAATAGACAAGATTAAATGAGTAAAACCTATAGTGCTACAGGGATTAATTTAAAAGCTCAACCCTTTGGAGAATCCGATCGACTTTTAACCATTTTAACGCGGGAATTTGGATTAATTAAAGCCATTGCCCCCGGAGCTAGAAAAGCAAAATCTTCACTAGGAGGACGGAGTGAATTATTTGTTGTGAATCAATTATTAATTGCTAAAGGGCGATCGCTTGATAGAATAACTCAAGCCGAAACCGTCACTACCTATGGAGGCTTAAGTAAAAATTTAGGTAAATTAGCCGCTAGTCAATATTTAGCAGAATTAGTCCTAAGTCAAGCCCTCGGCGACCATCAACAAGAGGATTTATTTATCCTACTCAATGAACATTTAAACCGTTTACAAACTCTTTCTAATTCCCATTTAATTGCTAATTCCACTCATATTATTGCCTGTTTAACCCAAGGAATTTTTCATCTTCTCGCCCTCGCTGGAACCGCACCTCAAGTACAATTATGTTGTTTAAGTCAACGACGACTTCAGCCTAATTTTACCGATGAACATTGGCGAGTTGGGTTTAGTATTGAGACGGGGGGAATTATTAATTTATCGGAGTGGACTCCATCCGCTCTCAAACCGAAAAAACCGATTACCGTTGCCTCAAAACCCCCTACAGTTCAGGAGTCTGGGAATTTTTACACCATAGAAAGTGTTCCTCAACCTCAACTTAAAATTAATACGAAACTCACCGCCGGACAGTTAGCAATTCTGCAACACTTAGCCCAACCCGAACTCCTTAACCCAGAGGTATCGTCCCGTGAACTGATTTGGGCTTGGGACTGGATGACCGTAGAACGGACATTACGACAATATACAGAATATCATTTAGGGTGTTGTATCCGTTCCGCGTCGCTGATTGATACCTTTACCCACCAATTTATTATTGATCCCCCATTCTAATATTAGTCATGCCACTGATCCAATTAATCATTAAAATGTTGAGGAGAGAGTGTCAATTTTCGCTCAAGCCTGACTGCTCTTAGAATACTGATTTAAGATTATAAGATGCGATCGCCAGATTTAGAAAAAAACTTTGAATTCCATCCACCCTTGGCCATTATGAAAGATTGGGAGACTGACTCCTTGATAGAAATTACCCCGTCTAGTTCCGCAGAATTGGACAATGGAAAAAATCATTCCGATCACAATGGCCCTGTTCCCGAACCCCCAGGGGAAGAAGAACGGGGATTTTTACCCGTCCTGAGAAACAAAAATTTCCTCGCCCTTTGGAGTGGACAACTGTTTTCTCAACTAGCAGATAAAGTTTATTTAGTATTAATGATTGCGATTATTTCTACTCGATTTCAACAGGCTGATCAAACCATTAGCGGTTGGGTATCAGCAATTATGATGGCGTTTACTATTCCTGCAATTTTGTTTGGGGCGGGTGCGGGAGTATTTGTAGATCGATGGTCAAAAAAAGCGGTTTTAGTGATTACTAACTTATTACGCGGGGGTTTAGTTATGGCTTTACCCCTAATTTTATGGCTATTTCAAGATCAACAATTCGGTCAATTACCCGTTGGGTTTTATATTTTATTAATCACCACTTTTTTAGTTTCTACCTTAACTCAATTTTTTGCTCCGGCGGAACAATCGGCGATTCCTTTAGTTGTGGAAAAACGCCATTTATTATCCGCTAATTCTCTTTATACAACAACCATGATGGCTTCGGTGATTGTGGGGTTTGCGGTGGGAGAACCTTTATTAGCCCTAGCGGATTTAATTTCTAATCAAATCGGTTTACAATCTATAGGAAAAGAATTAATTGTCGGGGGAGAATATGTAATTGCTGGGTTAATTTTGATGCTTTTAAATACCCAAGAAAAAAATAATAATGCCGACCATGAACAACCTCATGTTTTAGAAGATTTACGCGATGGGATTCGTTATTTAAGCAATCATACTTTAATTAGAAATGCTTTATTACAATTAATTATTCTGTTTTCTATTTTTGCCGCCTTAGCGGTTTTAGCCGTGCGTTTAGCCGAAATCATTCCTGAGATTAGTTCCTCCCAATTTGGCTTTCTATTAGCCGCAGGAGGGGCTGGAATGGGCATTGGTGCAACAGTTCTGGGTAATCTAGGTCATAGATTTACTCATTTCCAATTGGCGTTAATTGGTTCTTTTGGAGTCGCCGGATCATTAGGGGGATTATCCCTATTTAATGAACGATTATGGCCGACTTTGATCCTAATTTTATTATTAGGAATTTTTGGAGCAATTGTAGCAATTCCGATGCAAACCACAATTCAAGCCGAAACCCCCGAAGCAATGCGAGGAAAAGTCTTTGGTCTTCAGAATAATGCCATTAATATTGCTTTGAGTTTACCCTTAGCTTTGGCGGGATTTGCCGAAACTTTAATCGGGTTATCTAATGTATTTTTAAGTTTAGCAGGATTAGCGATCGCCGGAGGTTTCATAACTTGGTTAATCTCTCGAAATGCACCCCATATTATAGAAGGAGAAAAAACTTAAGTTATAATTTAGCCAATAATTTTATAATTTAGTTAACAATTTTATAATTTAGTTAACAATTTTATAATTTAGTTAACAATTTTATAATTTAGTTAACAATTTTATAATCTAGTTAACAATTTTATAATCTAGTTAACAATTTTATAATCTAGTTAACAATTTTATAATCTAGTTAACAATTTTATAATCTAGTTAACAATTTTATAATCTAGTTAACAATTTTATAATCTAGTTAACAATTTTATAATCTAGTTAACAATTTTATAATCTAGTTAACAATTTTATAATCTAGTTAACAATTTTATAATCTAGTTAACAATTTTATAATCTAGCGAACGAGGACGTTCGCACTGCTATTAATTAATATTTGATTCTAACGCAGTGCGAGTATCCTCACTCGCTAATACTCATAACCAACACTCGCTAATACTTAGAAAACTAAATCCTATGAATGATGATCTTCTGTTGTTAGAAAAAGTAGCTCAATTTGTGTTAACAGGTAAAGGAGAAAAGCCAAATTCTTCTATGATCGCTGAAACCTTAATTAGATGTGAAAATCAAGCCAAAAAAACCAAAGAAAAGCATAGCTTTGAATCCTTGGTCGGAAATTGGCGACTTTGTTGGGTAAGTGGAACCCAGAAAATCCGTAAACAAGCCGGAATTGTTAAAGGAAACGGACTTTATATTCCTAGTTTTTTGAATCTACAAATTATCTATTCTCGATATCCCCATCCCCTCTTAACAATAGAAGTACCCACAGAAATAGACGCCGGAATTATTCAAAATTGCGTTCAGTTAAATCAGTTTAATTTAACGCTAACTGGCCCCGCTAAATTCTTAGAAAAAAAGAATATTCTCGCCTTCGATTTTACCAATCTTACCTCTAAACTATTTGGCTTAAATATCTATGACGGTAAAATGCACGGAACCTCAAGTAATGCCCAACAATTTTATCAAGATTCCATTAAAAAACAAGCCTTTTTTGCCTTTTTTGTGATTACTCCTGATCTAATTGCAGCTAGAGGTAGAGGCGGTGGTCTTGCCCTCTGGACAAAAGTTTAAAAAGCAGATACCAAACCCTTGTATCATAGAAAATTAAGTGACTTTTCAACACTGAAATTACGCCCTAAATTTGCATTTGTAATCAACTATGGCAACCCTTAACGATAACTACCTCAAACTCAAAGCCGGATATCTGTTTCCCGAAATTGCCCGCAGGGTGAATGCGTTTGCAGAAGCCAACCCCGACGCCAAAATCATCCGTTTAGGCATTGGCGACGTCACCGAACCCTTACCCCAAGCCTGTCGCCAAGCCATGCTTCAGGCCGTCGAAGACATGGGCAACCGTGACACCTTCAAAGGTTATGGCCCCGAACAGGGTTATGCTTGGTTACGCGAAACCATCGCCGCCCACGATTTCCAGGCCAAAGGTTGCGATATTGACGCCGATGAAATCTTCATTTCTGACGGTTCAAAATGTGACACAGGCAATATTTTAGATATTTTTGGAAACGATAATATTATCGCTGTAACTGACCCGGTTTATCCCGTTTATGTCGATACAAATGTGATGGCAGGACACACCGGAGATGCTAATGAAAATGGAGAATATGGGGGATTAGTTTATATTCCAATTACGGCGGAAAATAATTTTACTGCTGCTATTCCTACCCAAAAAGTTGATTTAATTTATCTCTGTTTTCCTAATAATCCCACGGGGGCAACGGCAACTAAAGAACACTTAACCGCCTGGGTCGAATACGCGAAAGCCAACGGTTCTATTATACTATATGATGCCGCCTATGAAGCGTTTATTTCTGACCCTAATTTACCCCGTTCTATCTATGAAATTGAAGGAGCAAAAGATTGCGCCATTGAGTTTCGTTCCTTCTCCAAAACCGCCGGATTTACCGGAACTCGTTGCGCCTTTACTGTTGTTCCAAAAACCTTAACAGCTAAAGCCAAAGATGGTTCCGATGTGGAATTATGGAAGTTATGGAATCGTCGTCAAGCCACTAAATTTAACGGCGTTTCCTATATTATTCAACGGGCGGCGGAGGCAGTTTATTCTGAAGCAGGAAAGGCTCAAGTTAAGGCGTTAATTCAATTTTATATGGAAAACGCCCAAATTATTCGGGAGCAATTAACCTCGGCTGGATTAAGCGTTTATGGAGGAGAAAATGCCCCCTATGTTTGGGTAAAAACTCCCCAAGGTTTATCGAGTTGGGATTTCTTTGATAAGCTGTTACAAACCTGTAATGTTGTGGGAACTCCGGGTTCTGGTTTCGGTGCGGCAGGTGAAGGATATTTCCGTATTTCTGCTTTTAATAGTCGGGAAAACGTAGAGGAAGCCATGCGTCGAATTACCGATAAGTTTAAGGTTTAAATTGTTGGGTGGGCAATGCCCACCTGATTAGGATAAAATTATGAATTAGTTTGTATACATTAATTTGACGGTCAAATGACGGAATTTATTGATCATTTTAAACTCCCTTATGTTGATTTATTAGATAGAAAAAATTTACCAAATTGTCCCCCTATTTATTTTGCGATAGATTCACAGAATAGAGTGCTTTATGTAGGACAAGCCACTAATTTAGCCACCAGATGGAAAAATCATCGCCGAGTATATCAATTACAAGAAATCAATAAAGATTCTCTAGTGAGAATAGCTTGGCAACCTTGGACTTTAGAAGATTTGAGTGAAGCTGAAAGATATTTTATCAACAATTCAAAAAAAGACTTAAAATAGTTGTGCTAAAATCCGATTAGTTCTAATTGTGGTTGAGTTATGCGAACCGTTGAAGAATTAATTACAGAAGCATTATCTTTACCCAGTGCGTCGAGGGTGCTTCTCGTCGAGAAATTAATCGAAAGTTTGGAGTTTGATGTTGATGAAACGATACAAACACTATGGATAGCAGAAGCCAAACAGCGTCGAGATGAAATATGGACTGGTATAGTGCAACCCATACCAGGGGAAGAAGCATTAAGTCAGATTTTGAGGAGTGTAAATTATCTGGCTAGTACAACTTCTTATCCCTAAAGTTAATCTATAATTAAAATATCATTTACGATTTCTAAAATTTATGCCTGAAACTAAAATTAGTTTAGATGAACCCCTGCAAAATGCTCTGGCTGAAATTTCACGAGAAACGGGCAAAACTGAAAGTCAATTAATTAGCGAAGCAGTTGAACGATTAATTAAAGACTATCAACGGCAAAACCGATATTTATTAATACAACAAGCTAAAGGAATATGGGCTGATCGAGAAGATATCCCTGATGTACAACAATTACGTCAAGAATGGCAGAGATTTTAACAAATTTTATTATTAAATATGCCTATAAAATTATTAAAAGAGAGGTGTTAGATACCTTTTTTCTTGCCTTTGAAATTGTGCCTATTAATGAAGAAATTGCTATTAAAGGGGGATTATATCGCCGAGATTATGGAAAAAGTCATGGTGTAGGACTGGCTGATGCGTTAATTGCTGCTACTGCTGAAGTTAAACAAGCTCACTTAGTAACTTTGAATCAAAAACATTTTCCAATGCTAGATACTGTGATTGTTCCTTACAAAAAACAATAATTTATTCAATTGTAATCAGGTTGATTTTAATGAGTGGTAGTATGATCGCCGCTTCGTAGGCTGGGTTGACAACAGGAAACCCAGAATTGCTTTTCTCTGGTAGCACTAACCAGAAGCCAGATTGCACTTTAAGCTGTAACTGTGGATGCGATCGCAAAGCTAAAATGAGACAGCGATCAGTGTATCGGTTTTGAGTTAGAGGCGATCGCTGATAAACTATCTATAGAAACAAAAATATAAAATTTTTAAGGAGATAAATATGACCTTTAGTGAAGTCGTAGAAGCTATTAAAACCCTATCATTGGGCGAAAAAAAAGAGATACAATCTCTTTTGGAACAGTTTTTAAGAGAAGAGCAACGTGACGAAATTTATCAAAACTATTTATTAGCCAAACAGAACGAGAAAGAAGGAAAACTAAAATTTTCCTCAGATATTGATCAACTAATGCAGTTTTTAGAAGAATAATGATAGAAATTAGTTTTGATGATTCTTTTAAGCGAGCCTTCAAAAAACGTTTTCAAGGCAACCATTAGTTAGAAAGAAAATTTCGGATAAAGCTAGAAAAATTCAAAGAAAATCCGTTTGATCCATCTCTCAAAACTCATAAATTATCAGGTAAACTTAAAGAACTGTGGAGTTTTAGTATTGAGTATAATCAAAGAGTGATATTTTATTTTACAGACGAAGAAAAAGCCGTTTTTGTTGATATTGGTAATCACGATCAAGTCTATTAATTGAAAGCGATCGCCGAAAACTCACGACTCACGGTAATAGCGATCTCAATACTCTGAATATAATTCGGACTATCGTGTAAGAGTCTTTGAATTTTTTGAGCTATAGTATTGTCATACAGAGTTATGACAAGCAAAATATGAGAGTTAATGCAAGGCTCGATAGCGATCGCGCTAATAAGTTTAATTACATTCGCCAGCGTACCAATCAAGGTGTGTCTGACATCATGAAAGCGGCGATCGATCTTTACTATGAAAAATTATATCAAGAATCCTCTGTAAAGCCTTTGCAACTTCTTAGGGAATCAGGGTTGATTGGTTGTGCTGAAGGGGACTCTGATTTGTCGGTTAATTACAAGCAATATCTGACTGAAAGTCTTAACGAAAAATATGGTCATCGTTGATTCTGGCTTTTGGATAGCATTAATCAATCGCCGTGATGATTATCATGTTCTCGCTCAAGAAGTTTTAGATACGATTGATGAGCCTCTGGTTACAACATGGTGTGTGATTACGGAAGCTTGTCATATTCTCTTGAAACGTACAGGCACAAATGCTCAACAGACGTTTATTCATAGCTTAGAAATTGGTGTTTTTGAGGTTTTTGATCTCAAGGTTCAAGATGGGAAAAGAATCAGTGAATTGATGAATCAATATAGTTCTCTGCCAATGGATTTAGCGGACGCTTCATTGATTATTCTTGCGGAACATTTGGGGCATGGGCGGATTCTATCTGTGCCAGCAATTAAAATAAACCACAGCGTAAAAAGACAAAAAGAAGAATGAAGTATAAAAACATAAGAGAAGAAGAACTAAAAAATAAAGTTGGTGCAGACTGGTTTAAGCAATTTGACACAACCGAAATTTTAGGAAATATTGACTTTACTGTTTTTCCAAAAAATGACAGTTTATTTGGACGGACACCACTTTTATGGGCAGAAGCTAAAACAGGAAATTTTGACGTTCCGACTATGTTTGTGCAACTTATTCTAACTATCGGTAAAGCACGAACGTTTGACAAAACATTGCCTCCTGCTTTTTTGGGTGCTTTTGACTTCAAAAAAATTGCTTTTGTTGAGTACAGTAACGTTCAAGATATTTTTTATCTCAATGATTTTAACTGGAACGTAACGCCAAGCAACCACGAAACAAAAGAGTTTCGACTCATCAAAGAACGTATTGAAAGTACGCTCAAAGAAAATACTTATGTTTTTGATTTTGAAAAAGACGATAAAGAACTACGAACATTTATCAAAGACAACATAGCCAATGCCACAACAATAAGTAAAATAAAGATTGATAAAAATAATTTTATTCCTATTTATTTAAGATGGATTGAAACGGTAAAACCTATCATTAATGTAAATTGGGAAGAACTCAAAAAAGCCAATATTTTAGACAGCGATTTTTATCTTGCAGACCTTTTTGTGGACGATAAAGACACCCAAAACATAGAAGATGACAGCAGCATAAGAGATAATTTGTTTGTCGTTTTTCAGAATCAAGGCTATAAAATAGCCAAAGAAAACCTCAAACAAATGTTTGATGCTACCATAAACATTAAAAATAAAGATATTTATTCCCAATTTTGGAAACTCTACAAACGACCACCACTCAAAGATTTTCAAGATTATATCATCGAACGTAGAGATTTACTTACGCCACAAGACATTAGAGAACGAAAAGGTGCTTTTTTTACGCCACGAATTTGGGTAGAACTTTCACAAAAATATCTTACTGATTATTTAGGCGAAAACTGGCAAGACGACTATACTATTTGGGATTGTGCAGCAGGAACAGGAAATCTTTTGGCAGGACTGACCAACAAATACAACATTTACGCAAGTACATTAGACCAAGCTGATGTAAACGTAATGCACGAGCGTATAGAACACGGAGCAAATTTATTAAAAAATCACGTTTTTCAATTTGACTTTTTGAATGATGACTTTACTAAACTCCCTCAAAGTTTGCAAGACATTATTAACGATGAAGAAAAACGTAAAAAATTGATTGTTTATATTAATCCTCCGTATGCAGAAGGGGGAAGTAGTAAGCAAAAAACTGGAACAGGAGAGTATAAGAAAGGAGTAAATGAAAATAAAATCCACGATAAATATCACGATAAGTTATCTGGAGGAAATCGAGAACTATTTGCACAATTTTTAGCAAGAATTTATTTTGAAATCTCTGGTAGTAAGATTGCAGAATTTTCAACCTTAAAAATTCTGCAATCTTCTCACTTTTTAGATTTTCGTCAGCATTTTAGAGCAAAGCTTGAAAAAGTTTTTTTAGTTCCTGCTGATACTTTTGATAATGTAAAAGGGAAATTTCCTATCGGATTTAAAATTTGGAATACCAATAAAAAAGATATTTTTAAAGAAATTGAAGCTGATATTTATGATAAAAAAGAAAGTTTTATAGGTACAAAAATTTTATATTCATACGAAGATTTTGAATATTACAGTAAGTTTGTAAATTCAATTAAATTAAAAACAGGATTTACCATTGGTTGGTTGGAAGGGACTACAAGAAATTCATTTCAACATAACAGTATTATACAAATTGTAAATAGTAAAGAACAAATGGCTGTTCCTCGTGGAATGTTTGTTTTTTCGGAAAACTTAATTAAGTGTTGCGTTTGTTATTCAGTTCGTAAAGCAATCGACGCAACTTGGCTAAACGACCGAGATCAATTTTTATTTCCAAATGATGGTTGGCAAAATGACACAGAATTTCAAAACGATTGTTTTATTTATACACTTTTTAACAATAATATTCAAAGCAAATTTGGCACAAACCATTGGATTCCCTTTACTGAGCAAGAAGTAAATGCACAAGCGAGATTTGAAAGTCATTTTATGACTGATTTTATCAATGGAAAAATCAAAGTAGAAGAAGAAACGGTTTTATTTGGTTCGGCAAGTTCTCCAAATCAAAAAAGGGAATTTTCAGCAGAAGCAAAGGCAGTTTTTGATGCAGGAAGAGAACTTTGGGGCTATTATCATAAACAGCCAAATGTAAACGTAAATGCCAGTCTGTATGACATTAGAGAATATTTTCAAGGCAGAAATGAAAAAGGTAGAATGAACTCAAAAAGCAATGACGCACACTATATGCAGTTAATAGGCGAACTCAGAAACCAACTCAACTTTTTAGCCGACAAAATCAAACCGAAAATATACGAATACGAATTTTTAAAAGAATAATAAATGATAGAAATTAGTTTTGATGATTCTTTTAAGCGAGCCTTCAAAAAACGTTTTCAAGGCAACCATGAGTTAGAAAAAAAATTTCGGATAAAGCTAGAAAAATTCAAGGAAAATCCGTTTGATCCATCTCTCAAAACCCATAAATTATCAGGTAAACTTAAAGAACTGTGGATTTTTAGTATTGAGTATAATCAAAAAGTGATATTTTATTTTACAGACGAAGAAAAAGCCGTTTTTGTTGATATTGGTAATCACGATCAAGTCTATTAATTGAAAGCGATCGCCGAAAACTCACGACTCACGGTAATAGCGATCTCAATACTCTGAATATAATTCGGACTATCGTGTAAGAGTCTTTGAATTTTTTGAGCTATAGTATTGTCATACAGAGTTATGACAAGCAAAAATATGAGAGTTAATGCAAGGCTCGATAGCGATCGGGCTAATTCATTGACTCCTAATTCGTAATTCGTAATTAATAATTCTTAATTTTTTGAATTGCCCATTTTGCCCTAGCTCTAACTGCCAGAACTTCATCAATATTTGCTAATTGTTGTAACTGTTCTTGAATTTTATTCAACCATTCTGGTTGAGTTTTTTGAATAGCTATTGCTAAACCCTCTAACCCAAAAACACCCGCATATCTAACAATCCATTCGGGATCTTCTACGGTTTTTTGTAATATTTTAAAAGTTTCAAATTGAGCATCAGCAAGTTGTTCAAAAGGTAATTTGTCCCAGTGAATATTCCCTAATCCTCTGGTAGCTGCCCGACGAACACTTAAAGCAAAATCACTCCCGGCGGATTCTAATAAAACCTCTAAACCACGAGGATCACCAATACCTGATAAGGCACGAATAGCCCAAGCCCTTGCCCCATAATTATAACCATCCAATTGTTCTAATAAGGGAATAACCGCAGGTTCACCCAACTGAGTTAATCCATCCACCGCAGCCACCGCAGCCCCAGGATTATTATAGCCTAAAACGGTAATTAATGTCGGAATTGCTTCAACAGAATTAGCTTGAGCTAAGGCAGAAACAGCTTTAAATAAAGAGGCAGCAGAATCAGCTTTTTCAACAGATTGAATTAATATTTGTACAGTCATATTTTTACTATTAGCTAATATTTTTTATAATAAATAATCCATTAATTCCATGACTTCAATTGCTGATTCAGACAAATTAAAATCAGAAGTATCGGTTAATTGATATTCTAAAACTCCTTTTAAAGCAATTAATTTTAAACTATTTTCTGCAAAGGTTTCGGCGATCGCTTTTGCCCCAGGTAAATATCCAATTGCCCCTAAGTCCATTAAGGCGGTGCGGCGTAAGGTTAAATCATTGCCTTTTAACGCCTCTATTAACCGTTGTCCGTAGCTATTTTCGCCCGTTAATTGATACATTGCTCTGAATGCCGCATACCGAACTTTAGGCACGAAATGTTCTACAAACGGTTGAACAAACGGTATCGCAACGGTGGCTTTTAAACTGCCTAATGCTTCTAAAATGGCATCATAGGGTTGAACTAAATAGGGTTTTCCAGGGACAAATTGAGCGACTTCTAATCCCCCTTCTAATAATTTTATTAAGACGGGAACACAACGCTCATCCCCTAATTGTTCTAAAGATTGAGCCGCCGCCTCTCGAACATAAACATCAGCACAGTCTAAACATTCAATTAATGCCGAAACTGCCCGTTTATCTCCTAGTTTTCCTAAAGCTCTAGCCGCATTTCTGCGTAGGGGATAACCGCCTTCTTCAGTGCGATCGGATTCATCATTTAAAGCTAAAATCAAGGCATCTACCGCCCCCTGTTCATTCACTCGAAAACGTCCTAACCACCAAGCCGCATAATAGCGATGTCCTAATTCTTCATGGCTAAGATTAGCGATCGCTTGTTCAATGGTTAAAGATTCTTCCTCTTGAGTGCTATTGTTTTCCGTTGATTCATGCCCTAAATCTTGCATTATGTTAAGGTGTACTGTTTTCAACCTATTGATCATAGCAGAAATCAGCAATCAAAGGGAAGTCCAGATTTAAGTTCAACAGGACTTACGCAGATGCGCTATGCGTATATCTGCCATGACTTACGCAAGCACGCTATTTTTGATGGTTAAATATCACCAGGAGAAAACATAATTAAATGGCGTCTTAACTTTCCCAACCTCAAATCACTCATTAATCCATTGATTGATTTTTCATTCCTTAGCTGTAATGCGATCGCCCGATTCCACATTAATTTCCGATTGCTTCTTAATATAATCAATCACCACATCCGCCAATAAAAATCCCGTATCAACTTGATTTTTACCCGATTTCATCACCTCATAACCATCTCCCCCAATCGACATAAAATTATTCGCAACGACTCGATAGGTAGCAGTTAAATCCAGGGGTTTTTCTTGTCCCGATTGATCAACAATAGTAACGGAAATAACGCGATCACCCGCCGGAGCTTTGGGGTCATAAATAAACCTTAATCCTGACACTTGGGGGAATCTTCCCTCTCCTAATTCCACTTGACTGACACCATGTTCTAAGGCTTGTTTGAGTTGTTCTCCGGTTAAATCTAAACGAGCAATTGTATTCCCAAAAGGCATGACTTCAATCACTTGACTAACACTAATATTTCCGGCGGGAATACTAGACCGAATTCCTCCAGAATTTAATAGGGCAATTTGAGCGCCATCGGGTCTTAATTTATTTAACATGGCATCGGTAATTAAATTACCTAAATTAGTTTCTTGAGTTCTAACTAAATCTCGACTTCCTTCTAAGGGAGTTAAGGTTTTTCCAATAATTGTTTGACGTAAGACCTCTAGGGAAGCAGAAAATTTTTCTAACTGTTTGGCAAAGTTGGCATCCGGTTGAATTTGATCATCAATAGCATGGGGTATTCCTTTCCAAGAAGTTACTTCTCCTCGGCGATTAAATTTAACTTCTAAATCCCCTAAATATTTCCCCCATTCCCAAGACGTGACTACTAAAACTTTTTTACCCTTTGGTGTGGTTTCAACAATAGGATAGGGTTGTTTAGCATTGGGCATTGAACCTAACGGTGTGTGGCTATGTCCGCCGATAATAATATCAATATCATTGACGGTTTTAGCCAGTTCTAAATCCGATTCTAAGCCAATATGGGTTAACCCAATAATTTTATTCACTCCTTGTTTTTTTAACTCAGAAACCGCTTTTTTTGCTGCTTGAATAGCATCAGTAAAACGTACTCCTTCCCCTGGACTTGACATATTAGCTGTAGCTTCTGTGGTTAAGCCAAATACCCCGATTTTTTTACCTTTAACCGATAGAATTACCCAAGGTTTTACTAACCCCGCTAAGGGAGAATTAGGCGCGATTTCAAGATTAGCCGAAAGCATAGGAAACTTGGCTTTTTTAATAAAATTAGCTAAAACAGTCTGTCCCCGGTCAAATTCATGGTTTCCCAGGGTAACTGCCTGATAATTCATCTGATTATAAAAGGGTAAATCCGCTTGACCTAAATATTGATTAAAATATAAAGTTCCTTGAAAAATATCCCCGGCATCTAGGAGGAGGGTTTCTTGAGAATTTTTGGTTTTTAAACTATCAATCAGGGTTTTACGTCGGACAATGCCGCCTAGTTCCTTGTCGTTAACGGTAACGGGTTCTAAGTGGGCATGATGATCATTACTATGGATAATTCTTAGGTTAAATTCAGGATTGAATAATCCTAAACTGGGGGGTGCGATCGCTAAAATTATTCCGACAAAAAATAAGATAAAACTGTATTTTAATATTCGTTTCATAAGTTTGATTGAAATTGGTATTTCCCCACGGAATAAATGATTTTAAACACTCCATAGGGAAATATAGCATAATTATGAGACAGTTTTAGATAAAATTTAACAAGTTGTGATTTGAGTTTTATGTTACTCCTGAGTCGTTTGCTCTACTGGGGTTTCTGGTGAATTTGATTGCTCATGAACCACTTGCGGGACTTCATAACTAATATCGCCAAAAACCGAAATAAAATTCCCCATTTCCGTGGTATCATTGACTACAGAAAACTGCTCAGGATACAGAATTACATTTTCATATTCAAAACCCGATTCTCCGGTTTCACTAAGAATAGTCAGGTCAACCGCATATCCCTCTTTAGGATGTTCATAACATTCGATTACTGTTCCAATTGTTCCCTTGGGAATTAGGGATTTTCCAAAATCTGCGGGAATATCCACTAATGTTTTAATCCGATCATAGGCTTGTGCTTTCATTTAAAATCCTAAAATGGAGTTGATTTATTATACTGGCATGAAGCAGTCAAAAGTATTAATAGACTATAATATAGCAATCCTAAATAGGTTGTAACATTTCAATACTGATATGAAACAGCCAGAAGTATTACCCCAGATCCCTCCCCCCCTGGCCCCTCGTGCACGGGGGGTTTGGGGGTCTGTTCCGGTGTTCCCTTTTGATCAGGAATTTTGAACACAACTCAAATGGGATTGCTATAGTAAATATAAATTGAATAAGAGGGCAACATGACCAACTCCAAAATAACAGGGAAAACCCTTAACCCCAACCCAGAGCATCGCAGCGACGGTAGCGAACTCATTCCTGCTGAAATTCCCACAAATGATCCCCAATCTCCTGATATTGCCGCTGAAACGGGCTACACTAAAGATGATGAAGGTTTGCTCAATAACTTTGCGGTCGAGCCTGATATCTACCCCTCGGAATATCCCTCAACCCGACAACAAAAACGATATATTTTCTTAGGAGCGGGGGCGGTTTTGTTCGTTGTTATTTTGGTAATGATTACCTTTTCTGTTAGCTAAATATTAATAGGTAGTGAGCAATGAGCGATCAAAAATGGGCGATAGTCAATTTTGGAATAGGTAATAGGTAATCTGATAATTTTGATATAATTGAACCGTAGCCAACTCAATTAGGATAAAATCATGGAAACTATTACAATACCCACACCCTTTGAGTTAACTATTGAACTAACAGATGAGCAGTTTTTTCAGCTATGTCAAAATAACCGGGATTTGAGATTTGAGCGCAGTGCATCGGGAGATTTAGCTATTATGCCCCCCACAGGTAGCGAAACTGGCAACCGAAATATTGATCTATCTTATCAACTGCAAAGCTGGAGTCGTCAAAATAATTTAGGATTAGCTTTTGATTCTTCAACGGGTTTCAGGCTTCCTAATGGTGCAAATCGCTCCCCCGATGCTGCTTGGGTCAGTAACCAAAGATGGCAGGTTTTAACCACAGCAGAAAAAGAAAAATTTGCTCCCCTATCTCCCGATTTTGTTGTTGAATTACGCTCAAAAACTGATTCCTTAGAAAAGCTACAGGCTAAAATGCAAGAATATATAGAAAATGGGACAAAATTAGGATGGTTACTAGATAGACACAATCAGCGTGTAGAAATTTATCGCCCTAATCAAATAGTAGAAATTATCCCATCTCCCCAATCTTTATCGGGAGAAAATATTTTACCAGGATTTATATTAGATTTGACAAATATTCTCTGAAATTATGTATAATTTTGATATATATAGCAATCCTAAATAGGTTGTAACATTTCAATACTGATATGAAACAGCCAGAAGTATTACCCCAGATCTCTCCCCCCCAAGCCCCCCGTGCATGGGGGGTTTGGGGGGGCTGTTCCGGTGTTCCCTTTTGATCAGGAATTTTGAACACAACTCAAATAGGATTGCTATATGTGCCAGTCCAAATCAGTTGTCTAAATTGCTTAAAATCAAATTCATCGTAGGGCGAAGCGTGCCGTCCCCCTCCAGAGGACTAAATTAGGATAAAATCATGGAAACTATTACAATACCCACACCCTTTGAGTTAACTATTGAACTAACAGATGAGCAGTTTTTTCAGCTATGTCAAAATAACCGGGATTTGAGATTTGAGCGCAGTGCATCGGGAGATTTAACTATTATGCCCCCCACAGGTAGCGAAACTGGCAACCGGAATATTAAAATTAGCACTCAATTAGAAATCTGGAGTTCTCAAAATAATTTAGGATTAGCTTTTGATTCTTCAACGGGTTTCAGACTTCCTAATGGTGCAAATCGCTCCCCCGATGCTGCTTGGGTCAGTAACCAAAGATGGCAGGTTTTAACCACAGCAGAAAAAGAAAAATTTGCTCCCCTATCTCCCGATTTTGTTGTTGAATTACGCTCAAAAACTGATTCCTTAGAAAAGCTACAGGCTAAAATGCAAGAATATATAGAAAATGGGACAAAATTAGGATGGTTACTAGATAGACACAATCAGCGTGTAGAAATTTATCGCCCTAATCAAATAGTAGAAATTATCCCATCTCCCCAATCTTTATCGGGAGAAAATATTTTACCAGGATTTGTATTAGATTTGACAAATATTATCTGAAATTATGTATAATTTTGATGGGGATTTAAGCCCCTACAAGAGTGTTGTATCAGTAAGGAGCGATTAATATGAATATTAAAAAATAATTAAAAAAACTCAAATGTATTGACAAAAGTGTTTATTTAAGTTGACGTTTTAATTTCTGAAAACCATTTGTTGATGTGTTCATAGAAAGTTATATGACTAAAAAATAAAATTTTAATTCCTGTACCAATCCCTTTTAATAATATGACAGAAAACACCCAGAATAATAGCCCTGAACAGCCAGAAAAATTTTTTGTGGTAGCCATCGGTGCATCAGCCGGAGGTTTACAACCTTTAGAAGAATTTTTTACCAATTTACCAAATAATCCGGGTGCAGCTTTTGTAATTTTGCAACATCTTTCTCCCGATTTTCCTAGTTTGATGCCAGAATTAATTCAAAGACGCACCTCATTAGAAGTTGAACAGATCAAAGATGGGGTACAATTACATCCTAACCATATCTATGTATTGCCCCCGCGTCACACTTTAACAGTCGAAAAAGATTACTTACGACTAGAACAACATCTTTCCGAGCGGGTAAATGATCCAATCAATATTTTCTTCAAATCCCTCGCCACGCAATGGGGAGAAAAAGTGATCGGAATCCTGCTATCTGGAACTGGAAACGATGGCACAGAAGGATTACAAGTTATTAGTCAAAAAGGCGGAATTACCCTAGTTCAATCCCCAGAAACCGCCCAATTTACGAGTATGCCGAGTAGTGTGATACCTTGTGATTGCTTGGATGGGATTTTATCCCCGCAGGACTTAGCCCAGGCGGTTTATAGTTTAGTCGGCTATTCCCTCAACTATCCCATTTCCCAAGTCAAAGCCAGAGATTTAATTCCCGTCGAACAATTTGAACAAATCCTGGGGATTTTATCCAAATACGAAAAAATTGATTTTTGTCAATATAAAATTAGCACCCTGAGTCGTCGGATTCTGAATCGTTGTGGCATCAACCAATCCCAGGATTTAAATCAGTATATTGTTTTATTAAATCAATCAGAAACAGAAAGAAAATTACTCCGTCAAGACTTATTAATTGGCGTTACCCAATTCTTTAGAGATCCTCCCGCCTGGGAATTAATGGAACAGCAGGTTTTACCAGAGTTAATCGAATCTTTAGAACCCCAGGAACAACTCCGTGTCTGGGTTCCCGCCTGTGCTACCGGAGAAGAAGCCTATTCCTTAGCTATATTAATTGATGAAGCAATTCAGGCGGCCGATAAACAGATCAGCGTCAAAATGTTTGCCACCGACCTTGATAGTCAAGCCCTGGAAGTAGCCTCTCAAGGAACTTATAATGAAAGCATTAAAAATAATATTACTCCTGAACGTTTAGAGAAATACTTTACCTATAAAGCCGGCTCCTATCAAGTGAAACGGAATTTACGCGAGATGTTAATTATTGCCCCCCATGATTTAACTAAAAATGCGGGTTTTTCTAAAATGAATTTGATTAGTTGCCGGAATGTGCTGATTTATATGCAGCCCCTACTTCAGCAACAAGTATTACGCTTACTGCATTTTTCTTTAGCTTCCCAAGGGATTTTATTTTTAGGAAATGCCGAAACTTTGGGAGAAACGGAAACAGAATTTATTCATATCAATCAAAGATGGAAAATCTTCCGCAAACACCGAGAAGTTCAACTGAGTTTAATGCCCGCATCCCACCCAACACTATTAGCTCCAGTCACGATACCACCCGTCTCTAATCGCAATATTTTTCAGTATGAACGGATTTTAGATTCAGTTTTTAATCTTTGTTTTGCAGAACAACGTCTGACCTGTGTATTAATCAATCAAGACTTCCAATTGCTGCATATTTTTCATAATGGTGCAGATTTGCTATCCTTTTCTACGGGCAAGCCTAAATTAGATATTACGGAACTGGTTCCGACTCCTTTAAAATTACCCATGAGAACAGCTATTCACCGTGCTAAACGGGAACAACAAAATATTTTGTATACGGGAATTAATTTGTTTAGAAATGGGGTGAATGAGACCTTAAATTTAAAGATAGCATTTCCCAATAAATACCCAATCATTAATGAATTTATGTTGGTTTTATTAGAGGTAAAAACAATATTAGAAAGCAAATCCAATCAGATTGAGTTTCAGGTTGATATTGAAACCGTTAAACAAATCACTGAATTAGAATATGAACTGCAACAAACCCGAGAAAATTTACAAGCGACTATTGAAGAATTAGAAACAACCAATGAAGAACAACAGGCTACCAATGAGGAATTACTGGCTTCTAATGAAGAATTGCAAAGTACCAATGAGGAATTGCAGTCGGTAAATGAAGAACTTTATACCGTTAATTCAGAATATCAGATTAAAATTCAACAACTCACCGAACTAACCAGCGATATTGATAATTTACTTCGCAGTACCGATATCGGAGTCATCTTTCTGGATAATGATCTGAATATTAGAAAATTTACCCCGATGACCAGTAATATTATTAATATTCTTCCCACTGATATTAACCGCCCCCTAACCCATTTTACCCATAATTTAGACTGTCCTAACTTAGTTGAAATTTTATCGAATTTTGTGGTATCTCAAATTCCCATAGAATTAGAAGTGATCAACCAAAAGACTCAAGAACAACTCTTGATGCGAGCGCACACCTATAAAGGGGAAAATAATAACAATGATGGAGTAGTTGTTACCTTTGTCAATATTAATGAGTTAAAAAAATTTCAAAATCAACTCCAAGCCAGTAATAATTGGTTAGACAATATTTATATTAATAGTCCCGTGGGATTATGTTTACTGGATCAAAATCTAAAATTTGTTAAAGTTAATGAAAACTTCGCCAAGATTAATAATTTGTCCGCAGTAGAACATATTGGCAAAACCGTACAGGAGTTATTTCCTGAATGGGCAAATATTTATGAACCTTTGATGCGTCAAGTCTTAGAAACGGGTGAAACCCTGAGAAATGTAGAATTTAAAACCCTAACCCCGGTGTTTTTACAAACTCGATATTGGATCGGTAGTCTTTATCCGGTTTTATTAGAAGATGGACAGTCTGGAGTCGGGGGGGTAATTACAGAAATTACCGAACAACAACAGATTCAAAAAGAGGTAAAAAGAGCAAAAGATCGCCTAGAAGAAGCTCAAACTATTTCCCATCTGGGAAATTGGGAATTGAATCTCCAGACTGAAAAAATGCTCTGTTCAATGGAATTATTTAGGATTATTGGTTTTGATTTTAATTTAGGAGAACCCACTTTAGCCCAGTTAATTACTCGCATTCATATTGAAGATCAAGCTAGATTTTTAGAGGCTTTAGAACAACTCAAAACCCAAGGAATTAGTTATGATCTGGATATCAGAATTATTCATCATAATGATCGGGCGATTCGGTATATTAATGCTATGGGTAAGGCTGCTTATAATCAACAGCATCAGATCACGGATATTTATGGAACAATGCTGGATATTAGCGATCGCAAACAAGCCGAAATCGCCCTATCCGAAGCCAAGGAAAGCGCGGAAGCTGGAACTAAAGCCAAAGCTGATTTTCTAGCTAATATGAGTCACGAAATCCGTACCCCGATGAATGGCGTAATTGGGATCATTCAACTTTTATTAATGACCGATCTTTCCCAGGAACAAAAAAAATTAGTTAATATGATTCGGGATAGTGGGAATCTGCTCCTAACTATTATTAATGATATTCTTAACTTATCAAAAATTGAATCGGGGAACTTTGAACTAGAAGAACATCCTTTTGTTTTAAGAACTGTCATTCAGTCGGTCTCTGATCTCCTCCAGAGAGAAATTTTAGATAAAAAAATTCACTTCACCTATTCGATTGATCCTGATATTCCTGATGGTTTTTTAGGAGACAGTGATCGATTGAGACAAATCTTCTTAAATTTATTAGGAAATGCGGTTAAATTTACTGATAATAGCAGTATTTATATTAATATAATTGGTCAACCTATTTCTGATCAGAAATATCAGTTAATTATCTCAATTCAAGATCAAGGAATTGGGATTAATTCCGATAAAATCAATGATCTATTTCAACCCTTTAACCAAGCAGATACCTCTATTAATCGTAAATATGGCGGTACGGGTTTAGGATTAGTAATTAGTAAAAATTTAGTGAATTTAATGTCAGGAACAATTTGGGTGGAAAGTCAGGGGAATATTGGCGGAAATCCTCCCCCAGATTTTTTCCTAGAGCCCGAAGAACCTCAAACCCAAGGTTCAACCTTTTATTTTACCCTGAAATTAAAACTCGCTTCTGAAAGCGAAATTAACTTACTAACAAATCTCCCTCTACCTCAAATCGAAAAAATTTATAATCAATCCCAATTAAAAATTTTGATCGCTGATGATGATGAAATAAATCAAGAATTTGGATTATTGCTTATGAAAGCCTTGGGCTATAATGCGGATATTGCTAACAATGGATTAGAAGTATTAGAATTGTTAAAAAAACAATCATATAATATAATATTAATGGATATGCAAATGCCGGAAATGGATGGTTTAACCACCACCAAAATGATTCGTGAATCTTCCCAAACTCAACCCTGGATTATTGCGGTGACGGCTAATGTTTTGGAGCGCGATCATCAAAGATGTTTAGAAGTAGGAATGAATGATTATCTGAGTAAACCGATTATGATTGAAGATTTTAATCATGCTATTTCTAAATATTTGGGATCACTGATTTAAGAGGATTTCACGGATTTCACGGATTTTAATCTGTGGTATAGCAGGGAACAGCCCCCCAAACCCCCCGTGCACGGGGGGCTAGGGGGGAGGGAACAGGGGGAAAACACTTTACCGTCTGGGTTCCAAGATCCGTCTGGTGTCTTAACTGCCTTGGCGGTTGCTATAATCTAAAATATCCCAGAAAATCAAAGCACGCTGATTCTAAACTCCGCCAAATCTTTCAATTGGCCAAAAACGAAAGACGGCGCGACCAATAATATTTTCCTTGGGAAGAAAACCCCAAACATGGGAATCATTACTATCGTTACGATTATCTCCCATCATAAAATAGGAATTATCAGGAACTTTGACTGGGGGTAATTGGTAATGGGGTTCTTCAGCAATATAACGCTCAAATTGGGGCTGATTATCAATATAAACCCGACCATTTTTAACTTCAATCGTTTGACCCGGTTTACCAATAATTCGTTTAATAAAGGCTTGATCAGCCCCATAGCCAATTTCTTGTAATTGGGAAGGAGGAGTAAAAACAATAATATCGCCAAATTTGGGAGATTTTAAATAATAGGATACTTTTTCTATGACTAAGCGATCATTTATTTCTAAGGTCGGAAACATCGAATCCGAAGGAATAAATCGAGGTTCAGCCACAAAAGTTCTAATTAATAATGATAATCCCAGTGCGATCGCTAAAATTACAATATTCTCTCGGATTTGATTCCAGAGACTTTTTTCAGGAATAGTAGGTTGTGGCTTTTGAATAGCTGGTTTTTCCATGGTTTTAGCGGTAGGGAACAGGGAATAGGGAATGAGTTTGCTGGATTTAGAAGTGTCCTAACTGTAATTCGTACCTCTATAACATTTTTATCTATAAAAACAAATTAAGAATTAAGAATCATAGCGGAATTACGATTCTTAATTCTCAATCATTAATCCATTGAATTTCAGGGATAAATTGTTAATTCTCATGGGAGGATTTATGATGAAAACGGATTCCCAAAAAAACATCATAGAGGAAACCCCAAAAGTCTTTTTTTCCTTCTAATATTCCCAAGGTTTGGGGAGAACCTTTTTCATCTAACAGAGGCTTCATAAATTCATAGGTTGGCTTGTAATAATACCAAGGAATAGATGGCCACAAATGATGAATCAGATGGTAATTTTGCCCCAAAATTAACAGATTTAAAACCGAACCCGGATACACCCTAGCATTTTTCCAGCGACCCCGTTCTTGAAAGGGACGATGGGGTAAATAATCAAAGAATAAACCCAAAGCTATTCCCACAACCAAAGCCGGACAAAACCAGAAATTCAGAATATAGCCAAGGAAGTCATAATGAATAGATATAGCAACAATAGTCACTACAAATAATCGACTCAAAAACCATTCCAAAAGCTCATATTTTTTCCAAAGTCGGCGCTTGAAAAAAAACACTTCATGGTAAAAGAAACGTGCCGCAATCAACCACAAGGGGCCACCTGTGGAAACAAAATGATCCGGATCATTGTCTGGATCATTAACATGGCAATGATGTTGGATATGCACCCGTGTAAATACGGGAAAAGCGAACCCTAACATCAAAGCACTACCGTGCCCTAATACCGAATTCAAAATCCGGTTTTTGTGGGCAGAATTATGGGATGCGTCATGGATCACTGTCCCCGAAAGGTGCAGCGCCAAAACATTAATCAAAAAACAACACCAATCTGGCCAACCCCAAAGCCAGTATCCCAATGTGGAATAGATCACCATTACTACCGCACTGAAAAACATCAGTAGCGTGGTGTTAAAACCATCCTCTGCGGCGAGGTATTCCTTGGGGACTGTCAGTGGCTTGCTTGCCTCCGACATTACAGTTTGCACTCCTTGAAGTTTCACACCTGAGTATTTTATGAGAAAAGTAACAAATTGTAAAGATTTATAAAATCACTAAACCCGGACGTAATTGCCTAAAATACCACAATTTTATCCCCAGGAGAAAATATTTATGTCTAGCTTACTACTGCGTAGATCCTTAGTCGGGTTTATTGGTTTATCAATTACCCTATCAATCCTGGGTTCTGCGACCGGGGCTAACGCCAAACCTCGGTGGCCATCTTTACCCAGTTTGACCGACCTGCTGCAACTTCCCCGTAACACAACCCAACCGCCCCAAACGATTCCGGTTCCCCCTACCAATACCACCCAACCCCCAGCCCCCCAACCTCAGCCCACGGATCAAGGCCCCCTAATTCCTCAAGTGGAAGTGGAAACCGGGGACACGGCAATTGCTCGGTTTCGATGTGAAGTAATTGGCGGTCAATATACGGTCATGTATTATCCCGTCAGCCAACCCAATCAAGGCTATGCTTGGGCAGTTCCTAGCAATATGGGGGGCGGATGGACACCGGAACGCCGTTGTGGAGAAATTAGTCGCCGTTTAGAGTCCTATCGTCCCGATGGATTAGCAGAAATCAGTACCGCGATTGAGAATGGTTACAATACCCTCTGCGCCACGACCGAAGATATTCCCCAATGTCGGATTGTCTTAACCGTGCCCCCTGGGGAAGATCCCCTATTTGTGCGCGATCGGATTTTCCAAAACCTCGTGATTGCCGACAGTGGCCAAAGCACCCAAGGTGTTCTGACCCTGATAGATGAAAAAAGTACCGGAGACATCATTCGAGGGGCTTTAGGGCGGCCGAGAACTCGTTCTACTGGTATTCCCCTACGTCAATTCCTCGACCCCACCGATGGCGGCACCGGATCACGCTTAAACCCCCGTTATTTCCCTAAATAGATAAGAGGGAACAGGGGGGGTAAACTCTTTCTATTACCCATTACCCATTACCCATTACCCATTACCAATTCGTAATTCCTGATCCTGATGTGTCCCTGACATGGTTAAATTCTGTTTATGATCTGTAGAGAGACGCGCCGTGGCTCGTCTCTACGGACAATTCCCTAGATCTTTAATTGAGTCATGCAACCGCAAAATCTACTGCATCGAACTAAAATAGTCGCTACAATCGGCCCTGCTACCCAGAAGCCTGAAGTTCTCCGCGCATTGATTGAAGCGGGTGCAACGACTCTGCGCTTAAATTTTTCCCATAATACCCATGAGGATCATCAACGCAGTATTCGGATGATTCGACAAACCGCCTTTGAACTGAATCAACCCGTGGGGATTTTACAAGATCTCCAAGGCCCAAAAATCAGATTAGGCAAATTTGAGACGGGTTCGATTATTTTGAACCGGGATGATCAGTTTATTCTCACCAGTGAAGACGTGGTGGGAACCCAAGAAATGTCCTCTGTTACCTATAAACCTTTAGCCGATGAAGTCCCAAATGGGGCGGTGATTCTCCTCGATGATGGCAAGGTGGAAATGGTCGTAGAGAAAGTCGAACCATCAAAAGGACGCTTATATTGTCGTGTCGTTGTAGGCGGGACTCTTTCTAATAGTAAAGGGGTGAATTTTCCTGGGGTTTATCTCTCCATTAAAGCCATGACCGAAAAAGACCGCAAGGACTTAATGTTTGGTTTAGATCAAGGAGTGGACTGGGTAGCTTTAAGTTTCGTCAGAAATCCCCAGGACGTCTTAGAAATTAAAGAATTAATTGCGAGTGCGGGGAAAGATGTTCCCGTGATTGCCAAAATTGAAAAACACGAAGCCATTGAACAAATGGAAGAAATTCTGGCTTTGTGTAATGGGGTGATGGTGGCCAGAGGCGATTTAGGGGTGGAACTTCCCGCCGAGGATGTGCCGATTTTACAAAAACGGTTAATTATCACCGCTAACCGCATGGGAATTCCGGTAATTACCGCCACTCAGATGTTAGATAGCATGGTGAATAATCCCCGACCCACCCGGGCGGAAATTTCCGATGTGGCGAATGCGATTTTAGATGGTACCGATGCGGTGATGCTCTCCAATGAAACCGCCGTGGGTAACTATCCGGTGGAAGCGGTGGCGACCATGGCCCGGATTGCGGTGCGGATTGAGCAGGAGGGGGCGACCCGCAATGTTTCTAAAGTAGAAGATACCGGACGTTCTATTCCTAATGCCATTAGTCAGGCGGTGGCACAAATTTCTCACCAGTTGAACGCGGCGGCGATTATGACCTTAACTAAAACTGGGTCTACGGCTCGGAATGTGTCAAAGTTCCGGCCCCAAACCCCGATTTTAGCGATTACCCCCCACGTGGAAGTAGCCCGACAGTTGAGTTTAGTTTGGGGGGTGAAACCGTTATTGGTTTTAGATTTACCTTCGGCTGACCAAACATTTCAAGCTGCTGTGAATGTGGCTAGGGAAAAAAATCTCCTGGCCGATGGGGATTTGGTTGTTACCACGGCGGGAACTCTACAGGGGGTTGCCGGATCTACGGATTTGATTAAGGTAGAAGTGGTGACGGCTGCTTTGGGGAAGGGAACGGCCGTGGGTCAGGGCTGTGTGACTGGACGGGCGCGGGTTGCCCGTAGCGCCGGAGAGTTGGCCGATTTTAATGCTGGGGAAATTTTGGTTACGGTTCAAACCAGTGCCGATTTTGTCGATGTGATGCGAAAGGCGGGGGGTGTGGTCACCGAAGCCGATAGTTTGACCAGTCACGCGGCGGTAATTGCTTTACGGTTGGGAGTTCCTGTGATTGTTGGGGTAAATAATGCCACCCGCTTAATTCGAGATGGGGTGATTCTGACCTTAGATATGGAGCGCGGGATTGTATATTCGGGAGCCAACAGTGGTTCGGGGACTGAAAATATCTGAAGTAGTTTCCCTTTTCTATTAGATTGATTAAGATTAGATTTTTTCAAAAAAATTAGCGATCGCCGGATGATAAAATCATTCGTTGATCGCTAATTTTTTATTCTTTCTGACCCAACTTTGAAACAAATTATTCCTAACGGTCAACCGAACCCATAATAATATCGATACTACCGAGAATGGCTACCAAGTCAGCGATTTTTTCCCCTCTAACTAATTCCGAGAGAATCGGTAAATTGCAGAAATCCGCCGCCCGAATTTTGAACCGCCAGGGAAAGACACTATCATCCCCAATGATATAAATACCGAGTTCCCCTTTGCCACTTTCAATTCTTACATAATGTTCCCCTTTAGGAATTTTGAAAGTCGGGGCGATTTTCTTACCAATAAACTGATAATCAAAAGCATTCCATTCGGATTTCGGCCCGGTCATCATCCGTTGGGCTTCTAAATTTTCGTAGGGGCCACCGGGGAGAGCATCGAGGGCTTGATACAGAATTTTGAGGGATTCTCGCATTTCCCGAATCCGCACAAAATAGCGGGCTAAACAGTCTCCTCCCGTGTCCCACTGCACATCCCAGTCCAACTCGTCGTAACATTCGTAGTGGTCAACTTTGCGTAAATCCCACTTCACCCCAGAGGCGCGTAACATTGGCCCGGATAATCCCCAGTTAATCGCCTGTTCCCGGGTAATAGTCCCTAAACCCTCAATCCGACGTCGGAAAATCGGGTTATTGCTAATTAAGCGTTCGTACTCGTCAATTTTTGGCCCGAAATAATCGCAAAAATCTCGACATTTCTGCACCCAACCATAGGGTAAATCGGCTGCTACTCCCCCAATCCGAAAATAGTTATTATTCACCATTCGGTATCCGGTAGCCGCTTCCCAGAGGTCATAAATGAGTTCCCGTTCTCGGAAAATGTAGAAAAAGGGTGTTTGGGCGCCGACGTCGGCCAGGAATGGGCCAAGCCATAATAGGTGATTAGCAATGCGGTTGAGTTCGAGCATAATCACCCGAATATATTGCGCCCGTTTGGGGACGGTGACTCCAGCCAATCGTTCCGGGCCATTCACCGTCACCGCTTCGTTGAACATTCCAGCGGCGTAGTCCCATCGGCTAACATAGGGGACATACATGACAACGCTACGACTTTCGGCGATTTTTTCCATACCGCGATGCAGATACCCAATCACGGGTTCACAGTCCACCACATCTTCCCCATCCAGGGTGACAATTAACCGTAAGACCCCGTGCATGGAGGGATGGTGTGGCCCCATGTTCAAGACCATCGGTTCTGTGCGGGTTTCAATTCTACTCATACTTTTCTCGGTGTTCCCTAACGCGGATTTATGGCTTTTTGGGGATTTTCGTTCTAATTATAGGATATATGATTAGGTTGTTGGCGATCGCAACTTTATTAATTTATATCTATTGAAAACAGTCTATGAACACACCACCCGTTAAAATTGTTGAAGTTATTAATCAGAATAAGGATGCACAATGGTTGAGAAATTAATTGTAGACAACTTTGCCGGAATTGAACACTTGGAAATAGAGGTTAAGAAGATCAATATTATGATTGGCCCTCAAGCCAGTGGTAAGAGTGTCTGTGCCAAATTATTATTTTATTTTAAAGAGTTTGTCTCTGAGCTAATTAAAGCTGTTGAAAATGATAGAACAAAACGTCAGTTAGATTCATCTTACTCCAATAAGTTTAAAGAGTATTTTCCCCCTAAATCTTGGGGAAATTATGATTTTGTTCTGAGGTATGAAATCAACCATGATTTTATACAAATATCTCGAAATAATTCTAAATGTACTCTTGTCATTGACTACTCTGATTTATATAAATCGGCTCTTTCAGATTTACGAAAAATTTTCCGTAAGAGACAAAAGGAAAAAATTGAAAATATACCCTATGATCCTTCTGGATTTAATAATGAAACTCGGTCACAAATAATGAACTATTTTGAAAATAAGTTAGGTAAAGAATCTACATTTTATCAAAATTTTATACCCGCAGTGCGTTCTTTTTTTGCCCATCTACAAAAAAATATTTTTTCTGTTTTATCCAATAATAATTCATTAGATCCATTTATTGAAAATTTCGGCTTATTTTATGAATTTATCAAAGAATTACATATTAAAATCAATGAATTTGCTTCGGGAAATGAATTGGAAATGGAAGACGAAAAGCTCATGAAGCAGAAAATTAAACCCTTAGTTGAAAAAATTTTATGTGGTCAATATTTTGATGAAAAAGGAGAAGATTTTTTAAAAACTTTAGATGGTAGAAAAATTAGTATTTCTATTTGCTCATCAGGTCAACAAGAAACACTACCATTAGTAGTTATATTATCTACAGTGCCATTTTTACAAACTATTGGGAGAGGTCAAACTATATATATTGAAGAACCAGAAGCCCATATTTTTCCTACAGCCCAAAAACATATTGTTGAGTTAATAGCTACTGTTTTTAACTCTAAGCCTGATGGTCTTCAATTTTTTATTACCACCCATAGCCCTTATATTTTAACCGCAACTAACAATTTACTACAAGCGGGTTTAATTTATCAGGATGCTAATGATCAAGTGATTGAAAAATTAGAAAAAATTGTTCCTCGCTATAAAACTTTATTAACAAAAGATGTAGCGGTTTACTCTTTAATGGATGGTTTCTGTAAATCCATTATTTCTGAAGAAACGGGATTAATTGATACTAATATTATTGACTCTGTTTCTGAAGAATTGGCTATTGAATTCGATCAACTTCTCGACCTGATTTAAGTGCGATATGAAAAAGCGTTTTCCAGAGTGCGAAAAAACTTCATCTAATAAACTAATACCTCTTGTAGAAAACAAGAGTAAATTCGTTATTGAAAATCCGAATCAATTTAGGGTTTGTGTAGTTCAGGTTGATGGATGTGCAATTAAAGAAGGTCAGCGTTGTGATTATTTGGTTATTCCTGATCAACAGGATATCAAAAAAGTTATAGAAATCTATATTGAGCTTAAAGGATCTAAAATTTTGCACGCCATTGAGCAACTAGAAGCAACCATGAAAAAACTTTCTGATGACCCAGCTAAACAAGAAAAGGTTTGTATTATTGTATCAAGTCAGTGTCCTCTCATAACAACTAAAATTCAAAATTTTAAGAAAGATTTCAAAAAGAAATATAGTGCTAAATTAGAATTTAAGAATAGGAATTATACTTATTGTTTAAGCAAACATGATGATAGTTAAAATCCAGAATAGGATTCTAAGCAACTCCAAAACCCGTATCCTCTCGAACATAAACAGGCTGTAATCCCAATATAATATCCTGCTTAGGAATTCCCATTTCAACTAATTTCTCTGCTATTTTTATGTCTGTTTGATTTCGTTGAATCCAAATTTGACCATTCTTAATTTCTAAATGTAAAATACAGTTATAAATGCGTCGATGTTCATTCCATCCTAAATTAACCAATAAATAGCGATCGCGTTGAGTATCGAAAATGATTTCTATGTCAATTTCTCCATCAATTGTTTTTCCCTGACTATATTCCATCAGTAATTTTTGAATACATTCTCGATAATATTCTAAACGTTCCATAGAATAATCACCTCGTTAACAGGATTATAGACTATTAATTTAACTTGATATTTTTGTATAGACGCTTTAGGTAAATCTCGCCTAAAAAAAGATTCATAAGCTGAAATTGGAACTGCTAAGTATAGGATGCGGTTGGGTTCACTCATTTCTAAAACTAGGCGATAATTCAGAAATTGCCCCAATGCTGTATGAAAATCAAAGAGTGCTGAGTCACTTAAAAAGCTCTTGACTTCAACAGCAATTTTTTCCTCTCCTTTTTCAGCCGCAATTAAACGTTCTGCACCCAAGTCTATTCTGATTTCATCCTCCTCGCCAAACTCAACTCTTAAAGGATCATGGGTAATTATCCACCCCTGTTTCTGTAAACCTCGTTTTACTGCATCATGAAATTTATCCTTAGCTGACATTGATCTCGATATTAGAGGTAAGATTAATTCAAATTAACATATTTGTTGATCACCATTCTATAGGAACAGTTGGATTGTCTGAAATCGAAACAGTGGAAGAAAATACTCAAACCTCCCCTTCGACAGAGCTCAGGACAGGCTTTGTCCATATTCCCGTATTGAGTCGGGAATTAATTGCGGGGTTAGAAATTTGTGCGGGGGGAGAATATCTGGATGCAACCGTTGGCGGTGGCGGACATAGTTTGTTATTGTTGCAGGCGGGGGAGAATATCCAGTTAACAGCAATTGATCAGGATCAAGAAGCGATCGCTGCCGCCCGGGTTAAATTTGAACAAGCAGATCCTTCTTTCTTGGAAAGAGTGCAGTTTTGGCAAGGGAATTTTACTCAATATAACCCCAAATCTAAACAATTTGATGGAATTATAGCGGATTTAGGGGTGAGTTCCTATCAGTTTGATCAGCCAGAAAGAGGGTTTAGTTTTCGCCATACTGCCCCTTTAGATATGCGAATGAATCAACAACAATCTTTAACGGCGGCGGAGATTATTAACCATTGGGATGAGAAGCAATTAGCGGATATTTTTCATCATTATGGGGAAGAAAGATTATCAAGACGAATTGCTAAACGAATTGTAGAAAAACGACCATTTCAAACTACAACGGATTTAGCCTATGCGATTGGTGGTTGTGTTCCGGCGAGTTATCGTCACGGACGAATTCATCCGGCTACCCGTGTATTTCAAGCATTAAGAATTGCAGTGAATCAAGAGTTAACTTGTTTAGAAAAATTTATAGATCAAGCGCAATATTGGTTAAAACCTGGGGGTAGAATTGGGGTAATTAGTTTTCATAGTTTAGAAGATAGAATCGTTAAACATCGGTTCAAAGAGTCTCCTATTTTACAGGTATTAACTAAAAAACCGATTCAACCCCAACCCGATGAACTGAATAATAATCACCGTTCTCGTTCAGCTAAATTAAGATTAGCAGAACGAAAGATAATAGAATAAGCAAGATTATTAACCCTAATAGCCCGTCTGGGTTATGTCGCTTTTTCTGCGGATATTTATGGCAAAGGAATTAGACCCCAAACCGCAGAGGAAGCTAAAACTCAAGCGACCCTTTACCGCAGTAACCGGGCGCTATTAAGGGAACGGGTAAATGCCGCTTTAACAGAACTTCGTAAACAACCTCAAACTGATTCTGAAAAGTTAGCCGCGATTGGATATTGTTTCGGAGGAACAACGGTTTTAGAATTAGCAAGAAGTGGTGCAGATATTGATGGGGTGGTGAGTTTTCATGGTGGTTTAGATAGTCCTAATCCCCAGGATGGTAAACGAATTAAAAGCAAAGTTTTAGTCTTACATGGGGCGGATGATCCGTTAGTTTCTCAAGAGGATATTAAGGCATTTGAGCAGGAATTGCGGGAGGAAATAAAGAATAGGCAATCTTGCCTTTAGTTAAGGTTTGAAACCAACGGCCTCAGAAATTGAATTTAACCCATATTGATCTAATTTTTTTAACAGTCCTGCTAATATGCTTTTTACCATTCCTGGCCCTTCATAAATCCAACCCGTATAGACTTGAATTAAACAAGCTCCTGCTGTAATTTTTTCCCAAGCATCATCGGCGGTAAAAATTCCCCCAACCCCAATAATAGGTAACTGTCCTTGGGTATTTTGATGAATCCAACGAATTACTTCTGTTGATCTTTCTTTTAGGGGTGCACCACTAATTCCTCCCGCTTCTTGGGTAATATAACTTCCGGTTTGGGGTAGCCATTGGGTTTTTAATCCGTCGCGTTTTATGGTAGTATTAGTAGCAATAATTCCGGCTAATTTATGGGTTTGGGATAAATTAACAACATCGGCGATCGCATCCCATTCTAAATCCGGTGCTATTTTAATTAAAATTGGTTTATTATCTGTATTTTCAGTATTTAAAACCGCTATAATTTTACTTAATTGTTCCGCATCTTGGAGCGATCGCAATCCGGGGGTATTAGGAGAAGAAACATTAACCACAAAATAATCCCCATAGTCTTTTAACAGTTTAAAACTCCCTAAATAATCTTCGGCGGCTTCTTCTAAAGGAGTAATTTTAGATTTTCCTAAATTAATTCCGACTGGAATCATAAATTTTTGTTGATGTTTTTCCTCTAACCGTTGCGCCAATATTTCCGCCCCTTGATTATTAAATCCCATGCGATTTAAAATGGCTTCATCCTCAACTAATCTAAATAATCTAGGTTGGGGATTTCCTGGTTGCGGATGGAGGGTAACTGTCCCTAATTCCGTAAATCCAAAACCCAAACTTTGCCAAATTCCAGCAGCAACTCCATCCTTATCAAACCCGGCGGCTAAACCCACGGGATTAGCAAAATTTAAACCCCACAATTGTTGCTGTAAACGGATATCCTGTAAACAGAATGATGGTTTAAGTTGAGATTCTAGCCAATTTAGGGGTGAATTAGACTGATTTTGGTCAATCCAACTCAGGACTTCTAAAGCGCGATGATGGGCCCATTCTGGATCAATTTTGAGTCCATAAAATAAAAGGGGTTTAACGGCGCTGCGGTAAATATCCAAAATAGTCTCCTATGCTTAGGTCTTAATTCCCAGTTTTAAATTTAGTCTATTTTTTGAGCAAAATGGTGAAATATTAAGGGTAAGATAGAAGCATCAGCCAGATCAACGGGTAGAGTATTTTTCTTCCCCTATACCAGAAAACTGCACAGGTTTAGGATCTTAATTAAAATTTTAGTTTTTAATGTTAATTAAAATATACAATTCGGGAGTTTATTATGGGTCAATTTGAAGAATCGACCGCATTAGAGCAACCCATCATGACATTGGGGCGTGTTCTCCAGACCCTACAAGATGAAGACAATGTTGATGTTTTAATCGAAACGATTTTAAACTATTTAAAAACCGAGTTTAATTATAGTTTAATTTGGATTAGTTTATATGATCGTTTAGATCATCGTTTAATTGGCAAAGGAGGAGTTACCCCAACGGAAGATAATTGGTTAATCAAACAAAGATTTGTCTTATCTCCTGGAGATTTACTCGAACAGTTAGTAATTCAAATGCGACCTTTAGTTGTCCCCGATCTGCGGTCAGAAACTCGCGCTGGAGAATGGCAAAAAGCTGCCCAAGCCTTTAATATTCAGGGGTCAATTTTATTCCCCATGCGCTATAAAGATCGCTGTTTTGGTGTGGTTTTATTAGGATCAACCGAGTGGGGAATTTCTCCGAGTTCAACGGAAAAAGAACTAATTTCGATGGTTTTAGGAACCTTAGCGACTTCTTTATTTCAAATTGAAACCACTTGGATGTATCAACAAACCAAAAGACCTGACCAACCTTTTTTGAAACTTTTAACTCAATTTAGAACCCTGAATACTTTAGATCGATGTTTGGAAGTAGCGGTAGAAACAACCCATGAATTTATTGAACCGACTCGGACAAATGTGTATTGGTATTATCGAGAAGGCCGTTATTTTTGGCGGCGGGCGAGTAATCAACAAAAACTTCCCAGTGTCAGTTTAATGAAACAATCGGCTTCGGGGGTAACAGTACAGGATTTAGGGGAATTTTATCAAGCGTTAACTTCCGATCATTTAGTGTCTATTGGAGAGTCTTATAGTTCCTTAAGAGCGGATACAACGGAACGATTAATGGAGAAAATTCGCGCCCGTTCCCTATTAGCAGTTCCGATTCTTTTTAATCAAGAAATGTTAGGATTTATTGCCGTTGAAGGTCAAAATCCGAGGATTTGGCAGGAAAATGAAAAACAATTTTTGCGGGGTGTGGGACAATTAATTTCCCTAACTGCTCCCTTAGCGGAAATGGAAGTTAAAATTCGACAAGCGGAATTAGATCAATCCTTAACTGCTAAAGTTACCCGTACTATTGTTGATGATCAAGATTGGCAACTTTCTTTAAAGACTACCGCTAATCTATTGTGTCAGCGATTAAATGCGGGACGATTTTTATTAATTAAACGTCATCTTAAAACAGCAAAATTTGAGATTATTTATCAATATTATCCTTTAAATAGAAACGCAATTTTTTCGCCTTTAGATTCTCTGAGTTCCCAAGATTGGCAATCTTTAAAAAATCAGAACGAAATTTTGCTAATTGAAAATTATGATGAAGATGAAAAATTAAAACCTTGGCGCAATCAACTCAAGGATGCCGGAGTGCGATCGCTCATTCTTTGCCCGATTAACTCTTGTTTGACTTCGGAAAAAAATCAACAAGACAATACACCTCAAGAGTGGTTATTAATCGGTCATGATGCTCCCAGAACTTGGGATCGAACCGAACAAAAATTAGTTAAAATTGTGGGTCAACAATTAAGTGTGATTCTCCGTCAATGGAAGTTAAATCAACGAATTAAATCTCAAGAAGAATTTAATCAAGCCTTAGAGCAGGGCTGGTCAATCTTAGAAAAAACTGAGCAATTACAAGACCTAGAACAACAATTTACAGAAAAAATAGCCCAATTATCAAAAAGTCCTTTAGTTCTATTATTAACCTGGCTAGAAGGAGCCAAAAAAGCAAAAGTTGCCCATTGTATTGCTCGTCAATCTAAATTTTATATTGACTCAGAGCGGTTAATTTCTATCGCTAAAGATCCTTTAATTCAACACGCTTTATCAACAAAAACAATGTTTTTGTGGCCGGTACAGGAGCTATCTGCTTATACTCGCCAATGGTTTACAAGCACCGTCGATAAAATTTTAGTCACTATCCTGCATACCGCTTCTGAACACGATCCTACGGGTATTTTGATTGTTGCTGATCCTGAGCAAATTCAAACAGAATCTGGCATATCTTTAACTCTGCTTAATTCCTTGATCATGCAGTTTTCTTGGTCACGGCGCTATCTCAGAATTCAAGAGGTATTAACAACTCAACACGAAGAATTACAATGGATGAATTGGTATAAACAACGGCGCTTAGAAGAATTGTATCGAACCGTGGGCGGAGGACTGAAACAATTAAACGAATTAAATCAATCTCCATTTCAATCAACCGATCCACAAAAAAACCAACTTTCCCATTTACGCTATCAACAATTACTCCGTCAAATGGGAAGCGCTTTAGCTTCTACCAGTTCTTTAATTAAACAGGAACAATGGCGACTTCATCATCAAAATGATATTATTCCAATTACTAATTTATTGCGAAGGGTGGGGGAACGAATCAATGCTATTATTAGAAATAAACAAATCCAATTAGTGATTAAACAACAGGAAAATTTTAATGTTATTGGCGATCATATTAAATTAGAACTGGTTTTTTATGAAATATTATTAACCACCTGTCACCGCGCTGAACCAGGTGGCGTCATTGAGATGATCACTCAACCTTTAAATGATCATCAATTACAACTAATGATTACAGATTATGGTATAATTAACCCGCAACTAATTCTGGAGTTAAAAATCGGTCATTCTCCCGATTTACTTGCTCCCTCTCCCCTATCTTCTCCCCCAGGTCAACAGCTTTTAATTTGTCAACAAATGTTAGAAAAAATGGCAGGAAAATTCCTAATAGAATCAGGAGAAAATCAACAAATTATAACTCGGATTATTTTAACTTTAGCTCCAGCAAGCTAGATCAATGATTTACTAATAACTTGTACGGACGGGTGGCTCAAGATTGAAGTAATGAATATAAAAATTACTTCTAAAACTGATAACTGATCACTGATAACTGATTAATATGTTACTTTCCCTAAGAATAGAAAACTTTGCTTTAATTGATCATTTAGATTTAGATTTAGGTAGCGGTTTAAATGTATTTACCGGAGAAACCGGAGCCGGAAAGTCAATTATTTTAGATGCTGTTGATGCAATTTTAGGGGGAAAAGTAGACCGTCGTTCCATTAGAACAGGAGCTACAAGATCATTATTAGAAGGAACATTTGAGATCGAAAAAAAATGGTTTAATTGGTTAACAGAACAAGAAATTGATTTAGTCGATGGCAGTTTAATTGTTTGTAGTCGGGAAGTAGTAATTACCGGAGACAAACTTCGCAGTCGATCCCGGGTTAATGGGGTATTAGTTAATCGAAAATTAATTGAACAACTGCGCGATCGCTTAATTGAAATTACCGCCCAAGGACAAACCTTACAACTCGGTCAACCTGAACTACAACAGGAATGGTTAGATCTCTATGGCGGTCAACCCTTAATCAAAGCCAGAAAAGCCGTAGCATCGACCTATACCCAAGCTCAAACCTGTAGCCATGCCCTAGAAAAACGCCGTCAATTTGAACAGCAACGCCTACAGAGATTAGATTTATTAACCTATCAAATTCGAGAATTAGATACAGCTACTTTAACCACAGCCGACGAATTAGAACAATTACAAATTGAACATCAAAGGTTGAATCATATTGTTGAACTTCAACAACAAAGTTATCAAATTTATCAAGCCCTATATCAAAGTGAAACCGGGTTAGCGGCGGCGGATTTATTAAGCCAAGCGGAAAACAAACTCAGTGATTTAGTCGAATATGATCCCCAACTTCAACCTATTTTAGAAATAGTCAGTGAAGCGGTGGCTCAAATTACCGAAGCCGGAAGACAAATTGGCAGTTATGGTGAACAATTAGAATCCGATCCTCAACGCTTAGAAGAAGTAGAAGATCGCATTCGAGACTTAAAACAAATTTGCCGCAAATATGGACAAACTTTAGAGGAAGTGATCGAATATTATCATCGCATTCAAGAAGAATTAAAGGATTTAGAAGATGAAGATCAATCAATTGAATCTTTAGAACAGACCTATCAACAGGCAGTTCAAGCCCTAAAAGAAACCTGTCAATATCTAACTAACCTGCGTCAAAAAGCCGGCCATGAATTAGAAACCCATCTCCTCAAAGAACTCAAACCTTTAGCGATGAATAATGTTAAATTTCAAGCCGAAATTCATCCGATTTCCCCGACAGCTATGGGGGCGGATCAGATTCAATTTTGCTTTAGTCCCAACCCCGGAGAACCCCTGCAACCCTTGGGGGCGATCGCATCGGGAGGAGAAATGAGTCGGTTTCTCTTAGCTTTGAAAGCCTGTTTTTCTCAAATTGCTGGGTCGGGAACTTTGGTATTTGATGAAATTGACGTCGGGGTATCGGGACGAGTGGCCACCGCCATTGCTCAAAAACTCCACCAACTAAGTCAACGCCATCAAGTCCTCTGTGTCACCCACCAGCCCCTAGTTGCGGCCATGGGAGATCATCATTTTCGGGTAATCAAAGAAACTATCCAAACCGACTTAGAACCCAATTCCCAGGCCCCAGAAACCCGCACCGTCGTTCGTGTCAGTCAGTTAACCTCCCCCCAACGTCGGGAAGAATTGGCTCAATTGGCCAGTGGAGAATCGGCCCAAGAAGCGATCGCCTTTGCTGAGTCCCTTTTGACCCAAGCTGCGTTGATGAAGAATTAGGTTTGACACCAAAAACTCCAAAATTATGACAAAATAAAGCTATTAATTGGTAACTAATAATATGTAATAGGATATGAGATAGTTAAAATTTATCCCTGAACATTCAATGAGGATAGGACAATGAATGCTTTAACTGTCAATTTGAAATCATTAATAGAAATGACTGATGAGCAATTTTTTCAGCTATGTCAAAACAACCGGGAATTGAGATTTGAAAGAAATGCCAATGGAGAGTTAATAATTATGCCACCAACGGGAGGAGAAACGGGAAACAAAAATGCGAGAATCACTCAACAGGTAATGAATTGGACTGATGACGATGGTACTGGCATTGCTTTTGATTCTTCCACTTGTTTTAAATTGCCTAATGGTGCAGATCGTTCTCCTGATGCTTCTTGGATCAAGTTAGAAAGATGGGATGCTTTAACGGATGAGGAAAAACAAAAGTTTCCCCCTATTTGTCCTGATTTTGTAATTGAGTTACTTTCTCCTAGTGATAGTTTGAAGACCACACAGGAAAAGATGAGGGAATATATAGATAATGGTGTAGGTTTGGGTATATTAATTAATCGTAAATCTCGTCAAGTGGAGATTTATAGACCAGGAAAAGAGGTTGAATTTTTAGATTCTCCTGCTACGGTTTCGGGGGAAGATATTTTAAAGGGTTTTGTGTTAAATTTGGGGATGATTTGGTAAATAGCGATCGCCACTTCAAAAAAATCAACCAGCGATCGCATTCCCCATACCCAAAATTTATCTATCTAAACTTGAACTAACGGCTGATTGTTGATAGATGAACGAGGTTGAATTGTCTTTTTAATTTCTTCTCCCGCTAACTCTTGGGCTAGGCGTAACTCATAAGTTTTTTGCAAATTAAGCCATAGTTCTGCACCAGTGCCAAACCATCGTCCTAGACGTAATGCCGTGTCAGCAGTAATACCTCTTTGCCCTTTGAGAATTTGCGTAATCCGATTTGTGGGTATATGGAGCGATCGCGCTAATTCTGATGCACTAATTCCCAGTTCTTTTAATTCATCAGATAAGATTTCGCCAGGGTGAATTGCGGGTCTTGGCATAGCTTTTTTCTCATGAAGTGATAATCGACAATTTCGATATTAAATGGGCGATCTCCACTTTCCCCTTCACCTCCCAAAAACGATCGCCTAAAAATCACAACTCACAGGAATGGCGATCGCCTTTAGCAAGCCCATAGAAAGTACATGATTAATGCGATCGCCTCTGTTTTTGTGAAAAATGCTGTAACGAGAATTAGGTAACTTCAATTGTATTTCACTGATAGTCGATGCTAATTCAGGTCTAGAAGCTTCTAGAAGCACTTCCGATGGACGATTGAAGACCCAGCTTCGTAATATTCCTCCCTCGTGATCCACCTATCTGAAAAACCACTGATAGAAGAAAGAATTGATCCCCCGATCCAAGTGGAATATTTTCCCTCTGGGACAGCAATAACTTTGACTTTAGAACTGATAGACTGAGGAGCGAGTTTTTGCACCTCTTTTGTCAGACGTTCTGCTAACCCAGGAAAAAGAGTAGTGCCACCGGATAGCACAATATTCTGATATAGATCACTTCTTATATCAGCATCGCTCTTTTCGATTGCCTGATATACCTGCTCATGAATTCCCCCAAACTCCTTGCCTGTCAGAGATGGATAGTCTGTGATCTTGCGATCAGCAAGATTGATTCTTAGGATGCTATGGGGCAGAGCATAGCCATCGCGAACGGGAACAATATGCGTCACTCCATCACCGATTTCCACCACTACTCCCGTAGGCTTACCAGCAGATTGGAGTGAAAGGACTGCCGTGTTAGCAACATAGAGTCCCGGCACACCAAAGGTGTCGAACAAGATCTCAGTTAGTTTCTCTCGATTGCGATTTGGATTTAGTGACGTTTCTGTGATCAATACATTGTGTTCTTCAGGGTTTACTCGCAGCTCTTTCTTAAACGTGTGATCGAGAACTTTTTCAAAGTCGTCCCAGTCTTCAACGATGCCATGCTCAATGGGGCGTTTCAGGATCAATACCCCGCGCTTTTCCTCAGCCTGTGTACCTACATAATAGTCCTTCTGGTCAGAGCCGACCATAATGCCTGGAACTTTTGGTCTGCCAACGACAGTGGGAAATACAGCCCTTGGTGCGTCTTCACCTGCAAAGCCAGCCTTCACATAGTCTGAGCCAATGTCAATAATCACGTGCGGTTTTTCTCGATCGTACATAGTCTTTCTGTTTGTTGTTGCTAGTAATGGTTAAATTGTTAGACACTCAGGCAAATTTGAATCGGCGGATTATCCATCCGAGAGTGCTGCAAACCTTGTAGGGCATACGGCAATGTATGTAAATAATTCTAGCTGAGTTTAGTTAGTCAAAAATGTCTACAGGTACAGATCATCTGACCGTTTTAAAGGTCACTACTAAAATGAGAAACGCTTGTCTTTCAAATGCCTGAAATTCTTTGACACGATCGCCAGCAGCAAATTTGGCTGTGCGTTTGTCTTTATATTTTTGAGGCATAGGCAAGTGTTATGCGTTACGTCAAGTATAACACTTATGTCGCAATTTCGCAAAAAATCAACCAGCGATCGCTTTGAGGAGAGCTATATTTGATGTTTATAGTCTAAATATCGAGACTCAAAGTAGGGTAATATCTTATCGGGGTTTAGAAGAAATAATTTTCTAAGGGGTAAAATATGGCAGAACTTAATGTCACGAAAAAAAGTATAAGTAGTTTATTTTCTGAAATGCAGGGAACTAAATTCATAATCCCTGATTATCAACGACCATATAAATGGGATTTAGAAAAATGCGAAATTCTATGGCAGGATCTTACAAGTTTCTTTGAAGAAAGAACGGTAAGTGAGGAGTATTACTTAGGCACAGTTGTTACTTGTAAAAACGATGAATCTGGAAAGATTGAAATTGAAGTTATCGATGGGCAACAGCGTATCACCTCACTCTTGCTTCTTCTAAGAGCATTCTATTCAAAATTGGAAAACAGTGCAATTGAAGACGACAATATTGCTGGTCTCAAGAATCAAATTGCACCATGTATTTGGGACGTTAACCCTATTTCGGGAAGAGTTTCTGACACAAGTTTAATCCATATAGAATCACGAGTTGCAACTGAATCTGACAATGAAGTATTTCATGCGATTCTTCGGACAGGAAAATCAAAACCAAATGCTACCGACCTTTATTCAAAAAATTATGACTATTTCTTTTCAAAGTGTGAAGAATATGCAATGAATAATCCAATTCATTGGCAGGAATTCTGTGTTTCTATTTTAAAAAACTGCATTATACTTCCAATTGATTGCGAAAAACTAGACACAGCGTTGACCATATTTTCAACTCTGAACGACCGAGGAATGCCACTGTCGGATTCCGACATTTTTAAAGCCCAAATTTATCGTACTAAGAATACCGAGGAAGAAAAATCAGAATTCACTAATTCATGGAGAGAGCTTACTGAAACAGTTGATGACGCAGGAATGACTCTGGATGCTCTTTTCCGAAATTATTCGCACGTTATTCGTGGCAGAAGTCGTGATAAAACAAAAGAAATCGCTCTAAGAAAATTTTATGCTGGCGAAAAATTTGAAAAATTAAAGCAACCTAACTTGATGAAAGAATTGCAAGAGCTTGCAGAATTTTGGCTAACTGTGAAACAAGGTAAATCTACATTTCAGGGACGAGAGTTTATTTCTCAGCAGTCGTTTAAATATCTTCATTGCCTTAACCATTACCCAAATGAATACTGGAAATATGTTACAAGTGCATATTTTTTCAAAAATAAAGATTTGGATTCGTTTTATACAAGTTTTTCTGAATATCTCGCAACTTTAATTTCATTTTTGTTTGCTGAGTTTGTTCAGAAACCAACCGTAAATAAAATAAAGGACTCATGTTACCAATTTTGCATTGATATTTTTGAAGGAAAACCACTAACAATAATCACTTCAATTCCTCCAGAATTTTCAACTACTTTGGCCCAAACCGTTAATTATAAAATTGCTCGCGCCATGATTTTGCTTCATGCTTATCTAAATCCCAATCAAATTGACATGATTGAGTCCAATTTTGAGATTGAACATATTTTCCCTCGTGTTTGGCAAGCAGCTAACTACAATGGCTGGAATCACGAAGATGCAAAAGTCTATTTGGAGCGATATGGAAACAAAGTGGCTATAGGAAAAAAACTAAACATCCAAGCTGGTAATGGTTATTTTGGACAGAAGAAAAATAAATATAAAGACTCACCCATTGCTAATGTTAATGACCTTTCAAAATACCCAAGTGATGATTGGGTAAAGACCGACATTGAAGCAAGAGAAAAACTGTTTTTAGAATCAATTGTGAGTTTCTTTCATTCCAATTTGCATAAAAAATAAGTTCAAGATACCGATTATACTTTTAGAATAGATATTTAAAGACAAATAATTTTTAAGCGATCGCCTAAAAATCACGACTCACACCGAATAGCGATCGCTTTTTCTATCACTTCCCAATACCCAAAATTCTATTCTATAATTCTGAATTTTAATCATCATCTTGATCCTCGTCTGACTCGTCTAATAGCCCTAATCTCAATAGCTTTTTAGCAAGAGCATATACGTCTTGTTTACTACCATCCTTCCGAATTCCCAAAGCCACAATCATGACAGTGACTTGAGCTTGCTCGATCGCGTAAATGATCCGATATCTTTGTCCAACTGCACGCACACTGTAATAACCCTCTAGTTCACCGAGTAATGGTTTTCCCTGCATTTCGGGGGATTCTTTGAGCTTGTCAATGCGATCGCTAATTTTTTTACGGATACGACGATCGCTGATTTCTTTTAATAGTTTGAAAGCCGTGGGCTGAATAACGACGCGATACATTACAGGTCTAATTCTCGTTTAGCTGATTCCCAATCTATTCCTTGTGCTGATTTCGCCTCGGTAATACCTTGATGCAAGTTAGCCATAAGCTTCGCATCCCCAAGTATTTCTAGGGTTTCGAGTATTGCTTCGTAATGTTCCCATGTCATCACGGCTAGGACGGGCTTGCCTCTACGGGTAATTGCCAGTGTACCGCCTTGCTGGGCAAGCTTTTCAGGTAATGAGGTTAACTCGTTTCTTGCTTCTGTAATCGGAATATTGGATAGCATTATTTTTGAATCTATCTGTACATCTAAGTGTACATCTAAATACAGCAAAAGCGATCGCCTAATAATCACGACTCACAGGAATATAATATATAATAGGATATGAGATAGTTAAAATTTCTCCCCGAACATTCAATGAGGATAGGACTATGAAGGAATTGATGCAACCCAGATTTCTCCTGCCTTAATAGTCGTCATATAATCCTTCATCTTCTGACGAATAACTTTTTAAAAAGGCATCATGGGCGCGATCGCCTGTTTCTGTTTCTGATTTTGGCTGAATAGTAATAAGCCATTTACCTTTGCCGATTCCTTCTATTATGGAGCTAGGTATTGTAAATTTTTCTCCGTCTTGAAGCTCTATTTCAAAAGCTAATTTTAATAACTGGCTTTTCATATTGTGTAGATACTAAAATATTTAAAATTCTAACATAGAGTTCGGTTTGGGTTTTAGAGCGATCGCATCTTCAACAGCCAAAACATCACGATCGCCTAAAAATGCTGATTTCGCCTCGGTAATACCTTGACGCAAGTTAGCCATAAGGTTCGCACTATCTGTACATCTAATTTTACATCTAAATACAGCAAAAGCGATCGCCCAAAAATCACGACTCACACCGAATAGCGATCGCCAGATCATCTAATTTATTAACTATCTTTTTTCTTAACTCGCTTTTTCTTCTCGACTTTCAGCAATGGCGCACTTAGGGCTTCATAGAGATTAAATAAATACTCAATGCGATTTAATTCGCTAACAAAAGGTTGGGGACGATAGCAAAGATCAACGGCTTTATCTAGGGCTTGATGGGCTTTTACCAAATCGGGCGGCATGGTGAGAGGATCGTAAAGATCGGCGAGGCTACTATCAGGATATTTTGCCCTTGTGTCTAATACTTTTTGTGCGGCGGTTTCGACTTTTTGCTTTTGTTTGTCGCTGACATTTTCAGGGAATGGATAGTTGTTGTAAACAATGTCTTTGGAATAACGATAATCGCTTTTTAATCTTCCACAAACATACTTCATCCATGTCATGTGAATTGCAGAAGTGAGAACACCAAAAATATAGAGATTAGCATTAGGTATCAATAAAACTTGATCATTTCCAATCACATCTCTAGACATAAATCCAATGGGAATATATATTCTTTTCTCTGAAGATACACGAGGCACAAGTAAATAATCTGTTTCTGGTTGTGCTATCTGACAAAATAGAGTAGGTGTAGCTGCAAACTTACGAGTAGATGCTGCTTTACTTTCCAACCTAAAATTTTTAACTTTATCAACTTTTTTTAATACCTCTGGCAAAGCTTTGAGTTCATTTGGAGAAATATCAACGAGCCATAAACAATAACGGCTATAGCCATTAATAAATTCTTGCGCTCCTGTATAGGGTCTTATCCATTTTTTAGCTTGAGGCTCAATTTTAATAAATTCTTCTTTTTCTGCTTCACTAAAAATGAAGTTTCCACCATCTCTTGGCATACTTCCGAAACGCATTAAGGGAACATCAGAAACAGGAACACTTCGATTATTAATAATGATATCATTTCCATCTACTAGATAAGGGTTGATATTCTTCGCTTTTATTACAAGCGGTTCGCCATTAATATCTTGATAGTCAAAAATATACTTTTCTATAGCATCAAAGTAAGAAAATCCAATAATAACGCAATGTACAGCAGCATTGCCTTTTGCTTCATTAGTCCATTTAAAAGTACGATGTGCAAAGTTGATTTTAACTTTGTATTTGCCAAAAAGAATATTCCAAAGTATAGCGACTTGTTCACCTTGAGATATTGAGTTAGTAGAAACAAAACCTACATTTATCTTATTATTTTGTATAACTTGTGCAGCTTTCAGATACCAAGCACAGACGTAATCTAATACACCCGTTCCTTTTTCTCCATCAAAAACATAAGCAATATCGTTTCTTTGTTCATCATTCATGATCATTGCGCCAACAAAAGGAGGATTCCCTAAAATAAAATTCAACTTCTCTTTTGCAACAACAGACTCCCAATCAATTTTTAACGAATTACCATGTACAATCTTCGCGGATTTCTTCAAAGGCAACCGCACAAAATACTGCCCAAACTCATTACTCACCTTCACATTCATCTGATGATCAATTAACCACATCGCCACCTCAGCAACTCGCACGGCAAATTCATCATATTCAATCCCCGCAAACTGATCCACATCCACTTGAATAATTGAGCTAATATCCGTCACTAACTGCCCAGTCTTATTCAATTCCAACAAAATCAAAATCTCTAAATCTCGCAATTCCCGATAGGTAATAATCAAGAAATTACCACAACCACAAGCAGGATCAAGGAAATATAAATTTGCAATCTTTTTATGTAATGTTTCTAGTTTGCCCTTACTACCCTTAGCCTTCTCACATTCAATATAAAGATCATCCAAAAAAAGCGGCTTAATCAACTTTTGAATATTCTTTTCAGAAGTGTAATGCGCCCCTAAATTGCGCCGTTCCGTCTGATTCATTACTGCCTGAAACATCGACCCAAAAATTGCAGGGGAAATTTTACCCCAATCAAACGCACAAGCCTTTAACAATATTTCACGCATCTGTTTATCAAACGCCGCAGGTTGCAAAGGTTCCTCAAATAACTTCCCATTTACATAGGGAAACTGCGCTAAATTTTCATCTAAATTTTTTAACCGCTTCTCCTTAGATGTATTCAAAATCTGAAAAATCGAGGCAATGTGCATCGCCAAATCACTGCCATCTTCCTTAGTATGGAGATCGATATATTCCCAAAAAATTCCCTTATTAAAAATCCCCGTATCATCGGCAAACATACAGAATAATAGCCGCACCAGATACACTTCTAAATCATGCCCTGTATAACCAATCTCTTTGAGGCGATCGTGCAGTTCTCCCATCAATTCCGCCGCCGCAATATTGACCGGATCTTCATCCTTATAAACCCGTTTTTCATATCCAGCTATAAAGCCGAATAGATGGACGTGATTTACAAAATCCTTTAGCTCAAACTCTTTGGTTTCGTTCGTATCTAAATCATAAAGCCGGAATTTTTGGAAATCCGAAACTAAAATATATTTTGGTAATTCATGCTCTTTTAAATTGGGAAAATAATCTTTTGCCTGTTGTGTAGCCTTATCTAAGTCCTTGCCCCTAGACTTATGCTCCACCAAAATCATCCCTTTCCACAAAAGATCGATAAAGCCTTGTTTATTATCCGCCTTTTTAATCGGTAGCTCAAAACTTCCTACCCGCCGCCGTGAAATGCCAAACACATTAAAAAAATCATTCCAGAATGATTGTGACTCTGATTTTTCTGAAGTTTCAGTTTCCCATTCTTTAGAAAAGGCGATCGCCCTTTGCTTAATTTCATTCCAACTTAGAGGCATATCGGCAAATCTTAAGACATAATTTTAGTTAATATTTATACTATAGCAACCGCCAAGGCAGTTAGGATAGAGACGGATCTTGGAACCCAGACGGTGAAGTGTTTTCCCCCTGTTCCCTCCCCCCTAGCCCCCGGGGGCTGTTCCCTACTATATCATTCAGAACGGACGGGGATTCCATCTATCGGGACTTACGCCAGTACACCATATATAGCGTGCTTGCCCAAGTCCTGATAGATTAAAATCCGTGAAATCCGCTTAAATCTGTGATCCATCTTGCTCTATTTTGTCCAAATTGGTAGAACAAAACACAGACGAGAATCTATACTAAGTGGAATAATAGTTCACAAACCGGGATTGCCCTAAATCAGATACAATTTAGCCACTTGTCAATATCCAACGTAAACTGATAAACAGTAATTGTCTACGGGCTATTTTCTTTTGATAGTTCAAAACTTAAAAAAATATTAATTTTCCCTTAAAAGACTGTTTCAACCCCAATCTATGTATTAAAACCCTATGAAATCTGCATCCCCGACCAATTCTATATCAGGAGAATCAACGGTTGTTTCAGCACAAGTAATTGATGTAACACCCGTTCAGGAGTCTACAGTTAATCGAAAGGGTATGAGCAAAGTGGGGGGTGAGACCCCTCTTGAAGAATCATCTTCTTCAACGAATGGGGGTTTAGTTCTCACAGGTGCAGGAGGCAGCAGTTTCTCCTCTATTCTGGCTCCTTTAACCAAAGACAATTTCGTTATTGTGGTTAAAGAAGTTGAGGATAAACTAAAAACCGTTAATCAAACCCTATCGATGCTGAATAATCTGCTCGATGCTCAGGGGTTTGAGGAGATTCTCAATGAAATGTTGCGGTCGATTACTATTAAGATAGGAGAACTTTTAAATGCCGATCGGACAACGATCTGGCTGGTAGATGAAGAAAAACACGAACTCTGGTCAATTGTAGCTGGAGGACAGGATGGTAAACCCTTAGAATTGAGAATCCCATCCACCGCCGGAATTGCTGGGGAAGTGGCGACCACTCGCAATGTGGTTAATATTCCCTACGATTTTTATAATGATCCGCGTTCGGCCGCCGCCAAGAAAATGGATCAGAAAAATGGCTATCGGACATATACGATGGTCGTTATGCCTCTTTTAAATGATGAAAATGGCTTGGTGGCGGTGGTACAATTACTAAATAAATTAAAACTGAATTCAAGCCACCTAGATCCCTTAGATGAAAAAATAGACTTAGAGGGATTTACGGTAGACGATGAAAAACTATTTGAAGAATTTGTCCCCTCGATTCGCCTAATTTTAGAGTCTTCTCGTTCCTTCTATGCGGCCACGGTCAGACAGCGAGCAGCTGCGGCTTTAATGAATGCAGTTAATGCCCTCAGTAAGAGTAGTTTGGACTTAGAAGAAACCCTAAAAAATGTTATGGATCAGGCAAAAGAATTAATGAATGCCGATCGTAGCACCCTGTGGTTATTAGATGAAGAAAAAAGCGAACTTTGGACAAAAATTCCGATTAATGAAAAACTGATAGAAATTCGGATTCCTCGAAGCGCCGGATTTGCTGGAGTTGTTGCCCAAAGTGGTGAACCTTTATTAATTCCCTTTGATCTGTATAACGATCCCCGTTCCGAAACCTCTAAACAAACTGACCAAAAAACTAAATATCGGACTTGCAGTATGTTATGCACACCCGTTTATAATGCTGACAATCAACTGATTGGTGTGACTCAATTAATTAATAAAAAAAAACAAGGAGAACACCCGCCTTATAATCCAGAAAATTGGCCAGAAGCTCCGGAACAATGGAAAGCCAGCTTTAATACTAATGATTTAGAATTCATGCAGGCATTCAATATTCAAGCGGGGGTTGCCTTACAAAATGCCAAATTGTTCCAAAAAGTCAAAGAACAGGAACAACGGCAAAAAGATATTCTGCGATCGCTCAGTAATGGAGTCATTTCTACCGACAAAGAAGGTCGAATGATTGCCACGAATGATTGTGCCATGGAACTCCTAGGAATTCGGGAGGAAGATGTTGTTAAGGGGCGCTCTGTCCGAGATTTAATTCAGGTTAAAAACCGAGACTTTAGCAAATGGTTTGATCTAGCTTTAGCCCCGAAAGATATTAAAGACAGACAACAATATTACCCGGATCAAACTTTATTCTCCGAAACAAATGAATCCTCTCGGAGTGTGAATTTATCAATTAATTCCATGTCTGATATCAATAACCCAGAAAAAGTTAGTGGGGCTTTAGTGGTGATGGAAGATATCAGTGGCGAGAAAGAAATCAAGAACTTAATGTATCGCTACATGACCCCAGAAGTCGCTGAACAACTGTTAGCTAGTGGGGATACCGGATTAGGTGGAAAACGAAAAGACGTTACCGTTTTATTTAGTGATATTCGCGGCTACACCACCCTCACCGAAAAACTGCAAGCCGAAGAAGTAGTCACCATGCTCAACTCCTATTTTGAGGAAATGGTAGACACCGTGTTGGGCTATAAAGGAACCCTGGACAAATATATCGGAGATGCGTTAATGGCCGTATTTGGTTCTCCGGCCCCCCTGGCGGATCATCCCTGGATGGCGATGCAAGCGGCCGTGGAAATGCGCTACCGTCTAGCCGAATACAATGAAGGTCGGGTCGCCCAGGGGTTAATGCCTATTGGTATTGGTATGGGTCTCCATTCCGATGAAGTGGTATCGGGAAATATTGGGTCGAGTAAACGGATGGAATTAACCTCTATTGGGGATGGAGTTAACCTCGCCTCCCGTTTAGAAGGAACCAGTAAACAATATGGCACGGATATCGTAATTAGTGAGAATACCTATATCCATTATGCTGATCGGGTAATTGTGCGAGAACTCGATTTCATCACCGTCAAAGGCAAAAGCCAACCGGTGAGAATTTATGAACTCGTTGGCATTCGGGAAGGGAAATTAGTACGACCAATTTCTGAAAAACAACAGGGAATCATCGACCACTATCATCTAGGACGGGAATATTACCTCAAACCCGCCACGGACAAATTAACCGCAGAGGAAATAGTGCCGTTATTAGAAGAACTCGAAGAAGTCTCCGAAGTTCAAATGAAAAAACTATCTTATGATGATAAGGATTTATTGGGACAAATGTTATTAAAAAATTCTCTGGAGAAACTAACCGAAATGTTAGATGAAAATATCATCAAGCGGTTAGCCATAGAAGACTTTAAACGGATGCCGATGGAGGAAGCCTTAGCCATTTTACCGGAAAAAGTCAAAGGATTTACTCCCCGGGAAAATAAAAAATTACTCATCGTTAAACTAAAACAGTTTACAACCGATGAGAATACCCGAAAAATGTTGGAAGACGAAGCCGCAGAAATGCCCCTACCGAAACTTCGGAAAATGGTTGATTTAGCCAAACGCAAATTTGCAGCAAAAGCCAAAGAATCTTTGCGGACTGCTAAACGGGAATTTCTGGCGGTTTTGGATCTTGATCCGAAAAATAAGGCCGCTAAACTGCACGTTGATCGCTGTATTCTGTATGAAACCACCCAACCCCCTGATGAAACTTGGGATGGAGTGTGGAACCTGACTGAGAAGTAATTAAAGATATTGAATTGAGAGACACGCTGTGGCACGTCTCTTTTAATTTTATAGCAGGGAACAGGGGTTAAATACGAGTGGGAATTGGGGACTGTCCGGCTTTGAATTTGGGGATAAAAGTATATTTGAGATAAATTCCTAAAGCCGTGATCAGGATAATTATAACTGTCCCTATTCCAATCGGACTGGGAACCCAGAAAATCGCTTCTAATTGATTAATTTCTCCGGGTTTAAGTGTCCAAATAACCTGTTTTCCATTCAGATCAACATTTAATAATAGAGGTGCTTCCGAGCCTTCAGGAATACCGATGGGATTAATCACAGTCGCACCCCAGGGAGTGTTTAAGACAAATTCTAGTTCTAATAAGTTCCCCGAACTAATTAGTACATTCTCCGAGGTAGAGAGTAGGGAAAGCGATCGCAAATCTAATTCTAAGTTGAGATAATTGCGTAAAGCAAAAAACCAATTATTTTGTTTAAGGTTTAAATTTGCAGAAAATTGAGGAATTTCGATATCGGGTTTTTTCTGGGATTTTTTATTGTTAAATTCAGCAGGATTAAAAAATTGATTAAATTTTGTCTCTAAATCCTGACCATTATTAAAAGGAATAGTAACTAATATTTCCTGTTTAGACAGTAGTTTGGTTTTTCCTTTTAACTGTTTAACCCGTTTTTCTAAACTAGATATCCATTCATCTACTACATCATGACTAAATTTAGTTAATTGTTCTCCTAATTGAATCTTTTGAACAATTTGACCATGGGTTTGATCCTGAAATGCCACTCCCACATCATACCTAACACAGCCACTCAACAGAAAAATGGCACAAAAAACAATACTGAGTTGTTTGATAATTTTGATCATGATTTTGTTCCTAGCCGTTAAAATTCAATTTAGTCCATTCTCCCGGTGTAGAAGAATTATTAAAGTCTATAATCACATTCTACTCTTGACATTAATACCAATTACCTTTCTTGACTCACTCCATCAAAAAGCGAACTAAACAGGGTTATTATCCTCTACTCTGGCCATCGGTACGGAAATTGCCACCTGTGGGAGTGTGAGTAACCCGCTCTCAAAAGGTTAAGATAGGGGAGAATCTTTCCAAGTCTATAAAACTCAAACCCCTACTAGCAAAAAAAATCGAGAAACTATGGGATTCTTTGATTCAGACATCGTACAACAAGAAGCTAAACAGCTATTTGAAGATTATCAATCTATGGTCAAACTGGGCAGTGATTATGGCAAGTTTGATCGGGCTGGGAAAAAACTCTATATTGAGCAAATGGAAGCGGTTATGGATCGTTACCGGATTTTCATGAAGCGGTTTGAACTTTCCGAGGATTTCATGGCCCAGATGACCGTTGAACAGTTACGCACCCAACTCGGTCAATTTGGGATTACCCCCGACCAAATGTTTGAACAGATGCACCGTACCCTAGAACGGATGAAGTCGGAATTAGAAAAACAGCCCTAATCCCCTCTATTTCCCTGAAAAAATCGGTGTCCTTGGGTTTATTTTGTTAAAATACATTAACTAGACCCTCGTTAGTTTAACGGGAGTCTCCCCTATTATGCCTGTGAATATCATTTTATGACTAACGTTCCTGTTTCTCGAATTCGTAATTTTTCTATTATTGCTCATATTGATCATGGGAAATCTACCCTGGCGGATCGACTTTTGGAGGCGACGGGTGCGGTTCAAAAACGGGAAATGAAGGAACAATTTCTTGACTCCATGGACTTAGAGCGAGAACGGGGAATTACGATTAAATTGCAAGCCGCCCGGATGAATTACAAAGCCGATGACGGTGAGGAATATGTATTAAATTTAATCGACACTCCGGGTCACGTCGACTTTTCTTATGAGGTGTCTAGGTCTTTAGCGGCTTGTGAAGGGGCGTTATTAGTTGTGGATGCGTCTCAAGGGGTAGAAGCTCAAACTTTAGCAAATGTTTATCTCGCCTTAGAAAATAACTTAGAAATTATTCCGGTTTTAAATAAGATTGATTTACCCGGAGCGGAGCCAGATCGGATTAAAAGTGAGATTGAAGAAATTATTGGGTTAGACTGTTCCGGGGCGGTGTTAGCTTCGGCGAAAGAAGGGGTGGGAATTCATGAAATTTTAGAGTCTATTGTCCGTTTAGTTCCACCTCCCCAGGATACGGTTGATCAGAAATTACGGGCATTAATTTTTGATAGTTATTATGACAGTTATCGCGGGGTAGTTGTTTATTTTCGGGTGATGGATGGTAGGCTAAAAAAAGGCGATCGCGTCCACTTAATGGCTTCGGGAAAAGAATATGAAGTTGATGAAATTGGCGTATTATCTCCGACTCAAATCCCCGTTGATGAACTCCACGCGGGGGAAGTAGGATATTTTTCTGCTGCGATTAAAGCCGTTGAAGATGCCCGGGTTGGGGATACTATTACTTTAGCCAATCGTCAAGCCGAACAAGCTTTGCCCGGTTATACCGAAGCAAAACCGATGGTGTTTTGTGGGTTATTTCCCACGGATTCTGATGAATATCCTAATCTAAAAGAAGCCTTAGAAAAACTCAAATTAAACGACGCGGCGTTATCTTATGAACCGGAAACTTCTAGTGCGATGGGGTTCGGTTTCCGATGTGGATTTTTAGGGTTACTGCACATGGAAATTGTGCAAGAACGTTTGGAAAGGGAATATGATTTAGACTTAATTGTGACTTCTCCTTCGGTGGTTTATCAAGTTACAACTCAAAAGGGAGAAGTGATGATGATCGATAACCCCAGTCGTTTACCTGAACCTAACCATCGGGAAAAAATAGAAGAACCATATGTGCGGGTAGAAATGATTACTCCTGAAGCTTATGTGGGCAGTTTAATGGAGTTAGCCCAGGGTCGTCGGGGTGAATTTAAGGATATGCGATATTTAGCTCAGGGACGGACAACCTTAGTTTATGAAGTGCCTTTAGCGGAAGTAGTGACGGACTTTTTTGATCAGATGAAATCCCGTTCTCGTGGTTATGCCAGTATGGAATATCATATTATTGGATATCGAGAAAATGCCTTAGTTAAACTCGATATTATGATTAATAAAGATCCGATCGATTCTTTGGCAATGATTGTTCACCGAGATAAAGCTTATCATGTTGGACGGGCAATGGTGGAAAAACTCAAAGAATTGATTCCCCGTCATCAATTTAAAGTTCCCATTCAAGCCACAATTGGATCTAAAGTTATTGCTAGTGAAAGTATTCCGGCATTAAGAAAAGATGTGTTAGCTAAATGTTATGGGGGGGATATTAGTCGGAAGAAAAAACTCTTACAGAAGCAAGCCAAAGGTAAAAAACGGATGAAATCCTTGGGTTCTGTGGATGTTCCTCAAGAGGCATTTATGGCGGTATTACGGTTAAATCAAGAATCCTAAATTGTTGTAGAGACGTTAAATTTAACGTCTCTACAACAAAGATCAATGTTGTTGGGTATAGCTGGGGTGTATTCAAAGCCAAGTCTTAACTTTAAAACGTTTTAGTAATCGTCGCCACTGATGGTGCTAATTGGTTTGGTAATGTTGTCATTACCACTGCTCAATTCCGAGTGATTCGCAGACCCCCTTTTTCTCGTCGTCAACTTCACTTAATGCTCCCAGCAAAAGGTGGAATGCGTCGTAAGTATGGGGGTTCTACGACTCGTCATGGATTCCGTAAGGGGGACTTGGTTAAATCTGCCAAGGGTGTTGGTTATGTGTCAGCAGACACCGAAAGACAAGTATCTGTCAGCGATGCTAATTGGAAACGGTTAGGGCAGATTACTTCTAGTAAAGTACAGTTAATTCGCCGTTCCAACGGGTTGATTGTTACTTAGAAGATTGTGTAAAGCCGTCCTTCGCTTCGCTAAAGGACGGGGTTTCAAACCCAATTTTTAGATGAGAATTTTAGTTACAGGTGGCGCGGGTTTTCTGGGTTCACACCTAATTGATCGCTTAATGGAACAGAGCCATGAAGTGATTTGTTTAGATAACTTTTTCACAGGGAGAAAACGAAATATCCTGAAATGGATCGGTAATCCCTATTTTGAACTGATCCGCCATGATATTACCGAACCAATTCGGTTAGAAGCCGATCAAATCTACCATTTAGCCTGTCCCGCCTCTCCAGTTCACTACCAATACAACCCGGTTAAAACCATCAAAACCAATGTATTAGGAACTATGAATATGTTGGGGTTAGCCAAACGGATCAAAGCCCGGTTTTTCCTAGCCTCCACTTCTGAAGTCTACGGAGATCCCGATGTTCACCCCCAAACGGAGGACTATCGAGGCAATGTCAACTGTATTGGGATTCGATCCTGTTACGACGAGGGAAAGCGGGTTGCAGAAACCTTAGCCTTTGACTATCACCGTCAAAACGGGGTAGATATTCGGGTGGTACGGATTTTTAATACCTATGGCCCCCGAATGTTAGAAAATGATGGCCGTGTGGTCAGTAACTTTATTGTCCAAGCCCTGCGAGGGATTCCCTTAACAGTTTATGGGGATGGTTCCCAAACCCGGAGTTTCTGTTATGTGTCAGACTTGGTAGAGGGATTCATCCGCTTGATGAATAGCGATCAGATTGGCCCTATTAATATCGGGAATCCAGGGGAATATACCATTTTGGAATTAGCTGAAAAAATTCAGAATCTCGTTAACCCAGATGTGGAAATTCAATTTAAACCGCTACCGGAGGATGATCCTAAACAGCGACAACCCGATATTACTCGTGCTAAAACCTACCTGAATTGGGAACCGACAATCCCACTGGATCAAGGATTAGAGTTGACGGTGAAAGATTTTCGGGAACGCATCTACAACAGTTGAAAAGAGTAAAATCCTTGTTAACGATCAATCATTGAGCGTTAACAAGATTGTTAGTTTTTCGGTCAAAAAATTGAGGATAGATTTATGCGTGTTTGTGTAATTGGGACGGGATATGTGGGTTTAGTAACCGGAGTGTGTCTGGCACAGATCGGACATGATGTTATTTGTATTGATAATAATGAGGAAAAGGTCAAATTAATGAAGTCGGGACAGTCCCCGATTTATGAACCCGGACTACCGGAATTAATGAAATCCTGTATGGAGTCCGGGCGGCTGGATTTTTCTTCGGATTTAGCTGCGGGTGTGGAACATGGTGAGGTGTTATTTATCGCCGTAGGAACTCCTCCTTTACCTAGCGGAGAAAGTGATACTCGTTATGTCGAGGCGGTGGCGCGGGGGATTGGAGCTAACCTGACCACAGGTTATAAAGTGATTGTGAATAAATCCACTGTACCCATTGGTTCCGGAGACTGGGTGCGGATGATTGTTTTAGATGGTGTTTCCGAGCGGCAAAAAGAAAAAGGGTCAGCAGGAACACCGATTGAAGCTGAATTTGATGTTGTTAGTAACCCGGAATTTTTACGCGAAGGTTCGGCGGTTTATGACACCTTTAATCCCGATCGAATTGTGTTAGGAAGTAATAGCAAAAAAGCCTTGGAGGTGATGCAGGAATTGTATGCACCTTTAGTATCGAGAAAACATTCTGATCATCCATCTTTACCCCCAGTTCCAATTGTGTTAACTGATCTAAGTTCGGCAGAAATGATTAAATATGCTGCTAACTCGTTCTTAGCAACTAAAATTAGCTTTATTAACGAAATTGCTAATATTTGCGATCGCGTCGGTGCGGATGTGACACAAGTAGCTCAAGGAATTGGCTTAGATTCTCGAATTGGGAATAAGTTTTTACAAGCTGGAATTGGTTGGGGGGGTTCCTGTTTCCCGAAAGATGTTTCGGCTTTAATTCATACCGCCGATGACTATAATTATGACGCCCAATTGTTAAAAGCGGCGGTGGAAGTTAATAACCGTCAACGCACGATTGCCATTGATAAATTACAGCAAGTGCTGAAAATTCTCAAAGGTAAAACCGTGGGATTATTGGGATTAACTTTTAAAGCCGATACGGACGATTTACGCGATGCTCCGGCTTTAGATATTATCCAAGAATTGAACCGTTTAGGGGCAAAAGTTAAAGCTTATGATCCGATTATTTCCCAAAGTGGGATGCGTCATGGGTTAACGGGTGTCATCGTTGAAACCGATCCTGAATTGTTAGCTGATGGCTGTGATGCGTTAATTTTAATTACCGACTGGGCGCAATTCCAAAACCTTGATTATGGGAAAATGGCGAAAAAAATGCACTCGGCATTTATGATTGACGGTCGGAATTTCTTAGACCGAAAACAATTAGAAGCCGCTGGTTTCCAATATGTCGGGATTGGACATTAATCCCTAGGTTAATGTAGGATTAGGGTGGGCATTGCTCACCCTAACCGACACTCAAAATCACATCAATTTGTTTCTGAACTTGATCTAATTTTCGACGTTGTTGCTCAATCCAATCTTTTTCCGCTTCCCGTTGTTCGCTGGTTTCTTGTTCATATCGGTTTTGTTTCTCTAAAAAATCATTGTAAAAATTAATAATTTCTGTTGTAGTTGATAATGCAAAATCAAAGCATTCAGTAAATCTTGAAGCCATATTTTCTTCTATAATTTCTTTGACCTTATTAACAAAAATGTCAAATCTTTCTCTATTAATCACCATAAATCCTTCATTTAAAAATACACCAAGAGTTGGTTTTACCCACCAATCTGATAAAATATTGCTAGAATTTCCTTTTGTATTAATTAAGTAATTTTTTTGGTAAGAGTATGAAGTTGGTTTAACTGAAATATTAACTCGCTCTTGGAAATTTAGTAAATTAATTGTTAATTGAAGATAATTCATATCCAAACTTGATAAATTATCATTTAAAAACAATAAATTTTTATTGATGGTGATCATTATCTCATTATTAATAACTTTTATTGCCTTATCTAGTCCTTGAATCAAACCATCTTTGTCCGAAAAACCCACTTCTTTTTTTAATGTTCCATTTTTAATATCTTTAAACCACCTTTCTTTAAGCTGTTCACATTGATTTAACCATGAATTTTTAATTTCTTGAATCACTTCTGTTTGACATTTTTTCTGTAACTCCCGAATTCTAAAATCAATCGCTGCTAGTTTTCCTATTTCTTCCCAAAGTTCAGACTTGGGGACAGTCATAATTCTAGCTTTACTATTCCAGACATCTTCAGCATGATCTAAATCTTTATAACTAATTTCCATTAACTCTTTTAATCTGGCTGCGGACTGTCTTAACTCTTGATTACAGGATTGAATCGACTGATTTAACTCCGTAGCGGATTGTTTCAACTCGCAAGATTCACTTTGATTGTTCAGTACAGAAACCGTTGAATAAGTAATAGACTGGAAGATATTTAAAAATTCATTCATTGCAGCAAGCCTCAATTAAGCATACAGTTCTACTTTACAACATTAGAGGAACAATAAATAAGTCAGTAACAATTTATAAATTATTTATCCGTGTTTATACGGTTTAATAAAATCAATTAAAATCAAAATAAATTTATTTTCCGTAAAAATACTTAAATCAGTAAAACAAAAAATTAATTGATCAAAATTTTAGCAATATCTGTTTGTTTTTAGAGGATTTTGAGTTTACAATAATTAAAGAGTTAGGTTAAAAATTATGTCTGTTTTCGCTCCTAGTATGCAATTTGTATTTTCCCCCGCAATTCAAGAAGGTTTAGCCAAGGGTGTCTATGAGTTAGTTTCTTCCAAATCAGGAGTACCTTTAAGCATGGTCAGATGGGCGAAAGGAACAGCAAATGCGGGCCAGTTTGCAGGTCACGCTATGGGTACAATAATGCACAATAGTCCCCTTGCGCCGATTACCGCACCCGTGGAAGTGGGTATGGGTTTAGTTCAAATGTATCAGGTTCATCGAGGATTTCAAAAAACCTATCAAGAAATTAACCAATTACAAGCAAGTCTGGGAGTTCTACAATCAACGACTGCGGTTATTGGTGTCGGTGTAGCGGTAACAGGTGTTCTTGCGGCTGTAAATTTATATCAGACTTTAAAGTTAAGAGAAGATATCAAACAACTTAAATTAACGGTAACGGGAGGATTTATTGATCTAAAATCTGCCTTAAAAAATCAAGGTGATAGTATTATTAGACGGATTGATGAAGTTGCAGAAGATATTAAATATAATCAACATCGGTTAATTTTAATTACAGCTTATGGCAAATTTACAGAAGCCTTAAAGTGGTTTAAAGTGGCAATGACTATTGAAGAACCAAATGCCAGAAACGATCAAATTAACGGGGTGTTAAGTATGCTATACCATGCTTTAGCTGATTACTCTAATCCCCAGCTATTAAACAATGTTTGTGCTGCGGGTCAACTTCGCAGACTCGAATGCACTTGGGCGATTGAACAAGCCATTATTACTGCTTATCAAGCCCAAAATCAATTAACAGCATCGAATGAACACCTAGAACAACTTCAAAATAAAATTTATCAAGGATTACTGAATATTATTGATCAATGTAGTTCTCAAGAAGAATTAGATTTTCTATTTCCTGAAATAGCCAGAATTAAAATACATGATTGTACAGCATTAAAATCTTGGCAAGATCATACTAATTGGTTTAAAACCTTATCTAATGATGAACGGGAACAGTTAGCAATGTTAGAACCGGAAACCTCAGAATCAGTTAATTTTGAATTATCAAAAAACGACATAACTATTAAACCTTTAGAAATGCAAATCTATGAGGAATTAAAACAAAAATCCCACTATTCAGCTTTACGAGATCAATTAAAATTTATCGTTAAACCTGAATTACGCCGGGAGCATGAATCTTATATTTTTAATAAAGCGATCGCCACAGGTTTAAATGGATTAGCCCCTAAAAATTGGGAAGAAGTACCCGATTTAACCGTTGCTAATCTTTATCATTATTTTCAAGTTCAATCTTAAAATGCGTAGGAAGATTGAAAAAAACTAGAAAAAACGACTTAAAGTTCCTCAAATTGTAAGTTAGATCAAAATTAGATGAAATTTAACAAAACGTAGGTATTTATTTATAGTTACCTACGTTTTGTTGAAAAAACAGCTAAATTGCCAAGCACTTTTTTCAGATATTTAATTAATCTTGACCAACTCGCATAATAATCGACTTCAATCCATTCATAATATCCTCAAGAGATTCAATAATTTTTAAGGTTTCTTTTTGTTCAGTTTCATCATCTAATTTAGACAAAAATTGAAATAATTGGTTAATTCTTTCTTCTTTTCTTTTTCTTTTTTTAATTATTAACTAATAGTTTGAGCTAACTCCAGTGGGAACGCCAGGGCTGTTTCATTAGCCAAAAGTTATGTACAAACAAGCTAAAGATCGTTGATATTTTCGGCTATCATTCTTTGATTTATTGTCGGGGAATGATAGCCATTGATTATGAGAAGATTAAGAATTATAGCAATCCTATTTGAGTTGTGTAAAAGGGAACATGGGTAATATTTCTGACTGTTTCATGTCAGTATTAAAATGTTACAACCTATTATAGTTTCAGTCCCGCAAGCAGGATTATTTTAATTGAAAGAAAAGACTAAATAAAACCCCGACTAGATTATGTTTAGTCGGGGTTTTATGATTTAGGGATTGTCAATCAAAAGCCCCCGATTCCCAATAATCCTTAGCCGCTTCCCACTGTTCAGACGTAGCCGCGCAGTGGACTTGATGCCCTGCGTCTGACAACTTTCCTTTGTGATGTTTGGCGATCGCACCCTCCAAAGATACACAGCTTAATCGGTACAGAGGGATTGGGGATTGGTTTATTAGGATATCCAGGGATTGAATAACACCCAGACCAAAGCCCTGCGGATCATAAGTCACATGATTCTGTCTAGTTCCATCGGATTTGAAGTAACGGGCGTGAAGTAGTTGCTTTTCCATAATTTAATCAATGACTACAACTTGTGTTCGCCAGGCTTTTTAGTAATGTTTCAGTCCCGCAAGCAGGATTATTTTAATTGAAAGCATAACTATTAACTATAGCAGTTTTTTCCTGTTCTTGTTTCAGTCCCGCAAGCAGGATTATTTTAATTGAAAGTTGAGATGGACACTACAAGGTAAGACTTATCAAATGTTTCAGTCCCGCAAGCAGGATTATTTTAATTGAAAGAGGGGGAAACGATACAAAACCCGACTCACTAGACACTTGTTTCAGTCCCGCAAGCAGGATTATTTTAATTGAAAGGATAAAGATACTAAGTGAAACAAACTAGAAGCTATAAGTTTCAGTCCCGCAAGCAGGATTATTTTAATTGAAAGTTCTGATCGGTTATCCTTAACTCTTGTTTTAAGTTGTTTCAAGTTTCAGTCCCGCAAGCAGGATTATTTTAATTGAAAGCTGAAACAGTGACTTGCATAATGTCAGGTGTAAGCCCGTGTAGGTTTCAGTCCCGCAAGCAGGATTATTTTAATTGAAAGTCCCTTGTGCATGGCTCGGATACATTGATTGTCAGTGCGTGTTTCAGTCCCGCAAGCAGGATTATTTTAATTGAAAGAAAACTTGTCTTCCTCAATTAATCCATTCTCAGTAAAGTTTCAGTCCCGCAAGCAGGATTATTTTAATTGAAAGTTATGGACAATTAAACTCGATAAACGACGATTCAGGTTTCAGTCCCGCAAGCAGGATTATTTTAATTGAAAGCCGCATCGGAAATATTTGGCGGTTAAAGGACTGGTTTCAGTCCCGCAAGCAGGATTATTTTAATTGAAAGCTCTCAGTGTTGCATTGGTAGAAGCAACAAACTGAAACGTGTTTCAGTCCCGCAAGCAGGATTATTTTAATTGAAAGCAACATCGAGAGCATAACCCTGAACGCAAGAAAAGAAAGTTTCAGTCCCGCAAGCAGGATTATTTTAATTGAAAGCGGAAGTTTTGGCGACCCTTGTTCAAATGCGGAAGCTATGGGTTTCAGTCCCGCAAGCAGGATTATTTTAATTGAAAGCTCCATTCCCATCCTGGGGCGTAGGTATCAAGGATGTGTTTCAGTCCCGCAAGCAGGATTATTTTAATTGAAAGCTTTAAGGACGTGCGAGAAGGTGATCAGCAAGCTAAGTTTCAGTCCCGCAAGCAGGATTATTTTAATTGAAAGTTTTAGGGAATTATTTTAGGACTAGGATAATGGCTTATGTTTCAGTCCCGCAAGCAGGATTATTTTAATTGAAAGCATATTTCCAAACCATATCAATATTAAATCCTCGTTGTTTCAGTCCCGCAAGCAGGATTATTTTAATTGAAAGTTATAAAAAGTTAAGCATTGACAAAGTTAGCGCTAAGTTTCAGTCCCGCAAGCAGGATTATTTTAATTGAAAGTCCGTTTTGTATGCTTTCGAGCAAGATCATATGTTTCAGTCCCGCAAGCAGGATTATTTTAATTGAAAGTTTCATCCTTAGAGAAGTGCTTACGAATAGCCTGATAGTTTCAGTCCCGCAAGCAGGATTATTTTAATTGAAAGAATTAGGTATCTATCTATCATGACTGCAAATTCTTGTTTCAGTCCCGCAAGCAGGATTATTTTAATTGAAAGTTTCAAATCCGAAGTTTAAATCTTTAATTGAGGTTGAGTTTCAGTCCCGCAAGCAGGATTATTTTAATTGAAAGAATGGCCGGCTTTAGGCTATGTTAAATCTGTTGAAGTGTTTCAGTCCCGCAAGCAGGATTATTTTAATTGAAAGTCAAATCCTCCAACATATCAAGGGTTGGTGATTCTAGTTTCAGTCCCGCAAGCAGGATTATTTTAATTGAAAGTATTGATAAACCTGCTATGTCTGCGGATTGCGTACCGTATGGTTTCAGTCCCGCAAGCAGGATTATTTTAATTGAAAGAAAAAAGGATTATCCGAACTGTAGATTCCTGTTCTTGTTTCAGTCCCGCAAGCAGGATTATTTTAATTGAAAGATCGGTGTTTTTAGCTTGTTTGCTTCCGATGTACGTTTCAGTCCCGCAAGCAGGATTATTTTAATTGAAAGTTGTTACAACCTATTGAACTATTCTTAGGGATCGTCGTTTCAGTCCCGCAAGCAGGATTATTTTAATTGAAAGAATATTTAATTCTTCGTCATATCTGAATTGTAAAGTTTCAGTCCCGCAAGCAGGATTATTTTAATTGAAAGTAAACGACATAAAAAAACAACAGTGGACAAAAGATATAGAATGTTTCAGTCCCGCAAGCAGGATTATTTTAATTGAAAGTTCAAGTCCAAAGCGTTCAATATGGCGAGATTGAGGGTTTCAGTCCCGCAAGCAGGATTATTTTAATTGAAAGTTGAGGTTGTCAAAATCGGCAGTAGAAGGGTTAAAGTTTCAGTCCCGCAAGCAGGATTATTTTAATTGAAAGTTCTATAGCAATCAATTTCCGATGTCCTCCCGAAATCGTTTCAGTCCCGCAAGCAGGATTATTTTAATTGAAAGCTATGAGACAGGCTATGGAGAAGTCACAGAGTATTTCGTGTTTCAGTCCCGCAAGCAGGATTATTTTAATTGAAAGCACCGACTGTGACTACCATTATGACAACGGCTACAGGAACAATGTTTCAGTCCCGCAAGCAGGATTATTTTAATTGAAAGGCATTATGCGTCATCTGCGTCCGTTATTCTAGGCTTGTTTCAGTCCCGCAAGCAGGATTATTTTAATTGAAAGCTGGTGTGGAGCCTTCGGGCTTCTACCAGACTCCGGTTTCAGTCCCGCAAGCAGGATTATTTTAATTGAAAGCTCTTAGATCCTTTTGAATAGACGGGCTTATCTTCTAAGTATTGTTTCAGTCCCGCAAGCAGGATTATTTTAATTGAAAGAACCGCGAACGCTAACGACGCCCAGGAACCGCTACCGCGTTTCAGTCCCGCAAGCAGGATTATTTTAATTGAAAGTCTGCCGTCTGAAACCCTGATGGGGCGGTGATTCTGGAGCCCATTTTCGTGAACCTCAAAAATTGCCTCATTTCAGGCTTCGTTATTGCAACAGATTATCAATAACTAACCGGACTCAAAAGTATAAACTATTGATTTGTCAAGGTTCTAGCGTTTTTCGTGAACCCCCCCAGGTTTTCGCCCCCGCTTAGGTTCACGAAAATAATCATAAACCAAAACAATTTTCTTGTCAAGGGGAATCTTATATGATATTGCGATCGCCCCCAGACCTCTGAACTCAAATAAAAAACCCCGCATCCAACGGAAACAGGGTCAACGGTATCCTATTCAATTCAACTAGATGACAATAGCCTGATCTTGACGGGGGTGTTCAGACCCATAGGTAATTGTGCGTTTCAGAGATCCCGCATCCAAAACATAAATCCGTACCGAATCTTCAGCAGGTTTAACTAACTTTTCAATTTGGTGTTGTAAGTTCACAAACTGAACACTTGTTAAAAAGCATTCAAACACACTATACTGACACCATTTGCCATAACCCGACAACAATTTATGTAACCTTGTGCGCCGTTTATTAGCCGCTTTGCTATCGGGTAAATCGTAAATCACCAAATAAAATAACGTATTTTTCATCGTAATACCAAAGGTTTATAAACCAAGTCTTCCTGTAAATAGCGTCCTAATAATCGAGCTTGTAATTCAATCGCCCGTCGATAGGTGCACCGATACTCAAAAACTGGATGTTTAAACTCATCATTCATTTTCCGTTCAAATGCTTGTAAAAACCGCTTACGTCCCTCATCTTTGAGTCGATAAGCACCCAAACTTTCGGTAAAATCATCCGGCTGAATTTCCCGTTTATTTAATACCGAAAATACCAAACTATCCGCCACCAAAGGACGAAATTCCTCCATTAAATCCAGCACCATTGCGGGTTGACCCCGACTGACTTCATGCAAATATCCAATATAAGGATCAAGTCCCACTAAATGCACCGATGCTGTTACCTGTACCCGCAATAAACCATAGGCAAAACTCAATAAAGCATTCACTGGATCGGTCGGTGGACGACGGTTGCGACCTGGAAAAGACCAAGGTTCATTTAAGATCGCTGACCATTCTCGAAAATAATCTTTTGCCGCAATTCCTTCCACTCCTCGAACTTCATCCAAAGTAGCTTTTTTAAACAGTAATTTTCTATGATTTTTCAAAGGAGTATCAGCAATTTTCTGACGATATAAAACCGTAGCTTGATTTTGAATTTTAGCCGATACAATGGTTTTAACTAATTCCAAGCGACGTTCCGTATCCTGATATAATTCAAACTGGGCTAACCGTAGGGCTCCATTCCGAGAATATCCGGGTAAAGCACTGCCTAAATATTTGCCAAAACTGGTTAAATAGTGAACAGGCATTCCCAGTTCTAAAGCATAGGTGAGGGCATCTCCCGTGACTTGAGGATTGCCCATTAATACCACTTGTTCGACGGTTTGGGCGGGAACCGATTGTTTATTCCATTTGCCACTTTCTTCTTGAGTTGCAACGGTAAAGGCTTCATATTTTTTACCTAAAATTGCTTGAGGTTGGGTAATATAAAGAATAGACATTTTAAGTTAAACTCCTTGACGAATCAGTTCTTTTACTTCAAAAGGTAGACAAATTCCTGTTAAACTACAGGCTTGACATTTTTTAGAATTGTTAATCGGTAAAGGGATTTTGCCCATGGCGGTTTTGTGAGCTAAGGCGATCGCTTCTTGGGTCATTTGTCGTAATTTTGGGGTAAATTCAACCCGTTGACGACGGCGATTTCCATGATAAAAAATTTCACCATAGGGAATTACTTTACCCGTGCGTTCTTCTAAACATAACGCCGCCGCACAAAGTTGAAAATGATCATTGAGATGTTGCGCCATTTTTCCCTTTTTATATTCTAAAGGAATCAGTTGACCCTCCCGTTCTTCGACAGCATCAATAATTCCACTTACTTTCAACTGTTCACTCCAGACCCACTGCTGACGGTGAATAATAGTATCACCTTCAAAAGTAGTTCCTTCTTCATTAATATTTTCATGGAGATAACGCCCCATAATAATATGTTCGTTATCCTTTGTTTCCCCCAATTGATATTCTAAATAAAATCGACGGGGGCAATATTCCCAAGCGTTGAGATAAGCTAAAGTTAAATCAGTCATCAGTTATCAGTTATCAGTTTTAGAGTTATCAGTTTTAGAGTTAACAGTTTTAGAGTTAACATTTAACGGTTATTGGTTTTCTAGGATGATTTTGCTTGATTCATTATTGCCAATTCTGGTTTTTTTAGAATAGCAAAAAGAATTTTTCCGACTTCATCAGCATCTTGATATAGCAATCCTATTTGAGTTGTGTTTAAAATCCCTGATCAAAAGGGAATAGAGAACAGCCCCCCCAAACCCCCCGTGCACGGGGGGCTAGGAGGGGAGGGATCTGGGGTAATACTTCTGGCCGTTTCATATCAGTATTGAAATGTTACAACCTATTTAGGATTGCTATATCAACTATTAACTAACAACTATTAACTAACAACTGATAACTGATGACTGATTCTCGTTTGTCCCATTCCCAGGGCGGTTTTACGACCGATGGCGGAGAAAAAGGCAAAATGGGCTAGAATGTTGGCAATTTTCGCTTCTTGAGGGTCAGGAAATCGATATTTAATCCATCCTTTTGCCCCAATTTCTACGTTATTTTCCATCTTTAAAGCATGGGTTTCTAAACTATAGGCAGAAACAAAACCTTGCCAAGCGATCGCCTCAAATTTTTGGGTTTCCGGTGCAAAGGCATTCCATCGTTTCATCAAACTAGAAAACACTAATTCTGGTGAGGGAAAAAGTTGCACATATTTTTGTTGCTTAAAACTGGTGGGGGAAAGAAACTCTAAGGTAATATCATCGGAATTTTTTGGCAGTTTTGCTAACATTTGATAATCCCCCGAACCCACCCAAGGATGAGTACCAGGTAAGGAATGAATGCCTTTAATAATAAAAGGAAATTTACCTAAAGTTAGGGGTTTACTTCCCCATTGTTCAATACCGTTTAATAGGGGTTCCAGCAGACTCCCATTTAACAAACCAATCCGAAAATAAAACTCATCTCCTGAGCGAATTCTATCGCCACGACGATGACCAATTAAACCAGATAAACTGATGGGAGAATCCTGACTATTATGGACATATTCAGAAGCATTTGGATCGCCCATTTGTAACCAGTACAAAACCTGAGCATGGATCGCCCGTCCTAAAGTGGGAGGTAAATAATCCCGATTAATAGCGGCTATTTGGACAATGATCGCATATAAATTAAAAGATTTATCAGACTGCAATGGTATTAGCTCCATAAGCCACTCCTAAAGGTAAATTGATCGGAAAAGATAACTCGGTTAATTGTGACCATTCTGGCATTTCTTGCCCTTGATTCGGTTTTAAAATTTCTAAATATTCGCCTATTAATTGTGCCTGACTCAATAAACTAACCGGAGGCATAACAATCCGATTATATAAAAGTAAGCGACAAGATTGTGGTAAATCTACGGGATTTAAGGGATGTTGACAGACATATTCTCCCGATTTTTTTTTAATCCCAGAATCAGGAATTGGTGTCACATCTACTTTAATTTTTGCCGCCCATTTTCCTAACCGTATCCAAGCCGGAAATTTCACCTCTGGCGGTGCAATAATATAAGTCTGATATCGGCTACCTACGGCTAATTCTTTAGCTCGACCATAGTTAATGGGATAGTTACGATTTGCTCCTGTAGCCCCAAATTGTTTGGAAATTCCATAGTAATTTACTTGAGCCGCTTTAAAGGTATTAATTTGATAGGAACAGCGCAAAGGTTGGGCGGGAAAAACATAAATTTGGGCTCGATTGAGATGGAGTAAATTTTGTTCGCGATCGCCATCTAAATAAGCGGGCTTTTGAGCATTTTTCCCCTGTAGTCGATAGGGTTTAGGAATATAAACCGCTTCAAATAACGCATAACTTAATGCCCAATTGTGCAAATATTTTTCCGTTTCATAAAGAATACCCATTTCCCGACTAGCAAAAAAAACATTATCATGCAAAGTCAAATGACAATGATAAAGAACCATTCAATTTTCCTCAAAAATTAAAGTTGTTGTAAAGTTGTTGCGCTTCAGCGCACTCATAAAAGTTGTTGCGCTTCAGCGCACCCAAAGGTTTAAAAGAAAACAGGAAATTTCCAACTTAATTTAATACCAAGATTGAGTGCTAAAGCACAACAACTGAGTGCTAAAGCACAACAACTAATTAAGAACTAGATTTTCCTTTCCCTTTGCCTTTTTCCTTAGTAGTTAAAGCACCATAGGTTTCGGCATAACTTTTCGTCTGTTGATACAGAGTAGTTAAAGTTTCCCGTAAGCGCGTTTCATCCTGATAAATTCCACTCACTTCCGTTAATAATTCATCCAATTGAGGACGTAAAATTACCTGACTTTTCCGCACGGGTTCCTTTTTAATTAAATTATCAGCCACTTCCGTTGCCTTCGTCAAAATATCACTAATCGGAGCATTAATATCTGGCTTTAATTGATCATAAATTGCCTGGGTAAAATGCAGATTACTGAAAATTTCACCATCACAAAAAGCAATTCCAAGAATATGATTAGTCATCGTACCTGTGCGCGATTCCTGTGCGCCATAGCGCCGAGTTCGTAATAAATTACCTAACACATAAATAAACCCTTCAAAGGTTGAATCGCGCAGGGTTTCTACCGTCGGAAATGCCACCTCTGGCAGAACATGATCTAATTCATTAATTGCACTTCGCATTACCCCTTTTTCGCTCATTGTTCCTCCTTCAAAGGGAGCATTAAAGGTAAAACTGCGGTGAGAATTTTCGTAAGGGGTCAGAGAAAAAGCCGAATCAGAATATACTTTAGAACGTTCCGATCCGCTATCACCAATAGCAAACCCATAAAGAATACAATCAGGGCATTTTTTACAGGATTTTTCACCATTATATTCACAACCATTTTCTGCACCTTCGGTGGCACTGGTTAAGGTTAAAGACCGCAATAATTCCCGTCCTGCTAATCGTTCTGGGGTAATTTGTTTGCGTTTAAACATCACTAAACGACTGAGAAAATCAACTGTAGTTAATCCCGCTTGAGTGCGTGCGGTATTTAGCACACCATCGGTCTGAAAAACGGGGAAAGATTGACTATGACGCACCATTAAAAAATGGATATATTTACCCGAAGCTAAACGGGGAAAAGCGGCTTGAAATTCTGGTTTAAGTGTTTCGAGAATTGCCATTGTGATTATCTCCTTTAAAGTGTTAGTTTTAGGTTTAAGACTGTTGTTGTTTGTCTTGTAATGCCAACCAACGGTAGGCAAATTCCGCCCCCGCTTTGATGCGGTTACGGTTTTCTTGAAGCAGGGCGCGATCGCCTTTATATTGCTTCAAAAAAACCTCCTCAACAAAGGTTTTCATAAACCCATAAATGGCTTCAAGTTCCTGTTGTTGACGCTGGGCATAATCCACAGATTTATCTTTAATCAAGGGACGTTTATAGACTTCTTGACGATCCAAAGCATCGCGCAAGTGTCCAGCCCCTTGAAAGATTAAATCTTGAGGATCAAGATCATTAGGACTTGATAAAATCACCTCCAAGGCTTTCGTCATGGGTAACAAAATTGAATGACTGGACTCTTTGATATCGACTTGATAGAACTTGCGATATTTTTCGACTAAATCTTGTGTAAACTGCATGGTTTTCTCCATAACATCATCTCCTTTTGACCAAATTTGAGCAAACTGCCAATAGCGATCAATTTCATTGCTATAGGGTTCTCGTTTATCACGCCGAAATCCCTCATTAGCGATCGCAAAAATATTCAAAACATTCGTCGCTAAATCCCTCACCGTGCCATTAAACGCTTGCCAACGGGCATCGGGTTTAGCACTCCGATTATCTAAGTGAATGCTATAGGCAATTAACAAGCGTTCTAAAGCCGTTTCTAAGCCATCTAAACGAATAGATGAATCCAAACTGAGTAGATTCCAAAACCCAGCAATGCCGTCTAATTTCACTGTTTCCAGAAACTCTTGATCACTGGTATAAAGCGGATCGGGACTGGTGGTAGCTACGACTTTTACTCCTAAAAGCCGGGGCAAAGCTAGGGCTAAAAACGCCGGTTCTACCCAAGCATCCGTCAGGGTTTTTCCCATGGTTGTTGTGTAATTAATTGCCATAAACGGCAAGTCTCGCACCGAATAGCGAACACCTAATTTTGGATATCTTCCTGCTTCGGGTTCATCTTGGTCTTGCCAAGCTAAGGTTTGTAAACCGTCAATTTGCAAATTAGCATCAATCCAATGTTTACGAACATCCCAAAGATTCATTCTTTTTAAAGTATTAGTTAATACTTTCACCGCTAAAGCGGTTTGGGGTGAGTAAACGTAGGCGGGAAAAATATACAGAAAAACCGGTTGTTTGTCTTCTAGTTTTCCCGCCGGGGCAGACCAATAAGCCTGCCGTAATAACATTTCCAGAGCCCATATTTTTGAGATTCCTCGTTTAATTCTACCTCCTCCTAACGCATTTTTATTACTATATTGTTGGGGTTTAAATAACACCACGGAATCCAGTTGATCCTCTGCGGAAAATTCCCCAGAACTTAATGAACAAATCGGTTGATTTGTAACTTTTGCCTCGGTATAAGCCGTTAGTTCATTAGGGAATTTATGAGGAAATGCTGTTAACCCCCAAACCTCTAAATACTGTTCTAAATAATCGCTAAAGGCTTCACGAGTTGGGCTACTATTTTGTTTGAGTAACCCTTTTTCTTCTGCCCAAGTTGCCAGGAGATCGGCAAAAACAGTTAAAAATTCGGTTACTTGTTCTAAATCTAGGGTTAAATGATCAGCCATATAGTTAGCAGCAACTCGATACCAACCATAATTAACCCCCCCAGATTGAATTGCTGTTTCTTCTGGGGAAATTTGAGTTTCTAAATTCAGCAGGGTCAGAACTTGGGGGGCGTATTCCTGACAGGTTGGAAAAAATTGATTTTGAGTTAAAATCACAAATTCCGCAATTCGATCCGCCCGCAAATCCGCCGCTTTTAATAGTCTTTCTTTTTCAACTTGGGGAATGTCTAACTTTTCAATTCGCTTAGGAGTTGCGGGACTTTTATCATTAGCAACTTTAACTTCTACAACATGGGGAAGTTGTCGAATTAGGTCTGCGGGACTGAATAATTCCAGAGTTTGGGGGGCAACTTTTAAGCCTTTCCCATCTCTTACAAAGCCAATTTCACCCTTACTAAAATATCCAGCTAAACCTCGAATATTTTTATCTGTGTCCCCTTGGATAATATTCTGCCAAATAGCCGTTTCAATGGCTATAAAATCGGGAATTTTGGGTATTTTAGGGGCTAAATAAACTGTACCATGGGCAAAATATAATAGGGGTTCCCAGCCGATTTTTTCTACAAAACTAACCACGGCATTATGAATACGATTAGTTAGCAAACCCCGACAGTCCCGCAGGCGATGGTAGACTAATTTTTTCTCGATTTCTAACCAGTCTAAATGATCTTGTAGGCGATCGCCTCCCGTTTGGATTGCCACATCCGTTGGATCATTAAAATGCACTGCAATATCACCAAAAGCTAACAAGTGACGCAGGGGTAAATCTAAGCGCCGATCATCCTCAATTTGTACCTGAAAATCATCAATTTCCCAATTAGAAATGAACGTATTACTTCCCACTTTAAATTGGGTATTTTGAGCTAAATAGGCAATATCCACTAAATACTCACGCCAGGGATGCCAAAACCCATCAAAATTAAGTTTTTCTCCCCAGGTTTCACAGACTTGCAAAATTTGCCGAATTTCATGGGCTTTTGGAGATGTAGATGCTTCAGTTTGACCTTGAATAATTTTATTATAATCATGCAAGGTTATTCCTAAACACAATAGCCGTTTTTCTTCCTCGGAAAGTTGTAAATCATCGGGTAAATATTGACTCAAATTCCAAGCAGTTAATAGGGCATTCAGAACATGAACCTGTAAACCTTGATCGGCTCTATTTGACCACCGTTGAGCTTTTTCTTCCGCATGGTGATCGCCTTGTTTTTCTAATTTGTTTAAATGACTTTTATAGGAACCCCCTAAAGCCGTAATTACTGAGAATTGTCGTTCCATTGCTGGGAGAATAGTCTCAATATAGGAACGCAAAATCGGATCAGTATCTTCGGGTAAGGTTTCAATTAGTAAGGTTTGCAGAAGGGTGAGTTTTTCCATGATTTTAAAAAATATAAGGTTGGGCGGTTTCGCAAGGTTTAAGTCGCCATTTCATCGCTTCTAAAAGCAGGGCATCTTGATTAAAAGCACAGGCGTAGGCAACACCATCGACATCGGTTAAACGATATAATCCAAAGGTGGGATTAAGATGCAATTTGCGACTTACTTCCCAATGACTATAGGCTTGATTCCGGTTTACCGAAACAATAAATGCTAGTAATTTGCGTTTACGAAGACATTTTTCAACTTCGGCTTGGGGGTGTCCAACAATTGTAAGTTTATCTAATAGAATTAAAGTACATTGTCTGAGTTCTTCGGTGGTGCGATCGCATTCTAACTGCACCTCAAATCGTTGATCTGTCCAATGTTTTATTTTTAAGTAAACTTGGATATATTTATCGGGAAATTCCGTGGCTGGATGGTTAAATTTTTGAGCAGCTTCTATAAAAGTCTGAGCATCAATAATTTCTACTTCTGCATAGGGTAAAAGCCGCAATAAATCATAGGTATAAAACCGAGAACCCTCCCAAACCGCAGCTTGTAGATCTGACCCGCCTCGAAACCTTAATAATTCTTCCTGTACCGCCTTACCCGTTGAATCTTTACTTAAGGCAAACCAATGACCCCGTTTTTTATCTAATTTTTCCCCATAAACCTGTCTTAAATCCTGACTCATATTCTGATGAATTTGCTCCATCACCGCCGTATTTTCTCCGGTCATTTTTAACAACATTCCTTGAGCTTGTAGGGCCCCCCAATACCTCCGATATTCCTCAAATTCCGTCGGGGGATTAAAAGCATCTTCAAGAATTTCTCTAAAATTTGTGCGATCAATTTCTTGTCCTTCTGTTAATTTTTCAGCTAATCTAGCTTCAATCCAAGGAGCGCGACCGGGAAGTAATATATAAGCATTGTAACTGGAAAAATTAGGATGACGACCTAACCTACCTAACCGTTGAATACAAGTTGCAGAATCACTGGCTTCAAAAATTAGCAAATGAATTTTAAAATCCACCCCCACATCTACCGCCGATGTTCCTACTACTAAAACCGATTGTTCAGCATTTTTTAACTCGGTCTGGGTGATCGTTCTTTCCTGTCGATCAATTCGGCCACTAATCTCTCGAACTTTGATTTGATCTTCGGGAAAAATGGCTTGTAATTCTCGAACTGTGCGACTAACTTGGGCGACGGAATTGAGAATAATTAATCCTCGTCCTTGACCTTCTACTGTGAGGAGTTTTCGGATCAGTTCCGCTTGTTCTTTCAACCAGGTTAAGCTATCTGAATCTCGATCTAACTGCACAAATTCCAGTTCGACTGACTGCAAAATTTGCCGATATCCGGGTGTGGGTTCTGAAACATAATTTCCTGCTATTTTAGTCACTTGAAATCCCACTTTTTCTAGGGTGTTAATAAAACTGGGTTTCGGGGTTGCGGAAGTGAATAAAAACTTCATCGGACGCTTACGCGGTCGGCTATAACGAATTAATAGCAAACTATTAAGAATGGCGGCTTCTTGATGCACTCCAAAAATATGAAATTCATCGGCAACATAGAGATCAGGATTTATCACTAAAGAGGGCAACCAGGTGTGATTAAAGCCTGGATTATAATAACGAAAGTGGGTAATGAGGTGGAAAATATCGGGATTTGTCAGAATAACGGGTTTGCGTTGAATGACTTTTGATAATTCCTTAAATTTGTTACTTTTTTCGGCAATTTCTACCCGTCGGGCTAATTCCACGCCATACAAACTATCGACGCGCCGACTCCCATCTAAATTAAAATCTTGGCAATAATTTCTAACTTGTTTTTCCTGATCTGTGACTAATTCAATGGTTGGATATAGGGCAATTGTCCGAAATTTGGGATTAAGTAATCCCCCTAAGTAAGCCGCCAGGGATTTACCATCTCCGGTGGCTGAGGTGTTAAAAATAATCTCAGCCGGGCCATGCAGCACTTCGGCACAGGTTTCCACCTGGTGTACGGACAAAGGGCAAGAAACCTCTGGATTTTCACCAAAGTTCGGAGCCTGCTGTTTGACTTTGCACTCACCCCGACATCCCAATGGGCAGCCCTGGACATCGGTGTTTTGCTGGGAATATAAAGGAAGTAGCCTAATTTTCACGATTTCCCCTAGAACAGTAACGGGTGGTTTATAGTTGTTAATAGACCGATTATGGCACAGCTTTATTAAATATGCAAGTATAAAATTAAAATGGCTCGAAAAAAAGAAACTATTACACTGTCTATTCCCCCCGGAACGAAGGAGCAATTAGAAGCGATCGCAGCTAAATTTCAGATTCTATGGGGCGATCGCCCTAGTATATCGGGCTTGTTAGTGGCGATCGCCCGTTCAGAATTGGAAGTCGGCGATCGCTTTACCCTAAGTTCAGTGCAAGTACAGTCTTTGGAGCAAGGGACGAAAGCCCTGATTGATTCCGGTTATATTAGTGAAGCCCAAGCATTAATGGCCCTGCTCCTGGAACGGGGAAATCTGGCCTCCCCCCTGCGTCAGTCCTTTCTCCAACAGATCAGTCACTCCCTCCCGGCTTGGCGGGTGTTACTCGATCAGCAAATTGCCCGTCGTCAACCCTTTCGCCTCCTCTACCGAGATGCCCAAGGGCGAGATTGGATGTTTACCGTCCGTTATGCCGAAATTGTATTTCGGGAAAAACGGCTATATTTGGAGATCTGGAGCGAGGAAACCGAGGGCAACCGGGATTTACCCGAACTGGCCCATAACCGTTCCCTGCGTCTGGATCGGATTACGGATCTGAATATCCTGCCCGGGGAGGGGACATGGCGAGACGATTTAGATTTTGTGAAAGTGTACTTACACTTTAAGGGGGAACTGGCGAATAGCTACGAATCAAAACAGGACGACCTCAGCAAGCAACGAGAGGGTAATATCCTGATAGTGGTGCGTCAGGTATCGAACACTTTTTGGCTGATCCGTGAGATTTTGGTCTATCGCTCCCTCTGTGAAATTGTTGCACCGGATAGTGTGCGCGATCGCATGAGGCAAGAAGCGCAGGCTATCTGTCAACACTATGATTAGCAATTAGACGGGTAGAAGCGAGATTCCTTTCACCCGTCGTACTTTTATATTAGTTGGGATGTGGAAATGGGGTCTTCCATTGATAGGGGGAGAGAACAATATCCCATTTCCAGAATTTTCCAGATTTTGTTTGCTCAGAAGGAACAATCTGCAAAGTTCCATAGGGATAACCAACCTCTAACTTCCCATTTTTGGCACGAGTGCGGATTTCCTGAGCAGATAATTTTTCCTGCGCGACTATCTCCAGAAACTCTCGTACTTTCTCAGTTGTTAACCGATTAGCAACTAGAAAATCACAATTATTGAGGTTTAGCTCCAATTGACAGCTTTTTGGGTTATAATTCATAAAGGTAGAAAATGTTTACTCGAAGGGAACGACCTGACATCCAAGATCAGCCGTTTCCAAAGTGGAATATATAAGCAGGTGTCTCTGAAGTGCAAGTTCAGGGACATTTTCGCTATATGGATACCATAGCACAAACAATGGATTTTAAGCAACTATGGAATTTAAGCCGTATGAATATACCTTCAAATTTAATCCGTATGAATATACCTTTTTTTAGATGTTCTGCTATACTGTTCCTCGTGGGGTAGCAGACAGGCTGCTTAAGGTTGACATGGATAAAATTAAATCCCTATAAGGGACTGAAACTATTCGTATGGGTTAAACTCCTCTATGTCATTTAACCTGCTGTTACCCTCACCTTCTGAAAATCACTCAAAATCCCTCAATTAACAAAAACCTATTTAGTTTCCAATACCTATTCTACTATTAACAATAATTCTGGGAATGGAAGAAAGCCCTGAAGGGCTTACTACGGGATTATACTAGAATTATAGCTTTCATAATTTGCTAAGAAAACCCTATGCAACTTACTGAACATCGTGCTGATCGCGTTGTTTTATACAATATTAGTTGGCAGCAATTTGAAAATCTCCTGATTAACTTAGGACAAACTCGCGCCGCTAGAATTGCCTATGATAACGGAACTTTTGAAATTATGACCCCCTTACCCAAACACGAATATTATAAGGAAGCAATCGGAATTTCTATTCAAGATATTGCTGAAGAACTAGACATCAATTATGAAAGTTATGGTTCAACAACTTGGAAACGGGAAGCGCGTTTAGCAGGAATAGAACCTGACAACTGCTTTTATTTTCAGAATGAGGCTAAAATTCGAGGCAGATTAGAGTTTAATTTGAATCAAGATCCCCCTCCAGACTTAGCCTTAGAAATTGATATGACCCATAAATCTTTAAATCGCTTTCCGATTTATGCTCGCTTGGGAATACCCGAAATTTGGTGTTATGATTCCGGCGAATTAAAAATTTACCAACTCCAGCAGGAAACCTATAGAGAAGTAGAAACAAGTTCGGTATTTCCGATGCTGCGGGTGCAAGAAATTCCAACTATAATTGAGCAATATCGTCTTGATGGTAAGCTGGCAGTACGTCGGGCGATCAGGAATTGGGCAAGACAATGAAAATAAAAACTAATCAAGCTTCCAATACCTGTTCCACCGTTAACACTAATTCTGGGAATATATGAGAAACAATTCTTTCATTTCCTCTAAATTCTATCTGTTCATAGAATCCCTCCACTAAGGTTAAAATAGTTATTTTTTGCTCGGTGGGATCAACAATCCAATATTCAGAAATACCGACCACACCATACTCCGAACGCTTAAACCGATAATCTCGGGTTCGAGATTCAGGACTGACAATTTCTACGGCTATGATGGCGGATTCGATCACCGCAGATTGATCAAGATTGGAGATTTTCTCTCGGTCAATCACACAAAGATCAGGAATTCTGGAACGATTAACAGAAGTTCTAACTCCAATCCCTGATAATATTTTCCAAGGTAAACTAAGCTGTTTAATTTGTGTCGTCAACACATCAGTTAAAAAACTAACGATAAACGCATGACGAAATGTGGGTGGATTCATCGGAATTAATTCTCCATCTTCCAATTCATAGCGGTTATCTGTGGCGTCATCATAGGTTAAATATTCCTCAAAAGTTAGTTGATTTTTAATAGTTGTTTGAATCATGGTTTTCCTTGCGGGTGAGTAGTTCTCTCCAAGTGGCGATCGCTTCAATTAACTGATTATTTTACTTCAAATGGTTTTTTTTGTGTAGCCTTATGTTTGAACCTGTGGGAAACTTAATAATGTCAATTATTAAGCTATCCGATGAATATTATTCCAGCCATTGATTTATTAGACGGACGCTGTGTACGTTTATATCAAGGAGATTATAACCAAGCTCAAACTTTTAATGAAGATCCGATTGCGGTTGCTCAAGACTGGGTAGAACAAGGAGCAACCCGTCTACATTTAGTGGATTTAGATGGGGCAAAAACTGGACAACCAATTAATTATCACGTCATTGAAGCGATCGCTAATACGATTAATATTCCAGTGCAAGTCGGGGGAGGATTACGCAATCGAGAAAAAGTCGCTACCCTCTTAAATTTAGGCGTAGAACGGGCAATTTTGGGAACCGTTGCGGTTGAAAATCCGAAATTAATTGCGGAGTTATGTGCAGAATTTCCCGGTCATATTGCGGTGGGAATTGATGCGAGAAATGGCAAAGTTGCGACAAAAGGATGGTTAGAAACCTCGGAAGTTTTAGCGACGGATTTAGCCGAACAAATGGCACAATTAGGGGTGGCTGCTATTATTTATACCGATATTCACCGGGACGGAACCCTAACGGGGCCGAATCTGGAGGCGTTACGAGAAATTGCCAATATTGTTGCAATTCCGGTGATTGCTTCTGGGGGAGTTAGTTCAATTACGGATTTATTAAGTTTATTATCCCTGGAACCATTAGGGGTCACGGATGTAATTGTCGGACGGGCTATCTATACCGGGGATATTAATTTAAAGGAAGCAATTCAATCTGTTGGTCAAGGACGATGGCAAGATGTTCCACCTGATTTTGGTAACTCGACTTTTGCTTAAGATTTAGGGTTGAAATATTTCTACAGAACGGGTTTAGATCGGCGAGGCTTTAACCCGTTCTTGTTGCCATTTAAACGGAAAAAAATCGGCAATATGCGGTGCGTTCTTCTACTCGTTGTTCTAGTTCCAAATTTAGTTGACATAAAGCTTGTTCTACTTGCTTTTTTTGATGAATTTCATGCTTTAATTGGGTATTTAAGGTATGAAGTTTTAGATCCTCAAAAGTTTCTAAGCTTTTTGTTGCGATGTCACTTGTGAGACTTCAGGGAGGATGGCTATAGAAAACCGTCAGATAGATGCACAGGATCAATATCAAAGGCAATTACGAGTTTTTTAATGATCCGATAGTTGACTTATGTTTACAGATCTTAATTGATTAGTTAACACACCCGGAGAATAAAAGCAAGAATTCTCAAAAATCATCCACCATTGAATCAAACTTTCAACCGTTAGCGGGTGTTTGAGATCAAACGCCTGGGGGACAATTGTGTGATGATGGAATCGGGTTGTCCTGTGATCAAGTTGGCGAATCGTTTAGCTAACGGGGGAATAAACACTAAAGGATTACTAAACCCCGAAAACAAAAAGATTCGATCAAAATCTGCCACTGTACCAATTAAGGGTAGACTATCGGAACTAAAGGCTACTAAACAATCATAGCAAATTGCGGGTAAATTAGCTAATGCGGGTAAAATTTTAGCGATTTCTTGACGAATTAAATCTTCACTTTCTCTGAGGTTTACAGTCGCATTAACATCACTTAAAGCCCGAGAAGGTTGACCGATTCTGATCCGACCATCGAGTAACTGGGCGGCACTTTTATCGATCATAAATGGGGTTAATTCATGACCGGGTTGTTCCCATAAAGGTTCTAATTCGGGTTGGGTGGCTTTGGCTTCGAGTTGGAAACGTTCCATCATCGCAGACATAACAATGGTTTGTAATTTTAAATCCACGGGTGGGGTTTCCAGAATTTCGGTATGAGTGAAATAAATCGGAACGGAAATCCCGGCATTTTTTAATAGCTGACGAGTGAATCCCCCCGCACAAATTGCCACATTTTCAGCTAGATATTGTCCTAAACGGGTTTTAATACTAACGGCTTGATTTTGCCGGGGATTAATCTGTAAAACTTGATCGATAATTTGGGTTCCCCCTAAATTTTTAAAGCTTTGAAGATATCCAGTATTCAGATGTTCTGGGGAAATTTGACCATGACGAACGGTAAAGGCTCCACCGATACCATTAGGATTTAATAGGGGTTCTAATTCACAGGCTTCTTGAGTGGTAATTAACTCAGGGGGTGTGGCAAAATTGCGATATTTTTCAGCTATAATTTCTGGATCAATATCGAAATTAAAGGGTAAAATTAAATCTAATTCTCTTAACTCCGTATTTATCCCTAATTCTTGGGATAAAGTCTGGTGATATGTTTTTCCTTCTTCGCATAACGTTCGGGTGAGTTCCGTTGTCCCCGACCAATAAGCTAAACCGCCGTAGCTATAGCGAGTTGCATTGTTTAAAAGAGGATTTGGATCTAACAAAAGTACCTTAAATCCTTTTTTAGCTAATTCATAACTAAGTGCAGAACCTGTAACTCCAGCCCCAACTACAATCCAATCATAAGAATTCATGGAATTTTTGCGATCGCGGTAAAATTTTTAGTATACTTACGGTCTACTATACAATAAATTCTCTATCTATACAATCTATTTAGTGCTTGCTATGTTGAATCAGATTAATTATTTTGTCTGGGAAATTCAAAAGTAAAATTGTTTATAATAAAATCAGTTTTTGCACTCAAACGGCAAGAATTATGATTCATAATTGATTCATAATTTCTTAACAATAAACCCAAATAAGGATCTTACTATGTCTAAGTCACAGCCCTATCAACCTTTATTTTTGAGAGTTTCCCACGCTTTAAATGCTTTTTTGGTTCTGGGTGCTTTCATTACTGGATTTTTAGTTTATGATAGTTATGATCGGCGTTTTGGTGGCTTAGGATTAACGGAAGAAAAACGCAGTTTAATTAATATTCATGGAACCTTTGGATTTTTCTTGTTATTTGTTTATCTTGTTTTTCTCGTTTATAGTTTAATAGCCCAAAGAAAAAAGTTAATTCAAGGAAATACCCTGCAAACATTAACTCAAACTAATAAACCCGCCTGGTGGTATACCCTACTGAGAATCAGTAATACTTTAGCTTTGATTGCAGTGTCATTGGCGGTAATTTCAGGAAAGTTTCAACTAGAAGATTGGCTTCCGAATGGAGAACTTAATCACCTCTGGTATTTTGCACATTTAATCGCTTGGGTGATAATTTTATTTTCGATTATGATTCATGTTTTAATGGCGATTAAAGTCGGAGGTATACCCTTAATTATTTCTATGTATAATACTCATTACAGACCCCAGGATCATCCTAAATTATGGTTGGGAAATGTTAGAAACTGGTTTTATCGGGTTTTAAATAAATAGGATCACAGATTTAAGAGGATTTCACGGATTTCACGGATTTTAATCTGTGTTAATCTGCGTAATCCGTTTAATCCGTGTTCAGATTTCACGGATTTTAATCTGTGTTAATCTGCGTAATCCTTTTAAATCAGTGATCCCCGTACTTATTACCTAACAATATTTAGAGATATCTTCATGACATTCATCTGCTAAATAACACAACGCCCGGAAGCGTAGTCCGGTGAATTGTTCATATAAAGGATTCAATTTGCACATCGGAGGAATATGAACAATTTTGCGTCCAAATATGATCAAATCTCGTTCAAAAGGACACTGAGGCGGAATCAATTTACAGACAGCATGAGCGACTTTAGAATCATGAATCTCTAAATCATCTAACCAATGTTTAACCGGGAAAAGAACATCAATATGATGATGGTCATGGGGGTTATGATCAATACAGATTTGGGGTAACTCCCCCGATTGAATTTGAGACAAATCTTGTAAGGTTTTTCGCAATGTATCTACGGCCTCAATTTTGAGGTTTAATGCTTGACAAAATTGATGTAATAAATCATCCTCACAAATAGAGTAAATTCCATCGGCTAAAGCCACCATTACAGCCGTTCTCAGGAAGTTTTCTGCTAGTTTAGGATTAGTTCCTAAAATAGCGCCTAATTCCTGGGGTGAAATGGGTTCTAAACTATCAACATCAGTCACAGCAACTAATTCATCATGGATTAACGCATCAATTAACTGATGTTCTTCCTCATCAAAATTTCCATCCGCCCAAGCCATGGTTAAAAGTCCACGCATCCACGCCAGACTTTGTTCCCTGGTGTATGAAATTTGGGATGTGCTAGTCATCGGTTTTCCCCCTTCCTGGAAAAATCTCCTATCCAATTATTTCCATGCTAACCGCAACTAGAATTTCTCTCACAAATTTTGCCCATACGCAAGACCAACGCCGTTGCATTTGCTATGGCGTTGGAAATTTCACACAATCAAATAATTTCTCAAGCTCAAGGTAAAGGAGATCAACTGCTCCCCGTAAAGATAACTTCAGGAAATTTGGATTGAGCTTCGCTTATCGGGCGATTTCTGCCTTCTTCTTGCCAGTAATTGATCACTTCGGTTGCTTTATTCAGCAGTTCAACTTGATCGGGTTCAGAAATCCAATGTTTGGATTCCATTTCCGTTTTCAGTTCTTCCCAAGCATCGTTGCGGGGCCAGAAAAAGTAGGAGGTTAAAGGACTTGTTCCCTTACCTACCACTTGATCCACCGCCAGGGCCACATTCTCATCTAGCCAGAGAACTTTTAATACAAACCTTGACAATTACACCTCCCTTGTCTATCCTAAGCCCACAAAAAATA
>NZ_LR882953.1:0-15761 GCF_904830935.1 Planktothrix agardhii
TGGGTAATGCCCGTCGATCAATTTTGCCATTGGGAGTGAGAGGAAAACTCGTCAACGTGACAAAGGCTGATGGCATCATATAATCCGGCAGCTTATCATTTAAATAATTCCGTAGTTTAGGAGCTAAACTAATGGCAAATTGTCCAAAAGCCGGGTTATTTGCATACATATACCAGGATTTAGTCCGTTGATGATCGGAGGTTTCTATGGGCAGTGGTTGTGCTACATTTTTGGTCTGATGGTAAAAGTAAATATCATAACGATCTAAGGCATCAGTGGCAAAATTAATCTTAATGGTGTAAGGAATCTCTAATAGCCACCAAGATTCTGGCTCAATTCCCGTAGATAACTGTTGATGCAGAGATTGACGTAATTCCCCAACAGTCTGAATATCTTGATCACTTTCCAGTAATTTCAGCAATTGAATATCAGCCACTAAGCGTGCATTAGGTACATTACGAACAACTAAATTAGCAGGTTCAGTTGTTTTTAAGGTACTGATCACCTGATCTATCGTCAGATGATCGCCCTCCCAGTCAATTGCTTGGCTTGATTTTGGTATTACTTCACTGCCCACATGAAGAACGACATCGTAGCGGAACTTGGTCATTTCATTATGGGAAAAGCCCCGTTTGAGTTGAATTTCCACTTGGGTAATTGTCGGTAAATAGCTTTGTAAAGCGGTGAAAAATGCCGGATCAATTACCAATTCTTGATCAAGTTGTTGATCCTTGGCGATCTGCTGTTTAAGCCTTGCTAGGGAGAGATCATCAGCTGCTTTATAAAATTGAACACTACTATGAAAAGCCGATAATAAAGGCAAACTACGAACATCCCCAACAAAAATTCTGCCCCCCGACATAACTGCTTTCACTGCTTGCTCTAAGACCGTCACCAAATAGTCAATATTTGGGAAGTATTGCACCACAGAGTTAATCACAATAGTGTCGAAGGATTGCGTAGCAATTTCGCTTAAATCATCAGCAAGTCGTTGTTTTAACTGAATATGTGACCAATTACCAGGCTGCGTATTTAACTGCTGTTGAATATAATTTAGACCTTGCTGGGCTGCGTCAATCCCCCAATAGGATTGACAAGTTGGGGCAATCCGTAGCAATAACATACCTGTTCCACAACCAATCTCTAAAACCCGTTGGGGTTGATGTTGTTTAATGCGATCAACGATACTATTTACCCACTCCCGCATTTCTTCAGCAGGAATTAGCTCTCCCGTATAGCTACTATCCCAACCTGAGATATTTAGTGTTGACTCTTGCTCAGTTTCCGTCTGATTGTAGGCGTTATCCCATGCTATTTGCCATTCTTGTAGAATGTTTTGTTCTTCGTCCTGAAAAGCTCTTTTGGTTACTTCACTAGCTGCGTCAACTTGAGCATTTTGCTTCGGAATAATATAAGCAACCAAACGCTCATTGCCTGTATCATCTTGGCGAGGAATCGTGACGCATTGATCGACATGATGATGTTTTTCTAAGGCTGTTTCGATTTCTCCTAATTCAATACGAAAACCTCGAATTTTAACTTGGTTATCAATTCGTCCTAAATATTCAATGGTGCCGTCGGGTAAATAACGTGCTAAGTCTCCGGTCTGATACATTCGTGAATTAGATAAAAAGGGATCGGGTAAAAAGCGTTCTGCGGTTAAATCGGGACGCTTAAAATAACCCCGTGCCACACCACATCCACCAATATATAGATCGCCAGGAACTCCGATAGGAACTGGTTGTAGAGATGAATCTAGTATATAAATTTGGGTATTGGCAATGGGACGACCAATAGACTCAGTTATGTTGGAATAACCAAGGATACGATTTTTCTTAATCTGCCCCGTTGCAGACCAAACAGTGGTTTCTGTCGGTCCATAAATATTCCATAAACAGCCGACTTTTTCTAAGAGGCGATCAGCTAGTTCTTGGGGTAAAGATTCCCCACCACAAATTGCTTTTAAGTTATCTTTTCCTTGCCAATTAGTGCTTAAAAGAATACGCCAAGTGGCGGGAGTTGCTTGCATGACTGTGGCATCATGATCGGCGATTAATGTTGCTAAACTCAGGCCGTCTGCGGCGACTGAAGAACTCGCTAAAACAACTTTTGCCCCTGTAATTAGGGGTAGATATAGTTCTAGGGTATGAATATCAAAACTAATCGTGGTAACAGCAACTAAACAATCTTTATGGGTAAAACCTGGTTCTGAGCGCATTGACCAAAGAAAATTCACTAAAGAACGGTGTGCAATTTCTACGCCTTTAGGTTCACCTGTAGAGCCAGAAGTAAAAATGACATAACATAACTGTTCGGGAATTACCTCACTTTCAGGATTCTCTGGGGATTTTTGGGAAATAGTTGACCATTCCTGATCTAAGCAAACCAGTTGGGCTTGGTGGGGAGGTAATTTCTCTAATATCTGACTTGATGTGATTAAAAATTTCGCCTGTGATCTCTCTAAAATATATTCGATTCGTTCCATTGGATAGTTAGGATCTAGGGGAACATAAGTTGCCCCAGCTTTGAGAATACCTAACAACCCCACCATCATGTCTAAGGAACGCTCAATACAAATCCCGACCAAAGACTCCTGCTGTACGCCCAAGCCTTGCAAATGATGGGCTACTTGATTGGCACGGTTATTTAATTCTTGATAGGTTAGAAATTCTTGCTCAAAGACAACTGCGATCGCATCCGGTGTTTTTCTAACTTGCTCTTCAAATAATTGATGAATGCACTGATGCTGGGGGTAGTTCGCCGATGTATTATTCCATTCCACTAATAACTGATGCCGTTCCTTCTCAGTCATTAAAGAAAGCTGATGGAGGGAGGCTTTTGGCGTATTAATGACACCCTCTAACAGGTTGAGATAGTGTTGTGCTATTCGTTCAATAGCTTCGGCACTAAACAAATCGGAGTTATATTGCCAAAGAAGCGTCAATTCAGAACCAACATCAATAAAACTGAGCTTAATGTCACATTCTACCCCTCGCTGCTCCTCCAAAGAATAAAACTCGAAGGGCAATGATTCACCATGAGATTCTATTGGTTTGTCAAGGTCAGACCCGGAAAATTTCCGCCAGTTAAACATTACTGAGGAAACGGGTATCTGACTAAAATCTCGTTGTAAATCAAGATGTTTAACTAATTTTGTTGAGAAAGCATTAACTCCTTCATGACTTATGCCTGCCGAAAGAGCTTGATTTACTTGTTCAAGTAACATTTCAAATGTCATGTCCTTAGTCGGAGTCAGACGTAATGCCACTAAGTCTGTAAAATGACCTGCTATATCTGCAAATGCTGCTTGACCTCCTCTATTTTGCATTGGCACTGTGATCAGAATATCTTCTTGGCTAGAGTAGCGATGTAAAAGTACATAAAAAGTTGCCAGAGCGATTGAGGAAACAGCAATATTCTCAGTTGCTATTTCTTTTAACCGCAAAACTAAACTTTGATCTAGTTTTAAGAAATAGGAATTGCCATTGAAAGAAAAAACTTTTGGTCTTGGCTTGTCCGTAGGCAGAGCTAAAATTGGCAACTCACCTGCTAACTTATCTTGCCAATATTGTTGATGTGCTTCCGCTTGAGTGGACTTAATAAAATCTAATTCCCAGTTAACAAAGTCGCTGTAAGCTAAGGCTTCATCAAGTTCATGACCTAAATAGAGTTGATTAAATTCCTTCAAGAGTAAATCTTGTGTTGCCTCATCCGCAGCGATTTGATGAATTGTTAAAACCTGTATAAAATTTGTCTCAGTGGTTTGGAATAGATAAAGAGCGATAACTCTTCCCTTTTCAAGATCATGAAGGCGATCAGCACGATCAAGTATTTCTTTCTGTAACTCTTCTTGCGACCAAGTTGACGCATTAATAACTTCCATGGGTACATCAGCTACTTGATGCACAAATTGCACTGGTTCTCCCGTATTATCTTGACCATAAGCAGTACGCAAGATGGGGTGACGTTGAATAATCGCTTGCCAGGTTGCTTTCCATCGGTTGAAATCTAAAGAATATTTGAGCCTCAAGGCACTGTATCGGTTATATGCCTTACTTGTTGGAGCAAACTGATGAATAGCCCATAAACGTTGCTGAACTACAGACAAAGGACAGATGGCCATAATTTCTGTATCTAATGTGGAAGAGTAATATATAATAGCCAATAATAGCCAAGAAAAACCATTATTGGAATTTTTGGGGATTGTTAAATTGTGGATAAACTTGGGGTTATGACATTAAATCAGATGGACTCTATCGATCAATCAGCAGTGGCTATTATCGGTATGGCCGGGCGTTTTCCCGGGGCAACAAATATTGATGAATTGTGGCGTAACGTCAAAAGTGGTTTGGAGTCCATCACTTTTTTTTCCGATGAAGAGTTATTGTCAGCCGGAGTTTCTCCCAATATTATTAACAATCCCAACTATGTGAATGCCTCGCCAACATTACCCGATTTAGAAAAATTCGATGCGTTTTTCTTTGATTACAGTGCTAAGGAAGCACTATACATGGATCCTCAACAAAGGATTTTCCTCGAATGTGCTTGGGAAGCCTTAGAGAACTCTGGATACCAAGCGGGGACATCCAAACAAACCATTGGTGTTTATGGAGGATCGTCTATCAGCCTGTACTTGCTGAATGACATTATCCATGGGAATCAGGTGTATGCCGGTCATATGAACACTTCAAAAGAGTCGGTAGTATTTGGGGGGAATGTGCCTGAATCACTGACGACAAGGGTTGCCTATAAATTAAATTTGACTGGTCCGGCAATTCATGTATCCACAGCTTGTTCAACCAGTTTAGTAGCAGTGCATATGGCTTGCCAAAGTTTATTAAATGGAGAGTGTGAAATTGCTTTAGCTGGAGGGGTATCTTATCTCGGTTCTCAAAAAGAAGGATACTTTTACGAAGAAGGTCTTGTTCTTTCTCCAGATGGGCATTGTCGCAGTTTTGATGCTCAAGGTAAAGGAACTCTTTGGGGCAATGGAGTAGGAATTATTGTTCTGAAAATGTTAGATGAAGCAGTAGCTGATGGTGATTATATCCATGCTGTTATTAAAGGTTCTGCGGTTAATAATGATGGCAACTTGAAAGTTAGTTATAGTGCGCCAAGTGTGGATGCTCAGGCGAGAGTTATTTACCAAGCTCAAGATGTGGCAGATATTGATCCTGAAAGTATCACTTATATTGAAGCCCATGGTACAGCAACTTCACTGGGAGACCCGATAGAAATTGCGGCACTAACTCAAGCATTTCGAGCAAAAACCGCAAAGAACAGATACTGTGCGATCGCCTCTTTGAAGAGCAATATTGGTCATTTAAGTGAAGCATCGGGAATAGCTGGCTTAATTCGGACAGTCCTTGCCTTGAGGCATAAACAAATTCCTGCAAGTTTACATTTTGAAACGCCAAATCCCCATATCGATTTTGAGAATAGTCCTTTCTATGTCAACACAGAGTTAAAGGCTTGGGAACGCAATGGTAGCCCACGGCGGGCTGGCATCAACTCCTTTGGCATGGGTGGGACGAATGCCCATGTGGTATTAGAAGAATGGGATGTGTCACAGAAGACTGATCGCACCAACCAACGTCGTCAACAACTCTTCTTATTATCTGCTAAAACGCCTACTGCCTTAGAAACCATGACGACCAACTTGGTCAATTATTTAGATCAATATCCCGAACTCAACCGTGAAGATGTGGCTTATACCCTGGCCTTAGGACGAAAAGCCTTTAAGCATCGTCGGATTGTCGTGTTGGATGATAATGAGAGTCTAGGTGATGTTGTAGTTTCCCAAGCCGGAAAACGCACGTTAACTAATAGTGGTGGCGTTAAAACCCGTTCCGTTGTTTTTATGTTCTCTGGTCAAGGATCTCAGTATGTGAATATGGCTAAAGAACTTTATGAAACTGAAGCTATTTTTCGGGAGCATCTTGACCATTGCTGTGAACTACTCACTCCACACCTTGGCTTGGATTTACGAGAAATTCTTTATCCAGTTCCTGAACAAATTGCCGTCGCCACCGAGCAACTGAAACAAACGTCAATTACGCAACCAGCTTTATTCGCTATCGAATATTCTCTGGCAAAACTTTGGATGTCTTGGGGAATTCAACCAGTTGCCCTGATCGGTCATAGTATTGGGGAGTATGTTGCTGCTACCATTGCAGAAGTTTTTTCCCTAGAAGATGCTTTGATGATCGTTGCCCAACGGGGAAAACTCATGCAGTCCATGCCCGCAGGAGCAATGCTGGCAGTTCCTTTGTCTGAACAAGAAGTTAAACCAATGCTCGTTGGTACAGGCTTAGAGATTGCTACTATTAACAGCCCAGCTAATTGCGTAGTTTCAGGCATGACTGATACACTGACAAATTTTGCAGAGCGACTGGCAGACAAAGGCATTGAAGGACGGCATTTACATACATCTCATGCTTTCCACTCAGGGATGATGGAGCCAATCTTAGACCCATTCATTAAGGTGCTGAAGACAGTAGAGTTAAATGCACCCAAAATTCCCTTTGTTTCTAATTTGACTGGGACTTGGATTACAGTTGAGCAAGCCACTGATCCTCATTATTATGGGCAACATCTACGTTCTTGTGTACGGTTCGCCGACGGTTTAACTGAGTTTTTTGAGGATTCAGAGCAAATTTTGCTGGAAGTCGGACCAGGAAATACTCTTAGCACCTTAACTAAGCGCCACCCCCAAAAAACCTCTGAGCAGATCACGTTAACATCCCTACGGCATCCTCAAGAAGATACTGCCGATCTGACATTATTGCTAAAATCCTTGGGTCAATTATGGCTGGCTGGGGTTGAATTAGATTGGGATAACTTTTATGGTGAAGAGCAACATTATCGAGTTCCCCTACCCACTTATCCTTTTGAACGCCAACGGTATTGGATTGAACCAAAAAAACAGAAATTAGAACAAATTTATCAAAATAAAAAGTCTGATATTGCCGATTGGTTTTATCAAACCTCTTGGAAACGGTCTAATTTACCCACGAAAGAGTCAGGAGCGATCGCATCTCCAGTCTTGGTTTTTGTTGATCAGGTAGGCTTAGGTTCTCAACTGGTTCAGCAATTAACAATCCAAAGCCAGGATATTATTGCAGTTAAGTCCGGGGAAAAATTTGCACAAATTGAAAACAATATATATACGATCAATCCAGTTGAGCCTGCGGATTATCAGAAAGTAATTCAATCACTTCAGGAACGCAATCTATTTCCTCAAACAATTATACATTTGTGGGCGGTGACACCGCCACCAGTAGCCGAAGAAACCTTAGAGGAAACTCTTAAACAGGTTCAACAATTTGAAGATATTGGATTTTATAGCTTACTGTACTTAGTACAAGCTCTAGGAGAACAAAATATAGAGACCGATATTAATTTTCTAGTGATTTCCAATCAATTACAGACTGTCACTGGAGAAGAAATGATCGTCCCTGCAAAAGCTACGCTGATTGGAGCAGTCCGTGTCATTTCCCAAGAGTATAACAATATCCACTGTCGTTGTATTGATCTTGTTCTTTCCACTCAAGACTATAATAAAGTTATTACCCAACTAATTGCTGAGTTACAACATGATATTCCTGACCAACTGATTGCCTATCGTGAGAACTCTCGCTGGGTTGAATCGTTTGAACCTATCCCCTTACAGCCATCTACTTGCAATGAACTTCCCTTTAAAGTTCAAGGCGTTTATCTGATCACTGGTGGTATGGGTGGTATGGGCTTAGTCTTTGCCGAATATCTTGCGAAAACATTACAGGCTAAGTTGGTGTTGATTTCCAGATCGCCTCTACCTGAGCGTACTGAGTGGAATCATTGGTTAACAACCCATACAGAAGATGATCCGACCAGCCGTAAAATCTTGAAGATGCAAAAGTTTGAAGCTGAAGGATCAGAGGTTTTGCTACTCAGTGCTGATGTGACAAATGTTGCTGAAATGGCTAATGCGATCGCTACAGCCCGACAAAAATTTGGTGTGATTCATGGAGTCATTCACACAGCGGGGCTTCCTGGTGGTGGTGTAATGCAACTCAAAACCCGTGATGTTGCTCAACGAGTATTAGCTCCTAAAGTGGCAGGAACCATTATTCTTGATACTTTACTAAAGGATGAACCACTCGATTTTATGTTGCTGTGTTCTTCCTTGGAATCAGTGTTAGGCACAGCAGGACAAATTGACTATTGCGGAGCAAATAACTTTTTAGATACCTATGCCCAAGCCCAAACCATCAAGGGTGATCGGCTTACCTTAAGTATTAACTGGGATGCCTGGCAGCAGGTGGGGATGGCTGTAGAAACGGCTCAGTATGGACTCGATAATAAAATTCTGGAAATTAAAGCCCTTAACCATCATTTATTTGATAAGTGCATTGTTGAGACAAACCAGGCAGTTTATATGGGGATACTTAAACCCGAAATACACTGGATTGTTGGTGAACACGTAGTTTTAAATTTACCTAGCTTGGTGGGAACGGCTTATCTTGAGATTGCCCGATCAGTTTATGAACTTCACAGTGGCGAGTCCACAGTTGAGTTACAAGATGTTTATTTTCTACAGTTCTTATTTATTGAAGGCGACCAAAAAGAACTGCGGGTTATTTTAAAACCAGAAGTTGCATCAGAAAAAATGTCATTTTCGATTCAGACCTTAAATGCTGATTCGGGTGAATGGGTAGAACACGCCCAAGGAAAAATTGTGCCACCAAATTTTCCAGAAACTGTGAAATATGATATTAACGAACTGGAAGCTAGTTGCAATGTCAATATGATCGTTCCCGATTTACAGGCATTACCGGACTATACTCACTATGGTCCTCGATGGCTTAGTAATATCAAATGGCGGAAAGCCAATGACGATCATAACTTAGCTCTCATGGAACTTCCAGCCGAGTTTGCCCATGATTTAGAACAATATAAATTCCATCCCTCCATGGTAGATACGGCGACCTATGTAGTGGCAGATGTTCTACCTAATGAACTCACCAGTCAATTACCCTTTTTCAAGGCAGACAGCACTTACTTACCCTATTTCTATGAGCGGGTGCAAATGAAAGGGGCACTGCCAGGCAAATTTTATTCTTATACAAGCCGTACTTTAAAAGGGCGAGATTGGAGCATTAACCTATCGTTCATAAGCCCCGATGGAGTCGAGGTTGTGGTCATAGACAACTACGTTTTGAAATATACAGATTCTGCTTATAGTATTAAAGAAAATCAAGATGCACGGCAAGCAAAACAGCGACAAACCCAAAAACTAGAAGCAACCTTAGAATCTGCTATTCTACCGGAAGAAGGGGTTGAATGTTTAGTGCGAACACTACAAAGCCAGATGCCACAAATTATAGTTTCAACTCTTGGTGTTGACTATCAAAGGAGTTTGCTGAAACAAGCTGATGCAGCAGACGAATTGGAAGCTGCGATTTTATTTGAACGACCACAGTTAAGTCAGAAGTTTGCTGCCCCCCAAACAGAAACGGAAAAAGCGATCGCTGTCATTTGGGAACAGGTTTTAGGAGTTAAGGGGATTGGCATTGATGATAATTTCTTTGACTTAGGTGGTGATTCCCTGATCATTGTACAGATCCTGCAAAAACTGCGACAAACGCTGAAAAAAGATCTGACCATTAACGATCTACTTAACTCAAATACTATTGCGGAACTTGCTCAAATTATTGATCCTGAGTCGGCTGAAACCTCAACTCAATTGCCCTCCTGTATTGTTAAATTCCGCCAAGGGAGTGCCGGAGTAACACCAATCTTCTTGGTGCATCCCATTGCAGGGACAATACACAACTATGTTAATTTGCCTAATTGCTTACCCTCAGATCAACCGTTGTACGCCATTCAGCATCCCAAGTGGACAGATGAGTTAGTACATTGCCAAACTATAGAAGAACTTGCTACCTACTACTTAGAAGCAGTGCGTCAAGTACAACCCCAGGGACCTTATTTCTTAGGCGGTTACAGCGGTGGGGTATATGCTACCTATGAAATGGCACAACAACTGACGGCTGTAGGGGAAAAAGTAGCCTTTCTCGCCCTGATCGATAAACCTCACTGGGAGACGGATGCCGACAAACCCAATTGGCATAACCCCGATTTCGGCACAGATTTAGAAACAATGCTGTATTACTCTGATCTGCGGACACCAAAAGCCAACGGCGAAAGTCACTTAAATGATTATCTCCAACTCAATAGTTTTGAAGAACGGTTCCAGTATTTCCTCGACCATTCTCCTTGGATTCAAGAGATGATGCCTGTCAATTCTACCAATGAAGAATGGCAAAAATTCTGGGCAATTTTCGTTGAGCTACGCATTATGAATGTCAATTATCAGTTGAAGAAATATGACGGCACAGCGGTTTATATGGCAGCGCAAATTCGTGATATTTATCATGATCGCTTCCATGAAAAACCTTGGTTTGCAGTGATTCCTCATCTTATCTTTGAGGAAGTGCCAGGAGATCACGTCACCATGTGGCATCAACCCCATATCCAGGTTTTATCTCAAACAATTCAAAAATATGCCCAGACCAGACAAGGGCAAACAGCCTCTTCTGCTGAAAAATCTCTAACCGTCAATAACCTGAGTCAAGACTTATTATTAACTACTGCTCAAGAAAAAACCGGATTAAAGGACTTTGGAGATGACCATTTCTTAACCGGTCTTGAAAAACTTTTAGAGGCAATCCAGCAGGAAGCAAAATTGCATCTAATGGGGCAGAAGTTTATAAAAGAATTAATCATTCGGCTACTGTCTAACCGCCTGCAAATTCAAGCCGAACTAAAACGCCATCCAGATATTCTCAATACTCCAATTAAGCAACCTTTATTTATTTTTGGATTACCTCGTACAGGTTCAACCTATTTGCACAACTTACTTTGTCAGGATCCCTCAGTCCGATGGCTACCTTTGTGGCAGGGATATATTCCTTACCCCTCACCTGATCCTCAAACCTCTGGACAGGATCCCCGCATCAAGCAAACCCAAGATGCTTTTAAGAACTATGAGTTCTTTACTCCAGAATCCACAGCCATGCATAAATACGATGCTTGTGCCCCAGAAGAGTGTGTTTGGCTATTGCAGAATGATTTTGCCTGCACCAGCTTTAGTTTCTTAACTCAAATCCCGTCTTATACGGCTTGGCTGAGAAACCAGGATATGGTTGCGGTTTATGAGTATTACCGTCAACAACTCCAGCTTTTAGATTGGCGTTTTGCTTCTCATCGCTGGGTTTTGAAAAATCCTTTCCATTTAGGGGATCTATCTGCCTTAAAAACAGTTTTTCCAGATGCCTGTTTCATTCAAACCCATCGTGATCCAGCACAGGTGGTAGCTTCCTACTGCCACCTGATTAAAAATCTTAGACCTGTATATTCCGATCACCTTGATTTACAAGCTATTGGTCACGAAATATTAGAAATTCTCTCTAATCAAGTTGAACAAGGTATGAAAGCACGGGAAACGATTGAAGAACAACGAATTTATGATGTTCATTTCAGTCAATTAGTACAGAATCCTCTCGAAACTGTACGACAAATTTATAACCACTTTGGCTATGAATTGACTCAAACCATGGAGGAAAATGTACAACAATATATGAAAAACAACCCTCGATATAAACACGGCAAGTATGGTTATTCATTGGAAGAATTTAACCTTGATTTAACCAACGTCAATCAAACATTTTTTAAATATATTAAAAAATTTGAAATGTATATTGACACCGGTAATAAATAGCTCTTTAATTTAATAATGTAAAAACAAATAGCAATGAACAATTTTACCGCATATATTCCCACACAACTCCATTTTGGACAAAATTCCGTAAACGAATTAGGTAAGCACGCCGAAAAAATAGGCTGCCATGCTTTGCTGGTTTATGGTTGTGGGTCTGCTTTCAAAAATGGAAGTTACTTCGATACAGTTGATCAGCTTAAACAACACAACATCAAAATAACGGAGTGTGGCGGAATTTATGCAAATCCTACCGTTGAGTGTGTCTCTAAAGCAGCACAACTAGGTCGGGAAAATGGTGTTGATATGGTAGTTGCGATTGGTGGTGGGAGTGTTATTGATGCGGCAAAAGTTATTGCAATTTGTGTGGCGGATGAGTGTGATCCGTGGACAATCATGACTCGTAATCATGAACCCCAAAAAGCCGTTCCCATTTTGGCTATATTAACATTGGCTGCCACAGGGACAGAAATGAACCCAGCGGCAGTCATCCTAAATCCTTACACAAAACAAAAACTCGGATTCAGGCATAACTTTATGTATCCAACCCATTCCTATCTCGATCCGAGTTATACACTCTCAGTGCCAACCAACTATACGGCCTATGGCATTGTTGATCTTATTTGCCATTGTCTCGAAGCGTGGTTTGGAGAGGGGGATGCAACTTTATCTGATCGTTTTACCATTGCTATTATTCAAGAAGCACTTGTTTATGGTCCAGCATTAATGAATGATATGGGTAGCTTTGATTTACGCTCTAAGATTATGTGGGCAGCTACGAATGCACTTAATAATATGACAACCTATGGTCGTAGTTCACCAGACTGGGGAGTTCATATATTAGCCCATAATTTGTCAGTGCTTTTTAATACGGCTCATGGTGCTACCCTTTCAATTATCTATCCTGCTTGGTTAAAAGTAATGCGCGATCGTGCCAAGCATCGCATTGTCAAATTAGGTGAAAGTTTGTTTGATACTAACGATGTGGATATGACAATCAATGCCATTGAAAATTTCTTTGCCAGTTTAGGTAGTCCAGTACGCTGTCAAGAGGCAAAAATTGATACAGCATACCAACAGGATATTCTCGATTTAATGAACAAAAATCAAGCTGGAGGCTTAAACTATCAACTTTCCCAAGCAGAGCGCAAAAAAATCTTGGATTATGCTTTCTCTGACTAAATAATTATAACGGGTCTAAAAATATAAATATAAGGTTGGTAAAATGGCTATCTTTATGTTATATATTTTTCTTAGTTTAACTAAATCAAACTCCCATGAATAATACAAAAACTGCATTACCTAAAAAACTTGATGAACCAATTTCAATTCGTCCTTTGACTAAGGATGAACTAAATTTTTACCGTGAAAATGGTTATGTTATTGTCCGCCAACTTTTTGATCCAGAAGAAATGGAATTAGTTCGTGCCGTTTGTCAATCTGATCCAAAACTTAAAGAGGTCTTCAAACCGGTAATTGATAATGATGGCAAGACTTGGGGTGCATCAGTATGGGCAGGCTTAAATGATAGTTTGGTGAGTATTGTCACCCAAACTGCTAGAATGGTTTCTGCCGCTGAAGCGATTACAGGAAAATCTTGTTATTTTATGTACTCTAAAATCGTTCAAAAAGCAGCTTATGATGATGCAATCGTCTATTGGCATCAAGGTTTTCCCGGTTGGTACTACGATGGCTGTCCTTTTCCTGATCTGTTTGCAAGTTTTTCGATAGCTGTAAATAGAAACACAAAAGATAATGGCTGTGTACAAGTAATTGAGAAGTCTCATCTTTTAGGTCGTATCGATCATATAAGCGAAGGTAATTCGGATAAAGTCCGTTGCGATCCAAAGCAGATAAATCGAGCATTAGAACATTTGAAAGTAGTAGATTGTGAAATGGAAACAGGTGATGTACTCTTCTTCCATGGCAACACAATTCATGGCTCCCTAGAGAATAAAACGGGAGATGTCCGCATTTTGATGCATGGTCATTACAATGCATTAATTAATCGACCATCAGAGGATAAACCTGATTCTCATCGTTGTGTTCCAATGAAAAAACTGCCTGATTCTGCTATCAAGGATGGACTCTATACATCTGGTTTTGAAAGTGATAGTCAAAACTGGAACTGGTATAACAATGTACCAGAAGATTACGTCAAGGAACCACAACACTGATCACAATCGTGCCATCGTTAAGGAAAAATCTAGTTTTAATCAATGGACATAAAAAGTCAACAACCCACCGCTAAAGCGGGGGCTTGAAATACAGCCCTAGTTGACCAGACTAAGGTAGTAATACCTACGTTAGTGGTAAGTGTTTAAGTTCTTACCTACGGATGCGTAGCCAGTCTGTAGCTCTAAAACTCAAAGGTTAAACAGTCATTTGGGAGACAGTGCCTTTGAGATAGTACCGGCCACTAACATTGTCGAGGCTCACATCACCCTAGAAATAGGAGTCGGGTTTTGGCTGGTTCCTGAAAACAAAACAAAAACCAGCTTTTTTTTCAATATTCCATATTTATTCAGGAGATTTATTGTTATGGATTATAGACCCCTACCCTCCATTCCTCCCACCGCTAAAGCGGGGGTATCCTGGAGGGCGGACAGATGATTAGTGGTTCACCTGATAGCCAACAAAGTCAGACTGGAGATCAGCATCCCTCGTTAAACCTTGGGAATGTCTCCTCATTACCGGCGGTGGGCTTCATTAGTCCTCCTGCCTGGCTAGACCCAGCACCCTATGAATTTACTACAGTTATTCAAGAACCCGTATTAACTCAGCAGGCAATCCCATTATTGCCAGATTTTGATTTTTCCTTTGAAAACCTTGCCTCAGAAGTTCTGGCGGAACAACTCTGTCTCTGTGCTCGTACTTTACAAGCTGCAGGTTGCTCTGTGGTGGTCCAAGTCGGTAATCCTTTTACCTGGGTTAATGTGACATCAGAATCAGAGGCTTGGCGTAGAAATGAGCGTATCGCCTCAGCAACTAATCTTCCTACAATCATGACTACCCTGGCAGTTGTTGAGGCATTACGAGCACACCAGGCTAATAGGATTGCTATTACGACAACTTTCTACAGTCAAACGTGGAATAAACGATTTACTGATTTTATGGAGCTATGTGGTTTTAACGTTATCCATGCTTCTAATTTTTATCAGCAAGGCTTAGTTAAGCAGATCAATCCAGAGGACGCAGAAGAGCACTTTCGGTATACTGATTTGGATAATCCAGTCGAGGCATTGGCAAATCTGATCAAAGCATCCGTTCAATCAGTTAAGGAAAAGGCTCCTGATTGTGAAGCGATCGCCATCGTCGGGACAGGAGCAAGGACTTTAGATATTTTACTTAGTCTAGAAGCGATCACACAGTGTCCAGTAGTCCCTGCGGATACCTCCGTGTATTGGTGGGTAGCCCAGCAACTAAATTTAACCTTATTGCCCACCATGGGTCGCTTTAGAGACTTATCCCTTTAGTAGTCATCTGTAAGAGTTATATTAAGTCGTAAAATACAACCTCTATATAGTTGATGTCCAAATTTACTGGGTAAATAATTATTATATTAAGGGTATTTAAATTGACTTGATATTAAATGCATCTTCAGCTATAGTCATAATCACTAAAAGCAATTTGGGTAAAGTTCTGTAAAAGCGAGTGAGTTCTTGCATCAAAAGAGGAGACCTTTGAATACGATAGGTTATGTTATCTGTCACTGTTAAATCTGAAGCCATAAAAAACATATTTTTGGGAAGCAACAGATTGACGTATGACAATTGAAGATTTATCAAATCTTGAGATTAAATCTATAGTCAAAATCCTGTGATTTAGTCTCAAACCCGACTCAACATGACCCTATCATCTATCTTTCCTTCAAAATCAAACTCATTCACAACGTGTGTGAATATGAGAGAATTTCTCTGTTTAACATATTTAGGAGAGTAAAAGTATGGTTGCACAAGAACCTAAATTAGAAGTTTCCTCTGTTCGTCGTTAACCCAGG
>NZ_LR882954.1:0-36068 GCF_904830935.1 Planktothrix agardhii
CAAAAGCAGTGGTCATGTAATACATAACTTTTTTCGCTACTCTAGGATCAACGGGAGTAGTAGCATGGTAATCAAGGTAAATCCGATGTTGTTCTGTTAGTGTCATTTTTTGTGTTAATTCGATAAAAAACTTCAGAATAATTAGGAACAGATAAAGCGTAGCGTGAAGGCAAAAAATAAAGTAACCATCGCATCAAGGTTTGCCATGAGCGTTCAGGGTTAAAATTGGGAAGTTTAGCACAAGGTAAAGAGGCTAAAAAGTCTCGAACAGCACCAAATCTTTGAGGAGTTTTGACAAAGCTATCTATTTGTTGAATTATAGGTTTTTGTAAGAGTAAAATACCAACATAATCATTAAACGTAGTTTTATTAAGATGAGGATAAATAGACAGAAAATCTAAGTCATTAATAGCCATTTCATAAGCTATATTTGTTAGTTTATCTATTTTTCCAGAGTAAGCAAGGTAGAGTTCTTCTGGATTTCTTGAGGTAGGTAGCCAAAGGTCATTAATGGCAATGTCTAAATCTGACTTAAGTGGTAATATTAGGTCATTAATTGATAGATTTTGATTTTGAAGTTGGCTAATTACTTTTAAATACTGTTCATATAATTGAGCATTGACTTGAAAACAGTTTTTCCATAATTCTTGTTCAAATTGCTGTAGAGATGGCTGATTAGCTGGTAGTTGAACCAGTAGTTCTAAATTAGGTTGATTTGACCATCCTAAAGCCTTAGCAGTTAAGTTCGCTGAACCAATTAAACATTGATCATCTGCTCGATAATATTTGGCGTGTAAGTCATTTCTCAGCCATAGGGAAGCATAGGGATAGCATTGAATAATTGACCATACTTCTAAGTCACTAACTCCTGTTATGATTTCTTCTGGAAGCCAACGAGTAACACATTTGATAGTGATTTCTGGTTTTATGAAAGTGAGTATTTGTTGTAATACAGGTGCTTTAATAAAGGGAGCAACAAGGAGAATTTCTATTTGGGCAGTATTACATATTTTTTCCAAAGTTGTTCCTAATAATTTGGTAAACATTTAATTTTCTTACTATAAATCAATAACAAAGTTCTAGTAATTTTTGATAAATTCTTACCATTGCTAATGTATCTAATGCACAATAGTCTTTTAAGTCTTTTATCATTTTAAGTTTTTGATTTTCATTAGAACAAATAATCATTGAATCCCAAATAGCTTGAGCAGCATCTCCTCTTTGAATTTCTAAATCATTATAGCTTAAATCTTGAACTAAAACAGGGAGAACATTTTTGATTGAAGTTGAACCATAAAATTCTGGATGTTTGTAGTATTTTTTAAATATTTCTTCCAGATCCCAAAGTCTTTCTACAATAGATAATAATTCTTCTTCATATTCAGGAAAGTCTTGAGCTAACTTTTTAATAATACTGCCTTCAAAAGATTTATGATAAACAATGATTGTTCCAGTAGGTTGAATATGATGAATTAAAGACTCTATTACAGATTGTCTGGGATCTAAAGTATCTGTGTGGAGATATTCGTAATGATCTAAGATTCCATCTTCTTGTAAAATATGACAACTATATTGGAATATAAATTGTTCATAAGGTTTTAATCCATCAAATCTTGGTATAGCTGGATTATGCGTTTCTATATCAAAGAAATGTAAAGGATATTTTAGTTCGGATAGAGCATTTCCTATTTCTTTATAATCAATATCAGGTTGCTCACGGATAATCAAATTAACATATTCTTGTTGTTTTGAAGTCAGTTTAATTCGATTATCAATATCTTCAATGGCAAATATTTGTTTTTCTATCAATTGATTTAATTTCTCTGTAGATAAACGTGGAATTGTAAAAATTGAGGCTTGGGGTACATCTTTCCAACAATGACTTTTAAAAGGACAAGCATGAGGAATATTACAATGTTTACCAAGAGGATGTTCAGGTTTTATATTATTACTAATTATTTGTTGAAAATCGTTGATTTTTGATTCAATAGATAACTCATGTAATTTCTTTTCTACCTCATGAGATATATCTTCAATAATAAAAAGATTATCTAATTTTGGAAAAAAGCAAGTTTTTGTATTGATGTGCATTAGTTTTACTCGATTAATAGGTAATAAGCAATTAATTAATACATATTTTTGAATAGCAACATCATCAATATGTTCATCTTTAACTGAACCAGAAGATTTTATTTCTATTAAATCCCATGAGCCATCTGTTGTTTTTTGTAAAATATCACAACGAACTAAAATATTTTTAAATTGAAAAGTGGCTTCAAATAAACAATCAATATTTGAATCAAGAGCTTCTTTCGTTTTTTGAATTGCTTCAAATGATGGTGCTTCTATTAAATAACTATCAGGAAATATTTTTCGGGCTTTTTCTTGAACTTCAAATCCTTGATTTATAAGTCTTTTTTGTGCTAAAGATGTAGGCTCTTGTTCAAATTTATTTATTTCTAGCCACATTTTTTTAGAACATCTTAAACCAGAAATAAATAATGATTTTGTTAATAGTTCAGCCATCATTTTTCTCCTTTTATTTACTAAGTCAATTGAAGATTTTATAAAAAAATCTTACTTAATACTGGTGTAACTATTCTGCATTACTAAATAAATTAATGCAGAATATTGAAATTAGATTACTCAGTCTCTAAAAACTGTCTCGCAATTTTCCCCCAATCAATACGAGTATTCTGAGCATCAGATTTACGCTTACCATCTGGCTGTTCATCCTCATATCTTGCCCATGCCATTAATAGTAATTTTAACCCCTCCAACGAGTTAATTAAGCGAGAACGTAAAGTATCCATATCAGCTTTATCTACATCCTCCTCTAAAATTTCAACTAAATTGCGATAGGCAGAATGATCGGTATTTAAGGTGACAATAATTGCACCACCTTTAGGTTTAACTGAGAAAAAAGCTGGACTATCAATAGGAGCTTCAGCAAATATATATTTTAAGCCATCATCTACCGTGGTTGCTGCTAATAATTCTGCTTGTGCTTTGGTAACGCCTTCCTCTTGTAAAGTTTCTTGAATCTCCTGTTTGCGTTCTTCTTTAGGCAATTTTTCACCTTCATCACTTTTACCTTTATAGCCTTGCCCTTTACGCTCTTTGGTAACGGTAGTAGCTATTTTTTGAGGTTTGTAAGGGTCGTGACGCTTTTCACTGGTACGAGTCCCTTTGGTTTGTGCTTTGAGTAAGCCACGAATAACACTTAATTGGGTAGTAATTTTATGGGCTATATCTAAAAGAGGACTTTTTGGATCTTCATCTTCCTTTAATTCTTCTTTTAATTGAGTAATGGTTTTACCATCTTCTAGTAAAGTTTCGATATCAAATTGCAAAAGTTCACTAAAATTACGAGCCGATTGTTTATTATTAGTGACACCAAAAATATCATCAAGAGATGGAGGAAACTCTACTTCAATTCCCCACCAACGTTCTGTTGGTTCATAACCATTAACTACTCCTATATCAAGTTCTAATTCCCTACCTGCCCGAACTATAGAAACACCAATATTTTTCTTGGCGTGCTGTCCGTGAGGTGTACTCCCGGCATTACTTACTCCTTCGATGATCCGAGCTTCTTCTTTAGCGTATGAAAAGCGAACTTTAACTTCATGTTCTTTTTCTCGAAAGCTAATCGTAAAAGTCGTTTCATAGGATGTATCTCCAGCCCAAATTTGAAACATTGCCTGATTCTTAAATGGTTCAGGACAAGAGGTTTCTTCGATTAAATAACCTGGATCATTAGGCAAGGCATATTTTTGAGTAATAATATTGTGTAGATCACCTAAATCAAATGCCACCATCCGAATTTTTACTTGACCACTATTGAGAAATTTTCGATACATTCTCCCGATTAAAATTTCTGAATTATTGATAATAGCTTTGCCAGTTTGCCACATACAACGGTCTATTTTTGACCAAACGACTAATGTGCCATTCTGACCCCAATTTTGACCTACTTTTGTCCAAGTAATCGGAATAGGTTTATGAATGGGTTCAGGTACTTCTTTCATAATACGATTTTTAATTTCCTCTAAATCGAGGTAAGTGTAAAGAGCATTTTCTACCCCATTTTGCCATGACCAGACATCTACCCGTTGACATTGGGAAATAGAGGAAGATGGTAAACCCATACCAAAACGTCCGATTCCAGTATGTTTATTTTCATCTAAATAAGTACCATTGCCGAATTGTAGTGCTAGACGTAAAACGGTAGCATTCATACCACAACCGTTATCTAATACGGCGATTTGTTCAATCCGAGAACGTTTTCTTTCCTCTACTTGTTGTTTCCGTTCACCACAGAGTAACTCTACCTGCGATGCACCTGCTTGAATGGCATTATCCATTAATTCAGCGATCGCATAGGCAGCATTTTTATAACCATTATCTCGCATTGCTTGAACAGCAAGGTGAGCCGGAACAATATCATGGGGATTAGTATTCATGGGTTTTTCCTCCAAATGTCTTCCCAATTGTGAAAAGCGGATGCAACTGACCCAAAGCCAGGGAGTTGACTATCCACAACAGTAATAATTTCAGCAGTAGCATTCCCTCCGGCTTTGAGTCCTCGAATTGCACGACCCACCATTTGGCTATAGAGAACAAGGGATTTGGTGGGACGGGCGATAACGGCTGCACTGGTTTTTGGTGCATCGAATCCAGTGGTTAAAACGCCGTAGTTACATAAAATCTTAGGTTGGGGCTGATTATCTTTAAAACTTTGAATGATCCGCTCTCGTTCTGATTTGGGGGTATTTCCAGTCACTGCATCAGCCTTAAAGCTTCTTAAACGCAAAATGGAGGCAATCAGTTGAGCGTGTTCTACGGAGGTACTAAAAAAAATAATTCGTTGATGATGTTGGGTTAATTTTTCTAATTCCAGAATAATACAGAGGTTACGTTGTTCATCTTCTGCTAACCGATTAAGAATGTATTGGGGTATATCTAATTCAGCATTAATCCGATTAAGATCTTGGAAGTTTAGTTCCATCCCCGTTTCATAAAATAAAGATCGATAGTTAGCTTTAGCAAGGTATTTTTGATCAACTAGATAATCAATCGGGTTGTCATAACCTTCAATTTCTAAGGTAACTTTCTGGTGGGCGAAGAATTTAGCTAGTTGAGCATCAGTGTTGATATCTGCCCAAGTTCTTCCAGGTGTAGCGGTTAATCCTAATAAGGCGTTTTTTTCGTAAGGAATTACCAAAGCATCCAACACCAGTTTATAAGTTTCGGCGATCGCTTGATGGGCTTCATCTATAATGACTAAGGAAGAACATACACCGAGTTGATTAATAAACCGAATACTCTTTTTAGCAGCATTATAAACTTTTGCTAATCCTGCTACGACTAAGCCATCTTGAGTTTGTTCTAAGTCTAAATCATGGCTACCCCAGAAGCGATAAGTTGAGATAGGGCGATCGCCTAAACAGTCCCATGCTTTTTTAAATTCTGTAACTGCTTGTTCACAGAGTTCTTCACTATAAGCTAACCAAATTACTAAAGTGGGTTCATTATTTCTGAGGTGATCTGCAATAATATTCATGGCTGTACGGGTTTTACCAGCACCCGTAGGAAGGTGAAGTAGCACACGGCGAGGGGGCTTACTAAGATAATCTTTAACTTGTTTAGCAGCATGACGTTGGTGAGTAAATAAAGGATATTGCGGAGTATTTTCAATAATTGCAGGGGTTTCAGTTGTATTTTGATTTCTGGATGGAATGGGTACTTCAAAGAAATTGAAAAGATATTTTTTTGCTTCTGATGATCCACTAATTTTTACTTTTTTTAATGCTTGATATGGGTCTTGTTCTTCAGTGGCTTCTAAGACGACAGTAAGAATTTTCGCTTGTTCTGGGGTAATTAAATCAAAGAGCAAATTGCGCTGTTCTTTGGATAGGAGTAGTTCTTCTGGAGTATGAAGGGTTAAGAGAATTTCTCTGAGTTTACTAGGATGGACTAAATTGGGTTCTAGGAGTTTGAGCAATTGAAAAGTTGCACTACCCAATAATTGTTGTAATGTGTCTTCATCTGCTTTTAATAGTAGGTCGTTGAAATTCAAACTCTAAAATTCTCCCAATTAATCATTAATTGTTGGACATTAAATTTAAACATAAGTCAAAGTATATCTAACCAGAAAGATATTCTAAAATTTCAGCTATTGCTGCATTTTGGATTCTTCTTGCTTTAACTTCTCCTACACCATGAATTTTATCAATAATTTCTTGTTCAAGGACTTCTAAAACATCTTCAATTGTATTAAAGTTATTCTCTGTAAGTCTTTTCTTTTGCCAATTAGTAAGATTTTTTAACTCATTAATTGATTTTTGAAGTAGCTTATCAATTATTTGTTGTATCTCTGAGTCGGATTCTAAATTAATTGGTTCTGGAAGTGGATTAAAATGATCACTTCTTGCTCCATACTCAGTAAGTAAATAATTATCTAAGTTATCAATTATCTTATTAGATCCCTCCTTTGATTGTCCCAGTGCTAGAATACATCCTAATTTGATCTCATAACGAGTACCTAATTGAGAATTAGTTCCCCTTATTCTCTCTCCATTTTTTCTGACAATACCTGTATATTCTAAAAGTCTTAGAGCTTCTTTTACCACTTCAGGTACATCTCTATGAATCCAAAAATAACAGGTGGATTTTTGATCCACTGCTCTACGATCATTTTTATCTTTAGTTTTAGGAATAACTTCTTTTTCGAGGAAATTTCTGCCCCAATCAACTATATCCCGATGTCCTTTATATTTGTCACCTAAGCCTGAATGTTCAGCCCAAATTTCTGCAACGTAGAAATCTTTAATAACTTTTTTTATCGTTTCCCATTTTAAATTATCACATTTGTCCAAAATTGTAAGTAATATTCTAGGATTTCCACTAGCAGAATAAGCAAGAATTTTAAAATTACCTTTTTCAGCCTCTATTTTTTTTATTTTTTCATCAGTTGCTTGTTTATAAACAATTTGTTGCATGGTGGATAAATAATCATTGTCTTTAATATCTCTTTCAAGACTTATCAACTTTGCATCATGAGATATCTCAAATGAATCACCATAAGAAGTCACACCCGGATAAATGGCTGCATTACAATCAATATATGGAGTTCTTAATTGTCTAAAAAGAGAAAAAAAGTTTCTTTGTTGTTGTGGTCTAAACATATGAATAGCTTCATCAAAAAGAAAGCATACCCTTTTTATATTGTAAAATCCACATATTTGTTCAACGATTTCTAAAAAATCTTCTATTTCAGGAATATCATCAATTATAGAAGTATCAATATTTTTATCTTGCATTCTATAAGAATCTTCATAAATTTTGGTTATATCATTAAATTTTAAAGCAAGAGACTCTGTACTTAAATTATTACTTAAAAGTAATTTTGTACTGGGAACATTTTCTACCAAAAAACCTTTACAAACAAGTTCTCTGTATAATTTTTTGCATATTTTTGCCATCATCCAATTTGCAAATTGATGTGGATCATTAGTTTGAATAAGTGTAGCTGATGATAAACTTAGATCTATAGGTAATATTCTTTCCTTATTAAAATTATCATTTAATTCAATTTTTGACATACGCAATAAAAAAGTCTTGCCAGTTCCCCTACTCCCTTGTAAAACAGTAGGATTTTGAGATTTTAAAGTATCAATGATTTTTCTTTCTAAATCAGTTGATACAAAAATCTTCTTGATTTCTTCATCTCTAATACTTTCAGTTCTAAAATAAAACATATTTTTTAATATCCTCTTATTAAATTATAAAGGTCTTTCTAAAATTATTTTAGTAATTTTTAGATCATCAATATTATGGAGCAAACAATCTTCTAGTTCTCTTAGATTATCTGGGGACAAATCTTGATTAAATCTAATTAAGAGTGAATAAAGTATAATTCTTGAAGTGTTGTCAGATAAATTTTTCCATAAATCAAATTGTATTTGATTGAAAACTATGTGAGAGTTATTTGTCGGCCAAGTATAATTGCCCCCATGAACATATCCTGATAATTGTCGATATGTTTCTTGGGCTAACTTGGAAATTGCTGTGATATCCTCTTTATCTTTTGGATCAGGTTCTGCATTATAGAATGCTTTTAACCACATTGTTGAAAAAATACCCGTATCTTCATGTGTAATTTTCGCCCATGATATATCTGCTAAACCTTGTTTCCATTTGCGAAAATAAAACTCATCAGATGAAAATAATATTCCAGATAAAGCTAATTCTAATACTAGCCTCAGTGATGCAAATGCTTGTCTATAAAGTCCAGATGTTACGAGAAAAACCGAAAATTGCAGTTCATAAGCTACATTTTCTAAGACTTGCATTTCAGTTCTCTGTTTCTTTAAAATATTAGACCATACTAATAAATCACTTGAAAAAACATGATATTTCCCTAAATCTAACTGAGAATGTGATTGATTCAGGTTTAATTCCAAATGATGACAAATTTCTATATGATAGTTTTTTAAATCCATAGATGATTTTGATTTTGAATCCTATAAATGACAAACTAAACAAGGCAACTGTTCATCCTCTTTCTCTAAAATTGCTTCTAAGGCTTCAGCTAAAGTACGATTAGGAGCTACCTTTTTTTCTTTAGCCATTGACTTCTGATGATAAGCAATAATTTCGTCCTTACGTTTTAAAAGTTCAGATAAGCTTTCTCCTTCAGTCCAAGTATAGGTGCGACCATCTGCATGATTTTGTTCATAATCAACTGCTTGTTGAAATAAATCTGGATGTTCCTGTGCCAACATTACCCACTCATACTTACGTTGGAAGAAGCAGAAAAAGCAACCAGAACGACTTCTCCATTGATAATATTTAGGAAGCCCTATCCCACTATCTTCTAAGATTTGAATAATATCTTGTTTAACCAAACCTTTTTCCTTAAAGGGAAAAACAGGCTTAATATTGGGCTTTGTTGAAATATAACCCTCCCGATTTTCGTCGGCCCGAATCCCAATATAGCTATAAGTTAAGTCATTGCCTACAAACTTTTCTAGGGGTTCTATCTTCATCTTGACCGTACACCAACGCATTTGAGGCGACGGTAACAATCCATCGTGAATAGCCAACCAATGGTCAAAACCTCGTTCTGAATTCAGATAATCAATCTTAATCCCTAGACGGGCTTTAATCCTTTCCAGGTATTCATAGGTTTCAGGTAACTCTTTATGGGTATCACAAAAAAAATACTCCATGTCTGGAATTTCCTTGTGTAGTAGGACAGCAAGGGCTGTACTGTCCTTTCCACCCGACAGACCCAAAATATGCCTTGCCTTTGTCTGTGTCATTGTTTAACTTACAGTAAATCCCTGAATAAAACTCTACAATTTAACATTCCAGAGCTTCACTCTCTTAAAGTAACACCGAAAAGCTACTTTAGTAAAGCATTACTGTTAAAAACTTAACTTATGCTTGGTTAAGATTGGGTTTAACTTTCTTTGCCTGTCGAGAATTGTGAATTTTAGTTACATTTTCTTCCGAAGTTACTCCAAAGACTTTCTCAGTAAACGTAGCAATAAAAGCTTGTTGAAGTTGCGGATTATTGATGAGCAATGGATTTTGAAGAACTTCATTCACCAAATTTTCAAGCTGGTCAGTTGTTTCATTTTCAACCCAGACCATGCGGTGAGTTTCTTGGCCATCAGGACGAGTCACCGTAATCCGTCGGGCTTCAAAGCCTTCTCCTCGAGTTGCCGCTTCTTTCTGCAAAGCTTCTAAATTTTTAAATCGTCGGGAAATATCCGATAACTTAAGCTCAAACGAGGTAAAATCCTCGTCCTTCCATGATTCTGCGGGTTTATCAGCCACAATCATTAACAAGGCTTCCAACCATTGTTGATCTGGTGAAGTTGTATCTGTTGCGGCTCGTGTGAAACGATTTAGTATTGATTCGACGCAGCGCCCTGAAATATAGTTAGCTCTCACTCGCAAATCTTCCCGCAACTTGGTTTCTTCACTTCGGACTGCAAAGGCTTCATATAGCAGATTTTGACAATCATTGAGCAGACGATCATAAGTGGTATGAATATCCCGTAGGACTTGGACAAGCTGAGTGCGTAATGATTTGGCTATGTTCTCATCCTCAGCCTCCTCAGTTCCAATCGGAGGAAGGTTAAAGGCTTGGGGCAATTCCTTAAATAACAATTCATCAGGTTCAATTGTTTGTTGGAGAGCTTTTAATACTGCTTGAGCCTGGGCACTTAAACGTTTGGTTTGTCTAGTATAAACGGGTAGCTTACTGGCAAATTGATACAAAGGTGTAACTACAGAGAGTAACGTCGCATTTCTTAATTTTCCTTGTTTCCTGGCATCTGGTCGGCGCAGAATTGCTTCAAGTTCTCGAAAGACTTGAGATCGCAATCCCACCACTTCAAAATACTTCACTGCATATCGTTCAGGGTATTTAACGAGTAATTCAAAATGTTCCGGCCCCAAGACGGGGACAAACGTACCATCTTTGTAAACTCCAATATCATCAACGTGGTACAGCAGTACAGCAGCCAGAATTACTGGAATGGCACCTTGTTTTACACCATAAGGGGGAGCGGATAAAAGTTGATACAGTTGAGCCACTGTTTGAGGTTTTTCTTTAGCTTCTAAGCAAAACGCCTCAATTGCTTGCCATAATGTCCAAATTTTGGAAGTGTCTGAGGGAGGATAAAATCCCCACTCTCCATCCACCAATTGATGAATCCCTGTTTCAGCCAACAAAGAATAGTAAATACTAACTTCAGGCCCATATCCTTCTAGGCTTAATCGTTCTTTCTCAGGGTGTTGAAGCATCGCTTCAATGAGTTCCCGCCTTGCTTTTGCCCCTTGAGCGGTTAGTTCACGACGATTAATCAACTCGTTCCATAGAATCGGACTTTCAAAGTAAACTCGATCACAAACTTCTGAAAGTTTGGCATTGAAATCTGTGACATGGGTAATTTTTTCCGGTTGCCCTTCAACCCAACAAAGGTTTTGATTAATCGCTACATCAAATGCCCGATTTAATGAGTCATCAAAGGATTCTTCTGCTTTCAGCAATCGATAGCGCACTTCCCTTCTGGCTACCCCATCGCTTTGCAATTCGGGAGCGTTTTTCCTCATGGTTTTCAAGGCTGCATACTCCTTAGCTTGCGCTCTTAGCACATCCAACTGTGCTGCACAGAGAAGGATTAAAGGCTTTCCGTCTGCGGTCTTTGAGGGAACAACAGTAGGAGGTTCGATATCAATCCAGTAACCCACTAACCCATCAAAATTAGAATCTGAACATTGCAATTTGGTTAAGTCTGCTGTGGTATCGAGATAGCATCGTTCAAAATAACGCAGTGTACCTTTTTCATAACTGTGACGTTGAGCAACTAAAGGCTTAAGAGGACGAATATCTGATAGGAGTTTTACTAAGGGCGATCGCTCTTTATCAATATAGGCAGTTAGTTCCAAATCAACGTTAAAATCAGAACCTTGCCAAATTCGTAACTCATCAAGTTGCCGACGATGATTAATTAAGCCTTTTTGTAGAAGGTTTTCAATTACTTTTTCCCATCGCTCAAAGCTCTCTGAATTGGGACTATCACACAGAGCTAGGGTAACTAACCTTCGGGTTGCCCGAATTGCTCCTGTTGTTGTCACTAAATTCAGCGTGCCAATCGTTTTTAAAACTTCTAAAGTATCAGCATCTAAATGTTTAGCATCAGTAATTAAACCATGAATTTCTACCCACCGTTGTACATTAGACCGAGATGCTAACCCCATTCCTACTGCTTCAATAAAATAGTCATAAATTCTAGCCAGCTTCAGGGTGGGTAAAACATCTTTTCCTACCGTTGTTTCTTCTAAAAATTTTTTGAACGAGTAGGGTTCAGCACTGGTCAGAAATGTAAATAGAGAGCGATCATTTTGAGCATATCGTACACACAGCATCGGTAACACTAATGCTGCTAGAGGATGTAAGGGATAGTTGAAAGCCAGAATTTCAGGGGACGTATCTAAAAATATATCATTGGGTAAACGCTCAATCCACTCCTGGGTTTGGTTAGAAATAGCACATTGAATAGCATCAGCTTGAGAACCATCAATCGCCTGGCCTATCAAGCGCATCATTTGAGCCGGAGAATCCTGAAAAGGAATATCCTCAAACCGTCCTTGAATTTTAGACCATTCACTACGTTGAACTGCCGCTAGTCTTTCACCATAATCTACAAAAGATTGATGTAATAAACCTACAATGTAAACCTGAGTGCCTTCCTTAGTAGATAATTCCGCAAGCTGTTGTAATAGATATAAATCTTCTGCTCCTTGGTTACGGGCAGCATATTCCAAATTTTTGCCCAGTTCGTCAATAACCAGGAAAATATCAGTGGAGGTCGCTTGAAGAATTTCCTTAATCAGTTTGGGAATTTCCCGACTGTCCACTGTACTGCCTGTTGCGACTTGAGTATTAAAATCTGTTAACTTACGGCCTACTGAAAGTTTGGATCGTTTTTGGGGCGACCAGAATAGATCAGCGCCCTGGTATAAAGCACGAACAATGGTATTGCTGATGGGTTCTCGTTGAGCAACGGCAATGGCTCGAAATAATCCTTGACTGGGGATGCGCTCACTTAAAGCGTTATATTCTGGACTGTCCTGCCCCAATGTTTCTGCCGCAATTTCTAAGGCTTTTTGCCGCATCGGGTTCTTATTATCAGCCAGCAATGCAGTGAGATAATGAGCAAAGGCTGACTTTCCAGTTCCATACACGCTGGTAACTGTCCAGGCTCGATGACCTTCAGAGGTTGTCATGCCCGTTATAATTCGTCTGAGGGCATCAACAGAACGTTCTGTTAGAATGTAACCTTCCAAAGCATCTAACCGTTCTAAATCTCGTTCTAAATTAATAGAGCGAGAATAACGTCGGTTAAGACTGAAATAGTTAGATAGTGTTTTGTTCATTTGGAAGTTCTGTTGCCTCTGTTGTGATAGTAATGCTCTAGGATATCTGTTGCTAATTGCCAAGGATCAGCAGTAAAGGAAAATTGGATAATTCCAGCCGTATCTGAAAGAAATAAAGAATTAAAGTGACGACTAACTCGTTCAATGGCATCACAAACATCCCCTTCAATAAGTTTAAATGCCATACCAGGACTACCTGGATCATAGAGTAAGCGGGGCATCGCAATGGTTTTTTGACCCCCTACCCCGACGGCATATTCCAAGCAGGCAGCTACTACTATTTCAGGGGGTAAATTATTTTTTTCTCCAATACGAAACGTAAAGTGTTTAGTATCTCCCGCCGTATGCAAAATTCCTAATTCAGTAAACGGACAATCCAAAGTATCTTCGCTGGGCTTATCCTTAGAAGATTGTTCAACATACATCCGCAAAATGCAAGTAATATCTTTTTCTAAAGACGAATCAGCAATTTTCCCGCCCAAACTATCTCGATAGTCACATAGAGCTAAAAATAAGTCATTTTGTGTAAAATCATTCCCTTGAAATAAGTGAAATACAAAATACCAAGCTGCTGCATTACAAGGAGGTTTAAGTAAGTTCCAATGGAGCAACCACAAAGATGCCGGATCTTCACAAAAAGCATCCCAGCTTTGATTACCTAATAAACATTGTCCAAATCGTGTAGGTTTGTCATTATCAAGAACTTTAAATGTATTACACCAGTAGCGAATTGAGCGAACCATATTTTTTCCTACGCCCAAACGCACTGTTGCTTCATCATCCAAAAAAATTTCTGGATTTTCAATTGCTGCATCAAAGCCTTTTTTAAGCCAACCAAATCGGGGGTGAAAGGTTTCATGACGTGCAAAAACTGGATTCACCAAAGTTGATGGAGTAATATTTTCAATAAACGAAAAGCTTGTTTGAATCACTGAGAATAAATTATAATGGTTTAATTCAAAATCATATTATACCATCTTTGGCTCAAGTTAATTATTTTATTTAAGGAAAATATAAAAACTCACAAAGAGTGAATTATTTTAAATTTATTAATTTTTTATCAATCCTCTATTCAATAAATAGATGTAGCTTGAAATAAATCGTTAAGTTTTTATTGTGAATATTTTTTGATTCTTGGTTCAATCTTTAGTTTAAAACACTAAGGATTCTTTGTTTTTCTGGTACTTAGCTAGGTTTTTTGTTCTCCACAGGCGGGTTTTTCCTTAGAGTTTTAAGTCAAGGAATAACTGCCCCGGCGAGATATTTCCACGACTTCTACGATGGTAAGCTAAATGGCAACTACTACACAAAGCCACTAAATTTTCTAAACGATTATCCCCAGGGTCACAATTCCAATGATGGACTTGCAACATATAAGCTCGACGTTTTAGGGTATCGGGTAAGGTTTCTCCAGGTTTTAGACATAAACGACCACATCGTTGACATTGCCAGTTAGCTGATTCCTTAATCGCCAAAGCTAGTTCCTTCCAGTTATCAGGATAACGATTTAAACTCATGGACAGATTTGTAAATTTTTATTAAGGCTTTGATATTTATTGATGTTTCCCATCAAGCACTTCTTACAGTCTAGTTTTTTATTGACCCGTTAAGGTAATGAATAACGTAATGAATAACATAACAAATAACGGATAACATAACGGATAACATAACGGATAACATAACAAATAACAGGAATAGCAAATGAATCAATATATCTGGACTAATTGTTAAAGGGAAACATTCATAAAAACCCCCTAACTTGGGGGCTAGGGGATTTCTGGCGGATCGCTAAATCAGTTTTGTTTGTTGCTTCAATTTGCAATCCCATTACTGAGGATTCTTAGCTAATTATCTGAATTGCACACCGAAACCTCAAGAAACACCTCAAGAAATTCCTGAAAAAAACTATCCAGATTATTCACTTCAATATGGAATTAGGGAATTGGGCTATCTCAACGGCCGTCCAAATTGTTGAGGTACTGATAGATAGCCATACCCTGAATCACGGGTACTGGAATCTGATTTGAAATGGGTTAGGTCGGCATCGGAGGACTAAATACATGATTGAGGCTGTTAATGGGGGGAATCCTAAGAACTGTCACATATTCATCAGAACTGTTACACGGATTTATATAGATTGCAATAATCAGCACCTCTCAACGATTCAAGGGGGTGCGGCATGATTACCACCGACACCACATTAAAAGGAAAGGCGATGCCGCAAGGCGGCGGCTACGCCATCGCCTCAAGCAAGCGTAACCCATGCCCAATCTGTGAAAAAACGCACGGTTGCAAGATTTCAGATAATTTAATAATGTGCCTACGGGGTGATAGCAATTGGAGCATACCCGGATGGAAATATCTCAAACCTCTCAGGGGAGGTATGGGGGGATTATTCGGGGATTATTCGGGGGAGCGTCAAGAATACAGACCGGAACAGCAACCCAAAGCCGCCAAACCTTCAAACATTACCCCGTTGACAGATGAGCAATTAGACAGAGAAGCCAGAAAAATCCTGAAACAGTTGGGATTGAGTGCCAAACATCGGGAACAGTTGCACGGTCGCGGCTTAACTGATGAACAAATTGATCAGCGTGGGTTTAAGTCGGTTGACCGCTATCAAGAATTTAATCTGATCTCGATTAGTCCTAACTTCCCTGGGATGGGAGACAAGGGAACTCTAGCCAATAGCGGATCAGGAATTCTGATTCCTATTCGGAATATCAAAGGATTAATCATTGGCTTTCAGCTTGCTAGGGATGATCGGGAGCCAAAATATCAATGGCTTTGGGGAAGTAGCGATCGCCGCGTGTCCGGTGAACTACCATTACAGTTTTTAAAATTAAATAGTTCCCCTGATTTAAACATTATAGAGGGAACATTAAAACCCTTACCCGCAGCGCATTTACACAATATTAATGTGTTGGGTGCAGGGGGTGTTAATTGGCATGGCTCCAAGAAGGAATTTAAAGCTATTGTTGATTCCAAAAACTTTGATTTATACATCTTAAACCCTGACACTGGATGCAAAGCTAATCATCATGTAATGGGTGCTTATCGGGAATTGTATCTATTCCTTAAAAAGCTCGGAGTTACCCTTTATATAAGAGATTGGGGACAAAGTGATAGACCAAAATCAGATAAAGTTGACATTGACGAAATCGACACAGAAACGTTTAATAATGCTCGGATTATCTCTTATATAGAATGGGATAATCAGGTTATTGATCAGGGAGAATTGAGTGAGGAACAATGGTTTAATCGCTTTAAATTACCTGAATTACAAAACGATTTAGCACGGATTGTTAAACGTTTTTACAGTCGGGTAAACCAGAAAAATAAATCTGTTAAACCCGAACAAAACCCCGAACCAAAACCCGTAATAATCCCAGAACAAAAAATAGAATGTAGCGCGATTGTACTCTGGAAACCTCAGAAATTAATCTCACTACCTTACACCCCTGGACAACTGCCCACAGTTGAGGAGTGGCGACAGTTGGGATGTCCTAAAATCATTTTTAATAATGGGGAACGTTTAGCTTTATACGGTGAAGCGGCAGAACGGGGTTTTAAAATCACTCTGGACACAACCGCCGCGGGTCACGGTAAATCGTTTGATTCTGGGTTAGCTACACTTGAAACCTTTGGAATTGACCCCGATGACAAGGAGAATAAAGCCAGAATATTCTACCTATCACCTGATCATCGGAACCCAACTAACGCAACTGTAGAAGCCAATTATGTTGATTTAGAAGCCCGACATAATGGGTTAAATTATGACACTGACCGCAAAACTGCTTTAGGAAAATCTCACGTTGTCAGGGTTAAGAATAATCAATCCCCTGATATTCCTAGCAATTGTCCTGAGAACCAAACCTTCTTAACAGTTGCAGAAATGGGATTATCTGCTTTTGGTGGTAAAGATTCTCCTATCTGTCAATCGTGTCCATTACTTAATCAAGGTTGTTTATTTTTGCAAAACAGACGGTACACATTAACTAATGAAAGGTTGATTCGTGCCGACATCAACTCGATACACCCATCATCAGATGACATTTTAATTCTTGATGACCTATCTATCGAAAACACTCATCAAATAACTGTTGAGATTAATGATGTCTTGATGATGGTTGGTAAACTTCAGTTAAGGGCTGATCATCGTCTTTTCAAGATATTAAGACCTATCCTAGTTGAGATTTACAAAGGATTATTGGCAGTGACAACAGAAAAACATAGATACGGAATCAGCCATCGGGAAGTAGTGGAATTAATGCCAACTATTGACGAATTAAATCAATTAATTTTTGATTTATATTCTGATGATTGGTTAGCTTGTGATAATGTTTGGGGGACTCCAATCTATCATTATGAAATGATTAACGGAATCCCAGAAGCCACCAAGGTTATAGGGGAAAATTTTATAGCACCATCATTAATTGATTTAAGGAATGAGTGCTACAAACTTTTAGAAAATTACGCTAAATTTATCAACGGATTGCAGACCCCTGAAGAAAAACAGCAAGCAATTAAAGACAATGTAATTCCGCCTTGGCTACCTGCTTTAATTGATTGTTTAATCGGGAATAAACGGATTAATTTAAGAATTGATAACGGTAAATTAATCATCACTAAATTATCAAAACGTCACCGGAATATTATCAAAAGTGCGGGGCTCTCAATCGCTTTAGATGCCACTCAAAATAAACGAGATTATGCTTTATCTTTAGGGATTAGTCTTAATGAAATCCTAGAGGTATCAGAGGTTAAACAATCGACTCCTAACCTACATATTCACATTATTAAAGGAATGGGTCGGGGGGGTAAACAACGGCGCGACACGATGCAGGAACGGATTAATGTTGCTATTAATGCGATCGCCAAACGACACCAAGGGCAAAACATCGGACTGATTGATCATAAGAGCGCGGTAGCTAATTACCAGGATTTGGGACACAAACTGGGTTATTGGCATAAGGACACTCGCGGCTCTAATCAATTCCTAAATACTCAAGTCATGGTTAGTGTCGGGCACCCGTGCCCAAACTTAGGACAAGTCGCCGCCGAATACCAAACTTTAACGGGTTATTTTCCTACGCCGGATCAACGCACGGGACGTTACGGGGGATGGGTCAATCGGAAAATCAAAGCCGAATTAATTCAAGATGTGGGACGGCTCCGAGCACATCTACGACCCGATGAACAGTTGCACAGCTATTTAGTCGCTGATCTGGATGATGACACCATAAGCGCCACTAGACTCGCCTACCCTACTGCCACCATCATCATCGAGGATATTTACGATATTGCACCCGGCGCGGCTTCAAAAGGTGTCCAAACAGAGCGGGGGATTATTGAGGCTTTATGGTCATCGGTTAAGTCGGGTGTAGTCGCAACCATTGACACGATAGCTCAAGCTGTGGGTATCACCAAAGGGGGGATATCTAAATGCCTCAAAGACCGATTAGGTATAGGGTTCAGGGTGGTAAAAAAAAGTTTACTTTTGTTATATAGGGCTATTAATAGCAAAAGTAAACTTTCTGAACTCGATGAGGAGAGTAAATACATCGCGTTGGAATACCTACCTAATGTCGTCCGAGACTTTGAAAATGGTCAAATCACGCCTGCCGATGTAGTGGTTGAGGTTGTAAATACCGCTAAAGCCTACGGACATCGGACAATTTCAGTCAAATTTTATCCGTAACGCCTATCCCAATACTTTGTAAGTTATTGGGCGCTGTTCTAACTTTCTTACCGTTGAAGATCAGACAGGAGTTGATTCGGTTTACCCGATAAGTTGATTTTTTAAGCCACTTGCGAATCGCCACTACCCACAGCCCTAACAATTCCTCTTAACTGGGTATGGGTGCTTATGTGAAAGTAAACAGGCACGGCAAGGCTAAAATTTTAACCCATGATGAAATTCAAACCCTATTTAATGATGGACTCAACAACCTCAGAGATAGGGTAATTTTTGCTGTCTGTTTGTTTACGGCGGCAAGGATTAATGAAGCTTGCACCCTTCACACCTTGGATGTTTACGACAGGAGAGGCAACGTTAGAGTTGAGTTAACCTTTCGGAAGTCCAACACCAAGGGAAAACTAGCGACCCGAACCATCCCAGTGATTGATGAGTTGAGGGGGTATTTAGAAAAGTACAGACCAGAAGCGGGTAGAAAATGGTTGTTTCCCGGTGGTGTGTTCCGAGACAACCCAGCCACTCATTTGAACCCTCGTTCTGCCAGTCGGGTTCTTAAAAAAGCTTTTGACCGGGTTGAGATTGATGGGGCTAGTACCCATTCAATGCGTCGCACCGCTTTAACCTTGATGAGTAATGCTGGTATCCCACTCCGAACCATTCAGGAAGTCTCAGGGCATCGCAACCTTGAGCAACTACAGCAATATCTGGAAATTCAACCCGAACAGGTTAGAGGGGCTGTTTCCATCCTTTCTCTGCTTTCCCCTATTGACGATACCCCTGTGAATATACGCTCATATCTTCACAACCCAACGCTGGAACCTTTGCCATCTGACAACAGTAGCCTATAGGTTAACGGGGTAAAGCCGAGATCCGCGCAAAATAGGACACGATGTAAAGTTTTGTAAAGTAGCAATGTATTTATGTCTTTACCCCCTATTGGTTGTTAAACTTTCACCTCATCTTGGTGTTTAGTCATGCTGACAAGGAAAGTCGGACGGGTTTCGTTTAACAGTTCCTCGGCAATTCTTAACCATTGAACGTCTGCTAAACCTCTAATCATGGCGGGTTCCTCGTTTTGTAGGGTTGCTGGAATAGGGATATTTTTTTCACCATTAGCACTTGAGTAGGTAACAACTGCTTCCCTCAATCCCCATCTATTAAGGAACTGGATAATAGAATCAGTCTGTGACCCAACAAACTCTAAAGCCATAGAACGCGACGGCAAGGAAAACCGAACCGTTTCACGTCCTATGGCTATTTGACATTTAGGGCATTGCAACAGCTTTAACATCCGTTTCCCCCCCTTTCCTATACCTATCTTGCAGTTCTTTCAACTTCTCTGGCCGGACATCTAGTAGATGGGCAACCTTAACGATTAGCCCATTCTTGGGGTTTTTTTCAGTCAGTAGTTCCTTGAGAAACTGACAGCACTCACCCTCAACTTCCTCGGTGTCATTTCCCATTGAATTCAATACGATGTCTGCAACATAGTCATTTAAGGTGGTGTCGGCTTGGACAGCTTTTATTTTAAGTTCCTTATGTTTCTCAGTCTCAATATAGAAACATATTGGTTTATATCCGGGCTTTTCCCTCATACTCATTCATCACCTCAGTCTTTAGTACCAGTCTAACGTTCAAGGGTGTTGTACGTCCCTACAGTACATCCCTTAATAATTTGTTACATTCAAATCTTGTACTAACGTACTCTCATTAGTACAATTAAACATACAAACATTAGGTTGTACTTTTAGATAACGCTTAACGCACTCTAGGATACCGCCCAACCCTCAGAACCTTGACAACTCAATAGCCAAACTAACCTACCTAATCGGGACGGTGAAGGGCATTTAATCAACCTTAATCAACATTTGCGAGGTGACTCAAGTTGACCACAACCATAGAACCAGAAATTATCCCAAAAGGGAGACGGGTTAAGCTCAAAACCTTGAAACGTGGCACGGTTCCTTATGTGGATAAAAAGGAACTAGCGACGGACTTAAACCGCAGTAGAACAACGTTAAGCCAGTGGGAAGAACTGTTAATAAAACACTCCCCTGATTTCCGCAAGTTCTACAGTCCCGGCTCTCCTTGGAATGATTTTCAAGCCTATTGCTTAGAGATTATCCACACCTGGAGAGAAGGGATTAAAACACGGAAACTCCCCCTAAATGCTTATCAGGATTACATTACCGAAAACAGTCAACTATTCACTCTGGAGAATTACAGAAATGACATCCAACAACAACGGAAAACAGATGCAACAATCAATGATGCAAAACTTATCGAAGCAGCTTAAAGTTAACGAGAAACTGCTAATAAAAACCGCTCTCGACCTTGGTTTTGACCCGGATAATTTAACTGAAGGTGAGGGTATTGCGATCGCGCAACATCTCACCGGAACTAAACCCCAAACACTCAAGGGAACCAAATCAGAACCAACCCCGGAATCATTCAGTATTGAGGACTCAGAAGACTTTATCGACTGGGAAGAAATCGAATCCGAGTTAGGGGAAAATGCCTTGTCGCTTGTTCAGGAATTAGGACTAAATCAAGATGCTATTAGTCAATCGGATTTGGCGGCGCTCCGAGAATTAGCTTTATCTAACCCCGTTCATCAGAACCTAGCGGATCATATTGGGGCGGTTGGCAGTGTTCAGGAAGGCTTGACCAATGAACATATCAGAGTTCAGTTTGAAACCGGAACGGCTATTGGTGAAGCTGGTAGTGTTGCTCTGATTACTGGGTTATTGCAATCACAGTTAAACGGTTTACAGCAAGCCTACACCCTACAAACTGCCATTAATTCAGACTTCCAAAAAATCATTAATTCTCAACTTGAAACCCTAGGTAAAACTAACAAAGGGACACCGGACAAAACGGTTGAGGATTTGGGGAAGTGTGCAACTTCAAACCAACAGAACAGCAAGAAAAAAACGGCAGTCAGAACTCAGAAAGTCGATGTTATGACTATCAAGAAATCACTGAACAAATAAACAAATTAAAGGAGACGGTATCTGTACTAGAAAGCCGTCTCTCTAATCAATCCACCCATCACGAAGGATTAATTATGAAAGCGATTATATCACGATTACAGCGCATCCTACGACAACTTGAGGGCATATCACCCTATCAATATGACGGTTTAGTTATGCAGATGATGGGGGGTTTCTAATGGGAATATTTAACGCCATTGGCAGAATATTCGGAGGCGGGAAAAATGATACTGCTACCGACCCTAAAATAGCCATTAAAGGGGATATTTCACCTATTCCACAAAACCTTATCACCCCTGATTATAGACCTCAGAACGGGGTTTATATTGCTACTTCTGCCGACCTTTTAAGGGAATGGGAATCAAAGGGCTGGATGATTTCTAAAGATGATTTAGAAACTCTCAAAGCCATGCACAAAACCCTTGAAGGTTACGAGAAATTGTCTAAGGAGTACGGAAAGGAACTGGGAGCTTTTAGTAGAACAGAAGCTAAATTAGTCGGAACTGTAACTAAAACTATCCCTAAAGTTGCAGGCGGTAATTTTGCCCAATATGCAGCTAATCAAAAACTTAATTCTGATATGGATAAGATAGCTGTTGAGTATCAGAAAAACATCGCTTTAAGACAAGCAGAAGCCCAACAACTGCAACAACAACTAGAACAACAAAAAGCACGAATACAAGAGCGTAAGGAACGCTTGAGAGGTGGCTAATGAGTCGATTTAGTCTCTACTTTGGGACAGGTTTATTAAGTATTGGAGTTTGGCAATTTCTTACCTTGATAACTCGCTCTGTTCCTAACTTTACCTGGCTATATTGGTCAGGTTTTTTTATTATCATTGTCGGGTCAATTATTGCCTGTACCGCAGTTGCTAGACAGGTTTATTCGGGACAGTTTGCAACGTCATCGCCAACATGGTTAACCGTAATCGTAATTATTTTAATTAGTTCCTTTCTGGGGGTGATTTGGGGATGGGGTTTTTAGCGTGGCTAGAGGATCATGAATCGGCAGTTAGTTCCCTGATTTGTTGCGGTGGTGGTGTTGTTGCCCTCAGTTGGTCAGTTGTAAACCCTGGACTAAACCCTTCTAGGTTTTATGCTTCAGGTTGTGCGGGGTTGTTTGGGGTGGGGGCGATCGCCACGGCAATTAAAGGATTAAAGGAGGAGGAAAGGTCAATTATTCGACGGGACACTCAAGAGGAAATATTTGGCTTGTATCAAGTGGCGGAAATCCAAACTGTTCAAAATATCTTGTTCCCACCTTCTCCCATGCCGCCAACTCCCGATATTTACAACCAATACTATCAAATGCAGTTAGGTCAAAACCCTGAGCAGTTGGACTTCTACAACTGGGATGATTTAGCCGATGAAGCTTCTGGAATATTAGTTGGGGGGAACTCCGGCAGTGCTAAGACTTCACTCGCTGCTGGTTTTATTGTTGGGAAATTAACCGCCGTTACCCCTGCTGAAGTCATCGTGTTGGACATCCATCAACGAAAAAATATCATCTGGAAACAAATGGGTTTCCCCCGTGTCGAGTCGGATGTTGAAACCATCTTTCAGATTATGAAATGGTTTATAGATGAAATTGAGCGCCGAAAACAGGAAGATGGACACCCGATAATTGTCTGCCTTGATGAAATCAACGATACCCTTTCAGAGCTTGAACACTTAGACCTTGTTAAGCCATTACCCGGTAAGGAAAAACGTAGGAATACTTTTATCTACGCCATCCGTAAACTGTCCAACGCCAGAAAGTTCGATATTTGTCTTACGGGATTTATGCAAAGCCACAATACAGAAGCGATTGGGATTGATGCCAAATTCAGGAATAACTTTTTATTGATACTCTGTGGTGCTTCTGCTAGGGGAGAAATTCAGAATGTTTGGAAGCACGACACTCCAGGGTTTCAGTACATCAAAAATGCAGCTTATCCGGTTGTAATTAGCGGTTCAAACCCTCACCAGATAGCTGAACATCCCACCCATAAGCACCATACCCAGTACCGCAAAAAAGGTAATGCTCCGGCTAATTTGATTCAGCCTAGATTCCTTGATAAATCATCAATTCCGGTCTTTGAATCGGAACAATCAGAAGATTTTGATGAGGATTATCAACCCCGTCAACCTTCAAAACCTGAACCACATTTACCCCGATTTAATTTTGATAAACCCCCCTTAGATTCTGACTATCCCAACCTATCTATAGAGCAAGCCAAAATAGTTCGATGGGTAGTCAAACAAGGGGGGAAGGTTAAGTTAAACGAGATGTTAAAAGGTTTGACAATTTCAAGTGATGGTGAGAGATGGACTAAGCAAAACTATCTCAATGCTTGCCGTTTTATTGCCGATAAAGGTTATTTGTTGATAACAACTGAGGGGGAAACAATTTGGTTAGAATCTCCTACCCCGTCGTAAACCGTCGTAACGTCGTAACCCCGTCGTAACCGTCGTAACCCGTCGTAAAGGCGAGTTAGAGGGGGAAGCTATAACGTTACGACACTTACGACACTACGATGCTACGACACTTTTATTAACACTAACCCGGTGAAGATATGCAAACAATTAATATTACCCCGACAGCTTCAATACTGGATGAGAATAAACCGCCTAGATTGATATTGTTAAAAGGGATTGCGATCGCTACCATCACCGTTAGCTTGATTGGGGGAATTATTCATGTCGTTAATAGTCGTCAAACTATCACAAAAACTGACCCAAAGGAACAAATAAAACCCGGTATCAGTAATCAGAAATTAACAACACCTACTCAACCGCCCCTAGTGATTACTAAGAAGCCACAGAAGCCTATTGAGATTGAGGAAGGATCAGATGCTTGGTTTTGCTTACAAAATAACGGCGGCTCCGGTTGTCTTGAGAGGAATCGGTTTGCTCCTAACTATAAGGTTGTTTCACCACCTCAACCTCAGAAAACTTATGAAGATTATTTGATTGAATATGGGGTGAGGAGCAAGGGGTATTGCGATCGCTATTTTAATGGCCGTCCAAATTGTTATTAAACTGGCGATCGCACCGAACCAAAACGCAAAAAAGTGGGGCAAATTTGCTGTAAAACTGTAATTAAATTTTGCATATAAATTTTTCTTGATATAACTTCAACAAGCCAGATAGATTTCTGTTGATAGCTGTTGATAATTTCTGAACAATTCTAAATTCTCATTTTCCCTAAACCCATACCGCACAAGCTGTGACAGTTTTATTTTAATTGGTTGACAATTAAATTAACTATAACTATTGTGTTCAGGCGGTGCAGTCCCCGTGCCGTAAGGCATCAAAAAAAAGGAATAGACATAAGTTATAATCACTTTTTGATTTTTCCTTTTTCTTAAATTGGAATCAAATTACTTGGAATCGAGGTATGATATTGGATATGTTTCCACAAAGGTGAAAAATTATGAGTCGAAAAACCAAACCAAAATTTATAGCAATGTCGTTCACACTTGAAGAACGAGCCAGGGAAATCCTTGAAGCCGAACAAGCGCGAACTGGAAAAAATAGATCATTTATAGTCCGAGAGTTAATCTGGAATCTGGCTAAAAATAATAAAGAAGCCGCGTAATTGTAGTTACACGACTTCCCACCTTTTTGTAAAAAAACAAACCCACACGCTCAGAATGTTTAGTTGACGTTCCCTGAAGCGGTGGCTCATTCGTGAGGTTTGCTCACATCTCGTTATGAATATTTTACTGCTTTTTGATCATAAATCAAGGTTTTTATTGGGCAGATTTTCGATCCTATCGAATAATCTGGTTTTTCATTTTCCTTTCATAATTGTAGCACAATCAAGAAACAATCTGCAACCCCTAACGATTCAAGGGGGTGCGGCATGATTCACCCCAAGCATTATCAGGAATTGTTAGAGAGTGCGATCGCCCTTGAAATTATTGATCTAAATTTCCAATCCTTATCAGGGGATGCTGCCACCCTCGCCATTAAATCAACCAATTACTTTAAAAGCTCAAGGGTTTAACTAAATCCTTGAGCTTTTTTGTCTATTGAAAATTTTTACCAAAAGGAAAACTATGAATCACCAAAATTCTCCTTCCACTTCCAACTCCTCCAATAATAACATGAAAAATCAACATTTAATTGACGCGCTTAATAAATTACCCGATAACTGGACACCGTTGCCAGTAGATCGAAATAAACGACCATTAGTAGATGATTGGCAGAAAGGGTTTAGTCGAGAGACTGTTATCGAAATCCTAACCAATGGTTATCACGGCATAAATAAAGAAGGAAAGCCTTACTTTAATCCCGCATCAACTTATACAGGTTTTGGTTTTCTGACTGGAGAATTATCGGGGGGAATTGTTGCTATTGACTGCGATGGGGTTGCAGCGCATGAACTAGCAGAACGTTTGGGGGGATTGCCGAAAACAGTATCGTTCACTTCTGGAAAGGAAGGTCGCGCCCAATACCTTTATAAAATGCCTCCAGAATTTTGGGGAGCCATTCAAACCAAAAAACTTAATACAGGAGTAAAGGAAAATAATAAAGATGTATTACTTGAATTGAGATGGGATGGTTGCCAGTCTGTTCTACCACCGAGCCAACACCCCGAAACAGACGGGTATAAATGGATTAATGACCCATCCACACCCATTGCAGAATGTCCGAACTGGATTATCGAGCAAATGTTGATAGTTCCGAAGGTAACTGCTTCTACTCCCCCTGAGTTACCTCTACTGAGCTACCCCGAAAAAAATAACAATTATAGAGATGAACCGATTCCATTATTAAATTGCTTATCAAAGGATCATCGCAGCTTAATTGAGTCAGGCGCGGGTGAAGGGGGTAGAAATGATGGGGGAGCTAAAGTTGCACGGGATTTAATTGGAACTGAATCGCGCCTGCAATATTTAGGCTTTGAGTTCACCGGACGGGCGCGAGATTTATTTGATGATTATTGTGATCGTTGCAATCCCAGGATTAATGATAAGGAGCGTGAGACTATCTGGGATAGTGCAACTAAAAGCCATCCTACACCCTGTTTAAGTGATGACAAATTGGAGAATTGCTACTCTTCATGGCAGCGAAAATCATCAACCCATACATCTTCAAGAGCAACAACCTATAAAACATCAGGAACTTCGGCACTCAAACCCGAACCGGAATCAAATGTAATCCCCTTCCGAGGGGTGCAACAGCTTGATATTGATTCGATTGATAAGGAATTAAGAGATTTAGCAGAACAAAATCTAACTAAATCAAAACTAGCTTTAGCTTTTAGCAAATTAGCTAAACAAGCTAACATCCCATCTAAAGAATTAGAATCAATCTATAACAAAATCCAACAGGAACAGGAACAGGAATTAGATAATGATTCAATTAAGACCGAGATTGATGAATTTTTAGAGAATCAGAACCAATCGCTAGATATGGCTAAATATCTACCAGGGAATTTAAGCAAAATTTCTGAACTCTCAACTCGGTTATGCTTACGCCCCGAGTTGGGATTAACAATTTTCTATACAACAATTAGTTCCTTACTTAAAGTGGGATCGAAAATCCACCTAACGAACTATACAAACTTTAAACAACCAATGGGGATATACAGCGCCATCGTGGCGGAACCATCCCAACGGAAATCACCATTGATTAATGCAATCGCAACAGAACCACTGCGAGAACTTCTTAAAAAAACTAAGGATGACTTTGCAGAACAAATGAAACAATACAATCTTGACCTTGAGGCTTTTAAGGATGACGAATCAGATTCTTTACCCGAACCAATCAAACCAATAATGAGACGCTATTACATTAATAGCGGTTCAGGTGCCGGGATGAGAGATTTAATCAATGCTCAATCAAAAAATAGTTGGGGATTGGCAATTTTATCAGATGAAATCTCTGGCCATTTTAAATCCCAGAAGAAATCCTATAACATTGGCCAAACGGAGGATCTACTTTCCTATTACGACGGCTTTGGAAAAATAGACGCATTAAAGGACAGTCTAGCTTCTGATTTTGATGAGTGCCTAGTTTCAATACTAGGGGGTATCCAACCCAAAGTGATCAGGGAATTTAATGACGGTTCCGACGACAACGGCGGTCATTCACGGTTTAATTTTGTTAATCAACCAACTGTTCCTTTTCTGATCCCGGAAAATCCCCCTGGCTCCCTTGATTTACTCCCCCTGATTACTAGCACCTACGAAAAAATCTCAGAGCTACCTCAACTGGATTTGCGATTATCCCCCGAAGCTAAAAAGCATTTTGAGATTCTCAATAATAAATGTGAGACGTACCGCATCAAAGCCAAAAGCCAAGCCTTAGCCGCGTTATGGGGAAAAATGCCCGGCAAAATAGGACGTTTCGCAGCGTTGATTCATGTTGTAGAGCGGGTTGCTTCTGGCCAAGTTGTTGACCCCATTGTAGAGAAGGGGACGCTAATTAAAGCCGCTAAGTTAGCTAAGTTTTATTTTAAGGAAGCTCAAAACCTCTATGCGGGGTGTGGTGATGAGTTAGCACCCCAATTAGTAAAAATCTTAGAGTTGGCTTTAAAACGTCAAAACCAAATCACGGCACGGGACGTTAAACAATTTGATTGGAGTTTTAAAAAATCAACTCCTGACGATATTAGAGGTATGTTTACCCAATTGGTTGGGATGGGCCATGGTTTCCTTGAGGGTTCCGGTTCACGGTTAAAATTCTCATCCCAATCCCAAAAATCTAAAACTGTAGAGGATTTTGAAAACTGTAGAGGAACTGTAGATGACTGTAGAGGAACTGTAGATGAAACTGTAGATGAAAAAATCCTACAACCATACGGGTTTCAGACAACTGTAGATGTTGTAGAGGAAAATCAAAAAAATGATTTGAAATCTAAACAAACTAACAACAGGGATGAAGCAACCCAATATGTAGATGTTCAAGTTTTTGTCAATGAAACTGTAGATGGTAAAAAAACCTCTACAACATCTACAAATGGCTGCAACCCTTGTGATAGCGGAAAAAGTTCATCTACAGTTTCCTCTACAGTTGCATCTACAGTTCTTAAATCCTCTACAGTTTGCGGTTCGGGTTGTATACCCGAACCAATAGACTTTGACAAACTAAAAGTAGGCGATATCCTATTCGACAAAGCTGGGAACCCGCATCAGATTACGAGATGGGATATCCCTAACAATATGTGGCAGACACATAGAAAGGATGGTTATATCTCACGGGACGACATTATGAATACTGATGAATTCCATCGAGCGACTGTAGAGGATATCGCTGGCTTGATGCCAAAAATCATCGCAGCTAAAAACAAGGTACAAGCCAAATGGCTATGCGATATTTACGGCGGTGATTCAACATCGTTAATGGCGTTGGCTTTCATTACCAACCCAGAAGGCTTCTGTGAAATTTACGAATTTGATTCCTGGGATTAATGGCGATCGCTATTGGGGTAAAGACAAGATACGCGCAAAATTTAGCACGACGTAAAGTTTTGTAACAAAATACCTATCCCGTTTTTGGCAATTGATTAAACATTTAAACATCTTTACATCTAAACATTTAAACATCTAAGCATTTAAACGGTCAGAAGCCGATAAAATAAGGACAGCAGATCTAGTGATTTGCTGTCCTTGAAACATTTAAACATTCAGATGTCCAGATGATTATAACAATAGCCTCTTTTAAAGGGGGAGTAGGGAAGTCTACCACAGCCCTGCATTTAGCAGTTTATCTACAAAGCAAAGCCGACACTCTGTTAGTGGATGGAGATTTAAACCGCAGTGCTTTGGACTGGGCTAGTCGGGGGACATTGCCTGTGAAAGTTGTGGATGAGAAACAAGGGGTCAAGTTTGCCAGACAATTTGAGCATATTGTGATTGATACACCAGCCCGACCCAATCCCGAAGACTTAAAAACGATTGCGGAAGGATGTGATTTACTGGTGCTCCCCACTTCTCCCGATGCTTTAGCAATCCGAGCTACCTTACAAATGGTCGATGCTCTGCATAGTCTTCAGAGTAATTATAAAATCCTTTTGACTGTGATTCCCCCCAAACCGAATCGTAGTGGCTCTGAAGCCCGACTCGCTATAGAAAAAGCCGGACTTCCAATTTTTCAAGGAGGGATTAGACGGTTGGCAGTATTTCAGAAAGCCGCCTTAGAAGGTATTTCTGTTAATCAGGTCAATGATGCCTATTCCAAAGCCGCATGGCAATGTTATCAACAAGTTGGACGGGAGATTTTACCATGAGCCGTTTTGATAATTTGTTTAATGTCGCCAAAGGCAAAGATGCCACAACACCCCCAGACGATTTATCCGGTGCGGACAAACTCAGCAAAAGCAAAGACCCCAACTATGTCCGAACCACTATTTACCTTCCACGCGAACTGCACCGGAAGCTCAAAACCCAAGCCACAATAGACGGTGAGGAAATGAGTCAAATCATTGAACAACTCGTTGATAATTGGTTATCTGAACATTCAGATATTTAAACATTTAAACATCTGAACATTTAAACATTTTAGATTCACTTAGCTTTTCCCTATCGTCTAGTTTTTTCTTCATCCCCAAAATCTGTGAAAGTTGGGTGGTTGACCATTTTAGTAAATACAATTACAATCGAATTAATAACCACAATCTAAGCACAATTAACAAATGTTAATGTTAGACACCACTTACATTGAAAAAATAACTGGATTAAGTGGAACTACAGTTGAATCAGTTATCGAGGGCTTGATTAAATTTGTTCAATTAGAACTACGGGCAGGCAACGAAGTTAAAATCGTTGATTTTGGAGTCTTTTACCCTAAAGAACTAGGTGAACGACAAGCTCGGAATCCGCGCACTGGAGAATCAATTATCGCTAAACCCCGAACTAAACCCCGTATCCGGTTCTTTGATAGTTTTGAGAAAGGTATTCAGGATTCTGATTCTATTTCTTCTACCCCAACTACCTTAACTACCCCAACTACCCCTGACTATTCCCCCAACTATTCCCCCGACTCTAACCGCTCCGGCATCTGTACCCCCGCCAGTACCAGCAGCAGTATCAAATAGGATTTGGCACATTGTTAAAGGATGGGGTAGCTATCCCAATTTCTGAATCGGAATTAAAATGGCAAATCACCCCCGATACCCTAGTTTGGACTGAGGGACAAGACGGTTGGAAATCTGCTTCTGAAGTCCCCAAATTAAAATACTTATTTTCCTGAATCCCCGAAATTAAGTCCCCGAAATTAAGTCCATAAAAAAAGACTAGGATGGGCTGATCCATAGTCTTTTTTTAATGCCAAAACTTTAGAGAGGGAGAGACTTAGAGAGGGAGAATTAAGTTTGAGTTAACAAGGCTTGTGCATAAATTGTTTCACCATCACTACTTAGTCCCGTAATGAATAATCCAGTGTAGGGGTCAGGGGAAGTTCCCGTATCTTCAACGTACAAAGGACTCGTAGGAGTATCTAACAATTTAAAGAGCGAGTACAGTTGGATGTAATATTCCGAGGATTCTGCCGTGACTTCTAAAGTTTCAATTCCGGCTCCTCCGATTACCGCAGTTGCTCCGGCTTGAAATTCAGTTAGGGCTTGCTGAACTAATGGGGAAAATGTTTCTTTCAAACCCATCACTCGAACAGTCCGCTCCGGGGGTTTATACCCTTCTACTCCAACAGCTTTTTTCCGGGCTGCGGCATCTAAACTTAGAACTTTTTTATCATCTAACGGGGTCTTTGAGCGCTTAATTGCTAACGGACTATCCGATTCTGATTCTCCCCAAAAGTTAAAATCTGAAACTGCATCTTTTAGTGTCGAAACTGCTAACTTAGCCGTAATTTGTGAAACCATTTTAATTCAAAATAACAACTGTACTTCTATCATACTACAATATTTTATTTTTGACAATAATAAATCACAATAAAAAAAAGCCCTCAGAATCCTGAAGACTTTTATCCTTAATATTATTGGTTTTAGCTCCATTTACCAGCAACAATCTTAATAGTTCCATCATTCTCAGTTTGGGATTCAATCTCAAATCCTTGAGCTAGTAGTTGATAAATTGTATTTTCCCTTGCATACATCGGTAATAAAGCCTCCATAAATTTAGTTTTCCCCCAAGCATCGTTATCGGAAATAAATTCATATTCTCCTTGAGAATTGAGCTTGAATCCTAAATTATAGTTATGCCTTGGTCGTCGAATAACAAAGTCTGCTATTGTGCTATTGCCATAATAATCCTTGATAATGCTATTGGTTTCGAGAGTTGCTCCGGTTAGAATATCAAGTTGGGATTGTAGTAATTTATGGAGAACTCGTTCAAGGATAACATGGCTTTTGATTGAGGTTTTGATAGTTGTTAGATGTGACATAATTTACTCCTGAGTTAATGATTCATTAATTGCTTGATTAAAGGCTTCATCAGTTGGCCTCGTCCAGCATTCCCTATAGCTTAAAGGATTCTTAATTGAATACGTGCGGCCCACCTCGACAAATAGCTTTGTTGTTAGCACTATGACAAAGATGTTGTCCTTCGCCTGCTAAGTTGTCGATAAAATCTGAATAACGTTGTGGAACAATAGGGACGGGACTTTCCCCTTCAAACGGACAAGTTTTGCAAGGTTTCTCCATCACTGGATATGTTCTTAAATCATTAGGATTTAATTTCATTGGTTCCCTCCTTCAGTTTCTTCAATTTGTTTACCAATCGGATCAGATTCTTCTTGATAGTTTCCCAAATACTTATCAACTTGGTTCAGATAAAATTGATGTTTAAAAAGCGACATCGTAATTAGAAAAAGAGTTGGAGTCAAACCTATTAGAATCCTTGCCATAAATTATCCTCTTGTTCTTGATTAATTTGATTTTGTTCTTGATATTCAGGTAAAAGTTGTTGAGATTCAACTTTACCAAGGTCTAAATCTTTAGTAAGTTCAGTACAACTACTGCCCGAACCATTTAGAACTTTCTCGGTAATTGTGCCATCGGGATTGATGGTAATTTCGACTTTGTAATATTGCATTGAGTTCTCCTGTTCTTTAATTAAAGTGAGTAATCCCTTAATTAATTACTTGATTTGATTAAGGGATTAATTTAATTAATGTTCAGTTGGAAGTAAAAGAACTCCAAATTCAAAGTAAAGTTTAATTTCACTCAGGGGGAAATCAGTTAGATGAATTTGCTGACTAACTGCTGGTTTCTTCCCTTTGACTGGTGTATCTTCCCAACAGGTCAAAACCGCCATACATTCAGCTTCAGGCTTAATAAATGGGTGATTATTCCCAACAACTAAAAGCCAAAGTTGAAAATCACGAAGCATTGGATTTAATTGAAGTTGAGGCTGATAGGAACCAATAGCATCTAATAGCCAATAGCATTCTGCCTTTTCAGCTAGAAATTGAATCCCATCAGTATAATTAAATCCGAGAAAATGCTTATAATAGTTGTCGGTACAATTAAATTGAAGTAATTCTTTGCTTAGTTTTTCTACCGTTAACATGATTTGACAATTGAAACATCATTATTTTCAGGCGGTAGCCCCATTAATTCCTCACTAATTCCTAGATAATTAATTAGGAATTAGTGAGGAATTAGTAATTAGGAATTAGTAATTAATTATTTGTAACCAATAGTTACAGAGGATTTAGGTAATGCTCTTGTGGAAGCAAAAATCTTTCCTGCTGATTTGAAGTGTTTTCTATCCCAGCCTGGATATAAGTATTTCCCATCACTTCCTTTTCGACAACTAGGATTATCCTGAGATGTATAGGGGACTACGGCAGAAGCCGAGAAGCCCGCACCATTAACAGAAATAATATTCGCGTGTTTGTACTTCAGTGTTTCTGAAATCGTTACATATCCACAATTATTTGCTGTTAATTTTCTCGTCCCTGCCGCTATTGCTGGGAGTGGAATTACCAAAATAAAGCCAAGAACTAAGGCTACAAAAATCTTGAAGAATCTCATAATTTTCCCTAAATCTACACATTGATTTTAGCTTGATTATCCCCTGATTAATTACTTGATTTGATGAAGGGATTAATTAACTTTTAATCTTCAGGAAATCCCTCATTTATCATGTAATCTTGCCAACAAGAATCACACCAATCCTGGTATTGATCACTTGCTCCATGACACCAGGGAACAAGTTTTTGGCAACGGTAACATTCAAAAATCATTCCAGATTCGCATTTATTACAATTACAACCTCTGGGCGGAAGCCCGACTATTTCTAGCAGGTTTTGAGATAAATTGAAAATTTGTTTATTCATGGTAATTCAAGAATTTTAAGGCGGGAGCGACCCGCTAATTCTGCTATTGATTAGGGGATTAATTTGTGCCGGATTTTAACTGATTAAGTATTTCCTGTTCGATGTTGCGATCGCCAAATCCCAAACCCGGTAATCTCTGTTCTATTAACCATAAACCAGGTAGACCCCGTGCCGGAATCGGTTTAGGAAGGGGCCGAATATCTGTGAGTTCCCAGGCATAATTTCCCGGTTCCCAATACCCAATCATTCGTTCAAGTTCTGATTGTTCATTAATGAATTTATCGGTCATTAAATGAATTTCCTTCAAGGTGGCAATGGCGATAATTTTCCCCTTATTGTTATTAAGGTTATCTTGAGTAATCTTTGAATCATCAAGAATTTCACTTAATCCCAAAGGATAATCCTCAATATCTACTGATTGTTTTCCTGAATGAATTGCCAGTAAACCTCGATAATTCCGTTGCCATTCACGGGTTTCAAATTGTTTCTTTCCTTTGACTAATAGAGTTGCCCAAGGTTCATGGATTGTTAATGCTTGCATTTTGTTTAATTGTTGGTTAATTCATCCTGATAATCAACTTCTAAAAGCGGTAGCAAATTATTATTAGCAGAATCTACTAAAGAAGCTGATTTAGCCCCACTCCGACTAGCCCAATCTTTCAAGGCTTCTATCTGATGATTGGCAATTTTAGCTAAAGGAACACAATTAGCGATCGCATCTAAAATATCCTCAGTTGTAAACTCTCGATTTTGACTAAACCCAAATTGCATCGCATCAAAAATTACTTGTTCAATCTCGGCTCCTGAAAACTCTTGACTTCTAGCCGCTAATAACTCTAAGTTGAATTGATTATTAGGTCTTAAACGATTCAAATGAACTTTAAAGATTTGTTCCCGTTCTGATTGAGTCGGTAACGATAGAAAGAAAAGCTCATCCAGTCTACCTTTTCGGATTAATTCAGCAGGCAGAAGTTCAACATTATTAGCAGTAGCAACAACAAATACGGGAGCGGTTTTTTCAGCTAACCAAGTTAACAGCGTAGCGAATACTCGCTTACTGGTTCCTGAATCACCATCGGATTGATTGTTACTAAAACTTTTCTCAATTTCATCTATGAACAAAACAACCGGACTAATAGCTTCAGCTAATTTGATAACTTGTCTTACGCGACTTTCACTTTCACCAACAATCCCACCAAATAAACGCCCAACGTCTAATCTCAATAACGGTAATTTCCATTCAGCAGCAATTGTTTTAGCGCTTAGAGATTTACCTGTGCCTTGAATACCTGCAAGTAACACACCTTTGGGACTGGGTAAGCCATATTCACGAGCGGCATCAGTGAAGCTATGCGATCGCAATTTAACCCAAGCCTTCAAATTCTCCAAACCCCCAACAGACTCTAACCCTGATTGATGGGGAATAAACTCTAAAATGCCTGTTTCCCGAATAGTCTGACGTTTTTCCTCGATGACTACCCCGATGGCACTCTCATCAACTTTTCCCGACCGTGCGAGACACTTGGCTAATACACGGGCTATGCGACACCGAGTTAATCCTGTCAGGGCTTTAAGAAGTTGCTCCCGTTCGTCAGGCGATACCTTTAATTTAGTCCCCACCAGATTATTTACCAGTAAAGAAATTTCCTCAATGCTGGGTAAATCAAAATCAACAATTGTCGTTTCTTCTCTGAGTTCAGTTGGTAATCTTAATTGGTCAGAAAGGATAACCAAACAACGACGGTCACGACTCATTTCCCGTGCTAGATTCTTGATTTCCCGAACTAAAGGTAACTGGCCAGGATTTATTTGATTATTAGAACCAGGAGCTATTAAACAACCTAAATCTTTAAGTACAAATATTGTGGGTTGGTCTTTAGGAGATTTAGCTATTCGAGTTAAAGCCCCCATTGGCTGACCTTTATCAGCATTATTATCACTCCAACCCCGTGCAAAATCCCAGAAGTAAATCTGTGATTTTCTTGACTTAGCTACATTCAAAAGTTCTTCTTCGGCTGGTTCTTCTTCGGCAGACACCACATAAATTAATGGGAACCTCGCCGCCAACATTAATTCTAATTCTCCCATCATTCTGTTATTCCTGTTATTCTGTTATTCCTGTTATTCCAATAACAAATTCTGTTATCCTGTTATCCCCATAACAAACTTTCTGCTATGGGAATAACG
>NZ_LR882955.1:0-37841 GCF_904830935.1 Planktothrix agardhii
CGCTTATGCAACACCGATAACACCAAACTATCCGCAACCAAAGGACGAAATTCTTCCATCAAATCCAACACCATTGCAGGTTGACCGCGACTGACTTCGTGTAAATAGCCAATATAAGGATCTAGTCCAACAATATGAACAGCCGCTGTTACTTGTACCCGCAATAAACCATAAGCAAAACTCAATAAAGCATTTACTGGGTCAGTGGGAGGACGACGATTTCGACCGGGAAAAGACCAAGGTTCTTTTAACAGTGTTGACCATTGGGCAAAATAATCCTTAGCCGCAATTCCTTCCACCCCGCGAACCTCATCCAACGTGGCTTTTTGAAAGACTAATTTTTTATGATCTTTCAAAGGAGTCTCAGCCAGGTGACGATATAAAAGCGTGGATTGATTTTGAATTTTAGCTGAGACAATTGCTTTAACTAATTCTAATCGGCGTTCCGTATCTCGATAAAGTTCATGCTGTGCTAACCGTAATGCACCATTACGAGAATATCCAGGTAAAGCACTCCCTAAGTATTTCCCAAAACTGGTTAAATAGTGAACAGGCATCCCCAATTCTAACGCATAAGTCAAAGCATCACCCGTAACTTGAGGATTGCCCATTAACACCACTTGTTCTACCGTTTGAGCCGGAACAGATTGCTTTTTCCAACTGCCATCTTCTTGCTTCATAGCAATTGTAAAGGCTTCATAGGTTTTACTCAAAATAGCTTCAGGTTGGGTTACATACAGAATAGACATTTTAATTTAAACTCCTTGACGAATGAGTGTTTTAACTTCAAAAGGTAGACAAATTCCCATTAAGCTGCAAGCTTGGCATTTTTTGGAATTCTCAATGGGAAAAGGGATTTTTCCGGCGGCGGTTTGATGAGCTTGTGCGATCGCATCTACAGTCATTTGTCGTAACTGAGGAGTAAACTTCACCTGTTGGCGACGGCGATTTCCATGATAGAAAATTTCACCATCAGGAATTTCTTTCCCGGTGCGTTCTTCTAAACATAAAGCCGCAGCACAGAGTTGAAAATGATCATTGAGATGTTGTGCCATTTTTCCTTTTTTATATTCCAAAGGAATCAGTTGACCCTCTCGTTCTTCCACTGCATCAATAATGCCACTCACCTTTAAATCTTCACTCCAAACCCATTGCTGACGATGAATAACCGTATCCCCTTCAATAGAAATCCCTTCTTCATTAATATTTTCATGGAGATAACGACCAATAATAATATGTTCATTATCCTCCATTTCCCCTAGTTGATATTCTAAATAAAATCGTCTAGGGCAATATTCCCAAGCATTTAGATAAGCTAACTGTAGATACTGTTTCATCTAATTTATCCAAATATTATGACTAGCAAGAAACCGGGTTTCTACACAAATCTTCACCTAAAAGAAACCCGATTTCTTAATTACTGATTGATTTTTGTCTGACCCATTCCCATCGAAGTTTTGCGTCCTACCCCAGCAAAACCAGCGAAATGAGATAAAGTTGTGGCAATTTGAGCTTGTTGAGGATCTAGAAATTGATAACGTATCCATCCTTTTGCCCCAATTTCGGGGTCAGATTTCATTTTCAAAGCCACCGTTTTTAAGTCATACGCACAAATAAATCCTTGCCATTCCACCGTAGGTAATCGATAAGCTTCGGGTGCTAAACTATTCCAACGGCGCAGCAGATTAGAAAACACTAATTCCGGTAATGGAAAGGGTTGAACTCTTTCTCCTTGTTTAAAGCTAGTAGGCGATAGAAATTCCAATTCAATGATATTTTTAGCAGGGACTTGCATTAAACTTTCATAACTAACAGAATGTTTAATATCAATCCATTTTCCTAAACGGCAAGGAATTTTTGTTAAGGTAATATCATTGCCAATATCTCGACTCATCCCCAATAATAGAGGGGCAAATAATTGCCGTTGCAATATCCCAATTCTGATATAAATTTGGTTTCGAGAGGGACTGGGTTTCGTTGCTAAAGTCAGGGGGAGAGGGTCTTGAAAATGCAGTTTTTCTGCTAAATCAGGACTGGTATTCGTTAACCATTGAAAGCATTGAGCATGAATCGCCCGTCCTAAAGTATAGGGTAAAATTTCTGAGGCAAAAACAGCAATTTCTAAAACGTGTAAGTCATGATTATCAATCTCGACTCCCGTTAATTCAAACGATTTTCCCTGCCATTCCAGCACTGTCCCTAAACTAATTTGTTGGAAAATCTGCTGTAAAAGCTCAGGATATTTTCTACAATCAGGTAAAGCCGCTAAAACTTTATGAACACCATTATGTTTTGCTAAAGGTATCCAAGTCGGAGAAAACTCTAAATCAGATAACCAAGTGGTTAATGGTGTCGTATTGGTTTTGTTACTGGGTCGTAACACAATATTCAATCCGGCAATGGTAGAATTAATTTCGTCGGTAAATGTCATATTTAGCACTACTGGCAATTAGTTGTAAGGGTAATAGTCCAGGGGAAATTACTCGGTCTTTGTCTAATTGAGCTTTATCATTAGAGTAGGGATTGATTTTGTTAAAGGTTGTTTTAGATCCTAAGTCATCCATTGGCTGTATTACAAAACTTTGTTCAGGACGGGGTTGAAATTGAGGGACAACTGTTTCTTGGGTTTCTTCCGGTAAATATTGAAAAAAACAACCTCGCTTGCCAAAATAGTTAATTTGAGGTAATAATTGCTTTAGTTCTAAACAGCGAGAAGTGGGGCCACAACAAATCTGTAACTTCCCTTCTAAATATAGCCATTCCCGAAAAACAAAACCATCTTGCATGGGTACAGTGGGTCTAGTTTTATCGGCTTTATCGGCAGTTTGGTCATAATACCGCAGTTTATAACCATTGCGATTAACCACTAAACGTTCTGGTGGTTGGATAAAGATTTGTAAGTCTCGAATCCAACTAAATTCCCCTTTAATCCAACGGTCAAAATTCGTTAAATTTGTCTTACCTTCCCCTTCTAATAACACTTTCAACAGTGCCATTTTAATCGCGTAGGGAGTTGGAACTAAATTTGACCGTGCCGCCATACTGGTTGCATCGGAGCGCTTCAGAGAAAATAAACTCACGGGTTGGTAACTAACGGTTAACCAGAAATCTGATTCTTTGGATTTACTCGATTGCTTCGGCATTTTCACTCTCCCAAGGTTGTGAAATAGCAATTAATTCTTCAATTCGTTTGGCAAACTCTGCCATACTTTCAAAGGTTAATAAATGTACGCTTCCTTCACCATTCATCCGATTTAAGGTGTTAGAAATACTTTCAATTTGATGAATGTAGGTTTCTTCTAAAGCACTCATCATCGGTGCAGGACAGCGACGGGTTGTAAAAGTAATCACGCCTTTAAAATGATCCGGGTGAGGTAAGTTGGTATTCCGTTTCGCGCCATTGGGTTGTAGATAAGTATAGAGAACACTTTTCAGCAAAGCATCAAGGCGTTTTTTGCGTTCAATTCCATCAATTACATATTGAAAACTATGGGGATTATAACCGATTCTAAACGCTTCGATATTCAGAACAGTTGCATATAACCCTGAGCTAATTTGTACATTATAAGGGGTCGGGTTATTTGTGCCATATTTAGCATGAAAATAACTTTGAGTCTTCACAAAACTGGGTAAACCCACCACCGCACCAAATTCAATTACAGACTCTCGTTTAAGGGTTTGTCCTTTCTTTTCTGTCACCATAAACCCTTGTAAATCGCTAATAGCACACAGTTGCAAAACTTTAGCGGTTTTAGAGGATAAATCCGTTTCTCCTTCTGCAAATAAAGAGGTTTTCTGTTTTTCAGCTAATTCAATATCATAGCCAATGCGGTCAGGATTGAGTTGTTGACCCCCTTGAGATAAAGATAATCCTGATTCAATCGCCACTCGATGTAAATGTTCTCCTTGGATATGTTTAATCATATCTCCAGAAACCCCATTTACAAACTTGGGTTCAGGGTCGCCTTTTTCTACTATATAGTAACGGCGAGTTAAAGACTGATTGCCTTCATTTCCTTCATTATTAAGGGCGTGTAATTGCCAAGATATCAACCCACTAATGGAAATAGAATACACGGGGAAAGTTTTGTTGGTCATGGTTGGATTCTCCTTATTCTTCTTCGGATGTTTCTAAATTTTTATCAGATTTAATGGTGTTATCAGACGTTTCTTGTTGAGAGGAATCGTGGCTTTTATTCCATTTAGCATAGCCATAAGCAATTAATAAATTAGCCACTAACACCGTATCAAATTCATCAATTAGTTCAATTAATCGATCTAAATCTTCCTTATAAGGTTGTACTCGCATTAAGCGTTTTCCTTCCTTCAGGTATTTTTCAGATAACCGCAAATTTTCATGTTCATATTTCCCTAAGAAATCAGTAATGGCACAAATAAAATCTTTTTTAGACCCAGATTGACTACTCAGAAGTTGGGCTAAACCATACTGACGTTGCCAATCAAGTTGTTTTTTGCCTCCATCTTTAGTAGAAATTTCACCCGCATAAACCGTTGCTTGGTTAATCGCTTTAGCAATTCTTAAAAAACTTGGATCTTTAGTAATGTTAGCAAAATTGCTATCCTTTTTGGTCATAATATTTAATCCATTTACTGAAAATAAACGAGGAGATTTTGTGTGAGGATTCGCCAATTGTTTAACAACATAATCAGCATAAATCACTTGAAAGCGGAAAAACTGACGAAAGCTGGTTCCGGTAATAAAATCCCGATAAGCTGCCAATAATTCGCTATGTCCTTCTTCAGCCGAGAGGGTAACAATTACGGAAATATGTTCTTTGATTACGTCTAAGTAATCTAATAAATCCTGATAATTATTAGGAATAATCCATCCAGGCAACCCTAATGTAAATAACTCTTTGACCCCATAAACTTGTCCTTTTGAGCCAAAGTGTGTTCCTCGAAATTCTCCGACAAAATCGTTAACGGATTTTCCCAAAAAGTTAAAAGGATTTTCGGGTTTTTCTTGAGCTTGTGCGGTATGGTTTTCTAACAACTGTTGACATAATTTTAACACTAATTCCGCATCAAAACGAGCAATTCCATGACCGCCACCAGGGGGATTAAATTGTCTTAACTGGTTAAGAATGCCACAGTATTTCTGTAAGGAAATATCTTTGGGTTCTAAAACAACGACCCGCCAATCATAAAGGTTTTCAGCAATTTTGATTCGCTCAGAAATCGCAAATTGAAATAAACCATTAGCAATTAACCATAAAGTTAACCAATCAATTTTTTGAGAATCAACTTTATTGCTATCCGCTTTGGTGCGGTTAACTCCCTGTACAGAAGTTGGAAAGTAAATTTTCACCGCCGAGGCATTTTCGGGTAGAGAAACACCTGTTTTTGATTGGAAGATATCAGCAACTTGTTCAGACCAAGGAGACTGACTAGACAGAGGATTTTGACTCAACACTTGGCATAAACTCGCCACCAACCAACCATAATGCTCTTTCAGTTTCCAACTTTCTTGCCATAAGCTATTATGGTTACGGTCATGGCGCATGGAAACTAGAATTGCACCATTTTGAGTTCTGGGGTCTGGGGGTTTGGGTGCTTCTTCCGTCCATTGAGTTTTACCCCCGGTTTGATAGCGATATTGTTGATAAAGTTTACGCTTTTCGACCTCCTGAACGACATCAAAAAAAGGAGTTTCCGCAGGCATCTGACTCCAATCCGTTTTCTGCCCTTTGACAGGCCGAAAGGGGTTAGTATAATCTAATTGTGCGAGCGCTTCTAAATTCAAAGGTCGTGCTAATTGAATTTGGTAGTAAGTTCCTTCATCAATTAACTGCATTTCCTCCCGTTGTTGGGTACGACGCAGAGCATCTTCTACAAGTTGGGCTAATCCCAATAAAACAAAGGTATCTGCATAGGTGTTAAATTGTTTGGGTATGAATAGTGCCTCAGTCATTCCTGTTAATTTTGTTTTGTTACTGCTATCTTAATCCCTGCCTGGAAGCGGGGTCTTCCAAAAAGGCTCTAATGTTTGAAAGATCACTAAAAAACAGAGGGTTTAAAGCTGTACAGAACGTTGGTCACATAGCCTTAATGCTCTGACGACTAGCCAATAAAGTTGTAAGTATTCCCAAGTGGAAAACCACATTAGGTCTAGTTTTTGAATAGGATAGCGGCTTAACGATAAATTCGGAGTTTGGCGTGGTAGGGGTAGAATATTAGGTAATCCACGAGTCAGATGTTGCCAACTATTTGCGATCACTTTTTGAGCTTCTGGATGGAGTATAATTTCTTTATTATTAATATCCTTATTTTCCCATCCTTTCGCCCAAGCTGAATGATGCCGTCCGGCGGATAAAATAATGCTGTATGCTAAACCAGAGATTTGCTCAGAGTCAGCATTAAATTCATTCTTCAATAAAGGAACAAGAGTATCCTGTAAGATATACTGAGCTAAAAATGCACTTTCTACAGCATGGTTTGGACGTTTATGCTGTTTTTCATAAGATTTAAGGGCTTGTTTTTGCTGTTCGTCTTCGGGGTTATAATCGGTGTGAGCTAGTAGGTAAGATTTAGGCGGTTTACTGTTAAAATCTTGATAAGCCCTGGTTTGCCATCCCCGCATTACTGTTTGCCATTGTTGCTGTAATTTCCCTAAATCATGGGTAAAAATAGCCAGTAATACTAAATATTGAAATAAGGCTTGAGTTTGAGTTAGGGTAGCATTCGGGAAAATTTTCTGTTGAATAAATTGTCCTCCAGTTTCTAGCAATTCATCTCGGACACTATTGTATTTTATCTCAATCCAAGCTCCATTTTTTAATACTTTTGTCTGAAAAGGATGTTGCCAACATTGCCACATACAACCCAGATGCCCCACATAAGTATCCATTCGATATTGATATTCACTAACCATTGATTTTAGAGGTTTATTCGGGGAATTAAAGTTATTTCCTTGTTCATCAATTTTTATTAAGAGTCCAATTTGTTCATTGTAATAGACATAACGAGGATTAACTAACAGTTGGAAGCTATTTTTTAAGTCATTATAAGAACGAATGGGAGTACAAATCGGTTGGGTATAAGTTTCAGGCGTTTTTCTTTTCGGGTGTTCAATTCGTTTAAATACCCAATCAATTTCATAACCTAAATTTTGAACCTCTTGCCAAACTTTACAAAGAGTGGTAATCGGAACAGAAAAAGATAATAGTTTTTTAGGGTCAATTTGAACGGAATCATCAAAATCAATTAAAATGGGTTCATTCCAAACAAATAAACTGCGACTATCTACAAAACGGATTAACTTATCAGCTTTATCTCGTTCTCCTCTTAAAATAGCGCCAGTAAAATTCTGTTCAAATTCAGCCCGATTGTTTTTTCGCTTTTCAGCTTGTAACAAATCATCAGCCCCATGTACTTGATTAATCCAACTTTGTTCTACCTCAAAACTAACCGTTTGATGTACTTTATTAGATTGAGTATGGGCTTGTACAACTTGCCAAGTTAATTGACACAATTCCTTATCATAAGGCAGAAAACTTTTCTTTTCTGGAGTTTGTAGTTCTTCAACTTCGGCTTCTGGGTTAAAATCTTGCTGGGATAATTCCTGATGTTCTGGATTAATTAAAATCTGCCAATAAACATACACTTCACCTTGTTCTTCTGGGAATCTAGCACAACGTCCAGCCCGTTGTAATAAAGAGTTCATCGGACAAAGTTCGGTGTGCATCACTTCACAGGTAATATTCAGTCCCGCTTCAATCACTTGTGTTGAAATCAAAACATGACATTGCCCATTATCTAACCTATTTTTGGAGAATTTAGCTTGAATTTCAGCTTCTTTTTGGGCGCGATGTTCGGGTAAAAATCGAGAATGTAACAAAGTTATTGTTAAGGTATTATCTTGATTAAGCTGAGTTAAATCTTGAAATAGTCCTTGAGCTTGGGAAACGGTATTACAAATAATAATAACTCGTTGGCGGTCACAAGTTTGGATATCGTTGAGGATAACATCAGCCGTTAAAGGATGGGAAATTGCCTGAAAAGTCCGATGGCGATTTCCTTCGATTTCTATTAAATCTGCTGGACTAACTTCAATTATTTCCATTGTTAATTAAACTTTGAATCTGTTGGGATACTTCATCGGTTAAAGTTGCTGTCATTAACAAAAAAGGTGAGATTCCTTTGACTTGTTGTAATAGTTTTAAAACCGTTGTAAAAGACCGATCTGGATCGAGTAAGTGCAGTTCATCAAATACTAAATAAGAGGCAAAAATAGCCGCAGCATTCACGTTAGCAGACCCACGACCAACGGAGTAGGGAATATTGAGAAAACTACTTAACATTTGGTCAATGGTACAGAAGATAATATCTCCTTCAAAACGAGGGTCTTCTGGGTTTTCTCCCGTTTGCAAGGTAACGGTTAAAGGTCGAGATAAGGGATAATGGGTTGACCAATTGTTAATTAGGGTTTCTGTGCGTTGGCGTAAACTGTTAGCTAGGGTTCTTAAGGGAACAACGTAGATGAGTTTATTGGGAAAATCGAGTTTTAGGGGTTTGGCGAAGAGAAAAGGAGCGATCGCCGTTTCGGTTTTTCCTGACCCGGTAGGAGCGCGTAGAAGCACGTCCTGGCGGTTGAGGAGATGGGCGATCGTTTCTAGTTGGAATTGGCGGGGAGGAAAGCCGGTGAGGGTGTGGAAGTGGTGGTTAAGGGTCATGGGAGGGGGTGGTGCGATCGCGTTTCAGGGTTTGGGTTTTTGTGGTCTAGCTAAAGGGTTTGGGTTATTTCCTTCAGAATTACTGTCAGTTCCCCCTCGTGAAGGTGACACAGGAGAGTTATGAATTCTGCGCGTATCTTCCCATCCTTTTCCTTTTATTTGTAAGGGACTTGGTAGAACTCGACGAGCTTTATATTCATTTGGATCGTCTCCCAGTCGAGGGTGTTTAGTACGCTCAATTTCCATATATCGCGTTTCATTGACTGGCGGAAAATCCCAACTCAGCATAGCTAAAAGCATCCGAATACGCGGTAGATCTTTCAACCTTAAATCTTTTCTGTCCGTACAGCCTTCTGGTAAATCTAAATCATCAACTCGCTCGATAATATAGCGCTCGAATGTTTCTACACAAGATTTGTATTCATCAGCAGTGGCAGTGCGATCGCCTGTTAACCAATTATCTTCATTAACATCAAATAGCTGGGTGTATCGCTGCTGAGGCTTATTCTGGGATCGTTCATTAAGGATAAGTTCGGATTTTTCAATGGTCACTGCACCCATTCCTAACGGTTTACCCATACCAAGAGACAAGCAATATTTTTCTTTCCCATCTAAATCAAGTAATTTTAGTTGGTTTGCATTGTCACTAGCGAGAGTCAATATCCACAGCAGTGTGCCCAATTCTACATTACTCAAATTTTCAAAGTTAATTGAAAACTCGAAGGTTACTCCGGCTTTGATAGGCTTGATTTCTGTGTACTGCGATCGCTTTTTTTCAATTTCCTCTGGACTCGCATCTGTTTGAATACCAGTTTTTACATCCCCTTTGTGCCAGTAAAGCTTATGTCCGCGAATTACAGTTTTACTACCGTAATGCTTGAGGTTTGGCTTTTCATCGGTAGTTTGCACTAAATAGTGCTGAAATGTAGTTGGTTTAGGACTAGCAAGAATCTGAGGTGTAATTGTTTCTTTAGTTAGCCAGATATCATCTTCATTAGCTACACATTGACCATCACTAATAAAAATACGCCCTGCACGAGACTGTTCTCGCTTCTCTTTCTTTGCCTCAGATGGAAGTTGTTCTTGTTTATCTTTTCCACGTCTGACAAATCCAAAGATTGCATCAGCTAAGTCTATTTTATCTGATTCACCTATTTGTTCGGGAATAAAATCAACTGCTGAAGCGGCTCTACCATCATTATTTGGAGAATAAGGAATGCGAAAATTAGGACTCTGGCCAAATAGTGTTACTGGCTCTGGTTCGCAGTAAAAAATAGGCAGTCCCTCTTGAATCACCCCCTTTTTTTTGTCAAAGCGATTTTTAGAATTGTTTTTAAATTGCTTTTCTTCTCCTTTCTGAAATTTAGTAAGTGCTTCCCGATAATCTCTAATTGCATCTGAGCTAATTTCAAGTCGCTTCATAGAGTGATCAACTTCTGCAATGATGTAATGATACTTGCGGCCTTCTTTTTTTCTAAGTAATTTTTCTCGTTCTCTTTCCGTAGCTTTTTCTAGCATATTTTCTAGCATATTACCGCTAGTAACAAGCCATCCAATTTGCCCATTTGTGGAATATTGATTCAAGTCTTCACTAACATTTATAGATGTTGCTGTTACCTCGAAGCTAATTTGAATGTACTGAGGAATATAACTAGCCTCTTTCATAAGAATTAGGGAAGGAACATGATCTTTAATATCTTCTTCCTTAACCTTAATAAAACTTTGATCTTCAATTTCTTGAGCAGGCCGTACAAACCACTTATTTTGATTTTTGTCAAATTCTAAGTAACCAGCTTTAACATTTTTAGCCATATTGCCAATGCAATCTTTATATAACTCCCTAAGAGGATCGTCAGTTTCAGCCGCAACTGCACGGAAAAAGAAGTTTTTCTGATCTGAAACTTTCTCCATTTTTCCAAAGCTGATAATTTCTACTAAAGTTCTCAACATTCCTCGTAAACTGCTACCAGGAAGGGCAGGATATGAATTTGAGGGATACTGAAAAAACTCAGCTTTTTTCTTACGCTGATCTGGTGTTAATTTTTCATTGGTTGTATCACCAAAACTGGAGAAATCAGTTGGAGTCAGACCACAACGAATATAAAGAGATGATTCTGTTTTTAATGTACATTCAATTGTACCAGTATGACGATCTGAGTAGTAGCGATCATTATCTCGTAATTTCCCATTACATTCGAGTTCTGCCTTTACAATTTTGCTTGGTAACTCCACAAAGTTATAAGGAGCAACTGCTTTACGATCATTATTTACTTCTTTTAAGTGTCTGAAATTCATTAAATTTTCTCCTTATTCAATAGATACAAGACGACTGATAAAAATTCGAGCAACTCCATCTGAATCGCAGCAAAAATAGTGATGTACTTCTAGTTTGACTGGACGTTTAAGTGCTTTATCATCTTTCTCAAAATTTATATTAATAAGAGGTACAGCGTGTTTTAATCCTTGAGAACCATCTGAAAGCAGGGTAAAACCATATTCTTTATTTTCTTGTCCTTCAGTTCCCCAAAGAATTTGAGATTCTGGGATTAAACCGATTTGTTCTTCAGTAATTAATTCTGATGCTTTAGTTTCAAGAATGAGACGCGATCGCCATTTTCCGTTACTATTCCATAGTAAGACTTCCCCCAGTTTTCCAAAAATTCGGCATTGTTGCAAAGTATTTAAACGTAATTCAGGAAAGTTACACTCAGGAAAAACCTCTCTAGCCGTTTTTAAAGTTCCGGTAGACATCTCAAATTTTCCCCAAATAACTCCATCTTCAGCATGAGCTAACAGATAGGGCAAATGATAATTTTTTGCTTGTTGCTTTAACCAATCCTGAAGCGACTGTTCGCTAAGGTTTTCAATTGATGTCTGACACAATTCCTGATTCATTACACTTCCTCCACAAACTTACTAACGAAACTTTCTAATTTTTGTTTGTCCTCTTCAGTAAATTTGAGCTTTCCATTGTTTTGAGAAATTACCCATTTTTGCTCTGACTTTTCTGGCTGCTGCCAAGTTATAGTAGCTTCTACTCCCTCTAATCGCCCCCTTCCAATGCTACTTGTACCGCCTATAGGTAAGTCACCCGTCCACAAATCTTTAAGTAATAGTAGCAGGAAGCCAATTTCATATTCTTTTGGATCGCGCAGTTCGAGTTTAAGTTCAATATGTTGGTTTTTGCTAGGAGGTTTAGATTTTTCTTTTCTATTTTTGGGTTTCTTTTCTTCCTCAGCTTTTTCAATTCCAAAAATAGGCTGTTCGCTAAATAATGCTCCGTGATAAGTACCTCCAGTGAAGCGGTCGATTGCAATTCGATTTTGCACTAATTCAGCCGTATTTTCTATAACACTTTCGTAAATAACTAGACGGCTCGCTTTTGCCTGTTCTCCTTCAACAATACCAAACAGATCATAAACAAGTTGCAAATTTTTACCTAATGTATTTACGATTCGTTCGGCTCGGTGCCACATTACACCTGCTAAACTTGTACCTGAAACAATAGGCTGAAGTTTTCCCTTTCTATTAGAGTGTAAATGTACAACATCAGGCGATCGGTTATTTTGAATTAAGTCTTGACTGGAGCGAATGAGTAAAGGAGTAGCTAGTTTAAATTTAGCATGGATGGAAAGGCGATCGCGCTGATCAATCTGTTGTTTGAGCGATCCTCCTCCCAGTGCGACTACAATTGATTCAAATGACTTCCTTTTATTGGATAATTCCCTAGTCCAGTGGTCAAACTTTAACCACTCGATTCGGTCTTTATGCTTTTGTAAATCAAACTCCCAAACTTGCCACTTTTCTATATGACAACGACCAAAACCTCGACGTTTTTTCATCCCCAGGCTAATTTCACCTTTCTCTAATCCCTTTAAAGCAATAGCGAGTGCTTTTTTTAAGTCAGCTTCATCTTTTTCAATGAGTAACTCAAAATTGAGTAAAAATTCTGTTCCGGCTTCCAGCAATTCTAAATCATATTTAGCACCATCTTCTGCTGTACCTATTGCACTTTTAATCTTCACTCCATCCCGTAATTCAATCACTGGAATTGTACTACTAATTGCCTCGTCAATAATTAGAGGGCTTTGATTTTCTTCCTTTGGCTCGTCACCTTCGTAACGAAACAGATGACCAAAAAGTTTAGTCGCTAACCCTTGACTAATTTCACTTTTCCCATAACCTTGTTCGTATTCATGTAAATAGTTCCGCAAAGCACCGGCAATTGATGAACCTGTTAACAAAGCGCGATCGCTGATGCTATCCCTGAGTAATGGTAAATCAGTGGGACTATCTGCATCACCACTTCCTAAACAAGTGGGTGTATCCAATACCAAAATACCCCGAATAATAATTCGTTTGGTAATTAGACGATGATCGGATCTTTGTAAGTTTTCAATCATTAATTTACTCCTTAGTTGCTTTTTTTGCAATTGCCATAATTAAAAGTAATGTGTACTTATCTGCTAACTCTTTAGTTAAATTATAGGATTCTCCAGCAATCGTAACAGGTGAAACTTCGATCCAACCTGACGGGTTTTCTATCCACTCTTTAATTTGTTGTTCAATTGGTTGTTTAATGGATTGATTACCTATTTTTGCATATTCAAACTGATCGCTTGCATTGGATGGTAAATTACCCAGTAAGTCGCTAACTTGCTGAAGATTGGGCTTATTTCCCAGTTCAGGATCGTTAAGTGCTTTCCTTGCAACAATCATCAATCGAGAAAGTTGGCTATTGCTAATATTTCCTTCTATGTTAAATCGACTAACTTTCTGACGTAATTTTTCATCTAATTTTTGACAAAATAAACGTTTTGCCATTTCCTTCGCTAACTTTGCTGATTTTGAACCTGTTGGAAGTTTGGAGAGATCTGTAGAACCGGGTTCTGATCCCGGTAAAGTAGCATCAAATTCTGGACTCTCATCCAAATGCAACCAGTTAACTGCAACCCGTCCAAAACCTTCAACGGTTCTTTCTCCAAGTCCATAAAACTCTAAATCTTTGACTCGCTGTAAATCAAGCGATAAAGATTGAAAAACAAAAACACTTCCTAATGCAATCGCTGGAACTTGAGGCAAAGGTAAACCCCATTTTTTATTAAACCCTCCTATTAAAGTGCTAGACATATAAGCTTTTTGTAATTGTAATTGTTCAGGATCTATATCTAACAATTCTGCTAAAAGTTGAATCGGGGGTTCTACTACATATTGACCGCAATCATTTTGCAAAATCATATCGCTCAGAAGAGTAATTTGGAAATATTTACTTTCAATTCTGTTTTCCAGGCTTTGCTTTTCACCGATTTCATCCAAAGTTTCGTGAAATTGAATTCCACTGATTTTAATATGTCCATAGCCTGCGCTTTGAGAACCACCTAACCAAATATTATCATTTTCCTTAAGTAACTCTTCCAAGACTTGCTTATCTTTTTCTTCACATAAAATTACCGATTGAAACTGCTGATTAGCGTCTAAAGCTTCATAACGAAATACTTCGCCTACTGCTTCTGTTGATCTGCCTTTACTACGATGTCTTTGGTTATGAATATTAATGCGACGTTCTTCTTTATACAGTATAACATCTGTATAATTATCTGTATAATTAACGCTGCAAAACGGCTGTTTTACTGGCTTTGGTGAAATACCAGAATCTAAATTAGCTAGTTCCATCCGGCTCAAATCATAAATTTTCATTGGTGGTTCTTCTCCTTTATTTTGAAACCAAGATCGAGGTGTTGGTAAGCTTCGAGGTTGATGTTCTTCCTTAGTGACTAAATACGCATTTAGGTAACGAACTTGACCCGAAAAAAATAAATGTCTAACCTGAGTATCAGCCAGAATATCATCCCCTATATCGGGATTTTGTTTGAGATAGCGACCAATTAAAGCACCTCGAATCATGCTCCCTGGAATATATTGATAGGAAACATCACTGTTAGGATCTCCTTGAAAAGATGTCGCTAATATAGGCTGTTGAGTATGAAGGGTAAAGGTAATTGCACTCATGCTTTTGTCTCCTGTTCAAAATAACCTAAATGTTTTGTAGTAATTTCTTCGGGGTTTTGATTTTCTTGCCTTTGCCATAATGTACATTTAACATGACCTCGGCCTCGATTTCGTCCACTTCCAATACGACGCAATGCGAGTATACTTACAGCTAAAAGAGCTAATATTTTCTCTGAATCATCGGATGGTTTTAGATTTAAAGTAATGGGTGCTGTAAAACATAGTTCTCGCAAAACAACTCGACTAGAACGTAAACTTTTATCTTTAGCAACACCCTCTTTAGAATCAATTGCTGTTTGTCGCCGAAAAGTCGTTAAAGATGAAAGAATATCTGTGGGAGTCAATGTTATTTCTCTTCTATATTGTTCTAGTTCAAATTGCTTGGCGACTTCTCTACGCAAATCTTCGGGTAAACAAGCGTCCCCAACGTGCATTCTGGACTGGGTTTCTATTGTACTTCCTGCTGTACCTAACAAGCTATTTCTAGCGTTTAGCCAATGCTGATGAGGATCGGGAATTAAGCATAATAAATTGTCACATTCTTCGCTTAATAATCCTTTTAATGTACGTCCTCGCAAATAAGGAAATCCATAGGAATCGTGTTCAACTTCTTGGTCAATTAAACCTGCGACTCCATCCCCACGTCCGAAGGTGGTATCACTTAACAGTTCAATATTTATAAAATAATTACTCATGCTTTACTCCTGATAAGGGAAAATAAAATTCCATTGCTTCAATTGCATCAAAATAACCGCAAACTCTTTCTTCTTTACCATCATCAACCCAACCTCTTGTCTTTAAGTCATCATAAGAAGTATGCTCAAAAGAGGGTAACTCTTGCATTCTGTAAAGATGCAAAAATTGTTGAGTTGCATCTGAACCTTTGCGTAAAACTTCTCTTAAGGCAATAACTTTATTGCGTTTATCCCGCCAATCATCACCTATATTAAATTCCCTCACAACAGCTTGAAAATCATCCCAGTTTTGCCATTCACCATCTTCTCCTTTAAGTCGAATCGGACGCATGGTAAGATTTTTTTCTTTTTTAGAACTATTAACCTGATATTCCCGCTTACGAATATCACCCAGAGAACCGATTAAACCACTCGCAGCAATATGCCAATCTAAGGCAGAAAATCCACCTTCTCCTTCGCGTACCATTTTCTTTGCACTACCACACAAAGACTCACTTAATTCATAAGCACGCGCAAAAGGATAATGAGATTTAACAATGCTAATTCCAGCACAAGCTGTTAATTTTTCTCCATCTACTGCCGTTTTTTCAAATTCTTTTAAGAAAAGAGTCGCTAGAGTTAATCCTAATCGTCCATCACAAATAAAGGTGACATCATCTCCTCCATAAACGAGGGGACGAAAAGGTAGGTAAAATTTGCCATTTTCAGGATTTTTCTTCAGTTCAATTTTACTAAATAGCTGACCTTCTGTATCAAGCCAATTAATAAAACCACCTTCGGAATTATGCTGAATAGAATTAACAAGTGTTTTTATAACGGTTATTAAAGCATCTTTACCTATTTTATTAACGCTCCAAGATAACTCGCGCATTTTGGTAATATATTCTCGGTTGGTTGATGCTGTTTCACTTTGTTTTTGAAAGCGATCGCCCATACTATTCCCATCAGCATGAACAACCGCAACATAACTAGATTCATCCTGAGTTCTACCCAAATGATCGGCGCGAAGCGGAAATTCATAAAAATCGGGGACAACTCCCGCAAAAAACTTTTCCAGCTTTTCATTAGCGTTTCTGACATTTTTTAGTTTGTACTTAACTTCTGTAGAAACCCAATATTTATCCTCTTTAGGTGCATCAAATTGATCGCTAGTTCCTATGGCTGGTAATTGAGTCGAATTACAAGATGCTGTTACCCCCAATCCTAACAAGGGGACAGAAGGAATACGTTGTCTTTTTTTTATTTCGAGTTCATTTTTCATTAAGTCGTCAATAATATTTCGTAGAGGTTGCTCTTTGTCATAAAAATCAAATTTTTTGTGAGCAACAACTAAATTCAGTCCAGGCGATTTCTTTAAAACTCGACGACTTAAATTTTTAGTAAAATCTACAGCATCATCATGGGATGTAAAGAGTAAAACTGCATTACCTCCACCTGCATAAATAACTTCAGCCGCTAAGTTTCCATCTTCAATATACGGCTTGGCATTTGGTTCAGGCTGTGATTCCTGACACTGTTCAGATAATTCAGGATCGGGAAAATAAAAAGGTTTACCCAGTTGAATCAATGCTTCTTTGACCCATTGCTTAGTGGCTTCTGCAATTAAGTAAGATGCACCAATATTTTCTCTGAGTCGGTTACTCCCAAAAATATAAGGTTGAATCCCAGTGGTGTCAATAATTGTAGCTGTATATTCAGTCATTTTTTATTCCTAAAAATTGTTTATTTAGGCAGTTGCATACTCGCCTTATTGCCGAACATATAGTCTTGTCACTTTCCAGCATTACTTAAAATCCACAAATTCAGTTTTTTAGCAAATTTATCAGCATTCATTAAATCTTTTTTACCAAAAACTTCTATTTTGCTGTTTTGCACTATAAAACTAATCTCTTTCTTCAATCGTTCAGTATCTTCTTCATAACAAGATACTAAAGCGACTCTAGCTTCATCTCCTCCAAGTTGCTTTGCCCGAAGATAAGCTTCAAAAAGTTTTTCCTTACATAAGCTATGCTTACTTGTCATTGAACAAGAAATTCCAAACAGTTGATACCCTCTCAAAAAAGCTACATCAAACTCAAATTGATCTTGATCTCTTGACGAATCCTCTGGATCTTGAATATGTAACGATCTTTTGATTTCTTGTATCTGATATTTGCTGGCAATCTTTTCTACTTGCCACATTACATAGTCTTCCAACCATCCACTATTAAGCCATTCATAAATTTGACTTAATTTGAACCCATGTTTTTCTTTCACTAATTGAATATTAATCTCTTTGCCATCAAATTCCCATTTCAGAATATTGCGAAAAATTTCTTGGATGTCTCCGGGAATTTCGATGATTTTACTCTCATTAGACATCTCCAAAATAGAAACGGGGAGGGATAGCAAGATGGTAAAATTGGATTTTACCCCAATGAGAGATGAGTAAATTAAGAGACTATCTGGACAAGAATCCCCAGCAAGCAAAAAGGCTATTAGGGATGGAATACGAACAGCTAATAAAACTTATTCAAGCCGCGGAGTTATTAGAGCAAGAAAGACGGCAGGAACAGGAAAAAGCTAAGATCAGGTTGATTAAAGCAGGCGGGGGTCGTCACCAGAAATTGTCTGTGGAGGAACAAATCTTACTAACTCTAATTTATCTGCATCAGATGCCGACATTTCAAATGTTAGGGTTACAGTTTGAAGTGAGTGAATCAACAGCGAATGATATTTTCCATAACAAGATAAAAATCTTGAGAGAATTACTGCCAGCCAGTTTAGTTGAGCAAATAAAAAAAAACGAGAGTGATTGGGAGTGGGTAGAAAAAATTCTGCTGGAATTTGAGTTAGTAGTAGATAGCTATGAACAGCCCATGCAAAGACCAACAGACAATGAAGAGCAAAAAAAATATTACTCAGGAAAGAAAAAAACACATACCTTTAAAAATCAAGTCATTGTCATGCCAAACGGGAAAGAAATAGTGGATATAGCTGTGGGTTATACCGGAGCAACAAGCGATCTAAAATTGTGGAGAGAAAGAAGGGAGGAATTGGGGAATAATCAAAAATACAGAGGGGATAAAGCTTATGTAGGGGAAACAGCAATTAATACACCATATAAGAAACCGAGGAATCAAGAAATATCGCTTGAACATCGAGAAGAAAATCGGTTAAAAGCCAAACAAAGGATTGTAGTCGAACATTTAATAAGACTGATAAAAATTTATCGAGTTGCTTCAGAAAGATTTCGGTTAAAGAGCCAAAATTATGAAGCAGTAATCTTGACAGTATGTGGACTAATAAGATGGCGAATAGGAGCGATTGTATTATTATCTAAGAATTGCCCAGAATGCTTTTAAAAAATGATTGAATATCAGAGATAAAATTCATTAATTATTATTAATGTAACTGAAAAAGCCTATGAATCCGTTACTTTGGGAGAACCAGGCACAGGAGTGCTAGAGGTTCAAAAAGTAGCGATAGAGAGCATTTGGGAATTTTCGGAGATGTCTATTGGGCAAGTTTGAAAGACTGAATAGTGTTAACAGTGGATTTAAGTATCCAAAAACTAGAATGTTTCAGTACCATTTTTGGGCAAGTTTTTAAATCATTAAAAGACATTTTGCAATATTTGTTTACAAAGTGTCCCATTTTGCACATACCTCGGCGGCTACCCAATTCAGCTTGGAGGAAAGCAAAGTTACTCATTGGACTACTCTATGCCTCCCATCTGTCTTTCAAGTGACTGTCGCACCAACCCTATCACATAAGGCAACTCCTCAAGCGATTTCAGACTAACCTCTACATCACCATTACCCCAGCGCCCTACACTCGATACATCTTTGCAAAGGCCTTTGGGATCATTGATTTCGGGAAATGGCATATTTAACGAGATGCGTAACCGCTTGGTTTGCGGTACTATATCCACAAAGTTGGACTCTGCTTTGTAGGCAACGTAAAACTTGAGAAATTCCTCGGTCACGCAGTCATCAAGCGCCTGAACTTCTTTCCTGAATACTTTAAACACCTCTGCCATTGGCCCCGAAACCAAAAGTGGGTGATTTTCTATGGTATAGCCTTGTTGGGCGGGCTTGGATTTATAGCACTCAAGCACGCTGGTTTCTAGTTTAGGGGCTGCCCAGACATCGAGTGCTATGGTAGAAAGTCGGTCTGCCCGTTGCCGGATGGCATCTTCATCCCACTGTTCTACCATTCCAAGCCGCTGATTTAGCTTCAGTGGACTTTCTTTAAAGCCTCCTGGCATATCACGCTTTTGAGCAAATGTTTTGTCACTGTATTCCGAGTTGTATCCGGTAAGAGTCAGGTTGCCGATGGTGTGTAGGTAAGTCTGCTGAATTCGCTGCCACTCTCCACCCAGTGCTGTCTTCCAGGCTGAAGAAAGGTTTTCGTTCTGGGGCAGAATGTGTTCGATGGTGTACTCGTCCACCAACACTCGTTCCTTGCGGTTGTGATTTTCCAGACGACGAATCCAGTAACTGCGACTGCGGAATTGGTAGAGGTCTTTGGTTTGCAGTTCGCGCTTAAACTCCTCATCGTTAGGAAAGCGCCGATATGATGGCAATAGAAGCAAGTAAGCTTGAATGCTTTCGATGTAGCGATCTTTCTTAACAGCTTTTGTGAGGGTGGCGAAAGTTTTGTTTTGCGAGTTACTAGGGATGGCACAGATGGCACGACGGAATACATAGGATTCAACCAGCCGTACTGCTGTCAGAAAGTCTGCCTTGGGAAAATCACCCAAAGCATAATCGTGATAAAGCTCCAAGAGGAAGGGGTAAGCTACATCCACTTTCAACTCTCGCAGGTCTTGGAAGGCTAATCTAAGGTCAGGGTCTGGTTCAGCGCCCAAGGTCATGGCGCAGTAGTAACGGGCAAACGTGCGAAGATCTGCTACCATTGGCTCCACCCCAGCCTTAGCTACATCCGGCGACCGGGCGTGAGCTTTGAATGCTTCATAAACTTCTCCCTGATTAGGAATATTACCAGTTTTCACTGTTAAAAAATGGCGCATGAAGCTATCGAACTGTGTACCATAAGCCTCTTGTCCAAACTCTACTTCCATAGGTCGCCAATATTGCTCATAAAGCTTAGTCTGGAGGTGAGGTTCCAGTCCCATGAGGATGTAGTTACGGATTAGATCCGCTTGACTTAGCTCACGACCAGTTGAGTTCATACTCTCAAAAATGAGTTGTGGATTGTCCTGATCTCGGCTAAGGGCAACATCTACAACTAACAGTTTTGCGAGTCCTTTGCATATAGTCGCTAGATTATCCTTATAATCTTTAATTAACGACTCGAAAAGCTTTAAGTTCTCTGTCACGCGGATGGAATAGTTTTTGGGTTGCTCAGATTTATTGAGAATGGCTATAAGTGAATCCTTATCTGTTTGCGAAAGAATCAGTTTGAAATGCTGTTCTCCATCTTCTTCAGGGTTAAGTAAATAATAGTTTCGTAATTTGCGCTGTGAAAAACCTTCTACTGGCTCAGTATCATCAAGGGCATTAGCCAGTGCTGTGATTAATAATGTAACTGTTGTGAGGCGTTGCTGTCCGTCAATTACCAGCAGTGGTGACTGGCTTATTACTTGGGAAAGTCCTTTTTCGATGTAGACAATAGAGCCAAAGAAGTGAGTAGTAATGTCATCGTTGGAGCCAGTACGCAGGATGTCATCCCACAACTGCCGACATTCCTTTTCTGTCCACGAGTAGGTACGCTGGTAGATGGGAATAACGAACTGGGGGGACTTCTTGATAAAGGCGAGTAGTTTGGCTTCGGTGGCTTTCATGTTACAACTCTCCTCTAATACAATATTTCGGATTCATCTATTTCTTCCCCGTCAATTATTAAAGGAGCACGAGGCAAAGGATCATCCATAACTGTCCCTTTAAATGTTTTAGCCATCTCCGTTGCAATCAGCCAATCAGGGTCGGGAGTTGCAGGGGAATTTAACCAGAAGAAAGGGGAATCTGGGTCTATTGCGCCCATTTTTTCTATTGCCAACATATTATTAAGGATTTCGGCATAATGTGGGGTTGAAGATGTCCAAACTCCATTCTCAACAACTGCCACTACACCATTGATTTTGATACGATAGGCCATTATCCTCTCCTAACTATAGCCCCAAAATAACCCTTGATTTCAACTACTCAGGTGCAGTTTCCTTGGAGTCTTTCGGTTTTTTCTCAAACACTTGAATTGCGGGGTCAGCCAAGACAAAGCCATCGGGAGTAGCTTCTCCCAGTTTCCCAGCAATCGCAGCCACCCACATCGGAAAATTCGCTTGCGCTTCCTCTAGTTTTTTGAACATTTTTGGCTTCACTGTCAACGTGAAGATTCTGCCATCACAGTCAACCGTAAATTGCTTCCAGTTATTCTCAACCGTCTGAACATCCGTTGGAAATTCCGTAATTTTAAGGGTTAATTCCAGCTTCCCTGTAACTGCCATATCTTAATTGAGATGATTTCAACACCATCCCGATTATAAACCCAAACGGGAGTAACGCTTTCCATTAATTCCTTAGCGTAAGTTTCTGTTTGACTGCTCACTTCACCCCCAAACCCCCAAGCACGCTATAGTAATCGGTAATTCTTTCTAATACCATTTATGAATAGTCAATCTGAATTGTCATTAGTCAAAAAATTAACAGCGATCGCCAGTTTTTTACCAGCCTTTCAAGAGGGAAAAGACTTGTCTAGTCTAGCTCAGTTCGTAGCTGCTGCCTATGCAAATAACTGGGTAAGTAGCGATATCAATTGGGTAGAATGGATGAAAACTGATGAAGCTAAAAAATTACGGGATGATCCGACTGCATTAGCTAAAGCATCAGAGCATGACTTAGCTTGCTTGCTAACTACCTTAATTCGACAGGAACGCTTTTGTGAGGGTTCGTTGGAAGGAGCCTATGATTCGGGTTTACTCACAAGGATATTGCAAAGAGCAGCATCAATGCTAGATGAAATGACCTCTAAAGGTAACTAGGCATTGAGCCAAGATACTTTATGGACTGAATGAAAGCTGGTCACTTCAACAAATCTTCAAATTTGCTTGTTATTCTTTCATCATCCCTATAATTTGCTTGAGAGAATCCAATCAGTTTTTGAATAATTAAATCAAGGAGAGTTATGAACAAACTGATGAGCTTAGTTATAATATTTGTTTCATTATCTATCAGTACCAATTTAGTATTAGCCCAAGCTAATTTATCAAAAGATACCAGTCAAGATACTATAGCTCAAAAAGCATATCTTGAACCGGAATCACTCTCACCAATTAAAGTTAAATTTGCCAGAGGTTCTTATAAAGCAAAAGTCAAAGGATATATAGAGCCATTTACCATTCAACCCTATATCATTAGTTCTAAGGATAACCAACTTTTTAGAGTTCAAGTTTTTCCTGAAGGTGTGGAAGCATCAATTTATTTTGTCAAGGGGAATTCTAAAAAATATTTAGGTAGTGTTAGTGGAGGAGTTTGGTCAGGAGTTGTCCCCCAAACGGGTGATATGGTTTTAGAAATTCTAGCTAGAGGAGAGACTGGATATTCCTACACCGCCGAATTTACAGTTAGATAAGATTAATTATAACTGCGGAACTCCCTCCTTCAAAAACGAAAATTCCTCAAGATAATTGCTTTCAAATAAGCTCAAACAATCAGTTTTGCCTCGTTGTTTTCGAGCTTCCAGAAAGTCTAATACCCACTGAGTCTGAAATGGGATACCGATATAACACAGCCCTCCTGATTCCCAAGTGGGGTCAATCGCTTTTCCTTGAGGATTCATTAACCAAGCATGAGAAACAGGGAAGGAAATATCACCCAGAGCATAGCCTTCTACATAAGTTAAATCTGGATGTTTTTTAATCAGTTCAAGGCAGTTAAAATAACATTGCTTCGGGATACCATGTTTTATATACTTCGGGGCAGGAATCGGTTTCATTTCTCTCCCACATTCTAATACCAGTTCTTCAAATCCTTTATATTTCCAGTGTTCATTTTTACTATGAATCGTTTTCATTAAATCGGCTCGTTCTTGCAACATTGTTTTGAGTGTTAACAGTGCTGAATTTGCTGACGGGGCGACAAACAAGGCTGAAAACAAGACAGTATAAAGAATGTAACGATTTATGGTAAAAAAAAGATAGGTCAGATATTGTCAATAAGACCCATCTAATGAAAATGATACCTTTATTCTATCAAAAGCACTTAAAAAGTCAATTGAGTTTAGCAGAATACCTGTTTCTCCAAATTTTGGTGAACATCTTACAGTCAATCAAAAATGTGAATTTAGAAAGGCTAGCGAATGGGATACCTTTGCCAATTAAATTTGAGAGTAGAAGAAAAAGAATACAAAGATTTCTCTCATTACCCAATTTAAAAATTGAAAAAATTTGGTTACCCATTATCAAAGAATGGTTATCAATATATTTTACCAAGGAAGAAATAATTTATGTAGCAATCAATCATTGGGTGTATACTTTTGCTTGCGATTAAAAAAGAACGAATTTGTAGAATTTGAAAAAGATATTTTTCAGGAATTAAATCATCTAGGTTTAGCACCCGGAGTATCATTTTTTATTCAAGGTGTAAAGGTAACAAAGACTCGCGGTTTTATGAGCTTTAACGTTGCTTGTAAATGGAAACGTAAAATCAACGGAGTAGCACCGAAAGAATGATGGTTTATCTTAACGAATTTTGATGCACTAGAATTGGCTATTTCTGCCTATAAACAAAGATTTGATATTGAAGAAATGTTTAGAGATTTTAAGAAGGGAGGCTATAATTTAGAGGATACCAATGTAACTGGTGAACGCTTTATTTCTCTAGTTTTGTTGATAGCAATTGCCTACTCCTCTGCAACAATACAGGGTCAACAAATCAAACGAAAAGGAATACAGAAATATATTGCTCGGATCAAAGAATATGGTCGAATAGAACGGAGACATAGTAGTTTTTATATCGGCTTATATGGTCAAACTTGGGTCAATTTCAAGGATGTTTGTATGGATTTAGTCACGAAACTAATGAAATTAAATTGCAATAAATGTAAGTATTATCAACAAGGCCTAAGAGCTATGAGGCTTATAGAGTCTGTCTTGTAGCTGATTTCGTCCCCCCTTCAGCCAAGACTTAGAAGTGATTAACTTAAATGACGGGTCTTTACTCAAGCTACTAGAATTTAACCCAAATCAAGATTTGTGTGCTTTATTTGCGGTGGAGTGGCTGCGAGAGTTTCGGTATTCAGAAGTAAGGGATTTACTAGCTTTAAATTGGCAAATTTTAGCCGATGCGATCGCTACAGGTCAAGAGATTGCCTACTATCCTTATCCTCTCTACCTTTCGGACTCCCACTCCGCACTCCTTATTAAACCAGAAAATTTGCCAAAAGAACGATATTATTTGCGTCAATATTTATCTCAAATAGCGGCTTCTCAATGGACTCAGCGCTAACTCCATCTTCTCCTCACCTGCGTTGAGCAACTTTGGCAATCAGAAGCACAAAAGCAAAGCAAAATGTGGCAACTTCAACAAGATAAAAATCGGTATCAAGCTTTAGCTTCTCAATCCCAAGCTTGGATGCAGACAGCACTGGAAACCCAACAAGAACTCGACGCGCTACAAGCCGAACTACAAAAGACACAGACAGCGTTAGAATCTATTGAAAAGACTCAGGTATGAATAAAACAATGAGATTTATCAACCCCAAAACAGACTATGCCTTTAAAAAAATATTTGGTTCTACGGAAAGCAAAGACATTCTGATTAGCTTTCTCAACGCTCTAATTTATGAAGGCAATTCTACCATTGAAGACTTAGAAATTATCAATCCCAACTTGCCACCCAAAATCCAAGGTTTTAAAGATACTTATCTCGATGTCAAAGCTACACTGAATGACGGCACACTTGTGATTATTGAAATGCAGGTTTTAAACGTGCAGTCTTTTGGCAAGAGGGTTTTGTTTAATGCTACGAAAACCTATGCTTTTCAACTCCAAGCGGGAGAAGGCTACCGAATGCTCAAACCAGTTATTGCTTTAACCATTACCGATTTTGAAATGTTCGCTAATCGCGATAAACTTATTTCCCGCTTTGTTTATCGAGAGAAGTCTGAAGGCTGGATCTATCCTGATAATGATCTTGAGTTGGTATTCGTTGAGTTGCCCAAGTTTACCAAAGAACTTGACCAGCTTGAAACCATTACGGACAAATGGATTTACTTTATCAAGTTTGCGCGATCGCTCACTTCGATTCCTGAAAATATGGACGATATCCCCGAACTACACCGAGCCTTTGAAATCGCCAATCAAGCTGATTTAACTCCCTCTGAACTAGAGGATTTGGAACGCAGGGAAATGTTTATCTACGATCAACAAGGAGCAATTAATCTCGGACGAGAAGAAGAAAAGCGGGGCATTGCTCGAAACTTACTGGCTCAACTTAATGATGAGGCGATCGCCTCAGCTACAGGATTAAGTCTTAAAGCAGTTGAAGAGTTGCGCCAGGAAATGAGTAATGATTGACTTAAATTGAGCGGGAGGCTAGGTTTTCCATGATTACTCGTCCCAGTTAAATTTCATGCCCAGATATTCCTCTAACTTCTGGTTATGAGGTCGGAAAAACTCGGCTAACGTCTGCCGCAAATCGTCGCTAATTGGATTATAAGACCCTGGATTGTAATTGGGATATTCTGCAAGGCTAAAAGCATTGAAAGAAGAGAAGATTATAGTAATAATTGATGAAACAGGAGATAGGAGAAAGGGTAAAAAAACCGACTATGTAGCCCGACAATACTTGGGAAGTGTGGGCAAAATAGATCGGGGAATAGTATCAGTTAATGCTTACGGTGTTTATAAAAATATAACCTTTCCTTTAGTGTTTAGAGTATTTAAACCCAAAGGAACATTAAAAGAAGGAGATGTCTACAAAACTAAGATTGAAATCGCATCAGAAATCCTAACAGAGTTGGTTGAACTGGGATTTCAAATTGAATTGGTATTAGCAGATAGCCTTTATGGTGAAAGTAGTTCGTTTATCAGTAAATTAGACAGGACTTACGCAAGCACGCTATATATAGCGTACTAAAAGTAGGCGATCGCATACCAATGATAATAGCAATCACCCTAAAAAGTCCTGATTATTTATTTAAAAATAAACCCAAAAGAATCAAACAAGTTCCATTTTTATCGAAGGACAATTCAGTTCTTTGATTAAATAACTGGACAAAGATTCAGCTTTTAACTGATAGACTGTTTTCTTTGTCAGATGAGCTAATCTTTTCAATTGATTCCAAACTAAAAGGGCACAAGCAATATGATTTCTTTGAATACTAGCTTTACGACACTGGCAAGATTCAATCCCAGTTAACTGCTTAATTTCTCGGTGAAACTCCTCTATTTTCCAGCGAATAGCACAGGTTTTTTTCGTATCCAATGTGGATGCTTGAGTTAAGTCATTAGTTGCTACATATTCTGTTCTGTTTTGGTTCTATTATCATATTCTGGATCATATATGCGATAATCAATTACCCAAAATAAACCCAGTTCTGGATTAACATAAACACAGTTAACCAGCCCAATACCTGACAGTACACGATGTTCTGTTCCGCTATATTGACGACGGACTAATTCAATTTTTTTCCCGAACCTTTTATCCAATACTGTATCATCAAAAATGATCGCACTATTTTCACTGATTTGGATATCTTTTTTGACATTTTGCCACAAAGATTCCGAGGTGAAATTTTCTTTAGTTAAGTAACGATTTATGGTATCATGGCTAACATTTTCTAAGTGTTTGGCTAAGTTATTTAAGGTATAATTGTTTGGGCTGCTCAATAGATATTGGCAGTAATCTAGTTGGCTAAACGACATATTTTTCACCCCAAATTAACTTAATCAGTTTAGCATAAATATTGACTGTTAAATATCTGTCAATCAGCATAATTTTTGTGTCTAAATTTTATATTGCTGGCGCAAATACTTGAACAATTGGCAGCGTTCGCTGGCTTACTGCACACTATATATAGTGTGCCTGCGTAAGTCCTGTCTAAAATATAACGGGCTAATCCTTCAACTAACGGATGATTTCTACCAATATATTCCACTCCTTCAGGTGCAGGGGAAGTAAAAGTAATTAATCGAGATTTATCTCCTAAAACGGGTTGGACACAAAGGGGAATATTGGCTAATTTCCAGCTTTTTTTCTGTTTAACTAAAGAACAACTTAACTTTTCACAAGCATTTTTAACAAACTCTGCCACATCAGTTTCACTACCTAAAATTTGATCAGATTCAATTAACTCCTGTTGTACTTCTTCTGGTTTAATTGCCCGTTGAGCAAAACGAGTCCGGTTCAATTTCTCCCTTTCTACCGCTTTATCCCAGTTTTTATGAACCTCTACCAAAGGAGAACCCAAATCATCTAATAAATCAAAAATTGTTAATTGTTTTACTTCCGCGGCTCTATCAAATAAAGATTTAAACACCGCTTCTTGTACGGTACTACTATCCATTGGTACGGGAACTGTAATTCCTAAAGATTTATGAATTTCTACAGCTTTACGAATTAAAACTTGTAAAACTGCTCCATCAATCGGGTTATCTTGACCATAAAGCAGAAAACATTTAACCTGCGGTGCTGTTTGTCCGTAACGGTCAATGCGTCCTTCCCGTTGTTCTAAACGATTAGGATTCCAAGGTAAATCATAGTGAATAGCGGCGGTAAAATGTTCCTGTAAATTAATCCCTTCGCTTAAACAATCCGTAGCAACTAATATCCGTTGGGGTGCATTTTTGAGTTCTTGTAAACGGATTTCTCGCTCATCTTCCGACTGTTCCCCAGTAATCGCAATTACCCGCAAGTTAGTTTTTTTAGTTTCTAATTCCTTCAGAGCTTCAGCAACATATTTAGCAGTGGCAATATAACGACACCAAATAATCGGATTTAACCCATCTTGAAGTAAAGTTTTAACCAGGGTTTTAACCTGATGTAATTTGCGGTCATTTGTCCCTTGCAGTTGTTTAGCTAGGATAACAAATTCTCGTAATTGACGTTTTTGAGAATCATTAAAAGTTTGTTTCCCCTTTTCAACAATAGTTGTCGGGGCTACATCTAAAATTTGTTCCTGTTCGGTAGAATCATAAACATAAGTAGCGGCTAATTCTTCATCAAAATCTTCCGTTGTTTCCTCCACAACACTATATTTTTCAGTTTGACGGCTTAAAGTAGCAATTGCCGCCGCCGGAGAAGACATCACACAGCGCAAAATTGCCAAAGCTGACCAATAACGTCCCCGTCGTTGAGCATGACTAAGGGGAGTTTCCTCTGCGGTTTTCACCAGTCTCCAGGCAAAATCATAGACAGCTTCAAATAATTGGCGGTATTCTTTAGAAAGAGAATAGGGTTTTTCCTGGGAAACTCGTTCAGGAAATGGGGTTTCATTCCCTAACCATTGTTGAACATCAACCCGTCGCCGTTGGACAAAATGACGGGCTAATTCAATCCGTTGTTTTTCGTTTAATTGGTCTAGGCTAAATTGTTTGAATTCAGGATTTAGTAATCCTAATAAAGATAAAAAAGACGCTTCAATTCCACTGTGGGGAGTAGCAGTAAGCAGGATTAAATGTTGATTAGATTTTGCAGCAATTTTTTGGACAAGTTGATGGCGTTGTTGTTGAGTGCTACGTTCACCGCCTGTATGGGTACAGGTATGGGCTTCATCGACAATCACTAAATCAGGACAATGGACAAGAAAACTCTCTCGGCGACGGTCAGATTTCACATAGTCCAAACTGACAATCAGATGGGGATAATAACTAAAAATATGGCTATCCCCAGCAGGTAAACCCCGTTCTAGCTTGGAAACCGTACCAGAACGCACCACAACCGCATCAATATGGAATTTTTGTTTCAGTTCTCGTTGCCATTGGTCACACAGTTGAGGGGGGCATAAAACCGCCATTCGTTTGGCTTCTCCTCGGTCTAATAGTTCTCGAATAATCAACCCCGCTTCAATGGTTTTGCCAATCCCGACATCATCCGCAATCAGTAACCGCACCGTTTCTAACCGCAACGCCATTAATAAAGGAACGAGTTGATAGGGTCGTGGCCGCACCGATAACCGCCCTAAACAGCGAAACGGCCCCGCTCCACTGCGGAGACTGAGGCGAGTCGCATCCATCAGTAGTTGGGCGGCGGTATGGTTTTGAATCGTGTCTGGGTTGGGGGGAGCAAATTGGGCAGGTTCAATGTTTTCTAAGCCAAGGCGGGTAAAAACCCCACAGATTTGTTCTTCGTTACCACTCAGGGGCCGTAACCGGACAACTTCGGAATTATCAGAAGGCAATACCACCCATTGCCGTTGCCGACAAATCACAATAGATCCAGGTTTTGCTGATTCACTCATGGGTCAAGAATAATAAAACCTTTAGGTCAAAACTCTTATCTTTATTGGCTTTCAGTTGGGTTATTAATGTATTGGCTAAACTTTACCTTAATCTAAAGGATTCTTTGAGAACCTGATTTTAATTAAACTTATAAGTGAGGTTTCTCTTATTCTGGTACTTACAGCTAGGTTTTAATTAAACACTGCCTTGATTTTTGCAGTCAACTCCCCTTTACCAAAAAATTATTCAAAAATTCCCTGTGACGAACATCACCCTCGGTTATTGAGTCAAGTCACTGTAACAATCCTTAACATTCCGTTACATTAATTTACATACACAAGCAAATTAAATTCAAGGAAAAACACCATGAGAACCACCAACGAAAACGGCATCCTAAATAACTACGCCACCGAACCCAAACTTTATTTTGCCGAATACCCCTCACCCGAACAGCAAAATCGCTATGCCCTTCAAGCCTCTGCTGCTGTCCTTCTGTTGACTTCCCTGCTCCTGATTGCTTTTGCTGCCTAAAATCATGGGCTATCACAATTCTTTGAACTGCCTCATCCGGGGTGGTTTTTCCGTATTTTAGGATAGCTTTAAATTAAGAGACAACTGGCCAGGTGAGATATTTCCACGACTTCTACGATGGTAAGCTAAATGGCAACTACTACACAATGCCACTAAATTTTCTAACCTATTATCCCCAGGGTCAAGATTCCAATGATGCACTTGCAACACATAAGCTCGACGTTTTAGGGTATCGGGTAAAGTTTCTCCAGGTTTCAGACATAAACGACCACATCGTTGACATTGCCAGTTCGCTGATTCCTTAACCGCTAAAGCTAGTTCCGTCCAATTATCAGGATAACGATTTAAACTCATAAACAGATTTATTAATTTTTATTAATCCTCTGATATTTATTGATGTTTCCCCTCAAGCACTTCTTACAGTCTAGTTTTTTATTGACCCGTTGAGGTAATGAATAACATAACGGATAACATAACAAATAACATAACAAATAACAGATAACATAACGAATAACATAACGAATAACAGGAATAGCAAATGAATCAATATGTCTGGACTAATTGTTAAAGGGAAACATTCATAAAAACCCCCTAACTTGGGGGCTAGGGGATTTCTGGCGGATCGCTAAATCAGTTTTGTTTGTTGCTTCAATTTGCAATCCCATTACTGAGGATTGTTAGCTAATTATCTGAATTGCACACCGAAACCTCAAGAAACACCTCAAGAAATTCCTGAAAAAACTATCCAGATTATTCACTTCAATATGGAATTAGGGAATTGGGCTATCTCAACAGCCGTCCAAATTGTTGAGGTACTGATAGATGGCCATATCCTGAATCACGGGTACTGGAATCTGATTTTAAATGGGTTAGGTTGGCATCGGAGGACTAAATACATGATTGAGGCTGTTAATGGGGGGAATCCTAAGAACTGTCACATATTCATCAGAACTGTTACATAGATTTGATTCTTTAACCAATCAATTCTGTACATACAACGGCGGGCGGTAAAACTGTGACTGTATTGATTTGCGGGGACGACGACGTAAATTCTCATCGTATATATTCTAATTTTTCTATTGATCTATCAAAGTAAAATATGCTACATTATTCCCACCTTGAAAAAAAAATATCCAAGATAAAAAAAAGCCCGCCTGTCAAGCGGGAGTCCAATAAAAGAATAGGGCATTTAGCCCTCAGATAAAATGAAATATAACATTTTTTGGTCTCAAAGTCTAGGAGTTAATTCAACTTCCTTAGATCCTAATACAGTTAGATTGTTCAACAACTATTTAAGTATAGCACACAATCTACAGAATGCACAACAGATCAATGTAGATTATTCTCCCGCCCCGGCGACTCAAGGGGGTGCGGCATGATTACCACCGACACCACATTAAAAGGAAAGGCGATGCCGCAAGGCGGCGGCTACGCCATCGCCTCAAGCAAGCGTAACCCATGCCCAATCTGTGAAAAAACGCACGGTTGCAAAATTGCAGACAATTTAATAATGTGCCTACGGGGTGATAGCAATTGGAGCATACCCGGATGGAAATATCTCAAACCTCTCAGGGGAGGTATGGGGGGATTATTTGGGGCCGATTCAGGGGAGCGTCAAGAGTACCGACCCGAACCTAAAGCCGCCAAACCTTCAAACATTACCCCGTTGACAGATGAACAATTAAATAATGAAGCCAGAAAAATTCTCAAGCAATTGGGACTTACTGCCAAACATCGGGAGCAGTTGCGCGGCCGCGGCTTAACCGATGCTCAAATTGATTCAATCGGGTTTAAGTCGGTTGACCGCTATCAAGAATTTAATTTAATTCCTATTAATCCTAATTTTCCAGGGATGGGAGACAAGGGAACTCTAGCCAATAGCGGATCAGGAATTCTGATTCCTATTTGGAATATCAAAGGATTAATCATTGGGTTTCAGCTTGCTAGGGATGATCGGAATCCTAAATATCAATGGCTTTGGGGAAGTAGCGATCGCCGCGTGTCCGGTGAACTACCATTACAGTTTTTAAAATTAAATAGTTCCCCTGATTTAAACATTATAGAGGGAACACAAAAACCCTTACCCGCAGCGCATTTACACAATATTAATGTGTTGGGTGCAGGGGGTGTGAATTGGCATGGCTCCCCCAATGAACTCGCTGCAATTATTAATAGTGGCTTGTTCAGTCGCTATATCCTAAACCCCGACGCAGGATCTAAAGCTAATCATCATGTGATGGGGGGATATCGAGCTTTATATCTATTCCTTAAAAAGCTCGAAATTAGCCTTTATATAAGAGATTGGGGACAAGGTGATAGACCAAAATCAGATAAAGTTGATGTTGATGAGATTACCACAGAAACCTTTAACAATGCTCGGATTATCTCTTATATAGAATGGGATAATCAGGTTATTGATCAGGGAGAATTGAGTGAGGAACAATGGTTTAATCGCTTTAAATTACCTGAATTACAAAACGATTTAGCACGGATTGTTAAACGTTTTTACAGTCGGGTAAACCAGAAAAATAAATCTGTTAAACCCGAACAAAACCCCGAACCAAAACCCGTAATAATCCCAGAACAAAAAATAGAATGTAGCGCGATTGTACTCTGGAAACCTCAGAAATTAATCTCACTACCTTACACCCCTGGACAACTGCCCACAGTTGAGGAGTGGCGACAGTTGGGATGTCCTAAAATCATTTTTAATAATGGGGAACGTTTAGCTTTATACGGTGAAGCGGCAGAACGGGGTTTTAAAATCACTCTGGACACAACCGCCGCGGGTCACGGTAAATCGTTTGATTCTGGTTTGGCTACACTTGAAACCTTTGCAATTGACCCCGATGACAAGGAGAATAAAGCCAGAATATTCTATCTATCCCCTGACCATAGAAACCCTACCAATGCGACTGTAGAAGCCAATTATGTTGACCTTGAAGCAAGGCACAATGGATTAAATTACGACACTGACCGCACTACTGCTTTAGGAAAATCTCACGTTATCCGAGCTAAAAATCAAAATCCTGATATCCCCTCGAATTGTCCAGAAAACCAAACATTCTTAACAGTTGCAGAAATGGGATTATCTGCTTTTGGTGGTAAAGATTCTCCTATCTGTCAATCGTGTCCATTACTTAATCAAGGTTGTTTATTTTTGGAAAACAGACGGTACACATTAACTAATGAAAGGTTGATTCGTGCCGATATTAATTCAATCCATCCATCCTCAGATGACATTTTAATTCTTGATGACCTATCTATCGAAAACACTCATCAAATAACTGTTGAGATTAATGATGTCTTGATGATGGTTGGTAAACTTCAGTTAAGGGCTGATCATCGTCTTTTTAAGATATTAAGACCTATCCTAGTTGAGATTTACAAAGGATTATTGGCAGTGACAACAGAAAAACATAAATACGGAATCAGCCATCGGGAAGTGATGAAATTAATGCCTTCTGATGACGAAATAAATCAATTAATTTGGGAGCACTATTCTGATGATTGGTTAGCTTGTGATAATGTTTGGGGGACTCCAATCTATCATTATGAAATGATTAACGGAATCCCAGAAGCCACCAAGGTTATAGGGGAAAATTTTATAGCACCATCATTAATTGATTTAAGGAATGAGTGCTACAAACTTTTAGAAAATTACGCTAAATTTATCAACGGATTGCAGACCCCTGAAGAAAAACAGCAAGCAATTAAAGACAATGTAATTCCGCCTTGGCTACCTGCTTTAATTGATTGTTTAATCGGGAATAAACGGATTAATTTAAGAATTGATAACGGTAAATTAATCATCACTAAATTATCAAAACGTCACCGGAATATTATCAAAAGTGCGGGGCTCTCAATCGCTTTAGATGCCACTCAAAATAAACGAGATTATGCTTTATCTTTAGGGATTAGTCTTAATGAAATCCTAGAGGTATCAGAGGTTAAACAATCGACTCCTAACCTACATATTCACATTATTAAAGGAATGGGTCGGGGGGGTAAACAACGGCGCGACACGATGCAGGAACGGATTAATGTTGCTATTAATGCGATCGCCAAACGACACCAAGGGCAAAACATCGGACTGATTGATCATAAGAGCGCGGTAGCTAATTACCAGGATTTGGGACACAAACTGGGTTATTGGCATAAGGACACTCGCGGCTCTAATCAATTCCTAAATACTCAAGTCATGGTTAGTGTCGGGCACCCGTGCCCAAACTTAGGACAAGTCGCCGCCGAATACCAAACTTTAACGGGTTATTTTCCTACGCCGGATCAACGCACGGGACGTTACGGGGGATGGGTCAATCGGAAAATCAAAGCCGAATTAATTCAAGATGTGGGACGGCTCCGAGCGCATCTACGACCCGATGAACAGTTGCACAGCTATTTGGTCGCCGATCTGGATGATGACACCATCAGCGCCCTTAGACTCGCCTACCCAACTGCAACAGTAATCATCGAGGATATTTACGATATAGCACCCGGCGCGGCTTCAAAAGGTGTCCAAACAGAGCGGGGGATTATTGAGGCTTTATGGTCATCGGTTAAGTCCGGTGTAGTCGCAACCATTGACGATATCGCTGAACAATTAGGAATCACTAAGGGGGGGGTAAGTAAAAACCTCAAAGACCGATTAGGAATAGGTTTCAGGGAGGTAAAAAAAAGTTTACTTTTGTTATATAGGGCTATTAATAACAAAAGTAAACTTTCTGAACTCGATTCTGATGCGCTCTACATCGCGTTGGAATACCTACCTAATGTCGTCCGAGACTTTGAAAATGGTCAAATCACGCCTGCCGATGTAGTGGTTGAGGTTGTAAATACCGCTAAAGCCTACGGAAATCGGCAATTCAGGCATATTTTAGCCGCGACTCCTATCCCAATACTTTGCAAGTTGTTGGGGGCGGTGTTGAGGTTTGTCCCTCCCCAATTGCTATCGGAATTTATACCAATATCACCACACTCAGAAACCGCTTAGTTATTAACAATATCTAGGCTAAAAATGCAACAACTAACAACCTCGGAACCTCAACCTATAACCATGGATTGCTTAGAATTTGATGGGGTTAGTTAAATGGTGCGATCGCTATAATCTAAATAAATCGGCATATTCAGTTCAAAACAATATTGGGTGTAAAACGAATTAGTTTGACATCTGGCAATTTCTTCCAGGGTTTCATTAATCTTGTTTTGATATTTTACTAACGTAACTTGTAGTTCTTGAGCTTGTTGTAAACTATCAGTTTCAGAGGGAAATATCTCTAATAATTTTATCGCTTGTTCTATTTGCGAAACGGCTAAATTCAACTTCTGAATGGTATGAGGGGTTTTTTGTAAATTAGTTTTAATTAATGATAATGTTTCTTTAGCATTATTTATAATCCGTTCATAATTTTCCTCCGTTTTTTTCTTTTGGCGGAATACAGCACAATTTCCTTGATAAGTTTTGAGCTTATTTTGAGCCTGAGAATAAACAGATGTTTTGGGAGGAATTGAGAGCAGTCCCTTAACAGCCGTTTCACATTTTGATTGAGCCGCTTCCCAAACAACAGAAGGATGAGGAGAATTTTGTACCATTTGTGCCACTTCATTTCCCAAATTTAAAGATTGTTGCCAATTATTTAAAGCTTTTTCTTCATTAGCAATCTGGCTTTCAATCATTTTAGAATTAGCTTGATAGGTTTTTAACTTCTGTTGCACTTGGATTTTAATTTCCTCCTCATCTACAACAATTTCAGATAATAAACGAATGGCTTCATCCCATTTATCTTTTGCTTGTTTCCAAGTTTCTACAGAATGGGGCGGATTTTGTACAAGTTTAGAAGCTTCCATCGCTTGATAATTAACAAGCTCTAATTGATTTAAAGATTGAATATGATTTTTGAGCAGACCTCGAAGAACTTGAGCTTTATTTAAGGGTGCTTCCACTTGATTAAAAACCTGGGCTTGAGAATGAACAGATTGTAATAATCCTATTACAGTTTCTAGTTTTTCGTCAGCTTCCTTTATCCGTTGAGATTTCCCAGATAATGTTGGAAAAGACTTTTCTACTTCATTGAAAAGCTGTAAACCAAAAGTGAAATTTTGACGAGAATTTTCTTCTAGCTCAATGCGTTGGTTAACATTGATTAAAGATTGTTCTAAGTTTTGTAAATCAGCTTGAGCTTCTTGATAGCGCGAACCCAAAGATTTAGGAATGGTCGTGAGCAAATTCTGAGCATTTTGTAACTGGACACGCTGAGATTTAAGCTGATTAATATCTTGTGTATTATTTAACTGTTCATCTTTAATGATGTTTTCGGCTTTTAACAAAGTATAATAAGAGTAACTGAAATTCCAGCCTATCCAACTTAGCGGAGTGACAAAAGCTAAAACAGATGCACAAACTAACCCCTTCATTTGTAAATTCTTGATTTGTTTCTGTTTAGCTACTTGTTTTCTAAAGTCTGTATCTTTTAAACATTGCTCCGCCAAGGTGATAAGATTAGAAATTGAAGCAATAATTTTTTCAACTTCCTTCTTCAATTTATTAGATTTAGAACTAATTTCTGTTGAAGTGTATTTAAACTTATCAAAAGCAATTAAAGGTTTTTGTTGAGACGTAAACGTAATAAATTTTATTCTTCCAAATAGGCTATAAATTGCATTGATATTTATAGAGTTTAACAATAATCCCTTTTCAAATTCGGATTCAGTCAATATGTTAAGTTGAGATACCAACACTTTCAGGTCAACAGAATCTTTTTTAATTTCTGCGGTTTGTTTTTGCAGATTTGCAAGTTTGTCAAAATCCAGATCAATATTAGATTTTTTTCTAAAAGATTTAATCTGATTTTTTAGATGATCTAAATTATCCCAAGTATGATGATCATTTACTAACTTTTCAAGGTGTTTATTTTTTTCTAAATCAATTCCTAAGTTAATTAGCAGTTTTATTTGTAAAATACAGGGCTTCAATAATTCTTGTTTTTTGCATAGAGATTCCATAAAATCCTTTAAATTCATGTTGTCTTCATCAATTTTAATCATGAGATCACCAGAAGGAGTTAAGGATATGCTCTTAATAGATTTCCCTAATAATTCTATTAATGCTGCTAATGTCGTATGAGTGACCGGAAAGTTTAACTTTTGTCTATATTTTTGCGTAGCAATACTTAAGATAGAATTAAGCTCTTTTAACTTTTTATAATTAAGGTGGAGTTGAGCAATTTGCTGTTTAAACTGATTAACACTTTCCATCGAAAGTAAAAGATCAACAGTTAAATAACTTTCTTCAGAAAAACTACCCGTGTTGATTAAAGCCTCTTGAGAACTCCCTAAAGATAAAAGGTTTAATGCTTTCTGAGAGTTTAAGCAATCATTGATTAACCGTTGCAGACTTTGGCTTAACTGAATGACATGATAGGATTTATCCTGTAAGCTTTGACTGAAACTTAGCACAGAATCATAAGTATAATTTTCTACGCCAAAGCTGAAATTGAGAGAATTGCAATTATAAGTTATTTTTGAAATACTCCC
>NZ_LR882956.1:0-61063 GCF_904830935.1 Planktothrix agardhii
GCTCATCAAAGATCTGTTCCGTCATTTCCGCATTCAACCCGTACTGAGTTCTCAGTGAGGATTTCCGATAACATTCACGGGCGGGAATCGGAAATCCGGTGAAGGTTTCGCACACGAAACAATAGACGGCATAAGCTGCTTCTGATGGCTTTTTACCTGATGGGAATTGACCAATAATTTCATCCCCAAGTTTTTTAATTTTTGTTTGGAGTTCAGATTCTAAAAGCGTTCGTTCGTCCTTTTCCGGTTCATTAGGGTATTGTGATAGGTTGCTATCTTTATTCCATCGACTATTAACCTTAGTTGATAGCAATAGTTCTGTATTTTTAGCTACTAATTTAATTTCAAAAAACTCGTCAATCAATCCTTTTATATGTTCCACAGAATCGAAAAAAAACCACTCTCCGTGTACCCTTCGATGATTAAACATTTTATGTAGCTTTTGTTCGTCTCTATAAGCATCATCTGAAGGGTAGTAATGGATTAACTTAATAGGAAATGGCGACTGTTGATTGATATCTTGACACCTGTTTTGAGGCTTTGCCGAATATCCAATCTTAAAGCGATTAGTACCCTCGGCGTGTAGGATGTAAACGAAGCCAGATTGTTGAATATTGTTCATATTTTTAATGGTTATTTTTTTTCTAGTTTATGTTAAATTGAGATAATTTTGCTTAGTCCATCTCTCACCATCACTTGAAATTGTTAAACCTTTTAACATCTCGTTTAACTTAACCTTCCCCCCTTGCTTGATGACCCATCGAACTATTTTGGTTTGTTCTATAGATAGATTGGGATACTCAGGGTCTAAGGGTGCTTTCTCAAAATTAAAGCGGGGTAAATGTGGTTCAGGTTTTGAAGGTTGACGGGGTTGATAATCCTCATCAAAGTCTTCTGATTGTTCCACTGATTCAAAGACCGGAATTGATGATTTATCAAGGAATCTAGGCTGAATTAAATTAGCGGGAGCATTACCTTTTTTCTTGTATTGAACATGGTGCTTATGGGTGGTGGGATGTTCTGCTATCTGGAGAGGGTTTGAACCGCTAATTACAACCGGGTAAGCTGCATTTTTGATGTACTGAAACCCTGGAGTGTCGTGCTTCCAAACATTCTGAATTTCTCCCCTAGCAGAAGCACCACAGAGCACCAATAGAAAGTTATTCCTAAACTTCCCGTCAATGCCTATGGCTTCTGTGTTGTGGGACTGCATGAAGCCTATTAAACAGATGTCAAATTTACGGGCGTTGCTGAGTTTACGGATGGCATAAATAAAAGTATTTCTGCGTTTTTGTTTACCAGGCAAGGGGCTAATGGTATCCAGTTGTTCCAATTCGCTCAGAGTATCGTTGATTTCGTCAAGGCAGACAATCAGAGGGTGTCCATCCTCTTGCTTTCGGCGCTCTACCTCGTCAATTAACCAGCAGAGAACTTGATAAATTACCTCAACATCGGACTCGACACGGGGGAAATTCATCTGTTTCCAGATGATATTTTTTCGTTGGTGAATGTCAAGTACAATCACTTCCGCAGGGGTAACGGCCGTAAGTTTGCCAACAATAAACCCGGCTCCTAAACTTGTTTTAGCTGAACCGGAGTTACCCCCAACCAAGATTCCCGATGCCTCATCAGCAAGTCCATCCCAGTTGTAGAAATCGAGTTCACTGGGTAACTGGTTAAATGCCATCTGATAGTAGGTGTTCATTACCCCCGGCGGTGTTGGCATGGGAGAAGGGGGAAACAGAACATTTTGAACAGTTTGGATTTCCGCCGCTTGATAAAGTCCAAATATTTCCTCTTGAGTGTCCCGTCGGATAATTGACCTTTCCTCCTCCTTTAATCCTTTAATTGCAGTGGCGATCGCCCCCACCCCAAACAAACCCGCACAACCTGAAGCATAAAACCGACTGGGATTAATGCCGGGGTTTACAACTGACCAACTCAGGGCTACAACACCACCCCCGCAACAAATCAGGGAACTAACTGCCGATTCATGATCCTCTAGCCACGCTAAAAACCCCATCCCCAAATCACCCCCAGAAAGGAACTAATTAAAATAATTACGATTACGGTTAACCATGTTGGCGATGACGTTGCAAACTGTCCCGAATAAACCTGTCTAGCAACTGCGGTACAGGCAATAATTGACCCGACAATGATAATAAAAAAACCTGACCAATATAGCCAGGTAAAGTTAGGAACAGAGCGAGTTATCAAGGTAAGAAATTGCCAAACTCCAATACTTAATAAACCTGTCCCAAAGTAGAGACTAAATCGACTCATTAGCCACCTCTCAAGCGTTCCTTACGCTCTTGTATTCGTGCTTTTTGTTGTTCTAGTTGTTGTTGCAGTTGTTGGGCTTCTGCTTGTCTTAAAGCGATGTTTTTCTGATACTCAACAGCTATCTTGTCCATATCTGAATTAAGCCGTTGATTAGCTGCATATTGGGCAAAATTCCCCCCGGCAACCTTGGGAATAGTTTTAGTTACAGTCCCGACTAATTTGGCTTCTGTGCGGCTAAAAGCTCCTAATTCCTTGCCATATTCCTTGCTGATTTTTTCGTAACCTTCAAGGGTTTTGTGCATGGCTTTGAGCTTGTCTAAATCATCTTTAGAAATCATCCATCCCCTTGATTCCCACTCTCTTAAAATGTCGGCAGAAGTGCCAATATAAACCCCGTTCTGAGGTCTATAATCGGGGGTGATTAGGTTTTGTGGGATAGGACTGATATCACCCTTAACCGCTATTTTTGGGTCAATGGTAGAATCATTTTTACCACCGCCAAAAATTTTACCAATAGCATCAAATATTCCCATTATTTAACCTCTGTTATTACGGTCAAGAATTAATACCATTGATACCGATGCAGTAGAAGTGATTAGTCCGATTAATGCCCCATATCGTGCCATTTTAGTTTGGGATATTTCCGGTTCAAAAATTGATAGAAACACCCCACAAATAGCACCCAAGGCAGTGCCAAGTAAAATACAGTTAAGGGTTTGGGGTAGGTTTAGTTTTATATACACAACCCTAAACATTCCATACTTTGAACATCGTAGTGATTGGGTGATATGCCCTCAAGTTGTCTCAGAACACCCTTGAGTCGTGTTAAAATTGCTTTCATAATTAATCCTTCGTAATGGGTGGATTGATTGGAGAGACGGCTTTCTAGCAGGATGACCGTCTCTTTTAATTGGTTTATTTGCTGTTGGAGGCTTTCGATTTCAGTCCGACTAAATCCAGGGTTTTGTGCCGTACTGTTGTTGTTTTCTCGCTTGATTGCCGTTGGACAGTTGCCTTTTTTCCCAAGTCCTTTATCAGTTCGTTTGGGCGTTCCTTTCCCCGTTTTCCTAGTTCCTCAATCCGTTGGTGAATTAAGTTTTGGAAGTCACCCGCTAACAAATTTTGCAACCCTACAACTTGATTAATTCCCTCGATTTGACCCTGTAATAAAGTTTTTGCAAACTCGATATTTCCGGCATCTGCAAGGGCTTGAGCATTGTCTCGTTGTTGTCGGATATATTCATCAATCAAGCCACCGGATAAACCCCCAACGGCCCCAATATGGTTCACCATGTCTTCTGCCACAGGGTTACTGAGAGCGAGTTCCTTGAGCGCTGCAAAATCACTACGGGTCACAGCTTCTCGTTCTAGTCCCAACTCCTGAACAAGTGCTAAGGCGGTTTCTCCTAATTCATCCTCAATTTCATCCCAGTCCACAAAGTCTGAGTCCTCAATGCTGAATGATTCCGGTGTTTCGGATTTTGGGGATGTTCCGTTTAACTTTTGGGGCGCGGTTCCGGTTAGGTGGTTTGCGATCGCAGGTTCCCAAGACTCATGAATATCGTTAATATCATAGTCCATCTGTTTTATAGCAATTAAGATTTCTGATTCAGAAACATTAAGCGATTTTGACAAGTTTTTCAGAATCAAAAACTGTACTTTTTGCAGCGTTGGCTCGGACTTCTGTTTCGTATTCATTTTGCAGTTCCTCGGTGAATGTTTTGAAGGTGTAAAGTGTTGCGTTTAACTTAACGTAATCTTCTATGATTTCCGGTCTAGGTGCGCTGGCAGGTTCCGATAAATCATAAGAGTTGATTCGGGTTAGCCACTCTACTATATAGGGGTTGTAAGCCTTCTTAGGTCGATAATGTTGGAACATATCGGGAGAATAAATCAACAATAATTTAATCCATTCTCTTAGAGTTTGTGGCTTGCGTTTAAGCTGTTTTGCTAGTTTCCCAACGGGTGTATAGGTTGCCTTGCGTTCATCTAGTTTGAACAACTTAACCCGCCTCCCTTCTGGGATGATTTCAGGTTCAATAATCATTGTTTTCTGTTGATAAATATGGTTTATCGTGCTTTCCACAGTTGAGCCTCTGATTTTGAGGATGTGGCTAGGCTGTTTAGTTTTCAAGGTTCAGGGTTGGGAGAAGCTAAAAGCCGTCTTAGGGTAGGTGCTAGACCCTTTGAGAGAAGCATCAGGGGATGTTCTGGGGGTCTATTATTTGATAATAGCATCAACTAGCTGCAAATTGCAACAAATCTTAGCTAGGTTTTTCTGTTTGAATGGAAGTGATGCTATTGAAAAAACTATGGCTAAACGGATAAGTGTTGACGTTGAAGGGTTTGAGAATGCCCTTGAGGAGTTAGCGGAACATGAGGAGCGGAAAATCGCCCAACTTGCGCGGGTACTCTTAAAAGAGGCAGTCGAGGCAAAAATGCCTAAAAAGGACAATTCACCTGCGGCTGAATTTCTCAGAAGGCTCGAACAGAAAGATTTACCCAAAAATGATGAACTGGTGATAGTGGCTCATGAGATTGGGGTCAGTGTTGAACTACTCAAAAAGCTGTGTGACTGTCTGACTGTGTGACAAAGCGATCGCTGATTTACTTTTCACAGCCAATGCCGTCTTGATCTCGATCTAAACCGTGAGGATCTGAACCAATGACTTTGAAACGACGATAAGGAATATCTGAACAGTTTAAATCTGGGGGGGGTGGGGCGAGACAAATATCAGGATAGGAGGGGTGACATGGGGACGATTGGGGAGAATTATTGGATACTAAATCAGTATTTTCTGGGGTGATAATTGGGACAATGCGATTTTCAATCCTCTGGAGATCTGAGGGGCTTAAGGAGTGAGGGTTCGTGGGGAAGATCATTAAAACAGTTAAAATAAAACTGAGGATAATTTCTGGAATTCTTGCATGAAATCTTGAAGTAATTTTTAATGGGGTCATATTTTCAATTCAACGATAAACAATTATGAATAACAACGAGTCACAATCCTCAAGAGAATTATTAAAAGATTATCAAACCTCTAATATTAAGGATGTTTTTGATTCAAGTGTAAAAGCCGTGATATCCGTACTTCCTGGAGTATCCCTACTTCCTGCCGTATCACAATTCTATAATGATTTTGTTAGCTCTCCTTCGCAGAAACGATTAAATAAATTTTTAGAAGCTTTAGTTGCAGATTTAGAACGGTTAAAGGCGGAAACTGGGGGTCAGGTTAATTTAGATAACCCTTCATTTCAAACAACCTTAATGAATGCTCTCCAAATTGTCATGAAGAATCATCAAGAAGAAAAAATCCTTGCTCTCAAAAATGCTGTTCTTAATTCTAGTTTTATTCATCCAATAGATGATGATTTACAATTCATGTTTTTGCACTGGATTGATGAATTTACTCCTTCGCATTTAAAAGTATTAATTTCACTTAAAAGCCTTAATGACTATGCTGAAACAATAAATACTAGAATAAATAATGGATTTAATACACTAGAACAAAGTTCGGATAGCAATGAGGAAAGTAATGGAATTTGTTTTTTAGAAGAACTAAATTCTAATCCTAATTTTTATAATCAAATCTTAAAAGATTTAGAAGATAGGGGATTGGTAGATTTCGATGATTGTAGGACACTTATAAACGATCCTTTTTTCAAAGTAAAAGCTAACAAAAATATGAGTATGATAAGAACTAAATATCGTCCATCAAACAAAGAAATAAGCCAAAAAGATTTATCTCTTATATTGGAAAATTTTTATCAAATTTCACAAAATTTTGTGAATTGTTTTGAACGAGCAGAATTGGGAAAATTAAATTATGTATCTGAAATTAATGAAATTTATCCTATAAAGGATATTAAGATATTATTCTCCGTAAGTAAATTTTTAAAAAATAGAGTTACAGAAACAGGTGAATGTTTTTTGGGTTTTATAGAATCCCCCCTTGCTTCATAAGTTTAACAAAAATCTGTGATTGATTAATTGACCTTGATGCCTTAAAGTACAAATTGAGTCCCTACCACAAAAACAACTTAACAATTCCTCTGAAACCTCCCCTGCGGAATTCTGGGGGGTTTACTGGCGAGATCGCCAAACTCAGTTCTTTCACTGTATGACCACAAGCAACATCCTCCAATACGAATCAAAAATCTGGGCAACAGCCGACCTCCTGCGGGGTTGTGGCATCAAGGAATCGGAATGGCCATCCTATATGATGCCGTTTTTTGCCTTGGTAATGATTGAAAGCCGACTGCTGAGAATGTTGGATGAATATAAAGCGGAAATTGGCGAGGAAGATTGGGCGGAAATTGATAAAGAAGACCAAATTGAGTTAATTCGGGATAAAGGTCAAGGTTATAACACCTATATTTTTGAGAAAAACCAAACCCTAAAGGATATTTGCAGAAACGATAAATCTTTTAATATTGATTTTGAAGCCTATTTACACGGCTTTGACAGCGAAACTAAAGACCTTTTAGGGGTTGATGCGACGGACGGAGAGAAGTTTTTAGATATTAAAGGGGTAATAACTAAGCTCAATGCGAAAAAGGTTTTATTGGGCTATACAAAAGAATGGAGTGGCATTGATTTAAAACCCTTTAATAACTCAGATATTACTACCTTAGAAGAACATATTAAACGCCGTTGGGCAGATATTTCGGCAGAAACCGCAGGGGAACAATATACCCCCGATGATGTTATCGGGTTGATTGCAGAAATTATCACGTCTAAAATTAAAGAATCCGACCGCCTTTTGAAAATTTATGACTGCACCTGTGGCGGGGGGAATTTACTGTTTGGGGTGGAAGATAGGATTAATGAAAAGTTTAAACGCTTTACCCAAACCTACGGACAAGACTGGAACGATGCCCTTTATGCTTTAGCTAGAATTGAAAGTCGATTTCGTCCGGGTTCAAAGATTGAACACGGCAACACTTTAACCAATGACAAATTCTACAACGATGACTTTGATATCGTGGTGGCAAATCCCCCTTATGGGGTGAGTTGGAAGGGCTACCAAAAGGATATTGAAAATGATAAAACAGGGCGGTTTAAATATGAACCCTCGATTTCTGATGGTCAACTGTTATTTATGCAGCATTTGATCTCAAAAATGGATACAAACGGCATTGGAGTCGTGGTTCATAATGGTTCGGCGTTGTTTTCTGGGGATGCGGGTTCGGCTGAAAGTAATATCCGTAAATGGATGCTAGATTCAGATTTTGTAGAGGCAATTATTCAGTTACCAACAGATGAATTCTTTAATACCGGAATTTACACTTATCTTTGGGTTTTGAATCAGAATAAAGATGCTGACTGCCAAGATAAGGTGATGTTGATTAATGCCAGTGAAAAGTTTAAAGCGTTGAAAAAAAACAAGGGAGCTAAACGAAAAGAAATTGATGAAACTCAGCGTTTAGAAATTGTAGAAACTCTGCGTAATTTTACAGACAATGACTATGCACGGGTGTTTGATAAGGAATTTTTCTATTTTAATAAACAAGCCATCATGCTCACGAATATAGATGAGAATGGTAAAAGTTTTGTTGAGCAATTGAAACCGGGAGAAACGAGCAAAAAACTAACGGCGATTAAGTTGGAAAATGAAGAACGGACTTTAACAGAATTTACGATTACCGAGTATAATTCGGGGCAGTGTAATTCATTAATAGAGAGGTTTGAGCAGGATATTAAACCTTTTATTGATTCATTGGATTATAAGGATAAACCGTTAATTATTACCACAGAAAAGGCTGAGTATAAGTTTGATAGCGATAGGGAAACTATTGTTAAATTTGTCAAGGGCAAATATGAAGAATTAGGCTGTGGTAAAATTGTGGTGAAAGCGGCTTTTAAAAAGGTAACTAAAAAATCACCTGAACGGATTGAAATTACAGTGGAACTGACCCCAGATTATCAAAAGGATTATGAGATTATTCCGTTTCATCGGGATGGGGTAGAGAACCAAAAAGCAATCGAGGCTTTTATGGCAAAGTATATTACTAAGCCCTTTGAATATTTAGAAAATGTTGTCGGGGTGGAGATTAATTTTAATAAGGTGTTTTATAAGCCGGAGAAGTTGAGGAGTGTTGAGGAAATTTTAGAGGATATAGCCGTGATTGATGAACAGTTAAAGCAGCTTGAACAACTAATGATTAATAATTAATGAGGAGTTATTATGGCCCTGAGCATTGATGAAATTTACGATCAAATTATTGACAATTTTTTACCAGCAGAACGATTGCGGTTAGCGACCCTTATTCTTAATAATTTGGTAGAACAAAATGCTGGTGTTATAGATAAAGGTCATACCTGGACTGAGGAAGATATATCTGATTTAACAGATTTTTCTTTACAGTATGCTGCAACAGCTTACAATCATAACGAGGAATTAGCAGAATGACATTTAATGGTGGTGATGTTGTAACGGTTGATTTTCCAGGAGTAAAAGGAATAAAACGTCGTCCTGCTGTGGTTTTGTCTTCAGAGATTTACCATCAAAATCGCCCTGATGTGATTGTAGGGTTGATTACAAGTCAAACAGATGTTTTAGGAGTAACAGATTATCTCCTTCAGGATTGGCAGGCGGCTGGGTTGCGGGTTGCCTCTGTTTTCCGATGTTTTATTGTGACGTTACCCCCCTCTGCAAATTTGGTTCGCATTGGGCATTTATCAGAACGCGATTGGCAAGGCGTTTGCGCTTGTGTAAAGCTGTCTTTTGCCTCATTAATTGTGGAGAATTAATAATGAATAGAAAATTTTTAATTAGTCGTTATCCAGCTTATAAAGATAGTGGGATTGAGTGGTTAGGGGCAGTGCCTGAGCATTGGAGTATTGTTCGGAATAAGAAAATATTTAAGGAAAGAAATAGTCTAAGCACTACAGGCAAAGAAACATTACTTACAGTGTCTCATATTACAGGTGTTACTCCTCGTAGCGAAAAAAATGTAAATATGTTTATGGCAGAAACAATGGAAGGTTATAAAATCTGCCATCATGGTGATCTGATTATTAATACGATGTGGGCTTGGATGGGAGCTTTAGGGACGAGCAACGAACTCGGTATTTGCAGCCCATCTTATAACGTTTATATGCCAATTAAGGGAATTCAATATAATCATAGATACTTTGATTATCTTTTTAGAATTCCTAATGCAATTGTTGAGATGGCAAGAAACTCAAAAGGTATTGTTTCATCTCGTCTTCGTTTGTATGCAAAAGAATTTTTTCAAATTGAAACTGTTTTACCCTCTCTGGAAGAACAAAAAGCGATCGCCAACTACCTCGACAATAAAACCGCCCAAATAGACCGAAAAATTGACCTACTCACCGAGAAAGCGAAACTATACAACAACTTAAAACAATCTCTAATCAATGAAACTGTAACACGCGGACTTGATAAAACTGTACCGATGAAAGATAGCGGTATTGAGTGGATAGGTGAAATTCCTGAGCATTGGGAAGTTAGGAGGGTTAAAGATGAGCTTGTCAGCCTAGATTACAAACGAATTCCACTTAGTGGAGAAGTTAGAAGTCTGATGTTGAATCCTCTTTATGATTATTATGGAGCATCAGGAATTATAGACAAAGTTGACAACTATATATTTGACGAACCTCTAATTCTTATTGGTGAAGATGGTGCTAATTTATTAATGCGTGGAAGTCCTTTAGCTTTTATCGCTCGCGGAAAATATTGGGTTAATAATCATGCTCATATACTTAAACCCAAGAAAGGAAATTTAGAATATTTCTGCTATTTACTTGAGTCTTTTGACTATACAAAATTAGTGTCAGGTTCAGCACAGCCTAAATTAACTGCTGGAGAATTAAATAATTTCTTTTTAATGGTTGCTCCTCTGTCCGAACAAAAAGAAATCGCCGACTACCTCGACACCGAAACCAGCCAAATAGATAAAATTATCGAAACCATTAACACCAAAATCGAGAAACTAAAAGAATTGCGTAAAACCCTAATTAACGATGTTGTCACCGGAAAAATTAAAGTTGTGTAATTGCCATTTTTACCATAATCTTTCTAGGTCATAACCATCAAAATTCTCATCAATCTTCCCCCAACCAAAACTCATCAGATAAAGGAGCATTAAAATCATCGCTCATCCAGATTTCCCCTTGATGTAACCCCGGTGTTCGTGGCGAATTAGATAAATTAGATACTAACGTATTATCTTCTTTCGCAGACTGGATTAAATTGAACACCTGCAATAGCAAAGCTTCTGGTGCTGATGACAATTCGCGTATAATGGTTTCTAAGATAGTCATTTTCGTAACCCCTAAAACCTATGCTTCTAATTAGGCATAACTACATCCATTATCCATTAAAACCATGCACGAAACCCAACTACAAGATAAATTCATCATACCTTTCTTTCGGGATACCCTGGGCTATCAAGAAGTCAAAGCCAACACCGTCAGCAACTCCCTAATTATAGAAGAAGACTTAGAAACCTTTATCTCCACCACTGAACTCAATCAAAAACCCTACGAAACCCTCCTCAAGAAATATAACGGTAATAAACAACAATTACTCGCAGACCTGATCACATTAATTCAAGAACGCATCGCCAGCAGCCGCAACATGGCACTTTTCATTAATGCCAATAAATCTGTCACCTTAGAAGGCATTAAACTTTATTTATTCTATACCAGTGATAGTGTTATTCACGATAATAAACTCTTTGAGCAAAATATATTTTCAGTCGTTCAAGAACTCCCTTATCAATATAAATATCAACAAAAACAAATATTTTCCTTCCGTCCCGATATATGCTTATTTGTCAATGGAATTTACCTGGGATACAGCGAATTAAAAGCCAACTTCAGTAACCAAACTGCCCGGAAAAAAGGACGAAAAAAAGTAATAGGAGATTACTTTGAAGCAGTTCAATCTTATTACGAAACCTTTGATAACAACCAATTCCTGAGTGATAGAGAAAAAGACCAATACCGCAAAGACTTCTTAAAAATATTTGAAAAAGCCATTCATATCACCACCACCGACCTCGGCGAAACCTATATTATTCGCACCCTTTCCGACTTCTTTGAAGAAATCCTCACCACCTGTCGCGAAGGTAAATTTGACCGCCAAGACTATGAAAAAAACGTTACTCAAGTCTTTAAACCCTATCCCCTCCTCAACCCCAACGCCGAAAAAAAAGAAAAACTCAGAGAACTTTTTACCTATCACTACGGTAAAACCTTTATGGAAAAAGAAATCCTTTATTACAACTTTATTGAACGAGATGTTTATGCCATCAATGGTAAAAAAGAACTCAAGGACGAAAAAGGATACTTAATTTCACCACGACCTAAACAGAAATTTGGGACAGATAAAATTCTCGCTAAAATTGATGAGTTTTTAGCTCATGAAACCGATGATAACTACTTTGTTCAAAAACTAGAACAACAACTCGCAACCGTTTCCGAACCCAAACGTCAAGAATTAATTGAAAAACGCAAATCCTACGCCAATAATAAAAATATTTATTCCTTATTAATGCAGTATGCGGCTGGGTTTGGCAAATCTAATATTATCGGCTGGACTGCTTTACAATTAAAAGATTTACGTCGCCACGGTGAATACATTTACGACAAAATTATGATCGTCGTAGACCGCTTGCAACTTCGCAGTCAAATTGATTCCAAAATGCTCAACATGAATATTGATAACCGGATGTATGTTGAAGCATCTAACAAAAAAACCTTTCAAGATGCTCTCAAATCTGACACCCGCTTAGTTATTGTTAACCTGCAAAAATTTGGGTCAGTGAGAGAAATGTTAGACGCAGAAACCCTGCAAAAACTCGCTAAATTACGGATTGTTTTTTTAATTGATGAAATTCACCGTTCCAATAGTGGCGACCAACATGATGAAATGGTGAATATTTTTGACGAACTGCAAACCCCCTTTGACGAACAAAACCAATATAACCAAACTCGGACTAAAAAAAATCTAATTATCGGGTTTACGGCTACCCCAGACGACCACACCCTCGCCCGTTTTGGTGAATTTAGCGGCTATGCTGAAGGCGAAAAACTCTGGGTTCCCTTCGACTCCTACACCATGAAAGAAGCCATTGAAGACGGGTTTATTCTTAACCCCCTGAAAAATATTGTCCCTGTGGCTTCTAAAATGCTGTTTGACCTACCTAGTAACACCCTGGAGGGATTTACCGAACCTGACTACAAAGATGCCTCCAAAGACCAGATTTACGCAAATCGAGAGCGTATTCATGCCATTTCTAAATACATTGCAGATTTACTGGTAAAAGACGTATATCGGCAAATTCGCGGTACAGGTAAAGCCATGTTAGCTGTATATTCTATCAAAGCTGCAATTGCTTATAAACAAGCTATTAATCAACATTTTCAAGAAGTCATCAAACAACCCAAATATGCTAAATATGCCGAGGCTCCTATTCATGTTGTTTATTCTAGTAGTCAAGGAGAACAAAGCGCAACAGGTCTAAATGATGGATTAACGGAAGAAAAAGTATTAGAAAACTTTGCCCTCAAAAAAAATGGCTTAATTATTGTCGTTGCCAAATTACAAACCGGATTTGATGAGAAAAAACTTCATACTTTATTTTTAGATAAAGAGATCAAAGGCATTGGTGCAATTCAAGCGATTTCACGGGTTAATCGCACTGCTAAATATAAAAATGACTGTAAAATTGTTGATTTTTCCTATAACAATATTAACGTCCAAAATATTAAAGATGCCTTTGAGTATTTTTCCGATGTAGTGGTGAGTGATTTCGACCCCTTTAGCGATAAACGGGTTTTAGATATCCTGTTCAATGATTTAAAAAAATCCGATGTTTACGAGCAGTTTTTTGATGAATTTGTGGATATCTTCAACAATGAAGCCAAACGAGATGATCCAGAAAACTACCTTGACTTAGAAAGTAACATCGAAAGATATATTGATGCTAACCCCAAACCCGCCGCCGACACCAAAGCCAAAGCTGCCCAATATTTTACAATTCTAAACCGCATTGAATATGTAATTGCTATTGATGAAAAATACAGTGACCCCAGTTTTTTAACCTTCTTTCGTAAGTTCAATACCCTCTACAATATCCTGCACCGTTCTGATGAGGTCAAAGACGCGATTGAAGTTTATTTTGATGATCAAATTGGTATTATTGAGGTAGAAACCAAAGAACCAGAGCCGAATAAAAAGAAAGCCCCCAAAGTTGCACAGGGAAAAGAACCGGGCAAAGTACATCAATTTGATATTCTGGCAATTATTGAAGCCCGCAACGAGCAAGAAGATTTGGTAGGAACCCGGATTCAAGAATTTAAAGAAAAAATTGCCGATTTTTTTGAATATGTGCGAAATTCAACAGAAGGTAAACGCCTGATTGTCAAGATTAACTCCCATGTTTCAGAAGATGAAATTTACGACGAATTTGCTATAATCTATCGCAAGTATAAAGCCTTAAACCGGAAGAAAATTGGGGAGTATTTTTTCAAAGAAACAGAAGATCTCTTGGATAAACTCTGTGATGATTTTGAAGCCACGATCCAGAATTCGACTGAACCGGATTAAAATGGTAAAGGTGAAGTTTAATTTTGTTGAATGCAACCTCTCCCCAATTTATACTCCTAACTGTTCAAATAACAAAACAGTATTAAGTAGTTGCACAAAATAAATTACCTAGTTGTGAGAGGGAACAGGGAACAGGGAACAGGGTAGAGGATGTGTAATTAATTTTGTTTAGGTACTTAAGATGAGAACAATTTTTAATTTTCAGGCTGTTCTCGCAATTTCCAAAACTGGATCACCATTTTCAAAACAGGATCAATATTTGCTTGTTCCTTGTCTTCAGGATTAAGAAGTTTAATCGCTTGCTTCAAATTTTTCAGCGCCAAGGATAATTCTCCTTGTAATCCATAGATCCTGGCTTTTTTATACAAGGCACCATAATCATCAGGTTTATAATGTAAAACTTGATCGTAGGAAGCAAGTGCTTCTTCGTTTTTTCCTAATTCACTTAAAGCATTTCCTCTGTTTCTCCAGGCACTATAATCATCAGGTTTGTATTTTATAGCTTCATCGTAAGAAGAAATAGCTTCTTTATATTTTCCTAAATTATCAAGAACTAATCCTCGATTATAATATGCAATAGAATAACGAGAGTTCCTTTTTAGACATTCGTTTAAATCTTTTAGTGCGTTCTGGTTATCTTCTAAATAATAGAAAGCCAAACCTCTATTATTATAAGCAACATATTCTTGGTTTTTAACATCTAATTGAATAACTTTAGTAGAATCTTCAATTACTCCTTTATAATCCTTAACATAAGATTTTGCATATCCCCTTTGAGTGTAGGCATCTAAATATTGAGGATTCAAGCTGATGGCTTCAGAAAAATCTTTAATTGCCTCTTTATGTTTTTCCAAGTGTAAATAAACAGAACCTCTACTAAAATACGCATCATAATAATTTTTATTAACAGTAATTGCTAAATCAAAATCTCTAAGAGCAGATTCATTTTCACCTTGTTTAAAATAAAGATTTCCTCGTCCAATATAAGCATCTACTAAATTAGGATCAATTTCTATAGCCTGATTATAATCTTCAAAAGCTTTTTCTATCTGTTCTACTTGAGAACGAGCATAAGCTCTACTAACATAAGCTTTAGCAAAAACAGAATTAAACTGAAGGGCTTCTGTATAAAATTTTATAGCTTTCTCAAATTGTTTTTTGCTTGATTCTTCTAATCCTGCATTAAGAAGTTTGCTTGCGGGAGACAAGTCACTAGATTGATCGGTTTTATATTCATAAAGACGAGCTTCAATTCCTTTGTCAATTCTCAATATTGAATCTATTTTGACGACCGAATTATCGGAAAATATTTTGAAACTAAAATTTTGTGCATAAGCATTATCTATATTGAATAAATAGAAAGCTAAAAATACTAAGATTAATTCAATCAATAAAAAAGAATGAATTAATTTTCTGGATTTTTGTTGGAATCTGAACATAATGATTATACCTATTGACACAATTCTAAATGTAAAGTTCTACTCAGAAACCCAATTACTCAAAAGTTCCTCAATCACATCGGATAAATCCCGTTCTGAGTCTTCCTCTAATAACTTTCGTTTAGCTTGTCGATGGGTTTCCTTCCTAATATAAGCAGAAATTTGAACATATTCAGGATCTGAACGCTTCCCTGACCCTTTGGTTTTTATGGGTTTCGGTTCGGAGTGTTCTTCCCGTACTGACTCCGCCGCTTTTAATATCTGTTGAAACTTACTGGCTTTTTTGTTCATAGTCCCATCTCTTTAAAGGCTTTTTGATAATCTGACCATGCAGTCAGGGCTTTATTATCCTTAACCTCATAAACCGGAATACCCGCCAACGCAGCTTTTTGAAATGCTGCATACCTGCGTATGCAAGTACGCGAAACAGGTAAACCCGCCTCTGTCAGCATCGTGTAGGCTTCTTCTCCATCCTTAGAAGGTTTAGGGGGAATGATGGTCAGCAGAATTTTGAAGCGTTGCGTTCCGAGGGACTTCAAACTCGATATGGTCAGCATCAACGCATCTAAACTTAAAGCATCCGGTGTGGCAGGTAGAATCAGTAAATCGCACCCGTCCGCTAAAGCTTCCAAATCTTCCTGTTCCGGTCGTGCTTGGGTATCAATGACAATTTGCTTAAATTTGGGGACATATTTGGCGGCTTGCCTTTCATCAATGACCGTAAAGGGGAGTTGACCCCGTTTACTCCAGCCAGTTGCGGAACGATTCGGATCACCATCAATTAATAAGGTGTCGCCTTGGTTAGACAAATAGGCAGCCAGATGAACCGCCGTTGTGGTTTTGCCCACACCCCCCTTGAAGGATGCCACAGTGATAATCATCGGGATAGATTAAACGACATGACTCTATTATAAATACTTGCGTACTCAAATGTTCAAGTATTTAAGTATCTAAATATTCAATAATCCAATAAAGCCTGTAACCTTTATGCTGTAGGCATTTTACTGGCTACTTTGCGGTTCATAGCAGCTTCGCTACTTTGGGGGTGATCAAGATTATGATTAATAAAAGTTAAAACTCATCTTATCAATTCCTCAGAGATACAACCCACTGGATTCACTCGGATCACAATGCAGATACTTCGAGGTAATCGCCACATCGGAATGTCCTAACGTTTGACTCACCAATGCGATTGATGCTCCAGCTTTGAGGCTATGGCTGGCGTGGGCATGACGCAACCAATGGGCTGAAGCTTTTACCCCAATTCGTTTGGCAGCAGCATTAACGATTCGGGTTAAATGTTCTCTACTGATTCGTTTCCCGCTTCGCCCTGGAATCACATATTTATTGGGCTGCTGTCGTAAACTTTCGAGGTCACGACTTAGAGGCTCTGGGATGCGGATGTAGCGTGTCTTTCCCCCTTTGCCGAAAACGGTTAAAACGCCATGATTCAAGTCCTTCCATTGCAAAACCGCCAACTCCGAGGCTCGGATTCCGGTGTAGTAAAAAATTTTGAGGACTAACTGGTTGCGTGAATCGGGTTCTTCCTGAATCATTCGGATTACCGTTGGCTTATCTAAAATTCTGTGACTCAGTTCGTTTTTTGCTTGGGGGGATTTAATCACCAGTGCAATGTTGAAGTTAACGATTCCTAGTTTCGCCACAAAGGAAAATAGGCTTTTCAATCCGGCGATATATGTCCGTTGGCTGCTTTCTTTAAATTGACTCAGTTCTTCGTCGATAAACCCTTGCAAATCTTCTAATTTGAGCCATTGAATTGGTTTGTGATTGCAGTAAGTCATTAGCCTTTCCGCCACACGGCTATAGCTGGCTTTGGTTTCGGGACTTTTGCCATGCAACCACAGCGCCAGGATTTTCTCGTTGGCAATGGCATCAGTGGCTTTGACCACCGGGGGAACTGATTGACCTTTTGATGAAATTTTCTTGAGCATTTCATCGGGTTTGAGTTCAAGATGATGACATTATCCCATGAATCTAGTCACATTAGAAACCTAATGTGATGTGGAGTAGAACGATTGAACCCCGAACACTGCAACAGTCTATCCAAACCAATTTTAGGCGACCTCATGAAATAATTTTCAGAAGTATACAAGCTGAGTATTTTCCCTTGCCGTGCCTGTTAATCCGTCATCAGAAGCAATCCAGGGTTTGAGTGCGATCGCAAGTAGGACGAGAAAATCAACAGGGTTGGCATCTGACGAAGTGCGTTCGCTATCTAGATCCAATTTTAGAGACTTACGCTCTCTATTTTTTACACTTTCTATTTTTACGCTCTCTATTTTTTTTTAATTCAATCTAAAAATCTTTTTGTCGATTCCCATTTTACTCGAACGGTGAGCCTTAACCTCTACACCATAAGGCTTCTCTGGGTTTACTCTTTCTACTAACTGCTGAATTTTTCTCAGCTTATTTTAAAAAACTGAACATCAATAATACCACGGTTTTTTAATTAAATCCATTTTTACAAACTGAATTTGTTCAATAAAGTTACCTTAAAGTTTTTTTGGCTTGAAAAGTTTAATTTTTGGAGTTTAAACCCATGCCTAAAAGCCTAAAAACTGTTGATTTGGTAGTTAGGAAATCTGTCATCAGTTTCCTACAAGCCTCAAAAAATAATTCCATGAAAGCCTTACTCAGTAATGGTTTTAGCCAATTAAGCTTTTCCTCCCAAACTGAAGTCGGCTGCCCTACCGAAATCAGATATCTCAACTCAAACAATATAATTCAGGAGAAAAAAAAATGAATCATGAAAATATCAAAACAATTTCCGATGTTCTTTTCCTATTTCGGGAATCTGCACTCGTCAAACGGAATCCTCACCTCTGGGGTAATTTGAGAACCGTTTTGAAGCTTTATATTTTGCCAAGATTTGGATTCTCACCATCCGCTTTGGATCATCCCACGAAGCTCGATAAAGCATTAGGAAAAGTCCTAATTGGTGATTTTATCAAAAATGGCATCTCTTATTTTGAACAAACTGCCCAAGAATTAATGGAAAAGGGGGTGAAAAAAGCCACGGTGAGAAATTATCAATCGGTAATCCAGCGATCATTTAACTGGATGAAGGAAGAAATTTGGTATTCTGATGCGGCTGGATTAAATGATGGTAAATATACCCCTCGATTACGAGCCCAAGTCAGTTATCAAAAAAACCGCCGATACCAACGGTGCTATAACGAGTTTAGTTACTCCTTGAAACCTGCGGAATTCACCCCGAAAATTCAAAAACAAAAGACTCAATTTGAGAAATTCTGGACTGATAAAGAGCGACCTGACCGAAAAGATCCTCAAATTCGAGGCACAACTTTGGAATCTCGCTGGATTTCAATTGCTTCATTCTTAGGGTGGATACATCGGTTTGAAGATGTACCTGTTGAAGATCTCGATATCACCCAGATTACAAAGATTCCCAAGCTTTCCTACTTTATCGCTTGGGGAATCAATGAGCGCGGAAATGGCTACGCTTGGGCGATGAATATCGCTAAAGCCGCCTTGTGTGTGGCGAAGTGGAAATATGGGCCGGATTCGATCAAACCCCATTATCGAGATATTGAAGAAATTGAAGCCATTCGCTTGAAAATGAACGAGTTGGAAAGCAAACGAAAAACGGAACCTAAACGAACGGCTTCACGAGAAGCTTTGGAAGAAAAATTAGTCACGTTGGAACAATGTCTGGAAATCCGTCGATATTTAAAACTATGCTGTGCGCCCCGAACTAAGGGGTATGTCAAACGGTCAGAGATGGCTATTATCCAAAGTTGGCAACGGTATTTGTTAATTTCCATCCTAACTTTTTGCCGGGTTCGACAACGGGAATTACGGGAATTGGAAGTGGGACGAACCTTGTTTCGAGAACAGGATGGGTACTGGGTAAAATTATCCCCAGATGACCATAAAACGGGGTCTAAAACCGGAAAAGGACGGGAATATCCCCTGCCTGGGGAATTAACCGCAGACCTCGATGAATGGCTGGGAGTGTGGCGACCTAAAATTCCAACGGAACATAATTTAGTGTTCATTAGTTTGCCGAATGCGAAGGATAAAACGCCGGGTCAACCGTTAAATAAACATATATGCCCCAATCACCAATAACAAGTCCCTCGACTTCAATAAAATCAGTCGGTTTAGCTGGTTCGTATCGAGTAGCTTTTATGAAATTTGTGGCAATTTTAAAAGTAGATTTCTGCATTGTTTTGTCCTAAGTTGTTGAAGGGTAGGAGAGGGGTTTTAATTCCCTCTCAGTAATTGATTAGTTTTATAGAATTAAACAGCCTTAACTATTCCGATTCCTTGCTGTTCGTCGGGTCTGAAAGCATAATCTAAATTTGTCAATCGCTCCCATCGCTTCACCTCTGGCATAGAGCCGTACCACATAACACCTAAGCAGTGTTCAAAACCTTCTAATTTGTCGTTATTCTCTGAGATGTGAATTTGACCGCTCCACGATGACTTAAACCAATTTGACCAAACATTTAAAAGCCGCTTGTTAGAGAATCCGATTAATAAAGTATTTTCCCGTCGCCATGCCCTTGAGTTTATTTGGGTTAGCTCCGGTTTAGTGACATTTCCTGCATCTGTAATCGCTATATTACTCTCTGTGTCTGGTTTTGAGAGATGACAAACCGCTTTATTATCTATAATATATTCATGTATCGGTTTGTCATCGCTAGGGTGTATATCCTGTATTGTTTCTAGCGGTTGGGACTGCAAAAAAGCAAGTAACGGCGGCTCCGTTGTTGGTTCCGGTGTTGGTTCAGGTTCCACAACTTCAAATTCCTGGCCGTGAATCAATCCCTCTATTTCCATTAATAAATTAACGGGTTCTATCATTACATCTTCCATTGAATTGATAAGATTTTTAACCCGATTCACAACGTCTGAATACTCACCCATTATGGTGTCCAGTTGTTTTTTACGATAGGTTAAAAGTTCTAATTGAGAGTTAATAGAATCGAGTTCTGACTTTAAGCTGTTCATGGTTTTAGTCCCTGTGTTGTAGAGGTTTTGAAGCGGTGGAGAGGGGGTTTTAGTCCCTCTCAGTTGATTAATTTCTATCCTTTAATCCGTTTAACCAAGGCATTGCTGATTTCCTTATCGCGGAGGTAAGAACAGAATCCAAAATTAGACAAGGCACGGCGAAAAGCCTGGGATTCAGCATCTACAACAGGCCCCCCAAACTGTTCATCCAGTAGGGTATCTGACCCCGTTGCAGTCCGTTTAAAATTGCCGTCCGAACTGTGGATGGTTACAGTACATTCAACCGTTACGCGCTCCCCTATCTGGTTAAGATTGATTGACTTTTCCCAGCCGGGGGTAATGAAATCCATGCAACAACTTAATAGCTCCCAAGGTAAGAAAATAATCTGGGTGTTGCCTTTGGATTTGAATTGATAATAACTATCAGGAACTTTGCGGTACAAATCGCGCTGTATATCTAGGAAAGGTCGGTTAATCCCTAATGTTTCACCGGATGCTAGTGCTACTCTTAAATCCTTTGGTGTATTAGGTAGAATCGCATGGGGAATGGTTATTGTAGGGTTTTGAAGTGATTGCATGATTGATACCTTTTGAAGTGTTTGAAGTGTTAAGAGAGGGGGATTATTTCACCCCCCCGTTATTGTTGACTACCAACCAAGGGCGGCTCTGGCATCACTCAGAGTTTGCTGATATTGATCCTCTGTAATATCAAGGTCGGGCGTGTTGGGTTTGATGCGACCCGCGCTGGCAATTTTGCCAGCGAATGAAAGGATTTCAGGGATTCGCACGGGTCGGGGTTGGGTTGCAGGATTTAAGGTTTTGTAGGCGGTCATCCACTTATTAGTCCTGACTGTTGCCCAATTCCCATTCAAGATGCTCCCCTTCTCGGTTCGGATGAAGTGGATGGTTTCGCCATCGTCGTCTAATTCAGTCCATCCAGTGCGGGTTTCAACTGTTCCATCTGGGTAAACCATCTGGATTGTGTCGTAGGTTGTGCCGTCAAAATCGGATGTATAGGAGGCGACGATCTCGGTTGTGATTGTGGCCGTAATTTGAGATACCATGATATTCAATCCTTTAATTAGGGTTTGTAGGGAGGCAACCGGGAACCGTCGTAAAGTTAACCGGTTGTCTCTTGTTTTATGGACATCAGAGAGTTTTTTGAATCACCGCTACACTCATAGGCTTCACGGCTCCCAGCATCAGGGTTTGCTTTTCTCTCATCTGTCTATATTTATAATATATACGATAATCTAGGTTTTGTATACCCCTGATATATACCAATTATTTATAGGGTATATACTGGATATATAAGCTAAGGCTATACGTCAATATAGACAATGTTAGAATCCCCTCTGGGTGAGGGGTTCCGGTTTTATTAAGTTGTTAGGATTGCTAGGAGTTCAGGCTTTTTGAGGGGTGTCCGTTTACCATTAACAAGGGGTCGCCAATTAAGTTTACGTTTTTTAGCTTCGTCTCGGAGTTGCGTTGTAGTCCAGTTTGTATATACCGTATCCTCTGATGTTTGTATAGACTGTTTAAACTGTTGGGGTTCGGGTATAGACTCTGGTATAGTTTCCGGTTCGTGTGTTGGGACTGTTTGGGCGCTCGGTTCGGGTTCCGGTATTGTTTCCATAATCTCGATAATGGGTTCCGGTTCTGTTGGTGGCATTGGTTCGGGTTTATGTTCCGGTGTTGGTTCGGTTAAGCGGCATTGATTACGTTTAGCGGTTGCCAATTCTCGTTCCCATCGGGCTTGAGGTGCAAAAATCCAAAGCCCGATCGCGTAAGTAGTTGCAGCGATAACAGTTAATGCGTTCATGGTTGATTCTCCTAAGTTTTCGAGGTTCTGAAGTGTCCTAGGTGTTTGGGGTGTGTCGTTTTCCCTCTCACCTGTCTATATAAACTAATATATACGATTACTAGGGATTTGTATATAGGTGATATATACAGATAACTTATAGGGTATATATTGAGTATATAAGATATTTATATATACAGATATCTATATTTAATCTATATCTAAGCTATACTAGAGGGATAGATTTAGGATATATACGATATGGCTACTAAATACACACTGCCAGAAGGTCAAAAGTTAGCGACGTTTAAGGTTGACGAAAACAACTGGGAAGCATTTAAAGCTCTGTGTGAGAGGTCTGACCTGAGTGCGAGTAAAGCGTTAACCAATTTTATTCAGAGTAGTCTGGACGCTGGGGAGTTGGGCGCAGCTGCGTTTGCTCCTGTTGTTGAATCTAGCCAGAATATAGACATTGATATAGATGCACTGGAAACTAGGCTTCTGGCAAAAATTAGGGGTGAACTAGAATCACAACAACCCCCAACACTTGATCCTGACATCGAGGCTCGACTTGATGCGATGGAGGCGGCTTTATCGGGAAAGTAGAAGCCCTCACCTCTGAATTAGAGGGAGTGAGGGGTGAACTAGACAAAGCTAATGTAGGAATTATTGATAGGGACGTAGCGATCGCTAAACTCGAAAATCAATTAAGCGTCGCCGATGCAGAACTTGAGGATCAGGTTTTAACCATTGCAGAACTTGAAACCAAACTAAGCGGCGTAATCTCAGAACTTGAGGCTAGAGATATGGCGATCGCCACCCTAAAAACAGAATTAGAAGCGCGAGTCGAAAATGATAAGCAATTAAATTTGTTCCCCCCTGACCGTGAACCAACACCGGAACCCGAACCCATGCCAACACAAAAACCCCCCGCCGGAACTTTAAGCCGTGGTGAACTGGTTAAATATATTCTTGAAAAATTCCCAGGCTCCAAAATCAACGGTCAGAATATTACCGATGCGATCAATGGGAAAAGCAAAAATCTACCTAAATTTGAGGGGGAATATGGGTTTAAGTTTATAGGCAAAATCAAAGGCGAGAATCGGTTTAAGTTAGTTTAGTCGTACCAATACATTAAACACCCTTAGACCTCACCCTAGGGGTGTTTGGTGTGTTAATTTGGGGGTGTAGATAATTTTGCGGAGTTTTGCGGAAATTAGGAAAGTTAACCTTGATTTGATTCAGAAAGCTATCAGTATTTTGGCGTAAATAGATTTATAAGAGAGAAAACATTACAGGAGTTTTTCCATGCAAGGCATGATTGTTAGAACAGTCGTCGATGTTATCGTAATGTTGGCAGTCTACGGACTGTTCGCAGGGATTAAAAACCCATGGAACTTCATCCAAGGCAAAGAGAAAGTTATAGTTTTGACAAAGACCGATTGGTTTTGGGTTTGGGTGATTCGGATCATAACATTGAACCTAGTGAACGCCGCGTTCTTTCTGACGTACCTAGATCAATACCCATACCAAAGCCTTTTGTTCCTGTCCTACAGGGATTCAGTTACAATCTTGGTGTACTGGGGATTCTTCTCCTCAGTCCATCATCTGTACCGTTATCTAACGAGATATAAGCAATTAAATTGGTTCCCCCCTGACACTGAACCAACACCGGAACCCCCCGCCGGAACTTTAAGCCGTGGTGAACTGGTTAAATATATTCTTGAAAAATTCCCAGAAGCAAAAATCAATGGTCAGAATATTACCGACGCGATTAACGGGAAAAGCAAAAATCTACCTAAATTTGAGGGGGAATATGGGTTTAAGTTTATAGGTAAAATCAAAGGCGCGAATCGGTTTAAGTTACTTTAGTCGTAGGTTGTATTTTCACAACTTCTAAAACCCCAATCCCCCTAAAATCGGCGCTTTGAGGTGATTTTTGATTAGGGTGCAGTTCCGCGAAGTTATGCGATATTATGCACGTTGCGAGCTTTTGCGAGTTTTTTTAATTCCGCAATATGACGCAATATGTCTCTAGGGGGGTGCGATCTCGCCTGAATCCCCCCTGAATAAATCCCCCTAGATAGATTTAATTTGCTTGGTATTGTTGGTTGAAGTGAGGGAAATAGGTGTTAATTATTTCCTGTGTTTTTGTTTACGGCCAGCTTTGATAATCTTTGATTTGTTCCAGTTGACTATTTCGGGTTAAGGCAAGTGAAATTAATCCCTTAAGTTGCTCAGAAGCCTGCGTTAAAAGGAAGTCGGCGTTACTTTTGTTCCGATGAACAATCGTTATTTCCATCAGGGATTGGATCTTGTCGGCAGTCGCGGGGATGAATTTTTCTTCTCTGAGATCATTTCTCGATATCCTTTCCCCTGAATGAGCCAGCCACATTCCTTTAGTGATTTGGGTTAGTTGGTGCGGTTGCTTTGTTTCACAATCAATCAGAACGTCCCCCGGCTTGAGTGAATCAAAATCTGTAGACAACTGTAGACAATCTGTAGACAAAACTGTAGACAATGGAACTGTTACGGTGTCGCAGTTTTGGGAAACTGTAGACATTGTAGACAAATTTTCCACATCTACAGTTTTTTCTGGTTTGTCTACAGTCGGTTTACTTACTCCATCTTGCGGGTCATCCCAAGGAACAGTATCCAGTTTGTTAGTACGCTCTAATTTTTTTTGTTTTTTGTCTACAATGTCTACAATTGGCTGTAATCCATTATTCATAGTAGTTTCACTGTCTACAGTTTTGTCTACAGATTGTCTACAGTTGTCTACACTTGGGATTTTTTCGGAAAAATTATATTTGAGTCGGCAACCGGAGCCAACAACTGAACCATAACCCATGCTTACTAATTGGGTGAACATGGATCGAATTTCATCGGGTTTACCAAAACTTCTATCTGATTGCTTGACCTCACGGGCTGTTATTTCCGCGCCGCGCCGTTGGGCAAAATTCAAAATCTTAACCAGTTGGGGAGCTAACTCGTCCCCACAACCTGCATATAGGCTCTGGGATTCCTTAAAGTAAAATTTAGCTAGTTTGGCAGCCTTGTTTAAAGTCCCCCTCTCCACAATGGGTGTAATTTCTTGGCCAGAAGCTACCCGCTCTACAACATGGATCAGCGCTGCAAAACGTCCTATTTTGCCGGGCATTTTTCCCCATAATGCTGCTAGGGCTTGGCTTTTTGCTTTGACGCGGTAATTCTCGCATTTATTATTAAGATCGTGGAATTGCTTTTGGGCGTCAGGGGATAATCTCAAGTTCAATTGGGGAAGTTCTGATACTTTCTCATAGAGGCTAGTAATCAGGGGAAGTAAATCCAGACTCGCTTGAGGGTCATCGGGAATGATAAAAGGTTGGGTAGGTTGGTTGATAAAATTGAATCGTGAATGATTGCCGTTATCGTCGGAACCGTCGTTAAATTCCCGAATAACTTTGGGTTGAATCCCCCCTAGGATAGAAACTAAGCACTCCTCAAAATCAGAAGCTAGACCGCCCTTTAGGGCATCAATTTTCCCAAAGCCGTCGTAGTAAGAAAGTAGATCCTCTGTTTGTCCAACGTTATACGATTTTTTCTGGGATTTAAAATGACCCGACAGTTCATCCGATAAAATTGTCATCCCCCAACTATTTTTTGATTGGGCATTGATTAAATCTCTCATCCCAGCCCCCGAACCGCCGTTAATGTAATAGCGTCTCATTGTTGGCTTTATTGGCTCGGGTAGGGAATCATCATGCTCAAAATCCTTCATGTCAAGCTCATATTGCTTCATTTGCTCCTTGAATTCATCCTTGGCTTTTTTTTGGAGTTCTCGGAGCGGTTTGGTTGCGATCGCATTTATTAACGGTGATTTCCTCTGGGAAGGTTCGGCAACAATCGCGCTATATAATCCCATTGGTTGATCAAAATCCGTGTAATCGGACAAGCGGATTTTTGACCCAACTTTTAGTAGTGAACTAATTGTTGTATAGAAAATTGTTAGCCCCAACTCAGGCCGTAAACATAAGCGAGTCGCAAAATCAGAAATTTTGTTTAAGTTCCCTGGTAAATATTTGGAAGTATCAAGGGATTGATTTTGATTCTCCAATAATTCATCAAGCTCGGGTTTGATTGAATCATTATCTAGTTCCTGCTCCTGCTCCTGTTGGATTTTATTATAAATTTCCTGTAATTCTCTCGGTTGAACATTAGCCTTTGTAGCCAATTCATTGATTTTTAATTGCTGTTTGGACTTAGATAGGTTTTGTTCCAATAAATGCCTTAGTTCATCCTCAATACCCTCAATATTTAATTGGGGTTGTTGCACGCGGAAGGGAATTACATTTGATTGCTGTTCAGGTTTTAACGCTGCATCTCCTGATGTTTGATAGTTGGTTTTTGAGGTGTTTATTGATGATTTCTTACCCTGTTTGTTCAACCATGCTGTATAGCAATTTTCTAATTTGTCGCTACTTAAGCAAGGAGTGGGATTGCTATTACTCGCACTTTTCCAGATACGTTCATGGTCTTTTGGGGTGAAATCTTTGGAGTCACAATTGTTGCAATATTCCAAGAATAAATCTTTAGCAGAATCAGAATAATTAATATTATTTGATTTTGCCCATTCTTCGGCTGCGATTAAATCGCAAGCAATTTTGAATCCTGTATCGTCACGTCCACATTCAAAACCCAATCCGGATCTTATATTTGCTCGATATCCAACAGAGATCAATTGGATTAATGGGATATGTTCAATTAATTGATTTAATTGATTAAAATTAATCGGTAGTTGATCAGGTTTTGGTGATGGTTTATTTTCATTATTTAAAATTTGTTCAATCACCCAAATTGGGCATTCTGCAATGGGTGTATCTTCTGTTGAATTAATCCAGATATATCCTCCGGTTTCGGGATGAACAGAGGGTGGTAGAACGGATTGCATACTGTTGTATCGGAGTTCTAATTGTTCCTTGGTTCCCGTTTCCAGAACTTTTCGAGTGAAATTTTTTAATGTTTCCCGATACAGCTTAGGAATTGAATAGAGATATTGGGCGCGCCCTTCCTTTCCAGATGTAAAGGAAACGGTATAGGGCAATCCCCCCAATTTTTCTGCTAATTCGTGGGCTGTGGGGCCGTCGCAATCAATAGCTAGAACATAACCGCTTAATATTCCGGTGATTAATCCGATTCCGTTGGCTCTACCAGATTCGATTTCCTTGATTGTGGTTTCACGGCTAACCCCTTTCTGCCAATTCTTGATTTTTGGGGCTTTGTTGGATACCGGAGTTAATGCCAAGTTGTCGGGTAATTTATTGAGTGCTTCAATTAAATGTTGGGTTTTCATGTTATTATTGGAGGAGTTGGAAGGAGGATTTTGGTGATTCATAGTTTTCCTTTTGGCAAAAATTTTCGACCGACAAAAAGCTCAAGGGTTTGCCTGAACCCTTGAGCTTTAAAATAATTAGTTGGAATTTCCCCAGCGACAGCAGCAGCCACACCACTATGTAATAAATGGTTGACGCGACCTGAAGTCGTGGTTTGAGTTACCGGAATATTTTCGGTCAGAATCCACAACCAGAAATTCTCATCTTCAGAATCTAGCTCCGCGATAGGGGCTGGGATTCTATTTCTATAGGATTCAAGCACTCCTATATTTTCTGCAATCCTTAAACCACAGGCGTAAGGAACTATCAGGAAATAAATTGTAGTTATTCCCTCGTTCTTAGTGTTCCTAGTGCTGCTACGCCTTTTGTTACCAGGTTTGCGCTTCTTATTCTTGGTATTCACGCCGCACCCCCTTGAATCGTAAGGAGTTGCTGGCTCTTATTAGAATCTACAGTTGGCCGGTTTACATCCTGTAAATTCTCTATGATAGTGAAATGGTTCTTGAGCCATAAAACCAATTGATGATTGATGGATAGGAAAACCCATCGACATTTAGTCGAAAAACTTGTATGATTCATTGTTAATAGGGGCGTAACTGCCCAAACTGAATTTTCTTGACACCCGCTTTCCAGGCGGGTTTTTTGTTTCTGGAGTAGGGATAAGGAGAACTAGAACTTCCCCTAAGCCTAAAACTAAAACTAATAATAGAATAGCATAGGATCTCTTTTATCCCTTACAGCGCTAGAAGTCTAGCATCATAAGTCAGTGATTCTTTGAGGTTTTTCCCCAACAAAAAATCAAATCAAGTAATTATTTACTGTAATTCAACCTCAAGAAAAAAGGTACTTCGCTTTGGGTGAGGCTGTTTAATTATTCTATAGCAATTCCATATTTAGTGATAGGGATTGACAAAATTCTTATTTTTCACTATATTTAGTTTACTATGCCCTCTTTTTGTGTTTATTCCCTAAATTTAGCCCTAACCCCTCAACAATTCGGCTCCCCATTAAAATACCTCCCACAATATCCTTCACCCCTAACCCCATACTGGACTAGATAATCCTCATAAGTTTTGACCCGTAGAGGTGGTGAAACAACCTTATAGTTAGGAGCAAACCTATCACGGTCAAGACAACCGGAGCCGCCGTTATTCTTAATGCAAAACCAAGCCTCCGATCCTTCCTCAATAACAATAGGCTTCTCTGGTTTTTTCACAACAACTTTGGGCTGTTCCGATGGTTGGGTAGGTGTTATTAATTTCTGATTACTAATATCGGGTTTAGGCTGTTCCTTTGGGTCAGTTTTTGTGATAGTTTGACGACTATTAACTACATGAATAATTCCCCCAATCAAGCTAACGGTGATGGTAGCGATCGCCATCCCTTTTAGAAGTATCAATTTAGGCGGTTTATTCTCATCCAGTATTGAAGCTGTCGGAGTAATATTAATTGTTTGCATATTATCACCGGGTTAGTGTTAATAAAAGTGTCGTAGTGTCGTAGGTGTCGTAACGTTGTAGAAGCTTCCTATGTTACCCTTTACGACGGGTTACGACGGGGTTACGACGTTACGACGGGGTGGGAGCTTCTAACCAAATTGTTTCCCCCTCGGTTGTTATCAACAAATAATTTTTGTCAGCAATGAAACGGCAAGCATTGAGATAGTTTTGCTTAGTCCATCTCTCACCATCACAGGTAATTGTTAAGCCTTTTAACATCTCGTTTAACTTAACCTTCCCCCCTTGCTTGATGACCCATCGAACTATTTTGGTTTGTTCTATAGATAGATTGGGATACTCAGGGTCTAAGGGTGCTTTCTCAAAATTAAAGCGGGGTAAATGTGGTTCAGGTTTTGAAGGTTGACGGGGTTGATAATCCTCATCAAAGTCTTCTGATTGTTCCACTGATTCAAAGACCGGAATTGATGATTTATCAAGGAATCTAGGCTGAATTAAATTAGCGGGAGCATTACCTTTTTTCTTGTATTGAACATGGTGCTTATGGGTGGGATGTTCTGCTATCTGGAGAGGGTTTGAACCGCTAATTACAACCGGGTAAGCTGCATTTTTGATGTACTGAAACCCTGGAGTGTCGTGCTTCCAAACATTCTGAATTTCTCCCCTAGCAGAAGCACCACAGAGCACCAATAGAAAGTTATTCCTAAACTTCCCGTCAATGCCTATGGCTTCTGTGTTGTGGGACTGCATGAAGCCTATTAAACAGATGTCAAATTTACGGGCGTTGCTGAGTTTACGGATGGCATAAATAAAAGTATTTCTGCGTTTTTGTTTACCAGGCAAGGGGCTAATGGTATCCAGTTGTTCCAATTCGCTCAGAGTATCGTTGATTTCGTCAAGGCAGACAATCAGAGGGTGTCCATCCTCTTGCTTTCGGCGCTCTACCTCGTCAATTAACCAGCAGAGAACTTGATAAATTACCTCAACATCGGACTCGACACGGGGGAAATTCATCTGTTTCCAGATGATATTTTTTCGTTGGTGAATGTCAAGTACAATCACTTCCGCAGGGGTAACGGCCGTAAGTTTGCCAACAATAAACCCGGCTCCTAAACTTGTTTTAGCTGAACCGGAGTTACCCCCAACCAAGATTCCCGATGCCTCATCAGCAAGTCCATCCCAGTTGTAGAAATCGAGTTCACTGGGTAACTGGTTAAATGCCATCTGATAGTAGGTGTTCATTACCCCCGGCGGTGTTGGCATGGGAGAAGGGGGAAACAGAACATTTTGAACAGTTTGGATTTCCGCCGCTTGATAAAGTCCAAATATTTCCTCTTGAGTGTCCCGTCGGATAATTGACCTTTCCTCCTCCTTTAATCCTTTAATTGCAGTGGCGATCGCCCCCACCCCAAACAAACCCGCACAACCTGAAGCATAAAACCGACTGGGATTAATGCCGGGGTTTACAACTGACCAACTCAGGGCTACAACACCACCCCCGCAACAAATCAGGGAACTAACTGCCGATTCATGATCCTCTAGCCACGCTAAAAACCCCATCCCCAAATCACCCCCAGAAAGGAACTAATTAAAATAATTACGATTACGGTTAACCATGTTGGCGATGACGTTGCAAACTGTCCCGAATAAACCTGTCTAGCAACTGCGGTACAGGCAATAATTGACCCGACAATGATAATAAAAAAACCTGACCAATATAGCCAGGTAAAGTTAGGAACAGAGCGAGTTATCAAGGTAAGAAATTGCCAAACTCCAATACTTAATAAACCTGTCCCAAAGTAGAGACTAAATCGACTCATTAGCCACCTCTCAAGCGTTCCTTACGCTCTTGTATTCGTGCTTTTTGTTGTTCTAGTTGTTGTTGCAGTTGTTGGGCTTCTGCTTGTCTTAAAGCGATGTTTTTCTGATACTCAACAGCTATCTTGTCCATATCTGAATTAAGCCGTTGATTAGCTGCATATTGGGCAAAATTCCCCCCGGCAACCTTGGGAATAGTTTTAGTTACAGTCCCGACTAATTTGGCTTCTGTGCGGCTAAAAGCTCCTAATTCCTTGCCATATTCCTTGCTGATTTTTTCGTAACCTTCAAGGGTTTTGTGCATGGCTTTGAGCTTGTCTAAATCATCTTTAGAAATCATCCATCCCCTTGATTCCCACTCTCTTAAAATGTCGGCAGAAGTGCCAATATAAACCCCGTTCTGAGGTCTATAATCGGGGGTGATTAGGTTTTGTGGGATAGGACTGATATCACCCTTAACCGCTATTTTTGGGTCAATGGTAGAATCATTTTTACCACCGCCAAAAATTTTACCAATAGCATCAAATATTCCCATTATTTAACCTCTGTTATTACGGTCAAGAATTAATACCATTGATACCGATGCAGTAGAAGTGATTAGTCCGATTAATGCCCCATATCGTGCCATTTTAGTTTGGGATATTTCCGGTTCAAAAATTGATAGAAACACCCCACAAATAGCACCCAAGGCAGTGCCAAGTAAAATACAGTTAAGGGTTTGGGGTAGGTTTAGTTTTATATACACAACCCTAAACATTCCATACTTTGAACATCGTAGTGATTGGGTGATATGCCCTCAAGTTGTCTCAGAACACCCTTGAGTCGTGTTAAAATTGCTTTCATAATTAATCCTTCGTAATGGGTGGATTGATTGGAGAGACGGCTTTCTAGCAGGATGACCGTCTCTTTTAATTGGTTTATTTGCTGTTGGAGGCTTTCGATTTCAGTCCGACTAAATCCAGGGTTTTGTGCCGTACTGTTGTTGTTTTCTCGCTTGATTGCCGTTGGACAGTTGCCTTTTTTCCCAAGTCCTTTATCAGTTCGTTTGGGCGTTCCTTTCCCCGTTTTCCTAGTTCCTCAATCCGTTGGTGAATTAAGTTTTGGAAGTCACCCGCTAACAAATTTTGCAACCCTACAACTTGATTAATTCCCTCGATTTGACCCTGTAATAAAGTTTTTGCAAACTCGATATTTCCGGCATCTGCAAGGGCTTGAGCATTGTCTCGTTGTTGTCGGATATATTCATCAATCAAGCCACCGGATAAACCCCCAACGGCCCCAATATGGTTCACCATGTCTTCTGCCACAGGGTTACTGAGAGCGAGTTCCTTGAGCGCTGCAAAATCACTACGGGTCACAGCTTCTCGTTCTAGTCCCAACTCCTGAACAAGTGCTAAGGCGGTTTCTCCTAATTCATCCTCAATTTCATCCCAGTCCACAAAGTCTGAGTCCTCAATGCTGAATGATTCCGGTGTTTCGGATTTTGGGGATGTTCCGTTTAACTTTTGGGGCGCGGTTCCGGTTAGGTGGTTTGCGATCGCAGGTTCCCAAGACTCATGAATATCGTTAATATCATAGTCCATCTGTTTTATAGCAATTAAGATTTCTGATTCAGAAACATTAAGCGATTTTGACAAGTTTTTCAGAATCAAAAACTGTACTTTTTGCAGCGTTGGCTCGGACTTCTGTTTCGTATTCATTTTGCAGTTCCTCGGTGAATGTTTTGAAGGTGTAAAGTGTTGCGTTTAACTTAACGTAATCTTCTATGATTTCCGGTCTAGGTGCGCTGGCAGGTTCCGATAAATCATAAGAGTTGATTCGGGTTAGCCACTCTACTATATAGGGGTTGTAAGCCTTCTTAGGTCGATAATGTTGGAACATATCGGGAGAATAAATCAACAATAATTTAATCCATTCTCTTAGAGTTTGTGGCTTGCGTTTAAGCTGTTTTGCTAGTTTCCCAACGGGTGTATAGGTTGCCTTGCGTTCATCTAGTTTGAACAACTTAACCCGCCTCCCTTCTGGGATGATTTCAGGTTCAATAATCATTGTTTTCTGTTGATAAATATGGTTTATCGTGCTTTCCACAGTTGAGCCTCTGATTTTGAGGATGTGGCTAGGCTGTTTAGTTTTCAAGGTTCAGGGTTGGGAGAAGGTGGTAAAGCCTCTCAGGGGAGGTAATAGCTTCCTTTGGGTATCTTCTGAGTCCTATCTAGGGTTCTGCGAGGGGATGTTCTAGGGCGCTATAGAATCAATAATACATCAAAATTAAACAGAATGAATCATTTTGTTTATATTAGAATATCTTATGAGTCTCTAAGTGCTGATATAATGAGATTTGATGCTGATACGGGGTAAAAATATGGTTGAACGGATCACAATTGATATAGAAGGGTTGCGAGGGCCGTTAGACAGGGTATGCGCTAGATATGAAAGGAGTCTCAGTCAGCAGATCAGGTATTTCATCCGTCAGGGGCTTGAGTCTGTGGGGGAACATGATGATGATGATGAAAATGCAAAAATATCACCGCCGGAGGACATTCAGGTGATTATCAGAAAAGTTTTAACTGGGAAAAAATTAAATAATATTGAATCTGATAAATTAAAGAATTATTTTAATATTGATGACTAATGAAGCGGGACTCTTAACTGCCAATTACTGCCAATTTCAACGAATAAAAATCATGATTTTCTGTTTAAATAAATGTGAGTGATGACACCCGTTAAATCATTTCAGGTATCCGTTCTGGCGCAAACTGGGACTCAACAAACAGCTTTACTAACTCCAGCAACAGAGGAAGATATGCCGACGGACTGGACATTTAACTGGCTATTGTTGTGGCAAGCAACGGACTTTGATTGTCAAAACATCATCAAACTAATTTACGATAAACAGCTTTGGGGATTAGTTCGATATGGTGTTTATCCTTATTCTGATTCTACCTCCCCAGAATTTCTGGAGATAGAACATCTGGAGACTAACCCAGCCAGTAGAGGACAACTCTCAGAACGTTTGATTGTACCCATAGGCAAATGGTTAATCTGGTACGCTGTACAGGTGGGATTGCAGTGTTGCTCAGGAACCGACACACTGATTGTGTTAGTGTCATTGGAAGATGCTATCAACTACTATAGAGATGTAATCCAAATGCAGTGTTTGGGGCCGACAACTATCGCTCCGGGAGAAGATGGATATGCGTTCAAATTTTCTAAGAAAGAAGCAAAAGCCTTCTGTTACAGACAAGAAAATGAATGGGGAGTCCCAACCCAGCTTAACCTCTAATCAGGTTAGAGCAGGTACAACAAAAGTGATGACGCATTCTCAGCGACAAGATTTTTGGAAAAATTCCAACTTAGGAAAATCTTTAGGTTTTTCTCATTCGGATGAACAAAATTAATCTAATTCAAGCATTTGGCCTATGGTAATACAATTTAGGATCATTTTTGAGCGTGAGTTTTTTTTAAAACAATACAAGTAACCGAAATATCTCTAAATAACCATAAACTATAACGCAGGGAATTAAGCCATCGTAGCGGCTGATAAATTGGTAACAATAGTCGAAGCATCATTACTATTAAATAGAGAAAAGGTGGTACAGATGTACACTGAATTAACTTGCCACCTTCAATAATTTCGCCGTGAACCATTTCCAATTCAGGAAAAAGTTGACACAATTGATTAATATTAGGACGAAATAGAGTATCAATAGGGTCTAAATGTAAAGGGAATTTATATGGAACTGTCACAAATAAATAGCCATTAATGGGAATAATAGAGCTAATCTTATGACAAATTTCCTCTTGATTTAAAATGTGTTCCAATAAATTAGAACAAAGAACCGATTTGATTTTCATTTCTGCAATTTTTTCCAAAAAAACGAGATCATTTAAGTCTCCTACTAAATCAACGCCGCAGTCTTGTTTTAGATCAGCGTGGATCACCAAATTACCCTTTTCTCTAGGATATCTGAATAAATATTGATCTATCCAAGGTTGTTCTTTTTCTCGAAAATTTTTGCTAGAACTCCCAAGATTTAAAAGAGGAAAAACGGTTTTTTCATCAAGAGAATTAATCATTTTACCTAACCATTGTGCTTCTTCTCGTAACATAATATTTTTTGACGGTTTGTGTTTGGGCTAATTCAGGTTACTCAATCAATAACATTAAATATTTAGCTAATTGTTGTTTTATCTGTTAAATCGTTACAGCGTTCCCTATTGTTAGGGTATCTCGGCTTTACCCTATTTCGAGCTTGTGTTGGAAGTTGTCTATGTAGTCTGGTAGGGGCATAAGTGTCTAAGTCTCGCCATCCTTATCATCTCTTGTTATCATATCCTCTACAACAAATTTTTTAACAATATCAATAGAATCCCCTTGACCAATATTTTTATCGAGAAAATTAGCTAAATTCTCAATCGCATTAATAGCTAGCTGAAGTCGCTTAATTTTTATTTCATTCTTCTTTCCTGCTTCAATAAAAAAATCAATTAAACTGTACCACCACTCTTGAATTTTATCATTCAATAACATTTCACAAAATTCTCGGTAAGTCATTAACCTTTGTTCTTCTTTTAGCCAGATATCTTGGGCAATACTCAACTGAATTATGAAACTTACTCCGCCTCCTTTACTATGAGCAAAAGCTAAATTTATCTGATCCATATATTGTAAGAGTACGGCATCTTTATTTTTTCCTATTTTAATAAAAGCAATGTTATCCCTAATTCTTTTATGCGTTCTTCTTGTTGCTTCTGTTTATTGTGATACTGTGAAACTTGAGTTTCTAAAAATTTTTGAATTAACGGAAAAAGCAATACTGTATAGGTAAGAATTATTCCTTTGATCATAACGGAAAAAACGGTTTCTACCATGACTTTTACTCCCCCCTAATAATCTTCATATCTTCATCAGTCAGCCCATACTAATGAGCAACCCTATCATCTATCTCAATATACTCAGATAACCGTTGATGCAAAAATACAGGGATTCTAGCCCCCACATAAACCTTAGACTTTACAGCGTATCCTATTTGGCGTGTATTTCGGCTTTACCCGAAAGACTGATTTTCCTAAACCTGTGGAATATCAAGGTTTTTCGGGGTGGGTGTGTCGGGAAATAAGAGTATATTCACAGGGGTATCGTCAATAGGGGAAAGCAGAGAAAGGATGGAAACAGCCCCTCTAACCTGTTCGGGTTGAATTTCCAGATATTGCTGTAGTTGCTCAAGGTTGCGATGCCCTGAGACTTCCTGAATGGTTCGGAGTGGGATACCAGCATTACTCATCAAGGTTAAAGCGGTGCGACGCATTGAATGGGTACTAGCCCCATCAATCTCAACCCGGTCAAAAGCTTTTTTAAGAACCCGACTGGCAGAACGAGGGTTCAAATGAGTGGCTGGGTTGTCTCGGAACACACCACCGGGAAACAACCATTTTCTACCCGCTTCTGGTCTGTACTTTTCTAAATACCCCCTCAACTCATCAATCACTGGGATGGTTCGGGTCGCTAGTTTTCCCTTGGTGTTGGACTTCCGAAAGGTTAACTCAACTCTAACGTTGCCTCTCCTGTCGTAAACATCCAAGGTGTGAAGGGTGCAAGCTTCATTAATCCTTGCCGCCGTAAACAAACAGACAGCAAAAATTACCCGATCTCTGAGGTTGTGCAAACCTTCATTAAATAGGATCTGGATTTCATCATGGCTGAGTATTTTGGCTTTCCCGTGTCTGTTTACTTTCATATAAGCACCCATACCCGTTAACAGGATTGTTAGGGCGTGGGTAGTGCCTTTGCAAGTGGGATTAAAAAATCAACTTATCGGGTAAACCAATCAACTCCTGTCTGATCTTCAACGGTAAGAAAGTTAGAACAGCGCCCAATAACTTACAAAGTATTGGGATAGGCGTTACGGATAAAATTTGACTAAATTGCCGATGTCCGTAGGCTTTAGCGGTATTTACAACCTCAACCACTACATCGGCAGGCGTGATTTGACCATTTTCAAAGTCTCGGACGACATTAGGTAGGTATTCCAACGCGATGTAGAGCGCATCCGAATCGAGTTCAGAAAGTTTACTTTTGTTATTAATAGCCCTATATAACAAAAGTAAACTTTTTTTTACCTCCCTGAAACCTATCCCTAATCGGTCTTTGAGGTTTTTACTTACCCCCCCCTTAGTGATTCCTAATTGTTCAGCGATATCGTCAATGGTTGCGACTACACCGGACTTAACCGATGACCATAAAGCCTCAATAATCCCCCGCTCGGTTTGGACACCTTTTGAAGCCGCGCCGGGTGCTATATCGTAAATATCCTCGATGATTACTGTTGCAGTTGGGTAGGCGAGTCTAAGGGCGCTGATGGTGTCATCATCGAAGTCAGCGACTAAATAGCTGTGCAACTGTTCATCGGGTCTGAGATGCGCTCGGAGCCGTCCCACATCTTGAATTAATTCGGCTTTGATTTTCCGATTGACCCATCCCCCGTAACGTCCCGTGCGTTTATCCGGTGTAGGGGAATAACCCGTTAAAGTTTGGTATTCTGCGGCGACTTGTCCTAAGTTTGGGCACGGGCGACCAATGCTAATCATGGCTTGAGTATCTAGGAATTGATTAGATCCGCGAGTGTCCCGATACCAATAACCTAATTTGTGCCCTAAGTCCTGGTAGCTATCTATTGCGCTTTTATGGTCAATTACCCCGATGTTTTGCCCTGGGTGACGCTGCGCGATCGCATTAATCGCAACATTGTATTTGTCCTGTTTACCATCCCTACGTTGTTTCCCCCCCTGACCCATTCCTTTAATAATGTGAATAGTTAGGTTAGAAGTGGCTTGCTTAACCTCGGATACCTCTAGGATTTCATCTGGACTAATCCCTAAAGATAGAGCGTAATCCTGCTTAGATTTTGTGGCATCTAAAGCGATTGAAAATCCTGCACCTTTAATAATGTTCCGATGACGTTTTGATAATTTAGTGATGATTAATTTACCGTTATCAATCCTTAAATTAATCCGTTTATTTCCGATTAAGCAATCAATTAAACTAGGCAACCAAGACGGAATTATATTATCTTTAATTGCTTGCTGTTTTTCTTCAGGTGTCTGTAATCCGTTGATAAATTTAGCGTAATTCTCAAGGATTTTATAGCATTCATTTTTTAGATCGTTTAATGAAGGAGCGATAAAATCTTCACCGATTACCTTAGTAGCAGTAGGCTCCCCATCAATCATCTCATAATGATAGATTGGTGTACCCCAAACATTGTCACAAGCTAACCAATCATCAGAATAGTGCTCCCAAATTAATTGATTTATTTCGTCATCAGAAGGCATTAATTTCATCACTTCCTGATGGCTGATTCCGTATTTATGTTTTTCTGTTGTAACTGCCAATAATCCTTTGTAAATCTCAACTAGGATAGGTCTTAATATCTTAAAAAGACGATGATCAGCCCTTAACTGAAGTTTACCAACCATCATCAAGACATCATTAATCTCAACAGTTATTTGATGAGTGTTTTCGATAGATAGGTCATCAAGAATTAAAATGTCATCTGAGGATGGATGGATTGAATTAATATCGGCACGAATCAACCTTTCATTAGTTAATGTGTACCGTCTGTTTTCCAAAAATAAACAACCTTGATTAAGTAATGGACACGATTGACAGATAGGAGAATCTTTACCACCAAAAGCAGATAATCCCATTTCTGCAACTGTTAAGAATGTTTGGTTTTCTGGACAATTCGAGGGGATATCAGGATTTTGATTTTTAGCTCGGATAACGTGAGATTTTCCTAAAGCAGTAGTGCGGTCAGTGTCGTAATTTAATCCATTGTGCCTTGCTTCAAGGTCAACATAATTGGCTTCTACAGTCGCATTGGTAGGGTTTCTATGGTCAGGGGATAGATAGAATATTCTGGCTTTATTCTCCTTGTCATCGGGGTCAATTGCAAAGGTTTCAAGTGTAGCTAACCCAGAATCAAACGATTTTCCGTGACCCGTTGCAGTTGTGTCTAAAGTAAATTTAAAACCCTTCTCGCACGCTTCACCATAGCAAGCCAACCTTTCCCCATTATTAAAAATGATTTTAGGGCATCCCATCTGTTGCCATTCGTCAATCGTTGGCAATTGTCCGGGGGTGTAGGTTATTGAGATTAAAGGCTGTGGTTTCCATAGTACAATCGCGCTACATTCTATTTTTTGTTCTGGGATTATTACGGGTTTTGGTTCGGGGTTTTGTTCGGGTGTAACAGGTTTATTTTTCTGGTTTACCCGACTGTAAAAACGTTTAACAATCCGTGCTAAATCGTTTTGTAATTCCGGTAATTTAAAGCGATTAAACCATTGTTCCTCACTCAATTCTCCCTTATCAATAACCTGATTATCCCATTCTATATAAGAGATAATCCGAGCATTGTTAAAGGTTTCTGTGGTAATCTCATCAACATCAACTTTATCTGATTTTGGTCTATCACCTTGTCCCCAATCTCTTATATAAAGGCTAATTTCGAGCTTTTTAAGGAATAGATATAAAGCTCGATATCCCCCCATCACATGATGATTAGCTTTAGATCCTGCGTCGGGGTTTAGGATATAGCGACTGAACAAGCCACTATTAATAATTGCAGCGAGTTCATTGGGGGAGCCATGCCAATTCACACCCCCTGCACCCAACACATTAATATTGTGTAAATGCGCTGCGGGTAAGGGTTTTTGTGTTCCCTCTATAATGTTTAAATCCGGGGAACTATTTAATTTTAAAAACTGTAATGGTAGTTCACCGGACACGCGGCGATCGCTACTTCCCCAAAGCCATTGATATTTAGGATTCCGATCATCCCTAGCAAGCTGAAACCCAATGATTAATCCTTTGATATTCCAAATAGGAATCAGAATTCCTGATCCGCTATTGGCTAGAGTTCCCTTGTCTCCCATCCCTGGAAAATTAGGATTAATAGGAATTAAATTAAATTCTTGATAGCGGTCAACCGACTTAAACCCGATTGAATCAATTTGAGCATCGGTTAAGCCGCGGCCGCGCAACTGCTCCCGATGTTTGGCAGTAAGTCCCAATTGCTTGAGAATTTTTCTGGCTTCATTATTTAATTGTTCATCTGTCAACGGGGTAATGTTTGAAGGTTTGGCGGCTTTAGGTTCGGGTCGGTACTCTTGACGCTCCCCTGAATCGGCCCCAAATAATCCCCCCATACCTCCCCTGAGAGGTTTGAGATATTTCCATCCGGGTATGCTCCAATTGCTATCACCCCGTAGGCACATTATTAAATTGTCTGAAATTTTGCAACCGTGCGTTTTTTCACAGATTGGGCATGGGTTACGCTTGCTTGAGGCGATTGCCTTTCCTTTTAATGCGGTGTCGGTGGTAATCATGCCGCACCCCCTTGAGTCGCCGGGGCGGGAGAATAATCTACATTGATCTGTTGTGCATTCTGTAGATTGTGTGCTATACTTAAATAGTTGTTGAACAATCTAACTGTATTAGGATCTAAGGAAGTTGAATTAACTCCTAGACTTTGAGACCAAAAAATGTTATATTTCATTTTATCTAAGGGCTAAATGCCCTGTTGTTTTATTGGACTCCCGCCTGTCAAGCGGGCTTTTTTTTATCTTGGATATTTTTTTCTTCAAGGTGGGAATAATGTAGCATATTTTACTTTGATAGATCAATAGAAAGATTGGAATATATACGATTAGAATTTACGTCGTCGTCCCCGCAAATCAATACAGTCACAGTTTTACCGCCCGCCGTTGTATGTAAAGAATTGATTCTTTAACCAATCAAATCTCTATGTAACAGTTCTGATGAATATGTGACAGTTCTTAGGATTCCCCCCATTAACAGCCTCAATCATGTATTTAGTCCTCCGATGCCAACCTAACCCATTTAAAATCAGATTCCAGTACCCGTGATTCAGGATATGGCCATCTATCAGTACCTCAACAATTTGGACGGCTGTTGAGATAGCCCAATTCCCTAATTCCATATTGAAGTGAATAATCTGGATAGTTTTTTCAGGAATTTCTTGAGGTGTTTCTTGAGGTTTCGGTGTGCAATTCAGATAATTAGCTAACAATCCTCAGTAATGGGATTGCAAATTGAAGCAACAAACAAAACTGATTTAGCGATCCGCCAGAAATCCCCTAGCCCCCAAGTTAGGGGGTTTTTATGAATGTTTCCCTTTAACAATTAGTCCAGACATATTGATTCATTTGCTATTCCTGTTATTCGTTATGTTATTCGTTATGTTATCTGTTATTTGTTATGTTATTTGTTATGTTATCCGTTATGTTATTCATTACCTCAACGGGTCAATAAAAAACTAGACTGTAAGAAGTGCTTGAGGGGAAACATCAATAAATATCAGAGGATTAATAAAAATTAATAAATCTGTTTATGAGTTTAAATCGTTATCCTGATAATTGGACGGAACTAGCTTTAGCGGTTAAGGAATCAGCGAACTGGCAATGTCAACGATGTGGTCGTTTATGTCTGAAACCTGGAGAAACTTTACCCGATACCCTAAAACGTCGAGCTTATGTGTTGCAAGTGCATCATTGGAATCTTGACCCTGGGGATAATAGGTTAGAAAATTTAGTGGCATTGTGTAGTAGTTGCCATTTAGCTTACCATCGTAGAAGTCGTGGAAATATCTCACCTGGCCAGTTGTCTCTTAATTTAAAGCTATCCTAAAATACGGAAAAACCACCCCGGATGAGGCAGTTCAAAGAATTGTGATAGCCCATGATTTTAGGCAGCAAAAGCAATCAGGAGCAGGGAAGTCAACAGAAGGACAGCAGCAGAGGCTTGAAGGGCATAGCGATTTTGCTGTTCGGGTGAGGGGTATTCGGCAAAATAAAGTTTGGGTTCGGTGGCGTAGTTATTTAGGATGCCGTTTTCGTTGGTGGTTCTCATGGTGTTTTTCCTTGAATTTAATTTGCTTGTGTATGTAAATTAATGTAACGGAATGTTAAGGATTGTTACAGTGACTTGACTCAATAACCGAGGGTGATGTTCGTCACAGGGAATTTTTGAATAATTTTTTGGTAAAGGGGAGTTGACTGCAAAAATCAAGGCAGTGTTTAATTAAAACCTAGCTGTAAGTACCAGAATAAGAGAAACCTCACTTATAAGTTTAATTAAAGTTAAGTTACTCTGCTAAACTCTATTTAATTCCCAAAATCCTGCTAATTTACCTGCGATCGCATTTTTAGGCAATAGTAATCTTCCTTTTATTTTGTGAAGTAGAGCGAGATAGTGAAACCAGAACAACTGAAGCAAGGTATGATCATTCGCGGTTCGATCTTCTCTGAACCAGTAAAAGTGATAACTGTCCAACCGATGATGGATGGAGTCAAACTGTTTGGGCAAGGAATTAATACAAATCAAGTACACCAACCATTCTTAACCTCTGAACAGATTGCCCAGCTTGAAGCTACCCCAGAACAAGAACCCTTTGATGGCGATGCCCAAAAGTTTCGCTATGGGATTGAGGCAATGCGATTAGGTTTAGCTTATGAATACGATCCATTTTTCGCCCTTACCGTTGCACGAGTTGATCCCCTACCCCACCAACTTGAAGCCGTTTACGACTATTTTTTGAAGCAACCGCGAATCCGTTTTTTATTGGCCGATGATCCAGGTGCGGGTAAAACGATTATGGCAGGTTTACTACTTAAAGAATTGAAGGCTAGAGGATTAGTTAAGCGCGTCCTGATTGTTACACCTGCAAACCTGACATTTCAGTGGCAACGCGAAATGAAAGACAAGTTTCGTGAAGATTTTGAAGTAGTGCGCGGTGATATTCTCCGTGCTAATTATGGTGCAAATCCCTGGCAAGATAAAAATCAAGTTGTTACTTCAGTTTCATGGATATCGCGGGTTGATGATGCTAAGGAAAGCCTGTTGCGTAGCCATTGGGATTTAATCATTGTTGATGAAGCCCATAAGATGAGTGCCTATAGTTCTGATCAAAAAACACTAGCTTATCAACTCGGTGAGAAGTTGTCAGAAATGACCGATCACTATTTACTGATGACTGCTACCCCCCACAAGGGCGATCCGAAAAACTTTTGTTTGTTTTTAGCCTTACTGGATCGTGATGTTTATGGGGATGTAAGCAGCTTAGAAGAGGCGATGAAACGTAATCATGCTCCTTTCTATCTACGTCGAACTAAGGAAGCACTGGTCACATTTCCTGACCCGGAAACTGGAGAAGTAAAAAAGCTTTTTACTCGTCGCATTGTCCAAACTGCCGATTTTCAAATTAATAACGATGAGCTAGATTTTTATGATGAATTGACACGCTATGTTGAAGATCAGTCAATTAAGGCAGCAATGGATGACTCCAATCGTGGACGGGCTTTAGGGTTTACGATGGCTATGTTACAGAGGCGTTTTGCCTCAAGTGTTTATGCTGTGCGCCGCAGTCTGGAACGGATGTGTGAAAAGCGTAAGTATATCCTCGAAAATCCAGCAGCATACCGTCAGGAATTAATTGACCGGAAATTACCTGATGATTTTGACGAACTAACGGAAGAAGCTCAAGAAAAAATTTTAGGTGATCTCGAAAATGTAGTAGCCAATATTGATCCGATTGCCTTACAAGATGAAATCAGAATACTTAATAAGCTGATTAAATTAGCGAAAGATTTAGAACATCGTGAAATTGAATCAAAATTACAACGACTGAAGCAGTTATTGGTAGAAAAAGGCTTTTTTAACGATCCCAAAATGAAGCTGCTGATTTTTACTGAACATAAGGATACCCTTGACTTTTTAGCAGGTGATGGTAAAAATGAACGTCCTCTAGGCAAGCTTAAACAGTGGGGTTTGAGTGTTACCCAAATTCATGGAGGGATGAATATAGGCGATCGCAATACCCCTAATACCCGCATTTATGCCGAGCGTGAGTTTAAAGAAGATTGTCAAGTATTAGTAGCAACGGAAGCGGCGGGTGAGGGGATTAACCTTCAGTTTTGCTGGCTAATGATTAACTATGACATTCCTTGGAATCCTGTTCGTTTAGAACAACGGATGGGCAGGATTCATCGTTATGGACAGGAAAAAGACTGTTTGATTTTTAATTTTGTTTCTACAAATACCCGTGAAGGGAGCGTATTTTGGAAACTATTTGAACGTCTTCAAAAAATTGAGGCTGATCTTGATCCTGAAAATACGGGCAAAGTTTTCAATGTTTTAGGCGATGTTTTTCCAGCCAATCAAATTGAAAAAATGCTCAGGGAGATGTATGCTCGTAATCTCACCGAAGATGTAATTAAAGATCGGATTGTCAGTCAGGTAGATACGGAACATTTTCGCAGAATTACCAAATCGGCATTAGAGGGACTAGCAAAACGCGAACTAAATTTATCTAATTTGATTGGCAGATCTACTGATGCTAAGGAAAAGCGATTAGTGCCTGAAGTAGTCGAAAATTTCTTTGTTGAAGCATCTTCTATTGTTGGTATTCATCCTAAAGCTATCACCTCCAACCCGAATCCCAAAGGACGAGGGGGGGAGATGGGCAAAATCTATCGCATTGGACGTATCCCGCGCCATCTTTGGGCAACTGGAGATGAGCAAGAATCGCGTTTTGGTAAACTGGGACGGGAATATAAACAGATTGCTTTTGACAAAAAAGTTCTCGATCTAGATCCAACAGTGGAATGGGTGACACCAGGACATCCCCTGTTTGAGTGTGTGCGAAAAGAGGTACTAAAACAAACAGAACAAGACTTGCAACATGGCGCAGTATTTTATGACTTGCAGCGCACCCAACCCGCAAGGTTAGATATTTATTTAGTGGTATTTCAAGATGGGCGTGGCAATAAACTCCATGAACGTTTATATGTGGTGCAAACTGAATTAGACCAAACTTTATCGCTCAAACAACCAACGATTTTTCTTGACTTAATACCTGCAACGGAAACAAGTGAATTTCCTGATCATCTTAATTTACCAGATAGTCTACAGCTTGAACAGTTTTTGATTGAATCTGAGTTAAACGGATTTCTGTTAGAAATGCAGCGCGAAAGAGAGCGAGAAATTAAAATAATCTCTGACCATACGGAAATTAGTTTATTGGCAATTATTGATCGTTTACAGATTCAATATGGTGAATTATTTGATAAAAAGGAATCAGGGTCAGAAGAAACGGGTTTAGATGGGCGTTTGAAACAAGCGGAAGATCGTCTGGATGAATTAAATACAAGATTGGATCGGCGCAGGATAGAATTAAAACAGGAGCGTAATTGTATGATTGCTGCCATTGAACCAAAGGGTAGGGCATGGGTATTACCTCATCCTGAGCGTTACGCGCCTGATATTGCACCAATGGTTAGTAATGCTGAAATTGAGCGAATTGCAGTTAATGCGGTGATCTCGTATGAAGAAGCACAGGGTTGGCAAGTTGAAACTGTAGAATCTGAAAATCGTGGTTTTGACTTGATTTCGCGCCAACTTCACCCTGAAGATACTAAGACGGCGATCTCAGTCAAGTTTATTGAGGTTAAAGGGCGATCTCAGGTTGGACGGGTCGCTTTAAGTGATAATGAATATCGTACCGCCGAGCGTCTTAAACAAGATTATTGGTTGTATGTGGTGTTTAACTGTGCAACCAAGCCAGAAGTTCACCCCATTCAAGATCCAGCTAAACTAGATTGGGAGGCAATTGTTAAAGTAAAACATTACCAGGTGGATGCCGATCAGGTTTTAAATATCAAAAATCAGGATATTTAATGCCTATTTTGGCGAAAAATTTACAGGAGGTTAACGAATTATGACTCTTAAAGATTCATTAGTTGCTGTCTTAGAAGACTTGTCAGTAGAGGAACAAATGGAATTGTTGAGCTATGCCAAGCTCTTGAAATCTAAGAACCCTGTTAAGCGTCCTAGAAAAAGCTTAAAGGGGATGTGGGTAGACTTGGACATTCATATTACTGAAGAAAATATCAAAGAAGTGAGGCGTGAGATGTGGGGAAATTTAGATAAGAAATTTGCAGATCTATGAGTGCGATTGTTGCTGATACCCATGCCATTGTTTGGTATTTTCGTAGTCCAGAAAAATTAGCCTATGATGCGTCGATTGCCTTTGATCATGCCGTTAATAATGGCTATCCAGTTCATATATCGGCAATCTCGATTGTAGAAATAACTTACCTAGTTGAAAAAAATAGACTTCGGGGTTTGAGTAGCAACTGTGCGAAAAGTGCCGTTAAGCCAAAAACTCAGTTGTATCAGTAGTTTCAGATGTTAACATTTCTAACGTTTTGTATCTTGAAAAATGTTCCAGTTTAACTAAGGTTTCATTGGTACAGAAATTTAGTACCGTATCTCAAGGGTTTCAGCCTGGGTTTTTCAGGAAAGTTCAACTGGTACAGCGATTTCAAAATCCTTAACGGCACTTTTAACATGGTTGCTACTCAATCCCCACTTCCTCAAGTTGCTTTAGATCAGCTTATGAGAATCTCGCCGATCCTGATGTTGGGTTAGTAGTTGTACCGATGGATATTTTAGTTGCTAGGACTTTGGCGAAAATATCACGCGAAACTGTCCCTGAGATGGGCGATCGTATTATTGCCGCTACTGCTCTCTATCTAGGCTTGCCTTTAGTAACGAAAGACCACAGGATTAGAGAACTGTCCGTTATTAAGACTATTTGGGACAACCCCAATCCTAACGCCTAAACCATGATCTATCCCAAACGCCTAATCGAAGTTGACCTACCTATTAAACGTATTTCTGCCCATGCCAGACGGGAGAAATCCATTAGACATGGACATATTTCAACTCTACATATATGGTGGGCGCGGCGACCATTAGCAGCTTGTCGGGCGGTGATTTGTGCTTCATTGTGGATTGATCCGGTTGATGAATTATGTCCCCAAATATTTCGAGATCAAGCGGTAGAAATTATTACTAAGTTTGCTCAGAAAGCAGCCGCAGATGGATGCTGTTCACCAGAAAATTGGAGTAAATGGAAAATATTAGTTAAACCTGAAAATAAGCTAGATTCACAAAACCCAAGTCATTTAAACATATTGCGCTATCGTTTATTAGATTTTATTGCGGATTTTGCTAATTGGGATAATTCAACTCAACCTGATTATCTGGAAACAGCGAGGGCTTTGACTCAAGCAGCCCATGAAGCATTAGGTGGGGAAGTGGGGACACGCCCCCTTGTGGTTGACCCGTTTGCGGGTGGTGGGTCGATACCCTTAGAGGCTTTACGAGTGGGGGCGGATGCTTTTGCTAGTGACCTAAATCCGGTGGCGGTGTTGTTAAATAAGGTGGTTTTGGAATATATCCCCAAATATGGGCAACGTTTGGCGGATGAGGTGAGAAAATGGGGACAATGGGTGAAGGAGGATGCTGAGAAGGAGTTAGCAGAATTTTATCCTAAAGATGAGGATGGTAGTACGCCTATTGCTTATTTATGGGCGAGGACGATTATTTGTGAAGGGCCTAACTGTGGATATCAAGTTCCTGTTTTAGGTACTTTTTTACTTCGCAAGAAGGTAGGTAATTATGTGTCCATAAAACTAATTAAAGATCAAACTAATCGAAGTTTTAAAACTATATTAGTTACAAATTCAAATGATACAAGCGGGACGGCTCGTAGAAGTTCTGTAACCTGTCCAAATTGTGGCTATACAACACCAAGATCTCAGGTTGAAGCCCAGATGATTAAGAAAGAAGGTGGAGCGGCAACAGCCCAAATGGTTGCAGTTGTGACCACTAGAAAAGGTCAGACAGGAAGATTTTATCGGATTCCTAATGAAACGGATTTGAATGCTGTAAAAGATGCACAAAATCACTTACTTTTTAAAATTAGGGAACATAACTCAAAGCCTTCATTTATTCCAGATGAAGACTTGCCTTACCTTCGTAGTATTTTCAATGTTCATGTTTATGGAATTAGAAAGTGGGAAAAATTATTCTCACCTAGACAACAACTAGCAATTGGAATCTTATGCGAAATAATGCAAAAACTGCAAATCATCCTCAAAGAAGAAAATTCAATAACTAATGAATTCGCTTCCGCTATTCTTGTCTGTATTGCTTTTGCGATAGATAAACATATAGATTTTAATTCATCTATCTCACGATGGGCAAATCATATGGAGAAAAGTGTTGCTACATTTGGAAGACAAGCTCTAGGAATGCTCTGGGACTGGGGCGAAATGATTCCCATTGGAGATTCTACAGGAGCATATATTGTTGCTCTTAATTGGTGTATTAAGGCAATTGAAGGAGTTGTTAGAGCAGAGCTACACCAAGGTTGTGCAAATATTAATTCTGCTACTGAGCATCCACTTCCTAACGATTCTGCTGCTTGTTTAATAACTGATCCACCCTATTATGATGCTGTTCCTTATGCGGATTTGTCAGATTACTTTTATGTTTGGCTTAAACGCTCATTAAATGGTCTTTCAATAGAAGGATTTTCTGATGTATTGACACCAAAAGAGAAAGAAATCGTTCAGCTATCAGAAAGAAATAAAGAATATGCTTATAAAACTAAGGATAGATTTGAAGAATTGATATCTATTTCCCTCAGTCAGAGTAGGAGATATGTCTCTGCTGCTGGAATTGGTGTAGTAGTTTTTGCCCACAAAACAACTGAAGGTTGGGAAGCTATGTTAGAAGGACTTATTCGATCTGGATGGATAGTTACAGCATCTTGGACAATAGATACAGAAAAACCTGACAGACTTCGCGCCCAAAATTCAGCCGCCCTTGCCTCATCTGTTCACCTAGTCTGCCGCCCCAGAGAAAACCCAGATGGTACATTACGCGAAGAAATTGGCGATTGGCGCGATGTATTACAAGAACTCCCCAAACGGATCAAAGAATGGATGCCCCGACTCACCGAACAAGGCGTAGTAGGTGCAGATGCCATCTTTGCTTGTTTAGGCCCCGCCCTGGAAATCTTCTCCCGTTATTCCAGTGTTGAAAAAGCAAGCGGTGAAATTGTCCCCTTGCGTGAATATCTCGAATATGTCTGGGCAGCCATTTCCAAAGAAGCCCTCAGCACCATCTTTAAAGACGCAGATACCTCCAACTTTGAAGAAGATGCCCGTTTAACTGCCATGTGGCTCTGGACACTTTCAGCCGGAGAACCCTCACCCCCAGCCCCTCTCCCAGATGGCGAGGGGAGCGAAGATGATGATGATGACGAAAATACTAGCAAAAAACCCAAAATAACAGGTTTTAGCCTTGAATATGATACCGCCCGTAAAATCGCTCAGGGACTCGGCGCCCATCTGGAAAACCTGACTCATCTTGTCGAAGTTAAAGGCGATAAAGCCCGACTGTTACCTGTTAAAGAACGTGCTGCTTACCTATTTGGTAAAGAAGGCATTATTCCCGATATTCCCAAGAAAAAAGCCAAAGGTGATAAACAACTTATTATTATAGGCGTACTTGATGAACTTCCCGAAGACGAACATGGGGAAGTCAAAATTTCCCGTATTGGTGAAACCATTTGCGATAAAGTACATCAAGCAATGCTGTTATTTAACTCAGGACGTAGTGAAGCACTCAAACGCTTTTTAGTTGATGAAGCCATTGGTAAAGATATTAAATTCTGGCAACTAGCACAATCATTTTCAGCCCTTTATCCGGCGGGTACAGACGAAAAACGCTGGGTTGATGGCTTATTAGCTCGTAAAAAAGGTTTAGGACTTTAGAACTATTATAGGAGAAAAAAGATTATGCAAGCCAATGAAATCACACTTTATGAACTAGAAGAACGATTAAATCTACAAGTCGCTACCGATAGCAACTTCTTTACGGAATGGCTAGAACCGATCTCACTCTCTGAAGAAGAAAAAGCCAAGTGCGATCGCATCCGCAACCAATTTATGCGACAAGTGTTATATCGCCGTAAAACCATCGAAGTATTAGTAAAAATGCTAGTTTTATCGCCCTTGTTAGATATAGCAGGTTTTTATCAAGACCCCTTTGATATTTCTGCTGAAGATCCTGTTATCATTGACGAAGAAGATAATAGCGAGCCTGTGCGTGGTCGGTTAGATGTCTTGGTATTTAATAGCGAATTATGGATAGCTGTTATCGAAGCCAAAGGCTTAAAATTCAGCACATATTCCGCCATTCCTCAGACCCTTGCCTATATGTATGCCAGCCCCAACCAACCTACTCATCCTACCTTCGGCATGGTGACAAATGGGAATAACTTTTTATTCCTGAAAATGGAAAAATCGAGACAACCAGAATACGCATGGTCAGCCGAGTTTTCGCTACTAGATCCGCGTGAAAACCCACTGTATGAAGTGCTAGGCATTCTCAAACGTCTATCTACCAAAATTTCATGAGGTATATATGATTGCTAACCTTCAATCACTCACCATGTCCCCCGCAGAATATCTCGTATGGGAAGCCGATCAAGATACTAAATATGAATACGAAAACGGCAAAATTATCGCCATGACAGGCGGCACAATTCCCCATAGCCAAATTTCCGCCAATCTTGCTGCCCTGCTAATTCCCCACTTGCGCGGTAAAGGTTGCAAAGTCGCCATCAGCGATGCCAAAGTCACTACCCCATCAGGCAAATATTACTATCCCGATCTCATTGTTACCTGTGACGAGCGCGATCGCTTTGCCCGTGACTTTTTGCAATACCCCACGATCATTGTCGAAGTGCTGTCACCCGCCACCGAAGCCCGCGATCGCGGTATCAAACAGCAACACTATATGCTGATCGATACCCTGCAAACCTATATCCTAATCACACCAGAGCGACCCAGAATCGAGATCTACCAACGCCGTAGCGACTTAGCTTGGGAATATCTATCCCTTGCGATCGAGCCCCCAGACTTGGTAGAAAACAATCCAGAAATTCACATCACCAGCCTAAACCTAACCTTTTCCCTCTCAATTCTTTACGAAAATATTAACTTCCCATCCGAAACCAATGTCCTATAGTAATTTCACCCTAAGACAAGTAGAAAAAGACTTTCATTTGCAAATTGAAGAAAAAATCGATCTGTTTGCCCATGTCGAAGCGATCGCTCCCAGTGACGACCTCAAACGCATTCTTGCCGAAAATATTCCCTTAGCCCTAGCTATTAATACTGAAAAAGCGCGATCAGAATTTCTAATTGCTCCCACCTTACTCGAACTCAGACGGCGATCGCCTATTCCCATCAGTCTATTTTCTGGCACAGAATTTAGCATCAGTCCCGAACAAGGATTATCAGGTTATTGCGACTATTTAATCAGCCTATCTAAACAGCAACTAATGATTAGTGCGCCAGTAGTTGCCATTGTCGAAGCAAAAAACGAAGATATTAAATCTGGGCTAGGACAATGTATCGCTGAAATGATCGCCGCCCAATTATTTAACGAACAAGAAGACAACGATATTAAGACAATTTATGGCATTGTTACTTCGGGCGAAATCTGGAAATTTCTGCAAATATCTGAGCAAACCGTAGTGATTGATCTGACTGACTACTACATTACTAACATCGACAAAATTCTCGGCATTCTCCTACAATTAATCCCCGCGCATTAAAAAACTAAATTCAACTAAATTCAAAATCAACAAACCAGATTAAACAAATGCTCCTAAAACCTTGGTACAAAATTGAAGGACTTACCCCACGGGAAGACTTACGGAATAACCGACCCCTTGATGCTTCAGAATTTGCTGTAAACCTTGATCATGTCCGGGAAAATCGCGCCCCCATTGACTACCAAGACCCGGAAAAATTCTTGAGCCGTACCTATCTCACCCATTGGCTGGCTGAATTTGCCGGACAAGTAATGCGCCGTTTATCGGGTGTGAAAACAGAAGCTAATGCAGTCTATAACCTGGCGACTCAGTTTGGTGGAGGGAAAACCCACGCCCTCGCCCTGCTTTACCATCTAGCAAAAAATGGACAGGCCGCAGAATCATGGTCTGGTGTTCGCAAGATTATTACCCAAGCCGATATTAAAACCTTACCTACTGCGAATGTAGCTGTCTTTGTTGGTACAGAATTTGACTCCTTAACTGGTCGCGGCGGCAATGATGGTACACCCTTACGCAAAACTCCCTGGGGGGAAATCGCCTTTCAGTTAGGGGGTGAGGAAGCTTTTAAAATTGTTGCCCAACACGATGCCGAATTTACCGAACCCAAGGGGGATGTGATTCGGGCTTTTCTACCTAAAGATAAACCCTGTTTGATTTTGATGGATGAAATCCTTAATTATGTTTCCAGCTATCGCAAATATGGCTATCATGATCGCCTTTATAACTTTATGCAGGCACTTTCAGAAACTGCTAGAGGTGAAGATCATATTGTTTTGATTGCTTCAATTCCGGCTTCAGTTATGGAATATACCGCCGCCGATGAAGCTGATGAACAACGTTTCAAGAAAATGCTAGATCGTGTTGGTAAAGCTGTTGTCATGTCTGCGGAAGCAGAAGCTTCAGAAATTATTCGCAGAAGGTTATTTGAATGGGATGAACGAGCGGTAACTACTGATGGTAAAATTATATTACCCAAAGACGCGATCGATACCTGTAATAAATATGCAGATTGGGCTGTGGAAAATCGCTCCTTACTTCCTAGCTGGTTTCCCATTGATAATGCCAGTGAAGCCTTTGCCGCCACCTATCCCTTTCATCCTACTGTAATTTCAGTCTTTGAACGTAAATGGGCAGCATTACCCCGATTTCAGCGTACAAGGGGTATTTTACGCTTACTAGCCCTCTGGGTATCTCACGCCTATCAAGAGGGTTACAAAGGCAACCACAAAGATGCACTGATTACATTAGGTACAGCCCCTCTTAACGATCCCATATTTCGATCAGCCGTGTTTGAGCAAATGGGTGAAGGTCGTCTCGAAACCGCAGTGACAACCGATATCTGTGGCAAAAAAGACTCTCATGCGTTTCGACTGGATCTCGAAGCAACTGAAACGATTAAAAAGGCAAGATTACATGGTAAAGCCGCAACTACGATTTTCTTTGAGTCAAATGGTGGTGTAGTTCGTGCTGAAGCAACCTTACCCGAAGTTCGTTTAGCGATCGCCGATTCTAGTATTAATATTGGTGATGTGGAAACAGTCTTAGATACGCTCAAAACAGACTGTTATTACCTGATAGTTGAAAGCACTAAATATCATTTCAGCCTTTCGCCTAACTTAAATAAGATTTTAGCAGATCGCCTAGCCAGTGTGCAAACGGAAGATATTAGTAAGCGGATTGAAAATGAAATCAAAAAAGCCTTCCCTTCTGTATCTGGTGTAGATGTTAAGTATCCCAAACAATCGGGCGATATTCCTAACGTACCTAAATTAACTTTGGCAGTATTATCTATTGATCGTCCGATGAGCGATGCTAACACATTGTCATTTGTAGAAAAGCTGATTCGTGAGTCGGGTACATCTGATCGCACCTATAAAAGTGCCGTGATTTTGGCGATCGCTGACTCGGAAAACCTACTCAGAGATGAAGCGCGTAAAGTGTTAGCTTGGGAAAATATTCGTGACCAAGAATGGGATACATTAAATGATGTGCAGCAAAAACAACTGAGTGTGAATCTCAAAAAAGCCGAACGTGACGTTCAAGAAGCAGTATGGCGTTCCTATAAATATACTGTTTTACTAGATAAAAACAATCAACTACGCACGGTTGATATGGGAGCAGGTTCATCTAGTAGTGCCGATAGTTCTAAATCAATTACAGCACTTATCCTTAACCGACTTAAAACAGAGGATATTCTCCAAGATGCGATCGCCCCGCGCTTTTTAGTGCGTAACTGGTCACTCGTTTTTAAAGAATGGAGTACAAAAGCAGTCCGTGATGTCTTTTTCTCGTCACCTAGCTTGCCTCGTCTTCTCAATGGTAATGCGATCAAAGAAACCATCGTCAAAGGTGTAAAAGAGGGCAGTTTTGCCTATGTTGGTAAAACATCTGATAGCAAATATCAACCCTTTTATTTTAAAGATTCGCCACTAGACATTGACAGCGTTGAAATTTCTGATGATATTTATTTGATTAAAGGTGAAGATGCCGAAAAGTACCAAAAAGAACAGGAAGATCCATCTCGACTAACCACTTTAGAGATCACCCCAACAGATGTCACCCTAAAACCCAATCAAGGACAAACATTTACTGTCAAAGGAGTTGATCAACGTCATCAGAATATTGCGATCGCTAATGTCCTCTGGACAGCCACAGGCGGCAATATTGACGCGCAAGGAATGTTAATTGCGGGCGAAATCACCGGAAACTTTACAGTTAATGCTACCGTTGGTGCGATCGCTAATACCGTTAGTTTCACCATTGAAAAAGAAACTGTTCCTAGCAATGACACTCCTGCTCCAGATGGGGATGAGAAAAAAGTCGTACCAACGCCACCCAATCAATTAAAATGGTCTGGAGAAGTTACGCCCCAAAAATGGACACAGTTTTATACAAAGGTGTTATCCAAATTCTCAGCCACTAAGGACTTGAAACTAAAACTCAAGGTTGAGGTTGTTGTGGATGGTGAAATTTCAGAACAGAAAATTGAAGAAACAAAAGTTGCATTGCAAGAACTTGGTTTAGATAGCGACATTCAAACACATTAAGTTCAGTGGTGATTTTTGTCTAAAGTAGAAAAATGATAGATTTAGGACTATGTTTTCCCTCAAGGTGCTTGTTCATAATTTTGAATTTCGGGTTTGAGTAGCAACTGTGCAGAAAGTGCCGTTAAGGATTTGGCTTTGACTGTACCCGTTAAACCTTAGTTGAATTGGTACAAAACGGATTGAGATTTGTTAAGAAAAGTCAACTTCTAAAACCTATGCTGTAATTGATTTTAGTCTTAGCGTAAGTTTCTGTACGATTGCTACTCAAACCTTTCTACTCAGGTACAGCTTCCTTGGGGTCTTTCGGTTTTTTCTCAAACACTTGAATTGCGGGGTCAGCCAAAACAAAACCATCGGGAGTAGCTTCTCCCATCTTCCCAGCAATCGCTGCCACCCACATCGGAAAATTTGCTTGCGCTTCCTCTAGTTTTTTGAACATTTTCGGCTTCACTGTTATTGTGAAGATTCTGCCATCACAGTCAACAGCAAATTGCTTCCAGTTATTCTCAACGGTCTGAACATCCGTCGGAAATTCCGTAATTTTCAGGGTTAATTCCAGCTTTCCTATAACTGCCATATCTTAATGAGGATGATTTCAACACCATCCAGATTATATTCTATGTCTTAACCGCCAAGGCGGTTGCTGTAATCCGCTATTTGAATGGGGCAAAAAGGGCGCTGATTGCCTTGGTTGAGAAGCTTTGGGATAAGTATGCGGTTTCTAGTCGGGAATTGGAGGCGGAGCGATCGCAAACTTTAGGAGAGTTGAATGAATTTTTGGTTAAACTAGGATATGTCAGTTAGGCATAGGAGTTGATGGTGATTACTCTCTAGGTCAGAATCTGGATCGAAGTCTGGATCGAATTTAAACAATTTAGGAGCTAACTAAAATGCCAGCTATAAAAAAGCAAATTGTGACAGATGAGGATTTTAACCCTGTGGCGGTGATTATTAATTACCATGATTGGAAAAGGATTGAGGCGTTGTTGTTTGAACATGAACAGAATTTATTAGTTGATAAACAAGCGGTTTCTTTGTTCGCAAAATCACTCACAGATGAGGAGTTAAATGTCTTTCCAATTATGCAACTAGCCGAAACAGGTTTTGCTGAATGGAACGATCCAGAAGAGGATATTTATAATGATGTTGCCTAAAACCAATGAAATTTGGCTAGTTAGATTCCCTTTCAGCGATTTAACGTCTTCTAAGCTCAGACCTGCTTTAATTATTTCTGTTCATAGAGAAGAAGTTATTCTTGTTGGTATATTCTCCAAAATACCCGATATCGCTTTACAAGATAATTGGGTACTGATTTCTGAGCAATATCTCAATTTTCAGCAAACAGGTCTGAAAAAGAGTTCTTTGATTCGGACTGACAAAATAGCAACGGTGAGCAAAGAGCTATTTGTAAAACAATTAGGTTTTCTACCTGTTGATTTAATTTCTTTGGTTCATAATGCCCTTAAAAAATCTCTGAATTTATCAGATTAAAATATCCTTATCAAAAATTTCCCTAAATCTCATAAAGTCAAGCTATTTCGGGTTATTGTTTCTACCAACAGAACGGAATATGTAGCAACTAATGACTTAACTCAAGCATCCACATTGGATACGAAAAAAACCTGTGCTATTCGCTGGAAAATAGAGGAGTTTCACCGAGAAATTAAGCAGTTAACTGGGATTGAATCTTGCCAGTGTCGTAAAGCTAGTATTCAAAGAAATCATATTGCTTGTGCCCTTTTAGTTTGGAATCAATTGAAAAGATTAGCTCATCTGACAAAGAAAACAGTCTATCAGTTAAAAGCTGAATCTTTGTCCAGTTATTTAATCAAAGAACTGAATTGTCCTTCGATAAAAATGGAACTTGTTTGATTCTTTTGGGTTTATTTTTAAATAAATAATCAGGACTTTTTAGGGTGATTGCTATTATCATTGGTATGCGATCGCCTACTTTTAGTATGCTATATATAGCGTGCTTGCGTAAGTCCTGTCAGAATCTGACTGAATCCTGCAAACTGTAATAAAATACTTAATTAATGCAGTAAGTAAGTAAATCAGTATGGGAATAATTGCCTTAATCAATCAGAAGGGGGGGGCGGGGAAATCTACCTCGTCAGTGCATTTAGCCTATTGGCTTCAGTTCAAACAGAACTATCGGGTGTTGCTGGTAGATGCCGATGCTCAACGGTCAAGTTCCCAATGGGTAGCCGGGATGGGGATTGAACTTGCTTGTCAGGTGATTCAATCCCCAGATGACATCCTAGAAAAGATTCCAGAGTTAATCAAAGATTACGATTACCTAGTTATTGACGGCCCGGCGAGTCTTTCCGAGGAAACCAGAGCTATTTTATTCCGATGTGATTTAGCCGTAATTCCGGTGCAACCGACGGGTGTTGATTTACGGTCTGCCAGCGATGCCATGCGATTACTCAAACAGGCTACAGGCTCAGTCTGTGCGGGGGGGATTGCCCAAAGGTTTAGTTTTCCTAAGTCGGGCGGTGAAGAATACCAAACTCAAACAGGAGGCGATCGCCCTTTTATCTCAAATCCCCGATGCTAAATTTTTAAAACCCATCATTCACCAAAAACAAGCCATCGCCGATACTTCCGGTCAATCACTAACTGTTTGGGACTTACCAGGACAAGCCGCCAGTGAAGCTGCTATCGAATATGACCGATTATTTAAAGCCATCCTCAAACAATTGCCAGAGGGAGTATGACCAATAAAAAACAAACCCGTAAACCCTTGAGTGATGCTTTAGCCCAAGAATTTGTCTATGGAGAAAATTCAACACCGGCGGTAACTCCCAAACCGATTGAAATTTCCGAACCCCAACCCATTCCCCAACCAGAAACAACATTTATGGACAGATTACAAGTTCAACCCAAAGAAGGGACAAAACGGTTCACCGTCGATTTACCCGAATCCACCCATCGAAAATTATCAATGTTGGCGGCCAGGACAGGACGAACCAAAGCGGAAATCGTCAGACTCCTATTAGATGAAGCATTAGAGAACGTTCAGGATTAATTGTCATAAAACTTTACAGCGTGTCTGCCAAGTCGCATCCGGGTCACGGTAGCGGTGCATCATCTGTATAGCGTCATGGGTAGTAATAGCCCCATAAAATAATCCAAACACCGCCGCAAAATGCCCTTTTAAATCAATGCTAACCCCCGTCCCGATTGTCGGGGTAACTATTACAACATCGTAATCTTTAATGATTAAATTAATATTTTTGGCACAACAGAAAGCGGGGTGATTGGGGTCTGCTACGGTTTCACTATCAATCCTTAAAATTCGTGCGCTAGGGAATAGCTTTTTGATACGCGATTCTGAATTAACAGCACTCCACAGCCCCTTGCGTTTTTGGCTATCCTCAACAATTAAAACCTTTTCACCTTGCGTTAAAACTTCCCCTACTGCCATAAATAATTTCATGGGTTCGGACTGATTGTAAACAATTACGTCCCGATGATTGCCAGAATAATTATTGACAATTACGAAAGGTTTTAACTCAGGATTGCTAGACAATCCCAGAAGATAATCAATAGAATAATCGGACAAATCTGCATCTTGAGCGATGATCAATCCATCAGAAGCCGTCACATTTTTGATTAATAATTCAAAACTATTAATAATATTAGTCCGGTTTTCGATACAAGTGGAACTGTTCATCATGTGCCATAAAACTTGCTCGACTTCATCTAAGATAACGATTGCACCTTCCCAAGCATCGGGGTCAAAATTGGCTTGGCTTGATGGGTGTAGGCTATCTACGCACAAGCCAAAGCCGAACAATTTGCCCTCAATACTTCCCTTGCAATCTTCAATCCAGTTAATTCCAATTGCTTCACAAATAGCCCTCCCTAATTCAATCCGGTGGGTGATGACTAACACCGGGCGACCCGTCCCTTTAGCTTTACGAATCAACTCAATTAATGATTGAGTTTTCCCTGTTCCCTGAACGGATTTAATAAAACACATACCCCGCACTGGGTACGGTAATTTTCCGAGGTATTTTCGATTAAGAATTCGATTTGGTTTATAGCTTAATTTGTGTCCTTTTTTAAATTGCCAGTAGCGATAATCATTGGCGGCAATATATAGATCATCAAAAGCTAATACCCCCCGCTCAAAAATAAAATCATCAACACCCTTTTCAGGGCCTGGTAATTCAATAACTTTAGGGATTGCTTTGGATTTCAGAAGTAGCTCGGATAACTTGCTAATTTCTCTATTAACTGCTGCAATAGTTTTGGGTTTCAAATCATGATCAAAACAGATCGTAATTGTCCGATCCTCTGTAGCAAATTTTGCAATCTCAGGGATTAAGAAGGGTTTGCACGGGGCTTTATTATAATCTTTAGTCCTAACCCCCCCGTTGATTCCCGGTAGCCCAATAGCTGCATACCCGGCTGATAATAATGCGGCGGTTTTCTTGGCTCCCTCTGTTATCACAATGGGGATATTTTCATCCCATACCCACTGCCAGAAACCCGCGTCAACCAAATCTAAATTTTTATTGAGTTCGGGAATCTGTGTTGGGATTCTCTCTAAGTAAGATGCCTCCGCCCCGGCTTTGGTGGCAATCTTTAATCCAATCCTAAAAGTTACCCGCAGGAAAAAGGCACGGGTTTCCACTTTTGGAGGATGTTCATACTTAATTTTTTTAGTTGGGTTAGTTCTGTCTGGGCGGGGTTTATCGGGCTTAAATGCTCCCCATTGCATCTGGCCCCAACCATCAAACGGATCAAGCCCGGCACACCACAAACCGCCCTCGATTAAATGTTGTTGCTTGTAAATGCGATTCAATTCTCTTTGATGAACGTGCTTTGTTCTGCAATCTATGTCATCAAGTTTTTGGTACATAACCGCTTCAATAGCTTCATCCCCTGACATTGATCGGAAATTCAGATCAATGAGTTCAGGTGCGATCGCGCTATTGATTAATTCCTGATAATGTTGGGGATTAATCATCTCGCACCCCTTTTAGTCACTGAGTTTTGGGGGTTGCTGTTTAAGAATTTACCCTCTATTTTTTCAAGGCTTTCTAATTGTCGGGGGGATAATTTAAAGATTTTGCCGTCCCGTTCTGCAATCCTTAAATTCTTGATTAAATCATTAATAAAAATGGATTCCCAACCGTTAACCTTATTCTTTAACGATTCAAGTCTGATTTTTAATTCCCGATGGCGATCAATATTTTTTGGTTTGGGAAGCCATTTAATGAAGCGATCGCAACCCGAACAGACAAGTTTTTGGTTATGGGGTGGTGGCGCGTCCTTAACCTGAAATCTACTAGAGCCACAGCTAGGGCATTGTTGATTAATCATGCCGCCCCCGTGTTGGTGAGGTTTGGCAATTCTTACAATCTACAGATATCCGGTGTAGATTGTGGGGATTATATGGTATAGTTAAACAATCGTTTAAGTATTGAGTTCGTGACAAAAATTTGAAACTATACGCACAGAATAGACATTTTGCTGATATCATAGATGTATTACGGATACCCCGATTGGGGCACTACTACCCTGTAGATTCCTTTTAATCAAGCGTCAAAGTTGCCACAGAGAGCTTAATTAAAAGGTTTATACAGATTTACAAGAGAATAAAAATTAAGGCTGCGTAATTGTACTAGCAACTACGCGGCTTTGTTTTTCTGGGATTGTTTCCTACCAATGTCAGCAATATATTCTCGGATTATCTCAGAGCGAGTTTTTCCGGTTCTCATCATCTCGCGCTTAAGAATAGCTCGATCATTACCTGAAAGTGTGAAGCCCGTGGGATAATATTTTCTTTGTCGCATATTTTTTACCTTCAAACCAACAATAAAACTATTATACCGCAACAGCAGAGGTTCGGATCTCTGTAGTTCCATTTTGATGTACAGAAAATTATTTTAACTTGTTTTTAATCAAATAATTTGATTAAAAACAATTTGGCTCGCCGTTTAAATACCTCCCACAATATCCCCCGCTCCTAACCCCGTATTGAATCAAATAATCCTCGTAAGTTTTCTCCCGTTCAGGCGGTGAAACAATTTTATAGTTAGGTGCAAACCTATCACGGGTTAGACAACCGGAACCGCCGTTATTCTGTAAGCAAAACCAAGCATCTGATCCTTCCTTAATAACAATAGGCTTCTCTGGTTTTTTCACAACAACTTTGGGCTGTTCCGATGGTTGGGTAGGTGTTGTTAATTTCTGATTACTAATATCGGGTTTAGGCTGTTCCTTTGGGTCAGTTTTTGTGATAGTTTGACGACTATTAACTACATGAATAATTCCCCCAATCAAGCTAACGGTGATGGTAGCGATCGCAATCCCTTTTAGAAGTATCAATTTAGGCGGTTTATTCTCATCCAGTATTGAAGCTGTCGGGGTAATGTTAATTGTTTGCATATTGTCACTGGGTTAGTGTTAATAAATTGATAAGCTGTCATGTCATGTCATCGTGTCATGAGTCGGAATTGACCCCCAAACAAACCCATAATCACCGAACCTGATACAACGGTTTTCAAAAGTAATAACCGGAGTTTGCTCTCATCCTGAATCGAATAATTATTGTTGCTATTCACTGACTGCATAGATTTAATTAGTTAGTGTTAGTAAATTGTAGATTATCAAGATTGGGATCAAACTTGACACTTTTAAAATTATTTATTTCTTCAACTATCTTCATCCCTAAACCAAAGCTTTGTA
>NZ_LR882957.1:0-5311 GCF_904830935.1 Planktothrix agardhii
TAAGTGTTTGAGAAGTATGGCAATGAATCACAAGCAGATAGCTTTATTGATTAAGGATGAGGAGCAACGGCCCTATGCAGAAATAATCATTCGAGCAGTTAGTTTTGTTCACCGAATCGAAGAACTAGCCCCATTAGGAGGTATTGAATCCGATGACAAAATGCAACCCGAAGCCTTTTATGAACTGTTGAAGCAATTAGGTTTTAAGCTACATCTCGTCAAATAAACCTAAATAAACCCCTAATTAATTAGATTCAATCTAGTTAGGGGTTTTTCTAATTCACTTAACTTTAAATCAATGAAAATCACTGTGGCTATTTCCGGTTCACGTTCAATCGAAACATTAAACCCAGAAGCACTCACTAGAATCAATAAAATCATTGAACTTAATTATGAGATTCTAATTGGTGATGCTCCTGGCGTTGATACCCTTGTTCAAACTTATCTTGATTCAGTGAATTACGATAATGTTCAAGTTTGGTTTGCCTTCAACACCCTCAGAAACAATGTTGGTAATTGGGGAACCGTTAAAGTCCAGGGTAATTATAGCCTTAGAGATAAATTAATGATGAGTTCTGCTGATTTTGGTTTAGCTATTTGGGATGGTAAAAGCCCTGGAACTCAACGAAATATCAAACAACTTGGTAAACGTTGTCGTGTTGTTTTGATTAATTAGTTTATTTAATTAAAAGTAATTTGGCGATAGCTTAGTGCTTGGTAGCTACCGCCAAAGATAGGTGTTTTGTCGTTTTTTCTAACATAAATATTACCATGAATGAACTCAATGGTCAATGGCTTGAATGTGGCGGAAAACCCTGTTTTTGTCCTGATAATTCCCCATCTCCTTATGATTATCTTTGGGATGATGATATTGAAGATATTGAAGAAACTGAAGATATTGAAGAAACTAAAGAAGTTATAGAATTTCGAGAAAAATGCAAGCTGATTTCAAGATATTCAAGTCTTATCGAACTTGAAATTGAATCTAATTCAAGATATGACGAGTTTTAAATTAAATCCTTAATTAATTAGATACCCAATCTAGTTAGTTAAGGACTTTTTTTTAAGAAATAAAAGAACTAACGTAAGAGTAATTGAAATTTATTGGTAACAAACATGAACAAAACTAAATTAAAATTCTCTACTGAACTCCGAAAGCTAACTACTGTTCAGAATCCAGAAGCATTGCGAGCTTATTGTCAAAGTCTGAAATCTCAATTAGTTGCAGACCCTAGTAATTATGCGAAGGGTCGATATCGGTTATGGCTTTTCCATGAAGTTGATTTTCGAGATGGTAGCCTAACTAAAGGTTATTCTGACCAACGATTAATTGATTTTAGCCAACGGGTTTATCCTGGCTGTGATATTGGCTTATTAACTTATCATGGCCCTGTAACTGATGATAAAGTTAGTGATGGTAAAATTAGCTTACATCGAGATCATACATACTCAAATCCTAAAGCAATTAGTGTTAATTTGGGTGAAGCAATCTTCAGTTATGGCGAACCTGAACAAACTGATTATCTTCTTCAGGATGGAGATATTACCGAATTTAATTGTAAAGTTCTCCATGCAGTTACAGAGATTAGAAGTGCAGAAAGATTTAGTATTGTCTTCTGGAAATTAAATGAAGCGAAAGGCTACAAACCACTAACTTAACTTTAACAAAACCCTAATTAATTAGATTTAATCTAGTTAGTTAGGTTTTTTTTATTGCTACCGCTTCAATTTATTGCTCTTGATTATCTAATTAATAATGAAAACTGCGTTTATTACCGGACATCGTTGCCTTATTCAACCTAAAGCTGAACTCGGAATTAATCAATTAACTGACCTCGCTATTGAACGAGGATTTAATTGTTTTCTATCTGGAATGGCTATTGGAACTGACAACAAGGCTGCACAAATTTGGAGCCAACGAGGATTAAATTGGAAAGCAATTTTTCCTTGTCCTGAACAAAGATACGGTCATAGTTTGTATCGCAAACAACGGGAAAAACTCTTAGCTACTGCAACCGAAGTAAAAATCCTTTACCCAGAATACTCTGACGGGGTGATGCAGGCTCGTGATCAATATCTTGTTAATAATTCTAGTTTGGGTTTAGCCGTCTGGGACGGTCGAACAACTGGGGGAACTTATCTAACAATTTCAATGGCACGAAAAGCTAAACTTCCAGTTATTATTTTCAATCCTAAAACCGAATTAATTGAGATTGAAGAACCCTTAAAACAATTGAATTTATTTGATTGAAACTACCCTTCGACTCCGCTCAGGACAGGGCTACCGCTTGATGGCGTTGGTCATTCATTTGGACAATCCAAAATGTATCAACGTCATTCAACTCAATGGACAATTTATAGTGCTTTTCACGGTGCAGATTTCTGGTTAATTGCCAAACATAATCGGGAAATGTTGGGGAAACCAATTCGTGAATATAAGAAAGGTTGTTTTGGAATGTTAGCCCCTAAAAACATCGACCCAAATTATGGCTTTTATCTTTGTCAATATCTCTACAATGAGGGATTTTGGCAATCTTATAGTTACGGAAGTCTTGAACTCAATCACCTGCGAATTACCGATGTTCGAGAAGTCTTTAAACCCGATAGTTATTTACTTTCTCCAACTGGAACTCTAATTGTTTTAAGTTCTACTTGCCAACTGGCTACCGCTTAATCTTCTTGATTTCAATTAAAGGTAAACATGGAAACTAAACAAACACAAACTAAACTCAATCTCGATATTGATGTTGATGTTGTTATCGAACGACTGCAACTTGATGGGGTTTTCGAGTGCGATCGCATTCCCCAACATCTCGTTAAACAAGCTCTTTCTAAATGGCTCTCCAAGATTGAAGACAGCATCAATAATGAACCCGATTGGTGGATTCGACAGTTTGAATCTAAAGCCTTTAAATCTTCTATTGAATCCTTCCTTGATGATTATTCTCAAGATTCTGAAGGTATTGAACAATCTGAAGATTCTGAAAAAGATATTGAGTTTGCTGCCCTTTCCTAACAACAAACTCAAAACTATCAGAGTACAAGATAAGTAAACCAATTCACTAATAATACCAGGATTCTATTAGTTTGTCAATGGAATCTTGGTATTTTTCTATCAGTAAACCCCAACTAAATTAAACCAATGATTCCTAACAAATCTCAATTTCTTTCTGAACTTCAAGTTGATTCTGAATTAGACCTTGAACTCTCTACTGATCCTAATCAATCTATCCGAAAGTTTGTTGAACACAAACAAGTGATTAAGTTTCTTTCTGAACAACTCTCTGAAATTGAATCTGATGCAATCGTCGAAGCCCTTGCTATCCATCAAGATAACATGAATAACAACAAGAATAATGTTATTTATCAGGATAGCATTGCAAAAGTTGTTATTTGTTTTCGACAAAAATATGTGAGTTCTAAGGATTCACCGGAGTTGGCAAAATTAGAGGAATTGATTCGGTCTGAGGAAATTATTATCCTTAAACGCAATGGCGAGAAACTCAACAAATTAGATTCTGAGATTGAGGAACTTGAGAATCAAATTAAAGGGCTTGAAGTTCGCAAAGAAAAGCTCTTGAGTTCCAAACGGATTGAAAGTTTGAAAGCAGAATATCAACAATTAATTCAGGAATTAGCTTACAAAGAACCTGGATTAAATATTAGCTTTAAACGATAAATGTTAGGTTATAATGTTGGGAAGACTACTGAGTTTTTCCAACAAGATAATCTAGCTACCGCCTTGGGTTTTTGGTTGATTTCCTCCCCTATAAAAAATCAATCAAACTGAAACTAAAACCACTTACAAAACTAGAACAAACCATGAATATTATCCAAATCGACGGATACGGATTTCTGATTCCCAGTTCTCCGAGTCGTTATCGTGGGAATTGCTCAAAAGAATGGGGTCAATTTGTTGGAGGAAACACCAATAATATGACCTGTTCTGAAGCCGAAAAAGCCGGATTAACCAAAGGAAAATTTGTTGAAATGGCGGTTTGCCAAATCTCAACAAAAATCTTAACCTTTGAACCTAATTATGTTAATGAGGAATTTCTGGAAATTTGGGGGATTCCGGTTGGCGGCGAAATGAAAACTCAATTCCATGAAAAGGCTTCTGAACTTTCAACCTTTTTACTGCACCGTCAAAGTAAAGATAAATTTCAATTGTTGACGGAACAATTTGTCAAGAAGGCGTTGAATAGTTGGGCTTCTGAAGGGATGAAAGATAACTTCAACAAATATAGTTTGGAGAAGATTCGGGAAAGCTACAATAACTTGATTTTCCGATTTGAGATGACCAAAACTGAAGGGAAACATGGCAACTACTTCTATATTTCCGGTAGTTATCGTGAACCCAATGGCGAACTTGAATTAACTGCGTTGAAAGCTACAAAAGAGATTCAATCAATGGATGTCTGTAATGATCAACGATTGGTTGAAAATCAAGCGAAATGTTTTGCTGCGATTGCAGAAACCGAACTCAATCAAGCTCCAGTTACTCAACAATTGAATGCAACTAATTCCAAACAACTGAAATCAGCTAAAGCCTAATTAACTAGAGTCGGGGAGAAATCCTCGGCTTTTTTTTACCAACATTACCCAAAACTAAAACTATGACAACTACAATTTCTTGGTGCGATGAGACGATAAATCCAATCGTTGGATGCTCCCGAATTAGTGAGGGATGCCAGAAATGTTACGCAGAAACGGCGGCGAAAACGGCAAGGCTTCAACAATTCCCACAATATCAGAAAGTAGCGAGTTGGAATGGAACTGTTGAATTTGTTGAAAATCAACTTGATAGACTTTTAAGATGGAAAAAAGGGAAACGAATCTTTCTCTGTTCAATGGCAGATATGTTTCATGAAAATGTTCCCTTTGAATGGATTGAACAAATATTTTCAACAATTGAGGATTTTCCTCAACATACGTTCCAAATTCTGACCAAACGCCCTGAACGAATGATTGAGTTTTTTGATTGGTATATAGCCCGAAATAGTGATCATTCTGTTGGGTTGCAATGGAGTATCCCCGATAATATCTGGCTTGGTGTTAGTTGCGAGAATCAGGCAATGGCAGACAAGCGAATCCCATTACTTATGAAGATACCCGCAAAAGTTCGTTTCCTGAGTTGCGAACCGTTGTTGGAACCCATAAACCTATCGAAGTTCTTACCAATTGAATGGTCAGAAATTGCCGAGGATTGGATTGAATCCTGGCCAGGAATCGGCAGTTATTCTACTAATGATTATCCCAGTTGGGTGATAGCCGGAGGAGAGTCGGGAGCGGGTTCTCGTCCCTGTCATAT